>CAVXAL010000004.1:185000-663505 GCA_963759765.1 Candidatus Aminicenantota bacterium | reverse complement strand
ATTAAAGGGCAGAAAACCCTATCGAACAAAGCGGGGCGAAAAGGTCAAAACCTGAAACGGCTCCTCATCCGGCCGGCCCGGAGAGATGTGAAGCTCCGGATTCTTGCCCAGGACCATGATGGTGCAGCCGTAGGTTCTCGCATTGTTGATCCCCGCGGCTCGGTTCTGGAAGATAGTCTTGAGGGCGGCGAGGTCGATCGCGGCCGAGTTATCCTTGAGAACCTGCCCGAGAAAGTTGAACCGCGGACAGAGAGTCCGGTATTGTTCCAGGGTCAGCTCACTGCGCTTCAACGACTCCGGGAATCTCGGATTGAAATCCTCGTTGATCATAGGATGGTTCGTATGGTAGGTGAATTCGGCGCCCGCGAACGGGAAAAACCTGGACATTTTACCGGCCGAGCGCTCGAAGGCGGCTGCATCATCCGGTCCGCCGATGATGTAGCTCTGCGGCGCCGCGGGCTGGATGTCTCGAAGAAACTTCACCGCCTGCCGGTAGGATTTTTGGCGCAGAATCCCTCTGATGACGAAGGCGACGGGGAGCCCTTTCGGGGAATAGGCGAGCTGGGTAACGGCGTTGACGCAAACGGCGACCGAACGGTTATTCAACCCGTTGGTGGCGACGACTCCCGGGATCGTAAAGACGAGGGTTTCCAGCTTCTCACGCTTGTCCCGTATGCGCAGGACAGTCTGAAAACCATGATAGAAGGTGGGGATATCCAGGGTTTGGGCGACATAGGCGGGATTCCCGTTCCTTTTTCCGGCGGCTATGGACGTGCACTTGGAGAGACCCAGGTCATCGCTCATGGCCCAGATCTCGTCGATGAGCTGATAAGCGTACATCGTGTCGAAATCCACGCCGGCTCCGTCGGCGATGCCGCGGATTTCATCGAGGAGGCCCGGAGTCCAGCGGGCGATGGCGGGCAGGAAATCCGTTTTCTTCAGGAGATTCTGGACAAAAACCTCCACCGAGACTTGATAGGTCTTTTCCAGGTCCTCTTTCCAGCGTTTGAGCAGTTCCTGAATTTCCGGCTTAAGAGTCTGGCCGTGGACCTTCCCTATCTGGTACGGCGTTCCCTCCAGGTCGAGGACCCTGAGTTTTTCTGTCCGTCCGGGAATGGAACGATCCCCGGCCGGGAAGACCGTCGCCTGAACGATAACGAGGAAGAGCAGAAGATCGATACGCATGGCGGGACGCGAATCATCATTGCATCGCACTATTTCTTCGCGACGATGGCGAGATGCACGCATGACAGCTTCCCGAAGAGGTTACGAAGCTGCTCGGCACCTGCCATGCTGACACCGATCACTGTGATATCCGACGCCCCGTTCGAATGGAGTAATCGAGCATCATTGATCATCGCCTTCTCGCCCTGGACCGAGCCCGACACGGCCGCAGCGTACTCGATGATTGCCACTGGATTCCGAGCAGCGAAGGCGCGGTGTTCGCGGACGACTCCGCTCAACTGTCCGCAGAGCGCGTCCAGAGCCTTTTCTAACGCGCTCCGGTCATCGAAGCCCACGATTGAAACCATCTTAGGTTCTCTTGCGCCGCTGTACTCCTTCACCTTAAGCGCGTAGAGTTCATGGTACTCTCCGGGCTCACGCTGTCCGGGCTGATAGGAATGAACCCTGGTCCCCGGTGGTGTTGCAGCCTTACTTTCAGTCGCTTGGTGCTTCTGTGACCGTCCTTTGGATTGCTTCTTGCTGAACAGTCTGCCTAAGAGGCCCATTAGAGTTCTCCTTTCTGCAGCCTGCGACTGCCAGATAGCTGTTTTATGTTTATTTTATTCACATTACGAGTATAGAATTTGATATTTTGTCTGTCAAGAAAATTTCCGCTCCAACCGATTGTTAGCCCATCTCTTTGTCTTCATTGATTATTCTGCTGCCTTCGGTCCAATCCGCATAGACCTGCCAAAGCTTGACCCGGCCATTCTCCACCACAGCTTTCCAGGCGGCGGGCATTTCAATCCTGTTCTCCGGGACAAGCCCGCGCTTGCCGTTGTAGATTCCGGATGCTGACCCGAAAACGGCCACGAGGGCTTTGTCTCCCAGGATGCTCTCGACCTGTATCTTGTAGTCGGGGAACATGCGGAAGTACTCCGCCCATCCGGCGGTCATGTTCTCGCGTCCCGACTGGATTCTGCCGCCAGAGTCTACGAAGGTGTGATCCTCCGTCATCAGGCCGGAGATCTCAGAAAGGGCCCGTCGGTTGATCGCCGCGATGAAGTCCTGCACCACACCGATCTCTTTGGCTGTCATCGTGTTTCTCTCGCTGGGCTAACATTCTCTTTCATGTTCATTCTATTCATTTTACAAATGTGGTGTGGAAGACGCTGCCGTCTGTGAAGATTTTGAGAACTGTGCTCATTGGCCGGTACCTCCAAATGTTGTGATGCCGTTGTCGAGCGCTTCAAGGCGTTCACGGTGGCGGCGGACGAACCAGTCGGCGAGCAGCGGCCGATACTCCCGCTGGATCTCGCGGGGGAGCCGGAAGAAGTCGCCGATGGTTTCGCCGCGGCACCGGGCTGCACCGCAGTGACACGGCCAGGAAGTACCGCCTGTGATGTTGAAATTGTAGTCGCAGGTGATCTCCTCGCCGGCAGCGATTTGGCGGCGGGCCACGAGGAAACAGCGTTCGCCCTCGTATGCCTCGTAGGCGCTGGGGTCGCAGCTGTGGTTCACGTGCCGGTCCGGGAAACCCAGCAGAACCACCCTGCCGTCAGGGTAATCGCAGTGGTCCATTCGCTCGCCGAGATCTTCGCGCAGGGGTTTTTCCGGTGTGACCTCACGGATGACATTGATCTGTCGGATGCGCTGGCCGGCATGGAAGCGACGGAGAGCGAATATCCCGAGGCCCTCTATGGGGGACGGCTTGACTTCCACATCGTTCAGCAAGCGCTCGGTCATGCCCCACTCCCCGGCCTACTCTGCGGCCTAACATTCTCTTTTATGTTTATTCTATTCACTTCAAAATTATAATGTCAAGATGGACGAGGAAACAGATGATGCAGCAGCTCCCGGTCAAGAAGGAAGTCAAATTTTCCCTTGACTGCGGGGGGCAGGAACCCGGATCGTCAAGCGCGGAAACTATGCTAACCCCTTTTTTATTTTTAGTTAACTCCTTGGTTGGAATAAAATAAAAACGAATACATAATATTAGTGCCACATCAGAGGAGGGTAATATGGAAAGGGTGAGTTCTTCAACCGTTCTTTTTGTTTCAATATTGTTAATGTTAATCCCAATTTGTAAAACCAACGCGCAAAAGACTCCTGTATATTCAGCAGAGGAGTCCATCTATCACATTGGAGAATTTGCTACTGTGAGAGGCAAGGTTTATGCAGTTTCTGAATCAAACAAAGGGAATATTTTTTTGAATCTCGAAGGGAACGATCCCAATCAAAAATTTCAAGGTATGATTTTTGTTTCATATAAAGCAAATTTTCCGAATATTTTATCTTATGAAGGAAAGATAGTGGAAATTACTGGATTAATAGAATTAGATGGGGATAAACCCCTAATAATTTTAAAAAGCCAAAATCAAATAAAAATTAAGGGATATTAAATTTTTCAAATTGAAAAAGGTGTTTGTATTTTTTACGGGAGATGATTATCCTGGACGAGGGAGATAGGACATCATGAGAAAGGGGGATTTCCGTTTTGACGGGAAAAACCGTTCTGTGACATGTCGCTGGGTGGCTGTCGCCTGGATCTTTCTCGCCTCTGGGGTTATTGCCATATTCGGCAGCGAAGCGAAAATTTCCATCACCCAGATGACGTGTCAGGCCCGGACGCTCATTTTACGGCTTGCCAATTTTGCCCGGATGACGGTGAACGACGTGGCCGTCGGCCATGTCAGAGTGAAGTGGGCATTTTTCGACGATCATCAGAGAAAAGTGATCCCCGAGCAAAGGGATTTTCTCATCGAAGGGGAAAACGGGTTGCATATCGACCTTTCCTCTCTCATGACGCAGATCGGCAAGGAGTGCCGATCCATTCGCTTGGTCGTCGAGGTGGAGGATCTGATCGGCGGGGGAAAAGACTGGAGGGATGAGGTCCTTTCGATCCCCGAGCTTGAGGGCGAATCCACGGTAACGGACCGGAAGGGCTATTCCGACACGAACAACGAGAACGCAGACAGGTACGATATCGAACCCATCCAGATCAGCGAGGAGAGCAGGAAAAATCTCTTGAGGAATGTGGCGCTGTATTGCCTGAAGCTCCAGCGGGTCGAACTGAATTTCCTCTGCCGGGAGGAGGTGGAGGAAACGGTCTATTCCCCTTTCCTGATCTTGAACGATCTATCCAGCCGGGATTACCAAACACAAAAAAACACCTGGCTCTACGACTACCGGCTGGTTCAGGATAAAAAAAAGAAAAAGGAATATAGGACGCTGTTGTTCTTGAACGGCAAGGAGCGGAAAAAGGAAAACGCCAGGCTGGATACTAACGAATTCGATTACAAGTACGTGATATTCGGCCCCATCGGCATATTCGGAAGTCAATGGCAGGAATATTTCGACTATTCGATTCTGGGCGGGAAAGAGTCGGCCGAAGGAAGAATCATCGTCGTGGAGGCGAAGCCGAAAAAGAACCTTCCCGCTTCGGCTCCGAGGCTGTATGGGAAAGCGTGGATCGATGCCGGCGATTTCAGCGTCTTGCGCTGCGATTGGAATCCGATCTCCATGACCGGATACAAAAGAATTGAAAAAAAGGCGGAATTGTGGCACGCCGTTCCGCTGATCGCCATGTCCTCGGAATACGGATACCATCAAAAGGGGATCCGTTTCCCCAGTCGCTACGAAATCAGCGAGGAGTACAGCGATGTCAAGCAACGGAGACTACTGAAGTCATCCTTGAAGGTCCTGTTCCGGGATTACATTTATTTCAACATCAAACTGGATATCAAAGAAAAAGAATTACAATAATTCGACACGCCCTGAGTTCCGCCGCTGGAGTAATTTTGGGCTCCCATCCGCACCACTCTAGTAATTGTGGAGAACATCTGATGCGATCTCCCTGCCGTGATCGATGCCTTTCTGGATGTTTTCGGCGTTGAATTCGATAGTGTCACAGATAAGGAACTTGGGGAAGTACTCATATAATTTTATTTCCCGTTTATCTCCCATAGCTACGGCGGGGTATTTCCGCAACAGATCGTTGTATGATTTGGCGATTTTCAGGTCGTTGAGCAGGATTTCGTTGGACATCAGGTCGAGGGAGCGAATGGTGACCGGGAGAAGCTTGGTGTCGATCTCTTTGATTTCGGGCTGGATCGGGCTCAGGCTGATGACGTGGATCTCTTTGACCTGCAGCGGGTCGTCGATGATCTGTTTGAGCGGCAGGATATCGCGCACCCCGCCGTCAACCCTCACTTCTTTTCCAATGCGCTGCGTCTCCATGGCGAAGGGGATGGAGCAGCTCGCCTGAACGGCGTCCAAGAACTCCGTTCGTGATACCTTGTCGCTGGAGACATAGACCGACTTACCCGAGACCAGTTCCACGTAGCCCACAACTCCCTTCAGGGCCGGCTGCTGGTTGGGCAGCTCATCCAGCTTTTTCCCTCATCTTCTCCATGCTGAACAAACCATCAGCTGAACCGATGCCGAACAACTGGGACATGAAAGCGCGGAAGCCCTGACCACCAAGAACGTCGCTGCGCTTGCGGATGGCCAGCAACTGCGCCTTCAGGAATTTAAGGTTTCCGTAACAGAGCCCGGCCGTGCACAAACTGCCGCTTGATATGCCGTAGATGAGTTCGGGGCGGATGCCCTTCTCAAATATGACTTCCAGAACACCCACGGCAAAACCGATCTTTGCCCCCCCACCTGAAATGCAAATACCAATGCGGTTCATGTTGTCCCCCTTTCTTCTTTTAAAATGAGGTCCGGGTCAGGTCTTGCATCCAAACATCCCATTTGCGCTGCCTCATGCCCTTCTCATATCTCCATTATGGCAAACAAATTCACATTTTCACAGTCCGTCCCTCTTGCCCTCTATTCCGTTTGACATGCCTCCGGATAGTTTCTATACTTCCCGTAAAAAAGTACAGCATGGGCTCAGTCGGAGTCTTCCCTTCCGATCCCCGGTGACCGCCGCAACGTGCAGGTGCGGGACCGATCGGCGAGGGCGGAGAGGGGCGGAAACGAGCCCGCCGGGGAATGGATGGCACCCCCGGAAGGAGCGTTATTTAATGAGTCACCGTTTCTTTGTGCGCCGGACGATCCCGGCGATAGGCATCCTTCTGCTGATTCTCGCCGGAGTTCCGCGGGCGGATGTGGCCGCAGGCGGACCCGCGGCCTGCGAGCGGCTCGTCCTCCTGTTCACCCATGATCTGCACTCCTACTTTCTCCCCCAGCGCGTGGCAGTCTCCGGCGGCCCGCCGGCCGAGCGGGGCGGATACGCAAAGCTCATGACCCTGATCCGGGAGATCCGCTCCCGCGAAGGCGACCGGACGCTCCTTCTCGACGCGGGTGACTTCAGTATGGGGACCCTCTTCCACACGGCCTTCATGACGGAGGCGGCGGAACTGCGGCTCATGGCGGCGCTGGGGTACGACGTGATGACCTTCGGAAACCACGATTTCGACTTTCATCTGGACGGGCTGGCCAAAACCCTCCGGGTCGCCCGCGCCGCGGAAAAACGGCTCCCCGTCATGGTCGCCTCCAACGTCATCTTCAGCCCGGACGGCAAGGGGGACAGTAACCTCCGAGATGCGTTTAGGGAGTATCCCGTCATCCCCTATGCGGTTCTCGAGCGACGGGGCATCCGGATCGGACTGTTCGGCATCCTCGGCAAGGACGCCCAGACGGACACCCCCTTCGCCAAACCGGTTACCTTTGCCGACCCCGTCGAAACGGGTAAAAAGATGGCGGCGATCCTGAAGGAGAAGGTCGATCTCGTCGTCTGCCTCTCCCACAGCGGCACCTCGCCGGCAAAGGAGCGCTCCGAAGATGAAAACCTTGCCCGCGCGGTCCCCGAAATCGACGTGATCATCAGCGGGCACACCCACACCATCCTGCCCAATCCGATCGTCATCGGAAAGACGATCATCGTCTCCTCGGGCAGCTACGGCGCATATCTCGGCAGGCTGACCCTGGATTATACAAAGGGGACCGGCGCGACCCCCGCCGGTTATGAACTTATCCCGGTTGTCAAGGATATCCCGGACGACCCGGCCCTCGCGCGCCGGATCAGCGGATTCAAGGAGGATGTGGACCGCGGGTATCTGGCCGCCTACGGCTACCGGTACGATCAGGTCGTCGCCGAGAGCGACTTTGACATGGAGACCCTGGAGTACGCCTATGCCTGTGCCGGGGAGACGGGGATCGGGGACATGATCACGGACGCCTACCGCTACGCCGTACGGCAGGCCGAGGGCCCGCGTTACGACCATATCCACGTGACGCTGGAACCGCTCGGGCTGATCCGAGGTTCCCTCCTGAAGGGGCCGATCACCGTGGACGACATCTTCCGCGTCCTCTCCCTCGGCCTCGGAACGGACGGTATGCCCGGCTACCCGCTGGTCTCCTACTATATCACCGGGAAGGAGCTGAAGGACCTCCTGGAGGTCGAGACCACCGTGGCGAAGCTGAAGCCTGACGCCCATCTCCAGCTCTCCGGGGTGAAATTCTCCTTCAATCCCCACCGCATCCCGTTCGACCGCGTCACTGCGATCGCGGTCCAAAACGCCGGCGGCGCCTACGAACCGGCAACGCCGGCGAAGCTCTACCGGATCTGCCTGAATTTCTACGCCGCGCAGATGGTGGACTATGTCCGCACGGCCTCCCACGGCCTGCTTTCGGTCCGGCCGCGGGACCGGGAGGGCCGCCCCGTCGCCGCTGCGAAACAGGGGATCATCGACGCCGACGCCCTGACGCCGGGGTCCAGGAGATCAAGGAATGGGTCGCCCTGGCCGCGTATCTGAAGAGCTTTCCCGACACCGACGGAAACGGGATTCCCAATATCCCCGCGCGCTACCGGCAGCCCGAGGGCCGGTTTGCCGCGTCGCCCTCCTGGAACCCGGTAAATCTTATCGCCGGCGGGAACGCAATCACCTACGGGGCACTGGGAATGGCACTGGTGATCCTCGTCCTGACGGCCATCTTGCTCGGCCTTGCGGTTCGCCTCATACGCCGCAGGATTTCTTCGGGAAGGTGATCCGTCCGCAAAGAAGCAAGGGAGGTATCGTTATTATCCTCACAATTAAAATGTAAAAAATTTGGTTGATATTGATCATGCCTTTGAATCTCAAAACCAAGTTCATTGTTCGAATTGTCATTCCAACCAAGCTCAATGATATTCCATGCAGTGATGGAATGCGCCAGGATATGTGAACCTCGGCTGCCTCATGCCCTTATCATATCAATTTTTCACCTTATTGCAATCAGTCCCCAACCATTGCGCGGATTCTTAAAGTTCCCACGCACCGTGAAAATACTGCCGCCAACGCGATTTGGGCCCGGTGCCAAAATGATCGGCCACCCAACTCGAGTCCGGCCGCAGGTAACCATCACCAGGTCTTGCCATTTCCATTATTTTTTATCCCTGCCTTTTTAGCCTCTCTTGGCTTTATCTTTTCAATCAACCTAAGTGCAGGCTTCCGCTGCGAGCACCATCAGTGATGCAACCAGGATTCCAATGCGCATTACCTTCTTCCTGTGCTCTGTTGTTGGGGTGGGAATTCGTGAAAAGTCGTAACGTCCCATCCCAAATCGTAGTCTTCCGGGTCCAAGCAAGCCATTGAGTAAACGAAGATGGCGGAGACAGATGCCGGGATCACAAAGTCAGCATCGTATCTTTCGGACTCGCCTGAGTCGATTTTCACTTTGTCTTCCATGACGGGATATTTCCGATGGCCGATTGTCGGCCACTGGAACATTGTATTCGTCACGTCAAGTGGTGCTGTACCGTCCAATAGTTTGGTACCGAAGTCCCCGTTCAGGGGGAGCACTTGGAAAACCTTTGTATACGCCTCAACAGGTCTGAGAGTTGATTGTCCCGTGTTTGTTAGCTTGAGCGTTACATGAACCAGTCGGTGCGAATTAGATAAAAGGGAATTTGTGACGTCATGTGAAAGATCGCCCCGTCGAGCAAAGGACGCTTCTCGTCCCCATCGCCACCATGCGAAAATCCCACCAAAGATGATTGCCAAAGTACTAACACAGGAAGCGATTATGCTTATAATCTTGTTGACATTATCGATTGCGGGGATCATATTCTACCTCCTGCCATTGGTCCCATTGCCTGCTCGTTTGTTTTTGATCCATCTTCCCTCCCTTTGTGGCATTTTTTTCTACATCCGCAATACATCTTTGGCCGGGGTCAGCTCCAGGGCGTCGAACCCCTTGCCCTTCAGGGATCTCGTAGTTCATGTCCAGTGGATTGGCGGTGAACAGGGTCTTGAAGAAATAAGCGACCCAGTTGGAGAGGTTCTTGAACTTCGTGTACCCGAAGTTGAACATGGGGATGGGGTAGTCGCTGGCGAACAGGAGCCTCTCTCTGGGAAGGACCTCGAGGAGATCCTCGGTGTACAGGCCGCGCAGCACGTTGAGCGCGGAGAGGTCGGCGTAGAGCTTCCACCCCTTCGTCCCGGCCTGGTTGAAGAGCGCCAGCAGTTCGAGGAACACCGGGTCGCTCATCAGCGGCGCGGGCTCGAACGGCAGCGCGCAGTGGGGCACGATCACCTTCACCCCCTGGTCCAGCGCATTTTCCAGGTACTTGGGATTGTTGAAGCGGCTGGCCAGGTCGTCGCTGGTGGGAAGCGAGAGCTCGGGCCCGGCGTGGCAGAGCAGGGGAAGGTTGCTCTGCGCCAGTTTCCTGTAGAAAGGAATGCATCTGGAATGGCTCGGGTCGATGATCTGCGTGGAGGGGACCCACTTGCACAGCACCGCCCCGTCCTGCAGGCACCTTTCGAGTTCCGCCTCCCAGTCGCCCCGATAGGGATGGACCGAGCATCCGAAGAGGATCCGGTCGTATCCCTGCTGCTTCAGCTCCTCCCTCAAGCCCGTTATGGCGTGGTTGGGGACGTAGAGGTGAGTCAGGTCGTCGCGGGCTTGCCCCTGCTCGTCGTGGACCTTGTCCAGGGCCAGGAGCACGCAGCGGGTCACGACCTCGGCTCCCCGGATCACCTTGAACATCTTCTTCTTCACTCTGTCGTTCGTGACCTTGCCGAACAGAGTGCCGGTGATCAAGCGCATGGCCAGGTAGGCGAAGGTTTTCTCAAACTTCGGGGACCAGTACGCCTCTTCCGGGTGAAGTTCCCTGTCTCCCGGCACGCCGTAGTGGACATGAACGTCGATGATTTCGTTGGCCATCTTCCCCCCTATTCCGTGGGCTCAAAGAATTTGCAGCAGATCGGCCTCCTCCAGCACTTTTTTCTTCGGATTCCCCTGGTCATCGGGCCAGCGGACCAGGCGGATGGTGTTCCCCTCGATCTCGATGCCCGTGATGTCGCCGTCCGAAAAGCTGCAGCACCCGGTGTTGAACACGATGGGCTCCGGGCAGGCGGGGCATTCGGGCATGCCGGAGCTGATTCCCTTGGCCTGGGCTCTCTCCCATTCCAACCGGGCGCTCAAATCCTGGATCTGCTCCTGAATCTCCTTCCGGATTCCAGGGTCACTGGTCTTCCCCAGTTTTTCGCGCTCCGCGGCGATCTCCGCCTCGAGCTTGGCGGCGTAGGCGATGGATTCGAAGATGGGCTTGTGGGTGTGGCCCGCGATCAGCACCGCGTTGCTGGCCCTGGCGAACTCGTACATGGCTTCCTCGTGGGCCCGGCGGATCTCGAAATCGGTGGCCGGCGTGGTGGAGCGGATCCTGAGCACCCTCTGGATCGGCCGCCAGATGTTTCTCACCGCAAAGCGGCTGAACATGCCCAGAACGTCCGAATCGAATGTCCCCTGGTGGCCGTGAACGAGGAACATTCTTCTCTTCAGCTCCCTGCCGTTCCAGATGAACTTCAGCCTGATCCCCTCCTCCACCGGATGGTCCAGGATGAAGGGCCTCAGGAAACGGCCGACGCTTGATCTGCTGTCCCACATATCGTCGTGGTTGCCGAAGAGCCGCATGTACCGGTTGTCTGCGGCGAATTTCCTCTCCAGCTGGAAGGTGTCCGCGTACTCTTTCAAGACAGGCTTGAAGCGGTTCTCCCAGAGGTCCTCCACGTCGCCCAGCAGTCCCAGGGTGTAGCCGCCCTCCAAATAATACCCCAGGGCCGCGTGATAAGCGGGCTTGCAGGCCTTGAAATCATCCGCGCCGTCCCCGCTTCCCTTGTGCTGGTCGGAGAAGAGGATCCACTTGACATCCTTCAGCTGTACTTCCCTCTCCGGTGTCTTGTTAAACACTTCCGTCAGCCGCTTGACGACCCTGTTTCCTTTACCCATGTCTCCCTCCTTTGCCTCAAAAAATGTTTCCTTCCGGCCGGGTGTCAGGTGACGGCATCAGAGGCTGCTTCCCAGCGTGATGAGACTGCTGCCGATATGAACCGCAGCGGTGATTACTTTCAGGGTCGCAACTATATCCTGAAGGTCTTTTAGAAACTTCTCTATCTCTTTTTGCGCGGCCTTCAAATCATCCGTTAGGCTCTTTACTAAAGGGTCATTCTCCTGAAAGACTCGGTCCCTGGCTTCCCAAAAATTATCGCGAGCATTGACGTAAGATGCGCGCAGCTGGTCGCGCTGTTTATCATCTTTACATGCAGCGAAGAGCTTGTTGAAGTTGCGATCCAGCGTAAAGTAGAGCTTCTGCAAGTTGTCGAGAGTATTTTTTTCAGGCATGGCAAATCTCCTTATTTTTTATTACTTTCCTGACGAAGCTTTGATATTTCATCAATGTAAGACTGGGCTTTCTGTATGGCCGCCAGCATCTCACTTAGAGTAAGGCCTTTTTTGTTCTGAAATTCTTGGTGATTGTAAATCAAGAGAGAGATGGACTCTGCCACGTTATCGGCAGCATCGGATGACAGGAATGCCATTCGCTGTGTGCGAACTCTGGCAACTTCAACTAATGCCTTTATGGTTTGCTCATCTTCAATCGGTTTTTTATCCGCAGCCCAGGGAAGCCCGAGTGATTCTGAAGCCTTTTGCAACAGCGGCAGGCCTATCACTAATTTCTTGGTTAGGAGATGCTCAACTACATTTGAAACTTTATTGCCTCTTTCCAGGGCAATTGACTTATAAGCTTTTGTTTCACGATCATATAACTCTTTGAGCTTTTTGAGGGTGTCTAAAATTAATTTAGATCCCTTTTTTATGTCTTTCGATTGTTGCCAAGCTGCTATATCACCTGCAAGAGAGCCGATAATGCTTGATGGATTCACGCTGCTATTTGGGAGAGAAGGAATCCCTTGAACTTCTTGAGCAAGTTTTTCTGCTGCCCCTTTCACCTCTACGGAAGCATCGTAAGAAGAGAGTTCCTTTAGTGCATTGTATGTAGAGACCAGCCTGCGTGCCAACCGCGCACGATGCTGGAGAGCTTCGATCTGGTCCTGTAATGGTTTTTGCTGGTTTTCATCAAACGAAACGCCTCGGATTGAATCTAAAAAGGCCTCCATCTCCCATATATCAACAGTGTCCTGCACCAGGGAATCATAATAATTTGCAAGTGTATTACCAGCCGCAATTCCTGCTTTGGCTAGTTCTTCTCCTGCTTTTTGATCACCGCATCCGTTCAGACTTAATAATGCAAGAGAGAGGCATACGGCAAAAACAAATCGCGCCCGATATCTGACTAATTGCATAGATTTACCCATCTAATTGTCCTCCTTATTCTGCTGGTGGAGTAATTCTGAGCACCCATCTCTCCTTTCCTACCAAACATGTTTGCAAGGCAAACCTGCTAAGATTTTAGAAAAAGTAAAAATAAATGTCAAGTCAACTTTTTATCTTTTTGTAATCCGTCCCTCCTGCCCCTATTCCGATGATCTGTGGTATAATAAATTTGATGATTGCGAAACGCGTGTTTTTCTCGAATGCCGTGCCCCAGATTCAGGGCAACAATCGCAATCATAATCAGGCGGTTTCCGCCGCCTGAAAGATCCATAACCCCACCCAGAATTCATTCTTCAAGGGAAGAGTGCCGTGATTCAAAAAAATTCAAAGGAGGAATATCGTGAGCAAATCATATTCGTTGCGAGGAGAGTATCAACCGATCCTCGGTGTCCTGGAAACGGAAAAAGCGATCAAGAAAATCAAGGATTTCTTTCAGGAGCATCTGGCCAGGGCGTTGAACCTGAGACGGGTGACCGCGCCCCTGTTCGTCAAGGCGGGAACGGGCATCAACGACGATCTCAACGGCGTGGAAAGGCCGGTTTCATTCCGGATCAAAAACATCAACAATATCGAGGCCCAGATCGTCCAGTCCCTGGCGAAATGGAAGCGGCTGATGCTGGCCGAACTGGACATCAAACACGGAGAAGGGCTCTATACCGACATGAACGCCATCCGGCCCGACGAGATATTGGACGACCTGCATTCGCTGTACGTGGATCAATGGGACTGGGAGCGGGTGATTTTGCCGACGGAGCGAAATGTCGCTTTCCTGAAGGAAATCGTCAGAAAGATCTACCGGATCATCAAAAAAACCGAAATGTTCGTCTGCGGTCATTACCCCGCGATCAATCCCGTGCTTC
This sequence comes from Candidatus Aminicenantota bacterium, assembly GCA_963759765.1. GTDB lineage: Bacteria > Acidobacteriota > Aminicenantia > UBA2199 > UBA2199 > CAVXAL01. The sequence goes on along the minus strand of CAVXAL010000004.1, from coordinate 649,877 downwards.
CGGAGGAAATCCACTTCATCCATTCGGAGGAACTGGAGGCTCGGTACCCGCAGCTCTCTTGCCGGGAACGGGAAGACGCCGTTTGCCGGCAGTACGGCGCCGTTTTCGTCATCGGCATCGGAGCGCCCCTCAAAAACGGCCAGCCTCATGACGGCCGTGCCCCCGACTACGACGACTGGACGACGGAAACCGGAAACGGGAAGGGGTTGAACGGCGACATCCTGATCTGGTATCCCCTCATGGAAAAGGCGTTCGAGCTCGTCTTCGATGGGCATTCGCGTGGACCCCCAGGCCCTCGAAAGGCAGCTCAAGATGAGCGGAACGACCGAGCGCGCCCAGCTGTGGTTCCATCGGCGGCTGCTCAACGGCGAACTGCCCCCAGCGATCGGGGGCGGCATCGGACAGTCCCGGCTCTGCACCTTCTACCTGCGCAAGGCCCATATCGGAGAGGTTCAGTCCAGCATCTGGCCCGAAGAGATGATCGAAGAATGCCGGAAAAAGAAAATTTTTCTTCTGTGAGGAAAACGACCGGAGCTTTTTGATTTGACGGGAGATTGCACCTTGTCCTGCTTATTCGTCCCCGGTTATCTTCCGTTTTCGATACACATCGTAATTCGGCACCAGACGATCATAATCGCCATCCATCAAGGGAGAGGAGATCATAAAATCTGCAGAAGCGCGATTGCAGGCAATGGGGATGTTCCAAACGACCGCCATGCGCAAGAGCGCCTTGACATCTGGATCATGGGGCTGCGGTTCGAGCGGATCCCAGAAAAAGATGAGAAAATCGATTTCACCATCGGCTATCTTGGCGCCGATTTGCTGATCACCGCCCAACGGTCCACTCTGAAGTTTGGTGATTTTAAAGCCAAGCTCTTGTTCCAGGATCTCGCCGGTTGTCCCCGTGGCATAGATCTTGTGGTGAGCCAAAAGCACTCGATTGAATTTTGCCCATTCAACCAGATCACGCTTCTTGTTGTCGTGCGCAACAAGGGCAATCTTTTTATCATGCTCCATGGCGATTTTTTTGTGAGTCATAAATATTTATCCCCTCTCTTTTTATGTTTATTCTATTCACTTTACAAGTATAGGGTTGATTTTTTGTGTGTCAAGAAAATTTCCGGTTTGCAATCCGTCCCCCAACCATACTTTATGGCAAATAAATTCACATTTTCCCAGTCCGTCCCTCTTGCCCTCTTTAAATTAACAATCCTAATAAAAGATGGTAAACTCCAATATCATGACTGAAGCACTCTTTTCAATCAATAATGATGGCCAGCTCATGAGTGCAGCTTACTACACTATCACACCTGAAACCCTGGAACGAAAGTTGTTTTTTAAGGAACTGATCAAAGAAGTTTTGCGGCGAACCAATGAACAGGATTGCAAGGAGTGGAATTTTATCTTAGATGACCTTAAAATTGAAATTTTGAGGAAGTATAAAAATAAAGTCGAATTTTTCGTGAGCCGTGATATTCCAAAATGGAGAAGCTCCTGACAAGGAGATAGAATAATGAAAAAGAAATGGCTATTTTGTGCTTTGATGGCGGGAACTATTCTAAATTCTTCGGAAATCGTTCACGTTCAACATAATGATCCTGACATAAAATCTGGGGCCGTATCTGAAGAGACGATGACAAAAAAAATATCCCAAGTAGCCATAGAATATGAAAGGTTTGCACCGATTCCGAGGTTTGCTATGTATGATTGTGCTTTCGCTTCTGATATTAATGAATTTAAAAGGTTAAACACTTATGGCGTTATTATGATTTCATCAATTAATCAAGATGAATCTGAGCATCCCCTTAGTGCCGTATATTTTTATGGAGAAGATGAAGAATTAGTGTTACTGCAACTAATCGGAAAAATACAAATTGATGTACGTGATGAATTAACGAAAAAAGTATTTGGAACAAATCGGATAGACTACTATTATCTCATTCCATATTATGTCACAATGAAGAAAGGAATGCTTCTGCTTGATTGGAATAAAAATCGAAAACAATTTTTTTTAGTAAAATATCCAGCAAGCAATAAACTTAAATTTTTTGATCAAGGTGAAATGCCAGTAAAAGATAAGCAAATTGAAAAGAATGACTTGAATACATTTATGAAAAGAGAATATATGATACAATTTAAATAAATGGAACAAGGAGGGAGAATGATAGTAATAATTCTGGGAATAATTGCCTTCGCGATGATTATCTTGACCGTTGTTTTTTCCGTTAAGAAAAAGGAACTTAAGGAGAAAGACAATAATTTGAACCTGAGATCCAATCAATTGAGTAAGGAATTACTTGCGAATAAACAGCCAGTTAAGGAACTGGGACTGATAACATTAAATTCAAAAAAATACATCAAAAATCTCGAACAGGAAAAGCTGAAAGCTGAAATAGAAGAGATTAGAGCAGCAACCCGGCGCAACAACTTAGTGATTATCTTCACATTTGTAAGCGCCCTAGCCTCTATTCTGAGTACTATCATCGTGGCGCTAATCAACAAAAAATAAGTAAGCTGATCTCCAGAAGAAACGGAGACGGTCATTTAGAAATTAAGTTTTTTAACATGTAATTTCTTTTTTGGCGCGAAGTAAAGGTTCCCTAAGGAATTGAATTTGAGGTCTCCAAGGCTTGGGCCCAGGACCTGAATTGACAGGTTGGGTATTGGGGGTCTTGGGATGGTGCAAAGCTCCCGGATAGGTTAATCTGATCCACTGCATGATTCAGCATATCGCAGGCCCCGCTGACAAAGTCAAGAAGTCAAGCACCATCCTTATCTGCTTTTGCCTTTTTGCAATCCGTCCCCAACTATCCTTTATGGGAAACAAATTCACATTTTCACAGTCCGTCTCTCTTACCCTACCATGCCGCGCCGCCATTGCGCTTGAAAGCCAATTTTTCATTCGTTTAGCCTCAGGAAGCGCACGGCATTGTTGTAAAAAATATCTCGTTTTTGTTCCTTGGAGAGAAAAGAAGCGGATTCGATTCCCTCGATGGCCATGCCAATCGCCTCCGGCCACACCATCTGGTCGGATCCGAACATGATCCGCCTTCCCAATCCCGCGCGGATCAACCCCCTGAGATACTCATGGAATTCCTCCCGGGGGATGATCCAGTTGATCGTGGCAAGATCAGCATACACTTGCGGATACACGGACATGATCGCCTTTGTCTCCTCCAGATAAGGCCAGCCACCGTGCATGATGTATATTCGCAGCTTTGGATGTCTGACCAGTACTTCTTCAAGAAGAACGGGATTGCCGTACGTTACACGGAATTTGGGACAACAGGTATAGGGCGTTCCCTCAGGCCCCAGGCCCGTATGAACTCCAACCGGGATATCCAGTTCTTCGGCAAGAGCCAGGTAGGGTTCAAACAGAGAATCGGCCAGACTGAGTCCAACATGTTGGGCTACGAGTTCTCCCAACACTCCCAGTTGCCCGGCAATGAAATGCTGCCGCAATCGTTGCACATCAGGCAGCGAAGTCACTTCATCGAAATACACTCCAGCGATCAGGCGTTTTGGCTCTGCAGACTTCCAGCGGAGCACAACTTGCAGTGGCCCGCTGGCAACGGCTTTGACGATATTGTACCGGCGCATCTCCTTCAGAGTCGCCCGCATGAGTTCCTCGTCACTCGCCGCAGTGGATGGTTTTCCCGTCACCGGGTTAGGCGTGTTCATTCCGCCCATATACCCTGCCGGATATGCATGCATGTGCATGTCGATGATGGGAAGACTTTTGCTTGTATCCGTCTGGGCGGACAGCAAACAGATGGTTCCAATGAGCCCAAAGACGATGCGTATTAGTTTCATGCTCTTCCTCTCTCCAGCCCACGTCTGCAAATAAATGAATCGGGCTTTCTTTTCTGATTTCGGCGAATTATTCATTAGCCCCTCCTCTTGAGTTCAATATAATAAGATTTTAGCATGAAAGGGGGAATACTTCTGGAGGCCTCGGGGATGGCATTTTTTCTATTCGAGGGTTGAGTCCATCTTGGAATTGATACAATGGAAATTTCGTTTGCATTGTTACTCTTCTTCAGTTTTTGACATTCTCGTCATGCATGTGATAATCTTATCTGAAAAGGGTTTCCAATAAATAATCGAAGCGAAAGTGCACGAGTCACCAGCACGACAAAAAACGAAATTTCTATCCTTCAAAGGAGTTAAACAATGAATTTCACATTAAGAGCCATTCTTTCCTGCATTTTGATTCTGTTTATTCTGCTGATACTAACTGGATGCAAAGTCCAAGAAGGCACTACCGGATATATTGGGGAATGGCTAAGAGGGAAGGCACTCTCAGTAAAAGTGGATATTCTCTCGAATCAGATGAATAAACTTGTGTATCCGACAATTCGCAATGAGTCTGAAACCGAAGTCTCGATATCTCCTATAAATCTAGTAGTGTGGTTCAGCCACAGTGGCAAGCTGAAGCGGGAAATAACGCTGAAAAATCAAAACACTGGGAAATCAACCACAATCCATCCAAAAAAAGAATTCCCCGGGCTAATGGGTGTGTTTGAATTTGGTCCAGAAGTGGGTTCTGTGGAAAAAGTCCGGGATCTTTATCGGACCCGAAAGTCCTGAGCAGGAAATTTTTACAATGACTTGGGGCAAAGAGACAGCGAAAACAGAAAAAAAGGAGATGAAGCAGGAAGTCACAGAAAAAAATATCTCCAAGAGCGAAACCAACGAACCCGTCCAAGATCAATCAGCCATCAAACAGAGGAAAATCGTTGAGGAAATTAAAGTAAAAGACATTTCCGAAATTGGTGTCGAGGGCGGCGTAGAAGGTGGTGAAGAAGACGGAGTCGTTAGTGGCAACCTCGGCGGAGTCGTTGGCGGCGTCCTCGGCGGAGTTCAGGATAAAAACGAGAGTCCTGTTAGAGCCGTTGGCGAGATAAAACAACCCAGACTTATCAAGGAAGTCGAACCCGTTTACCCGGAAAAAGCCCGCCAGGCAAGAGTGGAAGGCGTTGTTATTATTGAAGTAACAACTGACATTTCCGGGAAAGTGAAACAGGCAAAGGTTCTCAAATCCATCCCACTCCTGGACCAGTCAGCGATCGATGCAGTAAAACAACGAATTTATGAACCAATGATAATTAATGGCAAACCAAGGGGAGTTATTTTTACTGTGACTATTCATTTTGCATTAAAATAACTGGAGATGAGATCAGGTTCTTTAAGAATGATGCGCTACTTAGGATCTGCTGAAAAACGTTTTTCTTTTTTAAGCCTGACTTCATAAGGAGCATGGCGATGGAGTTGAGCTTTCGACCGCTGACCATGAAAAACTGGAGAGATTTCGCCGACCTGTTTGGCGAGCGCGGGGCGTGCGGGGGATGCTGGTGCATGTTCATGCGGCTGACGAGGAAAGAGTTCAATGCGGGGAAGGGAGAGGGGAACAAGCGGGCGATGAAGAGGCTGGTCGAGAAGGGAGAGGCGCCGGGCATCCTGGCCTATCACCAGGGCAAGGCCATTGGCTGGTGCGCCGTGGCACCCCGGAGTGCCTACACGGCCCTGGCCCGGTCTCGCCTGTTCCGCCCGCTCGACGATGCGCCCTGCTGGTCCGTGGTCTGTTTTTTCATCAACCGCCGTTACCGGCGCCAGGGCGTTTCCACCGCCCTGCTCCAAGCGGCTGCGGCGCATGCCAGGGCCCGGGGCGCGGAGATCCTCGAGGGCTACCCCAAGGAGGGAAACCTCCGCCGCGAGGTGCCGGCGGTTTTCACCTGGAACGGCACAGTTTCCGCCTTCCGCAGCGCCGGCTTCGCGGAGGCCGCCAGGCCCTCGCCGACGCGGCCGCTCATGCGCCTGCGATTGCGCTGACCAAGCAGCGAATAGGCGAAACGATGGCGGACAGGTCTTCAAATAGAAAGAATATCAGTCCGTCCCCAAGCTCTCCAATCGGATCCTGGAGGCGCCGGGACGCTCCGGCCGGGACAATGAATCTGTTGGTCATCGCCGTTGTTTCAATATTGACTTCTCGCTTTGCCACAAAGGTTTCCCCGCTATCTCCCCGGTTTATGCAGTGATGGAATGCGCCAGGGTATGTGAACCTCGGCTGTCTCATGCCCTTCTCATATCTACTTTTTATCTTTTTGCAATCCACCCCTAACCATCCTTGTCGAACGACTGAGATCAGCGGGGGGGTGTAAGCCATCCGCTGTAGTAATTTGTTTGTACCCACGTCATATTCACTTCATTTTGAAGCAATCCGCTTGAGTAGGTCACGGATTTCGTTCATGGCTTCCTTAATTTCCTTCACATCCTCCGTCAACTTCTCAATCTTCTCCTTTTCACTACATTTATCATTCCAATCCTGTTTCTTAATGGCGAATTCTCTGAGGAATTGAATAGAATGGGAGAGGCTTTTTACATCGCTATCGAAACGATCGTAAAGATCTCGATAGCGTCGAAAATAACGTTGGTGGAACAACTTAGGAAGGGGAGGATAAGGTAACTCTTCTCCCTCAAACTCCCGCCATATATCCCTGAAATACTCATGTATCGCCTCTTTTACATATTTCTTTATCACTTCCGCAAGATCTTCCGCCATATCTTACCCCCTTTGTGATTTCTCTATGGCCTTGATGGTAGCAGCAACAACAATTCCCATAAATGCGACACCAGCAAAACCAAGGATGACGCATGCTACTCGAGCGATAGTCGAGACTGGTGCGAGATCGCCGTACCCAATGGTGAGAAAAGTAATAAAAGCAAGATACACCGACTGACCAAAACACTTGCCATCGGCCCACATCAAACATCCGACACAGAGGAAGAAGATTGCGCCGATAGCGGCAAGGAGTTCCCAAACCGAAAGTAGCAATCCAAAAAAAAGGAGATGATATGCCCCGATCTCTTTACTTTACCGGCCATCATCTCTTGCCTTTCATTTGTTTGAAAAGACATTTAGGGACGGACTGTTAAAATGTGCTTTTGTTGAAAGATATTTTAAATACACAAATGAACAGTCCGCCCTTTGATTCCTTCATTGTTAGGCATCATCTCTATATCGTTCGGGAAGTGGATTATTCTTGATGTCATTGATAGCTTCCAGGAGCTTGATCGTCGCTTCACCATCAAGGGCATCGCCTTTGTAACGAACCTCGTACAGACCCTGAAGATTGCTGGGAAGCTCGACGCCCTCACGAACTAGCAGGATGTACCGCCGCCCGTAAAGCGCCATTGCGGCGCCGATCTCAATTAGAACATTCGGATTCACAATTTTATGCTCTTTGGCATCTTTGTCGATAAGTGTCTGCTCCGCATCAACGTGGATTATTGCCGCGCTGCAACTACGCATGTCCTCCATAACTTTGTCAGGTACGGGCTTCGATACGGACTGCTTCTCAATGGAGATAACAGAGGTCATCTCGCCGAAGCCTAATAGCTTCTTGATGGGTCCAGAAAGGACATGTCCTTTCCATGCGTTATGAAGACTCGCCGAATCAGTTGCGGAGAAGTTTGCGGCGTCAGTACATTGGACTCAGGGGGTGGCAATGTTTTTTCTTCTTTGTATTGAACGTCATCGCCCGCTTCTTCTTGCCCGCCTCCGGGTTCGCTTAGCGTGGGGGCAACACCCGTGAGGTCAACGTACTGTTTCCCCTTGATCTCACGAAGTAAGCCGACAGTCTGAGCGCTATCAACGATTAGCGAGAACACTGACTCCGCTTTTTCTTTCGGCACACCCATATCATGCAACACGTTAAGCGCAATGTCGTGCCTCGGCACAGGAGAGCCCGAGTACTTCTTCAGAAACTCTCCAACGACACGCGGCCTTAGAATGGCTTCACGTTTCGCAACAGCATCGTCGCCTTCTTTAAGAGGTTTAACGATTCTCTTTCCGAGCGGTTGAAGTGATATCTGCTGCGAGTTGCATCCACCGTCTGTGAGCCCGTACGCAATTGATGCTCCACAGAGCATGCGAAACGGACCAGAGCCCGGTGACATTTTCAAAGCGTCGGCAAGCTGAAGCGGTGTGACAGGACCGCCCGCATAGTTCTCGGCGATCGCTCTTGGGATGCGCAACGCATTCTCCAGCGAGCTTCCTGGCACGTCCGTCTGAGACAGATATTTACGCGGCACGATCGTGGCCTTTGGGACAGATTCGGTCTTGCAGCTTTTCTTCATTATTCCTCCTATCTGTTGGGTAGTAAGTTAACGCCCAACATTCTCTTTTATTATTATTCTATTCACTTCAAAAATATAGGGTTGGATTTTTTGTTTGCCAAAAAACATCCGGTTAAAACCGTTTGAAATGGCATGTCTTTGGAATATATTAAGGCCTAAAGTCGAATTATATGGAATAAAGGGAATAATTTTATACAGCATTATCTTTTATGTAAGCTTCCGCCGGTGTAGTAATTCGATCACCCATCTCTCCTTTCCATCTAAACATGTTTGCAAACCACGCAAACTTACTAATATTTTCGAATAAGTAAAAATAAATGTCAAGGGCGGCCGCGATTCATGCAGTGATGGAATGCGCCAGGATATGTGAACCTCGACTGCCTCATGCCCTTATCATATCAACTTTTACCTTTTTGCAATCCGTCCCCAACCATCCTTCATGATTGAAGTTACTTTCCGAACAATCCCAATAGGAACGATTTTTGTCCCTCAAGCACCCTGATCTGTGCTGCGAGTAAATCATCTGCTGAACATTCTCCTGGGCTCTTTTTCCCACTGTATTTCTCGAATATTTGAGCATTTCGGATATTCTTTGATGCCACATCCTTTTCGTCGCCATGGTCTACATCGTGTCTGAACAAGGTACGCAGGAACTTCACATCCGTTGAAAACTCCGGAGGAGGCTGCGGAAGCCTTTTGCAACTACCTGATCCTTCATAGACTAGGAAGTATAATGCATCGATGAATGCACCAAACTTCTCTATGTCACGAGCAGGTTGTTGAATTCTCTGGAGAGCAGCCACTGCTTCGTTCGTCATCTTAAAAAGATCCTCACCGTGTTTCGCCGAATACAATCGATTTACATTGTACACAAGTTCGCGGGAAACGGTTGTTAAATCCTGGATTCCTCGAATCGCTTCTTCTGATGAATCTTGATAAGCTCCGAGTAGCTTTGAGAATTTTGGTGAATATGCTGCCAGGTTCTTTGTTAGAATCCTAATTCGTTCCTTGATCGAATCACCACCTGTTGAACCTGCAGTGATAGCCTGTTGGTAACGAAGGAAATCCCTCGCCCTGCTCTTGACACCTTTCTCGACTTCTTCAGCAAGTTTCTGGAAAAAGTGATTAACGAAGCTACAAAACTCCTTCCCAGTGTCGGCATTAAGGGCTTGGGATACAACGCGCGTGGCAAGCATACATACAGACATCGTGTTTGCACGACTCCTAATCACCTTGGCCTTCTGCTCAAAGGATTTATTTAAGTAGTCAATCGTTTTGATGATCTTCTTTGCCGTATCCGATTCCTTGCTAAAAGTCCTATTATCTTTCAAGAGGGATTCCAATTGAGAAAACCGTGTTTGAGGTTGTATGCCCCTTGCCTCAGCGAATATCCAGCGAGTCACGATCTCGAAATGAGAGTATCGTGTGTTCTTCAACGCAATCTTTTGGGCAAAGAACGGCTTCTCTGAAATCTCAAAACAAAAATTCCTTAAGTCACCGGAGATAGCATTTAGCTTCTCGGCGGTATTAAGGGGTGTGCCAAGTTGCAGTCGTTGAAACAGCTCCTCCAAACTTGGCTCATCGGCCTCGTCGATTTCTTCAATCTCAATCTGAAAGTCATCGAAATTATCGGATACATCGTCAAGAAGATCCTCGTACTTTTTCGCACCGCCATATCTTGCCGCGGTGTCATCGTTCATCTCCAACTTGTTGTCGAAGAACTCATAAATGGCAGTGAGCCGCTGTTGTCCATCTACACATTCAAAACTCTGTTCGTCAACCTTACGAAAGTAGAATTTCGGCAGATGCCAACCCCGAAGAATACTATCAATTAGTAGTCTTTTCTTCTTATCGGGCCAAACTTCCTCTCTTTGGAAATCGGGCATTTCGATTCTGTCTCGCCTCTTGTAGATTTTGTCGATAGCGCGGGACCGTGTTTCCATCTTCATGATTGAAGCTCCTGCTTTATTAATTGTTTATAAACGACAAATCCTAATATTCCAAAAAAAATGGGACGGACTATTAGAATGTGTTTTTGTTGGAACATTTTTTAAATACACAAATTAACAATCCATCTCCTGACTCTTACGATTTGTCTCTGAGCGAAACGGCAGGCTCCCAGTTGTTGCACCATTTGGTTAGCCCTCGTTCTTCTTCTTGTCCTTCTCCACTCCCGGCGCTTCCGCAAGTACGATTGTCCTCTTTATAGCTCTCAAACGGGTCATCATATCGTCGCCATAGGGGGTGAGTGTCCAGTACGTCTCAACATCCCTGACGCTTCTTGTTTTCTCACTCTTAGTTATAAGCCCCAGAGCTCGTAGTTGCACTTTGATTGTCTGAAAATCTTCAGGATTCAGGGAGAACTGGTTCAGGGTGTAGCCTTTCAGGTTCTTGTCTTTCGCCAAGTTCACTCTGTTCTGGTCATCCACAAACTGGTCAATCGCACTTTCCAGTGTTGGCTCGGATGCTTCGTTTATCATAAGCGGGGCAAGGATACCGAACAGGGAATTCCATGTCGTTTGAAAAGTTCCGATCCAGTCGCCATGGTCATATGTCGCCATATTTACTACTCTAATACTGTATCTCAGTGTATGCAATTCATCTCCTTGAGCAAGGTCCTCCGTCCCTCTCGGTGCCGTTGTCCGCGCTCGCGCCAATTCGGCTTCTAATTCGTCAACACGCTTCCTGAGTTTCAGAAGCTCAATGGTGGCATCCCTATCAGGCAACTCGTCTGCGCGAACCCACCCTATCCCCGGGGTTTTCTTGATCAATTGAATGAGGCTTCGGCTAACAACGGAGCCAAGTTCAGCGGGCGATGTCCAGTGTTTACAGAGTTTCTTTTCAACAAAGGCGCGAAAAGCATCCAGTTTGTCTTTTCCCTCCCGCGTGTTTTCACATTTGTTCGCCGGTATGGTGCCGGGATCTTTGTGAAGGAACGCAATAGTCGGCTTTCCGAGCGTAAGCGCATGCTTGTATTCCATTTCGGTATAACTAATTCCGTCCGGCCCACAGGAACCGTAGCGACCAGCTAAGATCAGAATGTAGTAGTCGCAGTCCTCGATGACACGTTTGATTAGGGACCACTGGCTTTCATCGGCCGCAGGAAACAACTCCATGCCTGATGGAATGCAATCCAACTCCAAGAGAGCATGCATTACTTCCTGCCGTTCTTCTTGCAAGTCTTGAAATGTACTGCTAACAAAAACTTGGTATCGCTTATCCATGTTGTCGTCCTCGTAGGGCTACCATTATCTTTTATGTTTATTCTATTTACTTTACAAGTTTAGGATTGAATTTTGTATTATCAAGAAAACATCCGGTTAAAACATTGGAAATGGCATGACTTTGCAAAATATTATGGTCTGAAGTCGAATTATATGGAACAAATAGAATAATGCTATTTAACATCATCTTTTATGCAAGCTTCCGCCGATAGAGTAATTCGATCACCCATCTTTCCTTTCCATCCAAACATGTTTGCAAACCACGCAAACTTACTGATATCTTCGAATAAGTAAAAATAAATGTCAAGGGCGGCGCATAAGGGTTGGTTTGTCTTGGCCGGGGGGTTGTGGTATAAATCCGGAGGAAATCCATGCTGGGCCTCATCGGAACCGTCACCCATGACCGCATTGTCACTGCCAGGGGAAAAACCCTCTCCGGATTGGGGGGCATCCTTTATCAAGCGGCTGTAAGTTCCGGCCTGGGCTGCCCATGCACTCTGTTCACCCACCTGGGCAGCGCGTACGCAGCAGAGGCACGGCAATTAATGTCCGGGTGGCCGAATCTGGACCTGTCCGGAGTGATCCCTGCTGCAGCGCCGGGAAATTTCGTCAACCTGTTTTACAAGGCAAGAGGAGAACGGGAAGAAATTCTTGAATCAGCAGTGCCGCCTTTGAAAGCGGAGCAGATCATTCCCGGGTTGAAAGGGCTCGGTTTCTTGCTGGTGGCATTCAATTCCGGATTCGACATCACTCTGGCAGACTGGAAAAAGATTCGCCACAAAGCCCCCTGCCCTATCTGGCTCGACCTGCACTCCCTGTGTCTGGAAAAGAAAATCGGAACGTACAGAAAATACCGCGATTTGCGCGAATGGCCCGATTGGGCACAAGGCGTGACTCATCTCCAGGCCAATCTGCAGGAGCTGGCCTGCATGGCAGGACACCCGGCCTTACTGCCCTCGGAAAAGGAGGTGCGACAAATCGCGGGCCAGGCCAGGGAACTAGGCGTATCCAGCTTATGGGTCACTCTGGGCAGCAGGGGAATCCGGCTGTTTGCGGGCAAAAAGCGCAGCAAAATTCTGCCGCTTCACAGAGCTGCTGTGCGCGATACGACCGGGTGCGGCGACGTGTTTGCCGCTGCTGCTGCAGTGCGCATCCTGGCAGGAGACTCGCTGGAAAAGGCGGCCCGGTTCGGCGTGCTGCTGGCCGGACAGGCTGCCAGCCGGGTCGGGCCCCAGGCGGTTTTCCGCCTGGCAGCTGGCCAGGGGCGCACTGCAAAAAGTCAATAAGCGATGCAAATCATCAGGCGCGTGGACCTCATTTTCATACCGGTCAATGCGGGCATCATTCTGCTGGCAGGCAGCGCCCTGTTTTTGATCACGGGAAAATTGATTTTTTTGTTTCTGATCCTGGTCGCGGAATTTATCTATCTTTACCTGGCTCTGAAAAAATCCGCGCGCCGCTGGTTTTCCGCGCGCAGGAAAACAGCGCAGCAGGAAAGGGATTTTCTGAAATTTTATTTCCCGCTTTACCAGACCTGGGATGCAGGCGCCCGCCTGCGTTTTGAGCGCGACGTGCGAATGCTGTCGGGCGAGCTCAGCATCCGGGGAATCCGCGGCCAGCCGGTCAGAAGCCAGACCCGGCTGCTGATTGCCGGGGGCGTGGCGCTGATGCTGCAGGGACACCCTGCCTGGGAGCCGCCGCTCAAGGACGATATCGTGGTCTATCCGGGAGACCGGTTCGACTCCTCCTACCGCATCGGCAGGGGAAAGTTGGCCGGCCAGGCTCCCTATCATGGGCCGCTGATCGTGACCGAGGCCAATCTGCGCCACAGTTTCGAGCACGCGCACGACGGGTTCAACGTGCTGTTCCACGAGCTGGCCCATTACTTCGATTTGGAGGACGGCAGCGCGGACGGCATTCCCTCTGCCCGGCTGCAGACAGCGGAGCTGGAACGCTGGCAGCAGGTGATCGGCAGCGAGTGGCGCAGCGCCCGGTCCGGCCGCACCGTTCTGGACGCGTACGCCGGGACCAACGAGGCGGAACTGTTCGCCGTGGCGGTGGAGTCTTTTTTTGAAACCCCCCGGCTGCTGCAGCAGAACCATGTTGTCCTGTACAGGCTGCTGAGCGATTTTTTCAACCTGGATCCCGCAGCACTTATCAATTACTGAAGAACGGGCCGAATCAGAGCTGCAGGGATTCTCCCCTGGTTTCCCTGATGGAGCGCAGGCTCATGCCGCCAACAAGGACCAGGATGAAGCCCACGATCAGCTGGGGGATGAAATTGAGACCGTGCATGACGAAGGCGAAGGAGAGCGCCGGGCCTGCAGGCACTGCAAACAGGGCCAAAGCCAGCTGAATCAGGTAATGGTAGGTGCCCACGTACCCCGGCGAGGAGGGCACCACGATGCTGATGGTGGAGATGACCAGCAGCACCAGCGACGCGTCCCAGGGCAGACTGTAGGTTTTTATGAAATCAAATCCGTGAAACAGAATCTGGAAAGAGAGCACATAGCCCAGGTAGACCAGCAGCGACAGCACGGCCACCCAAAAGTAATGGGCTTTGCGGCGCAGCGGCTTCAGCCCGTTGAGAAATGAGCGGAACAGGTCGGCAACCTTTTGCTGCCTGGCCTCGGACAGGGGGCGGCAGATTTTGAGAATCAGCGCCGCGGCCCGCTCGGACTTGGCCTTGAGCATAACCAGCAGCCCGATCAGCACCAGTATGCCGGCCAGCAGAATCAGAGCGCTGGTCTTGACCCAGGAGGGGAACGGGTGGATCAGCAGCATCAGGGCCAGCAGCAGCAGCAGTCCCAGCACGTCGATGATCCGTTCGATGACGATGGTGGCAAAAACCGCAGATGACGGCACAGCCCGCCTGCGGCCGAGCACCACTGCCCGCACCAGTTCCCCCAGGTGCGCGGGCATGAAGTTGTTGACCATGTAACCGATGAGCAGCGCCGAGTAGAGCGAGCCGACCGGAACGGTCTGGACGGGTTCAAGCAGGAACTTCCAGCGCAGCGCCCGCAGAAAGTGGCTGAGAAACATCACGCCGATGGTGGGCAGCACGTACCAGTAATCTGCAGCAGCGAAGGCCCGCGCCATCTGGCGGAAATCCACCTTGCGGAAGGCCAGAAACAGGAAGAGCAGGCTGATCAGCAGCCCCAGCCAGACCTTCCAATTCCTGCGCCAGCTTTTCATGGAGGCAGAGAATAGCACAGCTTCCCGCAGCGAGTCAATCGGGGCGCTGACTTTGCGCCGCCTTTCGTGTAAAATAGTCCTTGCGTTTGCATCTGAATTCTTTCACATGCCAAGGAGGAAATTCAATGATGAAAAAGAGCTGCCTCATTTTCCTGAGCCTGGCTGCAGTGGCGCTGCTGCTCGCCCGGCCGGCGCAGGACAAAATCGCTCCCCAGCAGCTGACGCTTGAGAAGCTGTTCCGGATCAAGCCTTTTCAGGGAACCACGGCGCGGGCCATGGCCTTTTCCCTAGACCACCGCTGGCTCGCCTTTCTCTGGAACCCATACGGCCAGCGGGGCACCGACCTCTACGTCTGCGACACGTCAAGCGGCCAGGCGCGGCGCGTGACCTCGCTTGAGCTGATGGCCCGGTTCGACACTCCGGACGACCACCAGAAATACCTGGACAAAGCCAAACAAAAAGATAAGGAGGACGAGCTGCAGCAGAAGCTCTACGAAGCCGAAAGCGAGTTTTTGCAGGGCAAGAACGTGGACCTTTCACTTTTCGAAAAGGAGCAGATCGAAGCCCTGAAGCAGGAGTGGGAAAAGAAAAAGGCGGAGGAAGCCAAGAAGCTGAGCGAAAAAAAAGAGGGAGATCAGAAAGAGGCGAAAAAAGAGGAGCTGAAGGAAGACTGGGAGTGGCGCGACGAGCTGAAAAAGAAGCTGGAGAAAGAGAAAATCAAGCCCGAGGACCTCTACCCCGGAGTCAGCCGCTTCGTCTGGGCAAAAAAGGCGGACGAGCTGATTTTTGAATACCGCGGCGACCTGTTCCGCTATTTCCCCGGCAGCAACGCCGTGGAGCGGCTGACCATGACCGACCGGCGCGAAACCATCCTGGCCTACACGCCTGCAGGCGACGGCTACTTCTGGCGGGACGAAGAGCGCGTGTTCAGGGCGCGCTTCGGCTCCTCGCTGCTGCAGCAGATCAACCACGAGCTCAATCCCGAGGATAAATTCAAGATCCAGGACACCGAGATAGCGCCGGACGGCAGCTGGATGGCCATCGTGGCAGCCAAGAAAGACGAGAAGGCCGGCGAAAAGGAAGTGCAGATCGCGAACTTCAAGGGGCGCTTCGTTGAGGCGACCAAGGTCAAGCGCGAAACCCCGGACGACAAGCGCCACGAGCCCGAATACCGACTCTACATCCGCGCAGTCCGCGACAACAACTGGGGCAAGGAGCCGAAGCCGGTTTTTACCATTCCCGGCGGCGACGTCTGGTACGAGTTCAGCAACGTTCGCTGGAGCAAGAACAGCGCGGCCTACGTGTTCAGCACCTGGGAACGGGAAAAGGGCAAGCTGAAAATCTGGCTGGGCCAGGCCGACGAGAGCAAGGCGCCGGAAGCCATCTACGAGAACAAAGTCCCTCTCGGCCGCGAGACCTACAGTTCGGTGGACGCCCGGTTCACGCCGGACGGAAAAAAGGTGGTGGCCATTCTCGACGAGTCCGGATTTCTCCAGCCCTACGTCCTGGACCTGCAGACGCGCCAGATCAGCCAGCTGGTCACGGGCGATTTCGAATCGCGGCCCCTGCTTGGCTTCACCCCGGACAGCCGTTACCTGTTCATCCTCTCGAACCGGGAAAATCCGGCAATGAGCAGCGTCTATCGCGTCGAGATCGCCGGCGGCCGCATGGAGCGCATCGGCAAGCCGGCCGGCATGCACCGCGCCAGCAGCGTGTCAGAAGACGGCCGACTGCTGGCCTCAGTCTACGGCAACTGGTCGGCGCGGCCGGAGCTCTACCTGATTGATCCGCAGAAGCGCAGCGAAAAAATCCTGACCGACAGCCACGACCAGGAGTGGGAGCGGCTCAACCTGCTGCAGCCGCAGCTTTTCGATTTCAAGAACCGCCACGGCGACACGATCCGGGGCATGGTCTTTCGCCCCGCCGGCTGGCAGCCGGGCGACAGGCGGCCGGCCATCGTCTACGTCTACGGCGGTCCGCTGGGCAGCGGCCACACGGTGGAGAGCGATGCGCTCAACACCAGTGCCTACCATTTTCAGATGTACATGGCCGTCCGGCACGGCTTTGTCGGCGTTTCCATTGACCCGCGCGGCCAGTCTGGGTACGGCCGCCGCTTCGATGACGCCAACTTCGAGCAGCCGGGCCGGCCGCAGGTGGAAGACCTCGAGGACCTGGTCAAGTTCATGCAGTCGGGATTCGGCGTGGACACCGGCCGCCTGGGGCTCTACGGCTGGAGCTTCGGCGGTTTCCAGACCCAGATGACGCTCTACACCTCGCCCGACACCTTTGCCTGCGGCATTGCCGGCGCCGGGCCCACCGAATGGGAGAACTACAACTCCTGGTACACCGGCCTGGCCATTTCACCCTCGGTGCGGGACAAGCCGGCCCAGCGCAAGTTCTCGCTGCTGCCCCTGGCCAGGAACCTGAAAAAGCCGCTGCTGCTCGTGCACGGCATGGCCGACGACAACGTGCTGTTTCAGGACACGATCAACGTCTACAAGGCGCTGCTGGAAGCGGGCAAGGAGGCGCTGGTGGAGCTGTTCCTCGATCCGGAGGGGAGCCACGGCCTGGGCGGCCTGGTCAAGACCAAGGCCCGCTTCAAGAAATACGAGGAGTTTTTCCTGCACCACCTGGGAAACGGTTGAGCGCTTAAATCTTCAGGAAATCGCCGCTTCCCGCAGGGCCAGGTCCAGGCGGCGCAGACCCTCGCGCATCGTCTCCTCGTCCCAGACTGCGGCGATGCGGAAGTGGCGCGGCATGCGGAAATAATCGCCGCACGTGACCAGGGTGTGGTATTTTTCGCGGAGGATGCGGTGAAAGGCCTCGGCATCCACGCTCTTTTTCAGCTGCGGGAAGAAGAGGATTCCGTTCTTGGGCATGTAGGTGGTCAGGAAATCGGCGCGGTCCAGGCAGGTGCTGACGATGTCGCGGTTGAGCCGCACCCGCTGCCGGATGCGCTTCTCCAGCTCGGCGAAAATGGGATCGTTGAGCAGCGCCTGGGCCAGGTAGAGGGTGGTGAAGGGCAGCACGGGCGTGACGTGATTCTGATAGTTCCGCGCCCGCTCAATCACCTCGGCCGGCGCGAAGGCCCAGCCGATGCGCATGTCGCCCAGGCCGTAGAACTTGGTCAGGGAACCGGTCACGATGAATTCCGGGTAAGCAACGGCCAGCGATTGCTCGCGGTAGTATTTGGAGTAAATTTCGTCCACGCAGACCCAGATGTTCCGCTTCCGGGCCAGCGCCTGCAGCGCCTGCAGGGTTTCCGGAGCCAGCTGGTTGCCCGAGGGATTGTGGGAATCGCTGATAATGATCATCCGCGTCTTGGCGCTCACCCGCTTTTCCAGCATGGCGGGCGTGAGGGCAAAATCATCGAAGGCCCGCTTGAGGAAGCGCACCCTGGCGCCCAGCGCCTGGGGCACCTTGATCAGCGGCTCGTAGGCCGGGAACTCCACCAGCACCTCGTCGCCTTTCTCGAGCAGCACCGACCAGACCAGGAAATTGGCCATGCTGGCACCCAGCGAGAGCAGGATGTTTTCCGGCGGCACGCCCTCGCGCCGGCTCAGGGTTTCCAGCAGGTGGCGGCTGCCCACCCAGGAGTCGCCGGGGAAACCGTGGGTGCGCACCGCCTCGCGGCCGAAGGGCAGCTCGTCGGGCGCCAGCAGGAAGGCCATGTTGGAAACGGCGAAGTTGATCTCCACGTCGCCGGGCAAATGCTGGACATCGTAGAGGTGGTTGATCTTTATCTCTTTCATGGCGCTTGGATAGGCAGGGAATCCCTCTCCCCTATTCTATCACAAAAACGGGTCTGAGAAAAAGCAGGGGCAGGTTTGCGGCCTGCCCCTGCCGCCAATGATTCTGCCTGAAAACTATTTGAACAGCGGATCGGGGGCCACTGTCATCTTTTTGGTTACGGTTTCCTTGTCATCGACCAGCAGCACCACCTTGTAGACGCCGGGCTCAACACGGCTGCCGCCAAACCCGAAACGGCGGCGCCCGCCGCCTCTGCCGCCACCCTCGGCCGAGATCTTGCTCAGATCCCAGAACACCTTCTGCAAACCCTTGTCGGTCTTGCCTTTCAGCTCCTGCACCAGGTTGCCTTCCAGGTCCTTGATCTGGATGCGCACGTTCTTGACCGCATCCTTGAGGTAGTAGTAAACGGAGCTGCCGATGGGCGGATTGGCGGCGCGGGCGAATTCGCCGAGGGTCTGGCCGCGCCGTTCCAGCCGGTTCCAGACCACCGCGGTCTTGACGTCGAACAGAACCTGCGGTTTTTTGAAGGTCTCCTCCTTGAACTCCTTGAAAGGGCCGATGTCGGCGATGAAGAAGCCGCGGCCGTAAGTGGCGATGGCGATCTCCCGGTCGCGGGCCTGGATGGCCAGGTCCTTGATGATCGCCTGCGGCGCCGTGGTGGAGAAAGCCAGCCAGTGCTTGCCCCGGTCCAGGGTGACGTACAGGCCGTAGTCCGTGGCCAGGTAGAGCACGTCCGGGTTGGCGGGATCCTCTTTGATGTCGCTGACCGGGTTGTTCATCCCGCCCGAGATGTCCTCCCAGGTCTTGCCCAGGTCGCGGGTGACGAAAACGTAGGTTTTGTCCTCGTTGTGGGTGCGGTAGCCCGAAAAGGCCACGTAGCAGGTGTTCAGGTCGTGGCGCGAGGGCAGCACGCGCTTCACCCAGCGGTCGTAGGGAATCAAAGCGCCCTTGAAACCTTTCAGCGGCTTGCCGGCCTTGTCGTAGAATTTGGCCGTGATGTTGGTCCAGCTGTTGCCGCCGTCGGTCGAGAGCTGCAGGTTGCCGTCGTCGGTGCCGGCCCAGTAGAAGCCGGGTTTCTTGGGCGACTCGGCGAAGGTGAAGATGGTGGCGTACTGCAGGTTGGTCTTCTTGGAGAGTTCGAGGCGCTCCTTGTCGTTCTTGGTCAGGTCGGGGCTGATGCGCACCCAGGTGTCCTTCTCGCCGCGGCTGCGCGACATGAACACGTGCTGCGAGCAGACGTAGACGATGCCCGGGTTGTGCGGCGAAAGCGCGATGGGCGCATTCCACTGGTAGCGCTGCGGCGGTTCGCCCGCGGCCCGCTCCTCGGTGCTGTTGCGGTAGGAGAGCGAGTCGCTGGCTCCGGTTTTCAGGTTGCCGCGGCTGGAGAAGCCGAACTGGCTCTCCCAGTAGATGTACTCGGGGTTCCACCAGTCGCGGACCACGTAGAAACCGTCACCCGAGGGCAGGTAGTTCCAGTCCGCCGGGTAGACGCCGTAGGCGTTGCGGTTCTGCGAGGGCCCGAGCCAGCAGCCGTTGTCCTGGGTGCCGCCCATGACGTTGTAGGGCTGCTCGTTGTCCACCGAAATGTCGTAGAACTGCTGGGCGGAGATCGTCTCCTTCTGCGACCAGTGCTTGCCCCCGTCCCAGGACTCGGATACGCCGCCGTCGTTGGCGTCGAGGATGTGCAGCGAGCTGAGCGGGTCCACCCAGACGGCGCGGGAATCCACGTGCGCCTTGGTGTCCGATTCCCAGTTGGCGAACTTGAAGTTCTTGCCGCTGTCGCGGGAAACGGTGGTGCGGGTCTCGTGGGCGTAGAGCACCTGGTCGTTGGCGGGATCGATCAGCAGGCGGCCAGCGTAGCCGGCCTCCACCTGGTTGACCTCGTCGCTGCCGGCGACCAGCCGGTAATCGGTCATCCGCTTCCAGGTCTCGCCCTGGTCCTCGGAGCGGTAGAGCACGCCGGCCTTCTTGATCGGTTCCACGATCTTGAGACAGTTGGCGTAGAGGATTTCCAGGATGTAGCGGTTGACAGTCTGGTAGCGGCCCCGGGTCTCGTCGTACTCCCGGCCGATCTCCTCGGCGTCCTTGAACTTGGCCAGGATCTCCGGCTTCTCCTTATAGGCCGTCTTGAGCGTCTCGCTCAACTGGGTGAGGTTGATCTTCAACTTGGAAAGGAATTCGGGATCGTCGGCCAGCGTCGCCATTTTGGCGACCAGATCCTTTTCATCCTTGACGGTCTTGGGGTCAAAGGTGAGCAGATCCCTGAAGGCCGGGTTCAGGCTCACTTTTTCAGAATCGTGAACCACCACGTTCTCCTTGAACTCGACACCGGGCGAATCGGCAAACAGGGCGTAGAGGACCAGCCGGTTGATCTTCTTGTAGAGGTCCTTGTTCTCCTGCTCGCGCTTCATGGTTCTCTCGATTTCGGCGATGGCGTCCGTGACTTTTTTGTCCTTGGCGTGGATTTTACGGGCGCGGGCGTTGAAGACGGCCAGGTCGATGCCGAGCTTTTTCTGGAACTCGCGGTCCTTGACCAGCTTGTTCAGTTCCTCGGCCAGATCCTTTTCGGTCTTGGCGCTGACGGGGGTGAATTTCACCAGCTTGAGCAGCTCGGGATTGATCTTGAACGATGAGAATTTGTTGAAATAGTAGCCGTCCTTGAAGATGTCTTCCTCGCGGAACTGGGCGGCGCCCTCCCCTTCGCTCAGGCCGACATTGACCTCTTCGTCGATGCGGGCGTAGACGATCTTCGGGTTCTTCTCATAGATGGCCAGGCCGTTGCGCCCGGTTTTCACCTTGTCGTCGGGAAGCCCGCCCGCCAGCTTCTTCCAGCTCTTGCCGCCGTCGGTGGTCTTGAAGAGGACATTGCCCTCCTGGCGGTCGATGTAGGTCCAGGTGCGGCGGAAGGTCTTGTAGGCGGCGGCGATGACCACGTCGAAATTGGCCGGGTCAACCGCAAAATCGCCCACGCCGCGGTCCTTGAGGTCGAGCACCCGCTGCCAGGTCTTGCCGCCGTCCGCGGTCCGGTAGAGGCCGCGCTCACAGTCCATCTCGTTGTCGTAGAGCTTGCCTTCCGCGGCGGCATAGACGATGTCGGGATTGGTCGGGTGCACCGCGACCTTGGGGATGAAAAAGCTCTTTTCCAGGCCGATGTGGTTCCAGGTCTTGCCGGCGTCAACCGACTTCCACATGCCGTTGCCGTGGTAACTGGCGCGGGCATGCATGGGCTCGCCGGTCCCCAGGTAGAGGACGGCGGGCTTGGAGGGCGCGATGGCCAGATAGCCCATGCTCATGGTCCCGTACTTTTCAAACAGCGGCTCGAAGCTGATGCCGCTGTCAACGGTCTTCCAGAGGCCGCCGGTGGCGGTCAGCACGTAGTAGGTCTGGCTCTGGCCCGGGGGAACGGCGAAGTTGGCGATGCGGCCGGAAAAGGCCCAGGGCCCGATGGGACGCCAGCTGAACTGGTTCAAATCGTCGCTGGTCAGGGGGATCTGGGCGAAGGCCGCCAGGGAGAAAAACAGAAACAGCGAGCCGGCGACCAGAACCTTCATGCTTTTTTTCTTGGTTGGGTTCACGATGCCTCCTTAGGTTATATTTCGTTTAAGATGGTTCATTTGGAGCGGACCCGAATCTGGTTGGACTTCCATTCGACGGCGATGCGCAGGCGCCGGCCGCCGCCGGCGATCAGGTCCATCACCGGCATCTTGATTTTCCGTTCCACCAGCTCGGAAACGGCATGGGCGTAGCGGCCCGAGCGTTCCGCCTCGAGGCTGAGGGTCTCCAGCACCGCCTTCTCGACGCGCAGCTGGCACTGGTGGCGGCTGAGCAGTTCCTGCTTCAGGGCGGCCGCGCGCTGTTTGGCGATCTGCAGCAGGTGCGCCCGGGTCAGCGGCACGAACTGGATGATCTCGTCGACCCAGTCGAGCACGTTCATGATTTTCTGGGGGATGACGAGCGCGGTGGCCGTGTCGCCGCTCTTCTCGAAACCGATGGTGGGCTCGCGCTTCTGCTCGCCGATGCTGGTCAGGCTCAGGATGAAAATGATGCCGGAAAGGAAATGGGGCTTGCCGAACGGATCCACGATTTCACCTCGGGTCAGGATTTTGCTCAAAAAGTTGAGCACCAGGGCATGGGCCTCGCCCGCGTTCTCCAGCAGGATGACCGAAAAGGGATGGTTCTCCACCTCGCGCACCAGCACGCCCTGGCTTCCGGCTTCCTCGCCGGCGATCAGTTTCTGCACGTCGGCACCGCTCTTGAAACCGCCCAGGTCAATCACGCGCAATTTTTCGGGGCTGCCGAACAGGTATTCGGCAATGCGGGCCGCCACGTAACTCTTGCCGATGCCGGCCGGCCCCAGGAAGAGGAAGATCACCTCCGGCCGCCGCGTGGCCGCGTCCATCTTCAGGGTGGAAATCTTGATGATGCGGGCAATCTCCTCCAGGGCGCTCTCCTGGTTGACCAGCGAGCGGCGCAGGTGGTCGGTCAGCCCGCGCACGTGCTGCTGGGGATCCTTGCGG
The DNA here is from genome assembly GCA_963759765.1 of Candidatus Aminicenantota bacterium. GTDB lineage: Bacteria > Acidobacteriota > Aminicenantia > UBA2199 > UBA2199 > CAVXAL01. The sequence goes on along the minus strand of CAVXAL010000004.1, from coordinate 627,052 downwards.
ACGATCTCGATGTCCAAACGCGAAATGGCGCTGACGCTCTGGTAGACGTGCACGGGAGCCAGCCGCCGCTCCTTTTTGACCGAGGCCTTGGAGCAGGAGATGTCCAGCAGTTCGATGGCCTTGTCGGGAAAGGCGCGGTGGGGAATGAAGCGCTGCGCCAGGGTGTAGATCTCCGCGAACAGGGGCGCGGGGATTTTGAGCGAGTAGTAGCGCTCGAAGTAGCCGCGCACCCCCTCCAGCACCTCCAGCATCTCCTTCTGCTCCGGTTCGTTGACCAGCACGGCGGATATGTAGGAGGAGAGGACATCGTCGTTCTGCACGACCTGGTAGTAATACTCGGGCGTGGTGGCGGCGATGACCGTGAACTCGCGGTTGGCGATGTGGGTCTTGAGCAGGCCCTTGAAGTGGACGTACTGGCTCTGCTTGTCGGCGCCGGCAAATGTCTGCAGCTGCATCTCATCGAGAAAAAGGATGACCCGCTCGCGGTTGTTGCGGATTTCGGAGAAGAATTTCTCGAAATCCATGATCAGCAGTTCGGCCGAATCCTTGGAGTAGACGAAGGTGTTGACGGACAGCTCGAGGATGATCTTGTCCTTGAGAAAGGTCGGGACCTGGCCGCGGTTGATCAGGCTGGCCAGCTCGGTGATCAGGGCGGTCTTGCCCACTCCCGGCTTGCCCACCAGGATCAGGTTGTTGCGCAGCTTGCGCAGCAGGGTTTCCATCACCGCTTCCAGCTCCGTGCGCCGGCCGATGAAGGGCATGCGGTCGGGCTGGCGGGCCCGCTCGTTCAGGTTGCTGAGGAAGGGACGGAATTCGGGGGAAATGGCCAGACGGTCGAAGTCGTTCATCTCGCTCACCTGCCGGGGGATTTTTAGCGGACGCGCTGCCATGGCTCAGTTGTTCCAGTCGATGAACTTGAATTTGAGGAAGGTGCGGAAGAGGATTTCCAGGTCCAGCATCAGCGTCCAGTTCTGGATATAGTAAATATCAAATTCGATGCGTTTGTCCAGGGGGGTGTTGCCCCGCAGCCCGTGGACCTGGGCCCAGCCGGTCATGCCGGCCTTGACCCGATGGCGCAGCAGGTAGCGGGGGAGCGACTGCTTGAACCGCTCCACCAGCTCGGGCCGCTCCGGCCGCGGCCCGACCAGGCTCATGTCGCCGCGGAGCACGTTGAACAGCTGGGGAAGCTCGTCGAGCGACAGCTTGCGCAGCAGGCGGCCCAGCGGGGTGACGCGCCCGTCCTGGCTCGGCGACCAGACCGGGCCGGTCTGCTTCTCCGCATCCCGGACCATGGTGCGGAACTTGATGATCCTGAAGATGCGGCCGTCCAGGCCGACGCGCGTCTGCACGTAAAAGACCGGGCCGGGCGATTCCCACTTGACCAGCAGCGCCGTCAGCAGCATGAGGGGCGAGGCGAGGAGCAGGCCGCAGAGGCTGCCGCCGATGTCGATCAGCCGCTTGGCCAGCGCCCGCCAGCCGGCCATGGGGATGTCGCCCAGGTTGATCACCGGCAGGCCCTCGATGTGCTCGAAGCCGGCCTTGATGGCGGCCAGCTGCAGGACGTCGGGCACCAGCCGCATATCCAGGTAGAGGTTGTTGCCGGTCTCGATCAGCTGCATGATCCGCTCGTATTCTCGCAGGGGCAGGGCCAGGAACAGATCGGTGATGCCGTATGCCCGCACCACTTCCGGCAGTTGATCGTAGGTGCCGACCACCTCCGGGCCCGGTTGCGAGCTGAGGAAGCCGACCACCTCGATGCCGAAATGAACGTAGCGCCGCAGGTTGGCCGCGGTCATGGCGGCGAGCGCATCCTCGCCGGCGATCAGGACCTTGGACACGCCCTCGCGCCGGAGGAACAGCCGCTTGAAGAGGCGGAAGATGGCGATGCGGCACTCGAAGATGAGCAACACGGCGAGCGGCGCGTAGGTCAGCAGGAACACATGGGACAGCTCGAAGCCCACGAAGCGGTAGCTCTTCAAGTAGCTGAAAAGCAACAGCACGACGAAAGCGGAAAAATAACAGTTGAGGATGATGCGGAACAGGTCGTCGAGCCGGTTGCGGCGCAGTTTCAGCCGGTAGAAATCCTGGTAGGAAAAGACCAGCAGCTGGATGAGCAGCAGCACCGGCAGCACGCTCAGGTACGCGGAGAACGAGGGAATGCCCTTGGCTGACGGGAACAGGCGGGAATGGAAGCGGAGCCAGAAGGAGGCGACGAAGGCCAGCAGCACCGCCAGCGCGTCGCTGAACGCGTAGAGCTGCGCCAGCTGCTGGCGGCGGACGCGGATCATCGCTGGCTCTTCTCTGCCAGGAACTGGCGCAGCCGCACCCGGAAATTCTCCCGGCTGAAACGCAGGCTGCTCTGGCGCAGCGCTGCCGGCTCGAAACGGGCCTGAGTGCAATCGGCCAGGGCCCGGCACAGGGCCTGGGGCGTCGGTTCGGAGAAAAGCACTCCCTGGCGGCCGTTCTCCACGATGTCCAGGACCCCGCCGCGGCCGTAGGCCACCACCGGCGTGCCGCAGGCCAGCGCCTCGACAAAAAACATGCCGAAATCCTCAACCCCGGCAAACACCAGGCCGCGGGCGTTCTGGTAAAGCTCGCGCAGCGCCGGCGCGGGCAGCTGCCGCCGGAATTCGATATTCTTGCCGGCCCGCCGCCGCAGCCGTGCCTCCTCGCCGCCCCGGCCGACGACCACCAGCCTTTCCTTCAGCCCGCTGAAGGCGTCGACGACCAGGTCGAGCCGCTTGTAGGGCACCAGCGCCGACACCGCCAGAAAGAAATCCCGGCTGGGGTTGGCCGCCGGCTGGAAGAAATCGGTGTCAACCGGTGGATGGATGACCGCCGCTTCGCGCCGGTAATACTTCTCAATGCGCTGGCGAATGAAGCTGGAATTGGCGATGAAATGGTCCACCCGCGCCGAGCTGGCCACGTCCCAGAGGCGCAGCCGCGATATCTGCCGGCGGACCAGGGCCTGGCGCCAGCGGCCGAGCCGACCGAAATAAGCGTGGAACTGATCCCAGGCGAAGCGCATCGGTGAATTGACATAGCTGACGTGCAGGGCCTCGGGCGCGGGCACCACCCCCTTGGCCGCGCAGTGCGAAATGGAAAGCACCAGGCGGTACTCCTGCAGGTTGAACGATTCGATGTGCCGGGGAAAGAGCGGCAGCAGGTAGCGGTAGTGGCGGCGGGCCCCGGGCCAGCGGTTCAGGCGCGAAGTGAAAATGGGACGCGCGGCAATGGCCTGGGAAATCTTTTCCCGCTCGAGGAAAAGGGTGAAAATGTCGGCGTCGGGGAAAAGGAGCAGCATCTCTTCCAGCACCTTTTCGCCGCCGCGCATGCCGTTGAGCCAGTCGTGGACGATCGCAACCCGTTCTGCCATAACTTCCCTATTCTAAACCGGGCGGGAAGCGAAAGCAAATGGCAAGCGCGGCCGCTCTTGACAGCCGCTCGCCCTATTCCCTACAATAAGCAAACGCACAAGGAGGAGGACATGAAACGGAAAGCCGTATGGATAGGGGCGCTGGCTTGCCTCATGCTGGCATCGGTCCTGCGTTTTACCGCCGCCCAGACAACGGGCAACGACCTGCACGTCTGGCGCGAGAAAATCCGCAAGACCTACGGCTACCAGCTGCCGCCGCTGCCGATACCGGAAAACAACCCCCAGAGCCCGGAGAAGATCCGTCTGGGCGAAGCCCTCTTTTTCGATCCCAACCTCTCCTCCTGCGGCTCCATTGCCTGCGCCTCCTGCCACCTGCCGGAGAAAGGGTTCAGCGACGGCCAGCAGATCTCCGATGGCTGCCAGGGCGCCATCGGCCGCCGCAACTCCAACACGGTTTATCAGACGGCCTACCTCAGCCACCTCTTCTGGGACGGCCGGGTGCAGTCCCTGGAGCAGCAGGCGCTGGGTCCGGTGGCCGATGCGGCGGAAATGAACAACACCTGGGACAACGTGATCGCCTACCTGAAAAGCGGCACCCAGCCGCTGACCAAGAAGGATTTTCCGGAAGCCCGCAAATTCTACTATGCCTACTTCAGCCGCGTGTTTGACGGCATTGTCGACTCGACCACCGTCACCAAGGCGCTCGCCGCGTACGAGCGCACGGCCATCAGTTTCGATTCCCCCTACGATCGCTGGCTGAACGGGGACGATCAGGCGCTGACCGGCACCCAGAAGAAAGGGCTGCAGATTTTCTTCGGCCGGGGCAGATGTTTTGCCTGCCATACCCCGCCCAACTTCAGCGATTCCGATTTCCACAACCTGGCGGTTCCCAACGCCGGCTTTGAGAGCCCCGAAAAATTTCCGTTCAACAGCGAAATCTGCCACGACATTCCTGCGGACGTGGACCCGGGCCGGGCCGAAGTTCCCTTCCTGAGAAGCTCCTGTGCGGATCTGGGAAAATTCAAGACCCCCACTCTGCGCAATGTCGAGTATTCGGATCCCTACATGCACAACGGCGCGTTCGCCACGCTGGATGCCGTGCTGGTTCATCTGGAAAAGCTCTCCGCTGGCCTGCTGACGCCGCGGCTGGGCAGCCTGGACCGGCTGGTGATCAAGGGCAACCCGCAGTTCGGGCGCAGCGTGGATGCCGATGATATCCAGAATGTCAAGGAATTTCTCAAGGCCCTTTCAGGCAAGCAGTGAAAAGCCCCCCGGGAGGCATCCGGCCACCCCGGCTGTAAACGCTATCCGCCCGCGCGCTTTCACCGGCCAGAAGCCAGGGCGGCAGTGGCGAGCGCCCCCTTGACTTGAGAAAATAAAAAAGGTATAAAGGAAACGATGGTCCACACACTGGACGAATCGGGCATACGTTGCATCCCCCTTTTAGAGCTTCATTCCATTGAAGGAGAAATCCATGACGATCAAAAAGACTCTACTTCCTTCAAACAAACTCAAGCCCTTGTACAAGGACCCGTTGCAACTCCAGTTCGGCCGGCAGTTCACCGACTACATGTTCACCCTGGAATACAAATCCCGGGACGGCTGGCAGAACCCGGAGATCAAGCCTTACCAGCCGCTGCTCCTCGACCCGGCCGCCAATGTCCTGCATTACAGCCAGGAAGTATTCGAGGGCCAGAAGGCCTACAAATCTCCCCAGGGCAACATCCTGCTTTTTCGCCCCCGGGATAACGCCCGACGCATCAACCATTCGCTGCACCGCCTGTGCATGCCCGAACTCCCGGAAGAGATTTTTCTCGAGGCCGAGTGTGAACTGCTCAAGCTGGAAGAGCGCTGGATTCCTCGCGTCAAAGGTGCCGCCCTCTATATCCGGCCCACGGTGATCGGCACCGAGGGAGCTCTGGGTGTCAAGCCCTCCAGCGAATTCCTGTTCTACATCATCTTTTCGCCGGTCGGCCCCTATTTCCAGGGCGGTTTCAAACCGATCAGCCTCTGCGTCAGCGACGAGTACACCCGGGCGGCCAGCGGCGGCACCGGCGATGCCAAGACGGGCGGCAACTATGCCTGCAGCCTGCTGGCCATGGAGATAGCCAAGAAGAGAGGCTACGACCAGGTGATCTGGCTGGATGCCAGGGAGCGCACGCACATCGAAGAGTTGAGCGCCATGAACATCTTCTTTGTCATCAACGGCAAGCTGGTCTCGCCGGCCCTGGACGGCTGCATCCTGAGCGGTATCACCCGCCGGGCGATCCTGGAAATGGCTCCCGACCTGGGCATCACGCCCGAGGAGCGGCGGGTGACGATCGCGGAAGTGACCGCAGGCATGCAGAGCGGCAGCGTCAGCGAGGTGTTTGCCGCGGGCACGGCGGCCGTGGTCACGCCGGTGAACAAAATCAACTACCAAAACAAAGATTACGTCATCGCCGCACCGGCCGGTCCCTGGACCCGCAAGATCTACGATACCCTGACCGCCATCCAATACGGTGAAATCCCCGACCCCTACGGCTGGGTCTACAAGGTCAAATAATCAACCCGGTTATTCCAGGCGCAGCAGCACGCCCTGACCGGGAGCCAGCCAGTTGTTCTCGCCCTGCAACGGTTCCTCATGACCGGAAGCCGGTGATACCCGGTAGACTCTCCGCGGTTCCGTTTTCCACACCAGCGTGAACGGGCAGGAACGGGTCCGGTCGCGGTTGACCAGCAGCAGATAGGGTCGGCCCGCCGAAATCGACGAACTCCCCCACCACGAAAGCGCCGCTGCCCCCTGCCACTCCCAGCAGCCAGCGGCTTGCCGCCAGACCCGCGGTGCCTGCCGGCAGCGGCTCGGTATGGAAAACCCCGATGGATTTGAGGTTTTTCAGCACCGGAGCCAGTGCCTGAATTTCCAGGTTGAGGCGGCGTAGCTTGGTCCAGGTTTCGGTCTTGTTACCGTGCGCGTCGATGGCTGCCAGCCGGTAATTGCCGATGTCCGGTGTGAAGTAAGTGAAATAGCAGATCCCCCGGGCGCCGTAGGCCAGGGCGCTGTAGACCTGGAAGCGCAGCCCGGCGTCGCTCGGCTCGGCGTAGGTGAAGTGGCAGTTGCCCAGGATGATGGCCCAAAAGGGAATGGCCTGTTTCAGCCCGGCGCTGCGGATCACCTCCAGGTTGCTGAAAAAGGAGGGGCGCAGCGTGCCGTCCTCAAACAGGGCATAGTGATCAAAACTGAGAAAGGGGGGGTGCACCAGGTGCAGAAACTCTTCGACGTACAGAGCGTAGTTCTCGCTGCCCAGCTGCTCGGCTGTGGCGTAGTCGGGAAAGAGATTGATGTAGGGCAATTTGCCAGGCGCGGCTTTTTGCAGCGCGGCGGCCACCCGGGCCAGGCCCGCAAAATGACGCGCCGGCGGCTCGTCCTGCAGGTAAAATCCGAAAAGCGCTGGATGGCGGCCCACCCTCCTGGCAAAGGCGTTCACCCGCCGCTCGACGTCGAGCGGATCAAGGGTCTGACTGAAATCGTACCCCGAAGTTGCTTCCGCGCTGACGATCGCCTGCAGACCGGCCCGGTGCACCGCATCCAGGTCTGCCGGCGCCGCGAAACCGGCCAGGTTGAAACCGCAGTCGGCCATCCCCTTGAGCAGGCGCGCATCGGGCGGAGCCTGGCCCCAGGCCATGATGACGAACTGGTCGGCGCTGACCGGGCAGCGGACCCGGGCCGGGAGTGCCGGCGCTGCCAGCGTCACGAGACACAGCAAAAAAACATTGGCTTTGCTCATCGGCTCGCACCTCGCATGCCAGCCATTTAATCCCAAATCCAGGAAGTATGCAACCGCCTGGAGCAGCGCCCACGGCCAGGCCGGCTGGATTGCATTCATGGGTCGCGTCTGTTAGACTGCAGCGGGAGGTCGTTCATGCCCAAGACAAGAAAAGGAATATGGCTGCTGGTCTTTTTGTTCTTTGCCGGTGTGCAGCTGACCGCCGATGAGTGCAGCACGGCGGTGATCGGTGCGGGCGCCGCACAGGAGGGCCGGCCGCTGCTCTGGAAGAACCGCGACACCGACAAGCTGTCCAACAAGGTGGTCTTCGTCTCCGAGGTCCCCTACTCCTACATCGGCATCGTGGACAGCGACGCGCCTTCCGGCCGCATGGTCTGGGCCGGTGTGAACACGGCCGGGCTGGCGATTTTCAATTCGGTGGCTTACAACCTGCCCCAGAAATCGGCGGAAATGAAGGATCTGGAAGGTCTGATCATGGCCGAGGCCCTGCGCACCTGCCGGAGCGTCGATGACTTCGAGGCCTACTTGAAAAAGAACACGGGCCCGGATCTTGGCAGCCGCGCCAACTTCGGACTGATCGACGGCCAGGGCGGGGCGGCCCTGTTCGAGACGCACAACCACGGCTTCAAGCGTCTGGACGTTGCGCAGACGGCGGAAAAATATCTGCTGAACACGAACTTCTCGCGCAGCGGCGAAGCGGAGGAGGGCCGCGGCTACGTGCGTTTCAGCCGACTGGAAGCGCTCTTCCGCCAGGCCGCTGAGGGGAAGCTCTCCCTTCCCTTCATCCTGCAGACGGCGGCCCGCGACCTGGGCCATCCGCTCCTGCAGCATCCGGGGCCGGCCGACTGGGCGAAGTTACCCGCCCGGCCGCCCCGCTACCTTTACTCCGCGCACACGATCAACCGCGCCAGCACGGCCTGCGCCATCGTGGTCCAGGGCGTGGACAAAGGGGGCGACCCGGCCGACGTCCTGCTCTGGATCATTCCCGGCGAGCCGGTGTGCGGCATCGCCCTGCCGCTCTGGGTCGCTGCCGGCCAAGTTCCGGCCGAGTTCTCGAGCGGCGAGATGGCGCCCTTCTTTGCCGAAACCTGGCGCCTGAAAAAGCTGCTGCGGCCCTACCAGGACGTGGAACGCAGCGAGTATCTCGACCTCACCCGGCTGGACAACCGCGAGGCATCCGGCTGGCTGCCGCGGCTGTTGCAAAAAGAGAGGGTCGTTTTCCAGAAAACCGATCTGTTCTTGAAAACCAAACCGGACCGGGCGCAAAAAGCCGCCTTCCAGAAGGAAGTCGCCGCCGAGGTTCTGGCCTTCCTGAAAAGCATCCGCTAAGGGTGTCCCGCCGGCCGGGAAGGTTACAGTTTTCCGAACACCCGGGCCAGCCGCTCCAGGGCCTCGGCCAGGCGCGCACGCGGACAGGCGATGTTCAGCCGCTGGAACCCGGAACCGCCCTCGCCGAAGGAGGCCCCATCGTCGAGCCAGAGCCCGGCCTCTTTGAGCAATAACTCTTTAATCCGGCCGGCGTCCAAGCCGAAGCCGCGGAAATCGAGCCAGGCCAGGTAAGTACCCTCCAGGGGGAAAACCTTCAGTTTCGGGATTTCCCGGCTGACAAAAGCGCGCAGGAAATCAAAGTTGCCCTGCAGGTAGCCAAGCAGTTGCTCCAGCCACTCCTCCCCCTGGTTATAAGCCGCTTCCAGGGCCACGATGCCGAAGGGGTTGGGCAGCATCAGGCCGGCGGCGGCCAGCGCCTGGCGGAAACGCTGGCGCAGCTCGCGGCCGGGAATGATCAGGTTGGACGTCTGCAAACCGGCGAGGTTGAACGTTTTGGAGGGCGAGGTGCAGGTGACGGTCAGCGCCGCGATATCGGGTGATAAGGAAGCCAGCGGCGTGTGCTGGCAGCCGGGCAGCACCAGGTCGGCGTGAATCTCGTCGGAGACGATGATCAGGCCGTGGCGCAGACAGATGTCGGCCAGGCGCAGCAGCTCCTGCCGACTCCAGACCCGTCCGACCGGGTTGTGCGGGCTGCAGAAAATGAGCAGCCGCGTACCCTCGTCCACCAGCTTTTCCAAACCTTCCGGGTCCATGCGGTAGCGGCCATCTTCCAGATGCAGGGGATTGAGCGCCAGCTGCCTGCCGTTGTGGGTGACGGCCAGAGAAAACGGGTGGTAGACCGGGGGCTGGATGACCACCTTGTCCAGCGGCCGGGTAAAGGCCTGCACCGCCAGGTTGAGTGCCGTTACTATCCCGGGCGTCCAGACCAGCCATTCGGTCTCGATTTCCCAGCCGAAGCGCCGCTTCATCCAGCCCTGCACCGCCTGGCCGTAGGCCGCGCTCCGGTCCGAGTAGCCGTAGATGCCGTGCGCGGCGCGCCGGCGAATCGCCTTCTGTACGGGAGGCGGCGCTGCAAAATCCATGTCTGCCACCCAGAGCGGCAGCAGATCCCTGTACCCGGTGAACGCCTCGCCGAAATCCCACTTCAGGCTGTTGCTGCCGCGGCGCTCCACCAGCCGGTCGAAATCGTAGCGCATGCCCCCGGAACGAAAATGTCCCTCTTATTTCTGGGGGATGACCGGCAGCAGGAGGTGCGAGGGATAGGCGGCGGAGTGGTAGATCCTTTGTTTGGCCGCGATAAATCGCGTATCCATCTCGTTGCGGCCGCCGGTGTTCAGGTTGCGGGAATAGAACGGGAAGAGCGCGGAGGCGACTTCGACCCGGATGCGGTGCCCCGGCCGGAAGGTGATGCCGGTGTGCCAGAGGTCGACGGTGTATTCATAGATCTTGTTCTTTTCCAGCCAGGCGACAGATTTCGTCGAGTTGCGGAAACGGGCGCGCACGGTCCCCTTGCAGAGGGGGAAGATGACGCCTTTCTCGTCGACATCCATCAGGCTGACGAACCAGTCGGTGTCCTTGGCCGAGGAGGAGGCGTAGAGCACGGCCGACACGGGCCCGGCCACGGTCAGGGGCTGTTTCAGAGGTTCGCTCTGGAAAACCAGGATGTCTTTCCGGCTGTCGGTCACCCGGTTATGGAAGGCCTCCACCTGTTTTTTCTCTTCCTCGAGGGCAATGGTCTTCTGCTTCTCCTTTCGCTCCTGGGCCTCGCTCTGGGCGTACCAGCCGGGATAGGGCGTGGGATCGGCCGGATTGTAAGTATAGGCATCGTACGCGCGGCCGCCCTGGGGGAGTTCGCTCTGCAGCCGTCCGTCGCCTCTGGAGGTGTTGGCGCCCTTCCGGCTGCTGAAGTAAAATTTGCTGAACACGGTTTCCGGCAGCGGGTAGGTGTCGCCCTTCAGCCACTTGTTGCCGAACATGACGAACATCTGCACCAGGGGCTCGGAGACGATCTTGTTGTCGATGCCCTTCAACCAGTAGTCGAACCAGCGCAGGTAGAGGGTTTTGAGGTCGGGCGCCGCCTCGGGTCCGAAGTCGATCTCGCCCATGTGGGAAGAGGAGACGTCGCTGTGGCCCCAGGGGCCGAGGATCAATTTTTGAAATTTGTTCTGGGATTTTTTCAGCTCCAGGTAATTGAGCTTGCTGCCGATGCCGTCACCGTCGAACCAGCCCGACTGCAGGAACACCGGGATGTTCAGGGTTTTCAGTTTCTCCAGGAAGTTGGCCCTCTCCCAGTAGCCGTCGTTGACCGGGTGCTTGATCCAGTCGCGCCAGTAGCGGTTCTCCTTGCCGAAAATCTGCTTGTCCAGATCGATCACCGGCAGGGCGCGCAGGATGCGCTCGTACTTGCGCTCGCCGATCTTGCTCATGGCCTTGCCGCTCAGGTCGCCGGTGGCCCCGCTCTCCAGAATCTCCGCCCACCAGATGGAGCCGTAAATGAAAAACGTGCCGTACTCGTAGGGGATGTTGTAGAACGGATCGGGGGGCGCCACGTTGGGGATGATGGTCACCAGGTGCGGCGGCTTCTGGCTGGCTGCCCAGAGCTGCACCCAGCCCACATAAGAGCCGCTGACCATGCCCACCTTGCCGCTGCACCACTCCTGGCCGGCCAGCCACTCGATGCTGTCGTAGCCGTCGGCCGGCTCGTTGAAGAACGGGTCCCAGACTCCTTCGGAAGCGAAGCGGCCCCGGCAGTCCTGGATGGCCGCGGCATACCCCCGCTTGGCGTACCAGTTGCCCTCCATCTCCGACATCTCCTTTTTGTAGGGGGTGCGGATGAGGATCAGCGGCAGTCTGCCGGCCGCATTGACCGGGAGATAAAGGTCCGTGGACAGCTTCACGCCGTCGCGCATGGGCACCTGGATCGTGCGGCGGCTGACGCTGAACTCCGGCTTGGAAAGCAGCGGGTCTTCGGACTTGACCTTCAGCAGGTCTTCAAATCCCTCGCGCACGAAGGCGGCGTACTGCGCCGGCACGGAGAACATGACGACATGCAGGTCGCTGTCCGCCCAGATCTGGGCGGTGAGGCCGAGCAGGCTCAGGTCGAAACGCTGGAAAGCCACTTCCTTCTGGCCGATGGGGCGCAGTTCTTTGCCCTTGAACTCGACCTCCATGTCCATCATGTTCTGGGGCACAATAAAGCGGGAGAATTTCTGCTTGCCGCCCTTGGCCTGGTCGTACGCCTTGAGCAAGAAACTCTCAAACACCGGGCCATAGTTGTCATACAGGATGTGGCGGTTGGTCAGGTTGCTGCTGTATTTCTTGTCTTTGACCGTGAACTCGGCCCTGCCGGCGACACGCTGGACTGCGACCGTGTCCGTGGGGGTCTTGATCTCCACGGTGGTCCATTTGCCCTGCCCGTCCGCCGCAATGGTCATGAAATAGTCGGCGGTCTGGCCGGCCATCGCCAGCGTGAACTTCCGCTCGTAGCGGCCGCTGGCGTCCAGCTTGAACTGGATGGTGCCCACCTGGGTGTCGCGCACCAGGAGTTTGAAAACCCCCTGGTCGGCGAATCCGGAAATGGGCCACGGCTCATTTTCGGCCGCCGCGACGCTCATTCCCGAAACCAGCAAGAAAAGAAAAATGGCTATTCCGTTCCTTTTCATTTTTCCTCCTGAAAATATTTCATGATCGTTCTATCTTTTACCACACGAACCGGGAAAAAGCAAACCCGGAGAGGCGGCGGGAAGGCTTTCTTTTCGCCGAGTGAAACAAAACGGCCGCGCTTGCGTATAAGAAACCTGAGGAGCAGAATATGAAAAAAACGTTCGCCATTTTAAGCATCCTTTTATTGACTTCCGGCCTGCTCAAGGCCATCGATTTGTCCCTCGGGTTTAATTTGAAGTATGCTTACGGGACTTCCGCTTTCTTCAAGACGAGCACGCTGCAAATTCCCAATAACGGTGTGACGGACATCCAGAACGACCGGAGCCGCTTGGGCCTGGGCTTCGGCTTTAACCTGAACGTCCCCCTGATCAACCACCTCTTCCTGCAGCCGGCAATCTCTGTCATCTACGGCTACCACCAGACCGAAATCCTGCCTGGCGGGGACGCGAGCAAGGCCACCCATGAGAACTATTACTTCTGGATCATTTCCGGCGACCTGAACCTGGCCTACGAATTCCTGCGCCTGGGCAACGGCTGGCGCTCCTACGTGATGACCGGCATCGGCATCAACCCGCTCAAACCCGCAGCCCAGCTGACCTTCGAGAAGAAAAATTACGTCGGCTGGCAGGCGGGCATCGGTTTCAAATTCCTGGAAATCAAAAAGTGGGGATTCAACACCCTCTGCTACTACAAAACCCTCTTTTCCGGTGAAAAAATGTCTTACGTCGGCATCGACTGCGGGATCTACTACAAGTTTTAGGAAGAGCCGCAGCTACATTTTCAGCGCCGCTTTGATCTTGTCAACGACCATCTTTTCGGGTGCCGCCCCCTCGATGAATTCCGACTCGTTGATCACCGTGCGCGGCACGCCGTAGACGTTGTATTTCTGCGAGAGCTGGGGAAATTCGGTGGCTTCAACCATGTCCCCTCTGACCCGCGGACTGTAATAGGCCATCTGCTGGGCCAGGATCACCGAGCCGGGGCAGTAGGGGCAGGTGGGTGTGACGAATACCTGCAGGTGCACGTCTTGGTCCAGCTTGTCGAGAAAGGCCTTCGTCTCCGGGCTGAGCAGCAGCTGGCCGGTGGAAACGAGCTTGATGGCTTCGATCAGGGAGGCGAACTCGTAGCCCGAGGGGATGCCGTAGAAGCGGATGCCGTAATCCTTTTCGTCCAAAACCGCCAGGCCGGGGATGCGGGCGATGCCGTGGGTCTGCGCCTGCTCTTTGTCCCGCATAAAATCATACACCTCGAGTTTGAGCTTGGCAGACACTCCGGTCAGTTCTTCCAGGAGTTCGCGCGTCTCCTTGCAGAACCGGCACTCCATCTCCTGGGTGAAGTATTTCAAGGTCACGGTTCTGGTCAGCACATCAAACGCCTTCTCGAGGTCCTGTTTTGTCTGCGGGCTCAAAAAACCCATGCATCCTCCTTGACGGTCACTGCCATCCCTGCCAGTCGAGCCGGAAACGGCGGCAGATCTCGCGGATCTTTTCCGCATCCACGCCCAGATCCTTGGCCTGTTGAACGAAAGACCCCAGGCGGGACTTGAAGCTGTCGGCGGCCTGCAGCAGGTCGTTGTAGGTTTTCCAGCATTCCAGCGGAGCGTCGGTCATGAGGGTGATCTGCCCGTTCCAGAAAACAAACCAGTCACGGCCGTAGTTGTTCGGGGGATAGCCCAGGCCGGAAGCGTAGTCCACGACGAATTTGCTCTGGCAGCTGTCCCTGAAGCCTTTCCAGAAGACGTCCATTTCTCCGGCGGCGGAGATGAGACTCCTGACCGACGATTCCAGTTCCACAACGGCATCGCGCGTCTGGGAATCCGAGGGCGAAAGCACCTCGTTTCCCGCGGGCGCGGACTCGCTCGGCACGCCGGCTGCCGGTTCGCCCCGGGCCGGCCGGGATGAGGTCTCGGCCGGGCGGTTCTTGGCCAGGTACTCGGTCACATTATCGGCCAGCACCTTGATCCGGTATTTGCCCTGCAGCGGGTAATACGAAGAGTTGCCGAAATTTTCCCGGGCCAGCTTGAGCACGATGAATTTCCCCGGCTTGTACTTTTCCACCCGCCCGATTTCGTTCACGCTGCCTTGCAGGCTCACCACCTTGCCGATGTAATACTCCGGGGGGTGGCTTTTCAGGCCGCCCATGTTCAAGAAAACAACGACAAGGATGGCCGAGATGATGAGAACGGCAGCGGCGATCTTGATTTTCTTCCTTCTCTCAAAATAGTTACTCTGATAACCGACTGTTTCCATGGTTTCACCCGCCCGCGCGCCTGGCGGGATTCGAACCCACAGCCTTTGGCTCCGGAGGCCAACGCTCTATCCGTTGAGCTACAGGCGCAGCGAAAGTGGTTTTTATCTTAGCATATTTTCCCGGGTGTGTCCACGCCCGGATTTTATCCCAGCAGCACCAGCAGCGATCCGCCGATGGCCAGCACCACGGCCAGCAATTTGCGCGGCGTGAAGGTCTCCCCCAGCAGCACGGTGGCCAGAATGACGATGAGCACGGTGTTGGTCTGGTTGAGCACCGCGGCCGAGTTGACGGAAGTGAATTTGAAGGCCGCCACCCAGCAGGTCATGGCCAGCAGGTTGCCCAGCAGCGTCCCGGGCAGAGCGTAACGCCGGGCGCTGCCGCTCAGCAGGGGCTGCAGCCGCTGGCGGCCCGACCTCCCCAGCAGGGCGAACGGGGCCATCGCCGTCATGGCGGCCAGTTGCCGCACCGCGGTCACCCAGAGCACCGGCGCCCGATTCAGCACCGGCCGCATCAGCACAATGCTGGCGGCCATCAGCCCCATGGCACTTGCACCGATCAGAACCCCCCAGCCGAGGCGCGACAGCGGCAGGTGCCCGTGCCGCTGCAGGGCGGCGACCAGGATGGCGACAATCACCAGCCCGGCGCCGGCCAGCTGCTCCGGCCGCGGCCGCTCGGCCAGAACCAGCCAGGAGGCAAGCATCACCAGCGGGCTGTAAAGGCAGTCGATAATGGCCGTCAGCCCGGCGCCGATCAGGTTCAGGCAGACGAAGAAAAGCGTGTCGGACAGGGCCACGCCCAGCACGCCGCTGGCTCCCGCCGCCAGCCAGAAACGCAGCGGTAAAGCCCCCGCGGTCAGCGGCACGCCGGTCACAAGCAACAGGGGCACGAGCAGGAAAAAGGTCACCGTGGTTTTATAAAAATTGAGGGCAAAGGGCCGGGCGCTCTCGCCTGCCTGCTTGAAGAAAATGACCGCCCTGGCCCAGAGAATGGCGGAGGCCAGAGCCAGGAGTTTGCCTGTCAGGTCCATTGTGACCGAAAAATATTGCCGGGGCAGTTCAGCAACTGCCCCCGCATTGAAATATTCCTTATTCTAATGTAACTATTTTGGTTATATATCCGCCTTTCAGCGAGTCGTAGACCAGTTTCGCCTGGCCCTTGCCCTTGACCACCAGCCGGTACTCGACGCGGCCGAAGCTGGGCACACCGGGCTCATTGGCGAAACCGTTTTTCTTCACATCGATCTTGCTGGTCAGGCCGCGATACTTGTCGTAGAGCAGGCCGGCAGCCACCAGCTTGGCCTCCCCGCCCTCCAGCGTGACCCGGTCGGGCCGGTGCAGCTTTTTCTGCGCGGCCACGGCCTGAATCGAGGGCGTGACGCGGCTGTTGGCCACGGCCATTTCGACCTGGAACAGGCCGCTCTCCAGCTTGCTCACCTTGACCGTGTCAAAGGCCAGGCGGGGCAGCTGGTCGGCATGGAAGAGGCAGAAGGCGGCATTGCGGTGGCAGGTCTCGGGCAGTTTGAACAGCGGCGGCACGCGCTCGGCAAACTTCTTGGGCCCGCCGATTTCAATGTCGCCGTAAAGCGGGTGCTTGTAGGGCTTCCAGGGCGCGTAGTACTCGCCCATCAGCACCAGGTCGTGGTAAGTCATCTCCTCCAGCCTGCCGCCCTGGGCAGTCAGGTAGCTTTGCTCTTCATCCGGCTGTTCCTCGCCGCCGCGGCGCTGGCCCTGCCCAAAGGGCGAGGGGTTGACCGGGTCCTGATCCAGCTCGTTGGTGAAGGTGAAGATGCCCAGGGTGTTGACCAGGTAGTCGATGCTGCCGCCGTAGACCGTGTACATGTCCTTGTAAATGGTGATGTACTTGTAACCGGGTAAAATCTTCTCGCCCTTCTTGCCCACGTAGTCGTAGATCTGGCGGTCGGCCGGGTTCATGTCGCCCAGGTTCTTGGCGCCCGGACCGCGCAGGATCATACCGCCGTTGTTGTGGAAGCTCTGGGCGCCCATGATGTTGGGGTGGGCCAGCAGGAAATCGTTGACCGCTTGGGTCTCCGGGTAGCAGAAGGGATATTCGCCGGCGCCGCGCTGGACGTAGTTGGGCTGCCAGTTGTAGCCCCAGTTGCGGTTCATGTCGTAGCCGCCGGGGCCGTCCTCGTTGATCAGGCCGTCGCCGTCGTTGTCGATGCCCTCCTCGCCGAGCAGGATGTAATCGCCCTTTTCGCCGGGCTTGACCGGGATCATGAGGCGCGGGTCGTCGGGGTCCAGCCGGAAGTTGCCGTTGGGGTCCTTCTTGCGCATCATGGTGATCGAACCGTCGCCGTCCAGGTCGTCCGGCCCGTCCTCGTCGGCCACGCCGTCGCGGTCGTCGTCATAGGGCACCAGGCCCGAACGGGGGGAGTTGGAGTCGGTCGGCTTATGCAGGAAGTAGTCGCGGGAGTCGGGGTTGATGGTCGGCACCACGTAGAACGCATGCTCGTCCAGCAGCCGGGTGGCCAGCTCGGTCTTGCCGTAGTTGTGCAACAGGTACCAGACGGCGTAGAGCGCCACCTCGGTGCCCTGGATCTCGTTGCCGTGGATGTTGCCGTCAATGTAGTAACCGGGCTTGCGCTCGGCCGGGCCGGTCTTGGGGTTGTTGAGGATCACGGCCCAGAGGTCGCGGCCCTGGTAGGATTTGCCGATCGACTGCAGGGTAACGAACTGCGGGTTGGCCTTTTGCAGGGCCTTCAGGGCATTGGTCAGCTCCTGATGGTCGTAGAAATGGTCAAAGGAAAGATTGACCTCGGCGGCGCTCAGCGCGCCGGCTCCCGCCAGCATCAGTAGCGCTATGATTGAAGTCAGGAATCGTCTCATGGTTTCCTCCGTTTATTTCAATTCCAGGACCGTGTCCAGGGTGCCGAGTTTCGGCGACCAGATCGCGACGGACAGCTTGCTGCCTTTGGCGCCCTTGACGGTCCATTCCAGTTTGCGCGTTTCGCCGCCGTTGAGGGAGGGGATGATTTCAATCGGCCGGCCGGAAAAAACCGATTGCCCTGCCCCCAGGTTCAGCCGCACGCGGATCGGCCAGGACGTTAGGGCGCGCCGGCCCTGGGCGGTGGCGGTGGGCAGCCAGCCGGAGTTGGTCAGGTAAAGCGTAACCCGGTACATATCCGGGTCCAGGGCTTCCACCCTGGATTCTTTGACGGCCAGTTCGGGCAGCTTGGCCATCAGCTTGATGTAGAAGTCCGCCGGCAGGCCGATGACCTTCTCGATTTCGCTGGGCGGCGGGTCGATCTTGAGATAGGGAACGAAACCGCCGATTTCCACCGCACCGAGGGTGGGATGCTGGAACGGCGTCCAGTTGACGAAGCCCTTGCCGCCGAGCACCTTGTCCGAGTACTGCAGCAGGTAGAGGTCGGGATGATCTTCGCCCTCGGCCCCGGGCCGTTTGGGCATGCGCTCCATCATTTCGGCCATGCGCGCCGGCGTGACCTGGCCCGACTTAACCATGTTGATCAGCATGGCCGCGTTGAAGTTGGGGGGTGCTCCCGACTCTTTGAGGAAGGCGCCGATTTTTTCCTCGCCCAGGGCCAGGAACTCCTCGTTGGACATCGTTTTCAATTTTTCCGGAGTCAGGGCGTCCTTGGGCTGTTCCTTCTTGGGTTCGGGCACTGCCCAGACGTCCAGCGAGAAGGCCGGCACGCCGTACTGGTAATAGGCGTAAGCGGCAAACGCGCCCTTGCCCACTCCCCTGGCCCGCTTCTCCGGGTATTCCAGCTTGGCCTCTTTCAACGCGTCCTTGAACTCCTTTTGCACGGCTTCAAAGATCGGCTGGTCCTGCTGGTCGATGGCCATGGCCGGGCCGATGCCGAAGAACTGGGCCACCAGGTCCTCGGTGATCTCTATGCCGCCGCCGACGTTCATCCCCTTCAGGATCTCCACGATCTCCTTGATCGTGTGTTCGGAGTCCGGCTCCAGCCCGAGAAAGGAGGCGATCATCTTGGGCACCTTGACCTTGTCGCTGGCCACGCGCGCCTGGCCGGTCTGCTGCTGGTTGAGGATGGTGTTCTCGGTGGAGAAGTTGAGGATCATGGCGATGGGGGCATGGTCGACCAAGAATCGCACCAGGGCGATTGTCTCCTTTTCGGACACCGGGTAGAGGCCGGCTGCCCTGACCGCGTGCTCCCAGTCGTGGGGGAAGTTGCGGTTGAGCTCCACGCCGCCCGGCCCGTCCTCGTTGTACTGGCCGTCGCCGTCGTTGTCCAGGCCTTCGGAATACAATTTATAGATGCCCTTTTCACCTTTCTTGGGGTCGGCCAGCCGCATCAGCCGCGGCTCGCGGGGATCCGGCACATAGGTGCCTTCCGGGTCCTTGACGCGCATCTGGGTGATCAGGCCATCCTTGTTCAGGTCATCCGGCCCATCCTCGTCCACCTGGCCGTCCACGTCGTCGTCAACCGGCCGGGCGTTGGCAAACCTTTCCCAGCGCACCGCGGCGAAAAACTGGGCCGCCGCGTCCGGATTGAGCAACGGCGCCACGTACACGGTCCGCCTGTCCAGCAGGGCGCTGATCGCCTTGTCCTTGCCGTAGCCGTTGAGCAGCTTGTCAACAAGCAGCAGGGCCGACTCGGTGCCGATCAGGTGCGCGCCCTCGATGTTGGCCGCCACAAACACGGCCGGCCGCTTGTCCGGATCGGTCTTGCCGCCAGCGGCGATGCGCAGCAGCGCCATCTCCTGGCCGCCGCTGCTCTGGCCCAAGGGCAGCACCTTGGCCAGGCTGCCGAACTTGGCCGCATAGCCCTTGAGCAGGGCCGTCACCTCGCCCGGCTTGTGGTACTGGGCAAAGGAGAGCTTGTCGCTTCCCGCCGCAGCCGTCAGGCCGATGGCCAGGATCAGCGTTAAAAGAAAAACACAAATCGTCCGACGCATGGAGACCTCCTCAGGGGAAAATGGGGAAAATATATGGAAATAGATATAAAAGAGGGGAGTTGCGGATTGACTGAAAACTGCTTTTCCCTCTTTTTTTCGTTTTTCACGATTTAAGATAAGTTATACGAATAATCGGAAACCATTGTTCTGTATATTTAAGAAAAACGAACGATCACCTGGCTTCTCTATTCCGCTTGACCCTTTGACATACGCGCTCCACTCACATAAAATTCTTCAGGCGAACCGATCCATGGTCGGAGCGATGAGGAGGCTATGTCATGGCTAAGAAAGTGTCTCTTTTTCTCCTGGTATTCATTCCCTTGATGTTGGCTGCGGCCAAGAGCCCAGTGCCCACGAACGGCCCCTTTGCCTTCGGCGGCATGCAGGTGCCCGCAGGTCAAATGCGTTCCTTCTCGCTCCCGGTTCCGGCCGGGGTTGATGCGGGAACAGAAATTCCCGTGACCGTCATCAACGGCCAGAAGCCGGGCAACGTATTGGCCCTGGTGGCGGGCGTGCATGCCTGCGAATACCCGCCCATCCTGGCGCTCTACCGGCTGAAGGAAAGCATCGACCCAAAAAACCTTTCCGGCACCCTGATCCTGGTGCACATCGCCAACCTGCCCTCATTTCAAAAGCGGACGATTTACTACAATCCCTATGACTGGAAGAACCTCAACCGGGTCTTTCCCGGCAACCCGAATGGGACCATCACCCAGCGCATCGCCAGCATTCTGACCCGAGAGGTGATCGAGCGCTGCGACGCGCTGATCGACCTCCACTGCGGCGACGGCAACGAAGCGCTGATCCCCTACTCCTACTGGATGATCTCCGACAACCCGGCGCTCGACGAGCAGACCAAACGCATGGCCGTGGCCTTCGGGCTCAAATACATCATCATCGACCGCAGCCGCGGCAAAGACATCGCCGATTCCAAGTACCTGGGCAACACGGCCCTGCTGCGCTCCAAGCCGGCCATCACCACCGAGATGGGCCTGCTGGGCAGAACGGACGAGGACGCGGTGCGGGGCAACCTGCAGGGCATCGAAAACGTGCTGCGGCTCTTCCAGATGCTTCCGGGCGAGGTGCGCAGCCTGTGCGAACCGGTCTGGGTCGACCAGTACGAGGTGATTTATTCCTCTGTGGCGGGCCTCTTTCATCCGTTGACCCAGATGGGCTATCACGCGGCCAAGGACGAATTGGTCGGCTATGTGACCGACTATGCCGGGCAGCGCGTCCTGGACGTGCGCTCGCCTTTTGCCGGCATCATCCTCTACATCATCAACACCCCGCCGGTGGCTGCGGGTGAACCGCTTTTTGAAGTCGGCCGGATTAAAGAATAAAACGAAGCTGAAAAAATTATTTTTGTCTGTTGATTTGTCTATCTTTAACAAAAATGTATTATAATATTATCAAAGGGGAACTATGGACGAAGAAAATCCCATCTATAAGGAATTGTTCGGACAATTTGTCATAGATTGGGTGCAAAGCTTTTTCTGTTTCACGGTTCCCAAAGCGATTCGCGACAGATATGAAACGGACCCTCTTGCCCATTACAACGGCATCATCCCACTTGAATCCCCCTTTCTGGAGAAAGTTTTCGGCTCGGCTCTTGATTTCAAATGGGAAACCGACAAATCCAACACCAATAAAGTTGTGGCTTATGTTCATCCGCGTACAAGGGAAGCGATCATTGACGGATTTGTATTTGAACAAGTAGTGGGCGGGTGGCGCTACGCCGGGCGGAGAAAAAGAGAGGAATCGTTTTAAACTCGCCCGCCCCCAATGTAAATTAATGTAAAGATTTTTTTTATTATAAAATTGTTTGAGTAGAGAGAAGATGAACGGGGGACCTTATCGCAACGAGTATTTGAAAAAAAGAAGGAAAGGCGGTTTTCTGATTCTGTTTTTCAGCCTGATTATTACGGGAGCAACAATCCTGATTGTCAGCGGTGGGAAAAATAAAAACGCTACAGCACAAAAAACTTCAAACCCCGCCCCTCCTATCATGGCAAAATCCAGTTCAGAAAATAAAAAAGATTCCGAGAAACCGAGCGAGAGCGAGAAATCCCAGGTGACCGTTATCCCGGCCGAAGAATTTCTGGATGAAGATGCCCAGGCCGTGATCGCGAATATCCAGCAGCAGATCGAACGGGGGAAAAAAAAGAACCAGCCCCAAGCTCAAAATAAGAATACGAGCTCCATAGCCATAGTGGAACAGAGTCCGGCAGAGCCAAAGGGGAAAGAAAAGGAGAAGGTCAGGGTGTTTCTCGACCTGTTCAACAAGTGCCGTTACAGCCTGCTTGCAAAATACGAGATGCAGGGCGGTGCGGACCTTTTCGTGATGAACTCTTACACGGGCGAAGTGCGCTTCAAAACCAATTATACGGGCGACGGACCGCTGACGCTTTTTCAGAGCGACGAGAAACACGGCCAAAGGCGTTTTTTCATGTTGTTCGCCCGTGGACTCACGAGCAACGCCGAAGTCTTCGTGCTCGACTCCGACACCGGCGACATCCAGATGAAGACCATCTCCGGCAACTCCAATTCGCTCCGTTTCTTCACCCAAACGCGGGAAGGAGAAAATCAGCGCTACTCGGCCCATATCAATTATGATAACTTGAAATTCGATTTCATCGTCACCGACATCTACACCGGAAAAAGCAAAATTTTACGGGATGTCGAAAAACCCAGTTTAATCTCCCTGTTTCAGGGCACCAGGGAGCCGGGCGAAGCAACCCTCCGGTATTCCTCCTGGGCCGAACCGAACTCCGGTGACACCGATTTATACAGCCTGGACTGGGCGACCGGCCTGCTCCGGATCAGGAGAAAGCAGAGCCAGCAAAAGGAACTGGATCCTTTCCCAGACAAAAAGTCCGCGGGACCGAATCGCTATTTCGGGTGGGTCAACTACAACTCCGGGAAGGTCGAATTCTACGCAATGGATATGTACTCCGGCGAATTTAAAATCGTTCCCCTCCCGGAAAACAAGAACGAATTCCAGCTCTTCGATTATCCCATGGACCCTCAGGCCTGGCAGCGATACGACACCTGGGCGGAATATTGGCTGAACGGGTATTGGATTTACACCTTCGACACCGCCACCGGCTTATTCAAGAGCGACATGGTCACCTCGATGCAGAAACCCTATTTCCCATTCCCGGATCAAGAGTTTTTTCCATCCGAAAGCCGGCGCTATGAAGTCTCGCTCATCGGCCGTATTCAGGGCGGGGTCATTGTCTATGCCATTGATACCTACACCGGCGAAGTGCGCGTTTTCAAAGATATCACCGAGAAAAAAACGATCCGCCTTTTCTGAGGTTTTTATTCAGGGAGAGAATCAGGACTGGCACTAGGTTTTTAGTCAATATATTAAGGATATGTCCCAAAATGGGACACTCGCCAAATGCGTAAATTACCTATAATAAAGCATAAATCGAGTTTTCAGAAAAAGTGTCCCAAATTGGGACAGTTGAAGTTAAAACGGCGGAAAAGACCGATATAAAAGCATTTTATCGGTTTTTTTCAAAACCAGGCGTCCCAAAATGGGACACTTATTTAAGTTTCCCACAAAACGAAAATTCTGTGGAAACCATTGGAGACCTTTTAGGGATAAAGGTTTCGAGTTTTTCATACTCATTTGGCATGAAAATTGATAATAGAAAATCGTGATGAACAGAGAGGGAAAAATGGAACGCACCAATCATCTCCGGGGTACCAGGCTATTTGTATTTATCATACTGATCATCATTTTTACAATTTACGCGTATGCCGTGCTTCCGACTGTCAGCATCAGCGCTTCTCCCCTGACCATAAAACTGGGCGAATCAGCCACATTGAGCTGGACGTCGGCCAACGCCACTTCCGCAAGCATTGACAACGGCATCGGCAGCGTTGCAGTCAATGGCAGCAGAGTCGTCAAGCCGACCAAGACCGCCACCTACACCATCACGGTCAGCGGTTCCGGCGGTTCGGCCACAGCGAAAGTGACTGTCACCGTGATCCAGCCCGTGCCGTCAGTTTCAATCACCGCCACGCCTGAAAAAATCCAGGAATACGGCAGCGCCAGCCTGGCCTGGGTTTCCGCCTATGCCACCTCGGCAACCATTGACAACAGCATCGGCGCGGTGGCGATCAACGGCTCAAAGATCGTGACGCCCTCCAAAACCACCACCTATACAATCACGGTCAGCGGCGAAGGGGGGACCAATTCGGCCAGTGTCACGGTGTCGCTGGAAATAAAGCCGAAGTGCTACGCCTACATTCCCAACAGCTACGACGGGACTGTTTCGGTTATCGACACCCTGACCAATCAAATCGCCACCACCATTTCCGTGGGCAGCGAGCCGAAGGGCGTCGCTCTCAGCCCGGATAAAACGCGCGCCTACATCAGCCTGAGAGATTATGTGGCCATCCTCGATACCAATACCAACACGCTGCTCGATAAAATCAGCGTCCCGGGAGCGAATAAATACATGGCCATTCATGCGAATGGAATATTCCTCTATATCCCAGGTTCGCGCCTGGAAAACGGGAATTGGAAATATTTTATTAATGTGATTGACACAGGCTCCAAGGCGGTTGTCAGAGAAATCCCGGTCACCGGCAACATCTATGGCTTGGCCGTGCACCCGGACGGCACCCGTCTCTATGCCTGCAATTATTCCCAGAACAAAATCGCCGTGATCAACGCCGCCACCTTTGAAGCACTGAACGATATTCCGCTTCGTCTGCCCTGGGACCTCGTTTTCAAACCCGACGGCAGCCGGTTCTATGTGATCCAGGGTTACGATGCCAGTCTGGAAAATTTTTCCGTCATGGATGCGGCGACCCATTCGCTGGTTGCCGGCCTGCGGCTGGCGCAGACCGACGGAGTGACCGCCACTCCCCTGGCGTTAAGGGTGCACCCGGACGGCAGCCGCGTGTATGTCACGCGCAACGATGACAAATTCTCAGTGATTGACGCAGCCAGCAACAGCGTGATTGGCACGGTCCCCATTGTCGGCCAAGCAGCCAATGCCATCGGCGTTCATCCGGACGGCAGCCGGCTCTACATCGTCTGCACCAACTCCAACTGGCTGCGCGTTTTCAATACCTCGGGCTATACCGCTATCGCCACCGTCAATCTCGGCCATGCGCCTTACGGCCTGGGAAACTTCATCGGCTTCAATGCCACCACGATCTCAGGAAAAATCACGAAAAGCGGGACCGGGTCGAGGGAGTTGGCGTCTCGTTCAACGGAGAGCAGTTCAGTAAAACGGTGCAAACCGACGCCCAGGGCAATTACATTCTGGCTGTGGACAAGGGAACCTACACCATCTTGCCGGCGAAAAACGGGTTTGTTTTTTCCCCGCAGAGAATCCAAATCACGGCCAACGGAGCCATAGCCGGGCAGAATTTCACGGCGCTCGACACCAGCGTTCCGCCCAAAATCAACATGGCGGCAAGCCCGGCCAGCGTGGTGCTCGGGAAATCGGCGACCCTCATCTGGACCACCACCAATGCCAATTCAGTTTCCCTGGACAACGCCATCGGCGCCGTTCCCGTGACCGGCTCCTTGGCTGTCGCGCCCTCCCAGACCACGACCTATACGGCCATTGCCACCAATTCGGTCCTGACCGCGTCGGCCAGCGCCACCGTGACCGTCACCTACCCCCTGCCGACAGTAAAAATATCTGCCGCGCCGACGATCATCTCGCCGGGCGGAACAGCCACTTTGACCTGGACCTCGACCGGAGCTACCGCGGCCAGCATGGACAACGGCATCGGCAGCGTTCCGGTGAACGGTTCACGGGCAGTCACACCGGCAAAAACCACAACCTATAAAATAACAGTCACGGGTTTGGGAGGCAGCGCATCCGCCAGCGCAGCGGTGACCATAAAATACCCGGCCCCGACCGTGACCTTTACGACTGCTCCTGACGCCATTCCGCCCGGAGGCTCGGCCACTCTGACCTGGACCACCACCAACGCCACCTCCGCGTCCATAGACAACGGCGTTGGTACGGTTGCGATCAACGGTTCAAAAGTGGTCTCGCCAAAAATAGCCACAACCTATACAATAACCGTGACCGGACAGGGAGGCACGGTCCGGGCCAGCGTCACAGTGAAAATGCTCGACGCGGTCCTGAAAGCCATCTGGAACAACATGAAAACGGCGATGATTGCAGGGAATATCGATGGGGCAGCGAGCTATTTTATAGAAGATACTAAACAACTATATCAAGAAATATTTACAAATCTTTTAACGGATTTACCGCAAATAGCACAGACAATGCAAAATATCGAAGCGGTTTATTTCAATGACGCTGGTGCACAATACCGAATTAGAAGAAAAGAAATAATTAATGGAACGGAAAATGATATTACTTATTATATCTATTTTATACAAGATGAAAATGGTTCATGGAAAATTTTAAGGTTTTAAATTATGAACATGGAGGTTTTATATTATGAATCAAAAAAATAAGATAATAGTACTAATCCAGATTTTATTGGTATTCGGAGCATTATGGATGATTCTAATTTACCCAGAAGCAAAAAAAGCCAATTTTAATATTAATAATTTTGATTATTTATTTTATTTTCGTAATCTCACATTGTTATTACTATCTTTTAGTACTTCTTTTATTTTCATAAACTTTTTTCTAAAAGAGCAAACATATTTCATTAAAAGATCTGCTATTAGTATTTTTCCAATTTTTTCAATCACATTAATTTTATGGGGATCGGATAATATTTTAATATTAGGTCTTGAGGTATTAATATTTTCTATTACATCATTATTTGTTTCTTACACATTCATTTTTTTATTGAAAATGAAATTCACTTCTCCAAAATTTATCACTTTATTTATTAGGACAATTAAAATTATTTTCTGTGGATTAATCGCGTTTTGCATTCAAATTTTTTCATTGGAAATTGCATGTAGAAATTTTAAACATGGCGAATCCGGTTTGTTTTTGTATACTTTAGCAATGACTAGTGGATTCATCGTTTTCATTATTTCAATTCTCTTTAATACTTTAATTTTAATTAGAAAAAAAACTAATGAAATCATTTAAGGAGATTATGAAAATGAAAAAGATATCCTTATCAATTTATATTTTCTTTTTTATTCTAATTTTTTATCCATTTATGAATCCTGCTTGGGGGACAAAGGTTCATCAAATAATATCTTGGAATGCAAGTATTAATTTTTCCAAACTCAGTGAAAGCCAATTTTTTATAAAATTAAATTTAGATAAAGGAATTCTTAATCATTATTTGAATAAATATGATAAAAATCTGAAAGCTATAGAATGGATTACATATGGCAGCGAAATTGAGGATGATTATGAATCAATTTTTAAAGGTCGGAGATCTGATAATCATTTTCATAATCCTCTCAAACTGTTAAACGAAGCTGGATTAAATGATATTGGTATAGGAGAATCTTTAATTTTTTGGGCACAGGATGGTTTCAATCAACAAAACTATGTTCAGGGAAATCAATCATGGGGTAAAGTAAGAGAGAATTATTATAATGCATTAATTAGCCCGCTTGAAACAACGAGAAATGAATATTTTGCAAATATGTTAAAAGGTATAGGTCACCAAATTCATTTAATTCAAGATGCTTCAGTACCTGATCACGTAAGGAATGATGCGCATTTATTAAATTTGGTGGAAGAAAAAACTGTTGATATATTAAAATTAAAAGGATTCAATTTTCGATGCATAGAGGGCTGGGCAGAAAATAATTTAAATTTCATAAATGATTTATCTATAAAACCATTGTCGCCTTTACTTTCTTTAAAACAAATATTAAAAAATCCGAATACGGATGAAGAACTAGTTCCAATTACAGAATTAGTTGATGCAGAAAAGTACACTCAAAATAATCAAATACCATCAGCAGGTATTGATCAAGGTCTAGCTGAGTATGCATGTGCGAATTTTGTAAGTGAAGATACCATTTTTACAGAAAATTTTTCCCAAGCGGACGCCCATTATTTCCCTTTTCCAAAAATATCAAGTACCAATTACCAATCCCCCCTACCTTCTAATGTACTTATAGAGCAAGTTCAAGCAAAAGATGGAAAAATTGATAAGATTATTTATATTTCTAAAGACAAAGATGGGGAAAAAATAAATCATTTTTTGACGTTTAACTATTTCAAATATTGTTTTACAAAAATTCCTGAATCGATTGATATAAGAAAACTCGTATATCTTGATAATTTATGCCACAAAGATTATGCATCTATGCTTGTTCCAAGAGCGGTGGGTTATTCAGCAAAGCTCATCGACTACTTTTTCAGAGGGGAAATTGAAATCACCCTACCTGAAGAAGGCATATATTCATTTTCGACTCAACAAGAGAACATGTTTAATAAGATCACATTAAAAGCAAGAAATATTACACCTGATGGCGAGCAGATGATCAATGGCGATGTAAGCTTAGTAGTAAGATACAGGCAATGTAAAGGGGATCCTTTCCAAATAAATTATCCCAAACCGGATGAAGAACAAAAATTCATAGTCGTAAAATATCCAGATCAAATATCAATATCTCAGACGAACCCGATTAAATTAGAATTTGATTTAAGCTCAAATCCATTACCAACAAATGCGGTTGATATTAACCTTACATTGGTATTTAAAGGGACTTTAGGTGCTGAAAAAGAAAATGCTGTCGCCATTGGTTTCAAGGACATTAGCGAGCCAACGCCGATCGATTTATTTAATAATACCGACCGAGTGTGCTTTAATGGAACCAGTTTGGCCTGGAACGATCCCAGTGTGATAAATGCGGCCGACAAAAATGGCAACGGGGAGATCGAATGTGGATTGGAAAACCCAGACATTAATATCATTCCAAACATCATCAGGCTGGTGTCTGTGACCTTCAATGGAGAACCGTCAAAAACAGATATCAATTACCACCGTTTCCCAGATAACGCTCCAGTTCTAATCCAGCCAGGAGAAGCATATCGGCTTTACGTTCTCGCAGACAGGACGGGATTCAATTTCAGCGCCTTGGTGCATTCACCAAACATTGAAACCCCATTAACAAAAAATACTATGTGTAGACACATCTTTTCCAATGATCCTGGGTTTTTTGGAAATCGCGACTATTATCTCAACTGGAATGGAAGTTATTACGATTTCTTATATTCCAAGATGGGCGAGTTTCGGGGAGATATTCATTACAATCTCATTTACTACAATAATACCAATATTCCAGAGGATACATCATGCGGTTATGTCTCAGGGGCTTCTGCTATAAGCTTAAAGTTCAAAAATCTCAAGGCGAAGGTTGCTGGCCCAGCCATACGCATCATGAAACCGATTGCCCAAGAAGCCAGGGAGCGAGAATCAAAGAAAAAATAATTATAAATAATAATGAGTAAAATACAAAAATTAAAAAAAAGAAGATCATTACAATGAAAATTAAAAATATGAAATTAGTTTTCCTTCAATTATATTTAAGTCTTTTAATTGCTAATAATTTAGAAGCACATCCAACACTTGGTCAACTTATTTATACGAATACGCCTCTTTTCTTTTTTGGATCTATTCTTGCTTCTTTTGTTAAATATTTTGTTTTAAAAAGAAAATTCCAAATAAAACAAAATTTCGCCTTTAAATTAATGATTGTTCAAATCCTTGAAGTGGTTATCATGATGATTTCATTTTTTATCGTTTTGAATTTTAATGTTAGCATCTTCCAGTTTAGTGGTTATATTGAGATTTTAATAATTTATATGGTTCTATCATTTTTAGCTAACCTAATCTTAATTCAATTTCATTCAAACAAATTTTTTGAAATAATTTCAAAAAATTTTGGAATTGTCTTTTTTTTACTAATTATTTTCCCAATAATTTTGGTATTTTTATATTTATTAGCAAATTTTTTGAATATTAACGTTTATTTCTAAATGAGCATTTAGTAAACACGCTCAATCACAGCCTTTTAATTCATACAATTAACTAACTGTTCTCCAGCTCTTCCCCATACTATCAAAATTTCAATTACTCTCCCCTTCTCGTGAAATTTGCAAATAATTTAACTGAACAGAACCAGCTATCGCCAATCGGTTATTGCTTCTTTTTCTTCTCATCAGGCCAGGGAATCTCTGTGCGCACTATAGGAGAAGGCAGATTCACGAGCTGGATTTTTACTTTCGATTCTTTCTTTGGCTTTTTTCGCTCACGGCGAGCCATGTTTTTTGATCCCATAATCCCTCCTTTGACAACTCAATAAATAGCACAAAAAAAAAAGATTTTCAATTGTGGTATAATAAATCATCTCTCTCCCAAAATCTCTCTCGCCTGCCACCCCAGGCAGGCAAAAGGCCCCGGAAACTCCCCCCCGGGGCCCCTATGCACAGGATGATGGCCCCCTCAGCGCCTTGCAAACCTCGCAATGGCCCTGAAGGGTGTCAGAGGAAAAACAGCAACGCGCCGGCGACTGCAAGCAAAGCGCCGAGGATCTCTTTTAACTTGACCCTCTCTTTGCGGAAAATGATGGCTGCCGGGATGATCAGCACCGGGGAGAGGTACATCAGGGTGGAGGCGATGCCCACGCCCGTGCGCTGCAGGGCCAGCAGGGAAAAGGAGACGCCCAGGAAGGGGCCGAACACCGCGCCCGCGGACAGGGAAGCCAGGGCCCTGCTGTTTTTCAGGGCAGTTCCCAGATTCCGCCAGCGGCCGCGCAGGGTGAAAATCAAAAGGAAACCGCTGATGCCGGCGATCAGCCGGATCTGGGTGGCGGCGAACGCGTCGTATGTTCCCATGCCCAGCTTGCTCAGCACCTGGCCGGCCGCGGAGCCGACCGCGGCTCCCAGGGCCAGGAGCAGGCCCGCAGCCGAATAGGAAAAGCGGACCGCCCGTTTGGGCCGCAACGCCGCGCTCCCCTCCTCCATTTCCGAAGTCAGGATGACCAGCGCCACGCCCGCCAGGGTGACGGCCATGCCCAGCAGGCTGCGGGCGGCCATGGCCTCGCCCAGAAAGAGCAGGCTCAGCAGCGCGGCCAGCGGCGGCACCAGGGTCTGGAGCAGCAGGGCCACGCGCGCGCCGATTAGCATGTAAGCTTTGAACAGAAACAGGTCGCCGACCGAAAATCCCAGGAAGCCGGAGAGCAGCAGCCAGAGCCAGGCGCGGCTGCCGGCGTCAACGGGGAGAAACAGGCCGCGGTGAAACAGATTGAAGAGACAGAGAAGCAGCAGGGCCAGGGGCAGGCGCAGCAGGTTGACCGCCAGGGAGCCGATGCGCCGGGTGGCGCTCTCAAAAAACTGCGAGGAGGCGGTCCAGCACAGGGCGGTGATCAGGGCAAACAGTTCTCCCGTGTGGCCGGACATTTTGATTCGAGCTCCAAAAAGGTTCTATTCTAAATGCGAACCTGAATGTATGTCAAATGGGAGGACAAGGGCACCCGCTTGCTTTTCCCAAACCCATGAGGTATATAAAATGCATCCAGCGAGGGAGGTAGACATGAAACGACAGGCATTCGCCGTCTGGACAGGGGGCTTGAAGGAGGGGGCGGGGATACTGAACACCGAGAGCCAGGTTTTGAAAGCCACCCCCTACTCCTTCGTCTCCCGCTTCGAGAGCGGCCGCGGCACCAATCCCGAAGAGCTTATCGCCGCAGCCCACGCCGGCTGCTTTTCCATGGCCCTAGCCGGGCATCTGAACCAGGCGGGCCTGAAACCGGAAAAAATCGAGACCCGGGCCGAGCTGACCCTGGAAAAAGTGAACGAACTCTGGACCATTACCGCCATTCATCTCGATGTTCAGGCCGTGGTGCCCAGGGCCAGCCGCGCCGCTTTCTCCGAAGCGGCGGCCAAGGCCGAGAAGAACTGCCCGGTCTCCCGCCTGCTCAACTGCAAGATCACCGTGAGCTCCGAGCCTGATGTAGCAGCGGAACATTTGCTTCTGTTGCTGCGTTCTGTATAATGGAATCGGAGGTTCACCATGAATGACCGTCCGCAACAGACAAGCGCGGCCACCCTGTTTGGCGGGCTGCTGCTCTGCGCCGTGGGCATCCTGTTCTTGATGGGAAATTTCTTCCACATCCTGAGCATAGGCCGGCTCTGGCCGCTGTTCATGCTCGTGCCGGTGACGCTGCTGGCCATCGCCTGGATCGAGAAGGGCCGCCAGGCCTCCGGCGTGGTCATCCCCATGACCATCCTCAGCTTTTACGCCGGCTACTTCCTCTGGCTCAACTACACCTCCTGGGGCAACACGGCCACCACCTGGCCCAACTTCCTGATCGGCCCGGGCCTGGCTTTCGTGCTCTACTACTTCGTGGAACGCAAGACGGGCCTGCTGGTGCCGGCCTTCATCCTGCTCGGCCTGGCCGCCCTGTTCTACACCGCCCTGTACGACAATTCGCTGATCATCGGCGGCTTCCTGATCCTGTCCGGCCTGTACCTGCTGGTGCGCGGATTGCGGACGCCACCCAAAAAGCAGGAGTGAGCGGCAGACGATTCGACAAACCTGCCCGGCGGTGTGGATTCAGCCGGACCGGTTGAACGAGTAGATAAAAAAATTGAGAACCGCGGCGAACGATACCCAGAGGATATAAGGCGCAAGCAGCCAGGCTGCTGCCCGGTCCACGCGGTAGAAAAAGATCATTGTGGCCAGGATCAGCCACCAGAGCAGGCCAATGTCGGCCAGGCCCAGGAGCGGGCTTTTCATTCCGAAAAACAGGATGCTCCAGATCACATTCAAGAAAAGCTGCGCGAAAAAGAGAAGCAGCGCCACCTTTACCCCGTGGCCGTCCCACCCCTTGTTCCAGACCAGGTAGAGAGCGATTCCCATCAGCAGGAACAGGGTGGTCCAAACCGGGCCGAACACCCAATCCGGCGGGTTGAACGAGGGCTTTTTCAGAGTCTGGTACCAAGTCGCCACCGGCCGCGCCGTAAACAGCGCGCCGATGCCACCGGCCAGTTGGCAAATGACCAGCGCCGCGATGAGTTTGATGATGTTGATTTTCATGCCCAGCCCTCCTCGGCCAGCTTGTCGTGCAGCTCGTCCGGGTGGTGGCGGCAGCGCCACTCGAGTTTGCTCGACTCGGCGTGCGCCTTGCTGTAGGGCAGGCCGGCAGCCATGCGGTTGCGCTCGTGCAGCTCGTGCAGCAGCACGTAGCCGCGCTCGTTTTCCACGATGTCGTTGTCGATCCAGACCTCGTTTTCCGGCACGAACTCGTACACATAATCGTGACCGCCGGCCGTGAAATCAACGTCGAACGCCGAGCGCACCATCCGTCCGTGCACGATCCAGACCGACACGCCGTTCTCCAGCTTCTTCCAGAGCCGCAGGTGCACGTCGTGGCCGTTGGGCAGCTCCCTGCCGCGGATCAGGTGCTTGAGGTCGCCGGCGCGCCGCCGTTCCCTGCGCTCGACCTTGTCCGCTTCATAGATCGCCTCGCCGTAGGGCTTGCCCTCCTTCATCAGCTTGTACTCGACCAGCAAGTGGTCGATGAAGAAGCGCGCCTCGCCCGAGTCGCTCTCGTGGTCTATCCAGAACTCCTTTTCCGGGATGAAGGGGAAGCGAAAATGCTGGCCGAAGTTGGTGAATTCCTCGTCGATATGCCCGCGGATATAGGCGCCGTCCACGCGCCAGACCTTGAAATCGCCTCTTTCCTCGATCTTTTCCAAATAGGGCGGCTTGAGTACATCACCCATTGCTGACCTCTTTTCGCAAACAATTATAGCGGCAACAGCCGACTATATCAATATTCCAAAAAAAGGAGTATTCTTATTTTTTAGGAGGCGGTATGAAAAAAATCCTGTTCCTGACCCTGGTTCTGTTCACCATACTGGCTTTTGCCCAGGCGGCCAAGCCGGGATATCATCTTTTGAAGAAGCACGTTCTCGGCGGCGCGGGAGGCTGGGACTACCTGGCCCTGGATAGCCACTCGCGTATCCTCTATGTCACCCACGGTACCGCAGTGGAACTCCTCAATGTCGACACCGGCAAGAAACTCGAGCCCATCACCGAGCTGCAGGGCGTGCACGGCGTGGCCTTCGCCCAGAAGCTGGGTCGCGGCTACATCAGCAACGGCCGGGCCAACCTCGTGACCGTGTTTGACCTCAAGAACCGCAAAAAGCTGGCAGAAGTCAAGACCGGCACCAACCCCGACGCCATTCTCTTTGATAGTTTCAGCGGCCGCGTGTTCACCTTCAACGGCCGGAGCGCAGACGCCACGGCCATCAACGCGGCGGATAACAGCGTGGCCGGCACTATTCCCCTGGGCGGGAAGCCGGAATTTGCGCAAACCGACGCCAAGGGCACCATTTTCGTCAACATCGAGGACACCAGCGAGATCGTGGCCTTCAGCGCCAAGACCCTGCAGGTCCTGCGCCGCTGGAAAATCACTCCCGGCGAAGAGGCGAGCGGCCTGGCCATTGACCTCAAGAACAAGCGCCTGTTTTCCGTCTGCTCCAACCAGCTGCTGGTGGTCTCAAACTATGAAACCGGCAAGGTCGTGACCAGCGGACCTATCGGCAAAGGCAGCGATGCCGTCCGTTTTGACCCCAAGGCCGGCCTCGTGTTCAGCTCCAACGGCGAGGGCACCCTGACAATCATCAAGCAGCTATCCGCGGACAAGTACGCAGTCCTGGAAACCGTGCCCACAGCCCGCGGCGCGCGCACCATGGAAATCGACCACAAGACCCACCACGTGTTTCTGGTGACCGCCGAGTTCGGCCCCGCGCCCGCAGCCACCCTGGAGAACCCCCGCCCCCGTCCGACTATAGTTCCCGGCAGCTTTCAGGTTCTCGAATTCGGGAAATAGGATATAGGTGACAGAGCCGGTCAATAAGCAAAACTGATTGCGCTGTTTAATCTGATCTGATTTTAGTGATACTTGCCTATGTTTTCCACATAGCTGCAGTAATCGCAATCGGCAGCCGCTTCTGGTAGTTTGCTGCTATTCAAGCATTGGTGCGCTTCCATGATTGTCTTTTCAACCCAGGAGTCGTCGCCGGTGTAAGGAATAAGGGTCACAGCAAATTCGAGCCTGCCATTGAACGCGCTGCGGTCCGTTCGGCCGTTGCAGTAAATGAAGTAGCCGACACTGGAAACCCGATGCCCGTTTTTCCGAAGCAGCCACTGGTACAATTCCATCTGCCGCTTGTAGCTGTCCTGCCACTCTTTATTAAGCTCGGTGATCTCCTCGTCCTTGGCGGTGGCCTTGTAATCTACGACAATGTATTCTCCCGCCGGATTCTGCCAGAGATCATCAATCGCTCCGAATATCAATAAATTGGTAGGCCGGTGCAAATACTGTATGCCGACGAAATTATTCCGCCATTGGTCAAGGTTCTCGTGCGGAACCGGCCGGGCATCAACGCCATATCTCTCAATCAGAGGATGCCTGGTTCCATTGGCGCGATGAGTGTCGAATTCGAGTTTCAAGAGACGGTCCACGGCCACGTTCAAAGTAAAAGGAAATCCCGGCGGCCGGCCGACGCCCAGCCGCCGGTCATAATAAAAACAGCGCGGGCACTCCAAGAAGAGATCGATCTTTGAGCGTGATAATTTAAACGGCTCTTTTGCATCCGGATCGTATATTCCTTTGGCCCGTTGGGCTTTGTAGTATTGCGACATACATTCATGATATCATTTCAAAGAGATAAAGATAAACAATTCTTGGATTTAAGCCCATATTTCCCAGATAGAAATCAAAATTTGTTATAATATTAGCTGAAAAGGCTGATGAATAAAGGCTGAAGACGATATTGCAGCGGGAAAATCGGAGAGGGTTGATGGGTGAGAGCAAAAAAGAAGTTTTACGGGTCCAATTTGATCCCATAGTGAAGCTGGAATTCCACGGTGCCAAGACAACCAGTGACGGCGGTCTGCTACTTTACAGGGAGATGGACGAGAATCGTAGTCCGTTGAGGCTAAATGGATTGGTCCGGGAGTGTAGCTCTTGAAAATGTTTTCCAACAATAGGAGAATACTATCTGGAGAGGAAGCATCAAATGGCTTGGATTAGGTCATATGGGAAATCTCGGAAAATATACTTCGCGGCTGCCCGCGAATGGGGGTATGCTCTGCGTGAACACAGCGCTTGCGCTGACCGTCCGAGTCGCGGGTTCCCCGTCTACCCCGGGCGAGAGAGCCCAAGCGCCCGGATGGGCAACAGAAACAAGCCCGTGATGGGAACCCAGGTAAATGGAGACATAACGCCTCACAAGGCAAAGGAGGTATGTATGAGGAATCGGAGTTCAACTCTCAGTTTCGTGGTAGGAGGCGCTCTGCTCGTGGCGCTCTTGGCAGTTGTTTGCGCTGCCCAGACTGGCAATCGGCGGCAGCAACTAGAGGCTGATGCAAAATGGACATATGGCCCCTCGATCAAAGGAATGCCGCAGAAGAGCGTGCCGGCTGTCGAAGTGCCCCGCACGTCGTATCTCGAGATTTTGGGAAGAGGCTACGCAAGAGTCGGGGAATTCACCTATGACAGCGAAAAACATGGTTCCAATGTAGGCCGCTGCAAGCAGGACATGCTGGAGATGGCGATGTTGCATGGGGGCGATGTCGCCTGGGTTAACGCATCCGCCGATAAGTGGGTAAAGGGCACTTGGGTCGATGCCCATACAGTCAACTTTATTAACGACAGCGGACATTCTCAGAGCCACACCACTTCAGGTCACTATCGCCACAAGAAGGTCAAGTACGTCTTCGGGAGTGTTGTTTACTTCGTGCACAACCCGGAACTTGCGGCAAAGCAGCTGGAGGAGGGAAGGAAGAAGTGGGAGATGAGAGCGGCGGCGATCCCGGAAAAGCGGTCCGGCATGGTCGCTATGTTAGATACTGTGCTCATCAAATTGTCCGCTATGCCTGCGTCCCAGGAATGGCCCTGGCACCGAAGTAAGGAGAAGTATATAAGTGGAATTCGGGCCGCCCAGGATGAGTTGAAGCAAGGGAAATGGGGTGCCTACAATAAGTGGCCCCAAAGCTTCATGGACTCACTCAAGTACACAAAAGATATGGAAGATGGTTTCCTCCCGGGTTTGGGGACCTTCTCGGAGCTTATGGATTTCGTCGATGGGAATCATTGGCCCGTGAGCGCTCAGCTCGGCGAACTGCATCAAGCAGTCTCGGCGGCCAGGGTTTATGCCTACACGAATTGGGACATCATCACTGATAATGAAACGCTGATTTCAGCCGAGCATTTTTGCGTTTATTGATGTTCTCCATTAAGGAGACAATCGATGAATAAGTTAATCTCCGGGATCATTGGCAGCTTCATGTTGCTCATTCTGAACGCGCCGACCGTTCTTGCGCAAGAGAGCACCCGGAGCGAAGGGCCTACGGCCTACGTTTTTGCGACGGTTGACGGCAAAGACCTCAAGGCCCACGTGTTTCGTCCAACCCCAAGACAGCAGGAAGAACACTCCCCGGCCATTGTCATCTTTCACGGCGGAGGCTGGACGATGGGAGAACCGGGATGGGCATTCGGGCGCGCTCAACACTTTGCCGCTCTGGGCATGGTGGCCGTCGCCGCCCAGTATCGTCTTTCCGATCAGAAAACCGTCACGCCGCTGGAAGCCATGGCCGACGCCCGCGCCGTGATCCGCTGGTTGCGTTCGAATGCCAAAATGCTCGGAATTGATCCCAACCGGGTCGTTGCGGACGGCTGGTCCGCCGGAGCCCATCTCGCCGCCTCGGCCGCGATCTTTGACGATACGACTCAGTCAACTACAGTAAGTTGTGTTCCTAATGCGCTAATTCTGGTCTCACCAGCCGTGTACCTTGAAAGCGACAAATGGGTGGAAAGACTTCTCGGGACACGGGGAGATGCAACCTCTATTTCGCCGGCGTCTCATATAAGGAAAGGGCTTCCGCCAACCCTTATTCTTGAGGGTAGTGAAGATACGGTCACTCCGTTGAAAGGGGTTCAGCTTTTTTGCGACCGCATGCGAGCGGCCGGCAACCGTTGCGACATGCACGTTTATCCAAATGTGGGACACCTGTTCACGCCCAAAGGCATTCGCGACGATGAATGGCCTAAGCCCGATCCGAAAATCAAGGAGGATGCGCAGAAAAAGGCGGATGAGTTTCTTGTTTCGCTCGGCTATGTGAAGTGAATTATGAGAGTTCAAGACGGGAGTTCGGCTTCGTAGAAATCGAGGCAGCGGTTGACGACTTCTTCGTTGGCGTTGTCCCCGACAAAGCAGACGGCCAGGGTGATCGCTCCGGTTGAACCGGATTTTATCTTGACAAAAAAAACATCCAACTCTATATATGTAAAGTAATATAGAATAAACATAAAAGAGAATGTTGGGCAGCTCATCGAACATCGAGGAGAGACACCGATGAGAAAAGGGCAGAGAGCCAGCAAGAAGCACGGCGGAGTATTCTGGCGCCGGATGTTCATCCACTTTGGGATCGCCTTAGGGATCCTCGGCTTTTCACTCGGCATCGGCATCTGGGGGTATGAACACTACGAGCATTTGCCCTGGCGAGATGCATTCTTAAATGCGGCGATGCTCCTCGGTGGCATGGGACCCGTAAAGATTGATCTGTCTGAGCCAGGAAAAATCTTTGCGGGTCTCTACGCATTGTATGCAGGACTCGTCGTGATTGCCGTAGCAGGACTCCTCTTGGGTCCGGGAGTACATCACCTGATGCACCACGTGGACTGGGATGAGCCGTCAGAAAGCAAGTAAGATGTGCTTTGGGATAATGGGGTATCCCCGATTCTCGGCCTGCCAGAAACAGCTTTGCCAGAAAAAATACATCAGCCTAACAAGTCACTGGAGCCAACGCCGGTTGGCACATTCAGTTCCGCATTCGCGATTGACATCCCCGGCCTGACGCGGTCTGCCGTTGTTCGGTAGATTTCTCGGCCGTGCGGACCGGTTATCCATGGGGAAAGCCCTATCCTGGTTGTTTTACCGGTTCTTGACTGCAGCCGGCTGCCGGCAATATAATCATAAGGAGGGAAAGATGCTAAAAAAAACGTGCGGGTTGGCCGTAACGGCGCTGATGGTGATCGCCTGTTCTTCCATATCTTTCGGCGCACAGGAGAACCCCATTATTGAGCTGGGCAAGATCAGTGTTCCCAAAGACCTGGAATGGGGCATGAAGATATTGCCCAAAGGGGAGTATCAAATTGCTCTAATTAGGGGGCGCAGGTCTGGGATTATATTGGCCACCATCAAACCCGATGAAACGGGGATGACCTCCGCCTATAGCGTTGATGCGGAAGTCGCAGAGATCAAGGAGAATTATCCTCAGCCCAAGGTGGATGTGAGCGTCGTCACGGAGGCGGGGGGGGTCATTTGTTCAGATATGCGTCTACTTAGAGAATAAAGTGTACAAAAGCCTGTGGAAATGTGCGGGCGAGGCTATTGACAGAAGTAAAAGAACAACGGAACAAATGAAAATTGATCCGGAAATCGAGACAGAGCTGAAGCTCTTGGGGGAAGCCCATATTCTTCTAGATAAGTTCGCGCAGAAGATCTGGCCGGGATGGAATGGTTACAAGACTCTTGACTTCACGCTGATCTTTCCCAACCGGGTCGTTGTCATGGTGACTCAAAACGAAAAATTACCCCAGCGCTTCAAAATCCTGCCAGGAAAAGCAGTAGACGGGAAAACGGTATATATAGACAGAACCAAAGAACTTCCCGGCCGAATCGGATCTGCCATGAGCATACATGGTCATGGAGACATAGAGGGAGTAACGGCAGTGCTTATGAGCCCACTGGAGCCCATTGGGGAAAAGCCGGAATCGAAACCTGCCCCTGAAGAGAACTCGCTGGAGGACCTAGCGGAGTATATGCGTCTAACGCGCATGCTGATCTATGTCCATGAGGCCTACCACTCGCTCCAGGCGAAACTCATGGTTGAATGTCAGAAGGCGGGGCTCATGAAACGCCAGGGGGAAATGGATCAGGATTTTGATGCCAACCTTGAATACAGCGTCTATGCGGATATTGAAGGGAAGGCTCTCCTGAAAGCTTTCAAGGAAAAAGATAAGATCAAGGCGCTCGAGTACTTCAAGGATTCTTGGGTTGCCCGGGAAATCAAACAGAAAGCCATGCCGTCAGGGGCCAGTGCCGCCGATACGATAAGGACCCGAAACGAGGGGACAGCGACATACGCTAACCTTAAAATGCCCCTGGTGATCAAGGGAACAGGTTATCGAAGCCAAGCGGCCAAGGATGATAAAACTATTTCTGGGGCATTCAAACATATAGACGAGTACATTGAAAGGGAGGCCATCTCCACGCTCGAAGCGACCGCAAGCAGGACACTGGAGGTCAGCCAGCGATTATATATTTACGGGGCCTTTCAATGCTTTCTTCTGGATCGATTTCTTCCCCAATGGAAAAAAGGCTTTTTCGAGAATGACCGGACCCTGGATGAAGTTATAGCCGAATTTCTGAAACTATCAAAAGAGGATAA
This sequence comes from Candidatus Aminicenantota bacterium, assembly GCA_963759765.1. Lineage (GTDB taxonomy): Bacteria > Acidobacteriota > Aminicenantia > UBA2199 > UBA2199 > CAVXAL01. The sequence goes on along the minus strand of CAVXAL010000004.1, from coordinate 587,357 downwards.
ACAGAAGATCACGGAAAGGTTAAAGACGGACTTCGCATTCAATGAAATCCGGGCCAAACACAGCCGAGTCATTAAAGACCGGGATGACACTGTCCAGTTGGTCATGAACCGGAAGGGAAAGAAGTATCTGATAGACCTAAAACAAGCCCAGAGAGGATTCGAAATTAATCCCCGGAAGCAGGAGAACGTCGTCCTGTATAAGGGCGAGCAGTTTTTTCCCCATGGCCTCACTCGATTTGTCTTTGGAAGCCTAAATTTGGTATCAGAAGATACACCGATGAGGCTTTCATTTTCTCCGCACCATCTGGAATGGGTGGACGCGGAGGCGAAGGAAGGGGAAAAGGGCTACGAGTTGAAATATGGCGAGAAAGTCGAGGACCTGTATAAGAACGTCACGCTGACGACTAAAGGATTCACGATGACGGCGAAAGCGATCAAGATCGTGGAAGATGCCGAAACGGTAAAAATCAGCATTATTGATTAGACAACCAACCTAAAACTTGTAACCCGCAACCGGCATAGTATAATCTTCTCATGGACAGCAAAGACAAGGTGGTCATCATCACCGGTGCTTCTTCGGGCATCGGCCTGGCAACCGCAAAACTGTTAGCCCGGCACGGCGCCAAAGTGGCCCTGGTTGCCCGTTCCCGGAGCAAGCTTAAAAAAATAGCGAGCGGGCTCCCCTATTCCATCACCGTCCCTGCGGATATGACCAAAAGAAAACAAATCGTCCAGATGGTCAAAACGGTCAGGAAGCATTTCGGCAGGATCGACATTCTGATCAACAACGCCGGCCAGGGATACGACGCCCCGGTTGAAAAAACCGATGTGAAGACGTTCCGCAAAATCTTTGACCTGGATGTGATCGGCCCCCTGATCGCGATGCAGCAGGTCATACCGCTGATGAGGGAACAGGGCAACGGCCTGATCGTCAACATCAGTTCCGGCACGGCGCTGATGTATCTGCCGAACATGGCCGCCTATTCCTCGACCAAACGCGCATTGACTGGCATCAGTCTGACCGCCCGGGAAGAGCTCAGGCGCGACCATATCGGCGTGTGCGTCGTGTATCCCTATATCACGCTCACGGATTTTGAAAAAAATACAATCAAGGATATGCCTGAACAGGAGGAGCCGCCAGGCGCGGGTTCATTCCAGCCGCCCGCTGCCGACAGCGCGGAGTTCGCGGCTCAGAAGATACTGGAGTGCATCGAGAGCGAAGCGGCGGAAATGTTCGCCCACGAGTGGATGAAGGGATCCAAGCCTTTCAGGCCGGCACAGGCCGAATAGAGGCGGTTATTTCAGGTACCTGTCCAGGAAATCCAGAACGGACTTGATGTTTGCCGGGGAGAAAAACATCGGTCCGCCATGCCCGGCCCCGGGCAGCGCCTCGAACGTCACCTTTTCCTTGCCCAGAATTTTCTCCAGCCGCCTGGCGAATTCCACGGATTGCTGGACCGGGATCAGCCTGTCCCGCGTGCCGTGCTGGATGAAGAAGGGCGGATCGCAGGCCGAGATGTAGGTCTCCGGGTTTGCCATCCGGACCCGGTCGGGAGCAGCGCCGATCTTTTTCCCCAGCAGCTTCGATTCGGGCGAATCTGCCGTGTCATGAACCTGGCCCGCGATGCCGCTCTGCCGGAACTGGCCGTCCATGGCCAGGAAATCGGTCGGTCCGAACCAGTCGACGACCGCCTGCACCCGGCTGGAAATGCCGGACGGGCCCAGGCCGGGATCTTCCAGTTCCGGCGCATCGCCCGAGGTTCCGGCCAGGGCCGCCAGATGACCGCCGGCCGAGCTTCCCCAGACCGCGATGTGATCGGGATTCAGACCGTATTGGCCGGCATGAGCGCGGATGAAACGGATGGCGGCCTTGACGTCATGGATCTGCGCCGGGAACCGGGCTTCGCCGCTCAGCCGGTAGTTGATCGAAACAACCGCGTAGCCCCGGGCGAGTCCGGCCTGAGCCGCTTCGAGATCGATGCCGACCTTGTCCCCGAATATGAACGCGCCGCCGTGAATCGAGACGATCACGGGGAATGGGCCCTGGCCCTGGTCGGGCAGGTAGATATCGAGCTTTTCGGCTGGCGACGCATTCGCATAGGGCACATCCAGCCATTTCTGCCTGCTGGAACTCGTATCCATGCACCAGGCAAAGCCGATGAAAACAAGGGAAGAAAGCAACATCCTGAGCACCACACCCCGTAGTCTGGCAAAAGCCCTCATCGTCATGCTCTCCTGTTCTCGTTTTCTTTTTCCAGTAACTTGAAACTCCGTCAGCGGAAAACTTTAAACCGGCAGGGATTGCGGGAAGAGGCCTCTGGCAGTGTTGTTTTGATTAATCCGTTCTCCCGGCTGGCCGCAGCAGGTCGGCCGTTAATCAGAACCCGGACTTTTCCTTCCTCGTTCCGGGCCGGCAAACGCACTTCAAGAGTTTGTGGACCGCTGCCCGTATAGCTTCCAGTAATCCGGTCATAGCCCATGCGGTATGTGAGAGTCCGGCCGCGCCAGCGCAGGGTTTGGCCGAAACCCTTCCGCCAGAACTCTGCCGTTACCGTGGGCGCAAGCAGGAGAGAACCGTCGAGCTCGAATTCAACCCCGAGCAGGAAACGCTGCACGATGCGGATCAGGTTGGCCGGATATTCGCAATAGGTGTTGGGACCCGCGGCTGTGACCCCTCCTTTGCCGTCGGGCAGATACCTTTCACGCCAATAGAAGCCGTTGAGGTGGCCCGCTTCACAGACTCTGCGGATGCCGAGCAGCAGGCCCTGGGCGTCGCCCATGCGCGCCCGCGCCTGGGCGTCCAGGAACCAGACGCGGCCCATGGCTGCCAGGTCGTGCCGGTCCGAGTGCGAGAATTCCCAATCTTCGTAGGTTCCCGGCAGCGTGGCAATGCCCGTGGGCATGTTGCCGTAGTAGAAACGCTTCTCGTCTTTCAGTTGCGGCCAGAGTAAAGCCTGCTGCTCGGGTGTGGCCACGTCCAGAGCGATAGCGGCCCAGTCGACGTCGGTCAGCCCGTGGCTGGAGATCAGGCAGCGCTGCGGATGGTCGTATTCGGCGAAATGATCTTTGACCCAGAAGCGGTTCACGAAATGTCCCCGGATCCGCTCGGCCAGGTCCCGGTAGCGGCCGGCAGCCGCAGCGTCGCCCATGAGCCGGTTCAACGCAGCCACCCTGCGAAAAGCGTCAACCGCATGGCTCTGCGCCACGCCGTCCGCATCGAGGCGGGTCGGCCGCTCGACATAGTAACCCGCCCCTTTCACCTCCCCTTTTTTGTCAACGAGCATGGCCAGGTGGTCTGCGGCCAGATTGACCGAGGGAAGCTGGGCGGCCAGCCAGTTTTTGTCTAGCGTGGCCCGGAAGATGTCATCCGCGTTCTGGATGTAGGTCGGGTCTGCCAGGGCAGCCAGGGGATTGCCCGGCACCCAGTGCGCGTAGAGCCCGCCGTTGGCCGCCACCGGAGCCAGGTGCTCCCCTTCGCCGGCTTGACGCCCGGCCAGGTCCGGAAGGATGGCTATGGGCAGGGAGCCATCCTCGCGTTGAAAGGAGCGGACATAGTCCCAATTGGCTTTCACGACCTCGGCCTGGCCGAGCCAGAGCAGCGCGTCGCTCATCTGGTGGCCGTCAAGCGAAGGATAGGTGTATCCGAAACCGAATCCCCGGCCGTCCGCGCACACGGACCAGTAGCCGAAGAAGACCTGTGGATTGAGCGCTGCCAGCACGTTTTGCACTGCCGCCCGCTCATAGGCCCGCGCAATCCCGCGGTCCGGGAGTTCGGGCAGGGCCAGGCGAGCCTGGCCCCCCTGGCCAAACCCTGGGCCAGCCAGCCAGAGCACGCTCAGGAAAATCATGCCCGGACGCGACAGGTGTGTTTTTATTTCTGCCAGGCGATCACCTTGACCACCCAGGTATCGGCAGGCCGGGGGAAAATACCCTGGGCCAGAATATCCTTTTTCTTTTCGGCATCGATAAAGACCCGGCTTTCGATGATGATGGCGTCGCCACCCATGCGGCGCGCTCTTTTCTTGAGTGACGCGATGACGGCGTCCTCATCGTCGAGCATGCCCGCCTTCACTTCGATGGTGCCGATCACGCGGTAGGGCTTGGGGACATTCTTTAATTCGATGACCTCGATATGGGCGTGCTTGTTTTTGCTGGGCAGCTCGGTGATCACCTGGGTTTCGGTTTTGCGCATCAGGCAGCCGGAACAGAGCATGGCCGCAAAAATCAAGATAAAAAATATCCGCCTGATTTTCATGTCCCTTCGTTGCAATTAATATAGAATCAATTCATCGCCCTGTCAACGGAAAAACAGATGCGCCTGCCACCCCTGCGCAAAGGATGATTCGTCTGCAGCCTGTACCTGGCACGTTTATTTGCAAATCAGGCAGATTCACTCTACAATCCAGTGGGCTGAAAAAAATGGCCAAGCAGAGCGCGGGAATCGCCATGTACCGTTGGCAAGAGGGCAATCTCCAGGTGCTGCTCGCTCATCCCGGCGGGCCATTTTGGGCCAAGAAGGATTTGGGCGCCTGGTCCTTTCCCAAGGGCGAGTTCTCCATCGAGGAGGAACCTCTGGAAGCGGCAGGCCGCGAATTTGCCGAGGAGACCGGATTTGCGGTGGACGGCCCGTACATTTCGCTCGGCCACCTCAAGCAGACCAGCGGCAAGATTGTGCACATCTGGGCTCTGGAGAGCGACCTGGACCCGACGAAAATCAGAAGCAACCGTTTCTTGCTGGAGTGGCCTGCAGGCTCGGGGAAAATAGCGGAATTTCCTGAAATCGACCGCGTCGAATGGTTCAGCCTGGAGGAGGCGAAAAAGAAAATCCTTGCCGGCCAGGCGCCTTTTCTGGACCGATTGCAAGAAGAATTGAAGCTCTAGGCAGGCCTCCATCGCCATCCCCTTCCGCTTTTTCGCCCGACCGCGGAGGCCGGCTCAAAACGGATTGCTCGCAATGATAAATTGTGGCAAAATGGGCACCAGCGATTGCGCATGACGGGGAAGACGGAGATTCCACAAAAATCCAGCCGCTTTCGCCATAGGCCGAAAGGCGAAGAGGGGCCGCTGGTATTCATCTTGAAGGTGGTCACCCTCATCGGCGCCATCACCATCCTGTTGCCCTTTGCCTGGGAGTGGCGCCCGGTGCTGGCCATCATGTTGCCCGGCATGGTTCTGTTTTACTTTCTCATCCGTTCGGTGCTGACCGGCAAAGGTTACCTGGAAACGCTGGAAGAGGTTATCACCGTGATTCATGTGCCTTACACCGAGGGCGAATGGAAATTGAAGCGCCAGCCCTGGGTGACCTATCTCCTGATCCTGCTCAACGTGCTCGTTTACTTCCTCATTGAAAAAAACCTTTTACTTCAAAACCGAGAGCTCCTTTATAAATTCGCCTTCCTCCCCCGGCCGTTGACACCCTGGAACTTTTTGGTCAGCCTGTTCACCCATATGTTCCTGCATGTGGACCTCGCACACCTGACTGTAAACAGCGTTTTCCTCTGGTTTTTCGGCGTGGTTGTTGAAAACCGGGTGGGCTGGAAGCGCTTTCTTTTCCTCTACCTGGCTACCGGAACGCTGGGCTCGATTTTATCCTGCGCGATCCACTGGGAATTGTCGCAGGAATACTATTCGGTCATTGGTGCTTCCGGCGCCGTTTCTGGAATCATGGGCGTTTATATGGTGCGCTGCTATTACAAAAAACTCGTTTTCCCGCTGCCCATCCTCAGTTTTTATCCTTTTCTTTATCTGAAGCTCAAGGTCAACGCTCTGCTGGTGATCAGTCTGTACTGGGCCGCAAATATCGTGAACACTTTCTACAAGCATATGGAATGGGTGGAATCGAATACCGCCTACCTGAACCATCTCGGGAGTTTGGCGGTCGGCATGGCACTGGCATTGATCATGGGGCTGCTGGCTGAAGCTCATCAAGAGAAACACCGCGAGACCGTCATGTCCGACCAAGAGGGCATCGGCATTCTCTCCGATCCCGAACGCTCGCTGGCCATTGCCCTGGAGAAAAATCCCCAGGACACGGAACTCCTGCTCAAGCTGGCCAGAGAAAAATCGCTGCGGCCCACCCTGGAAGGCAGAGAGTTCTATTTCCGCGCCATCGCCAGCGTGGTCGGCAAAGATGAAAAGCAGGCAGCGGAGATCCTCCGCGAATGCATCCAGGCCTACAACGCGGTGATTGATCCGGAAATCCATTACCGCTTGTGCGGGATTTTGCGCAGCCGGGGTGATTTGCAGACAGCGGCCCGGGGCCTGGAGCTGCTTGCCGATACGGCCGGGGTTCCCACGCCGGTGCGCCAAAAGGCGCTGCTCTCGCTTTCCGGCCTCTATCGCAAGATGGGACATGCCGAGGCGGCCGAGTTCCGATACCGCCAGTACCGGGAACTTGCTTCAATCCAAAACCAGACAGAGAAACCGGAAAAAAAGGAGGTTCCAATGATCATCAAATACACCGTGGCCTGGATCCTGCTGGCCCTGTTCGGGGTGATCAACGGCGTGCTGCGCGAGCTTGGTTACAAGAAGCTTATGCGCGAGCACGCCGCCCACCAGGTCTCATCGCTGAGCGCCCTCGTCCTGATCGGGCTGATCACCTGGGCCCTGAGCTGGATCATGCCGCTGGCCAGCGCCGGCCAGGCCTGGACAGTGGGCCTGGTCTGGCTGGCCATGACCGTCTGCTTCGAGTTCCTGTTCGGACACTTCGCGATGAAACTCTCCTGGGAGCGGCTGCTGGCCGATTACAACCTGCTGGAGGGACGGCTCTGGCTGCTGGTGTTGCTCTGGATTGGACTGGCGCCCTGGGTCGTGTTTCAACTGACTTTGCGGTCATGAACCTCTCCCGCATCCGCATCGCCCATCTGGCAGCCGGGGCGGCCGGCATGATAGAATAGGCCCATGGTAAAAAAGCCGAACAAAGCCCTCACACGGCCGCTGCGCCTGCTGCTGGTCGGGTTCGGGAACGTGGGCCGCACGCTGGCCAGCATCTTAACCCGCGAGCGCCAGCGCTTTGCCGGGCTGCAGCATGTGAACTGGCAGGTGATCGGCATTGTCACTCGCAAACACGGCGCGCTGGTCAATGCCAAGGGGATTGACCTGGAGCGGGCGCTGGTCCAAATCGAACAGGGCGCGTTTTCAGCTGCTCATCCCGATTTCAAACCCATGTTGAGAACGGCGCGCGCGGTGCACGAGCTGGGATACGACGTTCTGGTGGAACTTTCGACTCTCTCCATCAAGAAACGTGGCGAACCGGCGCTCTCCTATGTTCGCGAAGCGCTGCGCCGCGGCCGCCATGTCGTATCGGCCAACAAGGGGCCGGTCGCCTTTGCCTACAACGAACTGAAAGAGCTGGCCGGCAGCAAGGGCTGCTTCTTTTTGCATGAATCCGCGGTGATGGACGGCGCGCCGGTATTTGACCTGGCTGAGGCAGCGCTCAAAGGCTGCCGGGTCACGGCGCTCACCGGCATCCTCAATTCCACCACCAATTTCGTGCTCTCGCGCATGGAACAGGGTGAACCCCTGGACCAGGCCGTGCGCACCGCGCAGGAAAAGGGGTTCGCCGAAGCCGATCCCAGCCTTGATCTGGAAGGCTGGGACGCGGCGGCCAAGCTGACGATCCTGGCCAACTCCCTGATGGGTGCGGCCCTGACTCCCCTGCAAGTGGAGCGCCAGGGGATCATGGAGGTCACCTACAGCCAGGTGCAGCAGGCGCGGGGCGCAGGCGGAAGGTTGAAACTCCTCTGCCGCGCCTGGCGCGAGGGAGAGGAGGTGCGCTGCCGCGTGGCGCCCGAGCAGGTTCCCCTGGGCCATCCTCTGGCTTCGGGCCAGGGCAATGGAGCGGCGCTGCGCATCGAAACCGACCTGATGGCTCCGATTTACATAATCCAGGAGAACCCCACCCTGTACGATACCGCTTATGGAGTGATCAACGACCTGCTGACAATTTCCGAAAAAATAAAGTAAACCAGATTCAGGCAGGCTGTTGCCGCCATCTAGAATTTGCGGAGTTTATCCAGCTGACGGCGCTCGCGCTTGGTCGGCCGGCCGCTGCCTTTCTCACGCAAGCCGAGAACCACGTTCAGTGGGTCGCGGCGAAAGAGCTCCAGTTTCTCCAGGTCGGCAGCCGGCGTGGTCTCCTCGACCAGCTCCCTGGCCCGAGCGGCTGATACCCGCTTGATGGCCACACCCTTGACCCGGTAGGTGCGGCTGATCGGCGCACCGCGCACCTCCAGCGCGTCGCCGGGCTTAATCGGATGGGCAGGTTTGACCGCCTGGCCTTCGAGCAACACCTTCCCGGAGCGGCAGGCGGCGGTCGCCTGGGTGCGGGTTTTGAACAGGCGGCAGGCCCAGAGCCACTGGTCGACGCGGGCAATCATCTTTCATTTCCCCGCCCATTATACGGAAAAACGGGCACCAGTCCAGTTCGGGCCGTTTGCAAGCGCGGCCCGGGTGTGCTAATTCTCTGGCATGCGATTTTCCAAGATGCTGCGCATTAAATCAGCGGGTTCAGCGGTGCGGCTTAACAGAGGAATTATAACCGTTATAGGTATATTCTACTTGTGCTTGCTGGCAGCAGGGTGGCCGCTGCCTGCAGCCGCGCCGACATTCGACACCGTGCTCTATGGAGTCTCCTACTACTGGGAATACATGCCCTACGAGCGCCTGGACAGAGACGTCGAGCTGATGCGTCAAGCCGGCGTGACCGTGGTGCGCCTGGGCGAGTCGAGCTGGCGGCTGATGGAACCGCAGGAGGGCCGCTTCGATTTCGCCTGGCTGCAGCGGGTGATCGACCACCTGCACGCAGCCGGCATCAAAGTGATCGTCGGCACGCCCACCTACTCCATCCCGGCCTGGCTCTTCGCCAAGCACCCGGAGATCCAGGTCAAGCCGCTCAACGCGCCGCGCGCCCTGTACGGACTGCGCCAGCAGACCGATCTGACCCACCCGCTCTACCGCTTTTACGCCGAGCGCGTCATCCGCCAGCTGGTTGGCCGTTTCCGCGACCACCCGGCAGTGATCGGCTTTCAGCTGGACAACGAGACCCACCCGGCCGGTACCGCCGACACGCGCGTGCAGCTGGACTTCCGCCGCTACCTTAAAGAAAAATTCACCACGGTGGAGCGGCTCAACAAAACCTGGGGCCTGAACTACTGGGGCCAGTCGCTGAACAGCTTCGACGAGCTGCCGCCGCGCGACGGCATCCTCAACCCCGGCTACAAGCTGGAGTGGGAGCGTTTCCAGCAGAAGATCGCCAGCGACTTCCTCGGCTGGCAGGCGCGCATCGTCGGCGAGCTGAAACGGCCCGACCAGTTCATCACCCACGATTTCTGCGGCGGCATCGTCACCGACATCGACCATGTCGAGATCGCCAAGGCGCTGGACATCGTCGCCGGCAACGCCTACCACGCCACCCAGGAGGCGCTGAGCGGCGAGGAGATCGCCCTCAGCGGCGATTTCTTCCGCTCGCTGAAAGGATCCAACTACCTGGTCAGCGAAACCAATGCCCAGACCACCGGCTGGAGTTCGGAGGCGCAGTTTCCGCCCTTCGACGGCCAGCTGCGCCTGGCCCTGTTCGCCCACATCGCCAGCGGCGCCGACCTGGTGGCTTACTGGCATTGGCACTCCCTGCACTACGGCCAGGAGACCTACTGGAAGGGGGTGCTGGCCCACGACCTGGAGCCGAACCGGGTCTGGCAGGAGATGGGCCGGGCGGCCGCGGAACTGAAGCGGCTCGGGCCGCAGCTGGTGGGGCTGAAAAAGTCGAGCCCGGTGGCGATTCTCTACAGTCTTGACTCCTTCAACGGCATCTCCTTTATGCCGTTCGACAGGAATGTGAACTACATGAGCGTGCTCAACCAGCTCTATCACGCCCTCTATCGGCTGAACGTCGAAAGCGATTTCGTTTTCCCGCAGACGGCCGATTTCTCAAAGTACAAGCTGATCGTGGTTCCGCCCCTGTACATCGCCAGCGACGAGCTGCTCGTCCGCCTGGTCCGCTACGTCCAGGACGGCGGCCACCTGCTGGTCTGCTTCAAGAGCGGCTTCTGCGACGAGTACTCCACCGTGCGCTGGAGCATGGCGCCCGGACCGCTGCGCCAGGCCGCGGGGTTCCGCTACCAGGAATTTTCCACCCTGGCCAAGCCCCTGCCGCTGAAGGGCGACCCGTTCGGCGCCGGAGAAAAGAACCAGGTATCGGTCTGGGCCGAGCTGCTCATGCCGGAGACTGCCCAGCCGCTGGCCTTTTACGACCATCCCTTTTTCGGCCGTTTCCCGGCCCTCACCCGCAACCGCTTCGGCAGGGGAATCTTCACCTACCAGGGCACGCTGCTCTCCGATGAGCTCCAGCAAAAGGTGCTGCTCGATACTTTGAAAACGGCCGGGGTCGACCTGGGCGACAGCCGCCTGCCGGTGCGGGTGCGTCACGGCGTCAACCGGCAGGGCCAGCGCCTGCATTACCTGCTGAACTTTTCGCCGCACGAGCAGACCTTCGCCTATCCCTACGGCGGCGGCCTGGAACTGCTGGGGCAAAAGCCCGTGCGCCCGGGCCAATCCCTGACCCTGCCGGCCTGGGACCTGGCCATTGTTCGCGAGGATTAGGAGCTCGCCCGCCAACCCATGATAGCCATCCTGCTCATCGCCTATTTCGCTATCGCCGCTCTCTATTGGCTGCTGCAGTTGCTGGCTCTGGTCTTGACCATGCGCCATGTGCCGGTGCTGGAGGCCGTGGACATTGCCGAGCCCGCGGAGTGGCCGGCGCTCTCGGTGATCGCCGCCGCCTGCAACGAGGCGGATTCCATTCGCGCGGCCACCATCCAACGGCTGATGGACGACTACCCGAACCTGGAGATCATCCTGGTCGACGACCGCTCCTGCGATCCCACCGGCGCCATCATCGACGAACTGGCCGCCGCCGATGCGCGGGTCAAAGCGGTGCACGTGCGCGAACTTCCGGCCGGCTGGCTGGGCAAGCTCAACGCCCTGAACGAGGGCCTGAAGCGGGCCGGAGGCGAGTGGATCCTGTTCAGCGATGCCGATGTACGCATCCGGCCGGGCACGCTGAAAAAAACCGTGGCCTTCTGCCTGCAGCGCGGGCTCGATCACCTGGCCCTGCTGCCGGAGATCTGGTCCGCCTGTTTCCTGATCAACACCATCTACCCGGTTTTCTACCGTTTCCTCATTCTGGCCACCCGCATCTGGAAAGCGGAAGATCCCGCGTCACGGGCTGCGGTCGGTTCGGGTGGGTTCAACCTGTTCCGCCGCTCAGCCTACGAGCGCTCGCCCGGCCTGGAGTGGCTGCGCATGGAAATCGGCGACGACATGGCCCTGGCCCAGATGCTCAAACAATCAGGGGGCCGCACCGCCGTGCTCAACGGCCGCAGCCACCTGGGTGTCACCTCCTATCGCACCCTGGGGCAGGTTTTCCACGCCTGCGAGCGCCAGGGATTCACCACCCCGGGACACACGAGCCTGCTCCACGCCGTGCTCCCCTACCTGCTGATGATCGTGCTGGAGCTGGCGCCCTTCCTGGCCCTGCTCCCTGGCGCCATACCCGGCTGGCCCCTGAGCGGCCTGACGCTGCTGCTCATCGCCCTAGCCAGGCTCGATCGGCACGGCCCGCTGGCTGAACCAGTCGGCGCTGGCCGCCGCTTTTTTCCCCCTGGGCATCATCCTTTTCTCAGCGGCCATGATCCGCGCCGCCCTGCTGGCCATCCGCCGCGGCGGTATCTGGTGGCGCGACACCTTCTACACAGCCGAACAGGTTAAGGAAGGGCGCCGCTTCCAATTTTGATGGCCTGCGCCGCGACCGTGAGCCGGGCCGGTGATGTTGGGTTCGAGGGCTATTTCTCCGAAACCGGGATGAGGATCTCGGTCCGTAAATTCTCTGCTTTCACCTCCGCGGGGTTGTCCAGGTAGTTTTCAAAAAAGGTCCGATGATTTTGTACCCTTTCTGCTTGATGAAAAAAAGCATGAGGTTGTAGGTGGTCTGGGCGGTGGCGTAGGGTCCGTGGTGGACGGTCGTCACCACGGTCGGGAAGTTGAACTGGGCTTTTTTGAGCGGTTCCTGGACCTGCTGCTCGGCATAGATCGGCAGCAGCACGGCCCACTTCAGCTCCGCCACCGGCACCTGGCCGGGAAAGTTGTAATAGACGGCCATCGGGCCGCCCATCATTTGCACGCCCTGCTTCTGGGCTTCGGTAAGAAGCTGGCCGATGAGTCCGCCCACGCCGTTGTAGGATCCCTGCCCTTCCAGATAGGCGTACCAGAAAGGCTGCTCCTTGCGCAGCTGCACCTCCTGGCCGATCAGGAAAGAGAGCGATAAGAGTCCCAACAAAATCAAGACAGCGAATCGTTTCATCGTTACTCCTGGTTTCATTCTAGGGTAGGGGAAGAAAAAGATCAATCCCGGCGGATGCTCGACAATCAGCCGGCATCGTCAAAAGCGCTTGGTGTAGATGTGGCAGTAGGGAGAGCCGCCGCTTTTCTCGTAGTATTTCTGATGGTACGCCTCGGCTTTCCAGAAGGCGGAGGCCGGGGTGACGCGCGTGGCCACCTGGAAGCCCTTTTGCTTTAGGATGGCGATCAGTTTCTCGGCCGTCTGTTTCTGCGCATCGTTGAGATAGAAGATTTCCGAGCGGTACTGTTCGCCGATGTCCGGACCCTGGCGGTTGACCTGGGTGAAATCGTGGGTTTCGAAGAAAAGCTTGGCCAGCGCCTCGTAGCTGGTCTGGGCCGGGTCGAAGAGGACCTCCACCGCCTCTGCGTGCCCGGTGGTGCCGCTGCCCACCTGCTGGTAGGCGGGATGGGCCGTGTGGCCGCCGGTGTATCCGACCGTGGTGGCGATCACGCCCTTGGCCTTCTGGAAGTAATACTGCGTGCCCCAGAAACAACCCGAGGCGAAAATCGCCCGCTCGTTTTTCTTGCTGTTTTCCTGAACCGCGGCCGGAACAAGTTCAATGGAGATCGAATTCACGCAATGGCGGGTCTCTTTGGGCGTGAACCCCTCGCCCAAAAACACGTGCCCCAGGTGGGCGCCGCAGTTGGCACAAATGATCTCCAGGCGCTGGCCGTCGGCATCGAGCTGCCGCTTGACCGCGCCGGGGATCTCGTCGTCGAAACTGGGCCAGCCGCAGCCGGCATCGAACTTGTCTTGGGAGCGGTACAGGGCGGCTCCGCACCGTTTGCAGACATAGGTGCCTTTTCCCCAGAAATTGTAGTAGGCGCCGCTGAAGGGACCCTCCGAGCCCTTGTGCACGATCACCCGTTCCTCCTCCGGCGTCAGTTTCTTCCATTTCATTTTATCCGCCTCCGCAGACGCAGTAGTAACCAGCGCCAGCAACAATATAACCAAAGTACTCATATATTTCATTTCCCAATAATAATATTGATTTTCAATTCTGTCAATTGAAAAAAAAAGAACTTTTATATAATGCCTCCAAGGAGTTGCACACCATGGCCCACACCTATGAGGAACTTAAAAAGAAAACCGTGGCCGAACTGCGCGATATCGCCAAAGAGATCGAACACGAGGCGGTCAAGGGCTATACCCAGCTGAACAAGGAGCACCTGCTCATCGCCCTCTGCCAGGCCCTGGCCATCGACACCCACGCGCACCACCAGGTGCGGGGTTTGGAAAAAACCGCCGTCAAGAACAAGATCAAGGCACTGAAGAAACAGCGCCACGACGCCTTGGCTGCCCACGACGCGAAACGCCTCGCGGATATCCGCTTCCGTATGCACGTCTATAAACGCAAAATCAAGAAAGCGCTGGTTTGAGCCGCGGCTAATCGCCGGACTTGATTTCGTCCCACGCCTTGACCCAGAGCGACACCGCCGCCCCCAGGTCGGCCAGCATCTCGCATTTGGCCTCCACCTGGGGCGGCGGGAAAAGGGCCGGGTTGCGCCGCAGCCGGGGGCTTAATCGGATGTAACAATCCCGGTTGGGGCAGAGATAGCCGATAAATTCGCTGTTGGCCGCGGCCACCTCCGGATCGTGCAGGAAATTGATGAAGCGGTGCGCCAGCCCGGCCTGGCGGGCGTTTTTGGGAATCACCAGTTCGTCGGCGGAGACGGCCGCGCCCTCCTCGGGAATCACGAAGGCCACGTCGGGGTTTTCGCGCTGCACCTGCAGGATGTCGCCGCTGTAGGCCTGGACGAGCAGGAATTCGCCGGAGGCAATGCCCAGCTTGTACTGTTCGTTCTCGAACTTGGCCAGGTTCCGCTTCCAGCGCAGCACCACCGCCGTGGCGGCGTGCAGCTGCCCCGCCTCGGTGCTGTTCAGGCTGTAGCCCAGATATTTGAGCGCGGCGCCGATGACTTCGCGCATGTCATTGAGCAGGGTCATGCGGCCGGCCAGGTCCGCGCGCTCGAACATCGCCCAGGACGGGCGCACCTTGCCAACGCGGCTTTTCAGGTAGGCAATGCCGGTGCGGGTGATCATGTACGGCAGGCCGTAGCGCAGTCCGGGGTCGCCGCCGCGCTTTAAAAATTCCGCGTCCAGGTGCACGCGGTTGGGGATGAGCCGCAGGTCCAGCTCCCGCAGCATGCCTTGCCGGGCCATCAGCCGGACCATATACCCGGTGGGCGTGAGCAGATCGTAACCGCCGGCACCCGCCTTTAACTTGGCATACATGGCCTCGTTGGAATCAAAGACGTCAATGACCACGCGGCAGCCCTGCTCCCGTTCAAAACGCTGCACCAGCTCGGGTTTGAAATAATCGGCCCAGGTGTAGAGATGGAGCTCGGGCAGACGCCGGCCGCAGCCCGCGGCCACCAGCAACAAAAGCAGGGCGCGCCAGCGGCTCACCGCTGCACCACCCGTTTGATCCCCAGCAGCTTCTGGCTGACCAGCAGCGCCGTGAAGGTGGCCGCCAGCAGCAGCGTCGAGAGGGCGTTGATCAGAGGCGGCGAGCCGTGCTTGATCATGCTGTAGATGCGGATGGGCAGAGTCGTCGCTCCCGGCCCGGCCACAAAAAAGGTGATCACGAAATCGTCGATCGACAGGGTGAAGGCCAGCAGGCCGGCTGCCGCCAGCCCCGGCGCCAACAGGGGCAGCAACACGCGGCGCGCCGCCGTCAGCGGTTCGGCGCCCAGGTCCTGGGCGGCCTCGACGAGCGTCCAGTCGAAATCCTGCAGCCGGGCCAGCACCACCAGCGCCACGTAGCTGAGGCAAAAGGTCACGTGGGCCAGAAAGATGGTCGGCAGCCCCAGACGCACGCCGCCGGCCACAAAAAGCAACAGCAGGCTGATGCCCATCAGAATCTCCGGGACCACCAGCGGCGTGTAGAGCAGCAGGTAGTGGAGCCTCTGCAGCCGGCTGCGGCCGAAACGGTGCAACGCCAGCGCGGCCAGGAAACCCAGGACCAGCGACACCGCGGTCACCGTTACGGCGATCAGCAGCGAGTTGCGCAGGGCCTCCCAGATTTCTGGTTCGCGCCTCAGCCGCAAATACCAGCCGAAGGTGAAACCGCCCCAGTGGCTGCCGAAGCGCGAGGCGTTGAAGGAGTTGGCCACCACCAGCAGCAGCGGCAGGTAGAAGAAGAGCAGCACGCCCAGGGTGACCAGCAGGGGCAGGCGGCTGCGCCTCATGCACCCTTCCCCGCTGCGGGCGACCGGCGCGGCTGCAGAAACAGCACGGCCAGCAGCGGCGCCACCACGGCCAGGATGAGCGCCAGCGAGAGAGCCCCGGCCTGCGGCAGGTTGCGGTCGACAAACACGCGCTGGGCGATCTTGTTGCCGATCATCTCGCTGGTCGGGCCGCCCACCAGGTCGGGAATGACGTAACTGCCCAGGGCCGGAATGAAGACCACCAGGGCGGCGGTCAGCAGCCCGCGCCGGATCGCCGGGAGAAAAACCCGGCGGAAGCTCTGCCAGCGGCTGGCACCCAGGTCGCGCGCCGCTTCGCTCAGCTGGACGTCGAATTTCTCGGCGGCGGCATAGATCGGCAGGATGGCAAAAGGCAGGAAGGCGTAGACCGTCACCAGCAGCACGGCGCCGGGATGGTACAGCAGCGTGGCCTCCGGCCGCACCAGCCCGAATGCCAGGGCCAAGCGCTTGAGCGGCCCTTCTGGATGGAGGAGCGCTTTCCAGGCGAAGACGCGCACCAAAAAATTAGTCCAGAAAGGGACCACGACCAGCAGCAGCAGGATCCGCCGCCAGGCCGGCCCACAGCGGGCGATCTGATAGGCGCAGGGCAGGGCCAGCAGCAGACAGATCAGGGTGGCTGCCGTACTGATCCAAAAGCTGCGCCAGGCTAGAAAACCGGTATGGGCGGTGAACAGCACGCTTACGTTTTTCAACGTCCAGCCGCCACCGATGCCGCCGTCGGCAGTGGCGGGCCGGAAGGCGATGGCAGTGACCAGGAGCGTGGGCAGCAGGAAGAAGAGGGAAAGCCAGGAGAACGACGGCAGCGAGAGCAGCCATTCGGAAATATTTTTACTGGGCCTGCGCTCCACCCGCTTCACTTCCTGTTTTTTCTTGATCGGAAGAGGACGCCGAAACCGGGTCCGCCCGTGAAAGCCCCGGCAGCAGCAGCCCATCATCGGTGTGCCACCAGATCCAGGCCGCTTCGCCGCGGCGCAACGGCCGCTCATCGGCCAGCAGCCGGGAATGGGCCAGCAACACGGAGAGCCGCTGCGCGCCGGCCCGCACCCAGTAGCGGGTGGCCGCGCCCAGGTAGACGGCTTCCTCGACCCGGACCGCCAGGGCGTTGCGCTGGGCCGACGCCTTCGGTTCGGCGCTGGCAATGCCGATCCGTTCCGGCCGCACGCTGAGCAGAGCCGGCGCACCCAGGCGCAGCTTCTGGCAACCCAGACAGCGTAGCGGCGGCAGGCCTTCAACCTCCAGCCGGCAATATCCTTCCCCCGCACCCAGACTGACCACGCCTTCCAAAAAATTGGTATCGCCGATAAAAGCGGCCACGAAACTGCTGCGCGGCTTCTCGTAGATGTCCGCCGGTGTGCCCAGCTGTTCGATGCGGCCCTGGTTCATCACCGCCAGGCGCTGGCTCAGACTCATGGCCTCGCCCTGGTCATGGGTGACGTAGAGGAAGGTGATCCCCACCTGCTCGTGGATGCGCTCCAGTTCGAGCAGCATGCGCTGGCGCAACTTCAGGTCCAGGGCGGCCAGGGGCTCATCGAGCAGCAGCACCCGGGGCCGGTTGATCAGCGCCCGGGCCACGGCCACCCGCTGCTTCTGGCCGCCAGAAAGCTGTGCCGGTTTTTTATCAGCCTGCTCCGCCATCTGGATGAGCTGCAGCATGCTCCCCACCTCTTCGCGGATCTCGCTTTTCGGCCGTTTGGCCACACGCAGCCCGAAGGCGATATTTTCCCAGACGCTCAGGTGCGGGAAAAGGGCGTAGTTTTGAAAGACGGTGTTGACCTGGCGGCGGTGGGGCGGCAGGTCGGTGATCTCCTGACCGTCGAGGAAGATGCGACCGCGGTCCGGCCGCTCGAGCCCGGCCAGCAGGCGGAGCAGGGTGGTTTTGCCGCAGCCGCTGGGACCGAGCAAGGCAAAGAATTCTCCCCTGCAGAGCTCCAGTGAGACGCCGGCCACGGCCTGCACCGGTCCGAAGCTCTTGGCCACATCCCGCAACTCCAGAAACTTGTCCACGTGGCGCTATTATAAAAAAAACGCTGTTCCGGCACAAGAGCAACAAAGGCCCGCTGCGGTGTGATTGACAGCCCGGGTGAATTATGCTACAAGGAGGCCTGTCTCCATGAAAACAGCAAATTACTATTTCACATCGGAGTCTGTGACCGAAGGCCATCCGGACAAAATCTGCGACCAGATTTCCGACGCCATCCTGGACGCCTGCCTGGCCCAGGACCGCCACTCGCGGGTGGCGGTGGAATGCCTGGTCACCACCGGCACGGTGCATGTGGCCGGAGAGGTGACCACCCACGCCTACGTGAACGTGCAGAAGACCGTCCGCGAGACGCTGCGTCAGATCGGTTACACCAATCCCGACTTCGGCATCGATTGCCTGGACGCCGGCGTCTGGGTGTCGATCCACGAACAGAGCCCGGACATAAAGAAAGGCGTCGACCGTCGGATCAACAAGGAACAGGGCGCGGGCGACCAGGGCATGATGTTCGGCTTCGCCTGCAACGAGACACCGGAGCTGATGCCCTTCCCCATCCTGACCGCCCACCGGCTCTGCCGCCGGCTGGCCGAGGTACGCAAGAAAAACCTGATCCGGGGGCTGGGTCCGGACGGAAAATCCCAGGTGACCGTCGAGTACCACAACGGCAAACCTTGGCGCATCGCCGCGGTGGTCATCGCCCAGCAGCACCTGAAAGAGGTGCCGGAAAAGAAGCTTAAAAAAGAAATCCTCAATAAAGTGATCAAGCCGGTCTGTGGCTCTTACCTCGACAAACAAACCGTCTTTCATATCAACGCCACCGGCAAGTTCGTAATCGGCGGCCCCGAGGGCGATACCGGCGTGACCGGGCGCAAGATCATCGTCGATACCTACGGCGGCATGGGCCGCCACGGCGGCGGCTGCTTCTCCGGCAAGGACCCCTCCAAGGTGGACCGCTCGGCCGCCTATGCCTGTCGCTACATCGCCAAGAATATTGTCGCCTCCGGCCTGGCCACGCGCTGCGAGGTGCAAATCTCTTACGCCATCGGCGTGGCGAAACCGACCAGCATTCTGGTGGACACCTTCGGCACAGGGAAAATCCCCGAAACACAGATCGTGACGCTGATCCGCCGCCACTTTCCCCTCAAACCAGCAGCCATCATCGATCACCTGCAGCTGCAGCGTCCCATCTACAGGCAGACGGCCGTCTACGGTCACTTTGGCCGCAACGAGCCGGACTTCACCTGGGAAAAGACCGACAAGGCGGCGCTGCTCAGAAAAGAGGCGAAGAAGTTTTTACGGGGGTGAACGCTCGCCGCCGCGCTGGGCAGCGGCGAGCGGAGCCGCTCAGACTGAACAATCCCTTGATGTACTCGCGGGTGATCGCCTGGCGAGGATTTTCGAAGACCTCTTCGGCCGGGCCGTGCTCGACCAGCTCGCCCAGGTAGAGGAAAACCACGTAATCGGCCATGCGCCGGGCCTGGCGCAGGATGTGGGTGACCACCACGATGGTATAATCTTTCTTCAGCTCGAAAAAGGTCTGCTCGATGCGCTGGCTCGACTGGGGGTCCAGGGCCGAGGTGGGCTCGTCACCGAGAATGATCTCCGGTTCCACGGCCAGGCCGCGGGCCAGGCAAAGCCGCTGCTGCTGGCCCAGCGAAAGCTGCGCGGCCGGTTTGTGCAGCCTGTCCTTGACCTCTTCCCAGAGGCTGGCCTTGCGCAGGAAGGTCTCGACGATCTCGTCCAGACGCCGGCGCTCGCGGGTGCCGTGGATGCGCGGGCCGTAGGCGATGTTGTCGTAGATGGACATGGGCAGCGGGTACGGCTTCTGCAGCAGCAGCCCCATTTTTTTCCGGATGTGGGTCACCTCGATTCTGGGGTCGAGGATGTCTTCGTTGTCGACCAGGATGCGTCCGGTCAGCCGCACGCCTTCGACCGAATCGATCAGGCGGTTGAAGGACTTGAGCAGGGTGGTCTTGCCGCAGCCGGAAGGGCCGATGATCGCCGTGATCTTCTGGTCGGGAATGTCCAGGCTGATATTCTTGAGCACGTGCTCGGCGCCGTAATACACGTTCAGGTCGCGCACGCGGATATGGGGCTGGTATTCCATGGCGTCTCCTATACGGACGATGGTACGGCCCAGCCGTCGCGACAGCCAGCGCGCCGACAGGCTGATGATCAGGATGAAAAGGGTCAAGATCAGCGCCGACGCGTAGGCCCGGCCCTGGACCTCGGGGTAAGGGCTGCCGAGCTGGAAGAAAATGGCCAGCGGCAAAGTGGCCGCCGGGCGCAGCAGCGAGGTCGGGGATGCGCGTCGGTGAAACCGGCGGTAAGCAGCACCGCCGCCGCGTCGCCGATGGCGCGGCCGAAGGCCAGCAGCACGGCCGTGACCATGCCGGGCAGGCACTGGCGCAGCGCCACCCGACAGGCGGTCTCCAGGCGACCGGCGCCCAGGGCATAGGAGGCGTCCAGCAGCTCGCAGCGGCACCAGGCGCAGCACCTCGTCCATGGCCCGCACCATGATGGGCAGGATGAACAGGGAGACGGTGATGATGCCGGCCAGCAGCGAGGCCCGCAAACCCAAAGCCACCATCACCGTAAAGCCGAACGCGCCGAAGACGATCGAGGGGACGCCGCTGAGCACGTCGAACGAAAAACGGCTGAGCGCGGCCAGGCGGGAAACAGGGCGCTGGAATAGACATTCAGATAAAGGGCGATCGGCAGGCTGAAAAGCAGGGCCAGCAACGTGGCGCCGCCGGCCAGATACAGCGAACCGACAATGGCATTGGCGATGCCCCCCTGCCGCCCCAGATAATAGCCGCCCCTGCGGCGTTTGCAGTAATCATGGCCAGGTTCAGAGTAAGGCAGCCCGCGCACCAGGACGGTGGACAGAATCAGTAACAGCAGGCCAGGATAATGCCGCTGGCCGCCAGCATCAGCCCCTTGAAAAATTTCTCTTCCCAGTGGCGGCGGTTCATGGCCTCATCCGCTGGATGCTCCTGCCCAGGCGCAGCAGGATCAGCCGGGAGAGCACGTTGAAGAGCAGCACCACCAGCAGCAGCACCAGGGCGGCCAGCATGCAGCGCCGAGTCGTACAGCGGCACGGACATCATCTCCCCGTAGTTGTTGGCGATCAGCGCCGGCAGGGGGTAGGCCGGGTCGAAGACCGAGCGGGGCAGGCGGGCCACGTTGCCGACCACCATCAGCACGGCCATGGTTTCGCCGAAGGCGCGCGAAACGCCGAGCACCACGGCCGCCAGGATGCCGGGCAGAGCTTTGCGCAGCACCACGTGCTTGACCGTTTCCCAGCGGGTGGCGCCCAGGGCCAGCGAGGCATCGCGCAGCTCCCGGGGAATGGACTGGAATATTTCCAGGCAGACATGGATGAGAATGGGAAAGATCATAATGGCCAGAACGATGCCCGCGGCCAGCACGCTGTAGCCGCTGGAGGCGGCCCCGAAAAGGGGAGCCAGCTGGTTTCGGACCAGGGGCACGATCACCAGCACGCCCCATACTCCGTAAACCACCGAAGGGATGCCGGCCAGCAGATCGATCAGGGGTTTGACTCCATCGCGTAAACGCTGCGGGGCGTACTCGGAAAGATAGATGGCGGTCAGCAGGCAGAGAGGCACAGCCAGCAGCACCGCGACCGAGGTGATCCACAGGGTGCCGGCGATGAAGGGCAGGAAACCGAACTCGCCCTTGAGAGGGTACCAGCGGCTGGAAAAGAAAAGATGGCCCAGAGGTTTGGCCAGCAGGATGGGCTTGGACTTGAGAGCAAGGCCGGCGAGCATCAAAAGGACCAGCATGGAGCTGAGCAGGGTGATGGCCAGCATGAGCCTGGTAGCAAGAAGCTCTTTGACCTTCCTTAAGTTCATTGTTAAAAGCAATTATACTCTAATTGTACTATAATTGTAATAACAAATCAACACTTCTCTGGCAATCAAGATCAAATTAAAAATAACCGAGGTTTTTCAAGCGCTGGCGGATGGCCTCGATCTCGTCTGCCGACAGGTCGGCTTCTCATCCTTTTTCAGGGAAACGAGGTCGCGCAGCACGTAGACGACAAACTCGTTGACGCTGCGAAAACCGCTGCCGCTGATAATGACACGTAACTTTTCGTACAGGGGCCTGGGAATTTTCAGGGTAACCCGCTCCTTGTCCATCGCTGCCATTATAGCGGCGCGCCTCCGGCCTGTCAACGGCTCAGCGGAAATTTTCCGGCTTGTCCAGGAAATTGACCAGTTTCTTCGACTTTTTCTTCAGTTTGCGCAGGGCCTTGGCCTCGATCTGGCGGATGCGTTCGCGGGTGACCTGGAACTCCTGGCCGACCTCCTCCAGGGTGTGCTCATTGCCGTCGTTGAGGCCGAAGCGCATCTGGATGACCCGGCCTCGCGCTCGGTCAGGGTGGAGAGGATCTGCTCCAGCTGCTCCTTTGAGGTTCATCTGCGAGACGATTTCCGGCGGCGAGACGGTCTTTTCGTCCTCCAGGAAATCGCCGAGGTGGGAGTCGTCGTCCCCTACCGGCGTCTCCAGGGAAATGCGGCTCCTGGGCGATCTTCAGGATCTTGCGGATCTTTTCCGAGTGAAAATGCGCTCTCTTTGGCGATCTCCTCCTCGGTCGGTTCGCGGCCCAGCTCCTGGACCAGCCGGCGCTGGGTGCGGTTGATCTTGTGGATGGTTTCGATCATGTGCACCGGGATGCGGATGGTGCGGGCCTGGTCGGCGATGGCCCGGGTGATGGCCTGGCGGATCCACCAGGTGGCGTAGGTGGAGAACTTGTAGCCCCGCTGGTATTCGAATTTCTCGACCGCCTTCATCAGGCCGATGTTGCCCTCCTGGATCAGGTCGGAAAACTGCAGGCCGCGGTTGATGTACTTCTTGGCGATGGAGACCACCAGCCGCAGGTTGGATTCGACCAGGTCGTTCTTGGAAA
Organism: Candidatus Aminicenantota bacterium; assembly: GCA_963759765.1. Classification (GTDB taxonomy): domain Bacteria; phylum Acidobacteriota; class Aminicenantia; order UBA2199; family UBA2199; genus CAVXAL01. The sequence goes on along the minus strand of CAVXAL010000004.1, from coordinate 564,840 downwards.
GCTCGATCAGGTGCAGGCCTTCCTCGATGTCGGTGCAGGTCTTGAACAGGTCCTCGGGGTTGGTTTCGAACTTTTTGTTCAGTTGCTCTCCAGGCGCTTGTGCAGTTGTCCACCTCGGCCAGCTTGACGCGCTTGGCTCGGCCGCGCGTGATGAACACGGCCCATTTGGCTGCTCAGCTTTTTTCAGCCGGCCCAGGACTGGTACAGATAGTTCTCCTTCAGTTCCCTGATCTTGTTGATGAATTCGCGCCGTGTGGTCGTGCAGGATGGACATGTCCTGGATCAGATGGGTGATCTCGACCATTTTCTTGGCGACGACAAAATTGGAGGCGCGCGACCTCTTCAGCACCTTCGAACTCCCGCTTCAGCCGGTTCAGCTCCTCGAACTGGCTGCAGGAATTTGTCGCGCAGCTCCTGTTTCTTGCGATTCGTCATAAATGTCCTCGCAGACGTCGATCACCTCATCGATGTTCTTGACGCCCTCGAGCACATCGCGGCCCAGCTCGATAACCGGTTCAGCACGATGTTGGTCTTGGAGAGGGCCTTGATCACCTTTTTTTCGCCGCGTTCGATCTTGCGGGCGATGCTGATCTCTTCGTTGCGCGACAGCAGGTTGACGCTGCCCATCTCGCGCAGATACTGCCGCACCGGGTCGCCGACGATCTCGCTGCGTTCACCGGCCGCCTTGGCCGGTTTCTTCTTCGGCGGTGTCTTGACGATCTTGACCTGTTCTCGCTTCAGGAAATGCTTGATGAACTTGACGTTCTTCTTGATGATGTCGTCGGCACCGAACACGTAGTGGATCTGGGCATTCTCGATCAAGCCGAAATTCTTCTTGGCCCGGGCCAGAATCGCCCGCAGTTCCTTCTTGAATTCCTCGCAGAAGCGCTCGTATTCCTCCAACCGCTGCTGACTGCCCAGCGGTTTGCGTTGGAGGACCTTGATGGCCAGGGAAGCCAGGTGGGCCAGCACCTCCTGCTTGCGGTCCAGGATGTCGTTTTCTTTCAGGAAGCGGATGAAGGCCTCGTACTTCAGGCGGCCGTCACCGGCTTTGGCCTGCTCGACCAGGGTCTTGAGCAGCACCGCGGACACGCCGACCTCCTTGGCCTCCGGAACCGGCCTCGGGAGTGGAGCCCGAGCCGCAGCCGCATTCCTGGCGGTGTTCGCCTTTTTGACAATGTTCGGCTTCTTGGCCGGGGGGCGGAGCTTGGGGCGATGCGCTGTTTTGTTTTTGCCGGCACTCGTCTTTTGCGCGCTGGCCTTCTTTTTCTTGTCTGTTTTGTGGGTCTTGCTCAAACCGCTCCTCCTCGCATGCCCCTGCTCGTTGATTGAACGAGCCTCGTTCTTTTTGGCCAGCAGCTGTTTGACCCGGGCCATATCGTTCTCCTTTTCGCTGAGCGCAATCTCGCGGTTGATCTCCCGCAACTTTTTCTTGTGCAGCCGCTCCTGGAAGTTGAGAACACTGGCGGCCAGACGTTTCTCGACTTCGGCGCGCTCGGCCACGGTACTGGCAGCAGCGGCGAAGATGGCACCGAGCAATTTCCGCTCCCCGTCGCTCAGCAGTTGGGTCGCTTCCTGGAAACGAAGTTCGCCGTGCCGCGCATAGGTCGCCATGAGGCACTCGATGATGTTGCGTCCGGTCAGGGTGGAAAGCGACTCTTCGCTGAAAAATTCTTTGACCTCGGCGAGCAGTTCCGGATAGGCCAGCACCGCCTCCAAGAAGATCCGCTCCGCCGCCGAAAGACGCGGTTCGGTGCCGCCCGCCGGCCCCGCCGCGGCAGCGGGGGTCTGGGCCTCCAGCTTGAGCAGCACCGGGTCCACCTTGAAATAGTGGGCTGTCATCTGCAGGTACTCTTCGCGGATGAGAGAATCGGAAATTTTCTTGATCGGGGCCAGGACGCTCTCGACGGCTGCTCGCTTGCGCTCGGGCTTGCTCAGGTCCTGACCGGCGGTGGCGCTGTCGAGCAGGAACTTGAAGCCCTCCTGCGCCTCTTCCAGCAGGCGGTAAAAGGCCTGCACCCCCTGTTTCTGGATGAGCTCGTCCGGGTCTTTCGCCAGGTTGTTGCGGATGATCATGGGGCTGATGTTCTGTTCGAACATCTTCTCAATACCGCGCAGCGTGGCCGTCTGGCCAGCGCTGTCGCTGTCCAGAAACAGGTAAATATCCTGGGCGAAGCGCTTCAACAGGTAGATCTGCTTTTCGGTCAGGGCCGTGCCCAAGGAGGCCACGGCATGACGGATACCGGCCTGGTGCAGGGAAATCAGGTCCAGGTAACCTTCCACCAGGATGGCTGCCTTCTTATCACGCATGGCTTCTTTGGCCAGGTTGAAACCGTAGAGGTGGTTGCCCTTTTTGTAGACCGGCGTGTCGGGCGAATTGAGGTACTTGGCCTGGTTGTCGAGCACGGTGCGACCGCCAAAGGCAATGATCGCGCCCGATTCGGAGCAGATGGGGAAAATGACCCGCGACCGGAAACGATCGTACATGCGGTTGTTCTCGTTGCGCACCAGCAGCCCCAGTTCCACTGTTTTCTCCAGGTCGGCGCCCTGCCGCTGCAGGTGCTGGAGCAGCCCGTCCCAGCGATCGGGCGCATAGCCCACGGCAAAGAGCTCCAGCGTTTTCTTCTCCAGCCCGCGCCCGCCCAGATAGGCCTGAGCCTTCTGGCCTTCGGCCGTGTTCCAGAGGCAGTCCAAGAAAAAACGCTGAGCCAAGTCATTGATCTGGAAATAGACATCCTTTTTGATACCCTGGCGCTGGTTCTTCTCCAGCGGGATATTGAACTTTTCGGCCAAGAAATGGATGGCTTCCACAAAACCGATGTGTTCCATCTCCTGGACCAGGGTAAAGATGTCACCGAAACGGTTGCAACCGAAACAGGTGAAGGTATTGCGCTCGGGCATGACGAAAAAGGAAGGGGTTTTTTCAGCGTGGAAAGGGCAAAGGGATTTGAAATTCTTCCCGGCCGGTTTCAGGTTGACATAGAGAGTGGCCACATCGACGATAGAGATATATTGTTTAATCTGGTCTTTAGTATCCATAAAGAGACTAATTTCTAATAAGAATAATATATTTTCCGGTTGCTGTCAACAAAAAACGTTTTTTTCCCCCGTCCAATCCCAAGAAAATTTGCAAAATCGGAGCGATTTTGCTATTTTTTATCTCATGGAGAATCCCGAGCGCCGATACCGCCCATGAACGTCATCCGCCTGGAACTGGAAAAACGCGAAGAGTCGCTGCATTCCCGCGCCGCCCGCAGCAAGGAGAGCCAGCGCCAGCGTCCCGAAAAACTATCACCCGTGCGCACCGAATTCCAGCGCGACCGCGACCGCATCCTCCACTGCAAATCGTTCCGCCGGCTGAAACACAAGACCCAGGTGTTCATTGCGCCCGAGGGCGACCACTACCGCACACGGCTGACCCACACGCTGGAGCTCAGCCAGATCGGCCGCACCATCGCGCGAGCGCTCAACCTCAACGAGGACCTGACCGAAGCCATCGCCCTGGGCCACGACCTGGGCCACACGCCCTTCGGCCATCTGGGCGAGGCGGTGCTGGACAAGCTGGCGCCCGGCGGGTTCCGCCATTACGAACAGAGCCTGCGGGTGGTGGACAAGCTGGAGTACGACGGCCTGGGGCTGAACCTCACCCGCGAAGTGCGCGACGGCATCCTGAAGCACTCCAAGGGCATGGGACGCGATCCTGCTCGACGAAGCGGCGCACCTGCCGCTGACCCTGGAGGGCCAGATCGTGCGCCTGGCCGACATCATCACCTACGTCAACCACGACACCGACGATGCCATCCGGGCCGGCATCATCAGGCGAGTCGGAAATCCCCGAACCGGTCAGGCAGGTGCTGGGTAAAAAGTTTGCCAAGCGCATCGACACCATCGTGACCGATGTCATCACCGAGACGCTGGCCAACGGCCTCGAGCAGATCGCCATTTCCGACACCGTCTACCGCGAGATCCTCCGGCTGCGGGATTTCCTGTACACCCGGGTCTACTTCCGTCCCGAGCGGACCTTCGAAAAAGAGCAGATCGAGGAAATCCTGTTGAGCATCCACGCCCATGTCCGGAAGAATCCCGATACCTACGTCAATCCTTACCCAGCCGAGGATCCACTGGAACAGCGGATCATCGATTTCATCGCCGGCATGACCGACCGCTACGCCATCAACCTGTTCAAGAAATTCATATTCCCCGAATATCTGGCCTGAAGCGGCGCTAGCCGAGCCAGGAGTGCAGTTGTGCTTCCAGTTCAATCAAGGAGAGTGCCCCCTTCAGGCGCTGGATCTCGCGGCCCTGGACAACGAGGACAAGGGTGAGAATGCGCTTGCGGGTTCCGCAGGCCGGGCAGAGGACCACAACGGGCATCAGCGTCGCTTTCGGGACGGTCTGCTGCCCAGCTCCCGCACGAGCTCAACCAGCCGACATATCGCCCGCTCAGGGCTCACCCGGCCCAGTTTTTTCCCGCCGCAGAACAGGTAGCCGCTGGATCGGGAAAAAGCGAGACCGACGTCGGCGTGGCGGGCTTCGCCCGGCCCGTTGACCTCGCAGCCCATGATGGCCACGCGCAGGAGCCGTTGCGGCTGGAAATTGGCGATCTCGGCTTCAAACTCGCAGATCTGGCCAGCAGATCCACGCTGCAGCGGGCGCAGGTGGGACAAGAGATGATTTCCAGGGCTCTGTCCAGCCGGCCCAATGCCAGTAGGATCTGGCGGGCCACCTGAACCTCCTGGACCGGGTCGGCGGTGAGCGAAACCCGCACCGTGTTGCCGATGCCGTCGAGCAGCAGGCTGCCGATGGCAATGGCGGACTTGACCGTACCGCTCAGCCAGGGACCCGCCTCGGTCAGGCCCAGATGCAGCGGATAGTCGCAGCGTTTGTCCATTAGGCGGTAAGCTTCCACGGTCTCTTTTACAGAAGAGGATTTAAGAGAAACTTTGATGTCGTGAAATCCCAGATCTTCAAAAAGCCTGATCTTGTCCAGCGCGGAACTAACCATCATCTGCGGCCTGGACCGGCCGGCAGTCAGGTACTTTTTTTCCAGAGAACCGGCGTTCACCCCGATGCGGATGGGAATTTTTCTCTGGCCGGCCAGACGAACGATCTCCTTCAGCCGCCGCGCACCGCCGATGTTTCCGGGGTTTATGCGAATGGCGGCAGACCCCGCCTCCAAGGCGGCCAGAGCCAGCGAAGCGTCGAAATGGATGTCGGCAATCACCGGCAGCGGCGAACGCCGAACAATGGACCTAAAAGAGGCTAGTGCCTCGCGATCGGGAACAGCCAAACGAACGATCTGGCACCCGGCCTGCTCGAGCGCAGCAATCTGCGCCAGGGTGCGGCCGACATCCCCGGCCGGTGTGTTGGTCATGGACTGGATGGAAACAGGATGGCGTCCGCCGATGCCCACCCTGCCGACAAAGATTTCCCGCTTCATGCACACTCATTATATGCTGCCAGTTCTCGACGGGCAAGCCGATTTTTACTAAAAAAAAGGGCGGCGCCTAGGCGCCGCCCTTATATGGAAATCGGCTATTTGACCGAAATCGGAATGGATTTAGTCTTGGCTTCCTCCGCCTTGGGTATGGTCAGTACCAGCAGACCATCCTTGAGGGAGGCATCGATCTTTTTGGGATCAATGTTCAGCGACAAGCTGAAGGAGCGCTGGAACATGCCGTAACTACGCTCCAGGCGATGGAAATCTTCTTTCTTGACTTCCTCTTCCTGTTTTCTTTCGCCTTTAACCGTCAGCGTGTCGCCGCTGAAATCAGCATGGATTTCATTCTTGTTGAAACCGGGAAGTTCCATTTTCACCACAAAAGCCTCTTTGGTCTCGTAAATGTCGGTGCGCGGCGCCCATACAGACATGCCCAACGTGCCCTTTGACAACTCAGGAAAATATTCATCTTCGAACAGCCGGTTGACCCGATCGTACATGGTCATCAAATCTTTAAAAGGTTGCCATTTCATTAAAGTCATTTTACCTCCTTCTTTGATCAAATGATATATTTATTTTTGTTTTTGTCAACATATTTAATAGGTATTATATTATATTTATTTAAGTGTATTGTTATCAACTTATAAATTAAATTCAAAACTGATTGGCTATTGATTTATTTCATTCAATTATTTATTATTTTTTCAAATGAAAATTGAAGAAATCATTGTAAAAATTCAAAATAGCGATCCAGTTGCCCTGGCCAAGGCAATCACCTTTGTGGAAAACAGAAAAAAAGGCTACGAAAAGCTGCTTTCTGCTGTTCATTCGCAGAAAAAGAGATCCTTCAAGATTGGTATCACCGGCTCACCGGGAAGCGGCAAAAGCACGCTCATCGAAAAACTAATCGCTGAACTGAAAAAACGGAAAATCCCCATCGGGGTGCTGGCTTTCGATCCCACCTCGCCCATATCCGGCGGGGCTTTGCTGGGCGACCGCATCCGCATGCTGCAGCACAGCACCGATCCCAACATCTTTATCCGCAGCCTTGCCAACCGCGGCCACCTGGGGGGCCTCGGCCGTTCGGTCTGGGAGATCCTGCAACTGCTGGAAGCGGCCGGCAAGGAGATCATCTTTATCGAAACCGTGGGCGTCGGCCAGTCGGAGGTGGAGATTGCCGCGGTCGCCGATGTGGTTCTGACCGTGCTGACGCCGGAAGCCGGCGATGATATCCAGGTGCTGAAAGCGGGCATCATGGAGATCAGCGACATCTTTGTCATCAACAAGAGCGACCTGGGCGGCGCCGAGAACAAGCTGAACGAGATACCGTGCTTTTTTTACTTCGTGCCAGAAGGAGCCTGTGGTGTGCATCACGTCTGCCAAGCACAGCCAAGGCATCAGCAAGCTGATCAGCCAGATATTCGAATTCCAGTCCAGCCATCGGCAAGACATTCTGGAAAAGGACCGGTCGTTTAAAACCCAGTTAACTCTGCGCCTGGTGCAGGAAAAGATAACCGGCGCCATCGCCCAGGAGCCGGAACTGCGGCGACTGCTGGAGGGTATGGGCAAGGACAATCCCTTCGCGGCCGCCGAAGCCATTTACCGCCGCCTGATTTCTGGAGGAGACGATGATTAAAAAAGTTGACCATATCGCCATTGCAGTGGCCGACCTGGAGGAGGCCATCCATCTCTATCGCGACGTTCTCGGTCTGGATTTCGACGGCAGCCAAACCGTTGAAGAGCAGAAGGTCCGGGTGGCTTTCTTCCGAGTCGGCGGCGTCGCCATCGAACTTCTGGCCCCGGCTGCGGCCGATTCACCGATCAGCCAATTCCTGGAGAAAAAAGGCAGCGGCCTGCATCATATCGCCCTGGAAGTCGACGACCTCCCCCGCTCCCTGGATGAGCTGAAATCACGCGGAGCCAAGCTGCTCGATGAGGCGCCGCGCCAGGGCGCCCACAACGCGGCAATCGCTTTCGCTCATCCCAAAAGCTTTGCCAACGTGCTAATCGAACTGAAGCAGAGCAACGGCGAATGATGGAAAAAACCGGGCTGGCCATCCTCTGGCACATGCACCAGCCCTGGTATCGGGATCCGTTGTCCGGGAAAATGACCCTGCCTTCGGGTACGCATGCACTCCCTGAAAGACTACTTCGGAATGGTCCATGTGCTGCAGGATTTCCCCGGCATCCGCCTGACCTTCAATCTGGTGCCCTCCCTGCTGCGGCAGATCAGACTCTACAACTCGGGAGAAACGGACCTCTTCGGGGACCTGGAGCCAGGCCGGCAGATTCCCTGACCACGGCCGAAGCCGAATTCCTGGTGAAGAATTTCTTCGCCGCCAACCTGGAAAGGCAAATCAAACCGCTGCCCCGCTATCTATATCTGTATCAGAAGCGCACCAATTTCCCCGCTTCGCGAACTTCCGAGACCGACAGAAGGCGCTGGGACAAGCTGTTTTCGCCGGCGGAACTGCGGGATCTGCAGGTGCTATTCTCCCTGGTTTTCATCGACCCGATCTACCGGGAGAAAGACGAACGCGTCCGTTTCCTGTGGGCCCAAGGTGGCAATTTCAGCGAGGCCGACAAAGGAACGCTGCGCCAGGTGGAACAGGAGATCGTCGCCCGGGTCATTCCCGAATACAAGAAATTTTTGGAGGCGGGTCAGATTGAAATATCAACTTCCCCTCTGTACCACCCGATTCTGCCGCTGCTGGTCAATCCCCAGCTGGGCCGCACCGCCAATCCCCATCTGCCCGAATACCCGCTGCATTTCAATTGGCTGGCCGATGCCCGCGGCCAGCTGGAGGGAGCCCTGGCAGATGTTCAACGGCTGTTCGGCCAACGGCCGCACGGCGTCTGGCCGTCCGAAGGGAGCCTGTCGGAGGAGATTCTCGACCTCCTGGAAGAATTGGGTCTGGAGTGGACCGCCGCCGATGAAGCAAACCTGATACGTTCACTGGCTGTGGCCAGCGGGCGCGGCGACCGCAGCGATCTGCTTTACCAGCCCTACCGTTGGCGCGCAGGCCGGTTGCGGATACTTTTCCGCGACCAGCATCTCTCCGACCTGATCGGCTTCCAGTACCAGAAGCACCCCGCCCGCGAAGCAGCCCTGGACCTGCACCGCCGCCTGACCGCCATCCCCGTTGAGAAGGGCGCACTGGTTTCCATTATCCTGGACGGAGAAAACGCCTGGGAATTCTTCCCGGCCAACGGCCGCGACTTTCTCCGAGAATTTTACAGTCTGATCGAAAAAGACGAACGCATCGAAACTCTGACCTTTGCCCAGGCTTGCCGCCGGCCCGCAACCGCTCTCACCAGCTATCAGGCGGGCTCCTGGATCAACGGCAACTTCGATATCTGGATTGGCGACGAGGAGAACCGCCGGGCCTGGACGCTGCTCCGCGACGCCCGCGAGGCCATCGGACTGGAGCGCTCTCGGCTCTCTGCTGAACTGCACCAGCAATTACTGGAACTGCTGTATGCGGCCGAAGGCAGCGACTGGTACTGGTGGTTCGGGCCCGAGCATATATCGCCAGACCGGGAAACATTCGATCTCCTGTTCCGGCGCAATCTGCAGAAAATCTATCACCTGCTCGGGCGGCCCCTGCCGGCAGGGCTCTGCCAGCCGCTGGTCGGCCTCATCCAGGGGTCGGCCCCTGCCCTTGTTCCCGCCCGCGGCTTTATCCACCCGATCGTCGACGGGCAGATCAGCGATTATTTCGAGTGGGCCGACGCCGGATTCATCCCCCTGGGCGCCAGCGGCGGAGCGATGAGCATGGCCAGCCGCATCGCGACGGCTCTGTACTTTGGTTTCAGCCAGGAGAAATTCTTTCTGCGCCTGGACACCGACCCGGATGGTGCCGCTGTCCTAAACGGCGGTTACCTGCTGGCCCTCCACTGGAAATCCCCAAAAACAACCCGGACCGTGCGCTTCGGCCCGAACGGACTGGCGGACCCGCCTGAAGATCGATCCGCCGGAATCCAGATTGGCGTGGGCCGGATTATTGAAATTTCCATTCCGCTGGAAATCCTGGGCGTGCGGGCAGGCGACCCGCTGGAGTTCAAGTTGGAATGGCATTCCGACGGCGAACTGTTGCAGAGCATCCCCGCGCAGGGAACCGTCAACATCCAAGTGCCCGACAGCCACCATTACGCCGAATTCTGGCAGGTCTGATCCCTGTCGCCCCCGTTTCATTGTCTCCCTGACGCGCCTGGGCTATAATCCACCCCATGGCGCCGAAGCGGCGATGGCTGTATGCAGTTTATTTCTTCCTGGGCGCCTATACCCTGATCGCCCAGGCCATCCTGCTGCGCGAATTCTTCATCATTGTCAACGGCAACGAATTCGTTTTTGGCATCAGTCTGGGAAACTGGCTGATCGGCGTTTTTTTGGGCTCGCTGCTGGGCGGGCTGTGGGCCAGGAAAACCTCGCAACCCGCCCTGATATTTTCTCTATGCCTTCAGCCTCTCGGGCTACTGCCGCCGCTGATGCTGGCAGCCATTCGTCTCCTGCCGCTGCTGGGCGGCGCGCCGGCGGGGACCGCCATGCCTCTGCTCCGGGTGATGCTCTACTCGGCCGTGGTCACCGTGCCCTACTCCTTTTGCATCGGCCTGGCCTTCCCTCTGGCAGCCGCGCTGCAGGAGCGGGGAGGCGAAACGGGCGGCCTCGGCATCAGCCATATCTACGCCGTCGAGGCGCTGGGCTCGCTGGCCGGCGGCCTGCTGCACGCGTTTGTCCTGGTCGGCCGCCTGGACCCCCTGTCCACCGCCCTGCTCGGCAGCCTGCCGCTGCTTCTGTTGTCGGCCATTCTGCTTGGCCAGCAGCGGCGTCCGAGGCTGCGCCTCGTTGCTTTCGGTGTGCTGCTGCCGGTCGTGCTGCTCCTGTTCAGTCCCCTGGCCGGTCGCCTGGAGCATCTCCTGACCCTCCAGCGCTGGCGGGGCATCTCCTCCTTTCCGCTGATTCTCTGCCGCGATTCGCGCTACCAGAACATCCAGCTGGGCGAAGCTTCGGGCCAGTTCAACGCCTTCCTGAACGGCCAGCTGGCTGCCGTGTTCCCCAACGACGACGACAACCGCCTGCTGGCCGCTCATCTCTACTGCCAGCACACGGGGCCGCGGCGCATCCTGATAATCGGCGAAGCGCTTTCGGGCCTGGCCCGCTTCCTGCTCGACTTCCCGCTGGAAAAGTTGGTGGTGGTCGAAATCGACCCGCTCTACCTTCAGGTCATTCGCAACCACCTGCCACCGGCCGACCGCCAGGCCGCTGCCGACCCCCGACTGCTCCTGCTCAATCAGGACGGCAGGCGCTTCGTGCAGGAGCGGGTCAGAAAAAACGAAAGGGCGGAAAGCGCAGAGTCGTTCGACCTTGTTTTCCTGCAAACGGCCGAACCCTCAACCCTTCTCCACAACCGCCTCTTCACCCGTGAATTCTTCGGCGCCACGGCCCGCATCCTGAATCCCGGCGGCGTGCTGGCCCTGCGCATCAGCGCTTCGGAAAACTATGCCGGCGGACTGGTCGGCCGCTACAACGCCTCGGTTTACCAGACCCTGCAATCGGTCTTCCCCTTCATCGCCGTCTCCCCGGGACCCAGCCAGTTTCTCTTCGCCTCGCTGCAGCCTGGTGTGGTTTCCCTTTCGGGAACGGTGCTGGCCGAGCGTTTTCACCGAGCGGGCGGTCGTCCGCAATGGCTGGCCGACATTTTCCCCAGCGGGCTCTATCCGCCCGAAAAGACCCGGTTTATCGCCGCCGCACTGCAAGGCTATCCCGGCCCGCTGCTCAACACGGACGACCGGCCGCTGACCTATTTGTACTACAACGAAATTTTGGGCTGGTACGGCGGCAGCAATCTGGAGCCGCTGCTGCACCAAGCCGAACGGATTCACCTTCCCCGGCTGTTCGCGCTCCTGGGACTCCTGGTCTGCGGCCGCTGGCTGTTCAGCCGGATCCGCCGCCGGCAACGGCCGTCCCGTATGCCCGTTCTGCTGGCTGCCGCTTGCGGAGGTTTCGCCGGGCTCTGTCTGGAAATGCTCCTGCTCTACGAATTTCAGGTCAGGTTCGGCTACGTCTACCACCACATCGGACTGCTCATTGCCCTGTTCATGGCCGGCCTGGCTGTCGGTGCCCAGGCGCTGCGCAGCCGGTTGCGCCGCTGGCCTCGGCAGGCGCTGGTGCTGGCCCTGCTGCTGATCACCGCATTCAGCCTGCTGCTCCCTCTTTTAACTCGCTGGGCAGGGTCTCATCCGGGACTGATCTTCGCCTGGATGCTTGCCAGCGGCGGACTTGTCGGAGCGACCTTCACCGTGGCGGTGGAATCACTGAGCGCGTCCGGCATGGGCAGCGCTACGGCGGCGGGCCTGGTCAACGGCCTGGATTACCTGGGCGGGGCGCTGGGCGCCTTCTTATCCGGCACCCTGCTTCTCCCCTTTCTGGGAGTACAGGGGACGTCGCAGGCGGTTGCCGCTCTGGCTCTGGCCGCAACACTGCTGCTCGTCTCTGATCTCAGCTCCCGATCTGGGTCTCATCCTGGCGCCGGCGGGGAGCCATGGTCCAGCCGGTAAAACCGAAAACCACCAGAGCCACCACCGACAGGTAATTCATCAGCGTCCAGGGCAGGTAGGTCAACACCGGCACACCGAGAGCGCCGCTGACGTAAACGCCGGCCATGCTCCAGGGAATGAGCGGCACCATGATTCCGCCGCTCTCCTCGATAATGCGCGCCAAGTTCTTGGCGGCCAGTCCTTTCTGGCGATACACGGGCGCCAGCAGTTCGCCGGGGATCAGCATGGACAAGTAAGAACTCCCGGTGATCAAGGCCGTGACCAGCGCCGTACCCACCGTGGTCAGCACCAGGCTCCAGACTTGGCGGGTGAAACGGGTGACCCGCTGGAGAATGACGGCCAGCATTCCCGTGCGCTGCATGATGCCGCCGAAACAGAAGGCGGTGAAGGCGATCAGTTGAGTTTCCATCATGCTCATCAAACCGCCCCGGGACAGCAGGCGGTCCACCGCCTCGACGCCCGCCTGCGACACGTAACCGCTGTTCAGCGCCTGGGCAAAGCGCACCAGCGGCAGCTTCTGGAACACCACGGCCAACACCCCCGCTGTCAGAACCGACAGCAGCATGCCGGGAATGACCGGCTTTTTGGCCAGCGCGAAGAAGAAGACCAGCAGCATGGGCAACAGCAGCCAAACGTTGAAGGTGAACCGGTGTTCCAACGTCTGCAGGATGAGCCGCACGCTCTCGGGCTGAGCGGCGGTCCGGGCGTAACGCAAACCGTAAAAAAAATAGACCAGCAGGCCGAGCAGCCAGGCAGGAACGGCCGACCAGAGCATGTGTCGGATATTGTCGAAGAGGTTGGCGCCGGCGGCCACAGGGGCCAGGTTGGGAATGTCGGAGAAAGGCGAGAGCTTATCGCCGAAATAGGCGCCGGCAACGATCGCCCCCGCGGCCGGCCCCGGGGGATGTTCTGGGCCATGGCCACTCCGATCAGAGCCACACCGATCGTACCCACCGTGCCCCAGGAGGTGCCGGTGGCCAGCGAAACGATGCTGCAGACCAGACAGGCCGTGACCAGGAAGAAGCGGGGAGAAATGAGCTTCAGCCCGTAGTAGAGCAGCATGGGAATGGTACCGGCCGCGATCCAGGCGGCGATCAGGATGCCGACACAGAGCATGATCAGAATAGCCGGCATGGCTTTTTGGATGCTCTGGACGATCCCCTCCTGCATCTGCTGCCAGCTGAAGCCCAGCAGGAAACCGATGGCGCCAGTGATCATGGCTGCGGCCACCAGCAGCACCTGCGCCTTGATGCGGTAGACGCCGTAACCCACGCCCAGCAGCAGCGCCATGGAGAGCAGCGGCAACAGGGCGACCCCGAGACCGGGCTGTCGCGGCGGCCGTTCCGGGATTCCGCCTGAGGGGGTCACGCGTGGTTTCCAGAACCGCTGAATGTACCGCGCACCACGACGCGGCCCTCGGCCACCAGCCGTCGGCCGCGGGCAAACAGTTCGCAGAGGTTCAGCTCCCGGTCTAGCAGCAGCAGGTCCGCGTCGCGCCCGGGTGCGATCTCTCCCTTGGCGTCCAGTTTGTAAAACGTTGCCACATTGGAGGAAAAGAGCCGCAGCGCCTGCTCCGGGCCGACGATACCCAGGCGCAGCAGGGAACGGAATTTTCCCAGCAGGTCCACCTGGGTGGCGATAGTCAAGCCGAGCAGCCGTCCCTGCGCATCGAACACGGGAATGCTGCCGTTGCCGTCGGAACTGACCGTGATCCGTTCCAGCGGCACGCCCTTTTCCAGGCAGTCGCGCACCGCCTCATCGATGCCAACTTCATCGCTGGCGGCGGGATCAGAGCCGATGCCCGCGGTCAAGTCCATATAACCGCCCGCCTGCACGAAGCGCTGCGCTTCGGCGAACAGGCGGCGGTTGCGATTGCAGTGGGTGGGAATGACCTGGGTGACCGGGATTTCCGTCTCCTCGATCAGGCGGAAGAGGAAGGAGAGCCCGGCCGCACCGTCGCCCACATGCAGGTGCAGGATCCCGGCCTTGCCGCCCAGCATGCCGCCCACCCGGCACTCGGCAGCCAGACGCGCCAGTTCGGCGAACGTGGGTTGCGCGGAACGGTGATCCGAGATGGCGATCTCGCCGGCTCCGACGACCTTGTCGATCAACACCAGGTCGGAACGCACGCTGCCGGTGATGGTCCGGACGGGAATCTCATAGGAGCCGGAAAAAATGTAGGTGCTGACGCCCTCACTGTCCAGGGCCCGTGCCTTGGCCAGCAGCGACTCCATGTGACGGGTGACGCCGTCGGTGCCCAGGCAGCCGATCAGGGTCGTCACTCCGGCGGCGGCGATCGCCTCGATGCGGATCTCGGGAGCGCGCGTGGTCGGGCCGCCCTCGCCGCCGCCGCCAAGGATATGCACATGGCTGTCAATGAACCCGGGCACCAGCCAGCGGTCCCTGGCCTCGACCACGTTCGACTCGAGGCCTGTCAGTCGCAGCGTTCCCGGAGCGGCCATGGCCGCGATCCGGCCTCCGGCCAGCAGCAGGTCCTGGCGACCCAGGGGCTGAGGAGAAAATACCTCGCCGTTGCGGATCAGGGTCAGGTTGGCCATGACACCTCCTGTGCTCTGCACTCAGCCCTGGCGCTGGAACGCCAAGTCAGCGAGGATGCGCACCGCTTCCTGAAGCAGGCTGTCCCGTCGCAGGTCCTTCAGCCACTCCTGGCGTTTATCCTCGAGGGCGGCCTGCGCGGAGTGGCCGCTGGGTTTCTCCGGCGCATTCTGCTCGAAGACGTTCAATGGCGGCGCATCATCCTGCAGCCGGTTGAATTTGGCCGCCTCCTGCCAGAGCACTTCTTGCTCCCGGCGGAAATCGGCGAGGTTGAGGCTGACCAGGGTCTGCTGCCGGTGCCGGCTCAGCAGGTTGCCGTTTTCAACGATCAGGCGGAAGCGGGGGCTGCTCTTGACCCGCTCCTGGCTGGCGCCACGGACGCTCTCGAGATTGCTGACGGTCGTGGGCCACTTGGGATAATGGAGGGGCGAAACGGTGTCCCAGTTCAGCGAGTGCTCCAGATAACGTTCCCCGATTTCCAGATAACTGCCCGGTTCGGGCAGAACGATATCGGGGATGACTCCCTGGTACTGGGTGGAAGCGCCGCTGATGCGGTAATACTTCTGGACGGTCAGGGCCATCGCGCCCAACGGCTGCAGATCCTGTAAATCGCGCGGCAAGAAGCGGTCGAGGTTGATTACGGCCTGGACCGTGCCCTTGCCGAAGGTATGGTTGCCGCCGACGACCAGGGCCCGGCCGTAATCCTGCAGGGCCGCGGCCACAATTTCCGAGGCCGAGGCGCTGAGCGTGTTGACCAGGACCAGCAGCGGCCCATCGTAAACCACATCCGGGTCTTCGGCGGACTGCACTTGCAGGCCCGAACGCCGGTCCTTGACCTGGATCACCGGCCCCTTGCCGATGAACAGGCCGGTCATCTTGACCGCGTCCTCCAGCACGCCGCCGCCGTTACCGCGCAGGTCGAGAATGACACCGTCCACATTCGCCGCCTTCAGGTCCCGCAGTGCGGTGCGCACGTCCTCGGCGCTGTTGCGGCCCTTGTCCCGTTCGTAATCATGGTAGAACTTGGGCAGATAGATATAGCCGAATTTTTTCTGCGTCCGCTCATCGCCGATCAGAGCCGAGCGCGCGTAGGTCTCTTGAATCTGGACCACGTCGCGGACCAGGCGCACGTCCAGCAGCCGCCCGTCCGGCTTGCGCAGGGTCAGGCGCACCTCGCTCCCTTTCTTGCCCCGCACCAGCCGCGCCACGTCGGAAACCGACATGCCCACCACATCCACCGGCTCGTCGGCCGCCTGCCCCACCTTGACCAGCACGTCCTCGACCTGGATCTGGTTCTGGTTCCAAGCCGGTCCGCCCGGGACCACCTCCAGCACCTTGACGTAGCCGTCGCTTTCGCCCAAAAGCACGCCGATGCCTTCCAGCGCCCCGGACATCTCGATCTCGAAATCCTCCTTGTCGCGGGGCGGAAAGTAGTGGCTGTGGGGGTCGAACACACCGGCCACGGCGTTGAGAAAACGGGCCAGCGAATCGTCCCGCTTTTCATTGAGCAGGCGCAGGAAATAGGCTTCCATGCTCTTGGCCACCGCCTGCCGCACCGTTTGCTCCAGTTCCGCCTCGCCGCGGACCGCGGTTCTGGCCTCCTTGGCGTTTTTTTCTTTTTCGCTTTTGAGCAGCTCCAGGTAGCGGGGCAGGGCGATGTATTTCAGGCGCCTGGCCCACAGGCTGCGGAGTTCCTCCGGGGTGCGGCAATAGGGCCGTTTGTCCGCATCCAGCTCCAGGGTTTCCGGCCGGGAAAAATTGAAAGACTGCTGCAGGAGTTCCCGGCACATCAGGCGCACCTCGCCGATGCGCTGCTGCAAGCGGCCGCTGCCCACCGCGGCCAGCTCCAGCGAGCCGCGCTGCAACTCGTCGTCGATCTGCAAAGCGTAAGGCTGCAGCTGCTCAATATCCGCCTGCAGCAGGAAGCTCTTGGTCACATCCAGGCGTTTCTCGAAATCCTGGAAGGCCATGCGCCCCAGACGTTCATCGAAGCGCTGCGGACTGTAATGCCAGGCCTCCAGCCCCTGGGTGATGACCTGGGTGAGCACCAAATCCCGCTTGGCCTGGTCGACGGCCAGCAACGACAAGAAAAGCCACAGAGCGGCCAGCACCAGAATGACACTCTTGCGCATCAACACCTTCCTTCGCTTGTTCCGGCAATATTCACGCCGGATTCCATTGTACCGCCAACGCCGGCGCCGCGCAAGCGGCAGCGCCATCCGCGGCTCGGTCGCTGTGTTATAATGGCCTATGACCTTTGCGACCCGCTTGCCGGTGGACGATTTCCGCGATCAGATCGAAGAGGCGGTCGAGCGCCACCCGGTGGTCATCCTCAGCGCCGAAACCGGAGCCGGCAAATCGACGCGGGTCCCCTTCTGGCTCTGGCAGCGGGGGAAAAAGGTCCACGTCACCCAGCCGCGGCGCATCGCCGCCCGCGCCCTCTCTTACTACCTGGCCCACAACGCCGGCTGCGCCTGGGGCGCTGCCATCGGCTTTCAGACCGGGCTGGACAGCAAAAAATCGGCGGAGACGACCCTGCTTTACCTGACCGACGGCGTGCAGATGGCCCAGGAAATCAAGGGCCACCGCGACTACCAGGTGCTGGTGCTCGACGAGATCCACGAGTGGAACCTCAACCAGGAAGTGCTGATCGGCCTGGTGCGGGAGAACCTGGAAAAGGGATTCTACCAGCAGACAGGCCGGCGCGTGCTGGTGATGAGTGCCACGCTCAAGGCCAAACAGACTCTCCGCTTTCCTGGCGGGCGCGCCGATCATCACCATCCCCGGCCGCGGCTTCCCCGTTTCTCCAGCACCGGCGCCACCCCCGCTTCCTGCTGCCCGACGCCGCCGGCCTGGTCGAGGAAAGCCGCAACGTGCTGGTCTTCCAGCCCGGCAAGCAGGAGATCGAGGAGTTCAGCCGGCAGTTGCGCCTGATGCTGGACCAGGACAAGCAGCAGGCGGTCATCCTGCCGCTGCATTCCGAACTCTCGATCAAGGAGCAGGCCCGGGTGTTCGAACGCTTCCCCATGCCCAAGGTGGTGGTGGCGACCGATATCGCCCAGACCAGCCTGACCATTGACGATATCGACGCCGTGGTGGACAGCGGCCTGAAAAAGGAGGTGCCGCGTGGTCAGCGGCATCGAGGGCCTCTACCCGGTAGAGATCTCGGCCAGCGAGTGCGTGCAGCGGGCCGGCCGCGCCGGCCGTGTCAAACCCGGTGTCTACATCCTCTGCTCGGAGCTCGACCTGCGCGACCGGCCGGAATACCCGGAACCGGAGATTCGCCGGCTGAACCTGGAAATGCGTGGTCCTGCGCCTCAGCCAGTGGGGCCTGGCGCCGCTCGACTTCACCTTCTTCCACAAGCCCAAACGCAACCTGATCCTGCGCGCCCTCGACAGCCTGGCCGCCTTCGGGGCGCTCGACGAGCAGCAGCGGGTGACGGCCGACGGCCGGCGCATGGCCGAACTGCCCCTGGCCATCCGCAGCTCCCGCCTGCTGCTGGAGGCCGAGAAGGGGGGCGGGCGGGTCTGCGACCGCGCCCTCAAGGTGATTGCCATTCTGGAGGCGCGCGGCATTGTCAGCAAGGAGTTTGTCGGTGAATCATACTCCTCGGCGCCCTTCCGTTCCGACCTGCTCAATCAGCTGGCGCTCTGGGAAAACGCGCCGCGCCACCGCCGGGCCGTCAGCCGCAAGAAACTGGACCTGGCCCGGGAAATTTACCAGGAGCTGAAAAAGCGGCTGCAGATTCCCGAGGCCTCCGGCGCCCTCCACAGCAGGGAGTGGCGCCTGCTCTACCGGGCCATTCTCTCGGCATTCGCCGACGGCGTGTTCAGCCGGCGCCAGGATTGTTACTTCCGCGACGAGGAGCAGCGCCAGCCCGAGCGCACCTCTCTGGTCCAGGAAGCCAAGCCGGAAATGATCATCGGCCTGCCCTTTGACCTGGCTTACAGCCGCGAAAACCCCAAGACCGGCGAAAAGGAAGAGAAGACCCTGCCGCTGCTGACCTTCTGCTCGGAGCTGTCGCTGAATCAGCTCGAAGAAATGCGGCCTTTCGGTTTCCGCAAGCAGCGGCGCGTCTGGATCGAGGGCAGCCAGATTCACATCAGCGACGATTACCATTTCGGCGGCCGGCTGATCCGCACGGTCGAGCGGCAACCGGACTGGAAAGACCGCGACATGCAGGCCGCGCTCCTGGTCCAGGCACTGGCCTGGGCGGAGAGCAACCTGCAGCGGCTGCCGCTGTGGAACGAGATCCAAAAGAACCGTCTCTGGTTTGATTCCGCGCGCGGGGTGCTGGGTGAAGCGGTCAAGCCTTTCGCTGAATACCTCAAGGAATTCCTGTACCACGAGATGAGAAATAGCCTGAACGTCCAGGATCTCGAATTTTTTTTCAAGTTCCATCCCGGCTTTTATCCCCTGCGCCTGAACCGCCTGCTGCCGCTGCGGTTCATTTCCAAATTGAGGCAGCGGCATTGGCCCCGCGAGATCCAAATTCAAGACGTCCGCCTGCCGGTCATCCACCTGGGCCACAGGCCTTTTCTCAAAGTGAGCGGGGAACAGTTCCGCAACCTGGCGGAAGTGGACGCGCTCCTGCCCACCGGCGACCGGGCTGGGATCATCCTGTCAGGGCGTAAGTTCGATCAGTGGACGGAAGCGGTCACCCAATTCAACGAGCGGCTGCGCCGAGAAACATTCGAAAAACGCTGGCAACCCGAGAAGAAGCCGGCGCGCCTGGGCGATTTGCTGGAGATCGCTTTTCCCCTGGCTTTTGAGGGCGGTCGCGGCAAGGAAAATATTCCTTTCGAATACTTCAGCGTGCCCGCCGTCGATGACGAGGGAGTTTTCCTGGTTCACTTCCTGGAGCGCCGGGAAGCTGAATCCTACCTCAAGGCCAACCGCGGACGCTGGGAAAAGGCCACTGCCGAATTCAAGAAATCCACTCTCGACGCCATGTTCCGCGACAAGGGCTGGAAGGTCCGCTCCTGACAGGGGCTGGCGCCAGCCCCTCAACCTATCTCAATAGTAATACCCCTTGATGGTGCGGATCTGGTAACCGCGATGCTTCTTCAATTTGACGGTGATCGGCCGGTAGCGGTTGAGCCGTTTTTCGGGAGAAAACTGCAGGATGTATTCGGAGCGGATATCCTGGCGAATCTGGCTGTAGACCCGCTCAATCTCGCCGATGCCGCTGATGAAGAAGGTCATGCCGCCCGAGGCGGAGGCGATCTTTTCCAGCAGCTCCTGGTATTTGATGTCGTTGAAGGCGGCCTCCTGCATCACGTTGGATGTGCCGATGCAGTAGACCTTGACGTTGGAACGTTCGGCCTTTTTGCTCAGGGTGTAGGGGTCGACGACCGAGCTGTTGTCCTCGCCGTCGGAAAAGATAATAATGATGTTGCGGCCGACAATGCCGCGCATCAGGTTGAGTCCGTAGGCGACGGCGTCGTAAAGGGCCGTGGAACCAAAGGGCACGGCCGTGCCCAGCGAGGTGATCAGCTCCGTGATGTTGTTGCTGAAGTCCGCATCCTCGATGATCTCTTGGTTGAAGAAGATGATCTTGACCCGATCGTTGCGGCCGAGAAGCTGCTTGAGGAAGGCGCTGCCCGTCTCCTTGACCTTGCCGATCTTGTTCTTCATCGAGGAGTCTGATGTCAATCAGCATCAGCAGGTGGAAATCGGTCTGCCCGCTGCGGCTGAAGTAGGTGATTTTCTGGGGCGCGCCACCCTCGAGAAGGATAAAATCGTCCGCCTGCAGATTCCGGCACATAGATATTGTTTTCGTTGATGACGGCGACCGGCACCACGATCTGGGTGACCTCCACGCTGGTCGTATCGTCATAGAAGGCCGAACGGATTTCGGCGGAGGCCAGGATTTGCCGGCCCATCGCCCGCGCCACAGCCGCCAGCTTGTGGTTCTGGGGGACAGAACCGAAATCGTAACGCAGCCGATAGGGCGGGGCGCTGAACTCGCGGATGAGTTTGCCGTCCAGATAGATCTCGACCATGGCCACACTCTTGGGATCGACGCCCTCGCAGGCCGCCTCGATGATCTGGACACCGATCCAGGCCGCCTCCTTTGCGGGCGAACGGAAGACGACCGAGGGCTCATCCGCAACCGCCCGTGCGGTGCAAACCAGCCAGCCACAGAGAATCAAGAGACAGGCGTTGGCTTTCATTGGTTCAACCTCAACACACCCTCTTTCTTCAAGTTTTGCAGCAGGCGATTCAGATGGGAATTGTTTAGGACGTCAAACATGAAATAGGTACTCTCGTAATCGCGGCTGTGATTCTGCGCATAGTAGCCCTTGAAACTGGAAAAGAGATAATCGGCCAGGGCCAGGCCCATCAGAGCCGGCGGCAGTTCGCGCCGGTAACAGAGATGGGCCAGCTTGACCTTGAATTCGCTGATGGCCTCACCGCCGATCCAGCCGGGCACGAACAGGCTGGCCAGTGGCGCGGGGAAAAGGGAACGCTGCTGCGCCCGCAGATTGCCGAAGGTGAAATAGGTGATGGTACCGAAGATCCGGTTCTCGGAGTAAAGGAGTTCTTCCTGCGCCTTGTCCCCGACCAGGGCCAGCAGCTTGCCGATCTGGGAAAAATTTTCCAGGTACTTCTGGTTCTGCCAGAGCCGTTCGCCCAGCTGACAGACCTCGCTGAGGAAGAGCGGCTGGTTGTCGCGTCGCTTCTCCAGGTACTCGAGCAGACTGGCGGTAATGGGCGCCAGCCAGCAGACGGGCGCATTCGCTCTCCAGCTCCCTCTTCATGCCCTCATCCTCGCGCGCCTTGGTCAACATTTCCAGACCGAGTTCGACCAGCAGTCCGGTGAACACCGGGCTGCGGCTCTCGCTGCGCATGGGGAAGAAATCCAGCAGGTTGTAGATCAGCGCCTGGACATGCTCGGGGCTGAAGATGATGTTGTTTTTGTTCTTGAAGATCTGGCTATACATGGGGTAAGCGACGGCGATGTTCAGGCGCGACAGCCCTCCCTTCAGGTAGAAGCCGGTCAGATACTTCTCCCTGCCCACCACGCTGGGTATGCCGCAGAAATTCCAGGGAGTGAAGCGGCCGCTGTCAGAGAAATCGTGCAGCCGGATCAGGTTGGGGCTGAGAAAGATGCGCAGGTCCGGGCGTTTGATGTTGAGGGCATAAACCATGGCCAGCAGGTGGTCTTTGAGCTGGGGCAGCAGGTAGAGCCCCTTGAGCCGCAACAACATCGAGGCCCGCTCGGCAGGCCCGCTGCCGGCCTTGACACGGGCAAGCAGATCGGTCAGGTCCCTTTCCAGCGCGGTGTGCGCATAGGCGTTCACCCGATCGCGTATGATCACCGGCGCATCCTCGCCGAGCTCATGAACGGGCAACAGGCGCATCCACTCGGCCGCTCGCTCGGCCGGGGCCAGGTTCTCCGGAGCTTCCGTCTGAGCCAGTCGCGCCAACTGCTGGTTGATCTCCAGCAGGCCGGCCAGGCTGACGACCTCCTGGGTCTGCATCATCTCGCGCACCTTTTGGGCGAACCAGTCGTGGATGGCAAACAGGTAATTCTCACCCTCGATGCGCAGCCGCTGGTTGTCCAGCTCGCCCAAGGCAAAATCGAGAAACGCCGCGTCCAGGAGGTCGACACGCAGGGGAAGCTTCATCTCATCGGAAAAAAACCGAAACAGGCCATCGTAAAAGACCCCCTTTTCCAGGGGAATCTGCACCACGGTTTGCAGCAGACGGTCGTAATCATGGAGGCCCGGATTCTGGCGGGCCGAAAACGCATATAGCTCCAGCAGGGATTGCATCAGGACGGTGTACAGGGTGCGGTCGAACTCGTTGCGGTTCTTGACCCTGGCGACCCAGTCGAACAGGGCCAGAACCGTTTCCGGCTTCTGCAGCGGGACTTTCTCCAGAAAATCCGCCAGCACATTGTATTCGTCATAGCCATTGTAGAGCTTGTCCAGTATGCCGCTGCCCAGCAGCTGCGGCCGGTCGGCAAACTTGGCGCACAACGAAACAAACCGCTGGATGACGCCTGTGGGCGAGCGGCTCTTTTCATTCTGCTGCAGCAGGGCGCGTACCAGAGCGATGTCCTCCGGAACGCGTGCGTCCGCCTCGGCTGGCGGAGCGCCGATGGCCGCCAGCCAGGCGGCGGTTCCTCCCGCCACCTGCAGATTCTGCCCCTGGTAAGGCAAGGCATAGAGCAGAGTGAAAAAGTTGAACGGCTTCAACTGGGGCAGCCGGTTGGGTTTGATTCTCTCTTCGTCGGCCAGGGAAACCAGGTTGTATATCTCCTGGATCCTTTCGGCGCCCCAACCGCCGCAGATCCGCTCCTGGGTAGCGGGCGGCAAAAAATAACAGAAGGTGAAGAAATAGGCCAGTTTACCGGCGTCCTGCGTGGCGACGGACTTGAGGAACTCCATGGGCTTGGCCTGGACATCACAGCCGGCCAGCTTGGACCAGAGCGCCGCCGCCGCTGCTCCGCCGGGAAGGTCCAGCCGCCCGTCGACCAGCCGCAGGGCGTCGGCCAGCACCCACATGCCCATCAGCCAGCTCTTGTCCGCGTAGATCGCCTTCCAGGTCCGGGAACCGATGAAATCGATTGCCGTCGGCGCCAGGCGGTAGAGCACGGAGAGCAGCAGCGACAGCCGTTCGTCGCGGATCAGGGTCTGGAAGAAGGAGCTCTCGTCCAGTTCCAAACCGCTGACCTCGCGCAGGAAGCCCAGGTCCAGGGGAAAGGGCACGCGGGTCTCATCCAGTTTGAAATAGAGATAGTGGCTGCGGCTCATCTGTTCGCTCAAGGTCTCGGGATTCAGTTTGAGAAACTGCGCGTATTCATAGGCGGCCGCCGCGCTGCGGGTCTCGACGCGGAATCCGCCCTCGGCATTCGACTGCAGGGTCAGCCCCAGCAGGCGCAAAAGCTGTTCGGCTTCTCCCAGTCCATTTTTATCGGCCAGGCCAATGGACACCAGCTTGCTTTCGTCACGGCCCCGCTGGCGTAGAAAATTCTTGATCTCGTTGTGGCGGCTGATCATGTAAAACAGCTTGGCCCGCACACCGCTGCGGCGGATCGCCTCGTCGGGGGCCTCCGAGTGCAGCAGCCGCTCGTTGAAATGGTAAAAAAAATCTTCATCGGGTAGGTTATAGAAAAAGTTCGAGAACAGGCAGATCCGGGCCACATCGCCGGGAACGATCACCTGGGTGGCTGCCCGCACGGGCCGATTCAGCAGGGGCAGCAGCAGGCAGAGCCAAAGAAAGTTCCTGATCTTCCACTTCTTCATGAACCCTCAGCGCTAGTGGGAAAGGAAGCCTTTGCGGAACAGCACCCGCAGCTGCGGTATCCTTCAGCCGGATTTCGATCCGGTTCAGCCGCTGTTCCTCTGCCGGGGCCAGGTCGGGCAGGAAAAAAAGGAGGTAATACGAGGAGAGGTTCTTCTCGATATCGCGCACCGCCTGGGCCGCGTTGGCCGTGGACGCCACCTGGCCGCCGGTGACGTCGGCAATTTCAGAATAGATCTTGAACATGTCCTCGGACTGTTCGCGCATGACCGTGCCCGCCCCGGTCTTGGTTTTGGGTGTCAGCAAAACGAAATGAAAAATCGCCCCGGAAAGCAAATAGGCCTGGCGGACCTTGGCCATGTTCACGCGGAGGTCGCGCCGGTAGAAGTCAAAGAGCTCGGCGATCAGGCCCAGCACCTCGGGCCGGTCCTGAAAGTCCGAGTTCAGTCTCGTTCGCAGCGCCGGGGCCATTTCCGGCCGGTACTCTTTCTGGTAGATGGTGAAGATCATGTTCTGGCCCGGGGTCTGCTGCAGCGCCTGGGCGAACTGGATCATCCGGCCTTCGTCGGCAGCCCGCAGCTGTTCGAGTCGCTGCAGGGTGCCCTTGTAGCTGTTCAGGCTGGTGGCCAGATTGAGGGCTGCGTCACCGCTGCTGGATTCGCTCAGGATGCTGTCGCTCTGGCTGTCGAAGCTGTCGCCCTGATCGCTTCTGTCGCCGTGCTCGCTGGCGATGCCGCGGACAATCCCCTGCAGGTCCTTAATGGCGCTGCGGTAAAAAACGCCGCTGTTTTCAATGTCCCGGCGCAGGCTCTTGCCAATCTCCTTGGCCACCACGTCCGGTCCGCGGCCCTGCGTTAATTCACCGCCGATGGTGCGCGTCCCCGTCTTGCCCAGCAACAGCTTTTCGCTGAGCTGGTAGATGTTGCTCGGCGAGAGGATGGTCAGCGTGTCCTCGGGTCCGACCGACGAAACGCAGCAGGTACTCGATGGCCTCTTCGAAGCGGATGTCGTAGTCGTAGGTCTGAAAAAGAAGAAAGAAATTGCGCTGCAGCCGCGGCGAGAAGGGAAAGTTCTCCTCGCGGCGGATGATGCGGCTGCCCTTGATGAGATAAAGGCCGTCCACCTGTCGCTCCACGCCGTTCTGCAACACCTGGAAATCGGCGCGGTTCAATCCCTCGACAAAGTGATCTCCCTGAAACACCCAGACCGGGATGGCGACCTCTTTGATGAGATCTTCCTCTTCGTTTTCCTGGGCCCGGCCCAGCGCCGGCAGCACCAGGCAGATGCTGGCCAGTAGTGGAATCCACGCGGCTTTTCTCATGCCCGACCTCCTGAACATCCGCTGCCGAAAAGGGCCATCGCGGCTGCGACACTCTCGGGTTGAATTCCATTTTAACAGAGAGACCGTTTTTGTTCAATCCATAGATTGCGCCGTGTCTGCCAACGTTGTTGACATTCCCGGCCTCGAGCCATACAATAAGAAACCATTACTCAACAAAAAGGGGCGACCTTGACCACGCAGACAGAGCGGACATGCCGGACAGAAAAATAAAAGAAGGTTTCCCCCTCAGCCGAATCGGCTGCGTCGCTTTGCTGTCCCTGCTGGCCGCCTGCGCCCCGCTCTTTAAACGGCGACCGCCGCTGTGGACGCCGGAAAACGCGCTCCGACCGGTGGCGGCCCCGCTCCCCGCCGACGACCTCGACGCCGATTCGCTCAAACGGGCCATCGCCTTCAGCCTCCAGCGCCTGGAGACCCAGGACCCGGAAACCCTGCTGACTTTCGGCCGCCAGAAAATCCGCCTGCAGCGGCTCAAGGACAGCCTGACCGATCTCCAGGCCAGGCTGGGGGAACTGGGACTGGGCGAACCCTTCTACCGCTACCTGCAGCAGAATTACCTCTTTTTCCGCAGCTCCGCGCGCCAGGTGCTCTTTTCCGGGTACTACGAACCGCTGCTGCGCGGCTCGCTGCAGCCCTCGCCGGCCTATCCCTATCCGCTCTACCGCCGGCCGGAGGACCTGCTGGTCGTGGACCTGAGCCAGTATTACTTTTTCAAAAAATACCCCGACCTGCCCCGCCTGCTGCGCGGCCGGCTGGCGGACAACGACCGCGTCATCCCCTACTACTCGCGCGAGGAGATCGACTCAGGCAGCAAGCTGGCCGGCAAGAATCTGGAAATCATCTGGGTGGACGACCCGGTCGACATCTTCTTCCTGCAGATCCAGGGCTCCGGACAGGTGGTGCTGGAGGATGGCCGCCTGCTGCACATCGGATACGCCGATCAGAACGGCCACCCCTACCGGGCCATCGGCCAGCTGCTGATACAGATGGGTGTGCTGAAGAAAGAAGAGGCCTCGATGCAGAGCATCCGTGCCTTTCTCCGTGCCCATCCTCAGGAGCGGGAGCGCATCCTCAATGCCAATCCGAGCTACGTGTTCTTCCGCCTCCAGGAGGAGGGGCCGTTCGGCTCTTTCGGGGCGCCGCTCACGCCCTGGCGTTCGCTGGCCGCGGACAGCCGCTTATTTCCTCCCGGCGCCCTGGCCCTCATCGAAACGGAAAAACCGGTGTTCGATGAC
Source organism: Candidatus Aminicenantota bacterium (assembly GCA_963759765.1). Lineage (GTDB taxonomy): Bacteria > Acidobacteriota > Aminicenantia > UBA2199 > UBA2199 > CAVXAL01. The sequence goes on along the minus strand of CAVXAL010000004.1, from coordinate 538,456 downwards.
CGGCAGCAGATCCTGCGCTGGGAGCGCTTCCGCCGTCTGGCCCTGATTCAGGACACGGGCGGCGCCATCCGCGGCGCCGAGCGCATCGACCTCTTCTGCGGCTCCGGCGCGGCGGCCGAAGCCACCGCCGGCCACATGCGTCAGGCCGGGACCTTCGTCCTGCTCCTGAAAAAAGAATGATCTACGACCCTTTCCAGCAGCAGGCCATCGAGCACATCCTCGACGGCCGTTCGGTCATCGTGGCCGCGCCCACCGGTGCGGGCAAGACGGCCATCGCCGAATTCGTCATGGCCCACTGCCTCGAGCAGGGCAAGGGCGTCATCTACACGGCGCCGATCAAGGCCCTCTCCAACCAGAAATTCCGTGACTTCCAGGAGCGCTTTCCCGACCGGGTCGGCATCTTGACCGGCGACGTCAGCCTCAACGCCGACGCGCCGCTGCTGATCATGACCACCGAGATCTTCCACAACCAGATTCTGGAGGAGCAGACCGACTTCCAACGTTACGCCTGGATCATCTTCGACGAGATCCACTACCTGGACGACAGCGAGCGCGGCACGGTCTGGGAAGAATCGCTGATCTTCTTGCCGGCGCACATGAAGCTGCTGGCCCTGTCGGCCACCATCCCCAACGGCGACGACCTGGTCGCCTGGCTGCGCTCCATCCATCACTTCCCGCTGGAACTCGTCTGCGAAACGCACCGACCGGTGCCGCTGCACTTCTTCTTCCAGTGCCAGGGCCGCATCCTGGACAACCTGGAGCAGGTCAAGCGACTGGGCTTCGGCCGCAGCCGCTACGGCCGCAAGCAGCCGGTCACGCCCAACCGCGTCAGCGCCCTGATCAACCACCTGGCCCAGACCCAGCGCCTGCCCTGTCTCTACTTCGCCTTCAGCCGCAAGCGCTGCGGCCTGCTGGCGGGCATGGTCCAGCATCTCAATTTCCTGAACACCGAGGAACGGCTGCGCATCGGCGAGATGTACCGCCAGCTCTGCCGCCAGTTCGATCTGGAAAACGAGGGCTCGGCCGAGGCGCTGCGGCCGCTGGTCGAACGGGGCATCGCCTACCACCACGCCGGCCTGCGGCCGACGCTCAAGGAAGTGGTCGAGCGCCTGTTCACCTCGGGCCTGATCAAAGTGATCTTTACCACCGAAACCTTCGCCCTGGGCATCAACATGCCGGCGCGCACCGTGGCTTTCGATGAACTGCGCAAAACCTACGGCCGCTTCTACAGCGCCCTGCGCACCCGCGACTTTTACCAAATGGCCGGCCGAGCGGGGCGGCGTGGCATCGACAGCGAGGGTTTCGTCTACCTGCGGCTCAACCCCCACGACGTCACCTGGAGCGAGCTGCAGCGCATCCTCACCAGCAGCTTCGAACCCGTGCAGAGCCAGTTCAAACCCTCGTACGCCACCCTGCTCAACCTCTACGAGAAGTACGGCGACCGCCTCTACGACATTTACCCCATGTCCCTGCACTACTCCCAGCAGCAGAAGCAGGGTCAGCACCGGGCCCTCGAGCAGATGCGCAATCGCATCGGCCTGCTCAAGCGCCTGGGCTTCATCAACAAACTGGGCCTGACCGCCAAGGGTCAGTTCGCCAAGGGCATCTTCGGCTACGAGTTGCCGATCGCCGAGTTGTACGACAAGTGCCTGCTCGACCACCTGTCGGCCAAGGAACTGGCCATCCTCTGCTTGGCACTGGTCTACGAACCCCGTCCGCGGGCCGAGGCGCCGGAGCTCAAGGGCGTGGCCAAGCAGCTGCTGCGCCTGGCCCGCAGGGTCATCGCGCCGGTGCTCCATCTGGAGCAGCGCCTGGGCCTGATGCCGCCGAGCAAAGCTCCCTTCTTCCACCTCTCCGATACGCTGCAGGCCTGGATGGAAGGAAGCACCCTGGAGGAGGCCATGCAGCACACCGCGGCCGACGAGGGCGAGGTCGTCCGCTACTTCCGCATGTCGGTGCAGATTCTGCGCGAGCTGCTGGACGTTTCGCCCTCCCCGGAGTTCAGCCAGACAATCAGGAGCGCCCTGCCGCTGGTCAACCGCGGCATCATCAACGCCGAGGAGCAATTGCAGGCCAGCCTGGAAGCCGACAGAAATTTTCCGGAGTAGGATTCAGCTCTCATTCAACTTCTCGGTCAGGCTGATGATCTCGGCTACCTACCGGCTTAATGATGGATCAACGCAGCATAATCTTATTTTTTAATTTGAGCTTACAATAATATTATTTATCTTCATTTTAATTAATCTTTTTCCTTTGTCCCCTTGATCCTCCACTTGGGAGCTTCGATGACTTTGCCGTCCGGGTCGACCTGGATCTCGGCGTACTGGTTGCCCTTGATCATTTCCGCTTCGTAGACAAAGTGCGGGGGATTGAGTTTTACGAGATTGCCCTTTTCACCTTGCTTCTTGATTTCGGCGCGCACTTCGGATTTCTCAATTTGCTTGATCCGGGCGCCGCTGGCCGCCTTCTGGATGGCCTCGGCAGCGGCCTGGGGCACGTCCTTCATCTCGACGACCGTGGCCACGTCGAGGACCGTGCCGTCCTCCGCTATCTCGATTTCGCCCTTGTTCGCCTTGAACTCGATGTCGTAAAGAGTGATGCCCGCTTCCTTCTCCACTTCCGCCATAGCGATTTCGGCACCCGGGCAGTTCTCTTTGATTACTTTGGCCACGACATCCGGTAGTTTGATCTTTGCCCTTTGCCCTTCGCTTTTGCCTTCTTCGGCTTCTTCTTCCTCCGCTATCGGGGTTTTGCCCCTGGCGTCCAGCGTCATTTCCACGGTCTTGTTCCCGACCACAACAGCGATCTCATAGCCGACGAATTCCCCGCGGGTGAGCCGCTCGGCTTTCTTAATTTTCCCCTGGGGGTACTTCTGGCTGACCGCTTTGGAGATGGCTTCCGGCAGGTCGGAAGGCTGGAGGCTTTCTTCCATCTCGATCAATTTGCCGTCCGCGGTATAAAGACAATCGCGGGTGTTCTTCCCGTCCACGCTCTCGATTTCGAAGTTGATCTTGCCCTTGTTCATCTCGGAGGAATAGGCCTTGACCACCGCTGTAGGGAAGGCCTTTTCGAACGCCGCCAGCACGGCCGAGGGAACTTCGCTCTTCTGGATTTTTCCCGCGTTCAGGGATACAGCCAGAAAAAGAGCGGCTATAAAAACAATACATACAAACAATACTTTTTTGTGCATCCGAACCTCCTTGTTTCCGGGAATCGGGGGGATTAGGGAACCGACCCATTCCGTCCCAGAATTTATGATTCATAATAACCCCTTGGGCCAGGGAAAGTCAAACCAGGTCGAAGCCGAGTTCAATTCAAGGACGCGCCGAATGGGTCCCCGCCGCGAAACCGGAAGACCAGGCCCACTGCAGGTTGTAGCCACCGCTGTCGCCGTCGATGTCCAGCAGTTCGCCGCAGAAATGGAGACCCGGCACCAGCCGCGACTCCAGAGTGCGCGCATCGACATCGGCCGTGTCCACGCCGCCGGCCGTCACCTGGGCCTGCGCCCAGGAATGGGGCCCGCGCACGGCCAGCCGCCACCCCTTCAGCCTGTGCGGCGACGCGTTCAATCTCGGAGCCGCTGACCGAGGCAGAGGACCTGCCTGCGCCGATTCCCACCTGCTGCAGCAGCACCGGAATCAGCCGCTTGTGGAGGAATCCCACCAGACCGAAGCCGACGCTGCGGTCGGGCAGCGCCGCCAAACGACGCCGCAGCAGCAGGACCAGCTCCGGGCAACCACAAGTGGGGAACAGGTCCAGCTCCAGCCAGACTGAACGGCCGGCTTGCAGGCGCTCGCCGGCGCGGCGGCTCAGCTGGAGAACGGGCGGACCGGAAAGCCCGTAATCGGCAAAGAGGATTTCGCCCTCCTCCTGCTGCAGGATTCCCTCGTCGCCGAGCAAAGCGGCCCGGCCCACAATCTTGAGCCCTTTGAGCTGTTTGAGAAAGGGGGCTTCCAGCCGCAGTTGCACCAGGGCCGGAAACGGCTCAACCAGACCGTGGCCCAGGGCTTCGGCCAGGCCATAGCCGCTGCCATTGGATCCCAGCTGCGGGCTGGCCTTTCCGCCCGTGGCCAGAATCACCCGTTCGCTGCGCAGCGATTCCCCGCCTTTTAATGCCAGGCGAAAACCATTCTTGTCCTTCCGGATACGCACCACATCGGCGGCGGGCTTCACCCCCACTCCCTGCCGCTGCAGTTCGTAACGCAGCACGTCGAGAACCGCCGAAGCCTGCTCGCAGAGCGGATAGACCTTGCCCCCTTCCTCGACCTTGGTGGTTATGCCCAATTCTTCAAAAAATTCTCTGGTGCGCTTCGCATCCAGCGCCGTCAGCGTCGGCCGGGCGAATTCGGGATGCCGGCCATGGAAATGGGAAAAGGAACCGTCCAGGTTGGTCAAGTTGCAGCGGCCGTTGCCCGTTACCAGCAATTTTTTACCCACACGCTCGAGGCGCTCCAGCACGGTCACGGTCGCTCCGGCCCGGGACGCCGCGATGGCGGCCAGCAGGCCCGAGGCGCCGCCGCCGACCACGGCCACGTTATTGCCTTTTGACATGGAGGACAATGTACCCCGTTTCAGGGAATTTTCCAGAGGTGGTTGATCACCCGCAGGCCCGGCTTCAGCTGCAGAGGGTGCGCCAGGCCCTGGCTGATAAATTCTTTGGCCAGGCCGACGGCCGGCCGCAGGCTGAAACCCCGGGCCAGGCCGGCCGCTATCGCAGCCGAAAAGGTGCAACCCGAGCCGTGGCTGTTCACGCCGCGGACCTGCCTGGCGGAAAACGCCTTCAGGCCCTGCCGGTCAACCAGCACATCGCGGGCGCTCTGCCTCAGGTGCCCGCCCTTGAGCAGCACCGGCACGCCGAAGCGGCGGAAAAGCTCCTCCGCCCCTTTTTTTTGATCAACGGCAGATACCAGTCTCCGTCCCAGCAGAAGCTCCGCTTCCGGGATGTTGGGCGTGATCAAAGCGGCCAGGGGAAACAACCAGTTCTGCAGGGCGCGGATGGCCCCTTGCTCGATCAAAGGGCTGCCCGAGGAAGCGGCAAACACCGGATCCACGACCAGAAGCAGCGGCGGGTAATCCTTCAGCACATGAACTAGGGTGCGGATGATAGCGGCCGAAAAAAGCATTCCGGTCTTAGCCGCCCGCACCGGGAAGCCCTCGAGCACGGCGCGCAATTGGCGGTCCACCATCTTGGTTGGCAGCGTTTGAATAGAAGTGACCTTTTCCAGGTTCTGGGCGGTTATGGCGGTGACGACGGAAGTCCCGAACACGTGGAGCGCCGCGAATGTCTTCAGATCGGCCTGGATGCCTGCGCCGCCCCCCGAATCGGAACCGGCGATGGTCAGGGCCGTGGCGTGTGTTGCCATGCCCCGCATTATATGAAGCGGCGGCGGTGATGTCAAACAGCCAAATTGACAGGGGCCGACGATTTGGTTAAAATGAAACGGTTGACGGAGCGTCAAGGAGGCAGCCATGAATCCACGTCTGATGCCGATTGCGCTGCTGGGGATTTTTCTTTTTTCTTCGCTGGGGGCGAGCGAAAAGGTGCGCGGTTTTCTGAACACGGGCAACTGGTACCCGGCCGATCCGGTTCAGCTCAACCGGCTGCTCGATTCCCTGTTTGCCGGCGCGGCGGCCGAGAAGCTTGACGGCCGGCTGCGCGCCATCATCAGCCCGCACGCCGCGTTGGCCTATTCCGGTCGCTGCGCGGCCAAGGCCTATCAATATCTGGAAAACGCCAAATGGATCAAGCGCATTATCCTGCTCGGCCCCTCGCACCAGGGAAATTTCTACGGCGCCTGCCTCACCGACGACGACCGCTTTGCCACGCCCCTGGGCGAAATCGCCGTTGACCGGACGACCGTAAGCGCCCTGGCCCGCCACGACCTCTTTCACACCGCGCCAACGATCATGGCCTACGAGCATTCCCTGGAAAATCAGCTGCCCTTCATCCAGAGGATGCTGGGCAGCAGCGGCTACACCATCGTGCCCATCCTTTTTGGCTCCCTGCAGCCGGAGGATTTTGCGGCGGCGGCCGAGGCCATCGGCCGTTGCCTCGACGCCAACACCCTGCTGGTGGTCAGCAGCGACCTGACCCACTACGGAGCCAATTTCAACTACCTGCCCTTCACCGACAACATCGAAAAGAATCTGGATAAACTGGACCACGGCCTGATTGACCAGATCCTCAAACTCGATGCCGGCGCTCTCTGGCGTTACTTCCAGAAGACCCGCATCACCGCCTGCGGCATCGTGCCCATCGCCGTGCTGCTGACCCTGCTGCACAATCAGCACTGCCAGGCAAAACTGGTCGACTACTACAAATCAGGGGACCAGAGCGGCGACTATTCGCTCAGCGTCTCTTATGCCTCGCTGATCTTCAGCCAGCCTCCCCAACCGGCCAAAGCTTCCGGACCGGCCCCCGAGCCGCAGAAAAAGAGGAAACCGGCGGCCCCGTCGTGCTGACGGCCGGGGAGGAAAAAACCCTGCTGGCCATCGCCCGCCGCACCCTTGCCGACTACCTGACTACCGGCCAGCCGCCGGCATTTGACCAGACGCCATACCTGCTGACCGACAACCTGCGTAAGGAACTCGGCGTGTTCGTGACGCTGAGGGAGCGGGGCGAACTGCGTGGCTGCATCGGCACCATCGTCGGCACCCGGCCGCTGCACCTGGGCGTGGCCGAAAACGCCATCCATGCCGCAGTCAACGACCCGCGCTTTCCGCCGCTGGAGAAAAGCGAACTCGAGCGGGTGAATATCGAGATTTCGGTGATGACGCCGCTGCAGAAAATCGCTGACTGGCACCGCATCCGGCTGGGCACTGACGGCGTGATCATCCGCGACGGCTTTTCCCAGGCGGTTTTCCTGCCCCAGGTGGCCACGGAAACCGGCTGGCCGCTGGATGAATTCCTCGGCCAGCTCTGCCTCAAGGCCGGCCTGCCGGCCAACCGTTACCGCGAATCCCCCGCGATGGAGTTTTACATATTCCAGGCCCGCATATTTGCCGAAAAAGAGAACCGGAAATGATCCTTTCCCGCCGCCGCTTCGCCCGGGCGCTGCTCGGCTCGGCCGCAGCGCTGGCGCTGCCCGCGCAGCCTGCTGCGAAGCTGCAAGGCGACGACCGCAGTGTCGTGGTCTTGGCCCTCCGCCAGAGCCTGAAGCGGATCAACGACGACATACCCGAGCCGCAGGCCCGCCAAGCGCTGGACGAGGCCCTAGCGCGGCTCAGCGGGGGGAAAACGGCTCTCTCCGCCTGGAAAGCGCTTTTTTCTCCCCGGCAGACCGTGGGCATCAAGCTCAGCTGCGTTCCCGGCCGCAAGCTCTCGTCGAGCCGGGGCCTGGTGGCGGCCATCTGCACCGGGCTGCAAGAGGCCGGCGTTCCGGCGACCCACATCCTGGTCTGGGAGCGGAGCAACCGTGAGCTCGAGGATGCCGGTTTCGCCGTTTCCAGCGCTGGCCCCCATGTCTACGGCACCGACAACGCCGAGGATGGCGGTTACTCCGACCAGATCGAATTCAGCGGTAGCGTCGGCACCTGCTTCAGCCGCATCGTCGAGCAGGTCGACACGCTGATCAACGTGCCGGTGCTCAAGGACCATGACATCGCCGGCGTCTCCATCGGCATGAAGAATTTCTACGGCGCCATCCACAACCCCAACAAGTTCCACGGCAACCACGGTGATCCTTACGTGGCCGAGCTGAGCAACCACTCCCTGATCCGCGACAAGCTGAAACTGATCGTCTGCGACGCCTCGCGCGTGCAGGTGCACAACGGACCCGCCTTCTTCCCCCGCCATGCCGAGGAGTACGGCGGCCTGCTGGTCAGCCGCGACCCGGTGGCCCTCGATTTCTGCGGCTGGCAAATTATTGAAGGGCTGCGCCAGCGCCGCGGCCTGCCCTCGCTCAGGGAAGCGGGCCGGGAGCCGGTCTACATCCGCACCGCCGCCCGGCTGCAGGCTGGGCAAGGCATCCGCGGGCGACATCCAGCGATTGGACATATGAAAGAAAAAGCTCTCCGCATTGACCGCCGCCGCTTCCTCAAGCAGGCCGCCTGCGCCGCACTGGTCTCCCCACTGCTGCAAGGCAAAGCCGGAGCGGTGACCATTTCCGGCATTGCCGCGCGCGAGGCGCGCTGGTACGAGAAGCTGCCCGACAACAAGGTGAAATGCCGGCTCTGTCCCCACGAGTGCCAGGTGGCGGACCGCGAACGGGGCACCTGCGGCGTGCGCGAGAACCGCGCCGGCGTCTACTACACCCTGGTCTACGGCAACCCCTGTTCGGCCCACATTGATCCGGTGGAGAAAAAGCCGCTCTTCCACTTCCACCCGGGCGCCCAGGCCTTCTCCATCGCCACCGCCGGCTGCAACTTCACTTGCCGCTTTTGCCAGAACTGGGAGATCTCCCAGAAGCGGCCCGAGCAGGTGAAAAGCATCGAGCTGCCGCCCGAGCGGGTGGTGGCGGCCGCCATCGAGAACAACTGCCAGCTGATCGCCCACACTTACACTGAGCCGGTGGTCTTTGCCGAATACATGCTTGAGTGCGCCCGCCTAGGCCGGGAGCGGGGCGTGCCCAACGTGATGATCTCCAACGGTTATATCCAGAAGGAACCGCTGCGCGAGCTCTGCCGCCAGCTAGGCGCCATCAAGATCGATCTCAAGGCCTTCAGCGAGAAATTCTACGCCGATATCTGCGGCGGCAAGCTGCAGCCGGTGCTCGACACCTTGCTGCTGCTGCGCGGGGAGGCCATCTGGTTCGAGATCGTGGTGCTGATCGTGCCCTCGCTCAACGACAGCGCCGACGAGATCGGCCGCATGAGCCGCTGGATCGCCAAGGAACTGGGTCCGGACGTGCCCCTGCACTTCTCGCGCTACTACCCGACCTTCATGATCCGCAACATCCCGCCCACGCCGCCGGCCACCCTGATGCAGGCGCGCCAGATCGCCCTGGACAGCGGCCTGAAATTCGTCTACGTGGGCAACCTGCTCTCCGACGCCGAGAACACCTACTGCCCGAGCTGCGGGAAATTGCTGATCCGGCGGCTGATGTACAGCCTGAGCATCGAGGGCATGCAGGGCAACCGCTGCAAATACTGCCACACGGTCATCCCCGGCGTTTTCGCTAGCCGTTAATCCCGCCCTACCCCAGCAGGAAATGGTTGAGGAAATTGATAATTAAAAAAGCAAAGAAGGCGGCGGAAAAAAGGAGAATGGCCAGGCCGGCGTAATAGCTCCAGTCGAAACGCCGCAGCGGCAGCGCCTTCAGCCCCTCCAGAGCCTGCTCCAGCCGGGCCTCCGCTTGGCCCGGCCCGCTCAGGTAGTCGCTAATGGGCACGGGCAGGACGTCGTGCAGGCGGCGGGCGACTCTCTCCTGCTCGTAGCCGCGCAGAAATTTCAGTGCCTGCAGCCGGCGCTTGACCTCGCGGAACTTTTCCAGCAGCTGGGCCTCGCGGTCTTCGCTGAGCCGGGTCCGGCCCTGGCGCAGCATGTAGATATTGTGTTCGATCAGGCTGTCCAGCATCCGGTGCCGCCGCTCGTAGCGCGATCGGGACGAGAGGAAGACGACCGAGGCGCAGGCAGCCATGGTCAGCAGGAAGACGTAAGGGATGAACCAGATCTCCTGCAGGAAGGCCAGGTAATTCCAGGTGCCGTGCAGCAGCAGCGCCACCGCGAAAGCCCAGCCGAGGTTGCGCCAGCGGATGCGTTCGCTGCGGCCGATGAAATAGACGGCCGGAAGATCAAAAAGCAGGTGCGACGGCGTGATGCGCGCCGCCAAGATGGCCAGCAGCTGCTGGTTGTAAAGGGAGACTGTCTCTGGTCTGCGCTTCCCAGAGCGAGCCGAGCTGCGTGGCCCTGAGGAAATAGCCGATATTTTCAAAGAAGGAGAAACCGAGCGCGATCAGGCCGGCGTAGAGCACCAGGCCGAACGGCTCGTCGACCTCCTTGAAAAGGAAAATGACCAGAGCCAGCAGCCCGAACTTGAGCAGCTCTTCGAAAAAGCCCGCCTCGATGTAAGCGGAGACCAGGGGCGAAAACGGTTGATTCCCCCCGATTTTGAGCTTCAGCACCGTAAAACCGTAAGTGGCCAGGATGGCCAGGAAAAAGACCCGCGTCATGGACCAGAGCGACTCCTGCTCGAAGCGGTCGAGGTAAAAAATGAGCATGATGAAGAAAAGGCTGAGCAGGAAGTTGATGATGACGGCGTCCTCGATCATCGGCGGCTCCTGGCCCATTATAGCCCGTCGCCGCAATTTTATAAACCGTATTTATTTTCGTTCGCGTTTGGTGTACATTCATCCCCAGACGATGATGAAGGAGCTGAAATGAAATCGCAGCAATTCGGACAATGCCTCACTGCCATTCTTTTCTTGCTGGGGATCACCAGCGGAGGGATTCAGGCCATGAACGAAACGAAACACAACACTTTCGGCGACGATCTGGCCTTTCTGGGCAAATACCAGAAGGTCGTGGTGTTGCAGGATCAGAATGGCGGCCGGGTGGCCATCGTTCCCGCTTTTCAGGGAAGGATCATGACCAGCAGCGCCAACGGCGATTCCGGCCGGAGCCACGGCTGGATCAACTACGATCTGATCGCCTCGCAAACCGTGCGGCCGCACATGAACGGCTATGGCGGCGAGGACCGCTTCTGGCTCGGCCCCGAGGGCGGCCAGTTCGCCCTCTTTTTCAAAAAAGGCGACCCCTTCGACTTCGACCACTGGCAGACACCTCCGCTCATCGACACCGAACCGTTCGACACGGTGTCGGCCGACGCGACCAGCGCCGTGTTCGCCAGGACGGCCAAACTGGTCAACTACGCGTCCACGGTTTTCGACCTCGACATCCGCCGCAGCGTGCGCCTGTTGAGTAAACTGGAAGCAAGCAAGAAACTGGGCGTGACCATCGGCAAGCAGGTGAAAGCGGTGGCCTTCGAATCGGATAACGAGATCCGCAACGCCGGCAATCTCGACTGGATCCTGGACAAGGGGCTGCTCTCGATCTGGATCCTGGGCATGTTTCGGCCCTCGCCCGGCACCGTGGTGGTCGTGCCCCTGCGGCCCTGGCCCAACTTCCGCTCCCTGATCAACGACCGCTACTTCGGCAAGGTGCCGGAGGAGCGCCTGAAAATCGGTGAGAAGGTGATCTTTTTCCGCGGCGACGGCCGTTTTCGCAGCAAAATCGGGCTGCGGCCGGAAATCGCCAAGCCGATTATCGGCAGCTATGACCCGGACAACAACGTGCTGACCGTGGTCAAATACGATCTGGGGCACGAGCGCGCCTACGTCAACTCGACCTGGGAGATGCAGAGGGAGCCGTTTGCCGGTGACGCGGTCAACTCCTACAACGACGGCCCCCTGGCCGACGGCAGCCAGATGGGCCCCTTTTACGAGCTGGAAAGCTCCTCGCCGGCCCGGCCGCTGAAAAAAGGCGAGAGCCTGCGCCATCGCCACGCCACCTTCCATTTCGAGGGCCCCGCCTCCGAGCTGGACCGGCTGGCCAAGGCGCTGCTGGGCGTCGGCCTGCAGGAGATTGGAGCCGCCTTTCCCCAGAAGTGAGAGGGGCTAGCGCTAGCCCCCGTCCCAGCGCCGATTGACGGAGAGCACCGAATCGGCTAAAATAATTTCATCCACCGGTCTTATCAAGCCGATGTAGCTCAGTTGGTAGAGCAACTGATTCGTAATCAGTAGGTCGCCAGTTCGAATCTGGCCATCGGCTTGCCTTCCCGCTTATCCCACCAGCGTTTTCGAAGGTTCGGTTTTTGAAACACTTTCTAGTTCAGCATTTCCAGGAGGTTAACCTCTAAATGCCTTGTCTGTTCAATGCCGAACGAGAAATCCGGGAGCGGGGCATCGTGGATCTCTGGGGACCAGGTCTCGCATGCTCCGGGCAAAAACCAGGTTATTACCTGTAAAGCGCAGGGGCTCTTTCCCCGCATCTCTCCCTGTCAAGCCTCACTCTTTTTTCTTTTTGTCATCTGCCACTGGTAGATTCGTTCTACGCGGGTCTTGGTGTTTTCTGGATGCTCCTCTTTTAGGACTCGCCCCTCCCCACCCAGACTGGTTTTCCCGTCTCCTGATTTCACGACAAACTCAGGATAAATATATTCCTGTTTGGGACCTTTTATAGGCGGAAGCTGTTGTGACCCTGTTTTCTTTGATAACTCTCTGAGAAAATCTGCCATTCCATTGGGGTTGAATGTCGGGTCAGGGATTAAATTTTCCACAGGTTCAATGCTAAAAAAACCATTTTCAAAATGCGTCTTGTGGTTGGAAGTATTCGTATTACATCCCTTAAGAATAAAATCCTCATTGATGGTCTTCTGGAATTTCAAAGCTAAGGTTATGATCACGACTTTTTTGGCCTTCTGCGTCTTAGCGTCGACATAGATAATCACAACGCTGGGAACATTCGTGTAAGGCGCCTGAAGGCCCAGTTCCTGGCCCATTTCTTTCTTAGTGCGAGTTTCCTCGGTCAAACAGTTTTTGCTATGTGTATTCTGATGGAACTCGGAATGTACAAGTTTCTGAAAGCGCTCCAGCTTGACGGAGGTGGCATGGTAATACTCCAAAATTTCGTTCTGCACGGGATTCGGGAGGGCCATATCTTGGGTTAAGGCCAAAGAAACTGTTGCTTCTATAATGTCATCATACCGCTGGTTGCTATCCACTACTTCATCCGAACTGCCCGAATGAAATACTGTAACCGAGCTCTCCGTCTCACGTTTGGTTACCTGCAGAAGGGCGTCGTACTCACGGATCTCGATCTTTTCCTCGGCGATCTTGTCCTTCATCTTGGTGTTGGCCATGGGCACGGTTGCTTCGGGCAGGATGTCGCAGGCATTGTAAACATAAATCGTGTCTTCAATGGTCTTGGGCGCAGCCGGCGCCCTGTAAGTAAAGGTGACGTCGCTATTGCCAACTTTGAACGCTTTCAAATCCCGGTCCACCAGCAGCGATTCCCCGCCAATGATCTTGCCCTCCACCGCCTGCACAACCAGGCGATTGAATTCCCGCGAGCGTTCACCCTTGGCGTCCTGGATGCCGCTGATCACCACCTCAATCTCCTCTAGGGGATTGACGATCCTTTTTGCCGGCTTGACCAGGCACTGGGTCGGCCGTTTCTCAAAATCCTTGAGGACCTTTTCCTCGATGGGCCGATACCTCAGAAGAACCGAAGTCCGCGGGTCGCTAAGCCCAAAATCCATCTTGAATATTTTGTTCTCATGATATTGAATAAAATGCTGGTCCGGCCTGTCGCCCTCGGTCACCCAGGAAATGACCTTTTCCTGCGGAGGGCCGACAAAGTACATGTCAATGCTGAGCCTGGATAGTACCGGGCCTGGAAGATTTTCCACATAATTGACGTCAAAATAGTATTCAGGCGGCCGCTTTTCAGTTTCGCAATAGGACAGATAATTTTGGGGAATATAATTCCCTTCCACCAGGAAATGGAAACAGTTGCTGGTTAGTGCCTGCCACATCCGGTACTTCACCATGGTTCTGAAGTCGGGCTCGGCCGTGTTCGTGGTCACATTATTCAAGTACGCTGTTCTCTTGCAATCCGTACATTCAGATTGCGCACGTGTCGCAGACGGCACAAGTAAAACTAAAATCAAAGGAAGTACAAATATCAATATCCCCAAAATCCTCAGCAATCCCTTACCGGCGGCTTTCATATTACCCTCCCTGGCTTTCATTCAACCTCAAAAAATTCATATTGGCATGGCGCGACAGCATGAATTTTTTTCCCCAGTTGCTCAGATTATATATTTGGGAACAGATATGTCAACCTTCAACAAAAGCAAAGGACAGAAACAGCGAATTATTTTTCTTGCTTATAAGTCACCAGCAGCGAGCCGGTCACTTCTTTCTTTTTTCGATCTTGTTCCAGTCCGGGGGTTCGACGCCGAGCAGATTGTGGACGAAGAAGTCGTACCGCTTCCGCTCGCCGTAGACGCCGCCGCCGGAGTGATTCTCGCCGGGCAACACGAGCATCTCGAACTCCTTGCTGGCCTTGATCAGGGCGTTGACGACTTGGAGCGTGGACGACGGGTCGACGTTGGTGTCCATTTCGCCCACGAACAGCAGGAGCTTGCCCCGCAGCCTCCAGGCGTTGTCCACGTTGGACGAGGCGGCGTACTCGGGACCCAGCGGCCAGCCCATCCACTGCTCGTTCCACCAGATCTTGTCCATGCGGTTGTCGTGGCAGCCGCAGGAGGCCACGGCCACCTTGTAGAATTCCGGGCGGAATAGGAGCGCGCCCATGGCGCTCTGGCCGCCGGCGGAGGTGCCGTAAATGCCGACCCGGCTGATGTCGTAATAGGGATACCTGGCTGCGACCGCCTTGTGCCAGAGAATGCGGTCCGGCAGGCCGGCGTCGGCCAAGTTCTTCCAGCACACGTCATGGAAGGCCTTGGAGCGGTTGGAGGTGCCCATGCCGTCGATCTGGACGACGATGAAGCCCAGTTCGGCCAGCGACATCATGGAATTGAAGGTCATGAACGACTTCGGGACAAAGGAATCCTGCGGCCCGGCGTAGATGTTCTCGATGACAGGGTACTTTTTGGACTTGTCGAATTTCATGGGGCGGACAATGATCCCCCAGATGTCGGTCCGACCGTCGCGTCCCTTGGCTGTGAACACTTCGGGCGGCCGCCAGCCGGCTTTGATGAGGCCTGTGATATCGCCCCGCTCGACCTCCATGAGGGGCTTGCCGTCCGCAGCCCGGCGCAGCACGCAGACCGGCGCCCGGTCGAGGCGCGAAGAGGTGTCCACGAGATACTTCATGTCGGAAGAATAGGCGATCGAATGGTTGTCGCTGTCCTCCAGCAGAGGGATCAACCCGCTGCCGTCAAAGTTGATCCGGAAGGCGTGGACAAAGTAAGGGTCTTGCCCCGCGTCCATGCCGCTCGCCCGGAACCAGACCTGGCGTGCCGCCTCGTCGACTTTGTCCACGCCGCGCACGACCCAGGGGCCCCGGGTGATCTGATTCTTGACCGCCCCGGTCGTGCCGTCGTACAGATAGAGATGGTTCCAGCCGTCACGCTCGGACATCCAGATGATCTCCTTGCCGTCAGCCGCATCGTAGCGGTACTTCTTGCCCGAATAGCAGAAGAAGGTCTTCGACTCCTCGCTGATCAAGGCCCTGGCCCTGGCGGTCGCGGGATCCACCTCGATGACCCGGTAGACCTGGTGCCCGCGCTGGTTGTACTCGAAGGTCAGGGCCCGGCCGTCCTTCCACCAGGCGAGCTCCGACACCTCGAAGGCGTTGGGGAAAAGGGCGTTGTCAATGTCGATCTGCTGCTTTGCCCCGACGTCGAAAATGACCGGCTGAAAAATGTCGAGCGTGTCGCCGGGCTTGGCGTACACGATGGAGGAGTATTTCGGTTGAAGCTGATCGGGCGGAGAGGACTCGATATACTGGACGTTGCGCTTGTAGCCCGGCCGGACGCGGAAGGCGGCCAGCCGCTTCGAATCCGGGGACCAGCGGATGGAACGCAGAGTATAATAATTCCCCTCGCTCCCGTCCCAGCTCATGACGATCTCATCTTTTTTCTCTTGATCCTTGGCCTGGCTCTTGGGCCGCACATAGACGTTGAAGTTCTTGATGAAGGCTTCCCACTTGCCGTCCGGCGAAACCTTGGGCTCTTTGGACTCGGTGGCCTCGGGCTCCTCGTCGAAGAAAAAGCGGCGCCTGGCCGGACCGACCTTGGTCACCGTGTAAGTCGCGAGATCGCATTTCCAGCGAAAGCTGCCGGCATCGAATTCGATGGCCTTCTCACCGTCGCTGAAACTGATGAACCCGAAGGGCAGCTTCTCGGCCTGGTATTTCTCTCCGGAAGCGGCGTTGAGGGCTGCGGCCAGTTTCTCGTGGTCGAAGGCCGGTTTTTTGACGAGGCTCTCCGCGTCCACGAGCATGAACGCGAACCCGCCCTTGATCGACCTTCGGTACCAGAAATGATCGGTCTTGTCGATCCATGTCGCCCGGTCGACCACGTTGAGCGCCAGGCCCTGGAGCTTTTCCCTGAGGCCGTTGGCCCGTTCGTAGTCGGCTTGCTTGCCCTGAGCTGGCAGTGTGTGGGGCAGCGCGAAAAGAATCAGCAACAATGCCCACGACCTGATGAAAATTCTGTGTTTCATGAAACCTCCGAACCTTCCCGTGATTAATTATCCTATTTTTTTAAACGCCTGAGGAGATGGCGGATCATTTTGGCGACTTCGATGGCTGCGGGCGGGTCGTAGTTGGAAAGAACAACGATGGTGTAACCGGGCACGGGATCGGTTTCCAGCACGGCATTGATTCCGGGCGCACCGCCGGCAATGGCCATGGGGCCGGAGACCCGCGCGTTGGCCGCCGGTCCGAGCAACCGGCCCTGGCGCAACGCAAGTGAAAATTTCAGCAGATCCTCGGCTATGGAGTAACCGCCGCCGGCCGAGCTGCCGCGCGCCGGACGGGTGTACATGTTGTTGCGCCGCGCCTCGCCGGGGTGTTCATTCTCATCCCAGTTGCGGGTGTAGCCGCTGGCCACATGGGCGGTGGGAATGTCCGCGTCCAGATGCGCGCTGGCTCCCATGCCGGCGGGCTGATAGACATGCTCCCGCACATAATCGTAATAGCTCTGGCCGGAAACCTTCTCGATGATCAGTCCCAGAACCACGTAACCGCCGTTGGAGTATTCCCTGCTGCTGCCCGGCTCAAAGCGCAGCGGCTCGGAAGCGAACAGCGGCAGGTAATCGGCCAGCGTCCGGATTCGCTCCTTGGGAGTCGCTGCATATTTCTTCCCGAAAAAATCGCCGATGCCCGACATCATCTCCAGCAGTTGGCCCACCGTGACCTGGCGCGCGGCCTCGGGGTTTGGGTAATCGGGCAGGAATTTTCCCAGCCGGTCTTCCAGGGAGAGCAGGCCCTTTTCGGCCAGCTGCTCGATGGCGATGCGCGTGAATTCTTTGTTAATCGAGCCCAGGTTGAAACGGGTGTCCGGCCGGTTGGCCACGCCGTACTCCAGACTGGCCAGGCCGTATGCCTTGTGGAACAGGGGCACGCCGTTGCGCGCCAGCAGCACGACGCCGGAAAAGAGATCGGCCTGCGAGCGTTTGGCCAGCTCGTCCTCGAGCCGGGCGAGCACTTCCGCTTCGTTAAGCGGCGGTCCGCTCAACTCCTCCGCACCTGCCGGCTCGGTCTGTTCGATGCGGATGCTCAGGAGTTTGAAGGGCGCTTGCGCTTCATGTTCGAAGGTGATTTCCAGGAGTTCCCCCTTGCCGGTGCGGGTCAGCAGCACGATCTGATTCGCTTGCGCACCCAGGAGCTTCTCAGGCTGCAGGCTTCCCGCCTCCGCCTTGAACGAGCGGTAGCGCGCCAACCGCTCCTCGATCGGCGCACGGTTGAGCGCCGCTGCGGCAAAATGCGTCTGCAGGAATACCTTCATCTCCTGTTCAGCGCCGGAATTGAAAGCGCTGAAATAGGCGGCAGCCCGCCTGCCTGCCGGCGTGGAAGGAAATGAAAAACCCGGATCTGATTTTCCCCATGCCGACAGGCACGCCAGAGAAATAATAAAAATCCAAACTCTTGAATTTTTTTTCATGGATTCTCCTTGCCAGTTATTTACCCGATTCAAAAGACGCCTGGCAGCAGAAAAAAGTTGCAATCCGCATGCCTGAATTTTTTAAAGCTACTTCCTCAGTCTCTGCAGACGGAAGTAGATCTCACGGCAGACCCAGGCATCGGTGGCGGCGTAGTCGATCTGCTGGCGGGTCAGCTCCTGCCGCTCCCAGTTGGAACAGCGCGCGCCCTTGGAGACGCGGAATCCCAGCAGGCTGGCCGCCAGGGTGCGCACGCCGCTGGCCGGAACGCCCCGCTGGGCCGCCAGGGTGCTCAGGTCAATAAAACCCGCGGGTCGGAAGATCAGTGCCTCCTGGAGTTTCTTGATGTCTTCGCCGATGCCAATACCCACCTTGAGGATGCCCGGATCGCCGAGCAGCCGGCCGATCTCCCCCCTGTCGGACAGCCGCAGGAGTTGGAAGATGAACACCCGCTCGGAAGCGGCCAGCTGCAGGAGAGCCGGCGGGTGGTTTTCACCACGGCGGAACGCGGGCCGCACCTCGATGTCGAAGCCGAGCACCCTTTCGCTTTCCAGTTGGGTAACGGCCTGGCGCAGCGCCGGGCCGTCGGCGACCAGGTCCACCGGGCCTTCATATTTTTGCAGCGGCAGCTTGTTGATATCCTCTTTGGTCAGAGTGCTTTCAGCGACATCCACGTTCAACCCCTATCTTAAAAAGGAGAGTGTATAGAAATTCGCGGACGAATGCAACCAGTCAAAAAATTAAAGCGAACTACTTCTTGGCCTCCCCGGTTTCAGCGCTGCGCGGGAAAGCGGAAACGCGCAGCCGGGCGCAGCCCATGGGAATCAGGATCAGATCCTTGACCGGCTCCCGGGAAAGGACCGGGCCTTCCGGGAGCTCGCCGATCATGCCGTTTTTCTCCTGCTTCCACTGCGACACGGCCCGGCCCTTGGCTTTCAGGAAAACGGGCGCCGCCTCGGGCGTAAAGGGCTGGTCTGCCAGCGGCTGCTTCGGACGCACCACTTTGAACGAGCGCTGGGGATTCTTCAGGTCAACGATCAAGCCGAAGTTCCAGGGAGTGGTCGGGAAAATCTCCCAGCCCGGCCACTTTTCCGAATCGCCGTAGTGCTGCCAGCGCTCGCCGATTTTCAGCGCATAGGTCAGCGGCCCGTAACTGACCGAGACGGCGTTGCGGTTCTTTTCCCAGACCGTGACGGCTATTTTCATGGGCAGCTCCAGCCGCAGCGTGTCCTTGTTCTGCCAGTTGCGCTCGACGACAATCCAGCTGGCGGGAGCGGCGCTGACCTTCTGCTCCTTGCCGTTGACAAAGAGCCTGGCGCCCTCGCTCCAGCGCGGCACGCGCAGCAGCAGCGGAAAGGCGACCGCCCTGGCCGTGCCGATGGCCAGCGTCACCGTGCCGTCGAAGGGATATTCCGTGCTCTCGCGGATGGTCACCTCGCTCCCTTCGCCCACCTTGGCGGTCACGCTGCTGGGCGCGTAGAGCATGGCGGCCAGCCCGTTGGCGGGCGTGGCCTGCCACAGATTTTCGCAATAGTAGGGCCAGCCCATGGCCACATTGTGCTGGCAGCAGCGGAACTGCCAGGGGTTGTAGGAAAACATGTCGCCGTCGTTCTCAATCAGGGGCGCCTTGTTGGCGCGATCAAGCCGGATCTGGTTGGGTGCGGTCAGATAGTGCAGCCCCTTGAGATCGGGCGTCATGGCCGCCGGCAGGGTGTTGAACGCCGCCTCCTCGCAGCGGTCGGCCCAGAGCGGATCACCGCTGATGCGCGACAGTATCTGGCAGCTGTGCATCAGTTCGACGATCGAGCAGGTCTCGGCGCCCTGGCGCGGACCGGTATAACCCGGGCGCGCATTCTCGTCGGCGCCGAACAGACCGCCCGGCACCTGGCCGTACAGACCCCAGACCGTGTCGTGGTTGCGCTCGGTCGCCTTGAAATAACGGGGGTCGCGACTCTGCTGGTAGTACTGCGCCGGCTCGCGAAAGCACTGGCAGATGTTCACGCCGTGCCAGGTGGGGATGGTGCCGGCCCAGTCGGCGGTGCGCTCGTGGTTGACCCGCGCCAGGTCCAGCAGCCAGGGCTCTCCGGTGCGGTTGTAGAGCCAATAGATACTGTCCAGGTTGTCGCCGCCCCGCCACTTCTGCCAGGAATCGGGCAGATACAATTCCAGGGGAACGGTCGTCAGCCAGCGGAAATAGCGGCTCATGAAGGGCAGCACGCGGCCGTCGCCGGTCGCCTCGTAGAAGGAACGCAGGGCGTAGAGCATGACCATGTTCGGCCAGATGTCGTGCTTTTCTTCCCAATTGGCGCGCGGCCCGAAGTAACCGTCCTCGCGCTGGCTGGCCAGCACGCCCTCGAGCCAGCGCCGCGCCCCGGCGATGATCCGTTCGTCCCGCAACACGTAGCCCAGATCGACGAAACCCTTCAACCAGTAGGGCAGCTCTTCCCAGCCGTTCTGGCCCTGGCCGTGGCGGCTGACCCAGGCGCTGCCCTCGATCTTGCAGTATTTACTGATTTCGGCCAGGTTGCCGCTGAAGCCCTGGGCCATCAGCTGCAGCTGCTTGCGCAGCCAGCCTTCGGGCCGGACGCTGCCCGGGGGCAGCTTGACGAGCGGGCTGGCCAGCAGCGGCGGCCGGTTGCCCGCGTAATGGCGGTTCTGCCCGGCCCCGGGTGCCACAGCCGACACCTTGATCATGGTCTCATCTCCCCCGGTTGCCGAGGGCAGCAAACCGCCCAGCAGGAACAGGCCGAGCAATCCGGCCCGGAACAATCGCAACGAACAAGACATGAATGTCCTCCCATGGGATCGGAAAGCGAACGCGTCGCATCGGGTCCGCCTCCCGGCTCATTCTACATAGATTTTCAGCGTTTTGATCTCAAATTTCTTGAAGGGCAGCTCAATCTTGCCTTCGCGCACGGGGATTTCCGCCGTGACGTTCTCCAGCAGGTCGCTGGTATAGGCGCGGGTAATTTTTCTGAAAACAGAGAAGCGGAGGATCTCCGCCTGGCCCAGCGACTCGTAGAAGCGGAAGATCAGCGCCCCGTCCGTTTCCGACTTCTTGACCGTGTCCAGGACCACGCCCACGCTGTCCAGGTCCACGAATCCCTTTTCCAGGGGCAGGGTCCCCGGGTGCTTTTCCAGCACCTGCACGAGCAGCGGGTTGTTCAATTCGTAACCGTGGTGCACGGTGAGCGCCTGCTGCCAGCTTCCCGCATGGGGGTAGAGGGAGTAGAGGATTTCATGCTTGCCCTTGTCGGCCACCGGGTCGGGCCAGGTGGGCGAACGCAGCAGCGAGAGCCTCATCACATGGCCGTGGATGTCGTGGCCGTATTTGCCGGCGTTGAGCAGCGACAGCCCCTTCTGGCTGTCGGAGAGGTCGGCCCACTTGAGCGCCGATACCTCGAAGCGCGCTTTTTCCCAGAGGGTTTCGAAGCGGGTGGTGCGGGCGATGGCGGCATAGGGAATCTCGTAGGTGGCGGTGTCGCTGTTCACCGTCACCGGGAAGCGGGCCTTGAGCAGCATGTGGCTCTCCCACCAGTCGGCTTCGGTGCGGATGTCCACGCGGTCCAGGTTGCGGTAGAGGGTGATGTACTGGGTGAAGAAGGAGGAAGGGAAATCCTCGCTGGGGCTCATGCGCTCCTTGCTCAGACCGAGGAAGCTCTTCTTGACACGCAGCACCGCGCGCACCGGCGAGTGCGCAACCAGGTCCACGCCGTCCGCCTTGTCCAGGCCCCAGCGCCGGCCGGTGTAGCCGATATTCCAAGCGTCCCAGTTTTCATGCCGGTCTTCGAACACCTCGAGGGCGTTGGCCTCCTCGCCCGCGGGCACGAACTCCTGACCGCTGGCCTTGACCTTCAGGCTGCGGATGTTCCCCGTCTGCGGATTCAGCTCCAGCCGCAGCTTGTCGTTCTCCAGGTTCAGCCCCTCGGCGCGGACGTCGGATTCCGTTATTGACACCTGCCCGGGGATCAGCGTGTAGACTCGGTAGCCCAGGGGCGGCAGTTTCTCGGCCACAAACACGACCTGCAAACGGTCGCCCTCAAGGGCCGGGCCGACCTCCACGGGCACTTGGCGGCCCTGGGGATCGAGTAGTTTGAACTGGCTGCCCCTGTCCGGGGAGAGTTCCAGCTGCACCACGTCGCTCCGTTCCCAGGCCAGGGAGTTGAACACCAGCAGCGGGATGCCGGCCAAAGGCTGGGTCTGGATCTGCCCGGCCACCGCGGCCAGCGAACGGCGCAGGATGCGCCGCAGCCCTTGCTGGGCTCGGGCATGGTCTTCCAGGGCATCGCGGTAGACCGGGGTGATTCCGGAGCCAGGCAGGATGTCATGGAACTGGTTGGTCAGCACAATCTTCCAGAGTCTTTCCAGTTCGGCCGACGGATAGGGAACCCCGAACAGCTGCGCCAGAGAGGCGGCCTTTTCCGTGTCGGCCAGCAGCGCCTCCGAGCGGCGGTTGTTTTTCTTTACTTCCGACTGGGTGGTGTAGGTGCCGCGGTGGTATTCCAGGTACAGCTCATCGTTCCAGGTCGGGATGGCGTTGCCCAGATCCTTGCCGATGTTGCGGAGGAAATCGAGCGAGCGGGAGTGGATGAATTCCGGCGCAATGTAAAGTTTCTGCTGTTGGCGCACGCGGTCGAGGATTTCGCGGTTCGGGCCGCCGCCGTGGTCGCCCAGACCGTAGAGAATCAGGCTTTTCTTGTAGCCGGTGGTGGCTTCGTACTTGCCGATGCCGTTGACCACATCATTGATGCTCAGGTCGGCGGTGTAGCCCAGGGGCGGGAAATAGGTCAACAGCTGACTGCCATCCACCCCCTGCCACCAAAAGAGGTAGTAGGGGAACACTGTGGTGTCGTTCCACCATATTTTCTGGGTGATGAAATAGTCGATGCCGCTCTGGCGCATAAAGCTGGGGCATGTTCCAGTTGTAGCCGAAGGAGTCGGGGTTCCAGCCGACGCGCACGTCTACGCCGAACTTTTCCTTGAAAAAAGCCTTGCCGTAGAGAAATTGCCGCACCCAGCTTTCGCCGGAAATCAGGTTGCAGTCGGGCTCGACCCACATGCCGCCGACGATCTCCCACTGGCCGTCGCGTACCTTCTGGCGGATGCGGGCGAAGATGTCGGGGTATTCCTTCTCCATCCAATCGTAGGTCACGGCCTGGCTCTGGGCGTAGCGCATTTCGGGGTACTCGACCATGTTCTGCAGCACGCTGGCAAAGGTGTTGCGGGCCACCATCTTGGTCTCGGCCATACGCCAGAGCCAGGCGATGTCGATATGGGCATTGCCGATGATATTGACTTTGAATTCGCGGGCAAAGTCGCGCAGGCCACCGCTGAGCTTTTGCGAACGCAGCAGCGAACGCCGAAGATCGTCCCAGCGGCCGCTGCGGAAGGCCTCCCGGTCGAATGCCAGGACCGCCCGCGTCCACTCCTGCTGCAACTGCTTCAGGCGGCCGGGTGAAATCCGGCGCTGGTCCGGGATGTCATAGGGTTTGCCGGTAAAGGTGTAGCGTTTCATTTCGGGATTGATCAGTCCGTAGGCCGTCTGCATCGAGGTCAGCCAGTCGCGCACCTGCTCCAGCCGCCCGTGGAGGCTGGGAAAGTCCAGCGCGGCCTCGAGCAGGGCAAAATAGATGCCCTCCTCGGGCAGGGGGCGCCGGCGCGGCGGCCAGAACTCGCTACGTTCCGGCTTGAAACCGAGGTTTTCGGCTTCGACGGTCAACTCGCTGCGGCCCGGCTGAAACGAGTCGGCCAACAGCACGTCGCCGCTGAGCTCCTTCTCCGTGCCGCTGGATGCATCCACCTCAAAGGCGGCGAGCGGTTTTTCTCCGCCGAGCACCCGGACCTTGACCAGCCCGCGCGCCAGAAAGCGCAGGCGCAGGTGCAGGAGCTGGCCAACAATTTTCTGGCCGGAAAAGGTGTCACCCAATTCCATGACGGTTTTGAGGGTCAATTGGCCCTGCTCCAGTGTCTGGCCCAGCCGATAAGGCTGCCAGGCCCCGCCGGCCGTGCTGCACTGCCAGCCGCCCAGCGCGACGGTACAGCCCCGGGCGACCTCCCCCAATATTTGCAGCGCCTGTTCCTGTTGGCCCGGCTGCGGAGCAGCGGCGGCAGCAAGACCGGGCAGGATGAAAAGAACTATCAAAATGATAAAAAGGGACTTGCGCATGTTTTCTCCTTCTCTCTTTTCTAACAAACGCCCATGAAAATGTCAACGCGATTTTCAAGACAATTTCTTCCGGTCCAATCACCTTGACTCTAATGCTCGGCTTTCCTAGAATGGCCTACCGGAGGCAAACCATGAAACGATTCGTTCCCATGCTGGCGATTTTTTTAATTTTGGGCCTGCCCGTTTCGGGCGAAATGGAAAAGGCGAAAATCAAGGAATACCAGTGGCAGGTGGATGACCTGTTAACCAGCGACCGGGTCCAGGAGTACGCCATCTCGCCCAGCGGCCGCTGGCTGGTCTGGAGCGTGGCCAAGTGGAACCTGAAAGAGCAGACCCGTTTCCAGCACGTGTTCCTGACCGACCTGAAGAAAAAGAAACCCGACCTGCAGCTGATCCGCGGCGAAGACCAGATCAATTCCCTGCAGTGGCTGCCCGATGAAAAGGCCATCTCCTTCAAGACCAGCCGCAAGCCCAAGGAGGGCAAGGAGAACAACCTCTGGCGCCTGGACCTGGCGGGCGGCGAGCCCTACCCGGTCACCGATTTCGACAAAGGGGTGATGCAGGCCGCCTGGATCGACAGCGACCATCTCCTCTTCACCGCTCGGGAGACGGAGACCCTGCTGGAGACCCGGCTCAAGGAGAAGAAGGACACCGCCGAGGTGGTCGAAGACGAAGAGAATCGCACCATGGTGCGCCTTTTTCTCTACGATATGAAGGAGAAAAAGGTCACGCGCCTGACCCGCAACCTCAAGCCGATCATGGGTTTCAGCCTCTCCGAGGACAAGCAATGGATGATCTACGGGCTGAGCATGAGCCTGCTCTACGAACAGGACGAGGAGGTCCGGCCCAAGTTCTTTCTGCTCAACCTGAAGAGCGGAGAGCCGCGGGAGATTTTCGCTGACCCGGCGCTCAAGGCCGTCGGCCGGTTTTTCTGGTCGCTGGACAACCGGGGTTTCTACGCCGCGGTCGCCTATTCCACGCACCCCACCTACACCATGGCCGCGGTAGAAAAAGTGTACTGGTACGACCTGCGTACCCAGGCGGCCCGGGAGATCAACCTCGACTGGCCGCGCTACGGCGGGCCGTTGAGCGTCAGCAAAGACGGTTTCATCATGGCCCTGCCCGATGGCGTCTATTATAATTATGCCGGCTACAGGCATCAGGGTGAATCCTGGCAGCGGCTCTGGCTTAAAGGCGAAAACCTGAAGAACGTTTCGGATTTGCAAGTGGCCGCAAACGGCAACACGGCCGTATACGAATACTCCACCGCTTCGCAGCCCAGCCGCTACTACCTGGCTGAACTCCGGGTGGGCGAGGCTGAAAAAAATCCGCGAAGTGATGGATATCCAGTCGTCCCTGTTCAAACGGCCCCTGGCCAAAACCGAGATCATCAGCTGGAAGGGAGCGCTCAACGAGCCCATCGAGGGCATTCTCTATTATCCGTACGCCTATGAGGCGGGCAAAAAGTATCCGCTGATTGTCATGATCCACGGCGGGCCTTACGGCGCGGACATGGACTTCTTTGAAGACCGCATGGGCTATGCCGCCCACCTCTACTGCGAGCGCGGGGCCTTCATCTTCAAGCCGAACTACCACGGTTCCTCCAACTACGGCCTGGCGTTCGGCGAATCGATCGCCGGCCACTACTACGAATACGAAATTCCCGATATCGAGGCCGGCGTGGACAAGCTGATTGCCGAGGGCAAGGCCGACCCCGACAGGCTGGGCCTGATCGGCTGGAGCAACGGCGCCCTCCTGGGCATCGCCCTGACCGTTCATACCACCCGCTACAAGGCGGCCAGCATGGGCGCCGGCGACGTCAACTGGACTAGCGACTACGGCAACTGCTCCTTCGGCGTGGCCTTCGACAACTACTATTTGGGCGGCGCGCCCTGGGAAAAGGTCCAGACCTACATCGAAAAATCCCCCCTCTTCCGCATGGCGCAGGTGACCACGCCGACTCTCATTTTCCACGGCACCATCGACCGCCAGGTGCCCTACGAGCAGGGCTGGGAGTACTACCGGGCTCTGCAGCGGATCGGCAAGGCGCCGGTGCGTTTCATCTCCTTTCCTGACGAGGCCCACGGCCTGCGCAAACTGGCCCACAACCGCCGCAAACTGGAAGAGGAGATCGCCTGGTTCGAAAAGTACCTGTTCCGCAACCACGTCGAACCGAACAAGGCGTTGAAAAAGGGGAGCCCGCTGGAGTTGCTGGCGGGCGTGCTGGCCATCGCCAGGTCCGACGGCCTCTATGGCCTGCGCCAGGGCAGCACGCTGATTCCCGAAACGGTCGAGTTCAAGGGCATACGGGTGGGCCGCTTCGAAGTCACCCGCGCCCAGTGGGCCGCCTTCGACCCGAACTATAAATATGATAAGGGCACGGACAACTGGCCGGTCACCAACATCAGCTTTGCCCAGGCGCAGAAATACGTGCGCTGGTTGAGCGAGCAGGCCAAGCAGATTTTCCACCTGCCCGATGAAAGTGAAGCCAAAGAGATCTACGGCAGCTGCGGCGGCAACACCTTTGATTACTGGGCCGGCTACACCCTCAGCCCCGACGACTACCGCCTGCTTCAGGCCGAGATCAGCAAGTTCGGGGAGCAACCGGTGCTGCTCAAACCGGTCGGCAGTTTCGCTCCCCAGGGCTACCCGCCGGTCTATGATCTCGACGGCAACGCGGCCGAGTGGGTGGAGCTCAAAAACGGAGAGGGCAAGGCCTGTGGCGCTTCCGCCGACTTGCCTCAGGAAGAAAAAAGCGAGCTGCAACCGAATTCTAAATACATTGGGCTGCGCGTCATCTGCGACGGAGGCAAGAAAGAATAACTATACTTTTTTTTCTGCCAGTTTTTTCAGCAGGTCGCGGAAGCGGTCCACCTGGAACAGCGCTCCGCGCGCGGCGGTGGTGAGCTCCCGGCCGAGAGCAGCCAGTTCCAGGATCCGCAGGAAAAAGTGCTCTTTGCTCTTTTCCCCAGCCGCCGGCAGAGCGACGGCCACAGCCAGCAGCAACCCGGCCAGAACAGTTTCAAAGCCCTGCTGGCTGAACCAGAGGATGTCGTCATGGCGGTTCACCTGCAGCAGCCGCCGGCCTTCACCTCGTTCGAACAGGTCCGAAAGGAAGCGGACCAGGCGTTGCAGCAGTTCCGGCACCGTGGTTTCAGCGGCCCCCAGCCGGCCGCACCCGCAATCGGCAAAGAGGGCCAGCAGCTGCTGCGCATCGAGCTGCTGCTCCTGAGAAAAACCGAGCCCCGAGAAAGCGCTCTGCAAAATCTCCTCGAGCCGCCACTCGGGTCGCAGGGTCCACTTCGGGGGCCGGCTGCCGTTGCGCTCGACTGCCTGCCCCAGAATATCCAGCAGCGTCGCGTTCAACAGGATCAAGCCCAGGTGCTCCTCCGTGCACAGGTAACGGTTCCAGGCCACCCACACCGGTTCATCGGCGGCAACTGTGAGCACGGTCTGGGCCACCTTGGCAACCAGCAATTGAATGGCCGTCAACCTCTGGCGGAAAATCGCCTGGGCCTCCGGCCAGGCCAGCGACACGGGGCTCACCCGGTTGGCCTCGGTAAAAACCCGCTCCAGTCGTTCGGCGACGGCGGCTCCGGGTTTATCGTCGGCATGGTGCAGCGCCTGCCAGCACTCCTTCAGGGCGACGGGAGCGAAGAGTTCCCCGAGAACCTGGCGCAGCGGCTGCAGCCGTATCTGCCGGAGCGCTTCTTCAATCGCTACCACTCCCCGGCCGTTGAGGGAACGCTCCACCTGGGCGTAGCGCGACTCGGCGTCATCCTCGATCAGCCGGAAATCAAGAAACACCTGGGTCTGGTAGGCGGCCAGCTCCAGGTAGAGACCCTTTTCGTGCAGCTCGCGGCAGCCGCGGATATACTCCAGGCCGGAGAGGAGTTCCCGGAAAACGACGAAGGCCGAATCGCGGTCGGGCAGGCCCAACCCCTCGCCCACCGTCTGGCGCGCCAAGGTACCGGCCTCCTCGCTTCCCCGCTGGCGGCGAAAGGCGGCCGCGAGGCGGATCCAGCCGCTGCTGGCCACGTAACGGTTGTGGTAGACGACCAGCGCCCGCTCCTGGTCGTAGCGGTTGGAAAAGGCGATGACGTTCTCATCCACCCGGCCCCCGGACAGGTAGAAATCATAGAGCCGGAAATCACGGACTTCGGCGAAGAGCTGCCGCTTGTGCAGCAGCGGGAAGATCTCCTGCTCGTGGCGAGCGACCAGCTCGCTATCCGGCTGTTCGTTGAAGTAGGCGCGGGAGTACTCCATGCCGTACTTTTCCCAGAAGCCTTCGATCTGGCCGTGCCCGAACATCGGCAGACCCGGCAGGGTGACCATCAGGGTGCAGACGCCGAAATATTTGTCGCCTTTGCCGAACTGGGCCACGGCCGTCTCCTCGTCGGGATTGTTCATGAAGTTGACGAAGCGTTTGAGGATTTCCGGATTGAACTCCAGCACGCTTTTGACGGCAAAACGGAATTTCTCGTTCTCCTCGTTTTTGAGGAAGTTCATGAAGGCGCTGTTGTAGACCCGGTGCATGCCCAAGCTGCGCACAAAATAGCCCTCCATCAGCCAGAAGGCTTCGGCCAGGAGCAGGGTGTCGGGCGCCTCCCCGGCGGCGTGCTCGACCACCTGGCGCCAGAACTC
This sequence comes from Candidatus Aminicenantota bacterium, assembly GCA_963759765.1. Lineage (GTDB taxonomy): Bacteria > Acidobacteriota > Aminicenantia > UBA2199 > UBA2199 > CAVXAL01. The sequence goes on along the minus strand of CAVXAL010000004.1, from coordinate 510,075 downwards.
CTCGGGCATCTGGCGGTCGAACGCGCCGCGCTCCAAGCCGTGCTCGGCGCGCGAGGGGATGTCGCCCCCGCTCCCCGGGGGCGGAAACCAGAGCCGCTGAAAGTGCCGCCGCGTCAGGGTCATGGCGGCGTCGAAACGGATCACCGGGAAGCGCCGCGCCACCTGCAGGATGGACTGCAGCACCGCCTGGCGCACCTCGGGCAGCAGGAAGTTCAGCTGCGCAGTGTCGTTCCAGGGCATGCGCGTGCCGTCGTTGCCGTGGTAGATGTAGCGCGTCCGACCGCTGCTCCGCTCCCGCCAGCGAAAGACCACCGCCGCGTCACTGCGGTCGTAGTAATGGTCCTCGAGGAGGATTTCCACCCGCTCGTCCACAGACAGGTCGGGCCCGCTGAACGTGTACGCCGGGAAGGGGCTCTCATCCAGGCCGATGAACCAGTCGGGGTGTTCGACCACCCAGGGCGAGTCGATGCCGGTGTGGTTGGGCACCATGTCGGCCGCCAGGCGGATGCCCCGCTCGGAGGCGCGGCGCTGGAGGTTGTCCAGGGCCGCCTCGCCTCCCAGGTCGGCGGCAACCTGGTAGCCCCGCAGGGCGTAGGCCGAGGCCATGGCCTCGGGATTGCCGCAGATCTGCTTGATGCGGCGGGAGGCCAACGAGCGCTCCCAGAGGCCGATCAGCCAGAGTCCGGAGATGCCCCAGCGGCGCAGCTGCTCCAGCTCTTCGTCGGGAATGGCGTCCAAGGTGGCGATCCGCCTGCCGTACTTTTTGGAAAGCTGGTCCAGCCAGACGGCGGCGCTCTTGGCCAGCAGCACCAGCCGCGGCATCCAGTCGCGGTCGGTGGAGAAGCGCTCCCGTTCGCCATCCTCCACCAGCCAGGCCTTGAGGTCGGCCAGGGAAACCGGCGCCGGGCCGGCCAACTGGGTCTTGATCTCCTCTTTGATCAAGTCGAGGCTGAGCAGCAGCCGATTGAAGAAACGGTCGAGCAGCATGCCCCAGCGGTTGCGGATGTAGGCCAGTTGCCCGGGCAGCGAGTGGGGGGCGGCGACAGCCGGGCTGCGCAGCATTTCGACCAGCGGCTGCTGGTCGGGGCCGAAGAGCGGCTGGTTCTTGAAAAAAATCTCCAGTTTGCCGATCAGCGTCAGGTAGGCGGAACGCTCTTGCAGGGCACGGTCGTCGAAAAACTCCTGAAAAGGACGAAAGGCCGGGTTGCTGTTGGCCAGCCAGAGCAGCAGCAGCTCCTCCAGCGCCGTTTGCCGACCGGGGGAGCCCGCCGTTTGCAGGTAGTCCCGCACCGATGCCTCTCCGCTGTAGACGGCCCAGGGAGGAAACTGTTCGCAGAAGAGCTCCAGCGTTGCCTGCACCGACTGCTCGCCGAGCTCATTTTCAAGGAAAGTCAGTGCCTCCTCGAACACGCGGCCGTTGACCCGCTCGCGGTAGAGCTGGACCACGAAGTGCAGAATCTCGTCGATCAGGCCCATGGCGTTCAGCGCCCCGGCCTTGACCGCCCGCTCCGGAAAGCGCTGGGCCTGGCGCTGCTCGTTGACCCGCTGAGCCAGGCGCCGGACCGCCGCGAAATCGGCGAACACCACGTTGCCGGAAAGCTGGAACAGGGTCGCGTCGACGCCGTATTCCTGACGGCTGAGACGCGAGATATGGAATTCGCGCCTTTCGCGGTCTAACCGCTTCTGGCCACAATCCTGGCTGTGCTCGTTATTTCTGGCCAATGGGCTCCGCTTTCTCCCGCCGGCATGTCATGGGTCCGGCAGATCCTCCTCTTGCTCCAGATCCATTTCCCGCAGGCCTTTCTTCACCCGGCACTCCTCTACGTTCTGGCGCAGCACATCGAGGAGCCGGCGGGCGCCGCGAACCGCCTGAAGCGTGACGTGCTGAGGCGCAGCGTCGGAGGTGATGACGCTGATGTTCCCCAGGGAGAAGAGGCGATAGAAAAAAGGCTGCTCCAGGATGTAATCCTTGATGCGGTAGAGTTCGATAACGCTCATGTGCTTGCTGAAAATTCCCCTGCTGATGATCAGGCGTTCGTTGGTGAGCTCGTAACGGCGGCTCTTGAGCTGCAGCCACTTGACCAGCAAAGCCAGCAGGGGCAGCAGCAGCATGGCCCCGCTGATGGCCAGGACCCAGGTGCCGTGTGCGCTGATGACCTGCCGGAGCAGGATGGCGCTGGTGAGCAGGGCCGCGAAGAACAACAGATAGAGAACGTAGTGACCCAGATTGACCAGGTGCGACGGCGTTCCCGCCCAGACGGTTTGCTCATCCATTGGCCGACCTCCTCGCAAAACGATGGCGTCCCCACCGTATTATACGGGGACGGACGGCTGAAATCAACCGTCGGCCAAGGCCCGGGCCGACGAACCTGTTTCAGGCTTCCTTCCCCGCTTCCGGCTTCCAGCCCAGAAACAGCACGACGGCCAGCAGGGCCATGGCCGCGCCGAAGAAAAAGGGGGCAGCCGGTCCGAACCCCCGCCAGCGGCCGATGCCGCTCCAGAGGATGCCGGCGATGAGCGAGGCCGGCAAATCGGCCAGCCCGAGCACGGCGTTGTAGGTGCCGTAAGCCATGCCGCGAACCTCGGGCCGGACCATATCGGCCACCAACGCCTTGGCCGTGCCGTAGCTCAGACCATAATAGACGCCATAGAGGATGTAGAGCACGACCACCTGCGGGGCCGAACGGGCCAGGGCCATGCCCAGATAGATCAGTACGTAAAAGAGCCAACCGGCAACGATCACCCGGCGCCGGCCGACGCGGTCCGAGAGCCGGCCCGCCGGCGTGGAAATCAGGGTGTAGACCAAGTTGAAAGCGATCAGCATGGCCAGGATACCGGAAATGGTGAGTCCGCGCTCCTGGGCGCGCAGGATGAGGAAGGCGTCCGAGGAGTTGCCCATTTCAAAGACGCCGACCACCAAAAGGAAATAGGCGAAGTCCTGACCCAGGGAGTGGAAGGCGAAACGCGGCCGCTCGTTGCCGCCGGCGGGCTTGATGTCGCGCGCGCCCAAAGCCAGGATGAACACGGCCAGCAGGGCCGGTCCCAGGCTGATCAGCACCAGCACCCGGAACGTATGTTCCTTCAGGTCCGCGCTGCCGCTCTGCAACCACCAGACCATCGCCAGGGCAATGATCAACCCGAGGAAGGCGCCGGCCGTGTCGGCGGCGCGGTGAAAGCCGAAGGCCAGGCCGCGCCGCTCCGGCTGCGATCGAATCGGCCACCAGGGCGTCGCGCGGCGCGGTGCGCACCCCCTTGCCCAGCCGGTCGCCCCAGCGGGCGCCGGCCACCAGGCCCCAGGAACGGGCAAAATAGTAAGCCGCTTGGAGAGCGTGGAGATCCCGTAGCCGAGCACGGCCAGCACCTTGCGCAGCCGCAGCCGGTCGGAAATCCAGCCCGAAAAAACCTTGAGCAAGGAGGCCAGCGATTCGGCCACGCCCTCGATCAGGCCGATGACCGCGGTTTTAACGCCCAGCACGTTTTTGAGAAAGAGCGGCAGGATGTTGGCGATCATCTCGCTGGAGACGTCAGTCATGAACGAGGTGATGCCCACGATCCAGACGTTGCGCGGCAGCTTTGTTTTCTCTCGTTTCTGATTCAAGAAATCATCCTGATTGCATTTGCAACTAAATCCATTTCTTGAATTTCTTGATCCTCTTCAAAACCGTGTCCCAGGTGGGCGTGACGAGGAAGCTCTGCTCCATGTCGGCCACCATGCGCGCGAACTTTTTCATGGGCACGGCGAAGGTCAGCTCGTTGGCGGCCACGCAGGGCCGGGCCGAGGGATCGAACATGCCGATGAAGCCGCGCGGGTTCTCCTCATCCTTTTCCAGGAAGGGGTAGTGGATGATCGAGCCGCAGCCCGCGGCAAAAGGGGCCACCACGCGCACCGGCTCGACCTCCGCGAAACTGGACAGAGTAAAAAGTCCCGACAGGACATCGGGCGGCGCAAAAAATACGATCACATCGGGCCGGTCCTGTTCCGCCAGGTTGTCCCAGCGTTTGAAGATGATGAATTTTCCCGGAATGTTCAGCTTCCGCTGGTGCTTGAGCATTTCCCGAACGATCTCCGGCGATTTCTTGTAGCGCTCGCCCTCCATCTTGCCCGGTATGCCGCAGGAGAGAAAATACTCGAAACCCGGGCGCAGGGAATCGGTGAAACCGAGGTAGCGCTTGGCGCCGCCGCACACGGCGGCCGGTTCATCATAGGCCAGGGATTTCCCCTGGCGCACCTGGCCCAGCTCGCAGATCAGGCAGGAATGGCCCTTGGCCGGTTTGGCGATGGCGGCGCCCGCGGGGTCATCGCCGTAGTAGAAAGTGATCGGCAGCTCCGCGCCGTCGAAATATTTCTTCCGAGAGCTCAGAGAATTTTTCTTTTAAAGAAATGTCCATTGTTTATAGCCTCCTAAAATCGGGCAGGCGTGCCGGCTTTGACCAAATGCCGGCTTCCATGGCCATTGCCCTCCACTCAATCTAGATTTTGCGGTTTCCCAATTTTAACCAGCACCGCGCCGTGCGGCCGTACCACCGCGCTGAAAAGGGTGGCGCATTCGCCCAGACTCTTCTTCTGCCACAGGTCGCGCACCGGCTGCGGCCCTTCAGGCCCAGGGCGGCCAAGGGCGCGCTGACTCTGGCTGAAACCGGCAGCCGCGATTGAAGAGCCCCACCGCGACCGTGCCGTCGGCCAGGGGGCGGGCCCAGACCTCCAGACGCCCGTCGCTCAATACCCGGTGTCCCTGCTTGCCCAGCGGGTCCTGGTTGACGTCGATCACCTCGTCGTTGGCCAGCAGGGCCAGGGTGAAGTCGTCCAGCTGGGCCAGGTCGCAGCCGATGAGCAGCGGCGCGGCCAGCAGGCTCCAGAGCGTGATATGGGTTTCTGCTCGTCGGCCGTCAGGCCGCTGGGATGGGTATGCTCGCCCCAGCCGACGCTGCCCCACCACCAGCATGTCCGGATCGTTCCAGTGGCCGGGGCCGGCATAGGGGTCCAGGCCGTCCTGACGGAAGCCGATGGCCTGCAGGCTGGCCCAGTTGTCGGTGATGTCGCCGGTGGTGCGCCAGAGGTTGCCTCCCACCTCGGTTCCCCATTTCCAGACCTCGCCCATGCCGTACTGGCAAAGGCTGAAAACGATATCGCGGCCGCAGGCGTCCAGCACGCGGCGCATGCAGCAGGTAAGGCTGCTTGAGTTCATCCAGCCCCGGATGGGGCGCGATCTGGTCGTAGGAGCACCAATCGTACTTGAGGTAATCGATCCCCCACTCGGCGTAACTGCGCACGTCCTGGCCTTCGTGGCCCCAACTGGCTTCGTAGCCGGCGCAGGTTTTTGGGCCGGGCGAAGAGTAGATGCCCAGCTTCAGGCCCCGGGAGTGGACGTAATCGGCCAGCCGTTTCATGTCCGGGAATTTCTCGTTGGGCAGGATGCGGCCGCCCGCGTCGCGGCCCTTCTCCCAGCCGTCGTCAATGTTGATGTACTGGAAACCGACTGCGGCCAGTCCGCTCTGGACCATGGCGTCGGTCGCCTGCCGCACCTTGGCCTCGTCCACGGCCACGCCCCAGGCGTTCCAGGAGTTCCAGCCCATGGGCGGTGTCTGGGCCAGCTTGTGCTCGCCGGCGACGATGGTCAGCCGGCGCCGGGCTTCGCCACGCGGCCCCTGAACCGACAGGTTGACCGTATACTCGCCGTCGGCTTTGAGCGAACCGCTGATGATGCCGGTCTGCGGGTCGAGAGTCAATCCGGGGGGCAGGTTGGCCGCGGCGTAGGTCAGCGGCCCCTGGCCGGTGGCGGGGATGAGGAAATGGAAGGGCCGTCCCGGCGTGGCGCCCACCCGGCGCGGACCGTGGATGGCCGGTGCGGGAGGATAGCCGTAGGCCAAGGTGGGGATGCCGCCGTCGGCCAGGCGCACAGCCTGAGGCTTCAGGCCGGATGCCGATTTCAGTTCGATGGCCGCTTCGGCCCAGTCGGCATGACCGCCGCCATCGGCCGCGTTATCGGCAATCAGCATCAAGTAGCGGCCGCCGCGGATGTCCAGGTCGACGACGAGAGGCGCGCCGCCGCCTTTCAGCACTTCGCTGCGCAGCAGCAGCCGGTTGTCCAGCCAGACCTCGAAACGCAGCGCGCCCTGGCTCTGCGTTTCATCGTCCACACCGACAATCGCCCGGAAACGCTTGCCGTTGCGCTTCAGGTCAACGAGCATTTCAGCATAGGCGTGCATGCCCAGCCCGTGCGCGTAGACCTTGCCCTGCAGGGTCAGCGGCTGGTCGTTGAACGATTTTCCGGCCCTGACCTGGCCCCACACCTGATACACGGCGTTCAGATCCAGTTTCTCCAGCCAAACCGGAGCGGAGCCGGTCTTGGCAGCCGGCAACTCGCCCGCCAATAAAAAAAGAAAAGCGACGGAAATAACCGCCCAGGCAATTTTTCCAGGTTTCATTTTCATAGGAGTCTCCTTGGTAAAGCGATATATAAAGAATAGCGGAATAAAAATCAATACGGCCGGGAAATTTATAGAACCCATTAATTATAACTTATTTAGTTATATATAGGCGGTCAGACAGCTTTCTGAAATCTTCCAGCCTATGCAATTTTCTGCTATGATGGAAATGCATGGGAATGAGCAACACCACCATCGAACAGATCAACGAGCTGATCGGCCGGGCAGACAAAATGAGCGACCTGCAGTTCCGGCTGCAGCTCGAAGAGCTGGTCAGCCAGGGCGGAAGCGAGGTCCAGAACCTGGTCGTCCACTACATCACCACCAGCACCCTGCCAGCCAAGACGCGCATCAACCTGATCCGCATTGCCGGCTACCTGCTGATGGGCGCCTTCATCCCACCGTTGCAAAAGGTCATCCACTTTGCCAGCGACCCCAACCTGCGCATCCAGGCCATTATCTCCATCGCCAAGTTCAACGACAAACGGGCGCTGGAGATCCTCAAAAAATCGCTGGACAAGATCACCAACCCCCAGCTCCAGGAAATCATCAACACCCAGATCAACCAGATCAAGCGGAACAACCCGCTGATCAACCTGATGCCCAAGTTCCTGCAGGGCAGCCATGACCCGCTGCTCTTTCAGATTGTCTTGAAAATTTTGAAACACATACTCACCGCCGAAGACGCCAAGGGGTTCATCCCCTACCTCAAGCACGACGACCCGCTGATCGAGAACGGCGCACTGGAAATCCTCTGCCGGCGCGGCGGCGACAGCGTGCAATTTTTCGTGGTCGAAGCGCTGCGGCGCAAGTTCCACTATTACCGGGTCGACCGCCGCATCGCGGCCAAGATGGTGCCGCAGCTGCTCAAGATGCTGGCCGACTACGCCGAGCGCGTTCCCGAGTGTCTCCCAATACTCCAGACCGAACTGACGGCCCTGCACGAGTTCATCCCCACCGAGGACACGCGGGCACTGATCCAGAGCCTGCTCAACCGTTCGGCAACCCGTTGAGTGAAGCCCGCGAGCGTTTTGGCGCCAGCGGAGAGGAGATTTTCAACCCATCGCTTCTTAGCGCCAGCTGACCTTTGCTATTTTGTTAAGAATTTGAAAAAATGAGATAAAGGAGCGACACGCATGCGACGAATAATCGAACGTAGTGTCACCCTGCTGCTGTTTCAGGTTCTGCTCAACGCCGCCATCCCGGCAACACTGCAAGCGGGGAGCGACTTTTATCGCCAGCCCGGCCCTTTTGCCGTTGCCACGGCCACCGATGAGTGGAACGACAGCATCCGCAACCGCCCTGTCCCGGTCAAAATATATTACCCCCGGACCGGCGACGGGCCGTTTGCGGTGATCATCTTCTCCCACGGGCTGGGTGGTTCGCGCGCAGGTTACGAATACCTCGGCCGCCAATGGGCCAGCCACGGCTACGTCAGCGTTCATCTGACCCACATCGGCAACGACACGAGCGTGCTGAAACAGAGCAGCCGGCCCCTTGAAGCGCTGCGCAAAGCCGCTGCCGACCTGAACAACGCCCTGGCCCGGCCCAAAGACGTCAGCTTCGCCATCGACCAGTTGACAGACATGAACAAACGCGAAGGTCCATTCAAGGGACGCCTGGCCCTGGATAAAATCGGCGTTGCCGGCCACTCGTTCGGCGGCTATACGGCGCTGGCTTCGGCCGGCGAAACCTTCATCCTGTCGGGCGAACGGGAAATCACCCTGGGCGACCCGCGCATCAAGGCAGCCATCGCCATGAGCGCACCGGCCAAGAGGAGAGAGAACGCCTGGCTCGACAAAACCTACGGCTCCATCAAGATTCCCTGCTTTCACATGACCGGCACGCTTGACGACAGCCCCATCGGCGAAACCAAGGCCGCGGACCGGCGCATTCCGTTCGATCACATGAGCGGCGCGGACAATTACCTTCTCATCTTCAACGGCGGTGATCACATGGTCTTTTCCGGCCGCCTTTTTAAAATCGCCGCCCGTGAAAAAGACCGGCGCTTCCAGGAGCTCATTCTTATGGGTTCAACCGCTTTCTGGGACGCGTACCTCAAAGGGGACGTCCCGGCCAAAGCCTGGTTATCCCAGGGCGGTTTTGCCAGAGCTCTGGGCAACGAAGGCACTCTTGAAAAAAAATTATTCCGTGACGATCGCCGCTCTGCGCCCCAGGCCTTTTATGAAACGGCCAAGCCCTACACCCGCTGGTGGTGGTTCGCGGCAACGATTGAAAAGCAGGATGTGAGAGACCAGCTGGACTGGCTGAAGCAGAACAATTTCGGCGGCGTGGAAATCGCTTTTGTCTATCCGCTCAAGGAGGACGCTCCCCGGCAGGCCTGGCTTTCAGCCGAATGGTCTCAGATCGTATCCTTTGCCAAAACCTACGCGGACCACATCGGGCTGGGCTGCGATTTCACCTTTGGCACGCTCTGGCCTTTCGGAGACAGCCGGGTGCCGCCGCAAGCGGGCTCCCTGGCTTACAGCGAAACCGTTTCTCCCCTGAGCATGAAGCGGACCTGGGAGCAGCCGCTGCCGGGCCGGGTCATCAACCATCTGGACCGCAAGGCCCTGGAGCATTATGCGGCCCGCATCGGCGGCGCCCTGACTGGTGCGTTGAGCGGAACGAGATCCGGGCTGTTCTGCGATTCCTGGGAAGTGGAAACGAAATGGATCTGGACGCCCGGGTTCGAGAAATTATTTCAATCCCGCTACGGCTACGACATCCGGCCTCACATGGACACCTTGCTGGCTCCGGCCCAGGCGGACATCCTCTACGACTACTTCAAACTGGTTTCCGACCGCGTCTTGAATGAGTTCTATGGCCCCTTCAGCGAAATCAGCCATCAATACAACGCCTTCAGCCGAGTCCAGTGCGGCGGTGCTCCGGCAGACCTGCTCAGCGCCTTTTCACTGGCCGATGTCCCCGAAACCGAAGCCATCCTCTTCGAGCCGGATTTTGCCAGGATCCCGGCCTCGGCCGCCGCTCTTTCGAGCAAACCCATCGTCTCATCCGAAACCTTCACCTGTTTGTATGGCTGGAAGGGATGGCCGGGTCCGGGTCCATTTCAGAAACAGGAACAGGCGGCGGACCTGAAGCTGGTCTGCGACGCCCTGTTCGCCCACGGCGTGAACCAGATTATCTGGCACGGCATGCCGTTCAATCCCCAGGGCAAGAGCAACATGTTCTACGCCTCCGTGCATGTGGGCCCGGATTCTTCTTTCGCCAGTGAAATCCCCGCCTTCAATGCCTATATGGAAAAAGTGTCAGCCGGGATGCGGCCAGGGAAAACATATTCGGCTGTAGCGGTATACCTGCCGCTCGAAGACGCCTGGATGGCCGGCGAATATCCCAAAGAGCTCCAGTTCCCCTGGGTCTGGGGCCAGTACGAGCTGCGCTATATCCGCACGCCGGAAGCGCTCAAAGGGTTTCAACCGCTCTGGATCAACGGCCATTTCTTGAAAAAGGCGAATCTTGAAAACGGCCGGCTGCTCAGCGGCGACGCGGCCTTTTCTTGCCTTTATGTCGACGTTAATTATATCGATTACGAGGCATTGCAAACCATCCTGGAGATAGCCCAACAAGGGTTCCCGGTTTGCCTGGCGCGCGATCCCAAAGAACCGGGAAAAAACAAGCACGCCGAATACCCAGCGCTCATCCAAGAACTGAAATCACTCGTTAATGTAAAAAATAATATATCCGCGCTTCTCGGCCAAAAGCCCCTGCTCGAGGGCGAGAACCTGCCCGATTTCTGGGCTCGCGAAACCGCAGACGCCTATCACATATTTTTCTCCAATCCCGACGCGCACAACTTGAAATATCCCATCGCCTACGGCCAATCGTTCCGCGACCATGACATTGAACGGTCGGTGGTCATCCATGCCTTTGGAAAAGATATCCCAGTAAAATTGCTGTTCAAACCTTACCAATCGATCTTTCTGAATGTGGCAGGCAGCGGTCAGGTCGCATTCACCGACATCACCTTTGTTCCCAAAATCCCGAAGAAACAATAAAATGAAATAGTCGCCATGCAACCATTCAAATTGGAACGCTTCTTTGCCCGGCATGAATTCAAAGTGAAATATATGCTGAGCCCCTCGGACTGCGAAAGCCTTTCACTCAGTGAGTTGTTGCCCATGGCCGCTCCGGACAGCTTGAAACTGTGGAATGAACTCAAATTCGGCTATACCGAATCTGCCGGCCACCCCCTGCTGCGGGCTGAAATATCGCGAATGTATCAGGGAATCCGTCCTGACAACACCATCATCGCTGCGCCGGAGGAAGCGATCTTCATCGTGATGAGCACCCTGCTCAGGCCCGGCGACCATGTGATTGTGCTGGCCCCCGCCTACCAGTCTCTGCACGAAATTGCCCGAACTCTCGGTTGCCGGGTGACACCCTGGACCCTGAATCCGGGGGAAAATGGCTGGCAACTCGATCTCGACCGACTCGAGCAGAGCATCCGTGAAGAGCCGCGTCTCCTGGTCATCAATTTCCCGCACAACCCCACCGGTTTTTTACCAGCGCCCGATCAATGGTACGCCATCCTGGAGATGGCCAGCAAACACGGCGTTACCATTTTCTCCGATGAGATGTATCGTATGCTGGAATACGAGCCGGTTCACCGCCTGCCGGCGGTATGCGATCTGTACGAGAAAGGTATCTCCCTTTCGGGTTTGTCCAAATCCTTCGCCCTGCCGGGTTTGCGCCTGGGCTGGCTGGCCACGCAAGAACAAACTCTGCTGGAGCAGTGGCTGACCTTCAAAGACTACACCACCATTTGCAACAGCGCCCCGAGTGAAATACTGGGACTGATCGCCCTGCAGGCCAAAGAAAAAATTCTGAGCCGCAATCTGGAAATAATCCGAAAGAATCTTGATCTTGCGCAGCACTTCTTTTCGAGTCGCCTAGACAAATTCAACTGGATCCCTCCCCTGGCAGGCTCGGTCGCTTTCCCCCGCTGGCGAGGTACCCTTGAAATTGACCGAATCTGCCAGGAGATGCTCGAACAGCAAGGGGTCTTGGTCCTGCCGGGAACTGTTTTTGACTTTCCCGGAAACCATTTCCGCATCGGCCTGGGCCGGAGAAATTTCCCGGAAGCATTGGCCAGATTCAGCGATTACCTGGAATCTGATAGAATTTGCTGAATGGCAAGAAAAAGTGAGATGAACCATGGCCCGGCGGGCGGGCCTGCTGATTATCAGCGCCTCAGCCGGGAAACCCTGGAGACCGCCTTGGCCGAGGTCCCCGCTTATGCCTCCTGGCGTCGTTTCGACCCCGGACCGCAAGTCCCGGTGGATGAACGCTACGCCGCTCTGCCGGTCCTGACCAAACAGACGCTGCGCGACCATTTCCCCGACGGCTTCATTCCTCGCGGCCGCAATCTCCACCTGGGCTTGTCCAACGGCGACGTCGAATTCGCCGAGACCAGCGGCAGCACGGACGATCAGGTCACTCTGGTCTTTCACGCCTCGTGGTGGGAATCCTCCGAGCGCGCCGCCTGGCAGCTCAACGGTCATGCCCGGCGGCTGGCCGACGGCGCCCACCGCGAAACCGTCCTGGCATCGCCCCGCTGTGTCGGCCCGAAATACACGGAACAACCGCTGACCGTCCGCGAACGCACGATCGGTCGCCACCTTTATCTCAACCAAAAAATCAATCCCGCAACCTGGACGCCGGAAGATGTCCGCCGCATGGCCAGCGAACTGAGCGACTATGCGCCGGTCATCCTTGAGGCCGACCCGGCCTACCTCGCATTTCTGGCACGCCGCATAGCCGAACTGGGCATTGACGCCTTTCAGCCCCGGTTGATTTTCCTCACCTACTCCTATCCGTCGCGGATATACGTGCGCCAGATCCAGCAGGTTTTCGCCGCTCCGCTCGCCAGTTCCTACGGCTCAACGGAAACAGGCCATGTGTTCATGGAATGCGAAGCGGGCCGTTTGCACCAGAACAGCGAGCACTGCCGAGTGGATTTCCAGCCCTGGCTTCCCCGCTACGGCGGTCCGCAGCGCGGCTGCATGCTGGTGACCGTGTTTCACAATCCCTGGTTCATCGCCTTGCGTTTTGATATCGGCGACGTGGCCCGCCTGGACGAGCGCGGTCCCTGCCCCTGCGGCCACCGCTCCGGCCTGACGTTGGCCGCGATTGAAGGCCGCAGCAACGATGTGACCTTCACCCCTGAGGGCAGGGCCATCACGGTCGACGACCTCGATGCCGTGCTGGCCGGAGTCGAGAATCTGAACGGCTGGCAGCTGGACTTGCCAGATCCAAGACATCTGCGGCTGCGCATCCTGGCCGCCCAGACCCGCGGGGAAAAAGCGTGCCGGCAGGCCCGCGAGCGTTTGCAGTCGCTGTACGGAAGTGAAGTCCAGATGGAGGTCGTCTCGGCTCAGGCCCTGCAGCACGAACCCTCCGGCAAGTTCCGCTTCGCCCGCTCCTTTTTCCCCGTTGATCACAGCATATTGTGGAGAAGGGAACCTTGAGCAAAACCCCCGGTCCGGTCTACCTTCTTGCCGGCGGCAGGAGTTGGCGGCGCCAGCAGAAAGACTCCCTGCTCGAACGGATTTTGGCCGAGGCGGCGCCGCCCCGTCCTTCTATCGCCTACATCGGGGTGGCCAGCGGGGACAACCGCGAGTTCCTGAACTGGCTCAGCCCGTTGTTCAAACAGGCCGGTGCAAAAGAGCTGCACCTGGTCCCGCTGGCCTCGGCGCGCGCGGACCCCGAAGCAGCCCTGGCCATCCTGGCCGGCAGCGACCTGGTGTTCATCAGCGGCGGCGGCGTGGACATCGGCATGAAGCACCTGGAACGGCAGGGGACCATCCCTTTCCTGAAGCGACTCCACGCTTCAGGCAAACCGTTCCTGGGGTTGTCGGCCGGCAGCATCATGCTGGCCCGCTGCTGGCTGCGCTGGGCCGACCCGCACGATGATGCCACGGCCAAGACCTTCCCCTGCCTGGGACTGGCTGCCATTTTTTGCGATACCCATGGTGAAAGCGAGGAGTGGGGTGAGCTTAAAACGCTGATGAAGATTATCCGCCCGGATATCGGTTACGGGATTCCCGCTGGGGCCGCGCTGCGCGCCGCGGGCCCGAACGGCGCCCTGGCCGCACTGGGTAATCCGGTCCACCGGTTAAAATATCAGAACGATCAGCTTGTCCGGATTGAGGACCTGGCGCCGCTGCCGTAACAGCCATGTCGCCCCCGATCCCTTTAAACTGAAAGAGGAAACAGGAGAGAAAATGCAGTACCGACAGTTCGGAAAACTGAACTGGAAGGTTTCAGCGCTGGGTTTCGGGTGCATGCGCTTGCCGACGCGAGACGGCACCCCTCAGAGCCCGAATATCGACGAAGGCGAAGCCATCCGCATGATCCGCCAGGCGATCGACCAGGGGGTCAATTATGTCGATACGGCTTATGTTTATAATGGCGGGAACAGCGAGACGGTGTTGGGCAAGGCGCTGCGCGACGGATACCGTAAAAAGGTCAAACTGGCGACCAAGTCCCCGGTCTGGATGATCCGCCAGCCGGCGGACTTCGACAAGTATTTGAACGAGCAGCTGAAAAGGCTGCAGACCGACCGCATCGATTTTTACTTGCTGCACAGCCTGGACAAAGAGGAATGGGAACAGGTTGTGCTCAGGCAGGGTATCTTGGCCCGAGTCGAAGCCGCGCTTCGGGATGGCCGAATCGGCGGCACGGGATTCTCGTTCCACGATCGCCTCGCTGCCTTCAAACAGATCGTCGACGGCTACAACGGCTGGACGCTCTGCCAGATCCAGTACAACTACATGGACACGCAAAATCAGGCCGGGAGCGAAGGGTTGGAATACGCCGCCGCCAAAGGGTTGGCGGTGGTGGTCATGGAACCCCTGCTGGGAGGCCGGCTGGCGAACCCGCCCGAAACGGTTCGAGAAATTTTCAAGCAGGCCGACAAGGGGAGGTCGCCCGCCGACTGGGCACTGCAATGGGTCTGGGACCAGCCGGAGGTGTCGCTGCTGTTGAGCGGCATGAGCACGATGGAGCAGGTGCAAGAAAACATCCGTTCGGCAGGCAGATCGAGAATCCATTCTCTGACCGCCGCAGAACTGAAATTCATCGAACGGGTGCGGACGACCTACCAGGGGAAGATACCGATCCCCTGCACCCTTTGCGGGTACTGCCTGCCCTGTCCCAACGGCGTGAACATACCGAGGAATTTTGAATTGTTCAACAACGGTTTCATTCACGAGGATCCGCGAAGTTCCCGTGCCGTCTATTCCAGGTTTATGGAAAAAGGCGAGCGGGCCGGCGCCTGCATCAAGTGCCGGATCTGCGAAGAAAAGTGTCCACAGAAAATAGTGATCAGCGAATGGCTGCCCAAGGTGCATGCGGTATTGGGAGAAGGCAAACCGTATTGAAAATCAATTTCCATGGGAATATGGATGGTTGGGATAAAAAGGGAGGGCACCATGTACTTTTTCCCTCATTCCCCTGTTGGCGGGGTTTGTTTTTAACTGGGCCAGCGCTTTTACGGCTTTCTTCTGCCGCAGTTTGGGCGAAGGCGGAGGCAAACTGGCCAGCTTTGTTCTGAGGAATATCCTGGGAATTCCGGTGTGGGCCTATGGCTTTGTGCTGGCATCCCGGCAATCTTCATCGCCATTTTTCGTACCCAACCGCACGACCGGCACTCTGGGCTGGCTGCTTATTGTCGTTGGCACGATTCCCATTATTTGGGCGCTCCTGCTGTTGGGCTGGCGCTCTTTTCGTCCTACCCGCCAAGACACGCTGGTCAGTGAAGGCATATATAAGTTCATCCGTCACCCGATCTACAGCGGTGTCATAATATATTTCATCGGCTTCATCCTGCTGCGGCCAACGCCAACAGTAATAATTGCCTGCGCTCTTGGCTGGGGCTATATCTTCATCCAAGCGCGTTTGGAAGAACTGGATCTGGTGCAGCGCCTACCATCCTACCGCCAGTATATGGAGCAAGTCCCCCGCTTTTTCCCGCGCCTTGGGAAAAAATAAGCAATATTCTATTTGCTTTCCACCGGGAATGCCGCTTTTAAAGCCTCCTCGACCAATTTAACCGCCAACCGATTCAGTTGATCCTTATGTTCTGCGAGATATTTTTTGACAATCTCAACAAGTTTTTCGGCGGTGGGGATATCGACAGCCACACCCTGTTTCATGAATACGCCATACACGCCGGAGACAAAGCCCAAGGTATACTCCCGATCGGCCACGCTGCTGGAATCAATCTTGGCCAGCAATTCCTTGCCCGAGAGATTCGGGCTGCCCAAGGTTTTTGCCTGTTCGGCAAAGACCATACCGGAAAGAATAAAAAAAATCGGGATAAGCAAACACGGTTTTTTCATTCAATCCCTCCTAGGGGAAACAAATTTTAAACCCGAAGATATTTCAATTGCAAGGGAATCCACCTAAAATATATACTTAGGAGATTCCGATGCGCACGAAACCGATTGTCCTTCCTGTATGGGCGGTGTCCATGCTGGTCATGACGCTGGCCGCGGAGGTTCCTTTTCTTGACCGAGCCAAGGAACAATTCCACACAGGCCGTTTTGCGGAAGCAGAGCGGTTCTACATCCAAGTCTTGAAAAAGGAGCCCAAAAGCTATGAGGCTGCCCTGGGGCTTGGCAAGATCAAACTCCTTGGCAACCGGTTCAAGGAAGCGGAAAAGTGGCTGAAAACGGCGGCAGCTCTGAAGAAGGAAGAGAAGGAGCCCAAGGCTCTTTTGGCGGAGGCCTATTACCGCCAGGATCGGTTCGCCGATGCGCTGCCCCTCCTGCAAGAAGCCGGCGCCGAGGCGAAGGCCAAACAACTGGCCGCTTTTAAAAACCTGGCGCCCAACTTGATCGAGGGCGAGGCAGCTGAGACCGAAATTCCTTTCGAAATAACCGATCCCCTGCCGGTGCTGAAACTGAAGGCCAACGGCGAGGAGGCCTTGTTTCTGCTCGACACCGGCGGGGCGGAGCTGATGCTGGACCCGGAGTTTGCGGAAAAAATCGGAGCGCAAGTCAGTGGCGAGACTCAGGGGACCTTTGCCGGCGGAGCCAAGGCAGCGGTCAAGCGGGGCCTGGTGAGCGAAGTCCAGGCCGGAGGCTTCAGGATCCGGAATGTGCCCATCGGCATGCTGCCCATGGGAGCCATCGCAAATATGTTCCAGATGCCCCTGAAAGGCATACTGGGCACGGTGCTTCTGTACCACTTCCTGCCGACCATCGATTACCCGGCTGGCAAGCTGGTGTTGCGGAAACGCACGCCCGAGAACGCCAAGCGGATGGCCCGGGAACCCGTCTTTGCCGACACCTTCATCATCCCCTTCTGGATGGCCGGTGACCACTACCTGGTTGCCCGCGGTCGGGTGAACCAGTCGCCGGAGGTGCTGATGTTTGTGGACACAGGCCTGGCCGGAGGCGGCATCGTCTGCATGCCTTCCCTGGCCAAAGAAGCCAAGATCGAACTCCCTTCGGAGGAGGTCACAGGAACAGGCGGAGGAGGCGCGGTCAAGATCAAGCCCATCACTGCAGCCGAAGTGTGGCTGGGCAATGTCCGCGCCCAAGAGGTCCAGGGGAACGTGGGAGCCATGCCCCTGAGTCTGGAATATGCGTTTGGTTTTCGCATGCCGGCGATCATCTCGCATACCTTCTTCCGCCCCTATCGCCTGACCTTCGATTTCGACCACATGCTGCTCCGCCTCAAGCGAGGTCTTTTGGAAAAATGAGGATGAACAATGCCAACCAAAAAAAAGAATGAGCGGAAACGCCGCCCAATTATTAAAAACCCACCGCTGGGAAAATACCTAAACCTGGCCCTCGAAGCCGGAGCAGTCGACGCCAAGCTGATTTCAACCGACTCGGTGGTCACGGCCCAGTGGGTGCGCCTCAAGTGCCAGTTCGGGTGCGGCGGGTTCGGCCAGAGCTTGACCTGCCCGCCTTTCTCGCCGGCTCCAGAAAAAACGGCGCTCCTGCTGCGCAAATATCGCACCGCCTTGCTGGTTCATTCGGATGGCCATGCGGAGGTGACCGCCCTGGTCGCCGGCCTGGAGCGCCGGGCGTTTCTAGACGGATATTACAAGGCCTTCGGCCTGGGTGCCGGACCCTGCGAATTATGCCGCACCTGCCCTCCCAAGGATGGGGGTTGCCGCCATCCCCAAAAGGCCAGGCCCGCCATGGAGGCCTGCGGCATCGACGTGTATCAAACGGCGCGCAACAACGGTTTTCCGATCGCGGTGGTTACCAGCGCCTCGTGCAAGCAAAACTATTATGGTCTCTTACTTCTGGAGTGACGCGGGGCCGGAGGTATTGATCATTTCCCCGGTTAATTGAATAAAAATGGCTCCTCAGGAGGGACTCGAACCCCCAACCTAATGGTTAACAGCCATCCGCTCTGCCATTGAGCTACTGAGGAACCTATATGTATAATAAATAGCAAAATTAACCACGCGTGTCAACATCCGCTACCCCCGTACGCGAGCCCGGACCTGCAGCCGAAGTTGTAATTCACCATCAATCGGCTATAATACGATGCGATTCACCATGGACGCCGATTACCCGAAACTGTTCCTCAAGAAGGGCGAAGAAACGCGCATCCTCAAGGGCGAGTTCTGGGTCTACGACAACGAAATCGCGTCACCGCTGAAAGAATTCGCCAGGGGCCAGCTGGTCCGGCTCTTTACCGCCGAGAGCCAGTACCTGGCCACCGGCTACCTCAACCCGGATTCGGTGATCGCTTTCCGGCTGCTCAGCCGGCGCGCGGATGAACGCATCGACCGGGATTTCTTGCGCGAGCGGATCGCTGCCGCCGACCGCCAGCGCCGCAGCGCGCGGCCGGACAGCCTCTACTACCGCATGGCTTACGGCGAAGCCGACTTCCTGCCCGGTCTGGTCATCGACCGCTTCGACGACTATATCATCGTGCAGATCACGGCCGCCGGCATGGAAGCGTTCAAGGAGGATATCTTCTCCATCATCGGCGAACTCTATCCCGAGGCCGTGATCGTGGAGAAATCCCTGAACATCGCCCGTCAGAAAGAGGGGCTGGAGGCAATCAACCGAGTGGTCACGGCCGGCCGCGGGCCGGAAAAAATCATCGGCCTCAACGGTTTGCGCTTCAAGGTCGACTTCCTCAAATGCCAGAAAACCGGCTTCTTCCTCGACCAGCGGGAAAACTACCTGCTGTTGCAAAACATCTCCTCCGGCAGGGAGGTTCTTGACGCCTTCGCCTATGCCGGCGCCTGGGGTTTGCACGCCTACCGCTTCGGAGCCCGGCGCGTCGATTTTTTGGAGATATCCAACGATTACCTGCTTCAGGCGCAGGAGAACGTCCGGCTCAACGGTTTCAACCCCGACGACTTCGGTTTCATCCGCGAGGACGCGGTCAAGGTCCTCAAGGAGATGAGCCAGGCGGGCGTGCGCAAGGACCTGATCATCCTGGACCCGCCGGCGTTCGTCAAATCGCGAGCCAAGCTGCGCGAGGGTTTGCGCGGCTACAAGGAGATCAACTTGCGCGCCCTGAAAATGGTTACCGCGGGCGGATTCCTGGTCAGCTGTTCCTGCTCCCATTTCCTGGACCGGGAGGAGTTCCTGCGCGTGGTCGGCGACGCCGCCCAGGATGCGGGCCGGCGCGTCAAGCTGCTGGCCTTTCCGGTGCAGCCTTTCGACCATGGCGTGCTGCTGCCTCTCTGGCAGTCGGATTACCTCAAATGCGCCCTGTTTTACGTTTATTGAGCCGAGCATGACCCGCCACATCTTCGGTCCTGTGCCTTCGCGGCGGCTGGGCATCTCGCTGGGCGTTGACATCATCCCCTACAAGACCTGCACCCTGGACTGCCTCTATTGCGAGTGCGGCTGCACCAGCGACCTGAGCCTGGAACGGCGGCGCGTCGTCGAACCGCAGCACGTGCTCGCCGAACTGGCCGCGGCGCTGCGGCGCATCCCCCGCCTCGATTACATCACTTTTTCCGGTTCCGGTGAACCGACGCTCAATTCCGATCTCGGCTATCTGATCGCCGAAATCAAGAAAACAACCTCCGTGCCGGTGGCCGTGCTGACCAACGGCACGCTCCTGTTTCAAGCCGAGGTGCGGCGCGATCTGCTGCCCGCCGACGTGGTCCTCCCCTCTCTGGACGCGGCCACGCCGGAAGCGTTCCACAAGCTCAACCAGCCCCACCCGGACCTGGTGCTGCAGAAAATTATTGCAGGTCTGATTCAATTCCGCCAAGAATACCCAGGCAATATCTGGCTCGAGATCTTCCTGGTCGAGGGCATCAACACAGGTGCGGAAGAACTGGCCGCCCTCCATGAAGCGATAAAAAAAGTCGCTCCCGACAAGGTGCAACTCAACACCCTGGACCGGCCTCCGGCTTATCCGGGAGTGCGCGCCGCCGACTTGCCCTTTTTGGAAGGTGTGCGCCGCCTGTGGCCGGACTTGCCGGTGGAAATCATCAAGCGCGTGCACCGGCGCGAGGAGATCCTCGCCTTCAGCCAAAACCTGGAAAACAGCATCCTGAACACCATCCGCCGGCGGCCCCTGACCATCCATGACTTAGAGACCATGACCGGCATGCGGCGCGAAGAGCTGTTCCAGTATTTGGACGTTTTGGAGCGGGAGAAAAAGGTACGGACAGCCATCAGCGGCGGGAACATCTTTTACGAAGCGGCGGATAAAAAAATGGTTTTGTGATACAATTTTTCAGGAGGAATACATGAAAATGAAATCGGTTATGCTGGCGGTTTTCTTTTTGTTCTGCATTGCTTTCTGTTACAGCCAGGACGCGGCCGGTTTGATCGGGCAGGGCGATGAGCTGTACAAGCAAAGGGCCGACCTGGCCAAGGCCAATGAAGCGCTGGCCAAATACCAGGAGGTGCTCAAAACCAGTCCCAACCACTACGAGGCGCTCTGGAAAATATCCAAGACACTCTACTGCATCGGCAAGGCGGCCAAGACCGACAAAGAAAAAATGAAAATTTTCGACGACGGGGTCACCTACGGCAAAAAAGCCATTGCCGCAAATCCCAACGCGGCCGACGGCCACTTCTGGCTGGGAGTGAACTGGGCCAAGTACGGTGATGCACGCGGCGTGCTCAAGTCTTTGTTTTTAGTCCCCGACGTCAAAAAGGAGATGAACGAGGTGCTGCGCCTGGACAGCTCCTACGAGGGGGCTGGCGCTTACCGCGTCCTGGGCAGGGTGTATTACAAGGTCCCGGGACTTTTCGGTGGCAGCAACAAGAAGTCCCGCGAATACCTTGAAAAGGGCAGACAAATCTGCGCGACAAACACCTTGGGCCTGCTCTACCTGGCAGAAACCTACTGGGACATCGGGCAAAAAAATCGAGCCGTCGAGACGCTGGAGGCTTTGCTCAACACCACGCCCGACGAGCGCTGGCTGCCCGAAACAGCGGAGGACAAGGTCGAAGCCCAGAAACTGCTGGATAAATACAAACAGAAAATGAAGTAGGAGCATCCCGGACACGCTTGAAATAATTTAAGTTTTAATGTAAATTCCACCGATGAAACGCGAATTCATTCTGGCCATCAATCCCGGATCCACTTCCACCAAGATCGCCATGTTCCGAGGCGAGGAAAAAAAAATGGCCCAGGCCATCTCCCATCCCGCCGACGAATTGGCACGTTTTAAAAAAATAATCGACCAGCAGGAATTCCGCGAACGGGTGATCCTGGAGTTCCTGGCGGCCAACGCCTTCAATCTGGGCCAGCTGGCGGCGGTGGTCGGCCGCGGCGGCCTGCTCACGCCCATGGAATCAGGGACCTACCTGGTCACACCCCAGATGGTGGATTACCTGAAACAGAATTCTCTGGAACACGCCTCCAACCTGGGTGCCCTGCTGGCCAGCCGGATCGCCGCCCAGGCCGGCGTACCGGCCTACATCGTCGACCCGGTGGTCGTCGACGAGATGGAAGAGGTGGCCCGCATCACCGGCATCCCGGAGATCCGCCGCATCAGCATCTTCCACGCCTTGAACCAGAAAGCGGCCGCGCGCGAAGCGGCGAAGAAACTGGGCAAGAAATACGAGGCCTGCAACCTGATTGTCGCCCACCTGGGAGGCGGCATTTCGGTCGGCGCCCATCGCCGCGGCCGGGTCGTTGACGTGAACAACGCTCTCAACGGTGACGGGCCGCTGGCTCCGGAGCGGGCCGGGTCGCTGCCGGCCTGGAGCCTGGTCGAGCTCGCTTTGTCGGGAAAATATGACACCGCTGCGCTGAAGAAGAAGATCACCGGCGGCGGCGGGATTGTGGCTCACCTGTGCACCAACGACATGCGCCGGGTCAAGGAGATGGTCAAAAACGGCGACCGTCGCGCCCAGCTGGTCTACCAGGCCATGGCCTACACCGTGGCCAAGTCGATCGGAGCGCTGGCCGCGGTCCTGGAAGGAGCCGTCGACGCCATCGTGCTGACCGGCGGCATCGCTTTTGATCAGGACTTCATCGCTGACCTGCGGCGGCATGTGGAATTTCTGGCCCCCGTCCTCGTGCTCCCCGGCGAAGACGAGATGGCGGCGCTGGTCCAAGGCGCATTGCGGGTGCTGCGCGGGGAGGAACAAGCAAAAATCTGGACAGAAGCAGGAGGTCCGACGTGAAACCGATCCGCAAACTCAAAGAACTGGAAGCGCTGGTCAAATCGAAAAAGACATACAAGGTGGCTGTGGCCTACGGCCAGGACGAAGACACCATCCTGGCGGTGCAGCGGGCGGTGAAGGAAAAGATTGTCGAAGCCATTATGATCGGCGACCAGGAGGTCATCCGCCAGACCTGCCAGAAGCTCAAGATCGCAGCCGATCTGTTCGAAATACTCCACGAACCCGACGAGCAGAAGAGCGGCGACAAGGCCGTGCGCCTGATCATCGAAGGTAAAGCCAACCTGTTGATGAAGGGCCTGATCTCCACTCCCTACTACCTCAAGCCCATTCTGAACAAGGAGTACAACCTGCTGCGCAAGGACGCCGTGCTCTCCCACACCACGCTGCTCGAAGTGTCCACCTACGACAAGCTGATCATCGTCTCCGACGTGGCGATGATCCCCTACCCCGACCTCAACCAGAAGATCCAGATGATCAACTTCAACATCCAGATCGCCGCCAAGCTGGGCATCGAAAAACCGCGGGTGGCTCTGATCACGGCCAACGAGAAGGTCTCGGACAAAATGCCCTGCACCATGGAAGCGGCCATCATCGCCAAGATGGCCGACCGCAAGCAGATCAAGGGGGCGATCGTGGACGGGCCGCTGGCCCTGGACGTGGCGCTCTCCAGGCACGCCTGTGATATCAAGGGGCTCCATTCATCCGTGGAAGGTTACGCCGACATCCTGATCATGCCCAGCATCGAGGCGGGGAACGTCTTCTACAAGTCGGTGACCATCCTGGCCAAGGGCACCATGGCCGCGGTGGTGACCGGCGCGCCCTTCCCGGCCATTCTCACCTCGCGCGCCGATGATGACGATTCCAAGTTCTATTCTATCGTTCTGGCGGCAGCGCTGGTTTAAAAAGGAAATCAGACGCCGGCCAGCTGATTTCTACGGGCCGACCCAGACGGTCTTGATGTTGACGAATTCCTTGATGCCGTAATGGGAGAGCTCCCGGCCGTAGCCGGAGGCTTTCACGCCGCCAAAGGGCAGGCGCGGGTCAGACTTGACCATGCCGTTGACAAACACCATGCCGGATTCGATCTCTGCCGCCAGCCGTTTTGCCTTTTCCAAGTCGCGGGTCCAGAGACTGGCGCCCAGGCCGAAGGGGCTGAGGTTGGCCAGGCGCAGGGCATCCGCATTATCGCGGGCCGCAATCAGGGCGGCTACAGGCCCGAACAACTCTTCAGCGAAGGCAGGCATCCCTGGCTTCACATCCGCCAGCACCGTGGCCGGATAATAGAAACCCGGCCCGGCCAGGGGCTCGCCGCCTGCCAGCAGACGGGCGCCACAGCGCAGCGATTCTTTGACCTGGCGATCCAATTCGCTGACCAGGTCGGGCCGGGCCAAGGGGCCAAGGTCGTTGGTTTCGTCCAAAGGGTCGCCCACCTTCACCTGGCGCATCAGGGCGACAAAGGCCTCGCCAAAGGGCTGGATCACCTTCTCGAGGACGATGAAGCGCTTGGCGGCAATGCAGCTCTGGCCGTTGTTAACGATGCGGGCATTGACCGCCTGGCGGGCGCAGGCCTCGAGGTCGGCATCCTCGAGAACGATGAAGGGATCGCTGCCACCCAGCTCGAGCACACATTTTTTCAGGTGGCGGCCCGCGGCTTCAGCCACCAGTCTGCCGGCCCGGTCGCTGCCGGTCAGGGTCACAGCGCGCACCTGAGGCTGGGCGATGATCTCCTCGACTGCGCCCGCGCCGACGAGCAGGGTCTGGAACACCCCTTCCGGAAATCCGGCCTGTTTGAAAATTTCCTCGATTCTGAGAGCGCAGCGCGGCACATTCGAAGCGTGTTTCAGCAGGCAGACGTTTCCCGCCATGAGGGCCGGGGCGGCGAAACGGAATACCTGCCAGAAGGGAAAATTCCAGGGCATGACCGCCAGCACAGTGCCCAGCGGGTCAAAGCGAACGAAACTGTCGCTGGCATCGGTGGCCACCTTTTCTTTTTTTAACAGCCTGGCCGCATGGGCCGCATAATATTCGCAAGCCCAGGCGCACTTTTCGATTTCAGCCACCGCCTGCTTGATCGGCTTGCCCATCTCTTCGGTCAGCAGCCGGCCGTACCCGGCCTTGTCGGCCAGCAGGATATCCCTGACCCCAAGCAGCAACCGGCCCCGGCTGGATATGGCACGCTGCCGCCAGGCCGAAAAAGCCGCGTCTGCCTTCTCCACAGCCGCGCGCACCTGCGCGGGGCTCCATTCCTCGAAAGAGGCCACCAATTGACCCGTGGCCGGGTTAAGCGATTGCAGGGCCATCCGGTTTCTCCTTCTGCCTGGCCAGTCGCAGGATTGTCCGATAGGCCTGTCGGCACTCCCGCGCTGCCTCATCCCGGCGACGCCAGGCTGCTGCGAGTTTCAGGGAATATTTCAGTGTCAGGTATACCCTCAGCGCCAGCAAGTCCAGAAGCCGGCCGTGCCGGCTGTACAAATGGAGATCGGAGCGCCGGTATTCGATCATGACCGGCAGCCGCTTCCGCACCGCGCTCCCTCCACCCTGGTGAAATGCGGCAGGAGCGGACCAGTACACAATGCGCTTTCCAAGACTCGCCAGGCGCAGACACAACTCGTGGTCCTCGAAGTAGAGGAACATGTTTTCGTCGAACACCCGGCCGTCAGGAAAATAACCTCGGCGGGTGAGCAGGCAGGCCCCGCTGACCCAGACCACCGGTTGGAACAGGTCGCGTCGGGGCGGTTGGCCCAGCCGCCGTCTTTCCCTTGCCAACGCGAAATACTTCTGGTCGAATTCGGAAAAAAACGAGACGCGCCGGCCGTAGGAAAGCTGGAAACTGCCGTCGGGATTGAGCAGCAGCGGCCCGAGTACACCGATCTGAGGCTCTTCATCCATACGCCCGACCATCTGGGCGATGGTGTCAGGTTCCACTCTGGCGTCGTTGTTGAGAAACAGCAAATATTCGCCACCGGCTATAACCGCACCCTGATTGTTGGCCCGGCTGAAACCGAGGTTTTCCCGGTTTTCAATGAGCCGCACCGTCGGGAAATCGGCCCGCAGCCAGGCGGCGAACGAAAGTGCGGAACCATTGTCTATGACGATGGTCTCAACAGGGTAAACCGCCCGGCTCTGTTGCACCGATTCGAGGGCCTGGCGCAGCAGCTCCGGCTGGTTGTAACTGACGATGATCACCGACACTTTCACGGCGTCGCCTGTTCCCGCGCAGTGGGATGATGAATCAAATCCTGCCTTATCCCTTCATTCCAGGATGATTTTCCCGGCGTTTCCCGACAGGCCGGTCTCGAAGGCTTCCTTGAAATCCTCCAGTTTGAAGCGGTGGGTGATCAGCGGCGCCAGGTCCACTTTTTTGGAGACCAGCAGCGCATCCATCTGGAACCAGGTCTCGAACATGCGCCGGCCGTTGATCCCCTGCAGGGTGATGCCAGGGAAAATGATACTTGTATTGAAATCAACGGTCACCGGTTTGGCGGGGATGCCCAGCAGGGAGTAGCGGCCGTTCTTGCGGATGGATTTAAATCCCTGGTCGATGGCCGCCGGGTGCCCGGACATTTCCAGCACCACGTCCACGCCCTGGCCGGCGGTCAGCTCCCGAACCACCCGGACCAGATCCTCGCGGCCGGGGTCCACCACCCGGTCGGCACCCAGCTTCTTGGCCAGGTTCTGGCGATAGGGCTGCACCTCGCTGAGTACGACCAGCGAAGCGCCGGCCGCCTTGGCCACCGGGATGGCCGCCAGGCCAATCGGCCCGCCGCCCAAGATGAGAAACGACTTGCCCACCGTGGGCCCGGCCATCACCGTGTGCACGGCATTGCCGAAGGGATCGTAGATGGCAGCGAACTCGGGGTTGATCTCCTGGGGCACGCGCCAGAGATTGGTCTCAGGTACGGCAATATAGTCTGCGAAGCAGCCGTTGCCGTCCACACCGAGGATGACCACATGCTCGCAGAGATGGGCGTTGCCGGTGCGGCATTGGAAGCACTGGTTGCAGACCACATGCATTTCCGCCGTCACCCAATCGCCGACGCGGTAGTGGCGCACTTCGCCGCCAGCCTCGACGATCTCGCCATAAAATTCGTGCCCGGTGGTGACGGGAGGTTTGATGCGGTTTTGCGACCACTCGTCCCACTTGTAAATATGCAGATCGGTGCCGCAGATGGCGCGTTTCTTCACCCGGATCAGCACCTCGCTGGATTTGCTGCGGGGAATCTCCAGCTCGACCAGCTCCAGGCCGGGTGCCGGCTTCAGCTTGCGCAGGGCCCTCATCTTTCCGGTCATCGTCCTGTCCTCCGCCGGGTATGATAATATGCCGGCGGGTCAATTGCAAGGCCGCGCAGCGGATTGACTCTCATTCCATTCCCGCTATAATGGCAGGAGGAGACCATCATGAAGGCGTGGAAATCCGTGTTGCTCTGGGTCCTGGCAACGATCCTGACCGTGCTCCTGCTGCTCTACCAAAGGTTGACCGGGCCGACCAACCCGCTGCGCGGTCACGAATCCTTCGCCGGCCGTACCATCCACTACCGTTTTCTGCGCAGTTTCACCGCCCAGCAGAACCTGCCGGTGGCCATCCACGTGACGGGCGAGCCGCTATCGGCGCTCCTCTTTTTCCGGCGTTACCAGACCTCGGACTCCTGGAGCACCCTGCCCATGCTACCGGCAGCCGATGAGCTGCGCGCCGAGATACCCGGCCAACCCATTGCCGGAAAAATCGAGTTCAACGTAAAGGTGAGCGCCGGCGGCAGCGCGTACTTCCTCAACCACGGACGCAGCCTAGTGGCCCGTTTCCGCGGCGTGGTGCCGCGGCCGCTGCTTTTCATCCACATCCTGTTCATGTTCCTGGGTTCCCTTCTGGCCCTGCGCACCGGCATGGAGGCGTTAACAAAAGAGGGGCAAACGGGCGTGCTGGTCCCCCTGACCTTGGCTGTGGTCTTTAGCGGTGGCATGATTCTGGGACCGCTGGTGCAGAAACTCGCCTTTCAGGTCTACTGGACCGGCTTCCCCGTCGGCTTCGATCTGACCGACAACAAGACGCTGCTGGCGGTCATTTTCTGGATTGCCGCCCTGCTGCTGCACCGCAAAAGCCGCTGGTGGGTGGTGGCCGCGACCCTGCTGATGCTCGTCGTCTACTGCATCCCCCATTCGGCCATGGGCACGGAATTGAACTACGAAACCGGCAAGCTGGGCACAGCCCGCAGCCTGCACCCTATTCCCTGATCAGGCAAAGACGTCCGAGAAAGCGGCTTCCGCTTCGCGCACCAGCTCCTCGACAATCTGGCGCACCGGCTTGCTCTCGCTGACCAGGCCGACGCTCTGGCCGGCCATCAGCGAACCGTACTCCACGTCTCCCTCCTGAACCGCCCGGCGCAGGGCACCAACCCAGAAATTCTCCACCTGGTACTGGGCTTCCTGGCGGCCGATCTCGCCGCGGCGTAACTTGAGGATGAGGTCCAGCTGAAGTTTGGCAAACTCGTCGGTCCCCTTGTTCTTGAGGGCACGCACGGCCACCACCGGCAGGGCGGAATCGTACTGGGGGGTAGCAAACGCCTCGCGCGCGCGTGCCCGCCGGAAACGCTCCTTGAAGGCCGGATGGGCCGGGCTCTCTTCGGACATGGCGAAAATGGTTCCCAGTTGCACGCCGGCTGCGCCCATCAGCAGCAGGTGGGCGATCATCCGGCCGGTGGCGATGCCCCCGGCCACGAATATCGGGACGTTGTCAAAGCGAAACAGAACCTGCTGGATGAGCACGATGGTGGTGACATGGCCGATGTGCCCGCCCGACTCGCTGCCCTCCAGGATCAGGGCATCGGCGCCGTAGTCGATCATGCGCTCGGCAATGGAATCGGTGGAAGCGAAGCAGAGCACCTGGGCGCCTGACTCCTTGGCCAGCCGCACCTCTTCGCGGCGGGGGAAGCTGCCGGCAAAGACGATATAGGGAACCTGCAGCCGGACCAGGGCCTGCAGCTGGCTCAGGTAATGGGGGGCAATGGTGATCAGATTGACACCGAAATGGGCGCGAGCTTTTTTCAGGACAGCCACTTCCCGGGTCAGCGTTTCCACCGGAAGGTTGCCGGCGGCCAGCATGGCGAAGGCTCCGGCCTCGCTCACGGCACGGACCAGACTCGAGTCGCTGATCCAGGTCATGGCGCCGGCGATCAGCGGATAGCGGACACCGAGGAACTCCTGCCCCCGCTGCCAGTACTTTTTGTGTTTTAATTTAACCATAAGATATTATAGCAAAAAAGCGCCTGGCCGTGAAACGGCGAGGCAAAGGCGCTCTTGTTTTAGGAGAAAAAATACTTTATAATCCCCATTTGCCCAGCGACAAACCCATGAGCAGAGAGCGAAAGGCCGAGAGCCCACGAGTGTCCAGCCACATGCCCTGGCGGCACATTTCCCGCGCCTGCCCCGATATCCGTATCTTTTATGAAACCTTGCCGCTCATTTTCCATAAACTCAAGAACCGGCTGACCCCGATTGCCGGTTACGCCCAGATCCTCCAATCGCTGAACGCGGACAGCGACCAGCGGCTGCGTCTGCAGAAAATCGAGGAAAACACCGAGCAGCTTGCCGATTGCCTGGATATTCTCAAAGAGTATTACCAGACCCAAAAGCAACCGCGCGTGTGGGGCCGTCTCAACGAGCTCATCCGCCATCTGCAGCCGCTCCTGAACCGGCTGGCCAGAGAGAAGCGCCTGAAACTGCGTATCCGCCTGGATCGCAGCCTCGCCGCCCAGCCGCTCCATCCGGTTGAGATCGACATCTTGATTCTCAGCCTGCTGGACAACGCGGTATCCGCCCTCGACGCCAAAAATGCGGGGGTGACCGATCGCCAGATCGAGATTTCCACCACCCGCGTTCCGGGAGGCAGCCGGCTGAAGATTCGCGATTCCGGCTGCGGCATCGCGGAAGCGGAGCTGGACAAGATCTGGCTCCCCTTTTTCAGCCAATTCCCCGAGCGCCCCGGACTGGGGCTGCCCGTCTGCGACCGGATCATCGCCAACCATGGCGGTCGCTGCGAGGTCAACTCCCAGATCGGCTGTTTCTGCGAATTCGACATTTTCCTGCCGGGTCCGCCCCTTCCGGGGACTCAGAGTCGAGCTCGGCGTTCCCGCCGCACCCCCCCAAAAAACCATAGAACCGGCAAGAGCAAAATCCCAAGGAGGACCGGATGAAACGAAAACCCGTTTACTTTTTTTCCAAGCTGCATACGGAAGGCAACAAGGATATGAAAAACCTGCTGGGCGGCAAGGGGGCCAACCTGGCGGAAATGGCCAGCCTGGGCATTCCGGTGCCCCCCGGCTTCACCATCACCACCGAGGTCTGCACCTATTTCATGGAGCACCGCAGCCGCTACCCGCAGGGCCTGGATCAGGCGGTGGCCCGGGCTATGAAGCGGATGGAGACGATGATGGGCCAGCGCTTCGGCGATCCCCTCAACCCCCTGCTGGTTTCGGTCCGTTCCGGCGCCCGCGCCTCCATGCCGGGGATGATGGAAACCGTGCTGAACATCGGCCTGACCTCGCGGACCTGCGAGGGGCTAATCCGCAAGACACGCAACCCGCGCTTCGTTTACGATGCCTACCGGCGCCTGATCCAGATGTATTCAGATGTGGTGATGGAGAAAGCCGAAGGCAGCGAACCGGCCGAAGGTCAAGGCGTGCGCCAGCAACTGGAGCGCGAGCTGGAAAAGATGAAACGAACGCGCGGCATCGGCAACGATACCGATTTGAGCCCCCAGGACCTCAAAGAGCTCATAGACATCTACAAGCGCAAGGTCAAAGAGGCACTGGGCCGGGAGTTTCCGGACAGCGCCGCCGAGCAGCTCTGGGGCGGCATCGCCGCCGTGTTTAAAAGTTGGAACGGCCGGCGCGCCGTCAGCTACCGCCGTATTGAGGGCATCCCCGACGAATGGGGCACGGCCGTCAACGTGCAGGCCATGGTCTTCGGCAACATGGGAGACACGTCGGCCACGGGCGTGGCCTTCAGCCGCAACCCGGCCACCGGCGAGAACAAGTTTTACGGCGAATGGCTGCCCAACGCCCAGGGCGAGGACGTGGTGGCGGGCATCCGCACTCCCAATCCCCTGAACGAGGCGACCAAAGGCGAGCAGAACAAGGGGCTGCCCTCGCTCGAGAAAGCCATGCCCGCCGTCTACCGCCAACTGGACGCCATTCGCCAGCGGTTGGAGCGCCACTACCGCGACATGCAGGACATCGAGTTCACCATCCAGGAAGGCAAACTCTGGATGCTGCAGTGCCGCGTCGGCAAGCGCACCGGCACCGCCGCCCTGAATATGGCCATGGACATGCTCAAGGAGAAACGGATCAACGAAAAGCAGGCGGTCCTGCGCGTCTCACCCGCCCAGCTGGACGAGCTGCTGCATCCGATCGTCAATCCCGAAGCCGAGAAAACCGCCCAGGCGGAAGGGCGGCTCCTGGCCAAGGGCCTGCCGGCTGGGCCGGGCGGTGCCTGCGGCCAGATCGTTTTTACCGCCGCCGCCGCCGTGGAGTGGACCCGCAACGGCAAGAAGGTCATCCTGGTGCGCGAGGAAACCAACCCCGAGGACGTGGAAGGCATGCGCGCCGCCGTGGGCATCCTGACGGCCCGGGGCGGCATGACCAGCCACGCGGCGCTGGTTGCCCGCGGCTGGGGCAAATGCTGCGTGGTGGGCGCCGGCGACATCCGCGTCGAGCCGGCGGCCGGTCGGATGAGCGTCAAGGGCAAGGAGTATGGCCAGGGCGAGTGGGTGACACTCAACGGCACCCGCGGCTACGTCTACGCCGGCCAGCTGGCAATGATGGACGCTTCCGAAAATCCCCGTTTCCAGAAGTTCATGAAACTGGTCGATAAATTCCGCACCCTGGGCGTGCGCACCAACGCCGATACACCGGAAGACGCAACCCTGGCCCGCAGCTTCGGCGCCGAGGGCATCGGCCTCTTCCGCACCGAGCATATGTTCTACGGCAAAGGCAGCGACCAGCCACTCTTTCTGCTGCGCAAGATGATCCTCTCCAAAACCGCCGCCGAGAGGCAACGGGCGTTGGCGGAGCTGTACCCCTTCGTCAAACGTTCGATCAAAGGCACCCTGGAGGCCATGGAAGGCCTCCCGGTGACCATCCGCCTGCTCGACCCACCGCTGCACGAATTCGTGCCCCAGAGCGAAGAAAAGCAGCGCGAGCTGGCCCAGAGCCTGGGCATCGGGCTGGAGGAGGTCAAACAGCGCGGCGAGCAGCTGCACGAGAGCAACCCGATGATGGGCCACCGCGGCGTGCGGCTGGGCATCACCTACCCGGAAGTGACCGAGATGCAGGTTCGGGCCATCCTCGAATCGGCCGCCGAGTTGATCCAATCCGGCAAGAAATGCCAGCCGGAGATCATGGTTCCGGTCACCAGCGAGGTCCGCGAGCTGACGCATCAGCGGAGCCTCGTCGAACGGGTCTACCGCGATGTGCTGAAAAGCTACGGCCTGCGCTCCATCCCCTATCTGTACGGCACGATGATTGAAATTCCCCGCGCCGCCCTGCTGGCCGACCGCATGGCGGAAGAGTCGGAGTTCTTCTCCTTCGGCACCAACGACCTGACCCAGATGGGTTTCGGCTTCAGCCGCGACGACATCGGCGGTTTCATGAATGACTATCTGGAGCAAAAGATTCTCGCCGCCGATCCTTTCCAGACGATCGACAAAGAAGGCATCGGCCAGCTCATCCGCATCGCTGTCGAGCGCGGCCGCCGCACCCGCAAGAACCTGAAAATCGGCATCTGCGGTGAGCACGGCGGCGAACCGAAATCGGTGGCGTTCTGCTACCAGGTTGGCTTGAACTACGTCTCCTGTTCCCCCTTCCGCATCCCCATCGCCCGCCTGGCCGCTGCCCAGGCCCGCTTGGCCCCGAGCAAACCCTCCGAGGCATGAGTATGAACCGCCCGAGCCCGTGCTGACATGAAGGCGCTGGAAGTCCGCAACCTGAAAAAAAACTTCCGCTCCAACTTCCTGATCCGCACCTACAAGGTTCTGAAAGCGGTCAACCTCAACGTGGAGCAGGGCCAGATCTATGGTTTTCTCGGCCCCAACGGCGCCGGTAAAACCACGACCATCAAGTGCATTCTCGGCCTGACCCGCCCCGACAGCGGCGAAATCCTCATCCATGACCAGCCGGCCGATTCGGTGCGGCTGCGCCAGATATTGGGATTCCTGCCGGAAAATCCCTTCTTTTACGATTACCTGAATGCCGAGGAATTGCTCCATTTCAGCGGCCAACTTTTCGCTTTGCCCGGACCGCTGATCCGCCAGCGCACCCGCGAGCTGCTGCGGCGGGTCGGGCTGGAAGGAAAAGAACACCTCAAGCTGCGCAAATTCTCCAAGGGTATGCTGCAGCGCGTCGGGCTGGCCCAGGCGCTGATCCAGGACCCGGAACTCCTCATTCTCGACGAGCCCTTTTCAGGGCTGGATCCGATTGGCCGCAAGGAGCTTCGCGATCTCATCCTCGAACTCAAGGAGCAGGGCAAGACCATCTTCTTCTCCTCCCACATCCTGCAGGACGCGGAGATGATAGTCGACCGCGTGGGCATCATCCTCAACGGCACGATCATTCGCGAAGGCCTGCTGCACGAGTTGGTCTCGCACGAAGTGCAGTACGTGGAAATCGTCTGCAGTGGCCTGAGCGAGGCGGCGGTACAGCGCTTGGGCAGTGAGGTTCTCTTCAAAAACGGGCAGCACATCCTGCGCGTCGAGGTCGGCGACGCGGTCCAGACAGTCAGTGCGTCCATCCTGAGCCAGGGCGGACGGCTGACAGCCGTGACTCCGGTCAAGCTGACCCTGGAAGACATCTTCCTTCGCGAACTCCGCGAGCTTCAGGAGAGCGCATGCGTCTGAGAGCCATCGCCTTCAACACCTTCAAGGAGGCCGCGCGCAATAAAATTTTCTACCTGTTGATCGTCTTCGGTATCCTCTTTGCCCTGAGTTCGCGGTTGATTTCCCTGTTGACTGTGGGCGATTCCCTCAAGGTGCTCAAAGATACCGGCCTGGCGGCCATCAACTTCTTCAGTGTGCTGGTGGCCATTTTTACCGGCATCAACCTGGTCTACAAAGAGATCGACAAGAAGACCATCTTCAATATCCTGAGCAAACCCATCTCCCGCGACCAGTTCATCCTGGGCAAGTTCCTGGGGCTGGCGCTGACCGTGCTGGTGGCCCTGGCGGCCATGGCCCTGATATTTTTTCTCTTTCTGCTGCTGACCGCCGGGGGCCTCGACGGGCGTATCCTGCTCTACTTCCTGTTGCTGTACCTGGAACTCCTGATCATCATTGCCATTTCCCTGCTTTTCTCTTCCTTCTCCACGCCTATCCTTTCCTCGATCTTCACCATTTCGCTCTACCTGATCGGCCATGTGCTCTGGACCTTCAACGAATTCAAATTCAAGCTCACCCGGCCTCTGGCCAAGTGGGTGGCCTATTTCTTTTACTACATCCTTCCCAACCTGGAGAAGTTCAATATCAAGAATGAGGTGGTGATGGGCATTGCCCCCGCCCCAGCGGCGATCCTGTACTCCATCCTCTACGCCGCCGCTTATATCCTGGCCATACTTTGCCTGACCGTGATCATCTTCCGCCGCCGGGAATTCCAATGATCAACAAAACCCGTTTTTTTCTCTACTTTTTCATTCTGCAAATGGTGCTAACGGGGTTCCTGCAACAGCGCTACGACAGCCGGCGCAACTATTTCGCTTCCCATTCAGTCTTCGTCTCCCTGCCTTCGGGTTCGTCGTTGAAAATCCTTTCATTCGGTTTTCGCAATTTTCTGTCCGACCTGCTCTACATCTGGTCCATTCAGTTCTACTCGACCACCACACTGGAAAACAGCTACGACTACATCGAGCAGGTGTTCAACACCATCACCGATATCACACCCGGCTACAAAGACCCCTACATCATCGGTGCCCTGATCATGGTCTACGATAAGGGAGACGTGCCCATGGCCATCCGCCTGCTGGACAAGGGCACGCGGAACAATCCAGCCGAATGGATCTTCGACCATGACGCCGGCTACTACGCCTACCGCTATTTGAAGGATTTTAAAAGCGCCGAAAATTACTACTCACGGGCGGCGCAGAAACCAAACGCCCCCTCCTATATCAAGCGGCTCAAAGCGCACCTGGTGTACCTGGCGGATAATCTGCAGATGGCCTGGCAGATGTGGCAGGAGATCTACCAGCAGGCCAAAGAGAGGCTGGAGCGCGACTCGGCTTTCAACCATCTCTTCCAGATCAAAGCCGAGCTCGACGCCCGCATCATCGGGGAGAGGACCCGGCTGTTCAAAGAGCGCTTTGGACGCTACCCCCGCAGCCTGAATGAGCTGGTCCAGCGCGGCTGGATCCGCCAGAACCCCCGCGACTTCAGCGGCGCCGAATACGAGTACAATCCAGGGACCGGCCAGATCCGGGCCCGGCAGGTGTTCCGATGGAAGAAATTTTCCTGATCGCACTGGGTTTGATCATCGGCAGTTTTCTCAACGTGGTCATTGTTCGCCTGCCCCGGGGTGAAAGCGTCATCCGCCCCGGTTCGCGCTGCCCCGCCTGCCAGGCGCCCATCCCTTTCTACCTGAACATCCCGCTGCTCAGCTTCCTCATGCTGCGGGGAAAATGTTCCCGCTGCCGAGCGCCCATCTCCTGGCAGTACCCGCTGGTGGAAGCCTTCACCGCCTTCAGCTTCTGGCTCACCTGGATCCGTTTCGGACCCGACCTGTACACCGCGCTGGCCATTCTCTTCATCTGCCTGCTGATCGCCCTGGCCCTGATCGATCTCAAACACATGATCCTGCCGGACGAGCTGACCCTGGGCGGTGCCACGGTGTTTCTCGCCTATTCTTTCTTTCACCCCCTGATCTCTCCCCTCAACGCCTGGCTGACCGCCATCCTGGCGGCCCTGCTGTTTACCGGCCTCTTCTTCTTCTATCTGAAAGTCCGCAAGATCGAGGGGCTGGGATTCGGGGATATCAAGATGATATTCTTCCTCGGCGCCTTCCTGGGCTATCGGCAGCTGATCGTGGCGGTCTTCCTCTCATCGCTGCTGGGATTGCTCGCCGGTCTCTATTTCATCGTCTTTCGGAAAAAGACGCTGCGCTTCGCCCTGCCTTTCGGAACCTTTCTCAGCCTGGGAAGTTACCTCTCCCTGTTCTGGGGCGAAGCCTTTCTGAGGCTGCTGCCCACACGGATGTGAATCCATGCGCAAGAGCACCCTCCTGCTGCTGCTCGTCATTCAGATGCTGCTCCTGTTCGTTTTTGAAAACGTCTATTTCCTGCTCAAGCAGCAGGAAAAAAACATTTCGGCCGAGATCCGGCAGACCAGCGAATGGCTGGCCGAGTCGGCTGGCCAGCGTTACGGCGCCGACCTGAGCCGCATCCGGCTGCAGGGCTATTTTGACAGCGTCGGTATCAGCGGCCAGCGGGGCGAGTCACGCCAGACCGAGACCTCCGGGAAAAACCTCGTTTACATCATCCGCCAGCCGCTGGCCGACGGCCGCAGCCTGGTCTTTACCAAGACCCTGGACTCTCCTCTGCTGCGCTTGAACCAGCGGCTGAAAAAACTGTTTTCGGGCGTGACCATCGTGCTGGGCATCTTCCTATTCCTCACTGGCCTGCTGCTCATCCTGTCCTTTAAAAAATCCCGGGAGGGAAAACCCATCGCCGCCGGGGAAATTCCGCCGCTGCAGAATTACCTGGTCGAGCTTAAAAACGTGCAGCAGGAACTGCAGGATATTCTCAGCGAGCAGAGCCGCTCCTCCCTGCAGCGGGAGGAGCTGAACAAGAGCATCATCAACAACTTGCATCTGGCGTTGATCTTCCTCAGCCCGGTAGGCAAGATCGAAATCTTCAACCCAGCGGCCCAGGCGCTCTTCTCCCGCAGTTTCGCCCAGGCCAAGAACAGTGCCCTGCGCGAGGTGCTGGGCGACTACCCGGAAATCGTGGAGTATGCCGGCAGCTGCTCGGTCAAGGGCTCGCTGGAGATTGAGTCGCGGCAACGCCAGTTCCAGGTCGATGTGATTCCCGTCCAGGATATCGGCAAGCTGATCCTGCTGCGTGATGTGACCGAAGAGAAACAGCGGGAACAGAACGAGCGCATCAATTCGAGCCTGCTGATCCTGGGCGAAATCGCCGCCGCCCTGGCTCACGAAATCAAGAATTCGCTGGGTGTGATCTACGGCTACGCCCGGTCCATCCAGGGCGAAGCGGCAAAAACCAGTAAAATCAGCGCCGAAGTCAACTTCCTGGGTTCGCTGATGGAAAACCTGCTCAGCTTCACCAAACCGCTGGACAAGGTGGAGCGGCGACCGACCGACCTGCGGCCCTTGCTCAGCCACCTGGCTGAAACCAACAAGCTGGCGCTGCAGCTGCCGCCGTACGAGATGATGCTCTCCTCCGATCCCATCCTGCTCAGTGTCATTTTCTCCAACCTGATTCTCAATTCGCGCCAGGCCGGTGCCGATCACATCCGTGTCGAATTCCAGAAGGGCGACACCTGTGAAATCACCCTCTGCGACAACGGCCCGGGCATCGACGAACAGATCCGCCCGCGCATTTGGCTGCCATTCTTTTCCACCAAGGAGAAGGGCACGGGCATGGGACTGGCCATCGTCCAGAAGATGGTCCACGCCCTCAACGGGGACATCCAGCTGCTGCCCCCCGCAGGCGGGGGCAGCTCTTTCCGCATCACCTTTTACGGCTGAGCGATGAAAAACATACGTTTTGTCTTTACCGGTGGCGGCACCGGCGGCCATGTCTATCCCAATATTGCCATCTACGAGGCCCTGAAGAAAAAGTACCCCGACGCCGAATGCCTGTATATCGGCACCGCGCGGGGAAGCGAAGCCCAGATCGTCCGTTCCATTCCCCAGCCGCTGGAGTTCGCCGCCATCCATTCGCGCGGCCTGCCCCAGAGCCTGAAAAGCCCGGCCACCCTGCCGGCGCTCTTCTCCATGTTCTGGGGAACGCTGGAGAGCTACCGCCTGCTCAGGCGCTTCCGGCCGCAGCTGGTCATCGGCAGCGGCGGCTACGTGTCCGCGCCCGTGCTTCTGGCCGCCGCCCTGCTCAGAATCAAGATTCTGATTCATGAACAGAACGCGGTTCCGGGCCGGCTGAACCAGTTCATCGCCCGCTTCGCCACCCGCATCGCCGTCTCTTTTCCCTCCACCCAGGCCTTCTTTCCCGCCGTCAAAACGACCTGCACCGGCTACCCGCTGCGCCATTCCCTGCTCGCCCCGGCAGCGGAAGCGATCCGTCAAAAATGGCAGATACCCCAGGGGCACAAAGTGCTCTTCATATTCAGCGGCAGCACCGGCGCCCGCACCATCAACCAGGCTGCGGTGGAAATACTGCCCCAGCTGCTGGCCCGCCCCGGCCTGACGGTCATTCTGGCCACCGGCAAGAGCTTTTCCCGAGAATACAAAGCCTATGAGGAAACCATCCAGCGCTTGCAGGCGGCGGAAATCCCCCCCGATATCGCCAGCCGGCTGATCGTGCGCGAATATTTCGACCACATCGAGGAGATCTATGCCATCACCGACCTGGTGGTGGCGCGCGCCGGAGCCGGCTCAATCAAAGAGCTCAGCGCGTTGGGCCTGCCGGCCATCTTGATCCCCAAGAGCGACTTGCCCGCCGACCACCAGATCCTCAATGCCAAAGAGATGGAGCGCAGCGGCGGCGCCCGACTCATCCTGGAAGAAACGGCGCAGCGGGAGGGGCAACGGCAAACGCGTGTTCCCGAACGGCTGCTTTTCGAGGCCATCTGCCAACTGCTCGAAGACGAGCAGCAACTGGCCCGCATGAAAAGCAGCCTGCAGGCAGCCGCCCGAGCCCCCCGGGCCACCGACCAGATTATCAAAGAGATCGAAACCATCCTGAAAAAGAAGGAGAAACCCGAGGAGAAACGGATCACGATCCGCTTTCTGCATTCAGCCGACGAGGATAAAACCTACGAACTGCTCTTCCCCAACACCACCATCGGCAATACGCTGCTGGCCGACGTCTATCTCGAGGGGCTCCGCGGCGACACCCTCTTCGACATCACGTTTTTACCGACCGAGGCCGAAGAAGAACGAATCATCATCCGCCGCCGCCGCGGGGGGTTGCGGCTCAATGGTGAGGCGGTCACCACCAGGGCCGAGATCCACGACGGAGACGTGCTGCAGGCGGAGGAGCGGTCGCTGCAGCTGCAGAGTTATGTGGAGAAAGTCCGCCTGGTCGATGAATACAAAACCGCCGCGCCGCAAACGTTCGGTTATTCCCTGAGCAGACTGCTGTCACGGCTGGGCGGGTTTTTCCGCGAACTGATTGCCGCCGCCCTGTTCGGTGCCGGCAGAGCCATGGACATTTTCTCCGCAGCCCTGACCATCGCCACCTACCTGCGCCGCATCGTGGCCGAGAACGCCCTGGAGAACGTTTTTCTGCCGATCTATCAGCGCCTGTTTGATCGCAGCCCACGGAAAAGAGCCTGGCAAGCAGCCGCCTCGATCGGCAATTTCAATCTGCTGCTTTCCCTGCTCCTGGCCGTAGGCGGTATCCTGGCCACCCCGCCAATCATCCTCACCCTGTTTCCGGGATTGGTTCGCCGGGGCCTGGCTCTGGAAACAATCCGCATGACCCGGCTGCTGTTCCCCTCCCTCGTTCTGGCCGCCGGGGCAGCCATGATGGCCGCTCTCCTGAAGGCGCACGCGCATTTGCGGCTGGCTGAAAACTCGGCCGTCGTCAACTCCCTCGCCACCATGGCCGGTATCGTCATCTTCCTGCCCCTGGCCGGGATGTATTCGCTGGCCTACGGCGTGTTGCTCGGAGGATTGCTGCAACTGGCTTTTCTCGCTCCCTTCCTGATCCGCCTGCTGGCCCGACCGGTACTCGAGTTTTCCTACCGCCCGGTGATCCGGCCCGGCCAGCCGGCCTTCAAGAAGTACGGTATCCAGCTGGTCCCCATCGGCACCGACGTCTTGCTCTCCCAGACGGCCAACGTCGCGGACAAAGTCTTTGCCGCCGGGCTCGCCGCCGGCTCCCTCTCCTTCCTCTACTTCGCCCTGGAAGTGTTCCGCCTACCCTTCGCCTTCATTTCCCGGGCCATCGGTTCGGTCGTGCTCAAGGGCTACTCGGAACACACGGCGCTCTTTGACAAGGAACGGACAAAAAAAACCTATCTGGAAGGTGTCAGCGTTAACCTCTTCCTGCTCACTCCCCTAACCATCCTGCTGATCGTGCTGGCCCAGCCGCTGGTTTCCCTGCTGCTGGAACGGGGTCGCTTCGACGCGCACGCCGTCACCAACACCGCTCTGGCCCTGCAATTTTATGCCATCGGCATGGTCGGCTGGGGCATCCAGGCCCTGACCCGCCGCCTGTTCGCCGCCCGCCTGGACGTGCGCACCCCGTTGCGTCTCAACCTGGCCATGCTGCTGGTTCACATCGGACTCTGTTTCATCCTGGTCCGCACCCCGTTGCAGTTTGCCGGCATTGCCCTGGCCACCTCGCTGACCTACCTGCTGTTTTCCCTGATCCGGCTGCTGGTGCTGCAACGGCACCTGGCCGGCGATGGAATCCGCGTCAGCACCCAGGAGATCTTCGCCCCACTGGGCAAGACCGTGGCCGCGTCGCTGTTAATGCTTTTTTTCCTGATCCAGGCCCGTTTCGTTTTCAACCGGATCTTCTTCGCCTCGCGCCTGGTGGAAAACCTGATTCTCACCGTCTCGCTCTCTTGCATCGGTATGGCCGTTTACTTCCTCACCTCGCTGGTCCTGAAAAATACCGGCATCTTGATATTCCGCAAGCGGTCGGAACCCCGCATCCGGCATTTGCCCACGGCGCTGCTTTCCCCATTCCAATTCTGGGAAAGGGCCTCACGCCATCCCGAGACCTACCGCAACGAATTCCGCTACAAGATCGACCTGTATCTGGCCCATCCCAACTGGCAGATCCGCAATATCGGCATCAAGCTGATCGGTCTCTTCCGCGACGAGAGCAAACGCGACCAATTGCTGGAGCTGCTGCGCTCCGGGCAGGTGCGGG
Organism: Candidatus Aminicenantota bacterium; assembly: GCA_963759765.1. Classification (GTDB taxonomy): domain Bacteria; phylum Acidobacteriota; class Aminicenantia; order UBA2199; family UBA2199; genus CAVXAL01. Next base: position 469,993 of record CAVXAL010000004.1, on the reverse strand, counting down.
GTTTCGCCCGCCGCAACGCCCTGCATGCGTTATGCCAGATCGGCATCTGGAACGAGGAGATTCAGGATTTGTTGAGTCGGTTGCTGGCCGACGGCTATTACGAAGTGCGGGTGGCGGCCATCCAATACCTGACCCAGCACCTGCCCGCCGCGGAGTATTCCCATTTTCAGGAGGCGCTGCAGCGTCGTTTCCGGACTGCTGGGCAGGAAGAGAAACTGGCCCTGCTGCAGTTCATCGCCGCCAAAGGCCAGATGGCGGATCTGCCGCTGCTCGACAGTTGCTATTTGGAGAGCAACACGCTTATCCGCGAGCAGCTGTTGGAAACGCTGCAGAGCTACTCCCGCCGGGGCCTGCTCACAGCCGCAGAGTTGCACCGCCACGTCGGCCGGGTGCTGATTACTTCCAACCACCTGACCGCCGAGTTCCGCATCCGCTCGCTGATCAGCCGCCTGCTCAAGGAGAGCGAAAAACCATGATACTCTGGATCTTCGATTTTTTCAGCAACCTGCCGGGCCACCGCCTGGTCCACTACATCTCCTTCCGCGCCCTGCTGGCGGTGCTCACCTCCTTTCTCATCGCCATCCTGGTGGGTCGCAAGATCATCACCATCATTTACCAGCTGAATTTCCGCGACAAGGCCCGCGAATACGGGGACATCTCGGGGAAAAACAAATACGGCACGCCCACCATGGGCGGTCTGATCATCTTCTTCTCTTTCGCCGTGGCCATCCTGCTCTGGGGGCGGCTGGACAATTTTTTTCTGCGCGCCGTGTTGTTCGCCACCTTCTGGTTCACCGCCCTCGGTTTTGTCGACGACTATCTGAAGAACATCCGCGGCGGCAGCGAAAAGGGCTTGAACCGCGGCTTGAAGCTGCTCTTCCAGGCCCTGTTCGGCCTGATTCTCGCCTTTCTGGTGCTCGATCCCCATTCCACTCCCTTCGCTGGCGGCATTGCCAGCCGGCTCTTCGTCCCCTTCGTCAAGAAACCGCTCATCGACCTGCGCTTCTTCTACTACCCGTTCATCATCGTGGCCATCACCGGCATCTCCAATTCTATCAATTTCGCCGACGGCCTGGATGGACTGGCCGCCGTTCCGGCCACGCTGCTGGTCGGCGTCTACGCCGTGTTCGCCTACATCATGGGCAACAGCCGGGCCGCCGAATACCTGCTCTTCCCCTTCATCAACGGTTCCGGTGAACTGGTGGTGGTGCTGGCCGCTCTGGTGGGCTCGCTGGTCGCCTTCCTCTGGTTCAACGCCTATCCAGCCGAGGTGTTCATGGGCGACACGGGCTCGCTGCTGCTGGGCGGGGTGGTGGGCACCAGCGCCGTGCTGCTCAAGAGCGAAGTCCTGTTCCTGATCGCCGGAGGCATTTTCGTCATCGAATTCCTCTCGGTATTCATCCAGGATGTTGTCGGCATCCGCCTGCTGCGCCGGCGCATCTTCTACCGCGCACCGATCCACCACACCTACCAGTTCCTGGGCATCGCCGAGCCCAAGATCGTGGTGCGCTTCTGGATCATTTCGGCGATCCTCACCCTGATCGCCCTGATCAGCATCAAGCTGCGCTGAGGCAAAATCAAGAGCCGGGCAGCTGTTTCGTCTTTTCGGGAAAGAGGATCGACGTCAGCACGGAAAGCGCCAGCACGACCGCCACCACGCCCAGGGCCAGGCCGATAGGCATCCGGTAGACGTCGGAGAGCAGCATCTTGGCGCCCACAAACACCAGGATAATCGCGAGCCCGTAATGCAGGTGATGGAACAGGTCCATGACCCCGGCCAGGGCGAAAAACAGCGCGCGCAGGCCGAGGATGGCAAAGATGTTGGAGGAATAGACAATGAAGGAGTTGAGGGTAATGGCCAGGATAGCCGGGATGGAATCCACGGCGAACAAAATGTCGGTGGTTTCCACGACCAGCAGCACCACCAGCAGCGGCGTGGCCAGGGTCCGTCCCGCGGCCCGCACCAGGAAACGGTCGCGGTGGTAGTGCTTGGTCACCGGCATCAGCCGCCGGAACAGGCGCAGCACGGGATTGCGTTCCGGATGGATCTCCTCGCTCTTCTTCTGCAAGGCCAGGCGACCGCCCGAATAAACCAGGAAAGCCCCCAGCAGGTACACGGTCCAGTGGAAACGGTTGATCAGCGTAACGCCGGCGAGGATGAAAATCAGGCGCAGGACCAAGGCGCCGAGAATCCCCCAGAAGAGGAACTTGTGCTGGTCCTGGATCGGAACGCGGAAATAGCGGAAGAGCAAGAGAAAGACAAAAAGATTGTCCAGCGACAGGGACTTTTCGATCAGGTACCCGGTCAGAAACTCCAGCGCCGGCTTGGCGCCCAGCCAGAAATAAATGAAGAGGTTGAAGAGCAGGGAGACAGCGATCCAGAAGGCGCTGAGCAGCAACGCTTCCTTGATGCGGACGGCGTGGGCTCGGCGTTGGAAAACCCCCAGATCAAGGGCCAGCAGCAGCAGAATCAGCAGATTGAAGCCGATCCAGATATACCAGGGCAAATGCATGGTCTGCCTTCAAGAAAAGGATACGATAACGCAACGGGTGCGGGCTGTCAATCGCCCAGCGGAAGGGCTAGCGCCAGCCCCTCAACAGACCCAAAAAATCCCCGAGTTTCTCCTCTTCTTCTCGGAGTTCCTGCACCCAGAGGCTCTGAGCCGAAGCGTCGGCCTGCAGCCTCTCCTGGCGCAGGAAATAGTAGAGCGCGCCGAACGCGCCCCCAAAATCTCCGGCTTTCAAGAAATCAAAAAAACCCTGCCGCTCGTAACCGGGAACCGGTTCGTTGCGCAACAAGCGGTTCAGGTTGGGGAAACGGGTCTCCAGTGCCGCCACCAGCGGATAGGCGAACTCCGGAGCTGGCGCCGGCAGCCATTTTTTCAGACGCAGCTGGTCTGTCCTTCCTTTCCGCTGCCAGAGCCGGTAAAGCGGCGTGCTGGGATAGGGAATCACAAACGGGGCATGCGGCAGGAGGCCGAAACGAGGGAAGGTGCGGCAAAAACCGCAAATGATCTGGAGCTCGGCGCTCAATTCCGGCCAGGTCGTGTCCCCATCCGAAGAGATCCAGTAATGGTAATTGGCGATTTCCCGCTTTTCCAGCTCGGCCAGCAGCGCCTCCAGCAGGTCCGGCGCCAGGGCCGGCTTGCCCAGGCGCGGGCCGCGCTGGGGCAGGAAAAAATCGCTGCCCAGCCAGAGCAACGGCTTTTGCCGAACGTAGAGGCCAGTGTCAGCCAGCAGATCAAGCAGTTCGGCGCGGACTCTCCCCCGGCCCGTGAGCTCCACCAGCGAGAGCAGGGAGGTCTGCACTCCCCAGAGCGAGAAACCCTGGCTCTGGATCAGGGCGAACAGGCGCCGGGCGTACTCCGTATCCTGCAAAATGTCATCGTCATTGATGTTCAGCGCGCGTGCGTCGACGCCGGTCAGGCCGAACTCGAGCAGTTTCTCCCGGTAGTCGGACAATAACCGTTCGGCTTTCTCAAGTGGGATCCGACGCAATTTTCCCCCCTGCACGCGGCTGCAGAAGAGGCAGCCGCGGTCGCAGCCGCGACTGAAATTGATTTCCATTCCGCATTCCAGATGCTCGCGGCGCAGGAAATCGAGGGGCAGGAGCAGGCGCTGGAAATCCTCCACCCGCAGCACCCGGTCGAATCCGACCATCGCGATCAGGCCGCCCCGCTGCAAAAAGAAACCGCTGCAGCGGAGGAGTTCGGTCGCGTCACCGCGGCTGAGTGCGGACAGCAAACGGGGGAACTCCTCCTCCGCTTCGCCGCGCAGAAAGAGATCAACCTCCGGTAAATGATAGAGAGCCGCCAGCGGCGACAGGGTCACCAGCGGTCCGCCGGCAGCAATCAGCCCCGCAAACCGGGGCCGGAGATCCCGGAAATAGGCCTGTTGCTCGCCGAACAGGTCTTCATACAGGGTAAAACCGAGCAGGTCCTCATCGCCCGCCGTGTCCGGCTTTGTGGGTTGCAGGTCCAGCGGGCCCGCCTCCACCTTGAACCCGGCCTGGGTCAGCGCCGAGGCCAGGAAAAACAATCCCGAGGTGAGCCGGATGGATGCCCAGCGCTTGTCGCCCGCCAGCCGGCAAAACCGCAGCCCGATCCGGCGCACAGGCAATGGCGCGGCTAACTCGCCGAGGAATTCGTTCTCAGGCAGGCGGGCCGCCTGGCTCTCCTGCCACTGGCCGGAGGCGGGATCCGCGATCCGCGCCCAGAACGTATCGCCCCGCTGCCAGAAGCGGTTGGACTCCTGCTGGCGGTCAAACGAAACGCGGACATGGCGGATGAGCGCAGCGGCGGGAGCGACAAAGCGGCGCTGCAGATCCAGCAGAACCGGCAGCAGCTGTTGCCGGGAAATGGATTGCGGCTGGAAACGGACCAGCCAGCAGCTGGAAAAGAGAGCGCTCTCCTGCTGAGGCGATCCGGGTTCAGTAAAAAGAGCAGCCATCACTATTCACAATGGCCAGGAGGCCGGACCGGCCGGCGGCCTCAACGGTATCTTCTTGACAGTGCGATTCCAGCGGGTTTTGGTGAAGAAATTGATCACCGTTTTGAAAATATCCTTGATCTTGTAGCCCACATCCGGAGTCAGGTATTCGTCGGAAACCGATTTGAAGGACCAGTAGATGCGCCAGGGCTTGCCGATGATGTAGTCCGCCGGAACCGGCCCCCAGAAGCGGCAGTCCCAGCTGTTGTCGCGGTTGTCGCCCATGCAGAAGTAATGGCCCGGAGGGATGAAGGTGGGGGGGTAATTGTCGCGGTAATCCTCATTGATTTCCGGATCCTTGAAATAGACATAGGGCTCGTCCAGGGGCTTGCCGTTGATGAACACCTTTTTGTTGACGATTTTGATGGCCTCGCCGGGCAGGCCGATGACCCGCTTGACGTACTCCATGTCCATGGCCGGCGGCGCCTTGAAGGTGACGATCATGCCGCGCTTGATCTGCAGCTGGGGCAAGAGCCATTTGCCCAGAGGCGTCAGCGAGCGGGAATAGGCGACCTTGTCCACAAACAGGTGGTCGCCGATGAGCAGCGTATCCTCCATCGAGCCGGTGGGGATGACGAACGACTGCAGCAGAAAGGTCATGACGAAGAAGACGTAAATCAGGGTTTCGGCGATCAGTTCGAAATACTCGCGGAACACGCTGACCGTGCGCGGCTTCTTCTCTCTGGGCTGGCGCTGAAGCAGGGTTTTCATGGGAGTTTCATTCTACCCCAAAACCGCGTCCGGAGCAAGCGGTTCAACTGACCAGCGTGGACTTGAAGCCCTTACCCAGCACGGCGTAGGTGTCGTTGATGATCACGAACGCGCCGGGATCGATCTCCTTGATGAAGCGGCGCAGCTCGGCCAGCTGCTTGCGGTGGACCACGGTCAGGATCAACTCGCCCTGACGGTTGAGGTAGAGCGAGCGGGCGCGCAGGGCGGTGCCGCTGCGGTCCAGGCTGTGGAGGATGAAGTCCTCGATGGCCGCGACCTTTTCCGAGGTGATGATCACCAGCTTGGAGTAGTTCCAGCCTTCCAGGATCATGTCGATGACCCGGGTGGAAAGGAACAGGACGATGTAGCCGTAGAGCGGCGCTTCGGCGTTGCGGAAGGCCAAGCCCGAGGCGGAGATGATCAGAAAATCGACGACCATGATGCCCATGCCGATGGAGACGCCGGTGTACTTGTTCAGGATCTGGCCGATGATGTCCGTGCCGCCGGTCGAGGAACGGCCGCGGAACACGATGCCCAGGCCCACGCCCAGCATGATGCCGCCGTAGATGGCGGCCAGCAGCTTGTTACCGGTGGCCGACCGCCAGCGCAGGATCTCATAAAAGAAGTCGATCATCAGCGAAGAGAGGAGCATGCCGACCAGGCTCTTCAGGCCGTAGCGCTTGCCCATGATGCGGATGCCCACCAGGAAAACGGGAATGTTCAGCACGATCACCTGGCTGCCGACCGGGAGCCCGGAAAAATAGTTGAGAATGATGGCGATGCCCGACACGCCGCCGGGAACGAAATGATGGGGGATGATGAACAGCGAGTAGGCCATGCCCATGATCGCGCTGCCGGCCGTGATGAGCAGCAGGTCGAACGCGGCTTTTTTGAGTTCCTTTTTAGTTATCTTCATCGGCTACCTCTTTTGCCCGGGACGCGGATTCCTGAACCACAGGTTCAGGAACGGTTTCTGCGGCCCAGGGGCAGATCAACGATATAAACGGAAAGCAGGATGAGCAGCGCACCGGCCGCGCCGATCCAGGTCAATTTTTCGTGGAGCAGCAGGTAAGAGACCAGCACGGCCGAGATGATTTCCACCGGCCCGATCACGGCCGAGGTGGTGGCGTCGATCAGGCGCAACGCCTGGCTGTAAAGCAGCGTCGGCAGGATGGTGCAGAACACGGCCAAGAACAGGGCGACCAGCAGACCGGTGCTGTTGATCGCCGGCGGACGGACCACCAGGACCGCGGCGGTCGAAAGGCCGCAGGTCAGCCAGACGTTGCCCAGCAGCAGCCAGAAGGTGCCGGTCTGCTGGGTCAGGCGCCGCGTAAACACGATGAACAGCGCCCAGAAAATCACGGCCAGCACGGTCAGCGCGTCGCCGAAAACCGTGCCGCGCCGGCCCAAACCGGAAAAATCAAGGTTGGTCGACAGGACCACGGCCCCGGCCAGCGACAGGACGATGCCCGCCAGCTGGGCCCTGCTGACGCGTTCGCGCAGAAGAAAGTAGGCGAAGAGCGGCACCAGCACGATCATCAGCTGGGTCAGGATGGCGCTCTTGGCCGAGCTAGTGTGAGCCATGCCGATAAACTGCAGCAGCGAGCCGCAGAAATTGAACAGGCCCAGCCAGAAGACCCCTTTGTGGGCCAGCAGCGGCTTGATGTCGCCGCGGAAGCGGTATACGAAAATGACCAGCACCAGCAGGAAAGAGAAGAGGTAGCGCCAGAAGAGCAGGGCCAGGGGCGGGTTGCTGTTAATGGCCAGCTTCATGGCCGGGAAGGAGAGCCCCCAGAGGCAGAGGGCAAAAAGCAGGGCCAGCAGGTGTTTGAGCGGGTATTTGCCTTGCAGCATGAGCCCCCAGTCTACACCCTTTGGGGCCCGCGGGCAAGCCGTGGGCGCATTGACTAAACCCGGCCCTGGGTATACAATGAAATCATGAAGGAAAAAGTGCACGCCACCAGCGTGCTCTGTGTGCGCCACAAGGGCAGGCTGGTCATCGGCGCCGACGGCCAGGTGACCCTGCAGAACACGGTGCTCAAACACGGCGCCCGCAAGATTCGGCGCCTGTACAACGACCAGGTGCTGGCGGGGTTTGCCGGCGCCACCGCCGATGCCTTCGCCCTGTTCCAGCGTTTCGAGGCCAAGCTGGAGGAGTACAACGGCAACATCTCCCGCGCCGCCGTCGAGCTCTCGCGCGAATGGCGCACCGACAAGGTGCTGCGCCGGCTGGAAGCGCTGCTCATCGTGGCCAACAAAGAAAAATCCTACATCCTTTCGGGAACCGGCGACATCATCGAGCCCGACGAGGAGGTGCTGGCCATCGGTTCGGGCGGGCCCTATGCCCAGGCGGCCGCCCTGGCCCTGATCCGCCACTCGGCCATGGACGCCCGCGCCATCGTCGAGACGGCGCTGGGCATTGCCGCCGACCTCTGCATCTACACCAACAAGAACTTCAGCTTCGAGGAACTCTGAGATGAGCGATTCGCTGTTCGGCCCGGGCGACGACCTGACTCCGCCCCAGATCGTCAGCGAACTGGACAAATACATTATCGGTCAGAAGCAGGCCAAGAAGGCGGTGGCCATCGCGCTGCGCAACCGCTTCCGCCGCCAGCAGCTGCCCAAAGAGGTCGCCGACGACATCATCCCCAAGAACATCCTGATGATCGGCCCCACCGGAGTGGGCAAGACCGAGATCGCCCGGCGCCTGGCCAAACTGACCCGCTCGCCCTTCCTCAAGGTCGAGGCCTCCAAGTTCACCGAGGTCGGCTATGTCGGCCGCGACGTGGAATCGATTGTCCGCGACCTGGTGCGCATCGCCGTGGACCTGGTCAAGGCGGAAAAAATGGAGGAAAACCGCGAGAAGGCCAAGCGCAATGTCGAAGACAAACTGCTGGCCATCCTGCTGCCGGCCGAAGATCAAGGCCGCGGCGGCGGCCGAAGCCGACACCGAGGAGACGTCCTATCAGGAGACGCGGGAGAAGCTGCGCCGGCTGCTGCGCGAAGGAAGACTGGACGAGCGCACAGTCGAAATCGAGGTCAAGGCGGCTTCCGCCGTGCCCTTCGAGATCTTCTCCTCCTCGGGCATGGAGGAGATCGGCATCCAGATTTCGGAAATGATGCCCAACATCATGGGCGGCGGCCGCACCAGGAAACGCAAGATGACCATCGGCGAGGCCCGCGATATCCTGTTGCTCGAGGAGCAGAACCGGCTGCTGGACATGGAACAGGTGGCCAAGATCGCCATGCAGCGCACCGAGCAGATGGGCATCGTCTTCCTCGACGAGATCGACAAGATCGCCGGCCGGGAAACCGCGGGCCACGGCCCGATGGTGTCGCGCGAAGGCGTGCAGCGCGACCTGCTGCCGATCATCGAGGGCACCACGGTCAACACCAAGTACGGCATGGTCAAAACCGACCACATCCTGTTCATCGGCGCCGGCGCTTTTCACGTGGCCAAGCCGGCCGACCTGATCCCCGAGCTCCAGGGCCGCTTCCCCATCCGCGTCGAGCTGGAATCGCTGACCCGCGCCGATTTCGTGCGCATCCTCACCGAACCGAAGAACGCCCTGGCCAAGCAGTACCAGGACCTGCTGAGCACCGAAGGCCTGGAGGTCAAGTTCAGTAAAGACGCGATCGAGGAGATCGCCAGCATCGCCGAGCAGATCAACACCAGCCTCGGAGAACATCGGCGCCCGCCGCCTGCACACGGTGATGGAGAAGGTGATGGAGGACATCTCGTTTGACGCCTCCGACCTGGACAACAGCCAGGTGAATATCGACCGCGCCTACGTCCTGAACAAGATCGCCGGCATCGTCAAAGACGCCGACCTGAGCAAATATATCCTTTAAACGAAACTTCTATTTTAACCTTTTAAAAACAGGTGATTTGGACCAATTCGGCATTTCCCTCCAGGCCGGAGCACTGTAGGCGCAGTTTAAAGTATAGGTCACACTCGCTCCGGCGGGTTGCTCATCCACGTTGCAATAGGGAGCGCCCACAACGAAAACCAACTGGGCGTTGCTGTAATCGCGAATACCCCATCTTCTCGAGAACGTGATGGTTCTTCTCTCTCCCGGCGCCAGGGGGGTCCGCAGCGCTTCGGCTGCGTTCCAGAGCGGGCTGGTGCTGGTCGGGCTGTTCAAGACAGTCAGGAAAACGCAAAACGTGCTTGCGCCCATGCAGCCATAGGGGGTATTGCCTCTGTTTTCAATTTCACAGGAGATGGTCAACACATCACGGGCCCTGAAATTGGCGGGGGTCACCGAAATTCTTCTCACCACCGGATTGGCCCACAGGACGCTCGCAGCCAGAAAAAAGCCGAGAGCAAAATAAATATACTTTTTTGACATTCGCCCCTCCTTTCAGATTCTCCTCTAGCAATTAAAACGGGGAAAGAAATAATTTAAAACATGGGAATGAAGTCAATCAGACATTACTTTTTAAACAATTTCTCAATAAAGGTCTTCGCTTCCTGTTTGGTCTTGAAGCCAACCGTCTCGGTGACCACGCCGTCAATCAGCAGAAAATGGATGGAAAAGCCGCCGTCGCTGTCTTCGAAAATTTCGGCTTTGACCACCTGTGCCGGGTTGATGTAAATCCCATCCGACTCATTTGTGGCAACCAGCATTCACACCTCCTGTAAATAGATACCGCACCATCATACAACGAAGCCACTGCAACTGCAAATTTCAAGAGAGAAAAAACTTTTGAATGCCAGACCGAATCGGGATTGATTTTATTTTTTGACCGGCCTATCATGAATGCAAATGAATCGGCTGCAGGAGACGGAGGGCATGTCCCCGACGAAGGGAAGAACCAAGCGGTACCGGCCGTTGCTGATCCTGGGCGGGATAACCCTTTCCTTTGTCATTCTCAACGTCATCGTCGCCCGGCAGGAGCCCAAGGGGAAAAAGGTGGAGCTCCAGACGCTGAAAGACCTGTCGGAACTGGCCACCGTCGAATACAACGTCAAGAAAATCGTCAAATACAAGGACGAAACCTGGCTCGGCCGTAGGGCCATCCTGATTGAGACCTCGGCCAACCTCAAAGCCGGCATCGATTTGAACGAACTGACCAGCCAGGACATCCAGCAGGAAGGGGAAGCCATCACCATTCACCTGCCCAGGCCCAAACTGATTTCGCTGAACATGAAACCCCGCGACATGCGGGAAATTTACAATGACACCGATATCCTGCGGCAGGATTTTTCGGCCGCCGAGAAGGAAAAATTTCTGACCCAGGGCCAGCAGGACATCATGGCGAAACTCGACGAAATCGGCATACTCAAAAAGGCGGCCGATTATGCGAAATTGCTGATGGAAACATGGCTGAAAATACTGGGCTTCAAGGAGATCACCATCCTTTTCAAGGAACCAGCGAAAAAAACGGTCCCGGCAACCGCCTAGAAAAAAAACATGAGGAAATTGTTGAACTATATCCTGATCATCCTGGTGATCCTCATCCTGGTTCTGGGATACAGCTCGCTCTCGACCCTGAAGATCCTTCCCATCCTCCCTTTTCTGTCCCTTTTCAGCCCAAAAGAGGAAAAAATCGCCGAAACACCTGTCATCACCCAGGAAATCCGCCATATCGCCCAGCTGGCCACCCAGAGTTTTTACGATGAATGCATCTACGACACCGGCGTCATCCGCACGGGGCTTCTGCGGTCCAACCAGAGATGCATCATCATCGCCCGGGGAGAGGTGATCGCCGGTTTCGATTTGCAGAGGCTGGACACCCTTTCCCTGAACAAAAAGGACAAAACCATTACCCTGCTCATCGACCCGCCCCGGATTCTCGATGTGATCGCGAATCCGAGCGACTACGAAATCTTCATCCAGGACGGAGACTTCACGTTCGACGAGATCTCCCAGATGAAAGAGTTGGCGAAAAAAACGATCGCCGCCAACGCCCTGCGCAAGAAAATCCTGGAAAGGAGCGCCTTGCAGGGACAGAGGATCATCGAAAAATTTTTCCGACTGCTGGGATACGAAAAGATCGACATCGTCATCAAGAATCAACTGAGATTGCGGAATCTCGATTAAACGCCCAGTTTCGGCGGCCATGCCGCCGACTGAAGAACGGGCGGTAAACCTCCCAAACAAAGCCCTTGCCAGCCAGACCTCGTTCTGTTAGAATTGACCCAGGTTGTACCATGAAGATGAAAAAAATTCTCTGCTTCATTTATTTGATAGGATTCTCGCTTATGTCCTGCGGTAAAAAGGGGCCGCTTTACCTGGAACCGGAGCGGCTGCCCCTGGCGCCGGAACAGGTTACCGTCAAACAGACCGGCACCCTCATCCAGCTGGACTGGAAATTCCCGGCGCTCCTCTCGGACAAGAAGACCGCCCTGGATCCGGCCCTGGTTCGGGAGATCACCGTTTACATCAGCGACAAGCCCTTGGAACAGAAAAAATTCAAGAGCAAAGCCGATATCTACCCCTTCCGCCTGGACGAAGTCAAGAAAAGGGAGGACCTCGCCTACTCGGTCACCATCCCCTTCAAGACCAAGGCCCTGCGAGGAGTGGAATACCGCTTCTCCCTGGCCTACAAGCTGGGCCGCAAGCGCTCGCCTCTCACCCCGCTGCTGACGTTGAAAAGCGAGGTACCGCCCCAGCCGATCAACGACCTGCGCCTGACCCCGGAGGGCCCGACCATCGTGCTCAACTGGTCAAAGCCCGTCGTGGACGTGGAGGAAAAATCCCTGGCTGCGCCTGCCGGATACCGTGTCTTTCGCCAGATCGTGAGCGAGGGCAAGAGCGGGGAGTTTATCCTGCTGACCAGCGGACCCGTGCAGCGGGAGGTTTTTGAGGACAACGACTGCAGCCAGGACGGCGAATACGTTTACGCCGTCACCACCCTGTTGTCCGGCCAGGTGGAAAGCGACATGTCCAACCAGCCCCGACTGCTGGTGCGCGACATCTTCCCCCCGGCTATGCCCGCCAACCTGGTCAGCTTCACGGCCAGCGACCACATCTTCCTGAGCTGGGACCCGGTCAAGGAGAAGGACTTTTCCCACTACCGGCTTTACCGCCGCGAGGAAAAAGAGGAGGAGTTCAAACTCCTGGCCGACCGCCTGGTCGAGGCCTTTTACAAAGATCCCGGGTCCAGAAAGGCCACGTCTATTTCTACGCGGTGTCCGCGGTCGACCTCAAGGGCAACGAAAGCGACATGTGCAAAGCGGTTCAGCACACCTTCTATTAATTCCACTTTCAGCGCATGAAAACGCAGGTGGCGGTCATCCGCTGCGAAGATTATGACGAAAGCCGGGTGCACGAGGCCCTGCAGCGGGGCATCGCCCTGCTCGGCGGCCCGGGGCGCTTTGCCCGGCCTCAAGAAACGCTGCTGCTCAAGCCCAATTTGCTTGCCGGCGCAGCGCCCCAGCGGGCGGTGACCACCCATCCGGCGGTATTTAAAAGCCTGGGACAGATTTTTCAGAAACAGGGCAGCCGCTTGACCTGGGGCGATTCGGCTGTCTTCGGCTCATTGAAGCCGGTCTCCGAGAAAGCGGGTTTGTGGCAGGAGGCCCAGCGCCTGGGCCTGGAGACGGCCGATTTCGAAACAGCGGTCAAGGTTTCTTTTCCCCAGGCGCGCCTGGCCAGGCAACTCGAACTGGCCAGGGGCGCACTGCAAGCAGACGGTCTGATCAGCGTGGGCAAGATGAAAACGCACGGGTTCATGCGCATCACCGGCGCGGTCAAGAACCAGTTCGGCCTGGTGCCGGGACTGCGCAAGTCCGAATTTCACGTGAAGATGCAAGCGGCCGACCATTTCGCAACCATGCTGGTCGATATCACCCGTTTCCTGCGGCCTCGCCTCTTCGTGCTGGACGGCATCCTGGCCATGGAGGGCAACGGCCCCCAGGGCGGCGATCCGCGCCGGCTGCAAACCCTGTTGCTGGGCAGCGACCCGGTGGCTGTGGACGCGGTCTTCTGCCGGCTGATCAACCTCGATTCTGACCTGGTTGCCACCTGCCGCGCCGGTCGGGAATGCGGACTGGGAACCTTCCGGTCCGAAGAGATCGAGCTGCTCGGCGATCCCTTGGACTCGCTGATCGCCCGTGATTTTCAGGTCGAGCGCAAGCCCGACTTGTCCACGCGCCTCCCTATCCCCGTTTTTTTCAAAAACCGCATCACGCGCCGGCCGCTGATCGACTACAGCCTCTGCAACCGCTGCGGCTCCTGCGTGGAGGTCTGCCCGGTCGTTCCCAAGGCAGTGGACTGGAAATGGGGCAAAAACGAAAAACCCGGGTTTAATTACGCCTCCTGCATCCGTTGTTACTGCTGCCAGGAAGTCTGCCCGGAAAAGGCCATCCGGCTGAACACTCCGCTGCTCAGCCGCGTGTTCCGCCGGATGTGATAAAACAGTCAGATGCCTGAAAGCAATACGTACGACATCGCTGTGATCGGCGGCGGCATTGTCGGCCTGGCCACTGCCCTGGCCCTGGTCAGAAACCGCGCGGACTCGCTCGTCGTGCTGGAAGCGGAGGAACGTTTGGCCAGCCACCAGACCGGAAACAACAGCGGCGTCATCCATTCCGGCCTCTACTACCGGCCCGGATCGCTCAAGGCGCTCAACTGCAAGCAGGGCCGGGAAGCCCTCTACCGCTTCTGCCAGGAACACGCCATCGCCCACCAGCGCTGCGGCAAGCTGGTGGTGGCGGTCAGCCCCAGAGAGTTGCCCAGGCTGGATGACCTGGAAAAACGGGGCCGGGCCAACGGCCTGCAGGGGCTGAAGCGGGTGCGCGCCGATGAGCTCAAGGAATACGAGCCGCACGCAGCCGGCTTAGCCGGACTCTGGGTGGCGGAAACAGGGATCGTCGACTACGTCCAGGTGAGCGAAAAGTTCACCGAACTCGTGTGCCGGGCAGGCGGCACCATCCGCACCGGCTTCCGCGTCACGCGGGTCAACCAAAAAAACGGCGTGCTGGTTCTGAGCGGGCCGGCCGGCGAGGTCGCCTGCCGCAAACTGATCAACTGCGCCGGCTTGCAGGCCGACCGCCTGGCGCGGCTCTGCGGCGTTGAGCCGGGTCTGCGCATTGTCCCCTTCCGCGGCGAATATTACACCCTGGGAAGCGAAGCCCAGCACATGGTGCGCCACCTCATTTATCCGGTGCCGGACCCGGAATTTCCCTTTCTGGGCGTGCACTTCACCCGCCGGATCGACGACCGCGTCGAAGCCGGGCCCAACGCGGTTCTGGCCTTCAAGCGCGAGGGCTACCGCAAGACCAGCTTCTCTTTGAAAGACACTGCCGAGCTGCTGGCCTACCGCGGTTTCTGGATCATGGGCTTCAAGCACTGGCGCATGGGGCTGGGCGAATTTTACCGCTCGCTGAGCAAACGGGCCTTTGTCCGCGCCCTGCAGCGGCTGGTGCCGGAAATCAGCGCCTCCGCGCTGCTGGCGGGAGGGGCAGGCGTGCGCGCCCAGGCCCTGGATCCCGACGGTTTTTTGCTGGACGATTTCCGCATCAAGGAAACGGAGCGGATGATCCACGTGCTGAACGCGCCCTCGCCCGCTGCCACTGCCTCGCTGAGCATCGGCGAAACGGTGGCGCGCATGGCGCTGGCCAACTTCAAGCCGCCGCGCTGAAATTCGAAACTCTAATTATAACTAATATAGTTACAATTTAAGCGGTCGCTACCCTGTGCTTCACGTCGCTGTGCCACTTCCAGAGCAAATAGATGGCCGGATACACGAGCAGTTCCATCAGGAAGGAAGTGAACAGTCCGCCCACCATCGGCGCGGCCACGCGCTTCATCATGTCTGCCCCGGTTCCCATGGACCACATGATGGGCATCAGGCCCATGGTGGCTGCGGCCACGGTCATCAGCTTGGGCCGGATGCGTTTGACCGCGCCGTGAACGATCGCCTCGTGCAAATCGCCCAGGCTGCGCAGGCGCCCCTCCTTTTCCGCCTGCCCATAGGATAAATCGAGAAAAAGCAGCATGAACACGCCGGTCTCCGCGTCCAGCCCCATCAGGGCGATCATGCCCACCCAGGCGGCGATCGAGACGTTGTAGCCCAGGATAACCATCAACCAGACAGCGCCCACTACCGAAAAGGGCACGGCCAGCATGACCAGCAGGGTCTTGAAAACCGATTTCGTGTTCATGTAGAGCAGCAGGAAAATGAGGAAAATGGTGATCGGCAAAACCACTTTCAAGCGTTCTTTCACCCGCAGCATATTCTCATATTGTCCGCTCCACATGAGGGAGTAGCCGGTCGGCAATTTGAGGCTTCGGGCAACGACTCTCTTGGCATCTTCCACGTAAGAACCGATGTCGCGCCCGGCGATGTCGACGAAGACGTATCCTGCCAGCATGGCGTTCTCGTCGCGGATCATGGAAGGTCCGGTGCAGATCTTGATATCGGCCAGTTCCGCCATGGGCACCTGAAGCGTTCCCTCTCCCGTCATCCGGGCTCCGCGCATGGCTGGAACCAGGACACGCTGGAGTTGATCGAGGTTAGAACGCAGATCGCGGGGATAACGGATGTTGATGGTGTAGCGCTCGCGCCCTTCGATGGTGGCGGATACGGGCTCTCCGCCGATAGCGGCCAAGATGACCATCTGCACATCATTGACCGTCAGTCCATAGCGGGCCAGCGCTTCCCGGCGCGGGACAAAATCCACGAAATAGCCGCCGGCGGCGCGCTCGGCGAACACGCTGCGCGTGCCCGGCACGGTGCGCATGATCTGCTCCAGGCTTTCGCCCAGCCGCTGAATCTCGGCCAGGTCGGACCCCAGGATTTTGATGCCGACCGGGGTGCGCACGCCGGTGGTCAGCATATCGATGCGGCCCTTGATGGGCATGGTCCAGGCGTTGACGCTGCCCGGAATCTGCAGGGCGCGGTCCATTTCATTTTTTAGCTCATCGGGAGTGATGCGGTTATACCAAAAACGGCGCAGGACCGATTTCAGCCACCGCGGCGCCCAGGATGAATACCAGCGGGGCTTCTCGCGCCACTGTGATTCCGGTTTCAGCACCACCGTGGTTTCCATCATCGAAAAAGGCGCCGGATCGGTCGAGGTGTCTGCCCGGCCCGCTTTACCGAACACGGTCGCCACTTCGGGAAATGACATCAGGATGCGATCCTGGGTTTCCAGCAGGCGCTGGGCTTGGGTCACCGACATCCCGGGTGTCGTGGTCGGCATGTAAAGAATCGTGCCTTCGTCGAGGGGGGGCATGAATTCCCGACCCAGGTGCATGTAAACGGGAACGGCCGTGGCCACGATGACCAGGGCCAGGGCGATGACGGTCTTGGGATGCCTCAACACCCAGCGACAGGGGGGCTCGTAGATTTTGAACAAAATGCGGCTGATGGGATGCCTGGATTCGGGGTAATATCTTCCGATGAAAAGGGTATCCATGGTCTTGGCCAAAAAGCGCGGCTTGATCCGGAAGGGATCCATGCGCGCGAAAAGCATGCGCACCGCCGGATCCAAGGTGATGGCCAGGACCGCAGCGATGGCCAAAGCCAGGGTCTTGGTGTAGGCCAAGGGCGTGAACAACCTTCCCTCCTGGTCGACCAGGGTGAACACGGGGAGGAAGGAGACGGCGATGACGGCCAGCGAAAAGAAGACCGAAGGCCCCACTTCCAGGAGCGCTTCCAGCCGGATCTTGTGGAAGTCGCCCAGGCGGCCGCCCTCCTGCCAGAGCTCCAGCTTTTTATAAGCGTTCTCCACTTCCACGATGGCGCCGTCTACCAGCACCCCGATGGAGATGGCAATGCCCGAAAGGCTCATGATGTTCGACGTGATGCCGAGCCAGAACATCGGGATGAAAGCCAGGATCACGGAAACCGGGATGGTGATGATCGGCACTATGGCCGAAGGAAAATGCCACAGGAAGAGCAGGATGACCAGGCTGACGATGAGCATTTCCATCAGCAATTCTTCCTTCAGGTTGGCGATCGACTTGCGGATGAGCTCGGAGCGATCGTAGGCGGTTACGATCTCCACGCCCTCGGGAAAGGATGCTTTCATCTCCGCCAGCTTGGCCTTGACCCGGCTTATGACCTCGAGGGCGTTTTCGCTGTGGCGCATGACCACGATGCCTCCCACCGAGTCCCCCCGGCCGTTGAAATCGAGCAGTCCGCGTCTAATCTGCGGTCCGACGGCGATAGCGGCGACATCCTTCAGCAGAACGGGTGTGCCTTTCTCGTTGGTCTTGACGACGACCAGTCCCAGGTCCGCGACCGATTTCACGTAACCTCTGCCGCGGACCATGAACTCCGCGCCGGCCCACTCGATGAGCCGGCCACCCACTTCATCGTTGCTTTTGCGAACGGCATCGATCAACTCCATGATGGAAATGCCGTAGCTTTGCAGCCGATTCGGATAGACAGTGATCTGGTATTGCTTCTGGAAGCCGCCGAGTCCGGCGACCTCGGCCACTCCCGGTACGCTCTGTAGCGCATAACGCAGGTACCAATCCTGATAGGTGCGCAGTTCGGACAAGTCGTGCTTGCCGCTCTTGTCCTGAAGAACATATTGGAAAACCCAACCAACCCCGGTCGCGTCGGGCCCTAACTCGGTCTTGGCCCCGGCCGGAAGATTACCCTGAATTTTGGAAAGATATTCGAGCACCCGACTCCGGGCCCAGTAAATATCCGTGCCATCCTGGAAAATGGCATAGACATAAGAAAACCCGAAATCGGAAAAACCACGCACCGCCTTGACCTTTGGCGTACCCAGCAGAGCCGTGATGATCGGATAGGTGACCTGATCCTCGATGATGTCCGGGCTGCGGTCCCACCGGGTGTAGACGATCACCTGGGTATCGGACAGGTCGGGAATGGCGTCGAGTCGGATATTGTTCATGGCGTATCCCGCGAATAGCACAGCCGCGGCAACCAGGAAGACCACCAGCCAGCGGTTGCGGGCGGAAAATCCAATGATTTTATGGATCATTTCTTTTCCTCGATCGCCTGCAGCGCGGCTTTTAACGACGATTCCGAATCCACCAGGAAATTGGCCGTCACCACCACCTGGTCGCCGCGGTGAAGCCCGGAGATCACTTCCA
Source organism: Candidatus Aminicenantota bacterium (assembly GCA_963759765.1). Taxonomy (GTDB): domain Bacteria; phylum Acidobacteriota; class Aminicenantia; order UBA2199; family UBA2199; genus CAVXAL01. Next base: position 451,768 of record CAVXAL010000004.1, on the reverse strand, counting down.
GATCGTCACCGCTTTGAATCCCGATCTGGATCTGAACCGGGGTCAGGCTCCAGTCGCTGCCGGCGACAAAAACATAATTGCGCTCCCCGGTCCGCATCACCGCCGACTCCGGAATGGCCAGCCTCTCGCCGAAGTCAAGGAACAGTAAGATATCTCCATACATATCCGGTTTCAGAAGCAGATCGGGATTGGCGATTTCCAGGCGTGCCTTGAGGGTGCGGCTCACGGCATCGAGAAACGGGTTCAGGAAACTGATCCGACTCTTGAATACCTTCCCTGGCAGAAAGGGTAACGTCAGATCGGCTTCCATGCCGACTTTCACATAGGCGGCATCGGATTCGTAAAGGTCGGCCTCCGCCCATACGTCGGCCAGGTCGGCCACGACCATCAAGGGCTCGCCGGCCATGATCTTCTGGCCGGGAAGCACCATCTTTTCATAAACGTAGCCGTTTGCCGGCGCGACGAGGGTCACCGCTTTTTCCACCTGTCCAGTTTTTTGCAAACGCTCGATCTGTGCATCCGGGATATCCCAAAGTTTCAGTCTGCGGCGCGCCGCATTGACCAGGCCCTGGGTGGAGACGGGATCCGAGCTTTGATTCAATTGGCTGGCCATGGACAATGCGGACAGGAACTCCTGCTGCGAGGCCACTAGTTCCGGGCTGTAGACGGAAAGCAACGGCTGGCCGCGGCGTACCGCCTGCCCGGTGGTGTTGACGAAAAGCTTTTCAACATAGCCGTCGACCTTCGTCGTCACGCGGAAGAGCTTCGTCTCGTCGGGCACGATTCGCGCCGACGTGCGTAGCTGCCGCGACATTTTTTTTATTTCCGCCGTTGCCACTTTCAGGTTCAGGAGCTTGCGGCGTTCCGGCGTGATGGTGATACGGGTGAGCCCCGGAACCGATCCTCGCGCTTCCTGAGCCGGTGCCTCGACTTCGAAAGGGACCAGGTCCATTCCCATCGAGTCTTTGCCGGGTTTGTCGCTGACTTCACTGGGATTCATCGAGGAGCGATACATGATTTTTTTGGTTGGGGCGGCGTGGGACTCGGGAGTTCCGGCTTTTTTTTCAACCGGCACCAGCTTCATGCCGCATATCGGGCAATCTCCGGGCTTGTCTGACGTATAGTTAGGATGCATCGGACAATGATAAATCGTCCGGGCCTCTGTTTTATCTGATGCATTTTTTTTACAGGTGACCGTGGCGATGATTAGAATTGACAGCACCAGACAAACAACGCAAATCCACGCTTTCTTCATTTTCACTCCTTGTTATTGACCGCCGGCCGGTTTGGCGGTGACGGATTCGATGGCGGCCAGCGCCGTCCAAAATTGAGCCAATTCCCGATAATAAGCCAGTTCGACCGAGAATTGATTGCCGATATCCATGAGCAACGAAAGAAAGTCGATCTTGCCCACCGGGTAGTTGGCCAACGATGATTCCACCGTCAATCGCGCTTGGGTGCGAAGCTGGTTTTTATACAAGGCAACCAAACTTTCCGCGGTCTTGGCCTTCACATAACTTTCGGATAGCATCGCCAGAATGTCATTTTTGACCGCCGCTACGTTCTCCCGGGCGCTGGATTCCAAGGCCTTGGCTTCCCTGAGCAAGTTGGCCTGGCGACGGTGCTGGTAGAAGGGGATCTCCAATCCAATCATGGCTTCGAACATGCTGGGCAGACCGCCTTTGTACTCCCACCCGGCCGTGATCCGGAAATCGGGGAAAAATTCCTTCCGGGCCATCGCCACCATTTTTTTGTTTTCCACTTCCATCAATTTCGCTTCACGCACCATCGGCGAATAATCCACGGACCGGGTCTGGAGTTCGGCCAGTGTGTCCGGGAGGACGATCGTTTCATCGGCTGACGGTTCCTCCATGGGATGATCAGCAGGGAAATCGAGCAGCAAATTGATTTTGGCCTTCATCGCCCCGGCCATCTCCCGCATGGGAATGATCATTTCATCCATCTTGGAAATTTCGGTCATCGCCTTCAGAATATCGGATTGAACGCCGGCGCCAACGGCATATTTTTCTTCGCTAAGTTTAAGGGCTCGAATCAACAAATCCTTTTGCCGATGATACACCTCGATCGATTTACTGACAAAAAAAAGTTCATAATAGTCGCTCTTCAGTTCGCGGATAACATCCCGTTTGATCGCTTCCAGTTCCTCTTGCTTGCGTAACCAAGCCGAAGTGGCAATCTGCCCTTTCAGTTTGAGTTTTCCCGGAAAAGGCAGAGTCTGCGAAAGCGACAATCCCAGACCGCTTTGCGGGTCCATGCCCAACGTGAATTCCTTCATTCCCATGTTTTTCCAGCCGAGCTCCAGCATCGGATCCGGCAATGTGCGGGCCGGGAGAACCTTGTAGGAGTACGATTCCGCTTCACGGTCCGCGGCTTTGATCTTCGGATTCCTCTCCAGAGCCAGCCGCACCAGCTGCTCAAGTGGGAGCGGCTTCTCCTGGGTAAAAAGCGGCACAACCAGCAGGCAGTTTATTAAAAACAGGGTCACTTTTCTCACCGGTTACCTCCAGAAATTGGTTACCTCAAAAGCAAAAAAAATTGATTCGTGAACGCCTAAAACAAAACGGAGAACCGCTTCGCAGCCGGTTCCCCGTTTTGTACGAGAGGTCGATAAAGCTATTTCTGATCTTTCTTTACCGGAGTGCCGGTTTCTTTGCCCTTGCCACAGCAACCGCCCTCCTTGCCCATGGCGCAGCCGGCCATCTTCTTGCCGTCAGGCCCGGTCTTCTTTTCCAGGTTCATGCCGCACTTGGGGCACTTGCCCGGCTTGTCGGACTTGACATCCGGGTGCATCGGACAAGTATAAATGGTCTTGAGGAACTTCTCCGGCTCCTTGACGAAGGCCTCCTTGCACTTCTCGGAGGCGAAATAATAGGTCTGGCCTTTGTACTCATAGGTGATCTTGGCCTCGGCCTTTTTCATCTCCTTGCCGCAGACTGCGCATTTGACCATCTCGTCGGCGGCGGACAGCGCCAGGCCGCTGATAAACAGGATAAGAACCAGGGGAATCAGGCTTCGCGTCAGTTTTTTCACTATGTCCTCCTCTATTAATTTTTTAAATTCTCGGTCAGAACGAAATTTTATTTTAGCAACCAGCCGCTGGCTTGTCAACCACATGTTCCCGCCTGTCCGCACCACCGTATTCGCCATCTACGCTGAGTGTTGAGTATCGACTTCTCATGCGCTCAGAGCCCATATTCCTGCGGCAGGAACTTGTTCCGATCGAGCTCGTATTTTCAATTCTCTAAACGTCATGCGGATACTCCTTGAACAGTCAGATCATTTGTTTCATCACCCAGCCGAATGTTCTCCTTCCGCCCCAGGTGATGGCACTCCACAATTGCGCCAGCGGGCAAGGGCCGGCGGCTGTAGGTTTGGATTTTGCCCAGTGCCGCTTCCAGATCATTCCCGCGCAGGAGCACGACCGGGCCGGAAAAATTGGCCGGCACCAAGAGACGATCACCCTTTCTACGGAAACGGACAAGAGCATCCCCCTCCCGTTCATCGCGCGCCACGATCAGCCTCCCGCCGTTTTCAAGGATAAAATGGCGGCCGATTTTGAGCAGCGGCATGTCAGCGAGCGTCGGCGACGAGGCGTGCTGAAAATATTCCTGCAAACGCCGGGCGAAGTTCTTATCGGTCAGCCGGCAGCCCCCCGCCGGGCAGGGATAATCGCCGATGCCTTTTTCATGGGCCAGGCCGATCTGGACCCGGCGGGAACGCCCCTGAATTCCCAGAAGCCGATTCCGGTCCACCCAGCCCTCTTTTTCCGGAACCGTCGGCGGGAAATGGACAGCCGACAAGGGGCGGAGAATCATCCCCTCCATTCCCGTTTCCCGGTCGATCAGTTGCAGTGCCTGGCGGTGTTGCGACATCGGCCGCTGACCGAGGACTTCGCCGGTGAAGAGAAAAAGAGCGCCGCTCTCCTTCATGTATTCAACAGCCTTCCAGAATCTTCATTATCCTGCAGTCGATGCAGGGATTCATCCCCCGGCCGTAACCGTGCCTTGGATGACGGACCATTTGCAGATATTCCTCCCCCAGATAAACACGTTTCAAAGGAATGTTTCCCAGCTGCTTCACGGCCCGGATAACGGAAGCACATCCGGCATTTTTGCCTGTACATTGACAGAATGGAGACACAAAATTGAGAGCCCGCACCTCGATACCCTGCTCCAGCATCAACCGGGCGGCTAAGGTGGAATCGAGCCCTCCGGAGAGAAGCCCCACAGCTTTCATATTTTTACCGCCATCTTCCTAATTGAAACGACTCCTTTCCTCTGAAATCATATCCATTATACCACATTGTAGTATAGCGGCCAACTCCCGACCGTGGTCCGACGAACCATTTGCCGGAAGACGGCATATCTGTTAAAATGGATTCAATCGCATGACCACGCACGAGTTCCACGACATCCGCGCGCATTTGAAAAAGACACAGCGTGAAATGGCCGCTCTGCTCGGCATCTCCCTCAAGGCGGTGGAGAGCTACGAACAGGGCTGGCGTCGGATTCCGGCCAACATCGAGCGCATCGCCTATTTTCTCCTGTTCAAGCTGCATATGAATCGATTCGGCAAGAACAACCTCTGCTGGGTCCGTAAAAAATGCCCGCCTGAAACCAGGAGAAACTGCATCGCCTGGGTGGCGGGCGAGGGTCTGTTCTGCTGGTTTCTGACGGGGAAAACCTGCATCCGGGAAAAGAAAATAAAAGGGAACGATGTCGCCGGCTGTTTGACTTGCGATTTTTTTACAGCCAATCTGCGCCGGACCGGCTTCAAGCGCCGGGCTTAAGTCTCCCGGGCCAGGCCCCGGCCATCGGTGAAAACCGGGTCAAAACCGCGGGACACAAGCATCCGTTTGATGTCGTCCATCGTCCGCCTGTCCCGGACCTCGAATTGCGGATCGGCTTCCGATCCCGCACGATAACCGCCGACGCCCGTCTGCGAAGCAACCGAAATGCGGGTCACCCCCAGTTCCAGCGCATGGTCACGGATTCGTTCCGGCTCGCGCGTGGACAGCGTGATCCCCACCCGGGGGAAGAGCAAGCGTGCCAGGCAAATCAGTTTGATCAGCACGGTGTCGCGCACTTCAACCGTGTCCAGCGACGTCCCGGGAAGCGGAATGAGCCGCGGAAAAGAGATATTGTATTCGATCCCCGGGAATTCGGACTGCAGCTTTTCCAGATGGGAAAACAGGGAATGAACGTCGGTGGCGATCTCCGAAAGACCGAGAAGGACGCCCAGCGTCAGAGTCCGCGCACCGGCACGGGCCATTCGTTCGGGCGCCTGCAAGCGAAAATGGTAATCCGCTTTCTGGCCGTCGGGATGGAACCGTCCGTAGCGCCCCCGATCGTAGGTCTCCTGGTACAGCACGAATCCGTCTGCGCCCGCCGCCACCAACGTCCGGTAATCCTCTTCGGCCAGCGGATAGACCTCCAAGCTGACGGAAGTGAAGTGGCGGCGCGCCACATCCACCGCCTGGCATAAATAAGCGACTGGCGTGTGGCGCGGCGATTCCCCGGTCAGCAACAGGACATTCTCAATACCCCAGCTGGAAATGGCGGCCATCTCGGCATCCATTTCCTTTTTGCCGAGGCGCTGACGTCGGATGTTCCGCCTCCGGTTGAAGCCGCAGTAGCCGCAGCCGCTGTCGCAGTAATTCGAAAGATACAGGGGAGTGAAAAGTGAAACCGCACGGCCGAAATATTGGCGGGTCAGACGGGAGGATCGCTGCGCCAGGTTTTCCAGAAATTCCGGACTGGGATCGTCCAGAGCCACCCGCCACTCATCAAAGCTGATCATGGGAGTGGAGAAAACCGGTCAAGGGCGAAGAGGGAGACGCCGTACCCGGAGCCGGCAGTCCGGAGCGATAGGCCAGCCGGCCCGCCTGCACCGCCGCAGAAAATGCGCAGGCCATCTGGACCGGATCAACGGCCGTGGCCACGGCGGTGTTGACCAGCACCGCAGCAGCCCCCAGCTCCATGGCTTCAGCGGCATGGGAGGGCGCGCCGATGCCGGCATCGATGATCACCGGTAACCCGATTTCGGCCAAGAGGATGCGGATGAACTCACGCGCCTGCAAGCCACGGTTGCTGCCAATGGGAGAACCCAACGGCATCACGGCCGCCGCTCCGGCCTTGACCAGCTGCCGGGCCACATGCAGATCGGGATGCATGTAGGGCAGAACGATGAATCCCTCGTCGGTCAGCAGCGCCGTGGCCCGGACCGTCTCCTGGTTGTCGGGCAGCAGGTACTTGCTGTCGTTGCTCACTTCCACTTTCACCCAATTGCCCAGACCGGCTGCGCGCGCCAACCGGGCAATACGCAACGCATCCTCCGCCCTGCGCGCTCCCGAAGTATTGACAAGAAGGATGGCCGTTTCCGGGATGAAATTCATTATATTATCCGCCCGGTTGTCCGGATCGACGCGCCGCAGGGCGACGGTGACCACGCTGACCCCGGCGACAGCAATGGCACTGGCCAGATCGCTTTTGTTTTTGAATTTTCCTGTGCCCAGGAAGAAACGGTTGGTGATCTCGCGCCCGGCGATGAAGAGAGAATCAAACCCCCCCATCAACCGCCCCCCACCAATTCGACCAATTCCATCCGATCTCCCGGCTGCAGAATCACGCTGCCCCAGTCGTTCTTGGCCACCATGCGGCCATTAAGTTCCACGATCAAAGCCAAACGCCCAGGAGAGTATCGCTCTACAGCCTCCCTCACACTCAGGCCGTCTTCAAGCTCCCGGTCCTTTCCGTTAAGCAGGATCACCATGCTCCTTGTCCTCCAATGCTTCGTCCATGCTTCCGGAACGATACCCGTCCAGATCCAGGGTGACGTAGACAAACCCGAATTCTCTTAATTTGGAAACCACTTCATTCCGGAGTTTGGCAAGACGTCCGATCTCATCCCCATCAACTTCGATCCGCGCCGTATCGCCGTAATGCCGTACTCGCACCTGGCGGAAGCCCAAGGCGTGCAGGAATCCTTCGGCGCCTTCGATTTGGATTAATTTGACTGGGGTGATCTTCTGGCCGTAGGGAACGCGAGAGGAGAGGCACGTGGTGGAAGGCAGATCATAGTTGGAAAGCCCCAGCCGGAAAGCGATGTCGCGAATCTCACTCTTGGAAATGCCAACCTCAACGAGGGGGAGGAAGGCATGCGCTTCGGCCAGTGCTTTCAAACCGGGACGGTGCTCCCGATAGTCGGAGATGGTCACCCCGAAGGCAATCGTTTCCAGCTCCGATTCCGCGGCCACGGACTGCAGGAGTTCCATCTCCTCTTTTTTGCAGAAATAGCAGCGATCACAGGAGTTGCCCGCCACTGCCGGATTCAAGACGGAAGCGGCCACGACGCGATGGGCGATGCCGATTTCGGCTGCGATCATTCGAGCCATATCCAAATCCCCGCGGGGAAGAGTCGGTGAATCGATGGTCACCGACAGGGCCTTTTCAGCCAAAACTTCATGGGCCACCCGGGCGATGACGGAACTGTCGATCCCTCCGGAAAAGGCGACCAGTATTCCCTGCTTGCGACCGATGGCGGTTCGCAAATGGCCTATTTTTTCTTCAACCATCATGCCCATCTCATGACAACCCTGAAGCGCTTCCCCGCAAGAGCATCGCCACCCGGCCAACTGCCTCGACCAGTGGATCCAGCCCTTCTTCGCGTGAAAAGCAGCCCAGGCTGATGCGCAGGCTGCTGCGGGCATCTTCGGGATCGAGCCCTATGGCCAACAGAACGTGGGAAGGGCCGGCGGCGTGAGCCGAACAGGCGGTATCCGGCCGACAGGGCCAGGCCGTCGTGGTCCAGATAGGCCAGCATGGCAGCGGAGTCGCAATCGCGAATGGTGATGTTGAGAGTATTCGGCAGCCGCAACGGCGTATCGCCGTTTATCCAGGCAGACGGGATCTTCGCCAGAAGTGTATCCTGCAACTGGTCGCGCAAACAAACCAGGCGCCCCGCCTCCTCCCCCATCTCCTGCAGGGCCAGTTCGCATGCTTTGCCCAGTCCGACGATCCCCGGTACGTTCTCCGTGCCCGCCCGGCGCTCCTTTTCCTGCCCCCCGCCCCACAGCAGGGATTCCAGCTTCAAATGCTTGCGAACGTATAGGGCGCCCGCGCCCTTGGGCCCGTACATTTTGTGGGCCGAGAGGCTGAGCAGATCGACCCCCATCTCCTGAACGGCGATGGGGATCTTGCCGGCCGACTGCACGGCATCGGTGTGGAACAGGGCTCCGCCATGATGAGTAATACCGGCCAGCTCGGCGATCGGCTGGATGGTGCCGATTTCGTTGTTGGCATGCATGATCGAGACCAGCGCCGTTTCTTTCCCTCATGGCCTTCTGCAGTGTCGCGGGGTCCACCAGGCCCGAGCGGTCGACGGGCAAAACGGTGATTTCAAATCCGTCTTGTGAAAGGTGGCGGAAGGTTTCCAGGACCGCGGAATGCTCGATGGCCGAGGTGATCAGATGCCTCCCCTTCCCGCCACGTTGGTGGGCAACGCCCTGGATGGCCAGGTTGTCCGCTTCGGTGCCTCCCGAGGTGAAGACGATCTCAAGAGGGGAGGCGCCAATCAAACGCGCGGTGTGTTCCCTGGCCTTCTGAACCTCGAAGGATACCTTCCCCGCATCGCGATAGAACGATGAGGGATTGTGAAACCGCTCGCTGAAAAAGGGGAGCATCTCCGCCAACACGCGCGGATCCACGGGGGTAGTGGCATTGTAGTCGAAGTACTTTTCAACCGACATGGGAATTCTCTTGGCCATCGGCCCATCCGATCCACTACCTCCCCGCCCGCAAGCACGTTCCATGGTATTGGGTCCTCATTCCAACTACCACATTGTAGTATATTCCACTGTGAATGTCAACCGGTTGCTGCTCGGGGTCTTCTGGGTTATAATGGACCCCGGAACAACCATGAGCACACTCACAGAATCCATCTTCCGCGAATACGACATCCGCGGCATCGCCGAAACAGAGCTCGGCGACGAGGCGGTCGGCCGCATCGCCGCCGCGGCGGCCACCATTTTCCTGCGCGAAAACAAGACCCGCATCGCCATCGGCATGGACGGCCGTCCCAGCTCCGAACGCATCGCCGCCGGGGTCATCCGCACGTTGGCCCGACCACGGCCTGGAGGTTACCGATATCGGGCTGGTGCCCACGCCGCTGGTCTACTACGCCGTCTTCCGCTTCAACCTGGACGGCGGCCTGATCATCACCGCCTCGCACAACCCGCCCGAATACAACGGCATCAAGGCCATGATCGGCAAATCGGCCCTGTTCGGCGACGGCATCAAGGAGATCTACCGCATGGCTGTTGCCGGCCGCTTTCCGCCCCGGCGCCAGAGAAAAGCTGGCATGCCGCGACATCATCCCCGAATACCTGGAGTACGTCCGACTCCAACATCCGCCTGAAGAAAAAAATCCGCGTGGTCGTCGACGGCGGCAACGGCACCGGCGGCCTGACCGCCCCGGTACCCTCTACCGGGCGCTGGGCGCCGAGGTGAGCGAAATCTTCTGCGACGTGGACGGCCGTTTCCCCAACCACCATCCCGACCCCACCGTGGTCAAGAACCTGCAGGACCTGATCGCCAAGGTGAAGGAGACCGGCGCCGACCTGGGCATCGGCCTGGACGGCGACGCCGACCGCATCGGCGTGGTCGACCGGCGCCGGCGCATCCTCTGGGGCGACCAGCTGCTGCTGGTCTTTACGCCCGCGACATCCTAAGCGCGCCTCCCGGGAGCCAAGATCATCTCCGAGGTCAAAGCTTCGGAAGTCCTCTATGCCGAGATCAGGCAGCACGGCGGCATGCCCATCATGTGGAAGGCCGGCCATTCGCTGATCAAAAAAAAATCCAGGAGGAGAACGCCCTCGCCTGCCGGCGAGGTCAGCGGCCACATGTTCTTCAACGACAAGTGGTTCGGCTTCGACGACGCCGTCTACGCCGGGGCGCGGCTGCTGGAGATCCTTGCCCGCCGGACGGAGAGCCTGGCCGACATCGTGCGACACCATTCCCGCAATTTTCAACACCCCCGAGATCCGCGTCGACGCCAGCGACGACGTCAAGTTCCCCATCGTCGACGCCATCCGCCGACCACTTCAAAAAGAAATACTGCCGGTGATCGACATCGACGGCGCCCGCGTCCGCTTTCCCGCACGGCTGGGCCCTGGTGCGCGCCTCCAACACCCAGCCGTCGCTGGTCGTCCGCTATGAAGCCGACTCGGCCGAGGAACTGCAGCAAGATCCGCGACAGGTCGAAACGACGGTCATCCGCAGCGCGCCAGGCCGATCGGCGGCTGACGTGCCCTTCGCTCAAGATCATCCTGCTGGCCCTGATGCAGGGCCTGACCGAGTTCTTCCCGGTCAGTTCCAGCGGCCACCTGCTGATTTTCCAGAAGCTGCTCCACTTCACCACCCTGCCGCTGTGTCTCGATATTTTCTTTCATCTGGGCACGCTGCTGGCCGTGGTGGCCTATTTTTCCAGCGATCTGAAGCCGCTGGCGCTGCGCCTTTCGAAAAGGAGAATTTCCGCCTGCTGATGCTGCTGGCGACCGCCTCCCTGCCCACCGCCCTCATCGCGCTCCTGTTCCGCCATTTTTTTGAAGGGCTTTTCACCAGGCCGCCTGCCGTGGGCGTTCGGCCTGCTGTTCACCGGCGCTGCTGCTGTGGCTTTCCCGGCGCCTGCGCTGGCGCGTAAGCGACCCGCGCCCGGCCGCGTTCCTGATCGGCGTCTGCCAGGGCATCGCCATCGTTCCCGGAATTTCGCGCTCGGGCATGACCATCGCGCTGGCGCTGATGCTGGGGCTGGGATTCGAGTTCTCCTTCCGTTTTTCCTTCCTGCTCTCCATCCCGGCCGTGCTGGGCGCCATGCTCCTGGAATCCGGCATCGCCCTGGCCGGAGCGCCACTGGCCGCTGCTGGGGCTGGCTTTCGGTCTGGCGCGGCCCTGGTCGGGCTTCCTGGCCCTGGGACTATTGAAAACGGATCCTGGTCTGGCGAAAAGTTCCACCTTTTCGCTTACTACTGCCTGCTGGCGGGAATCCTGGTCATCGCCTTTTTCTGAACCGCCTAGCCAAGGGGCAGGATGCTTAAGCCTCCTGCTTCTGCAAGCGCTGGCGGACCAGCTCGGTGATGGTGCGGAAATCGATCTTGCCGCTGCCCATCTTGGGCAACTCGCTCCATGACCACGAATTGCTTGGGCAGGGCGATGGCGGGCAGCTGCTCGGCCATGTCCTTGAGCAGTTTTGCGTTCGTCGACCGCTTGGTCACGGCGGCGACGATCCTGGCCCCTTTGAGCGAATCGGGGACCTCCACCACGCAGCAGTCGATCGCCCTCGGGCAGCAAATCTCCAGCAGAACCGTCTCGACCCTGACCAGCGAGACCATTTCGCCGCCGATCTTGACGAAGCGCTTCAGCCGGCCGCGGTGCCAGAGATAACCCTCCTCGTCCATGAGGCCCATGTCGCCGGTCTCGTACCAGCCGTCCTGGATGCGCAGCGATGTCTCTTCCATGTCATCGAAATAGCCCTTCATGACCATGTCGCCCTTGACCAGGATCTTGCCTTCCCCGCCCGGGCGGCAGGGCTTCGCCGCTGTTGATGTCCACGATCTTTACCTCGACGCTGGGCAGCACCTTGCCGACGCTGCCCGGCTTGTTGGCGCCGGGCAGGTTGGTGGCGACGACCGGGCTGGTCTCGGTCGTGCCGTAGCCTTCGCAGAGTTCCAGGCCGTGTTTTTCCAGGAACCCCGCGCGCAGGGAATCGGGGCCTTGTCGGCCCCGGCCACGGCGACGCGCAGCGCTGGCAAAATCGCCGGGTTCGGACTGGCGCAGGTAGCCCGAGAAAAAGCTGGGCGTGCCGACCATCAGCGTCACCTTCTCCTCGCGCACGATGGTGCAGATCTTCTTGTATTCCAGGGGATTGGCATAGGTGACCATGGTCATGCCGAGCAGCAGCGGCAGCCAGAAGTTGACGTTGTGGCCGAAGACATGGAACAGCGGCAGGTTGGCCAGGATGACGTCTTCGCTGGTGACAGTCAGGACCTTGGCGATATCCGGCCACGTTGGAGCTCGATGTTGCGGTGGGTCAGCTGCACCGCCTTGGGGTCCTTTTCGCTGCCCGAGGTGAACAGGATGACCAGGTTGTCATCGGGTTCGCCCTGGTGAACCGTTTTGAGAAGCAGGAGCCAGCGGCAGCTTCGACTTGAGCAGCGGCTTTCAGCTTGTCTGCCCGGCCCTATCCGTTCAACCAGATGTCCTCGATGAAAACCATGCCCGACACGCAGCGGCAGCCGATCTTCTCCAGCAGGGCCCGGGAGGTGATGATGGTCTTGAAACCGCATTTCTTCTGGGCATACTCGGCGTTGTTGGCCGCGCCGGTGGAATAATTGATCATCACCGGCACCTTGCCGGCCATGAGCACTCCCAGAACGGCCAGGATGCAGCCGGCCGAAGTGGGGACCATGATGCCGATGAACCCTTCGTGGTACTTGCGGAATTTGGCGGCCAGGATGCAGCGACGCGATCAGGGCCTTGCTCATAGGTCACCTTTTTGTCGGTCGAATGGTCGATGATGGCCAGCTTGCCACTATACTTTTTCGCCACCCGGATAAATTCCTGATGCATTTGCATGGGCGAACCTCCTCGCCGTTGCTGAATGAGACGTTTATAACACAATAAGATATTTTTTCACAGTCAAGAACAGGCCCTGCCGGCGGGCGTCAGCGACGCGCACTCGCCTTCCATGCTATAATCTCTCTTCCATCGCCGGGAGGTCTTATGAACGAAACATGCCCACGTGCCCTGAGGTTCGCCTGGGTTTACTTGTCTGTTTTCATTCTGGCTGCCGGGATGGCGCAAGCAGCGGATAAGACGCCGTTTTCCGCCGCGGACGTGCTGCAGCTGAAAACCTGCACGGCTGCCGCCATCAGCCCCAACGGCGAATGGATCTCCTACACGGTGAGCGTCAACCGTGCGGCCGATGACGAGCCGGGAGCGGCTTACTCCGAACTGCACCTGATGTCGGTCAGGACCGGCCAGAACCGGCCGTACGTCACCGGCAAAGTCAACGCCAGCTCCCCCGCTGGTCACCCGACGGTGCCGGCATCGCCTTCCTGAGCAAGCGCGGGGATGCGGCCAGCACCCAGGTCTGGCTGATCCCTCTGGCGGGCGGCGAGGCCTTCCCCCTGACCCAGTCCGCGACCGATGTGCTCGCCTTCCGCTGGCACCCCGCGGGGAACAAGATCGCCTACGTGGCCCTCCCCCCGGCCGGTCCCAGGGAGAAAGAGCTTCTGAAAAAGGGGTTCGGATTCATCTTTTTCGAGGAAGACTGGAAACCCCGCAACCTGTACCTGACGGATGTCCGGAAGGGGACGCCTCCCGGCCCGGCCGAGCAACTGAGCCAGGGGCTGACGGTCTGGGATTTTGAATTCAGCCCGGACGGCCGCGCCATCGCCGCCGCCTGTTCGCCGCACAACCTGGTCGACGACGAGTACATGTTCAAGAAAATATACCTGATGGACCTGCAGAGTAAAACATGCACTCTGCTTATCGACCCGCAAAGCAAGCTGGGCAACCTGGCCTTCAGCCCGGACGGAACCAAACTCGCATATGCTGCCGCGCGCGCCAGGAATGACCACGCGGTCAGCCAGGCCTATGTCCTGGAATTGAAAAAAGCGCAGACACGCAACCTGACTCCCGCCGATTTTGCAGGGCACGCGACCTGGGTCGGCTGGGCGGACAACCAGTCGCTCCTCTTTCTGGCCGCCGAAGGGGTGTGGAACACCCTGAACCGCCTGCCGCTGCGCAACCCGAAAAGGGAAATCCTGCTCGATTCCCGGAAAACGGGGACCATCTTCGGCGCGCCCGAGCAGGCAGCAGACAGCAGACAGACCTCGTTGATCGCCAACAGCCCGGACAGCCCCGGCGACCTCTTCAGTTGGACTCCGCCGGCCCCGCCGCATCGTTTGACCACGCTCAACCCCTGGATTGCCGAGCGCCGGCTGGGCAAACAGGAGGTATTCCGCTACCGCGCCCGCGATGGCCAGGAACTGGAGGGCATCCTGGTCTATCCGCTCGCTGCGGCGGCCGGCCGCACCTACCCTCTGATCGTCTCGGTGCACGGCGGCCCGGAAAGCAACCAGAGCAACGGCTGGCTGACCGGCACCAATCATCCGGCCCAGGTGCTGGCCGGCAAAGGGTATCTGGCTTTTTATCCCAACTACCGCGCCTCCACCGGCTACGGTGTGGCCTTCGCCATGGCCGGTTACGAGGACCCGGCCGGCAAAGAGTTCGACGACATTGCCGACGGCATCGACGCCCTCGTTCAGCGCGGCCTGGCCGACCGCGAACGCGTGGGGCTGGGCGGGGGGTCCTACGGCGGCTACGCCGCGGCCTGGTTCGCTTCCTACTACACCCGTTACGTCCGGGCGGTGGTCATGTTTGTGGGCATCAGCGACCTGATTTCCAAGCGCGGCACCACCGACATCCCCTACGAAGAACTCTACGTCCACTCGGGCAAGAAACTGGAAGAGATGTGGGACCTGGCCCTGAAACGGAGCCCCATTTACTGGGCCAAGCAGAGCCGGAGCGCGGTGTTGATCATGGGCGGCACCAGCGACACCCGCGTGGATCCGGGCCAGAGCAAGGAGTTCTATCGGCAGCTCAAAATGAATAACCACCCGGCCGTGCGCCTGGTCCAGTACCCCGGGGAGGGGCACGGCAATCGCAAACAGCCGGGCCGCATCGATATGCTCTACCGCCACCTGCAGTGGTACGACTGGTACGTGCGCGACCGCCAGCCGCTGGACGGGCCGCTGCCGCCGCTGGACATCAGCGACTGTTACGGAATCAAATTGCCGAATTGAAAAAAAAGAACAAATTTATTTCGTTTTCTTCTCTTTCAGTTTTAATTTCTTTAATTTTTTGGCGATGCTGTTGCGGTGCAGCTTGATATTCAGCGACATTTTGGAAGTGTTGTAATCGTACTTTTCCAGCAGGGTCTGCAGCAGGGTGCGTTCGAACTCCTCGAGAATCTCCTTGAAGAAAAGTTTCGAGTTGACGGCCTTGGCAGCCAGAATTTTCATCTGCTTCTTGATGGTGAGCGATTCAAATTGCTCGGCGATATCGCTGATTTTTTTGCTGATCATGTTCGCTGAAGGATAGAATTTTCTCGCGGGTCTGCGGCGGGACCAAGTTAAGCATCAGCCGAAACGCTTTCATCAGCGTCGGCGCCAAGGTCGAACGCTGGTAAAGCCTCGGCTCGATCCGGACATTGACCAGGGCCACCAGCAACAGGATGGCCAGCAGTGCGCCGCGCAGCAGGCCGAACGCCCCGCCCAGCACCCGGTCGATAAGCTGCAGCGGACCGGGAAAGAGCAGGTGCTTGAACCAGGCGCTGATCAGCGCACCGATGGCAATGGTCACCAGCACAACCGACAGAAAGGCAGCGATCCCGATCAGCTGCCGGTCCTCAAGTACCCGGCGCCAGAGCGGGACCAGCTCGTGGGAATAGGCAAAGGCCAGCACAACACCGGCGATCAGGAATCCCAGGGAAAAGAGTTCGCTGATCAAGCCGCGCACGAGGCCGGAAAGAGTCGACAGCAGCAGAATGGCCAGCAGAGCGGCATCCAGAAGGTTCAGGGGCTGCCTCATAACTCTCTTCCGGTTAGGATGCGGAAAATTTCCAGGTACTTCTCGCGGGTGCGGGCGACGATGTCGGCCGGCAGCTGCGGTGGCGGGGACTGGCGGTCCCAGGAAGAGTCCAACAGAAAATTGCGCACGAACTGTTTGTCGTAGGAGGGGGGTTCACGGCCCGGCGCGTAATCCTCCCGTTTCCAGAAGCGCGAGGAATCGGGGGTGAAAATCTCATCGATCAGGACGATTCGCCCCTCCTCGTCTTGCCCGAATTCAAACTTGGAATCGGCGATGATGATCCCCCGCTGGTAGGCGAACTCGCTGACCTTGGCAAACAGCAACAGGGAAAGTTCGCGGATACGCCGGGCACGCTCCTGGCCGATTCGCCCGGCCAGTTCGGATAAGGTCATGTCCTGGTCATGGCCGGTCTCCGCCTTGGTGGTCGGAGTGAATATCGGTTCCGGCAGACGGTCGGCGAAGGAAAGACCGGCGGGCAGGCGCAGGCCACAGATCGTGCCGTTGGCCTGATAGGTTTTCCAGCCCGAGCCAACCAGATAATCACGCACGATCGCTTCCAGGGGGAAACCGCGCATTTTCTTGGCCAACACCGCCCGACCGGCGATCTGCCGGGCGAAAGGCTTGAAGTCGGGCAGCTCTTCGGGCCGGTCGCTGAGCAGGTGGTTGGGCAGCACGTCGCGGGTGAGAGCAAAGAAGAAAGCGGCCAGCTGATTGAGCACTTTGCCCTTGTCGGGAATCAGCGACGGCAGGACGTAGTCGAAGGCCGAGATGCGGTCGGTCGAGACAATCAGCAAACGGTTCTGCGCTTCGAACACGTCCCGGACCTTGCCGCGTTTGTATAAGGGCAAAGGTAAATCAATCCGCGCACAAGCGTCCACTAGCACTTCTCCCGATTTTGATTTCAAAAAAAATATTGTAGTGAATGCAAGTCCAATTGTCAATCAGGATTCTCGCCATTCCCCGAGTCAGACGATGAGCATCGCGTCGCCGTAGGAGAAGAAACGGTACCGGCGCTCGACGGCCGTCCGATACGCCTCGCGCATCAGGTCCAGGCCGGCGAACGCGGCGACCAGGATGAAGAGAGAGGACCGGGGAAGGTGAAAATTGGTCAGCATCCGGTCGACCATCCGGAAGCGGAACCCGGGGGTAATGAAGAGATCGCTCTCGAATTCGGCCTCCCGGGGACGGTACAGGGCGTAGGACTCTAGCGCCCTCACGGAGGTCGTTCCGACCGCCAGCAGCTTTTTCCCGCCGTTCCGGAGCCGTTCGATCTCGTCGATGCTGCCCTTTTCGATCCGGATCCGCTCTTTTCCCATGTGGTGTTCCTCGATGTTCTCCCGCTCGATCTTCTGGAACGTCGCCTCTCCCACATCAAGGGTGATCTCGACCACCGCCGTTTTTTTCCGCAGCCGCGCCAGGAGCTCCGGCGTGAAATGGAGCCCGGCGGTGGGCGCCGCGATGGACCCGGGGAAATGGGAATAAACGGTCTGGTAGCGTTCGAGGTCGAAATCGCGGAACCGGCAGGCTTCCTCGAAACGGCGCTTGATGTAGGGGGGCAACGGGGCGTACCCGAGGCGTAGGATCTCGTCTGAACTGCCGGCGAACTTCAGAACTCGCCTTCCCCTTCCCCCCGCATCGACGACTTCGGCTTCCGGTCCGCCGGCAAACGAAATCCGCGCTCCTTTTTTCAGCGGACGGGCCGGAAGGGCGAGGACTTCGCAAGAATCCCGCGACAGCCACCGCACGACCAGAAACTCCACCGTCCGCTCCCCGATCTCTCCGAACAGCCTCGCCGGAACGACCCGGGTGTTGTTGATCACCAGAAAACAGTCGGAACCCAGACGGTCGACGATATCGCCGAATCGCAGATGATCGATCCGGCCGCTGCCCCTCTCGACCACCATCAGCAACGATTCGTCCCGCCTCTCGGCCGGAAAACGGGCGATGCGTTCCCGCGGAAGCGCGAAATCGAAATCGGACAGTTTCATCTCACGGCCGGAGAGCGGCTCTTCACGTCATCGGCGAACTATTCTTCCTCTTCCTTGACCCGGCCGGCTTTGACGGCTTCGTCGATGATTCTCTTCTGCTGTTGGGCCGGCACTTCCTCGTAGTGGGAAAATTCCATGGAATAACTGCCCCGGCCACCGGTGATCGAGGTCAACTGAGGCTCGAAATCGAGCATCTCGACCATGGGCACCAGCGCCTTGACCACGTGGTTCTTGCCCTTGGTCTCCATACCCTGGATACGGCCGCGCCGGCCGCTCAGGTTGCCGTTGATTTCGCCCATAAACTCCTGGGGGATAAAGACGCTGACCTTCATGATCGGCTCGAGCAGGGCCGGTTTGGCCTGTTTCATCCCTTTTTTGAAGGCCATCGAGGCTGCAATCTTAAAGGCCATGTCCGAGGAGTCCACTTCGTGGTAGCTGCCGTCGTAGAGGTTGAACTTGAAGTCCACCACCGGATAGCCGGCCAGCACGCCGGTCTGCTTGGCCTCGAGAACGCCCTTCTCGACCGCGGGCACGTAGTTGCGCGGGATCGAGGTGCCGAAGAGAGTTTCCTCGAACTGGAAACCGGTGCCGCGCGGCAGCGGTTCCATCTTGGCAAACACGTGCCCGTACTGGCCGCGGCCGCCGCTCTGCTTCTTGTACTTGTGCTCCACGTCCGCCTTGCCCAGGATGGTCTCCTGGTAGGCAATCTTGGGCGGGGTCATGGTGACTTCCACGCCGTAGCGTTTCTTCAGTTTGCCGACCACCAGTTCCACGTGCAGTTGGCCGTTGCCGGAAATGATCTGCTGCTTGGTCTGGATATCGCGGCTGGTGCGCAGCGAGGGATCCTCTTCCATGATGCGCTGCAGGGCGTTGGATATCTTGCCTTCATCCTGCTTGGCCTTGGGCTCGATGGCAAACGAGATCGCCGGCACGGGGAAAGGGGTGTCGGGAAAACGGATTTTCCCGCCCTTGACGGTCAGCGTGTCGCCGGTCTGGGTTTCCTTGAGTTTGGTCACGGCCACGATATCGCCGCTGCGCACCTCGCCGGCCGACTCCTGGGTCTTGCCCTGGAGCAGGAACAATCCGGCCACGCGCTCGTCGCTGCCGCGGGTCGAGTTCAGGTAAAACGTGTCGGGCTTGAAGACGCCGGCAAACACCCGCACCACGGAAATCTTGCCGGTGAAGGGATCGGAGAACGTTTTGAAGACCCAGCCGGCAAAGGGGGCCGACTTGTCCAGGGTCATCGGGCCCGCGGCCGCTTCCAGCGGCGAGGGGCAGAACTGGATGATGAAATCGATCAGTTGCGGGACGCCGATGTTGGTGGTGGCATCGGCCACCAGCACCGGGAAAATGGTGCGCTGGCGGATGCCGTTCTTCAGCCCGCTGACGATTTCCTCAACGCCCAGGTCGCCCTGCTCGAAATATTTCTCCATCAGCTTCTCGTCCGTTTCGGCGACTTTCTCGATCAGCGCCTCGCGCCGTTTTTTCACCTCCGCCTGCAGCTCGGTCGGGACAGGTACTTCCTTGAAATCACCCTTGTCATCCTCGCCGTAGCCGTAGGCCTTGAGGGTGACCAGATCCACCACGCCGTTGAAAGCGGGCCCCTTGCCGAGCGGCTGGTGCACGGCCACCACGTTCTTGCCGAATGCATCGACCAGGGCTCCCAGGGTGCGTTCCCAATCGGCCAGTTCTTTCTTCATCTTGTTGATCACGAACAACGCCGGCTTGCTCAGTTCATTGACGAAAGCGAACGCTTTCTCCGTCTGCACCTGCACGCCCTCTTGGGCGCAGACCGTCACCACTCCGGTTTCGACCGCCATCAGTGCCAGACGCGCTTCCCAGATGAAGTTGTGGAAACCCGGCGTATCGATGATGTTGATTTTATACTTGTCCCGATAGGCATAGGCCAGGGCGGACTGAACGGAAATCTTGCGGGCAATCGCCTCTTCGTCGTAATCGGTTACCGTGTTGCCCTGATCGACCCGGCCCAGCCGGTTGACCATCTTGGCATCGTAGAGCAGGGCCGAGACCAGGCTGGTCTTGCCGGCCTGCCCGTGGCCGATGAAGGCCACGTTGCGCAAATTCTCGCTCGATACATCTCTCATATTCATTCTCCTGAGTCGCTCTCCACAATCAACGTGAAATCAGCTATCCCGGCCAGCAGCGCATCAATGCGCTGCAGCAGGGCGATGCGGTTCTGGCGCAGCGCCTCCTCCTCGGCCATAATCAGCACCTGGTCGAAAAAGCTATCCACCGCCGGCTTCATTTCCAGAATCGCGGTAACCGCCCGCAGGTAATCATGGCGCAGGGTCGCCTCGACAATGCCGCTCTTGGCCTCCTTGAACACGTCGAAGAGCAGCTTCTCCTCCTTCTGGCGCAGCAGATCCTCGGACAGTATGAATTCCGGCGCATCGCGGATGATGTTGCGCAGCCGTTTGTGCAGCCCGATCAGCAGTCCCAGCGAATTCGATTCGACCATGCGCGAAACGGCCTCGGCCCGACGAAAGATTTCGAACACATCGAGCCGGTCGCGCTGCAGCACGGCGTTGACCACATCGTAACGGAAATGGAGGATCTCCTTGAAATTGTTCTCCAGGCGAGAACGAAACAGTTCGACCAGGGTCGACGCTGCCGCCGCCGCATCGTCCTCGCTCTTGGCAAACGGTTTGGCCGCCTGACGGATCAGGCCGCCGAGATCCAGGTTCAACTTGAAGTCGATGAGGATCTTGATCATGGCATTGGCATCGCGGCGAATGCCGTAGGGATCCTTGGAACTGGAGATTTTCATGCCCTTGGAGACAAAACCGGCGATGTTGTCGATGCGGTCGGCCAGCGAGAGCAGCCCGGCCCCCAGGTCTTCCAGCCGCTCCTGGCTGAATCCCTTGGGCAGGTAGTGCCCGTAGACGGCCTTCCAGACCTGATCGTCCTCGCCGGCCTCCTTGAGATAGAGACCGCCGATGATGCCCTGCATGGAGGGGAATTCCCGCACCATGCGGGTCAGCAGGTCATTCTTGCAAAAGCTGGCGGCCTTGAGCAGCTTGTCGCGCAGATGCACGTTCTTGGTTTCCCCCGCAAGGAAGTCGATCAGAGCCCCCAGCCGCTCGCTTTTATCAAAATAACTTCCCAGTTCCTTCTGGAAGAGGACGTTTTTCAGTCCCTGGCGCAGATCATAGAAATTCTCTCGCAGGTCGGTGGTCCAGAAGAACTGGGCATCCTCGAAGGTCGCCTGGATCACCCGTTCGTTGCCGTGGCAGACATGCTTGCTCTCGTCGGGAATGTTGGAGACACCCAGGAAATAGTTGCTCAGCCGGCCGCCGCGGTCGTAGACCGGCAGCAGTTTCTTTTCGGCAGTCATGAAAGCGGCGATGACCTCCGGCGGCAGATGGAGGTACTTGGGGTCGAACTGGCCGACGAAGACCACCGGGTACTCGTTGCTGTAGATGAAGAAGTCGAGCATCCCCTCGTCGACCGGCACCTGGACCTCCAGCTCCTCTTCGCTGCCGCGAATCTCCTCGGCGATGATCTGCCGCCGTTCCGTTTCGCCGAGGATGACAAAGTTTCGCACCAGCCCCTCGATGTATTCCTTGAACGTGTTGACCTTGAAGGTTTCCGAGGAGAGCAGCCGGTGGCCGTAAACCCGATTGGATGAGTTCACGCCGGCGAACTCGACCTCCAACAGCTTGCCCTTGTAGAGCAGCAGGATATTCTTGATCGGGCGGATGAAAGGAACCCGAGACTCGTTCCAGACCATGGCCTTGGGGAAGGTCAGCTCGGCGAGAGAGCGGCGGCAGATTTCCTTGAGCATCTCTTCGGTGCTCCGGCCGGCCGTCACCTTGACCACTCCCATGTAGACGCCTTTGGGGGTCTTCACTTCGATGACATCGGACAGCTGGACCTGGTTGTATTCCATGAACTTCCTGAGGGCGATGGTCGGCTGGCCCTTCTCATCCAGCGCGATTTTTTTGGCCGGGCCCATGAGGGTCTCTTCGCGGCTGGGCAGGACTTCGCTGACGCTGTCCACATAGATCATGAAGCGGCGGTTGGTCGCCGCCGCCTCCAGGTTGCCCAGCAGCAGGGCGCTCTCCTGCAGTTGCTGGCGGAAGGAGAGACTCCAGCTGGTCGCGGATGGACTTGACCTGGGAAGCGGGAACCTCTTCCACACCGAGTTCGAACAGCAGATCAGCCATGGTTCTGCCCCTCCGTCTGCTCCACAAATCGGGAAGCGATCTGGCCGGCCAGACCCCTCATGACGGTCAGCAGGGCGGTGCGCTCGGCCACGGAAATGGCCTTGCGGGCGTCCAGGATGTTGAACAGCGTGCGAACACTTCAGCACCTGGTCGAAGGCCGGCAGGTAGCAGGCGCTGCTCGACCAGCCGCTCCGCCTCCTGCTGGTACAGCTGAAAGCCGTTGCGCAGCAAATCGATGTCGGCCACCTCGAAATTGTAGATGGAAAACTGCCGCTCCGCCTCCAGGTTCAGATCGGCGTAGGAGACCTTGTTGCCCCATTCCAGGTCGTACATGTTGTTTTTGTTATCCAGAAACATGGCCAGGCGCTCGATGCCGTAGGTGATCTCCAGCGAGTTGGGATTGAGTTCCATGCCCCCGGCCTGCTGGAAGTAAGTGAACTGGGTGATCTCCATGCCGTCGCACATCACCTGCCAGCCGACGCCCCAGGCACCCAGCGAGGGGGACGCCCAGTTGTCCTCGTCGAATTTGATGTCATGGATGCTGGATGTCCACGCCCAGGTAAATCAGGCTGTCCAGGAAGAGCATGCTGGCCCTCGATGGGGACGGGCTTGAGGATCACCTGGAACTGGTTGTGCTTCTGTACGCGGTTGGGATTTTGGCCGTAGCGGCCGTCATCGGGACGGCGCGAGGGCTGCCAGTACGCCACCTTCCAGGGCTTCGTGCCCAGCACGCGGAAAAACGTGTCGGGGGTCATGGTGCCGGCGCCGACTTCCATCGTCGTAGCCGGAGGCGATGTAGCAGCCCTTTTCGGCCCAGAATTCCTGCAGCTTGAGAATGATCGTGCTGTAGGCTCAATGCTCCTCCCCTCTCTGCCATTTGAGGACCGGCTTGCGCGCGGCCAGCGTCTCGTCCAGGCGGCGCACCGGCGTGAGGTACGGCGCCTGGTGCAGCAGCTCGGGATTCTGGCCGGGCCTCCTGCAGGATCGTCTCCATGGCTTCGATGAATTCGGTCCAGTGTCTCCTTGCTCTCGCTTTCGGTGGGTTCGATCATCATCGCCCCGTGGACGATGAGCGGGAAATAAATGGTGAAGGGGTGGAAGCCATAGTCGAGCAGGCGCTTGGCGATATCCAGGGTCTTGACCGGCAGGTTCTTATCGGAAAAAACCACCTCGTGCAGCGTCGGCGAGTCGTAAGGCAGATCGAGGACAGCGGCCAGCTGCTTGACGGATGTAATTGGCGTTGAGCACCGCGTCCTCGGCCACCCGCCGGACGTTCTCCCGGCCCAGGGCCATCAGGTAGGCCAGGGCGCGGACCATGACCAGGAACTGGCCGTAGAAGTTCTTGACCCGGCCGATCGATGCGGGGCGCCTCGTAGTCACCACCACAGCGTGCTTCTGCCGCCGCAGCCAGGGCACGGGCAGGCAGGGGCAGCAGCTTGGCGGCCACCCCGACCGGGCCCGAACCGGGGCCGCCGCCGCCATGGGGGGTGGAGAAGGTTTTGTGCAGGTTGAGGTGCATGCACGTCCACGCCCAGGTCGCCGGGCCGGACCACGCCCAGCAGGGCGTTGAAGTTGGCGCCGTCCATGTAGAGCAGCGAGCCGTTGCGGTGCAGGGCCGCGGCGATGGCTTCGATGTTCTTCTCGAAAATGCCCAGGGTGTTGGGGTTGGTCATCATCAGGGCGGCCACCTCGCCGTCGAGATAGGCGCTCCAGGGTCTCGAGGTCGATGATGCCTTCGGCGTTGGAGGGGATTTCCTGGATCTCGATAACCGGCGAAATGGGCCGACGCGGGGTTGGTGCCGTGGGCCGAATCGGGGATCAGCACCCGCTGGCGGGGGTCGCCCTGCAGCTCCAGGTACTTGCGGATGATCAGCATGCCGGTGAATTCGCCGTGGGCGCCGGCCGCCGGCGACAGGGCGAAACCGGCCATGCCGGTCAGCCGGCACCAGCCACTCCTCCAGGGTGCGGATGATCTCCAGGTTGCCCTGCACCAGATCGTGGGGCGCATAGGGATGGGCCTGGAGTCCCTCGAGACCGGCCAGCTTCTCGTTGATCTTGGGATTGTATTTCATGGTGCAGGAGCCCAGGGGATAAAAGCCCTCGTCCACCGAATAATTCAGCTGGGCCAGGGCGGTGTAGTGGCGGACGATCTCCACCTCGGAGAGCTGGGGGAAATCGGGGTGCAGGCCGCCGTGCAGCTTGTCGGCGGCGACAGCCGGACGCGGTTCGCCACCCGGGAAGCGGGGTTGGCGAAACGAGTAGCCGATTTTGCCGGCACGGCTCTTCTCAAAAATGAGATCGGGCAGCCGTTTCATTGGAGTTCTCCGATGGCGCGGCACCAGCCGGTCGATGCTCCTCCGGCCGGTGCAGCTCGGTGAAAGTGATCAGCACCGCGTTGGGCCAGTCGGGGTAGAACCAGCGCAGGGGAATGCCGGCCAGTATCCCCTGTCGCTTCAGCTTGTCCAGGAACGACTCGGCCTTGCGCCGGCCGGTCTCCAGCACGACCTCGTTGTAGAAATCGCGGCGGTACTTGACCCGCACCTGCGGGCAGCGCGAGATTTTACGCAGGAAATAGGCGGCGTTCAGGTGGTTGTTGCGGGCCACCTGCTCCAGGCCGCTCTGGCCCATGGTGGCCAGGTACATGCCGGCGCGCACGGCGCACCAGGCCTGGTTGGTGCAGATATTGGAGGTGGCTTTCTCGCGCTTGATATGCTGTTCGCGGGTGGAGAGGGTGAGCACGTAGCCCCTCCGGCCCTCGGCATCGCGGGTCTGGCCGACGATGCGGCCGGGCATCTGCCGCAAAAAATCGCTGCGGGCGGCCAGGAAGCCGAGGTAGGGTCCACCGAACGCCAGGGGCAGCCCGAAGCTCTGGGCTTCGCCCGCGGCGATGTCCACGCCGTTGCTGCCCGGAGAGCGCAGGAAGGCCAGCGACATCGCCTCGTCGACCAGCTGGACGGCGTAGGCCTGCCGGGCGTGGGCCGCGGCGGCGATGGCCCGCGTCTCCTCGACCACGCCCAGGAAGTTGGGGCTCTGAAAGACGACGCAGGCGGTCTGCTCATCGAGCCGACGCCGGACATCCTCCAGATCCAACTTGCCGCTGTCGCGGTCGCAGGCGACATCAGCAAAACGGTAGCCCAGGTTCTGGGCGTAGGTCTCGATGATCGCCGGTATTCGGGGTGCAGGTTGGCGGCCAGCAGGATGCGCGTCTTGCCGGAGCGGCGCACCGCCAGCAGCACCGCTTCGGCCGCGGCCGTGCCGCCGTCGTAGAGCGAGGCGTTGGACACGTCCAAGCCGGTGAGCATGGTCATCATCGTCTGGTATTCGAACATGGCCTGGAGGCTGCCCTGACTGACCTCCGGCTGGTAGGGGGTGTAGGGCGTCAGGAACTCGCCCTTGGCGCTGAGGTAGGTTGACCACTTCGGGGATGAAATGGGCGTAAGCGCCGCCGCCCAGAAAGGTGAGGTAACGGCTATAACTGTTCTTCTGGGCGTAATCGCGGAAGAGCTGCGAGCAGTTCCGGCTCGGAGAGGGCGGCGGGAAGCGTGGGCAGCGGCGAACGGCAACTCCCCTCGCCGATGCAGACGAACAAGCTCGTTGACGTCGGCGATGCCCAGCGCGCGCAGCATCTCTTCGCGGTCCTGGGCGGTCAGAGGCAGGTATCGCATACCCTATTCCCCGGCGATGCCCTGCAAATATTCCTCGTACTTTTTCTGGTCCATCAGGTCGTTAACTTCCGCCGGGGCGTCCAGCTTGAATGAGGTAGAGCCAGCCCTCGCCGTAGGGATCCTGATTGACCAGTTCGGGATGGTCCGCGCAGCTGCGGATTCACCTCGACGACGGTACCGGACACCGGGCTGTAGACGTCGGAGACGGCCTTGACCGACTCGATGTTGGCGCAGGGATCGCCCTTCTTGACCTCCTTGCCTTTGGCGGGAAGCTCGACGTAGACCACGTCGCCCAGTTCATGCTGGGCGTATTCGGTGATGCCGACGCGGCCGCTGCCGCCTTCCAGCTTCAGCCACTCGTGTTCCCTGGTAAACAGCAAGCTTTCAAGCGCCATGCCTTCCTCCTACTTGTTCCGTTTATAAAATGGGGTCTCCACGACTCTGGCTGCCGCCCGACTGCTCGCGGATGCCGATCTGGAATTCGCTGCCCACCCCGCTCCTCCAGCGGCAGGTAGGTCAGGCCGATGGCTTTCTTCAGGAAGGGCGCGAACGTGCCGCTGCGTCACGGCTCCAAACTCCCTGGCCCTGGGCATAGACCGGATAGCCGTGGCGGGCGATGCCCCTGTCGACCATTTCAAAGCCGACCAGCTTGCGGCGGATTCCCTCCTGCTTTCTGCCGGCCAGAGCCTCCCGGCCGATGAACGGTTCCTTCTTCAGTTTCAGGATCCAGCCCAGGTCGGCCTCCAGCACCGTGTGCTGGTCGTCGATGTCGTTGCCGTAAAGGGCCATCTTGGCCTCCAGGCGCAGGGTGTCGCGGGCGCCCAGGCCGGCCGGCAGGGCGTCGTATTTTTCCCCTTTCTCGGCCAGGGCCAGGAAGAATTTGCTGGCGGCGGCCGCGTCGGACCGGAAATAAATTTCGAAGCCGTCCTCGCCCGTGTAGCCGGTGCGCGAGATGATGGCTCTCCAGTCCCGCACCCGGGCCATGGCTGAAGTGGTAGTAGGCCATGGTGGACAGGTCGGTGTCGGTGAATTCCTGCAGCCAGTTCTTCGGCCACCGGCCCCTGAACGGCGATCTGGGAATAATCGGCCGCAGAGGTTCTCGATCTGCACGGCAAAGCCGGCCGCCTGTTTTTTCATCCAGGCGAAATCCTTATCGATGTTGGCGGCATTGACCACCAGCAGGTATTCGTTCTCGGCCATCATGTAGACCAGCAGGTCGTCCACGAAACAGCCGTTTTCGGTCAGCAGCGCCGAATACTGGATTTTCCCGGGCACCAGGCGCGCGGCGTCATTGGAGGTCAGGTACTGGACGGCGGCCAGGGCCTCTTTGCCGCGGAACAAAATCTCCCCCATGTGGCTGACGTCAAACATGCCGCCGGTGGTGCGCACGGCCATGTGCTCGGTGTTCAGTCCGGCATACTGGACCGGCATGTCCCAGCCCGCAAATTCCACCATTTTTGCTTTCAGGGCATAATGGGCGGCATTGATTTTTGTTTTTTTCATTAAAAACTCCAGAATAAAACTATTAAAATAACACAGACGGTGGGAAAAATCAACTCCGCTACGAGCGCGAATTGACAAGGCCGGAAGCCGATGCCATAATGGCCGCACCAGAGCCCATGATGACCTTTGCCGGCAGTGCCGAACTTCTCGCCGCCACGGTGCGTACCCTGGCGGAGGCACCCTCGGCCCGCAGCGTGCTGGCGCTGTTCCCGCGCCTGCTGCAGACCCACCTGCCGCTGCTGGCGCAGCCCATCCTCTATTACCGGGAGCCCGAAGGCAACCTGTTCAAAGGCTTCAGCGCCGAGCCTCTGGCCCGCGCCCTGCCCCCGCTCAAAGAAAGTGGCGCTCTGCTCGAAAGCTTCAACGGCCGGCGCGATTTTCTGCTGGAAAACGAGAAGAACCGCATCCATTTCCGCCTCTACAACGACGATAGCGGCGGCCTGCTCCAGCAACTGGGGCTCAACCTGCTCATTCCCCTGCACGCCCGCCGCTATTTCCGCGGACTGCTGCTGGCCCGCCTGGCCGCGGACCAAGAGCACCATGCCCCGGCGCTGGCCGCGGCCGTGCAAACGGCGGCCCAGCCCCTGATCGCCCTGAACGAAGCGGAAAATCTCGAACTGGACAACGACAAGAATTACTACAAGCTGTTCAAGTTTGACCGGCTGGTGCTGCTGGGCCAGATGGCCGCCTCCCTGGCCCACGAGCTGCGTACGCCCCTGGCCACCGTGCTCTTTGAAATCAGCGCCATGGCGGACCTGCTCCCGCAAAATCCCGAGATCGCCGCCGCCCGGCTCACCATCCACCGGGAAATCGCCCGGGCCAACGACCTGATCGAATCGCTGCTGGTCTTCTCCAAATTCAAGGAGCTCCGGCTCGAGCCGGTGGAGCTGGCGGCGTTCGCCGCCGAATGTCTGCGCGACATTCCCGGCCGCAAGATTCCCTCCGGCGTGCGGCTGAGCCTGGAGGCTGGCGAAGCAATCACGGTGCTCAGCGACCGCAACCGCTTGCGCCAGGTTTTTTTCAACGTGCTGTTCAACGCCCTGGAGGCCGTGGGCGAGCGGGGCGAGATCACGGTGCGCGTCTTCAGCCAGTACCGGGACTCGCCCGCGCAGCGCAGCCACCGCATCGCCATCGAAGACAACGGGCCGGGCATCCCCGACCAGCTCAAGGAGAAGGTCCTGGAGCCCTTCTTCACCACCAAGAAGGAGGGCACCGGCCTGGGGCTTTACATCTCCTATGGCATAATGAAATCGCTCAAGGGCGACCTGGACATCCAAAGCTCCGCCGCCGGCACGAGGGTGAGCTTGATTCTACCGGAGAGAAAAAGTGGTTGAAGAGCCGCGCATCCTGGTGGTTGAAGACGACCGTCCGCTGCGCGAATCGATTCAGAAGTACCTGGCCAAGGAACATCTGGACGTGCGCGAAGCCGAAAACCTGCACTCGGCCCGCAGTCAGCTGAACCAGGAGCGCTTCGATCTGATTCTGCTGGACCTGACTCTGCCCGACGGCAACGGCCTGGAGATTTTGGAAAAACTTCCGGCCGAAAGCATCGGCCGGGTCATCGTGCTCAGCGGCACCGGCACCATCGAAACGGCGGTGCGAGCCATGAAAAGCGGCGCCTTCGACTTCCTGCAAAAACCCGTCAATCCGGACATCCTCCTGCTGGCCATCCGGAGGGCGCTCGAATTCAGACGCGCCCAGGCCGAGGCGCAGGACCTGAAACGGGAGATCGGATCCGGCGGCGGCTTCGAGCAGTTCGTCTTCACCAGCCTGCAGATGGCCGAGATCATCGAAACGGCCAAGCGCTACGCGGCCACCGACCGCACCATCCTGATCAGCGGCGAAACGGGAACCGGCAAGGAACTGATGGCCCAGGCCATCCAGCGCTGCTCGCAGCGCCGCAACGGCCCTTTCGTGATCGTCAACTGCGCTTCCATCCCGGAGAACCTGGCCGAATCCGAGCTGTTCGGGTTCAAAAAAGGGGCCTTCACCGGCGCCCACCACGACTACCCGGGCAAGTTTCTGCAGGCCGACCGGGGCACCCTCTTCCTCGATGAAATCGGCGAATTGCCTCTGGGCGTGCAGGCCAAGCTGCTGCGCGCGCTGGAAAAGGGAGAGGTGACGCCCCTGAAAGGGAGCCGGCCGCAGACCGTTGACACCCGGGTCATCGCCGCCAGCAACAAGGACCTGAAAAAAGAGGCCGAATTCAGCCGCTTCCGCCAGGACCTGTTCTATCGCATCGACGAATTGAAGATCCACATCCCGCCCCTGCGCGAGCGCCCGGAGGATATCCTGCCGCTGGCGCGCCACTTCCTGCACATCGCCAACCTGATCCACAGCCTCCGCCTGGAGAGCATCGACGAGGAGGCCGCCCGGCTGCTGGCTGCCTACCCCTGGCCGGGCAATGTCCGCGAGTTGCGCAACGCCATTTTCAAGATATCCCTAAACAGCAACGACCGCCAGATCCGGCCCGAGCACCTGCCCTTGCACATCCAGAGCCGCGCGCACCGGGTGCAGTCGGTCGCAGCCAACCTCAGCCTGAAAAAGGCCGAACGCGACCACATCCTGCGGGCGCTCGAGCAGGTCGCTTTCAATCTGAGCCAGGCGGCGGAACGGCTGGGCATATCCCGCTCCTCGCTCTACCGCAAGCTGGACGAGCACCAACTGCATAAAAAGCCGAAAACGCGGAAATGACCCCCGGGCGACGCCTCGGCTGCCGGGAACCGGCCTGCGGTTTACAGAAAAGGCGCTGGCTTACTGCGCCAGATAGCCGCGGCGGTAATAGAGTTGCAGTCCGGGTACAAGGCTGATCAGATTCAGGCTGCAGAATCCCGCCCGGCCCGGGGGCGGAGTGAAGGTCAGCAGGTAATAGCTGGAGAAGCGTTCCGCCAGCTTGCGCAGGGCCGCGTCGGCGTTGGACGATGTTTCGACTACGCCGCCGGTGACCTCGGCCACGGACGAAAAAAGCCGGTATATATCCTCCGACTGGTCGCGCAGGATCACGCCGCTCTGCTGCGGGGCCTTCAGGTTGAGGAATATCAAATGCAGTTGGGCCCCCGAATCGGCGAAAGCCTGGCGGATGCGCTCGTCGTTGAGGCGCGTCTCGCGTTTGTAGAACTCGAAGAGTTCGGAAAGGTTGCCGAGAACCTGGGGTAGGTCCTGGCTATTCGTAACGAGGCTGTTGAGCATTTCCGACGAGATCTCCGGCCGGAATTCCTTCTGGTAAAAGAAAAAGACCGACTGCAGGCCGCGGTGCTGTTTGAGCAGAGCGGCAAAGTTCATGATCTTGTTTTCATCGGCGATGCGCAGGCTCTCCATCTTGGACAGGGCATCCCGGTAACGTTCCAGGTTGACCTCCAGGCCCATGTCCGATACTCCGGAGCCGCTGTCATCGCTTTCCAGCTCCATGTTGTCGGTGTTTTGCGAGCCGCTAATGGACCGGACAATGGCCCTCAGCTCACGCAGCAGGGTGCGGTAAAACGAGGCGCCGGTCTGGATATCCTTGCGCACCAGCTTGTACATTTCCTCGGCCAGGACCTTGCGCGGCTTCTGGGCCAGGTGAGCGGGCAACAGGCGGTAGGTGTTGAGCGGCGTCATCAGGGTCAGGGAGTCGTTGGCTCCCACCACCTGGGTCAGGAAATATTCGATCGCCTTCTCGTATTTTGTGTCGTAATCGTAAACCTGAAACAGCAGGTAATAATCGCGGGCCAGCGAGGGAGAGGCAACGGTTTTTTCCTCGCGGCGCACGATCCGGCCGCCGCGCACCAGATAAAGGCCATCCAGGGTTACCGGCGCACCGCCAGCGACCAGTTCGACATCGGACAGAGTCAGGTTGTCGACAAACGCTTTGTCCTGAAATGCCCAGAGGTGCAGCGCTTTACCGCCTCCATCGGACACTGCCGGTTGCTGTGCCTGCGTCATCCCTCCCAGAAATCCCGACATTAAAACGATGAACCAGAAATAGATTTTCACATTTCCTCCCGACCAAATTGTCCGAAAAAAAAGGGACATGGCAATTTGCTCATAAACATTATACGTGAGGGCAGCCTATTTCGTTGCCTGGCGCATTGCGGAAAAGCGAACACCCGGTCTATCCGGGCCGCTGCTGCCTGCCTGGGAAATTATTACTATAATGGTTATATATAACGCTTGCAGCGATTTAACAAGGTAACTCCCCGCACCCGGATGAGTAATATCGCTGGCCACCCGCCCTCTGCAAATAATTATAATTTTAAATTTATACTTCTTTTCTTCTCTGGCAAAAAAAATACTTGCCGCTCTTTTCTGTTAAGTTTCCCTGTTAAAAGTGAATACGGAAACCGGCCTGCAGCGTGAAGCCGCTGAAATCAATTATCGCTTCGTGCACCAGAGAAGGGCCCGTGGGAGCTGTTTGCTGGTTTACTAAATAGCCAAAGGGTATCTTCAACATAATAAAGTTTTCCCGTTTCGGTATAGGCGTAGCCCGAACCACTATTTTCTACAGTTTCGCCGTTGAACCCTCCTTTAAAGCGGGCTAGCCTCCCCTGGGCTTCGATAAAGAAGGCCACTTTGCGAAACAAGTTGTACTCCATACCCAGGGCACCCACCAAGCCAAAGCCATCCTTGTGGCCGCTGACAGAGCGCTGATACCAGTCGGTGGGTGCACCGGTAACGAGTACCCATCGCTCGATACCCTTGAACTGGGCCGTGGTATAGTATTCCACGCCGGCATTGGCTGTGAAATTGAATTTTTTGCCCAGGGGCTGGGTAAAGAACCCGGACAGCCGCACCGGCAATGCCCACATCGAAGGAGTCGTGGTCAGCGTAATTGTATCGCCGTAACCGGTATAAGTCGCCATGGAAGTCTTCTTGCTCTTCAGATACGAAACGCCGATGCCCAGACCCAGTGGCGGTTGAACTCAATGATGAAGTCAAAGCCGAAATCGACACCGTAGTGCAACGCCTTGAACCCCCCCGTCGCGGTCCAGCCGTTGCCAGGATTATAGTAACTCGCGGCATCATCGAATATCCCCTGGGTCCCGAGATTGACGTCTCCGGCCTTCAGGTAATTGTATCCGCCGCGCAGCCTCAGGCTGAGCTTGGGACCGCTGGACTCCTCCGCCAGGGCCAACGCCGGTAAGATGCACAACACCAGCAACGCTGAAACCAGGAACAACTGTTTTTTAGTCATGGACGCCTGTGCCTCCTTTTAGGATTTGCCATATTTTACAAAATCTATTTCTAAAAAGTCAACTGCCGTATTGGTTTTGTTCCTTAAAAGCGGAAACGCAAACCGATCATCAGGCTGATCCGGCTGTAATCAAGTATCGCTTCTCTGACTACCTCGCCGGGTCCGGGCGTGGGAGGCGTGCTTTGGACCATGATGACGCTGGAGGGCCCCCCTCCGGTCGTTTGCAGATAATAAAGCTTTCCAGTCTCGATATTATCGCCACCAGAACTATCCGTCATCTCACTCGTGCCCTCGAAACCACCTTTAAATTTGGCGTAACTACCCTCGGCTTCAATGAACAGGGCTATGGACCGGGACATCTTGTACTCCAGCCCCAATCCGCCCTGGAAGCCGAAAGCATTTTTCCTTTCGGTTCTGGTGCTTAACGCTTCCCAGAAGGAGTAGGGGGATCCACCGGTTTCAGCATAATCCATCCGCATATCGGCAGTATACTTGGCCTTGTAGTAGTAGGTTGCGCCGGCATTGGCCGTGAAATTGAACTTCCTGCCCAGCGGGAAAGTCAAAAACAGGTTGAGCCGGACCGGTATGGCGGTCAGTTTCGGATTGGCGGTTACTGATTCCGTCCAGTCATCGCCTGGGCCGAAAGTGCCAGCCAACGACATTGTGGAAGACTTGGTTGTGGTCTGCAGGTACCCGGCGCCGATACCGATGCCGATGTTCTTGCTGAGGTCAAAGATAACATCTCCGCCGAATTCGTAACCATAGTGCACGGCCTTGTAGCCGCCGGTGGGAGTCACCGGGCCGCCGGTGGGATTATAGTAATCTCTGAACCAGTCAAATAATCCCTTGGTCCCGGGGTTGACGTCACCGGCTTTCAGCCAGTTCAAGCCGCCCTGCACCCTGAAACTGATGCCCACTTTGGCCAGCGTCAGGCTGGGAACCAGGCAGAGTGCCACAACTGCCACCATCACGACTGCTTGTTTTTTGGTCATGGACGTTAGTCCCTCCTTAATTGTTAGAATCATAATTTATTTATATGGTAAAAAACATTTCCGGAAAAGTCAACCCCGGCGCGCTTTTTTTCATTTTTTGGTCTACTTGATGCGCCGCAAATCGGATCCCTCTTCCAGAAGGAAAGCTTCCCTGTCTTCGGCATATTTCATCACGAACTCTTGCAGCTCCGCCGTGATCGCGGTCAGGATCAGAGGATCTTTACTGGAAACCTGGGCGTGGTGGATGGTTACTTTCCCGTTCTCGATCGCTTTTTCCAGCCATTCGTCGTTCAGGGAAGCTATGCGCAGCAGGTCCTTTTCCAGCCAGACCCGCCAGATGGTATGGGCCTGAATGATGTGCATGTTGAACAAATCATTGTGTACTTCGCGGTTTTCCGGCCACTCGTCTGGAGTCACGTCGAGGAAAAGGAACTTGCCCAGCCGACCGAGCCGGGCCTGGAATGTTACCGTTTCGCCGGCGACCCCCTTGGCCGGCGGATTTTCCTTGTACTTGGCTTGAACGCTAATGAGCTGGTATTCATTGCCGTTTTTGCTGAAGGTCCAGGTGTCGGCGCTATCCTTGCCCTGCCAGGTGCCCACCAGAGCCGGTTCGAACACGAGATCCTTATCTTCGAACAGGGGGTACAGGGAAGGCACGAAGCAGGAAAGGCAGCTGCAAATAGCCGCACCGATTAAAAATAATCTTAACGTTTTTATTTTCATTGTTCACCTCCCGGTGTTTACTTTTTTATCTTTTCCCTCGGGCTTCTCCTGGCTGGCCGGAGCCTGGTCGCGCTCGAGCTGGCGGGCCATCCAGACGTAACCGTATTCCTGCCACACCGATTTGTCGTCGCGGTGAGTGCCGTTTTCCCTGAACTCGGCCAGCCAGTATCCGCCCGGCCCCCGGCGCAGAATGGCCGGACCTTTGAGAAACGGCGACCAGCAGGGGAAATCCTTCTCTTCCTTCTTGCCGTTGACTTCCCAGGCAGCGGTCAGCGTGCTGTTGGGCGTGCCGTCGGGCAGGGTGAAGGCCAGCACCGGTTCGAGCGTGATCACCTTTTCGGTGTTGCGCTCCGGCGGGGCCAGCTGGTCGATCCAGCCGTCGTCCTTGATGTTGACTTCGCGGCCCTGCTCGATCCTGCCCTTGAAGGTGAAGTGGCGCAGCTCCGGGCCGTTCTTGAGGTGCGGGGCATCGTACTGCAGCTGACCGTGGATGACCTTGCCCGCATCCGCCGAGGTGCCCGGAATGCGCGCCGGCGTCATGACCGCTGCCATCAGGCCGCGCACCTGGCTGACCAGCGCGTCCAGGCCGGAGGTTTCGCGCACCAGGTCGAAAGTGATGGTGCCGTCGCCCTCGACCTCGCCCTTCTCGTTGACATGGAAATAGAATTCGACCGCGTGCTTGACCGTCAGGGTGAGCAGGCCCAATTGTTGTCGGAAGCGCACCTCCTCGCTCATCCCCCGGCCCGTCCAGTTGCCGCGCGTTTCCTTGAGCACCTCCTCCAGCTTCATGTCTTTCGGATCCGCAGGCGGCTGCTGCCCCTTGCCGTGCTGCTTCTCGGCCGCTGCCGATAATTCGAAAAGAATAAAAATAACAATTAAAATAACAAAGACTGCCGCTTTTTTCATGCCCCAACCTCAATGTATTTCACATTATAATTATAAAATAAAAGCAATCTTTATTACTAATTTTTATTGAAGCCAAATTATGATCGCCAAGATTTACAATATAAAAATATTTAATGCATCTTATATAATGAATAAATTTTTTCACCAATGCTATCAAACCTAAAAGCTGAACCAATCACATAATTCATATTTATTTCAATACTTATCCATTTCCTTCCTAACATTTCTGCAACCGCTCCAACAACATTGCTTCCGCTAAATGGATCTAAAACAGTATCCTTTTTATCCGTGAGAAATTTTATAAAAAATTCTGGAACAGCATTAACAAAACGAGCAGGATGAACTTCCAAACCATATTTCCTGCAGGATTTTAGATATTCATCAGAACTTTTTGTATTTGCTGCAACAATTAAATTAGGAGGAATTGCCCCCGAATATCTTCTCCCCCACGAGTGAGAAACAATATGTCCTGATGGCCTTTTCCCTTTGTTATAACCATTTCTTAAGAGGTTCTCCATACTTTTTGTATAAGGTTTTAATATTGATTGGTTATTAGCTTTCGGTCTTGCAGATTTAGCTAACCACCAAATTGGATTTACAGAATCTTTAACTCGAATTCTTTCAATTGTTACCCATTGAGCTGGAGCTGGCATTTTTGCTGGGTTATACCAAAAAAATTCTTGCGCTAATTTAAACAATCCAGAATATTTACATAAAGAAAGTAATAACTCATAGTGGTATAAAGAACGTGTTGGTTCACCCTTGTTCCAAGAGCCACCTATATCAAGCACAAAACTCCCATTTGGTTTTAATATATTATGAATTGCTCTTGCAAATGGTAAGAACCAATCAATATATTTTTCAGCTGAAACATTCCCGTAAGTTTTTTTTCTTCTCAATGCAAAAGGAGGTGAAGTTATTACAAGGTCAATTGATCCAGCCCGGATATTCTTAAGAATTTCTAAACAATCTTCACAAAATGCTTTCCCAAGTCTTGTTTCATAAACGGGTGAGCTCATTTCCTTTCATCTGTTCTTTTTTTAATTATCTCAATTTCATTCGAAAATTTTTTTAATAATTCATAATGTAATGCTTTTAAATTATCCAAATTGACTATTTCCATTGAATCAGATGAATCCATTTCTCCTTGCAAAATTTTCTGTGACGACTCAATTACATTAATAATATTTGTGATTCTGCCTTCAAAATCAATCGCTGAACTTCTCGGAGAAATGCCCCAAAATGAACATGCATCAAAAAATGTTATTTCTGAAACTTCTTTTTTAATAAACTTCTCGAATGCCCTTGAAGAATATAACCTCTTTAAAATTTGACTTATTTCGCGAGTTAAAAATTTATTTCTATTTTCTATGGGATTTTTTTTACTTAAAAGATTGTTGGCATAAGCATTACCCATTTCAGTTAATTGATACATTTTTTTACCAATTTTCTTAATTAATCCTTTTTTTCTAATTGATTTTGAACCCATAATTTCTGATAAGACTCTATTAGAATCAGGATAGTCGAATCCAGTTAAACTAAATGTTTCGGGAAATTTCTTCCAAGCAGTCACAACGAGCTCTTCCGCAGAAAAAAATTTTTCCCCTTTTTCTTCAATTAAATGTGCAGCTAAGATCAATTTATCGCTTGCGGTCATTTATAATCAACCATTTTAATATAAAAAATTTTATTTAAACAGATTTTCATATTCCCCATTATATAAAAAATCTTTTAACTGTGAAGCTGCTGCTTCTTGAATCTCAACAACCCTTGATCCCCATTCACCTATCCATTCATCCACAGATAAATTTTGTTTTTCAGTAGGACCATTTGTTAGCGCGATTTGAACAATAATATCTACGTATCTTTCCAAGTGGTACATTCTCCATTCCCTAGATTCATATCCATATCCTTTAGAACTATCCAAGTATAATCTAGCTAAAGGTGCAGCGCTATTTATCCACCACACATTCCTTTCAACATCTTGAGGCCTCTGCCAAACAGGAGGATCCTCTCTACTAAAAATGACATGTTCATCCGTTTCTGGATCTACTTCATATTCTGATACTAATACTTTTGGGTATCCCCGACCCCGATTTTTCCCTTTACCACGAGTTCCATCTTCAGTCACTTTTATGACAGAGCTATTTATTGCTCTACATCTCTCATCTTTAGCAACAACTTCTGTTTGACCAGGTGAAAAACAAAAGACTAAGCCAGCCGAACTCACTCTAGCAATATTTGGATTGTTTCCAGTCCATTCGAGATAAACATCATTTGTTTCTTCATCATTTGCTAAGCGACAAATTGCTTCGAGTTTAAACCTGCTTCCCACTGGAAGTTCTATTTCTGGAGGTATTATTTTAATTTCACGAATTTTGACAACCTCGAGAGAAATTTTATTTGATACAATCTTGCTATCTAATGTTTCAGCATGTAGGAAAGTTTGCCCAAAAGAAAATGTATTAATTATTATTAGATCTTCATCAACCATTGCTACATTATTATCTTCACTGACAAATCTAAAAGGTGAAGATCGAATTCTACGATTCTCCGAATCAAAAAATTTAACATTTGGCCTAAAAGCGACTCCTTTTCCTGCTTTATGATGTGTAAGAATCAATTCAATTTTTGCTGGAATTCCTGATGGCAAATTACTTCGAGTAGGCTCTGGGCCTTCTTTTCCTCCTTTCCCCCACATTCCCTTCAATATTTCATTTAAAAATTGATTCTTCCATCGATCCAATGCTTCATTCATTCTACTTATTATGTTCTTTTCGACTTTATTATATCTTCGCCGGTCT
Source organism: Candidatus Aminicenantota bacterium (assembly GCA_963759765.1). Lineage (GTDB taxonomy): Bacteria > Acidobacteriota > Aminicenantia > UBA2199 > UBA2199 > CAVXAL01. Next base: position 414,159 of record CAVXAL010000004.1, on the reverse strand, counting down.
CTAGCTTCAAATTCCCGACAATATTCTTGTATTTGTTCCGAAATGAAACATTCTAATGAACGTGTTAAGGGGCTATCTGCCAATCTTCTTCTCTCATTTTGTTTAAATGGTTCTAAGGATTTTAAATTGCATTCACCATAAATCCGATCCCGAAATGCAGATTGAATATCCAGTTCCGATACAGCTATGAATCCAATATACCCAGACTCAGATTTATAAACAATATTATGTCTTCCTTTTTTACTCCAACGCATACTAACATCTGATGTTTTTAAAATCAATTCTCCTTTGGGCAATGTGCCGTTATTGGTTGTCGAAATCATTTCATTTGATCTTGGATCTTTCAACAATTTTGGAATTTCAATAATTCTAGGCTTTTCATAACCTTCTTCAGGTTCTATTTCAGGTAATTGTAAAGGTTTTTTATTATGAATAATCTCCCCATTAACAATGACGTATACTTTGCATAATTCCAGTGTTTGAATCATTTGGGTATGTTCTTGCAAACTTTCAATAAGTTTTTGTGCTGGAATCCTATTTGCATAACCTTTTGGACTAACGCCTTTAACTAAAGTAAAACCATCAGCCATTTTTAAAGCATTTAAAATTGGTTTCGAAAAAGAATTGATTGAAAATCTAATTCTTCTCAATTCATTATCTAATTCCGATGCTAAATCATTTACTAAAATATCTTTACCCTGCTCTCTATTTGGGATATAACCAAATCTTATAGAACCACCTCCTACCCCATAACAATTTCTTTTATTGTTTTTAACTGCAGAAAAATATGAATAATCGTCAAACATCTGAGTCATATAACATTTTCCACCATTACCATGTCCTCCTTGGATTGCAAAAGAAGATGAGCCTCTTCTTGCAGATTCCGGATCAGCCCAAATCCTAAAATTTTCTTCGATCATATAACTAGTCATTCCAGAGAAATCTAAACAAGATATTGAAGGTTGGACTTCCCTTCTCCCGTAATCAAAAAAAAGAACAATTATTCGTTTCTCCTCTGAAGCATTTTCCCGAGCATATGCATCAGCTGCATTCTTTAACCATTCCGGTAATCCATTTTCATGTGATTGAAAAGCACGACAAATAAGTCTGATAGCTCCTTCCTCGTGGACACGGATGTCATTATCAGGAGTATACGTTAGCTGGCTCATTACCCTCCCCTTATTATTAAAACTTAAATTTCTGTGTTTTTTCAGCCAAAAACTTTGATTTTACTAATTTAATCTGCTTTTCAATTTCAGCAAAAATTTTATTAATTTCTTCTTCAGAATATTCATATGAACTCCGATTTGAACAATTACCTAGAATCCTTATTTTCTCCATAATTTCATTAACTCTTCTTTCTGCTACCCTTTTAAATCTTTCATGTTTATTTTCCTGTTGCATGTTAATATTTTAATATAAAAGTTTGATTATGTCAACAATATTTATATATATTTTAAAATTATTAACTTTATTTACAAATATATTTTATATATATTTTTTTACTGAAGAATATGCTGAAAAAATATTTAAAATCCATCTCATTAAATTTTACGGAAGTGGCATGAAATTCAAAATAGCCATCACACTAACGCCACTCAGCCCAGGCCGAACTCGCCGGTGTTGACCCACTCGTTCTTGAGCAGCGACCACCAGTCCTCGGCCAGGCCGCTCAGCACGTACTCGTAGGGCAGCCAGCCGTACCCGGCTTCGCCCCACTGGCTGCCCCAGGAATTGCGAATCAGCAGCGCGCCCCTGGTCTCTTTGCCGCCGGAACTGGAGTTTTTGATTTTCAGGTTGTCGTCATAGCCCACAGCCACCAGCGCGTGGCCGCCGCGCACACTTTCGCCTCTGGCCGGAAACGGAATCTTGCCGCTTTGGTCCGCCTGGGAAATCGAGCTGTAAACCGTGAAACCGAACAGGGCAGGCAGACAGGCGGCCAGCATGGCCTTGATCCGGCTCAGCAGCTGGGACGGGGTTGTACCCGGAGTATCCAGGCGATAGTACTGGATGGCCTGGTAGTTCTGGGCAAAGGCGTAGCAGAAGGCGGGCGGCTCCGCATCGAATTCGGAAATTCTGTAGGGCCAGTACTCTTCCGGGGCCAGTCCGAAAAGGACCAGCGCGGCCATGGTGGTGCGCAGGTACGCGCCCGTGTCGCCCTGCGCGTGCATCAGGTTGCGCGCGGCCTTGTAGAGAAAGAGCCGCGACGCGTCGATGTGTTTGCCGAACGATTTCTTCTCAAAATACTCGACCAGGCCCGCACCGGCCTGCGCCGTGCAGGAGCCCAGGCGCTCCTGATCTTCGACCGGCGAGCACCAGGTACGCAAATCTTTTTTGACTGGCAGCCGGGCGCTTTTCTGAAACGGGAAATTCACTTTCTTGAGCATCACTCTGATCGAGTCGGTCTGGCCGAGCGTCTGCAGTTTTACCGGTATCTCGTCATGGTCGGCCGCGAAATCCCGCAGGTCGGGGTAGTCCGGCAGCCAGCCAAAAAAATAGTTATCACGGCTATGGTTCATTCGCACCCCCTTAAGAACTCAGCTTAAAAACTTGCGGTAGAGCTCCTGGAAATCCATTTCCTTGAGGTCAACGGCCGAGGTTTCCAGCAGCAGGCGGCCGGCTTTGATGAAGCCGACCCGGTCGGCGATCTCCGAGGCGTAGAAGATGTCGTCGCTCAAATAGAGGATGGCCGCGCCCTGCTCCTTTTTCTGCAGCAGCAGGCGGTTGAACTTGAGCTCGAAACTTTTTTCCGCGCCCTTGCAGAAATCGTGAATCACGATGTTGCGGGCGTCACCGGCCAGACGCACGGCCAGGTAGAAGGCCTTGAACTGGTCGGCCGGCAGGTCGCTCAGCCGCTGGCGCTGGTCCTCGGGCCGGAGGTTGAAGCGGATCAAGGTCTGCCAGACCCGCTCGGTCGAGACGCCGGCCGCTCGGTCCAGGAAGCGCAGCCAGCCGGAGAGCGCCGCCTCGGTTTCGAAATCGGCCGGAGAGAGCAGCCGCTCGACATAGGCCAGGCTGTCGGCGTGGCTGCCGGCTCCCCCGCCGTCGAGGCGCAGCCCGCCCTCGCCCCAGCGGCAGAAACCCGACAGGCGCAGGCCCAGCAGCGGCCAGAGGCGCGGCTGGTTGGCCAGCAGGCAGACGATCTCGCCGTTGTCCACCCGCAGGTTGAGGTTCTCCAGCAGGACGCTTTCCACAGCCAGGTTGAAATTCTCGAATTCGATCACAGCGGGTAGACCTCGCGGCGCAGGCAGAAAAATGCGGCCAGGATAAGTCCGGTGTTGTAGAACAGCAGCAAGGCCAGGGCCGGGGGCAGGGAGCGGGGCAAAGAACTGCGGCCGAAAAAAATATTTTCGTCTTTCTTGACGAACGACTCCACCGGCTCGTCCGGCGTGTGGTAACGCTTCTGGATGTAGAATCTCATGAACCGGTTGTTGAGCTCCAGGATATAGTTAACGAAATCGCAATATCCGTAATAGCCCTTGCTCGACATTTCCGCAGCCGCCACCGGATAAAACGTGGTGGGAAAGAGCATCAGCCAGCGCTCGTTGCTCAGAATGAACTGCCGGACCGAGCGGTTGAGACTGAATTCCTTGTTGAGGTTCCGCAGCCGGGTATCTTCCATATATTTCATGATCATTTCCCCTCTCAGCTTTTCCTGTTCTTTCGTTTCATGAACTCCGGCCTGGATCACGGCAAGCCTGGCAGTTTTTTCAAAATCCATCAGGGTTTTCAGTTCATCGAGATTGAAACGATCGTTGTCCATAAACCGGCGCGACGAGGTAAAAAAATGGCCGCGCGCCGCCTCGGGAACAATGAACAGGAAAATGAACCAGATGATCAGAAGCAGCAGGAAGGAAATCCTGCGAAACCGGACCAGGACCGAGAGCAGCAGGCCGACCAGGAAGAAGAAATTGAGAAACAGCAACACGTAGAGCAGAAAAATCAGGAAGCGTCCGCTATCGGCTGCGGTAAATGGAATACCCGCCAGACGCGTCACCAGGAAAAGCAGAGCCGAAAAAGAAAAGAAAAAAACATCGAGCAGCAACAGGCGGCTGCCCACCGTGCCCAGGTAGAGGTTTTTCAAACTCAACCGGGAGACCATGAACCTGAGGTACGGGATGCCCACCAGGGCCACCGCGCCCAGGTAAAGCATGATCAGACTGCCGAACAGGTAAAGCAGGCCGGAATAGTCACGGAAATAGCTGCCGAAGCGGAATAAATTCCTGCCTTTCAGTGAATGGCTGACGCGGACAATCTCCAGAGTGTCCACATTGCTCTCGGCGTCGAGCAGGACATTGCTGCTGGAGAAAAAAATGACCAGGGGTGAGGGCTGGAAGAGAATACGAAAACCTCCACCACCATACATCAGGTAATTGGTCCACAGTTTGACTTTTTGCTGTTCGAAATTCAAGAAACTCTCGCGGTCAGTCTGAAAGCGCTGGTATTCAGCCACACCGGCAAAAACCAGGTAAAGGGCGATCAGCAAGAAAATAACCAGCAGAATAAAACTTTTACGATCGAGAAAAATCCGCCGGGACTCAAATTTCAAAAATGCCCAAAAAAGACGCATCACCTCCAGGATAGTATCATAAGTGGAAAGCAATAAACAATGCCAGGCGCAGGGGCAGCTCTCTGTGGCTGCCCCTGCAGAATCCTCATTATTGCCGCTTTAGAATTGATTGAAAACCAGAGTGGCGTAATTGCCGAAAAGCGAGTTATCCGCGTAGCGTTGCAGCAGCTGCCAGAACAGGTCGAGCTCCGGTACCTGCCCGGCTTTCAGCTTTTCTTGAATCGTGTCAAGCGTTTTCAGGATGTCGCCGATCTTCTCGATATTGCGGTTGTAGAGGCCGATAATGTCGCCGGCGGAGAGGAAAAGTGCGACCTCCTCCATGACCGGGCGGTTGAGTCCCTGACTTGCGATAAAAGCCTGGTAGTCGAATTTCTTCAATTTTTCGCTGACAGCCGGATCATAACCGGCTTCATGCCCGACAGCCACGATCTGGACGAACAGGGCCTGGGCTCTGGCCAAACGCTCCCTGGTTGAAACGACCAGGTTCCAAGCCGCGGCGAAATTGAAGCCGTTTTTGTCTCCAATTTCACGCTCGTTGAGCAGCAGGAACGCATCGGCCTGCGACTGCAAAAACAGCGAAGCGGCGTCAATGCTCAGGCTTTCCAGCGTGCTTTTCCCCGGAGGGTTGAAGCCATTCGGTGGACCATTAAACCAGACAACGGCGTTAAGAATGGAGTAGACCAGGGCGCCGGCAGCGAGCAGGAGAATGGTTTTCAGGATTTTGTTTTTTTTCATGCGTGCCTCCTTGCATGGATATATGTCCCATTTGCTGGGTTTGCTTTTTCTTTCATGCGCCCGGGAAAACGACAGCGTTCAGCGCGTCCAGCAGCGCCTGCAGGTCGGAAAAAAAATCGGCCGGCGCGGCGATCTCTTCACTCAGGGTCCGGGCCGCCGCGACCAGGTCCCGCATACTCCGGACGCTTCGCTTTCTGGCGGCCGCCAGCAGCCCGAAAAACGCCAGTGATAATGTTGGGCGCAAAGCAGGCATCAGGCACCCATGTTCTTGATCAGACATTCGCACGCCGAATTGTCAGCGGGATCGTCCGGATCTGCGATTTCATACTTTAGGTTAAAAAAATGGGAGGGCAGACCCCCAGCGGATCTGCCCTCAATATCTTAACGCCCACCAAACAAAGGTGGCATGGCTTTTTATAATCCATGGTTTCCGCTCTTTTTCGCTTCGGCATGCAATTCAACTTCTTCTTCATCTACCTATTTTTAAATCAATTTACATGCCAAGTAAGGGCGAATTCCCTGAAACCATTATCAATAAAGGGGATGCATAGATTTCCACAGGTTTTTTGAATTGTGGAAAAAATCGAATAATGTCCCATTTTGGGACACTTTTTTCATTTAATTATTTGATATTTATCTTTATTATAGGCAGTTTCTATCGAAAAAAGATCAAAAATGTCCCATTTTGGGACACTTTTGGGGACTTCTAATTATCCTTTATTATTGGCAATCTTCACATTTGCGAAGTGTCCCAAATTGGGACACTTATTCTCCTTTATTATCGGGTCTCTACAAATAAATTACCATGCCGGAGTGAATAAACCGGCCTCTCATTTGACCTGCGCAATAAGGAGATCGCCGCTGGAAGGATCCAAAACAACGAGGTGATTCAGCCACTTTTTCCCGCTTTCGATCCGGAATGTCTCCTGATCCCGGACCGTTATCTCCCGCTCCTGCCTCTTGGTGGCCATGGTCATTGGATCCAAAGTGATCACATGGAGTTCGACCTTCCTCCCCTTCCACTCGGCAGGGAAAACCAATACTCCGGAATAGGTCCAGGTTTCCCCTTCCCTCGTGCGCTCCTGGATGGTATAGGCTAGCGGCCGGATCCGGCCGAGGGTTTTCGACCAAAGCCCGCCCCGCAAGGCGTCCCACAAATACGCCTCCCTTTCCGTTTCGTTCAACTCAGTAAATTTTCTATACCCGGCGACCGTTTTGGGCGAGTAGAGGCGCACTCCTGGCCGTAGGCAGCGCAAGACGATTTCATCCGCGGCTCCTGAGCGGTCCTCTTCCACCGAGTAGGCGAGTTCGTAATAGGCCGAAGTGGCAGAGTCGATCCGTTCTCCCAGCTTTTCCTTATCGGTCCCCTGGAAAAATTCGCCGCCCGACTCCCGGGCCAAATATTGCACGGACATGGTGCCGGACGCCAGGGAGATGGAGGAATCGACCCGGCCTGGATTGACCGTAAACAAGGAAACCCCGGACCGGTTGATCTTGCGCACAACCTCCTGGAGCTGCGAAAAATAGAAGGAATTGAATTGCTTCCCTGCGGGCGTTTCCTCCCAGAAACTGCCCCACATGATCCCCTCGGAAAAAAGGAAAACGACCTTGGGCTGCACGATCATCGTCAGCAGGCGATCGAGATAGGAAATGGAACTGATGAAATCGCTGATCGAACTTTCATTCTGGCTCAGCAGGGATTGGACATATGCATCGGTCTGGGAATAAAACGCTTCCCAATTCAGGTTAGTTATGACGCTATCATCAACATAATAGGAGGGATCTTGATTTTCGACATCAATGAAACCTTTAGATTTTCTTCTAAAGTAGAACCTGGCCTCTTCGGATGGAGCGAATAGCTTCAATTTCCCTATTTTTTTCACCATTTCGGCACGCGGTGTTTCCGGCCCCGCCAGGTAATGGATCCCTTGCGAAGGGTTGATCCCCAGCAGAAGAAAAGAATCGCCGGCCTGCCCTTTGTTCACAACTTCGGCAGCCAACTCCTTCATCCGGCGGATGCCGAAAGGGCTGTTGAATATGCTATCCAGGACCAGGATCACGCAACGGTTCAGCCTCTGGCCGGTCGCCTGAACAGGGGCGATCCTGACCGCCTTCTCGCTGGGCTTGATTTTAGTCGTCTCGACGCGATAGCAGACAAAGGTGTCGATCGCTTTCCTTTGTCCGTTTACGATAAATTCGATCTCCTCCTTTTTCAGATCGAACACCCCCTCGCCACTGGCATTGACCGCGAATATCGGGACGATCCGGGCGTTCACTCCGACCTTGTAGTTTTCGGTTTCCTGGAGCTTGCCATTTAGATAAAACAAGTTACAGAGAAAAATGATCATTGAAATTAGCAAAGATTTCATGGTGATATTATTTCACAAATCTGTTGGTTATTTTTTTTCATTTACGATATTCTTATCTTCGTTTTTGCTTAACGACGCAATCCATTTTGTCCATACGGCCGGGTTGGACCCGAGGTCCTTGCCGGCCAGCCGCACCAAGAGCTGACGGACCGGAGTCCTCTCCTGATCGCGGCTCGCTCCAAGAAAATCAACGAGCAATGATCCCCCGTTAAACAGCAGTGGGGCGGCAAAGCGTTCAGATATTCTCGTCTGATTCAGGACGCGCACCGTGGTGAGAAAATGGATGGGATTCGTCCCGTCAAGCAATGCCCTGATTGACGCGATCGCGGGCATCCAATCAACCTCCCGCGAATAAGCCCGCGACAGGGCCTCCAGTAGACTGCCCGCCGCCACGCTGGCGAAGTCATCGTCTGGGAATCGCAGAGCATCCATGAGCATCCACCAAGTCGAATCGTATTGACGGAAATTAGCCAGGACGGAAATGGCGGCGATCCTGTGACTGACATCCCTGTCATTCATAACGATCCACGCCGCGATCTCCCTGTCCTTCTCGGAGTTGAGCTTACCCAGGCTCGTCCATATTTTCTTCATTGGCTCGAAATCCACATATTTTCCGAATTCTCTCAAGGCGATATCCGTTTTGCCGTCCAGATAATATCCATAAAATTGCAGAGCAGGATCATAATCAAAAAAATTCTTATTGATTGGTTTCAGGACATCCGACCATCTCTCGGGCGCGGACACTTCCTCGGGCGGGGCCGGCCGGCGCTTGATGCGAGCGGAAAATTGCGGCTCGACAACGATGACCAGAGTGAACATACGGTCGCCTTGACGTTGTCCATTTACGCTGGACGCGGCGGCGCCGAGTTTTGCCAATCCAGCCATGCAGAGGGGTTCGCTGGGACTGATTGCGACGAGCTTCTCGTAGAGTTGCTTGGCGTTCCAGGACTTCAGACCGATGAATTCGATTTGGCCGTCAGGAGTTTCCAGGACTTGTCCGTAGGCAACGCAGGTGATTCCCAGAAGAAACGCCCATGTAAAACTCATTCTTGCTCTCATCTCTCTCCTTTTGTGATATATAAATGATGTCATCAAAATATTCATTTATCAATTTTCATGCCAAATGAGTATAAAAAACCAGAAAGTCTGCTTTTAATTCCCACTCTCAGGGAAAACCGGTCTCTCATTTGACCTGCGCAACAAGGAGATCGCCGCTGGAAGGATTCAAAACAACGAGGTAATTCAGCCACTTTTTCCCGCTTTCGATCCGGAATGCCTCCTGATCCCGGACCGTTATCTCCCGCATCTGCCTCTTGGTGGCCATGGTCATTGGATCCAGGGTGATCACATTGAGTTCAACCCTCCTCCCCTTCCATTCGGCAGGGAAAATCAATACTCCGGCATAGGTCCAGGTTTCCCCTTCCCTCGTGCGCTCCAGAATGGTATAGGCTAACGGCCGGATCCGGCCGAGAGTCTTCGACCAAAGCCCGCCCCGCAAGGCGTCCCACAAATACGCCTCCCTTTCCGTTTCGTTCAACTCAGTAAATTTTCTATACCCGGCGACCGTTTTGGGCGAGTAGAGGCGCACTCCTGGCCGTAGGCAGCGCAAGACGATTTCATCCGCGGCTCCTGAGCGGTCCTCTTCCACCGAGTAGGCGAGTTCGTAATAGGCCGAAGTGGCAGAGTCGATCCGTTCTCCCAGCTTTTCCTTATCGGTCCCCTGGAAAAATTCGCCGCCCGACTCCCGGGCCAAATATTGCACGGACATGGTGCCGGACGCCAGGGAGATGGAGGAATCGACCCGGCCTGGATTGACCGTGAAAAAGGAGGCCCCGGACCGGTTGATCTTGCGCACAGCCTCCTGGAGCTGCGAAAAATAGAAGGAATTGAATTGCTTCCCCGCAGGTGCTTCCTCCCAGAAACTGCCCCACATGATCCCCTCGGAAAAGAGAAAAACGACTTTGGGCTGCACGATCATCGACAGCAGGCGATCGAGATAGGAAATGGAACTGATGAAATCGCTGATCGATCTCTCATTCTGGCTCAGCAGGAATTGGACATATCCAACGGCCTGGGAATAAAACGAGTCAGAGGTCTGGGAAGTTAACTTGCCTTCATAGCCATCATTCGCGCTAAAATAGGAGGGATCTTCATACGAGGGATTTAAGTTCTCGACATCGACGCGATCGTTAGATTTTCTTTTGAAATACTGCCTGACCTCTTCGGATGGAGCAAGCAGACTCAGTTTCCCTATTTTTTTCACCATTTCGGCACGCGGTGTTTCCGGCCCCGCCAGAAAATGGATCCCTTGCGAAGGATTGATCCCCAGCAGAAGAAAAAAATCGCCGGCCTGCCCTTTGTTCACAACTTCGGCAGCCAACTCCTTCATCCGGCGGATGCCGAAAGGGCTGTTGAATATGGTATCCAGGACCAGGATCACGCAGCGGTTCAGCCTCTGGCCGGTCGCCTGAACAGGGGCGATCCTGACCGCCCTCTCGCTGGGCTTGATTTTAGTCGTTTCGACGCGATAGCAGATAAAGGTGTCGATCGCTTTCCTTTGTCCGTTTACGATAAATTCGATCTCCTCCTTTTTCAGATCGAACACCCCCTCGCCACTGGCATTGACCGCGAATATCGGGACGATCCGGGCGTTCACTCCGACCTTGTAGTTTTCGGTTTCCTGGAGCTTGCCACTTAGATAAAACAGGTTAGGGAGAAAAATAATGATTATTAAAATTAGCAAAGACTTCATGCGGTGATAATTTCGCCACATTTTCATATCGCGCCCCATCTCTGAAAAACTCTCCTTTCCACCGGGAGGTAATTACATTCTGATAAAAGCGGGAAAAAATGTCAAGAGGCTGGGAAAAAACAGCGCGGCAGACGGCTCTGAGATGTCCCATCTCCACGTCCCGCGCGTTCCTAACCTCTACGCGCAAACCGCGGCTGTCGGAAAAGGGGACGGTGCTTGAATTTTTTACTTTCAATGGCCTAAACTGGGGAATGGCGGTTGCTTTTTTTATCCCGATTGGTTAAATTCATCTCTGCAACCCTGGCGAACATAAATGAAACGTAATCACGTATAAACGTTTGAGGAGGAAACATGAAACGCTTAACCCCATTTTTAGCCTGTTTCGCACTCATTTCCCTGCTGGCCGGACTTTCCCTGTTCGGCCAGATCGACCCGCAGTCGCTGGCCGCGTTAAAAGCCCGCAGCATCGGGCCGGCCAATATGAGCGGCCGCATCGCTGCCATCGACGGCGTGGCCGCCAATCCCAGCATCCTCTACGTCGGCGCTGCCGCCGGCGGCGTCTGGAAGTCCGAAGACCGCGGCATAACCTGGAAGCCGGTTTTCGACGACCAGCCGGTGGCCTCCATCGGCGCCATCGCCATCAACCAGGAGAACCCGAGCGTCGTCTGGGTGGGCACCGGTGAGGCTGCGGTACGCAACAGCGTCAGCATCGGCCGCGGCGTCTATCTGACCAGCGACGGCGGCAAGAGCTGGAAACGGCTCGGCCTGGAGAAGACCGAAAAGATCAGCAAGATCCTGCTCGACCCGCGCAACCCGGATGTAGCCTATGTCGGCGCCCTGGGCGCCACCTGGGGCGACAGCACGGAGCGCGGCGTATACAAGACGAGCGACGGCGGCAAGACCTGGGAGAATATCCTCTACGTCAACGAAAAAACCGGCGTGGCCGACATGGCCATGGACCCCCGGAATCCCAACAAGCTCATCGTCGCCATGTGGGAACACCGGCGCTGGCCCTGGTTCTTCAATTCCGGCGGACCGGGCAGCGGCCTGCATCTCACCAGCGACGGCGGCAAAACCTGGAAGAAACTGACGGACAAGGACGGGTTGCCCAAAGGCGACCTGGGCCGCTGCGGCCTCGCGTTCTCCGCCAGCAAATCGGAAATTGCCTACGCCCTGGTCGAGGCCAAAAAGAGCGTGCTGCTGCGCTCAAACGACGGCGGCTTCACCTGGACCACCATCAACGAGCAGGAGAACCTGGACAACCGGCCCTTTTACTATTCGCGCATCTGGGTCAACCCGGTCAACGAGAACATCCTCTACATGCTGCATAGCCAGTTCATGGTCAGCGAGGATGCGGGCAAGACCTTCCGGGCAACGGCCCGCATGGGCCAAGCCCACTCCGACCACCATGCCCTCTGGATCGCGCCCGACGGCGAGATGCTGGTCGCCGGCAACGACGGCGGCGTGGTGATCAGCAACAACCGCGGCAAGACCTGGCAGTTCGTGGCCAACCTGCCAGTCGGCCAGTTCTATCACGTCAACTACGATATGGAAATCCCCTACAACCTCTACGGCGGCCTGCAGGACAACGGCTCCTGGCGCGGCCCCGCCTGGGTGCTGGAACGGGGCGGCATCTCGACCAGCCTCTGGAAGACGGTGGGCGGCGGCGACGGTTTTGACACCGCTGCCGATCCGGAAAACTCCAAGGCCGGTTACGGCATGTCCCAAGGCGGCAACCTCTACTACTTTGACGTGACCAGCGGCAGCAGCCGCGACATCGTGCCCACCGAAGCCGATGTCAAGGAGCGCTACAACTGGAACGCCGCGTTCGCCATTGACCCCTTCCAGCCGGCCACCATCTACCTCTGCAGCCAGTTCGTGCACCGCAGCAAGGACAAGGGCCGCACCTGGGAGATCATCAGCTCCGACCTGACCAGCAACGATCCGACCAAGCAGAAGCAGGCGGAAAGCGGCGGCCTGACCCTGGACGTATCCAACGCCGAGAACCACTGCACCATCACGGTCATCGCGCCCAGCCCGCTCAAAGAGGGCACCCTCTGGGTGGGCACCGACGACGGCAACATCCAGCTGACCCGCGACGCGGGCAAAACCTGGGAGCTGGTCTCCAAGCCGCTCTATGCCGGCAAGAAACCGCTGGCGCCGGCCAACACCTGGGTGACCCACATCAAGGCCTCGCGTTTCGACGCGGCCACCGCCTTCGCTGTGCTTGACGACCACCGCCGTTCCAACTTCGCCACCTATGTTTTCGTCACCCGCGACTACGGCAAGACCTGGAAGAGCCTGGCCACGCCCGACATCGACGGCTACGCGTTCAGCTTCGCGGAGGACACGGTCAACCGCAACCTGCTTTTCCTGGGCACCGAGTTCGGTCTCTGGGTCAGTTTCAACGGCGGCGCCAACTGGCAGAAGTGGACCGCGGGCGTTCCCACCACCCCCGTTCACGACCTGGCCGTGCAACCGCGCGACAGCGACCTGATCGTCGCCACCCATGGCCGCTCCTTTTACGTCATCGACGACATCACGCCGCTGCGCGAGATCACGCCCGACATCACCAAGAAAAAGCTGCATCTCTTTTCCATTCCCACCGCCTACCTCTACCAGCAGGGCGGCATGAGCACGTTCCTCAGCCCGGGCGACACGATGTTCGCCGGCGAGAACAAGCCCCAGGGCGCTGTCATCACCTATTTCCTGACGCCCAGCGAAAAGAAGGAGGAAGAGAAATCCCCGGAGGCTCCGCCCGACCCGCTGCGCCAGCAGATGATGGAGCGCCTGGCCGCCATGGGCGGCATGGGCCGCTTCGCGGGTATGATGGGCGGCGGCTCCTCGCGCGTGGTCATCACCATCCTGGACAAGGATGGCAGGCAGGTGGCCCGGCTGAACGGCCCGGAGACCAAGGGCATCAACCGCGCCTACTGGAACATGCGCGAGACAATGCCCCAGCGAGAGGAGCAGGCGCAGGCCGAGCCCGCTTTCTTTTTCCGGGGCGGCGGCGGCCTGCAGGTGCTTCCCGGCATTTACACGGTTAAAATTAAATACGACAACAAAGACGAAGTCAGCGGCACGGTCGAGGTCAAACCCGACCCCAGGCTGAAAGTGGACCTGGAAATGCTCAAGGCCAACTACGCCACGGCCAAGGCCGCCCAGACGCTCTCCCAGGCGATCACCGACGCCGGCCGCCGGCTCCAGGATACGCAGAAAGCGATCCAGACCGTGCTCGACTTCGGCCGCGCCAACCGCTCGCCCAACCTGATGAACCTGATGAAGGCGGCCCGCGACCTGGAAAGCAAACGCAAAGCGCTGGCCGAGGAGATGAACCCAACGCCACCCAAGCAGGGCATGACCGATCGCTCGGCCAGTTTGAACAGCCAGGTGATGGGCGCGGTCGGCGGCATGACCGGAGCCGGCTATGAGCCCATCAGCCAGGCGGCCCGGGTGCGCTACGAGAAAGCGAAGGTAAAGGCCGCGACCTTCCTGGAAAAGCTGAACAAGTTCTTTGCCGAAGACGTGGAGAGTTTCAAGAAGCTGCTCAAGGATCTCAATTTCACACTCTTCTCGACTTACGAGCCTCTCAAGCTGGAAAAAAAATAAGACAATAGACGTCCGGCCTGAACAGAAAATGGGGCGGTGCAGCCGCCCCATTTTTTTAGCCGGTGTTTTCCAAATTATAACCGATATGGTTTAGTTTCGGCTTCAAGAATCAGCCAACCAGCCGCGCAATTTTTCCTCGGCTTGCGGACCGACCAGGAATGCCCTGATCTTCTTTTTCTCAATTAAAACCGTTGAGGGGTCCCCTTTATCCCGAAGCGGCACGCGATCTCCATTTCTTTTATTACGTTGAACTTGAATACATCCCTGAATTCCTGGCCCAGTTTGTCAATCAGCGGCGTCATCGGCAAACACATGCGGCAGCTTGAGCTCCAGAAGTAGATCAGTACTTTTCCGCCGGCCGCGATTGCCTCCCCCACTGGACCGGAGAGTTCCGGCGCCGGTTTCCCCTTCTGCCGGTGCGAATGCCAGAGAACCCGCAGCTGGCTGAAAAGAACCACGGCAGCCAGCCCGCCGATCACGATGTAAACAACGTTCATCATTGCCTCAGAAGTTACCTTTCATGACAAAAACCCTGGCCCTATTATAAAAAAAATCGCCTGGAAAATAAAGTGCCTGGAGACCCGTTTGCCACTCGCGCGCGGATAGGCTACAATCAGGAGGCAATCACGCAGATGAAAACATCGAAACTGCTCATCGCCACGGTGCTGAATTTTGTCATCACCGTCGTCGAGCTGGCCGGCGGCCTGCTGGCCGGCAGCCTGGCGCTGGTGGCCGATGCCCTGCACAATTTCGCGGACGGCACGGCGCTGCTGATCAGCTACGCCGCCTGGGCCATATCCAAGAAAGGGAAAACCGTCCGCAAGACCTACGGCTACCGCCGCGCCCAGATTCTGGCCGCCGTCATCAATAGTGGCTTTCTGGTGGGTATATCCGTCTTTCTGATCAAAGAAGCCGTGCGCCGCCTGGCCCACCCCACCCTGGTGAAAGAGAACATTGTCATCGGAGTGGCCGCGGTGGGACTGGCGGCCAATCTGCTGGCCATCATTTTTCTCAAAAGCGAATCGCGGAAAGGGCTCAATTTTCGCGCTGCCTTTCTCCATCTGCTGAGCGATGCGGTTTCCACCGCCGCCGTGGTCGCCGGCGGCATCCTCATGGCGCTCTACCGCATTTACTGGGTGGATCCGCTCCTGACCCTGCTGATCAACGTCTATATCCTGGGCGAATGCGTCCGCATCATCAATCAGGCCGTCCACATCATCATGCAGGGAGCCCCGCCTCACCTGGACGTGGATGAGATCGTGCAGCGCATCCGCACCATCAAAGAAATCGAGGATGTCCACCATGTCCATGTCTGGAGTCTGGACGAAGAACGCATCTATTTTGAAGCCCATGTCAACGTCCAGGACATGCCCGTCAGCCGTACCAACGGGATCTATGAGCGGATTGAAAAGGAGCTGCTCGACTCTTTCGGCATTGGCCACGTGACCATCCAGTTCGAATACCGTTGCTGCGAGGGCGAAGGGGTCATCCCGGCGGGCTGAGCGGCGGAGCGGCATTCGCCTGTTCCCCTTGGATATCTTTCTGCTTTTTTCTATAATCTCTGCATGCCTGGAGGTCCCGATGAAAAAAATCGTTCTGTTCGCTGCCGCACTTTCCCTATCTGTTTTCCTGGCGGGAGCTGACCGCTTGACCGGGCGCATGTTCGCCGGCCGCTCGGAAGTGATCGCCACCCAGGGCATGGTGGCCGCCAGCCAGCCGCTGGCCGCCCAGATCGGCATCGACATTCTCAAAAAGGGGGGCACGGCCGTGGACGCGGCCATCGCCGTCAACGCCGCCCTGGGCCTGATGGAACCCACCGGCGCGGGCATCGGCGGCGACCTGTTCGCCATCGTCTGGGACAGCAAGATCAGTAAATTCTATGGCCTGAACGGCAGCGGCCCGGCGCCCCGGGCCATCAGCCTCGACTATTTCCAGAAGAACGATATCCGGCGCGTGCCCGGGCTCGGGCCCCTGCCCTGGACCGTGCCCGGCTGCGTGGAGGGCTGGTTCGCAGCTGCACGAAAAGTTCGGCAGGCTGGCGATGAAAGATGTTCTCGCTCCGGCCATCGGCTATGCCGAAAACGGTTTCCCGCTATCCGAACTGATCGCCATGTACTGGCAGCGGTCGGTGCGCCAACTCACCGGCTTACGAGAATTTTCAGAAACTCTATGCGCCCGGAGGCAGGCCACCGGCAAAGGGCGACATGTTCAAGAATCCGCGAACTGGCCGCCACCTACCGCCTGCTCGCACGAGCGGGACGCGACGCCTTCTACCGCGGCGAGATCGCCAGGCGCATCGTGGCCTACTCAACCGAAAGTGGGCGGCTTCTTCTCCCTGGACGACTTCGCCGGCTACCAGCGCCGAATGGGTGGAGCCGCTGAGCGTCAACTACCGCGGCTACGACGTCTGGGAGCTGCCGCCCAACGGCCAGGGGCTGGCCGTGCTGCAGATGCTGAACATGCTCGACCGCTTCGACCTGCGGCGCTGGGCCACAACTCCGCCGACTACCTGCACACCCTGATCGAGGTCAAGAAGATCGTCTACGAGGACCGGGCGCGCTTCTACGCCGACCCGCGCTTCAGCCGCCATTCCCTATCCGCGCCTGCTCAGCAACGAGTACGCCGAGCAGCGGCTGAAGCTCTTCGATCTGAACCGCGCCGCCAGCTCCCTGCCCGCCGGCGACGGCATCCTGAGCGAAGGGCGACACCGTCTACCTGACCGTGGTCGACAAGGATCTCAACGCCGTCTCGCTGATCCAGAGCAACTACGCGGGCTTCGGCTCGGGCATGGTGCCCGACGGCCTGGGGTTCTGCCTGCAGAACCGCGGCGCGCTGTTCAGCCTGGAAGCGGGGCACCCCAACGTCATCGCGCCGGGCAAGCGCCCCTTCCACACCATCATCCCCGGCTTCGTCACCCGTGCCGGCGAGCCGGTTTTCTCGTTCGGCGTGATGGGCGGCGACATGCAGCCCCAGGGCCAGGTGCAGGTGCTCTGCAACATCATCGATTTCGGCATGAACGTGCAGGAGGCCGGCGACGCGCCGCGCTTCCGCCACGGCGGCTCCTCCGAACCCGACGGCAGCGTGATGACCGACGGCGGCATCGTCTACCTGGAGAGCGGCATCGACGCGGAGGTCATCCGCGCGCTGCTTTCGCCGCGGCCACAAGATCGCCAAGTCCGACAGCGAATTCGGCGGTTACCAGGGCATCTGGATCGACCGGGCGCGGGGCATCCGCATCGGCGCCTCCGAATCGCGTAAGGACGGCTGCGCCATCGGCTACTGAAGCTAATAGGTCAAGTCAAAATCGGGGAAAACGTCCTCGCTCTCAAACTCTCTCTTGATCATCCCGTCAACGCGGGCGGCCGAAGGGCCGCGCTGCAAAAATTCCTCGAAGCGGAGGATCGCCTGCTCCTCGCCCTGGGCATAGACCTCGACGTCGCCGTTGTATAGATTTTTCACCGTGCCGGTCACGCCCAGCCGCGCTGCCTGGTGCACGGCGTAGTAACGGAACGCCACGCCCTGGACGCGGCCCTTGATCAGGTAATGATAGGTTTTCATTCACATCCGCGGGGACACGGCATCCCGTGTCCCGCCCTCGTCCCCTCAGGTTTTGGCTACCCGTTTCTTGAAAATCCTCCGCCGCTTGTGCTGCACGGGGTTGAAGTATTTCCACTGGGCCTGGATCTTGGTGTTGGTCTCCAGTTCCTGATTCGACTCGGCGAACCTGAAGCCTTTTTTCATGGCCGACTGGACAATTTCGATCACCATCAGCAGGTCCACACCCAGCCCTCGGCTGTCCTTGCGGATGCCGGCCAGCATGAACTCGATGATGTCGCTCCGGCGCAGGGCCCCGAGCAGATGGAACCAGCCGAAAGGCAACAAGCGGCCGCCGCACTTCTGCAGGGCGCGGCAGAGAGAAGGCATGGTGATCATGAAGCCGACCATCTCGTCCCACTCGTTGACCACCGCCTTGATCAAGTCTTTGTCGAGGAAGGGGAAGTACTTCTTGATGTAATAGTTCATCTGCTTCCGGGTCAGGGGCACCGCGCCGTAGATCTCGTCAAACGTCTCGTCCAGCAATTCGAACAACTCCGGGGCGCGCCGCATCAGCTCTTTCTTGTTTTTGAATTTCAATATCTGGAACTTGCCCCGCTCCTTGACCCGTTCGGCCAGGTGGAGCAGCCTTTCGGGCGCGCCGGCTGCGGGCACGGGCGTCTGGAATTCCACGTAGTCGATCTCTTTCTGGAATCCGGCTTTTTCAGCCAGCCGTTGGTAATAGGGATGGTTGTAATTGCCCGACAGCGTGGCCAGGTGCTGGAAGCCCTCGATCATCATGCCGTTGGGATCGAAATCGCAGAACCCGTGAGGCCCGGTGATCGTCTCCATGCCGAGCTGGCGGGCCCAGCCTTCCACGGCGCCGAACAACGCTCCCGCCACCTCCTCGTCCTCGATGCAGTCGAACCAGCCGAAACGCAGGTTGCGCGTGTCGTACTTGCGGTTGGCTGCATGGGAGAGGATGGCGGCGATCCGGCCGGCGAGCCGGTCCTCTCGGAAGGCGAGAAAAAGCTTGGCATCGGCATTCTCGAAGGCGGGATTCTTGCGCCGGTCGAAGAGCTGCAGCTCGTCGGCCAGCGGGGGCGGCACCCAACTGGGATGGCCCTTGAATAACCGGTAGGGGAAAAGGACAAACCTTCGCAGATCTTTCTTGCTCTGAACTTCTTTGACGGTAACGCTCATCAGCAACCTCAGGGGGCCATTATAGCAAAAAGGAGCGTTTAATCAAAATCAATTCCCCCCTTCTAAAAAAAAGGGGCGGCATCCGCACCGCCCCTGTTATCGGCTGGCAGCGCAGCGACAGGACTTGTTGAGTCCCCCGCCGCAACCCGGACCTTTCAGATCTTGACCAACTCGATGTTGCCGTTGACTGTTTCCAGCTTGATTTCGTATTGGCCTTCGTTAACGCTGCCCGACAGCTGGCTGCCGATGAACCACTGTTTCAGTGTCAGCTCGAAATCGCTGCGGATCTTGCCGTTGACCGTGCGCGCCTTGATCTGGAAACCGGACTTGCGGTTGAGCTCCAAGGTGATCTTGCCGTTGACCGTGCGCGCCGACACATCGCCGGCCAGCGATTCCTCCAGCAGCACCTCGAGATCGCCGTTGACCGTGGCCAGCGAGGAGTTGCGGAAGCCGCCCTGCAGCGTGGCCCCGCCGTTGACCGTCTCCAGCCGGATGTCGCCGAAGCGGCCTTCGGCCTGGATATCCCCGTTCACCGTCTTGAACACGGCCTGTTTCAGACGCTCGGGGACCACGACCTCAAAATCAACCCTGACGCGGCTGTTTTTCTTTTTGTATTCCGTGTAGACTTTCAGGCGGTTGGCTTCCTCCTGAAAGACGATATCCACTTGATCCAGTTCATCCTGGTATTCCGACCGTTTCACCGCCCTGATTTCCACGCCGTTCCCGGCATGGGTGGTGAGCCGCACCTGGCCGTTGACATTGCTCAGTTCGACAGCCGCCTCCGGTCCCAGGGCAAAACTCTTGTTGATCTTCTGCTCGTTGTCGGCCGCCAGAACCAGCGGTACCAGCAGCAGCGGAAGAAAGAGAAGTCTTTGCACCGTCATGGGCACCTCCTCAGATTAAATAAACGAGTCGGCTGAAAAAAAAGTTCCCGAGAAAACAGCCTGGGGAACGCTCGGACCGATTTAAATGGCGAATTCGATCGAGGTGATGAAGGTCAGGTCGTTCTTCTTGACCGTCTGGGCCACGGGGAAATTGTTGTAGCGATCCTGAAGGCGCAGGGTGAGCCAGATGGGCGCCTTCATCAGCACCGAGAGGTTGGTGAGCGCTTCGATCCGGTAATCGACGAACGCATTGGCCAGGTTGGGAGTCAGGAAGGCGTTGAGCAACCAGCGCGCCGTCTTGGAGAAACGCCACTCGCTCGTGTAGTTGACGTTCAGCCGCACCGATCGGTTGTCCTTGTCCTGCAAGGTGCTGTTGACGAATTCACCGTTGATGCTGGCGGAAACCTTGCTGCGGATCTTCTCCACGTCGGAGAGCACGTACTCCATGCCCAGACCGGTGATGGTGCGCATCTGGACATTGGCCAGCAGATCCTGCTCCAGATTCAGCAGGCCCAGAACGTTGAAATGGCCGTTCACCCGCATCGCCAGGTTGTTGAGCAGTTTGCTCTTGCTGGCAATCTTCTTTTGGCCGCTGGTGCCGTAGAGCAGGTCGAGGCTGGCCGAGTATTCCAGCTTCTTCACTTTCAGGGTGAAACGGGCACCGCTGTTGAGCAGCATGTTGTCGGTGTTGCCGGCATTGGCCGTCAGTCCGCCGCTCAAAGTGAACGACCATTTTTTTTCCTTTTTCTTCTGCTCCGGCTGCGGCGCGGCCGCCTGGCTCTGGGCCAGCAGCCCGGCCGTCCAGACCAGCGCCCAGAAACAGACAAGAATTTCCTTGCGCAGCCGCATTAAAAGACCAGGCGCAATTGTACGGGCAGCCAGACCTTGACCTTGGCGGTGCCCTTCTGGGCCGGGGTGTATTTCCATTTGAGCAGAGTCTCGGAAACCAGCGAACGGATATCGTCCGGCGTTTTGCCCAGCACGTTCGCCTTGTTGACGTTGCCCTTCTCGTCGATCAGCAGCAGGGCGCTGACAGTCATGGCCATGCCTCCGTACTTGCCGCGCAGGACGACCGGGATGGCCGGCAGATTACCCGACACCTTGACCGGCCGCTGCGTCACATCGCCCAGAGCCACCAGATCGCCCTCTTTGGGTTTGGCCAGTTCTTCCAGCCGCTTGCGCTCCTGTTCCGCCTGGAGTTTCTTCTGTTCCTCTTCCTGCTTCTGGCGCTGCTCCTCTTCCTGCTTCTTGCGCTCCTCTTCCGCCTTGAGCCGCTGCGCTTCCTCCTGCTTCTTCTTATCTTCCTCGACTTTCAGCCGGTCCATCTCCCTCTGGCGCTGCCGGCGCAGGTCATCGAGCAGTTTCTGCTGTTCGTCGGTCTTGGTCTTTTGTTCGGCCTCGGTGGTGGCCAGCTTTTCCTCGAAGGATTTGCTCAAATCCTCGGTCTTCTTTTTGTAATCGGTCTCGATCTGCTGGACCCGGCTGGCCAGCGCCTGCTGCTCGTGCAGCGTCTGCTCCAGCCGTTTCGTTTTCTGCATCTGGGTGACGATCAGGAAACCGGCCACGGCCACGACCACTCCGGCCGCCAGCAGGCCGACCCAAACCCGGCTCCTGGATTTCTTCTGCGTGTCCAATCCCTGCAGGATATCGTTGACCAGATCCGGCTGTTTCTCTGCTTCTCCCCCGGCCGACGGCGGCGGGGTGGACGGCAGCGGGGACTCCTTGGCCGGCTCGGGCAAGGTCGTGACCAGCTCCTCCTTGAGCAGCCGTTCCTCCTGCTCCATGGCGTCGGCGAACAGGGAGTTCATGAAATAGGCCAGGCTGAAGGTCACCGATGAGAGCTCCTCGATGTGGAAATAGGTGGCGATGTAATCCTTGAATTCCTTGATGTTCAGGAAGCGCTTGAAAGGATCGGGATGCAGGGTCTTTTTGAAAAAGTTCACCAGACGACCCAGGTACTCGCGGTCGACATAGGGCAGGGACTGGCGGAAGGTCAGGTTGCTGAACCTGGTCTCGAAATCCTCGCCGGGCGCCTGGGAGAAGAATTTGCCGGTCAGCATCTTGTAGACCAGGTGGCCGAGCTGGTAAATGTCCGACTGGGCGACCGTCTTCTCCTTGCGCAGGAATTCCGGCGTCAGCCAGGCACCGTACTTGCTTTCCAGCTCGCTGAACAGCGGCCCGCCCTTGTCCAGGTGGGGGAAAATACCGTAGTTTTTCAGGTAAATCTTGCCGTCGTAGTGGACCATCACATTGTCAGGCGTGAGGAAGCCGTGGAACGACTTCTCGCCGCTGATCACGATGGTCGAGCCCGATTCGATGATGTCGGCGATCGCCGTGACGATGGAAAAGGCCAGGTCCACGCTGATGGGGATGTCCAGCTTGGCCGAGTAGTCCAGGACCTGCTCCAGGCTCTTGCCCTTGAAATAGGCGTAAACCAGGTAAAGCTGGTTGTCGCTGCTGACGATCTGCTCCGGTGAATAGAGGAAAGGGATGTTCGATTTTTTAATGCCGTCGAGCAGGATCTTGACCCGGCGCCAGCGCTCGGCGTTACCGGCGATCTGGGGCGACACCTGGCAGAGCAGTTGATGGCGCAGCGGCTTGCGGTTTTCCAGCTGGACCACCCGGTAATTGAGGCCCAGCGAATCGCTGAACATCTCCCGCATAAACAAATAATCATGGACGATTTTATATTCAGCCATGCCAACCTCACTGCAGCAGGGACACCATACCATACAGAATCAACCGCAAAAAATCAAGTGTTCGCAAGAAAAAGTATTCATTGACAAGTGGCATCCCCTTGGCTATAGTAGAAAGGAACAGCATGGAAAAAATCAGCCTCAACGACTTGGAAAGCACGTTGCAAGCGGCACCCCGGGTCATCCTCGATTTCAACTCACCGGGCTGCGCCCCCTGCAAAAAGGTCGCAGCGGTGCTCGAGGAATTGGAGCAGGAAACTCGCGGCCAGGCCATCCCCCTGCGGATTTACTCGGTGGACATCTCGCTGGAGCCGGCCATCGCCCAAAAGTTTTTCATCCTGGGTGTGCCCACCCTGATCCTTTTCAAGCAGGGAAAAGAGATCGCCCGGCTCAACTCCGTTCCCAAAAAAGAGAAGCTGCTGCAGCTGCTGGCCTGATGGGCATAGCACTTTTTTTCAGGTTACTGTCCTTAAAAAAGGACACTTTGAGCCGGGGAAAGCTCCTTTTTTTTGGCACCGAAATTGCTTTGTTTCGTTCAGGAGGCGAAAAATGAAAAAAAACATAATCCTCATGGCTCTCTGTGGGCTCAGCGGCATGATGCTTTATTCACAGAGCCTGAACCTTAAAGTCGGTTTTTTCAGGCCGACCCTCAATTCCGACCTCTGGCAGACCAACCTCGGAAACCTGACCTTCAACAAATCGGACATGCTCAAAGAGGCTTACGCGATCGAGTACGAGCATTACCTGAATCCATACTCCTCGCTCTCCTTTGAAATCGGCCACTACTACAAGGCCGTCTACGCCCAGTACCGGGACTATGAATACCCGAACGGCGACCCCATCTTTCAGAATCTTTCCCTCTCCCTGACCCCGATCACCCTGAACGTCAAAATCTACCCCGCCGGCCACCGCCGCTACATCATGCCCTACATCGGCGTGGGAGCCGGCGTGCTCTCCTGGCGCTATGAGCAGTGGGGCGACTTCATCAACTTTGATGACATGTCCATCTCCCAGGACAAGACCGCCATCACCAGCACCTACAGTTTCCTGGCCGTGGGCCGGGTGGGATTCCTGCTGCGGCTGCAGCGCTTCCTGGGCTTCAGCGTCGAAGCGCAATACCAGTACGCCAAGGGAACGCTCTCCGGCTATTTCATTGACTTCAAGCCGCTCGACTTGAGCGGTTTTTCAGCCTTTATCGGTCTCAATATCTTTTTCCGGTGAGGTGAATCATGAATAGATGGATGCTGATCGCCGGCCTGCTGGCGGTCGCCCTGACCGGCTGTGCAAGCGCCGGCAACCCCAAGATCAACCGCGATCCCTTTTACGAATCGTTTTTCGAAAAGACCAGCCTGATCATGACCAAGGAAGAAATCGAAATCTACAAGCACCTGCCTGACGACCAGGAGCGCCGGGATTTCATCGTGGAGTTCTGGAAAAGCCGCGACCCCTATCCGGAAACGCCGGGAAACGAGTTCAAAATCGAGTTTGAACAGCGCATCGCTTATGCCAACCGCTGGTTCCGGGAAAACCAGGCGGCCGGACGCGGCTGGAACACCGAACGCGGCCGCATCCTGCTGTTGCTCGGCCAGCCGGAAAAACGGGAGTGGCAGGATGACATCGGTCCCCAGCAAGCCATGCAAATGGGGCTTTCCTCCGATGTGCGGGGAGTCGAGGTCTGGACCTACTACGACCTGCAGCTGCAACTGATTTTCGTCGATGCCTACGGCAACGGCCAGTACCGCATGCGGGTCCCCCCCGTGGAACTGCTCTCGGCCATCGATGTGGTCAAGTCCAACATGAACATGGGTTTGAAAAACGTCCGCAACCTGCTCAAATTCGACGTCTCCTTCAAAGAGGGTCAGGCTGCGGATTGACATCCCGGTCAAGAAGATCAGTTTTCAGGAAAAAGAGGGCAAGATGACCGCCGCCTTCAGGGTCAAGGTCACCCTCTACAAGGATTACGTGAAAAAGGACTCCCAGACGACCGCCCAGACGTTGAGCGAGGACAAGGAACAGTTGCTCAACAAGAAAACCCTGCAGATCGCCATTCCCTATGACCTGAAGGAAAAGGGAAAGTACTACTTTGAAATCGTGCTGGTGAACCTGCAGTCGGGCTCCGCTTACCGCCACTACCTGAATTATAAAATCTGAGTATTTTCCTGTCTGGACCGGTGGCTCGGCGCTCCAAGTGCCGTAACTTGTGGGCCGTGGGTCCGGTTGACAGGGACCCGCGATTGTGGTAAATTTTCCCTCCGGGATGGGCCGTTAGCTCAGTTGGCAGAGCACCGCCCTTTTAAGGCGGGTGCCGCTGGTTCGAATCCAGCACGGCTCACTGGAGGCCCGTTCGTCTATCGGTAAGGACATAAGATTTTCAATCTTATAAGAGGGGTTCGACTCCCCTACGGGCTACCACGGGAAATCAAGGCTGGACGGCCTTTTCCGAATAGATCGGTCAAAAAAATTCCAGAAAATTCTATTAGCGCCCGGACTAAATAATCCGAATCAAATACCCTTCAACCCGGCCAATCTTTTTTTGGCGTCCGGAACCTCGGGCAGATCCGGGTCGGCGTCCTTCCAGAGGTCGAGAAATTTCTGATAAGACTGTATCGCTTTTGCTTTTTGGCCGAGTTGCTCGTAGACCTTGCCCAGGTTATAGAAATTCTTGGCAAAAATATCCCCATAGTTGCCCCGACCGCAAGGAAGTGATTGAGTTTTTTCAAATTCTCGGCGAGCGTTCTCTAAGTTTCCCGCCTCGTAATAAGCCAGGGCTAAAGAACTCCGGAAAAAGAAATTCAAGTCCCAATAATCAGCCACCAAAGCCAGGGCTTTATCGAAATACTCAATAGCTCTGGAATAATTTTTCCGCTCAAGCTCGATCCAGCCCATCAAATGATCATAGTGCCGTATTTCGTTCTTAATGACTCCTTTTTGAATCAAATCATAGAGCCTCATCGGCCATCTTCTGAGCTTTGTCCACGGCTTTCATATCCAGATAGATCAGGCCTTTGATGTGCAAAGCCCTTAGCTGACGAATCCAATCATCATCTTCAATGGTCCCGGCCAGGACCTTATCATACTCGCCTAGGGCTTCCTCAAATTTCCCCATTGCTCGCAAGATATCAGCCAACCAGGTGCGGAACCTTCTCTCAACCCATTTCTCCGCACCTTTCGAACTCTCGCCAATTCCTTGATAGGCCAGGCTTTTTGCCTGGGCAAACTTCCCCCGAAGGAAAGACAAAGACAGCATCCTCAACAAATAGTCCGTTTGAACGCCCGCCTCCTTGAGGTTCAGGAGTTTTTGATACTGTTCCCTCAGCTTTGAAAAGGTCGCCCTGATACAGGTAGATAGCGCCTTTGTAGAGAAAATAGCTCGAATTCGTCGGATCGAGTGTGTAAGCCTTTTCTACTTCAGCCAGGGCGGCATCGAATTTCTTCTGATAGAAATACGCATCGGACAGTTCCAAGCGAATATCCAGATTGTCGGAGATGTTTTTGAGATAGCCCTGGAGAAGCTCGACAGCCTTATCGAACAACCCCTCATCCTCATAGGCCGTGGCCAGATACTCGTAGGTATAAATATCTTCAGCTCCATACTTGATCGCCGCCTCACAAATCTCGATGACCTTATCCCGTTGTTCCAAGTCGCCATACAGCCAGGCCAGTTTGCTGAGGCCCAGTCGATCGTCCGGATAGCGCTCCAGCAATTTGTTATAGACATCGATGGCTTTGTCGTAGGTTTTTTCCGACTGGAGATAATAATCTCCTTCAATAATGTAGCGCTCTCGTTCCGATGACCGGCTTCTCAATTCAAAGGCTTTTTGCAGGCAGCGGGCCCTTTCCGAGGATAAACCCAAGTCTCCGTAAGATATCGCTATGGACCTGTAAGCCATGGCAAAATCAGGGTCAATGGCCAGAGCTTTCTCCATCAAGGAAATGCTCTGGGTATCATCCCCCATCAGATGATACTTTCTCCCCTCGCTGTAGAATTTATAGGCCTCCGGAGAGCTGGTCGTTATTTTCCCGACTTCTTTGTCGTTGTCGCTGGCAATCTCCTCGGGCGTCAGTTTAAGACTGGTTTTGATGTTCTTGGTCAGCTCGTCGACAAGCGAGAAAAAGCTCTCTTGACCTTTTCCCTGGACCCTCTGCGGCGGCCCGACCGGTTCTCCTGTGCTGGCTTTTTGAAGCACGGCATCGATCCTGAAGATATCACCCGCCCGGGCATACTTGCCCACCAGGATATTCTCGACGCCGCTGCGGACCGCAATCCGCCTGAGGTCGTCCCGGGAATACGGACCCGCTTCAAGCAGGTTTAAGCCCTTGAGGATATCGTAAAGACTCTCCGCGCTTGAGACTTTAATGTATCTGGACTGCATCAGGTCCGTGATCAGAAGGTCCGAGAGGGCTTTCCGCCAATAGTCCAGGTTTTTGTCGCCGGTGTTGTTCTCAAAATAGATGACCGCCAGTGAAGGTTTTTCCGCCTGGCCCGGAGCCAGTGTCTTGCGGGGAAACAGGCGCGTCACAATGACCGCGGCGATCGCCAGAGCGATAAGGACCAAACCCGGGAGATAAAGCTTTCTTAAATTGAACTTAACGGTGATCTCTCGGGACGTGATCGGTTTCCTTCGAGGCAGAATTCTGTCTGTGGTGGGGATGCCTTTCTCGATCTTATCCAATTCAACAAGGACGTCTGCCGCAGACTGATACCGTCGGCTTCTCTGCTTCTCCAGGCAGCGAAGAATCAGGTTGCTGAGGTCTTCGGGGATCTGCGGCGTCACGGTTCTTGGGTTTGGGGGAGCCTCGCTCTTTTGCTTCAAAGCCACGCTGAAGGGCGTGTTCCCTTCGAACGGCACGCGGCCCGTCAGCATCTCGAAGAGAATGATTCCCAGGGCATAGATATCCGAGCTCTGATCCGCTTCCTCTCCGTCCACCTGTTCGGGCGACATGTATTCGGGCGTGCCGATGATCACGCCGACGCCAGTGATCCCCTTGACCTTGGCCATGCGGGCGATGCCGAAATCCATGACCCGCACATTGCCCTCCTCGTCGATCATGATGTTCTGCGGCTTAAGGTCGCGGTGGATCACCCCCTGGCCGTGCGCCTCGGCCATGCCCGCGCAGATCTGCCTGGCAATCGCCACCGCCTTGCCCGCGGAGAGCGCGCCCACCCGCCGCAGCAGCCGCTTCAGGTCCTCGCCGGCCACCCACTCCATGGTGATGAAGGGGAAGCCCTCGGCCCGGCCCATATCAAACATCCGGCAGATGTTGCGGTGGCTCACCTTGCGGGCGAGTTTCAACTCATTGGCGAACCGCTCGAGCGTGTCCGGGTCCGAGGCGATCTCCGGCTTCAGGAGCTTGAGGGCGATCTTCTCCTTGATCTCGGTATCGAAGACCTTGTAGACCCGACCCATGCCGCCGTGGCCCAACTCCTCGATGACCTTGTAGCGCCGGGCAAATGTGGTGCCAGTAGCCAGCTCGCCGGCTGACGATTTTCCACCGAACGGCTCGGAGTCGCTTATCTCCATTGAGCGCTGCGCATCCTGGATGAACTCCCCCATATTCGCATATCTTCCGGCCTTATCCTTTGCCAGGGCTTTCAGCACGGTGCGCTCGAGTTTTGCCGCGATTTTCGGCCTGGAGGTGGAAGGGCTCTCCGGCTCTTCGTTCAGGATGGAATAGATCATTGCCTGGTCATAGTCGCCAGAAAAAGGCAACTTCCCGGTAAGCATCTCGTAAAGAATGACACCAAGGGACCAGATATCCGTCCGCTGATCCACCTCCCTGCCTGTGGTCTGTTCCGGAGACATGTAAGAGACCGTGCCTAGCGTGGTCCCGGTCTTGGTCAGCCGGCTCACTCCCCGCAATTTGGCCAGACCGAAATCCACAATCTTGACCACGCCCTCGTCCGTGAGCATCACGTTGGCCGGCTTCAAATCCCGGTGCACGATCCCCTTGCCGTGCGCCTTTTTCAATCCCTCGGCAATCTGAACAGCAATCCCAACCGCCTCATCAACAGGAAGAGAACCTTCCTTGATCTTCTCGCGCAGGGTCTGGCCAGCGCAGTATCCCATGGCGATGAAGAGCCGGCCTTCTGCTGTCTGGCCGATCTCGTGCACCGTGCAGATGTTGGTATGGTCGAGAGCCGAGGCGGCCTTGGCCTCGTGGATGAAGCGCTTCCTCTCCTCCGCGTCCTCCCCCAGGTGCGGCGGCAGGAACTTGAGCGCCACCAGCCGGTCCAGGTCCGTGTCCTCCGCCTTGTAGACGACACCCATGCCGCCCTCGCCGAGTTTCTCCAGAATCCGGTAATGACCGACCTGCTTACCGATCACACTTGATTACCCCTGCGGCAATTGTAGAAAAAAGGGGAAATTATTGCAACGAATTCCTGTTTTATTTTACTTCTTCGTGAACAGTTCGACCTTCGAGCAGGGCCGCCGCAACTCGCCTTCTGGCTGGGACAGATTTGGTACAACTCGTCGCGAACTTGGGTCACTCCTCCCTGCGAATGGGCCAATGGTATGCACACAGCACGTCAGACCGAAATGGAATCGCTAAAATGCAATACAGTCAATGATTTCAAGGGATTTTGTCGATTATCTTATGAGATTTTCAATCTTATAAGAGGGGTTCGACTCCCCTACGGGCTACCACAAGAAAAACCAGGCTTTTAAAATAGTGAACAACCCTGAATAATTCTGCTGCAAGGTTTCCATCTTCCGACTGTTATATTATCCTCCCAACACTCTCTGCCTGCTCTGCGGAAAGGCGGTGCAGGCAAGGTCCCGCTAACCCTCGGCGGGACCATTTTATAAGGCGATATGGATTACGATCAAATTTCCAATAGAAATCTTGTTTTTTAGAACCGGATACCAATGCCTACGCCGGCCTTGAATCCCCCGAGCGTGAACGAGTTGTCTTCGAAAGTGTCGGTTGCCCGGATATACCCCAATTCTGCCAGGAGCAGAAAATGTTTCCCTACCTTATAGTTCAAGCCGCCATTGATCCTGAATCCTACCGTTGAGCCGGTTACCTTTTCTCCCATGGATTCTTCGGTGTAACTCACATCTGTTACTCCCAGCTCAAGCTGATAACCAAACCTGGCTGAAATTTTACCCCCATATCCGGCGCCCAGCGAAATAAAATGTTGCCGCGAACTGGCTTCCAACTGCAATATCGGCGTTTGACCGTTCTTGGACAAATAACCGTACCCGGCCCAGAGATATAATCCCTTGACAATCCAGGCGCAGGCTTTTAATTCCGGAATGAACACATACTTGCCATAAGTATCCTTATAGCCGGAATCAGCCGGAAAAAGCGCACTGCCAGTTAAGGAAATCATGAACCTGTCTTCTGCCGCCAGATATGCGGATAAAAGCAAGATAAAAATCAGGGCGCCGATTGTTTTTTTCATTTTATTCATTTCCATTTTAAATCGTGACCTCGTTGGAAATGGCTAAAACCAATCCCGATGCGTCCAGAGCCTCCACCCTGTATGTGTATGTTTTATTTTTTTCTAAAAATTCATCCAAATATGTATACTGATCCCCCTGAATCTCTGAAGGCATTATTTCCTTGATTATCATGTAACCACCTCCCGCGACGCTCCTGTAAATCACATATTTGGCAACAGGAACATCTCCCGGATTGTCTATTGTTAATTGAATCTTTCCATATTGCTTGCGAATGATCCAGGCTCTCTCCTCAAGCCGCTGTGCCTGAAGCTGCAGTATAATCTGGACTATTAACTTGGCCACAAAACCATCCCTATGGCCAGGAAATGTGTATGCGCCCGGACCCCAGGCAGTTGTGCTGCTTCCGATAACAAACAAAGTACCGCAACCGTAAACGGAAATACCATTCCCTATATCAAGATAATCATTTTCATTGGTTGGCCCACGCAGGAAAATATTCCAGAGCAATTTGCCATTATCTTCAAGTTCCGCAACAAATGCAGCCGAGTTGTATCTGTTCGTAACCGGATCCGCCAAGCTCGTATAACTGGATCCTGTTAAATAAATATTAGCATTTTTATCAACAGCAATAGCAGCGCTAGAATCAATATTATTTGAACCAACGAATGTGTTCCAGATTAATCTCCCGTTATTATCCAATTTGGCCACAAAAGCATCACAAAAACCTAAATAAGCACTGATTGGAGAACCCCAGCTAGCCCAACTCTCTCCTGTAACATAAATAACATTGTTATTGCCATCAAAAGATATGTCGATCCCATAATCAGTTGATGAACCTAGAAAGGTGTTCCAAATCAGGTTGCCATTGTTGTCCAACTTGGCCACAAAAGCATTTGAAGCTCCGGAAAAAGATCTGATTGGATCACCCCAGTTGAGGTGGCTTTCTCCTGTAACATAGATATTGCCGCTCTTGTCCATGGACATTCCATTGCAATAATCATTTTTAGTTGTGCCCAAAAAAGTATTCCAAATAAGGTTGCCACTGCTGTCCAGTTTCGCAACACAAGCATCATAATCCAAATACCCGCTTCCAGAATATGCCCTGATCGGAGATCCCCAACTGGAAGTACTAAGTCCTGAGATATAGATATTATCGTTGTTATCCAAAGCAATTCTAGTACCATAATTAAGACCTGTTGCTCCCAAGAATGAATTCCAGATTAAATTACCGTTTCTATCCAGCTTTGCAATAAAAATATCACCATCCCCCGAAAAAGATTGAACCGGGAATCCCCAGCTTGCAGAGCTGGACCCAGCTACATAAATATTACCGATACTATCCAAGGCAATACCACATCCATGATCTTCATACAAAGAACCAAGAAAAGTATTCCATATCAAGTTGCCGCTGCTGTCTAGTTTGGCCACAAAAGCATCATAATTTGAAGTATTTCCAGAAAATGGTCTTATCGGAGAGCCCCAGTTATTTTGACTATCTCCTGTTATATAAAGATTGCAATCCTTATCCACAAAAATTCTACCTATATTGTCTACAGATTCTGAACCTAGAAATAGATTCCATGCTACAATTACACCGTCACCAAGTGTATGCCGCTTTGGCTGCTTATTCCTCAATTTTTTATCTATCCCTTCCTTCAATCTTGGGTTCTGCTGGCGAAGCTGGATTTTTTGATCGTTGCTTATACCCGTCCAGGATGCCATGATCCAAAAAAAGATTAGAAAAAGACAAATCCGCAGATTTCTTTTCCCCATCTCGATATCTCCTTATTCCACCTGTCATACATTCTATTTTTTTAAAGAATAAAATGTCAATAGAAAGGGCAACTATTTCAAGAAACTTGATAAAAAATAGTTACATTACTTCTTTTTGAAAATGAAATTCTTCTCCTGTTCGCCGTCTACAAAAAAAGCAAAAATCTTGTTCTGTTCGTCCCGCTTGAAGATCAGCATACGGAAATAGGGAGAGCTTCCCACGAAATGATCCTTTTCATCGGGAGAGAGAGTGATGTCGTTCAGCCGCGGGTGGCTCAGTGCCAGCCTGCCGTTCTGCAGCGTGACGGCATAACCGGTATCCAGCTCTTCGTTGTAGTAGGTACCCGCGTATTCATTCAATTGTTCCAGCGTCGGTTTGAAAAGCACGATTCTCTCGCCGGACATGTCACCCACTCCCGTTCCGGAAAATGCCAGCCGGAGAGATTTTCCGTCTTTGCCTTTTTGAAAGGCGAGCTGGATATCGGCGATTCCCAGCAGAAAGCGCGTTTCACCGATCGGCCGCAGTTGCATCTTCTGGTTTCCCAGTTTCACGAAAAGATTCTCGCCTTCGCGGCTGATGGAATAAATCATGTTCGGGCCGAAGCGATAATCGCCCACATACCAGTCGAGCACTGCCGCCTTGACCTTGACCTCTTTGGGAGGCTTGGGAGCGGTCGCCGGCGCAGCCTTTTTTACCGCAGGCAGATTCGCTTCCAGGACAATATCGGCAATCCCGGCCAAAAACATCTCCGGGTCGTGGACATTGTAATCCCAGTTGGTCACCAGAACGGCGGCAAACCGCTGCTCCGGGAAGTAGTGCAGCCCGGCTCGATAAGCTCCCCAGTTGCCGCTGCAGGAAAGCTGTTTCAACCCCTTGTACGCGCCGAACTGGAAACCATTGCCGAACGCCAGGATTTTGCCGTTGTCCAGCTTGGCCGGCTGAAGCAGTTGCGCAACCACCTCCCTTCCGCCCACCTGGCCGGTCTCGAGGTTCAGCAGCCATTTGCTCAGATCCTCGACGCTGGTGAACAGCGAATGGGAGCCCGCCGCGCTCAAATTATCCCCGCCGCTGAGATAGCCGGCGAAGTTGCTGTAGTTGTACGGGAAAGCCCGGTTCTCGACCATCTCGCGGAGCGTGTCGTGCACCTGGGTCCTGCTCATTTTCAGGGGCCTGAAGATGTTCTCCCAGGTCCAGTCGCGGAAGGATTTTCCGGTGACTTTGCGCACGGCCATGGCCAGCAGGTTGTAGTTGGTGTTGGCCGCCAGGAACTCGGAACCGGGAGTGAACAGCAGCCGCTTCTGCGATTTCACTTTTCTGAGGATGTCCGCGGCAGCCACCGAGTCGTCGTTTTTCAATCCCGACAGGCGCATCAGCGGCAGCCAGTCGTACAGGCCGCTGGTCTGATTCAGCAGGTGCCGGAGCGTGATGGTCTTGCCGAAATCGGGAACCTCGGGAACATACTTGCGGATATCGTCAGCCAGAGAAAGCTGGCCCTGATTTTCCAGCATCAGGATGGCCATGGCGGTTACGGGCTGCGCCAGCTGGGCGACATCAAAAACCGTTTTCGGGGAATTGGCAACGGGGTATTCCAGGCAGGCCAAGCCAAAACCTTTTTGATAGACCACCTGTCCCGCTTGGATGACCGTCACGGCGCCGCCGGGCCGGTCGTCCCTGGCCCAATCACCAAAGACAAACAGCTTGTCCAGCCTGTCGCTCAAAGAGAGCGGTTTTCCCTTGTTTTCATAGGTCTGGCCGTAACAGACGAAACAGAGCAAGGTAAAAAAACCTACCAACCAGCAGCTGATTTTTTTCATTGGTCCTCCCTGGCAAACCCGCAGCAACAGATCCATTTTAAAGAAACAGACCCGGCTTTTCAAGAAAAATAATTGGATGGCTTTGAAATCTTTTTCTGAATTTGCTACTATGCAGACGATGCGCTGCACGAGACAAGGGGTTCTTTTCTTTTTCTTGATGGTTTTGATCCACCTTGCGAGGATGGCACTCATGGCCGATATCCAGACTGATTTTTACCCGCAATTGCCGGCGACCATGGACGGCTGGAAAAAAGCCGGGTCGCCTGCCGTTTACACGGCCGAAAACCTTTCGAACTACATCGACGGCGGAGCCGAGCTCTACATCTCCTACAACTTCCAGAACGCTCTTTCACTGAAATACGTCAGCAATGCCAACGAGGAGATCACGCTCGACATCTTCGACATGGGATCATCCCCTGACGCCTTCGGCGTGTTCGCCCACACCCGCGAGACCATTGACAGCCGCGTCGGCCAGGGCTGCGAATACGCTGCCGGCCTGCTCACCTTCTGGAAAGACCGCTATTACGTCTCCATCCTCGCCTACCCGGAAACGCCGGAGAAAAAGGAGACCGTGTTCAAGCTGGGTCGGGCGATTGCCGGCCTGATCAAAACCGAGGGAGCGCCGCCGCCCATCATTTCGCTGCTGCCGCGGGAGAACCTCATCGCTGAAAGCGTCCACTATTTCCACCACTCCATCTGGTTGAACAGTTTTTATTTCGTCGCCAATGAAAACATCTTGAACATCGGAAACGACACGCCGGCCGCTCTGGGCAAGTACCGGCATCCGGCCGGCATTTTTTTTCTGTTGCTGGTCCAGTATCCCGATGAAAAGAGAGCCGCAGCCGGCCAGGAGCAGTTCCTGCGCAAGTTTCTGGCCGGTTCGCAGGTGCAGCAGCAAAAGGACGGCCGCTGGGCCGGATGCCAGCTGCAGGGTTCTCTGTTCAGCGCGGTGTTGCATGCTCCCGATGTGCAAGCCGTTCAGGTTTTGCTTGCCAGGGTAAAAAGATAGAATTCGACAGGAGGAAATGATGAAACAGAAGAAAACGATCAGCAGGCGGCAATTCATCCGCAACGCCTCGGTCGCAGCCATAGGCACCTCCATTCTCCTGGGGCAGGAGACCCCCGCTCCGCTCCAGACCGGCAAGAGCAAGGTCATTCTGGTGCGCAACCGGGATGTGCTGGATGAGAACGGTACTCCCAAACTGGCTGTCGTGCAGGAAATGATCGATACGGGCCTCAAGGCCCTGACCGGCAAGCCCGATGCGGCCAACGCCTGGAAGTCGATCATCAGGCCCAGCGACATAGTGGGCATCAAGACCAATGTCTGGACCTTCATCCCCACAACCGCCCAGGTCGAGCAGGCCCTGAAAAAGGGGTCCTCTCTGCCGGCGTGGCCGAAGCCAACATCGCCATCGACGACCGCGGCGTGCTGCAGAATCCCGTTTTCCAGAAGGCGACCGCGCTGATCAACGCCCGGCCCATGCGCTCCCACCACTGGGCGGGGGTCGGCACGCTGATCAAGAACTACATCATGTTCATCCCCGACCCGCCCAGCTACCACCCCGACTCCTGCGCCAGCCTGGCCTCCATCTGGCAGCTGCCGCACGTCAAGGGCAAGACCCGGCTCAATGTGCTGGTGATGCTCACGCCGCAATTCCACAGCGTCGGACCCCACAACTTCAACCCGCAGTACGTCTGGAAGTACTACGGCCTGCTGCTGGGCTTCGACCCGGTCGCGGTGGACGCCACCGGCCTGCGCATCATCGAGGCCATCCGCCGGGACTATTTCGCGGAAGAGCGGCCGCTCAACCCGCCGGCCAAGCACATCGCCATCGCCGACACGCAGTACCACCTGGGCAATTCCGACCCGAATAAAATCGAGCTGGTCAAGATCGGCTACGACAAGGACAGCTTCGTCTGATTTTTTGCGAAGTCTATTTCAAGAAATTCTTAACTAAAATATCGAAACTGGCCGGCGGCGACACGGAAACGGCCCGCGCCGAACGCCGGGCCGCCGAACTGGAGCGGTGGATCGAAGCTTTGAATGAGCGGAGCAAAAAGCCGCGACTTGGCCGGGCAGTCAATCCCAAATGCTGATCCTGACGATGTTTTCGCTTCTTCTTCCTAACTGGTCAATCTCGCAAGCAACGGCACCACGATGGCGATCGCCGCCAGCACAGCCAGCACGGCAATGAACAGTTTATAGCGGGCGCCATAGATGTTCATCAGGCTGGGATCGTAGTATTTGGCAATTCCCTGATCGCGGTAGAGGTCAACCAGGCCAGAGATAAGGCGGGTCCGGGTCTGTCGCCCGGCCATCAGCGCCCGCACAGAAAAGAAATTGATCATGAGCGTGGCGATAATCATCACGACCAGGATTCCGTCATTGCTGCCGGTACTCTTAGCATTATGGGAGGCAGAGGCCACCCCCCAGTTGATACCCAGCACGACCAGGTTGAAGAGTACGGCGCTGATGACGAATACCGTATCGGTGCGGGAACTCTGTTGCAATTCGCCAACCACATGCTTATGCAGATCACTCAACATTTCACCCTCCTTGCTTTGGGCACTGATAGGAAAATCAATTTCCCCCATGCTGGCATTTTGAGTATAATTATTTAAAATGTCAATATTCAGCAGTGATTTTTTTGTGGAGATGTAGTGAAAAAAGAATTTTTATGGCAAGGAGATTGCGCTTTTTGAAATTTGAATGAAAAACGGCCAAAAATCGAGCGATTTGCTAAAAAAAAACGAATGCTCCTCCGCCCACACTGTTGAGCATCCAAAAACCGAATTGATTTTTTCATTTTTTATAGGCGTTTATCTGGTAACCAAAAGTGTTAAGTATGGAAAACGCTTTTCACCGGCAGGATAAACAAAAATTTACAGTTGCTTAAAAGAAGAGATATTATCAAAAAAATAATGCTTCCCAAGGTTTCCGCGGTGGTCAGCGCGGTTTCCGGTGACTGCGTCGGTTCTTACAATCGGACCTCACCAACCTGCCGCGGACGGAAACGGATCAATCTGAAACCGGCGGGCAATGGCCTGGAGTTCGGCCAGCTTTTCCGGGAATCGTTCCCTCAGCGCGTTTAATTTTTCGAAAGCGGTCTCATACTCTTTTTTGATGCGATTGACCAGCTCGTGCGCCTTCTCGTAGTCACCCTTCAGAGAAATGATTTTCCTGTCCCAGGTTCTGCCGCATTCTTCGCCCAACCGGATGATCCACTGCCGACCCCTCTCGTACTCCCGGCGCAATGCGGCAAACCGCGCTTCGATGGCTCCCAGATATTCGTCTTTCAAAGTGACGAGCCCCTTGAGCAGCGCCGCCTCGTATTCCGATCTCAGGCTTTCGACCAGCTCGCGGACCGGAACGATTTTGTCCACCCGATAGGCGTTCGCCCCCGAGAAGGCGAATCCCTTGTCGAGAATTCCCCTACGGGCATTGTCGAGCGCCGATGAAATGCAGTAAACGGCGTTCCGGATATCGCAATGCTCCAGACAGCGCCAGGCGCAGCGGGTGACGTTTCGTACACCTGCGGCGGCCGCATCCAGGAACCGGTTCCGGATGGCCCTCCCCGGCATGCCCACCGGGCTCTTGATGATGACGATATCCTCCTTCCGGCAATGGATGTACGCTTCCTTGAAGCGGATGTCGGCGTCGCACTCGTCGGTGGCCACGAAGCGCGTGGCCATCTGCACCCCTCCGGCGCCCAGCTGCAAGAAGCGGAGGATATCATCGCCCGTGAAGACGCCCCCCGCTGCGATCACCGGTATCTTTTTCCGAAAATTCTCCTCATAGGGTACGACAGCTGCGATCACTTCGGGAACGATTTTCTCCAGGGCGTGCGCCGGGTCCTCGATGTGCTCGACCTTGAATCCCAGATGCCCGCCGGCAAGGGGGCCTTCCACCACGACTCCATCGGGCACGTCGTTATAATTTTTCTCCCAGTATCTGAAAATGAGCTCGCGCGGCACGGCCCGAGGAGACGATGGGCACGACCAACACGTCGGCGGAGCGGATGCGGGCGACCGGAATCCCCTTGATCGGAAGCCCGGCTCCCAGAAACACAACGTCCGCTTTTTCGTCGATGGCCGCCTCCAGCAGCTGGTGGAAATCGTTGACCGCCACCATAATGTTGACCCCGATCAGACCGGAAGTCATGCTCCGGGCCCGACGGATCTCGTCCCGCAGCACCCGGACGTTCGCGGCACGCCCGTCGGTGTAATAATCGGGATCGATCATGCCGATGGCATTGGCGGCGATCACCCCGATCCCCCCTTCCGCAGCCACGGCGGATGCCAGTCCGGAAAGGGAAATGCCGACCCCCATTCCGCCCTGAACGATGGGCGTTGAGGCTACGCGGTTGCCTATGGCCAGCTTGGGCATTTTAAAAAAAATCATAATTCATCCCCCAATCCACTCTCTCGGCAAGAACAGCTCCGGTGGGACAATTGACTGTTTTACCTGCACCGACCGTGCGGGCGATTCGTTAAAAAAACATCCCAATTGTTATCATATGCATGATTCAGTATATCGCAGGTCCCGTAGACAAAGTCAAGAAGTCAAGCACCGAGTAAGATTTGAAGCTCCTTGATCATTTTCGCCGCGTTCCGATTGCCGGGATCCAATTCCAAGACTTTTTCATCTTGGGCAGATTGAAAATTATAAGCGAACACCTCTCGGACGCCGGCAACGGGGGGCGCTCGTAATAATTCTTTACGGCCATTGATCGTTACTTGTCGCCGGTCGGAGTTTCTCCAGCGCTGGAGGCGGCCCGTCGCTTGAACGAGCTCGTCGGGAGGAACTGCGGCAGGG
Organism: Candidatus Aminicenantota bacterium; assembly: GCA_963759765.1. Taxonomy (GTDB): domain Bacteria; phylum Acidobacteriota; class Aminicenantia; order UBA2199; family UBA2199; genus CAVXAL01. The sequence goes on along the minus strand of CAVXAL010000004.1, from coordinate 375,994 downwards.
CTTCGCGCTCCTGGAGGATCGAGATGATCTCTTCGGCCCAGCGGATGATCTGGAGGGTCCCCCGGAGGTCCCAGTCGGGCTGAATCTCGTCCGTCACCTTGTGGTATTTCGTCTTCTGGTAGTCCTCGAATTTCCGCTGGATGAGGCCCTTGTCGGCGCCTTTGGACACGATCCCCTGGTGGAGCCAGACGCCCGGGATTCCGGCCTTGACGAAGCTCAACTGGTCCGAACGGAAGAAGAATCCCAGCTGACCGTTCCGCTCCGGGATATAGCGGAGCCCCATTTTTTCCGCGGCCTCCCGGCAGACCTCATCGAGCTCGGAATGCTTGGCTCCGATAGCGAAGACGTCTTCAGTCTCTCCCCAGACATTGGTCATCTCGAAATTGATGTCGGCGACGACCGAGGAAGCTGGGAATGGCAAGTGACGGGAGAAATAATCGGAACCGAGGAAGAGGCTCTCCTCGCCCGTAACCCCGACGAAGCACAGGTCGTCTTTGAGTTGATCCGGTCTCTGAGCGTAGTATCTCGCCAGGGCCAGGATGGATGCCGAGGCGGAGCAGTTGTCAACGGCCCCGTTGTAGATTTGGTCCCCTGGGAGCGTTTTGTCCCTGCCAAAGTGGTCGTAGTGGGCCGAGATGATGATCATCCGTTTCCTGGCTCCGGCGCTCCTGGCCCGGATGATCCCCGCCACGTTGAAGCCTTCGACCGTTCGGTAGGTCTGCTTCTGCCTGACGGTGACGGCCAAGCCGAGAGGGACCGGCGCAAATTCCGGCGTCTCGGCCTTTGCCAGGAGCGCCCGGCGGTCGAGCCTGACGGCGGTGAAGATCTTGTCGGCTGTCTCGCCGCTGACCCACCCCTGGAAGAAGAGCTGGGGATTCTTGTCGGGCAGGAAGAAGCTCTCGTTGCCCCAGGAGTTCCGGAGGACGTCCCAGCCATACGCCGCGCCCTTCGTATTATGGATAATGAGGACGCCGGCGGCGCCGAGCTCGGCCGCCTTCTCGAACTTGTAGGTCCAGCGGCCGTAATACGTCAGGTCCTCACCATCGAAAATCCCGTTGGGCCGGTTCCCGGGCTCGTTGATCTCGACGAGCAGGACCTTTCCTTTGAGGTCGGCTCCCTTGATGTCGTCCCAGCCCCGCTCAGGCGACTGGATCAGGTAGCCGCAGTAGACAAGATCTCCCGTAACCTCGGCCGGAGAGTCCTCCCGTTCCGACCTGATGAGGAATTCATCGCGGAGGGCGGGCATAATCTTGGCCGTCGGGGAATTGATCTCCAGGGACGCTTGGGAATCGTGCTTGGCTTCGCGCAGCGGGAAAGTCTGACGGTAACTCGAACCGAAAGCCGGTTCAAGGCCGAACGTCTTGAAGCAATCCTCCTGGTAGCGGGCGGCGAGCTCGATGCCCGGGCTTCCCAGGCCCCGGCCCTCGAACCGGTCGCTCGATAGAATGCGGATGTGGGTCTCAATCTCCTTGGCCGTGACAGGTTCGACCCGGCTTCTGGACCCCTGGCAGGACCAGAGGGCAAGCCAGGCGGCGGAGAGTGTGAGGAAAAGGACGGCTCTTTGGACTTTCATGTCTCCTCCTGGGCTGAAAAGAGGATTGTACGACCGGGACGCAGGCAATGTCCATACTCTCTGACAAAGTCAGATGCTTTACTTTTGTATTGAAACCCCCTTAAAATGCATTCATGGGAAAAGAGGGGCATCTTATTTTATTATCTTTGGTAGTTGCCGCACTGCTATGTTCATCGGTGGATTGCTCACCGGAGATTGATAACAAGGATCCGAATGTCCGCCAGGCTACCGTCGAGAGACTCACCGATCAGGCGCTGCTGGCCAAGGTGGCCATCGGGGAGAAAGAAGGGTACATCCGCGATATGGCGGTCAGAAAGCTCACCGACCAGGCACTGCTGGCCAAGGTGGCCATCGAGGACAAGGATGGGTTCGTCCGCGAATCCGCCGTCGGCAGGCTCACCGATCAGGCGCTGCTGGCCAAAGTGGCGATCGAGGACAAGGATTACGGAGTCCGCCGGCGCGCCGTGGAGAAGCTCGTTGATCCTGATCAGGCGCTGCTGACCAGGGTGGCGATCGCGGACAGCGATTCGTATGTCCGCGCTGCCGCCGCAGCCAGGCTCACCGACCAGGAGCTGAAGGCCAAGCTGGCATCTCCCGTTGGCCATGCCAATGTAATCAGCCAGCTACAGGATTCAGACCCGATCTTGATGCAAATTGCCACCGCGCGGGAAGGAGTAACCAGCGACGCCAGACAGTGCATTGCCCGGATGAAGTTGGCGATCCGGGAGCCGCGCATTCAATCCCGGCTCCCTGGCATCCAGTGCGCCGCCAGCGTATGGGAAAGTGCCCAAAATTACTTACGTACGGATGGGGGTTGGGATATGTTGGAGGGTGAGTCCGTTTTAATCAAGTTTCATCAAGCCGGCAAAACGCTTGCTGAAGCAAATTGGTCAACGGAGTTTCCAGATAGTACAACCGCTAAATACTTTAGATTTGCAGACGTTCACGGCGGAGAACTCCTTAAAAAACTGCTGCATCTGAACATTTTTACAGCCGAAGACTTGGCCGAGCTTTGCCGCTCAAGCATCCCGGAGGTCAGAATCGGCGCCGTGGGCAATATCACCGATCAGGCGCTGCTGGCCAGGGTGGTGACCGAGGACAAGGTTTCTAGTGTCCGTCAGGCCGCCGTCGAGCAGCTCACCGATCAGGCGGTGCTGGCCAAGCTGGCGATCGAGGAAACACAATTAAAAATCCGCCAGGCCGCTATCGAGCAGCTCACCGATCAGAAGCTGCTGGCCAGGTTGGCGGTCGAGGACCGGGACTCGGAAGTCAGATGTACCGCCGTTAAAAAACTCACCGATCAGACAGTCTTGGCCAGGGTGGCGATCGAGGACCGGGACTCGGAAGTCCGATGTGCCGCCGTCGGGAGGCTCACTGACCAGGCGCTGCTGGCCAAGCTGGCGAAAGAGGACTGGGAAGGAAGCGTCCGCCTGGCCGCCATCAAGCGGCTCACCGACAAAGAGCTGCTGGCCAAGCTGGCGATCAAGGACTGGAATTACATGATCCGCCAGGCCGCGGTTGAAAAGCTCACCGACCAAACCATACTGGCCAGGGTGGCGATGGAGGACAAGGAATCATACGTCCGCCTAACCGCCGTCAAGCGGCTCACCGACCGGGCGGTGCTGGCAAAAGTAGCGATTGAAGGTAAGGAATCGGATGTCCGCCAGGCCGCGGTTGAAAAGCTCACCGACCGGGCAGTGCTGGCCAGGGTGGCTACTGAGGACAAAAATCCGGATATCCGCTTTCATGCGGTCCAGAAGCTCACAGACCAGGCGGTACTGGCCAGGGTGGCCATCAAGGACGTGGAAGAGTACATCCGCGAAGCCGCGGAAAAGCGTCTCGCTGCCCTTCGTCTTAGAAAAAAGTGATAGGGAATTCAACCCTCCCAGACGCCGACGGCATCGCCGGGCGATGGGTTTTATTTCTTTATTGAGATCGGTTTGTTCTTAGCGCAGGAAGTTTTTAACTAATATATCGAACTCGAACTCGAAATTGGGCGTGAACATGCCCTTGCCCAGTTCCTCGCGGATCTTTTTGATGCGCCAGAACCTCCCCTCGTCCATCTCCTGCCGGTTGAGGCGCGGCACGGATTCCAGCCGGGCGACGAACATGCAGACCAGCTCCGACTCCACGGCGCTCTCCCAGACGTAACGCGCCAGCGGCAGAGCCCTGAAATTTTCCAGGCCCAGTTCCTCGGCCGCCTCCCGCCGCAGCGCCGCTTCCACCGTCTCGCCGGAGCGCACATGGCCGCCCACGGCCGTGTCCCATTTCCCCGGCTGGATCTCCTTGGTCATTGAACGCTTCTGCAGGAAAATCCGGTCCTCGGAATTGAGGATCTGCAGGTGCACCACCGGGTGCAGCAGGCCCGGGCCCGAGTGGCACAGTTTCCGCGGCGCGCGGCCGATCACCTTGCCCTCCGGGTCCACCACGTCGAACCACTCGTTGTCGGCAAATTGCGCCAGCTGTTTTCTGCGCTGCACGCGGCCGCGGAAAAATTCAACGGAAAAATAAATGAAAAAAAGGATGTAGAACAGCCCGCCGGACACAAAGCCCCAGGCCTTCTTGCTCATGAAGAAGGCGGAGTAGACGATCAGCAGGGTGTGGACCAGAAAAATGAAAAAGAGCGCACGGCTGGAGCGGCGCATCTGGGCGGCCTGTTCCGTCCCGATAGCCAGGTTCTTGAGGTAGCGCTGCGACATGAACAGCATCAGGTTGACGCCGGAAAAAGCCGACACGCCCAGGATCAGGCAGAAGATCAGTTCGATGAGCGCCGGCTTGAGCAGGAAGAAGATATCGTTGTGGAACAGCAGCGAGATTCCGCCCAGCGCGATGATCAAGCCGGTGTCGAGCAGCACAAACGAATCGAGCCGCTTCTCCTTGATCCAGGAGATGAGCAGCTCGACGATGCCCGACGCCACGGCCACGATGAGCCCGACCTTGGTCCCCCACATCGAGTCGGCGACGATGAAGACGATCAGCGGCAAAAAGCCAGGTGCCAGGAGTTTGAGCAACTGCAGCTTGTTCATCCGTTTTTAGCTTGATATTTTCGCAAAAAAAGCGTCAATATATAACCTAATAAGTTATATTTAACAAAGGCTATTCAAAATTGAGTTTCAACTGGACCGGATTCTTGCGGATGAAGATGGCGCGCTCGATCAGCTCTTCCACGCTGGCCTGGTAGGTGCCCACGTGCTCGACAACCAGCGAAGCGGCGGCATTGGCCAGGGCCACCGCTTCGCGCAAGTCGGCTCCGGCTATCAGCGCCAGGGTGAGCACGGCCACCACCGTGTCACCCGCTCCGGTCACGTCAAACACCTCGTGGCTGAACGCGGGCAGATGGAAGACCCGCCGCCGTTTCTGGCCCGCGGAAATTCCGGCCCCCCCGCGGGTGATGATCACGAAATCGGTTTTGAATTTCTGGCGCAGCCGGCCCACCGCCGTGCGGATCGCCTCCTCGCTCTCCAGCCGGCACTTGAGCATTTCCTCGGCCTCGGCGATGTTGGGGGTGATGCCGCTGGCACCGCCGTACATGGCGGCGTGCACGGGCTTGGGGTCCACGACCAGCGGGATGCGCCTGCGCTGCGAGACCTGGCGCAGCGCGGCCAACACGGTGGGCGTGACCGTGCCCTTGGCGTAATCGGAAACGATGATGCCGTCCAGCTGCGGCTCCAGGTCGGCGATCTTGCCGATCAGCGCCTTTTCGGTTGCCTCGTCCGGGCGCAGCGGCCGTTCGCGGTCCAGGCGCGCAATCTGCTGGCGGCCGGAAATGATGCGCATTTTCACCACGGTTTCCACCCCCTCCAGGCGCAGCAGCAGATTGTCCCTATCCTTGAGGCGCGCGATCTCGGCACCCTTGCCGTCGCACCCGGCCAGGCCCAGCAGCAGGCCGCGGCCGCCGAGACGGTCGATGTTAACCGCCACGTTGCCGGCGCCGCCCAGCCGGAACTCGTCGCGCTGCACGTGCACCACCGGCACGGGCGCCTCGGGCGAGATCCGCTCGACGTGGCCGAACACGTAGTGGTCGAGGATGACATCCCCGTAGACCAGCAGCCGCTTGCCCGGGAAGCGGGAGCAGATCTCCTCAATTCTGCGCAGTTGAATCATCGGGTTCTCCTTGGAGGCCGGCAAAAGGCAGGCTCAGAAAATAGAAGAGAAGAAACTTGATTTCCGAATCGCCGAAATTGTACTCGAAAAGCCCGGCCACCAGAAAAGCGACGAAGGTGAAGAGCGCGGCCAGGGCGATGTGCTTTTCCAGGCCTGCAGCATGCTTGCTGCGGACCAGCAAGTCGCGGCAGACAAAGAACGCGGCCAGCACAAAGGCCAGCAGGGCGAAGATCCCCCGTTCGGCCAGAATCTGGAGGAAGTTGTTGTGCAGGTGAAACCGGACCTCCTGGGCCTGGGCATGGAGGTAGCGCCGGGGATCGGAGCGGACCGCCAGCGGCACGTTATTGGGGCCCACGCCCCAGAGCGGGTAATCTCGGAAAAGTCTCAGCCCGGTGTAGGCCATGTGGATGCGGTCGCGGTTGCTGGCGTCCTGCAGGTCGGTGATGGAAACAACCCGTTTCTTGACCGGCGCCGGCAAAAGGAAGAAGAGGATCAGGGCCAGGGGCAGCAGCGCTGCCAGGACGCGCGGGCGGTAAAAAAGCAAGAAGAGGACCAGGGCGGCGGCCAGGCCCAGCCAGGCCGAACGGGTCAGGGAAAAGAGAATGGCGGCCAGCATCAGCGCCAGACCCGGGAAAATCTTGAGCCGCAGCTGCGGCTCGAGAATGAAGAGCAGCGCGAAAAAAACAAAAATCATCATCAGCAGGCCGGCGAACGTCATCCAGTGGGAGGTCAGCCCCTTCAGCCGCGCCGCCAGGGAGAGCCCCCCGACCAGGGCCTGCCCGATTCCCACCAGGGCCGAGAGCGTTCCTGCAACCAGCACCACGGCCAGGGAGATGCGGCGGCGGCGCGGCGAGTTCAGCACCAGCAGGTAGACGGGAACCAGCAGGAAGATGAACAGCTGCTTGTCGGCCTTGAGGCTGGTCAGCCGGTCCATGCCAAACAGGGAGGAAACCAGGCTCAGAGCGGCGAATATTAAAAAAAAGAGGTAGAAGGCGGGCAGCCTGGGCCAGCGCTTCCACACCCACAGCGAAATGAAAAGCTGCAGCAGGAGCACTCCCTCCAGCAGGCTGCAGGCGGCCATGGAAAAATGGACCAGCAGGAGAAAGGCCAGCAGAAAATAGAAGGCCGTTTCAGCGGATATATCCCATAAGCGCTTCATCGACCTGGTCCACGGTGATATCCTGCATACAGGAAATTCTATCATAGCGGCATTGCCGCTGCGAGCAGGGCCGGCAGGGCATGTTCAGCTGCAGGATGGTCACATTTTTCTTGCGCCAGGGCCCGCTGAATTCCGGGATGTTGGGCCCGTAAAGGCCGACCAGCGGCGTGGCGGTTAGAGACGCCAGATGCAGGGGACCCGAATCGGCCCCCAGAAACACCTCAGCCTGGCCGATCAACCAGAGGGTGTCGCGGATGGAGAGTTTTCCGGTGAAATCGTGCACCTGGACGCTGCTGCCGAGGCGCTTCGCCCGGCGCTCCTCCTCCGGGCCCTGGCCGATCAGAAACACGCGCAGACCGCGCTCCACCAGCCGCTGCAGCAGGAAGCGAAAATTTTCCTCGCCCCAGTCGCGGAAACGGTTGCCGGCGCCGACATGAACGGCCACCTTGGGTCGGAGCGCGGCCAGGGACCCGAACACCGCCGGCGTTGCGGCAGGCGGCAGGATGGCCGGATAAGGCGGAATCTCGTCCACCGGAATGCCCAGCAACTCCAGCAACTTGGCCTGGTTGTAAACGGCATGGCTGGGATGCTCGTGCAGCCGGCGGGGCAGGAGCCGGTTGTAAGCCCAGTTGCGGTTGGGTGTGCAGTAGCCGATGCGCACGGAAGCGCCGCTCAGACGGGTAAGCAGGGCGCTCTTCGGCCCGGAGTGAAAATCGATCACCGTGCGGATGTTGAACTCTCGCATCTGCCTGCGAAAATTCAGGATATCAGCCACTCCCATGCGGACCGGCAGCGGTAACACCCGGTCTACGCCGGGAATAAGCTCGGCTATTTCCCGGTAGGGCTCCTCCACCCCGTAACAGATCCGTCTGCGGGGCCAGCGGGCCTTGAAAATGGCAACCGCTGGAATGGTGAAAATGATATCGCCGAGCTTGCGCAGCCGCAGGAAGAGGGTTTCCTCCATGGCGGGAGTACGATTATTTATCTTTATCTTCCCAGATCCGATCGTCGATCAGCATGATGGGAATACCGTCCCGGATGGGGTAGATGCCCCGGCAGGAAACGCACTTCAACCCGAACTGGCCCGGCACATACTCCCGCAGCTGCAGGTCGGTTTTACACAAGGGACAGGCCAGAATTTCCAGCAACTCCTTGGAAATGATTCCCTCATCCATGCTCAGGCTCCATTTTTCCTGCGCCATTGTGCCATGTTCCTGCCTTTCTGTCAATTTTTAGCTAATGGTAACCGCCGCGGTTTAAAATCGGGGAAGCTTGACTGTCAACACTCTCTGGATTTTCCTTTTATTATTGGCATTTTACAAGTATAACAACTATGCAAACCCAAGGAACCCTTAGCCCACCATGCTCTTCCCATAACAGAAATCAAGATTTCCACAATGCCTGAAAAAATGTTCCCCCCATTCCGATGATTTTTCAATGAACTTCCATTCATCAGGAAAAACGAACGCAAAAACCAGGCCATTTCCACCTTCCCCTGCAGGAAAATTTTTAGTGCAGCGTGAAACGAAATACCTTCTGCGCCAGGTTTCCCGCCAGGTCCACTGCCTCAACCTGGAGCTCATTCAGGCCTTTTACCAGGGCCTGCAGGTCCTCGACGCGCACGTGCGCCCAGTCCGGGTCGTACTCGCAATCGACCGGCTTGCCGTTGAGCAGCACCCGCAGGCGGTTCTCGTCCACACCCATGCCCTGGTCGCGGATGCACACGGTGATAGCTTTCAAGCTGCGCAGGCTGAGTGTGGGCAGCCGGGCCAGACGGATGTCCGGCGGATAGATATCGCGCAGCAGGGCGAAAGTGCCGGCATTGAGCACCCGCGTGCGAAACACCCCTTGCTCATACTGGGTGGGCACATACTGCCAGCGCCCGGCCGGGAGCAGATAGCGGAAAATGCCCACCTGTTCCGGCCGCTCCAGGCCGGCGGGCGAAGTGAACTTGAAAAAGACGGTGTCCAGAAAAGGGAAGACAGAGGGGCTCAGATCCACCGTGTCGCTGAGCGCCGGGTAATCGGCAACCGTTTTTTCTCGATGCACAACCAGGATCTTGGGTTCGTTCACGCTGCGGTCGGCAAACTCGGCCGCAAAATCATTCCAGCGGAACTCACCAGCCTTTTGCGGCTGCAGGACGACGAGCGGCACAGCCATCTCCTTTTCAGCCGCCGCCACTCCCTCTCGTAAAAACCGGAACCGCAGGTGCAGGGGGGACTGGTCATTAAGCGGCTGGAAACAGAAATAGAGCCCTTGCTTCTCCTGGCGGGCAGCCAGGAGCTGCTCCTGGTCGCCCTGGACGACTTTCAACTGCACAGCCTCGGCCGGCCAGGAACAATCGCGCAGCCGCAGGGTAAGCCAATCGCGGTTGACATAGGTGTCGAAAGCGAAATCCGGCGGGCCGGAAACAGCGGTGGGCGCCAGATCAATCTTTTTCCGGAAATAGGTCTGGCCGGCCAGCGAAAAGAGGAATTCGGCCCATGCCGGTTGCAGGCCGGCGGCGCAGGGAACATCCATGCCGTTCCGCCGCAGCGCCTCCGAGCCCGGCAGAGTGACGGAACCGCAGCGTCCCTGGAGGGAGTATACGTTCAGGGTTACTTCGCTCTGCGCGTCGCAAACCAGTTTATCCCAGCGTGCCTGCAGAAGTCCGCCCTGCGCCTGAATAACATTCACGCTCAATTCCGGCTGGGCCGTTTTGCGCAGCTGAATCAGGGCGGAAGCCGTATTTCCGAAATGGTCGCTCACCCAGATGTCCAGCCAGTGGTTGCCCTCGGCCAGTGAATTCCAGACGTCGGCCAGAGGGCTTTTCAGGGTTTCGAGTTCATAGCCGGGCTGCGAAAAGAGATTGTAATAGAAGATGTCGCCATTGGAATGGAACAGGTCGTAGACCAGGCCCACCTGGTGGTTGTCATCGCGGTTGAAGCTGTCCAGGTGCAGGCAAAAATAGGGACGGCCGTCGATGCGGGCTTCCACGGCATAAGGCGCCACCCGTTTGCCCGTGTCGGCGATGTCCTGGGTGGCGAGCACCGCGTCGAAGGGTCCGCAAGCGATTACCGTGTCCGGCAGCGCGTAGCGGCCGTTGGAGCGCTGCAGTTTGAAAAAACGCTCCCCCGCCTCGCCGTTGAGCAGAGCCGGACCGCGGCTGCGCAACAGAATCCCTGCCAGCAGCGGCGGGTTGCGGTCGGGATAGGGAAAACGCAGCAGCGGGAAAGGATCGAGCAAGCGGTCTTGCGGGTCGCGGATCTCCAGGTGCAAGTGGGCGAAACCGGACCCGGTCTCGCCGCTGAAGGCGATCCGCTGACCCCGCCGCACCGGCAGCGGGGGCTGCAGTTCATAATCGCCGAAATATTTCTTTCCCTTGGCCCGCTGGACAGCGGTTACTATTTTTTCCAGCCTGGAGGAAAAACGGTCCAGGTGGTAATAGACGGCCAGGTTGCCGTCTGCCAGCCGCAGGTAGAGGGCTTTGCCGGTGTCGTTTTTGGCCATCTTGATCTGGATGACCGTGCCGTCGCCAATGGCCAGCACCGGGAATCCGGTCTGCTGGAAGGTGCGCAGATCGATGCCGGCATGGAAATGACCGGCCCGGAACTCAAGAAATGAAGAGGAGAAGCCGTTGTCGATGGTCAGCGGCCAGGCGTATTTGGGAGAAGGGTCGCGAGAAAAAGAGAAAAAGACAGAAGCAGAATCAGCAGCAAGCGGAATATCATAGGCGATTGTATTACAGAGGGGATCAGAAAGCAAGCGGATGCAAATTGCCCACCTACCCATCCACAAGGAATGAGATTATAATGTGGGATTAAACAAGGAGTTCGCTATGGCTTACATGGGTTGGTCCGATTTCCGCAGCGATACGGTGACCCGGCCGACGCCCGAGATGCGCCGGGCCATGGCCGAGGCCGAGGTCGGCGATGACGTGCTCGGGGACGACCCGACCGTTTTGAAACTCCAGGACCTGGCCGCCGCGATCCTGGGCAAGGAGGCGGCCCTCTTTGTCCCCTCCGGCACCATGGGCAACACCATGGCGTTGCTGACCCACCGCTGCCGGGGCAAGCAGGTGCTGCTCGAGGAGCATTGCCACATTTACAAGTACGAAGCCGGCAATATCTCCAACCTGGCCGGGGCCCTGCCCAAGCCGCTGACCTCGGTGCGCGGCCGCATGGCCGGCGAAGACCTGCAGGCCGCGGCCAACAACCCCGCCGACCTGCACCTGGCGGCCGCGGCCGGCGTCTGCCTGGAAAACTCCCACAACTATCACGGCGGCGCCGTGCTGCCCCTGGAATATATCGAGGAGGTGGGCCGCTGGGCCCGCAGCCGCCAGCTCTTCCTGCACCTGGACGGCGCGCGCATCTTCAACGCCGCCACGCGGTTGAAGATTCAAGCCAGTGCCATTGCCCGACCCTGCGACTCGGTGATGTTCTGCCTCTCCAAGGGGCTGGCCGCTCCGGTCGGCTCGCTGCTGCTGGGCCGCAAGGAGTTCATCGCCGAAGCGAAACGCGAACGCAAGCGGCTGGGCGGTGGCATGCGCCAGGCGGGCGTACTGGCGGCCGCCGGCATCATCGCCCTGCAGACCATGAGTCAGCGCCTGGAAGAGGATCATGCACGGGCGCGCAGGCTGGCCGAGGGCATCGCCGGGATCAGCGGCCTGACCATCGACCCGGACGAGGTGGAAACCAACATCGTCATCTTCCAAGTGGCAGCGGCGCGCCTCTCCACGGCCGCGCTTTGCGAAAAGCTGAAAGAGCTGCACGTGCTGGCCCTGCCTTTCGGCGCCGGCCGCGTGCGCCTGGTCACCCACAACGACATCGACGACGCCGACGTGCAGAAGGCCCTTCAGGCCCTGGAAAAAACCATGAAATCAGCCGGTTGAAATCCGGCGCGGCCAATCCTCCTACTCTTTCTTTTCCTCGTCGGTACCGGGTCGGCGCAACTTCTGAATCTTGAGGCGCTTGGCGATCGCCTCGCGCACACTGCGGTGGGTGGTCGCATCGGCCAGCAGACGCTGCAGCTCGCTCTTGCCCACGTAGGGGATAATCTTGATCACCATCTTGATCGGGGCAGTCGAGTCGTGGGCGATGGAGCGGCTGACAGCCGGGTTGCTGTGCCAGAAGGTGTCATCCAGCTCCTGGTACACCACACTGCGATCCTGCGGCCGATTGATGAAGCGCACCACCAATTCCTCGGTGCAGTTGGGATTGTGCAGGAGAGTGTGCAGCAGCGTCGGCCGGGTCTCATCGACAAACTGCAACAGGAGCGATGCCGGCGCCGCCCTCAACAGGGAAACCTGCTCGCCCAGGGCGGCCTTCTGGAAACGGATTTTAAACTCGATCTCGGAGCGCTTGCGCACAAAGGGGTTGGTCCGCGTGTTCTTGATCACCTTGAGCAGGTCCATCAAGTAGACTTTGGAGATAATGCCCAACGACTGGCTCTCGGGAAACTTGGGGTGCATGACCAGGTGGAGCAGGATCCGGTACTTGTCCCGGTTCTGCTGAAAGATATCGAGCAATTCGTCGCGGCTCAGGTCGGAGTGCTGCAGACGCTGGATCAGGTTCAGATCGTTGTCGGCCACTTCAGGACATGACCAGCAGGATGAACACAACGATCCAGAGCAGAATGTTCAGGGTGAAAGGCAGATCACTGACAATGATATCGGCAGGGCTTTCACCCTCGCCTCTGGTGTAGGCCAGGAAAAGGTAACGGAAAATGCCGAAAATAACGAAGGGCACGGTGTAAAACAGCCGCTGGGTGTGAAATTTGCTCTGCACGTCGGGCGAGAGGACGTACATGATGTAGGCGATCAGGGTGGTGGCCGTGGAGACGCTGATCATCTGGTCGAGCATGCCGCTGCTGTACTGTTTCAGTGTCCGGCGGGTGGTTGCCGGCGCATCGTGGGCCTCCACCTTGAGCAGTTCCTGCCGCCGCTTGATCAGGGCCAGGAACATGGCCAACAAAAACGTGCTGATCACAATCCAGGGCGAAAGCGCGATGCGGTTGACCGAGGCGCCGGCCATCAGGCGCAGCACGAAGCCGACCGCAATGGTCATGGCGTCGATGATCACCAGGCTTTTCAAAATCAGGGAGTAGAAGAGGTTGAGCGCCGCATAGACCAGGCAGATGACGAAAAATTCCCGCTGCCAGAACCAAGAGAACGCCAGCACCACCAGCAGCAGCAGCGTTGCCCCCAGGACAGCGGGCCGCGCGGCCAGCCGGCCGGCAGCGATCGGTCGGTTGCGTTTTACCGGATGCAGCCGGTCCTGGTTCCGGTCGAACACATCGTTGATGACATAGACGCCGCCGGCCACCAGGCTGAAGAGCAGGAAGGCCAGCGCGCTGCGGCCAAGGTAACGGACTTGGAACAGGTGCAGGGAAAAGATCATCGGTGCGAAAACGAAGACGTTCTTCACCCACTGTTTGGGCCGCAGCGAGACCAGGAAAAAACCGATCGTTTCCATGGTTGAATTATAGCAACGCCACGGCCAGAAAATCAATCCGTCATTTTATTCCGATGTTTCTGGCAATACCGGATCAGGGCGTTGGTCGAAGCGTCATGGTTCAACGGCTCGAGGAATTTTTCGTCCAGTTCGTTGTAGACCCGCCTGGCCAGCGCCTTGCCCAGTTCGACTCCCCACTGGTCGAAGGAGAAGATGTTCCAGATCACTCCCTGGACAAATACCTTGTGCTCGTAAAGAGCAAGCAGCTGGCCCAGCACCCGCGGCGACAGCTCGGGCGCCAGGATGGTGTTGCTCGGCCGGTTGCCGGCCATGGTGCGAAAGGGAACCAGGCGGAGCGCAGCCTCTTCCGTTTTCAGCTCGGCGGCGGTTTTGCCGAAGGCCAGGGCCTCGCTCTGGGCCAAGAGGTTGGCCAGCAACCGCTGCTGCTGGTCGGCCAGCGGTTGGGGTGCCCGGACAAAAGCGATGAAATCACAGGGCACCAGGCGAGTGCCCTGGTGCAGCAGCTGGAAAAAAGCGTGCTGGCCGTCGGTCCCCGGCTCGCCCCAGACCACCGGGCCAGTGGGGTAAGCCACCGGCCTGCCGCCGCGGTCCGTTGACTTGCCGTTGGACTCCATGTCCAACTGCTGCAGGTAGGCCGGGAAAAAACGCAGGCTGTGGCTGTAGGGCAAAACGGCCTGGGTTTCGGCGCAGAAAAAATTGATGTACCAGACACCCAGCAGCCCGAGAATGGCCGGCAGGTTGCTCGCCAGCGGCGCCTGGCGGAAATGCTCATCCATCTCGTGCAGTCCGGCCAGGAATTCCCTGAAACGATCATAACCGATGGCCATCATCAGCGGCAGACCGACCGCCGAAGCCAGCGAATAGCGGCCGCCGACCCAGTCCCAGAACTCCAGCACGTTCTCGGCCGGGATGCCGAACTCTTTTGCTTTCTCCGGCCTAGCGGTAACGGCCAGGAAGTGACGGGAGACCGCCTGTTCGTCGCCGCCGCTGGCCAGCAGCCAGGTACGCGCGCTGCGGGCGTTGGCCATCGTCTCCTCGGTGCTAAAGCTCTTGGACACCACGACAAACAGAGTCTCCTCGGGATGGAGCAGGCGCAGGATCTCAGCCAGTGCGCGGGATCCACGTTGGAGACGAAATGAAATTGGAGGTCGCTGGGAATATGGTGGCGCAGAGCCGCCACGGCCATACGCGGTCCGAGTTCCGAACCACCGATGCCGATGTGAACGATCCGGCGCAGCGGTTTTCCCGAATAACCGGTCCAGCGTCCGGAGCGAATTTTTTCCGCCACGGCGCGCATCTGTTCGCGCATCGCTTCCACTTCGGGCATCACGTTTTTTTTGCCCACCCAGACCGGAACGCCGGAGAGGTTGCGCAGCGCCGTGTGCAGCACCGGCCGGTTTTCCGTTTCGTTGATTTTTTCGCCGGCAAACATCCGCTCGATCTCCTGCGGCAGGCGGCAGGCGGTCGCCAGTTGGATAAGCAGTCTCCCGTGTTCGTTCCGTGATTCGGTTCTTGGAGTAATCGAGGAAGAGCTGCCCGCTCTCCAGGCTGAAGCGGGATGCCCGCTGCGGGTCGGCGGCAAACAGCTCGCGCAGGTGGACATCCTTCAGCTGCCGGTAATGGCGCTGCAACTCCTGCCACTCGGGCATACGGGTCAATCGCCTGCGCCGCATGGTCGCCCCTACCTCGACGCCGCCTGAAACAGGTTCCAGGGCTGGACCGGGCGGTCTTTCAGGTAGCCTTCCAGATAATCGTACTGGCGGTGCTCACGGAGAAATGTGTTGGCCTCAAAGGGGATGTCGCAGGAGCTGCCCCATTTGGCCCAGAACGACATCTGGCGGGCCAGCCGGGCATCGACCACTTTGCCGTCCAATGCGCCCGACGGCTCGAATGGCTTGCTCCATTTGGCATACACGTCACCAGCATCCAGCTCGCCATGGCCGCAGATCGTTCGGCTGTCCGGGACCTCTTTTTTCAGATACACGTCGACATGATCACCGAGCATGGTCTTGGCGGTTGCCACGTCGATTTTCCCCGAATAGAGGTCAAACAGTTGCAGCCAGCGCACCCGGCGGGCGATGTTCGACTCGCGAAGATCGTCGAAATCGTCTTCGGTCTCCTGGCGCAGCAGCGGGATATGCTGGGTGATGTTGGAACCGGCATAGAATCCGTCATGCGTCCGCTCGACACGGTGATAGCGGAGACCCAGCTCCAGCCGGGCGATCTCGTTGGTATGGATATCGCCGAACAGCCAGCTGTTGGCGTAGCCGCCGTTGTTGCCCGTGATCATGATCTTCAGGCACTCGTCGAGGTTGCCGGCATACTGCATCGCCCGACGGATGCGAATGAACTCAGGAATGCCGTGCGGATCGAACTCCTTGAACCAGGAGATGGTGGTTTCGGTTCCGATCAGGCCCGACGAGCAGACGAAAAAATCGGTGCTGCTGTGGATGCCGCCGGGGAAACCCTGCATCAGCATGCGGCAGCCCTTGTCGGGCAGAAGGTCGATGATGACGTTCCAGTTGGTAAAGACATAATGGGTCCAGGTGTTGTGGACCATGACGATGGAACCGTCGGCGGTCGCCTTACCGGTGGCAATGAACGCGCTGCACCCACCGCTTTTGTGGGGCTGCTTCTCTTTTTCCCGGAGCCAGGGATACCAGTAGCCCACGATTTCCATCGAGGCGTTGAGCGTGACGATTTCCCCATAGCTGACCTCCACCCCCGCCTGGCAGGCGCCGGCCACGATTCCTTCCATTTCTTCCCGGTATTCAGGATCGATGCGTTTCTGGAACATCCTGAGCGTCTGCTCAATGAAAAAAGGGAATTCCTTTCCCGTGTTCCACCAGTCCATGAATTTTTCCACCCGCAGGCATTCGGCGATCTCGCGGGCCAGGAGAAAGCCGTGCTGGAAGCCGCGCGCAAACGGCTTGCCCTCGATGTGCAGGAAGATCCAGCCGTTGCGCTCCTGACGGAACGCCTTGCTCAGCCACCCCTGTTGCTCGCCGGTCAGGCCGGCGGCAGCCAGCATCCAGCCGGCCACAAGCCAGAGTGATAAAAACACAAGACCTCTTTTCCTGGCATCCATGCGCGATCACCTCGTACATATTGTATATAATATATCGCAGGGGTTCAATAAGCGATTTTGCGCAAGCCATGGAGCTCCGCCCCTGGCATCCGGATCGTTCGGGCACGCAGCCTTGACGCCATCCGGTCAATCGGTTATAAGTGAGGCATGGAACTGAAGCAGGTGGTTACTGCACTCAGGAAAGCCCAGCGGGTTGTCGCGCTGACCGGCGCAGGGGTTTCCGCCGAAAGCGGCATCCCCACCTTCCGCGGAGCGGACGGCCTGTGGCGCAAGTTCCGCGCCGAGGAACTGGCCACGCCCGAAGCCTTCAGCCGCAACCCGGCCCTGGTCTGGGAGTGGTACGACGAGCGGCGCCGGGCCATCGCCGGCAAGGAGCCGAATCCCGCCCATCACACTCTGGCGCGCTGGGAGAAACGCTTTCCCGGCCTGGCCCTGATCACCCAGAACGTGGACGGCCTGCATCGGCGCGCCGGCTCGCAAACCGTCATCGCGGTGCACGGCGACATCTGGCAGACACGCTGCACCCGCGAGGGGCTGACCGAAATGAATTTTGAAACACCGCTGAAAACGATTCCGCCGCACTGCAGCCGCTGCGGCGCTCTGCTCCGGCCCCACGTGGTCTGGTTCGGTGAACCGCTCCAGGCAGCGGATCTGGTTGAAGCCGAACGGCGTGTGCGGGGCTGCGACCTGCTGCTGGTCATCGGCACGTCCGGAATGGTTTACCCGGTAGCCGGTTTTCCTCAGCTGGCCCGCCAAAACGGCGCCACGGTGGTGGAAATCAATCCCCAGGACACGCCGCTCACTCCCCTGGCCGACATCCGTCTGCGCGGCAAGGCCGGAGAAATATTGCCCGAGATCGACCATGCCCTATAAACTACTCTTTCAACCTCAGTCCGGCGCCTCCGGCGACATGCTCCTGGCCGCATTGCTGGATCTGGTCGGCGGCGAGCGCTCATTCGTCCGGCGTTTCCAGAGCCTCGGCCTGGATGTGAAAATCAGCATCCGCGAAAGCGAAGAGCATCACCTGCGCTGCAAAAGGGTCACGGTGCGGACCCCAGCCGTTTCCCCCATCCGCCGCTTCGCCGATATCCGCCGCTTCATCCAGGCCAGCCCCTTTTCGGCCGAAGTGAAAAAGCGGGCCTTGCACGTCTTCAGCGCCATCTTTCAGGCCGAAGCGGCGGTCCATCACGAGCAGTTGAAAAACGTGCACCTGCACGAACTCGGCGCCGATGACTCGCTGGTTGACATTCTCGGCTTCTGCTATCTCTGGGAGAAGCTGGAGTTCTGCCCGATTGGCTTCACCACCCTGGTCACCGGCCACGGTCAGATCCAAACCCGCCACGGCCGGCTGCCGGTGCCGCCGCCGGCGGTGCTCAAGCTGATCGAAGGGTGCCGTTTCCAGTTGGGAGAGGTTGAAAGCGAACTGCTCACTCCCACTGCTGCGGCGATTCTCACCCGCTGCGGCCGCCAGGTAGCAGCCGACGAGGCGTTCGTTCCCCTGCGCACCGGAATCGGCGCCGGGCACCGTTCCTGGCCCGGCGTCCCCAATATCCTGCGCGCGATTCTCTGCGAAGAACGAGGGCCCGCGGCCGCCGACGAGATCTGGGTCCTGGAATTCCAGGTCGACGACATGAGCGGCGAGCTGCTGGCAGCCTTCAGCCAGAGGGTCCTGGCCAGCGGCGCGCTGGACGTGATGATGCTGCCCGGCCTGATGAAAAAGGGACGGCCGGGATACCGCGTGACTGTGCTCTGCAGCGAGGAGAACCGGCCGCAGGTCGTGGCCTGCATCTTCGCCGAGAGCACCACCATCGGTCTGCGCCTGCACCGCGAAAGACGCCTTGTTCTGGAGCGGCGCCAGCGAAAAATTCGCGTGGCCTCCGTTCCGGTGCGCATCAAAGAATCCTATTTTCAGGGCCGACGGGTGACCCGCAAACCGGAAATGGAGGACGTGTGGCGTTTGGCCGAAAACAGGGGCATCCCCGTGAAAGAGGCCATGCAAAAGATTCAGGAGAGCAAAGATGAGTAAGGTGAACCGCCGTAAGATAGAGAAAGGCGTCCGCCTGATACTGGAAGGCATCGGCGAGGTCGTGGATTCGCCCCGCCTGCAGGCGACTCCCCAGCGGGCCGCCGAGATGTTCGCCGAGGTGCTGGCGGGCACGGCCAGCGACCCCCAGGACTTCTGCAAGGCCCTGACCGAAGAGAAGCACGACGAGATGGTCATCCTCAAGGATATCCCGCTCTATTCGATATGCGAGCACCACCTGCTGCCCTTTGCCGGCACGGCCAGCATCGCCTACATCCCCCGCCGGGGCCGCATCATGGGCCTGAACACGCTGGGTTACTTGGTGGACTCGCTGGCCAAGCGGTTGCAACTGCAGGAGCGCCTGACCAAGCAGATCGCCGATTACCTGGTCAGCACCTTGATCCCCTGGGCGTGATGGTGGTAATCAAAGCCGAGCACCTGTGCATGACCATGCGCGGGGTGAAGAAACCCGGTTCGCTGACCGTCACCTCGGCCATCCGCGGTGTGTTCCGGGAAAAAGCGGCCATTGCCACGCGCCAGGAGGCGATGACACTGCTGACCACCCCCGAGCCCAGACGTTTCTGATCAAGGGATGAGAGGGCGGGGAAGGCTTAGTTGAACTTCACCTGGAAGGGCATGGCCAGGGCCGGGTAGTACGTTTTGAAGAAGCGGATCTGGGCTTCGATCTCCTTCAGCGGGCTGGCCAAGTGAAGCGTGGCTCCACCCAGTTCGAAAATAATATCCCAGAACGATTTCTTTTGCGGAAAAACGCGGATGCCGATCGGTTCGTTGGCCGGGATGCGCGCCAGGTTGCGCGCCACCTGGATGGCGTCGTTCAGGCCGCCGATCTGATCGATCAGCTTCAGCCGCAGAGCGGCTTGACCGCTCCAGACCCGGCCGCGGGCAATGCGGTCCACGTCGGCCAGGGGTTGCTTGCGGCTTAGAGAAACCTTGCGCAGGAATTCGCTGTAAATCTCCTGCATCTCGGCCATGATCTTGCGCTTCTCGGCATCACTGAATCCCTCGTAATCGGAGTACATGCCTGCATAGGGCGTGGTTTTAATCGATCTCTTTGGTGATGCCGATCTTGTCATACAAGCCCCTTGAGCACGAACTTGCCGCTGAACACGCCGATCGAACCGGTGATGGTCTCGGGCTCGGCCATGATCTTGGCGCCGGCCAGTGAGATCCAATAGCCCCCCGAAGCGGCCAGGTCCGACATGGAGACCACCAGCGGCTTTTTACGGGCCAGGAGCTCGGCCTCGCGCAGGATCACATCCGAAGCCACAGCCGATCCGCCCGGGCTGTCCACGCGCAACACCACCGCCTTGACGTTGTAGGCATTGCGGACGCTGCGCAACTGTTCGGCCAGCGTTCCCGAACCCAACGCCTCGCCGCCCATGGGCGACTGGCCGCTGCCG
This sequence comes from Candidatus Aminicenantota bacterium, assembly GCA_963759765.1. Classification (GTDB taxonomy): domain Bacteria; phylum Acidobacteriota; class Aminicenantia; order UBA2199; family UBA2199; genus CAVXAL01. The sequence continues at coordinate 356,174 of CAVXAL010000004.1, read as the reverse complement.
CCGGACTGAATCTGACCGGAGGCAAAGATGACGGCGATTTTGCTGGCTCCGACGAAGGGCCGGGGCGAGGTCGTTTTGCAGTAGGTCTTGAAATTGACCCAGGGATACGGGTGCTTGAGCAGACTGTAAATCTCGTCCTCGTATCCGATGCGGTCGATCCAGCCCGCTTTCAGGTATTCGCCCTTGGGCAGCGGCGACTCCTCGAGCACTCGGCGCACCGCCTGCGGATCGAGCTTGCGGTTGCGGGCAATGCCGTCGATCACGTCGCGGTGGATATCGGCCAGCAGCGCCTCCAGGGATTCGCGATGGGCGGGCGTCATGCGCTCCTCGGTGAAGGTATTGGGCGCGGTCTTATATTCACCGATGTGGAAAACCTCCGCCTGGATGCCCAGCTTGTCCAGCGTCTTTTTCAGGAACATGGCCTCGGCGGCCATGCCGGCCACCGTGAGCATGCCGCCCTTGAAAAGCACGACCTGATCGGCAAAGCTGGCCAGATAGTACTCGCGCAAGCCGCCCGACTCGATGAAGGCCAGCACCGGTTTCTTGCTCTGGCCAAATTGCTTGAGCAGGCGGCCGATCTCCTCGATCTTGGCGAAGCCGCACTCCAGATCGGCGATGCGCAGGACAATGCCCCGGATGCGCGCATCCTTGGCGGCGCGGTTGATCTGGTACCAGAGGTCCTGAATGTTCAGAACGTCCGCAAACACCCCGGCCAGGCCGCCGGGCTGGGATTCGGCGATGGGGCCGTGCAGCTCGATCTTGAGGTAGGCCTGTTCGGGAATGTAGGGCTCGGCGGTAAACTGCATGTAGATCAAGCCGGCCGCAATCAGCAGGCCCAGTACGATCACGACCACGATCAGCAGGGCAATCAGGGTTCCTCGTTTCATTTTTTCCTCTTATACGATTGACCTTAATTATACTGATTTTTGCTCAAAAAGGTTTAACAACCGGGCTTTTCCGCTTCTGCCCGGAGCCGCCGGCCAGCCGGTTCACGCCCGCATTTGGCGGACCGCGCCGCTACTGCCTATTGGAGTGCGGTTTCCGCCGCACCTTGACGGCCAGGTCATCAATGAGCGAGTACACGACCGGGACGATGACCAGGGTAAGCAGCGTCGAGCTGATCAGTCCGCCGATGATGGTGAAGCCGATCGGCGCCCGGAAATCGGTGCTGGTCCCCAGCCCCAGGGCCACCGGGATCATGCCCAGGATCATGGCCAGGGTGGTCATCAGGATCGGCCGCAGGCGGGTGGAACCGGCCTCGACGATGGCTTCGGTCCGGGCCAGTCCTCGCCGGCGCAGCACGTTGGTGAAATCCACGAGCAGGATGGAGTTCTTGGTCACCAGTCCCATGAGCATGATCAGGCCGATGAAGGCCAGCATGTCAAAAAGCTTGTTGGCCAGCAGCAAGCCCAGCACGGCGCCGATCACCGACAGCGGCAAGGCCAGCATGATGGCGAAAGGCTGCACGAAGGAGGCGAATTGGGAGGCTGAGGATCATGTAGACAAAAATCACGGCCAGAATCAGCGAGAGAGTCATGGTGGCAAACATTTCGGCGGTCTGTTCCACCTGGCCGCCGAACTCGTAGTTGATGCTCGCGGGCAGCTGCAGCGCGGCGATTTGCTCGTCCACCCGCCGCCGCACCTCGTTGAGCGGCGTGCCCTTGATGATGTTGGCGACGATGGTGATCTGGCGACTGCGGTTCTTGCGGTTGATCTGCGTCGGACCGTTGACCACGCGCAGCCGGGCCACCTGGTCCAGGGAAACGGCGCCACCACGAAGGGTGGGGATGAAAACGCGGGAAAGGCGGTTGATGTCGTAACGCAGGTCATCGGCGCTGTGCACGCGGATATCAATCAGCTTGTCTCCGGTGTTGAATTTGGAAGCCAGATCGCCATCCACCAGCGAGCGCATCACCGAGGCAATCTGGAAGGTGTTGGCGCCCAGCCGGGCCGCCCGTTCGCGGTCCACCTGGATTTGGATTTCAGGCTTGGGGTTGCGGTAATCGCTGTTGATGTCGACCAGGCCGGGGATTTGAGCCAGAGCGGCCTTGACCCTTTCGGCCGAACGCGTCAGTGTGTCCAGGCGGGTGCCCCGGAGGTTGATCTGGATGGGCAGTTGCACAAAGCTGCGCACCGCGGCGCCGCCCAGGGAGGTGGCTTCCTGAAAACCGATGGTGGCGCCGGGTATGCTGCTGAGCAGCGGCCGCAGTTGGTCCTCGTACCCCTGAACCCGGATACCGCGTCTGACTTTGACGTTGATGGTGGCCTCGTCGGTGGCCCCCTCCGCGCTGCCGATGACCGAGAACACGTCGCCGATTTCCTTCTGGGCGTGAAGCACCGCTTCGATGCGGCGCACAGTTCGATCCGTGTTTTCCAGCGAACTCCCCACCGGGCACTGGACCACCAGGTTGAACTCCGGACGCTGACCGCGCGGTGAGCCGCCGATGCCCATGAGGCTGAAGAGATAGAGGCTGATGGCAAAAATCAGGATGGTGATGAGGATGACACTCCGGCGGTGACGGAGCGACCAGCGCAGCAGCGGCCGATACCCCTGGCCCAGCCGTTCGTAGACGTAACCACTGGCGCGCTGGAAGCGGGAAGAAAATGAGCGGGCATTCCCTGCAGCCGTCTTTTTGAAGAAATGGGCCGACAGCATGGGCGCGAAGGTGAACGCTTCAAACAGGGAAATTAGCACGGCCGCAGCCACGGTCACGCCGAATTGCTTGAGGAACTTGCCGACAATGCCGGTGGCGAAGGCCACGGGCACGAACACGGCCACGATCGTCAGGGTGGTGGCGGTCACCGCCAGGCCGACTTCGGACGTGCCGTCGGCCGCCGCCTCAAAAGGCGTCTTGCCTAGTTTCTCCATGTGGCGGAAAATGTTTTCGCGCACCACGATGGCGTCGTCGATCAGCAGGCCGACCGACAGGCTGAGGGCCAGCAGGGTGAGAACGTTGACCGTGTAACCCAGCAGGCTCATCACGGCGAACGTGCCGACCACGCAGACCGGTAGACCGACGATGGTGATCATCGTGTTGCGCAGGTCGCCAAACGAGAACAAAACCACCAGGCCGGCCAGGAGGGTTCCCCAGATCAGACTGTTGATCACGTCGTTGCGGCTGTCCTTGATGAACACCGACTCGTCGGTGGCGAGCCGGAAGCGAATCTCGGGATGGGCGATCTGGATCTCCCGCATCCTCTTTTTGACGGCGTCGGCCACCTTGACCGAGTTGGTTCCCGACTGCTTGCGGATGACCAGGGAAATGCACTCCTGCCCGTTGACCCGGGAAATGGCCCGCTGGGTCTTGAAGCCGTCGCTGACCCGGGCGATCTCATTGAGATACACCGGCCGGCCGCCCGGAGTGGCGACGATGATGTCGTTCATTTCCTCCACTTTCTCAAACTCGGCCTTGGTGCGCAGCACGAATTCATAGTTTTTCTGGGGGATGCTGCCGGCGGGCAGGTTCAGGTTCTCGCCGCGCAGGGCCTGGCTCACCTGCCCGATGGAGAGGTTGAGGGCATTGAGCTTGTCGGCATCCACCGCCACCTGGATTTCTCGCTCCAGCCCGCCCAGCACGGTCAGTGAACCGACACCGTCCACCTGTTCGACCGCGGGTTTGATGCGGTCCTCGATCAGGTCTCGCACCTCGGACAGTTTCAGACGCTGATCGCTGGCCGTGGCCGTGTAGGAGGCGATCGGCGCCGAGGCCGAGTCAAACTTGTCAATGACCGGCTCGTAGATTTCCCGGGGCAGGGTGTTGCGGATGGTGGAGATCTTTTCCCGCACCTCGGCGGCCGCTTCCTGGGCGTTCTTTTCCAAGATGAACTCGGCAACGACCACCGACACCCCTTCGGACGAGGTCGAACTGATGTTCTTGAGCCCGTTGATCGAGCTGACGATGTCTTCGATCGGCTTGCTGATCTGGGACTCGATCTCCTCCGGCCCGACGCCGGGATCGATGGTGGTGATGGAGATGATCGGCAGCGTGACGTCGGGCATCAGGTCCACCCCCAGGCGGGTATAGGAAATCACGCCCAGCACCACAACCAGCAGAATGATCATGGTGATGAACACGGGCTGGCGGATGGAAACGTCGGCGATTCTCATGCGCGGGCTCTCCTCGGTGGCCTATTTTCCGACGATGCGGATATGGTCTTTGTCGTTCAGTTTATCTGCACCGTCGGCCACCACCGTCTCGCCGCCGCGCAGCCCGCTGACGATTTCGATGCGATCGCCCACCACCGCACCGGTGCTCACCTCCACCATGACCGCCAGGCCCGCGCGCGGGATAAAGACATACTTCTGCCCGCCGCGTTCCGTCACGGCACCGATGGGCAGCACCAGGGCCTGGCGCTGATCCTGGGTCAGCTCGACTTCGGCGTACATGCCTGGCTTGAGCCGATGCCGGGAGTTGGGCACGGTCACCTCGATATCCACCGTGCGGTTCAGGGTGTTGCAAACCGGGCTGATGGCGCTAACCCGGGCCTGGAAGGTTTCACCCGGGAACGCCTGCAGCAGGACCCGCGCCTCCTGACCGATGGCGACGAAGCGAATCTTCATTTCATCGACCGCGGCCACGGCCTTGACCGTGTCCACCTCGACCAGGGTCATCAACGGCACGCTGGGATTGACCGCGGCCCCGGGATTCTGCAGGACGCGGGCCACGAGCCCCTTGACATCGCTGCGCACCTCGTAGGTCTTGAAATCGTAGCCCACCTCGTCGCGGTTGACAATGGCGATCACATCACCGGCATTGACCGGATCGCCCAGGCGCTTGCGGTTGCTCACGACCTTGCCGCTGACTTTGGGATAGATGGTGATCTCCGCTTCCGACTGCAGGCTGCCCGACGCCCGGATGATCTCGCTGATCAGCTGCGTGGCGGGGGTCGTCACCGAAACCGGCAGCACCTTGACTTCCACCGGCCGATTCTGGGCTGCCTTTCTGGCCTTGTAATTCTGATAAGCCCGGAAGGCGATGAAGCCCAGCAGCGCCAGCGCCAACAGGATGGCAATGATTTTTTTCATGGGACACCTCTTTTGGTTTACTCGATTAGTTTCCGGCCCATGGCCCGGTAGAGGGCGTATTTGGCCAGGATGTGGTTGTAGACCAGCTGCAACTGGTTGAGCCGGGCATTGGCCAGGGCATTCTGTGCCTCGATCAGATCGGTGGTGCTGATCAGGGCACTCCGGTAGCGTTCTTCCGCAATGCGCAGCGCCTCCTGGGCGTGCCCGATCTTGACCTTTTCGATCTCCAGCTTCTGTTCCAGTGTCTGCACGTCGGCCAGGTTGTTCTGCAGCTCCGTGGTGATCGACTGTTTCAGTTCATCCTGCCGGTCGCGGACCTGCTGCAGGGCGGATACGGCCTGACGCACCTGGGCCCGGGTGCGGAAACCGTCGAAAATGGGATAAGCGGCCGAAACCACGGCGGTCCAGTTGCCCCGCAGCTGATCGACATAGGGCAGGAAGCCGTTGCGGACCTCGTAGTTCAGGGAAAAAAGCAAGTTCGGTTTGTCACCGGTCTTGGCCAGGCCGACCTGGGCCTGGGAGAGATCTTCCTGGTGGCGCAGCTGCTGAACCTCCAGCCGCTGAGCCAGGGCCTCTTCAAGGATCTGCTGGTTGCTCAACGCGAGCGGCTCGTAGGGTACCTTCCCCTGCGGTTCAAACGGTGTATCCGGAGAACGACCGCACAGGCGGTTGAAGCTGAAAACAGTCTTCTGGATGGCGTTGAGAAAATCCAGCTTCTGCTCGCGCAGGGAACTGATCTGCACCTGCAGCAGCGAGACGTCGAAATTCGAGGCCAGTCCCGCCTGGTAGCGCTGGCGGGCCGTGTCCAGCCGTTTCTCGAACAGCCGGATCGTTTCGTCAATCACCCCCACTCCGCTACGAGTGATCTGCACGCCGAAGAAGAAGGGCACCACCTGGTAGGCGACCAGCTGCCGGTTCAGCTCCAGGCCGTCCCGGGCCAGCGCCGCACCGCTGCGGCCCAGATCCACCGTGCGCGCCGTTCGTCCCCAGTTGAACAACTGCTCGGTGGCGGACAGCCTGAAACTGTAGTTGTTGGGCGACATGAACTTGAAGGTCGTGGGCACGCCGTTTAAGGGGATGGTGAATTCGCTGACCATGCTCATCCAGGTATAGGATGCGATGAACGAGACCTGCGGGTAGTAGAGACTCTTGCTTTCGTTGATTTTCAGCTGCGCTCCGGTCACCCCCTCGGCGGCGATTTGCACGCCGCTGTTGTTGCGGACGGCCAGACGGATGCTCTCCTCCAGAGTGAGCCGGTCTTGAGCCGCGCCGCGCAGCGGCAGCAGCAGCAGACAAACCGCCAGAAGTCCGGTGCGATGGGCATGTCTCATAGTGGCAACCTCCGCCCGCTCCGTCCCGAGACGGGGCCCGGATGCGGCTGATTTTGTTTGGCCAAGCGAATGAGCAAGTTCAACGACGCGACCAAGCTCCGGCGCTGCTCGCCGTCCAGTTCCTGAAAAAAGAAGTCCAACCGTTTCTGGAAACGGCCTTCAAAATCCCGAACCGCCCGTTCGCCTTTGGGAGTGGGAGAAAAATAGGCTTTGCGCCGGTCCAGGCGGCTGCCGCTTCGCAGCAGGAGGCCGTCCTGGAGCATGCGCTCGAGCAGCTCGGAAAGCGTGTTCTTTTTGAGTTTCAGCCGGTTGGAAAGCCCGGTCAGGTTCTGCCCCTTCTGGCCCAGCAGGCATTTGAGGATGTAATAACGGATGATGTTGGTTTTGCCGCCCCGGCCGGGCACGGCGCTGGGATGAAAAATAGTGAAAAAGAATCCGGCCAGCTCCGGCAGCCGCGATTGGGCAATCCAGGCAGCTCTTAAATTGTTCATGATACGAATATATCATTATACGAAATACCGGTCAAGAGGTTGAGGCCGGGCTTGCCAGCCGCGGGCCGACGGCGGAGGCAAGAACTGTTTCCGCCTGAATTTCTCCTACTCCAGCCCGGAAGAGATTGACGACGGCATCCGCCGCCTGGCCGAGGTGATCGACGAGTGGGCCTCGAAGAAACGGGACAGCTCGGTGATCACTCCCTGAGGCCGTCCGGACAAACTAGAGCAGTTTGCTTTTGACGTCGTGCATGATCAGGCGGGAGATGTTTTTGAGCGCCTCGACCACCCCTTCCCCGCGCACGGCCACCGCTTCCAGCACCGGTTCGTCCTTGCGCCGCAGGCTCGCGGATCATTTCGTTGGCCGGCACCACGTTGGGCAGGTCCCGCTTGTTCAGCTGCAGAATATAGGGGATGGCTTCGAAGGTGATCTTGTACTCCCGCAAGTTATCCATCATGTCGTAGATGCTCTCGATGTTGGCCTCGAAGCGTTCGCGCTGGGAATCGGCGACAAAAACGATGCCGTCCACCCCCTTGAGAATCAGCTTGCGCGAGGCGCTGTAGTAGATCTGGCCGGGTACGGTGTAGAGATGGAAGCGGACCTTGTAATCCTTGATGGTGCCCAGTTCCAGGGGGAAAAAATCGAAAAAGAGGGTGCGCTCGGTTTCGGTGGCCAAGCTGACCAGCTTGCCCTTGTTCTCGTTCTTGATTTTGTTGTAGATGTACTTGATGTTGGTGGTCTTGCCGCTGAGGCCGGGGCCGTAGTAGACGATCTTGAAGTTGATTTCGCGGGTGGAATAGTTTAAGAACGACACGCGCGCACTCCCCTAATCTCCGAAAATGCGGTCGATGTCCTCATCGGAGACCCCTTCGAACGGGGACACCAGGGATTCGCCTTCCCCCAGGTCAGTTTCTCGTTGATCTTGATGAAAACCTTGACCAGCGCGTCCAGGGCCGCTGCGCACGCGGTAGCGCACCAGTCCGAGGTTGGAGGTGTTGTCGAAAATGACTACCAGCATGGCCCGCTCGTTGATCAAAGAAATGTGCAGGCTCTGTCGGGTTGATTCGTTGAGCACGGCGGCGAAGTTGTCGATGCCCAGCATCTGGGCGATGCTGTTGATGGCCGCCACGCTGCCGGCGATCAACGAGGAGATGGAATTGAGATTGATCTCGTCCATTTCGCCGGAGGAGGCGATGCAGTGCCCCTCGGAATCGGTGATGAACACCGCCTGGGCGTGGGTCTGTATCTTCAGTTTCTGAAGGATATCCTTGATCAGGACATACTCTTCATTGTAGATAACGAAATTTTCCTTCATCCGCGATCTATTTCCTCGTCATCTCCTGAGCACGTTGCCGCGCTGCCGCCCCTACTTGACCTCGATCCGGCCTTCCATGGCCTTGGCGATCGTGACCTGGTCGGCGTAATCCAGATCCGCGCCGACCGGCAAACCCAGGGCGATGCGCGTGATTTTAATTTTATACTGCCGCAGAATTTCTGTCAAATAATGCGCGGTGGCGCTGCCCTCGGTGGTCGGCGCCGGTGGCCAGGATCACCTCGCCGATCCCCCCCTGTTCAAGACGCCGCAGCAGGCCGGCGATTTGCAGTTCGTCGGGGCCGATGCCGCGGATGGGCGAGAGGTTGCCCAGCAACACATGGTACAGGCCCTGGTACAGCCCAGTTCGCTCGACCGAATAGATGTTGAACGGTTCTTCGACCACGCAGATTTTGCTGCGATCGCGCCGCCCGTCGCCGCAGATGTCGCAGGGATCGTTGGCGCTGATGTTGTTGCACTGGGAACAGTGGCGGAGTTTTTCGCGGGCTTCGACGATGGCCCGAGCCAGATTCAGGCAGTTGGCCTTGTCGGTTCGGAGCAGGTAAAAGGCGATGCGCTGGGCCGATTTGCGGCCCACACCCGGGAATCTTCTTCAGCTCCTCGATCAGGCTGGGCCAGGGGTTGGCTGTAATCGGCCATCCGTCCCCTTACAGCCCCCCGAAGGGGAAGCCCCCGGGCAGGCCGCCGGCAAACCGGCCCAGGTCCTCTTTCAGCTTCTCATCCACCTTGGCCTGGGCGTCGTGACAGGCAGCCACAATCAGGTCCTGCAGCATCTCCACATCGGCGGGATCGACCGCCTCCGGCGCAATGGTCAGGGCCAGCACCTGCTTGCGGCCGTTCAGGCGCACGCGTGACCATGCCGCCGCCGGCGTTGCCCTCCACCTCGATGGCGGCCATCTTCTCTTCCATCTCCTTGGCCATGCCCTGGGCCATGCTCAGCAACTGGTTGATCGGGGGCAGCTTACTCATCCGGGCCTCCGCTGATGGTTTCGATGGAAATGACCTTCCCCTTGATCAGCTCGCGCAGGCTGTTGATGGTCTTGTCTTCGCGCAGCTGACGGATTTTTTCCTTCTCCTCGGCGCCGCTCCGTCCCTCGTCCGGGCGCAACTCCACCTCCACGTCGACGGCCCGGCCGGTGATCTCGGCCAGGACCTCGCGCAGGAAGGGCTTCTGCTCGCGCATCATCTTCCAGGCGTTCTCCAGGCTGGCGGCCACCTCGATGCGCAGCCGGTCGTCGCGATACGTCAGGACCGAGGCGTCCAGGGCCGAGGCCATGCGCGGCTTGCTGGCTTCCACCTTTTTCTTGAAGGCGCCGATGACCTCCGCCGCATCCTCCTCGGTTCCGGCCGGCGGCGTTTCGCCCTGCGGCTCCGACACGGCCGGGCCCGGCCCCGCGACCGGGGGGGGCGTGACGGGGAGCTTGCCTTTCTTAAGCAGCTCCTCGATGGACACCAGGGACGGGAAATAGGAAAGTTTGAGGAACATGTATTCGAGGATGACTGAGGGATTCTCGGTGTTCTTGATCGTCTGGTCCATCTCTTTCAGGGCGTTGAAATAGCGCAGCAGCTCGATGTCGCTGGCCTTCTTGAGCATGTCGCGGATGCGCGGCAGGTTCTCCGGGTTCAGCGTGTGCAGCCTGTCGGCCTCCTTGACCGTCTTGATGACGATCAGGTCGCGGAGGAACCTCAAATATTCGTTGTAGAAAAAACGCAGGTCCAGTGCCCCGCTCGCTGAGCAGGGCGATCTGCTCGATGATGCCCTTGCGGTCCTGCTCCAGCACGCAGCGCGTCAGGGTAATGAAGATGTCCTCGTCGATGATGCCCAGGATCTGGACCACGTCGTTGTCACTTGACATTGCCGCTGGAAATGGCGATGGCCTGATCGAGGATCTTCTTGGCGTCGCGCAGGCTGCCCTCGGCGGAGCGGGCGATGAGAAACAGCGCATAGTCGGAAATGGCGATGGTCTCCTTCTTGCAGATGTCGGTCAGCACCTGTCTTGATCACCTCGATGGGGATGCGCTTGAACTCGAAATGCTGGCAGCGCGAGACGATGGTGGCCGGGATCTTGTGGAAATCGGTCGTGGCCATGATGAAGATGGTGTGCTCGGGCGGCTCCTCGATGGTCTTGAGCAGCGCATTCCAGGCGGCGTTCGACAGCATGTGCACCTCGTCGATGACCACCATGCGAAAGCGGTTCTTGAGCGGCTTGTACTTAACGGTCTCCCGCAGGCTGCGCACTTCGTTGACGCCGTTGTTCGACGCCCCGTCGATCTCCATGTAGTCGGTGGAGATTGTCGTCGGTGATCTCCGCGGCAGGTCGGGCACTCGTTGCAGGGTTCGATCGCCGGCCCTTTCTCGCAGTTCAGCGCCTTGGCCAGAATCCGCGCCGTGGAGGTCTTGCCGACCCCTTTCATGCCGGAAAAGATGAGGGCCGGGTAGACCTTGTTCATGGCGATGGCGTTCTGCAGGGTTTTGCAGATGCTGGCTCTGGCCGATCAGGTCGGCGAACTTCTGCGGCCGGTATTTCCGGGCTAAGGCAAGGTACATGGCTTTATTCTATTCATGAAAGGCTCAGGAAATCCCGGACACCTGCGAGATTCCGCTTATTGCTGCTCCCTTTCGGGCCTGACAAGGTTCGCAGGTCCGCGCCGCCGGTTCCTGAGCCTTTTCTCTGTTGGCATCTCATCACAGCCCCAGCGTGAAGCAGGCCTCATCGGAGAGGGTGGGATTCGAACCCACGGTACCGTTTCCAGTACACACGCTTTCCAAGCGTGCTCCTTAAACCGCTCGGACACCTCTCCAGCGAAACGCTATTGTATACCCCTGCGCCGGCGATTGCAAGGGGAAAACGAGAGGCCACAGCGATACGGGCCCGGGGCGAAGATTTGAAAAAAACGCGGGCGTGTGCTATAAGTCCGCTCATGAAGGTGCGAGCGGTCCAGTTCAGCCCCGTGCTGGGAGACAGCGGCAAAAACCTGGAATTCCACCGCCGAGCGATCGCTGCCGCCCGCCGCGACGGCATGGAGCTGATCGTTTTTCCCGAATTGAGCGTCAGCGGCTACCAGTTGAAAGACATCGCCGCCGACGTCGCCCTGAAGCCGGACGGGCCGGAATGGCGAGAGCTGGAAGAACTGAGCCACAAGATCGACATCATCGCCGGCGCCCCCGTGGAAGAAGCGCCGGGCATCATCGTACAACTGCCGCCCTCTACTTTTCGAGGGGGAACCTGCGCCACATGCACCGCAAAGTGCAGCTGCCCAATTACGGCATGTTCGAGGAGCGGATGATCTTCAAGCCCGGCGACGGTTTCCAGGCCTTCGACCTCGGCGGCCTGCAGCGTCGGCATCCTCATCTGCCGCGAGATCCTCTTTCCCATGCTGGCCTACCTCTATTTCCTGCAGAAAACCGACCTGCTGATCGGCATTTCCAACAGCCCGCAGCGGGCGCTCGGCAAGGACGGGATTCGCCTCTTTCCAGCTCTGGGAAACCATGGGCTACGTTTTCGCCCAGTTCTACCACCAGAATTACCTGTTCGTCAACCGCGTCGGCTTCGAAGACGGCATCGGCTTCGGCGGCGGCTCCTTCTTTGCCCGCGCCGGCCGGGGCATCGTCCAGAAAGCGGCCTATTTCGATGCGGACATCCTGGACGCGGATATGCGACCGGGCGACGTGCGCCGCGCCCGCCTGGCGTCCAACTACCTGCGCGACGACCAGCCGCAGCTGATTCTCAAGGAAATGGAACGGATCCTCGATGCTTAAGATCGACCTGCCGACCGGCGGAAAAGGTCCTGGTGCATTTCATCCGCGACGCGTGCACAAGAACGGCTTTGCCAACGGCATCGTCGGCGTCTCCGGCGGCCTCGACTCGGCCGTGGTCCTCGCCCTGTCCCGCCGGGCCCTGGGCTCGCGCCATACCTTCGCCCTGCTCATGCCCTACCGCGCTCTCCGCCGCCGACAGCCTCAAAGACGGCATCATGCTTTGCCGGCGGTTGAAGGTGTCGCACCGCACCGTCGATATCTCCCCGGCCGTGGACGCCTATTTCGCCCGCTAGCCCACCACCAGCCGGGTGCAGATCGGCAACAAGTGCGCCCGCGAACGTATGTCGGTGCTTTACGATTTCTCGGCGCGCAAAAAGGCGCTGGTCGCGGGCACTTCCAACAAGAGCGAGCTGCTCATCGGCTATTCCACCCAGTTCGGCGATTCGGCCGCCGCCTTCCTGCCCATCGGCGACCTCTACAAGACCCAGGTCTTCGAGCTGGCCCGCCATCTGGGCCTCCCGGAGAAGATCATCGCCAAAACGCCCACGGCCGACCTCTGGCAGGGCCAGACCGACGAGGGTGAGATCGGCATCCCCTACCGGGACCTCGACGAAATCCTTTTCCTGCTGATCGAGGAACGGCAAAGCGAGACGGAGATCATCGCGCGCCGGGCTATCCCCTCGCGGCCGTGCGCCGCATCAAAAAAATGATCCGCGATTCGCAGTTCAAGCGCACCATGCCGCCGGTGGTCAAGCTGCACGAACCGAACCATCGGAATCGATTTCCGCTACCTCCGGGACTGGAATAAGTAATTCCGTGACGCTTTACATCGTCCCCACACCCATCGGCAACCTGGGAGATATCACCCAGCGGGCGATCGAGATTTTGAGAAAGGTGGATTTCATCATCGCCGAGGACAGCAGGTACTCGCGCAAGCTGCTCAGCCACCTGGGGATCCACAAGCCCGTTCTCGGCTGTTTCCGGCCCCGGGAAAGGGAACAGAGCGAAACGATTGTGGCCCGGCTGCGGGGCCAGGCCGGCGCCCTGATTTCCGATTCCGGCATGCCGGCCATCTCCGATCCGGGCTGGATGCTGATCCGCAAGGCCGTTGAAAGCGGGATTGTCGTGGTCCCCCTGCCGGGGCCGACCGCTTTCATCCCGGCCCTGGTCGCCTCCGGCCTCAGACCGGAGCCCTGCCTTTTCCTGGGTTTTGCGCCGCGCCCGGCCGGGCAACTGCGCCGTTTCATGCACGAGCTTGCCGGCCTGCCTTACACGCTGATCTTCTACGAATCGCCGCGCCGGGCCGCTGCCTTTCTGCGGCTGGCCCGCGAAGTTTTCGGCCAGCGTGCCTTCGTTCTGGCCAAGGAACTGAGTAAGAAAAACGAAAAATTCATTCGCGGCAATCTGCAAGACCTGGACACCATCCTGGCGAGAGAAATCCTGCTGGGCGAGATCGTCATCCTCATTGCCGGCGCCGAAAAGCAGAAACCGGAGACGCCTTCCCTGCACTTGCGCACGCGGGACGACATTTACAACTATTTCATTAAAAACCACCGCATTTCCAAAAACCAGCTGAAAAAAATCCTCATGAAATGACCTTTTCTCACCGTAAGCCCGGCTCCCACCATTGGCTGGGCTAAATAGGCCGGGGCGAAAAAGCGAGAGGCCGTGGACCGACTTCCAAAGATCGCATTTTCAAAAGAATAAATTTTCCATTTGACAGGATTTTTTTTTGTGATATAGTCAGTTCAATTTGAGAGAGTGCCCTCGTACGGCGCCTCCGAGAGACTGAGAACAAGGAGGCCGGCTTGAGCCGAGCCGACTAAAAAGTTTCAAGCTCAAGGAGATTTTATGTCAGCTCTCAAAACTCAAAAAATCGAGCCCGTTCCACCGGACCGAATTTTCTCGGTTTCAGAAGCCGCGAATTTTTTAAAGATCCGCCCCTCGACGATCTATTCCTATGTTTTTTTGAGAAAAATTCCCTTTTTCAAGGGCGGCGGTGATGCGTGAACCAACGGCAGTGGCATGATGAATTCTACGGCCGACGGAACGAAATTGAGAAGCTCACCCTGCGAGCGAACCGCCTCTCACCACTCGAAGATCAGGTCCAATTTCACTACGTCCAGGTCCCGCCCGAGCAGGTGCCGACGTTCATCAAGCAGCCAGCCGCCGAGATTTTGGCCTATTGTATGCGAGCCTCTCAAGTTAAAGGACCCGGTCGAGATACGGTGGGCTGAGCGGTGCGATCCTGCGCAACCTGGTGAGCTGGCAACACCCCAGGAGGTGCGGGCCAATCCGGGCCGCTTCCCATTCTACATAGTGATTGATGAACCACTGCGCGGTTGGCAGAAGGACAGGAAAATAGTGGTCCGCCAGGACCAGCCTTTGGCCGAAATCTTTTTCACGATTGCGCACGAACTCCACCAACGGTTCTTTGAACAGGTGAAATGGCTTGACGGTGAGTATTCCTATGAGGATGATCCGGGCATCTGGGAACGCAGTGCCAACGAATTCGCCGGGCGAATGATGACGGACTCCACGGGCTGGGTGTGATTTAATGAATGGCGTGGTTGAGATCAGCACCGGTTTCTTTGCAAGGCCGAGTTTCATTCTCGACGCGGAGCTGGGATTTCTCTCCAAGCCGGAGAACAGGAAGCTCCAGGATGGTGCCTGCCGATTCGTTTTCCGCGTTCAGATTGAAGACGGCTTTGTTGTCATTCCAAGCGACAAAATTTTCATTGATTCGGAGATGGCGCGGGAGTGGCTCAAGCGGAATCTCCCTCAGGTCTATGAGAAGAAAAAACGGCTCGGCTCTCTCTGATCGGGGCGCCATGAGATCACGGCACCAGGGCGAAGGTGAAAAGGTTTTTTAATCGAGGAGGTGTGAAAAATGGCGAACGGCGAAAAAGAGTTTTTTGATAAAAGCGGAAGCGGCTCACAGGAAAAGCAGGGCGGCGGAATGCTGAAGGTTTGCGGTCTCTGGAAATCAAAAACGAATTCCGGCAAGGCGGTGCTCAAAGGAGACATCGGCACGATCCGGCTGCTGATATTTGAAAACGATTTTAAACCAGCTGACCAGGCGCCCGACTTCAAACTCTTCATTGCACCATGCAAAGATGAAGACCGGGAAAAGGCCGGCGATGGGTTTGATTGGTTGCGATCTGCTGGACCGAAGACAACGCCGGTGTCAGATGATTCGGAATTCTAAGCCTAGTTCGTCACCAGAGATAAATCCCCGGCATTCTCCCCGGGGCAGCTAGGCCGGCTCGCCACTGGCCTGGCCCTTTTCCCCAGGGTGTAGAACATTGGGACCGGGTAGATCATTCCCTGGCGATGATCCTGGGAGCCTATTTTGAGAGAGAAGATGGCGGCCAGGGCAAGGTAGCTAACCCTGCCCATGCGGCCGCCGTTATATGTGGAGAGAGTATGGGAACTGACCCTATCGAAAAAAGGAGTGCAAAAAACTCCCCAACGCCGGTAAATCAAAACCCACTACTAAGCCGACCACTATTAGCGCTAACCCTACAACCAGCATCCAATTGTTACTGTCCCTCCACTGGGAGAAAGGATGAAGGTTTGGGGCATAAGGGCGATAGTGTCTAAAACTAAGGATCACTCCTCCCAATGTACTCAAAAGAAGAGCGATGTTATACCGCATGGTCCGTTTGCCCTCCCCCTTAAATCATTGGTCACATATCAGCACACCGGATTTTTATTGTCAAGCATTTCGGAGACACCGGGAGCCGGGCTACACAGGCTGGGGCGAAAAATCCCGGCATGGCGCGACGAGCCGCGAGTCATTTCCTCCAATCCCGACCAGCGCCCGTGCGCTTCAATCGCTGAAACCAGTAACGTCAACTGCGCGCCGAAAAGTAAGGAACAGAAGCAAAGCATGGTCTTCCTATCTCTCCCCCATACAGCCCGGGTCCAGGGGCGGCCCCCCCAACCCGCCGGGTCTCTTGCGATGTTACTTTAATGTGACTGGAAACATTTAGAAGCCTGTAAAACTTTATGAGATGAGGTGTTGGCCGATTTTATCGCGCGAAAGGAAAAGCAGTTGGCCAGGGCCAAATAATGCGTTACAATCTCTGTATTAAAGCTCAAAAACCTCAATGTTTCCAAGGGTTTGGGTCACTTATCAAATGATGATATCGCCACGCGGGGGAATTTGGAGAGCGATATTGTGAACCCAAGATCTGTCTGAGCGGAGAGGAATTCTATTGCTATCTTGATAATCACATCTTCGGGAACTCAAAACAGAGGACTTCGATCGACCGCCGTTCTTTTATTAGCTCGAGCCCAAGCTGTTTGCGCATCTCCTGGAAAACGGATTCCTCGTCCCTGGGATTCCAATAGAAAATGATGTCGTAAGCGCCTTTAAGCCCGGTCTCGTCGAGGACGACCCTAAGAAGCCCGTTTTCGAGGGACATGCGAAAATCCTCGATTGTCAGAGCGCTGCCTGATATCTGACCCTCATCAGTCCTCCAATTGCTATTCGTTTTTCCAGAGGGTCGTAAAAATTCATGATGACTTGCTGGAACGCGGAGAACAAGCACATCCATCTCCCGCTTCTCTCTCCATGTTTTCACGCCGAACGCCGCCGCCATCGCCTGCTGCAGCATCGGTAGGAGCAGGTCTTTTCGCTCGTCAGGAATCCGTGCTGTCAGTTCATAAGCTTGCTCAGGAATTTGGCCGACGGCAACGATCCTGGCCGGTGAAATAGAATAGACGTTCGAAACCAGGTTTTTGAGAGACATCCCTTTGGCCCTAAACGTCCCTCGATTCCACGACATTGAAGCCGACGGTTTTGCCGGACGGATGACGAGCTCCAGGAGGGAAGGCACAGCCTGATCCTGGGTTTTCGGCGCCACTTCGGTAACGGCAACCACCTCGGTAAGCCCAGGGACGGACGTTGAAAGCGCTTTCCCGGCGAGCAACTGATCCAAGATTCCGTTCGTCAACTGCGAGGGCTGAAGGAAAGCGGCCACTCTCCCCTTTTGGTCAACCAGAACCGTTTGCGGGATGAACTTAAAACCGAACTTCCTGTAGAGGGAATCCTCGTGGTCGATGCCGATCCAGCCTGAAATAGGATTGACCGAGAGAAAAGCTTTGACCCTCCATTCTTCTTCACTGCTAATAGATATGAACCGGATGGGTTTGTTCTTGTATTGGGAAACGAGCTCGTTCAAGTGCGGTATGGCCGCACGGCAAGGCCCGCACCACGTGGCCCAAAACTCAACGACCACCACGTTTCCCTTTAGAGCGTCCCACGTTGCCTGCGAAGCCTCAGGAGCTTGCAGCAGGGCTTCCAGGTGTAGCGGCGGTGCATGGTCTCCAACGTTCACGGGAGGACGTCTGCCCTGGGCATATATCCCGGCAACAAGGAGGAGCAGAATAAAGAATACCGATTTAACCTTCATCATTGCCTCCTCACAAAGTCGTTCTATAATTAATACGCCGGACGGGCTATTATTGTTGGCATACTCCTCATTTCGGCCCATTATACTTGGATGGTAGGCAGAGACGAAGGTACCCTTCTTCTTGACCAAAATCCACCTATGAGGGAAGCGCCGGGCGCTCGGTTCGCCTGGAGCCGGACGAAATCGTTTAGGCTGTCGTTCTAAAAGAAATCACTCTATTTTTTTTCGTCTTTGCCGGATGCGGGCGGCCGCACGCTCACCACCCCCGGACCCGAACTGCTGCCGTTCTCGTTTTCAGCCCGCGCCTGGCGCGGACCGGCCTTGGCCGTGGGCGGCACGAACACCCGGAGCGTGGCCCGGGTCGCCGAGGAGACGTTGGCCGTGCCCAGCATGGCGATGTCCTCGCCCAAGGTGATCGCGGTCAGCGGCGTCAGGTTCTTGCCCCGCAGGACCAGCCGGTACTCTCTTCCCTGCTCGAGCACCCCCGGTTCCACACGCTCAATCACCGGCAGGGGTCCGCCGCTGCGCCGGGCCAACACAAAATAGCTGATCGCCGGCGGCGAATACTCGAGGGCCGGCCGCAGGATCCTCAGGCTCACCACGTGCCTGCCCGGAACCATAGTGGGCAGCGACGGCACCCGGCCCGAATCGATCGTCAGTCTGCTTGGCGAAGGTCAGGGGGATCGACTCCAGCTTGAACGGCATGTCATCGACCAGCCACTGCAGTTGCAGAAAGCCCGTGCCCTCGTACTTGAGGTCGGCATAGGCCAGCAGCGGCTGGAAGTCCTTGACCACGCTGGCGCTCGTTTTGCCGTCGGCGAAACGCAGGCGCATGAAGGCAATGGCAAACGGCGCCTGCGGACCCTGGCCGGGCAGCACGGTGACGCTCAGCTGATCGGTCCAGGTCAAACATTGGGCCTGGACCAGGTAGGTCCCCGGCTCCAGATAGGCGTGCATGGCCGTGTTGCCGGTTAAAACGATGGTGCCTCTGCCGTCGCCGAAATTCCAGGTGATGGTCGAGCAGTTCATGGCCGGGGGCGGAGAAACAGTGAAAGTCAGCGGCTGATTGACCCGCGGCCGGGCCGGCATGACCGTCATCGCCTCGGCCAGCATGCAGGCCACGCCGGCCCACAGGCAAACGAACAACATTCCTTTCTTCTGCACCGTCATCCTCCTCGCCGGTTCATCTCCTCCGCCTTCACAGGGCCACGTCGGCCTTGACGAAAACTTTAAAATCGGACTGGTCGATGCCCTGCACCCGGCCGTCCACAAAAAGAGTGCGCAGCGAAATCACCAGTGTCCCGCCCGCCAGCAGTTTGAAGGCATACCAGTTGACGCCGCTGTCCAGGTTGAGCAGGTGCGAGGTGCCTTGGCCCGGCAGTTGCGAGCCGTTGAAGGAACCGGCAAAGGAGAGCGACAGCCGCGGCAGGATAAAAAACCATTCCCCGCTGACATAGGCGTTGGTCAGCAGTTCATGCTGGCCGTTCATCCGGTCGGTCATTCTGGAAAAACCCAGAAAGGGGTTGATATGGAAACGGGGACCGAGCGCGAAGGCGCCGCTGAGGTTCAGCCGCAGGGCATCGGCCCGCTGGCCGCTACTGGTGGATTCGGCCACCCGGTCAAACTGGGTTTGCACGTTCAACTGGCTGGACGGACCGATGGTGAAATTGAGAGCCGCGGAAAACCCGCCGTTCAGCAGATCGCCGCTGAGCAGCTGGCTGTGGTTCTGCCAGGCGCTCTGCTGGCTGCGCTGGAAGGCGACCTGCAGGCTGGTGGCGGGCGAGATCAACCAGTTGAGATTGATCCGCCCGGTGGTCTGGCGGGAGGTGGGCAGGTCGGGCTCGTCGGCCACGTTGGTCTGTTCCAGGAAAAGCGCGGCATCCAGGCTGAGCTTTTCCCCGGTCACCCCCAGCCGCGCATCCCAGCCCCTGCGGTCGGCGCTGAAAAAGGGCTGGCTGATGGGGCTGAACTCTTTGGCGATCGAGCGGTAACCGGTGGCGAAATTGAAAATCCCCTCGCTGAACTCTCCCTGCACCTGCCAGGCAACGCCCGCCTGTCGGGGCAGTGTGTCACTGCGGTCCAGGTCGGTGCTGCTGCGGGCCACTTCGGCCTTGAGGCTGAAGCGATCCTGAAAGAGGCGTGTTTCGCCGACCAGGGCGAACAGATCCCCCTGGCGCGTCTGGTACTGGTACGGAGTGAAGCCGGTGTTCAGAGCCTGGCCCGGATCGTCCTGGCCGGTCAAAAAGACGGTCTTGAGCGACAGAGTCTGGTTGAGGAAGGAAACGCCGGCTGCACCGCCGTAAAGAGCGGTCGCCGCCCGCGGAATGCCGAAGCCCTTGAAGCCCCGGAGTTGCTGGGTGTTGAGGGCCAGCAAATGCAGATAGAGCTGCTGGTTGTCGAAGGTGTAGTCCATTCCCCGCTGGCCGAAGGTGTTGAGGCTGAACTCGGATTCGCTGGCCGAGATATCGCCGATCCGCAGCATCTGGCTGCGATGGGTCAGGGTCACGCAGAGATCGGCCAGGTCCAGCCTGTTTTCGCCGCTCAACGGATCCGTGTCGACGCGCGTGCGGGCGTCGGCAAGCAGCGAGAACTTCTCTTTCTTGTAGCCGGCGGTCAGGCCGATCTGGTCCGTGTTGGCCACCGTGTCCGTGGTCGACTCGGTTTTTTCGCTCACCTTGCCCTGCAGGTCCCCGCCCAGGTTGACTTTGAACACGAAGCCGCCCTTCTCGGCCGCCGGCGCCCCCGGCGTGGGCAGAGGCCCCTCGCCTATCTCTTTAACGCTGTAGAAATGCTCCGGCACATCGGCGGGGAAATAGGCGACGCGACCGCCGGACTTGCAGGCCAGGTAATATTCGAACTGCCGCTCCGGAATCTGCGCCGTGGCCAGCGACGTCCGGAACAGGTTTTTCTCCGGGGACTCCAGGGGCTGGGCGACAAACTCGCCGTCCGCCTTGAAACGGTAAAAAAGAGTTACCCATTTGACCTTTCTCAGGGCCTGCACTTTGATTTCCAGATCGCTGGAGCGCTCAAAGGCGGTGACCGGCTGGTGGAGGAGGACCGGGCCGTTCTCCTGAACGGCAGGCAGCGGCAGAACGACCAAAGACAGAACGATGGCAACCAGCGGCACAATCCATTCGCTTCTTCTCATGAATCCGCAACTCCCAAGAGCAGTAAGAATCCCAGGCATTTTAATCGAGCTTTTCAACAAAAGTCAACAGGAAAAGCGGGGGCCGGTGCCGCCTGCAAAAAAAACGTTATCGAAAGCTTGACAAATTGAATGTTGTATATTACAATTGTTGTATGTTAAAACATTCAGGACCCCCGGCGATGAGGAATCGCTGCAACGCCTGCGCCGCATCCTGCGCCGGCTGGAGCGCCAGCTGCAGGGCCACCTGGAACAGGACGACGCCTGCTGCGGCGTCTCCAGCGCCCAGTGCCAGGCCCTGCTCGAAATCGACGCGCTGGGCGAAACCACGCTGACCGCCCTGGCCGCCGCCCTCGATCTGGACATCAGCACCCTGAGCCGCACCGTGGAAAGCCTGGTTCAGGCGGGCCTGGTCAGCCGCGCGGCCAAGGCCGGCAACCGCCGCGCCCTGCGCATCGCCTTGACCAGCCGGGGCCGGCGCCAGGCCGATCTCATCAACCGGCGCGCCAACGCCTTTTTCAAAAAACTTTTTCAACTCATCCCGGCCCACAAACACCATCTGGTCATCGAGGGGCTTGGCCTGCTGGCCGAGTCCCTGCTGCAGACCTGCCCGCTCTGCCCGGCAAGCCCCCCGGTCAAGGCCACGGCCGAAAAACGTCAGGGAGCGATCAATGAAAGATAAAAAAATTCACTGGCTGCGCGGACAGCTGGAATCGCCGCAGGTTCCAATTCCCCTGGTGGGCGCCGGCCTTGGCTGGCGCGACCGGCTGGGCGGCTGGCTGGCGCGCTGGAGCGTCGGCCGCATGAGCTACAGCGTGACGCCCGGCCTCTACGGGCTGGGAAAGCCGACAGCCGACTCCCCCGTCTTTGCCTCCGCCAACTACAAACTCTCCTTCGACACCCTGCGCCGGAATCTGCCGGGCATGGACGCCTGGATCCTGGTGCTGGACACCAAAAGCATCAACGTCTGGTGCGCGGCAGGCAAGGGGACCTTCGGCAGCGAAGAATTGATCAGGCAGATCCGGGCCACCCGGCTGGCCGAGCGGGTTCACCTGCGCCGCGTGATCGTTCCCCAGCTGGGAGTTCCCGGCGTGGCCGCCCCTCTGGTGGCCAAAGAAACGGGCTTCAAGGTCGTTTTCGGACCGGTGCGGGCCGCCGACATCCGCGCCTTCATGGCCAACGGCCTGCGGGCCGACCCGGCCATGCGCGAGGTCCGCTTCCGTCTGGCCGACCGTTTGCGGGTCGTTCCCGTGGAGCTGGTGGAAAGCTGGAGGCTCGGGGTGCCGATTCTTGCCGTTCTGGCCCTTTCCCGCCTGCTCCTGACCGGCCGGCTGAACGCGGCCAAGCTGCTGGCCAATTTCCTCCCCTACCTGGGAGCCATCGTGCTCGGCACCGTTCTGTTCCCCATCCTGCTGCCCTGGATTCCCGGTCGGTCGCTGGCCTGGAAGGGCTGGCTGCTGGGGGCGCTGGCGACCTTGCTCCTGGCCGCATTCAGCCGTTTCTATCTTCCCTATTTTCTGCTGCTGCCTGCAACCAGCGCTTTCCTGGCTCTGAACTTTACCGGGTCCACCGCTTACACCTCGCTTTCCGGAGTCAAAAAAGAGATGCGCTACGGCCTGCCGCTGATCATCCTTTCGGCGGCAGCGGGCCTGATTGTGTCGTTCCTGTAAGGGGGAAAAATGAAACTGCACTACCTGCACAACGTGGTCACCCTGGAACTGGATGAGAGCCGCTGCACGGGCTGCGGCCTGTGCCTGGAGGTCTGCCCGCGCGCGGTGTTCGAGCTTCGCGACAATAAGGCGCGGATCGTGGATCGCGACGCCTGCATGGAGTGCGGCGCCTGCACCCGCAACTGTGCCTGGGACGCGCTGAGCGTGCGCAGCGGCGTGGGCTGCGCCGCAGCCGTGATCCGCAGCACTCTGACCGGCGAAGCGGAACCCAGCTGTGGCTGCAGCGGCGAAAGCAAGGGCTGCTGCCCATCCCAGCGCTAGGTAGTGTCTGGAAAAGTGGAAGGTATAGACGCGACCCTACCTCCGCGGCGGAGCGTTTTTAACGAAGCGGTCGAACCATGTAATCATCTCGTAGAGCACATGCTCGATCGACTCTTTCGCCCGATACCCGTGGCTCTCGTATGGCAGCATGACTAGGCGCACGGTCTTGCCAATGCCGCGCATGGCCTCATAAAGTTTTTCGGATTGCATGGGCACGGTCCCCGGGTTGACGTCCAACTCGCCGTGGATCAATAGCAAGGGTTCGTTGATCTTATCTGCTTGGAGGAGCGGAGAGAGCTTGATGTAGGTGTCGCGTGCCTGATACAGCGTGCGCCGCTCGTTCTGGAATCCGAAGGGACGCAGGGTGTGATTGTATGCGCCGCTGCGGGCGATCCCGGCCCGGAAAAGGTCCGTATAGACAAGGAGGTTGGCCGTCATGAACGCGCCATGGCTGTGGCCTCCCACGCCGACACGGTCCGGGTCGGTCACTCCCAGCTCGACCGCTTTATCGATCGCGGCCTTGGCATTGGCCCTGAGCTGCTCGATGTAGTTGTCATAGACCGTCTCGCTCGGGCCGACCATGGGCATGGCCGTGTCATCCAGCACCGCGTAGCCCTCGAGCAGGAAAAAAAGCTCCGAGTCGCCGCGGATAGAGGTGAAGCGCTTGGACGAGCCTTCGATCTGCCCCGCCACTCCCTGTTCCGCATAATCAAGCGGATAGGCCCATACGACGGTCGGCAAACGCGTCCCCGGTTTGTAGCCGGGCGGAAGATAGAGCATAAACGACAGGGGAACACCGTCGGGGCGCTTGTAGGTTACGAGGCGTTTCTGAATGCCGGCAAGCTGAGGCGCCGGGTTCGGAAAGCTCGTGATGGCCCGCGACGTGGACGCCCAAGAAGTTTCTCCCTCGGTTGCCGGCTTCGAAGCGGATTTGCCCAAAGTTCTTAAGAAGAAGTTGGAAGGGTCTGTGGGCGACTCGCGCCGGGTGATGAACGTACCAGCTACAGGATTCACCCAAGCGGTGAAATATTCGTAACTCGAATGATCGCAACGGAACAGGCGTTCGGTCTTGAAAGTGCGCAGGTTCAGGCGGTCGAGGAACGGCCGGTCCCCTTCCGGCGAGGCGCCTGCGCCATTGAGATAGATCCAGCCGTCCTGCTGCATGACGGCCGCGGCGCCCGTGGGCAGCACGCGATAAACGGGGTAACCGGGGTTCTTGTACTTCTCATCGTCGCTCATGCTCCAGAGCGGGCGAGGCGGTAGGGCACGATTGTCGGCATTGAAGACGATGGTCCGGGTCCAGTGGCGGTCGGGTTCAAAATCGGAGACGAGAGCCAGTCCGCCTTTTTCTATCCACTGCAGGTTCTCAAGACGCTCCTCCGTTTGGATGAGCTCGACAGCGGGTGCGCCGACCGGCTTGAGCATCAGGCGGTCACGGTGGGGCACCTTGGTCTTGGGATTGCCGCCGTCAAGGGCCTCGATCCAGACAAGGGTGGCTGGTTCGGTGGGGCGCCAATCATAGTTGCGTGGCCCGGTGGAGACGCCGTGAATCGGGACCTGGTCGAAAAGGGGCAGGCTGGCCAGCTTTTCCACGGATTTGCCGTTCGTTGTCCAGACATCGACCTCCGCCGGGAAACGATAATAGGAGCACAAATAAGAATAAGGTCGATGGATGCGTTCTACGAGGAGATATCGGCCGCCCGGTGCGGGTGAGACCGTTTCAAAGAGATCCGGGTTCCCGATCCGAGTCACCTCGCCCGCGGGCAAACGCACCAGAGCAATCTGGGATCTCACGTAATAATCAAAAAGATCCCTCGTCGTAAGGGCTCTTCAAAACATCGCGGGACCTCATAGGTGCTGCTGGCCGCAGTGACACCGGAGCTTTCTTGGACCTTCGGTCCGAGCGGGACGGGGGGCGGCTCTGGGGTCTTGCCGCGATCGTCCGGGATGATTTTCACGAGGAGTGTGCGCTGGTCCGGCATCCATTGGACCTCTGAGTAGAGAAGCGGATTGAGCCGAAGACCGGGCAGAAGGCGAGCTTTTTGAGTCGCGGCGTCCACTACCCACAGATCGACGCTATCCGGGGTTTCATTGGTAAAGACAAACATGGTTCCGTCGGCGTTCCACTCGGGGCGACCGATGCGGCGAACCTCGGGGGGAAGGGCGATTGGAGTTTCAGTCCCGTCGGAGATGCGTTTCAGGGTCAGAGAGGTAAAATAAAAAATGTAGCTCCGATCGGCATTGTTTCGGGGATTGAATCGGATCCCGGCCAGGCGGAGCATGGGCTCGGCAAGGTCCGAGATCGAAGGATAGATCATGGGATAGGCAAGCACCATCAAGTCGCGTTTCGGGCTCAAGATCGGCATCGGAGGAAGCGGGGCGTTCAGAACGTCCAGGACTTCCTTGGGCGGTTTTTCATATTTGTCCTGTGCCAGGGCTTTGCCGAAGCAAAGGGCAACGAACAGGACCAGTAATCCCAAAACCAGGACATGTTTCATGTTTTTCATGGATTAAGCCTCCCGTCGAATAAAGATGCTGACAATCTGAAAAATAGCTTAAACTCCCACTAGCCCGATGTCAATGACCTCATCCCATAAAACCGGTTTGATAAAAACCAGGGCCCGTCTCTTCCCCTTGACTTGATATTTCCCGGCATCAGGAGATGGGTTGAAAAAATCCGACCGGAAGACTAGAATGGGCGGTCAATATGGAGTTATCAGACCGGTTCCCAAAGTCGCTCATCAGGGTGGCCCCGAAGAACGCCCTGCTTTTTTTATTGATGTTGTCGGCCGGGCTGTCCTCTTTCGGTTTGGCCGCCGAGGTCCGGGCTGTCCGTGTTACGAAGGGTCCGAAGATCGACGGCCTCCTCTCGGATCCCGTCTGGCGCGAAGCCGCTCCCTTCTCCGGCTTCCGGATGGCCGAACCCCAGCCGAACCAGAAACCGACGGAAAAGACCGAGCTCCGCGTTCTTTACGACGACACGAACCTCTACATCGGCGTCCTCTGCTCTGACAGCGAGCCGCGCCGGATCGCGGCCAATACCCTGTCCCACGACAGCGGAGGGGGAAGCCAGGGCATGGGATATGGGGGCTATGGGCACATGCCTCAGAGCTCGAGTGACGACGTCGTCCGTGTCCTTCTCGACCCGTTTCAGAACAAGCGCACCGCCTATATCTTCTTCGTCAACCCGCGCGGCGCCCGAGGGGAGGGCCTGATCACCGAGGGGCAGTCCAGCCTCAACTGGGACGGCATCTGGGAGGCCCGGGCCCGGATCCTCGACAACGGATGGAGCGCCGAGATCGCCATCCCTTTCAAGACCATCTCCTTCCGCCCCGGGCTCACGACGTGGGGCCTCAATGTCGAGCGGACCATCGCCCGCAAGCTGGAGACCGTCCGGATCTCCGGGACCAACCGGGACAGCAACTTTTATAACCCCATGGAGGCGGCCGGTCTGACGGGGATCGAAGGCGTCAAACAGGGACACGGGATCACCGTCCGGCCCTACGGCCTCGCCAGCGCCTGGAAAGACAACGATGCCGACGGGCACCGAGAAAAGCTCGACGGCGGCGTTGACGTCTACAAGAATTTCACCCCCAACCTGGTCGGCGTCGTCAGCTACAACATGGACTTCGCCGAGACCGAGGTCGACGAGCGCCGCATCAACCTGACCCGCTTTCCCCTGTTTTACCCGGAAAAGAGGATGTTCTTCCTCGAGGGTTCGGAGACCTTCAGCTTCAGCTCGAGCGTCAGCTTCCAGCCGTTCGTCAGCCGCTCGATCGGGCTGTACCAGGGCCAGCAGGTTCCAGTCCTCTTCGGGACCAAGCTCTACGGCAAGATCGGCCAGACCAACCTCGCCATTCTCGACGCCCAGACTGACAAGTTCGGCGATCTTCCGGGACGCAACTTCCTGGCCGCGCGAATGACCCAGAACATCTTCTCCGAGAGCAAAGTGGGCTGGATCTTCACGAACGGCAGTCCCGACGGGCGAGAAGAACTCCCTCGCTCGGCATGGATTTCCAGTACTCCTCATCCAAGTTCCTGGGGAACAAGAACATCATGCTCGCCGCCTGGGGCGCCTACAACTGGAACGAGGAGCCGGGCCGCCATCACGGCTTCGGCTTCCGGGCGGGCTACCCCAATGACCTCTGGAACATCCAGAGCACGTACGCCTGGTACGGCGAGGCGCTCGACCCGGGGCTCGGCTACATGATGCGGCAGGCCATGCAGACCGGCTTCCTCAGCGTCTCGTACCAGCCGCGGCCGAAGGGCGGATTCCTGGCCAAGGTCGTCCGGCAGTTCTTCTTCTCGGCCAGCGGCGACTATTACTGGGACCTTTCGGGCAACCTCGAGACCAGTCAGATCAACCTCACCCCTTTCGCTTTCCGGACTCCAAGCGGCGAGCAGTTCAGCTTCAGTATCACTCCCAGCCGGGACGTCCTGCCAGCGGATTTCGAAGATCGCCAAGGGGGTCGTTCTGCCGCCCGGTTCTTATCAGTTTCACCAATTGCCGCTTCAATTTCAACTCGGCGACCCACCGCGCCCTGACGTTCCAGGTGAGCTACTCGCTCGGCCAGTTTTATTCGGGCCATTACAATGAGACGACGTTCGGATGGCGTCAAGCTCAAAGGCTACGCGAACCTGACCTTCAATGCCGACCTCGTCCGGGGCCGGCTGCCCGAGGGACGGTTCAGCGAGAACGTCTATCAGCTCAAGGCCGATTTTTTCCTGTCGCCGGACCTGGGGCTGATGAACTACATCCAGTTTGACGACATCTCGAACCAGCTAGGGTGGAGTGCCCGGCTCCGCTGGCAGGTCTCTCCGGGCAACGACATCTACCTCGTTTATAACAAGAACTGGGAGAGGCGATGGGACCCGACGAGCCGTTTTTATCCCCTGGAACAGCGGGGCGTCCTGAAGATCTCCCTGTCGATCCGACCCTGAATCGGCCGAAGGGGTCAACTTGAAAAAAACCAGGACCCGACTCTTCCCCTTGACTTGATATTCCCCGGCAAGTAGAATTCGCTTGTCTGAGAGCCCGCCATGGGAGGGAAAACCAGCGCCCCAATCTCCCGGGAGAGAAAGTCGGCCAAAGGAATCGAGTAATGATCGGCAAAACCGTTTCCCACTACCACATCATCGAGAAGCTCGGCGAGGGGGGGATGGGGGTGGTTTACAAGGCCCAGGATGTGAACCTGGACCGGCTGGCAGCGCTCAAGTTCCTGCCGCCGCGCATCAGCGCCGACGCCGAGGAGAAGAAGCGCTTCATCCACGAGGCCAAGGCAGCCTCAACCCTGGACCATCCCAACATCTGCTCGGTGTACGAGATCGGCGAGACCGCGGAGGGCCAACTCTTCATCGCCATGGGGTACTACGAAGGGAAGACCCTGAGGGAGAGAATAAAGGCCGGCCCGCTGACGATCGACGAGGCGGTGGAGACCGCCCTGCAGGTCGGCGAGGGGTTGCGGGAGGCGCACCGCAAAGGGCATCGTGCACCGGGACCTCAAACCGGCCAACATCATGGTTACGGAGCAGGGCGTGGTGAAAATCGTGGATTTCGGCCTGGCCAAATTAAAAGGAATGAGCCGGCTGACCAAGACCGGCACCACGCTGGGCACGGTGGCTTACATGTCACCGGAGCAGGCCTTGGGGAAAGATGTGGACCAGCGTTCCGACATCTGGTCGCTGGGGGTGATCCTCTACGAGATGCTGTGCGGGAAACTGCCGTTCCGGGGCGAATACGACCAGGCCGTGTTGTACGCGGTGATCAACGACGAGCCCGAACCGCTGACCGGTCTCAGGCCGGGGCTCCCCGCCGGCCTGTCGCGCATCGTGGCCAGAGCGCTGGCCAAGGAGCCCGGCAGGCGGTATGCCCAGGCCGGCGACATGCTGGCCGATCTACGGGCAATTGTCACGGCAGTTCCATCGCGGCCGGGGAATCTCCTCCGCATTTTGAGGAAGCCATACGTAGCTGTACCTTTGGTTCTTGCCCTGACCGCTGTCGCCTTTTTCGCTTTCAGTTTTTTCACCCGCCGGGCCAAAGTGCACTGGGCCAGGAACGAGCTGCTGCCCAGGATCAACCAATTGGCCGAGTTGCGAGCCACGTTGGCTTACGAAGCCACGTTGGATTACGTGAAAATCTACGAACTGGCAGTTGAAGCGGAAAAGTGCATTCCCCGCGATCCCCGGCTGGCGAAAATATTTGCAAACTTCTCCACGCGTTTGAACATCCTGACGGCCCCCCCTGGAGCGAAAGTATATGTCAAGTACTACCATGAACCGGAGAAGGGGTGGGGATATCTTGGCGAATCGCCCATAAAAAATCAAAGGATGCCCATTGCATTTCTGCGCCTCAGAATGGAGAAAGAGGGGTATGAGCCTGTGCTGGCAGCAGCCGCATCCTGGGGGGCAATCGACTCCAAGGCCAGGAAACGGCTCCCCGGTGAAATCTCCGCGATTCTGGATAAAAAAGGAGCCATACCTGCAGGCATGGTCAGGGTGACCGGAGGAGAGATCGAAGGAACCGGCAAGTTTGAAGATTTCTATATGGACCGGTTCGAGGTCACCAACAAGCAATTCAGGGAATTCGCCTTAAAAGGAGGGTATCAGAAAAGGGAGTACTGGAAAAACAACTTCGTCAGGGAGGGGAAGCCCCTGACCTGGGAACAGGCCATGGCCGCTTTCGTTGACAAGACCGGCCTTGCAGGGCCCGCTACCTGGCAGGCCGGAGATTACCCGGAGGGAGAGGATGATTTTCCGGTCTCAGGAATCAGCTGGTACGAGGCTGCTGCCTATGCCGAGTATGCGGGCAAGACCCTGCCCAGCGGTTATCACTGGGAGATCGCCAGGGGCAACCTCACTGCATTGATCGAACAGCAAGTCATTCGGTCGAATTTTATCATTCCGCAGAGCAATTTCAAGGGAAAGGGGCCGGAGCCAGTGGGGCAGTAATCCGGCGATCACGGCTTCATGGAGTGTACGACATGGGCGGGAACGTGCGCGAATGGTGTTTCAATGAAACGCAAATGGGGAGGCTTGTCCGGGGAGGCGCCTGGGACGATGTCTCATACATGTTCGGCTTTCGGAGCCAGCTCCCTCCATTTGATCGTTCAGCCAAGAACGGCTTCCGCTGCTGCCTTTACATTCACCCGGAGAAGGTCCCCAGGCTGCTCTGGCTCTTGTAAAAATGCGAGGGACATCCAGATTTTTACAAGCAAAAGCCCGTATCCGATTCAAATCTTCCAGGTTTACAAGGAACAGTATGCCTACGACAAACTTGACTTGGATCTCCAGGTTGGAATTGCGCGACGACACCGCCAAGGAATGGATCATTGAAAAAGTCTCTTTCGCCGCCGCCTATGAGAACGAGCGGGTCCCCGCTTTTCTCTACCTTCCTAAGAACAGCCCTCCCCCCTTCCAGACCATTATCTTTTTTCCAGGTTCAAACGTGGCGTTCCAGGTCCAGCCAATCCTCGAAAAACTCTTTGATTTTCAGTCTCTTCTCTCCGCTGGTTAAGAACGGCCGCGCCGTAATGTTCCCGGTCTACAAGGGCACATTCGAACGGGAAGCGACGCCCTCGCCGGCAATCCACGACCGGTGCCAACACGCGGCAATACACCGAGTATTTCATTAAGGTGGTCAAGGATTTCAGAAGAAGCATTGATTATCTGGAAACCCGTTCCGACATCGACTCCAAGAAGCTGGCCTACCTGGGTTTCAGCTGGGGAGGGATTTATGGAGCCATCATACCAGCCATCGAGGAGCGCCTGAAGGCGAGTATCCTGAATGTCGGAGGCATGTGGGGAAACACTCGCCCCGAGGTCAATTCAATCCATTACGTCACCCGGGTGAAGATCCCTACTCTGATGCTCAACGGCAGGTATGACATGACCTTCCCCTTCGAACCTCACCGTGAAGCCGATGTTCGACCTGCTGGGCACTCCGGCACCTGATAAGCGGCTGATCCTGTACGATACGGACCACATCATCCCTTTTACCGAATTCATCAAGGAGACCATCAAGTGGCTGGACAAGCACTTCGGCCCTGTGAAGCGATGAGCGGGGGTCAGGAATGATCGGTAAAACCGTTTCCCATTACCGCATCATCGAGAAGCTCGGCGAGGGCGGCATGGGCGAGGTGTACCTGGCCGAGGATACGAAGCTGCACCGCCGGGTCGCGCTGAAATTCTTGCCCGCGCATCTGACGGCTGACCGGGAAGCCAGGGAACGCTTTGAACGGGAGGCCCAGGCTGCAGCGGCGCTCAACCATCCGAACATCGTGACCATTTATGAAATCAATGAATTTGCCGGCGGCACGTACATGGTCATGGAATATGTCGAGGGGAGCGCCCTCAAAGATAAAATTCAGTCTCTGGGTAAACCGCCGGTGCAGCAGGCCGTGCTGGACAAACTGCTGCCGCTCGGCGACGTCATCGACACGACTGTGCAGTTGTGCGAAGGCCTGGCCAGAGCTCGCCGGGCCGGCATTGTGCACCGTGATATCAAGCCGGGAAACATTCTCATCAACAAGGACGGGATAGTCAAAATTCTGGATTTCGGCATTGCCAAATTGAAGGGAGTCAGCAAACTGACCAGTGAGCTCTCCACACTGGGAACCGTTTACTACATGTCGCCGGAACAGACCTTTGGCAAAGAGGTCGATGGTCGCTCGGATATCTGGTCCGTGGGAGTTCTGTTGTACGAGATGCTCACCGGTCAGCTGCCATTCAAAGGCGATTACCCTCAATCGGTCATGTATGCGATTGTCAACGAGGAACCGGAGCCCGTAACCGCTCTCAGGAGCGGGGTTCCCATAGAGCTCGAGCGCATCATTCAAAAAGCATTGGAGAAAAACCGGGACGAGCGCTACCAGAATGTCATGGATATGGTGGTTGATCTGCGCCGGGTGAAAAAGGAGTCAGGGCCAGAAATATCAGCTGCAAAAGAAAAGACAAAACCGGAAGTTACTTTAAAGATACCCAGAAAATTTTTATTTTCCGGACTGGCTGCTCTATTGGTTGCTTTGTGGGCGATCTTTTATTTTGTGTTTATTGGTAAACGAGTCTGTAAAAATTCCCTATTCATTTGCCGGTCCCTGTTTAGCGGTTCTCAATTTTGAGAACAAGTCAGGGGACACGAAACTGGACAGCTGGCGCGACATGCTGTCTGAGCTGCTCATCACTTCTCTCTCGCAGTCAAAATACATCCGGGTTATCTCTGGCGAGGAGATGTACACGATCTTGAAAAGACTCGGCATTGCCGAGGCTCGGAAATATTCATCCGAGGATATTGAGAACATAGCTGTTCAAACCCGGGCCACCCACGTGCTGAGGGGAAGTTATCTAAAGGCCGGGGAGAGTTTTATTATCACGGCCGGTCTTCAGAAACCGGGAACAGGTGAAACCTCGAACCCTCTCCGGCTCGAGGCCGGCAGTGAGAAAGACATCATCGTCAAAGTGGATGAGCTGACGCGGCAGGTCAAGGAAGGGCTCAACCTTTCTGCGGCTCAGATCGCAACCGATTTCGAAAAAGAGGCTGGCAAAATCACAACCTCCTCTCCCGAAGCTCTTAAATATTATATTGAAGGTCGCAGGGCACATGAAAGGATGGAGTATAAAAAAGCCATTGCCTTTATGAAGAATGCGGTGGAAATTGATCCCGAATTCGTCATGGCTTATAGATCCATGGCAAGTGAGAACATGAATCTTGGGCATGCAGCTGAGGGCCGGAAATATCTCAAAAAAGCTCTAGAGCTGAGTGATCGTCTCCCTGAAAATGAGCGGCTGCTCATCGAAGGTCAGGTCTTTTTTTTCGACGAGAATTATACGAAAGCCATCGAGTATCCTGGAAAGATTGGTAAAGGTCTATCCGGGTCACCTCGCGGGTCATGATTATTTGGCTCTTGCTTATGCGGATGTTAAAGATTTTGATAAGGCCATCGAACATATGGAGTTTGAGTACCAGAACCAGAAAACGGTACGATCCGTTGGGAACCTTGCCTTTTTCTATAGGGCTAAAGGATTCTATCAGAAGGCGGAGGATGTCTGTCGGTCTTTTCTCCAGGATGTCGAGGATAATGCCAACGTTCGCCAATGGTTAATCAGAAGCTATTTGTGCCACAAGCGATTTGACCTGGCTCTGGCAGAAGCTGAAAAAATATCTTTCATTGATCCTTCGTTGAAAAGCGAGAAAGGCGTGGTCCTTTTCTGCAAAGACGATCTCGCCGGGGCTGGGAAAATCCTTGGAGTTGACTACAATTGGAATGATGCTTTTCTCTTGGTTCGCGGAATGATCAATGAAACCTTCTGGTTTTGGCCTAAGCAACTGATCTTTGAGAGGTTGGAAGGGGATAAAGGGAAAGATGTAGGGGCATGGGGCCAAATGGCATTGGTTCAGGAAAAAAATGGCCGCTACAGAGAAGCCTACCAGGCCTTCGCTCAGTATCTGAAGCTCTCGGCTGAATATCGAAAATCAGCAGGCGAATCCGGCCTGCCCTATCTGCCGAGTCAACAAAAGTCCGATCTTTTTATCAAAGGAAGAATTCAGGCGGAATTGAAATCATTTGATGAAGCTCGAAAAACGGCCGAGGAGCTGAAGCTCTTGATCGACAAAGAGATAAACAGGAAGGAAATTCGCTATTATGAATACATCCTCGGGCTGATTGAACTTGAGAAGAAGAACTATCGCCAGGCCGCAGATTTTTTCAGCAGAGCTTGTGGCCGACTTGATTTCGAATATGGATACGATACAGACCACGCCTTATTTTTCGATCCCCTGGCGCGTACCCTTTATGAATGGGGAGACCTGGACAAAGCCCGGGAAGAATACGAAAAAATCACGCTGCTCACACTGGGCAGGTTTTACTACGGAGACATTTACGCCAAGGCGTACTACATGCTGGGGAAGATTTATGCCAAACTCGGGCAGAAGGGAAAAGCGGTAGAGAATTATTCCAAATTTTCGGATTTATGGAAAGATTGCGATTTGCAGTTCCGGCCCATGGTTGAAGAGGCGAAAGAACAAGTTAAAAAGCTGGGTGGCAAATGATCGGCAAAACCATATCCCACTACAGGATTATTGAAGAGCTTGGCCGAGGCGGCATGGGAGTTGTGTACAAGGCCGAGGACACCACTCTCAAGCGGTTGGTGGCCTTGAAATTCCTGCCCGCCGAGCTGACCCGGGACGCGGAGGCCAAGAACCGCTTTGTCCACGAAGCCCAGGCTTCGGCCGCCCTCAACCACGCCAACATCGTTACCGTGCACGAAATCAACGAGCACGAGGGCCAAACCTTCATCGTCATGGAATACATGGAAGGGCGGACGTTGAAAGACATGATTTCCGTAGGGGCACGGCGCGCCGTGCCCCTACCTATAACCGATGCCATAACCATCGCTTCCCAAATCACCCGGGGATTGGCCAAGGCGCACGAGAAGGGCATTGTCCATCGCGACCTCAAGCCGGCCAACATATTCGTCACCAGTGACCAGGTGGTCAAAATACTTGATTTCGGCATAGCCAAGCTGGCCCACGGCCAGACCAAGCTGACCAAGACTGGCACGACCATGGGCACGGCTGCCTACATGTCGCCCGAGCAGGCGATGGGAAAAGAGGTGGACCGCAGGGCGGACATCTGGTCTCTGGGCGTGGTGCTTTACGAAATGCTCGCGGGCAAACTGCCTTTCCAGGGAGAATACGAGCAGGCACTGATTTATTCCATACTCAACGAGGAGCCGGAACCATTGAGCAAGGCCCGGCCGGACGCTTCATCTGGGCTGGAGCAGATCGTGGGCCAGGCTCTGGCCAAGGAGCCGGCGGAGCGTTACCAGAGCATGGAGGAGTTGTTGGAAGACCTGGAGGCGGTCGCCGAAGGGCTGAAGCCCATCAGGGCCAGGCGGAAGTTGTTCAAGGGTAAAATTCTTGGAATAAGAAAGATATATCTGTACGCTGGCCTGGCTGTTATTGCCGTTTTATTCGGTCTCAATGTCGGGGGAGTGCGGGACCTCTTCCTGAGGAAATCGCAGGAATCGATCATACGTTCGATTGCGGTGCTGCCGCTGGAGAACCTTTCGGGGGATCCCGAACAGGAGTACATCGCCGAGGGCATGCACGACGCGCTGATCACCGACCTGGCGCAGCTCGGCGGTTTGCAGCGGGTGATCGGTCGGAGCTCGGTGATGCGCTTCAAGGGGACGAACACGCCGCTGCGCCAGATTGCGCAGGAGTTGAAAGTCGCCGCGCTGATCACGGGCGCGGTGCTGCGTTCGGGCGACCGGGTGCGGGTGACCGCTCAGCTGATCAACCCCGCCACGGAGGCGCAGCTGTGGGCCCACAGTTACGAGCGCGACATGCGCGACGTTCTGTCGCTGCAGGACGAAATCGTTGCGGCGATCACCCAGGAGATCAAGCTGCAGCTCACGCCGCAGGACAAGGCGCGGCTGACGAAAGCCCGGCCGGTCAAGCCGGAAACCTATGAAGCCTACCAGAAAGGGATGTTTTTCCTCAACAAGCGAACGCCGGAGGGGTTCGCCAAGGGGCTGGCAATGCTGCAGCAGGCGATTGACAAAGACCCGACCGACCCCCTGCCCTACGCGGGTCTGGCGCTGGGCATCGCGATCATCGCTCACGGCAGCGGATCGATTACCCCTGTCGTTGATTTCCCCCGCGCTCGCGCGGCCGCGCTCAAAGCGCTGGAACTGGACGAGAGCTCGCCCCAGGCTCATGTGGCGCTGGCTGCCGTTAAACTCTACTTCGATTATGACTGGCCGGGCGCGGAGCGGGAGTTCCGGCGGGCGCTGGAACTGAATCCCAATCTGGCAGACGCTCACCTCCACTATTCCGCGTACCAGCTGCTGTTCGGTCGCGACGAGGCGGGATTGGCGGAAGCGAAGAGAGCCGTGGAACTGGATCCGCTTTCGCCCCTTGACAGGTCATGGCTGGGCTGGGTGTATTGGGGTACGGGACAGCCCGACAAGGCCGTGGAAGAAGAACGCCAGACGCTTGAGATCGACCCGAACTTCCCGGACGCGCTCTACGTGCTGGGGAGCGTGTACGCAGACAAAGGGATGTTCGAGCAGGCCATCACGGTGCACAAAAAGCTGGCGACGGTGAATCCGGACTGGAGGTTTGGCCTGGCGGAAACCTACGTGAAAGCCAAACGGGAGGGCGATGCGCTCAAGATCCTGGCTGATCTGGAGCGCGAGAACTACCCGAAGCACAGCATGTACATCGCCTGGGTGCAGATCACGCTGGGAAACAAGGAGGAGACATTCCGCGCGCTCGAAGCGGCATACAAGTTCCGCCACATTTTCTTGCCCTTCGCTCTGAGTCCCACCGCGCCCTGGGGCTCCGATCCGCGCGCCCAGGAGCTGCGTCGGCGCCTGAACTTCCCGGTGACCGCAAAGAAATAAAAATCAAGATAGTCCTGTTCCCCTTTGTTTCCCGGCGCGTGGATAAAGTCAGGGCCCGACCTTTCCCTTGCGGTACTCGGTCAGGCCCTGTTATGGGGGGAGGGTAAATTAGATCTTGACGACTTTGGTGGCCTGATCTCCCTTGGGACCATTTTTGATTTCGAACTCCACTTCCTCGTTCTCTTTCAAGGTATGGAAGCCGTCACCCTGAATTTCCGAGTAGTGGACAAAGATGTCCTTGCCATCCTCGGTGGTGATGAACCCGTAACCCTTCTGGGAGTTGAACCATTTGACTTTGCCTTTGGCCATAGTGATTTCCTCCTTTACAGCTGGTAAATACAGGCGGAAACTGACACTTCCCAAAGGCTCAATCGTGAAGCTCGGGAAGGAGTCTTCAAGCACCTTATTTACTCATACTGAAAAAATTATTTTACCTCCGTTTGCGGGCTTTGTCAAGCGGGGGAGCGTTTTTCCTCTGCCGCGGTTTGAAAATTGCGTATCCCCGTGTTATATAATCTCTTCCGTTTTGAGGAGGTCCCAATGAGAACATGGCGGCAGCCCCTGATCGCTCTGGTCGTGCTGATGCTTGTGCCCCTGGGCGGCCTTTATTCCTCACCCGCTCCAAAAAACAGCGCTGGCAAACAGAGCGCCTTGCTCTGGCTGGATCAGAACCAGGAACGCCTGACCCGCATCAGCCTGCAGTTCTGGGAGTTCGCCGAGACCGCGCTGCAGGAATACCGCTCGGCCGCGTTGCTGGTTGACACTCTGAAAAAAGAGGGATTCTCCGTTCAGCAAGGGGTGGCCGGCATGCCCACCGCCTTCATCGCCACCTACGGACAGGGCAAACCGCTGATCGGCTTGCTGGCCGAATACGACGCCCTGCCCGGTCTCTCGCAGCAAGCGGCGGCCAAACAGGAGCCGGTGCTGGCCGGCGCTCCGGGGCACGGCTGCGGCCACAACCTGTTCGGCAGCGCCTGCCTGGGCGCCGCCCTGGCGGTGAAACAGGCCATGGAAGCGCAGCGCCTGCCGGGAACGCTCAAGCTCTTTGGCTGCCCGGCCGAGGAGACGGTGGTGGGCAAGACCTACATGGCCCGCGACGGGGTATTCAACGATCTGGACGCGGCCATCGCCTGGCATCCGGGGGACAGGACCGCGGTGACCACCGGCTCCAGCCAGGCGCTGAACAACTTCAAGGTCTCGTTTTTCGGACGCACCGCCCACGCCGCCGCCGATCCCTGGCTGGGCCGCAGCGCCCTGGACGCGGCCGAGCTGATGAACGTCGGCGTCAACTACCTGCGCGAACACATGCCGCCCACGGCGCGCGTCCACTACGTCTATCTGGACGGCGGCCGGGCGCCCAACATCGTTCCCGACACGGCCCAGCTCTGGTACTACGTGCGCGAGAAGGACCGCCCCAGTGTGGAGGAACTCTATGACCGGGTTCTCAAGATCGCCCAGGGCGCCGCCCTGATGACCGGCACCACCTACCGGGTGGATTTTGTCACCGGCGTGCACAACTACCTGCCCAACAGCGCCGGCGACCGCCTGTTGGACGAGAACCTGAAACGTGTCGGACCGCCCCGTTTCTCTCCGGCGGAGGTCGATTTTGCCAAGGCCCTCCAGACCGCCATGGGCAAGCCGGCCACGGGCCTGCGCACCGGAATCGAGCCGCTCGGTTCCGGCGGCGAATTCGTCGGCGGCTCCACCGACGTGGCCGAGGTTTCCTGGATCACGCCGACCGTGCAGCTGACCAGCGCCTGCGCTCCGGCCGACATCCCCTGGCACAGCTGGGGCGTGACGGCCTCCAGCGGCCACAGCCTGGGCCAGCGCGGCATGCTGGTGGCGGCCAAGGCCATGGCCCTCACCGCCCTCGATTTTCTGCGCCAGCCCAAGCTGCTGGCAGCCATGCGCGAGGAGTTCCAGAAAGAGACCCGCGGCCAACCCTACCGTTCGCCGCTGCCGGCGGGTCAGATGCTGGAACTTCCCAAAAGCGACAAGCGGTGAACCCCATGCACCGCCGCTTGCCATTCTATCTCCCCCTTCTTTTCTGTCTGGGTTTCTTCTCCTTGAAGCTGCCCGCTGCCAGCGGACCGGCCATCCTGCCGCTGCGCGAGCAGGCGCGGGTGACCGACCAGTGGCTGGAGGCCCGGCTGCAGCGCATCCTGCCCGAGGTCATGCGCCGCGAAAAAATCGATCTCTGGCTGGTGATCTGCCAGGAATACAACGAGGATCCCGTTTTTCTGACTCTGGTGCCGGCCGCCTCGTTCTCGGCGCGGCGGCTCTCCATCCTGGCCTTTCACGACAGGGGCGCGGAGGGCATCGAGCGCCTGAACCTGGGCCGCTACGGCATTGACCGCTTTTACCAGACCGTCTGGAATACCCAGCAGACCGACCAGTGGCAGTGCTTGGCCCAGACGGTCGCCCGCCTCAATCCCCGCCGCATCGGCATCGACCAGGCGACGGAATTCGCCTTCGGCGACGGGCTGTCGGCCGGCCTGAAGGAAAAACTGCTGCAGGCGCTGGGACCTGCCCTGGCCGCCCGGCTGGTGTCGGCCGAACGGCTGGCTGTCGGCTGGCTGGAGCGGCGCCTGCCCGAGGAACTGGAAGTCTATCCCCAGATCGTGGCCATCGCCCACGGAATCATCGCCGAGGCTTTCTCCAACGCGGTGATCACGCCCGGCGTCAGCCGCTGCGAAGAGGTAACCTGGTGGATGCGCGAAAAGATCCGGGCGCTCGGTCTCGATACCTGGTTCCAACCCGCCATTGAGATCCAGCGCCCCCAAGCCGACAAACTGCCGGCCGACGCGCCCATTCGCCGCGGCGACCTGCTGCACTGCGACATGGGTATCCGCTACCTGGGCCTGTGCAGTGACACCCAGGAGCTCGCCTACGTGCTGCGCGAAAACGAAAGCGACGCACCGCCGGGCCTGAAAAAAGCGCTGCAGGATGGAAACCGCCTGCAGGATATTCTGCTGGCCGAATTCCGCCAGGGCCGCACGGGCAACGAGATTCTGCGTTCCGCCCTGGCGGCAGCCAAGAAGGAAGGATTGCTGGCCAGCATCTACACCCACCCCCTCGGTTTCCACGGCCATGCCGCCGGCCCGACCATCGGGCTCTGGGATCATCAGGAGGGCGTGCCCGGAGTGGGCGACTATCCGCTCTTCAACGACACCTGCTTCTCCATCGAGCTGAACGTCGGCTGCGCCGTTCCCGAATGGGGCGGCCAGCACGTGCGCCTCGGCCTGGAAGAGGATGCCGCCCTTACCCAGCAGGGCATCTATTTTCTGGACGGACGACAGACCGCGCTGCACCTCATCAAATGAGGCAAGCCGTGTTCGGCACGGAGCGCCGGGAACTTTTCGTCCCGCTCATGCGTTTTTATAAAGAGGAACGGGTGGGCCCGCCGAAGGAGGAACGATGAAACGACTCTACCGAAGCCGTAAAAACAAGGTGCTGGCCGGTGTCTGCGGCGGCATCGCCGAATATTTCAACATCGATCCGGTGCTGGTGCGGGTGATCACGGTGCTGCTCTTCTTCACCGGCGGGATCTCTTTACTGGCCTACATCATCGCCATCTTTGTCATACCCGAGGAGCCCCTCGCCGCTCCCGCGTCCGCAGCCGCACCGACTTGGCAGCCGGATGCGGCTGGCAGCGTCCACGGTCAGCAGCTCAGCCGCGCCGGCGCCCTGATTGCCGGCCTCATCCTGGTCGTGTTCGGCGCCGTGTTTCTGATGCGCAACATCCCCACCATGGAAAATTTCTACTGGTGGTTCTGGGACCACGCCTGGCAATTTTTCTGGCCGGGCATCTTAATTGTGATTGGTTTGGTTATAATTTTTCGGGGAAGCCGGAAATAGGGTAAACGATCGAGAAGAATTTCAATCCCTGATTCGCCTGCGCTTTCCCTCCGCCCTCAGGGAAAAAGCGGCCCTTGCCAAACCGACTGTTCCGTTATAAGATAATTGCAGAGAGCGGTGGCGGAAGATGGCGGAAACGAAAACAAACCGGCGCAGGAAAAGCAAGGTGCTGGTCGTGCAGGAGGATGCCGCCGCCGGAGAGCAGCTGCGGAAAATACTGGAACGGTTCGATTTAAATGTGGTGGCCGTGGTCCTCTTCGGCGAGGACGCCCTGAAAATCGCGGAAAAGCGCAAGCCGGACCTGATCCTGATGGATGTCCAGTTGTCCGGCGAGCTGGACGGCATCGAGACCGCCCGCCAGATTCGCAGCCGCTTCCACACCCCGGTGATCTTTCTGACCGACCGGGCCGACGAGGCCACCCTCCAGAAAGCCCGCGCGGTCGCACCCAGCGCCTACCTGCTCCGACCGCCGAATGAGCAGGAACTGTACGCGGCCATCGAGCTCACCCTGGGCCAGAAGGAAACGGCGGAGACGCCGGCTGCCGGCGCCCCCGGCATTCTCGACATTCTGCCCCACGGCGACGGCGTCTGGGACTGGGACCTGCTCAGCAACCGCGTCCGTTATTCCGCTCGCTGGAAGGCGCTGCTGGGCTACAGCCCGGACGAGATCGGCGACACCCCCGACGAGTGGTTCCAGCTGTTGCATGCGGACGAAGTCCAGCAGATCAAGATCGTGCTGGACAGCCACCACAAGGGCTTCACCGACTCCTTCGAAATGGAATTCCGCCTGCGCCACAAAGAGGGCCGGTTCGGCTGGTTCCTCTGCCGCGGCCTGACCCTGCGCGACGGCGAGAACCAGCCGCAGCGCATCATCGGCACCCTGAGCGACATCGACCGTTTCAAGCGGCGCGAGGAGCAGCTGCTGCAGTACTCGCTGCGCGACCCATTGACCCAGCTGCCCAACCGCTCCCTGTTCCTGGATCACCTGGAACGGGCGATCAAGGTCAACCAGCGCTACGGCGAGCGGCGCTTCGCCGTCTTCCATCTGGAAGTCTGCGACCTGGAAGCCAGCGCCGAACGGATCGGAGGTCTGGCAGCGGTCGAGCAGATCACGGTGGGAATGGCCAGCCGCCTGAAGAGCCAGCTGCGGCCCAGCGACACCCTGGCCCGCCTGAGCGGCGGCAACTTCGCCATCCTGCTCGAAGAGATCCAGGATATCACCCAGGCGCTGCGCATCGCCGAACGCATCCGGCAGGTGGTGGCGCTGCCCACCAGTATCCAGAACCAGGAGATCACCTGCCAGGCGCGCATCGGCATCGTGCTCAGCGGCGAGGAGTACAGCGGCCCGGAACCGCTCCTGCGCGACGCCGACGTGGCCATGCACCAGGTGAACCCGAGCGAGGGCGGTATCCAGATTTTCAATCCGGTCCTGCGCAACCAGGCTACAACCCGTTTGCAAATGGAAGCGCAGCTGCGCCGGGCGCTGGAGCGCAACGAGTTCCGCATCTATTACCAGCCGATCGTCTCCCTGAAAACCTGGAAGATCGAGGCCTGCGAGGCTTTCGTGCGCTGGGAGCATCCCCAGCTGGGAATCCTCGCCGCCCGCGAATTCATCGGCGTGGCCGAAGAAACCGGCCTGCTGATGCTGCTCGGCAACTGGGTGTTGAAAACCGCCTGCAACCAGGCCAAGGCCTGGCACATGGCCAAGCTTCCCAGTGTCAAGCTGGCGGTCAACATCTCGGCCAGCCAGCTGCGGCAGAAGAACCTGGTGCCGATGGTGGAAACCATCCTCAAGGAAACGGGTCTGGGACCCCATTTCCTGCAGCTGGAAATCAGTGAACGGACCGTGATGGAGAACATCGTCACCCACACCGAGTTCTTGCGCGGCCAGGCCGATCTCGGCCTGGAGGTGGTCATTGACGATTTCGGCACCGGTTTCTCCTCCCTGGATCACCTGCAGCACTTTCCCTTCAGCCGGCTGAAAATCGATCAGAGCTTCATCCAGCGGATTCCGGAAAAGGAGGACGGCGCGGCCATCGCCACGGCCATCATCAATCTGGCCCACAGCCTGAAACAGCAGGTCACCGCCGAGGGGGTGGAGACCCAGGCGCAGCTCCAATTCCTGGCCGACCAGGGCTGCGACGCCTTTCAAGGCGCCGTCTTCTGCATGCCGCTGCCCGAAAAAGAGGTGCGCAACCTGCTGCGCGCCAGCAGCAACCTGAACCGCGAGCACTTCTTCGCCAAAAAACGCTGACCCGGCGCTTGCCTCGGCACCGCCGATCTGCGATAATGAACGATGGCCAGCAACGCCGAGACTCGCCCCCGCGAGAGCAGCCTGCATTTCATGGTGCGCGCGTTCCGCTCGCGCAATTACCGCCTCTATTTCATGGGCCAGGGCATCTCGCTGATCGGCACCTGGATGCAGACGATCGCCCTCGGCTGGCTGGTCTACCGCCTCACCCGCTCCCCTTTCCTGCTGGGCGTGGTCGGTTTTTCCAGCCAGATTCCGATGATGGTGCTGATGCCGATCACCGGCGTTCTGGCCGACCGCTGGAACCGCTACCGGGTGATGATCATCAACCAGGTTCTGGCCACCGTGCAGGCCCTGATCCTGGCGATCCTGGTTCTGGGCCACTGGCTG
Source organism: Candidatus Aminicenantota bacterium (assembly GCA_963759765.1). Classification (GTDB taxonomy): domain Bacteria; phylum Acidobacteriota; class Aminicenantia; order UBA2199; family UBA2199; genus CAVXAL01. The sequence goes on along the minus strand of CAVXAL010000004.1, from coordinate 313,773 downwards.
CGCATCTGGCACATCGTCGTGCTGGGCATCATGCTGGGCGTGGTCAACGCCCTGGACTCCCCCACCCGCCACGCCTTCGTGGTCCAGCTGGTCGACCGGCGCGAGGACCTGCCCAACGCCATCGCCCTGAACTCGGCCATGTTCAACAGCGCCCGGCTGATCGGCCCGGCCATTGCCGGGGTGCTGATCGCCGCCGTGGGCGAGGGCATCTGCTTCTTGCTCAACGCCATCAGCTTCCTGGCCGTGATCGCCGCCCTGCTGGCCATGCGCATCAGCCACCGGCCACGCCCCAGGAGCGGGCCGAACGGAATCGGCCACGAGTTCCGGGAAGGGTTCCGCTACACCTTCGGCCAGCGGCCCCTGCGCCTGTTCATCCTGCACTACGCCTGGGTGGCGTTGCTAGGCATGTCCTTCACCGTGCTCATGCCGGTGCTGGCCAAGGAGATACTGCAGGGCGGACCGCGCAGCCTGGGCTCCCTGGTAGGCGCGCTGGGCACGGGCGCGATCATCGGCGCCTTCCTGCTGGCGGCGCGCCGGCGCATTCACGACATCTGGAAACTGTGCGCGCTCTCCTCGGCCGTTTTCGGCAGCGGCCTGATCCTGCTCTCGGCCTCCCGCCAGCTCTGGCTGTCGCTGCTGCTGATGGTGCTCATCGGCCTGGGCATGACCTCGCAGATGACCACCAGCAACACCTTCCTGCAGACGAGCGTTGACGACGACAAGCGGGCGCGGGTGATGGCCTTCTACCTGCTGGCCTTCTTCGGCACCATGCCGCTGGGCAACCTGCTGATGGGCACCTTGGCCCAGGTGCTGGGAACGACGCGAACGATATTTTTGGCCGGCTGCGCCAGCCTGCTGGGCTCCGGGGTCTTTGCCCTGAGCTTCCGCGCTCTCGAGAAAAAGCGGGCGCGGGTTCCTCTATCCCAATCCTAGGGGTTCTTTTCGCCGCCCAGTTTATTGATGGAAATGTTGCCGCCGGAGGTGCGCAGATAGAGCAGCGGGCCGCCGCCGTTGAGCTTGGCGTTGAGGCGGTTGCGGCTCAGCTCGCCGGAAACCGTCAGGGGCAGGTCGCTGCGCACGTTGCCGCCGCTGGTGTGGGCGTCAATGGTCAGTTTCAGGTCCTGCCGGATATAGACCTGGATGCCGCCGCCCGACGAGCTCAGCCGGCAATCGGCATCCGGTTGGTGCGACAGGGTGGCGCCGATATGACCGCCGGATGTCTCGGCCTGGATGGTTCCCATGACTTCCTCCACCTCGATGGAGCCACCCGAGGTGTTGGCCTCGACCGGGCCGGCCACCTTGCCGATACGGATGGAACCGCCGGAGGTGTGGACGTTGGCCCGGCCCTGGCAACCCTCCAGGGTGACGCTCCCGCCCGAGGTGCGGCCGTACACCGTACCCCTGATTTTCCCCATGTTCAGGCTGCCCCCGGAGGTGTGGGCCTTGACATCTCCCTCCAGGTCGCTGATGGTGATGCTGCCGCCTCCGGTCCCGACGTCGACGTTGTAGCGAGCCGGGACAATGATCTGGTAGCGGATCTTCAGGCGGTTGTGGCCCCAGAAACGCCACCAGCTTTTTTCGCGCCGGTACTCCGCCCGCAGAATGACGTTCTTTCCCTCCTGGCGCAGGTCCAGCTTCAGGTCATTGAGGATTTCGGCCGCACGGCCGTGGTCGTTGGTGTCCATGGTGCGGGTCATTTCGATGTGGACCGTGGGGCCGGCCTGGGTGCGGATATCCACCGAGCCCAGGTTGGACTCCAGAAAAAGCGTTCCGCCCGGCTCCACACTGAACGATTTCTTCAGCACGTCCTCGACGTCCGCGAAACCGTTGAGGGCGCACAAACACCAGGTTAACATCAGGAAAAAAACAACCTTGATCGCTTTCATAGTAACCTCCCAAGGTTATTAAAACGTAAAAAAAAAGAGAAAAGTTCCAGGCCGACTCCGCAGAGACATCATGGCTGATGGCGGTGGGGAAATAGATCGATGAGGAATTTCAGGTTGATGATCGGGATGTGCCACCAGACATTGGTTTTCAGGGAATGCAGCTTTTCGTGCAGCCGGGTTCGATCCGCATCCGTGCGCACGAAATCAAGCCATTTTTCAAAGGCGCTGTCGGTGATCTTGAAATTTTCGCAGTGGGAGCAGGTATAGATAAAGCCGCCGGCATTCCGCGTCTCGAAGGCGTGGCCATGGCAGATCGGGCACTCTGTCTCCTGCCGGACCGGGGATTTCGCTGCCTGCACGTACCCTCCCGCTATCTCCGCCTATTGTAACGCAATTTTACTTTTTTTTTAAGTCAACGAGAATCACCCAGGGGAGAACCGGGCAGCGGACTGTAAGCCGGATTCTGTCGTGAAGAATCATTTATCTGGCCCCGGCATTGCTGCCGGGGTCAAGCAGCTGACCCAAGGGCCGGCCGGGAAAGCCTTAACGCCCTTTGTTGAGCCTTGCTCCGGATGGGGTTTGTCTCAGTTGCGGCTGTCGCCAGCCCCAACGGTGAGCTCTTGCCTCACCTTTTCACCATGGCTCCGTCGGTTTCCCGCCGGGGCTGTCTGTTCTCTGTGACACTTTCCAGTCCCGCCGGCCAGCGGCGGGATATCCCCGTTAGGGATCATCCTTCCCTGCGGAGTCCGGACTTTCCTCCCCCGTCACAAGGACGGAGGCGATTCTTCATCCGCTGCCAGGTTCTCCACCGTTATTATAGCACAACCGGAGTATTTTTTGAAAAAGTTCGGAGAACAATGCCGGAACGCCGCGATTGACAGAGAGGCGATTTGCCGCTATATTGCCTTCATGGCCCAGAGGACAAAATCCTGCAGAGCGCTGCGTTTCCGGCTCGGCCTGCTGCTGGCGGTCGTATGCGCCCTCTTGCGGGCGGCAGCAGCAGACCGTTCGGAACCGAACATCTTGCTGATCACCGTGGACACCCTGCGCCAGGACCGGGTCGGCGTGTACTCCCGAACGCCCAGCCTGACGCCGGCGATCGACGCTCTGGCAGCCCATTCCCTCGTCTTTCTGCGGGCATTTTCCCACAACCCGGTCACCCTCGCCGCCCACACCAACATCCTCACCGGCACCACGCCGCTCTTTCACGGCATCAGCGACAACCCGGGCTTCCGCCTGGACGAGCGCTTCCTGACTTTGGCCAAATACCTCAAGGCCAAGGGCTACGCCACGGCGGCCTTTGTGGGCGCTTACCCGCTCGATTCCCGGTTCGGCCTCAACCAGGGATTTGACCTGTACGACGACTATTACGGCAACCAGAGCCCCGGCCCGCTCTATTTTGTCGAGCGCCAAGCAGAGAAAGTCATCGCGCCGGCCATAGCTTGGCTTTCCCGCCAGTCGGGCAAATGGTTCGCCTGGGTGCACCTCTTCGATCCCCACGAGCCTTACGCGCCGCCCCCGCCTTACGATCAAAAATACGCCTCGTTCCCCTACGATGGCGAGGTGGCTTACACCGACGCCCAGCTCGCCGTGCTCTTCCGCTTTCTGGAAGAAAGGGGGCTGGCCGGCCGCACGGCGATCGTGTTCACCGCCGACCACGGGGAGGCGTTCGGCGAGAAGGGCGAAACGTCCCACTCCTACTTCGCCTACAACAACACCATCCTGGTGCCGCTCATCCTCCACGTCCCGGGGATAAAGCCGGCCCGGGTGGCGGAGAACGTCTGCCACATCGACATCTTTCCCACCCTCTGCAAGCTGCTGGGCGACAAGCCGCCGGCCCATCTCCAGGGCGAATCGCTGCTGCCGCTTGCGGCCGGCAAAAAGCGCAAAGAGGAACGGATCTATTTCGAATCGCTCACCCCCTATCTCAGCCGGGGCTGGGCGCCGCTGCGCGGCTTCATCCGCGGCGACCTCAAGTACATTGATCAGCCGATCCCCGAAGTGTATGACCTCGCCCAAGATCCCGGCGAAAACGACAACCGGGCGGAACGCTCCGACATCCCGCGGCTGAAAGCGGAACTGTTCCGGCTCATGGCCAGCCTCAAGGGCGAGCGTCCTGTGCAACGTTTCTCACGCATCGACAGCGAGGAGCAGAGGAAACTGCGCAGCCTGGGCTACATCGCCGGGCCGGGGCCGGAAAAAAAAGTTTTCAGCCGCGACGACGACCTTAAGGTGCTCAAACCGATCCAGAACAAGATGGTCGAGGCCGTGGCCAAGTACCGCCGCGGTCAACGCCAGGAGGCGATCGCCGACCTGGAGGAGGTGATCGCGCGCAAGCCCACCTTCACCATGGCCATCATGGACCTGACCGCCATTTACCAGGAGGTTGGAGCGGCGGACCGGGCGCTTGACCTGTTGCGCCGCGGCCTGGAGAAAAACCCGGACAACGTGCGGCTGATGTCCAGGCTGGGCATCTTGCTGATCGAGCGCAACGCCATCGACGAGGGGATGGGCTGGCTGCAGCGCGGCCTGAAGCTGGAAGCCGACGACGTGGATACCCTCAACTACCTGGGCGTGGGTTTTACCCGCCTCAACCGCGTCAGCGACGCCCTCGACTGTTTCCGGCGCGCCCTGGCCATCGCACCCGACGACGCCTTGGTGCACAGCAACCTGGCCACGCTCCACCTGGGGATCTACCTCAAGGAGCGCAGCGAGGAGGAGTACCGCCTGGCTCGGGAGAGCTATGACCGGGCCCTGGCTCTCGATCCCCGCCTGGTGCCGGCGCTCAACGGCCGGGCCACGGCCCGCCGCTGCAAAGGCGACCTGGAGGGAGCCATCGCCGACTGGCAGCAGCTGGTGGCGGTGCAGCCCGGGGCCCTGGAGGCGCGACTCAACCTGGGCAGCACGTTTCTGGAAAAGGGGGACAAACAAGCCGCCTTCAAGGTGCTGACCGATCTCAAAGAGAAGTTTGCCAACCGCTTGAGCGCGGCGCAGCGCGAAAAACTCGAGCGCCTGCTCGACCGGACCCGCTGATTTAAGCGGACGGCTTGCCTTCGCCCTCGGGCAGCCGGATGCCCAGCGCCTCGATCTTGGTGTAGAGGTTGCTGCGCGGCAGGTCGATCTCGCGGGCGGTGCGGGCGACGTTGAAGCCGAACTCCTTCAGCTTCTGTTCGATAAAGGTCTTCTCGGCCAGGGCCTTGAAATCCTTCCAGGTCTTAAGCCGCGCAAAATCGAGAGCCGGTTCGGGCGCGCAGGGCTGCAGGTAGGGGGGCAGGTCCTTTTCGGAGATCGGGTCGCTCTCGCTCATGATCAGCAGCCGCTCGATCAGGTTGCGCAGCTCGCGCACGTTGCCCTTCCAGTCGTAGGTCTGCAGCTGCTGCAGCGCCGCCGCGGAGAATTTCTTGCGACGGTAGTTGTTCTCCTCGGAGAAGATAGGTGATGAAGTGCTCGATGAGCAGGGGGATATCCTCGCGGTGCTCGCGCAGGGCCGGCGAATGAATGGGCACCACGTTGCAGCCGGAAAAAGAGGTCCTCGCGGAAAGCGCCCCTGCGGATCTCCTCCTGCAGGTCTTTGTTGGTGGCGGCGATCACCCGCACGTTGACCTTCTTGATTTCCGGCCGAGCCCACCGGCTGGACCTCGCCCTCCTCGAGCACGCGCAGCACCTTGGCCTGGGCGCGCAGGCTCAGGTCGCCGATCTCGTCCAGAAAAATGGTGCCCCAGTGGGCGTTTTCGAACTTGCCGATCTTCTTCTCGTGGGCGCCGGTGAACGACCCCTTCTCGTGGCCGAACAGCTCGCTCTCGATCAGCTCGTCGGGGATGGCGGCGCAGTTGACCTGCACGAATCGTTCTGGCGGCTGCGCGAGGAGAGCTGGTGGAGCAGGCGGGCGATCAGCTCCTTGCCGGTGCCGCTCTCGCCGGCGATCAGCACGAGGAGTCGCTGCTTGGCCACGCGGCCGATCATTTCGCGCAGCTTGAGCATGACCGGCGAGCGGCCGACCAGCTCGTACTTGCGGGCGCTCAGCGTCTTGAGGTTGAAATTCTCGCGCAGCAGGTCGATTTTCTCCGCGGCGTTGCGCACGGCCAGCAGCAGCCGGTCGCGGGAGAGGGGCTTCTCCAGGAAGTCGAAGGCGCCCAGGCGCGAGGCCTCGACCGCCTCCTCGATGCCGGAGTGGCCGGAAATCATGATCACCTCGGCAAAGGGATTCAGTTCCTTGATGGTCTGCAGCACCTGAATCCCGTCCAGGCCGGGCATCTTGACGTCGAGCAGCACGATATCGGGCGTGATTCTCTTGAATAGTTCAATCCCTGCCAGCCCATCCTTGGCCGTCTGCACCTGGTATTTTTCATAACCGAGCACCATCTGCACCGATTCGAGGATATTTTTCTCGTCGTCGATGATCAGGACTTTCATGTTTTCCATGTGATTTTTATAGCAGATTTTCCGGCCAATGACAAACGGCCGGGAGAAGTTGAAACGGCCTGCGCTCAGCGAATCTCGTTAAAAACCGCGGTGTCTCCCTTTCCGGGTATGATGACGAAGAAAAACCGCTCCCCTTTCTTCCCTTTGATTTGAAAAGAAAGTTTTTCGGGAAGAATTTCGGAACGGAGCTGAACGTCCGACTGCCGGTTGGCCAGGTCCACGCGGACCAGGTAAATGTCGGCAGGGAGCGATTGCAATTCCAAAGGCACGGCGACTTCTATGTCCATTTGCCGCTGCTTACTGGCTTCGCTTTGATTCAAAATTTTGAATTTCGCTTCTCCCACTTGCCAGGCAATGAAGCTGCCGGGATTCAAAGCCAGATTCAGGGCAAACGCCTTTTTCTCGTTTTTTTCCATCTGCGCATAAGGCCGGTCGCGGCCGGCCCGGGGCAGGGTCTTGAGGGTCACGCCCTGGCGCTTGCACCTGACTTCCAGGTTCATCACCTCGCCCAGTTCCTCTTGTGGAGCGAAGGCCAGCTCATAAAAGGCGCTGGCCGAATTCCCCAGCCTCTTGGCCAGCTTCTCGGTGTTTTCGGCGGCAAAGTATTCGCCGCCGCTTTCACGCGCCAGGTAGCGCAACGCCAGCTCTCCGGAAGCGGGGTCGTTCAACCCCACCTGCCGGCCCGAATTGACCGTGTGCAGCAGGCAGCCGCCCTCGATGAATGCGTCGGCCACGCTTTTAAAATGGCTGAGCAACTCGGAGCTGAAATCAGCGGGCAAACCGCTGTCGCTCTCATTGCGATTCAGCTCGGCTCCGGACAGCGCTGCGGCCGTGATCGCCGGGGCGTCCCTTTGCTCCAGGCCGGTTCTGGGCGGCCAGCCTTCGTCGGCCGCCGCGTTGCCGCCGGCCGCGGCTTTCATGTAGAAGATTCCCTGGCCCACGCCTTCGGAAAACAGGTAAGCCACCTTGGCCCTGGTGATGGGACGCAGGGTGTAGCGGATCGGGGAGAGCCCGGCGCTGAACTGGGGCAGCACCCGTTCCCGGTAGTTCTTGATTTCCGCCTCCTTGCTGAGGCTCGTGCAGCCAGCGGCACTCCTGATCGCATGACAGGTCAATTTCTTCGCGACCGGTCTGGGATTCCACGCTCAGTCCCGGACCGTTCTTTTTGGGAAGGATGTTCCTGAACCCCGGGTTGGCCGGCACGAGCTTCAGCCGCTCGATGGCCTGGACCATCTTGTCGGCGTTCCGCTCCGGTCCGGCAATGTAACGGAGCCCCTTGTCGGGGTAGTTGACCAACAACATGAACACGTCGCTCTGGGCCGGCGGAAAACTCCTGACGATATCCTGACAGAGTTCTTTAGAACGCCTGAGCCCAAAAGGACTGTTGAAGACGGTGTCAATAATCAGAAAAACCACCTTGCCGGAGGGAACCGATTTCTGAACATGGGCCGGCGCCAGAGCCTCCCCTTTTTCCTCCCGGCTGGTCACGGCCATGCGTTCGAAGAGGGAGAACTCAACCGGGCGGCCGTCGACAAACAGTTCCACCTCGCTGGGCTTCAAATCGAAGACCGGATTGCCCCTGGCGTCCAGCGCATAGAGCGGGAGCAGTTTCATGGTCACCGAAACCTTTTCCTTTAACACCTCCTGGCGGGAGAAAAGAAGGAGAGCTGCCGACACCATCAGCAGTGTAAGTGCGCTCTTTTTTAACACGCTCATCTGTGCTTGATCCCCGCGTCTCTGTCTATTAATGATAATATAATTTTTCAGATTCCACCACTGCCAAACGCTCAAACGGCAACCATCTTTTCGCCAGCCACCTTGCCTTCGACCCAGATATAGGGCGAGCCCAGGTTGAAGCGGTGCTGGAAGAAGCGCAGCTCCTTGGAGACCTTCCTCACGCTGGCAAAAAACGAGGCCAGGCTGGTGCGCAGGAAGAAGTGGACCGGCTGCTGGATCTCCTCGCCGCTGAACTGGAAGCCGTACAGGGAAAAGACCATTTCCCCGGCCGCCCCGCCCGTATCCTTGAGCCGGGCCAGCGACACCAGCACGCCGCTGCCGGCCTCGCGCATCAGCTGCGGCAGGGTGAAGGCCGAGGGCTTGACATAGAGGTTGGAAAACTGGGGGGCCGGCAGCACGCCGCGCTCGTCGCGGAAGCCGTTGCCGGTCGGCTTGCGCTTGAGCAGGAAGGCCGTGCGCAGGTCGAGGACCAGGCCCAGCGGCAGCCCCTTGTTGATCAGCAGCTTCTCGCCCGACTGCACGCCCTCATCGTCGCAGGGAACCGAGCCGGTCTGGCGGTCCAGCTGCGGGTGGTCGGCCACGCTCAGCACGGACGCCACCGGCGGGATGTCGCCGGCGCGGGAGTATTCCCGGCCCTTGAGTCGTTCGGCCAGCTCGCGCAGCAGGGGCAGGGCTGCCTCCGGCGCGAAGATCAGGGAGCCGCTCCCTTTTTCGGGCGGCTTTTCTCCAGCCAGGGAGGAGAGCAAATTGTAGGCCCGGCTCAGCAGTCGCTCGGCATTGAGCTGGCTGGCGAACACCCTGCTCTCGGCCACCTCGATGCGGTTCTCCCTGATGGCGCAGCCGAGCTGCAGCTGGAAAACGCTTTTCTGGTATTTGACCTGCAGGCCGATGCTGTTGGCCAGGTAGACCTTTTTTGCGGTCTGGCGGAACAGGAAGCGGGTCAGGTGCAGGCCGGCAAAGCCGAGCAGGTGCTCCTGCAAGCTCTCTTGCAGCGCCAGCGCCTGCTCCTGGCAGGGCCCGGTGACCTGCGCATCATAAATTTCCAGCTTCGGCTTCTCCACCTGCTGGGGCAGAAGCTCGGCGAAATTCTTGCGGCTGTCGGGCCGCACCGCCGCGCGCGCCGCTTCCAGGCCGCGTCGCACCGTTTTCAAATCGGCGGCAGACCAGCCGAGAGCGAGCGGTTCGCCGCTCTCCCAGAAAAGGCGAACCTGCAGCCGGTCGCCCGTCCAAGCGCTGAGCGACGGGCCGGCGCTGCCGTTTTCGTATTCCTGGCGCAGCAGCTTCTCCCGCCAGACCTCGGCGGCGGAAAACCCGGCCTCGCTGCCGGCCCTGAGCACGGCATCGATCATCCGTCCACCTGCTTGACGCGGACGGGCTCCACCCGGATGGTGGGCTGGCCCACGCGCACCTGCAGCACCTGGCCCTGTTTGCGACAGTAGCTGATGCCCCGGTCGTACTTGAAGTCGTCGCCGACCTGGCAAATGCCCTGCAGCACCTGGCGGATATCGCCCTGGACGCTCACCCGGCCCAGCGGCGCGGTCGGCCGCCCCTCCTCCACCAGCTCGGCCTGGCAAATGTCGAAGGCGAAGGTGCGGTGCTGCAGATCGACGCGGCCGGAACCGAACTCCCGCGCCAGGATGCCGCGGCGGGTGCTGCGCACGATCTCGGCCGCGGGCACCGGCCCGGACGGGATGTAGAGGGCGAACATGCGCGGCAGGGGCGGCCGGCTGAAATCCTCGAGCCGGGCATGGCCGGCTCCGGGCAGCTGCAGCAGCTGCCCGAAGAAGCGGTCGGCGATCAGACCGCGCAGGATGCCCTGCTCGACCAGCAGCGGTGCGGCTCGCTCGCCCTCGTCGTCGCAGGGAGTATCGGCGAAAAACGTATCGCGGCCGTCGTCGGTCAGCACCGTGACGTCGGGCGGCAGGATGACGCGGCCGAGGTCGCCAACGGTAAAGGGCGACTGGCGCTGCCAGACATGGTCGGCTTCCAGAGCGTGCCCCAGCAGCTCGTGAAAGAAGATGGCCCCCTCGCCGGCGTGCATGATCAGCGCCAGCCCCTCGCCGAGTTCCAGCCGACGCCGCTGGCGGTGGTGCAGCTGCATTTCGGCCAGGCGCTGGATCAGGCCGCTGCAGTTGAAGCGGGGCGAGGAGGTATTGCCCTCGCCGATTTCAAGGTAGCCCGCACCCGGCCACAGCCGGAAGCGCACGGTCGCGCTGAAATGCCGGAAGCGGGCGCTCAACGGCTGATTCGCGGCGTTGAGGATCCACTTGCGGTTGAGGCGCGCCCGGAAGGCGACCTGCCATTCGGCCAAGCCGGCCTGCTTCAGCCACTCGAACAGCGGCCGATGGCCCTCGAGCAGTTCGCCGCTGTCCGGGAGCGATTCTCCGGGCTCGAGCGACTCCACTTTGAGCTTCCGGTCCAGCCCGGCGGGCAGGTCGGCCAGACTGGAGGTCTCCAGGAAACGGTTCTGCCAGCCGTTGTCATAGCGCCGTTCCAGCAGGCCGCTGCGGCTGCGCACCGTGTACTGGCGGTGGCGCTGGTGGTCGCGGGTGAAAGTGACGGCGCGGCTCGCTTCGACCAGGGTGAAGGCAAACGGCTCCATGCCGGGGACCGCCTATTGGGCGGTTTCGCGGGTGATGACCCCCTTTTCGATAAGCGTCTCCACCTGCTTGTTGACCGTCTCGGCGAAGCGCAGGAAATGAGGGATGGTCAGGTGCACGTAGGTGTGGATGTTGACGCGGAGGGGCTCCTGGACATCGCGGATGCCCAGGCCGACGCAGACTTCCTCGGGATTGATGTGAAACGAGATCAGGTTGGAATAGAAATGGTCGGCGTTCTGATCGGCTACTTCCAGTTTCTCTTCGGCATCGGTCATGGCCCTTCTCCTTGCTATTTGCAGCTCTCTTTTTCCAGCTTCTGCAGCAGGCGGTAAAGCCGGAGCTCGTCAGCGCTGATCACCATGCGGCTGTTGGCCTGAGTGCGTTCCGCTTCTTTTGCCACGCCCAGGTCCACCTTGAAGCCGAGCTTGAGGAACGCGGAGCGGACGGACTCCTTGCCGGCCAGCAGCGACTCGTAGGAGACCACGATGCTCTTGGGAATGTTCTCGTAGGCGGCCACCAGGGCGTTGTTGTTCTCCAGCCAGGAGAGCCGGAACTGGGCGATGCCGCGGCGCAGCAGGCTGGCCCGGGCGTCGGCCGGGTGGCGGAAAACAAAGACGACGCGCAGGTTCTTGGCGATGTGGCGGTAGAAGAAAATGGCCGGCACGTGCACGATCTTCAGGCCGGTCAGCTCGGCGCCGCTGTTCAGGCGGTCCACGATGCGGTTCAGCTCGCGGACGTTGTCGTCGGTCATGGCCGTTTCCAGCAGCCGCTTCTCCAGCTCCTTGGCCGCTCCCAGCTCGAAATAACCGAAGCGGTTGTACTCGTCGGCGCCCAGGTCGGAGGGGAAACGGACGCCGGCGCTCTCGAGCAGCTGGCAGGCCAGGGAGGTGCCGCTGCGCGGATGGCCGACCACGAAAATCCCGTTCTTCAAAACCTTGGGTCCGACCACGCCGCCGGCAGCCTCTTTGGTTTCTGTCACCACATCCTCCTGGCGGCGCGCTCCGCGCCCCGCCGACAAAAGCGGCTTATTTGATCTTATTCAGGATCTCCTCGATATCCTTCTGATCGGGCTTGAGCTTCAGCGAGGAGCGGAGAACGCGCTTGGCTTCCTCGTTCTGCCCGAGCTGCATATAGCTGAGGCCGAGGGTGTTGAGCACGCTGACGTCGCTGTCGTACAGCTTATTGGCTTCCTGCAGGCTTTCGGCCGCCTGGGCATATTGCTGCTTGTAGTAAAAGGCCCGGCCGCGCAGGGCGTGGTAATCGAACAGGCTTTTTTCCTGGGTGCGGATGGCCTCGACCAAGGCCAGCACCGGGTCAAACCTGCCGCTGCGCAGCAGCAGGTTGGCATAGTCCTTGACCAGCGGGGCGTAATCGGGTTTCTGGCTCAGCCCCTTCTGGTAGCAGGTTTCGGCCTGTCCATTGTCTCCGAGTTTTTCGTACTGGTTGCCGAGCTGCTGATAGAAGAGGAAGCTGTTCTCCGCCGGCAACAGGCGGAAGACCGCGGTGGGATGGGGAATCTGCGAGTTGACGTTAATGCCGAGGTCGCTCTCGCTCACGGCCAGAGGCACGCCCGCGGGAGTGAGCAATTTGACCTTGAGTTCATAGGCTCCCGGCTTCATCCTCTCCAGCTCCTGGTTGAAATAGGCGAAATCCCGGTCGGTTGGCCACTCCAGGCCGTAAGTCTTACTGTAGGTGCCGAAAGCGGGCGGATTTTTCACTTCGATTTCCGCTTTAAGCGGTTCGCGGTAGCGGTTGCGGTCAACGGCGAAAAACACGATGACCTTCTCGTTCTGGCCGAACTCGCGCCTGGGGTTGAAGCGGATCTCCCAATCCTGGAACTTGAAGGGAAAGTAAGCCAGGCGGTTGCTGGCGCTTGCCTGGTAGGCCAGCATCGGCCCGTAGAGTCGCGGCGTGGCCGCGGGCACGGTTGCCACCTTGATATCCTGGTCAAAATAGCTGAAATCCTGCTGCACGGAGTTTTCCAGGACCACGGTCAACAGATAATCGCCGTCGGCCACCGGGAAATAATCGCTGACAATGGCGCTGTTGGAGAATTTCTCCTTCATTTCGCTTTCGCTGTTGTAGATGGGAAAGTTCTTGAAGTACTCAAAGACCGTCTTTTCGCCGCTCGGCTCTTTCTTCTTCAGGCTGAGGGAGAGTTTGAAATTGATGAAATACTGGTCCTTTTCCGGCAGAAAGGCGGCGCTGACCGTTTTCGGCTGGATGGCGAAATGGATGAAGTTCAGCCCGCTGATGCGGATCCCTGAGCAGCAGCACCGCGTGCTTGCTCTCGACGTAGTTGTTGGCGTATTCCACGTTGACCACGCCCTTGTACTTGAGAAACTGGGTGGCGTAAGCCGAAGAGCTCAATTGGGTGAGGGGCACTTCGAAGATGTGGGCCAGGACGGTGGAACTCAGCATGCTCGGCGCGCCGTTGAAAGTGATTTCGTCAGGCAAGAGGGAAAAGGCCGCCAGGGCCAAAATATCGTGGCTTTCGGAGAGCGTCTTGTAGATGGTTTCGTAATCGTCGGGATTGATGTTCTGATTTTTTCGAATCAGGGCATGGGGGCCGACCCCGATCGGATCGTAGAGCTTGTATTCTCCGGCGTCGCCGCGCTTCCAGAAAACGACCCAGAAGGCCAGGGGCAGGTTCTGGGCCGGAGTTCCCGAGTAGGACCAGATCTGGACCGGGTAGACATCCAGCTCGCTTTCGTAGCGGTCGGTGCTCTGGGGTGGACCGAGCAGGATGTAAATCCGGCCCTGGTCGGTTTTCCAGCCGGCCCGGGCCGAACCGTATTTGTAATACTGGTTGGCGTAGTTGAAGCGCTTGATGTGCTCTTGCTGGTACTCGTTCTCCTCGGTTCCCGGCGTCGGGTCGCGCTGCTTCCAGAACATCTTGATGAAGGCGTCGCGATCGCGGTCGTTGTCCAGGCGGAGGAAGACGGCGCGCTCCTCGGGCGTCGAAATATATTCGACCAGGTCCTGCCAGTTCCGGTACTTCTCGTCCAGCGGCGGGGTTGCCGCTTTTCTGGCGGCCGGGAGACTGGCGGCGGCCAGCAGCGCCACCAGCAGCACGAGCACAGCCTGTCTGTTCATGGGCATGGCCACTCTGCGCCTATTCGCTGATCTCAAAGGGGATGGCGAGAGTCTGGCTGCCGCCCAGCAACTTGTCGCCGACCTTGACCTGCAGGGTGTAGGAACCCTTGGCCAGGCTGCTCTTGTCCTTTTTCAGGAACAAAAGAGGCTGGTAGATAGCCGGCCGCTGGCTGAGCGTCAGATCCTTGTATTCCCAGTCGCCGACCTTCTGGCCCGCTTGCTCGACCGCGAAGCCGACATCGAGGTTGTAGAGGTTGTCGCCGCCGCGGCCGGCGCCGAGGATGTTGACCATCAGGATGGGGTGGTCGCTGCCTTTGAAGCGCTCGGCGTTGTAGATGTAGAACACTCCGTTGCCCACGCTGAAACTGTTCTTGTAGACGCGGAACGTGCTCTCCACCTGGGAGAGCTGGCGGAAGCCGCGCACGAAAATGGGCGCGCTCAGCAGCAATTTCCCGCTGGCGAAAATATCCGGCACGTCCAGCGGCAGCGACACCACGCTGAAGGCGCTGTGGTCGCGGCGGGTGACTTCCAGCAGCAGCGTGTAGGAGCCGGCCGGCAGGGGCAGGCCGAAAGCGAACACGGCGTTGTTCTCGCCTTCGCTGAAGGGGATCTCCGAGGCCGTCTCGCGCAGCAGTTTATTTTCCTTGTCATAGAGGCGCAGGAAAAGCAGGTGGTAGTAGGCCGGCAGGCGGAAGTCGGGAACCGTCACGCCCTCCTTGGGCTTGTAGGTTTTTTTCCACTCCTCGTAGCGGTTCTGCAGCTGCGTCTGGTACAGGGCGATATCGGCGTTGAGCTGCATCTTGAAAAAGACCACGGCAAAGGCTTTGCCCGCCTCGCTGGTGGGAAATGCCAGGCTCTTCCATAACTCGATGGCGTAATCGTTTTTCACCGCTCCCTGCAGGCGCAGCGCCTCCAGGTCTTTTTGAATAGCCAGGGGAATGATCCGTTTTTCCTTGGGCGCTTCCTGGGCCAGGAGCGCGCCAGCCGCCATGACCAACACCAGCCACCAGGCCAATTGTTTCATGTTGTCTCCTTACGTTGTTTGCATTCGCGGATATTTTTCTTTTCTACTTATCTACCGCTATACCGCCCGACAGGCCAACCGGCGAACGCCCGGGCCGCTACTTTTTCGTCTTGAGATAATCGAGCAGCGGCTTGACCTGCTGCTTGGCCCGATCGGAATCGGGATCCAGTTTCAGGTATTCTTCAAACGCCTTGCTGGCCTCGTCGTTGTTGTTCAGGCCGATGTAGACCAGGGCCAGCTGGTAGAGCCCGTCCAGGAATCCGGGGCGCACCTCGATGGACTTCTTCAAATAGGGCAGCGCGGCCTCGTTCTTGTTCTTGTTGAAGTAGAAAATGCCGATGTTGTAAAGCACGTCGGGATCATCGATCTTGGCGATGTCAACCTTGTTGTACCATTCGATCGCCTTGTCCGGTTCTTTTTTATTATCGTAGCATTTGCCGATGGCCAGCTGGGCCTTGGTGTACTGCGGGTTTTTCTCCAGTGCCTTCTGGTAGCCTTCAATGGCCTGGTCGTAATCCCCCTTTTCGAAATAGCAGTTGCCGATGCTCAGGTTGATGATGTAGGCGTCGGGATTCTCCTTGAGCAGCTGGGTGTAGGCGGCCAGCGCCTCGTCGTACTTTTTATCCTCGAACAGCTGGTTGGCTTTTTCCAGCGCCGTGACCAGGTCCGGCGTCAACAGCAGACCTTCGAGTTTCTTGAGCTTGACCGGAATCTCGCTGCCCTTGCTCGTCTCGGCCACTTCGGTGGACAACTTCCTGAGTTCGTAACCCAGCTTGCTAAAATCCATGTACCAGGTGCCGGAACGGATCCACATCGCCTCCCAGCGGCCGTTGGCGTCGGTCGTGGTGTTGAATCCGGAATTGGATTTGACATGATACAGTTTTACCGTCACGCCCGGCACGGGCTTGCCGGCATCATCCGTGACATAGCCCCACATCCGGCCCTTGCCCGCATAGGCCTGGCCAAAAAGCGCGCTCCCCAGCCAGCAGCCCAGCACGGCCGCCACAGCGATGACGACGATTGTTCGTTTCATGGGATCACTCCTGAAAAAATTATAGTACGATTCGCTTTCCCTGTCAATGCGCGGCACTACTTCTCAAGGGCGCGAAAAGCAGGATGCCAGCGCTCAGGTGATGTTGAAATTGAAAGTGCCCGTGTAGCTGGTGGTGTAGGTGTTATTGTTGCTGTCCTCGACCTGATAGGTGCCGGTGATGGTGTCCCAGACCTGGCCGTTGATCATGGCATCGGTGACGCCGGTGCAGTTGAGCTTGACTTCGATGGAGTCGTTCTGCAAAGCCACATCCAGTTTCAGGATGGAGGGGAGGCAGGAATAGTTCAAGTAATTGTCCTGATTGACTTCCAGGACTTTCTGGCCCTGGGCGAAAATTTGGAAAGACCACTTGGTCACCTTGGCCGAAACTCCGTTGTTCGAATAGGCGTAACTGTGCAGGTAGAGCAAATAGGGGACCGAAGAGCCGGACAACGAGCCCATGACAAAATCCATGCGGACATCGCTTTTCTTGCTGCTGCATCCGCCCCAGAATACCAGGCCGGCAACGAGGCCGGCAGCCAAACAGATTTTTAGCGCGCGTCTCATGGCTTCATTATACCATAACCGGGGGTAAAAAAAAACCCCGCCCCGACGAATCGGGGCGGGGTTTTTTATGCTACGTTTTCCGGTTCAGATTAGAATTCGAAGCGCACGCCGAAGCGGAAGATTCTGGGGTTGAGCAGTTCGTTGAGAGCGAAGTTGGTGGGCTCGCGGTCGAACGTTCCGGAAAATACGTCGTAGGAGCCGATGTTGGCGTCGTAGCGGCGGTTGATGATGCCCTTGTTCAGGACGTTGAAAGCATCAACCATCAGGTAAACACGGCCGTTTTCGCCGAACTTGATCATCTTCTCAAGGCGCAGGTTGAGGTCGTACATGGTGGGCAGCCGCAGGGCGTCAATCGCGGCCATGTAGATGGTGTTGGAGGTGTAACCGCCGGTCAGGCTGGAGTCATAGATGGTGAAGTACTGGGGGATCGGGTTGCCCTGGCGGATGTTGAAGGTGCCGGAGATGTTGAAGCCGTAGGGCAGCTGGTACATGCCGGAGAGCTTGCCCATCCACTTGGAGAAGATGTACTGGCTGATCTTGCCGGAGGCGCCGCCGATGTAGGGCGCGTACATGCCTTTGTTCAGAACCCAGGCATTGGTCAGATCGCCCTGGAATTTGCCCCAGACCTGTTTCTGGTCCTGATAGGTGAAGGAGAAGGTGCCCATCCACTTGTGGGAGAGGCGCTTGGTCAGGGTGAGGTCGCCGCCGAGGTAGTATTGGTAGAACCCGGTGTCGCGGGCGATGTACCTGTAGTCGGTATAGAGGACGCTGTCATCCAGAGTGTACCAGGGTTTGCCGGCCGCTCCGCCGGTGGAGTATGTGTGGGTCAGGTCGCCGATGGTGGCGGGAACAACACCGCGCTGCGTGTAATACCCGGCGCTCCAATCCATTAATTCGGCGGGGGTCGGGTTGCCAGCATTAGCGGGATCTGTCGGATAATAATATTCCCAGTTCTGATAATGGTCGAAACGGCGGTAGGTCAGGTCTATTGAGGCGCCGAAATCCTTGAAGATCTCGTGCTCGACCTGGGCGACTAGCTCGCTGGTGCGCGAGGACTGGGCGTTGTTGGCAAAATAGTACCAGCGGGAGGTGTAGTCGACCGAGCTCGGATTGGCTGGATCAAAACCGCCCCAGCCGCCATCCTGATAGCCGATGGTCCAGTCGTTTGCCGTACCTGAGCCGCTGGCACCGATAAAGTTGCCGGAGCCGTCAAACACCTGGTAGAGGCCCAGGTGCGTCGCGTAGGCTTGGTCGGCTAAGTGGTTGCGCCAGAAGAGCTCGTTAGTCGTCACTTTCTTGTCGGCGTTGGTGTCGTTCCAGTAGAAGTTCATCGAGCCGCCGCCGCCGACGGGGGCGAAGTAGCTGGCCCACCAGCAACCCATGACGTCGCCGTACATGGCGCCGTTCAGTTTGATGATGGTCTTGCCCTTGCCGCCGAAGTCATAGGTCAGGCCGACGCGCGGAGACCAGGTGTTCCACTTGTAGTCCGGTGTGGTGGGCGGGGCGATGCTCACAGCTGGCAGAACGTTGAGGAAAGCGGTCTGGACAGCGGCATCCACGCCCTTGAAGTTGGCCGAACCGGCGCCGTCGGTCCAGGCCTGATCACTGGGAACGCTGGCCACGGTATAGGGCTTGATGTAGGGCTTCTGTAAATCGTAACGGAGGCCGAGCAGGGCGGTGAAGTTGCCCTTGCTGATGGTGTCGGAGACGTAGCCCACGTACTGCTTGACTGCCACGAGGTTGGTGTACTGGCGCCAGAAATAGAGGCGCTTGATGTTGGCGGAGACATCGCCGGCGTCCAAGACGCTGTTGAGGTTGAGGTCGGCGATGGGCGTGGTGTAGTTGTAGTTGAAGCTCAACTGCTCGGTGGAGCCGACGTACTCTTCGTGCTTGTTCTGGAATTCGCCGCCGATCTTGACTTCCTGGCTCAGGCCGAACAGCTTGTCGTTGTAGTAGTTGGCCGACAAGCTGATGACGTTCTTGGGACGCTTGACCAGGTAGACGTTGAGTGAATCGGTGTTTGAACGGTTGGTGTAGTTGTATGAGGGGATGTACTTCAGGTCGCGGTCCATCATCGGCCAGAGGCCGAACCCGGCGTTGGAGAAGGCATACTTGGCTGACACGAACAGGTTGGAGCCGAAAGTATGCTCGTCCTGGATCTTGACGATCGGCGAGCCGAAATGGTAAGCGGCGCGCTGGTACAGGCCCTGCGGGTTTGCCGCCGTAGAGCTGCGGCCGAACTTCTCTTTGCCGCCGATGGTGATCAACGCTTCAAAGCGGTTGTTGGCGATCGGCTGGGCGTTCAGTTTGAGGTTGTAGTTGGTGAGCAGGGTGCTGTCCTGTGCTTTGTAGACGGTGAAGGTCTTGATGTCCTGCACGCCGTAGGCGCCCCAGTACCAGAGTTTGTCCTTGATGATCGGGCCGCCCATGTTGAAGCCGTAGTCCTTGATGTTGTTGACCGTGTTGGTGTACAGGCCGTTGGCGAGCAATTCCTTCATCGCGTCGAACTTGCCCACGCCAAGGGAGTCCACATACTTGGACTGGAACTTGCTGTCGGTCACGTAGAAGCGGCCGGCCAGGTTGTGCTTGTTGCCGCCGCGGCGGGTCACCATGTTGAGCGCGATGCCGCCCGTCTGCACGGTGATGTCGTTGCCGGTGGTCGAAATGTTCAGTTCCTCGAACATGTCGAAGTCGAAATAGATCGGCGAGGCGCCGATGGCGTTCGGGTCGGTGACATCAATGCCGTCAATCGACCAGATGCCGTTCGAGGTGTTCGGACCGCCCTTGCCCACGTAGCCGCTCTGCGAGCCCGACTCGTTGCCGCCGACGTTCTCGCGGTCCATCTGGATCGAGGGAGCCATCTGCAGCACGACCCAGGGGTCGCGGGCGGAAGGCAGAGACTGCATCTCTTCCTTGGTGACGTTCTGAGATGTAGACACTTTCTTGGCGTCAACCACAGGGGCGGATGCCAGAACCACAACTTCTTCCGTTATCACGCCCAGCTCCAGGGTGATGTTGACTTCCGTGTTGCCGCCGACATACACGTCGATGGGCCTCTTGATTGTCTTTTTGAAGCCCTCGAGCTCGGCAGAAATCTGGTAGTCCTTGCCCGGATTGAGCGAAATGAAACGGAAAATGCCCTGTTCGTTGGTCACCTGCTGCGTCGGGGCGGTCAGCGAACCCGTGAGGGTCACGGTGATGCCCGGCAGAGGCGCGCCTTCGGGATCGGTAATTTTACCGTAAATGTTTCCCGTACGGACTTGGGCATTGAGAAAAGCTGTGGTGGCAAGCAAAACCACTAACACAGTTAAAACTTTTCTCATAAAACCTCCTTTTAATCTCCCGGGATTAATACCCCGGGGCGCTTAATATGAAGCATAATGCGTGCCAATTCCCCAAACCAATAAAAATAGGGGTTTCCGGGCTTTTGCAGGGTATTAATTCATATTCTTGAATTAAAATTACAAATTATTGAATGGTTCTATAATTATATAAAAGAGCTTGTTGGAATGCCTCAAAATATGGCTATGATTGCCTGCCTGGCCGGAAGATCAGCACCAGGCCGATAACCACCAGCAGCAGCGGCCAGAAATTTCCCCAGACATAGTGGCGCATCCACCAGTAATAGGGATTGAAAAAGTGGAAGTTGCGCAGCAAAAAGAGCCCGCCGAACAGAATGAGCAGCGCGCCGATGACCAGGCCGCCTGCTGCCGGAGCCGCAGCTGCGCCCGGTTGTGCGGGAGTCGTTCCGGCCTGTACGGTTGCCGGAGCTGCGGCCGGTGCCGCTGCTGCCGGCGCACTCGCCTGGGCCGGCTCTGGCCAGGGCTCGCGCGGAATGATCAGCATTCCCAGGATGTAGGCGAGCACGCCTCCCCCGCCGAAAAAGAACATCAGCACGAACACGATGCGGATGACCGCCGGGTCCACGTTCAGGTACTCGGCAATGCCGCCGCACACGCCGTCAATCACCCGGTTCTTGCGGCTTTTATAAAGTCGTTTCATCGGCCCTCCTCGCAGCGACTGAATTTCCTCATCCAATAAAACGAAACCCGCAACCGAAAAGTTCTTGGCGTTCAGGTCCGGGGCAGGAGCATGTGGGTTCGGGCCACGAGCTCGGGGCTGTAGGAGCGCTTGGCGCGGCGCAGCCCCTCGATGCCCAGGTCCTGCTCGCGGTTGAGAAAGGTGAAGCGGTCAACGAGCAGGCGGGCGGTCTCCCAGTTGACGGCCTGGGCCGCGCCCTTGACCTGCGGGTCCGCTTTTTCGAAATGAATGGCGGCGCTGCTGCGGTTCAGGCGGGAAAAGAGCGAAAAGGCCAGCAGCCGGCTGTCGGCAAAAAGGCCCGCGCCACCCAGCTCCAGCTGGGCAAACGCGGCCAGGGCCCGGCGCAGCGCCTCCATTTCGGCCAGCGGCCCCAGCGCCTTGCTCCGGCTCCAGCGTTCGGCCAATTCCAGGCACTGCGCCGCGTCGGCTGCGGCCAGCGGCCGCGCCCGGTAATCGGGAAACCGTTTTCGGAACTGGGCGATCAGGTTCTTTTTTTTGGCCAGCTTGTTGCCTTTCAGCTCGACCAGCGCTTGCGTGCGGTAGATGTAGTCGCTGTCGGCCTCGTCCACCTGGACGCGGAAATGGCGCTCCAGCTCCGGGTCGCGGGCCAAGTCCTCGTCGGTGGCCAGCAGGAAGCGGCCGCTCTGGCCCTGGCGCCGGATTGCGGCCGACAATTCGGCCAGTTCGCTGGCTGGAAACGGAGCGCCGGCCGGCATCAGCAGGAAGTCGTCGCGGCAGTTGCAGACCAGCAGGCGCTCCCTGAACAGCTGCCAGCGGAACTGGTAGATTTCTCCCCAGCAGTAGAGGATGACGAAATTGTAATCGGAGAGCAGCGGATTCTGGGCGGCGAAAAAGGCGCGCAGAGTCTCTCCGTCTTGCAGCCGCACGGGAACAAAGGCATTCAGGTCCAGGTCAGCCATTTAGGTCACGGAAATCATAAAACGCAAGTATGAATGAAAATGTTTAGCAAAATGTGACTAATTTAGTCCAGTTTTCGGCGGATCTCTTCAATGACCCGCTGCTCGGCCCCGGGCAGGGTCGCGTAAAAATCGCGCCGGATCCTTTCGTAAACGTCCAGGGCCCTGGCGCGGTCATGGAGCTTGTTGCCGTACAGAACCAGCAGGTTGTAGCAGGCCTCGTAATTGCGCGGGTTGATTTCCAGGGCGCGCTGCAGGTGCTGCTCCGCCTTGCGGTACTCTGCCATTTTGACGTAGCAGGCGCCCAGGGCGTTGTGCACGAAACCCAGCTGCGCATCGATGTCCAGGGCTTTGAGCAGGTTGGCTTCGGCCCGGCCAAAATCGCCCCGCGCAAAATAGAGGGAACCGAGGTTGGCCTGGGCCAGGGCGTAATTCTTGTCCCGCTGCAGGGCCCGCTGGAAGGCCGCTGCGGCCTTGTCCAGGTCGCCGCTGCGCCAGAGGGCCACGCCCAGGTTGTTGAGGTTCTCCTGGTTCTCGGGATTGAGAGCCAGGCACGCCTCGAAGGCGGCCACCGACTCCTGGAGCCGCCCCATCCGCGACAGGGTTTCGCCCAGCAGGGTGAGCAGCTGCTCGCTGTCGCCCTCGCGCTTCAGCCCCTCTTTGATGACCTGCTCGGCACGGGTGTAATCGGCCTGCGCCAGGTACGCCTTGACCAGCGTGACCCGCGCCTGGGTGATCTGGGGATCGCTGCCCAGGATTTCCAGCGCCGCGGCCTGGGCTTCCGTCCAGCGCTGGTTGGCGGCCAGCCCTTTGGCCGCCTGCACCCGGTTGTAAACGCCGATCTTGTCCTTGGGGTCCGCGGCCTTCTCCCCTGCCGCCAGTTTCGCCGAGGAGGTGATGTAACCGAGCGAGGCCAGTTTCTCCCGCGCCTCGCGGCCCAGAGTCTGGGCCTCGGGGGAGAGGGCGCCGCCCGAGGTCGCGGCGACAAAACGCTCGAGCAGGCCGCGCAGCTTCTTCTTCTCGGCGTCCCGGGGCAGGGCCAGGTTGCGGCTCTCGCTTGCGTCTTGCTCCAGGTCGTAAAACTCCTCGCGCGGGGCGAGGATATATTTCATGTGACCCTGGTAAAGCGTCTTCAATTCCGACCAGCCGAAATGGTTGCGGGGATAAAAGGTCTCGCTGTAAGCGCTATCGGGCAGATCATCGCGGCCCCCGAGCATGAGGTTGAGCAGCGAATGGCCCTGCACGGTGCGGGGAACGGGAAGATCGAGCGCTTGCAAAATCGTCGGCGCCACATCGGCCAGCTCCACCCGCCGCTCCAGCCGCTGCTGCGGCAGGGCGAACGGCGCGCGCACCAGGAAGGGCACGTGCAGCCCGGCTTCGTAGAGGAAGTAGCCGTGGCTCTCCTCGCCGTGATCGCCCAGGCCTTCGCCGTGGTCGCCGACGATCACCACCAGGGTGTGGGACCAGACCCCGATCTCTCTGAGAAAGGCGAAGAACTTCCCCAGTTCGGAGTCCACGAAAGCCACCGCGCCGCGGTAGGGATGGTCGGCGTACTGCTCGCGGAAGGGAGAGGGCGGCTCACAGGGCGCGTGGGGATCGTAGAGATGGATCCAGGAAAAAAAGCGGCGGCCGCGGTTCTGCTCGAACCAGGGGCGCGCCTCACCGAGCACGGCGTCGGCCGGCTTGCGGATATCGTCGCTGCTGATTCCCTTGTAGCGCGACTCGAAACGGTCGGCGAAGGTGTCGAAGCCGCGGTTCAGTCCGAAGTCGGAGTGCAGGACATAGGCGCCGATGAAGGCCGAGGTGGCGAAGCCCCGGCTGCGGAACACCTCGGAAATCAGCGGCAGGCTGGCCGGCACCCGGTAGCGGTCGTTGTCCCGCACCCGGTGAAAGGTGGGATAGGTGCCCGAGAGGATGGTGGTGTGGGAAGGGAGGGTCAGGGGCGTCTGCGCCACGCACTGGGCAAAGAGCGTGCCTTCGGCGGCGATACCGTCGAGGTTGGGGGTTTCCAGGTTCTGGCGGCTGTAACAGCTGAGATGGTCGGCGCGCGTGGTGTCGAGGGTGATCAGCAGCACGTTCAGGCCGCGCAGCCGCCGTTTGATCCAGGCTCCGCGCACGGTGGGACCGAAGGCCAGGTAGAGGACCAGCAACAAAACGAAAACGGCGGTCAGCCAGGGCGTCGCCCGGCGCCAGAAATCCTTACGTTTGACCTGCGGAGCGGTGCGCGCTGGGGATGTAGCCATGAGTGAATTCTACAGGAACGGCAGCCGAAAAGCAACGTGACAGCGGCTGCCGCCTTGCCAATCGCTGCCCGCCTGTGGTAAGGTAGCCACGGTCTCCGAGCGATGAAAACCCGTGCCGAACCTTTGACCGTCATCATCCTGGCCGGAGGCCGGAGCCTGCGCCTGGGCCGGAACAAAGCCCTGCTCGACGTGGGCGGCCTGCCGCTGCTCGCCGCGCTGGTGGCCCAGGCACGCCGGCTCAGCGAGCGCATCCTGATCAGCGCCGCCGACAGCCGGGCCTTCCGCTTCCTGGGCCTGCCGCTGGTGGTGGACGAGCGGCCGGGTCTGGGTCCGCTGGCGGCCATCCTCTCCGGCCTGCGCGCCTCCGCCACCGCCCTGAACCTCATCCTGGCCTGCGACATCCCGGAGATTCGCCTGCCCTTCCTCAAAAAAATGATCGCCCGCTCGGCCCGAGCCGATATCGTGGTGCCGCGCTACCGCGACGGCAAGACCGAGCCGCTGCTCGCCCTCTACCGCCGGGGGCTCATCCCCCTGATCGAGGAGCAGCTGGCCGGCGGCGACTGCCGGATCGCCTCGCTCTTTGGCCGCTGCCGCACCGCCTATGTCGCGGCCGACGGCCAGAAAACCTGGCTGCAGAACATCAACACCCTGGACGATTACCGCCGCTACCTGCGCCGCTGCCGCAGCGCCTGCCTGCCGAAATGCCAGAGATGAAATCCCCGGCCCCGGAAAAAAAAGATATCGGCCTGGTGCCGCTGCCCGCCGAACGGGTCCTGGTGCTGACCGTCAACGGCCGGCCGCTGGCCCGGCTGAGCTGCTCGCCCTGCGACCAGAAAGAGCTCGTGGTCGGCTGGCTGTTTGGCCAGGGCATCATCGAGGCGGCCGGCGAGATCACCGGCATCGGCGGCGAGGACGGCTGCGGTCGCGTGCGCGTGGGCCTGGCACCCGGCGCGCTGCGGCGCGTGGGCGATTACCAGCCCCTGCAAACCGCCGCCTGCGCCGGCGGCCAGATCGACGCCCGCCTGCTCGAGAACCTGCAGCCGCTGAGCCGCGACTACCCGCTAGACCTGCCGACGCTGAAGGCGCTGATGAAACGGATCTTCGACCGTGCCCCTCTCTTCCACCAACACGGCGGCATCCACTGCGCCATGCTGGCCGACATGACCCGGCCTCAGATTCTGGTTTCCTTCGAAGACATCGGCCGCAGCAACACCCTGGACAAGGCCATCGGCTGGGGCCTGCTCCACGGCGTCACCTTTGAGCAGACCGCGCTCTTTACCACCGGCCGCATCACCATGGAAATGGCGCTCAAGGCCCAGCGCGCCCGCATCCCCTGCCTGGCCTCGCTGACCACCCTGACCGACGTGGCCCTGGATATCGCCCGGCGCACCGGCCTGACTCTGGCCGGCCACCTGCTGAAACCCCGGCCGATTCTGATCAATTTCTGAGCGCGGTTGATTTGGCAGCCCGGGAGCATTACAATAGGCCTTCTCAGTGAGGTTTGCATGAAAAGAAAAATCAACGACCTGACGATCCTGGTTATTTTTGCCGGCCTGCTGGCCCGCGCCTTGCCGCTGGCAGCCGACATCGTCCTGCACGAGAGCGAGAAAGCCAAATTCAGCTTCTACGGTTTTTTGAAGCTGGACGCCACCGCCCAGGACGGCGGGGTCAACGGCCTGACCATTCCCCGCTATGCGGCTGCCGGCAAGGGCAACGGCTACCTGACCGCCACCCACAGCCGCTTCGGCTTCAAGTTCTCGCCGGCGCCTCTCAAAAACGGCCTGAACCTGAGCGGCACGGTCGAATGGGACCTGCTCGATCCCTCCACGCCCAACCAGATGAAGTTCCGCATCCGCCAGGCCTACATCGGATTGCAGAAGGGAAAGTCGAGCGTGATCCTCGGCCAGACCTGGGACCTGTTCTCGCCCCTGGGGCCGACGACCCTGATGACCAACGGCTACCTCTGGCAGACCGGCAACCTGGGCTTCCGCCACGCCCAGGTGCGCTACACCTGGAGCGCGTCCCGCTTCGAGTTCGCGCTGGCGGCCGGCGACCCGGCCTCGGCCGAGGGCATGCACGCCGGCCTGCCCGTGCTGCAGGCACGCCTGGCCCTCAAGCTGGCCGCGCAGGGGAAAATTCAGATCGGCCTTTCCGGTGCCTACGGCCGCGAGAAATATGAAAACGCGTCGCCCGCCTACGCCAACGGCGTGGCCATCGCCGGCCTGGGTCTGGACTGGACCGTGCCGTTTGCCGCAGGATTCCTCCTCAAAGGCGAATGCGCCCTGGGCCAGAACCTGACCTATTTTGTCAGCCGCGCCGGCGTGCTCAACGACAGCCTGGCCCGGCGTTTCGCGGGTAAAAAAGTCGGCTCCGGCTGGTCCGAGCTGCTCTACACGCACAAAGCCGAAAACCTCTGGCTGGGCTACGCCCGGGAGCACCTGCGCGACAGCGCCCAGCTGAGTCTCGGCGAGCTGCGCGACACCGGTTGCCTTTTTGCCGGCTACCAGCATCTGGTGGGCGGCGGTTTTGCGCTGGGGCTCGAGTATGCCAATTTCCGCAGCTGCCATTTTCTCGCTTCCGGCTACACCACCAACCAGCTCATCGCCAGCGCCGTTTATAATTTCTGATTGAGCCGGGAGCAAAATAAATGAGTTCCACAAGGCGCACCCAGTAGTCCGCGCTTCCGGCCTTGCCAAACTCCGGCCGCTCGGTTATGATGGCAAGGGGTTGAGGAGACGAAAATGGAAAAAACCGAACTGCGGACCTTGATCGAGAGGGCCATCAAGAATGAAGAGGACGCCTACGAATTTTACCAGGGCCTGCACCGCCTGGTCGAGGAACCGCTGGCCCAAGAGACGCTGCTTTTCCTTTCCGGCGAGGAGAAAAAGACACAAAGAGTTCCTGCTGGCCTACCTGAAAGGCGAGAAAAAATTCACGGCCCTCTCCCTGGACACGGTGATCGATTACGGCATCGCCCAGTACGTGAGCATGCCCGACATCCAGAAGAACATGAAGAGCGTCGAAATTTACCTGGTGGCCGCGCACCGCGAGCTCAATTCCTATAATTTCTACCAGGGGCTGGCCGCCATCCAGCCCGAGGGCGAAGTCAAGCAGATGCTGCGGCAGATGGCCAACCAGGAGTTAAAACACAAAGAGAAGGTGGAGTACCTTTACAGCAACACCGCCTTCCCGCAGACCGCGGGCGGCTGAACCTGGCTCACTCCCGATGCCCGGATAAAGGCGGCACCGCCTCTGCGTCCGGCCTTTGGATCTCCCAGATGCGAATGCCGTGTTTCAGGTGGGCCTCCAGCAGGTTGTTCATTTCCAACCGCAACAAGGGCTGGAAGCCCCTGGCCGTAATGTTCTTCTCCTGGTCGAACTCGTAGGTCGCGATCACGTACCGGAAATCCCCCGGCGAGTGTTCCTGCCAGAATGGTTCTTGCGGCGCGCAGGTAAAGACGGGGTATTGCAGGTTCAGGCCCGCCACAGCCGGCAGTCTCTGAAACTTGAGGTGAGCACCGTCGGACACGCACAGGGCCGGTCGGCCGGCCTGCACCACATGGGCGTCGAGCCAGTCGACCAGGCGGCGCTGCTGGTTGTCAAAGTAGCGGGGAGCGAAAAACAGCGACGACAGGAAGATAGCCAGGAGCGAACCGACTCCGAGGAACCGCCCGCTCGCGCCGCCGCCAGCGGCAACCATGAGCAGCAGCAGGATGAGGAGCAAAAACAGGGGCACCCCATGGCCCTCAATGTAGAAGGGAACCGGGCACACGGCGATCAGCATGACGATGAGGGCGGCCGGCGCGGCCAGGGAGGCGAAAAACGGTTTTCCGCGCAGCCGCCGGTACAGAACCGCGGGCACAGCCAGATAGAACAGAGCCAGCGGGGCAAGAAACGGCAAGAAGCCCGACTCGCGATAGCAGGTCACCAGCTGCGTCCACGTTTGCAGCGCCGCGCCGGGTCGAAGGAGATTGACCGGCAGAATCGCTTGGGACTGGTTCGCGGTCATGGCGTAGCGCGCCATGATCTCCTGGCGGAGGTGCGCCACGTTCGCCAGAACGTAGAAGAAGGGCAACAGGGTCAGCAGCAGCACCGCCGCACCGATCAGCAGCGTGCGCCACGCCAGGCGCCGGCGCAGGGCCAGCCAGCCCAGGTAAGCGAAAACCGCGCCGGTCAAATAAGCCATGGGCGGTGACCAGATGTTCAGCGCAATGCCGGAAACGGCGGCGAAGGCGTAAAGATATCCCGGCTTCCGGGATTCCACCCAGCAGACGAAGAAATAGAGGCCCAGGGCAGTGAAAAACGGGATGAAAGAGGCGATCTCGATGATCCGGCTGATGTAGAGGAAGTACCACTGGAAGGTGAGCGCCAGCACCGTGAGCCAGGCGGGCCAGAACCCGGCCAGTTTGCGCGCCGTTGCGAACATCAGCAGAATAAATGCCGCGCCAAACACCACGGCGAGCGAGCGATCCGGCGGGGCTCCTTTGAGGAAGAAAAAACTCTTGATGATCAGGTGGGCCGGCCAGTAAGCCGAGGAGGCGCTGGCGCCCTCGAGCAGCGGCAGGTTCATCGTGTTCAGCAGCACGATTTCGTCCACGTTGGGCAGCAGCCACTCTCGCACCTGGTGGGCGCGCACGGCCAGATTGATGAGCACCAGCAGCGCCAGCGCGGCGGCTCGGAGCAGACGGCTGCGACCGATATCACTCATCGTGGCTCCGGGCAATTTACGCAGAAGTCTCTCCTGAATTGGAATCCGGGAGATTGTAATTTTTTCTGAGAAAAAATTCAAATGAAAAGAGAAAAACTTCACCGTTCTTTATTATCACCGCCGCTGTCACTCAGGTCATCTGATTAATCGTTTCCCGGATCGCGGACCGCAAACGGCTTGCGGCGCAGGTAGAGGTGCATGAGCTGAGCGACAAAAATGAAAATGGGAAGAGTCAAAAGGGTGCGCAGCAGGGAGAACTTCAACCCCAGGAACCCGATTTCAAAGGTCAACATGGGAACCTTGACCGCGCAGAACGCGCCCAGATAGATGAAAATATTTCTGACGGTGCACCCTTTCTTCCAAAGCAGCAACGCCACCGGGAAAGCGCCGTACAGGGGACCGGCTTGCAGCATGGCCAGCAGAATCACCCAGAGAGTCCCCTTCATCCCCGAACCCTTGCCGATGTGCCTTTCAATCTTTTCTCTGGGAAACCAGACGTCAAACAGTCCGATGAGGATAAACATGGCGGGAAGAAAGAGGATCATGTCCTTGAAAAATTCCCAGAATTTTTTTGAAATCGCCAGCCCGGCCGGGAAATGAAAAATTCCGGATAGAAGTATTAACAACAGGCACAAAAAAGCAAAAGCGTAATCGCTGCCCTTCCGAGAAATATGTTTATTCACAGAAACAAACCCATCAGCAGCCCCACCAGCAGTGCCCCGAAAAAACTCAACAGATTCCGCACCAGGCTGGTTCGCCAGCCGAAATATTTCGCTTCCAGCGGGAGAGTTAATATGCCGACCATCAGCAAGGTGGTGATGAACACGGCCAGCACTCGATAGGAAACTCCGCTTTTCAGCAGCAGCGCTCCAAGTGGGAAGGCGATGAAACCGGGAATCAGAGAAATGGACCCGAGGAGAGCCGCAATCCCCAGGCCGAGCCACCCCGCTTGCTTGCCCAGCCAGGCCACGATCAGGCGGTTGGGGATGAAAAAAGAAAAAAACTGACCAACATCAAAACGCTGATCAGCGTGGGAAGGATGTTGAAAAACATCTCCATGCCTCGGACAATGCCTTCCCAGGTTTTGGCGGGATTCAAAGCCAAGGATACGGCTAGCACGGTCAGAGTCAAAATTGAAAGAACAATCATGTCAATTGATCAGCCACGAGAGCCAGTGCATGATGTTGAGGGCGAGCCGGCGGTTGTCGCAGCCGAGCCAGTCCATGCCGAAATGGAAAACCAGGCCCCGGCCGCAGGGCGCATGGTCGGCGATCAGCGTCAAACCGGCGACAAGAATGAACCGCTGGCACCTACCCAGTCCCGCCATCAGGCACCGCCGTTGGTTGTCCTCATGATTATTTCGGCGATGGGTATGTCGGCCGGGGCCAGCGGATATTTTTTCAAATCACCCGGACTCACCCATTCGGCCCGGTCATGAACGGTCAGTTTTAATTGACCGCCGATGATCTCGGTTTTGAGCGCGATCAATTTAAACGAACCGCGCTCATTCACGTGCTCGCTTTCGGCCAGGATCTCACCCACCCTGGTGAGCAGGCCGAGTTCTTCTCTCAATTCCCGTTCCAGGCAGGATTGCAGCGTCTCGCCCTCCTCCATCTTGCCGCCGGGAAACTCCCAGCACCCGGCCAGGTTCTCGCCCGCCTTCCTCCGGGTCAGGAGTATCCTGCCGTT
This sequence comes from Candidatus Aminicenantota bacterium, assembly GCA_963759765.1. Classification (GTDB taxonomy): domain Bacteria; phylum Acidobacteriota; class Aminicenantia; order UBA2199; family UBA2199; genus CAVXAL01. The sequence goes on along the minus strand of CAVXAL010000004.1, from coordinate 283,813 downwards.
GGCAATAATCACGGCAGCGCTGACAATGGTCACGACTGGATCGGCGACACGCTCAACGCACCTCGACCGCTTCCACCCAGTGGGAGAAGCGGCCAGCGCTTTCGTCAAAGGCGACCACCATCTGAATCAGCCCCTCGGCTCCCCCGATCGGTCGGCCGTCGCGGCGGAAGGCCAGAAGAATCAAACGTTTATCCGTGGGAATTGCAAAGGGAGAATCGTCGCTGCGGCCATTGAGCCAGGCAACGATGCTCGCCAGGTCATTGTCACTGAGCTGGCGCGGGGAATAGCCATAAGTTCCGCCGTGCGCCGCGCCGCCGGAACGGACCACGGCGCCCACTTTTTCCAGGGCCAGGTTGCGGTTTCTCAGGCCCGGGGCTTTCAACCGCCTCCAGGGATCCGCACCTTCTCCATCCAGGCCGTGGCATTCGTTGCAGCCCTTGACGCGGTAGAGGGCTTCCCCCCCTTTGGGCTCTCCGAAAACCTCATTCCAGGCGAAGAGCGCCTGCCAACCATCCTGGCTGCGCACGACGATCCGCTGGTCGTCTCGCTGCCCGGCTTGACCGGCCAAAGGATCGACCGCCAAGATCAACTGGGCCAGCGACACCCCTTCCCAGTCGTGTCTGCCCAGGGGACCCTTTTTAGTTCCCAGGGGCTCGTAGCCGTTCAGCCGGTGCAAAGGGAAGGCCTGCAACTCGGCCCAAGAGAACGTTTTGCTTTTATCTCCGACCTTCACCTGCACCTGCCGGGTTTCATGGGCGGGTAGGTCAGCGCCGTATGCCTGTTGTCCCAAAAGGCAAAGCAGGCCAAACGAAAAAATGACAGGGAACACTCGCATGCACCATTTTATTCTGGACATGGCCCACTCCTGCAGCATTTGTCCGCAAGCCCTCAGCGCACGAAGGCGTGACGGCCGGCGTAAACGGCGGTTTTCCCCAGGTCCTCCTCGATGCGCAGCAGTTGGTTGTACTTTTCGACCCGCTCGCCGCGGCAGGGCGCGCCGGTTTTCAAATGCCCGGTGCCCATGGCCACGGTGAAATCGGCGATGAAGCTGTCCACCGTCTCGCCGCTGCGGTGGGAGACCATCGCGCCCCAGCCGGCCTTGCGGGCCATCTGGATGGCGGCCACGGTTTCGCTCAGCGTGCCGATCTGGTTGAGCTTGATCAGCACCGCGTTGGCCGCGTTTTCCTTGATGCCGCGGGCGATGCGCTCGACGTTGGTCACGAACAGGTCGTCGCCGACGAGCTCGATTTTCGCGCCCAGGGTTTTATTCAGCAGCTTCCAGCCTTCCCAGTCGTCCTCGGCCAGGCCGTCCTCGAGCACGACGATCGGGTAGCGGGCGGCCCAGTCGGAGTAAAAGGCGACCATTTCGGCCGACGTCGCCTTGCGCTTCTCCGTGCGCAGGTGATACACCCCGTCTTCGTAAAAACCGCTGGAGGCGGGATCCAGGGCGATGGCGATCTGCTCGCCCGGCCGATAACCGGCCTTGCCGATGGCCTGAATGATCAGCTCGACCGCCTCGGCGTTGGTTTTCAAGGCCGGCGCAAAGCCGCCCTCGTCCCCCACGCCCGTGGAGTGGCCCGCGCTTTTGAGCACCGCCTTCAGCGACTGGTAGGTTTCGCTGCCCCAGCGCAGCGCCTCGCGGAAGTTGGGCGCGCCCAGCGGCGCGATCATGAACTCCTGCAGGTCGGTGCCCTGCCAGTTGGCGTGCACGCCGCCGTTGAGGATGTTGAACATGGGCACGGGAAGAGTGCGGGCTTTATCCCCGCCCAGATAGCGGTAGAGGGGCAGGCCGGAGGCCGCTGCAGCGGCGCGAGCCACGGCCAGGCTGACGCCGAGGATGGCGTTGGCGCCCAGGCGGCTCTTGCCGGGCGTGCCGTCCAGCTCGATCAGCGCCCGGTCCAGTCCGGCCTGATCCAGGGCGTCGCGGCCGCGGCAGGCCTTGGCGATTTCGCCGTTGACGTGGCCCACCGCCTGCAGCACCCCTTTGCCGCCGTAGCGGCCCTTGTCGCCGTCGCGCAGCTCCAGCGCTTCATGGGCGCCGGTGGAGGCGCCGGAGGGCACGGCCGCCCGGCCGCTCACCCCGCCTTCGAGCAGCACCTCGACCTCGACGGTCGGGTTGCCGCGCGAATCAAGTATTTCCCTGGCTATGATTTTGCGAATGGATGTTTTCATCGTTTTCTCCTGTCTTGGGTTCTCTGCGCCTGCCGTGGGCTCCCTGTTTCCCTTTGACGACCCGCGCCGGCCATCACGCCCGGGAACTCTTGCGCTGGTAGGCCGCCCAGTAGAGGGTGGCCACCAGGAACGCGCCGCCGACGATGTTGCCCAGGGTCACCGGGATTTCGTTGCGCACCAGGAAGCCGTACAGGTTGAGGTTATCCAGGGCGCCGGAACTCAAGCCGCCGGCCAGTGCCGCGTTGACCACTTCCGGGACTTTTTTTAGCAGCAGGCCCATGGGGATGAAGTACATGTTGGCGATGCTGTGCTCGAAGCCGGAGGCGACAAACGCCATGATTGGAAAGAAGCAGGCGAAGATCTTGCCGATGACGTTGCGCGAGGCCAGGGCCATCCAGACCGCCAGGCAGACCAGCCAGTTGCAGAGGATGCCGCGGAAAAAGGCCGGCCCGAAGGCCAGGCTCGCCTTGTTGGCGGCGATGGTCAGCGCCGAGGCGCCGACGACCACGTTCTTGCCGGCCATCAAGCCGCTGCCCAACACGATATAGGCCAGCAGCAGCGAGCCGAGAAAATTGGCGAAATAGACCAGCGACCAGTTGTAGAGCAGGCCGCGCAGCGGCGCCTTGCGGTCGAGCACCGAGAGCACGATCAGGTTGTTGCCGGTGAACAGCTCGGCGCCGGCGATGACCACCAGCATCAGGCCCACGGAAAAGGCCGCGCCTTTGATGAAGCTGGCCAGGCCCACGCCGACGAACTTGGCGGCGTCGTGGCCGACCAGCGTGGACAGCTCGCAGCCGAAGCCGATGTAGACGCCGGCCAGTATGCCCAGAATGAGCAGCTTGAGGGCGCTGGCCTGGGTCTTGGCCACGCAGATCGTTTCGGTCAGGTCCTGGGCCACGGTGGCCGGGCTCTTGCAATCGAATTCCATATCGCTCCTCCTTGAACGGTTATTTGATTTTCTCGATGCGGCAGGCGGCCACCTTCAGCGCCGGAATCTTGGCCACCGGGTCAAACGTGTCGATGGTCAGGCGGTTGGCCGCCGCTTCGGCAAAATGGAAGGGGATGAACACCGAGCCGGCCTCCACCCGCTCGCTGGCCAGAGCCGGGATGTCGATGGAACCGCGGCGCGAGGAGACGCGCACCGTTTCGCGGTCGCCGATGCCCAGCCGCTGCAGGTCGGCCGGATGCATCTCCATGTAGGGGCCTGCCACGTACTGCGGCAGGGCGCGGGTGCGGCGGCTCATCGAGCCGGTGTGGTAGTGGTAGAGGATGCGCCCGGTCGAGAGCAGGAACGGATACTCCTTGTCCGGCAGCTCGGCGGGGGCGATGAAGTCGACCGGATGAAACTTACCCGGGCCGCGGGAAAACTGCTCGCGGTGCAGGAAGGGGGTTCCCGGATGACCGGGCGTGGGGCAGGGCCACTGCAGCCGCTCGCCGGCCAGCAAGCGCTCGGCGGTGATGCCGGCGTAGGAGGGCGTCAGACGGTTGATCTCGGCGATGATGTCGGCCACGGTCCGGTAGCCCATCTCGTAACCCAGCCGCCGCGCCACCTCCCCGACGACCTGCCAGTCGAGGCGCGCCTGGCCGGGCGGCTCGAGCGCCTTTTCCACCCAGAGCACGCGGCGCTCGGTGTTGGTGAAGGTGCCCTGCTTCTCGGCGAACGAGGCCACGGGCAGCACGACATCGGCCAGCTGCGGCGGTCTCGGTCAGGAAGATGTCCTGGACCACCAGGAAGTCGAGCTTTTTCAGGGCCTTCTCCACGTGGCCGATGTCCGGGTCGGAAACCATCGGGTTCTCGCCCATGAAATACATGGCCTTGATTTTACCGGCCGCGGCCGCGTGCATCATCTCGATCACGGTCAGGCCGACCCGGTTGTCCAGCTTGACGCCCCAGGCCTTTTCGAACTTGGCTCGCTTGTCCGCATCATCCACGCTCTGGTAGGCGGGATAGACGTTGGGCAGCGCACCCATGTCGCAGGCCCCCTGCACGTTGTTCTGGCCGCGCAGGGGATTGACGCCGGTCGACTCGCGGCCGATCTGGCCCGCCAGCATGGCCAGGTTGGCCAGGGAGAGCACGTTGTCCGTGCCGGTGGTATGCTGGGTGATGCCCATCGCATAGACGATGGAGGCGCGTGAGGCCCGGGCGTACAGGCGGGCGGCGGCGACCAGCTGCTCGGCCGGGATGCCGCTGATTTTTTCGACCCGCTCGGGCGTGTATTTCTCGATCACTTTTTTGAACTCGGCAAAACCTTCGGTGCGCCGGGCGACAAAATCGGCGTTGTGAAGGTTTTGGGACAGCATCACGTGCATCAGGCCGTTGATCCAGGCCACGTCCGTGCCGTTCTTCTGGCGCAGCCAGAGCCCGCCGTATCGGTCCGTGAATTTCACCAGGTCGATGCGCCGCGGGTCGATCACGATCAGCCTGGCGCCCTTGAAAAGCACCGCCCGCTTGATGCGCGTGGCGATTACCGGGTGGGTCTCGGTGGTGTTGGAGCCGGTGACCAGGATGACCTCGGCGTTCTCCAGCTCGGCGATGGTGTTGGTCATGGCGCCGGAGCCGAAGGCCTTGGCCAGACCGGCCACGGTCGAGGCGTGGCAGAGCCGGGCGCAGTGGTCGACGTTGTTGGTTCCGATCACGGCGCGGATGAATTTCTGAAAGACGAAATTTTCCTCGTTCGTGCACTTGGCCGAAGCCAGGCCGGCGATGGCGTCCGGGCCGTGCTTCTCCTTGATTTCTCTCAACCGTCTGGCAACCAGGTCGAGCGCCTCCTCCCAGCTGCTTTCGACCAGCTTCCCCTGTTGGCGGATCAACGGCCGGGTCAGGCGGTCGGGCCGGTTGACAAAATCGAGGCCGTAGCGGCCCTTGACGCAGGTGGCCCCGAAATTGGGCACGCCGTCGGCGCCGCGCACCTTGATGATGATGCCGCGCCGCAGCCAGAGCTCCAGCTGGCAGCCGACGCCGCAATAGGGGCAGGTGGTGATCACCCGCGTCTCGGCGTCCTTCTTTTTGACGCGGCTGCCGTAGACCGGCTTGTCCACCAGGGCGCCCACCGGGCAGGACTGGACGCACTCGCCGCAGCCGTCGCACTCCGATTCGTTCCAGCGGGCCAGCCCGGCCACCACGTAGGAATGGATGCCGCGGTTGGCCATGCTCAGCACGGATTTGCCCTGGATTTCGCGGCAGGCCTTGACGCAGCGCTCGCACTTGATGCACTTGCTCGAGTCGTAGTCGAGCACCGGCGAGGTCTCGTCGAAGGTCTGGGGCACCTCACGCCAGATGGAGGCGAAGGTGCGCTTGGGCGTGTCCAGGCCGTAGCGGTAGGCCAGGTCCTGGATGCCGCACTCGCCGTCGCGGTCGCAGGTGATGCAGTCGTCATTGTGCTCGGAGAGCATCACGTCGGCCAGCATTTTGCGCGTGGCCTCCAGTTGCTCGTCGAAGGCGGTGACCTTCAGCCCCGCCTCGACCGCCACCAGGCAGGCGGGCACCAGGCCCGGGCGGTCATCGATCTTGACCACGCAGAGCCTGCAGTCGCCGGTGGTCGTGACCTTCTCGTAGAAGCAGAGGCCGGGGATGTCGAAGCCGTTGTCGCGCGCCACCTGCAGCAGGTTGGCGCCCCTGGACGCCTGGATATCCTTGCCGTCAATGCTCAGGGTAACCTGCTCGCTCATCATGCCTCCAACAGCTTCCTTTTATTTTACATAATTTTATAACACAGGAACAGCCTATTGACAAATAATACCATTATGGTTATACCTTGTCCAGAAGGATTCCAAATAAAGTGCCATGGCGATTGAACAATTATTGACCAAAAGTCGGCTGGCCGCAAGGGACCTGGTCGAGCTGCTGCAACTGAATGAGCCGCACCAGCTGCAGGCCCTGTTCGACCGCGCCTACCGGGTGAAATTGAAACAGGTCGGCCCAACCGTTTATTTCCGCGGCATCATCGAGTTCAGCAACATCTGCCGCAAGAACTGCTACTACTGCGGCATCCGCCGCGACAACCGCGCCGTGGAGCGATTCCAGATGAGCGAGGCGGAAATCGTGGCAGCGGCCCGCTGGGCCCTGCAAAACCACTACGGCTCGGTGGTGCTGCAGTCGGGCGAGCGCCAGGACGAGCCCTATATCCGTTTCGTGGAAAGGGTGGTCAAAGCCATCAAGACCATGAGCCGTGGCGAACTGGGCGTGACCCTGTCACTGGGCGAGCAGTCCCTGGACACGTTGCGGCGCTGGCGGCAGGCCGGAGCTCACCGCTACCTGCTGCGCATCGAAACCTCGAACCCGGAGTCTACGGCAAACTGCACCCGGCCGACCACGACCACGCGGAACGGTTGCGCTGCCTCGACGATCTGCGCCGGGCCGGTTTTCAGGTGGGCACCGGAGTGATGATCGGCCTTCCCGGCCAAACCAGACAAGACCTGGCCGGCGACATTCTTTTTTTCAAAAAGCAGGATGTGGACATGGTGGGCATGGGGCCCTTCATCCCCCACCGGCACACGCCGCTGGGAACCTGCCTGGACGGCGTGGCCGACTGGCAGGAGCGGCAGCTCGACCTGGGGCTGAAAATGATCGCCCTGACCCGGATCGTGCTCAAAGACGTCAACATCGCCTCGACCACCGCCCTGCAGGCGCTGCGGCCCGACGGCCGCGAGCTGGGCCTGCGCGCCGGCGCCAACATCATCATGCCCAACGTCACCGATCCCCGCTACCGCTCCAACTACCAGCTCTACGACGGCAAGCCCTGCCTCAACGAGAACGCCGCCGCCTGCCGCGGCTGCCTGCAGCAGCGCATCGAAGCGCTCGGGGAACGCATCGGTTACGACCAGTGGGGAGACTCCCCGCATTTCCAGAAGAAAAAATCAAGAAAACGTCCAAAACTCAAATATACAAATCGCTGGCGCCCGCTTTGATCTGCTCCAGCATGCGCGAGGTCGTGTCGCGCAGCGCGGGATTCTCCATCTCCGCAAGCATCTGGGCCAGCAGTTTTTTGCCTTCCCTGCGCGTCGGCTCGCCGCCGTAATGCGCGAGGTACTCCTGGAAGGTGAGCATGGCGTTGGGCAGGCAGTAATTCTTGATCAGGCCCGGCTTGGCCAGGTCCATGAAGTCCTTGCCGGTACGTCCGAGGCGGTAGCAGCCGGTGCAGAAGGAGGGAATGTGGCCCAGGCGCACGATGTCGGCGATCACCTCCTCCAGGTTGCGGTGGTCGCCCAGCGAGAACTGCTCGCCCGCCTCGCTGCTGGAATAGCCGCCGGGATTGGTGCGCGAACCGGCGGAAATCTGGGAAATGCCCAACGAGAAGGTCTCGCGCCGCATGGCGGCGTTTTCCCGCGTGGAGAGGATCATGCCGGTGTAGGGCACGGTGATGCGCAGGATGGAAATGATCTTTTTGAAGTCGCGGTCGGAGACCGGGTAGGGCGGGTTGACCGAGATGTCCGAGCCGCAGGCCGGTTCCAGCCGCGGCAGCGAGATGGTGTGCGGCCCGATGCCGAAACGCTCCTCCAGGTGACGCACGTGCTGCAGCAGGGCCATGATTTCGAAGCGGTAATCGTAGAGTCCGAAGAGGATGCCCACGCCCACGTCGTCGATGCCCGCCTCCATGGCCCGGTCCATGGCCGTCAGGTGGTTGAGGTAATCGGCCTTGGGCCCGGCGAGATGAGTTTTTTTATAGGTGTCGTAATGGTAGGTTTCCTGGAAAAGCTGGTAGGTACCGATGCGCGCCGCCTTCAGGCGCCTGAAACTTTCGACCGAGAGTGGCGCGATGTTGATGTTGATGCGCCGGATCTCGCCGTTCCCTTTTTTAATCGCATAGATGCTCTCGATCGCTTTCAGCGAATAGTCGAGAGCGGCCTCGCCCAGCCCCTCGCCCGAAACCAGCAGGACGCGTTTGTGTCCCTGGGAGACCAGGATTTCCGCCTCGCGGCGCACCTGGTCCAGACTGAGCGTCTGACGGGTGATGACGGTGTTGGATTTGCGGAAGGCGCAATAGAGACACTCGTTCTGGCAGAGGTTGGAGACGTACAGCGGGGCGAAGAGCACCAGCCGCCGGCCGTAGATTTCGTTCTTGATGAAGTTGGCTGTGGCGAAAATCTGCTGCAGCAGATCCTCGTTCTCGACCAGGAGCAGCCGCTCCGTTTCGGCAAAGCCGATGCCCTGCAGCTGCCTGGCCTGAGCCAGGATCTGCTCCACCTCGGCCCGGCCGGGCGGTTTGCGGTTTTCCAGCTCCTGGTATATTTTCGGGTGATCAATGAATCCGGTATCCATGTGTGTCTCGTCTTCAGGTATCGATCAATTTGGCCATCCGTTTACGCAGGGCGACATCCGGCCCGCCCTTTTCCTCGGCCAACAGGTGGGCCAGCTCGCGGAAGGGTCTCAGCGCCCGCGGGAAAACCCCCTTGAGATAGGCGATCAGTACGCCGTAGTTGGTCATCGGCACGCCCAGCCGCGACGGCAGCTCCTGGCGGCGCAGCATTTCGCGGCGGTTGAGCGTGCAGGCGCCGCAGTGCACGACCAGCTTGTATTCGGCCAGGTCCTCCGGGTAGTCGCAGCCGGGCGCGGTGTCGTAGCGCAGGCCGCCGCCCACCTGCTGGTCGAGCCAGCGTGGAATTTTCACCCGGCCGATGTCGTCTTCGAGCGGATGGTGGCTGCAGGACTCGGCGATCAGCACCCGGTCACCCGGTTTCAAATTTTTCACGGCCCGCACCCCCTCGACCATGCGCGCCAGGTCGCCCTTCTGACGGATGGAGAGGATGGAAAAGGAGGTCAGGGGAATCTCCTCGGGCACGGCGGCGGCCGCCTGAGCAAAGACCTGGGAATCGGTGACCACCAGCGCCGGCGGGCGCTTGAAGCCGGATAGAGCGGACAGCAGCTCGCGTTCCTTGCAGACCGCGGCCACGGCGTCGGCATCCAGTATTTCACGCAGGGCCTTGACCTGGGGCATGATCAGCCGGCCTTTGGGCGCGCCCAGGTCGATGGGCACCACCAGCAGCACCAGGTCGCCGGCGCGGATCAGCTCGCCGAGCAGCGACGGCTCCCACTCGCGCGGGGAAATCGTCAGCACCCGCTGCCGGAGTTCTTCGATGCCCGCTCCCTTCAGCGCCGAAACGGAAACGAACGGCTTGTCCCGCAGCCACTGTTCGGTTTCCGCGCTGCGGCCCAGGTCCGCCTTGTTGGCGGCGATCAAATAAGGGAGGGAAGCTTTCTGGAAGCGGGAAATCAAATCGTCCTCGTAAGCGAAATCGGACTGGGTGGCGTCCATGACCAGGATGGCCAGATCGGTGCGGCCCAGCACATCGGCCGATTTTTTCTTGCGCGCCCGGCCCAGGCTGTCGGACCGATCGTCGATGCCGGCCGTGTCGATGAGCACCACCGGCCCCAGGGGCAACAGTTCCATGGCCTTGAACACCGGGTCGGTGGTGGTTCCCGGCGTGGCCGAAACGATGGCCACCGGCTGGTTGCTGAACGCATTGAGCAACGAGGATTTGCCCGCGTTGCGCCGGCCGAAGAAAGCGACGTGCAGCCGGTCGCCGCGCATGGCCCTAGCGGTCACGGTCCTCCTCGAGCAGGGGCAGGCCGGGGGCGGCCAGCACCTCCGGCCGCAGCAGCCTCAGCAGCTGGGCGGGCGCCAGCAGACCTTTTTCGCGAATGAGCTCCAGAATACCTTTGCCTGTTTTTTCCGCCTCGCGCACCAGTTCGGCCACCTTCTCGTAACCGAGTGTGGGCACCAGCACGGCGGCAATCGAAGTGGTGCGGTTCAAGTGAGCGGCGATGCCTTCTTTGTCGGCTTCCAGGCCGGCCACCGTTTCGGCCAGGGGTCCCATCATGCCGGCGAAGAGTTCGCAGTTGCTGAGCAGCACCTGGGCGATCAGCGGCAGGAACTGGGGCAGCTCCAGGTTGCTCTCCGCCGCCGCGGCGGCGATCAGCCCGTCACCGGCCAGCACCTGCAGGCAGACCTGCTCGGCCGCTTCGAGCATCACCGGGTTGACCTTGCCGGGCATGATCGAAGAGCCGGCCTGCAGAGAGGGGAGCTTGATTTCTCCCAGACCGCAGCGCGGGCCGGAGGAGAGCAGCCGCAGGTCGGCGGCCATTTTCTTGACCGAGACCGCGCCGGTTTTGAGCAGCCCGGACGCTTCGACCAGCGGGTCGGCGTTTTGCGTGGCATCGACCAGGTTGCGGGCCAGCGCCAGCGGTTCCTGGGTGATGTGCCGCAATTCCTCGACCACCCGCCGGCTGTAGCCGAGGTCGGCATTGACGCCGGTGCCCACGGCGGTGCCCGAGAGGTTGACCTCGCGCACCCATTCGAGGGCCTTGTCCAGGCGCCAGCGGAAACGGGAAACCGCCTCGGCCCAGGCCGAGAATTCCTGGCCCAGCGACAGGGGCAGCGCGTCCTGGAGTTCGGTGCGGCCGACTTTCAAAATCGGCGCGAACTCACGCTCCTTCTCCTGCAGCCGCCTGAGCAGCTCCTCGGCCGCCCCATGCACCCGGCGCAGCCCCCGGATCAGGGCGATGCGCACCGCGGTCGGGTAGGCATCGTTGGTCGACTGCGAGAGGTTGACGTGCTCCAGCGGTGAAACGATGTCATACCTGCCAAAGGGCTGGCCCAGCCGTCTCAGGGCCAGATTGGCGATCAGCTCGTTGGCCGCCATGTTGGTCGAGGTGCCGGCGCCGCCCTGCAGGGGGTGCAGCGGCGGAATATACCGCTCGCCTTCCGCCAGAATTTCTGCGCACGCCCCGTCAATGGCCCGGGCGATTTTTTCCTCGAGCAGGCCGGCCTGGACGTTGGCCCGGGCCGCTGCCTGCTTGACCTGGATCAGGGCTCGGAACAGGTCGGCGCGGATACGTTCATGGGAAAAGGCGAAATTGCGGCTGGCCCGGAAGGTGTGAATGCCAAAGGGAAAATCGTCGGGCAACTCGACCTCGCCGAGAAAGTCCTTTTCCTTGCGCATGGAACCCCGCTTATTGTAACCGCTGCCGCAGCCGGGGTAAAGCTGTCTTATTTGTGATGGCTGGCGTGCTTATGGGTGGCCTCTTTGGTGCAGACGCCGAATTGGGCGTCACGGTAATAGTAGCAGGTATGCAGGAGCTGGTGGGCTTTCGCTGAACCGGGCTTGCCCAGGAACTTCTCGTAGATGATCTTGACGCCCGGGTTCTCGTGCGAGCAGCGAATCGCGCATTGGCGGTCGTCGCTGTAGAGCCCTTCGCCGCGCCGCGCCCGATCGGCCAGGGTGCTGCCGTAAGGCTGGCCGCCGCCGCCCACGCAGCCGCCGGGGCAGGCCATGATCTCGATGAAGGCGTATTCGCTCTTGCCTTTTCCCTTCAGACTGCGTCTGGATCTTATCGAGCAGTTCGCGGGCGTTGCCCAGGCCGTGCGACACGGCCACCTTGACCTTCAGGCCCGGCGCGATTTCCAGCTCGGCCTCCTTGATGCCTTTCTCCATGCCGCGCACCACCTTCAGGTCGAGGTCGGGCAGGTTCTTGCCGTTGAGCAGGAAGTAGGCGCTGCGCACCGCCGCCTCCATCACGCCGCCGGTGGCGCCGAAGATAGTGGCCGCGCCGGTATACGAGCCCAGCAGCCGGTCGGCGCCCTCGTCGGGCAGGTTCTTGAAGTCCAGGCGCGCCTCCTTGATCATGCGCACCAGCTCGCGCGTGGTCAGCACGTAATCCACATCCTGGTACCCGGAATCGCGCATCTCCGGCCGCCGCGCCTCGAACTTCTTGGCCGTGCAGGGCATGACCGAGACGCTGACGATGCGGGCCGGATCGAGCGAGGCCTCGCTGGCGAAATAGGTCTTGACCAGGGTCCCGAACATCTGCTGCGGCGATTTGCAGGTGGAAACGTATTCGGCCAGATCGGGGTAGTACGTCTCCATGAATTTGATCCAGCCCGGCGAGCAGGAGGTAATCAGCGGGATCGGGCCGCCGCTGTGGATGCGCTCGATCAGTTCGTTGCCCTCCTCCATGATGGTCAGGTCGGCGGTGAAGTTGGTGTCGAAAACGTAGTCGAAACCCAGTCGCTTGAGCGCGGCGTACATCTTGCCCACCGTCACCGTGCCCCGCTCCATGCCGAACTCCTCGCCCAGGGTGACGCGGATGGCGGGCGCCTCCTGGACGACGACGATCTTGGCGGGATCGAGGATGGCGTCCCAGACCGCGTCGACCTCGCTGCGCTCGCGCAGCGCCCCGGTCGGGCAGAAGACCGTGCACTGGCCGCAGTTGACGCAGGCGCTGTTGCCCATGCCCTGGCTGAAGAAAGTGTTGACGTTGATGTCGAAGCCGCGATCGACCATGGAGATGGCGTTGACCGTCTGCAGCTCGTTGCAGACGGTGACGCAGCGGCCGCAGGCGATGCACTTGTCCGACTCGCGGACGATCGAGACGCTGCTCTCGTCGAGCGGCTGGCGCTCGATGATGTGGCTGTAATTGTCGAAGTCCACGCCCATGGCGTTGGCGATGTCCTGCAGTTCGCAGCGCCCGTTGGCCGCGCAGGTCGGGCACTCGACCAGGTGGTTGGAGAGGATCAGCTCCACCAGGCTTTTGCGCAAACCGCGCAGGGCGCGGGAGTTCGTGCGCACCTTGCTCCCCTTCTCCACCGGCGTGCAGCAGGCGCGCTTGAGCGCCGCCTGTCCTTCGATTTCCACCACGCAGACGCCGCAGGCGGCGGTGGGGTTGAGGTTGACGTGGTAACAGAGGGTGGGAATGGTGATGCCCGCTTGGCGGGCGGCTTCGAGGATGGTGGTGCCGACGGCAACCTCTACCTTTTTGCCGTCAATATGCAGGGGGAACAGCTCAGCCATGAACGACCTCCTTGTTCTTGATGGCCTGTTGGAATTCGCCGGCGAAGTTGTCCAGGGCGCTTTTTACCGGCATGATCGGTGACTGGCCAAGCGGGCAGAGCGAGGCCTGCCACATGACGTCGCTCAGCCGGCGCAGGGCCTCCAGGTCGCCGCTTTTACCCTGGCCCTGACGGATGCGGTAGATGATGTCGAGCAGCTGCCGCGTGCCGATGCGGCAGGGCATGCACTGGCCGCAGGATTCGTGGGCGAAGAATTTGAGAATCGAAAAGAGCATGTCCACGATCGAGGTCTCCTCGTTCATCACCAGCACGGCGCCGGAGCCTAGCACCGCCTTGTTCTCCTTCAGACTCTCGAAATCCAGCCGCACGTCGAGCAGGTTCTCCGAGAGGAAAACGCCGGCCGCGCCGCCGAGCAGCGCCGCCTTGAACTTCTTGCCGCCGCTTGATGCCGCCGCCGTAGGAAAAAATGATCTCGCGCAGGGGCGTGCCCATCTCCACCTCGATGAGGCCCGGGTACTCGACGTGGCCGAGGATGGTGAAGACCTTGGTGCCCGGGCATTTTTCGGTGCCGAAGCTGCGGAACCAGGCGGCTCCCCGGTAAATGATGGCGGGAATGTTGGCCAGGGTCTCGACGTTGTTCACTGCCGTGGGTTTCTGCCAGAGGCCGTGGGTCACCGGGTAAGGGCGGCTTGACGCGCGGGTTGCCGCGCTTGCCTTCCAGCGATTCGATCAGCGCGGTCTCCTCGCCGCAGATGTAGGCACCGCCGCCCCTTTTCGACTCTCCAGGTCGAAGGACAAGCCGGTCTCCAGGATGTTGTCGCCGAGCAGGCTGTACTGGCGCGCCTGGTCGATGGCCTTCTGCACGCGTTCGATCGACAGCTCATATTCGCCGCGGATGTAGATGTAACCCCGGCGCGCCGCCGATGGCGTAACCGGCGATGGTCATGGCCTCGATCAGCTTGTGCGGGTCGCCCTCGAGGATCAGCCGGTCCTTGAAGGTGCCGGGCTCGCCCTCGTCGGCGTTGCAGATGACGTATTTTTCAGTACCGGGCGCCTTGCGGGTGAACTCCCATTTCATGCCCGTCGGAAAACCGGCGCCGCCGCGGCCGCGCAGCCCCGAATTCTTGATTTCCTCGATCACTGCTTCCGGGGCCCATTTTTCCGTCAGGATTTTTTCCAGGCCGCGGTAGCCGCCGGCTGGCCAGGACCTCGTCGATGTTTTCGGGATCGATGCGTCCAGGCCTTGTCCAGGACGACGCGCGTCTGCTCGCGGGTCAGGCCCAGCGTCTCGCGCGCCTGAACGCCGGCTCTTTCCGCGGTGAGGGCTGCGCCAGTTCGGTCACCACCCGGCCCTTGAGCAGGTGTTCGTCGATGATGCGCCGCACATCGTCCTCGGGTTTGACGTTGAAATAGTATATGCGTTCGGGATAGACGGCCAGGATCACGCCCTTGCCGACACGCCGACGCTGCCGCTCTCCAGGACCTTGATCTCGCTCTGCAGCCGATGCCGTTCCAACTCCTTCTCCAGCCGTGCGCTTGACCTCGAAGACGCCGGCCTGCACCGTGCCCTCGTCGACCGGCAGCAGGATGTGGGTGCGGAAGATGCTCATTTTTCCCTCCTCAGGTCCGCGATGATGTCGGCGATGCGCTCCGGGGTCAGGTTGCCGTAGACGTCCTCGTTGACCATCATGGCCGGGGCCACGCCGCACACGCCCAGGCAGGAGGTCATCTCCAGGGTGAACAGCTTGTCGGCGTGGTCTCGCCGAAGCCGATGCCCAGCAGGCGCATCAGTTCCCGCGCGACATCGGTCGCGCCCATCAGGTGGCAGGGCGGCGACTGGCAGATGCGGATAAGGTACCTGCCGCGCGGTTTCAGGCTGTACATGGTGTAAAAGGTGGCCACGCCGTGGACGAAACTGATAGGCAGCCCCAGGTACTCGGCGGCCGCCCGCAGGTCCTCGTCACTCAGGTAGTGCTGCTCGCTGGCTGTCCTGCAGGTCGTGCAGGATGGCCAGCAGGTTGTCGCCGACGTCGGGCTGTATTTTTTCAGGATCTTATCCCGGTTCATCATGCACCTCATAGCATCGCTTCGATCGGCCGATCGACCTGCGCTTCCTGACGGGTTTCGCTCACCGGGCTGGTTGCGGTCGCAGTGCAGGCAGCGCCGCGCCTCCTCGACGGCCTCCGTCAGGGTCAAGCCCCTGCTGACCTCCAGGCCCAGGTCGCGGATGCGTTTCTCCACCTCCTCGATGATGCGGCGTCCTGGCGCGGCAGTGGTCTTGAGATAGGCCTCCTCGTCGTAGCCCACCGCCACCGGCTGGCGCGGCTGGTCGAAGAGCCGGCCCTCGTAGCCCAAGTGGCGGTCGATGGCTCACGGCCGCCTGGCGGCCCTGGGCCACGGCTCTCGATGATGGTCGAGGGGTTGACCGCGTCGCCGCCGGCGAACACGCCCGGCAGATTCGTGGCCATGGTGCGCGGGTCGACGGCGATATGACCGCGCTTGTCCAGCTTGATCTTGCCGCCGGACAGGCCCAGGCTGAGTTTTTGCCCCAGGCAGGTGAGCACCAGGTCGGTCCGGATCGGTGTATTCGCTGCCATCCACCGGAATCGGCCGCCGGCGCCCCGAGTCGTCGAAATCACCCAGCCGGGTCCTGATGCAGCGCAGGGCGGCCACCTTGCCCCGCTTGCCAATGACCTCCAGCGGATTGACTCAGATAATCCATTTCGATGCCCTCTTCCTCAGCCTCGATCACCTCTTCGGGGAGCGCAGGCATCTCGGCGCGGGTGCGGCGGTAGACCACGCGTACGCGGGCGGAGCCCAGGCGCAGGGCCACGCGCGCCGCGTCCATGGCCGTCGAGCCGCCGCCCACCACCACCACGTTCTCGCCGACCTTGACCGCCTTGCCCAGGTTGACGTCGCGCAGGAAATCGATGCCCGACAGCACGCCCTTCAACTCCTGCCCCGGGAACGTCCAGGCGCTGCGACTGATGGGCGCCGATGGCCAGGAACACGGCGGCGTAATCCTTGGCCAGCAGCTCGTCGAGGGAGGCCACCGGGCTGTTCAAACGGATCTCCACCCCGGCCCGCTCGATGACATTGATCTCGGCGGCGAGCTTGTCCTTGGGCAGGCGGAAGTCGGGAATGCCCACGGTCATCATGCCGCCGGCACTTGGGCAGGGCCTCGAAGACGACCGGCCGGTAACCCAGCCGCGTCAGGTAGAAGGCGCAGGCCAGGCCGGCCGGGCCGGCGCCGACCACGGCCACCTTCTCCCTCTTGGGGTGGACGGGCGGCGCAAAACCCATGCCCTTCGGCAATCGCCCAGTCGGCAAACAAGCGCTTGACCTCGCGGATGGCGATGGCCACGTCGTACTTGCCGCGCGAGCATTTCTTCTCGCAGAAGGCCGGGCAGACGCGGCCGCAGGCGATGGGAAAGGGATTGTTCTGCATGTGGCGGAAATAGGCTTCGCGGCGAGCGGCCGTCGCCCATGTAGGAAATGTAGGAAGCCGCGTCCACGTGCGGCGGGGCAGGCGTTCTCGCAGGGGGCATAGAAGAGCGCCGCGCAGACGCCGGCGTCGGCATTGCCTGTCCTGGATGTGCTCCAGGTATTCGTGGCGGAAATATTTGAGGGTGGAGATGACCGGGTTGGGGGCCGCCTGGCCCAGGCCGCAGAGCGAGGTGGCGCGTACCGTGTAGGCCAGCTCCTCCAGCTTCTCCAGGTCGGCAGGGTGCCCTGGCCGACGGTGATCTTCTCCAGCAGTTCGTGCATCTGCTTCAGGCCGACGCGGCAGGGCACGCACTGGCCGCAGGACTCCTCCATGCGAGAACTCCAGGAAATACTTGGCCATGTTGACCATGCAGCTGTCCTCGTCCAGGACGATCAGGCCGCCCGAGCCCATGATCGAGCCCAGCTGCTTGCAGCGATTCGTAGTCGATGGGCGTGTTCAGGTACTTGGCCGGGATGCAGCCGCCCGAGGGGCCGCCGGTCTGCACGGCCTTGAAGGCCTTGCCGCTCGGGGATGCCGCCGCCGATGTCGAAGATCAGCTCGCCCAGGGTGATGCCCATGGGCACCTCGACCAGCCCGGTGTTGGTCACCTTGCCCGAGAGGGCGAAGACCTTGGTGCCCTTGCTCTTCTCGGTGCCGATGGCGGCGAACCATTCGGCGCCGTTGAGGATGATCTGAGCGGATGTTGGCCAGGGTTTCGACGTTGTTGATCACCGTGGGCTTGCCCCACAAGCCCTCGCTGCGCCGGAAAGGGCGGCTTGGGCCGGGGCTGGCCGCGCTTGCCCTCGATCGAGGCCATGAGCGCGGTTTCCTCGCCGCAGACGAACGCGCCGGCGCCCATGCGCAGCTCGATGTCGAAAGTCAAAACCGGTCTCGAAGATGTTCTCGCCCAGCAGGCCCAGTTCGCGGGCCTGGCGCGATGGCCACGTTGAGGCGGTCGATGGCCAGAGGGTATTCGGCGCGCACGTAGATGTAGCCCTTGGCTGGCGCCGATGGCGTAACCGGCGATGGCCATGCCTTCGAGCACGGAATGGGGGTCGCCCTCGAGCACCGCCCGGTCCATGAAGGCGCCGGGATCGCCCTCGTCGGCGTTGCAGATGATGTATTTCTGGTCGCTCGGGGCTGTCGCGGGTCGAACTTCCATTTCAGGCCGGTCGGGAAGCCGGCGCCGCCGCGGCCGCGCAAGCCCGAGCTGGGTCATGATGATCGATGACCTGCTCGCGGCTTCATCGAGGTGAGTGCCAGTGCCCAGCGCCTCGTAGCCGCGCTGGGCGATGTATTCCTCGATGTTTTCCGGGTCGATCTTGCCGCAGTTGGCCAGCACGATCTTGAGCTGCTTCTCGAAGAAGGGAATCTGCTTTTTCTCCTCGACGATCTTGCGCGCTTCCGGCGCCAGCCAGAGCAGTCTCTGCACCGGCCGGCCCTTGAGGAAATGTTCCGGCCACGATGGGCTCGGCATCCTCTTCGGCTTGAGCTTGATATAGAAGGAGCCCTCGGGATAGACGACCATCACCGGCCCCAGTTCGCAGGGCCCCATGCAGCCGGTTTCCACCACCTTGATCTCGTCGGCCAGCCCCTGGGCTGCGATCGCCGCCAGCAGCTTCTTCTTGAACTCGTGGCTGTGCGAGGAGATGCAGGCGCCGCCCCCGCAGATCAGCACGTCCAGCCGTTTGTTCATGACCGCCCTCGCTCTATTTCTTGATTTCGATGACGTAATCGGAAACCGGATTGCCGTTGACCAGGTGCTCGGCCACGATCTTGCGGGCCACCTCCGGGCTGACGTTGCCGTAGACCACGCGGGCTTGGCCTTCCTCGATAACGGTCACGATCGGCTCATGGGAGCTGAGGCCGCGCTCGCCGGCCTGGGTGACGATGCACGTCGGCCAGGCCGCGCTTGCTCGATCTCGTCCAGGAAGGCTTTCAGCGTCTCGCGGGCGCCGGCGGCGATGCCGCTGGTGCCCATGCCGATCACCACCCGGATGCGGGCCTTGCCCTCGCGCAGCACCATCTCCTTTTCGCTCTGTTCCCTGTATTTTCTTCAGGTCTTCGAGTTTCATTTCGCTTCCTCCTTGCTTTCCTTGGCTGCGGCAGCGGCTTGGCGCAGATCGCGGACAATCACGACCGCTTTCTGGGGGTTGAGCCGGCCGTAGACCTCCTCGTCGATCATCAGCACCGGCGCCAGGCCGCAGGCCCCGAAACAGCGGGCCGTGGACAGCGTGTAAAAGCGGTCGGTCGTGGTGCCGCCCACCCTGACCCCCAGCTCCTTCTCCAAGGTCTTGAGGATGTCCGACGCCCCCTTGACGTGGCAGGCCGTGCCCAGGCAGACGTTGACGATGTGCTCGCCGATGGGCTCGGTGCGGAAGAAGTTGTAAAAGGTGACCACACCGTAAACCCTGGACAGGGGCTCGTTCATCTCGCGGGCGATGACGTACTGCACCTCGGCGGGCAGATAGCCGAAGATCTTCTGCGCCCGGTGCAAGACCTGAATCAGGGGACCGGGCAGGGAACGGCTCTCCTCGATGATTTTCTTCAGTTGCCGGTACTGGGGGTTATCGGGAATGTGCAACGGTTGGGCCTCCATGCTGCCTCCGGGTCGGGACGGTCAGCGCGGGGGGCGCAGGAGCGCGAAGAGCTTTCCGGCGACAGCAAAGGAGCCCTCGGAACTGCCGAGCACGAAGATGCCCTCCTGCTCGGCCCGGTCCGCAGTCCGGCCTCGGGCTCCAGGCCGCGGCTGATGATGATACCGGCGATCTTCTTCAACTGGGCCACGGCGACCACGTTGATGTGCCGCTGCACCGTGATCCAGAGGCTGCCCTCGTCGGCATGGGCAATGGCATCCGAAAGCAGGTCCGAAACGTAGCCCTCCCGAACCTCCTGATCTCGACCCTGGGCCCAGACACGCAGGCCCAATTGCTCAATGATATGGCGCACAGTCATCGGCACATCTCCTGAAGTCGCAGGTGCAACCGCGAGCACGAATAGAGTCCTTATCCTACAAAAAATCACGGTAAAAGTCAAGAAAAAAATTTAGCAGAAAACTTATTTTTTATTGTTAATTAATTAACAGTATTGTTCCGCTCCCCTGCGGTTGCCCTTTTTGGCGGGACATGATAAAATATTTTTCCACCGCGTTCCGGTGAGGCAAAGGAGGCAGTGCCATGACCGATGTCTACAAATGCAATTCCTGCAGCAAGCTGGTTAAAATCATCTCCCCCGGCAAAGGCGAACTCGGTTGCTGCGGCAAGGCGATGACGCCGCTGGCCGGATTCAAGTCGATCAACGAGATTCTGGAATTTGCCATCGAAAAGGAGCTGGAGGCCAACCAGTTTTACCTGGAATGGTCAAAAAAATTGAGCGATCGGCACCTCTCCGAGCTGTTCCTCGGTTTCGCCGGCGAGGAGCTGAAGCACAAGGAGAAGCTGGAGCGGGTCAAGGCCGGCGGTACCTTCAAGCCCGCCGCCAGGCCGGTCACCGACCTCAAAATCGTGGATTACCTGGTCGACCTCGCGCCTTCCCCGGGGATGGATTACCAGGAGGCACTGATCGTGGCCATGAAGCGGGAAAAGGCCTCGTTCAGGCTCTACAGCGATCTGGCAGCCATGGCCCAGGACCAGACCATCCGCGACCTGTTCACCGCCCTGGCCCAGGAAGAGGCCAAGCACAAGCTGCGCCTGGAAACCGAGTACGAAAAAGACGTCTACACGGAAAACTGATCCTTTCCACCGGACCCGCAACGGAGGCGACGGACAACGATGGGTATCACGGTCAAAGACATTTGCGAGGTGCTGGAAGCCGAGATCCTCTCCGGAGAAGACAAACTGAACCAGGAAGTTAAAAATGCGGGCGCCGCCGATATGATGAGCGACATCCTGGCCCTGGCCAAACCCGGTCAGCTGGTGCTCACCGGTTACACCTACCCGCAAGTGGTGCGCACGGCACTGGTCACCGACCTGCTGGGCCTGGTGGTGGTACGCGGCAAGTACGTACCGCCCGAGACCATCGACCTGGCCCGCCACAACAACTTCCTGCTGCTGCGCACCAAAGGCTATCTCTACTCCTCCTGCGGCAAGCTCTACGCCTTGGGGCTGCGGGGAATTGATGAAAGAAAGTACTAAACTCGCCAAATACGCCGCCATCTTCGAGGACTTGAAAGCCGCCGACATCATGGTGGCCAACGTGGTGGTCCTGGCACCCGATAAGAAAATCGCCCACGCCAAGGAGATGATGAAGATCAAGAAAATCTCGGGCCTGCCGGTGGTCGACGAGAAGCGCCGCCTGATCGGCATCATCTCGCTGGCCGACATCATCAACGCCCTGGAATTCAACCGCATCAACGAGCCCATCCGCCAGTGGATGACCCAGTCGGTCGTCGCCATGCACCTGGACGAGCCGCTGGCGGCGATCGTCACCAAATTCGAACAGTACCGCTTCGGCCGCTTGCCGGTGGTCGACGCCGAAAACCGCGTGCGCGGCATCATCAGCAAGAAGGACATCCTGCACGGCATCCTTGAGAAATTCGACCTGATCTACATTCACGACCAGAAGCGCAGTGCGGTGCTGAACACGGAATTTTCGATCATTACCGGCGAAAAGCTGACGAGCGAGCAGGCCGAATTCCACTACGAGATCGACAGCAACGACATCAGCGCCGCCGGCACCGGCGCCGCCCTGCTCAAAAAGTTTCTCGGCGAACGCCAACTCGACGCCGACATCACCCGCCGCGTGGGTGTGGCCACCTACGAGAGCGAAACCAATGTCGTCATCCACAGCAAGGGCCAGGGGCACATCTACTGTTTCATCGACGAGGACCGCATCATCGTGCGCGTCATCGACAACGGCGTGGGCATCGAAGACCTGGACAAGGCCATGAAGGGCGGTTTCTCCACCGCCCCGGATTATGTGCGCGAACTCGGTTTCGGCGCCGGCATGGGCATCCCCAACATGAAACGTTTCTCCGATAAGCTGATGATCCTGTCGGAAAGAAACGTCGGCACTCAGGTGGAGATGATCTTCTTCCTGCCCAACCAGCCGCCGCCGCCGATGTGATCGGCTGCCGGCACGGGGCGGATCGGCGGCGGGAGGGCGCAATGGCCGGGGATCAGAAACGGCGTAACTTCCGGAACCGGACGGGCGGCCTGCTGGCCGTGCTGAAATACATCGGCCCGGGATTTCTGGTCACGATCGGCTTCACCGATCCCGGCAACTGGGCGGCCAATGTCGCCGCCGGCGCGAGCCACGGTTACGCCCTGCTCTGGATGATCACCCTCTCCACCCTGATGCTTATTCTGCTGCAGCATATCGCCGCGCATCTGGGCATCGCCACCGGCCTCTGCCTCTCGGAAGCGGCCACCGCCTATTTCCCGGGCTGGCTCAGCCGCTTCCTGCTCTCCACGGCCGTGCTGGCCTCGGTCTCCACGGCCCTGGCCGAGATCCTGGGGGCGGCTATCGGCCTGAACATGCTCTTCCGTCTGCCCCTGCCCCTGGGCGCCACCCTGGCGGCCGGATTGGCCGCGGCCATGCTCTTTTACCACACCTACCCCAGGCTGGAACGATGGATCATCGCCTTCGTCTCCCTGATCGCCATCTCCTTTATTTTTGAAATCAGCCTGGTGCATGTCGACTGGCCGGCGGCGTTGCGCGGCTGGGTCATCCCCTCCCTGCCGCCGCTCTCCCTGCCGCTGGTTATGAGCGTGCTGGGCGCGGTGGTCATGCCCCACAACCTCTTTCTCCATTCGGAAGTCATCCAGAGCCGCCACTGGAACCTGACCGACGAGGCGGTGATCCGCAAGCAGCTGAAATTCGAATTTGCCGATACCCTGCTGGCGATGATCGTCGGCTGGGCGATCAACAGCGCCATGATCATCGTGGCCGCGGCTGTCTTCTTCCGCCATGGCCTGCCGGTAACGGAACTGCCCCAGGCCCAGGCCACCCTCGCTCCGCTGCTGGGTCGCGCCGCGGCCCTGGTCTTCGCCCTGGCCCTGCTCTTTTCCGGTTTCTCCTCCTCGGTGACGGCGGGACTGGCCGGCGGTTCCATCTTTGCCGGCATGTTCAAAAAACCGTTCCAACTGAAGGAACGCCGCTCACGCCAGGGCGTGCTGCTCACGCTGGGTGGAGGATTGCTGGTGCTGTTTTTCCTCGAGAGATCCATTTCAGGGCCTGATCTGGAGCCAGATTGTTCTCAGCATCCAGCTCCCCTGGACCATCTTTCCCTTGATCGTCTTGACTTCCTCGCGCCGGGTGATGGGCAAATACGTCAATCCCTGGGGGACGCGGCTCATGCTCTGGGCCGTCGCGCTACTGGTCTGCCTCTTCAATCTGATGCTGCTGCGGCAGTTGCTCCGCCCCTGAACCGGGGCGGACTTTTCCCCCTCAACGGACGGTCAGCCACTTCTCCACCGTGGCCTTTTTGTCGGCGTGCATGTCTTTGACCACGGTCACAATCTTGTAGCGTCCGCTGGCCAGGCCGTTGAAGGTATAGTTGAACGTCAAAGCGATTTCGGTGTTGTAGTTCCAGGATTTGAAGGGCAGGGTCGCGAAATCGTTCTGGCCGCCCAGCACCTTGCCGGCACTATCTTCCACCTTGAAATCGGCCGTGAAACCGAATTCACGCCAGCCGCCGGGATTGGCCTTGACGGTGAAACCCACCGGTTCCATGTAGAGGTAGATCACCTCGCCCGCGGTGAATTGGTCATCCTCTTTGGGCTCGTAGATGCCGTAGCTGTTGCCGGCGCTCTTGACGAACCTGGGGTTGGCCATCAGCAGCGGCGCCTGGGCCCAGAAATCCTCGAGCATTCGGTGCAGGCTGGCCAGCGCCTGCAGGTGGTTTTTGCCTTCCAGGGTGCTCTTGAATTCGGTGAAGACCGCGTCGAAAGGCGACGAACCGCCCGCCGCCGACTGCCGGCAGCCCGCCAGCGGTAACAAGGCCAGCAAGAATAAGCAAAGAAGCCTCTTCATCGGGATCCTCCTAATAAAATAACCTCGGCATTCATCATAACGGAAAATACATTTTTTGCAATGGAAATTTCAACCCGATTGTGGAATAATAAACTGCCGAGCGGACGGCCCGGCGAGGGCCCGCCAGAGGAGGTCAGCATGCCCAACCACATCCTGGAGGAAGGAATCCTCAGCAGCATTGTTTCCCGTCTATAAACCCATGCGTCTGGCCCACCTTTCCGACCTGCACTTTTATGCCTTCCCCAACTGGCGGGGCATCTTTAGCAAACGGCTGCTCGGTCTGGCCAACCTTTACCTCCGCGGCCGCATTCGTCAATTCGCTGCCCCCATCGCCTGCCGGGCGATCGCCGCAGTGATCGCCGACCAGCCGGACGGCGTAGTGATCAGCGGCGACCTGACCGCGCTCGCCTCGCCCCAGGAATTCATCATGGCCCGCGAGGCACTCGAGCCGCTGATCCGCCTCTTCCCCACCGTGGTGGTGCCGGGCAACCACGATTACTATACCCGCAAGGCCATCCGCTGCCAGCGCATCGAGGCCTATTTCGGCGACGTCATCCGCACGCCCGCCGCGGACCTCGAAGCACCCATCTACCCCACCCTGCACCGCATCGGCGAGACGGTCATCCTGGGCATGAATCCCAACCGCTTTTCGCTCGCCGCCGCCGGCCGCATCGACCCGGAAGAGGTCCTGCGGCTGGGCGAACTGTTGCGCCAGCCGGCGCAGGCCAACGCCTTCAAAATTCTGGTGCTGCACTATCCCCTCTTCAACCGCGGCGGCCGGGTGACCAACCAGTTCTGGCGCCGCCTGGAAAACCGCCATCTACTCCTGGAGCTGCTGAGCACACACCCCGTCGACTTGGTGCTGCACGGCCACGACCACCAGCGCTACAGCAATCTGCTCCCTCCGGCCACCTACCTGGCCAATCCGGGAGCTGCGGGATCGGTGCACGCTTCCTACAACCTATACCGCATCGAGTCCGGACGCCTGCTTGAAATTACCCACAAGGATTACCGCGACGGCGACTTCACGATCACCTATCAGGGCCCGCCCCAATAGCGCGCGTCTTTTTTCATAAAAAATCTTTATTATCAACAACTTGACTTCGGAGATTGCTGACTATACCATATAGCGCACAGAGGAATGTTGTGAGAAAATTATTACCATTATGGTTATATTTCGGATTAGCGCTCATCCTGCTGCTGCATTGCGGTTCGAGCTCCGGTCACAACCCGAGCGCCAACCTGCCCAAAGAGAACCCCTCGCTGGCCACGGACATCCAGTCGATTTTCACCCGCAGCTGCGCCCGGAGTGGCTGCCATGACGCCACCGGCTCCCAGGCCGGTCTCATCCTGGCCGTCGGCCAGTCCCATGCCAACCTGGTCAACGTGCCCTGCATCCTGGAACCGCCCACTCTGCGGGTCAAGACCGGCGACGCCGTCCACAGCTATCTGGTGATCAAGCTGGAGGGCCGGCAGTCAATGGGCAGATCCATGCCCAAGATCGGCTCCATTACCGGCACCGAGCTGCAAAACATCAAGAACTGGATCAGCAAGGGTGCCCAAAACAACTGACCAGGAAAAAACAATGATACCCACCCTGCCCCCTTTTCCCGGTATGCATCCGCTGGTGGTCCACTTGCCGATCGGCCTGCTGGCCGTGGTACCCCTTTTTCTTTTTATGGGGCTGCTGAGCCGGAAGCAACGCGCCTGCTTTTGCCTGGCTGCCCTGGTGCTGATGCTGCTGGGAGCGGCCGGCACCTGGGTGGCAGTGGCCAGCGGCCAGGCGGCCTTCCGCGTCGCCGCCGCGAACGCCACCGTGCTGCCGGTGGTGCTCAGACACGAGGATTTCGGTGAAAACACGAGGCTGATCTTCACCTTGCTGGCCCTCCTCTACGCCGGAGTGCTGGCAGCCGGCACAGTGCAGCAGAAACGGGGAAAGCCGTTTTCACCCCGGACTGTGTTCCTGGTGCAGGTGGCCTTTCTCCTGGTCTACCTGGCCGGAGTGCTGGTTCTGGTGAAAACCGGGGACCTGGGCGCTCACCTGGTCCACCAGTACGGCCTGCGGGCACTGCTGGGCACGCTGCATTGAGCGGCGTTCAAAAGTTGCAAATTTACAAAAACATTAATCTGATATATAATAAAATTAAGGTCAATATCCGTCCGCGACGATGCGGAATCCCCCCTACTCAAAACTCTGACCGTTGCCGCGTCGGCGGGCGATGCGCCCGGACGGCAGGCCTGCCAGGAGGACAACGATGACGTTGAGAACGTACACGCTTGAACAGCTGCTGGAACTGATGAAAAAGTTCGACCTCAGCGAGCTGTCCATCAGCCGGGGACGCTTTTCTCTCCACGCCAAGAAGGGTCTGCCCCTGCTGCCGGCACCGCTGGAGAGTCCAGGCTCGCACCTGCCCCGAGAGACGGGTGAAAAAAAAGTGGCCGTTCCCACGCCCCCGGTTGCCGAACCCGTCCCCGCTCCGGCACCGGGATGGCACGAGGTCAAGGCGCCGCTGGTGGGCACGTTTTATCGTCGTCCGGCGCCCGAGGCCGAGCCCTTCGTCGAGGTGGGAGACCAGGTCCAGTCCGGCGATACCCTCTGCATCATCGAGGCAATGAAGACGATGAACGAGATCCAGACGGATATCGGCGGCACGGTGCGCGACATCTGCGTCAAGAACGCCGAACTGGTCCAGTTCGATCAGGTGCTTTTCCGCATCGAACCCGGGCCCTGAGTTTCATGATTTCCAAACTGCTGGTGGCCAACCGCGGCGAAATCGCCGTGCGCGTGATCCGCGCCGCCCAGGAGCTGGGCATCAAGACCGTGGCCGTCTACTCCACCGCCGACCGCGAAGCCCTGTTCGTCCGCTACGCCGACCAGGCCTTCTGCATCGGCCCGCCGCCGACCAGCGAGAGCTACCTGAATTACCAGAACATCCTGGCCACGGCCCTGGCCGTCAACGCGGATGCCATCCACCCGGGCTACGGTTTCCTCTCGGAAAACCCGCTGTTCGCCGAAGCCTGCCGAGCCATGAATCTCAAGTTTGTCGGCCCCAACCCCTTCGCCATCCGCAAGATGGGCGACAAGGCCACGGCCAAAAAAACCGTCCAAGAGGCCGGCGTGCCGGTGGTTCCCGGTTCCACAGGTACCGTCGCTTCGGTGAGCGACGCTCTGGCGGTGGCCGATGGCATCGGCTACCCGGTGGTACTCAAAGCCACCGCCGGCGGCGGCGGCAAGCGGCATGCGCATCGTCTACGAGAAAAAGGAGTTGGAGAACGCCTTCAACTTCGCCGCCGGCGAAGCCCAGCAGGCCTTCGGCAATGCCCAGCGTCTACCTCGAAAAATTCATCCAGCGATCCCGAAGCATATCGAGATCCAGGTCCTGGGCGACAAGCACGGCCACGTCGTCCATCTCTTCGAACGCGACTGCTCGATCCAGCGCCGCTACCAGAAATTGCTGGAGGAGGCCCCCTCGCCCGTTCCTGGACGACGCCAGCGCGAGGCCATGGGCGCGATCGCCGTGACGGCGCGCCAAGTCGGTGCGCTACGACTCGGTCGGCACCATCGAGTTCATCTACGACTCAGGAAAAAGCCAATTCTACTTCATCGAGATGAATACGCGCATCCAGGTCGAGCATCCGGTCACGGAGATGATCACCCAGCCGACCTGGTCAAGCACCAGATCCTGGTGGCCGCCGGCGAAACGCTGCCGCTGACCCAGGCGCAGATCATGTCAATTCCGGGCCACGCCATCGAATGCCGCATCAACGCCGAGGACCCGGACAACGATTTCCTGCCCACAGACCGGAACGCTCGAGCCAGTACATCGTGCCCGGCGGGCCCGGGGTGCGCGTCGATTCCGGCGTCTATCCCGGCTACGCCATCCCGCCCTTCTACGACTCGCTGATCGCCAAGCTGATCGTCTGGGGCGAGACCCGCAAGGACGCCATCGCCCGGATGAAACGGGCCTGCGGGAGTTCATCATCGAGGGTGTCGCCGACCACGATCCCTTTCCACCAGCAGATCATGCAGAACGAGGTATTTCTTCAGCGGCAGCCTACACCACCGACTTCATCAGCAAAATGCTTGCCGCCGCAAGGGAGAACGCTGATGCTGTCCAAGCTGTTCGTCAAGTGCCCGCAGTGCAGCACCACCCATTTCATCTCCTTTTATCAACACGCCCATTACGTCTGCTCGCGCTGCGGCCATCATTCCCGGCTGGACGCGCCGACCTGGCATCAAGCAGCTTGTGCGACCGCGGGTCGTTCCGCGGAGCTGGACGGCAACCTGCAAAGCCTCGACCCGCTCCATTTTCCCAAATACGAGGCAGAAGCTCGCGATGCGGAGCCGCCACCGGCCAGGGGCGAGGCGGTGGTGACCGGCATCGCGAGATCGGCGGCTGCCGGCCGCCCTGGCGGTCATGGAAGCCCAATTTCATCATGGCTTCGATGGGCTCGGTGGTCGGTGAAAAGATAGCCCGCCTGCTGGAGCATGCCACGCGACCAGCGCTTGCCGGTGGTGATGGTCATCGCTTCCGGCGGGGCGCGCATGCAGGAAGGGCATCCTCTCGCTGATGCAGATGGCCAAAACCGCCGCCGCCGTCCGCCGCCTTCACGAAAGCCACTGCCCCTGATCACCGTGCTCTGACCGACCCGACCACCGGCGGCGTGACCGCTTCCTACGCCATGCTCGGGGACATCATCGTCGCCGAAACCGGGCGCGCTGATCGGCTTCGCCGGGCCGCGGGTCATCCAGCAGACCATCGGCCAGAAACTGCCCGCCCGGTTTCCAGACGCGCCGAGTTCCTGCTGGAGCACGGCATGCTCGACATGGTCGTGCCAGCGCAGGATCTCAAACGACCCTGGTCACTGCTGCTGAAAATGCACCAGCAGCCGGCCTTACGACGCGGCGGCCGCTGCGATGAGCAGCTGACAGCGCAAACCGTGCGAAATGCACGGATCGGACCGCCCATGCAAGACGCGCCATGGAGATCGTGCGGCTGGCCCGGCACCCCAAACGGCCGACCAGCCACGGATTACATCGACACCTCTGTCCACGATTTTGTCGAGCTGCACGGCGACCGCCGTTTCGCCGACGATCCGGCCATTGTCGGCGGCATCGGCTTCTTCGAGGGATTGCCGGTGACCATCATCGGGCACCAGAAGGGCCGCAACGTCAAAGAGAACATCCGCCGCCATTTCGGCATGGCCCATCCCGAAGGCTACCGCAAGGCCCTGCGCCTGATGGAAGCAGGCCGAGCGTTTCGGGCGGCCGGTGATCACCCTGATCGACACGCCGGGCGCCTACCCCGGCATCGGCGCCGAGGAGCGCGGCCAGGCCGAGGCCATCGCCTTCAACATTTACGAAATGTCCGGGCTGCGGATGCCGATCGTCGCCTGCGTGACAGGCGAGGGCGGTTCGGGCGGCGCGCTGGGCATCGGCGTGGCCGACCGAGTGTTCATGCTCTCCAATGCCATTTATTCGGTCATTTCGCCGGAAGGCTGCGCCTCCATCCTCTGGAAGGACGCCAACAAGGCCGACGCGGCCGCCGCCGCCCTGCGCCTGACCGCCTACGACCTTTACGAACTCGGCATGATCGACGGCATCATCGAGGAACCGGAGCCCGGAGCCCACGAGCACCCCGAGGAGGTCAGCCGCCGCATCAAAAAAGCGCTGGCGCCGGCCCTCAACGAGCTGTTGGCGCTGGACGACGACACGCTGCTCGAAAAGCGCTACGAAAAATACCGGCGCATGGGTGTCTACTGGGAAAAATAAAGTCAGCTACCTTCCCGGGTCAGCCGCCTGAAAAAGACTGCAGGCGGGAGATGTTTTCGCGCAAAAAATCCTTTAGGAAACGGTAGACCTCCGGGTGCGAGAAATGCAGGCCGCCCACCTGCTCGCGGATCTGGGACGAAGATATCTCAAACTCGCCCTCGTCGGTCTGATAAACGAAACGCAAATCAAGGCCGTCCATGCTGACCAGCAGCTGCAGCATGCATTCGGCCAGGTCGCCCAGAGGCGGGCAGTCCAGATGCTGCCGCTGCAGCTGGGCGCGGATCACCGTGCCTTCTCCCACCCGGCTGTCGATGGCAAAATCGCCCCGGCAGACCTGGGCCGTGGCCTTGAGCAGGGGAATGCCCAGCCCGACTTTCTTGAACGACTTGCTGGTGAAGAACGGGTCCTGGGCCTTGGCGATCGTGTCGGCGTCCATGCCCCGGCCGTCGTCGCGCACCTCCAGCTCCAGCTTGTCGGCGGCGCGCGATTCGCGGATGCGGACCGTGACCCGGCGGGCGTCGGCCGCGACCGCGTTCTGCACCATGTCGACGATGTGAAAACAGAGGTCTTCAACCACCGGCTGGTCTCCGCACGATCGTGAAACGGCCGTTGAGCGCGGCCCGGTAAAGATCGGCCAGCGCCGGGGATTCGGTCTCGTAGGCGGTGTAGACCCGGCCCATGTCTCTGAGGAAATGGGCATCGGAATTGGAAATCAGCGGGAAGCGCGACAGGGTGGGGAAAAGCCCACGGGCCTCCTCGGCCCGGCTGCGGTAAGAGATTTCCAGCACACAGCCGGCCAGCTCGGGCGGCACCGCCCCCAGCACGGGCAGCAGACCGAACTGGTTGCTCTCCACGTGCGAAGGGATCAGGTAGCCGCCGCGCCGCCTCACCCGCTCGGCCAGTTCGGCGATGGGCAGATCCAACGCGTTCATCAGCAGCTTGCCTTCGAAGCGGATGACGTTTTCCTGCTCGTCAACCACGGCCTGGTCGCCGAAAAAATCGGGATTGTTGCCGACCTCGGGAAGATGGGGATAGACTTCGCCGTAAAAACGTTCGACCTGGGCTTGTTCTTCAAACAGGCAGAGGATATGGACATCTTCGCGGGTCTGGGCCTCCATGCCGAACAGCACGCGCAGCCCTTTCTTGCGGCCGAGGGCGGCGGCATAGAAGCCGTTCTCCACGCTGTTGTGGTCGGTGACGGCGATCAGGTCCAGGCCGAGTTCAAGGGCCCGCCCGACAATGGCCGCCGGGGACATCTCCAGCGAGCCGCAGGGCGAAAGGGTGGAATGGATATGCAGGTCGGCCTTGATGGTCATCAACTTCCATGGTAGGAAAAAACGGCGCCAAAGTCAACGCCGACCGGCTGCCGCTCGCTGGCGGGAGCCGGAACCGGATACGCTATTCTCGCAGGATGGCCAGGCTGCGGGCCGCGGCAAAACGGACCAATCCGACGCAGGTCTCGTGGTGCACCCGGCTCTGGTACTGCTTGAACTGCTCGGGGTCGGAGAAATCGATGCCGGTCAGCTCGCGGCAGCTGTGGGAGCCGAACTCCCTTTTAAATTCATCGAGCAGCCGCTGCACTCTCGTGTAAACCGGATCGCGGGACTCCTCGGGGCTGATCCGGCCGTACTTCAAACCCAGGCCCAGGATGGCGCCCGAAAGCGCGCCGCAGAAGGTCTGCCGCCTGGCGATGCCCCCGCCGAACCCAGAGGCCACCCGCGGCAACAGCGGCGATTGAGCCTCCAGATATTTGGCCAGGGCGAGGAGCACCGACTCGGCGCAGTTGTACCCCTCGTTGAACCAGGTCGCGGCCATGTCCACCAGTTCCCGTTCACTCAGCGGCGGCATGAAAACCTCCCCTATAGCGATAAAAAAAATCTTAAAAGAACCGTTTGATGGCTTTCAGGTAGTGGCGGTAGTCGAGGCCGATCTCCTCGAGCAGGTCCACCTCGGCGGCGATCTCGGCGGGAGTGCCCACCTTGAGGATGCGGCCGCGGTGCAGCACGGCGATGCGCTGGCAGAAGACGAAGGCGTGCAGGATATCCTGGGAAATGACGATGCGCGTGGCCTCCATCCGTTCGATCAACTGGATGATGTTCAGGACGCTGGCGTAATCGAGGTTGGCGAACGGCTCGTCCAGGCCGATGATCGCCGGCTCCATGGCCAACACCGTGGCGAAAGCCACCCGCTTTTTCTCGCCGAAAGAGAGATGCTGGGCCGAGAGGTCGCGGTAGGGGCCGAGATTCAAGCGCCCGAGGATCTCGCTCACCCGTTCTTCCACCTTCTCTTTCTTCATCCCCAGGTTGTAAAGGCCGAAGGCCACGTCTTCAAAAACGGTGGGGCAGAAGAGCTGGTCGTCCGGGTTCTGGAACACCAGGCCGACTCTGGCGCGTACCATTTTTTCCGTCTCCTTGCCCAGCGTTATGCCGTCAACGACGATGCGCCCCTCGCCCTTCAAAATCCCGTTGAGATGGTGCAGCAGCGTTGACTTCCCGGCGCCGGTGGGTCCGATGATTCCGAGCACCTCACCGCGGAAAATATCCAGATTGATCCCATCCAGAACTTTTTTCCCGCCCTGATAAGAGAAACTCAGATTCCTGATCTGGATTACGCTTTCCATACGATTTTAACCAGAAAGACGAGCGCTAAAAACAGCAGGCCGGCCAGTGCGTCCGGCCAGTGCAAGTGATGGCAGTCGCCTTCGGGGAACTCGCCGGTGAAACCCCGGGAAATCATGGCCAGGTAAAGCGAGTCGGCGCGGTTGAGGCTGCGTAAAAACAGCGAACCGAGCCACTGGCTGTAGTGGCGCAACCGCGGCACGCGCAAAACCGGCGCTCGGCTGCGGCTGGCCACCTGCATGCGCTGCATCTCGTCGACCAGCACGAATGAATAGGTGTAGACCAGCTTGGCCAGGGTGGTCAGCAGCACCGGCAGGCGCAAACGGCGCAGGGCCCAGAGCAGGTCAGTGAAACGGGTGGTGGAAGAGAGCAGTGAAAGGAAGAGCACGGCCGCGTAGGTTCTGAAGGCAACCCAGGCGACCTGCCGGCCGCGCATGGCAAGCAGAGCGGATAAAGCGGCGCGATTTTCCAGCCAGCCGGAAAGGAAATAAAAAAAGGCGAAGGCCAAGACCAGGGGTGTGACCAGCAGCAAGCGCTTGGCAAAAAAGCTCAGCGGCACCCGGCTCAGCAGGATCAGCGCCAGAATCAGCCCGTACCAGAAGAAGAATTCCAACCCGCGCTGCGACGCCAGCACCAGGATGAGCAAAGCCAGTACCAGGAGCAGCTTGCTACGCGGATCGAGCCGGTGAAGCGCTGAGTCGAGGTGGCTGTAGCGGTCGAAAAAACTATGCCTCACGGCTTTTTTTCCAGCGGTAGAAGAATAAAGTTAAAAGCAGGAGCAGGCCGACGCCCAGAACCAGGCGCAGCACCAGGGAAACGGATTTTATGGCTGGCGCTTTTGCGGGTTTTTGCTGGGGCACAGCTTGCGGCTCCCCCTGTCCCTTCGGCTGCGGCGCCGGTTTCTGAAAGAAAGCGGCGGGCACATCGACGGAGTCCTTTTCCCGGTGGCCCATCTGGTCGTCGACAATCACCGTCCATTGGCCGGCTTTGTCAGGAAGGAAAGCGAAATTGCCGCTGCGATCGGTGCGGCCGCTCTGGAATGGGTTTTTCTCCTGGGCATAAAAAATTTCAAGCGGCGCATCAGCCAGCAATTGGTTGCTAATCTCGTAACGGGCATTGACCAGCACGGCAGGAGGCTGCAAGCGGAATTGTAGTTCCACGCCATGGCCGAACAACCATAAAGAAAAAGTTGAGAGGAGCATAATAAGCAAGATTTTTTTCATTTGCGCCACACTCCAGGTTGAACTTTTTGAAAAAACTGATAAATCAGCAGCGTTAAACCCGCCTCGACCGCGGCCACCGGCAGGGAAACAGCCAGCAGCAGCAGCATGCCCTTGCCGTAGTGCAGAAACTGAAAGATCAGGGCCACAAAGAGAGCGGGAAAGGCAATCCCCAGAAAGCCGCAAAGAAAGCTCTTGACTCGCTTCTCCAGGGGCAGAAAATCCCAGAGCAGCCAGGAAAGGAGCGCGCCGCCCCCCATGGACAGCGCATTGACTCCCAGCGAGAGCAGGCCGCCGTGCTGGAAAATCAGGCTCTGGAACAGCAGGCTGACCAGAACCACGGGGAAGGCGCGCCGGCCCAGCAGCATGCCGGCCAGGCCAAAAAGACCCAGGTGGGTGGAAGTGCCGCCCAGCGGCAGGTGTACCAGGGAAACGCCGAAGAGCACGGTGGCCATCATGCCCATGCGGGGAATCTCCTGAGCTTCCACTTTGCGACCGGTGGCGTAGACGCCGGCCAGCGCTACCGCGTCCGCAGCGAGAGTCAGGCCCAGGGGCAGGATGCCGTCGGAAATATGCATCTATATCCGGCTAGAGAAACCGTTCGAAACGGTCTTTTTTGGCCTTGCAGATCGGGCACACCTCGGGCGGGCTCTCGCGGCCGCAGAGATAACCGCATACCTTGCAGCGCCAGATCGGCAGAGGCAGGCTGGCCAGGCTCGAAACCGGGCTTTTATCTCTGGCTTTTTTACGTTCCTCGGCCGATGGCCGGCGCTCCGGTATGGAGCGGATTTCGGCCTTGCCTTCCAGGGCCCGCTGCGAGACGTAGAGGGCGCAGTAGCAAGCGTCGTAATCGCTCAGGTCCGGGTCGCGGTAGTCGCAGGGGCAGATGATGTCCAAATCCTCCGCCTTGCGGCCGGCAGCCAGGCGGCAGGGACAGGCCCAGTAGCCGTAGCGCTTTTCGTTGACCAGCAGGCCCCGCACCAGATCCTTGGTGAAAGCCGCATCCGGATGGAGGTGGTAACCGGAGGCTTCCGCTTCCCGTTTCAGTCTCTGGTAGAGGCGTTCGACCTCTTCCTCGCGGGCCGTCATGTCGTCGGTCGCCATCAGCCCATTATCTCCCGGATCCTGGTCTCGTCAAAACCGCAAATCACCTTCTCGTCGTTGACGACCAGTGTGGGGAACGAGCCGCGCGGGTTCCAGCGGCGCATCTTCTCCATCACCTTCTCTTTCTCGGTTTCGCTCAGCTGGTCGACGTCGACATAGTCATAGGCCACGCCCAGGTTGTTGAGCAGAGTCTTGATTTTCTTACACCAGACGCAGGTGCTCAAGGCGTAAAGCAACAATTTCCCTTTGTCCTTGCCGGTCACATGTTTCACGTCCGCCATTGGTCCTCGCCGTAAAAGTTTCAATTATAAGCAGTCAGCCGCTGAAAGTCAAATCAGGCGTCGGGCAGGAAACCGAGGTACAGGCGCCAGTTTTTCTCCTTCTCGGACCGGCCGAAGCCGTCGCAGCCCAGCGAGGCCAGCGCCGAGACGGCCAGCAGCGCCGACAGCTCCCTCTCGCTGAGGCCGGCGCGCAGCACGAGCTCCTCCAGGCTGCCGTAGCCCGCGGCCCGCCGCTCGAGGATGCGGCCGGCCACCTTCTCGCCGATGCCTTTGACCAGGAGCAGCCCGGTGCGCAGGGCGCCCGCCTCGGTGCGGAAACCGGCAGCGCTGGTGTTGACGTCCGGCGCCAGCACCCGCAGCCCCCAGCGTTGGGCCTCGTCAACATAGACCGGCAGCGGGTAGTAGCCGCCGCCGGCGTTGAGCAGCCGGCAGAAGAACTCCAGCGGCCGGCGGGCCTTGAACCAGGCGGCCAGGTAGGCGGCATAGGCGTAGGCCAGGCTGTGCGCCTGGCAGAAGGCGTAGAGCGAGAAATCAAGGATCAGCTTCCAGAGCAATTCGAGTTCGCCAGCGCGCCAGCCGCGCGCCGCCGACAGCGCGAAGAACTCCCGGCGCCAGGCCTCGCGCTCGCACCCCTTCTTCAACTCCTTCCTCGCCTTTTCCGCCTTCTCCAGGTCCCAGCCGGCGAGACGGTGCAGCAGCACGGTGACCTGCTCCTCGAAGATCAGCGTGCCGCGCGTCTCGGCAAAGAGCTCGGCCAGCAGCGGATGCGGCGGCGGCCGGCGCTCGAGGTAGCGCGCCTTCATCCCCGCCTTGGCCGGGCCGGGGCGGATGATGGCCAGGGCCGCAGCCAGTTCTTCCAGGCTGGCCGGCCGGGCGCGCTGCAGGGTCTGGCGGGCCAGCGGGCTCTCGATCTGGAAGCAGCCGAGGGTGCGGCCGCCGCCGATCAGCTCCCAGACATCTCCGTCGTCCTGGCGTCGGCCCAGTCCGCCGGCCAGGGCCAGCGGCGCGATCACGTCGAAGCCGCGCACGCCCAGCAGGTCCAGCTTGAAGATCTTCAGCCGCTCGACGGCGTCCTTGTCCCAGACGATCTGGCGCAACCCCTGCGGCGACCGCGCCAGGGGGAAAACGTCCGCGCTGGGGCCGGCGCTGAAGACCACGCCTCCCACGTGCAGCGAAAGCTCCTTGAATACGCCCTCGAGCAGCGCCGCGGCAGCGTAGAGGCCGGCCAGCCTGCCTTTGCCCTCCGGCGCCAGATCCCTGGGCGAGGCGAACAGCGGCAGCTTCTTGGTCAGGGCCTGGGCCTCCTCGGGATTGAAGCCGGCCGCCCGCGCCGTTTCGTAGAGCGCCGAGCGGGCGCCGAAGAACTTGTGGCTGGAGACGCAGGCCACCCGCTCGCCGTACTCGGAAAAGACCCACTCGAACACCTCCTGCCGGCGCGAGGAATCGATGTCGATGTCGATGTCGGGCAGGTCGGCGCGCAGGCTGTTGACGAAGCGCTCGAAGAGCAGGCCGCGCACGCCCAGCGGGTTGACCCGCGACACGCCCAGCAGGTAGAGGACGAACGAGGAGACGCCGGAGCCGCGCAGGTTGAAAAAGATGGAGCGCCGGCAGCAGAAGTCGCCGATGGCGGCGGCGATGCAAAAGTGGGCGGCAAAGCCCAGGCGGCGGATGACCTGCAGCTCGTGTTGGGCGCGCTGGCTGCCGGCAACGCCGTGGTTTCCGGCAGCCAGGGCTCGGTGGACCCGCTCCGCCAGCCGGTCGTCTGCCGCCGGGTCGGGAGCGGGGTTCTCCAGCTGCCCGAAGGAGAAGGCGATGCGCTCGGCGAAGCGGAAGGTGTTGGCCAGCGCCTGTCGGCCCGCTGCGCCCCAGCGCCGGTCGATGGCCCGGCCGTTGATCCAGCCGTCGAGGCGCACGGCGGCCGCCAGGCTCTCCTGCAGCGGCAGGTGGCCGAACACGGCGGCCGCCACCCGCCAGCGCCGGGGGTCGTTGAGCCAGCGCAGGGGGTTGGCCCAAACCAGGGGGATTTTGGTCTCTTCGGCCCAGCGCGCGATCCAGGCCGGGCTGCCCCACTCCAAACCCAGGAAAAAATCTTCGCTACCGACCTTGCGCCGCAGCTTGGCCAGCAGCCTCTGGTTGCGCACGGAGGGCAGAAACAGGGCGGCCACCTCGGCCAGCGGCCGCAGGCTGCGGCCGTTGAAGGAGCGGATCAGCGAATAGTAGCCGGCGAGCGAGCGCGGAAAGAGCAGCAGCGTGCCCTTCTCCTCGAGCCTGATTTCCACGCCCAGCAGCGGCCGCAGCCCCTGGCGCAGCGCCTCGACCTGGAAGCGGTCCCAGGCCAGCAGCGAGAGGGGATCGGCCACGGCCAGGAAGGGCAGCCCTGCGCGCCGCATCCGCTCGGCCAGCTCGGCCGGCGCCACCGCGCCCGCGCCCTGAGAGAAAACCGAGTGCACCCGCAGCGGGATGTAGTTCATTTCGTCAATGACGCGGTCTTGAGCACGACGCCCTCGCGCTCCACCGGGTAGAGGTTCTCGAGCAGCAGCTCGCGGGCGGTGAAAATCGCCGAGAAGCCGAAGCGTTCCTTGACCGCGCCCACGCCGGCGGTCAGTTTCTCGCCGCGCAGGGACACGAAAGGCAGCAGGTCGCGGGCCTCGCCCAGGTTCTCCACCTTGACCCCGACCAGGCGCAGCGGCCGGCGCCGCTTGGCCAGCAGCTCGCCGAGCAGCCGCGACGCCGTGTGCCAGAGATCGACGTAGGAGAAGGTCGGGAAAGGGAGCGCCGCCCGCCGGCTGAAGGTCTGGAAATCGCTCAGCCGCACCTTGACCTCGAGGCGGCCGGCGAAGAGCTTCTCGGCGAGCAGGTGCACGGCCAGCCGGTCGACCAAGTAGGCCAGGTGGGAAAGGATCAGGCCGCGATCGGCGATGTCGGTCGGGAAGGTGGTTTCGCGGCTGAAGCTCTTGCTCTCCGGCGCCCTGCGCTCGAAGGCGGCCGCGCCCTCCTCGTAGCAGGCGAACACCCGCTTCCAGAGCGAAAAGTATTTCTGCTTCAGCTCCCGCACCCGACGGATGCCCAGCCCGCGCAGGATCAGCGCCGTCTGCGGCCCGATGCCGGGCACCTTTTCCACCGCCAGGTTGGCGATGAACTCCTTCTCGTCATGCAGCCAGCAGAGGCCGCCCGGCTTGGCCGCGGCCGTGGCCAGCTTGGCCCCCAGGCGCGAGCCGCCCAGGCCGGCCGACACGGCCAGGCCGGTTTCGCGCTCGGCCTCGCGCTTGATGCGCTGGGCCAGCTCGACCACCGACGGGCAAAGGTAGCGGCTGCCGCTCAGGTCAACGTAACCCTCGTCGACCGAGACCTCGTCGACGCGCGGCGAGAAACGGCGCAGGGATTCGAAGAAGCGTTGCGAGATGCGGCTGTAGAGGTGGTAGCGGCCGCGCAGGAAGACCCCCTGTGGGCAGAGGCGCGCGGCGCTGCGCAGCGCCATGCCCGAGTGCACGCCGAAACGGCGCGCCTCGTAGGAGGCGGTGCAGACGACGCCACGCTCGTGGGCCAGGCCGCCGACGATCACCGGCTTGCCCCGCAGGCCGGGGTTGAGCAGGACCTCGACGGCCGCGAAAAAAGCGTCGATATCCAGATGCAAGACCGTCGGCGTCTTCATGGCCCCGCCCGCCGGGCGCGTTCAGCGGTACTTGCGCAGCACCCCCACCACCTTGCCCACCAGCTGGAAAGGCTCGTGGATGGGGGCGAAGTCGGGGTTCTCCGGCGCCAGGAAGTAGGCGCCCTGCCCCTGCTTCAACCGCTTGAGGGTGATCGAGCCGTCCTGCAGCCGGGCCACCACCATCTGGCCGGGCTCGGCCTTCTGGCCGCGGCGGATGAGCACCAGGTCGCCGTCGCGGATGTAGGCATCGCGCATGCTCTCGCCCTGGACACGGAAGGCCAGCAGTTCCTGGCGGCTCTCGGCCATCCAGTCCGGCAGCTCCACCTCCTCGCCCAGGGGCTCGAAGATTTCCAGCGGCGTGCCGGCCGGCACCAGGCCGACCAGCGGCACGCTCCATTTCTGCGGCACGAGCTCCCAGGCCCGGCCCCGCTTCTGCAGGTAGCCCCGCTCGCGCAGCCGCCGCAGGTAGGCGTGCACCGTGGCCGGCGAAGCCAGCCGGGTGGCGCGGGCGATCTCGCGCACGGTCGGAAAGTAGCGGTTGCGCCGCACCAGCTCGCGCAGCTTCTCCAGCACGTATCTCTGTTTTTTGGTCACCATTTGTTCGCCTTTTGTTCGCTTTTTAATAATAGTATAGTTTTTCTCCCCTGTCAACTTTTTCAGGAAAAAAAAGCCGCTGCGCGCCCTACGGGGCTCTGTTTTGAATATGGCGGGCGAAGCGGCGCATGACCCAGAGATGGGCTTGGGCCTGGGTTAGGTTGTAGAGCGGCCAGGGCAGAGTCGGCCGGTAGTCGTGAATGGCCACCAGCGCGCAACCGCCCTTGAGCACCTCGCGGAATTCCAGGCGCGGACGCTGCGTGGCGCGCTCGACGCGGCGGGCCAGCAGGCCGCCGGTGATATAGAAAAGTTGGCGGTCGGAAAGGACGCTCCGTTCCTTGGCAAAGCTCAGCTCCAGGAGCAGCAGCGGCGGAAAACGCAGGCTCAAAAACAGGCTGCCGCTTCCGTCGCTGCGCGCCTTGAGAAAGCTGCGGAACAGGCGCGGCAGCCAGGCCGTGTACTCCTCGGCCAGCCAGCGGGCGGTTTTGCCGGCGGGCAGCGGAATCCGCTGCACGGAACGCACGTCGTGGCCGCCTCCCTTTGGCCGGCGCCGCCTCGGACTCGCCGGGCTGCCGGCGGCCATGGCCGCATGCAGGGCCTCGTCCAGGGGCAGGCCGGGGACTCCCGCCTCCTGCTGCGGCCTCAGGTCGCAGGCGGTCAGCGAATGTTGCATGCTTTCAAGCAACGGCGACACCAGGGCCAGCGGCGTGTTGCTGACCAGCGACAGCCAGGGTTTGCACCAGCGCGTGCCGGGAACATAAAAGAGCAGCCGTTTTTTGCCCAGGGCGGCGGCTATCCGCCCCAGCAGGTCGTGGTAGGAAAGCACGTCTGGCGAACCGATGTCAATGGTGCGATTCTGTGCGGCCGGGTGCTCCAGGCAGTGGCGCAGCAGCCGGATCACGTCTGCAATCGCCACCGGCTGGGTCAGGGAGCGCGACCGCTCCGGGCAGGGGACGATCGGCAGCCGCTGGGCCACGCGCAGCAGCATGCGGAAGGAGGAACCCTCCGCTCCGATGATGATGCCGGCGCGCAGGGCGGTCAACGGGATGGAGCGGCCGCCCAGCGTCTCCTCCACCTCCAGGCGGCTGCGCAGGTGGCGCGACAGGTGCGGCTCGTTGCAGGGCACCAGGCCGCCCAGATAGATGATGTGGCGGATGCCGGCTCTGGCGGCGGCGCGGGCGAAATTGTCAGCAATGATCAGATCCAGGTTTTCGAACGAGCCCTGGGTCAGACGCGCCGAGGGGAGCATGGAGTGCACCAGGTAAAAGGCGGTGTCGGCTCCGGCCAGCGCCTGCTCGGTTTGCAGCAGGGAAAACAGGTCGCAGCGCCGCCACTCCCCCACCAACCCGGCAGGCGCTTCGCCCCGGCTCAGGCCGATGACGCGGAAATCACTGCCAAGCTCCCGCACCAGGGCGCGGCCGACAAAACCGGTTGCCCCGGCAATGACCACCGTTTTTCGCTCGCCGTTCATCGCCCTTCCCCGCAGATTCCCAGTTCGGCCAGCTGCCGGCGCACCGTGCCGGCCCAGTCGCGGTTGGCTCGGGGATTGGCCGGACTGGGATGGAGGATCGCACCGACGTGAACGGCCGATTGGGCCAGAGCCTGCTCGGCCCGCTGGGCGGCGAAGTTTCCGATACCGATGACCCACTCGGCGCCCAGGGATTGAACGAGCCTGCGCAGATGGCGGTCGCAAAGGGCAAACAGAGGCTCGCACTCCTGCCGGGTTAGTTTGTCCGGCGTGCGGTTGCGGCCGCTTGCCTCCAGAAAAAGCAGCGGGCAGTAGTTGGCGATAAAGTGGCGGGCGAAAAAGCGTTCCGGCTTTTTAAAATGGGCGGCGATCTCGCCCCAGAGCCGCAGGCCGCTGACCTCGCTGCGCCTGCAGTCGAATCCGAGAACCGGGCGGCGGGGATGCTCGCGGCGGGGTTTGCCCACCGGGCCACTGATGCCCAGCCAGGAGCGGACCATGCCGACTTCTCCGAAAGGAATCCCGGTCTGGGCCATGCCGAACGGCCCGGGGTTCATGCCCAGGAAAACCACCTTTTTTTTCGTGGCGCCGTAGCGCCGGACATAGGTTTCATAGGGAGCGGCCGCGTATTCGAGAGGGTTGTAGACGTGGGTGACGGGGCGAGCGAACCGCAGCGGCTTCAGGCCGCGGCGCAGCTCGGCGGCTGCGTCCAGGATCCGGGCGGCCACATCCATGCGCCTCCTCATTGCCCAGCGGCTAAAGAAACGACGAAACCCGGCGCGGCTCCGGCTTGGAGTTAGCGGTTGTGGGCGATGTGGATCAGGTCGCTGAGCATGCTGAACCCGGTCTCGCGCCGTCCCGCTCCGGGGCCGATAATGGTGATCTCCCGGACCGTGTCGGTGGAGATGGTCGCGGCGTTCATCGCGTCCATCACGCCGGCCAGGGGATGGCCCAGATCGATTTTCTGCGGCGACACCGAAGCCTTCACCTCGTTGCCCTCGCGCCAGACGCGGGCGATCAGCTTGTAACGCTTGCCGGCGGCCTTGGCGGCGGCGATATCGGCAGAGCTGATGCGGGTGATTCCCTCGCAGGGGAAGTCGAAGGGTTTCCGGTCGGCACCGAAAACGGCGTTGGCCAGGATGGTCACCTTGGCCAGGGCGTCCCAGCCGAGAACGTCCGCATCGGGCACCGCCTCGGCATAGCCCAGTTCCTGCGCTTTCTTCAGGGCGTCGGCGTAGGAGAGCCCCTCCTCCATGCGCGTCAGGATAAAGTTGGTGGTGCCGTTGAGAATACCGCGGATCTCGTGGATGCGGCTGCCGGCCAAAGTCAGGCGGATCAGGTTGATCAGCGGCGTGCCGCTCATGACCGTGCCCTCGAAGAGGAAGGTTTTCTGTTTCTTGCGGGCCAGCGCCTGCAATTCGTGGTAATGGAGGGCTGCCGGCCCCTTGTTGGTCGTCACCACGTGCATGCCCTTTGCCAGCGCCGCGCGAATATGGGAGGTGGCCGGTTCCGCAGTCTTGATGTCGGTGTAGGTCGCTTCTAGCATGATGTCGGCTTTGGCCTTGGCGATCAGGTCCAGCGCCTCGCCGGCGAAACGGTCGGCACCCAGCTCGGCCAGCGATCCGCCCGCCTTCACCTTCGCCAACGCCTTGTCCAGGTCAATACCCTTGGCATTGCAAACGGAGCCCTTGAGCTTGTCGGCGATGCCCACTACCCGGAAATCGGCTTGGCAGGCGTTTTTCAACTCATCCTTTTTTTCAATCAACAGCTCGGCCAGCCCCTGGCCGACCGTGCCGAAACCGACTAAAAGCAGGTCCATCTGTTTCTCCTATATCTTCTTCAAGGCCTGGTCCAGGTCCGCGATGATGTCATCGGGGTGTTCGCCGCCGACGCAGAGCCGGACCAGGGTCGGCGGGATGCCGGCCAGCTTGCGGGCATCTTCGCCCTGCTGCTGGTGGGTGGAGATGGCCGGGATGGTGGCCACCGACTTGACGCGGCCCAGGTCGGTGGCGCGGAAGATGCGTTTCAGGCTGTCGAAAAAGCGGCGGGCGTCGCCGGCGCTCCCCTTGATGGTGAACGACATCAGGTGGCCGAACATCGGCTCATGGCTATCGACCAGCTTCATGAAACGGGAG
Source organism: Candidatus Aminicenantota bacterium (assembly GCA_963759765.1). Classification (GTDB taxonomy): domain Bacteria; phylum Acidobacteriota; class Aminicenantia; order UBA2199; family UBA2199; genus CAVXAL01. The sequence continues at coordinate 241,553 of CAVXAL010000004.1, read as the reverse complement.
GCCAGTTTGTGCAGAGGGTGGCTGGCCAAGCCCAGGTAATCGACCCGCTCCACCCTGGAATGGCCGGCCAGGAACTCGGCCACCTTCTGGGTGTTGCGCGAAAACTACTCCAGTTTGATGCGCAGCAGGCGCAGGTCGTTGAGAAAGAAGAAGGCCGTCTGGGCCGCCATGCAGGGGCCGGAGTCGCGGGAGGGCCAAAGCTTGAGCCAGACCGCGTAATCCTTTTTTACGTCGTCAGGCAGGTGCCTGCTGGTCAGATTGTGGCGGGCGATGACCGCGCCGCCGATGGCCGCCCCGCCGCTGCCCATGGTCTTGGTCAGAGAATGCACGACGATGTCCGCACCGTGCTGCAGCGGCCGCATCAGCGCCGGCGTGGCGATGGTGCTGTCCACGACCAGCGGGATGTGGTGGCGATGGGCCAAGCGGGCCACGGCCTCCAGATCGGAGCAGGCCTGGGTCGGGTTGGAGGGCATCTCGGTGTAGAGGAAACGGGTATCGCCATCGATCTGGCTCTCCCACTCGCCGATCTCCCAGGGCTTGGCCACCCAGCGCACCCGGGCGCCCCGCTCGCGCAGCCGCAGGTTGAAAAACTGGAAGCTGCCGCCGTAGAGCTGGGCCGAGGAGACGAAGTTGACGGCCCGGAGCTGCCCTTTCTCCTCCGGTAAACCGACCAGGGGTTCGACCGCCTGCTTGATGGCCGACATGCCCGAGGCGGTGCACAGGGCGCTGGCGTCGCAGTCGCAGCCGTAGGCTTCCAGCAGCGAAAGGGTCTCCTCCAGATAGAAGACGGTGGGATTGTGAATGCGCGAATAGCACCAGGTGGGAATCAGGTAGGCCAGCCCCGCTTCCATCTCGTCGCTGTCCCGGTAGGCCTGGGAAGCGGAAGGGAAGATCGGCTCGATGATGCCGCCCTGGCCGGCCGCGATGGCTTCCTCGACCGAATACATGCCGTGCACGGCGATGGTATCGAAGCGGAGTCGGCGCACCTGCTGGCGAAAGGCGCTCCGTTTGGCCAGATATTTTTTACTCTCCTCGATATAACGCATGACCCCTGCGGACAGATTTTCCGCCATGGCGACCTCCTTGACACCGATTACGAAAAACTAATGGTTATTAAAGAAAAATGAGAAAAGCCTGCTTGAATAAGCTTTCTGCGGCATGAGCGGCGCACGCCTCAACCACTAACATAGAGAAAACAAATTGTCAAACGCCTAGAAACCCTTAAGTCCCAGCTCGTTGAGCTTGGCCGCCGTGGGTTTTCCCTGGCTGTCCCAGCCCCGCTCCCGATAGTACATGTCCAGCCAGCGGCCGAAGCTCTCTTCGTCCAGAAAACGGTCCTTGAAAATGCCCGCCAGCTGCTTCTCCTTGAAGAAGCGCGGCGGCAGCGTATCGTCCTGACGGCTGCGGCCGTTCCGGATGTTGTAGAGCCGGGTCAGGTTGGAGATCTTTTCGCCGATCGCCATGGCCCCTTTATCGCCCAGGCTTATTCCGGTGAGCTTCTCGAAAACGGGCATGAGCCGGTCCAAGTCGTACATCAGGAAGTCGCAGACGATCAGCGAGTTGCGGGCATTGACCTCGTCCTGCCCCTCTTTGATGAAAGCCGGCGTGTTCTCGAAATTGAGCAACCCCTTCATCTCGGCCGTGGCAGACCAGAACCGGGTGTGGCTGGCAAAATCGGCGGTGGCCAGGCACAGGCCCATGGAGGCGCAGCCCTTGATGTTCACGCCGGAGAGCTCCATGCCGGCGATCTGGATGGCGAAATAATCGCTGCCCTTGCCGATTTTTTTGGCAGCCAGGCGCGTGCCCTCTGCCAGCCAATCGCCGATGCCTCGGCGTGCGGCGATGCGGCGCAGTAATTCAAACAGAGCCTCGCTGTTTCCGAACCTGAGCTGCAGGCCCCCTGTCTCCGGGCCGCTGAGAATCCCTTTTTCAAAAGCCTCCATGGCAAAGGAGGAGACAACCCCGGCAGAAATCGTGTCCAGGCCCAGGTCGTCGCAAAGCCAGTTGGCGTAAGCCACGGCCTGGGCATCGGCGATGCCGCAGCCCGAGCCCAGGAACGCGGTGGTTTCGTACTCCGGTCCCTCGACCTCGTATTCGCCCCAGCGCGCCAGCTTGGAACAGAGGATGCCGCAGTTGAAGCAGCCCACGCTCTTCCAGTTGAGATCTCGGCGCATCGCCTCGGAGGTGATCTTTTCGTATTCGGGGAAAGCGACATCCTGCCAGTTGCGCGTGGGCAGGAATTTTCCCTCCTCCTGGCCCATGCGGATCCACATCATGGTGCCCAGGTCGAAACGCCGCTGGCGGTTGGGATGGGCCAGGATGTCCTGGGTCAGTTGCCGGTTCAGCTCCGTGAAACCCTTCTTATCGAAATAGACGATCTTCTCGTCGCCCTCGACCACCACGGCCTTGAGGTTCTTCGAGCCCATGACCGCTCCGGCGCCGCCGCGGCCGAACTGGCGGTAGAGTTCGGTGCCGATGCAGGCGAAGCGCACGCGGTTCTCCCCGGCGGGCCCGATGGCAGCGATACGCCCCCCGGGAAAACGGTCTTTGAGCGTTTTTTCGGTTTCGAAAATTCCCTTGCCCCAGAGCGGGGAAGCATCCTCCGTGCTCACCTTGCCGGGGGCGATGTGCAGAAAAACCGGTTTCTTGCTTTTGCCGCTGATGACGATGTAATCCAGGCCCGCTCGCTTGATGGCCGGCCCGAAATGGCCGCCGGCGTGCGTGTCCAGGAAAGTTCCGGTCAGCGGCGACTTGGTCACCAGGCACGAGCGAGCCGAGGTCTGCACCGGCGTGCCGGTGAAGGGACCGGTCAGGAAAATCAAGGGATTTTCCGGGGAAAACGGCTCCTGGGTGATCAGCCCCATATCCATCATCAGCTTCAGGCCCATGCCCTTGCCGCCGATGAATTCCTCCTGCAGGGCCGGGTCGACTGTTCCAAATCGGCTTTTGCCGGTCGTTAAATCGATATATAAAAATTTGTTCTGGTAGCCTTTGTGCATCCTGCCTCCTGGAATCTGAATTACCTTTTTTACACCCTCCTCCGCCCCTATGCAAGGATGGATCAAGCAAACCGCCTGCGCCAGCCCCCGTCCCAATCTCTTGCCGTTTTTCAGGAACTTATTCTGCGCACTCGTTCTTAATGATTTCCCGAATGAGCTTCTTCTGAGCCGCGCTGCCATAGATGAATTCGCAACCGATGGAATAAAGGACACCCGGCCTGAAAATGCCGTCCTGCCGGTCGAGGAATTTAAAGATATGGGAGTGAATGATTTTGACTTCGAAATCGTGCTTTTCTTCGTGGTAGTTGATCAGAGCCTGGGAGGGACGGCCGATATGCGGAGAAAAATTGGACAGGCAATTGAATCCCTGAACGGAGATGTTCTTGATGACAAATTCCGCGTAGTTCCGGAACTCGCCGGTTATTTCGCTTTTCAATTCAAAGCAGCCGGTGATCTCTGTTTCCGGCTCTAAGCGATCGTGCTGTCTTCTCTCATCCATAATAATCCTTAATATTGAATTTTATCATATTGTTTTTTTTTATTCTAGCGGACGAGTCCGCCGCCATGACCGAGAAAACGAGCTTCGCCCGCAGCTTCAAGATCGAAAAGATAACACTCGGCTCACTCCCGATGTGGCTGCGCATCACGCTGACCAAGAACACGTAACCTGCCCCCTTATAAAATATCGTAATAACTATACATTTTTTAAAAGATATACTTAAAAATGATAAAGCGAAACCATCAAGCTGCCCGAATTCGCTGGGCGAGATAAAGCGCGAGAATGACCGAAAGAAACCCGTAGCAGAAGAGACGAACGTAAGTGCGGGGGGCCCTGCGGTCCAGCCCTCGCACTCATCAGACTTCGAAGCGCAGGGCGTTTATCGGCTCAAGGCGCGATGCTTTGAGCGCGGGGTAGTAGCCGAAGAACACCCCCACGCTGGCCGAGAACAGGAAGGCGAGCAGGATCGAGTTAAGGGAGAGGCGGACCACCCACTGCAGCGTGCTCGTGATCACCACCGAAGCCACCGTGCCGAGCAAAACCCCGGCCAGGCCGCCTCCCAGGCTCAGGAAGAGCGCTTCCAGCAAAAATTGCTTCCGGATATCGGACCCTCTCGCCCCCACGGCCATGCGGATGCCGATTTCGTGCGTCCGCTCCGTCACGGACACCAGCATGATGTTCATGATGCCGATGCCGCCGAGCAGCAGCGATATGGAGGCGATGCTCGCCAGCAGCAGCTCCATGGTCTTCACTGACTCGGCGACCAGCTGAGCGATTTCCGCCGGGTGGCGCAAATTGAAGTCGTCCGCCATTCCCGGCAGGATGCGGTGGCGTTCACGCATCAGTTCGGTGATCTGCCGTTCCGCCTCGGCCACCACCTCCGCGGAAACGGCGGTGCACATGAGGTCGTCCAGCCAGGTTTGGCCGTTGATCTTCTTCATGACCGTCGTGTAGGGCATCATGAAGGTGTCGTCCTGATCCTGCCCGGTGACCGACGATCCCTTGGCCTCGAGCACCCCGACCACGAGGCAGGGCAGGTTCTTGACGCGGATCCATTTTCCGATCGGGTCCTCGGAGCCGAAGAGCCTTTTCCAGACGGTCTGTCCGAGCACGCAGACATTCGCGGCGTTGCGAACGTTCTGTTCCGTGAACATCTCGCCGTTGACCACTTCCCATTGACGGACCGCCAGGTACTGCGGCGGCACACCGCGAACCATTGAATTCCAGTTCAGGCTCCTGTAGACGAGCTGGACCCTGGCGTCGACATGAGGGGAGACGTTGGTGACGAGATCCACGTTGAATTCGATGGCTTTTGCATCAGCCAGGGTGAGCCGGCCGGCGGTGCGGCTGCCCGTGCGCACGCCACCGCGTCTGACCCCGCCCTCCTCGACCCAGATCATGTTCCTGCCCAGGCTGGCCATGGCGTTGCGCACCCGGGCCGAGGCCCCCTCCCCGACGGCCACCATGGCGACCACAGCGCCGACGCCAATCGCGATGCCGAGCATAGCCAAAGCCGTTCGCAGCTTGTTGCGGCCCAGGGCCTTCAGCGCGACCCGGTTAAGCCTGAGGACATTCATAAAAGCCTCCCATTTGGGGCGTGAACTATTTTATCTCGAAAATGCGGATTCCCGCCTTTTGGGCTTCGCGCTCCGGTACGGCGAGAAAGAATTTCTTCAACTCGGGCGAAAAATACGCAGTCCGCGCGCCCGGCGCGGTGACAATGCGCTCGACCCTTTCGTAATGATTAATGTCCTTTTGGGCGATGATATCGATAAAACCTTCGCCGCAAGATGCATAAAGGCAACGACCGGCCGAATCATAAAAAAGATCGTCGATGTCCCCCGATATGCCGATATCCGCAATCCTTTCACCGGTCTCGGTGTCGAAGACAACCAGCCGCGCGGGGTTACGGCAGCCGACGAACAACCGGTGGTTGGCCTCGTCCAGCACCATCGGAAAATTGGCCTTGAAATCCGCCATCGGCCAGGTCGCTTCCACGGTGCCTCGCTTCCGATCTATAACGGCGATGTGCTGGGTATCGGGAACATTGACAAAAATCCGGCCGCCGTTCTTCTCGAGTTGAAACGACTCGGGATGACCGGCGAGCTTGAAGTTCCCGATAGTCTCCGCTTTCGCCGCATCGATCACGGCCAGAGCGCCCGAGCCGTAACCCACATAGATCAGCCCCGCCTTTGTGTCGAAGCGCATGTTGTCGGCATCCTCAAGCTCTGAAATGGTTTTTAAAAGGCGAAGCGAGTCGCCATCGAACACCCGCACGCTCCCGTCATCGCCGCAGGCGACAAACAGCCGATTGAGATCCGGAAGGAAAAGGACCCCGGTGGGCTTACCCAGGCCGGGGACGCTCCGGACCCGCTTGCCCGCCTTGAGAGCGATCGCTTCGAGCGTGTTGTTGCCCAGGGCCGCGACGAACAGACGATTTCCCTTGATGTCGAGCGCGAAGTGGTCGAACCTGCCGGTCACCCCGGGCAGTGGAATGGTTTTGAGGAGCTTCAGCGCAGAGGTTTCACCGGCGCAGAGGCCAGCGACCAACAAAGCCGTAAGGGGTAGAAAAATCAATCGTCTGGGCACCATCTTACTTCGTGTTGATTGTGAGATCATCAAACAGGGTCACACTGTCGGCCTTGGTCCAGAGGCCGACCTTTCCGGCCATGGGAAAAGTCGAATCCTCCACTTCATAGAGCTTGGTACCGTTTGAATACACCTCGAAACGGCTGCCCATCGCGACAATCCGGAGAGTTCCCCATTCCCCCGAAGGGACCCTGACCTTCATGCCGTAGGTCCGCCCTTTGCCGACAAGCGGCAGGTCGGTCCTCCGACCCTTCTCGACTTTGTAGAGGACGACATTATTTTCGTTGGCGTTGGCCCGCACGATGTAATAATTATTTTGATCCTGGTACCGCCATACTATCCCGGCTGCCTGATCCTCATTTCCCGATACCGGTTTGTACCTAACGCTGACATCGACATCTCTGCCGGTGAACCCTTCATAGACACAAAGGGGAAATCGATAGCTGACCGGATCGGGGTCCGTCTGGGCGAGCACATTCGGGGCCGAGGGCGCCGCGGGGTCTTTTCTGATGATCCAGACCCCCGGTTTTCCCTGGCCAGTCAATCCGAAGATGAATCCCTTCGGAGCCTTCCCTTCCTCGTCTCTGTCGAAGTTAATGAGTTGACCGAAAAGGGTCGCTGATAAGATCACAAAGACGGTAAGAAAAACAATTTTTTTAAACATTTTCACCTCCGTTGATTCCATTCTAGTGAATTGACCGTCATATAAAAAATGCGCCCTCGGCACCCGCTCGTCTTTCGCATTCTAAGGCCTGACGCTCAATGTGATTTTAAATACGCCGCGTTCACCCAGCGGAACGAAACGACTGACGGGATCCCAGCGCCGTTCCCAATTCTTTGTATAGACAAGATAAACCTCATTGCCCGGAGAGAGCTGCCAACGGAACCGGATATTGGCGCCCAGCGTTTTTGAGACGTCGTCGTATTGGATGTAGTTCATCAGGCCGAGGTCCGGCGAAAAGAAAAAGTCGGCCTTGACCTGGTACACATTCTCGTTGAAGTTCCCCTGCGCCAAGCGGCCGCGGACGAGCTCCGCGTTCAGGGCAAGTGTGAAGTAGCCTTTGAACTTGTACCCGAACCCGATCGCGGCATCGTTATAATGGCCGGAATAGAACTGGCCGAACCGCCAGCTCGACGTCCACGGTCCAGGGACGAAACGTGGCGGAATTGAACTCGGCCCGGTAGCCTGTGAAGTTGTAGGGACCTTTGGGAATCACGACACCTGGAGCAATCTCAAAATCGTAGGGCAGGACATCGCGGTTGGGAATGACGTTAAATTCGATGTGCTCGCCGCTCTCCGTCCTGAGATTGAGGGGCGCGGTGAAGATCTGCCTGGTCTCCAGGTTCCCCCTGAGGTCCCAGTAAAAACTGAATTCGAGTTGGTAAAAAAATTGCCGGACGAGGCGGCCGATCAAGCCCTTCTCCGGCCGGGGCTGGTAGGCGATGCCCAAGTCGAGGGACTGGATATTGCCCCGCTCCAGGAAGCCTATCCCCGGTTCGAGGGCATCTCCGTAATAGGAATAGCTGGCGTAGATGTCGAATAAGTCGTTGGGATAGTCCAGCCGGAGCCCATAGGCTTGATGTTTTCCCATTTGAATCTCGTTCCAATTGTAGACGTACCAGCCTCCCGCCAAAAAATTCTGGTTGCCTTGGAACCTCGACGTTTTATAGGTCAGGTCGAACCCGGCCAGGGTGTTTTTTTCGCCCGTGGGGCTGCCGCTGGTGAAGATGACGCCCACTTTGCTTTCTGCAAGAACGTTCTGATACACGCGGGCTGCGATAAAATTTTCGGATGGGAGGCTGAGGGAGAGGCTTTCATCGGCAAAAGCCCGGGTTTTGACATCCAGAAGCGACAGGCTGGTATTCCCCAGCTTGCCGAAGAATTTTACGCCGAAAGCGACGGGAATTTGGCTCTCTCCATAGAGGCCGATGCGCCGGCTGAAAAACGGCGAAAAATTTTCTCCGCCCCCTCCGAAATTGAAGATTTCCGACCCTTCCAGAAAAAAGGTCCTTTTCTCCGGGAAATAGAGCGGAAAACGGGTCAGATTGATGCGCCGGTCATCGACTTCCGTTTCCGCGAAATCCGTGTTATAGCTGAGGGCGCCCTTAAAATTGGGAGTGAAATTCTTGTAGAGGTCGAACCCTCCGTCGAGCTTCCAGGCCGCGGCCAGCCCTGCTTGGTCATCCTTGCTGCCGCTGATGATGCCGTAAGGCCGGAAGGTTAGGCCCAGGCCCTGTTTGACTCCCCCGATCCCTTCGAGCGCGGCGGCTTCCATGGGATTATAGAAGAAACTGTTCCTGGTGGTTCCCGAAAGCCTGTCCGTCTCCTGTTTCCGAGCGATATACCGTTCAACGTTGATCCCCCAGGAAGCCAGGCTCGGCTTAAAGGAGAGCGTTTTGAAGGGAATCTTCATTTCACAGGTCCATCCATTAGACTGAATCCGGGTTCGGGCATCCCAGATGCCGTCCCAATCGAGGCTGACCGATTGTCCGGAGGCGAGGCCCTCGCTTCTGCCGCCCCTGGCATTGACGATAAAGACATAGGCGTTCCGCTTGTCCTGAAAGGGATCGAGGAGCACCTTAACCACGTCGTCGGCTTTTCCCTCGCCTATGCCGTCATGGACCATGGAGTTGCCGGATATTTTTGACGGCACACTGTCGTAGCAATAGACGCCGATATATAGGTCGGCGTTATCAAAAATAATGCGGAGCTCGGTTCTTTCGGTTGGCTCCATTCCCGGGTTCGGGAAGACCATTTTGAAACCGGTGAAAGGGGCCACCTGTTTCCACGCATCGTCCCGGAGGCTTCCGTCCATAACCGGCCCCCGTTCGACCCGGGTGGCGCTCAGTTCAATTGAACCTGCCGCAAGCAAAGGAGATGAAAAGAGTATGGCGATCCATACGAGTTTCAATTTGAAATTGGCCACGGGATTATGTCTTTGCCAGCCCCTGGCCAAGTGTATCGAAAAGCAGCAGTCCGGCTGCCATGGCATCCTCGTCCTGGGAATATTTCTGGAGGATACCGCGCAAGATTGTTTCCACCCCCTTTGCTTCTTCAGAATAAAACATCTCGTCTTTCAGGTCGATCTGGTGAACCAGCTGGCCGATACGCTGCACCAACGGATCGTTGATCCGGAAGCTCTCCCGCAGCACTTCGAATGTGACCGATTTCCCTGTATGGGTGAAGACCGCTCCTTTCATGTCAAAACTGACCCAGCCCTTCGCTGTGGCCCGCGGCAGTTCTGCCTCTGAAATAAAGCGCAACTGGGCTTCTTTGTCGATAAAGCGTTTGATCAACCAAAAAGAGGCAACCCGATCAATAAAGGGTCTTGGCCGCGTGGCCCAGGTTCGCTTTTGAAAATCGGAAATCGCCCGCAGCGGAATGGCCCCCGGCTTCAACTCGGTCGGCTCAGTAGTGAAATAGCGTTTGAGCTTCTCAATTTTCTCAAGCAAGTGCTCGGCTGTGCCGAAGCCGAAGAAATCGATAGACTTTAAGGCCAGGGTTTCTTTTTCCGTGTGCAGCAACGCTTTTTTAAGCTTGGCCCATTCGGGTAAATTTTTCTTCTTGCGGCTGGCGCAGGCAACCTGGATCGCCTGAAGAGTGTTGGCGATTCGTGTTCCCCTGCTGTCGCGGTCGTTGTGAAATAGACGGATGATCTCCTCGTCCTTGATATTCTCCATTTTCTCTGTTTTGAGCAACACAGCTTGGCCCTTCATGGCTTCCACTTCACTGCCGAGCCATTGAAAATGCTCGCGGTTTTCATCGGAGTCAGGCAAAATGTAGAGTGAAGTTTTCAGCTGAATTGCCCCGATTCCGCTCAAACGACGCCAAATCTTGACTCTTTCGGGTGATTGGGCTGCAGGCAAACCATAGGTAAAAACAAGCCACATGTTATAATTATAACACAATGTTATATGTAATTCAAAAATAAATGATCTAAAAAACGACATGGGGACGGTTCTTTATTTTTTTAAGCTGACCAAGAACGCAGCTCCCGGCCCCTCGTGAACCTTATTTAAAAACTCAGAAAAATTTCACTGAGGGTATTGCATTTTTCGGTCAATCGGCTTATATTTCTTATACTGGAGGCTGTGCCCGCGCGGCTCAACCACAACCAGACTATAAGGAGAAACTCGAATGGCTAAAACATTAACAAAAGTACAGGTCGTGGCCGGAGTGGCCGAGGCGTCCGGAATCAGCAAAAAGCAGGCGGCCGAGGCTCTCGACGCACTGGTGAACTTGGCCTACAAGAATGCCAAGAACGGTTTCACGGTTCCCGGCTTGGGTAAGCTTGTATTGGTCGACCGCAAGGCACGCATCGGCCGCAATCCCGCGACCGGCGAAGAGATCAAGATTCCGGCCAAGCGAGTGGTGAAGTTCCGCGTTGCCAAGGCCTGCAAAGACGCAGTTCTGAGTTAAGTCAAACCGCGCCTTCTGTTCGAGAAGAGACCGCGACCATAGGGTCAGCGGTTCTTTCTGCCTTTTATTTACAGTTTCATGCCAAGCCCGAAGTATAGGTGTAACTGCAATCTGGTTTCCTGGTAAGGGAGAAAGAAAATGAATGAAGTGTTAAGAGCAATCGCCAACCGGAGAAGTATCCGCCAGTACCGGCAGGAACAGATCAAGGATGCCGAGCTTCGGGCTATACTGGAAGCGGGGTTGCAGGCACCCAGCGCTCACAATGACCAATCAACGTACCTGGTGGCAATCCAGGACAGAGAATTGATTAAAGAAATCAGCGACGGCAGCAAACTGGAGATGCAGAAATCCGACATCGAATGGGTGGCCAACGCCGGCAGGAATGAGGCGTACAACATCTTTTACGATGCGCCCACCGCCGTCATCGTGGCAGCCAAAAAAGAGGCGGTCGCGCCGTTGGCCGATGTCTGCGCGGCCGTCGAAAACATGCTGGTGGCTGCCGAAAGTCTGCGCATCGGCTCCTGCTGGATCGGTTTTGCCAGATTCTACTTTGCCAAACCGGAGAGCTACAAAAAGATCGGCATTCCGGACGGCTACGAGGTTTTTTTTGCGGTCACGCTGGGATACAAAGCGAAGGGCCTGAAATTGAATCCGCGGCAAAAGAAATACGAAGATTTTTACAGAATAAAAAAATAAAAGTATCACCGTAAAACTTACGCCAGGGAGTGGAGGTAACCATGAATACGAAAAACGATTCGTCGTCCGCTTCTGTTGTCTGGATCCGCACGGGGGTTGCGGCCGGACTGGGCGTGTGTCTGGTCTATCCAGTGCTCGTCTTTCTTCATTTGCCGATACCGGCCGTGGTTGTATTCGCAGCCGCCATGGGGCCGCTGCTGGGTGTGGCGAGCCTTGGCCTGGGAAAACTCCTGCAGATTCCGCGGCCGTCAATACCGGCCCAACTCGCCATGGCTTTCAATTTCGCGGCCGGCGCACTGGTATCAGGCATGCTTCTGGTGCAGCTCGCGGTCAAAACCCGGTGGCACGGGCCAACGATCTCGCCGGATTTCATCGGGATCTGGCTCGGTCTCGACGTGGCCTGGGACGTCTATCTGGGAGTGGGCACGTTCCTCTTTGCTCTGGCGATGCTCAAACATCCGCGCTTTGGCCTGCTGTTCGGAGTAAGCGGTCTGCTCCTCGCGACCCTCCTGCTGGCGCTGAACATTGCCACTTTTCCAACTCCGCCGGCTGATGCGGGTTTCGTCGATCCGAGCCCATTCGTCGGTCTCTGGTACGTTGTGGTCATCGTTCAGATCTGGCGGTCACTGCGCTGGGTAAAGTGCAGCATGGATCGCACATCATGATGAAAGAGGCTGTATTACACCGTCGCCGCTGAGATCTTCCGCCGCTTCCCCGGGTACGTGCGGGGAGTCGTGGTGGCGCATGAAACCCGCAACGGCGCATCAGCAGACGAGCTTGTCCGGCTGCTGCGGGAGGCGGAAGCTTCGCTGCGCGAGCGGCTGAATCTGGACGGCCTGGCCGAGCATCCGCGCATCAAATCCTGGCGCGATGCCTTTCGCTCCTTCGGCGCCAAGCCCAGCGAATTCCGCTCCTCGATCGAAGCCATGGCGCGCCGGGCGCTCCGCCAGGAATCCCTGCCGTCGATCAACGCCCTGGTCGATATCGGCAACTTGGTCTCGCTGCGCCATCTGGTTCCTGCGGGCGGGCATGCCATTGATGTGCTCAGCCAAGACATTGCCCTGCGCCTCGCCGAGGGCGGGGAGAACTTCATTCCCTTCGGGTCGGAGCAGGTGGAGCATCCGCTGCCCGGCGAAATCATCTTTGTCGAAGGGAATACCGTGCTGACCCGCCGCTGGTCCTGGCGCCAGGCCAACCATACCCTGACCCTGCCTCAGACCCGGGCCATTGAATTCAATGTGGACGGACTGCCTCCCGTCACTCCTGACGAGATTGAACAGGCCTGCGGAGAGATTACAGAGCTTGTCGCTCGCTTCTGCGGCGGCCACGTGCGCCATGAATTGCTAACCCAGGACCATCCCCGAATCAGTATTTCAGCCTAAACCAGAGAGTGAACCGCTAATTTTCTTTTTTCCCGAGAACTGTTTTAATCCAGATTTTGCATTTCTTGGGCATCTGTTCAGAAAAAGAGTCCGACATTCCCCGGCCTCCCTCCATCCCGCCCCGCATGCCTCGTCCTCCCCCGAAGCCCCCCGGCCTGCCTCCCCCGCCGCCCATGCCCCTGGGCATCGACGCAGCGTTTTCATTCCCCATCCTCTTTCTCGCTTCCATGAGGGGTGAGGCTTGCCAGAGCAAGCCGATGCCCACGGTCTGGCCGGGCCGCGCAGCCAGGAAGAAATAATCTCCACTCTCCTTTTTCTGGATCGGAATGCGCCATTCGTAGGTAAACTCGCCCCAGTCGGAGGAAAAACGGACCAGGGGTCCCTGGGAACCGTCCGCAGGGATGACGGTTTCACGCTTCCCGATCTTGTCGATGACCTTAATCTGTTTGGCCAGCGCCTCTACTCTTTTTATTTCATCAGCCCCTCTGTTTTCGCCTGTCCGTTCACGACTTGCCTGATCCGCCGGGACCTCCCTGTTTTTAAATCTGTCGGGGAAATAGCCGCAGACGTATTCCAATCCCAAGGTTCTGGAATTTTTCCCCGTCGCATCCAGCCAGAGGGTCAGGGTTGCCTGGCTGGGAAATACTCCCCGCTCATTCAAGTTGGGAGTGAAAAAGACATACAGGTTATTTTCGTCGTTGCCCAGGCCGACCATCATGCCGTTGTCGAAGAGATAACAATTCAATTGCTTGCTGAGGTCCGCATTTTTCCCAGCGAGCTCCACCGTGGAGGTCAGCCACTTGCCATTCATCACCTTCACGCTGCTGCAACTCGCCAGCAATAAAATCATAAGGGGCACGAACAGAAAAATTATTTCGAGCTTCAAAGAAAAAACTCGTTTGTTCATGGTTTCACCTCACCTTTAATTTTTTGGTAACAAAAATCCTCTAAAAAACTCTGCACAAACATTCCGCTATGGACCCCTCCGCTGCATAAACAAATTAATGGGCGAAATATTTCATTTTTTTTTAAATATCACCCAAATGCAAAGATTATTCGGTCAGGGCAGCGCGCATCAGGCGGATGACCACCTCCTGGCTGGCCGCACTCCGCAATTGCACGCGGAACTCATCGTGGACCAAGCGGCGGGAGAGGCGGGCGAGGAGTTTAAGGTGGTCCTGTGACGGACCTGAAGCGGGGATGGCGAGCAGCACCGCCATATCCACCGGCTGGCCAGCGGCCGAATCCCAGGCCACGGGAGCGCTGAAACGCAGGAAACCGATGCTGGCCGAGTCGACCGCCTCAGTCTGGCAGTGCGGAATGGCCACCCCGAAACCGATGCCGGTGGAAAAGGTATCCTCCCTGCGCCACAGGGCCAGCTCGAATTCGGCGCGGTTGTCCACCCGGCCGGCAGCTTCCATCATGATCGCCAACTCCTGAAGGGCCTCGGTTTTGGAACGGCTGTTGGAATGCAGCTGGATCAACAAAGGCGTAAGCAGTTCCTCCCCGGCGCTCCGGGTCCGGAATGAATCCAGCAGGGCCTCCACCTCGCTGCCGAGCGAGAGGCGCAGGGCCTTCTCCGCCAGCAGCCGGCACTCCGCGCTGTCCAGCGCGCGGATACGGGACTTGGTTTCCGGGATGGCGACGGAGGCCATGCTGAGCTCGTCAAAACCCAAGCCGACCAGCAGCGGCTGCAGGCGGGGGGAAGCGGCGCTCTCTCCGCAGAGCCCGACCCACTTGTTGCGGCCGTGGGCCTCGTCCACGACCGTTTTGAGCAGTCGGAGAAAGGCCGGATGCAGGGGCTGATGCAGATGGTGGACCGCGGGATTGCCCCGATCGGCTGCAAAAAAATATTGCAGCAGGTCGTTGCTGCCCACGCTGAAAAAATCAACATGCTCGCTGAATCGGTCGATCAGCAGCGCGGCGGAGGGCACTTCCACCATCATGCCGATCTCGACGTCCGCGCGCCGGGCAACCGCCCCTGCCGCAAGCTCCTCGCCTATCCGGAGCAGGAGTGCTTTCATGCCGGCGATTTCATCCAGGATGCTGACCATGGGGAACATGATCTTGAGCGGGCCGTGGACCGCCGCCCGCAGGATGGCGCGCAATTGCGCGCGGACGAGATCCGCATACTGCTCGTAGATACGGATCCCCCGGAACCCGAGAAAGGGATTGTTCTCCTGGGGCAGGGCGAGAAAGGGGATCGGCTTGTCGCCGCCGATATCGAAGGTGCGGATGATGACCGGCCGGCCCTGCGCTTCCTTGGCCAGACGGGAATAGAGCGAATACTGCTCTTCCTCGTCGGGCGGCGCCTGGCGCCCCAGCAACAGAAGCTCGGTGCGGAAAAGACCCACGGCCTCGGCCCCGTCGCTCCAGGCAGCCGCCAGTTCCTCCGGGTCACCGATATTGGCGGCAATCTCCACGCGGCGGCCGTCCGCGGTCTGGCCGGCCAGAGCGGCTTTGGTCCTGCGGCGCAGGTTCCTCTCTTTTTCGGCAGCCATCTCCCGCTCAAAATAGCGGCCGACATGGGCAGAAGGCGCGGGAATGACCAGGCCCCGGCCGCCGTCGAGCAGGATCTCCTCTCCCGGCTGCAGCTTCTGGCGGATGCCGGGGCAGCCGGTGACAGCGGGAACCCCCCGCGCCCGGCACATGATCAGGGTATGGGAGGTGACGCCCGCGTTTTCGAGAATGAGACCCTGCAGCAGGCGCCGATCCAAAGCCAGAAACCGGGAAGGAGACAAATCCTCTGCGACTAGGATGGCGGGCTCGCTGAGCACGATGTCCGGCGGTTGCGCGGGAACGCCGGCCAGACGGGACAGGAGCCGGGCGGACACATCTCGGATATCGGCCATCCGCTCCCGCAGGTACTGGCTGCGGCTGGCCTGCAACCGGTCGCAGAACAGGCGGCAGGCTCGGGACACGGCGCCAGCAGCGCTGCGCTTCTCGCCGCTGATGATCTCAAACACCTTGGCGCCAAAGGCGGGGTCGCCAAGGATGGCCAGGTGGGCCTGGATAATTGCCCGCTCCGCTTTCTCCCCTTTCTCCTCCATACATCCGCGCAGCTCGGTTTCCAGCGAGCGCCGCGCCTCAAGGTAAGCCTTTTTTTCTTCCCCGGGCGAACGTTGAGTTTCCGGCTCCTCCTCGCCCGCAGCCAGCAACGGGTCATGAATCGCGACCCGGCCGCGGATCAGGCCGGGGCCGGCGGGGATTCCCCGCAAGAAGGTGGCCTGCTCTTGCCCGAGAATGCGGGGGAGATCCCCGGGCACGGCGGGAATGGCCTGCTCGGCCTCCGCCTCCCTTTTCGGCAGCTCCACCCGGATCAGGTGTTGCAACGCCTGCAGCGCCTTCCGTTCGGCGGAGCCGCGGATGCGGATGCGGCAGGGGTCGTTGTATTGGGTATCGGAGCCGACCAGGGAGAGGATACTCTTGCCGTCGGCCGTGATGCCGTTGCTCAGGTTGTCCCAGAGAATCTCAACGGCGAAACGGTCGGCCGTTTCCTGGATGATGCTGGCCGGCCGGGCATGCAGCCCCTTGGGCAGGGGAAAGGGGAAGGCGAACTCAACCGCCAAGTTCGTTTCTGATTTTCAACAGGACCGCTTCCGCGTTTTTGATCGCCTCCTGCACGGAGACCTCAAAGATCTTTTTCCCCTCAAAGCGCTCCCGTTTCTGGACGGTGATGCCCACAGCGAACAGGACCGCGTCCGCGGCGCGGATCTCTTCCGGGCTCAACTCGTTCTCGATGCCCATGGCCCCCTGGGTCTCCACCCGGACCGCTATCCCCAGTCTTTTCCCGGTCTTTTCCAGCTGCTCGGCCGCCATGTAGGTGTGGGCGATGCCGGTGGGACAGGCGGTGATGGCCACAATGGTCATGGGGCCTCCCTGGCCGCTGGCGCTCGGTTCATTCTTTTTCGGATGACCGACATCAGCAGGGCGACGGTCATGGTGCCGGCAACGATCGCCGCGACAAACACCAGGCGGTTGTCCACCACCGGCAGCACGATGGGGCCGCCGTGCGGCGCATGGTCGCCCACATGGCCGAGCATGGCGAGCACCGAACCGACGCTGGAGCCGACCATGATCACCGGGATCACCCGCAGGGGATCGGCGGCGGCAAACGGGATGGCACCCTCGGTGATGCCGATCGCGCCCATGGCCAGCGCGGCCAGCCCCGCCTCCTTCTCCTGCTCCGTCCAGAGCTTGCGGTTGAGCAGCGTGGCCAGGCCGAGCCCGAGGGGAGGAATGCAAATGGCGGCGGCGCAGGCTCCCATGACCGCGTAATTGCCCTGCTGGATCATGGCGGCGCCGAAGAAAAAGGCCACTTTGTTGACCGGCCCGCCCATGTCAAAGGCAATCATCGAGCCAAGGATGATTCCCAGAATGACCTGGTTGCCAGCGTTCATAATCCGCAGCCAATGCTCGATGGCGGCCATCAGTTCGCGGATGGGGATGCCGATAAGCCTGAACATGACAAAACCGACAACCAGGGACGAGAGAACCGGGATGACCAGGATGGGCATAATCGGGCGCAGGTAAACGGGGGGTTTCAGTTTCTTGATCCCGAAGACCAGGAATCCGGCGAGCAGGCCCGACACGATCCCTCCCAGGAATCCGGCGCCCACCTGGGCAGCGATGTAACCGCCCACGAACCCGGGAACAATGCCCGGCCGATCGGAGATGCCGAAGGCGATGTAGCCGGAGAGGACCGGGATCAGAAAGGCGAAGGCGACCGAGCCGATATCGTTGATCAACTTGAGAAAAGGGGCGTGGGAAAAATCGGGACCGTGAGCGGTCATGGGGGCAAAGGCAATGGAAAAGGCGATGAGGATGCCGCCGCTGGCCACGAAGGGGATGGCATACGAGACACCGGAGAGCAGGTATTGTTTGAGCCGATTCGTTTTCATGGGACTCCGTTCGTAATTGTATTAAAATGGAATGCTTTTTACAACCTTCCGCCCCGGAAACTCCTTGACTTTGCCCGATCATTTACATAGATATAAAGAGACAAACCAACATTCAGGAGGAAATGAAATGCAAAAGAGGTTATGGCGTTTTCTGTTCATAATCGTGCTCTTTTTCGGCACGCAGCACGCCATGGGCCGGCAGGCGGAGGGCACCTTGGCATTTACCGTGTCCATGGACAATCCCAACACCCATTATTATCACGTCATTTTCCGCTGCCAGGGTTTGCCAGGCGAGACCCAGGATTTCAAAATGCCGGCCTGGACCCGGGGTATTACCAGATCATGGATTACTCCAGGAACGTGCTGAATTTCCGCGCCCAGGACGGGGCGGGAAATCCGCTGACCTGGGAGAAGACGGCGAAAAACTGCTGGCGGGTCAGGTCGGCCAATAGGGCCTCCATCACCGTGAGTTATGACGTGTATGCGTTCGGCCGGTCCGTGGCCGACAGTTTCCTGGACGACGGCCGGGGATTTATTTCGCCAACCGGCATCTTCATGCATGTGGCCGGCCATATTGAAAATCCCGTGACCGTGGCCGTTCAACCCTACCCGAACTGGAGCCGCGTCACGACCGGCCTCGACCCGGCCGCGGGGCGGCCGAACACCTTCTTCGCTCCCGATTTCGACGTCCTCTACGACTGCCCGATCCTGCTCGGCAACCAGGAGATCCTGACCTTCGAAGTCCAGAAAATTCCCCACATCTTCGCCGTCGACAGCCTGGGAAGCCTCGACCGCAATAAATTCATGGCCGACCTCCAGCAGATGGCCGAGGCGGCGACGGCGCTCATCGGAGAGATCCCCTACCGGCGCTATGCCTTCCTGGCGATCGGCCCGGGCGGAGGCGGCCTCGAGCACCTCAATTCCGTGGCGCTGACCTTCAACCCCTCCGGCCTGAACAGCCCGGAGGGGTACAAGAGATGGCTGAGCTTCGTTTCCCACGAGTTCTTCCACCTTTACAACGTCAAGCGCATCCGGCCGCTGGCACTGGGTCCGTTCGACTACGACAGGGAAAATTACACGCACATGCTCTGGGTCGCCGAAGGGTTCTCCGTGTACTACGAGGACCTGATCCTCAATCGCGCCGGGCTCCTCACCCGGGACGAGGTTCTCGAGCGGTTCCGCTCGGCTATCGCCCGGTACGAGAACGTCCCGGGGCACCTCTTCCAGTCCGCGACCGCGTCGAGCTTCGATACCTGGATCCAGTTCTTCAGCCGGGGGGAAAACGCGGCCAACACCACGATCTCTTATTACGACAAAGGCGCCGCGCTGGGGATGCTGTTGGATCTCAAGATCCGGAACGAGACCGTTAACCGCAGATCCCTCGACGACGTGATGCGGACGCTCTATCAGAAATTCTACAAAGAGAAAAAGAGAGGCTTCAGCGACGAGGAATTCCGTCAGGTCTGCGAACAGGCCGCCGGGTGCCCGCTGCCCGAGATCTTCGACTACGCTTCGACGATGAAGGAGATCGACTACCGCAAGTATTTCGCCTACGCGGGGCTGGACATCGACGTCCAGGCCCGGGAGATGCCGGGCGCCTATCTCGGGGCGGCAACGCAGGTCCAGGACGGGAGCGTGGTGATCAGCAGCGTCGAACGGGATTCGCCGGCCTGGAGCGCCGGTCTGAGTGTGCAGGACGAAATCATCGCCCTGGATGGCAGCCGCGCCAATTCGCGCACGCTGAGTGAGACCCTCAATCAGAAAAAACCCGGCGAGAGGGTCAAGATCCTGGTGTCCCGCCGCAACCGGATTCGCGAGTATGAGATCGCCCTGGGAAAGAAAATGGAGCGGAGCTTCCTCCTCAAGCCGCTGGCCAACCCGACACCCCTCCAAGCGGCCATCCTCAAGGACTGGTTAAAGTAGATAGGGGCGCAACTGAAGCGACGCCGAAGTCTGGTGTAATCAGGTTTCCCGCAGCAGCCAGCGCAGGGCGTTCTTCTGCAGCTTGACGTACTCCGGGTTCCAGAAGCTGGGAATGGTGTGCCCGGGCGCCATGAAGCAGACCCGCCCCCTGCCGTAATCATAGGCCCAGCAGGCCTCGCAGGTCACTCCCTGGTTGCCGTAGGCGGGGGTGGTGTATTCCAGCCCCTCCTGGTTGACGCTGCGGATGAGAACATCCTTGGCATCCTTGTCGTAAATCAGGTAGTGCTGTTCCTCGGTTACCACGAAATCGTTTACCCCGCGGGTGATGGGGTGATCCCGGTTGACGATTTTCATCTTGTAGGGGCGGAAGGGCGTGTGCCCGGTGAACAGCGCCCCTTCGACATGACGGAAGTCCGGGTTGGCGCCGGAAATGTAGCTGGCATTGTGGAAGAACCAGGCCGAGCCGCCCTGCTCCACGAACTGGCGGACGGCTTGCCCCTGTTCCGGGGTCATCCACATCTCGGCCTTCTCGTCGATCGGGGGCAGGGGCGGGTCGCTGACGATCTTCATCTTTTCCGGATCATAGAAGACATAGGGGGTGGTGTAGCCGCCGGGGAACGACAGGCCGTCGCAGAGCATGATCAGCAGCCGGTGGGCCTTCAGGGTCTGGCGGGTCAGCAGAGTGAAGTCCGGCGTGAAGGTGACGGCCAGGCCCGCTTCCCTGACCAGGGTCCGGGTCAGGGCGGTGCGGATGTAGTCGAAGTTGTGAAAACGGTCTCCGACCAGCGCGAACGCGTCGCTTTTTGGCAAAGCGGCCGACAGGCGGGACGGGGCGGCCGCCGCGCCCAGGGCGGAAGCAGCCCCGAGCGAACCGATCGCGCGGATGGCGGAACGCCGCGACAGACGTTTGACATTTTCCATGGTGCGCCCTCCACAAGGAGCAGATTCCAATTCTTGAAAAATAATTTATAAATGATAATATGGGATAATGCAAGAGCGGACGCCCGCAGCACTTTTCCTGTGCGAATAATAAAGGAGAGAGAATGAAAAGAAAGGGGAAGAACATCGCCTTGGCTCTGGCGATTTTTGTTTGCGTTGCCCACGCTCAAGCCCAGGCGCGGGAAGTCAGAGTCACGGTAACCAAAACGGACGGTGTTCAGGAAAAAGGCCGATTGCTGCGGGTGGATGAACAGGCCCTGGTACTGGGAATCGGGGACAGCAGCAACCGCCTGGAATGGAGCGGGATTCGCCGGCTCGTCGTCCGTCAATACAAAAAACCAAAACTGCTGCGGGGCATCGCCCTGGGCGTACTGGGAGGTCTGGCCTTGGGGGCTCTCACCGGATATGTCTCCACCAAGAAGGAATCCGGTATCTCCGGGGGCATGAGCGAGCGCACGGGGATCGCTTTGGGCGGAGGCGTGGGCGGATTGATCGGCGGAATTATGGGCTGGGCCATGGTCAAGGGATCGGAGAAGCAAGAGGTTTTCACCATAGAAAATAAAAGCCCCGAAGAATTGAGAATCATTATCCAAAAAATAGCATCCTATCTCTGACCCGACAACCGGCGCAACAGGTGAACGCGGGCATTCATCAGGAGGGCAGAAACAGTGGTTGCAATTTGCAATTTAAAGTTCCATAATTTGTATTGAGATGGCAAATATTTTTACCAAGTCAATCATTTATTTAAAGGGAAGGAGGTTCAAATGAATGGGAAAAAAGTGACGAAGGTGTTGTGTGCCTGCTGCGTGCTGGCGTCCTTTGCCCTGCTGGCGCAGATTGCGGCCAAGCCCGACTTGACGATCCGCATCATGCGCTGCCCCGGCATGGCCAAACCCGGCCAGGACCTCGGCGCCTCGTTCGTCGTCATGGCGACCAACAACGGCCGCACTCCGGTCAAACAGGTGGCGGTGGACATCGTGCTGAAGAAAAATCCCCGTTGCCCCGCTCCGGCCGGGTTGGCGGTATACTCCCCCAATTTCAGCGACGGCGTTCTGCTCAAAGGCGGGCGGGAATTCGTTGACTTGAATGGCGGCGAAACCAAGCCGGTGAAATTGAACGGCCTCAACACCATTCCCGCGGACACCCCGCCGGGAAATTACTACCTGTGCGCCATCATCGATGCCGGCAACAAAGTGGTTGAAGCAAACGAGGGCAACAACTGCGCCTGCTGCCCGATTAAGATTGTGGCGGGGACTGCTCCTGAAATCACCGGTTATCGGGAGCCCTGCGGGAAAAAGGGCGGCACCGTGACCATTCTGGGAAGGAATTTCGGTACCCAGGCCGGAAAGGGCGTGGCGCTGGGCGGTCACAACATCCATGTCGACCTGACGGTTGTCTCCTGGAGTGATACCCTGATCGTGGCCACGATTCCCAGCGATCCCCAGATCGAAGCAGGGCAGTGGTATTACATCGGCGTCGAGAAGGCGGGGTGCACGGCCTGGCTGAGCAACCTCAGCAAGAACATTACCATCTGCAAATAGCTTATTTCCCCATTCCCAGAAAGGAAGGAGGCGGCAAGAGGGAGAGTGCTACATAAAAAGAGAGATGTTGGCGGTCGCCTTTTTTTTCATTTCCCTCAGCGAGGCTTTGGAGAAAAGGTATTCAGGGATAGGCGCGTCGAACTCGATGGAAACGATCCTGAACTCGGTACCCTGTCCTCCCTTCAGCACATCGCGGAAGACCGCGACGCTCTGGAAGAGGAATTCGTCAACCTGCAACTGTACCTGGACAACCGTCAGGCGCGGGACGATTTGAAGAAAAAATTCAACGGGAAAATGCTCCCCCCGCCACCTCCTCCGCCGGGAAAAATCCCGGATAAGAAAGGCCCGAACTGAGCCGCTGAAATCTTCCCAGCAAAATCAAAGGAATTTGTCAAAGGCGAATAGAAAATAGCGGCAAAGGGGCGAATCGTGTATAATAGATTCCTGCCTCCCCCATGGAAACTATCGTCATCAACGTCCATTCGCTGCAGCGCCTGGAGTTGGAATTGCAGCAATATCCGGAGATCTCCTCCAGTAAAAAAATCGTGCAAAAAGGCATCGACATCATCAAGCAAAAGACGCCGGGATTTGTGCAATACTTCTCTAAGCAGAGAGTTTTTGCCAACCTGACCGGATATGCCATCGAAATCCGCGCTCCCCGAGGCAGCGACCGCCAGCAGCTGCTGCAGCTGCTGGGCCGCTGGCTGAAGGGCAAAAAGATTCGGCGGCTGGCCTACGTAATCGGTGAATTGATACTGATGCCTTTGGCGGCACTGCTCACGCCCGTTCCCGGCCCCAATGTCGCCTTTTATCTGCTCGTCGTCCTCTTCTATTTCCACCTGCGGGCGTTCCTCCACCTGCGTAAAATACGGGTGGAAAGCTTGGACCTCACGTTCACGGAAAAAACGGACGCTTGAAAAAGTGGCCGCTACCCCGGTTCAGATCCCCAGTCTTTTCTTTATCTTGTCGACGAGGGCATTGAACTCGTTTTCGATTTTTTCCTTGTCCTTGACCAGCGCCTCGCCCTCCTGATCGATCTTCTCGTTGCCGGTGTTGGCCGAGCCGGCTTTCAGTTTCTCAATCTGGGCGGTGAGTTTGTCCAGCTTCTCCTGCTCGTAGCTGGGCATCTCGATGTCCTGATACTTGGCGCTCAGATCGCGCTCCAGCTTGCTGTATTCCTTCTGCAGGCGGGCGATCTCCTTGTCGTTTGAGGAGGCCGCGGGCTTGATGTTCTTCAGGCTGGCCTGGTACTTCTTGGCCCGCTCGTTGTAACTGTATTTCTCGCCGAGCTGGTATTTGGCGGTCTTGAGGGCCGTGTCCTGGCGGCCTCCGTTCTTCTCCTTGCCGAAGAGCAGGCCCGCTTCGACATACCACTCGATGGCCGTGTCCAGCAATTTCGCGTCGCGCTTGGACTTGGCCAGGTAAATATCAGCGATGCGCTCGGCGGTCATGCCCTTCTTTTCCTTGGCGTAGGCCTCGTTGAATTTCTCCAGGGCGGCGTCATATTTATTCGCCTGGAACAGGCTGTCAGCGTAGATTTTCAGGATGGTCAGGTTCTTTTTATCCGAATCATCCAGGGAGTTGTAATAAGAAATGGCACCCTGGTAGTTGCGGGCGGCGTACAGGGCGTTGATCTTGTCGGTGGGAGTCTGCACTTTGGGCGGAGCGCTGGCGCCGCCGAGCGCGTTTTTCAGCGCCTGGGCCTGCTTGAGGATGTCGGTGAAGTTGCCTTCCTTGGCCAGGGCCAGGGCTTTGTCGGCGTATTTGCCGGCTTTGGCCTGGTCGTAAACGGGACCCTCCTTGACGCCGAAGGCGTTAGCCAGCACCAGGTTAGCCGTGGCTTCCGATTGTTTGTCCGGCACGCCCAAGCTGAGGGCCTTCAGCCCGTAGCTGACGGCTTCGTTGTATCTCTTGGAGTTGTAGTTTTCCACGGCCAGCCAGTAATAGGCCCACTTGGTGAAGGTGTTGGCATTGGCGTCCGGGTATTTCTTGACATAATCCTCAAAGGCCTTGATTCTCTCCAGGCCCTTTTTTTCCAGGGCCTGGGTGTAGTCGACGCCGGCATTCTCCAATTCCTGCGCCCGGATGAGCGGGGCGCTGCACAAAACCAGCAGCACGGCAATAGCCAAAAGCTTCTTCATGTCGGCCTCCATTTTCCAATAGATTTGACGGCTGTTTCAGCCGTTTTCTCCCTCCGCAGGCTCAACGGGGGAAAAAACCGCAGCGTTAATATTAAAATAAAAATTATTGAAATACAAGAGGGAAAAGCAGTGAACCGATTGCTCATTGCCAGCATCCAGAAAAATCATTATAATCCGCACATGTTTCCGGTCATTGAATGGAAGGATGATTCGGTCGTCATGCTCGACCAGCGGCTGCTGCCGGCCGAAGAAAAGTACGTCGCGCACCACGACCACCGGGAGGTGGCACGCAGCATCCGCGAGATGCTCATCCGCGGCGCGCCGGCCATCGGCATTGCCGCGGCCATGGGCATCGCCCTGGGCGTGGCCAACCTGGAAAAAACGGAAACGCCGCAGCGGCTGCGCGATAAAAAAAACCTGGAACAACATTTCCAGGCCATCGTCCAGGCCCTGCTCGACACCCGGCCCACAGCGGTCAGCCTGTTTCGGGCTGCCGAGCGCATGCGCCGGGTGTTTGCCGAATGCCAAAGCGATTACCCGACTCTGAAAAAGAGGCTGATCGCCGAGGCCCTGGCCATTGACGCCGAGGACGTGGAAATCAACAAGCGCATTGGCGAAAACGGTCAGGTTTTGCTGAAATCGGGCGACACAGTACTCACCCACTGCAACGCCGGTGCCCTGGCCACCGGCGGCTACGGCACGGCCCTGGGCGTGGTGCGGGCGGCCAAGGGCCATGGGAAAAAAATCAGCGTCATGGCCGGCGAGACGCGGCCCTATCTGCAGGGCGCGCGCCTGACCGTCTGGGAGCTGCAGCGGGAGAATATCCCGGTCACGCTCATCACCGACAGCATGGCCGCCTGGATGATGAAGCAGGGCCGCGTGCAGGCGGTCATCGTCGGCGCCGACCGCATCGCTGCCAACGGCGACACGGCCAACAAGATCGGCACCTACGCGCTGGCCACTCTGGCCCGCGCCCACGCCCTCCCCTTCTACGTGGCGGCGTCGGTCTCAACCATCGATTTTTCCTGCGCCAGCGGCAGTGCCATCCCCATCGAGGAGCGGTCCAAACAAGAGGTGACCCATTTTTGTGGCCAGATGATCGCCCGGCCCCACACCTCGGTTCACAATCCCGCTTTCGACGTCACCCCGGCCAACTTGATCACGGCCATCATCACGGAAGAGGGAGTGCTCCGTCCCGACTATCAAGAATCGTTGGCCAAGTTGAAAGGATAATTCTCGGCAAGAACCAGGCCTAGCGGCGGAAGAGCCGAGCCGCCAGGTGCACAAAGTTTTTGAATGACAACCCGGTGGTGAGCATCCGCCACTGCCTCAGCAGGGAGAAGAGGGCTCCTATTCTTTTCACCCAGTTCCGGTGGTGCAGGAAAACAAGGGTTTTTTGCATGATTCGGCGCGTCGTGGGGCTGTAGGGATACCACCAGACCTGGGTCTTTCTGCGGTCAAAATCCAGGCTGACGAATTTGATATTCGAAATCTCGAGGAGACCATAGGGACCATGGGAGCGGCCCACGCCGGTTTTTTTGATACCGCCCCAGATGGCCGTGGGGTCGCTGAAGGAAAACATGTGATCGTTGACCGTTACCGTGCCCGCCTCCAACCGCTCGGCCAGCCAGGCGGCCCTGGATTTGCTGCGCGTCCAGACCGAGGCGGTCAGGCCGTATTCGCAATCGTTGGCCAGAGCCAGCGCTTCGTCCAGGTCGGAGAAGGCCATGACCGGCAGCACCGGGCCGAACGTCTCCTCCTTCATGACCTTCATGCTGTGGTCCACCTTGGACAGAACCGCCGGGGTGAGAAAATAACCGGGCAGGTCACCGGGCCGTCGGCCGCCGCAGAGAATCTGCGCGCCCTTGGCCCGGGCATCGGCCAGGTGCTCCACCACCACCTCGAGCTGGTCCAGGGTGGTCATCGGGCCGATATCGATTGCCGGGTCAAGCGGGTTTCCCACCCGCAGGTTTTTCGCCAGCTCGACCACCCGGGAAAGAAATTCATCGGCCACACGTCGGTCAACGTAGACCCGCTCGATTGAGGCGCAGCTCTGGCCGGTGTTCATAAAACCGGCCCAAACCGCACCGCGGGCCGCCTTCTCCAGGTCGGCGTCATCCAGAACGATCATGGGGTCCTTGCCGCCGAGCTCGAGAACGACATGGGTCAGATTGCGGCTGGCCAGCTCCATGACGCGCTTGCCGATGCCCACGCTGCCGGTGAACAGGACCGTCTGGACAATGGGGTCCACGATCATCCCTTCCGCCTGGGCCGAGCGCGAATTCACGACGTTCAGTACCCCGGCCGGCAGTCCGGCCTCCAGCAAAATCTCGCCGATCATCAGTCCCGTCAAGGGGGTGACGGATGAAGGGCGCAGGACCAGGGTATTGCCCGCGGCCAGGCAGCTCAGGGTGTCGCTGAAGGGAATGACGAAAGGGAAGTTCCAGGGCGTAATGACCAGGGTGACGCCCAGTGGCTGAAAAACAAACGCGTTCTTTTTGTGGGCAAACAGCGGCAAATGCGATCGGGTCTTGCGGCGGGCGCGAACTTTATCCAGATTGTGGCTGTAGTAATCCAGAAGCTCCAGGCCGGTCAGGATATCAATGTTCAGGGCCTCCGAGATGGGCGACCCCTTTTCCCGGGTAACCAGTTCGGCCATCTCCTCGCTGCGCCGCAGCAGGATTCCCTTGGCGCGGCGGAAAATATTCTTCTTTTCCCCGAGCGGTAATTCGCGCCAGGCCGGCAGAGCCTGGGCCGCGGCCTGCAGCGCCAGGCGGCACTCCTCTTCCGTTGCCAAAAACACCTCGCCCACCGGCTCGAGCGTGGCGGGGTTGATGGAAGCCAATTTCTGCTTTGTCTCCACACGGCTGTTTCCGATGATCAGGCGTCCGTCCATGGTCATCACCACCTCTCTCTGAACCAGCGCCGTATCCAGGAAAGAAACAACAGGGGATAGGAGTCAATGAACAGGTCGATACGGAAAATGGGATTGAGGATTCCGCTCCGGGTTATAGTCCGGACAGCGCCGCAAAATGACTTTTTCTTTCTTCATGGTCAGGGTTTGAACTCCTGGCGCTGCACGGTGACGCGGTCCAGGCGGTCCAGCAGCACCTCGACACCGATTCCC
Source organism: Candidatus Aminicenantota bacterium (assembly GCA_963759765.1). Lineage (GTDB taxonomy): Bacteria > Acidobacteriota > Aminicenantia > UBA2199 > UBA2199 > CAVXAL01. The sequence goes on along the minus strand of CAVXAL010000004.1, from coordinate 214,396 downwards.
GGCCGGGTCGGCACGGCCATGGTCGAATCCGCTGCCACTTCAAACGGGGGATCCACGATGTCCTGCTTGTAGTAGCGGCTGCTGGCCGAGATGTCCCCCGGCAAGGTGAAATTGGCCAAGGAGGCCAACGCGACGTTGCCGGCCCGGCCGATGCCCGATTCGAGCATGCCGCCGTGCCAGACCGGAATGTGTTTCGACGCGCACAGGTCGTGGATCCGTTTCGATTCGGTGTAGCCGCCCACGCGTCCCGGCTTGATGTTGATCACCCGGCAGCTTTCCAATTCGAGAGCCGCCTCGGCATCGGCCAGAGAGTGGATGCTCTCATCCAGGCAAATGGGCGTTTTCAGCTCGCGCTGCAATTTGGAATGTTCGTAAATGTCGTCGTAGCTCAGCGGCTGTTCGATCAGCAGCAGGTTGTAGCCGTCCAGGGCGCGGAAAACAGGGCTGTCGCTCAAGGTGTAGGCGGAGTTGGCATCCACCTGCAGAAGGATTTTCGGAAATTCCTTGCGCAGCGCCCTGACCAGCTCGATGTCCCTTCCCGGCGCGATCTTGATCTTGATGCGTTTGTATCCCTCCTGCAAATGCCGGGTCACTTTCTTGACCAGGGCCGCCGGTGATGGTTGCAGGCCGACGCTGACCCCCACCTCGATGCGCGAACGGGTGCCGCCCAGCATCTGGGAAAGTGAAACACCTTTGGCCTTGGCCAGCGCGTCCCAGAGCGCCGCTTCCAGGCCGGCCTTGGCCATGCGATGGCCGCGAAACTTTGCCCCGAGCGCGAGCGCTTCATCGGCGCGGGAGATCTCCCGGCCCAACACGCTCGGCACGAGAAAGTCGCGCAGCACGTGCCAGGCGGTTTGCACCGTCTCGTATGAATAGAGGGGCGCCTCTTCCACGACGCACTCGCCCCAGCCGGTAACACCTTCGCCGTCCACCCGCACGATGATGTGTTCCTCATAGACCTCAATGCCCATGGACGTCTCAAACGGCGAGACCAGCTCCATTTTGGTGTGCCGCAGTTCAATCCGCTCGATCCGCATGGAACCCTCCATTGGAAAGAAAAAACACCATACCTTTATTCAACAATAAAATCAAACCCGGATCAGGGCCAGCCTGTAGGACATGGGGATCACGATATTTCCCCGTTCCCGGAACTCCTCGATGCGCCGGAGACTCTCTTCTCCCTGGAGCTTCACTTTCGCGAACAGTTCGCCATAATTGGCGAAGCGCTGCTGGGCCGCGTAAGAGCCCTGGCGAACGAGGGGAAAGCGGCCCGCCTCCTGCCAGGAGCGGACGACCTTCTCATCCTCGGCACCGTAATAAACCCAGGGCGAACCTGGTGCATGGTCGAGGACCAACACGTCGGGAGCCAGGTTCAAGGCCTTGGCCAGCGCCCCCGCCGGATCCGCCATCTCGTGCAGGCAGAATTCAAACAGCAGCACATCGCCGCCACAATGGCACTCGGCAAAATCACCGGCCCAGTATTCGAATCGCTCCTGCAACCCAAGCCGGGCCGCGGCTGCGCGCAGTTGTTTGAGGGCCGCAGCGTCCCGGTCCACGGCCACGACCTTCTGCGCCGGGCGCGCATACTCTGCCAACTGCCCGCCGCCGGCACCCACAGCCACCACGGTTTTAGCGCCGAAATCGTAAAAGTCCAGCAGGTTCTTCAGGATCAGTCCAATGTCCGTGGCCATCAATTAGTTCCTTGGATCCTTCGTCTCATTGTGAAAACGGAAGTTGCGGACAAAGTTCTTCAGGTGGTCGTGGATGGGATGAAAGCCGAAAGGACCCTCGACCATTTCGCGGATGGCTTCATATTTGTCCCATTTCTGGATGAAGACGCGATAGAGAGCAACGGCAGCGCCGGCGCGGTCGGAGCCGTGCTGGCAGTGGACGAAAACCGGCCAGCGGGCCGGGTCGGAACAGATTTCCAGGAAGCTGCGGAACGCCTCGCGCCTGGGGAAAAAAGCAAACATCCCCAGGTGGATGGAGGTTATGCCGCTGCCCGCCAGCAGTCGGCGGTCCGTGTCCGTTTCACGCAGGTTAACCACGGTTTTAATGCCCAGCTTTATCAGCTCGGCAATGCCCTGCTCCTGAGGCTGGCCGCCGCGAAAGAGGTTGTCGGACACTCTGTAAAAGTTGGGTAAGCCGGGCAGATTCAGCCGCTGGGCGGCAATTCCGGGCAGAGCCTGCTTGGCGTGCGCCTGGCCGTAGGAGTTTTCGGCCAGGAACAGGCAAATTATAACTAGATTAGTTATAATTAATGAAAATCTCTTTGTTTTTTCCCGGCAACCGTTTATCATGGCCGTCCTTGGTTCTCCCATTATAACCAAATGGGTTTTTCCCCGCACGCGGTTTCTGGATGCAAGGTTATTTTTTCCTGCGCGCTTCAAAAAAGCCGTAGAGCACCGGCAGCAGGATGAGGGTGAGCAGCGTCGAAGTGATCAGCCCCCCGACCACGACCACAGCCAGCGGTTTCTGAACCTCAGAGCCGGGACCGCTGGCAAACAGCATGGGCATGAGGGAGAAAATCGCGATGGAAGCGGTCATCAACACAGGCCGCAACCGTGCCTGGCCGCCCTGTACCAAGGCGTCGGCCAGCGGCAGGCCTTGCTGGCGGAGCTGCGCCAGATAGGAGATCAGCACCAGGCCGTTGAGCACAGCGACTCCGAACAGGACGATGAAGCCGATCGAGGCCGGAACCGAGAGGTAGAGCCCGCTCAAAAACAGGGCGACCACGCCGCCGATCAGGGCGAAGGGAAGATTGAGCAGGACCAGCAGACTGAGGCGCAACGAACCGAAGGTGAAAAAGAGGAGCAGCAGGATCAGGCCCACCACCAGCGGCGCCAGCAGCAGCAGGCGCTTCATGGCACGCTGCTGGTTTTCAAACTGCCCGCCCCAGGAAAAATAGTAACCGCTGGGCAGGTGGAGCTGTTGGCGCAGCCTGGCGCCCGGCCTGGCGTACGTAACCGCCAATGTCGCGGCCGCGGACGTTGAACTCGATGCCGATGCGCCGCTGGCCGTCCTCGCGGCTGATCTGCACCGGGCCCTCCTCCAGTCCAATGTCGGCCAGCTGGGAAAGGGGAATCAGCTGACCTCGGGGGCTGGTAACCAAGATATTACCGATGCTCTCAGGCGAGTTGCGCTTTTCTTCGGGGAAACGGACCAAACAATCGAAAAAGCGGTTCCCCTCGTATATCCGGGTGGCAACCTTGCCGGCCACCGCCGTCTGGAAAACGGCCAGCACGCCGGCGACGCTCAGGCCGTAGGTGGCGATGGCGGCCCGGTTGGCGCGCACCGAGATGTAGGGCTGGCCGGCGAGCGGCTCGCTCATCAGGTCCACCGTTCCGGGGATGCCGGAGAGAATCGTCGCCGCCTCGGAGGCCTTGGTCTTCAGCACCTCGGTGTCGTCACCGAACAGCTTGAGGATCAGCTGGGCGCGGGTGCCGGCCACCAGCTCATCGATGCGACACTGGATGGGCTGGCTGAACCCGAAGGTCATGCCGGGAATATCGGCCAGACTGTCGCGCAGGCGGTTGACCAACTGCTCCTTGGTCAGGCGCGAGGGCCATTGCGAACGCGGCCGAAAGGAGCCGGTGTAGCCCGTCTTGTCCACGCCCTTGGCCTCCAGGGCGATGCCGCTCTGGCCGGTGCGGGAAACCACCGTTTCCATTTCAGGAAATTCCATCAGCCGCTGCTGGATGGTGCGGTTGACCTCGAGGGCCTTGTCCAGCGAAATCCCCGGCAGCAGCTGGATGTCCATGTCGAAGGCGCCCTCGTCCATGACCGGGATGAACTCCGTTCCCAGGCGGGGCAGCAGCCAGAGCGCTCCGGCCAGCAGGAGCAGGGCCAGGCCCAGCACCGTCCGCTTGTGGCGCAGCGACCAGGCGAGCGCCGGCAGGTAGAGGCGCTTGGCTCCGCGCAGCAGCAGGCTCTCACGCTGGGGGCCGGAGGCCAGAAACAACGAGCAGAAGACCGGGATGACGAACACCGACAGGAGCAGGGAGGCGAGCAGGGCCACGGCCACGGTCAGGGCCAGAGGGGTGAACATCTTCCCTTCCATGCCCTGCAGCGTCAGGATGGGGATAAAGGTCAGGGCGATGATCAGCTCGCCGAAGATGCTGGGTTTGCGGACCTCGAGCACGGCGCCCAACACGGTGGTGCCGTGCGCTTCGCCCGCGCGGCGTTCGGCCAGGCGCCGCTGGACGTTTTCCACCTGGATGATGGTGGCGTCGATGATCATGCCGATCGAGATGGCCAGGCCGCCCAGCGACATCAGGTTGGCGTCCAGTCCGACCCGCTGCATGACCACGAACGTCAGCAGCAGCGACAGGGGCAGGGCCAGCAGGACCACCAGCGCGCCCCGCACGCTGCGCAGGAAGAGAAAGAGGATGAACAGCACCAGCAGTGCCCCTTCGGCCAACGCCTCGATGACCGTTGTGACCGAGGTCTCGATAATCGCCGAGCGCTGGTAATAGGGCCGGATGCGCATGCCGGCCGGCAGCACGCCGCTGCCGTTGATATCCTCCACCCTGGCGGCGATCCGCCGCACCACCTGCAGGCTGTTTTCGCCGCGCAGCATCATCACCACGCCGCCCACCACCTCCCGCTTCCCGTCCTGCAGGGCCGCCCCCTGGCGCAACGTCTGACCGACGCGCACCGAGGCCACGTCGCGCAGCAGCACCGGCACGCCGGCCGCCGATTTCAGCACGATACGGCCGATGTCCTCCTCATCGCGGAGCAGGCCGATGCCGCGCACGATGAACTGCTCGGCATAGCGGTCGACAACGCTGCCGCCCACGTTTTCGTTGTTCTTCTCCAGCGCCACGCAGACATCGCCCACGCTCAAGCCGAACTGACGCAGGCGGTCGGGCTCAACCCAGGCCTGGTACTGTTTGAGATAACCGCCGAAGGAGTTGACCTCGCTGACCCCGGGCACCCCCTTGAGCAGGGGCGCGACCAGCCAGTCCTGAAGGGTGCGCCATTCGGTCAGGGTGCGGACGCGGTCGGACTCATTCCCGGGTTCCTGGCCCTCGAGCACATAGTGGTAGATCTCGCCCATGGCGGTGGCCACCGGCCCCATCTCGGTTTCCACTCCTGCCGGCAGGCGGCGCTCCACTTCGGCCAGCCGCTGGAACACCAGCTGCCGGGCGAAGTAAATATCCACGCCGTCCTCAAAAACCAGGGTGACCACGGCGATTCCGAATTTGGTCAGCGAGCGCATCTGCACCAGGCGGGGCAATCCGCGCATGGCCATCTCGATGGGCGCGGTGACGAACTTCTCGATTTCCAGGGGCGAGAGCCCGGGTGCGGTGGAAACGACTTCAACCTGCACGTTGGTCACATCGGGAAAAGCATCCACAGGCAGGTTGAGCAGGGCCCAGATGCCGAACACGGCCAGGGCCACCACGCCCAGCAAAACCGGGCCCCGCTGCCTCAGGGAGAGTGATATCAGCCGTTCCAGCATGCTCACTCGCTTCCCAGGGTTTTTTTGAGGAATTCGGACTTCAACACCAGGCTGCCGTCGGAGACCACCCGCTCGTTCGCCTGCAACCCGGAAAGGATTTCAATCCAGCCCTGGAAACGACGCCCGGTGGTGACTTCGCGGGCACGAAAGCCGCTGCCGGCCGGAACAAAGACCAGCGACTTTCCCTCGTTGCGGCGCACGGCCTGTTCGGGTACGGCCAGCACCTGCTCGGGCAGCGGCGGCAAAATTTGGACGCTGGCGTACATGCCGGGCTTGAGTTTCATCTCGGGATTGGGCACTTCGGCGCGGCAGACCAGGGTGCGGGTGTCGCTCTTGACCGTGTCGCCTAGGGTCAGCAAGCGGCCGCCGAAAACCTGCCCGGGAAAGGCGGATACCGTAAGCCGCACGGCCGAACCGGGCCGCAGCCGCGCCAGGTCCTTCTCGAACACCTGGACGGATACCCAGAGTTGCGACAGGTCGGCAATGGTAAAAAGTACGGTGGCAGCCTCCACGCCACTACCGGCCAGGGCATGGCTTTCGACCACCGACCCGGCAAAGGGGGCGCGCAGGCCCAGCAGCAGCCGCGGTTCGCGGCTCTCCTCCAGCCGGGCGACGTCGCTCGCGCTCAGGCCCAGCAGCAACAGCTTCTCACGGGCGAAACGGTAGAGCTGGTCGGCGGTGCGAGCCTGACCGTCATCGCTTTTTGCACCGGCGCGGTTGCGGGAAGCCGCAATCTGCAGGAAATCGGCCTGGGCAGCGATGAAATCCGGGCTGTAAAGGGAGGCCAGAGCCTGCCCGGCCTCAACCCGGTCGCCCGCAAAGGCATGAACGGTCTCGATTCGGCCCGCGCAGCGGGGAGTCACGACCGCCAGGCGCCGGTCATTGAAGGTCAGCTCGCCCGAAGCCTCGATGGGAACGGTCAGCATCAGATGGCGAACCTCCGCCAGGGAGATGCCCGCCATTTTCAAAGACTGGGGAGCCAGAGAAACCTCTGCGGACGGGTGAAGCGTCCGCCCGGCTGTTTCGCTGTGCCGGGCATCTCCACGGCAGGCCGGAACAAGCACCACCCCAAGGGTCAGCACCCCTATCCAAACGATCGTTTTATTCTTCATCGCTCTCTCCTGGGTTGTCCGGGGTTTCGCCGGCGGCGTCCAGCGCCGTCACAGCCTCCCGGTAATGGTAAAGGGCCCGATAATACTCCGAGCGGGTCTCGGCATGGGTTCTCAGGATATCCAGCAAATTCAAGGAATCTATTTTTGCGGCCCGGTACAGGCTGATGCCGGCCTGCAGCGCGTTTTCACTCTCGGGCAGCAGCGTCCGTTCAAAAAGGAGCACCTGGGCTTCGGTGGCCTTGACGGCGCGATAGCCATTTTCGATGGCCGTGCGCACCTCGCTTTCGGCCAGCTGCATATCGATGGCCGCGATGGCGCTCCGGGTGCGGGCTTCCAGCACCCGGCCGCGGGGTCCCTGCCCCAAAAAGAAAGGCAGGGAGATGCCCAGTTCCACTCCCCAGGCGTGCCGGCCGGACACTCCCAAGAAACCGTTGGCATCAAAGGGCGGTTGGGCGTTCAGCAACTGGCTGAACAGGCCCAGGGAGAAATCGGGAAGAGGGCTCTTGCGCGCCAGGCGCCACTGGCGGGCGGCAGTTTCCACTTCCAGCCGGGCCTGCTGCAGCCGCCCGTGAGCGGCCAGGCGCTCGCCAAGAACGCCCGGCAAATCCCGGTTGAGAGGGTGGTAATCCAGGTTGTCCGTCAAACGGTAGCGGGATACATCGCCGCCGGCCAGCAGCCGGCCGAGTTCCGACAGGTTCTTCTGGAGATTCGACTCACTGTCGATTTGATCATTGGCCACCTTGGCCCGCTCCACCTTCAGCCGCAAAATATCCAAGTAACTCACTGCCGCGGCCTGGAAACGGGCCGTGGCCATCTCCTCGAAACGGTCGAGCAGACCCAGCACCGCGGCCAGATGATCCAGCTGGTGCCGGGCGAACTGGACTCGGAAATAGGATTGGGCCACTTGCGCGGCCAGCACTTTTTCCAGCCGCTGCGCAGCGATTTGCGCGTGGCGCTCCCCGGCGCGGGCCAGCGCAACCCGGTCGGCCACTTTGCCGGGAAATTCCAGGACCTGGGTCAGGCCGACCGTCCGCTCGTCGGCTTGGGCAAAATGGAGCCCCGGGGGAATCTCGTTCCACTCAGCGACAATTGCGGCCCCGGGATGGCGCCCGCTTGCAGGCTGCGGGCGTGGGCCAGCGCAATCTCCTGGCGAGCGTGAAGGATGCGGGGGTTATGCAAGAGGGCCAGAGCCACGGCTTCTGCCAGAGAGAGCGGCGGACCCTCCTGGGCCACCAGCAAGCAGGCCGTCACAACCAATCCCAGCCCACCCAGCAACCCTGAAAATATATTTCTTTGCTTCACGATTTCCTCCATCAAGGGAAAGTGAAATACACTCGCCGCCGACGGCAGCGGTTTTGGCCGGAGAACCCGGCACTCAGGAGATCAACAGAGCCGAGGAGACGGGTTGCTGGCGCCGGGCGGTGCCGAAATCAGCTCCGCCTGGAAAGAGGGCAGCGGCAGCGTGCAGGGAGATTCAGCCGCGGGAATTCCTCCACCAACGCAACCAGAAGAAAGATTCGGAACTCCATCATCGCATTGAAGTAGATTGCAACCATCGCTCAGGAGCGGACTGTCCTGGCAGCCGGCCGGCCTCTGAAAACAGCTGCCTGCCGGCACCGGCTCAGGGAAAGACGGCTGCGGGCAGCAGTCGCAGCGCCCCTCCAGCGAAGCGAATTCCACGCGGAGCGATTGGCCGGGCTTGCTGCAGAAAACCAAGCCCGGGAGAACCGACTGGATGAGAGTCAGAGTCCAGGCTGCAAAGAGCAGCTGGGCGATGAAGGACTTTTGCCGTCTCATGGGATCGTCCACGCAGAGTTTACCTGAACGGCCAAAGAAAATCAAGACAAGGAAATTATTGGCCGCACGGTCAGGGGGACAGGTTCCAGGCGTCGGAAGAGTACTTCTCGATCAGCGGGGCCAAGCGGCCGTCGTCCAGCGCCTCGATGCCTGTGGCCTGCAACTCCTGGCCGACAAACTCCTGGAAACAATCCACCAGGGCGGTGCAGAGTTCCTGGCGCCCCGCTGCGGTCAGGTCGCCGACCGTAGTCATGCTGCTGCGCAGGTGTTCGGCAGCAAAACGGGCCCCGCCGGCATAGAGCTCATAATTCATGCGCCAGGGAATGGAGCCGTGCTGCAGCAGGGCGGTTTTGTCGCGTTTCTGCGCCGAACCGATGATTTTCTTGCCGCCGGCTTCGATTTCGTTGGGCGTGGGGAAAGAGAAACAGGGGCTGTCGCTGCGGGAAATCGCGCCGCTGCTCCCTTGGGCCAGCCGGGCGGCGATGCCGATCCGCTGCAGAGCCCGGACCAGCACCCGGGCGATCAACAGGTAGGACTGGTGGAGATCGTGATCGCGGTAAAAAACATCTTCGGAGGAGACCAGCGCATAGGTGATCTCGTCGTCATGGAGCACGGTCTTGCCGCCGGTGATGCGCCGCACGTAGCGGCAGCCTCGGCTTTGAATGAATTCCAGGTTGATGGCCCTGGCAGCCTTCTGGGAAACCCCGTAGGAAAACGTCGGCTGCTTCCAGGAGTAGAGCCGTAAAAAACCGGCTCGCCGTTCATGGCAGAGCTGGAAGATCAGCTCGTCGCGGGCCATGTTGCTGGCGGCATCAGCGGCCGCCGGTTCGAGCAGCAGAAACCAGGAGGCCATCCGCCTCAGCGCTTCTTGTCGGTGGGGTCCGGAGGGTGCGCTCCGGGCCTGGCTGCCGTCTCCTTGGTCTTCTCCTCGCGGCTGCGCATGTCCACGTTGCCTTCGAAAATGGCTCCGTCGGCAATGATCACCTTGGGGGCGGTGATGTTGCCGTGCAGGCTCCCCGCGGCGATGATCTCCACCAGTTGGCCGGCTTTGACGTCGCCCCTGACCTGGCCGTGGATGATCACATCCCGGGCTTCGATCTCCGCCTGGATATAGGCATTTTTGCCGATGGTCACCCGCTTCTTGACAACGATTTTCCCTTCGATCTTGCCGTCAATCAGCACGTCGTCATCGGAAAACACCTCGCCCTTGACCACCAGCGTCAGGCCGATGAGGGAACCCGGGGCATTGCCGAGCGGACCGGCGGAGGGCGGGATTGGCAGTTCACTTTTTTTGACGTTAAATGCAGCCATTCGTTCTCCTCACTGTGCGAGCAAATAAAAGGTCCAGCGGGCAACGGGACTCGAACCCGCAACACCAAGCTTGGGAAGCTTGTACTCTACCATTGAGCTATGCCCGCCTATTTCTTGGTTGCCGACTTCTCTTTTTTCTTTTTCTTGGGGACGAACTGGTAATCCACGAATTCGATGATGGCGGTTTCGGCGCCATCCCCCTTGCGTGCCTGCGCGTGGATGATGCGCGTGTAGCCGCCCGGCCGGTCCAGGAAACGGGGGGCCACTTCCGAAAACAGTTTGTGGACCGTATCGCGCTTGAAGAAATAGGCGAAGGCCCGCCGCTTGCCGGCCAGAGTGCCGGTCTTGCCGATGCTGACCATCCGTTCGACCACCGGCCGCACGGCCTTGGCCTTGGCCAGGGTGGTGACCACCCTATTTTTTTCAATCAAACTGGCGGCCAGATTTTTGAGCAAGGCCTGGCGGTGGGCGGGATTCCGCCCCAACTTGGAGCCCCCTTTGTTATGTCTCATCGTCCTAATCCTCCAGCAGGCTCGATCTTCTTTTCCGGGCGCTTGAACTTCGCCTGCAACTCCGCTTTCAGCGGCTCGGGCAGGCGTTGCCCCAGCCCCAGTTCGTATTCGGACAATTTGCTGATGATTTCCTCGAGAGACTTCTTGCCGAAGTTCTTGGAGTTGAGCAGCTCGTGTTCGGTCTTCTCGACCAGTTCGAACACATAATCCACGCCCAGCCGCTTCAGGCACTTGAGGGCGCGCACCGACAGGCCGAGCGACTCGACCATCCGCTCCAGGAACTCGCTCTTGCCTTCTATGGCCACACCGCCCTCGGCTTCGACCGCACCCTTGATCTTTTCCTTGTCCTGGTAATCGAGAAAGATCACCAGATGGTCGCGCAAAATCTTGCCGGCGCGGGCCAGACACTCCTGGGGCGAAATGCCGCCGTTGGTCCAGATTTCGATGACCAGCTTTTCATAGTCCGTGGTTTTGCCCACCCGCGAGGGGTGGATGGTGTAGTTCACCTTCTCCACCGGACTGAAATTGGCGTCTACCGGGATAAAATCGACGGCCAGCGTCTCGTCGTAGTTCTGGTCGGCCAGCTTGAAGCCGCTGCCTTTCTTGATCAGGATGTCGGCGTTGAACTGGGCGTTGTCCTCCAGGTAGGCGACATGTACGTTGCGGTCCAGCACTTCCACGTCGCTGTCGCTGAAGATGTCGCCGGAGAGCACTTCCCCGGGGCCGCTCTTCTCGATGCGCACCAGGCGAGGCTCCTCGCTGTTCAACTTGAAGGGGATGTTCTTGAGATTGAGGATGACGTTGAGCACATCCTCATAGATGCCGGGAATACTGGAGAACTCGTGCAGCACGCCCTCGATGCGAATGGCGGTGACGGCGCAACCCTCGATCAGCGAGAGCAGCACCCGCCGCAGGGCGATGCCCACGGTCGTGCCGTAACCGCGCTCGAAGGGCTCGGCGACGAAACGGCCGTAACGGGGGTTCAGCTCCTCCACTTCCAGCTTGCGGGGCCTTTGATATTTGAGATTCATGCTCCCCTCCTATTTGGAATACAGCTCGACGATCAGATGCTCTTCAACATCTTTGAGCGAGATGTCCTCGCGCACGGGCAAGGCGTTCACCTTGGCGGTCAGCTTGTCACGGTCGACCACCAGCCAGCCGGGGATCTCGACCAGACCGGACACGTCCTGGAAAACGGCTTTGAGGCTCTCGTTGGCCTGGGCGCGGGGACGGAAGGCCACCTCGTCGTTGACCTTGAGCATGGCCGACGGGATGGTCACCTTGCGGCCGTTGACCTGAACGAAACCGTGGCGGATCAGCTGCCGGGCATGGGCCCGCGAATAGGCCAGATTCATGCGGTAGATGACATTGTCCAGGCGCAACTCCAACGTACGCAGCAGGTTCTCGCCGGTAATACCCTTGCGCCGGGAGGCCCGTTCGAATAAATTGCGGAACTGCCTCTCGCCGACGCCGAAGAAGCGTTTGACCTTCTGTTTCTCCCGCAGCTGGAGTTTGTAATGGCTCTTGCGGTAGGAGACCCGGGAACCCTTGTGGCCCGGCGGGTAATTCCTCCGTTCGACGGAGCATTTGTCGCTCAGGCAGCGCCGGCCCTTGAGGAAGAGCTTCGTCCCCTCGCTCCGACATAGGCGGCAGATGGCGGTGTTGTTCTTTCCCATGCGCATCCTCCTTAGATCCGGCGCTTTTTCGGGGGCCGGCAGCCGTTATGGGGAATGGGCGTGACGTCCCTGATGGATTTCACCTGGAAGGAGGTCCCGCCGATGGAGCGGATGGCGCTTTCCCGCCCCACCCCCGGGCCCTTGACCCGCACGTCCAACGTCTTGATGCCGAGGTTTTCGGCCTCTTTCAGGGCGCGCTCGGCCGCCAGCTGGGCGGCAAAGGGCGTCGACTTGCGGGAGCCTTTGAAACCGACCATCCCGCCGGAGGCCCAGGTCAGCAGGTGGCCCTCCTCATCGGTGATGGAAATGATGGTATTGTTGAACGTCGAGTGAATGTGCATGATGCCATGCGTGATCACCCGCTTTTCCTTGCGTTTGGTTTTCTGACCGACTCGTTTCTGTGCCATGCGTCCTCCGCTACTCCTTCTTCTTTTTGATCATGGCGCCGCGCGGCCCCTTGCGGGTTCGGGCATTGGTCCGTGTCCGCTGGCCGCGCACCGGCAAGCCGCGCTTGTGGCGCCGGCCGCGGTAGCAGTTGATATCCATCAGGTGCTTGATGTCCTGGGTGACTTTCTTCTTGAGGTCACCCTCGACGACCTCGTCCGATTCGATATGTTTGCGGATGCGGGTCAGCTCTTCGCTGGTCAGCTCCTTGACCTTCTTGTCCATGTCCACCTTGACCAGCTTGAGGATGGTCCGCGATTTGGGACGGCCGATGCCGTAGATGTAGGTCAGACCAATCTCCACCCGCTTGTTGTTGGGTATCTCCACTCCAGCGATTCTGGCCACATTGCCTCCTTATCCTTGCCGTTGCTTGTGTTTGGGATCTTTGCAGATGATGCGCACGACGCCTTTGCGTTTGACCACCTTGCATTTATTGCAGATTTTCTTGACCGACGCTCGCACTTTCATGTTGCCTCCTATTTGAAACGGTAAATGATCCGTCCCCGCGTGAGGTCGTAGGGGGATATTTCCATCAGAATTTTATCGCCGGGCAGGATGCGGATGTTGTTCTTGCGCATTTTGCCCGAGGGGTGACCCATGATCCGGTGGCGGCTCGATTCCAGCTCCACCAGAAACATGGCGTTGGGCAGCGATTCGATGATCGTGCCCTTGACTTCGATCACATCCTTCTCCTTGTTGGGCATCAGCACCTCGTCAGAATGTCCGCCCCGTCGGCGGTGATGACCACCGTGTGCTCGAAATGGGCCGCCAGGCTGCCGTCGGCCGTGACCACCGTCCAGCCGTCGGCCAGGGTGCGCACCTCCCAGCCGCCGGCGGTGATCATCGGCTCGATGGCCAGGGTCATGTTGCGTTTCAGCCGCGGTCCCCGCTGGCCGTCATCAAAATTGAACACCGTCGGCTCCTCCCAGAGCACCCGCCCGATGCCGTGGCCGGACAGGTCGCGGACAATCTCGAAGCCCTGGCCCCGCACGCAGCGCTCGATGGCCTGGGAGACGCGGTTCAGCCACTGGCCTTCCCGAGCCGCGCCGATGCCCGCCGCCAGCGCCTCGCTGCCGCTGCGCAGCAAGCGCTGCGCTTCCGGAGAAATATCGCCGACCGAATAGGTCCAGGCGCCGTCGCCGTAATAGCCCTCGTAGACCGTGCCCACATCGATGCTGAGAATATCGCCCTCCCGCAACCGGCGCTCCGGCGAGGGAATGCCGTGCACCACCTCCTGGTTGAGCGAGGTGCAGAGCGTGGCCGGGTAGGGGAACTTGCCCAACTGCCCGCCGATGCCTTTGAAGGCCGGCCGGGCGCGCAGACTGAGGATGCGCTCCTCGGCCCAGCGATCCAGTTCCTGGGTGCTCACGCCGGGGCGAATCCGTTCGCCGATCTCCTGCAGCACCACGGCCACGATGCGGTTGGCCTCGCGCATCAGGCCGATCTCCCGGTCGCTTTTCAGGACAATCATGACAGTAAACCCTTCACCCGGGCGTAGACGGCAGCGGCATCGCCGGCGCCATCCACGTGCTGCAGGTGGCCCTGTTGGCGGTAGTACTCAATCACCGGCCGCGTCTGGCGCAGGTAGACGCGCAGGCGCTGGCGGATGGTTTGCGGCTGATCATCGGCGCGCTGTTCCAGCTTGGCGCCGCAGACGTCGCACACCCCCTGGCGGCGGGGCGGCTTGTTGCGCCGGTTGTAGATGGCACCGCAGCCGACGCACACCAGACGGCCGGTCAGCCGTTCCTCCACCTCGGTCTCGGAGACATCGAGGAAGACAGCCATTTCCCGATCCACAGCCAGGTTCGAGAGCGAGCGGGCCTGGGGCAGGGTGCGCGGGAAACCGTCCAAGATATAACCCTGGCGCGCATCCGCCTGCGTCAGGCGGCTCTGCAGCATGGCAATCACCAGCTCATCGGAAACCAGCTCGCCCCGCTCCATCAGGGCTTGGGCCTGGCAGCCGATTGCCGATTCCCGGCGCACCTCTTCGCGGATCATGTCCCCGGTCGAGAGCTTGGCATAGCCGAACTCCTGGTGCAGCAGGTCGGCGATCGTGCCCTTGCCCGAGCCGGGAGCCCCGAAGAGGATCAGACGCGTCATGTCCGGCGTCCGCGGATCCGTCCTTTGCGGGAAAACGACTCGTAATTGCGCATGGTCAGCTGGGATTCGATCTGCGATACGGTGTCCATGGCCACGCCGACGACAATCAGAATCGTTGTGCCGCCGAAATAAAACTTGATATTGAAACCCTCGTAGAACCAGCGCGGCAGGTTGGCCTCCAAAAAATCGCCGACAAAGGGCAGCGCGCCCACCTTGAAGCCGGTGATAAGGAATTCCGGCAGCAGGGCCACCAGGGCCAGATAGACGGCGCCGATGAAGGTCAGCTTGGAGAGCACGTTGTCAATGTAGTCGGCGGTGTTCTTGCCGGCGCGGATGCCGGGAATGAATCCGCCGTATTTTTGCAGGTTGTCGGACACGTCCGACGGGTTGAAGATGATCGATATGTAAAAATAGGTGAAAAAGACAATGCCCGTGACGTAGAGCAGGTTGTAGAGGGGCATGCCCATGTTGAGCTGCTGGACGATTTTCTGGGCAATGGGGTTGCGCCAGAAGGTGGCGATGGCGCCCGGGAAGGTGATCACCGAAGAGGCGAAGATGATCGGGATGACGCCGCCAGTGTTGACCTTCAATGGCAGGAAGGTGCTCTGGCCGCCCATCATGCGCCGGCCCTGGACACGCTTGGCATAAGTGATGGGAATGCGCCGCTGCCCCATCTCGACAAAGCAGATGAAGCCCATGACGGCCACTATCAACACCCCCAGAAAGATAAGTTTCAGCGGGTTCATGTCGCCGGTCTTCAGGCCCTCCAGAGTAGTCCAGACGCCGGGCACCAGGCCGACGACGATGCCGGCGAAAATGATCAGCGAGATGCCGTTGCCGATGCCGCGCTCGGAAATCTGCTCGCCCAGCCACATGATGAAGATGGTGCCGGTGGTCAGGGTGAGTAGGGTCATCAGGCGGAAACCCCAGCCGGGGTTGATCACCACCGGAATGCCGTTGGGGTTCATCTTTTCCAGCCCGTAGGCGATGCCGATGCCCTGGATCAGGCAGATGCCAAGAGTACCGTAGCGGGTGTACTGGGTGATCTTCTTCTTCCCCAGTTCGCCTTCTTTGGAGATGCGCTCCAGGTAGGGCCACACCACCTGCAGCAGCTGCAGGATGATCGAGGCGCTGATGTAGGGCATGACGCCCAGGGCGAAAATGGTCATGCGCGACATGTTCCTGCCGGAGAACATGTCGATGAAGCCCAGGAAGGTGCCGCGCGCCGCTTCAAAAAACTGCTGCAGCGCTTCCGAGTTCAGGCCGGGTGTCACGATCTGGGAGCCGATGCGGTAAACGGCCAGCAGCAGCAGGGTGAAAATCAGGCGCTTCCGCAGCTCCGGGATAACGAAAATGTTGCGCAGGAACTTGATCAAGGTTCGTCTCCTTTACAGAGAATGGCCTTGCCGCCGGCCTTCTCGATCTTCTCCACCGCCGAGCGGGAAAAGCGGTGCGCCTGGATGGTCACGCCGCGGCGGAGTTTGCCCTCGCCCAACACCTTGATGCCGGCGCGGCGATTGCGGACCAGCTTTTTTTCGAAGAAATCGTTGACCGTGATCTCCTTGAGGCCGGTCTTATCGATGGCCTCCAGGTTGACGATGCTGTACTCCTTCTTGAAAATGTTGGTGAAACCGCGCTTGGGAATCCGCCGCACCAGGGGCATCTGTCCGCCTTCAAACGCCAGGTTGCGGCGGTGGAAACCGGAGCGCGACTTCTGGCCGTTCATGCCCCGGCCGGCCGTCTTGCCGGTGCCGGACCCGTAGCCGCGGCCCACCCGCTTTCGTTTCTTGATGGCCCCGGGGGCCGGTTTGAGGTTACTCAGACTGAGCATGGTCCACCTCCTCCACCTGCAGCATGAATCCGATTTTATCGATCATGCCCATGATTTCCGGACGTTTCTCACGGATGACCTCGGAATGGAGCTTGCGCAGCCCCAGTCCGCGCACGATGGCCCGCTGCTTTTCGGTCCGGCCGATGAGGCTCTTGACCAGCCGGATCTTGATCCGGGGATAACTTTTCTTTTTCACTGCCATACGTCCTCCTCCTGGATGCCCCGCTTCTGCCCGATCGCCTTGGCGTCGGACAGCCGCTTCAGACCGTTGATAGTGGCCCGGGCCACATTGAAGGAATTCTTGCTGTGAATGATCTTGGTCAAAATGTTCTTCACCCCGACCAGCTCCATGATCACCCGTACTGAACCGCCAGCGATGACCCCCGTTCCGGGGGAGGCGGGCCGCAGGACCACCCGCGAAGCCCCATATTTGCCCACCTGGAAATAGGGAATGGTGCCCTTGACCAGGGGCACGGCGACCAGATTCTTTTTGGCGTCGGCCACTGCCTTCTTGATGGCCAGGGGCACTTCCCGAGCTTTACCCTTGCCCAGCCCGACGCGGCCGTTCTTGTCGCCGACGATGACGGCGGCGGAGAACCTCAGATTCTTGCCGCCCTTGACCACCTTGGTGACACGGCGGATGGAGATGACCTCTTCCTCTAAAATTTCGATATTTTCCATAGCCTGCACGGTTGCACTCCTTAGAAGCGGATGCCTTTTTGACGGGCGGCGTCGGCAAAAATCTTGACCCGGCCCGCGTAGGCATACGTGTTGCGGTCGAAGATCACGGTCTCGATGGCCTTGGCTTTCAAGCGGTCGGCCAGCACCTCGCCCATCAGCTTGGCCGCCTGCTTGTCTTTGCTGCTCTTCAATTTGCTCTTTAACTCTTTCTCCAGGGTGGTGACCGCCGTCAGCACGCGGTGGTTGAGGTCGTCGATGGCCTGGGCGTAGAGATACTTGTTGCTCTTGACCATGATCAGCCGCGGCCGTTCCGGCGTGCCGTTGAGCTTGCGGCGAATCACCTGGCGCAGCCGCGACCGGCGCTTGTTTTTCAGTTCATACTTGGCTGTGATCATGCTATGCTCCTGCGGCTTTCCTTACCTTATGCCGCAAATACTGGCCCTGCAGACGGATACCCTTCAGTTTGTAGGGTTCGACCGGCCGGACTTTCTGGATGTTGACGACCACCTGTCCCAGCAGTTGCTTGTCGTGGGAGTGCAGGGTGAACGATCCGGGGTTCTCCTGGCTGGCCGTCACGCCCTTGGGTAACTTGAAATCGACCGGATGGGAATGACCGACCTGAAGGTTGATGATGTCGCCCTTGACCGTCGAGCGCCAGCCCTTGCCGACGATCTCCAGTCTCTTGGAATAGCCCGCGGTCACACCGTGGACGGCGTTGCGCAGCAGGCTCCAGGCCAGCCCCTGAAAAGCCTTGAGCGAATCGTCGCGGCGGTTGACCCAGATGGCACCGGCCTCGACCTGGATATTGATGCCCTCGAGGATGGGAATCAGCAGTTCGCCTTTGGGGCCCTTGACCTTGACCTGCCGTTCATGCAGGCTGACCGAAACGGTCTTCTCGAACGCAATTGGTTTGGATGCCAGACGGGACATGAGTCCTCCTACCAGATGTGCAGCAACACTTCGCCGCTGATGTTCCGTTTCTTGCATTCCTTTCCCGACAGGATGCCCTGGGAGGTGGAAACCACCGCCACCCCCAGACCGTCGAGCACCTTGGGCAGCTTCTCCACCCGGCCGTACACCCGGCGGCCGGGCCGGGAAATGCGCTTCAGGCCCTCGATCACGTTTTTGCGGCCGGCCAGGTACTTCAGCTCCAAGACAATCTGGGCGCGCGGGCCCTGGCCCTCGGTCTTGAAGCCGGCAATATAGCCTTCGGACTTGATGATCTTGAGGATGTCCAGCTTCAGTTTGGAAAAAGGGATGGCGACCGTCTTCTTGTCGGTGAGGATGGCGTTGCGGATGCGGGTAAGCATATCGGCGATGGGATCTGTGTGACTCATGGGATCTCCTTACCAGGATGCCTTGGTGACGCCCGGGATCTCCCCCTTCAGGGACAAATCGCGGAAGCACAACCGGCAGAGCGCGAACTTCCGGTACACCGCCCGCGGCCTGCCGCAGATGCGACAGCGGGTGCGGTAGCGCACGGCAAACTTCTGGGGTCTCTGCATTTTTACGACGGACGATGTCTTGGCCACCGTGTCCTCCTCTTCTTATTTGAACGGCATGCCCAGGACCCGCAACAGGGCCAGGGCCTCGTCATTGGTTTGGGCGGTCGTGACGAAGGTCAGCGACATGCCCTTGGCTTTTTCCACCTTGCTGTAGTGGATTTCCGGAAAAACCAGCTGGTCCTTGAGGGAGATGGTGTAATTGCCGCGGCCGTCAAAGGACTTGCGCGACATGCCCCGAAAATCCTTGATGCGCGGGATGACGACCGAAACGAAACGGTCCATGAAATCGAACATCCGTTCGCCGCGCAGGGTGACGGTGGCGGCCACCGGCTGGCCGGCCCGCAGGCGGAAAGAGGCGATCGACTTTTTGGCGCGGCGGATGGCCGGCTTCTGACCGGTGATGGTTCCCAGTTCCTCCATGACCTTGTCCAGGATCTTGATATTCTGGGTCGCCTCGCCGACGCCGGAATTGATGACGATTTTTTTCAGCCGCGGCACCTGCATGACGTTCTTGAGCTGCAATTCCTGCTGCAGCTGGGCCAGGCCCTCGCGTTTGAATTTCTCCGCTAACCTGTTCATCGCTTGCTCCTAATCGAGTACGACGCCGCAGCGTTTGCACACCCGCTGCTTGCCGGAGGGGGTGAGCTTGAAGCCCAGGCGGACCCCCTGCTCGCACTCCTTGCAGTAGTACATCACCTTCTCGCGGGGGATCGGCCCTTCGCGCTCGACGATGCCGCCCTTGATGTTCTTCTGAGGATTGGCCCGCACGTACTCGCGGATGATGTGCACCTTCTCGACCACCAGCCGTCCTTTTTCAGGCAGCACGCGCAGCACCTTGCTGACTTTGCCACGGTCCTGCCGACGACCGCTGATCACCACAACCGGGTCATTTTTCTTCAGCCTCAGCATCGACATTTAAATCACCTCGGGCGCCAGGGATATGATTTTCATGAACTTTTTTTCACGCAGCTCGCGGGCGACGGGGCCAAAGACGCGGGTGCCTACCGGTTCGTTGGCCTTGTCAATGATCACGGCGGCGTTGTCCGAAAAGCGGATGTAGGAGCCGTCGCGGCGGCGGGTTTCCTTGCGGGTGCGCACGATCACCGCCCGGATGACGTCCCCCTTTTTGAGTTTGGCGTTGGCTTCGGCCACCTTGACCGAGCCAATGAACACATCGCCGATGCGGGCGATGCGTCCCACATCGCCCCCCAGGGCACGGATGAACATGACTTCTTTGGCTCCGGAATTATCGGCTATTTTCAGCCGGGTTTGCATTTGAATCATCTTGCACCTCTTTCAGCCGCCCCTTGGCGACGACCTTGACGACCAGCCAGCGTTTGAGCTTGCTGATCGGACGGACCAGTTTCACGGTCACTACGTCTCCGGGCTGGCACTGACCTTGCTCATCGTGCGCCAAAACCTTTTTCTTGCGCCGGATGATCTTCTTGTAGAGGGGATGCTGGAACACGCGTTCCACGCTGACAGCCACGGTCTTGGGCGACTTGGCGGCCACCACGATCCCCTGCATGGTCCGTTCTACCTTATTTCGTTTGGCGCTCGTTTCCATGTTCGACTCCCTTTTCGTTGATGACGGTCAGCAGCTTGGCGATGTCCTTGCGGGTCTGACGGATCTTGTGCGGGTTATCGGCCTGGCCCAGGGACTTCTGCAGTTTTTGCTTGAAGAGCTTGTCCTTCAGCTCCAGCAGCTTGGTCTCCATCTCCTCTTGAGAAAACGTGCGGATCTCTTTGGTTTTCATCAGCCTGCTCCTACTTGGTTGCGCGCAATGAAGCGGGTCTTCATCGGCAGTTTGGACTGGGCCAAGCGCATGGCCTCCTTGGCCATCTCTTCAGTGACTCCTTCCAGCTCGTAGATGATGCGACCCCGCCGGACCACGTCCACCCAGAATTCCGGGTCGCCTTTGCCCTTGCCCATGCGCACTTCCACGGGCTTTTTGGTGACCGACTTCCACGGGAAGACGCGGATCCAGAGCTTCCCGCCCCGCTTGATGAAGCGGTTGATGGCGATGCGTCCGGCCTCGATCTGGCGGGCGGTCAGCCAGACATTTTCCAGCGACTGCAAGCCGTAATCACCGAAAGACAGGGTGTTGCCCTTGGTGGCGATGCCCCGGCGCTTGCCCCGGAACACCTTGCGGTATTTGACCTTTGCCGGCATTAACATGGGCTATTCTCCTTTTTCCTCGAAATCGAACGCCTGCTTGCGGTAGCGCTCCTTGAGGCGGTCACTGGTATAGATCCAGACCTTGATGCCGATTTGCCCGTAATCGGTGAAGGCCTCGGTGAATCCGTAATCGATGTCCGCTTTGAGCGTGTGCAGGGGCAGCTTGCCCATCAGGTACCACTCGGCGCGGGCGATTTCCGCACCGCCCAGCCGACCCGACAGCCGGATCTTGACGCCGGTGGCGCCAGCCCGCAGCGTGGATTCCACCGCCTTGCGCATCGCCCGGCGGTAGGAAATCCGGCGCTGGATCTGAAAGGCGACACCTTCGGCAACCAGTTGGGCGATCAATTCGGGGTTCTTGATCTCGATCACGTCTACCAAGATCTTGTCCAGGGTCTTGCCGGTGATCTCGCTGACAAAGCGCTTCAGCTCCTGCACGCCGGAGCCGCCCTTGCCGATGATGATGCCCGGGCGGGCGGTGTTGATCTGGACGCGCATGGTGTCGGCGATGCGTTTGATCTCGATCGAGGCGATCCCGGCGTGCTTGTATTTCTGACGCAGCAGCTTGCGAATCTTGATGTCGGTATGAAACTGATCAATGTAAACCTTGCCCTTTGCGTACCAGAGCGAATACCAGTCCTTGTTGAAGCCCAATCGAAACCCGAACGGATGCGTCTTCTGTCCCATTAGCTTTCCTTCCTTTCATCCAAATAGAGGGTGATATGCGCGTAGTGTTTCAGCACCCGCATGGCCCGGCCGCGGGGCGCGGGGCGGAAGCGTTTCATGTAGGCGGCCTTGCCCACATGGGTGCGCGCCACAAATAGCTTGTCCACGTCCAGGTTGGGAAATTTGACCTGGGCGTTGGCGATGGCCGAATTGAGCAGCTTCAACACCATATCGGCGGCTTTGCGCCGCTGGCAGAATTTCAGAATGGTCAGGGCCTCGCCGGCGTCTTTGCCCTTGATCAGGTTGACCACCAGCTGGGTCTTGCGTGGGGATATCTTTAAGAACCGTCCTCTGGCAACCGCGACTTCGCTCATCGCCTCCTCCTATACCTGGGCCTTGCTTTCCTTGGACGAATGCCCTCGGTAATTACGGGTTTCGGCGAATTCGCCGAGTTTGTAGCCCACCATGTTCTCGGTGATGAACACAGGGATAAACTTCTTGCCGTTGTGCACGGCCAGGGTCATACCGACCATCTCGGGGATGACGGTGGAGCGCCGCGACCAAGTCTTGATCACCTCGCGTTTTTCGCTGGCCTTGGTCGCCAGAACTCGCTGCAGCAGTTTCTCGTCCACGTAGACGCCTTTTTTAATCGATCGGGGCATGGGTTTACTTTCTCCTCTTGACGATGAATTTACGCGTGGCCTTGTTGCGCCGGGTCTTGTAGCCCTTGGTCGGCTTCCCCCAGGGGGTCACCGGATGACGCCCACCCTTGGTCTTGCCCTCGCCGCCGCCGTGGGGATGGTCGACGGGATTCATCACCGTGCCACGCACGTGCGGGCGCCGGCCCAGCCAGCGGGTGCGACCGGCTTTGCCCACCGAAATGTGGGCGTGCTCCTCGTTGCCCAGCTGGCCGACGGTTGCGCGGCAGTTGACGTGCACTTTGCGCATCTCACCGGAAGGCATTTTCAGCAGTCCGTAAAAGCCCTCCTTGGCCATCAGCACGGCATAGCTGCCGGCACTGCGAGCGATTTGACCGCCCTGCCCGATGCGGAACTCCACATTGTGGATATTGGTCCCCACCGGAATGTTCTTGATCAGGAGGGCATTGCCGGGAGCGATTTCCGATTCCCCGCTGGAGGAAATCACCGTGTCGCCCTGCTTCAGGGCCAGGGGGGCCAGAATATAGCGCCGCTCGCCGTCGGCATACTTGAGCAGCGCGATCCGCGGCGTGCGGTTGGGATCGTACTCAATGGTCTCCACCGTGGCCGGGATATCGAGCTTGTCCCGTTTGAAATCGATGAGCCGGTAGTGGCGCTTCTGGCCGCCGCCGCGGTGACGGATGGTGATCCGCCCCATGTTGTTGCGGCCGGCGCTCTTTTTCAGGGCGACCAGCAGTCGCCGGTAGGGCCGGTCGGTGGTCAGCTCCTCGAAGGTGTATCCGGTTCGGGCACGCAGTCCCGGCGTGACGGGGTTGTAACTCTTGATGCCCATTAGACCACCTCAACGTATTCGATCATTTTGACATCGGGTTTCAGTTTGACGTAAGCCTTTTTCCAGTCCGCTCGCTTGCCGGAAAAACGGCCATAACGCTTCTCCTTGCCCCGGAAATGCAGGATCCGCACCCAATCCACTTTGGTCTTGAATATCTCCTCCACGGCATACTTGACCTGGATCTTGTTGGCCTGCCGGTGCACCTTGAAGCAAAGCAGCCGCTGTTTATCCTTGAGCAGCGTCGACTTCTCCGTGATCAGGGGCGCGATGAGCACATCGGTCGGTTCGAGCTTCATTTCAGCACCTCCACCAGGTTTTTGACCGCGTCCACCGAGAACATGATGTAATTGAAATCGAGGGAATCGTAGATGTTCATTTCCCGGACATCGATGGCTTTGACGTGAGGCAGGTTGCGAGTGGCGAGCATCAGGTCGGCGTTCTCCCGCTTGTCGACGATCAGCAGCTTGTCGAAGCTGAAATGCCCCAGGGTCTTCACCGCATCGCGGGTTTTGGCCGACTTCATTTTCAACTCATTGATGATGAAGATCCGCTCGTTGCGCAGCTTGTCGGACAGCACAACCTTGATGGCGTTGCGCCGCGCTTTCTTGGGAAGCTCGTAGGAATAGTCCCGCGGCCGCGGCCCGAAGGTGGTGCCGCCCTTGCGCCAGATAGGGCTGCGGATGGAGCCCATGCGTGCCCGGCCGGTGCCCTTCTGCTTCCACAACTTCTTGCCACTGCCGGTGACCTCACCACGGTTTTTGGTCGAGGCCGTTCCCTGCCGCTGGTTGGCGTTGAAATTCTTCACTGCCTCGTAGACCAGATGCTCATTGAGCGGGTAGTTGAAAATCTCTTCGGGCAGCTCGACTTCGTCGATCTCTTTGTTCTGCAGATTTTTGACTTTGACCCGTAGCATCGCTAACTCCTCTTGAAGGAATCCTTCAGGATCAGGACATAATTCCCTTTGAAGCCGGGTACGGCGCCCTTGACCAGCAGCAGGTTCTTCTCGACATCGACATGCACCACTTCCAGTCCTTTGGCGGTGTGACGTTCACCGCCCATGCGGCCGGGCATGCCCTTCCCTTTGATGACCCGCCCGGGATCGGTGTTGTTTCCGGCCGAGCCGATGGACCGATGGAACATCGAACCGTGACTGGAACGGCCGCCGCGGAAACCGAAGCGCTTGACCACGCCCTGGAACCCCTTGCCCTTGGTGGTGCCCACCACCTGGACTTTCTCGCTGGCCTTGAAGATATCCACCTTGACCGTGTCGCCGACCTTCAGCGCCTCGCCGGCCTGGGGGTCGAGCCCGAACTCCCGCAGGATGCGGGTGGGGGGAATCTTGGCCTTGTCGAAGTGGCCGCGTTGCGGTTTGGTCACCCGCTTGAGCGGCTTGGCCTCGACCAGCCCCAGCTGGAGGCGGGCGCTGCTCTTTTTCTGGACGACGACGCAAGGCCCGGCCTGGATCGTGGTCACCGGAATAACTCGCCCGTCCTCGGCGAATATCTGAGTCATCTCGCCTTTCTTGCCAATCAATCCTTGTATCATGGTCTTCACCTTCGCTAATTGGATTTCACCTCAACTTCCACGCCCGCGGGCAGATCCATCTTTTTCAACTCGGCGATGGTATCGTCGTTGTGCTCGCGGATCTCGATCAGCCGGCTGTGGGTGCGCCGCTCGAAATGCTCCCGAGACCTCTTGTCGGTGTGCGGCGAGCGCAGCACGCAGAAGCGCTCGATCTTGGTGGGCAGGGGAATCGGACCGGTCACCTTAGCACCGGTGTGCTTGGCCTTGGCCACGATCTCGGCAGCCGACTTATCCAGAACCCGGTTGTCAAACGATTTCAGTTTGATGCGTATTTTGGTTAGCATGGGACTCCTGTCTTACTCGAGCACCTCGGTGACGCTGCCGGCGCCGATGGTCCGACCGCCCTCGCGGATGGCGAACTTCAGCCCCTTCTCCATGGCAATCGTCGTGATCAACTCGATCTCCAAACTCGCATTGTCGCCCGGCATCACCATCTCCACTCCCGCCGGCAACTTCGCCGCCCCCGTCACGTCCGTCGTCCGAAAGAAAAACTGCGGACGATACCCCGTCACAAACGGCGTGTGCCGACCCCCCTCCTCCTTGCTCAACACGTACACCTCCGCCTTGAACCGCTTGTGCGGCGTGATGCTCCCAGGCTGCGCCAACACCATCCCCCGATCCACATCCGCTCGCTCCGTTCCCCGCAGCAACGCCCCAATATTGTCTCCCGCTCGCCCCTCGTCCAGCAGCTTCTTGAACATCTCCACCCCGGTGACCACCCGCCGCTTTGTGTCCCCAAATCCAATGATGTCCGTCTCGTCCCCCACCTTCACGATCCCTCGCTCCACTCGACCCGTCACCACCGTCCCACGCCCGCTGATCGTAAACACATCCTCAATCGGCATCAAAAACGGCTTGTCCACCGACCGCTCCGGCATCTTGATATACTCGTCCACCTTCGCCATCAACTCCAATATCTTCTTGTTCCACTCATTGTCCGGATTACCGTCGCTCTCCATGCTCTTGAGCGCACTCCCCCGCACCACCGGTATCTCATCCCCAGGAAATCCATAACTGCTCAACAACTCCCGCACCTCCAACTCCACCAAATCCAGTATCTCCGCATCCTCCACCATGTCAACCTTGTTCAAAAATACCACCACCGCCGGCACGTTCACCTGCCGCGCCAACAATATGTGCTCCCGCGTCTGCGGCATCGGCCCATCCGCCGCCGATACCACCAATATCGCCCCGTCCATCTGCGCCGCACCCGTGATCATGTTCTTCACGTAATCGGCATGCCCCGGACAATCTATGTGCGCATAATGTCGCTTCACCGTCTCGTACTCCACATGCGCTATCTGTATCGTGATCCCTCGCTCCTTCTCCTCCGGCGCATTGTCTATGCTCCAAAAATCCCGGTACTTCACCTTCGCGTTCATCTTGCTCAATACCTTGGTGATCGCCGACGTCAACGTCGTCTTACCATGATCCACATGCCCTATCGTCCCTATATTCAAATGCGGCTTCGTCCGATCAAACTTCTCCTTCGACATGATAACCTCCTAATAATTGATGGCGTAAATGCCCAACTGCGATTTGAGCACATCGTTCATTTTTTCCACGGACATTTCACTGTAATCGTGGAACTCCATGGTAAAGGTGGCCCGGCCCTGGGTTAGCGTGCGCAGGGCGGTGGCGTAGCCGAACATGGCGGCCAGCGGCACCAGGCCGTCGATCACATGCAGGCCGCCTTTCACGTCCATGTGCAGCACCTTGCCCTGGCGGGTATTGAAATCGTCAATGACCTGGCCCAGGTACTCGTCCTGGACGACGATTTCCACCTTCATGATCGGTTCCAGCAGAATCGGACTGCCCTTGCGGAAGGCGTTCTTGAAGGCCTGGGCCGCGGCTATTTTGTACGCCGCCTCCGTGGAGTCCTCTTCGTGATAGGAGCCGTCGACCACCGTAATCTCGACGTTGCTGATGGGGAAACCGGCCAGGATGCCGATATCCATCGCCTCGCGCACCCCCATCTCAATGGCCGGATGGAATTCTTTGGGAATGACCCCGCCCTTCAGTTTGACCTTGAAGCGGAATTTATCTGATCCGCGGTAGGGTTTCAGTTCCAGGACCACGTGCCCGTACTGTCCCTTGCCGCCCATCTGCTTGACGTATTTTTCCTCCCCGCTGGTCGGCGACCGGATGGTCTCGCGGTAGGCCACGCGCGGTTTGCCCAGCTTGGTCTGCAGCCCGAACTCCCGCTTGATGCGTTCCTGCACCACCTCCAGGTGGAGTTCACCCATGCCTGAAACGATCATCTGGCCGGTGTTGCGGTCGCTGTAGGCCTTCAGGGTGGGATCCTCCAGCGTCAGCTTCTCCAGCACGGCATTCAGCTTGCCGTGTTCAGAGCTTAGCCGCGGTTCGATGGTGGACGAGACCACCGGTTCGGGGAATTGGATGGTATCGAGCAGGATGGGGTGGCGTTCGTCGCAGAGAGTATCCCCGGTGGAAACGTCTTTGATACCAACGGTGGCGGCGATGTCGCCGGAATAGACCGTCTGGATCTCCTCCCGCTTGTTGGCATGCATCTTGAGCAACTTGCTCAGCCGCACGCGGCTCTGCTTGCGGCTGTTGTAGATCACGCCGGGGACTTTGATGTGTCCGGAGTAGACGCGGAAATAGATGAGCTGGCCGACAAAGGGGTCGCTCATGATCTTGAAGACCAGGGCCGACAGCGGCTCCTGGTCGGACAGCTTGCGACTGACGGTTTGGCCCGTGCGCAGGTCGGTTCCGGAGACGTTCCCCTTGTCCAGCGGCGAGGGCAGATAGTCGACAATGGCATCGAGCAAGTTCTGGACGGCCTTGTTCTTGAAGGAGGAACCCATGAGCACGGGAACAGCGGCCAGGGCCAGAGTAACCCGGCGCACGGCCCGCTGGAGCACTTCGCTTGAGAGCTCGCGTTTTTCCAGGAACTGCTCCATGACCTCCAGGTCCAAGTCGGCCAACCGTTCGACCAGTTCCTCCCGGCGTTGCCGGGCTTGCGACCGGTATTCCTCGGGAACGTCGATGACATCAAACTCAGCCCCCAGCAGATCCCCTTTGAAGCGAAAAGCCTTGAAGGTAATCAGGTCGATCACGCCGAAAAAATTTTCTTCCATACCCAGCGGCAACTGCAGAGGCAGCGTCTTGACCTTGAACTGGTCCTCGATTTGCCGGACCACGTCGTCGTAGTCGGCGCCCAGCCGGTCCATCTTGTTGACGTAAGCGATGCGCGGGATGTTGTATTTGGAGGCCTGGTACCAGACCTTCTCGGTCTGCGGCTCCACCCCGCCGACGCCGCAGAGCAAGATAATGGCTCCGTCCAGCACGCGCAACGAACGCTCCACTTCGGCGGTGAAATCCACGTGTCCCGGGGTGTCGATGATATTGATGCGGTGATTCTTCCAAAAACAGGTGGTGGCGGCGGCGGTGATGGTGATGCCCCGTTCCTGCTCCTGGTCCATCCAGTCCATGACTGCCGTACCTTCGTCCACCTCGCCCATCTTGTAAGTAACGCCGGTATAATAGAGAATCCGTTCGGTGGTGGTGGTCTTGCCCGCATCGATATGGGCCATCAGGCCGATGTTGCGGATTCGTTCAACCGGCGTCGATCTCATGTTTCTTGGGTGGTTACCAGCGGTAATGAGCAAACGCTCTGTTGGACTCAGCCATCTTGTGAACCGTCTCTCTCTTCTTCATCGCCCCACCTTTCTCGGTGTAGGCGTCCAGGATCTCGCCGATCAACTTTTCCTGGAAAGACTTGCCGCCGCGTTCGCGGGCACTGGACACCAGCCAGCGGACCCCCAGGGAATAGGAGCGATCCTTGCGCACCTCCATCGGCACCTGGTAGGTGGCGCCGCCGACACGGCGCGAGCGTGTCTCGATCTGCGGCCGGACGTTCTCGATGGCCTTGGTGATGACCTTCAAGGGATCTTCCTTGATCTTGCGCTGGATCTGGTCCAGAGCACCGTAGACGATCGTCTGGGCCAGATTTTTTTTGCCGCGTTCCATCACGCAGCTAATCACCTTGGCCAGCAGCGAGGAGTTGTAGAGGGAGTCGAAGACCACCTCTTTTTTCTTCATGATCTTTTTTCTGGGCATCGCTCTATTTCTCCTGCGTGCCTTTCTTGCGCCGCGCGCCGTATTTGGAACGGCTGCGCATGCGGTTCTCGACGCCGGTGGCGTCCTTGGCACCGCGCACGATATGGTAGCGGACGCCGGGCAGGTCCTTGACGCGGCCGCCGCGGACCAAAACGATAGAGTGCTCCTGTAGCGTGTGCCCTTCACCGGGGATGTACGCCGTAACTTCAATGCCGTTGGTCAAGCGGACCCTGGCCACCTTCCGCATCGCCGAATTCGGCTTTTTGGGGTTGGTGGTGAACACCCGGGTGCAGACGCCCCGCTTCAGGGGACAGTTCTGCAGCGCGGGCGATTTGCTCTTCTCGCTCACCCGGCTTCTTCGCAAACGGACCAACTGGTTAATTGTAGGCAAAAGGGACCTCCTATCTATGCTTCGGGGTTTTTTAAAGAAGTCGAAATCCCTTGATAAATGAAGCGAAAGGGGATTTATATCATAAAATTGGGGTAGAGGTCAACCCGTGAGCGGATCGTTTTGGATTTTTTCACGGGTTGAACTGGGATGGCTTGTCACTGTATTAAGGTTAAAGATAAAATAAAACCCGGTGACGACCTACTTTCCCACTCCGTTGCCAGAGCAGTATCATCGGCACTGAAAAGCTTAACTTCCGGGTTCGGAATGGGACCGGGTGTTGCCTTTTCGTTGTGGTCACCGGGAATAGTGCGGCATTTCTACCACTGTTGCTCTATTGGGTCTGCCGGAACAAGGCTAAATAAACCAGATGATTAAGGCTCACGACCGATTAGTACTGGTTAGCTCAACCCCTTACGGGGCTTACACACCCAGCCTATCAAACTCGTCGTCTACGAGAGGTCTTCAGTACCGATTGCTCGGTAGGGAGATCTTATCTTGGGATTGGCTTCCTGCTTAGATGCTTTCAGCGGTTATCCAGAATAAATGTAGCTACCCAGCTATGCTCCTGG
>CAVXAL010000004.1:0-180000 GCA_963759765.1 Candidatus Aminicenantota bacterium | reverse complement strand
AGTTTTAATTCTTATTAAATACAATATTGCCGCCGAGGATGGTCATGACCACCTTGGTTTGAAGAATTTCCTTTCTTGAAATCTTGAACAAGTCCCGGTCCAGGACGACCAGGTCGGCCAGCTTGCCGGCAGTGATGATCCCTTGACGTTCTCCTGGAATTCGGCAAAGGCGGAACCGAGCGTGTAACATCTCAATCGCCTTTTCCAGAGAAATTTTCTCTTCCGGGAACCAGCCGCCTTCAGGGCCTCCCTCGGGATATTCGCGAGTGACCGCGGCGTAAATGCCCAACAGGGGGTTGAGCGACTCCACAAACCAGTCGGAACCGAACGCCACATGCACGCCGGCCTTGATAAAGGAATTGAATAAATAGGCCTGCTTGACCCGGCCGCCGATCCGTTTCTCCGCCCAGCGCATGTCGTCTATGCAGTGCGAGGGCTGGATCGAAGCGATGACCCCCAGGTCGCGGAAACGGTCAACATCCTCCGGCCGCACCACCTGGGCATGCTCGATGCGATGGCGGGCGTCGCGCCGGCCGTTGGCCGCTGCCGCGGCTTCCAGGGCGTCCAGTACCCAGGCGTTGGCCTTGTCGCCGATGGCGTGAATGGCCAGCCTGCAAACCGGCCCGGTCCACATCCCGGATGAGGTCGTTCAGTTCCTTCTGGGGGTAGATGGCCAGGCCGGCCGTGGCCGGATCGTCGCTGTAAGGCTCATAGAAGAGCGCCGTGCCTGCGCCCATCGAACCGTCGGCAAAGAGCTTAATCGTGCCCAGCCGCAACGCCGTGCAGCCGAAACCGGGATGGATGCCGATGCGGGCGAAATCCTTGTAGAAATCGGCACCGCGCCAGGCGTTGAGGCGCACGCTCAGCTCGCCCCGGCCCAGCAGGTCCTGGTAGATGAGGAGATCCTCCGGACTGCTGTTGTCCTGAACGCTGGTCAGCCCCAGTTCGCTGGCGTGTGTGAGAGCGGCGCGGATAGCCCGCTCGCGTTTCTTGCGGTCGGGTGGCGGGATCACTTTTTCGACCAGGCCGATGGCCGCGTCTTTAAGAATGCCGCTGAGTTCACCGGTCTGTGGGTCTTTTTCGATTTCACCGCCCTGGGGATCCGGCGTGACACGGCTGATGCCGGCAAGGCGCAACGCGGCTCCGTTGGCCAGGGCGATGTGGCCGTCCAGCCGCTGCACCAGCAGCGGATGGTCGGCTGTGAACGGATCGATCAGCCGGCGCCTGGGGTAGCGGTGCGTGGGCCAGGTTTCGTGGTCCCAGTAGCCGCCGGTTACCCACTCGCCCTTGGGCAACCGCAAGACATAGGCGCGGATGCGCGCCGCGAAATCGGTTTCGTCACGGCTGTCGCGCAGCCGAATGCCCAGCAGGTCGAAACCGCCATCGGCCAAATGCACGTGGGCATCATTGAATCCGGGAAGCATCAGTTTGCCCCCGAGATCGACCACCTCGGTCCCCTTGCCGATCCAGCGCTTCAGCGCCCGGTTCGCCCCGACCTCGCGGATGACGCCGTCGCGCACGGCGACCGCCTCGACCCAGGGTTTCTCTCTGTCGACCGTGAAAATCCTACCGTTCCATAAAACCAGATCCGCCATCATCCTCTCTCCTTGCGCCTGGCGGCAGGCCGGCGCCAACGCCAGCAACAGCCCGACCGCAACCAGCCAACGGCAACCCCTCGTCGATTCTTCTCCGCGGGAGTTCAACCGCATCATTTGTATTCACTCCATTTCTTTATTTTCAGTTCCGCCAGCGGGGTGCGGTAAACCGCCTCGGCGAAACGCTTGGCCAGCTGCAGGTTGGTGATCAAGGGAACGTTGAAATCAACCGCCTGGCGCCGGATCAGGTAGTCATTGTCCAGTTCGTTCTTGTCGCTGCCTTTGGGAATGTTGATCACCAGGCCGATCTTGCCGGCGGCCAGGTAGTCCCGCGTGTTGGGCTGCCGCCGATCCTCCGGCCAATAGAGCGCCTCGGCCTCCAGACCGTTGGCCTTCATGAATGCGGCCGTTCCCGGCGTGGCATAAAAGCGAAAGCCCCGCTCGGCCAGTAGGCGCGTGCCCTCCAGGAATTCGGCCTTGCTGTCGATCGGCCCGGTGGAAAGCAAGACGGAGCGCAGGGGGAAAGTGAAGCCCACGGAGATCAGGCTCTTGAGAAACGCTTCATTGAAATCGTCACCCAGGCAGGCCACCTCACCGGTGGAGGCCATCTCCACGCCCAGCACCGGGTCCGAGCCCTTCAGCCGGGTGAAGGAAAACTGCGGCGCTTTGACGCCGACGTAATCGAGGTCGAACGCCGAGCGGTCGATCTTGGGGACCCGCTGGCCCATGATGACACGTGTGGCCAGGTCGATGAAGTTGATCTTGAAGACTTTGGAGACGAAAGGGAAGCTCCGCGAGGCGCGGAGGTTGCATTCGATCACCTTGATATCATTGTCCTTGGCGATGAACTGGATGTTGAACGGCCCGGTTATTTTCAGGGCGCTGGAGATCTTGCGGGTGACGTTCTTGACCCGGCGCATCGTCTCCAGGTAGGTGCGCTGCGGCGGCAGCACCAGCGTGGCGTCGCCCGAATGGACGCCGGCGTTCTCCACGTGTTCGGAAATCGCGTAACAATAAAGCTCGCCGCGGCGGGCCACGGCATCCACCTCGATCTCTTTGGCCTGGGTGATGAACTTGCTGATCACCACCGGGTATTCGCGGCTGACCTGCGAGGCTTTCCGCAGGTACTCCTGAAGCTCTTCCCGGTTCAGGGCGATGCTCATGGCCGCGCCGCTGAGTACGTAACTCGGCCGGACCAGCACCGGGTAGCCAACGCTGTCGGCGAAGTCGCTGGCTTCTTCCGTGCTGGTCAGTTCCCGCCATTGCGGCTGGTCGATATCCAGCCGGTCGAGCAACTGCGAAAACTTGTGGCGGTCCTCGGCTCGGTCGATGTCCTGCGGCGAGGTGCCCAGCACGCGCACCCCGGCCCGCTGCAGGGGCAGGGCCAGGTTATTGGGAATCTGGCCGCCCATGGAGACCAGCACGCCCAGCGGCTTCTCCTTCTCGCAGATGTCCAGCACTCGCTCGCCGGTCAGCTCCTCGAAGTAGAGCTTGTCGCAGACATCGAAATCGGTGCTGACCGTCTCGGGGTTGCAGTTGATCATGATGGTGCGGGTGCGCAGCTTGCCCAGGGCCATCACGGCATTGACGCAGCACCAGTCGAATTCGACCGAGGAGCCGATGCGGTAGGCGCCGCCGCCCAGAACCACCACCTGCTTTTTGTCGTGGAACTCGATGTCGTCCTCGCTGCCGTTGTAGGTCAGGTAGAGGTAGTTGGTCTGGGCCGGGTATTCGGCCGCCAGGGTGTCGATCTGCTTGAACCGGGGCACGATGCCGCGGCTCTGGCGCAGCCGCCGGACCTCCGGCTCGCTGCTGCCAATCAGCGCAGCAATCTGGCGGTCGGAAAAGCCCTTCTCCTTCGCCCCCTTGAGCAGGGACGCGGGAAGCGTTTCCAGGCGGTAGGCACCCAACTCCTTTTCGATGTCGACGATGGCGCGGATCTTGTAGAGAAACCAGGGGGAAATTCCGGAAAGCTCGGAGACGGTATCGATGTCGTTGCCCCGCCGGATCGCCTCGGCCACGGCAAACAACCGCTTATCGGTGGGCTGGCGCAGTTCCGTTTCCAGATCGCCGAACGTCAGGCCGTGACCGGTCAGCCCGTCCACGCCGATATCCAGCATGCGGATCGATTTCTGCAGAGCCTCCTCGAACCCGCGGGCGATGGCCATCACCTCGCCCACCGACTTCATCTCCGAGCCGATGGCCGGGCTGACGTGGCGGAACTTCTGCATGTCCCAGCGCGGATACTTGACCACCACATAATCGAGGGCCGGCTCGAAACAGGCCATGGTTTCGCGGGTCACCGAGTTGGTCACCTTGGTCAGGCTGCAGCCCAGGGCCAGCTTGGCGGCGATGAAGGCCAGCGGATAGCCGGTGGCCTTGGAGGCCAGCGCCGAACTGCGGCTGAGCCTGGCGTTCACCTCGATGATGCGATACTCGTCGGAACGCTGGTCAAAGGCGAACTGGATGTTGCATTCGCCGACCACGCCCAGGTGGCGGATGACCCGGATGGCGATGCTGCGCAGCTTGAAATTCTCGGCAGCGGTCAGGGTCTGGACGGGAGCGACGACGACGCTCTCGCCGGTGTGAATGCCCATGGGATCGAGGTTCTCCATGGAGCAGACCACGATGCAATTGTTGTGCGCGTCACGGACGACTTCATACTCGATTTCCTTCCAGCCTCCCAGATATTCCTCGACCAGGATCTGGCGAGTGGCGGTGAAGGCCTTTTCGGCGAGGACCGGCAGTTCCTCGCGCCGGCGGGCCACGCCCGACCCGAGTCCGCCCAGGGCGAAACCGCTGCGGATCATCACCGGGAAGCCGATGGTCTCGGCCACCGCGACCGCCTCGGCAACCGTGCCCGCCGCCCGGCTCAACGGCGTGCGCAGGCCGATCACGTTCAGCTCGCGGACAAACAGCCCCCGGTCCTCGGTGTTGCGGATCGCCGCCAGCGGTGTGCCCAGCACCGCAACGCCGTGTTTCTGCAAAATCCCTTTTTCCCCGAGTTCCAGGCCCACATTGAGCGCCGTCTGGCCGCCGAAGCTCAGCAGGATGCCGCCGGGTTTCTCCCTCTCGATCACCCGCTCGACGAAATAGGCATCCAGGGGCAAAAAATAGATGTGATCGGCCAGGTGCTCGGACGTTTGGATGGTGGCGATGTTGGGATTGATCAAAACGATTTCCATCCCTTCTTCCTTCAGCGCCTTAATCGCCTGGCTGCCCGAATAATCGAATTCGCCCGCCTGGCCGATGCGGATGGCGCCCGATCCCAGGAGCAGCACCTTCTTGAACGGCGTCGCCTTGCCCTTCATCCCTGCACCGCGCGCAAAAAAAGGTCAAAGATGAATTCGGTATCGTCCGGACCCGGCGACGCCTCCGGATGAAACTGGGTGCCGAAAAAGGGCTTGGCCACATGGAAGATGCCCTCGTTGGTGCGGTCGTTGTTGTTGAAGAACCATTCCCGCCAATCCTCGGGAAGGGTCTCGGAATCCACGGCGTAGCCGTGGTTCTGCGAGGTGATGTGGCAGCGCTGGGTGCCGGCCTCGACGCAGGGCTGGTTCTGGCCGCGGTGGCCGAACTTCAGCTTGTAAGTGCGGGCACCGGCAGCCAGGCCGAGAATCTGCGAGCCAAGGCAGATGCCGAGAATGGGGACGTTGCGCTCCAGGGCGCGGCGCACCTGGGCGATGGTTTCCGTGCAGCGCAGCGGATCGCCCGGCCCGTTGGAAAGGATGAGGCCGTCGGCTCTTTCCGCCAGCAGATCCCAGTTCCAAGGGACGCGCACCACGGTCAGGTTGCGCTTCAGAAAGGCGCGGACGATGCTGCTTTTGACGCCGCAATCGACCAGCAGGAGGCGCCGGCCGCCACGTTCATAGAGCTGCGGCTCGGTTAGGCTGACTTCCGCCACCAGGTTGCGCTGGTTGGGATCGGACAGGGAGACATCCTCGCCGTCCTGAACGATCTTTCCCAGCATGGTCCCCTTGTCCCGCAGCTTCTTGGTCAAGGCACGGGTATCGACCCCGGTAATGGCAGGGACGCCGTACGCCTGCAGCCAGTCGGCGAGCGAGCGCCGGGCGTTCCAGTGGGAATAGCAAGCGGAATAATCGGCGATGACCAGCCCCTCGACCTGGGCCCGTTCCGATTCGAAATACTTCAGCAGCCCGTCCTCCCGTTCCTGACCGGGCACACCGTAGTTGCCGATCAGAGGATAGGTCAAGACCAGGATCTGACCGTGGTAAGAGGGATCGCTCAGGGCCTCGGGATAGCCGACCATGCCGGTGTTGAAAACCACCTCGCCGCAGACGCTTTTGTTCGCGGCGAAGGAAAAACCCGCAAAAACGCTTCCGTCCTCCAAGACCAGCTTGGCCGGCGGCATCGGGGCGGGTTGGCTCTTCATGGAACTCCCGGGTTCAGGCTCACGGCCGGATGCGGAAATGCATTCCCGAACGGCGGCCGGCAATGGTGCTCAGGATGTGCGCACTCACCGCTTCAGCCGTCACGCTGCGGCCTCCGGCCCGGGGCCGGACTGCCCCTTTCAAATTGGGAAACGACACCATGTTGAAACGGCTGCGGGGAAACGTGCGCGCATACGATTTGGTCAACAGCAGCAGCGCATTCTTGGCCATGGCATAACCCAGAACCTGGCGGTAAGGCCGGACCGCTCCCGCGAACTCGAAACCGATATAAACCGCCGCCCGCAGCCCGGCATGGGCGAGCAAATCTCGGGTGATTTCAGCGGCCACAACCAGATTGAGATAAAACGCCTTGACGAAATCCTCGGCCCGCACACGCGCCGTATCCTTGGTGGTCAGGGGGCCAAAGGCATGAACCAGATAACCGCAATCCCGCAGAAGTTTCCGGTTTCTCTTCAGAAAATTTCTTACTCCGACCAGAGAGGAAAAATCACCGCACAAGGGCTTAACCGCATCGCTGACGGCCAGCGGTTGTCGGCGATACTGAGCCAGCACCCGGAAGCCGGCGGCAGAAAATGTGCGCACCAGGGCTTGGCCCAGCAGCCCCGACGCGCCAGTGATCAAAATTTTATCAGGCACCCGGCACTCGAATTCGTTTTTTGTACAGTTGCAGGGTATTGGCCATCAACATAGCCACCGTCATCGGGCCCACACCGCCCGGCACCGGCGTGTAAAACGAAGATTTCGCGTAGGCGCGGTAATCGATATCACCGATGAGCACGTAGCCGTTTTTTTTGAATTTCTCCTCCAGGGCCGGATCGGCAAAGCGCCGGAACTCCTCGGGATTGACGATCCGGTTCGTGCCCACGTCCACCAGAACCACCCCGGTCCTGACCATGTCGGCAGTAATGAGCCCCGGTCGACCGGTGGCCACCACAATCAAATCCGCCCGCCTCAGGATCTCTCCCAGATTATGGGTCTTGGAGTGGCAGAGGGTGATCGTGGCGTTGCGGTTGGCCAGCATCAGAGCCAGCGGTTTGCCGACGATGAAACTGCGGCCCACGACCATCGCCTGACGCCCCGCCAAGTCGATGCCATACTCATCAAAGAGCCGCAGGATGCCGGCCGGAGTGCAGGGAAAGAGGTCGGCGTAATTGAGGAACACCTTGCCCTGGTTGAGGGGATGGAAGCCGTCCGCGTCCTTGTCCGGGTCGATGCGTTCGAGCACCTGCCAGGGGTTGAGGTGGCCCGGCAAGGGCAGCTGCACCAGAAAGGCGTCGGTCAGCGGGTCGCGGTTCAATTGCTCAACGGCGGCCAGCAGCTCGGCTTGGGTAACGGTATCCGGCAGGCTCGATCAACCGCGAAGAGATACCCAGTTTTTCGGCCGCCTTCTTTTTTTGATTCACATAAATGAGGGAAGACGGGTGCCCGCCGACGATGACCACCGCCAGCCCGGGCGGCCGTCCGGCAGCAGGAAGCAATGTGCGGATCTCGTTCTGCACCTCGGCTTGGACCTGCTCGGCCACTCGCTTGCCGTCAAGAATGGCCATTGTCCCCCCAGAAATATCCGTTCATCTCAATCCAGCAGATGGCTGACCAGCCCGTCCTTGAGCTTGGGTTCGAACCAGGTCGACTTGGGCGGCATGATCTTGCCGGCGTCGGCCACGGCGAAGAGCTGCTCGATGGTGGTGGCTTGGAGCGAAAAGGCGACCTGGAACGCGCCGCTGTCCACCTTCCTTTCCAGCTCGGCGGTGCCGCGGATACCGCCGACAAAATCGATGCGCTTGTCGGTGCGGGGATCGCGGATGCCCAGGACCGGAGCGAGCAGGTTGTTTTGCAGGATCGAGACGTCCAGCGAACCGATGGCCTCGGTCGGATCGAACGTCCCCGGCCGGGCCTTGAGCAGGTACCACTTGCCCTCGATGTACAGGCAGAACTGGTGAACCTCCGGCGGCGTCTTCAGGTCGCCATCCTGGTATGCGAACTTCTCGGCCAGTTTGCCGAAGAATTCGGCCTTGCACATACCAGCCAGATCCTTGACCACGCGGTTGTAGGGCAGGATCTTCATCTGGGTGTGCGGGAAAATGACGGCCAGGAAGAAGTTGTACTCCTCGTCGCCGCTGTGCTGCAGGTTCTCCTTCTGCCGCCTGATCTTGATAGCCGTGGCCGCAGCCGAGCGGTGGTGGCCGTCTGCCACGTAGAGCCGTTCCAGTGCCGCAAACTCACGCTGGATCCGGCGGCTGAGTTTATCCTCGGCGACTACGAAAAGCAGATGGCGCACGGTGTCGGCGGTGGTAAAATCATAGACCGGTCCTGTGGCCATGCCTTTTTCGATCAGGCGGTCAATGCTCTGTTTCTGCTTGTAGGTCAGGAAAACCGGTCCGGTCTGGGCGTTGAGCGTCTCGATGTGGCGCAAACGGTCCTTTTCTTTGTCTGCGCGGGTCAGTTCGTGCTTCTTGATCATGTCGTCCTGGTAATCCTGGCAGGAGGCTCCGGCCACCAGGCCGATCTGCACGTGGTCGCCCCAGATCTGTTTATAAATGTAAAAGCATCGTTGACTGTCCTGGAAGAGATAACCCTCTCTGATGAAACGCAAAAAATTTTCGCGGCCCTTGGCATACACCGCGTCCGCATACAGGTCGGTTCCCGGCGGCAGGTCGATTTCCGGCTTGCCGACATGCAGAAAGGAGTAGGGATTGGACGCGGCCATCTGGCGCGCCTCCTCGGAGCTGAGCACGTCGTAGGGCGGCGCGGCGATCCGGTCGGCCAGGTCCGGCCGCGGTCGCAATCCTCTGAACGGTTCGATGCGGGCCATGTCGTTTCTCCTCGGAGTCGGGCAGGCTTCATTTTATAAAACAAATCTCCAGCCGTCAACTTGGCCGCTGCAGGCAGGTTCAGGGATTTCGGATACCGCTGGCGTTTGGTCAGGGAGCCGCCAGCACGCGGTTGCGGCCCTGCTGCTTGGCGTTGACCAGCGCCAGTTCTGCCTCGGTCAGCAGTTGATCGATGTTGAGAAACCCGGGTTTGAATGAGGCCACGCCGATGCTGACGGTGGAAAAGATCTGGCGATCGCCGATATCGATGGGCGTGGCTTCCAGGCGCGTGCGGATGCGTTCGGCCACGATGATACCACTGGCCGCATAGGTCTCGGTGAGGAGAACGGCGAACTCCTCGCCGCCATAACGGCCGATGATGTCGGTCTTGCGCAGTTTCTCCCGGCAAATCGCGGCAATCCGCTGCAACGCTCGGTCGCCGATGCTGTGCCCGTAGGAATCGTTGACCGATTTGAAATGATCCACATCGATGATCAAAAGGGTCAGCGGCCGGCCATAGCGCTTCGAATTCTCGATTTCCAGTTCGGCCAGATGGAAAAAATGACGCCGGTTGTGGACGCCGGTCAACGAATCCTCGGTGGCCAGGATTTGCACCAGCTCCTGGGCCATGTCGAGTTCATGCGACAGGCGGATGAAGCCGCGGATCATCAAGGGTGCGAGCAAAACCGGGATGATGGCGACGATGAGCACGTCCGCCGCCAGGACCGTTCCCTTGAACACCCAGCCGGCCAGAATCCCCAGCACGACTGCGGTCAACACCAGGCTCGCCGTGACCAGCAAGGTGGCCCGGACAGCTCCCATGCGTTTAATCAGCTTGCGCACCATGGTTTACCTCAATGCTCCCACGTTTGCCTCCTGAACTTTTCAGGACTGCTCCTATCATACCAAAAAAAAGTCCGAAATAACATCCACCGGCTTGCGCCTCAACCGGAACTCCGCTAGAATAGCCCTTTTCCAAAAAATGAAAAACAAACCGGCAACCACCCGTTCCATGCCCCTGGCGGCTCACCTGTACCTGCTCATCACGCAGACGCTTTTTTCCACCCTGCCCACCTTCTCCAAGCTGGCCTTCCGCACCTTCCCGCCCATGGCCGTGGCCCTCTGCCGGGTGGCGGCGACGACACTTATTTTCACCCTGCTTTTCAGGCTCTTCTTTTTCGAAAAGGTTCAGCGCCGGGCTCACCTCCTCCATTTTGCCGTTCTGGCGATTTTCGGGGTGGTCGGCAACCAGATCCTCTTCTTGAAGGGCCTTTCCTTTACCACCGCGGTCAACGCCACCATCCTGATCACGGCCATCCCGGTGCTCACCCTGCTGGTGGCCGCCTGCCTGGGGCAGGAAAGGCTGACCTGGGCCAAGGTGCTGGGCATCGGGGTGGCGCTGGGCGGCATCGGCCTGCTGCTGGGTTTCAGCCGCCTGCAGCTCGGCCTTTACCTGAAAGGCAACCTGCTGATCGTGCTCAACACCGCCTTTTACGCCGTGTACCTGGTGATCGCCAAACCGGTTCTGAAAATCTACCGCTCCTTCACGGTGATCACCTACGTCTTTCTATTCGGCTTTTTTTTGAACCTGCCTTTCACCCTGTCCGCTTTCTTGAGCATCCGCTTCCGCCAGATTCCGCCTGCCCGCTACTGGCCGCTGGCCGCCGTGGTCGTTTTGGGCACGATCCTGCCGTACCTGTTCAACACCATGGGACTGAAGCGCGGCACATCCACCATGGTCGCGGTCTACACCTACATTCAGCCGCTGGTCGGTTCGCTGTTGGCCGTCCTGGTACTGGGCGAACCGCTGACCCTGAAGCTGATCCTGGCGGGGGTGCTGATCCTGGCGGGAGTGGCCCTGGTCAGCTTTGCACCAGCCATCGTCAACGCCCTGGCCAGAAACGGCAGGACGATTTAATATACTTTTAGCGGCTCAAACGACTTTCAACAGGAAATAACTCTTTTTCCCTTTCTGGATCAGGATATATTTATCATTCAGCAATGCCTCCGGGGATACCGTTGTTTCAGCGGTTGTCACCTTGTTTTTATTGATACTGACCCCGCCGCCGGCAATCATTCGCCGTGCTTCTCCTTTGGAAGGGAAAACCGGCGCATGGGCTGTCAACAATTCCACGACATTTATCCGCTGGCCAAGCGCTTCCCTGGAAACAGCGAATTGCGGCACACCCTCAAAAATCGCCATCAAGTCCGCTTCGGAAAGCTTTTTCAAGGACTCCGCCGTACCCTGGCCGAATAGTATTTGCGATGCTTCAAGCGCGGCCTCATAGTCGCTTGGAGAATGAACCATAACCGTGACTTCTTGACCCAGTCGTTTTTGCAACAAGCGGTGGTGAGGGGCATGGCGGTGCTCGGCGATTAATTGTTCGATTTCTTTCCTGGGAAGCAAAGTGAAAATTTTGATGTATTTTTCCGCATCCTCGTCCGAGGTGTTTAACCAGAACTGGTAGAACACATAAGGGGACGTGTAGCGAGTGTCCAACCAGACATTTCCCTCTTCGGTCTTCCCGAATTTCTCGCCGTCGGCCTTGGTAATCAGCGGACAGGTCAACGCAAACGCCTCGCCTCCGCATTTACGCCGGAATCAATTCCGCCCCGGCCGTGATATTCCCCCACTGGTCGGAACCACCCATCTGGAGCTTGCAGTTTTTATTCTGATACAGATAGTAGAAATCGTACGCCTGCACCAGCTGATAAGAAAACTCGGTGAAGGAAATCCCCGTTTCCAGACGCTTTTTTACGGAATCTTTGGCCGTCATGTAATTGACGGTGAGGTGTTTTCCCACCTCCCGTAAAAAACCGAGGAAACTGAAATCCTTCATCCAATCGTAATTGTTCACCAGTTCCGCGCGATTGGGCATCTGGCTGTCAAAGTCGAGGAATTTCACCAACTGTTTTTTCATGCCTTCCTGGTTGTGCCGCAAGACTTTTTCATCCAGCAGGACGCGTTCTTCGGATCTGCCGGAGGGGTCCCCGATCATGCCGGTGGCTCCTCCGAGCAGGGCAATGGGCTTGTGACCGGCCTGCTGCAGATGTTTCAGCATCATTAGGGAGACCAGGTGCCCGACATGAAGCGAATCGGCGGTGGGATCGAATCCCACGTACGCCACGGTCATCTCTTTTTCCAGCTGGGCATCGGTTCCCGGCATGATATCGTGAATCATGCCACGCCACTTCAATTCCTCGATAAAGTTCATGGCCATTTCTATATCATAAAAATTCTGTTTTGTTAAACAAACACTGGAAATCATCATTGACACCATCCCGCCATTTTTATAAAATAACAGCGGTGGATTTAGTGGTGAGAGCAAATGAAAATACTGTTTGTCAGACAGCCGCAA
The DNA here is from genome assembly GCA_963759765.1 of Candidatus Aminicenantota bacterium. Lineage (GTDB taxonomy): Bacteria > Acidobacteriota > Aminicenantia > UBA2199 > UBA2199 > CAVXAL01. Next base: position 167,824 of record CAVXAL010000004.1, on the reverse strand, counting down.
GAAAATCAGGCCAGTTTGAATCATTGGCTGGCAGAAGCCGGTTTCCAGCCGTTTTATTGTTCCCAGCCCGGCGACTGTTATTCCCAGATTCGGCTTCAGGAGATCCGGACCATCATCCTTGACCTGAATTCAGAAAACGATGATTTCTCGTTATTAAAATCAATCAAACAGTTCGACCCGATACTCGATGTCATCCTGGTCGGGGATCCGCTTCCGCCACTAAGAATTGCCGAAGCCCTCCGTCTGGGCGCCCGCGAGTTTTTGCCCCGGCCGTTGGACAAACAGGCCCTGCTGGCTATCCTGGAACGCATCCGGGCAAAAAGCCAATTGAAGCAGGAGACCTATCAGCTGGAACGGGCGCTGCAGGCCAAATACATATTCCAGGGAATGGTCGGGAAAAATCCCCAGATGCTGGAAATATTTTCGCTAATCGAGCGCGTGGCTCCCTACCCGGTGTCGCTGCTGATCAGCGGCGAAACCGGAACCGGGAAAGAAATGGTGGCCCGGGCCATCCACGAACTGAGCCCGCGGCAGCCCAAGAACTTCGTGGTGGCCGATTGCACTGCCATACCCGAAACACTCTTTGAATCTGAACTTTTTGGTTATGTCCGGGGTGCCTTCACCGGCGCCGACCGCAACAAGCGGGGACTTTTCGAAGAAGCCGATGGCGGCACCGTCTTTCTCGACGAGATCAGCGAAATCCCTCTGACGGCCCAGGCCAAACTGCTGCGAGTGCTGCAAGACCAGCGCTTCCAGTCGCTGGGCAGCACCCGTAAAGTCCAGGTTGACGTGCGGGTGATTGCCGCCACCAACCGCGACCTGCGGATGTTGATCAGCCACAGCCAATTCCGCGAAGACCTTTACCAACGCCTCAACGTGATCGAAATTATGCTGCCACCACTGCGCGAGCGCAAAGAGGATATCACGCTGCTGGCTTATTCCTTTCTGGAAAAATTCAATAAAAAATTCGGCAAAGCGGTGCGCGGGATTTCCCAGCAGACTCAGAAAATGCTGATCCAATATCCCTGGCCGGGCAACGTCCGCGAACTCGAACATGTGATTGAAAGGGCGACCATGCTCACCCAGAACAATTTCATCAATGTCGGAGAAATGCCCGATTCACTGAAGAATTTTCAAGCTGCCACAGCCTTTCCTTTTGCAGCGACAACAATTCAGAACCTGGACGCGCTTGAAAAGAACCATATCATCAAGGTTCTGGAGCAAGTAAAATACAACAAACAACAGGCTGCAAAAATTCTCGGGTTAAATCGGCCAGCTCTCTACCGGAAACTGAAGCGTCACAGCATAAAATAATAAAAGTGTAATATAAGCAGATATATGTAACATTTCCGAACACATAACTAAAAACCAAGTATTTACTTACTTTTTCATCTATATTTCTAAAAAAATGTAATAAATCCAGACATATAATCCATTCTATTCTTTTTGAAAAATAAGCTAGAAACCATTTGTTATCGGCAGTTTATGAAAATATTCTGCAGATGGCAGAATACATGCTTCCTATAGTATATGAAAACCAGAAAAAATAATGTAACGGGAACTGAAAGGAACTCCACTCAGGTTGTTCTCAATTCCACCAGAAAACCTAAAAATAGAACAGTCTTAATACTCTTTTCTATTATTGCTTTGCTGTTTTGCGCTTTGCATGTGAACGTTGAAGGGACAATGGGAGTGAGCGTCTCCATTCGCGAACTGATGATTCTTTCGGTCACCACTTCCTCCGGCACCCACACCAGTCAGGGTCAATCCTCGGCCCAGGTGCGGGTCAACCTCAGTCCGGAGGAAAACCAGGTGCACATTTGCGTGAAGCTGGCCATCCACGCCGACCAGGCCGTGAGGCTCCAAGTGCAGGCCGAGGGCGATTTGCTGAGCCCTGAGGGCGGCCAGTTCCCGATCGAACGGATTTCATGGAAAGCCAGCGGCAACGGCTTCAGGGACGGCGTGCTCAGCAAATCCGCCCCTCAGGTCATGGGCAGCTGGGTCGGTCCGTCGGTCAGCCAGGGATCCGTTCAATATCTGCAGGACGGCCGGGATACCCTGCCCGCCAATCACTCGCAAACAATCGTTTACACGCTGGTGTCCCTGTCCCTCTGAGCGTTGCCGCTCAGAAGGTCGCGGCCACCTGGTTGCGGCCGGAGGCTTTGGCGTTGTACATCTGGGCGTCCACGCGCTTGACGAAGGTTTCCGTGGTGTCGTCTTCGTGGAACTGGGTGACCCCGAAACTGCAGGTGACGCACTGCACGATCTCGAAGGCGGCGCTCTCGATCGTGTGCCGGATGCGTTCGGCCAGGATGGCGGCTTTCTCTTGCTTGGTGTGGGGCAGCAGGATCATGAACTCTTCGCCCCCCCAGCGGGCAAAGATGTCGGTTTCGCGCAGCGAATGCCGCACGAGCTCGACGATGGTCACCAGTACCTTGTCGCCGATATCGTGGCCGTGGGTGTCGTTGACGCGCTTGAAATGGTCGATGTCAAACATGATCAACGACAGGTCGGTCTTGTAGCGGCGGGAGATGCGCACCTCTTCCTCCAGCGACTCGTTGAAGCGGACGCGGTTGTGGATCTGCGTCAGTTGGTCGGTGACCGACAGCTCCTTCAGTTGTTCCTCCAGCTCCTTCATGCGCGTGACGTCGATGGCGTTGACCACCGCGCCCAGCACCACCTGGTCCTTGGCGAACAGCGGGTAGTAGATCATGTACATGCAGCGCCGCTGGCCGTCGGGGAAATCGAACCATTCGTGGGCATGAGCCGTTTCGCCGGCCAGGCAGCGGTCCAGGTAGGGCTTGATCTGTTTGGCGAAGACCTCCTTGCCCAGCACCTCTTCCACCGTATACTCGATCACCTCGTGGCGCCGCTTGCGGTAAACGCTGAGAAAAGCGTCGTTGACGGTGCGGAAGATGTAGTGGCTGTCGACAAAGGACATCGGGTCATGGACGGTGGAAAGAATCTGAGTGTAACGGAAGAGCATCTCCTCCGAGCGCCGGCGCTCGGTCACATCGTTGAAAAAGACCGCAAACAGTTCAAATTCCCCCTGGCTGGCCGGCACCGGATAAATGCAGGTCTGGAAAAGGGCACCCCTGAACTCGTCTTCAAAGCGCACCTGCTGGCCGGAGTGGATGACCACGTTCAGGTGCGCCTTGCGAAACTCGCGGGCGGCCGGCAGGAAGAAATCGTAGAGCGAGCGGCCGACGAGCCTCGGTGCGGCTCTTGCCCAGCATGCGGGCGGCCGACTCGTTGATCTCCAGGATAGTGCCGTCGCGATTCATCAACAGGGCCAGGTCGGAGGTGGCGTTGAGCAGCGTACCGATAACGGCCTGTGCCTGGCGCAGATCGTTCTCCGCCTTCTGCAGCCGCGCCTGCACCGCTTCCAGCTCGGCCAGCTTCTTCTCCATTTCCTCCATGCGGCTCCTGACCTGAAGCAGCTGCTCTTTCAACTTGTCGCGGTCGATCATGGCTAAAAGGTACCCCGTGGCGAACCATTTTGCAAGTCACGCGCTCTTTTCACAGGGATGGCAACCAAACAAGCATGTGTTATACTGCAGGCGACGATGAAAAAAATTTTCATTTTCCTGCTGCTGCTTCTACCACTGCTGCTGGCTCTCTTTTTTTCCCTCAACCTGTTCGAAGCCAGGGGGACAGCGCAGGCGGCTATGCCCCCGATACTGCGGCCGGCCAGCTGGGAAATGGACAACGGCTTCTACCTGCTCTGGACCTTTGCCGAACCGCCCGCCGTGGATGCGGGAGCGCCCGCATCCCGCGAGGCCGTGCGCCGCCTGCTGGACCCGGACCTCGAGGAGGGGGAATTCCGTCACCTCTTTTTCACCTGGCAGAACGAACGCCGTTCCCACTTCCGGAAATACTGGAAGACCTTCACCTTTTTCTTTCCGAAGGATCCCCAGGAGGATATCGGGGATTTCTTCTGGCAGCAGCGCCGGTCGGTGCGGCGGCTGGAACAGGAATTCGCCGTCCTGCTGCAGCGTTATCGCCTGCTGCTGCAGGCCCAGCGGCTCGAAGACTTCAGCCAGCCGGGGCGCGAGCCGCCCCTCAACAACCACCTGCTGCTGCTCAACAGCGCCCGGCTGTACGCCGCCTGCGCCGTGGTGCGGGCACAAGAGGGCGGCTGGGCCGAGGCGGTGTCCGACCTGCTGCGGCCCATCGCCTGCGGCAGGAAAATTATCGCTTGCAGCCGCCTGCTGCTGACCAACAACCTGGGCAAGTCGCTGATCGACACCTCCCTGCGCGCCTTGGCCAGCTTGATGAGCCGGCCCGAGTTTCCGCCCCGCCTCTACGCCACGGTCCGCGCCGGTCTGCCGCCGCTTGCCGCCAGCGACCTGGGCAGCGATCAGATGATGGTCTTCAGCTCGCCTGAGCTTCAGCCGGGCGGTGGAGCGGATGAAACAAGAAAAGCGCATCGACCCGCTGATGCTCAAGGACTACTTCCGCAATTCGGTGGAGTTCTACACCGTCGAGCGCCTGATCAACAGCGGTCGCCAGCCGCTGGGCCGGGTGCTCAACCCCATTCTGGCGGTTTTCTTGAAAAAGAACGAAACCCTCCAACTCTATGCGGCCTTCTGGGAGGACATGCGGCGGCGCGAGGCGCTGCCTCCCTTTCGCTGGGGAGCGGAATTGGCCGACCTGCGGCCGGCCGTGGTGCTGGGCCCGTTCTGGTGGCTGCACAATCCCTTCGGCAAGATGATCGTGCGTTCGTCCCTGCCCTACCCCTGGGTGATTCTGATGCGCATCGTCTACCCCACCCACATGCTCAAGGCCCGCTACGACCTGACGCGGCTGGCCTGCCTCTGGAATGAACGGATCGCCAGCGGACGAACCGCTGGCCTGGAGCAGGAGCTGCAGAGCTTCCCGCAAAAGGATCCTTTTTCCGGAGCGCCTTTCCGCTGCAACAGCCAGAAGAGTCTCCTCTACAGCATCGGTCCCGACGGGGCGGACAATGGAGGCAACGAACAGTTTATCTTCTACCGGGACTCCGATATCGCGGTCCCCTGCCGTCCGTCGGCCGCGCCCGCCCCTACTTCTTCCGCTCTTCGGAAATGACCAGCAGCCAACCTTTTTGCGGCTAAACGGGGATCGCCTGATCAAACCTCCATCACATGAAGCTGCCGCTGAAGTTTCCACTTGCCCCGGGTGAAGTCTGGAAATTGAACCGGTTTACCCCGGTGCGCCACCGAGTGCTCGCTCAGCGCCGAAACCACGCTCAAAGCCGCCGCGTCGTAAACATCCATGTCGGTGGGCCGGCCCTTGCGCAGGGCTTCGATCAGACGGAAATCTTCGATGAAATCCATGCCGCCGTGCCCGGCACCTTTGGATTTCTCTTCCAGTTGTTTCCAGACCGTGTGTTCATACTCGGCATACTTGGAAGCCTCTTCCCACTCGTCTTCGGGGCTGCGGCCCTCGATGTAAAGTCGCGCCGGCTCCGGGTACTTCTGGAAGATGCCCGCCGTGCCTTGGACGATCACGATCCGGCTGTAGGGGCGCGGCGAGGAGCAGTCGTGGTAGAGGGTGATTACCTTGCCGTTGGCCGTGCGGAGGAGCGAGACGTTGACGTCGCCCAGGGCGTAGCGCTGGCGGGTGCGCGGGTCGCTGGCACCGAAGCGTTTGGCCGCGTAGAGGTTCAGGCCCTGCGCTGCCGTGCTCAGCGACACCAGGTAGTCGAAACGGTCGCCGCGGTTGATATCCAGACACTGCGAGACCGGACCCAGGCCGTGGGTGGGATAGAGGTTGCCGTTGCGCCGGATCGAATGGGCCGTGCGCCAGAGCGCCTCGCCCACGGAGGCGAACTTTACGCCGCGCAGGTCGTGCAGGTAACCCGCCTCGGCGTGGATGATCTCGCCCAACAGCCCCTTTTTGACCAGGTTCAGGCAGAGCATCTCGGCACGGTCGTAGCAGCAGTTTTCCATCATCAGGCAGTGGCGCCGGGTCTTTTCCGCGGTCTCCACCAGCTGCCAGCATTCATCCAAGGTGACCGCCGCCGGCACCTCGGTGGCCGCGTGCTTGCCGGCCTTCATGGCGGCTACGCAAACCGGCACGTGCCACTCCCAGGGCGTGGCCGTGTACACCAGGTCGATGTCGCTGCGCTGGCAGAGGCGCTTGAAGTCCCAGGGCCCGCGCGCATAACCTTCCGGCTTGGGCTGGCCCGCCTCGGTCACCCACTTCTGGACACGGGCCACTTTCTCTTCGACAATGTCGCACACGGCGCGGATCTCCACGCCCTCAATCTTGAGCAGGTTGCGCACGTGAGCCGAGCCCATGCCGCCCACGCCGACATAGCCCACCCGCACCCGTTCCAGCGGCGGGGCCGCAAACTCGAGCATGCTGGCCGCGCCCGAAGGCGCGGGTGCGGCCAGAACTTTGCTGCCCAGCAGGCCGCCCAGGCCGGCGGCTCCGATCTTTAAAAAGTCGCGGCGCTGCAAATTCTTGGAAACAAGCCCAGACATTTTTACCTCCTTCAGATTAATTCGAGCGCCGCAGCATCAGCTGCTCGCCCCTTTTCAAAAGGAACAACAAATCACCGTTATCGGCGCGGCTCAACGATCGGGGCCTGCCAGCGCAGACGAAGGGCTCTCCGGCAAACGGATCTTCCATTCGCAGCCGGCCGCCCTGTTCAGCCACGATTTCCACGCGTCGGGTCCGGCCGCCGGAGCGCCAGGCCGAAACCAGGAAAGCTCCCTCCGCCCGCAGGCGGTTGAAGGAGACCTCCTGCCAGGAAGTGGGTATGGCCGGAAACAGGCGCACCGTGCCGCTGTAACTCTGCAGCAGCATCTCCTGGAGGGCTGCAGCCGCGGCAAAATTGCCCTCCAGGGTAAAGGGCCGGTAAGTGAAGCCGGAGTGCCCCTTGCCGCTCTGGTCGCCGTTGCAGTGGAAGCTGTTGCGCAGGCAAAACGCACTGGAAAAAATCTCCAGCGCTTTTTCGGCCAGCTCCGGCCGCCGCGCCCGCGCCGCCAGGCTGGCATACCAGGCGAAGCTGTAGCCGCACCATTGCGAAGAACCGAGCCGTTCGAGCTCGGCCAGGGCAGCCTCGATGATCCGCCGGTCTCTGCCGCCGTTCTCCCAGCGGATGAGGCCCAGGGGGTGGATGGCCATCAGATGGGAGAAATGGCGGTGCGAAGCCGCCAGCGGCAGGCCCGCGGCCACCAGCAGGCGCCCGTCCTGCGCATCCAGGGCGAAATCGGGGCACTCGGCCAAACGCGAGAGCCAGTGTTGGGCCTCGTTCTCGTCCCCGAGTTCGCGCGCCAGCTCGGCCGTTGCCGCAAACAGCCAGCGGATCAGGGCCAGGTCGAAATTGGTGGTCGAGGGGAACCAGGCTTCCAGCCGGTCGTCGTTGATCTCCGGAGAAGAACTCAGCGGCAGGCGTCGCTTGCCGTCGTTCCCTTTTTTGGCCACCGCCTCCAGAAACAGCGCCGCTTCCCGCAAATAGGGGAAGGCGCGCCGGCGCAAAAAACCGCGGTCGGCGCTGTAGCGCCAGTGCAGATAGAAGTGCTGGGCCAGCCAGGCGGCGGTGGTCGCCGAATGGGTGTACTGGTGCCAGCCGCCGATCTGGTTGCCGTCCAGGTCAGCGGTCATGGGCACGTTCAGGCCGGGCACGCCGAAGAAACGCCGCGTCCAGTCGCGGCCGCGGGCGCGGGTCTGCCAGAGCCAGTTCAAATACCCGAGCCCGGCCTCCAGGCGATTGCCCGAATAGCAGGGCCAGTAACTCAATTCGGTGTTGAGGTCGTGGTGGTAATCGCCCTTCCAGGGCGGGATGCGGCCGTCATCGGCAGTCCAGGGCCCCTGCAGGCTGATCGGCGGCGTGTGTGAGCGGGCGGCGGCACCAAACTTGTACATGTCCAGGAACCACTGGCGTTCGAGCGTGGCATTGGGAACCTGCACCCACGATTGCGCCCAGTAGGCACGCCACCAGTGCCGCTGTTCGGTCAGAAGTTGCTCAAAACCGAGAGCCAGAGCCCCCGTGCAGCGCTGCCGGGCCAGCCGCAGGGGATCAGCGCTTTCCTTGCTCGTGGCCACCGACCAGGCAGCCAGCCAGCCGTCCCTTTCCGTTTTCCAGACCAGGGCCACGGCAAACGAGAAACCGCCCCAGCCCGGCTGAAGAAACCCGGCCCAGTCCGCTCCCCGCTTCGCTTGCGCCGGTGGGTAGCCGAGCGAAGTCAGATCGCCGGCGCTGATCTTGCCCGGAGCGGCCGGGTCTGTGACGGTTCCGGAAAAGGGGGGAACGAGCAATTGCCACTGCGGCAGCTGACGTGAACGGAGGCGGATCAGTCCCACCGGTCGGCGGGCGTGAACCAGCACCTGGATGCCTGTCTCTTCCGAAAGGTCCACCCGGGCGACAGCCTCCGCAACGTCCAGCGACGCCCGGTCAAAGGAGGCCCCTGCGGGAAAACGCAACTCGATGCGGCCGGCAGGGATTTTGGTCGGCCCCGGGTTGCCGTAAGGATCGTCATAAAGGCGGTGCAGGTCTTGAATGCGGCCCTCGGCCACCCACTGGCGCATCCGCTGGTAGGAGTAGTCGGGCGATGCAAACTGCGGCACCGGGCGCAGATCCCAGAGGTCGGTGCGGTCCAGGGAGATCCTCAGCGGCCGGCCGTCGCCCCAGACCAGGGCGCCGAGCATCCCGTTGGCCAAGGGCAGCGCCTCGTCCCAGGTTAGGGCCGGGGTCGAATAGAGCAGCCCCTGCTCCGGCCCCGGCCCGGTTGAATCTTCCGCTCCAGCCAGAGGCAGCAACAGAATAGCCAAGGCAGACGCAGTGAAAATCAATCTCGGGATTTTTTTCACTTGCCAGGAACAGAACCGCACACTGCTCTCAAACATCAAAATGGCCTCCCGCCGTCAGCCTGGGGCGATGCCCCGGTCCACGCGCACCACCCAGGCCGGGCCAAAGCGCTCCATGGCCTGCAGCACCTGTTGGGGATTTTCCGGGGCGTAGGCGAACATGCAGCCGCCCCCGCCCGAGCCGTTGATCTTGGCGCCGAGTGCGCCCGCCTCGAGGGCGGTGGCGATCATGGCGTCGATTTTGGGGGTGGAGATGTGCAGCACGTCGCGCAGCACGGCCTGGTGTTCGTTGAGCAGCGCGCCCAGCCGTTGCCGGTCCGGGGATGGCGCTGCCAGCAGGCGGCGCGCTTCCACGGTGATGTCGCGGTTGCGAACCGTTCCGCTCAGGAGCTGAAGTTCCTCGCTGGTCAGCTCCCCGGCCAGGGAGGGAAGCTCCGCCGCCCGCACGCGCTGCAACGAAAATTCCTTGTGCCGGGTCTTCAATTTTTCCGCGGTGTGCAGGATCCCGCCCTTTACCCGCGCCAGGATGCCCTTGGTGTCCTTCGGCTCCAGCGAGTTGCCCAGCACGAAAGTTCCCAGGTCGGCCGGCAGCCGGGTGAGGCGAACGTCAGGGAAAAAATCGATGGCCACCACGCCGCCCACGGCAGTGGTGAAATGGTCCATCATGCCGCCCGGCTCGCCGAATTCCAGCACCTCCGCCTGGTGGGCGTAACGGGCCACGCTCTCGGCGTCCAGAGCCGCCCCCGGGTCGCTGACCCGCGCCAGAAAATCGATCCAAGCCACGACCAGTGCCGAGGAACTGGAGGTGCCGGCGTTGATTGGGATTTCCCCGTTCACCCGGCAATCGAAACCGCGGGAAAAGCGAAACCCCGCGCGGCGCAGCACGTTGACCGCGCTGCGGAAGTAGTCGCGCTCGCGCTCGTAGACCAGCTCGCCGTTGAGCAAAAAGCGCTCGCGGCCGCCGATATCGGGAAGATCGATTTCCACCCAGCGGTCCGTCCGCCGCCGGCCCTGCAAGCGGATGCGCAGGGAAATGGCCGCGGCCACCACTGCCAGCTGCAAATAATCCTGATGCTCGCCGAACAGACAGACGCGGCCGGGCGAGGAGACGCGCACGGCGGGAGTGGATTCGTTGGTCATGAGCCCATCCGGGAAATCGTGTTCTGCAATTTTTCGACCACCGCCTGCACCAGCGCCGGGGGACCTTCGGCCACGATGCGCAGCACCGGCTCGGTGTTTGAGGGACGGACATGAAACCAGTACTCCTTCTCGTCCACGCGGATGCCGTCGCGGCAGTCGGCCTCCGGGAATTCTTCCTTGAGCCGGGAGATCACCCGCTGAGCCAAAGAGATGGAGAAGGGCAGTTTGCGGCTGATCATGGTGTAGGGCGGGAATTCGGCGGCCAGTTGCGAAACCGGTTTCCGCTGGCGGGCCAGCAGGTCGAGAATCAGGGCCATGCCGGTGAACGAGTCGCGGCAGCGGTGCACGTCGGGAATGATGATGCCGCCGTTGCCCTCGCCGCCGGCGATGGCCTGGCTTTTGAGCATCTGCTCGACCACGTTGATTTCGCCCACCGCGGACCGTTGCAGCGGGCAATCCCAGCGCCGGGCCACGTGCTCGCTCAGCCGCGATGTGGAGAGGTTGACCACGATCGTCCCCCGCTTGCCCTGCGACAAGAAAGCGGAAAGGGCCAGGGCCAAGGACATTTCACCGCCCAGCGCCATCCCCCGCTCGTCCAGAACGCAGAGCCGGTCGCCGTCCGAGTCCTGGGCAAAGCCCACGCTGAATTCACCGCCCCGCATGCGCGCGCTGGCCGCAGTCAAATTCTGGGGCAACGGCTCGGGATCGCGGGGAAAGCGCGTGCCGACCCGCTCATGGATCATCTCCACGCCGCAACCCAGCGCTTCCAGAAATTCACGGTCAAAAAGGGCGCCGACGCCGCCGCCCGGGTCCACCAGCACCCGGAATTTCGCGGCGCGGATACGCTCGACATCGACCAGGCCGAGGATCCTGTCGCGGTGGCTGGCGAAGGCATCCGGCTCCGTCTCCACCGCCGGGAAGCTGTTGCGCCGCGGCAACAGAAATTCGCCCTGATGGTAGATGTCGATCAGGTGCAGGGCGCTGTAGGGGAAGAGGAACAGGCCCTCGGCATTGATGAATTTCAGGCCGTTCCATTCTTCGGGATTGTGCGAGGCGGTGATCATGATGCCGCCGTTGAGCTTCTTCTCGCGCACGTACACCTGCAGCGAAGGGGTCGCCAGGCAGAGGGCGTCGACCGGCGTGATGCCGGAAAAGATCAGCCCGGAGAACACGGCCCTTTTGATGGCCGCACCCGATGGCCGGGAATCATGGGCGACCGCCACCCGGCCGCGGCGGATCAAAGTGGCGAAGGCGCGGGTGAAGTTGATCACGATCTCCGGGTCCAGGGTTTCGCCGACCACGCCACGGATGCCGGAAATGCCGATCTTGATCTGGTCGACGCCCTTCACGCCAGCAGTTCCCGGATGCGGCGGATCTCCTCGGCCACCCCCTGGCCCTCGCCCACCAGGCGGATCATGGCAATGGTCGAGGAGGCGCGCACGCACAGCCAATCGCTTCCCGATTCCACATAGAATCCATCCTTCAGCTTCAGTGTTCGGTTGTAGAGCGCCTCGATGCGCTCCAGAGTGCCGTAGATGCGCTCGGGCGACAGGATGAACGACTCCTTGAAAATCTCGGGCAGACTGAATTCGGCGGCCAGCTCCGCCAGGGAACGGCCGCTGCGTTTGAGGTAGTCGCTCACCGTGCGGATGAACAGGAAGGAATCGAAACCGAAGGAAAACGGTGTGTAGACCACGCTGCCGCTGCCCTCGCCGCCGATGTGGGCTTGCAGCTCGCGCACCATGTGCACCACATAGGGCTGGCCGACATCGGTACGGAAGACCTTGACGCCGAAGCGGGCGGCCACGCCGTCGACCAGCTTGCTGGTTGAATAGTTGGTCACGATATCCTGCTGGTCTTGCTCCAGCGCGATGCGGGCAAACACTGGCAGGGTCAGCTCCTCGGGGAGCGCCCGACCGCTCTCGTCGACCACCAGCACGCGGCTGGCGTCGCTGTTGAGGAGAAACCCGCCGTCGCTTGACGTTTCCCGAACCATGGTGGCCAGGAAGGCGGCATTGGCCACAGTGGGTTCGGGATCCTTGGGTAGCCGCTCGCCGCCGTCGCAAAAAATCGGAATCAGCTTGACATCCAGAGCGCGGCTCAGACGCTCGAGGAAATCGCCTCCGAAGCCCTGGGAGCAATCGATGACAAATTTCAGCGGCCGCCCCGCCGCAGCCAGCGTGCCCAACGCGGCAAAATAATCGTCCAGGTGGCGCCGGCTGGGCTCATGGGTGCCCAGTTCGTCGTGGTGCTTGCGGGGAAAGGCGGCGGCATGGACCAGATTGAAGAACTCCTCTCCCTCATAATGGTTCAGGTAGCTGCCCTCGCGGTTGAGAAATATCAGCGAATTCCAGTTAAAGGCATTGTGCCCGCCGGTAATCGAAATGCCCCCGGCATAGCGCTGCTGGCGGATGATCCACTGCAGCACGGGCGTGGGCAGAATACCGTAGTCAAGCACCCCCACGCCCCCGAAATTCAGGGAAGCGATGACCGCTTCGCGGATGAATTTGCCCGAAGGGCGGGAGTCGGCGGCGATGGCCACCTGGCCGCCACCGCAATAGGTGGCAAAGGCGCGTACGAATTTGTCAATCTTGTTGGGCGTGAGTTCGTCAAACTTCCCGCGGATACCGGAAACGCTGACTCGTATGGCCATGATCGGGGTTTGCATTATAGGCGCAGCGCCGGTGGGTGTCAAGCGTCGAAACAACGGCCCGCACGGCAGGGGATCCGGTTGACATCCTTTGCTCAATGCACTAATGTGGCTGCCGGATGAAAACGGCAAATTCCAGGGTCCGTTCCAAACGCTTCCTGCCCTGCTACACGGTCATTCCCCTGGCGGCGGATTTCAACCTGAGCGAGAGCCTCGCCCGCAGACGGGCAATTCCCGCCCTGCGCATCCGCCGTTACCTCTGGCTGGGGAACGGCTACCGGCCGCCGGCCGAGGCGCGTCTGGCCTATTCGCGCCGTCACCTCTATCTCTTTTTCCGGGTTGAGGAAAAAGAGATCCTCGCCCGCTTCACCCGTTTCCAGGATCCGGTCTACAAGGACAGCTGCGTCGAATTCTTCTTCGATCCCTTTCCCGAAAAACAGCGGGGCTATGTCAACATCGAGGCCAATCCCCTGGGCACACTGCAGGTCGGTTTCGGCCCGGGCCGCCAAAACCGCCTGGCTGTCCGCCAGGACGCGACAGCAGACTTCCAGACTGCCGGTTCGATAAACAGCCCGGTCAGCGGTCGCTTCGGAGCGGACGCCTGGACTCTGGGGTTGCGAATTCCCCTGTTCTTTTTTACCGAACTGTACGGCGAAGAGATCCGCCCCGGGCTTCGGGCACGGGGCAATTTTTACGTGTGCGGCGATGACACGCCGCTCCCCCATTACGGGGCCTGGAGCCCGATCGACGCGCCCGTCCCCGATTTCCACCGGCCGGAATTTTTCGGCAACCTGATTTTCGGCTGACCGACGGGGATGGCGGGCACGCCCCCGCGCGCCCCACCTACCATATCAATTGACCTTGAACGTCGTGTCGCCCTTTTCCAAGAAGTTGACGATCTGGCGGGCGGCTGCCAGGCCGGCGTTGATGTTGGCTTCGGCGGTCTGGGCTCCCATTTTTTTGGCGGTAAAGAAAAAGCGGCCGGCATACTTTTCGGCGATCACTTTCTTCGTCTCGGCCGTGGGTTCGACGTCCGACGCGTACATGAAATCCGTCCGCTCGGCGAACATCTTCAGCAGCGAGGGCTCATCGACCACTTCGGCCCGGGCGGTGTTGATCAAGGCCGCGCCCTTCTTCATTGTGGAGAGCAGTGCGGTATTGACCGAGTTGACCGTCTCTTTGGTCTTGGGCAGGTGCAGGGAGATATAGTCGCAGGCACTGTAAAGTTCATCAACGGTTTTGACCGGCTTGACCCCTTCGGCTTCCATCTTCTCCCTGGGCACGTAGGGATCAAATGCCACGATCTCCATGCCGAACCCTTTGGCGATCAGGGCCACGTACTTGCCCACATTGCCGTAGGCATGGATGCCAATCTTTTTGCCGCGCAGCTCCGTGCCGTCCTTGCCGCTGTAGCCGCGGCGGGCCAGCTGCAGCATCAGTCCAAAGGCCAGTTCGGCCACGGCATTGGAGTTCTGGCCAGGGGTGTTCATAGCCACCACGCCGCGGGCGCCGGCCGTCTTGAGATCAATGTTGTCGTAACCGGCGCCGGCGCGCACCACGATCTTCAACTTCGGAGCCGCCTGGATGACTTCGGCATCGACGATGTCGCTGCGGATGATCAGCGCCTCGGCGTCGGCCACGGCCTTGAGCAGGTCGGCCTTGGCCTTGTAGGATTCCAGCAGCACCAGCGGATAGCCGGCTTTCTTGAAAATATCTGCTATTCCATCAACCGCCACTTTGGCAAACGGTTTCTCAGTGGCCACCAGAACTTTTTTCGACATGTTCCCTCCTTGCCAAGAATTTCAGTGCAGCAATTCTAATACGGGCTCCAAAAAAAATCAAACCGCCTCTTTTCAAGAGTAAAAAAAAGGCCCCGCCGACGCGGGGCCTTTTATGCCTGAGCGTTTTATTTATGGACTTAATACATGCCGCCGCCGCCCGGGGGCATGGCCGGGGAGTGCGGTTCCTTCTCCTCTTTAATCTCGGCAACAAGACCCTGGGTGGTCAGCAGCAGGCCGGCCACCGATGAGGCGTTCTGCAGGGCGATGCGCACCACCTTGGTGGGATCGATGATGCCGGCGGTGATCATGTCGGTGTACTTCTCGTTGAGGGCGTCGAAACCGAAGTTCTTGTTGCGCGAACCGCGGATGCGTTCGACGACGATGGCGCCCTCGTAACCGGCGTTGGCCGCGATCTGCTTCAGCGGCATCTCCAGGGCCTCGCAGCAGGATGTCGATGCCGAACTGCATGGTCGGCCGGTAGCTTGATCTTCTTCAGCATCCTGGGCGCAGCGCAGCAGGGCCACGCCGCCGCCGGGCACGATCCCTTCTTCCACGGCCGCCTTGGTGGCGTGCATGGCGTCTTCGACGCGCGCTTTCTTTTCCTTCATCTCGGTTTCGGTGGCCGCGCCGACTTTGATGCACCGCCACGCCGCCGGAGAGCTTGGCCAGCCGCTCCTGCAGCTTCTCGCGGTCGTAGTCGGAGGTGGTATCCTCGATCTGCCGCTTGATCTGCTGGATGCGGCCCTTGATATCCGCATCGCTTGCCGGCGCCCTCGACGATGGTGGTGTTGTCCTTGTCCACGACCACTTTCTTGGCCGAACCCAGCCAGTCGAGCGTCACCGATTCGAGCTTGACGCCGATCTCCTCGGAGATGACCTTGCCGCCGGTCAGAATGGCGATGTCATCCAGCATGGCCTTGCGGCGATCGCCGAAACCGGGCGCCTTGACGGCCACCGTGTTCAGCAGGCCGCGGATCTTGTTGTAGACCAGCGTGGCCAGGGCTTCACCTTCCATATCCTCGGCCACGATCACCAGCGGTTTGCCGGACTTGGCCACCTGCTCGAGCAGGGGCAGCATTTCCCGCAGGTTGGAAATCTTCTTCTCGTGCAGCAGGATGAAGGGGTTCTCCAGAACCGCTTCCATCTTCTCGGAGTCGGTGACGAAGTAGGCGGAAATGTAGCCGCGGTCGAACTGCATGCCTTCGACCAGTTCCAGCGTGGTGTCCAGGGCCTTGGCCTCCTCGACGGTGATCACGCCGTCCTTGCCGACCTTCTCCATGGCCTCGGCGATGATGTTGCCGATGGAGACGTCGTTGTTGGCCGAGATGGCGCCCACCTGGGCGATCATCTTGCCGGACACATTCTGGCTCATCTTCTTCAGTTCCTTGACCACCTGCTCGACGCCGGTGTCGATGCCCTTCTTGATCAGGGTGGGATTGGCGCCGGCGGCGACCATCTTCAGGCCTTCCACATAGATGCTCTGGGCCAGCAGGGTGGCGGTGGTCGTGCCGTCACCGGCGATGTCCGAGGTCTTGGAAGCCACTTCCTTGACCATCTGGGCGCCCATGTTCTCCAGGTTATCTTTCAGCTCGATTTCCTTGGCCACGGTCACGCCGTCCTTGGTGATCGTCGGTGAACCGAACTTCTTCTCCAGGATGATGTTCCGGCCGCGGGGGCCCAGTGTGGCCTTGACCGTGTTGGCCAGCTATTGACTCCCTGTAAAACCGCCTGTCTTGCCTCTTCGCCTAAGATAATGTTCTTTGCCATATTTCCTCCTTTTGGTTATGACATGATCTGGCCTATTTTACGACGGCCAGCAATTCTTCCCGCTTGATGATCATGAGCTTCTTGCCGCCGATCTTGATCTCCTGGCCGGCATACTTGCCGAACAGCACCTTGTCGCCCACCTTGACCAGATCCTTCAACGGCAGTTTCCCTTCAAGTTCCGCATCATTGCCAATCGCCTTGACAATACCCATCATCGGCTTTTCCTTGGCGGTATCAGGAATGACAAGTGAACCCACTTTTTCCTCTTCTTCAATGGGTTCAACCAGAACTCGATCATCCAAAGGTTGTAAATTCATGTTTTATTCTCCTTATAAAATAATTTTTTTCATTTCTTCATTTATATCATAAAAAACTTTGCCTGTCAACTATATGACATAATATATATTAAAAATATTTGAGTCAACTATTATAAGATTTAAAAATTAACAAAAACATTAAAAAACGTTCAAAATATTTTTTATCTGAACAATACATATTTTTACCATAGTTTTTCTTTTTTGTCTACTTAAAAAGAAAAAATATATATTTTAATTGTTTTTCCTATTATTAAAAAAGAAAAATTTTGAAAAAAACGGTTTTCGTAATCGAAATTGACACCATGCCTTGAGAATGGTAATTTAAAAGAATGAAAGAGTGGCGAGCTGAAGCCGGGGTTAAACTTTTTAAATACCGCTCTATTTTGCCTCTGCCTTTGATCATTATTATTGTTTTAACTTTAAAACCGGCCAATTTGTTCTCTTGCAACATTATTTTGAGTCTCGGAGGGCTGGGTATATCCCTCTTCGGGCAAATTATTCGCATCTGCGCAGTCGGATTCTCCCATGCCGGAACGTCGGGCCGAGAAAGTTATTTCAAAGCAGAAACGCTCAACACCAGCGGCATCTATTCCCTGGTGCGCAATCCTCTTTACTGGGGGAACCTGCTCATCTTTGCCGGCCTGTTTACCGCTTATGCCAATGGCTGGGCCTTGCTGCTGGTCCTGGGATTTCTGCTCAGCGAATACACTTTGATCATCAGCGCCGAAGAGCACTTCCTGGCCGAACAATACGGTGACGCCTTTCGCGCCTACTGCTTAAAGGTGCGTCGCTGGCAGCCCAGCTGGAAACACTGGGAAAAACCGGATCTTCCTTTCAACCTGAAAAAGGTGGTTTTCAAAGAAAGCGATTCTCTGTTCAACCTGCTCGTCGGTTATCTGTTGGTGCTCAATCTCAAGGAGAAAAATTTCGGCGGCCATTGGCACATCTCATGCTGGGAAATCCTGTTGACACTCCTGCTGGTCGCCGCCTACTTGGGAATAAAAATAATTAAAAAAAGATCGGCGACTCCCCCTCTTTCAGCCGGATAATCTGGTTTTTTATTTTATCTTTCCTCGGTTTGGTCGTTAAGAATTTTTTTTATCAGCGCGGAGGTGGAGTAAGCCGATTGCAGGGGAAAGAGCACCAGCCTGCCGCCGCGGGCCTCCACCTCCTGCCGGCCGACCACCTCCTCGGGACGGTAGTCGCCGCCCTTGACCAGCACGTCGATGCAATCGAGGCGGCGGATCAGTTCCAGAGGCGTGTCTTCGGAAAAAGGAACGATGTAATCGACAAAGCGGATGGCTTCCAGAATTTCCACGCGCTGAGTCAGAGGGAAAATCGGCCGCCGCTCCCCTTTGAGCCGGCGCACCGATGTGTCATCGTTGACGCCGATCACCAGGATGTCGCCCTGGCGCTTGGCGAACCCCAGCAGTTCGATGTGGCCGGGATGGAGCAGGTCGAAGACGCCGTTGGTAAAGACCACGGTCTTGTCGGCTTGGCCGCGCAGCCGCCGTTTCAGCTCTTCCGCATCCCGGCAGGCTTTCATGGAGGCCCGGCTACTCCTTTCTGCCCCACAAACTCCAGGTAGGCCGCGACCACCCGCCGGGGATCGCCCTGCATCTGGATGCGGCCGGCCTTCAACCAGATCACCTCGTGGCAGATGCGCTCGACCGCGGGCAGGTCATGGGAGACGAAGACGATGGTTTTGCCCTGCCGGCGGAACTCGTTGATCTTGTCCAGGCACTTGGGCACGAAGGAGGCGTCGCCCACGGCCAGCACCTCGTCGATGAGCAGGATATCGGGGTTGACGTTGATGGCGATGGAAAAACCCAGCCGCATGTACATGCCGGAGGAATAGGTCTTGACCGGCTGCTCAATGAACTCCTCCAGCTCGGCGAATTCGACGATCTGGTGGTACATTTCCTGAATTTGCTTGCGCTTCAGCCCGAGAATGATGCCGTTGATGAAGATGTTGTCCTTGCCTGAAATTTCCGGATGGAAGCCGGCGCCGAGTTCAATCAGCGCCGAGACCCGGCCCTGGATGAGCACCTGGCCGTAGGTCGGCTTGGAGATGCCCGCCAGGATTTTCAGCAGGGTGCTTTTGCCCGAGCCGTTCTCGCCGATGATGCCCAGCGTGCGGCCGCTCTCCAGCGCGAACGAGAAGCCGCGCAGCGCCTCGAAGCGTTCACTGCTCTTGAGGTCGTTGAACAGGGTCTGTTGACCAGGGCGCTCTTGATCGTTAAGAATTTATGACGGTCAGCGAATTTCCTGTAATACTTGCGCAGGTCACGGACTTCCACGGCGATCATGCTAGACCTCTTCGACGAAGGTGTCCCGCAGCTTGTCAAAAATCAGGTAACCGAAGTAGAACAGCAGGAGCCCGACCAGCAGCGTGACCGGGAGCTTTTTCCAATGGGGTAACGAGCCGTAGAAGAAAATATAGTGATAGGCTTCGATGATGTGGGTCATGGGATTGAGCGAGAGCAGGATTTTGGCCGCCCGGTGCGTCTGGATCATGGGCGCATCGTAGGGATAGATGATGGGCGTGGCGAAAAACCAGATGGTGAGCAGGTGGGCCACGATGTTCTTGATGTCGCGAAAATGGACGGCCAGCGCCGAGAGGAAGAACACCAAGCCCATGGTGAAAACGAACTGGATGAACAGGGCCACCGGGAAAAAGAGCACCCAGAGCGTCAGCGGTTTGCCGAAGACAATGTAAAAGAAAATCAGGATGGGTACGCTGAGCAGGAATTGAATCAAGTTGGTCAGCACCACCTGGATCGGCAGCACTTCCAGGGGGAAGCGGATCTTTTTGATCAGTTCGCCGTGGACCCAGAGCACGTTGGCCGACTCCAGCATGGAGGAGGTGAACCAGGTCCAGGGCAGAATGCCGGTAAACAGAAACACCGAATAGAAGATCGTCTTGGATCCGAACTGGGGAAAACGCGCCGGCATGATTATGCCGAAGACCAGCGAATAGATGAGCATCAGCAGCAGCGGGTTTAAAAAACTCCAGAAAAAACCGAGCACCGTGCCCCGGTAGCGGGCCTTCAGATCCCGGTAAACCAGGACGGCGATCAGCTCCCGGTGTCGGAACAGTTCTTTCAGCCTCTCAACCATTCGCCTGTCCTGTCAGAATCTTCATCATCTCCGGGGAGTAAACGCCCTGGCGGGCAAAAACGGTCAGCGGCGGAGCGCTGGCGCTGCTCCCCGGCCGCTTGCCCAGCTGCAACAGCATCCGGTCTGCCGCGCGGTCGGCGAAGGGCCGGACCTCGCGGCTGCGCCGCAGGTGAAAACCGGCTGCGGCCGCAACCGCCAGCAGCTCATTATACCGTAAGCGCGGGAAGATGAGAAGCAGTCTGCCGGCCGGGGCGAGAATGGCGGCGGATTTTTCGAGGAGGTCGGCCAGAGTCAGGGTGACTTCAAACTTGGCCAGGCGCACGTCGCGGTGGGCGCTCAACCGGCCCCGCCCCAGCGGGGCAAACGGCGGGTTGGCGAAGATCAACGAGACGCCGCGGAAATCCCGGTACATCCGGTTGAAATCGGCGCAGACCACCCGCAACCGCTGCTCCAGGCCGTTGGCCGCGGCATTGAACCGGGCCAGACGGCAGAGGTCTTCCTGGATCTCAACGCCGGTGAGGGAGGGAAACTTTCCCAGATAGAGGGCCAGCAGTGAAACGATGCCGCACCCGGTCCCGACCTCCAGAGCCGGCGCGTCGCTGGCGGGGAGGAAATCGGCCAGGATGGGCGCGTCCACCGCGAAGCGGTAGCCTCTCTTTTTCTGATAGACAACCACCCGGCCGTGGAAGAAGGAGTCGGCGCTGACCTCCAGGTCGGAGATTTCAGCGCTCATCGCCGAGCAGGTATTCGCGCAGCAGGTTGAGGGCATAATGGGCGGAACGCAGCTTGATCACCTCGCGGCTGCCCGAGAAGATGCGCCGGATGGAGCGGCACTGGCTGCCGGCACGCAGGTGCATGTAGACGAGGCCCACCGGCTTGGACGGCGAGCCTCCCTGAGGGCCGGCGATGCCGGTCACCGCCAGGCCGATATCGGCGCCGGTCAGGCGGCGGACGCCGGCGGCCATCTCGTCGGCCGTGGCCTCGGACACGGCGCCGTGCCGGCGCAGGGTGGTCTCCTTGACTTTCAAGATCTTGATTTTCAGCTCGTTGGCATAGGCGATCACCCCGCCCATAAACACCTGGGAACTGCCCGGCACGGAGGTGATCAGATTGCCCAGGCCGCCGCCACTGCAGCTTTCCGCCACGGCCAGCGTCATTTTCCGTTTTTTCAGCTCGGCGACGATGGCCTCCGGCAGCGAGATATCCTTTTCGGCGTAGATGTAAGACCTCAGGCGCTCGCGGATCTTGGCGGCCAGCTCATCGGTCAGGCGCCGGGCTTCGTCAACCGAATTCTTGGAACGGCCGAGCAGGTGCAACTCGATGCCCGTGGGCGAGGCCAGAATGGTGGTCACGGGGTTTTCGTAGCGCGTGTACAGGTCGGCGATCAGGCTGTCGGTTTCCGACTCGGTGATGCCGGCAAACTTGAACACGCGGGTGGTGATGAAGAAGCGGGAAAGCGGGCCGATGCGCTCCTCCAGCAACCGGTCGAACATAGGAATCATTTCCGACGGCGGTCCGGGCAGCAGCAGCACCTTGCAGTAACCGACATCCAGAAATTGCCCCGGCGCCGTGCCCGCCGCATTGGGGATGATCTCGGCGCCGGCGATGAGGAACGCCTGGCGGGCGTTGATCTCGGGCATGGCCATGCCCCGCTGGCGGAACAGCTCCCGGAGGTTCTCCACCAGTCCCTCGTCGAAAACCAGCTCGCGCTGGAGTGCGGCGGCCACCGCCTCGCGGGTGATGTCGTCCTCGGTCGGGCCCAGACCGCCGCAGACGATGAGCAACTGCGCATGCCGACTGGCCTTCCTCACCACCCAGGTCAGGTTGTCGATATGATCGCCCACGGTCATCTTCATGTCCAGCAGGATGCCCCTTTCCCGCAACCGCCGGGCCACATAAAGCGAATTGGTGTCCAGCCGGTCCTGGTTGAGCATCTCGCTGCCCACGGCGATGAATATGGCGCGCATCGTTCTTTCGCCCCCTTATAAAGCAAACAGGCAAACCTGTCAAGCCAAACGCTACGACACTCTTGCATGCGGTTGCCGGCGATGTTATAAAATCAGAGGGAGGCACACATGAAAAAGAGTTTCTCTCTGATCATGCCGATCATCCTCATTCTTACCGGTTGTCAGAAACCGGTCGCCACGGCCACAGAGCAGAAGCTTCCACCCGGACTTTCAGGCAGTTTCAACTTCCGGATGGCCCAGGGCATTCGTCTTTTCAACCTGAAAGACTATGACCGGGCGCTGGCTGAATTCAACCGGGCGCTGGAGCTCAATCCGGATTCCGCCCAGGCTCATGATCTGCTGGGCATCGTCTATTTCATGAAAAAGGAATACCACAAAGCGGAGATCCAGTTCGAAAAAACGATCGCCCGGGATCCCGGTTACAGCGAGGCCTACTGCAACCTGGGAAACGTCTACCTCAAACGCGCGGCAGTGCCCTGGAGAGTGCAAGAAAAAGTGGTGACCAATCCCCAGCAGGAAAAATGGTATGATCAGGCCGAGCAGATGTTCCGCAAGGCGCTCGAGGTTGCCCCGGCCCAGGCCGCCTATTGTTTCAACCTGGGCAATTTGCTGATTGCCCGCGGGCGATTCAGCGAGGGTTTTTCTCTGTTGGCCAAGGCCCTGGAGCTGGATCCCCAATTCCTGGAGAAAAACCGCGGCCTGACCAGCGACATCGCCCTGGCGGGGGCTCCCTCCGGCGAGACGTATTTCGAATACGCCAAGCTCTACGCGTTCAAAGGGGACCTGCAACAAACCGTCCATTACCTGGAAAAGGCAAGAAATGCCGGATTCCGCGACTGGAAGAGAATCTTAAGCGAAAAGGAGTTCGCCGGCCTGCGCAGCGATCCGCAAATACAAAAATTCATCAAATAAGAGACAGTCCGTCGGCCATTTACAACGGCGGGCAAATGCCCTATAATAATCCATGCCAAACGAACCCCTGGTCAATCCCGCCACCCTGGAACCGCACCTGGCCGCAGACAAGCGCACGGCCGTTCTTTTCTTCCAGCCGTGGTGCCCTTTCTGCCAGAGTTTCCTGCCCCTGTTCCAAAAATTTGCCGCGGAAAAAGCGAGCGATTACGCCTGCCTGCTCATCAGCCTGGAGGATTACGCGCATCCGTTTTGGACGACCTACGGCCTCAGCGTGGTGCCCAGCGTGATCGTGTTTGAAAAAGGCGAGATCGTCAAACGGCTCGACGGCGCTCTGTTTCGGGGGTTGAGCGAAAAAGAGCTGAGGAAGCTGTAGCTGTGCCGCGCCCGAACCTGGCCGTGATTTTCGACATGGACGGCGTGCTGGTGGACAACCTCCCCTTCCACCGCCAGGCCTGGAGCTTGATCTGCAAGAAGTACAGCCTGAACATCACCGACCCGGACTTCATCCGGAAACTCTTCGGCCGCAGCAACCGGGAGATTCTCCTGGCCCTGTTTGGCAAAGAGCTGAGCCCAGAGGAGATTCTGCGACTGACCGCGGAAAAGGAAGCGCTCTACCGCGAAATTTATCAGGATCACATTCAGCCGGTGGCCGGGCTGATTCCTCTGCTGGACGATTTGAAAAGAGAGAGAGTCAGGCTGGGCGTGGCCACCCTGGGGCCGACCGAGAATCTGAATTTCGTCATGGACCGGCTGAACATCCGCCACTATTATGACGCCCTGCTTGACGCCGCATCCGTGCGCCAGGGCAAGCCGGACCCCGAGATTTATCTCAAGACCGCGGAGCGTCTCGGCGTGGAGCCGCACCGCTGCCTGGCGTTCGAGGACTCGCTGCCGGGCGTGGAGGCCGGGCTGCGGGCCGGCATGACCGTGATCGGCGTGGCCACCACCCTGTCGGAGAGGGAGTTCCCCCACACCGCCCGGGTGGTCCGCGATTACTCCGCTTTAAAATACGGGAGCTTGCGTCTTTTGCTCGAAAACAGAAACGCATGAAAGCAAAAAATATTATGTTTCAGTTGAATAATTTCAAAGACTCTTGAAATAGCGCACCAGGACGCGGGAAAAAGAATAGAGCCCCAGGGCGGCCAGGGCCATGCCGGCCAGAGCCAGCTTGCTGTTGTCGCGGATCTCGACATAGGTGGCGCCGTGTTCAGTCACCTCGATGTAACCGGCCGCCTCCGATTTGACTCGCAGCGCCAGGCCCACTCCCCTGGGACGAATTTCATCCTCCCCCGGGCCTCGGCCGCCGCCCCCGCCGCCGCGGATGACGATGCGCGCCACCGGGATGATCGTCACCCCCTCCTTGACGACCGGCTCGCCAAAGACCGCCTTGACGCCGGCCCCTTTCTGGATATCTTCGCCGACCTGGCGGATGATTTCCTTGATGTCCATGCCCGCCTCCTTCAACCGCTTGCGGATGCTTCAGATTAGCGCAGGGTGCGGAGAATTGCAAGCTTGACTTGGTTTCCTTTTTGTTCATAAAATGGATTCCGGAAAATCCAAGACAGGAGAGACCATGAGCCCGCACACGCTTCCCCAGCTGCTGGAAAACAGCGTTAAAAAATATGGCCGCAACATCCTGCTCTGGGAAAAGACGGGGGAGCGCTACCAGGGCATCACTTACGAGCAGGCCCGCGAGCGGGTGCACCGCTTCGCCGCCGGGCTGATGAGCCTGGGCTTGCGCCCGGGCGACCGCGCCGCCCTGATCAGCGAGGGCCGCGCCGACTGGGTCGTTGCCGAGCTGGGCATCCTCTACTGCGGCGGTGTGAACGTGCCGATCTCGGTCAAGATCGAAGAGCTGTCCGAGCTGAAGTTCCGCCTGGCCCACTCCGGCTGCCGGCTGGCCATTGTTTCCGCCGGTCCGGCGCGCCGAGTGCTGCAGATCAAGAACGACCTGCCGGAACTGGAAAAGGTCATCGCGCTCGACCAGGGGAATTTCGGCGACCGCGACGTCCTGCCGCTCGGCGAGCTGCTTTCCCGCGGCGACGCCTACCTGCAGCAGAACCGCGGCCTGTTTGAAAGGACCTGGCAAGCGGTCCGGGAGGACTCCCTGGCCAACATCTGCTACACCTCAGGCACCACGGCCGACCCCAAGGGGATCATGCTCAGCCACCGCAACTACACGGCCAACGTCGAACAGTGCGGCGCGCTGATGGAAATCCCCGAGTGGTACTGCTCGCTGCTCATCCTGCCCTGGGACCATGCCTTCGCCCACACGGTCGGCATCTACGCGCTGCTGGCCAACGGCGCCGCGCTGGCCGCAGTGCAGGCGGGCAAAACGGCGCTGGAGACTTTGAAAAACATCCCCGGCAATATCAGGGAGACGCGGCCCACTTTCCTGCTCAGCGTGCCGGCCCTAGCCCAGAACTTCCGCAGGAACATCGAAAAGGGGATTCGCCAGAAAGGCCCGCTGGCCTGGAGACTGTTCGAACAGGCGCTGGCCGTTGCCTACCGCTACAACGGCGAAGGCTGGAACCGCGGCCGGGGCGGACGCAGGCTGCTCAAACCGCTGCTGGCCCTGTACGACAAGATCCTGTTTTCCAAGATCCGTGAGAACTTCGGCGGGCGGCTGGAGTTCTTTATCGGCGGCGGCGCCCTGCTGGATATCGAGCTGCAAAAGTTCTTCTACGCCATCGGCATCCCCATGTTCCAGGGTTACGGCCTGACCGAAGCGGCGCCGGTGATCTCGGCCAACGTGCCGCTGGGTCACAAGCTGGGTTCCTCGGGAAAAATCGTGGCCCGGCTGGACGTCAAAATCTGCGACGAGCAAGGCCAGCAGCTGCCCGCCGGACAGAAAGGAGAAATCGTGGTGCGCGGAGAAAACGTCATGACCGGCTACTGGAAAAACGAGAAAGCCACGGCCGAGGCCCTGCGCGGCGGCTGGCTCCATACCGGCGACCTCGGCTATTTGGACGAGGACGGCTACCTCTACGTGCTGGGCCGCCAGAAGAGCCTGCTCATTTCCAGCGACGGCGAAAAATTCAGCCCCGAGGGCATTGAGGAAACCATTGTCGCCCACTCGGAATTCATCGAGCAGATCATGCTTTACAACAACCAGTCGCCCTACACCGTGGCCCTGGTGGTGCCCAATCGCGATGCCCTGCTGGCCTACGCCCGCGAGCACCGGCTGGCGCTGCAGCAGGAGGCGGATCAGAAGAAACTGCTGCGGCGCATGGATGCCGACTTCGCCGCCTTCCGCGAGGGGGGCGACCGGGCCGGTCTTTTCCCCGGCAAATGGCTGCCCTCAACCTTCGCCGTGCTGGGTGAAAAATTTACCGAAAACAACCGACTGCTCAACTCCACGATGAAGATGGTCCGCGGCCGCATCTGCGAATTCTACAGGAACCGCCTGGATCATCTCTACACACCGGAAGGTAAAGATATCTGCAACCGTCAGAACCTGACGATCATCGCCCGCCTGGAAGAGGGCTGAAGCGGACGCTACTCGACGATCAGCTCGTCGGCAAAGAGCCAGGCGGGCTGGCCTGCGGCCGGATGACCCACGGGGCAGGTGCCGAGGCTCTGCGCCCGCAGCCGCACGAACCGGGCCCGGATACTCGCCAGTTCGACGCTGAACTCCTTTTTCAGGGATGCGCCGGTCAGCGGCGGAACCTCATGGCTGAGCCGGCCGACCACCTGAAAATTTTTCCCGTCTGCGGATACGGAGAACTCCACTCCGCTGGGCAAGAAAATCCACGAGTTGCTGTTCTGCAAGAAACCGGCGCTCAAGCGGTGCAGCGGCAGAACGCGGCCCAGGTCGAGCACCGCTTCCAGGTCCTGGCCCTCGAAACCCTGCCAGTGACCGTCGTCAAAAAAAGTCGTTCCCCGCACGCCGTCGGTCAGCGTGTACGCGCCTCCGGCCGGGTAACGGTCGCTGTACGCATGGGTCAAGCGCGACGCTTTGCCCAGGGCCAGATGGAAAACGAAGGGCTGCTCGCTGACCAATCCCAGGGGCTGGCCCTTTCCGCAAGCAACGGCTTTGACGGTGAGCGAACGGTTGAGGCGGATCGGCCTGCGGTAGCGAAGCGCGGCGGCGCCGGGCGCTGAACCATCCAGGGTATAGCAGATTTGCGGAACGGCTATTTCGCTGGCCAGTCGGATATAAACCCGGCCCGAAGGCTTAACCTGCGGAGCGGCGTCCACGCGGTAGGCGCTGCGGGAATAATGGAAGCCCTGCCTGTCCAGTCTGCGCATATAGGCCGGCAGCCGGGAGCAGAAATCGGGCCAGCTGCGCCGTTCCGTCGCCGACCAGGCCGCCTCGCAGAGGGCGGCGACACGCGGCAGGGTCAGGTATTCAGCGTGGCTGCCCTCCGGCACGTATTCGGTCCAGAGATTGGCCTGCAGGCCCAGAATGTGGCTGGCTTGCGCTGCGGACAACCCCGCCGGTATCGGTTCGAACGCGTACACTTTGCTCAGGGGCAGGAAGCCGCCGATGGCCGACGGTTCGCCGGCAGGCGCACCCTGGTAATAATCGAAGTAACAGTGGGAAGTGGGCGACATCACCACGTCATGGTCCTGCCGGGCCGCCGCTTCCCCCCCAGCCATTCCCCGCCAGGACATGACCGTGGCCTCGGGCGCCAGTCCGCCCTCAATGATCTCGTCCCAGCCGATCAGGCGCCGGCCGCGGGAGATGAGAAACGTTTCGATGCGCCGGGTAAAATAACTCTGCAGTTCGGCCTCATCTTTCAGGCCTTCGGCGCGGATGCGCGCCTGGCATTTGGGACATTTTTTCCAGTTTGTCTTGTCCGCCTCGTCCCCGCCGATGTGCACGTAAGGGCCGGGGAAAAGCGAAATCACCTCATCCAGGATGGAGGTCAGAAAAGCGAAGGTGGCGTCGTTGCCGACGCAGAAGATATCGCTGTTGGGCCAGATGCTGCCGGCCGGCACGGTGAACGGGCCGCCGCTGCAGGAGTATTCCGGGTAGGCTGCCAGGGCCGCGAGGGCATGGGCCGGCATCTCGATTTCGGGAACAACGGTGACGAAGCGACTCGCCGCGTAGGCCACGATCTCGCGGATATCCTCCTGAGTGTAAAAACCGCCGACGCTGGCTTTTTCTCCGGGCTGCTGGGCCGGACGCGCGGTCCAGGGCTGATCCTCGTGATCCACCCGCCAGGCTCCGACCTCGGTCAGACGGGGATACTTCTTTATTTCAATGCGCCAGCCCTGGTCATCGCTCAGATGCCAGTGAAAGGTGTTGAGTTTGTGGAAAGCCAGAAGATCAATGTACCTCTTGATGAACTCTTTGGGAAAGAAATGGCGCGAGACGTCGAGCATCATGCCCCGCCAGCGGAAGCGCGGCAGGTCGCGGACGGCCAGGCAGGGAAGCGTCCAGGAGACCATACCCGCAGGCTTGGAAGAATCGAAGATACTCGGCCGGCAGCAGTTGCAGCAGGGTCTGCAATCCGTAAAAGCAGCCGGCCGGCGCAGCGGCCTGGATCCGGACGCCATTCTTTTCAATCACCAGCCGGTATCCTTCAGGACCGAGATCGGCCCCCTGAGCGCTCGACTCAAACAGAACGGCGTTGGCCGGGTTCACCCCTTCCGCCGCCCCTTCCACCTTCAGATCATATCCGGCCGCTCGCTCCATTTCGGCCGGCAAGCTCGTGGGCCACGGCCAGCAGCTCGGCCGAGCCCGGACGCACGAGAATCCGCGTCTGCGGGTTGATTACAAAATGGCCTTTGGCCCTCTGCACCTGCAGCGGCCGGGGGATCACTGGCAGCACCGAGGCTTCAGCGACTCCCCTTCTCCCCAGGCTTGAGCATCCGGCGGTTACCAGAAACAGGATTCCCAGAAACCCGGCAAGCCAAATGGGAACGGTTCCTTTCTCCATCATCCGGCTCCTCAAAATTGAATTGTCCTGCTGAAACGAGAGGAAATTACTTTCCGGAAAAACGCTTTTCCAGCTCGGCGCAGCGCGCGTCGACCCTTTTCTGGATTTCCGCCACATCCTCTTCTTTCAGGTGCTTGAAGCGGCCCTGCAGTTGGAGGTACTCGAGCACCGGCTTGCGGGTGGGCGTCTTGATGGTCTGGACATAGACGCCGTTTTCCACCTCGTAGAGCGGGAAGATGCCCGTCTGCACGGCCAGGCGGGCCAGCTTGACCGAATCCTCGGGCTTCGCCTTCCAGCCCGGCGGGCAGGTGGCGAGGATGTGGATGAACTTGAAGCCGCGGATGGACTTGCCCTTGGTCACCTTTTTGTACAGGTCCTCGGGGTAGGCCACCGAGGCGGTTGCCTGGTAAGGCACTTTGTGTGCGGCCACGATGTCGTCGATGCTCTTCTTGCCCTCGCGTTTGAAATGCTTGACCGGCGTGGTGGTGGTCCAGGCCCCGTAGGGCGTGGCTCCGCTGCGCTGGATACCGGTGTTCATGTACGCCTCGTTGTCGTAGCAGAAATAGAAGATGTCATCGTTGCGTTCGGCCGCACCGGAAAGCGCCTGGATGCCGATATCAAACGTGCCGCCGTCGCCGGCCCAACCGTTGACGATCACGTCATCTTTGCCCTGCATCTTCATGGCCGCCTTGATGCCGGCCGCGGTGGCGGCCGTGGCCTCGAAGGCCATATGCAACAAAGGAACTTCGAGGCAGGAATAAGGGAAGGGGCCGTCGATCACCGTCCAGCAGCAGGCCGGGAAGGTGAAAATCGATTTCGGACCCAACGCCTTCAGCGTCACGCGCATGGCGATGCCGGCGCCGCAACCCTGGCAGGCCAAGTGGCCCGGGCTCATGTATTCTTCGATGGGCAATGTCGGTTTCATTTTCTCACCTCGACCCAGTAAATGTCCTGCTTGGGCTTGCGGGCGCGGCGGCTCTCGGCCACGATGCCCTCGATGGTTTCCGGGAAGATGTCGCGGCCGCCCAGGCCGGCGATGAAGGCGTAGACCGGCGCGTCGCTGTGACCGTAGAGCGCCGACTTGACCTCCTGGGCGAAGATGCCGTGGTAACCGAAGGAGATGTTGCGGTCGAGGACCACCACCTTCTTGGCCCGGGCCAGTTCGCGGCGGATATCGGCAAAGGGAAAGGGCCGCAGCACGCGCACGCGCAGGTTGCCCACTTTCTTGCCTTTTTTTCGCAGCCGGTCCACGGTGAAACGCGCGGTGGAAGCGGCGGTTCCCGAGGTGACCAGCACGGTCTCGGCGTCCTCGACGCGGTAGGGATCCAGCGTGTCGTAGGGCCGGCCAAAGGCCTTGCCGAACTCCCGGCCCACCTGCTTGATCACGCCCACCGCCTCCTCCATGGCCTGGTGCATCTTGTAGCGGAACTCCATGTACCAGTCGGGGGTGGTCAGGCCGCCGAAGGTGTGCGGGTCGTTGACGTCCAGCTTGTACTTGTAGTCCAGGGGCGGCAGGTAGCGGTCGACCCGATCCTGGTCAGGGATGTCGACGGTTTCATAGGTGTGGGAGAGAGAAAAGGCGTCGAGAACGATCATGGCGGGCAGCAACACCTGCTCGGAAATCTTGTAGGCCTGGATCAGGGTGTCGAGCACTTCCTGGTTGGACTGGCAGTAGAACTGCATCCAGCCGGTGTCGCGCTGGGAGAGGGAATCGTTCTGGTCGGTCCAGATCGACCAGGGCGGCGCCATGGCGCGGTTGATGTTGGCCATGACGATCGGCAGTCGCGCCCCCGCCGACCAGTGCAGCAGTTCGTGCATCAGGGCCAGGCCCTGCGAGGAGGTGGCGGTGAAGGTCCGGGCGCCAGCCGAAGCGGCGCCGATGCAGGCGGCCATGGCCGAGTGTTCGGACTCGACCTTGATGAATTCGGCCTTGAGCTGGCCGTTGGCCACGATCTCGGAGAGCAGCTCGACCACCTGGGTCTGGGGAGTGATCGGGTAGGCGGCGATCACCTGCACCCGGGCCAGCTGGGCCCCGTGCGACAGGGCGTGATTGCCCATGACCACTTTTTTCATTTGCCCTCCTTGACCATCGCAATGCACTTCTTGGGGCACTCCTCGGCGCAGATGCCGCAGCCTTTGCAGAAGTCCAGGTTGACCAGCGGCTTGTCCTCGCCTTCCAGGTCGATGGCGGCATCGGGGCAGAACTTCCAGCAGATCAGGCAGCAGATGCACTCGGCGTAGTTAATCACCGGCCTCAGATTGCGCCAGGAACCGGTGGGGTTGGCGGCCATCGAACGCAGGCTCATGGCCATGGGCGGCAACTCGCCGATGCCGGTGAAATCCAGCTTACTTCGCTTTTTGGGCATCTCAGACTCCTTGCACCGACTCGTACGCTTCGCGGGCGGCCTTGACGTTCTCTTCCGGACTGGACGGCACCGCTTCCTTGATGGAAGCAATGAGCGACTCCAGCTTGACGAAATCGAAAACGCGCGGCACCGCGCCGAGGATGGCGGTGTTGACGATCGGCGCCGCCTTGGAGCCGAGCCGGTGGTTAATGGCGATCTCGTTGGCGTCAATGGTGTAGACGCGAAAGCGTTTGAAGCGGTCACCGAAATCGGCCGGCTTGCGCGCGGTGTTGATCAGGATAATGCCGCCTTTTTTCAACCCCTCAGTCACGTCGATGGCGTCGATCAGGGTCGGTTCGACAACGATCACGTGGTCGGGGTTGACGATTTTCGAGCGGATGTAGATCGGCCGGTCGTCAATGCGGATGAAGGCAAAGACCGGCGCACCCCGGCGCTCGACGCCGAACTGCGGGAAAGCCTGCACGTATTTGTCTTCCTTGGAAACGGCGTCGGCCAGAATCTTGGACGCGATCACCGTGCCCTGGCCGCCGCGGCCGTGGAAACGAACTTCCACCATGGCTTCCTCCTAAAAAGCGATATTGACAATACGATGCGAATGGCAGTTGATGTTGACCGCCACCGGGAACGAGGCGATGTGGCAAGGGTGGACCAGGATGTGTACGGCCAGCGCGGTGGTGCGGCCGCCCAGACCCATCGGCCCGATGCCCAGATTGTTGATGCGTTCCAGCAGCCGCTTCTCCATCTCGGCGTAGAGCGGGTCGGGATGGGGACTGCCCACCGGCTTGCGCAGCAGCGCCTTTTTGGCCAGCAGCGCCGCCGTGTCGAAGTTGCCGCCGATGCCCACGCCGACAATTGTCGGCGGACAGGGATTGGGGCCGGCTTTGGAGACGGTATCGACCACGAAATCCTCGATCCCCTTGACCCCGGCCGCGGGAGGCATCATCTTGATGGCGCTCATGTTTTCCGAGCCGCCGCCCTTGGCCATGAAGGTGATCGTAAAGGCGTCGCCGGGGACCAGGTCCCAGTGGATGAACACCGGCGTGTTGTCGCCGCTGTTTTTGCGGCTGACGGGATCGCAGACCGATTTGCGCAGGTAGCCTTCCTGGTAACCTTCAACGGTTCCCTGACGAATGGCATCCTGCAGACTCTTGAAACCGTCATGGGTCAAACGCACCCCCTCGCCCAGTTCAACGAAGAAGACCGCCAGGCCGGTGTCCTGGCAGAGGGCCAGTTTCTCGGCGTCGGCAACGACCGCATTCTGCAGGATTTGGTTGAGGATCTCCTTGCCGGCGGGCGACTCCTCTTTGGCCAGGAAAGATCCGATCAACTTTTTCAGATCCTCATCGATCAGGAAGTTGGCGTCCTGGGTCGCCCGTTTGACCTTTTCTTTGACTTGCGAAAGCTTGACTTTTTTCATCCGTTACCTCGGTCATCCCCCCGGGGAAGAGGGAACGATAAATGTAGCTTTTTTTTCGGCATGTGTCAAGGCGGCGGGAAAACGAAAGGGGGGTTACTGGACCGCGGCCACGGCCTTGGCCACCGCCTCCTGGAGCAGCTGGATATCCGGTTTCGGGATGAAATTGTGCTTCATCAAAAGGTCCATGGCGGCGCGAGCTTCCTGGATATCGTGCAGCGTTCGGTTGTATACCTCGTCGCGCGTCAGTTGGATGCGGGCCACGCCGTTCTTGACGGCCTCCATGGCCACATCGGCCGCCACCTGGGCGAAAACCTCGGTCTCGTCCATGGTGGGCATGATGTAGTCGGGGTTGATTCCTTTCTTCTCGGCGAAGTTGGCCAGCGAGTAAGCCGAGGCGATGGCCATCTCGTCGGTGATCTTGCGGGCGCGCACCACCAAGGCACCCTTGAGAATGCCCGGGAAGCCCATGGAGTTGTTCACCTGATTGGGGAAGTCACCGCGGCCGGTGGCCACGATGTAGGCGCCGGCCTCTTTGGCCGCGTAGGGGTAGATTTCCGGGACCGGGTTGGCGCAGGCGAAAACGATCGCTTTGCTGCCCATGGCCTTGATCCAGGAGGGTTTCACCGTTTCCGGGCCGGGTTTGCTCAGGGCGATCAGCACGTCGGCTCCCTTCATCGCCTGCTCGATGTTTTCGATACGCCCGGGGTTGGTGGACTGGCAGAGCTCCCACTTGCGGTAGAAGGCCGGGTCGGCCTCAATGTCCTTGCGGCCTTTGTGCAGCGAGCTCTTGGTATCAAAGAGGATCATCTTTCCCGGATCACCGCCGGCCTGGATGATCAAGCGGGCGATGGTCGTGTTGGACGCGCCGGCCCCGTAAAAAACGATTTTGACTTTGCCTATCTCCTTGCCGACGATGCGCAGGGCGTTGATCAGCCCGGCCAGCGTGACACTGCCCGTGCCCTGGGCGTCATCGTGCCAGACCGGGATGTCGCACGCCTCGCGCAGGGTGTCGAGCACCTTGTAGCAGTTGGGCTGGGAGATATCTTCGAGGTTGACCGCGCCAAAGCTGGGCTCGGCCATTTTGACGAACTCGATGATCTTGTCGGGATCGTGTTTCCCCTGCGCGTTGTAGCTGTTGACGCAGAGGGCCACGCCGTCCACGCCGCCCAAATATTTCATCAGGAACGCCTTGCCCTCCATCACGCCCAGGCCTCCGGAAGGTGTGCAGTCGCCGTCGCCGAGCACGCGGGTCGAATCGGAGACTACGGCCACCAGGTTGCCCCGGTTGGAGAGTTCAAACGAGGAGTCGTTGTTGTCGCGGATGGTGGTGGAAATTTTGGAGACGCCGGGCGTGTACCAGACGTTGAACCAGTTGAAGCCGTAGATGCCGGCCTTGGGCATGGTACTGATTTTCCCCCCGTAGAATTTATGGCAGGAGTAGGCCAGCTCCTTGAGGAAAACGGTCTTGGCTTTGGCCAGCTGTTCCTGGGTGAATCGTTTGGGAAAAAGGGCGTTGAGGTCCTTGAGCGAGAGATCGGACTTTTTCATGCATCCTCCTTAATCGTTAA
The DNA here is from genome assembly GCA_963759765.1 of Candidatus Aminicenantota bacterium. Lineage (GTDB taxonomy): Bacteria > Acidobacteriota > Aminicenantia > UBA2199 > UBA2199 > CAVXAL01. The sequence continues at coordinate 134,132 of CAVXAL010000004.1, read as the reverse complement.
TAAAAAAATTTTTGACCAACCAGAGGGGAATGTATCCTCTTTTTGGAAAATAGTCAAGGCGTCGGTCCATTTTCTGCAGCTTTTTGCAGGCGCACAAAACGGTTGCGGTACAGTTGGGCGAAAAATTGCGCGACCCGTGCCGCGGCCGGCTCAATCCGGCTGGCATACTTTTGCTGCAGCGTTTGAGCAATGGCGGCGATGTTCTTCTGGCCGTCCATCTCCAGCCAGGCGGCGCTGCCCAGCTCATCCAGATGAATGTGTAAAAACTGGCTGCGGCCGGCCAGGCCGATGACATTTTTCAGGATTCGGTTTTTCGTCTTTTCCTTGATCAGCACCACCCGGTCGTTTTCGTCCACTTCCCAATCCATATTTCGTTGCGGAACAAATTCCAGGAAATTATCTTTTTTATTCATTATGGAGGGACACAGCGCGCCGTGTCCCTATCCATCGGCAGCGGTTTTTTACATCACTGCCGGCGCAGCCGGTTCGTTGGGATCTCCGGCGTTGCCCAGGGGCACCTTGACCAGCAGGTAGCCGAGTAGCACGAACACGGCCACCGAGAACAAGAACGACGGCTCTTTAACCTGGAAGAACTTCTCGCAGAGGTTGGGCACCTTGCCGTCGTTGAAAAAGGCGATGGCGGCAAAGACCAGGCCGACCAGCGCTTCCCCGGCGATCAGGCCCGAGGCCAGGAGCACGCCGCGGTTGTCGATACGCGATTTCTGGTTTTCGTTGAACTGGCGACGGGCGATGAGCCGGTCGATGATCCCGCGGATCATGCCGCCGACAAAAATCGCCGCCACCGTGCCGAAGGAGAGGTACATGCCCACGCAGACCAGCATCGGACTGCGCACCTGCACCAGGATGAAGCCGACAGCCATCAGGATGCCGACCACAATCAGCGGCCAGACCATCTCGCCGCCGACAATGCCCTGCGAGAGTTTGGCCATCAGCCCGGCCTGGGGCGCGCCCAGTACGTCACCGCCGAAGCCGCCGATGTACCCCTTGATTTTGGCCACTTTCAGGTCTCCGGCGTTGAGGATGAAAAGCGGAACCCACATGACCAGGGCGGAGACGACCACGCCGAACAGGTCTCCGACCTGCATGCGCCAGGGCGTGCCGCCCAGGATGTGCCCGACCTTCAGGTCCTGCAGCATCTCGCCGGCCACCGCCGCCGACACGCAGATGACTCCGGCCACGGCCAGCACCGCGGTCACGCCTGGAGTGCCCTTGGCGCCCAGGATCACCATCATGATGGCCGCCACCACCAGGGTGGAAAGGGTCAGCCCGGAGATCGGATTGTTGGAGGAACCGATCAGCCCGACCAGGTAGCCGGAGACCGCGGCAAAAAAGAAGCCGGCGATCATCATCACCAGCGCCGCCACCAGGGCGGGGACTAGGTTGTTGGAGGATAGACCCATGAACCACCAGTAGACGATGAAGGTCACCGCGGCCAGGGCCAGCAGAGTGGTGAAAACGACTTTGATGTTGATGTCCTTGTCGGTGCGCCGGGTGACCTGCTGAGCCGTGGCGGCTTTTTTGACGTCATCGACCGAGCGGCGGATGCCGCCGATCAGGCTCTTGCGCATGCGGAACAGCGTGTAGGCCGCGCTCATCAGCATGCCACCGATGGCCACCGGCTTGACGATGTTCTGGAAGATGTCCGTACTGACCTGGGTCCAGCTCATCTGGCCGGCGCCGACCTGCGGCGCGTACTGCGGGGCGAGCAGCAGGGTCAACAGCGGCACAAACAGGCCCCAGGAGAGCACGCCGCCGGCGAAGTTGAGCGCCGCCAGGCGGGGACCGATGATGTAGCCCACGCCCAGGAAGGCCGGGCTGAGCGACGGCGTCTTCCAGAGAAAACCGCCGCCGGTCTCCACTCCTTTGAACGCTTTCGCGGCCGTTCCCGGTATGACCTTGGCGGCAAAACCGCTGAACTTGTCCCAGGTCTCGGTCAGCAGGCTGAAACCTTTGAGCAGCTGGATGAAACCGCCGACGCCCATGGCGTAAAACAGGTACTTGGCGCCGGTGCTGCCCGCCCGGCCGGCCTTGTGGATTTCGGAGGCGGCCACCGACTCGGGAAATTTCAGCTCCGGATCCTCGACCATTACCCGGCGCAGCAGGGTGACAAACATGATGCCGACGATGCCGCCCACCAGCATGATGACCGTCGATTTCCACCAGCCGGCAAAGGTGCCGAAGTATTCGGGGGTCCAGACTCCCGAGATCAAGAAAGCGGGTATGGTGAAAATGGCGCCGGCAGCCACCGACTCGCCGATGGAGCCCACGGTTCGGGTGAAATTCTCTTCAATGATATTATGATCTTTGAACAGACGCAGCGCCGCCATGCCCAGGACCGCCGCGGGATAGGTGGCGGCAATGGTCATGCCGGCTTTCAGTCCCAGGTAGGCGTTGGCCGAGCCCAGCAGGACGGCCAGGAAAAGGCCGATCAGCAGCCCCCGCAGGGTGAACTCCCTGAGTTCCTGATCAGCGGGAACATAGGGTCGGAATCCGTTGCTCATGGTTTTCTCCTCATGGCGTTTTAAAAAGAGACATTATAGCGGCCTGAAATTTGAAAAGTCAACGACAGAAAAATCAAATGGTGCCCTTCTTGCGAAGATCGAATTGCAGCGGATCGCTCCAGCCCTTGCGCGCCAAAATCAGCCGCAACTCCTCCTGGGAGTTGATTGGAGTTCCGTCCACAGCCAAAATAACGTCGCCCACTTTCAGCCCCCACTTCTCGGCCAGGCTCTCTTTTTCCACTCTGGAAATTTCGTACCCGCCCTGAACCATTTTGCCGCTGAAGCCCCAGACCGGAAAGTGGGGCTTCTCTTCCTTCTCGCTGGCCAGAACCAGGTCGCCCAGGCCGCGGGAAAAGATGGCCGCCGGCTTCAGTTGCCCGGCCAGGGCTGCCATCATCGGGTTCTCCTCGCTGCCGGACGGGGCCTTCTTCTCCACGTAGACCGGCACCAGGGTGGTCAAGCGGGCGGCTCTGTTTGCCAGCCGGTAGCGGAAGGGGATGCCCAGGCCGTAGGCCACGTGGCCGGAGCCGGCAATGATCACTCCCTGGTAACCGCGGAACTCCTTTTTTTTCAAAATCTGCCTCATGGATTCGGCCAGCACCACGTCCCAGCACTTCTGGGCGTTGTACATGTTGCTAAACCAGAGGGGCACCTGGACGGCGAAATCGCCGAACGTGGTTTTGATGAAATACTCGTGATCGGGGTTGGGCGTTTGCAGGGTGGGGAAAAGCGCCTTCTCCTCATTGGCAAGGGCATCCCAGCCCTTGCTGGAAACCTTGTGGATGATATCCCGCGACACGTTCAGTCCGATGGCCTTGATCCTGTATTTCCGAATGACATCCATAATCAGCCGGGTGTATCCGTAATTGAGAGCCGAGCGTTGATACCATCCGGTTTTGCGCAGCAATTCCTCCTCATTCATTTTACCGCTGCGCCAGACCTCCAACAGTTCATTATGCTCCCGTTGGAAAAACTCGAATCCGACCACGATGTTCGGGTTTTTCTTGACCAGCGCCTCGACAAAATCGCGCTGGAACTGATGGCCGGCCCAGGAGTCATGGTATTCGCCGATGATGAACACATCTGTTTTTTTCAGGTATTGAGCCACGACCGCGTCCAGGTCCACGGCTTTGCCCGACGCGCTGTCCATGATCTGCCCCGCCTCCAGCTTGGCCAGCTGATTTTTATAGGGCGAATTCCCCAACGGCAGAATATCCTGCTGCTCGGCGGCTGCAAGTGTCCACAAGGAAACACCCCACATAAGAAAACCAAATGAAAGGACAATCGTGCGCTTCATGAAGACTCCTTGGCCAATGGATTTGGACTTGCGATTATAGCCGAAAAATCGCCTTTTGGAAACGTGCCGGGCCCATCATCAAACTCCTGCAGCGGACGCTGAAACAGGTTCAGCATGACACATTGCTGCTGCGATTTCTTTTTAAACAGACCCGCAGTGGGGATTCTTCCTTTATTTGCTTTCTTTGTTTTTTTGAATCACATCAACAAGTTTATCGAACGATTCGGTTATCTCGCCAAATTCATCATTTACTCTGATGTCCATCTTCGTTGAAAAATTATTTTTAATTATCGCTTTCATTCTGTTCGATATTTCAACCAGAGTATTGGAAATATAATAAGGAAAGTATAAATAATAAAACAAAGCAAGAATAAAACACACGGTAATAATAGCGGCCATGGCGCTATTAATATGTTCGGATTCCTTCTTTGCCAAATCGCTTTTATTTAAAATTGCCTTCATATTCACTTGATATATCCGGTGTATGTCCGTCCTGATATTATCCACAAGCGATAGCCATTGTGACATTTCTATTGGCTGGGAATTAGCGGGCTCCTCTGAAAGGGTTTTAATCATTTGTTTGATTTGATTGTAATTACTCTTCAATGAAATGAAATAACCATACTCATTCTGCTCGGTGATATTTGCTTCTTCGGCTTTTAAATTCTTATCCATCTCATTCAAATAGACGCCGCTGGAGTTGATGAAATTATCTTTCATCTGATTTCTTGAATCTGGACTGCCCAAGTTATAAAGAATCATCTTCTCATTCAGCTTTTCGACAGAATTGAGCATCTGGTAAGAATATTCAACCGATTGATAATTGTCCTTGATGATCGCTTTGGCATCACTGGACAGTTTGCTGAAAAAATAGATGGAAAAGCCACAAACAAGGAAAAGCAAGAGGAATAAAAAACCCAACCCGTAAGTGATCTTGGATTTCATTCTCATTATACGCCTCTTTTAAAGAAATATTATATGATTCCCTAAAGATTTTATAAAGAGATTAAGAAAATATATAAAGTCCTCAAGTATCAATTAAAATAATTTTCACCGGTACAGCGGGAAAATGCCTTTTTAAACGTTCGATGTCATAGACTAATTGCTCACCATAGGAAACACCGGTTGACATTGATTTGTGCAGAGAATGGCATGGTACAATTTCAACGCCTACATCAGCTTTATTCTCATTGAAAAAGTATTGAAACTTGGCCATGTCATAAAACATAAATGCATACTTACCAAACTGAACTTCAATGAGAACTTTTTCTTTCACAAAGTCGATCTGTTTAAAAGCGCCCGGAATGGCAATTTCGCTGTTTGGGATTTTTAAAGTATAGGTATCTCGGATTTCTATATAACCTGCTTTATTGAAAAGTTGGGTAAATTGCTCATTCATGGCTACGGGCGAATAAAGCATGCGCCCTTTCATCGTTTTCTCTTTACTTTTTTTGGTCTTTTGTGCTTCAACGTTATTAATTATTTTATAAACTTCTTTTTCTATTTCAGGAAAACGAACTTTCAGTATTTCAGCGCCGCCTAAATGGGAATATTCATAAACCACTCGCATGAGTTCTCCTCAATGCTTGCCATCAATATTTAAAAGAAGGGGTTGCTTCTTAGCAGACAAATCAACGCTTTCGGGAGGCAAATTTTTTTGTTTGCTATTCGGATCATAGACAGGACGCGCCATCGGCCTTATGAGCAATTCCCCCTTCTCGGCGAGTCGGATTCTATCTTTTGCAATCTTTATATACTCTTCTTTTATTTCAGAACCCACTGCCTTTCTTTTGTGTAGAAGCGCAGCAATCGCAGCGCTACCCACCCCCATGAACGGATCAAAAACCCAGTCACCTTCTTTGGTGAGTGCCAGAACCAGTCTCTCAACCAATTCAATTGGAAATTGACAAGGATGAATGGTTTTTTCAATGTGATTGGCTTTTACATTGGGAATCTCCCAGATATCTGATGGGTTTTTCCCTAAAGGATTACCCGATAATTCCCCTCGCTTCTCTCCTTTGAAGTGTTTTTTATTGGGATATTTTTGCGGGATACGAACTTCATCCAAATTGAAGATATAATCATCTTGTTTGGTGAACCATAAAATGACTTCATATCTTCCAGAAAAACGTTTCGAAGCATGCAATCCGTGGCCAAATTGCCAAATAATCCTGTTCCGAAGTTTTAATTTCAAATTGGTAAAAATAGGATAAAGTAAAATATCTAAAGGAATGATTTCCCCATTGTTCACATAATTACCGACCTGCCAGCAAATACTCCCCCGGTCGTTTAGGATCCTCGCACATTCTTCAATCACCTTACTTTGTTGAGAAAGATACTCATCTAAATTTATTTTTTTTTCATATTCTTTGCCGATGTTATAAGGGGGAGAGGTAACAATGAGCTGAACGAAATTTGAAGGAATTTGAGAAATAAGTTCTAAGCAATCTCCCTTGTAGAAAACAACATCAGCTTCCTTAGTAAATCTATCCCCGATATGCATTTTATTTATTATAACATTTTTTAAATTGTTTTTTGAAAAAATGTTAAGGAACATATTGGAGTCAAGTCTTGCATTACGACATTTTCCTTAATTACTCTTCATGATGAAGCTTGATCGCCCGAATGCAGGTCGCATTGTGCATTGCCAAAATACACCTTAATGAATATGCTTCGCAGGGAAAAATACAAATTTACAAAGACCGTCTCTAATATCTTTAGAAACATACCGTCCCTTTGAAGAATAAAGCCAGGAAGTAAAGCACCATCCCTATTCTAAAACTATAACCGGAAGAATGAAAAAAACAGGCGGTTTAAATGATGAAGTCGAGCCCGAGGCTCTTCAACTTGGCCGGGCCGGGCCTGCCGCTCTTCTCATCCCAGCCCCTTTCCCGGAAATAATCGGTCAGCATTTTCTGAAATTCCTCGCGGTTCAAGACCGCCCCCTTGTAGGGCCCGATGGTGAGCGGCTCGGCGAAGAAGCGGTCGGGCAACACATCGTCGGCCCGGGTGAACCCCTCCCGGCAGTTGAACGCGCGCTCCAGGTTGTAAATGCGCTCTCCGGCTTTCTGGTATTCCTGTTCGGTCCAATCCCTGCCCGTGATCGCAGAGAGAAATCGGCGCAGCAGGTCCTTGCCAAAACCATCGAGGGCGAATGAACAGACCCCCAGCGAATCGACCACCGCCGAGTGGTTCTGACCTTTGACGGTGGGATCGTTCAGGTGGCAGCCGCCCCGGTTGGCCGTGGCATAGGCGATGGCCAGGTTTTTGTCATTGTGGGGATTCCAGGCCGCCAATTCGTGCCCTTTGCAATGAATGGCGAACGCGGCCGAGGTCCCGCCGATCCGAGCCGCAAGCGCCTTGACTCCCCGGGAGGCCAGGTCGCCAACGCCCTCGCGCAGGGCGATCTTGCGGACCATGCTCAGGACAGCGTCCGCCTGGCCCCACCTCAGGTCGAGGCCGTCGAGGAATTGCCGGTCAATCAGTTTTTTTTCGTACGCCTCCATCAAGAAACCGATGACGTTGCCCGTGGAGATCTGGTCGAGACCATAATCGTCCACATCGCCGATGGCCTTCATCACCGCCTCCAGGTCGGAAATCATCAGGTTGGCGCCCAGCATCGTTCCGGTCTCGTATTCGGGCCCGTCGTGGACCATTCCGGCATAGGGGCCGTGGCGCACGGCTCCGGCCTTCTTGCACGCCAGCGGGCAGCAGAAGCAGGCAAAATCCCGGGCCCAGATCTTCTGTTCGGCAGCGACGCCCGAAATTTTGTCCACATCGAGGAAGGTGCCCTCGGAATAATTTTTCACGCTCATGAGGCCGTTATCACTGGCGAAGGTCAGGGCATAGGCAGTCCCGTAGCGCCGCCAGTCTGCAAACTTCATCCAGGCCTCTTTGAAATTCTCCCGGAAATTCTTGCGAATCTCTTGTAGCAAATCGAGAACTTTTTCGTGTTCAGCCACTTCGGGCATCCGGCTGCCGCGCACGGCCACCGCCTTCAATTTCTTCGAGCCCATGACGCAGCCCACACCCCCGCGGCCGGCAGCCCTGGCTACCGTATGCAGGATCGAGGCGTAGGAAACCAGGTTTTCTCCGGCCGGTCCGATATAACAGGTTTGGAAACGGCGGTCGCCGAGTTCCTCGATCAGGCGGCGGTCGAACTCGTCCAGCCTCATCCCCCAGAATTTGCCGGCATCGCGGATTTCAACTTGGTCATCATCAATATAGAGATATACCGGCGTTGCGGATTTCCCGGTCACCACGATCGCGTCATAACCGGCGAAACGGATCTCGGGGCCGAAAAATCCCCCCATGTTGGCATAGCTGACCGTGGAGGCAAAAGGATATTTTGACTTCAACGGCGAAGTGTGCGGAGACTTGGTGACCACGCAGGTCCGCGAGGCGGAAGGAATCGGCAATCCGGAAAAGGGACCGGGCATGAACAGCAGAGGGTTATGCGGCGAAAGAGGATCCAGGCCGGGCTTTTTCAATTTATCGGCCAGAATCTTCATTCCCAGGCCGCGGCCGCCGATAAAGTGGTGTGCATCCTCTCTGGCCAGCGGGATTTTGGCCACTCGCCGGGTGGTCAGATCGACCTCCAAGACAACGCCGTTGTAACCAGGGATTCTTTCGGCCATCGGCTCCCCCCTAGTCCCGGTCATACCAGCGCCTGGCCAGAGTCCTGGACACTTCCGCCGGTGAGAAATGATAATACCTGCCTTTCGTGCTTTCGACGATATGGCTGAGCGCGCCAAACGGGCAATGCGCCACGCACTGCGGATCGCCGTTGCACAGATTGCACAGGCGCTCGGGTTTATGAGTCTGCGGATTGGGGATGATCGCTCCCACCCTCTGCTTCCTGCAGGCCTCGGCGCAGGAACCGCAGCCGATGCAGCGCCCGAGGTCATTGTAAAGCACCGGCAGGGTTCCCTCCCTGTAAAGAGCCTTGCGACCCGTCTGGGGATCCGCCGCGATCGGGCAGGCCTCGATGCAGGGAGCGTCGTCGCACATCAGGCAGGTGACCGGAACATCCACGTCGGGATTATAGTGATACACGCGGATATTCGAAAAATAGGGATTGCCCAGGCCGGGCAACTCCTTGCCGTTGATCATCTGTCGCCGGTTGAAAGAGGAACAGACGGTCTCGCAGGTTCGGCAACCCGTGCATTTGTTAAAATCGACGACGATCAGCGAAAAAACCATTCTCTTCCCTTCGCTCTGAGCGCAAAGCTCTCGGACCAGGAAGTGATCGAAGAGAATGACGCCGCCGCTGCCCAGAGAAATCCTCTTGAGAAATTCCCTTCTGGAAGAACCCTGCAAGCCGGTCAGCTCTCTCAGGGTTAATTTTCGTTCCCGGTTGGCTGCCATTGCGCCCCTTCCCTTCGTTAAACTGAAAGGAAAATCAATTTAAACTCCGAAGATATCCTACCAGCACGTCGAACGAATTTCAATGCCAATCAACAGTTTTGAAAAAAAATTAGCCGGCGAGTTCCTTGGACATGATTCCCTGGATGTCCTGGGTGATTTTATCAATCTGCTGCAGCAAGGCGTTCGCTTTTTCGGCCATCTCTTTATTGAACGCGGCGTCAGCGATTTCTTTGATGTTGATCAATACATTGTAATAAGCACCTTCGGCGGCCGCACGGGCAGACAGGCCGGCCGCGCCGGCATCCGAAAGCGAATTGCGGTTGCCGTTCCGGGCCACTCGCAGCGCCAGCTCGGAGGCGGCCAGGGACTTTTCCAGCACCGCAAAAGGCACGAGCGTCGCCTCCTGGTACGCGCCCTGGATCGCCCGGTCGCGGGCCCGCTTCTCTTCGTCGCTGGCCTTGGGCAGGCCGAGGGCGGCCATCACCCGGTTGAAGGCGTCGGTGTCGCGGTCGATGGCCTGCAGAAAGAAATCCATCAGTTCCTGGCCGCGCACCGCCGTGTCTTCCATCTGTTGGCGGACATGCTCATAGCCTTTCTTCCCGAAGGTCAGGTTGCCGACCATCGAGCTCAGCGCGGCCGAGAGCGCGCCGTTGAGCGCGGCCACGCTGCCGCCACCCGGCGCCGGCGAATCGGAGGCGAGCTCCTCGCAGAACTGGTCCATTTTCAGGGAAACCAGCCGGCCCGGTTTGCGGAAGCGGTACTCGATGATCTTGTGCTCGGGCTTGAACTCGGAGATTTCAGATATGCCCAGGCTCTGGGCGGCGACGCGCACCAGTTCCCGCTCCGAGACGCCGCTCGAAACGCCCTGTTTCCGCAGATAATGGCGGCCCGTCTCGCGCATGGCCTCGAGGGGGATCAGGCCCACCAGCTCGCTGCCGGTAGCGCGCACGCCGAACTCGGCGGCGAATTTTTCCGCCTCCTCGAACACCCGGTAGAGCGGCGTGACCTTGTAGTTTAAGAGATTCACCGAGATCTGAGCCATCTCGTACTCGGGAATATACCAGCCCACGGCGCGGACCGCCTTCAGTGTGCCGGCAACAGTTTCCTTCTCGCCGCTGTCGGGATTCTTGCGGCTGTATCCTTTCTCGCGCAGCCGGTTGGCGATTTCTTTGGCCAGCTTGACATTGCGGGTGTTGAGGTTGACGTTGTAGGCGATCAGGAATTCCCGGGCGCCGATGACCGTGGCCCCCGATTTTTTATTGAAAACCGCTTTGCCGAAATCGGGCTTGAACTCTTTTTTCTTCAATTTTTCGGGCAACGCCTCGTATTCGCCCTCGCGCAGATAGGCCAGGCTGCGCCGCTGGGGAGAGCTGGCCGCCTCCTCGTAGAGGAACACCGGTATCTGCAACTCCTCGCCCACCTGCCGGCCGAGGCGGCGGGCGATGTCCACGCAATCGGCCATGGTCACACCCGAAACCGGAACGAACGGGCAGACGTCGGTGGCCCCCATGCGCGGGTGGGCGCCCCGATGCTGGCTCATATCGATCAGTTCGGCCGCTTTGCGGATGGCCTGAAAGGCCGCTTCTTCAACGCCCCGGGGGCTGCCGGCGAACGTGACCACCGTGCGGTTGGTGTCCCGGCCGGGATCGACATCGAGCAGCAGCACATCAGGGACTTTCTGGATCTCGGCCGTGATGGCATCGATCACAGCCGGATTCCGGCCTTCGGAAAAATTGGGAACACACTCAACGATCTGTTCCATGCGGATTCCTCCTCTTCTGGTGGCGCGTGCGCCAGCGGGCGATTTCGGCGTGGTTCCCCGAGAGCAGCACTTCCGGCACCGTCCTGCCCCGGAATTCGCGGGGCTGGGTATACTGGGGGAAAGCCAGACTGATCGTCCCGGTAGAATGAATCGCGGGTCACGGATTCGGGATTCTTGACCACGCCGGGAATCATCCGCGCCACGGCTTCGATCAGCACCTCGGCGGCCGCCTCACCGCCCATGAGCACGTATTCGCCCAGGGAGATTTCCTCGTCGACCAGACTGTCGATGAAGCGCTGATCCACCCCTTCATAGCGGCCGCAAATGAGAATCAGGTGCTCGCCGGCGGCCAGCTGCTTGACTCGCTTCTGGGTCAGAACCGGACCGTAGGCGGAAAAGAGAATGACTCGGCCCGGCTGCCGGCTCTGGATATGCTCGACGGCTAAAAAGAGCGGTTCCGGTTTCATCACCATGCCGGCGCCGCCCCCCAGGGGACGGTCATCCACCTTGCGGTGCTTGTCACGGGCGAAGGGGCGCAGGTCATAGACGTCGACCGCGATCAGTCCATTCTGAACGGCCTTGTCGACCAGCGAAACGCCGAGAAAGCCGCGGATCATCTCCGGGAAAATGGTAACCACCGAAAATTTCATTTGTTCAAGCCCTTCAACCCGGCCGGGGGATCAATGAGAATCTTTTTCCGACGGTGGTCGACGCTGCGCACGATGCCCTCGTGCCAGGGAATGGACTCTTCCGCTCCGCCCGCCGGCGGCCGCACCTCCAGGAGCGTCTGCGCATGGTGGGTCCGCACGGCCGTCACCCGCCCCCAGCAACTCCCCTGCACATCCCAGACCTCGTATCCCTGCAGGTCGGGCTGCGAGGGGCGCGGTCCGGCGGAAGCGACCAGGGAGGAATCGACGTAGAGCGAATAACCGATGATTTTCAGAACGGCGGCAATGGAATCGACGCCGCGGAATTTGCAGACCAGCTGGCCGGCCTTCTGGCGGACATACTCGACTTCCTTTTCCAGGGTGTATTTTTCAGACTTCAGGGTCACGGGCGTTCCCTCTTTAAGAAAAAAAAGCTCGGTCCCGGGCACCGGGTTGAGTACCGCTTCCCCCTTGTTCCCCCTGGACTTTAAAATCCGACCGACAACAACCAAAAAAAATTACTTTTCTTCGTGATTTTCGATGATTTCCAAGTTGTAGCGACGCCGCAGTTTCATTCCCGACGCCGCCAGAATGGTGCGAATCGCTCTCGCCGTTCTCCCCTGTTTGCCAATGACTTTGCCCAGATCGGAGGGATGAACCCGCAGTTCGAGAATGGTGGTCTGTTCGCCGTCGATCTGCGTCACTTTAACCTGATCGGGATTGTCAACCAAGGACTTGCATACCGCTTCAACCAGTTCTTTCATGTTGTCCTCCTTAGTTTGAGGTCTTCACTTTCTTTATTAGTGATCTAACGGTCTCCGATGTGCGGGCGCCTTTCTTGACCCAGGCATCGTATTTGGCCATGTCGATGTGAACCTCGGCCGGGTTTGCCAGCGGGCTGTAGTGCCCGATCAACTCGATGAAGGAGGATTCCCGCGGCCGTTCCTTGTCCACAGCGACGATGCGGTAGTAGGGTCTCTTTTTCCGGCCCATGCGCGACAAGCGGATAACAACCATATGCTGCACTCCTTTGCGTGATTTTTTCTCAATTTACATCATTTTCCGGGAAAAGTCAAATTTTTTCAGCAGCTTGCGGAAGAAGGGTTTTTTCATGACTTTCTTCATTTCCAGATAGTTTTTAATCAATTCGTTCACTTCCGATACCGGCCGGCCGGAGCCGCGGGCGATGCGCAAGCGGCGGCGGCCGTCGATCAGCCGGGGGTTTTGCCGTTCCACCGGAGTCAGCGACTGGATGATGGCCAGCAGGTGGGTCAGTTTCTTCTCGTCCAGGCCCGCCGGCACCGCGCCGCCCGCCAGACCCAGGTTGGGAAGCATGGTGGCAAGCTCGTCGAGCGAGCCCAGTTTGCGCATCTGTTTCAATTGCCAGGCGAAATCCTCGAGGCTGAATTCCTCGTCCAGCATTTTGCGGGCTTGCTTCTCGCTTTCCTCGGCGTCGAACTCCTTTTCCGCTTTCTCGATCAGGGTCAGCACGTCGCCCATGCCGAGAATCTGACCGGCCAGCCGCTCGGGATAGAACTTCTGCAGGTCAGCGTGGCGTTCGCCCGTGCCCACGAAGGTGATGGGCTTGCCGGTGACCGATACGATGGAGAGCGCCGCGCCGCCGCGCGAATCGGCGTCCAGCTTGGTCAGGATAACGGAATCGATGCCCACCGTTTCGGCAAAGCGCTGCGCCGAATTCACCGCGTCCTGCCCGGTCAGGGCATCGGCCACGAACACGACCTCGGCCGGTTGCAGCACGTTTTTGACCTGGCGCAGTTCGGCCATCAGCTCATCATCGACATGCAGCCGGCCGGCGGTGTCGGCGATGACGAAATCGTAACCGCGCTCCTCGGCGAAGCGCCGCAGTTCAGCGGCCAATCGGATCGGATCGCTCTGAGTCGAGGTGAACACGGGCAGACCGACCTCGGCGGCCAACGTGGCCAGCTGCTGGAAGGCGGCCGGCCGCTTGGCGTCCAGGGAGCCGAGCAGAACCGCCTTGCCTTGATTCTTCAGGTACAGGCCCAGCTTGGCGGCGGTGGTGGTTTTGCCGGTCCCCTGCAGGCCGGTGAGCATGACCGGCGAGGGTTTGCGCGGAGCCACTTTCAGCTCCCGGATATCGTTGCCGAGAATGGTCACCAGTTCCTGGTGGACGATCTTGACGATCTGCTGGTAAGGATTGAGGCTCTGCTGCACCTCGCTGCCGAGGAGCTTCTGGCGAATGCTGTCGCAGAACGACTTGACCACCCGGAAATTGACATCGGCTTCCAGCAGGGAGAGCCGGATTTCGCGCAGCGCCTGCTGCATGTTCTCCTCGGTGAGTTTCACCTCGCCCTTGAGGAAGCGCAGCACGTTGCGGAAGCGTCCGCTCAATTTCTCCAGCATGGGTGTCTCCGGCCGGGGCCGATTGTAGCACAGGCGCATCGGGCGGACAAATGAACGGCCCGGCCGGAAAAGGCCGACGGCTGATCACCGTCTTGAAAAGCAGATTTGGATTTGCTAAAATGATGTTGTGGGCGAACACGACAAGAGATTGCCTGAATCCGCCGGCAAAGGGAGCGGCGACATCGACAAGCTGAAAAAAGATCTGCGCGACAAAATCGATCAGGCGTGCAAAAAAAAAGAGTACAACGAAGCCCTGAACCTCATCGATCTGTATATGTCGTCGGTCGGCATTGACAAAGACATTTACGTGCTGCGCAGCAAGATCGTCAAGCAGAAGCGCTTTCAGGACAAGGACGAGCTCCAGCCAGACCTGGAAAAGCCGAAGAAAAATGCCGACGAGGTCAAGGACCTTTCCATCGAATACGATATGGAACTGGAAGCGCCCCTGGAAGAGGGCCTGGGCGAAACGTCTCCCACCATGGTTTCCTACGTGCCGGATTCCGAACCAAATGGCGGCGACGAACCGCTCGATCTTTCAACGCCGCTTCCTTCATCCGTTCGGCGGCCGGAATCCAGAAACGAGCCGGTCGAGCGCCCGGCGGCCGTTCACTCGTCTTTAATGGAAGAACTGTCGGTCATCACCGATCAAAACCAAGGCCAGATGGAGAGCCGGAAACCCGTGAGCTCTAAACCGCAAAAAGACGATTTCGGAGAGGACGAACACGAACTCGACCTGGGTTTCGGAACCTCCAGGCGGCCGGCCAGCGCGAAGGAAAAGCCCTTACCCCCTCTGATCCAACCGCCGCCTCCCGAAAAGGTTAAACCCCAGCCCGCGGCCAAAGCAAGTTGGATGCTCAACTACGAGGAGGCTGAACCTGCTCCGGAAAAACTCACGCCGCTGAGAAAGGAACCTCGGCGGCGGGGTAAACTGAGTGTCAAGCGTGTCGTCGGAGCGGCGTTGGTCCTGGTGCTGGGCCTTGCCGCCGCCGTTTACCTGCTGTTTTTCAAAAAAGGCACGACCAGCACCCCGACCGATAGGACCTCCCCAGCCGATAAAAAAGCCGAGGAGAGGAGTCAGCCACCGCGGCCCAACCGCCAGCCCACCCGGCCGCCTGCCACCGCGGGAACCGGGGCGCGCGTTCCTGCGGCCAACGATCCGTTCAACCAGTATATCAAGCAGGCCGGCGCCCAAATCCAAGCGGGCGAATTGCCCCAGGCCCTGCTCACCCTGCAGCTGGCCCGTAAAATCAAAATCACATCGGAACTGGTCGCCCTGGAAAACCTGATCAGCAAAAAAATCTGGGAAATGAAAGCGCCCTCGGCCGAGGAGCAGGCCAACAGCCGCTCCGCCGATGATCAGGCGTTCGCCAAAGCCAGCAGCGAAAACAGCATCGCCGCCCTGGAAACCTATCTGAAAAATTTCCCGCAGGGCACGCACGCCCTGGACACGCGCCGCCAGATCACCACACTGCAGAAGCGGCAACAAGAGCAAACCGAGCTCCGCCTGCAGCAGAAGGCCTCCGCACAGCGCGAGGTTCGACTGCGCTCCTCATTCCTTTACTTCTCCCAGAAAGATATCGCCGCCAACTTGCGGCCGCCGCTGCCCGGCGGTTCGGCCAAACAGGAGGCGATCGCCAACAGCGACGAACCGGTGGTCGTCGACTACCGCACCGGCCTGATGTGGCATCAGTGGCCGAAACCGATGGATTTCGATAAAGCCGGTTGGTGGGCGAACATCCGCTATGCCGGGTACTTCAACTGGCGGCTGCCAACCCTTGAAGAGGCCGCTTCACTTGCCGCCCTGTTCACGCGCTACTTCGCCGCCAGCGGAAACGCTCCCATCGATATCTGGACCGGCGACCGCGACAGCGCCGGCGCCCGCCAGGCCTGGGTTATGGTAGTGCCCAACGGCGAGGTCCACTCCGCCCGTTTCAGCGAATTCAAATACCTGATCACGGTGCGCTCCATTCTTAAATAATTTTTCACCCTCGCCTGTAACCGTTTTGCCACTTTTCCCTCCCTGTGCTATAAATGGGTCGAGGCGCGCAAGCCCAGCGTTATAAGGAGTTCACCATGAAGCGAATCATTCTTTGCCTCATTCTTTTTACCGGCTTCGCCGCCGGTTGGATAGCCAGGGCCCAGGACGGCAGTGCCGGACCGCTGGCCGGGCTGGATCAGGTCCGCCCGGGCCGCTCGCGGGCAGTCACCTCGGCCTCGGCCAACCCGGACAGCAACCTGGACCGCATCGGCGTGGTGAAGCCGGGTGAAATCGCGACCCTGGCCGACATCCGCGGTCCGGGGGTCATCCGCCACATCTGGCTGACCTTCAACGAGGCCCGCCCCAACTGGCTGGAGGCGGCGGGCTCGGCCAATCCGGCGGAAATCGTCCTGCGCATGTACTGGGACGAGGCCCGCGAGCCGGCCGTGGAGACGCCCCTGGGTGATTTCTTCGCCGCCGGCTTCGGCCTGCGCCGCGAGATACGCTCCCTGCCGGTGCAGGTGGAAAGCGGGGATGGCTACAACTGTTTCTGGCCCATGCCTTTCTTCAGGCGTGCCCGCATCACCATCACCAACGAGAGCGCCAAGAACATCCGCAGTTTTTACTACCACATTGACTACACCCAGGAGCCGCGCCTGCCCAAGAACAGCGCCTATTTCTGCGCCCAGTATCGCCAGGAATTTCCCGAAAAAACCGGTTCCGACTACCGCATCGTCGACATCGCCGGCACGGGCCACTACGTGGGCACCGTGCTCTCCGTGCGCTCACGCAGCCCCTTCTGGTTCGGCGAGGGCGACGCCAAATTCTATATCGACGGCGAGCAGCGCCCCGCCATTTGGGGGACCGGCACCGAGGATTATTTCCTCTGCGCCTGGGGGCTGAACGAGTGCCTCTTCCCGTTTTTCGGCTGCACCTACATGAGCAGCGACTTCGAGGACCTGGGCACCCAGTACACCCTTTACCGCTGGCACGTGGCCGATCCGATACGCTTCGGCAAATCGCTGCGCGTGGAAATCGAACACAAGGGCTGGATCAGCGCCGACGAGACGGAAAGCGGCAAGGTGGAGGGGCACGTCGAACGCGAGGACGACATCGCCACCGTCGCCTTCTGGTACCAGGTCGGCCAGCCCAAACGGTTCACCACGCTGCCCTCGCTGACCGAGCGGCAGCTTCCCAACCTGGACATCATCTGCGAAGGCAAGACCCTGCTGGCCGGCGCCCGCCATTCGCCCGGAACGCTGACGCTGCAGAAAGGCTACGACTGGACCGGCGAGGGTCAGCTCTTCTTCCAGCCTGCGGCCGAGCCGGCCTTCCTGGAAACGGATTTCACCGTGGAGAAAGAGGAGTATCGCGGGCTCATCCTGCGCTTCACCCATGCGCCCGATTACGGCGTCTGGCGCGTGTTTTTGGACGGCCGCAACGTCAAGCAGCCTGAAGACTACATGGCCGGGCAGAAGATCGAGGATATCGACCTCTACTCATCCCAGCTGGCGGTTAAGGATTTCTACGTGGGCAGTTACCGGCTGGAGCCAGGCAAGCACACCATCCGCTTTGAATGCGTCGGCCGCTATCCCCTCGCCAAGGGCAATTACCTGGGTTTCGATTCGCTGCGGCTGCGCCAGCGCTGGGACAAGAAGCGCAAGTTGCTGCGCTAACAATCTTGCCCGGGCCGTTAGAGGGCCGCTTCCACCGCCCGCACGATGGCTCCGGCCGAGATGCCGTATTTTTCCAGAAGCTCCTGAGGCTGGCCCGAACGAGGGATCTGGCGCACGCTGAGCCGTGTCACCCGCGGCAGGACGCTGGCCACCAGGCGGCCGATGCCGAAATCGTAATGATCCTCGACGACCACGACCGGTAACCTGCCCTCGGCCAGTCCGATCAGCTCGTCCTCGGGCAGCGGCTTGAGGCAGTAGAGATCCGCCAGGCGCACGGCAATGGAGCGCTGGCGCAGGATGTCATGGGCCTTCAGCGCCTCGTGCAGGGTGATGCCTGCGGCCAGCACCAGCGCCCGGTCCTCCCCGCTGCGGCGCAGCACCTTCAGCCCGCCGGCGGCAAAAGTTTCGCCAGCGGGATAAATGACCGGTGTCTTTTCGCGGGTGGTGCGCAGGTAGGAAATGCCGCGCTGGCGGACCATCTGGCGGAAACAGGCGGTGGTGGAAACCGCGTCGGCCGGATAGAAAACGAGCGTGTCAGGGAGCACCAGGAACATGGCCAGGTCCTCGAGCCCCATCTGCGAGGGACCGTCGGCGCCGATGCTCACGCCGGAATGGGAGCCGACGAATTTGATGTTGGCCTGAGAATAAACGGCCATGCGGATGAAGTCGAAGGCGCGGCTGAGAAAGGCGGAAAAGGTGGCCACCACCGGAAGGAAGCCGCCCGCCGACAACCCCATGGCCATGCCCACCATGTTCTGCTCGGCAATGTACGACTGCAGGCTGCGCCCGGGAAACTCCTTAAAGAACTCCTCCATCATCGTCGAGTTGCGCACATCGCCGTCGATGGCCACCACCCGGTCACAGGCGCGGCCCAGCCGCACCAGCGCCTGACCGAAAGCGGCACGGGTGGCCACCATCTCACCCGGCTTGTAGCTCGGAGGCTCGAAGTCGGCCAGCGGACTCTCGCGCACGGGAAAGGCCACCCGGGCAGGCAGCGTCAGCGAGACCTCGCCCAGTTCCGCCAGGGCCGCGGCCATTTCCTGGGCGTTCAGCGGCTTGCCATGCCAGCCGTCGCGGTCTTCCAAAAAGGAGACGCCTTTGCCCTTGACGGTACGGGCGATGATGGCGCAGGGAGCGGCGCTGCGGCGCGCCTGGCGGAAGGCCGCCAGCAGCTCGGGTACGGCATGGCCGTCAACGATCAGCGTCTTCCAGCCGAAGGCTTTGAATTTGCGGCGGTAGGGCTCCAGGTCGTGGCCATGCATGGTCTCCTGGGATTGGCCCAGGCGGTTGACGTCGACGATGGCGCAGAGGTTGTTCAGGCGGTAGTGGGCCGCCGCGTTGGCCGCTTCCCAGACGGAGCCTTCGGCCAGCTCGCCGTCGCCCAGCAGCACATAGACGCGTTCGCGACGGTTTTCCAAGCGCCGGGACAGTGCCAGGCCCACGGCGGCGCTCAGCCCCTGGCCAAGGCTGCCTGTGGCCACTTTGACCAGCGGCAGCCGCGGCGTGGGGTGGCCCTCGAGCGGCGAATCGACCTTGCGCAGGTTGAGCAACTCGCCGCGTTCGATCAGACCCGCCTCGGCCAGAGCGGCCCAGAGCAGGGGCGCCGCATGCCCCTTGGAAAGGACGAACTCATCGTTGCGGCGCAGCTCGGAAAAGAAGAGGACGCTGACGATCTCGGCCGCCGACAGGCAGGTGGTGGGGTGGCCGGAACCGGCCGCGGTGGTCGAACGGATCGATTCGCTGCGCAGAAGCCGGGCCATCGTTTCCAGTTCATTGATCTCAGCCATGGGTCTCCTTGAGAGAAAAACAAGCTCTGATTGTATAAGAAGCGTGCGCCGATTTCAACGCGGTTGGGGAAAAGAGTCCTTAAAAAAACTGGGGAGAGGCTGCGACCCGAGCCGATGGCCTCTCCCCGTTATTCCCATCGGGGAACGAGTCCTTGTGGAACTCCATTATAAATTATGGGGGCAAAAAGGGAAAATTTTCAACCACACTGTTTATTATAACCATATAAGTTATATATCAAGCTTATAAAAGACTCTTGCACTTCACCTGGGATTGAGTTAAAATAGATTTTCATAATTAAGGATGGGATTACGGTTCTCCCCCATTTCTGGTACCTTTTCCCGATGAAGACATCTATCGCGACATTCCTTCTCCTGGCCGCCTCGCTCTTTGCCGCTGACGCGCCCGCCGAGAAACCCAACAACCGTTTCATCTATTCGCCCCTCTTCTTTTTCACGCCGGAAACCAGCGCCGGCTTCGGTGTGGCCGGCAGCTACCTCTTCCGCCTGCCGACCAAACTGAAAACCAAGTCCAGCCGCCCCTCGACTCTCTCACCCCTGTTCATCTACACGCTCAACAAGCAGTTCAAATTCGAGCTGATCGGCAACATCTACCTGAAAGACGAAAACCTGCAACTGAGTGCCAGCCTCAAGATACTCAACTACCCCAACAAATTTTTCGGCATCGGCAACAGCACCGTTGCCGAAGACAAGGAAAAGTATACCTCGCAAGGCAGCGAATTTTCCTTTTCTCTGCTGCGGCGCCTGACCGGCGGCCTGCGCCTGGGCGCCCAATACAACTACTCCCAATGGGAGATCAGCGACTGGCTGAGAGGCGGCCTCCTGGAGCTCGGCGACATCCCGGGCAGCCGCCACGGTCAGCTGTCGGGCACCGCATTGCTGGTCAACTGGGATACCCGTGACAACATCTTCTACCCCAGCCACGGCGAGTGGCTGGAGCTAAATGCCTTCACCTATCCCTCCTTTCTCGGCAGCTCGTTCTCTTTTTCCGGCTTCCGCCTGAACCTGCGCACCTACATCTCCTTCCTGCCCGAACAGGTCCTGGCTCTGCAGGCGGTGATCACGGCCCAAAGCGGTGCCGTCCCCTTTCAGAAGCTGGCCCAGCTGGGCGGCGAGAACCTGCTGCGCGGCTACTTCGCGGGGAGATTCCGGGACAAAAATCTGGTCGCCCTGCAGGCCGAATACCGCCTGCACCTGGTCTGGCGCTTCGGCGCGGTCGCCTTTGCCGGAATGGGCGAAGTGGGCGATCGCTGGCACTCCTTCCAGGCCTCGACAATCAAATACGCCGGCGGTTTCGGACTGCGCTTCCGCTTCGACAAAAAGGAAAAAATTCAGATCCGCGCCGACATGGGTTTCGGCAAGGGTTCCTCGGGCTTTTATTTCTCCATTTTCGAAGCTTTTTAAAATCTGTTCTTAGGGACGATCGGCCCCGGGGGGCCCGCAACGACTCCCCGGCTAATCAACGATCATGGGCACGGGCGGCCGCTGCCCGACGCGGTAGACCGGGTAAAGGGCGGGCGCGGGGTTCCATTGCTGGACGATGACGCGGTTGAAGAAGCCCCAGGCGGCCAAGCTGTCCTCGGACTCCGGTTCGAGCAGGACCGGGATCAGCCGGGCCAGAGGCTGCTTGAGCGAGACGAACCAGGCGCCCGCCGGCACGTCCATTTCCTTTTTCTCATAGGTGCCGCTGATGGTCACCGCCACCCGACCCTGGTAGAGCCCCTTGGCCAGTTCGATTTTCTCCATCTTGAAATTTTCGGCGGCCGTATCGCGGTAACCCTGCAGCAGCCGCTCGACAATGATTCCGTGCGCCTTGAGGTTGGCGACGGCCTCGTTCTGGAAAGGTAGGATGAGGTAACCGGCCTGGGGCAGAGAACGCACCCGGCCGGCCACTGCCTTGGCCAGATAAGGCACACGGTATTCGCGCTCGACATCGGTCCTCTTGACCAGGACATCGCCCACCCAGGGCGGATATTTGGCCCGGTCTTCCTCCTTGATCTTCTCTTTGACGAATTCATAACTCTTGACCGTCAGGTCGAACAGCTTCTCCAGCCTGGCGTCCAGGGCGAAATTTTGCTGGTAAAAACTCTGGGCCGTGGCCTGGTCGGCCTGGCGCGCCAGATCCTCCATCGCCCGGATATTCTTGGCGGTGAATTCGACGATGGCGCGGATGAATCCGTAAGAGGCGAGCACCCGCGTCTTGAAGTCGGTGTAGGAGTAGTTTTCGTCGAGCACGGTGAAGCGGTTGCGCAACCCGGCGTAGTTGGTGCCGTAGCGCGGTTCGACCGTGTCGTTGATCCAGCCCTTTTCAGGGGCGGCGCGGTCGGAGAAGTTGCCGTAGGGCACGCTGTCGTAACCGAATTTGCCTTTCAACACGCGGCTGACGTTGGGGAAAAAAACCTGCCACATGTAGTCCTGCAGGGCGGGGGCGCTGTTGGGATTGCTCAGCGTGGTGTAGGTGACCGGGTGGCGGTGGTAAGAGCCGTCGGTGGTGTGCATGTCCACGATGAGCAGGGGGTCCCAGGTACACATGAGCCGCACCAGGGCCGCAACCTCGGGCGTGTCCAGCTTGAGGTAGTCGCGGTTGAGGTCCAGGTTCTGACCGTTGGGCCGGACGCCGGCCAGTTCCGGTCCGTTGTCGCGGCGGTTGTGGCCCAGCTTCTCGTTGCCGTCGGCATTGAAGATGGGCACCAGCAACAGCACCTGGTTGTCCAGGACGCCCGGCAGTTTGTTCTGCACGATATCGCGCAGCAGCATCAGGCAGGCCTCCTTGCCCTCAATCTCGCCGGCGTGAATGTTGGCCATGATCAACACCGCCGGTCTGCCCAGCAGCCGCAGCTCGGCCGGGCTGGCGACCGGCAGCGGGCTGAGCACCACCAGGGGAATCATCCGCCCTTCCCACGACGTGGCCAGCGGCAGGATGCGCAGCCAGGCGCACTCCTTCTGGGCGGCATAAAGGAAGTCGAGCACGTCCGCGTACAGGGACGTTTCGCTGAAATTGGAACTCTCGGCGCGGGTCAGCATCTGCCCGGCTGCCAGCAACTGGGCAGCCAGCAACACCCCTAGCAAGACCAGTGTTCGTTTCATGGTTCCTCCAACGTTCAATTATACCGAAAAACCCGGCGTTTGGTTTTGGGCCGGAAGGGACGGCCGCCCGCGGCTTGACATTTTTCTGCCTTCCGATTAAATTACAGCCGACGTTTGAACGGACGAGGGCCAATGATCAACGAGAAAGGCAATTTGAGGGAAACGCCGGTCATGGCGCAGCTGCTGCAGATCTTCGCCAACGGAGACACCGGCATCCTCAATCTCAAACGGGGGCAGGCGTTGAAAGTTCTCTACTTCAACGACGGCACGTTCACCTGGGCTTTTTCCAACTGCGAAGAGGACAAGCTGGAGAACCTGTTACAGGCCAGGGGCCTGGTGGCCATACCCGCTCTGGAAAGCCTGAAACGGGATCCGCAGAGCGTCAGCGCCATGGGCAAGATGCTGGTCGAAAAAGGGCTGATCACCTTTGAGCAACTCATCGAGACAACTCGCGAGCAGCTGCAGCAGATCCTTTTCAGCGTCCTGGACTGGTCCGAAGGGAGCTACGAATTCAACCGCGACAACCCGCCCAACCGGCTGGTGCTGCTCAACCTGGAGATCCCCCAGTTCGTCTGGCTATACATCCAGGAAAACAAGGGCGGTAACGCGATCGCCGCCGAACTGGGCCTGGATGAGGGGCGCTGGCGGACGTGCCGGGACGAGCAACGAATCGAGCACTTTCAGCTGACCGCCGGGCAGCAGGAGCTGCTGGCGCGCTTCCGCGAAAGGCGGAACGCCGAGGAAGTCCTGGCCGAATGGCCGGAAAACGAGCGGGAAAACAAGCTGAAGATTTTCTATCTGCTGTTTCAAGCGGGCCTGCTCGAGCGGCAGGAAGGCGGAACCCATGAGCCGCTGCTGGCGGAACACGAATTTTCCCTGTCGGATGAAGAACCCGAATCTCCTCCGCAGCGAGCCCCCACCATGTCGTCCCCGCCAAAATCTCCCCAGGCTATGGTGCGTCCAGAAGCAGCCGAAGAAAAAATCTCTTTCCTGATGGATGAGAAAAAGAAGCCGAGACGATCCCCGTGGATCCTGCTGGGGATCCTGGTGATCGTTGCCGCGGCCGCCATCTGGCTGAAGCTGAATTCCGGAAGCCCTGCGCCAGACGTTTCTCTGGCCCCCAGCTCCACACCGCGGCGACCGCTCAGAAAGCCGGTTCAGCAGCAACCCACGCCTGTTCAATCGCAAAACGTGCAGCCGTCGCAAGCCCAGGGCAGTCAGGTGGAAAAGGCCAAGCCAGCGGTCGCGCAGCCAACAGAAACGAAACCCGGGCCTGCGGTTGTCAAGCAGGTCCCCGTTCCAAACCAGAAGCAGCCTCTGCCGGCAACGTCAACTGCAAAGATACAGAGTCCGGCCGCCAAACCAGACCCGCTCACCCTGTTCAACCGGGGCGATTACGAAGCCGCAGGCAGGGCCTGGAAGGAGGAACTGCAGAAAGCGGGCATCCGTTATGCGATTTTCCTTGAACTCGATTGCCGGGCAGAATCGCTGCTCCTGGCCTACCGGCAATTCAAGCAGCCCGGTGACTTTTTCATCCTCAACCGGCAGCGCAACGGCCACACCTGCTTTTTGGTGCTGTGGGGGAAATTCGCCAATAAAATGGCGGCTGAAGCGGCCATCCCCCGGCTGCCCTCCTTCTTCCTCAAGCAGCCCGAACAGCCGGAAGTGATTGACCTGAGCCGCAACCTCTAAAAGACGATTGTCAGGAAATCTTCCAGCATATCGGTTTTGGGGTTCTCGACAATACGGCCGATCTCCTTGCCCGCGCGGTAAAAGATGAACGTGGGAACCTTTTCGACCTGGAAATCCTCGACGTAGTATTTCTGTTCCTTGCCGGTCTTGCGTTCGCAGGCAAAGAATTCCAGCTCCAGGTTCTGCGCCGGCAGCTGGTCGATGATTTTGAGGAAACGCGGCACGTTGTGCTGGGAATCGCCGCACCAGAAACCAAAATAGACGACAACCTTGAGCGGGGCAGCCAGCTTGGCCTTCAGGCTTTCGAGCAGGGCCGGATCGGGTATACAGGACTGGTACTCCCACTGCCAATTCTTCTCTTTGAGGATGGCGCACCGTTCCACCTTTTGCCCCGTTGCGGCGCTCACGAGCGACACCAGACATACCGACAGCAGAGCCGCGCTGACACGTTTCATGATGACCTCCTACCGGGAAAAGAAAATTTTGTAGCTGCCCTTGCGACCGATGAGCACCGTCTCGCGGTCCTGGAGTTCTTGCTCGCTGACTTTCTGATCCCTGATGAAGGTGCCGTTGGTCGATCCGTGGTCCTTGATGAACACCCGGCCTCCTCTGACGAACACGGAACAGTGCAGCTTGGAAACGATCGGATCCGAGATGACGATGCCCACCCGGCCCGGGTCGCGGCCGATGGTCAGGGGCTTTTCGCTGATTGGGTAGCGGCCAAGCTTCTCGGTTTCGGTGAACACCTCGATGTGGCCGAAAATGGGCACGGTCTTTTCCTCGGCGGGCGGTGGGGATACCGGTTCGCTGACCGCCTTCTCCGGTTCTGGCGCAGTCGGAATCGTCTGTTTTTTGGCAGCCGCCCGGCGGCGACGGCCGCGGATCAGCAACACCAGGATGATGAACAGGATGAGGACAAACAGGCCGAGGATGAAAGCGTTCCGCGGTTCTCCCCATTGGGCCGGATTCAGAAGGTTCACAGCCGGGGAAAACAGACCCGCAGCAAACCATCTTTTTGATCTCATGGCCTCCTCCTCGGGAAATGGTTCATTCGCGCCTGGGTCATGGCCTCGATGCGGAAGCGCTCCATCAGCTCCACGTTATCGCCGAGCTGGGGATGGATGATTTTGAGAGCCACATCCCGGTCGAGCATGGTGTCGCTGGCCTGGAAGATGGTACCCATCCCGCCTTGACCGAGCTCCGCCTTGATCAGAAAATGACCGAGCCTATCTCCAACCTTGATCATCGCCCTTGGGCCAAGGTGAACAAGCGGTTGCCGGCTCCGATAAAAAGTTTTTGCCCGGTTTCGCTGTCGATGAGCACGCGCACAATTGTCAGCGGCACCCCACCCAGCCGGTACGCGCGGGCCTCGCCTGTTTTCTGCTCGGCGGCATAGCGGACCCAGCGGTCGGCCAAGTAGCAGGCCAGGGAGTTGTCCTCGAGGTATTCCAGTGCCAGGGGCGTGCCGATGGAGACACGGGACAATTCCTGGAGGCGGCTGAAATCCTTCCTGATATTGAAGACCCTGATCAGCTTCTCTTCCGGATTGTAATAAATCATCCGGTAACCGTCGCCGCTCTTGCCGAAATAGACCTGCACCGATTCCGTATAGCTGACCTCGGGCAGGGGGAAGACGCTGTTGTCTTTGTCTAGCAGGTTCGCCCATTTTTTGATGCCGAAATAACGGAGCGAATCGCTGAAAATGAACAGATCGTCGGTCAAGAACACCGGCAGCAACCGCTTGCCCAGATTGGGGATGCGGATGGTTTTGGTTTTGATATCTTTGGCTATGAAGTTGGCGTCAGCGCGGATGACCAAGGCCGGCGACCGCTCGTCGCGGCCGTTGAACAGCCGGTAGTCGGTCACGGCCACCTTCGTCTTGCGCAAGATGAAGATATCCGTGGTCACCACCGGCACGATCTGGTCATCGGCGTAGAGGTTATATTTGTCCAGGGACGGGGCGCCGATGCGGTAGACGAGCAGCACGCCGTTTTTCATGATAAAGAGGCGTTGCCCAGCCAGAAACTGGAAGTGGGAGGGAAGCAGGGCCCACTCGCTCAGAGGCGGCGCAACAAGTTCACGGAGTTCCTGGAAGCGTTCGGCTGCCGGTATCACGGTGCCGGCAGCGGGAGCCACCGGCGTGTCGGGGACCATGGCCGAACGCGTCGGGCTGAACGGTTTGAACAGGAACCAGGCGGCCGTCAGAATGACCAGCAGCGCGGCGCCGGCGATCAGGGAGGTCAGGCGCTTGCGCGGGCGGATAAGATGCAGCGGCTTGGTCTCTTCCAGCGCCGCCAGCGAGCCGATGCGGATGATCTGCAGGGTGATGTTGTCCGTGCCGCCGGCGGCGTTGGCCTTGTGGACCAGCACCCGGGCCGCTTCTTCCGGATAGTGGGTCAGCACCGTGTCGCGGATGACCTCGTCGATGACCAGGTTGCTCAGGCCGTCGGTGCACATGACCAGGGCGTCGCCCTCTTCGAGATCCAGGCCGTCGATCACCTCGGGTGAGAACCCGTCGCGGGCGCCCAGCGACATATAGAGCACATTCTTCTGGGGGTGTTCGCGGGCCTCGGCCGCTGAAATCCGGCCGTTTTCAACCAGCTTCTCCACAAAGGTATGGTCGGTGGTGATTTTGCGGATCTTGCGCTGGCGGATCAGATAGATGCGCGAATCGCCGATGTGCACCACATAGCCTTTGAGGCCGGCAATGACCACCGCGGAAAAGGTCGTGCCCATGCCACGCTTGGCCGGGTCGGCGGCGGCTTTCTTGAGGACGACCAGGTTGGCCTTGCGGATGGCCAGATCCATGGCTTCGGCGATGGCCGTGCCCTTGGCCCGGAGGGTCCGGTAATCCTCGCTGAATGTCTCCGAGGCCAGTTTGGAGGCCACGTCGCCCGCCTGGTGGCCGCCCATACCGTCGGCCACGGCGAACAGGTATTCGTCGGCGGCGATCTTTTCATTCAGAAAAAAATCTTCGTTCCCCTCGCGGACTTTGCCGACATCGGTTCGAGCATAAAAATGAATGTCCATTTATCTTTTTTTCACCCGAAAATCGTGTTTGGCTCCGCTCGACAAGCCATCCTGCGCCCTTTTCTAACACACCGATTTTTTTTTGTCAAAGGGTTATTTGCGGAAAACCAGTTCAGCGACTGCGGGCGTTTTCAGACAAAGCGCATCTCCAGGAACTGGCGACGCAGCTGGTTGACCTTTTCCTTGACCTTTTTGCCCTTGATGGCCGCGGCCATCAGCTCGCCCAGGGTTTCGCAATCCTTCTCCTTCATGCCGAAGCGGGTCATTTCCGGGGTACCGATGCGCAGTCCAGACGGGTTCTGCGGATCGCTGTCTCCCGGCAGCATGTTGTAGTTGCAGATGACGTCGTTGGCTTCCAGGGCCAACGCCGCTTTGACGCCGCCGCCGAACGCCGACACATTGACGGCGATCTGGTGGGAACGGGTGTAGCCGAACTCCTTGGCCTCGACCGTGATGCCGTGCGCCTCCAGCGAGCGGGCCAGGGCCACGGCGTTTTTACAGATCTGCGCCGCGTATTCGCGGCCGTGCGCCTTCATCTCGCGCACCGCCACCAGCAGGGCCGGCAGGCTGTACAGGTGGTGATTGGAAGAGGTGCCGGGGAACACGCCGCGGTCGGCCGCGCCCCAGTACTTTTTCTCGTCCTCCGCATCCAGATTGCCCAGGATGACCCCGCGCTGGGGGCCGGGAAAGGTCTTGTGCGTGCTGCCGCTCAGCCAGGTCGCGCCTTCGGCCAGCGGATAGTGGAACTGGCCGCCGGCGATCAGGCCCAGCACATGGGCGCCATCGTAGAGAATGGGGATGCCCAGCTGCTTGCAGACCGGCGCCAGATCCTTGACGGGATCGGGAAACAGGTAGAGGCTTTTGCCCATCACCAGCATGTTGGGTTTGACCTGGTCGATCAGTTCGATGGTCTTGGCCACGTCGATGTGGAAATGGTCCTGGGTCAGCGGGAAAAAGTGCAGGCCGACCGAGTTCTCCTTCCCCGCCTTGAGCACCTGACCGCGCATCTGGATACGCCGGCCCACCACGCCGAAAAAGTTGTGGCTGATGTGGCCGCCGGCGTCCGTCGAGTTGGCGATGACCGTGTCGCCGCCGCGCAGGTAGGCCAGGGCGATGGCGGCGTTGGCGTTGTTGCCGCTGTAGGGCCGGACATCGGCCTGCCTGCAGCCGAAGAGCTCCTTGATCTCCTGGGTGGCCATGGTCTCGATCTGGTCGATGTATTGGGTGCCCTGGTAGTAGCGGTTGATTTTCTCCGGCGTGTTGGGATGCCCCTCGGCGTAGCGGCCCATGAAGTCGTTGAGCTGGATGGAACGCACCGCCTGGCTGGGCGTGTTTTCGCTGGCGATCAGGTTGATGCATTCGCTCCCGCGCCAGCGGTTCTGCGCCTCGACAATCTTTAACACATCGTCTATCGCAACAGCCATGAAGCCTCCTTTATTTGAAATTGTCTTTTTCGATCTTGTCGGAGATGAACGAGAGGCGCTCGGCGTGGCGGCCGGCTTCGAACGCGGTCTCCAGGAAAATGTCCACCATGCGCAGGGCCAGGTCGGGCTGCAGCACGCGGCCGCCCAGGCTGATGACATTGGCGTTGTTGTGCGAGCGGCTCAGGCGCGCCGTGTACTCGTCGTGGCAGACCGCGGCCCGCACGTTTTTGAACTTGTTGGCCGCCACGGCCATGCCGATGCCCGTGCCGCAAACCAGGATGCCCCTGGCCGTTTCGGGCTGGAGCGATACCTTCCGGGCGACCGCGGCGGCGAACTCGGCGTAGTTAACCGGATCCGGGGTGTAGCTCCCCAGGTCCTCGACCGGCATGCCCTTCTCCTGCAGGTGGGCGCGAATCTTTTCCTTCAGCTCGAACCCCGCATGGTCGGAGGTAAGGTATATATCCATCTTCTATTCCTGTGCCTCCCGCTGCTCCTCTTCGGCGCTGACATAGATGGCCGGCGCGTCGCTGCGCGGGCAGACGTTCTCGCAGATGCCGCAACCGATGCAGAGATCGGGCACGACGTAAACCTGCTTGACCGGCTTCAGCTTGCCCTTGAAATTCCAGACCTCCGCGCTGCGGAAGCGGATCGCTTTTTCCGGCACCGGGCACTGCTCCTCGCACACGGCGCAGTTGTAACCGTCGGCGTAAGTGTAGCAGCGGTTGCGGTCGACCACCGCGATGCCGATCTTGAATTTCTTTTTCTCTTCCAGGCTCAGCCGCTCGATGGCCCGCGTCGGGCAGACCTGGGTGCACCTGTTGCACTCGTATTCGCAGTAGCCGTTGACCGGCTGCAGCACCGGAGTCCAGATGCCTTCCAGGCCCGCCTGCAGCAGGGCCGGCTGAATGGCGTTGGTCGGGCATACCTGCATGCACTCGCCGCAGCGGACGCACTTCTTCAAGAAATCCTTTTCGCGCACCGATCCGGGCGGCCGGACGAAGGGGTGAAAACGCACCTTGCGGGCCGTGACAATGGCGGGCAGCGCGGCCAGAGCCAGGCCCGAGCCGAGCGAACCGAGCAGCCGGCGCCGGCCGATATCCACGGCCGGCCGGTTGGCCCGGCGCGGCAGGGCGAATTCCACGCGGATGGTTGAGAATTTGCAGTCGGCCACGCAGTTGAAGCAGAGCAGGCACTCCGATTTCAAATAGTCGTTGTACGGGTTGCCGTAATAGGTGCAGGTGTTGGCGCAGGCGTTGCAGCCCTTGCACTCGGGCGTGGGTTTGAGGTTGATCAGCGAGAAACGGGAAAAGAGACCGTAGAGCGCGCCCAGCGGACAGAGGGAATTGCAGAAAAAGCGCCGACGATAAAAGTTGAGAAGGAGCAGCCCCAAAAAAATCAGACCGATCAATCCGGGCTGGGTGAAAGTGCGCTGCTTGAGGGTCAGCACGGTCCGGCGGCTGAAATCGTACACCGGCTTGACCAGCCTGCTGAGCAGGCCGCGTTCGGCGGCGCCCACCTGCAGGCTGTGCTGGAGCAGGAAATTGGTTCCCGGTAGCAGGGCCACGGCGCTGCTCTTGGTCAGCAGCGAGAAGGGCTCCAGCCAGCCGACCAGCTGGGTGCCGAACAGGGCGGCCACCAGGAAGGCGACCAGCAGGCAGGTATTTCCAGCGCAACTCTTTCGGCCGCACCCCCTCCCTTTTGCGGCCCGTCTGACGGTGCAGCCAGGTGAAAAACTGGTGCAGGGCGCCGAAGGGGCAGACCCAGCCGCAGAAGAAGCGGCCGAAGACAAAGGTCAGCAGCAAGGGGATCAGGGCCAGCAGGAAGATGGCCAGCAGCTTGCCGGCCAGCGGCTGCAGGGCCAGCAGCAGGGGATCGACATAGAAGAAGGCGGGCGAAAGTCCGAAGCGGGAGCTGCCGGCTGCGCCGGTCTTAAACAGCAGCGCGAAGAAAACGAGGAAAAAAACAAGTTGCGAAAGCAGGCGCAACCGCTGCAGCAAACGGCCCTGGTTGACGCTCATCGGCGGCTCAGGCGTTGACGGTTTTCAGCCTGATCTTGGCAATATCGATCTCCCCCATTTTCTTGTCGTAGGCGGCCTGCAGGAACTCCACCTGCCGCGGGTCCAGGCCGAACAAGACGGCAGCCACCACGTCGGCATGCACGATGTGACTGGAGGCGATCACGGTCTTTTTCAGCTCCACATCGCTGAGCCGACCGCCCACCGGTCCGTTGCGCATCAGCACCCGATAGGCATCGACGACCACCAGGTGATTCTTGAACCCGGCGGCCAAGTCGGCGATGTTGGCGCCCATGTCGCGGTGCAGCTTGCCGCGGTTGCCGCCCAGGATGCCGTAGAGATTCTTCATGGCGATGGTCAGGGCGGCGCTGCCGTGGTGCTTGAGGATGGGCACGTTGATGAATTTATCCACTTCGAGAAAATCCTTGAACACCGGCCACTTGCCGACGTTTTCGCCCTTGAAATCGTAGCTGACCAGGCGGTTCTCGTCGGCAAAACGGACCTCGGCGCCCGCTTTTTTTGCCGCTTCCTGGATGCCGCTGCGGCTGTAGCAGTCCTCGGCCTTGTGCAGCGTGTTGTCCATGACGATCACTTTCTTGGCGCCGGCGCCATAGACCATCTCGACCAGGGCGCGTACGACATCAGGGTTGGTGGTGGCCGCCTGCTCGACGGCGCGGTTCCAGCCGATGTTGGGCTTGACCAGCACCACGTCGCCGCGGGAGACAAACTGGCCCATACCGCCCAGCTCGGCGATGGCCCGCCGGGTGATGCCATCGGGCGATTCACCGCGGACCTGCACCACGCCGGCCGCGTCGGTTTTGGCCTGCGCCTTCAGCCAGCCGGGAAGCACCAGAGATGTGGAAACAACCAGACCGTTTCGGATCAGGGTTCTGCGCTTCATGGAGCTATTCTAGCCGAATTCGGGCTTTTGTCAATCGAGCGCGCGGCGGCTATTTGAGCGAGGCCAGCAAGGCGACCAGGAAATCCCAGACCTTGCCGATCGAGGCAATGAGAATGCGTTCGTCCGGGGAATGGGGGTTCTTGATGGTCGGGCCGAAGGAGATCATGTCCATGCCGGGATTCTTGTCGCCGATGATGCCGCACTCCAGGCCGGCGTGGATCGATTCGACGTGCGGCTCCTTCTTGAACAGCCGCTTGTAGACCTTCTTGCACTGGGCAAGCAGCGCCGAGCGCAGATTGGGTTGCCAGGAGGGGTAGCCGACGTTGCTGCGCGCCTCGGCGCCGGCCAGGCCGGCTATGATTTCGATTTTGTGCGTGAGCGCGTGCAGCTTGGACATCACCGAGCTCCGCTGGCTAGTGACGATGGCCACTTTCCCGTCCTCGATCTTGACATTGGCCAGGTTGTTGGAAGTTTCCACCAGACTCTTCATCTCGGTGGACATGGCAGCCACGCCGTGGGGCAGGGCCAGCAGCAGGTTGATGCAGCGCGCGCTGCTGGCCGCGGCCAGAGGCTGCGCGGACGGCGTGCCGGCGCCGCTGAAAGTGAGTTTCAGGTTGGGATCGGTGTTCTTGAACTCGTTTTGAAACGTCTTCTCCAGTTCGGACACCTGCTGGCGGACAGCGCCGACCTGCTCCTTGGCCAGGAAGAAAATCGCCTCGGCGTCGCGGGGGATGGCGTTGTGGGCCGTGCCGCCGGTGATGCGCAGCAGCTGCAGCGGCGTGCGCCTGTGGATCTGGTGCAGGGTGCGGGCCAGCACGATGATGGCGTTGGCCCGTTCGTCGTGGATGTTGACCCCGGAATGGCCGCCGCTCATGCCGCTGGCTTTCACCTGGCAGGCTTCGGCGCCGGGCAGGGCGGGCGCATACTCCACGGGCAGGGTGATATGGGTGTCGCGGCCGCCGGCGCAGCCGACCGTGAACACGCCCTCGTCTTCGGAATCGACATTGAGCAGGATCTTCCCCCGGATAAAGCCGGGTTCGATCGAGTTGGCGCCGGTCAGGCCGGTTTCCTCGTCGACCGTAAAGAGCAACTCCAGGGGCGGATGCTTGGCCTCCTTGTCCAGGGCCAGGGTCAGGGCCATGGCCAGGGCGATGCCGTTGTCCGCTCCCAGTGTGGTCTTGTTGGCCATCAGCCAGCCTTTGTCATAGACCAGTTCAATGGCATCCCTGACGAAATCGTGCCTGGAATCCGGGGTCTTTTCGCAGACCATGTCCACGTGGCCCTGGATGACCACGCCGGTTGACTTCTCGTAACCGCGGCTGGCCGGGACCTGGATGGCGATGTTTCCCACCTTGTCCTTTTTGGCCGGTAAACCATTCTCCTTGGCCCAGTGCAGCAGGAAATCGCAGATCTTCTCCTCGTGCTTGGAACAGCGCGGGACTGCCGCAATCGTTTCGAAGGCCTGCAATATCTTCTTCGTTTTCGCGTGCGTGACGCCTTTCATCCATGTCTCCTTGTTCAACAAGTTGATAAAAAATTCAAAATCCACTATAAATAAAAAAAGATAAATTGTCAAACGAGGCAGACGCATGGCAGCCATGGCGGTGAGACTGTTGCTGGTGATGGTGCTGAGCCTCTGCCTGATCGCCAGGCAGGAGCGTGTGCAGTTTGCCTCCGGCTCCTGGGACGTGGATTTGAAAAAAATCGAAGGGGCGATGCGCCGGGAAATTATCCAGCGGCTCATCCAGAAAATCGAAGCGGAAAAGAGAGGCAGCGCCTGGAATGCGGATTACCTGACCAACCAGGCCTACGAAAAAATAAAACCTGGCCTGCTCGTCCAGCTGGAGCTGGGCCGCGATCCCGACGCCTATCTGTCCAACATGTGTGCTGCGCCGGCGTCCGATGCCGAGGCGGCGGAATTCCTCCAGCTGGTGGAGGGATTCGTCAGCGGCATGACCATCGAAATCCGCGACAGCCTGCAAATCGAGCTGGACCAGGATCCAAAAGGCCGCCGAGAACCTCCAGCGCTTGCAGCAAAGACTGGAGCGCTTGCCGGAGGCCGAGCGGACGTCGGAAAAAGTGAGTGTCATCGCCCACGCCTGCCAGGTCCCCCTGCGTCTGCTGCGCCGGGCACAGGCAGCGGAAAAGAAGCTGGGAATCCCGCCCACCGAGAGCGACTCGTTCGCCGTTTTCGCCGGGCTGAAAAAGGCCAGCGGACTGGGCGCGGCCGAAATGGGCCAGCGAGTGGTGTTTCAACTGGGCGACAAATACCGGGCGGAGTATCCCTTTATCAGCGAATTCCTCGGCTGCTACCGGCAACGGGTTGACAACCTGCGCGCCGCGCTGCGCCGCCTGCGCGAGATCCTGCCCGAACGCGAGGGACCCTGATGGAAAGGGATCCGGCCGCCCCCCTGGAGATGCTCAAGTCCCTCTCGTTCTTTGCCGATCTCAATTACCCGGCGCTCAAGGAGCTGAGCCACATCACCAGTGAGCGGGTCTTTCATAAGGGTGAAACCATTTTTAACGAGGGGGATCCAGGCACCTCGATGATGATCATTCTTTCGGGCGAAGTGCGGGTCAGCCACAAGCCCAACGCCCAATGCGAGGAAACGCTGTCGGTTCTGAAAAAAGGCGACTTCTTCGGCGACATGGCCCTGCTCGACGAGCTGCCCCGCAGCGCCACGGTGATCGCCCACAGCGACGCCCTGCTGCTGGAGATCAGCCGCGAAAGATTCCTGCGTTTCATCGAAAAGGACAACGCCAGCGGGGTGAAAATCCTGCTCAATCTCGCCCGCAGCATTTCGGCGCGGCTGCGCGAGGCCGACACCAAGATCAAGGCCTACGTCACCCTCAGCCAGTGGTTGTGAGCCGGTTCGCCCGCCTCTCCAGGCGAGGGGCTAGCGCTAGCCCCCTCGGTTGACCCGTCTTCCGCTCAGCGGCGCTTCAGCCGCTTCTCGATTTCCTCCAGGCCGATTGGCACAATGATCGGCCGCTGGTGGGGACAGAGATGGGGATTGGCGGTGGCGAACAGCTCCCGCACAATCGTTTTCATCTGCTCGGCCCCGAGCGGCTGGTTCACCTTGACCGCGCTCTGGCAGGCCATCTCGGCCAGCCAGCGGTTTTCCATCTCCAGCTCGTCAGCGGCCAGGCCGACCACCGCCAGAACGGTTTCGCGGATGGTCCGCTCGGCCAGCAGTTGGGGAAAAGCTTTGACCTCGACGGTCTGGCCGCTGAGCAGGCGCAGATCGAATCCGGAACGGGCCAGAAATTCCAGCTTGCGCTCGCTCAGACCCGCTTTTTCCGAGGGGGTCAGGTCAAAAATAACCGGAAACAGCGTGGGCACGGAAAGGATCTGGTTGTCGGCATATTCGCGCCGTAGCTTTTCAAAAATCACGCGCTCCTGGGCATTGTGCTGGTCGACGACCAGCAGCTGACCCTCTTTCTCGATGACGATGTAAGAAAAATGGTACTGGCCGAGAAGCTGGAAGGCGTCCTTTTCGGCTGCCGGCATTTCAACAAGCAGCGGTGCCGTTCCCGCACGGGGCAGGGTCTGGCTGCGGGCAAAGACCGCCGGCGCAGTCGCATTCAAGTCCGCGCCGTCCGCTGGCCAGGCCGTTTCTCCCTGCAGCACTTTCTGCAGAGCCGCGTTGATGAAGCGGAAGATGTGGCCGCTGTCGCGGAAGCGGATCTCGAGTTTCATGGGATGGATGTTGACATCCAGATCTGCCGGCGGCATGGTGAAAAGCAGGATGCCTGCCGGGAATTTCCCCTTTTCCAGGAACCCCTCGTAGGTCCTGTTAAACGCGGCGATCAGGGTCTTTTCCCTTACCGGCCGGCCGTTGACCACAAAGTGCTGCCGGTTCTTGCTGGCCAGGCCGGTGCGCGCCTGGGAGA
The DNA here is from genome assembly GCA_963759765.1 of Candidatus Aminicenantota bacterium. GTDB lineage: Bacteria > Acidobacteriota > Aminicenantia > UBA2199 > UBA2199 > CAVXAL01. Next base: position 98,653 of record CAVXAL010000004.1, on the reverse strand, counting down.
CGAAACCGTGCACGGCGTAGCCGTTGTCGGCGTGTTCCACCTCGGTCAGCTCTTGGAGAAACTGGCGGCCGAAGACTTGGTAGATCCGCTCCTGCAGGCGGCCGGCCTTGGCGAAGGAAAAAACCTTCTTGCCGCCGTTTTCCAGTTCGAAGGCCGCCTCGGGATGAGCCAGCACGATCTGTTCCAGCCAGTTGACCAATTGGTTGAACTCGCTCGCGTCGCTTTTCAAAAATTTACGGCGCACGGGCAGATTGTGAAAAAGGCGGCGCACCTCGATGGTCGTGCCGCGGCCGAAGGCGATACGGCGCCGCGTCTGGCGCCGCCCCTCGGCGAACACGCACTCCAGCCCCTGGCCGTCTTCGCGGTTGGACGTTTTCAGCACGATGTCGGAGACTTCCAGTAGCGAGGGCAGGGCTTCGCCGCGGAACCCGAGCGTCTGCAAGGCATCCAGGTCGGAGAGTTCGCTCAGTTTCGAGGTGGCGTGGCGGCTGAAGGCCAGTTCAATGTCCTCGGCGGCGAAACCTTCGCCGTTGTCCTCCACCCGCACCAGGTCCTTGCCGCCGTGGAGCAGGGCCACGCGCACGGTATCGGCGCCTGCATCCAGGGCGTTCTCCACCAGTTCCTTGACCACCGACACCGGCCTCTCGATGACCTCGCCGGCGGCAATCTTGCGGTAAACCTCTTCTTTCAAAATCCGGATCTTGCCCATGGGCGTCTCCCCTCATACCACAAGCGCGCCGGTTTTGCAATTGACATGGCCTCCGTACGCCGCTATAATGGGCGGGTGGAAGCCCCTTGCCTGACGATTTTCAAATACGGTAGCGACGTGCTGAGCGTGAAGGCCGCCGATGTCAAGCACATCAACGAGGCGGTCGTCGAACTGGCCCGGCGCATGACCGAGACCATGCATCGGACGCCCGGCGTCGGCCTGGCCGCCCCCCAGGTCGGTGAATCCCTGAAGCTGGCCACCGTGGACATCTCCATCGGCGAGAATCCCGAAGAGCTGCTGATCCTGATCAATCCCGTCATCGTCGAGGCCGATGGTGGCGAGCTCGACGACGAAGGCTGCCTGTCGGTGCCCGGTTACACGCTGCCCATCAAGCGCCACAACCGCCTCCTGCTGCAGTTCCACACCCTCGAGGGAAAGGAGGTGCGCCAGGAGTTCAGCGGATTCAAGGCGCGGGTGATTCAGCACGAGGTGGACCACCTCAACGGCATTTTGATTCTGGACCGGGTTTCCGCCCTCAAGCGCAATCTGATCCGACGGGAGATCAAAAAGTTGAAAAAAAGTGGGCAATGGTAACCTGATTTTTTTCGGCACCACTTCCGTCGGCATCCCCATCCTGGAACGGCTCGGCCGGCACTACCGGCTCGCCCTGATCGTCACCCAGCCGGACGCCCGCGGCGGCCGGCACCAACAGCCGCTCGTGCCGGCCGTCAAACGCTTCGCCCAGGAGCGGGGGCTGCCTTTCATCCAGCCGGAAAAACTCTCCGACCCCGGCCTGGCGGAACGGATTGGCGGCCTGGAGCCGCTGGTGGGGATTGTCGTTGCCTACGGCAAGCTCATCCCCCACCGTCTGTACACCCTCCCCCGCTTCCGCACGCTCAACGTCCACTTCTCGCTGCTGCCCCTCTGGCGGGGAGCGGCGCCGGTGCAACGAGCCATTGAGCGGGGGGAGGTCCGGACCGGCATCACCATTTTCGAAATCGCCGACCAGCTGGACAGCGGTGACATCTGGGCTCAGCAAGAAGCCGACATCCTGCCCGAGGACACCAGCGAAACACTGCTCGAACGGCTGAGCCGCAGCGCCGCCGACTTCCTGATGGAAACCCTGGAAGGCATCCTGTCCGGCCGGCTCACCCCCAGAGCCCAGGACCACAGCCAGGCCACCTGGGCGCCCTCCCTGCGCAAGGAGGAAGCCCGCGTCGACTGGAACCGGAGCGCCAGCGACATCCACAACCGCTGGCGGGCCTTCCAGCCCTGGCCGGGGCTCCATTTCACCTGGGCTGAAGGGAGCGAGCGCCGCATCGCCATCAAAAAGAGCGCCCTTGCCGCGCAGAGCCACGACCTACCCCCGGGCAGTGTCATTGCCCTGGAGCGCAGCGGCCTGAAAATCGGCTGCGGCCACTCCACGGTCATCGAGCTGCTGGAAATCCAGCCGGAGGGGAAAAAGCCGATGACCCCCTTTCAGTTCTCCTTGGGGAACCGCTTCCCTCCCCGACTCCCTTGAACTTTCTGCTTCCCGCCGCCCGCCTCCTTCGTGCTTATTATCGCCGTCCCCAGACGAACCTGAAGCTGCTGCACGACCGCTTCCTCAAAAGGCACCCCCAGCGCGATCCCCAGCCGTTCAGCCGCGCCGTCTATGGCGTGCTGCGCAAGGATCTGACCCTGGAGCAGCTCATCCGCCGCTTCAACCGCAGCCCGCAGCCGCCCGACCTGGAAACCCGAACGCTGCTCAAAATCGGCCTCTTTCTGCTGCTGTTTTCCGACGCCCACCCGGATTACGCGGTTGTCGACCAGACCGTGCGTCACTCGCCGCTGCGCAGCAAAGCCTTCGTCAATGGTTTGTTGCGATCCGTCGTCCGCCAGAAAGAAGCGCTGCGGGAAGAAATCTGCTGCAGCACCGATCCGCTGTTCCGCCACGCCCTGTCGTCCACGCTGGTGGAGCGGGTGCGCCGGCTCGGCAGCCCGGCCGACGCCATTATGGAGTATCTGGACCGCGAACCGGTCTTCCACCTGCGCCTCCGGGCGGGCCGCATCCTGCTCAACCAGGTCGAGACCATACTGAGAAAAAAGAATGTCACCTTTCGGGCATTTCCCGCCCTGCAGACCCTGGAGGTGTCGCAGGCGGCCCCCCTGGTGCGCCTGCTGCCCGGCCAGGGTTCTTTCTATTTTCAGAACAGCGGCTCGCAGCTGGTTTCGCACGTGGCCGCCGCATTCGCCGTGAAGCGCGTGCTGGATGCCGCCGCCGCCCCGGGCACCAAGGCGCTGACCCTTTCCCTGCTCCGGCCCGAGCTGTCCATTCTGGCCAGCGACCTGCGGCCGGCCCGGCTGCGGCTGATGCAGAAAAATCTGGCCCGCTTCGACATCAGCCGGGTTCGGATTTTCGCCGCCGACATGCGCCACCCCCCGCTGCGCGGCAACCCCGCCGACTTGATCCTGCTCGACGCGCCTTGCACCGGGGCGGGGACCCTGCGCAAAAATCCTGATCTGAAAGCCAAAATCGATGAGCGCGCAATCGCCGAGAACAGCCGGCGGCAGTTCGACCTGCTGACCGCGCTGCTGCCCCTGTGCCAGAACTCCTACCTGCTCTACGCCGTCTGCTCGTTCATCGAGGAGGAAAGTGAAGGGGTGCTGCGCGCGCTCGCCTCCCGCCGTCCGCTGCACGTGTGCGATCTGTCGCCGTTGCTCGACCGCTACGGTTTTTCCTATTTAACAAAGGAGTACGGCTTTTACCTGTTGCCCTCGGATTTGAACAACGACCTTTTCTACATCTCGTTGTTGAAAATGTGAAAACCCGCGGCCTGCGGTGTGCTCAGCCCCAGAGGACCAGGTTCAACTCGTAGGGATGGACCAGGAAGGGATGGTAGGGCGTGATGCGGATGCGCAATCCGAAATTTCCCGTCTGGCGGCAGGGGATGCAGCCGGAAAAGCGATAGCGGCCGTCGTTGATCTTCTCCACGGTGGAGAGGGTTTCCAGTCCGCTGTGCTGCAGTTGTTCGCCGGAACTGCCGAGTACGCCGTAGTAGGCGTCCACATGGATGTCCTCGGGATGGCTGCGGCCCAGATCCACCTCGGCGCGCACCTCCACGGTTTCGCCGATGCGGAAAACACGCCGGCCGTCAAACTGCACCTCGCGGATCTGGATAGCGGCAAAATCGCGGCGCAGCCGTTCCTGCCAGCGGTTGAACTCCTTTAACGCCGCGAATCCCTGCTCGGCCAGGCGGGAGCCGTTCTGGGCTGCCGGTTTGTAGAAGGAATCGAAATACTCCTTGAGCATGCGGCTGGTGTTGAAGCGGGAGGCGATGGAGAGCATGGAGTACTTGATCATTCTGATCCACTCCCGCGGCAGGCCGTCGGAGCCCCGGGTGTAAAACAGGGGCGCGATGTCGTTCTCCAGAATCGAATAGATGGCCTTGCTCTCCACCTCGTCCTGGTAGTCCCGGTCGGTGTACGTTTCACGGTTGCCGATGGCCCAGCCGTTGCGGAAATCGTAGGCCTCATCCCACCAGCCGTCGAGGACGCTGAAGTTCAGAACGCCGTTGCAGGCGGCTTTCATCCCGGACGTGCCGCACGCCTCCAAGGGGCGCAACGGCGTATTCAGCCAGACATCGACCCCCTGCACCAGGTAGCGGGCAACGTTGAAGTCGTAGTCCTCGATGAAGACCACCTGGTGGCGCAGCCGCTGGGTGGCGATGAAATGGGTGATGAACTTGATCAGCTCCTTGCCGGCCTGATCCTGGGGATGGGCCTTGCCGGCGAAGATCAGCTGCACGGGACGCTGGCGTTGTTGAGCATCGCCAGCAGCCGCTCCGTGTCCTTGAAGATCAGGTCGGCCCGCTTGTAGGTGGCGAAGCGGCGGGCGAAGCCGATGGTCAGGGCCGTCGGGGTTGAGCGCCTCCTGGGACTCGTTGATCACCAGGTTGGATGCGCCCTTGGCCAGCAGCTGCTTCTTGCAGGCGCTGGCGGGTGAAGGCGATCAGGCGCCGGCGCCGCACCTCGCGCACGTTCCAGAGTTCCGGATCGGGGATGTGGAGCACCTTCTCCCAGGCATCCCGGTAATCCTGGCGTTCCCGCCACTTGTTGCCCAGGTAGCGTTCGAACAGGTCGTTCATTTCAAAGGAGAGCCAGGAAGGGATGTGGATGCCGTTGGTGACCGGCTGGATGGGGACATGCTCGAGCGGGATGTCACGCCACAGCTGCTGCCAGCATGTCCCGGGACACTTCGGCATGCAGCCGGGAGACACCGTTGACATACGACGAATTCTTCATGGCGGCCACGGTCATCAGGAAGTTCTCGCCCTGATTTTCCGGATGGGACGCGCCCGAAGGCCAGAAACTCCTCGCTGGAGATGCCCAGCCCTTTGATGTAATCGGCGAAATACTTGCGGATCAGATCCGGCGGGAATTCATCGTGGCCGGCCTGCACGTTGGTATGGGTGGTGAAGACGCTGGTCTTGCGGGTGATGACCATGGCTTCAGCAAAGGTCAGCCCCTTCTCCTGCATCAGGAGGCGGGCACGTTCGAAGGGCGCGAAGGCCGAATGGCCCTCGTTCATGTGCAGCACGTCGGTCTCCTGGCCCAGCCGGTGGAGCATGCGCACGCCGCCGATGCCCAGGATGATCTCCTGCTGCAAACGGATCTCCTTGTCGCCGCCGTACAGCTGGGCGGTGAGTTGCCGGTCGCCGGGGCTGTTCTTTTCGAGGTTGGAATCGAGCAGATAGAGGGCCACCCGGCCGACCAGGATTTTCCACACCTTGAGGTGGACTCGGCGCCCGGGAAAATCGAGTTCGATCTCGATCGGCGCGTCGTCCTCCCCCTTGACCTCCAGCACCTGCATGTTGTGGAAGTCGTTAACCTGGTAGAAATCCTGCTGCCAGCCATCCTGGTTCAGGTATTGCTGAAAATAGCCCAACTGGTAGAGGACGCCCGACGCCGCGGAAATTGAGATTCAACTCGCTCGCCGACTTGACCAGGTCTCCGGCCAGAATGCCCAGGCCGCCCGAATAGATGGGCAGCGTATCGTTCAGGCCGTATTCGGCCGAGAAGTAGGCGATACGGGTTTGGCCGACATCGTTGACGCTCTTGACCGCCTGCAGATACTGCTCCAGCTGCTCGTGTATCCGCCGTAGCTCCAGCAGAAAACCTTCGTCGCCGGCCAGTTCTTCCAACCTCTCCTGGCTGATCTCGCCGAGCATGCGCACCGGGTTATGCTGGCTGCTTTTCCCAGAGGTCGCTGTCCATGGTGATGAATAGTTTGATGGCGTCGGGGCGGGATGCCAGCCAGAGATTGTAAGCGATTCTCTCCAGCGGCTTGAGCTTCTCCGGTAAATTGGGCATCACCTTGAACTTCCTGTAGGTCTCCATACGCACTCCTGCCCGGACAGAATCCGGCACTGCTTACAACAGCGCTTTTAGCTTATCTTTATACAAATCCAGATAAAATTTCAACTTGCCGGAAACCAGTTTCTCCCCGGAGATGGTCAACAAAAAATAGTTGGGCGTCAGCGAAAAGACCGCCACCTTGAAGCGCGGCGAGCTGTACTCCATGCAGTAGCCACCGGAAAAGAGCTGGATGGTGTCGATCCGCGCGGCGACATCAGCGATCTCCGCCCCCAGCAGTTCGATGTCGGCCTCGGCCGGCGCGTAGACGACCTTTTCCAGTTCCAGGCCATCCTTGCCCCAGATACCCATGATATGGATATCGGGATTGTACTTCTGGATGTCATCAAACAGCGACTTAAACAACGGCTTTCCCCTGGCGTTGGATCCGCTCCAACAGTTGCTGCAACGCGCCGATGGCCCGCTCCCGCGGGGAGTTCAGTTGCTGCGCCCGGGCGGCGGCGTCCCGTTTGCGCAGAAATTCCGGGTTGCCGGTGCGCCGGTAGAGTCGGTCGTAAATGCCGATAGCCTCTGGGTAAAGGCCCTGCTGAAGATGGAGCTGGGCGGCGGTTTCGGTTTCAAAATTGATTTCCGCCTCCGGCGCGGGCTTGGTGGCAGCCTCCGGGGCGGCTTCTTCAACCCGGATGGAAAGCTCCGTCACGCTGTCGCTGGCCTGTTCCCGCTCCGCCTGCGGCACGGCCGGCTCCGTTTTTGAACCCCGGAGCAATTCCTGGACCATGCGCGCGCTCTCCTTGGCCTGCTGGTTGAAGGAATCCAGAAAGAGGATGCGGTTGAAGCAATTCAGGCTCTCCTCATACTTGCCCTGCAGGCGCAAGAGGTCGCCCACTTCCCAGAGGATGTTGGTATTATCGGGAAAGGCTTTGGACTGCTCGCGCAACTGCGTCTCCGCTTCGCCCAGGCGACCCAGACTCTTGAGCACCTTGGCATAGAGCAGCCGCACCTGGACCGAAGGGGAAACTGCTGGAGCAGTTGTTCCCCCAGGGTCAGGGCCTGGGTAAAATTTTTCTCTTCGTAAAACTTCTGCAGTACGACGAGCTGGTTCCGCTCACTCTTGAAATCGGCCATCGCGAATCGGATGAAGTCTAATGCACATGGACCTGAAGGGGAACCGCGTCATAAATATCCGTTCGATTGGGAATCACCAAAAAGGCATAAATATAAATGGTGGTGTCCGCCGCCGTTTGCAGGGTGTTGCCGTCCGCGACCGAATAATCCACCGTGACGCAGCCGTTGGCATCCGTGGCTTTGGTGACACTGAGCCGGTTGCCTTCAAAAAAGCCCCGTTGCGTTGCCTGGCGAACACCGGCGGCCGACATCTGGTATTGCTGAAAAAGCACATTCTGCCCCGCCAGCGGGGTGCCATGGGCATTGAACACTTTCACCACAACGGCGGCGTGCGGCGGCTCCCGGTCGGAGGATATATTCAGCAGCGTGGGAGAGATGGACGTATGAATGATTAACGAGTCGATCAACAAGTTATTGGGGTCGATCGCCATTGGCTCATCGATGCTCTTGCGCTGGCAGGAGGAAAGCAACAACAGCAGCACCAAAACGGAAAGGAGTGTTTTTTGCATCATCCTTCTCCTTGGTTTCAATGACTTTGCCCGGGGCTGGGCACAGGAATGGACGACGTGGTCGTGCCCGGATCAGCGAAATCGGCGCAGATGATGGTGAGGGACGAGGACACAGACTGTACCCGGTTGCCGGCCATATCCCTCCCGTGCAATGTAAACTTGGCTGTCAGCTGCAACGGCGGAGGGGTAAAAGGTGGAGGACCGGGATTGGTGCGCAGGTCAATGAGGGGATGATCCTCCTTGGCCTGCCAGGTGATCACGATGACAGAGAACTGGGTTTCCGTGTCCACCGGAACAGAGATACTGAGCTGCTGGGAAAAGGGGCGCGGAACGGACACTCCGGGCATGCCGCTGCCATCGGGAAGGGTAAACTGGACATCCACCTGGTCGACCATGATATTCTGGTACCAGGTGGACGTGGAGGCAAGCGGGTCGAACTGGCGGGTGACGGCTTTGATGTCGGCATTGTCATTGTAGACGGAGCTATTGGTGTAGACGTCGGAATAGAGAATCGGCGATCCCGACTTACCGCTCAGATCAATGCCGGTGATTGTCTCAATGACCAGATAACTTCCGGACTTGGTCCCTTTCTCCAAACGGTTGCAACTCCCACTGGCCAGCAGCGCCAAGACCAAGAGAAAGGCTTTGATTTTCATGCATCCCTCCTATTTGATGATCCTGGGTGTGATGAAGATCAGCAGTTCATTCTGGGCGCCGGTTTTCTTGGAATTCTTGAACAGGCTGCCCAGCAGGGGGATTTTACTGATCAGCGGCACCGAATCGGCATTTTGGGTTTCGGAGATTTTGTAGAGCCCGCCGATGACAATGGTGCCGCCGTCAATCACCTGCACCGTCGTTTCGGCGGTCTCGGTGGTGATGGTGGGAATGCCCAGGACCTGTTTATCAAAGTTGGCTATATCGTTTTTGATGTTGATCTCCATGATGACCGAGCCTCGGGCTGTTATCTGCGGCGTGACTTCCATTTCCAGTGCGGCGTTGACGTATTGAGTGGTCACCGTGTTGTTCTGGACGGTCTGGATGGGGATGCGCTCGCCCTGGGTGAGCTTGGCCTTCATGTTGTTCTGGGCGGTGGCCTTGGGCGAAGAGATGATCCGGCCCTTGCCCTTGCGTTCCATGGCGGCCAGCGCCACGTCGAGGTTGAACGTGTTGGCGATGTTGCCCAGGCGGAAAAACGGGTAAATGGCCGTATCGGCCACCGGCAGGTTGACGGCGTAACCGTACTGGGTGCCGTTAAAGGTGTATTTGTTCGGGGCCGTGCCCTGGGGCACGAAGCCGCTGCTTGTGATGGAGTTGGGAAACACCAGGTTAGTCTGATTGCCATGGGCGGAGTCGGCCACCAAGTTGTAGCCCCACTGGATACCGAAGGAGTTCAGGTAGTTGGAGGTGGCTTCGACGATTCGCGCCTCGATGGAGACCTGGGGATTGGCTGCGTCCAGGGTATCGATCAGCCTGTCAATCACCTTAATGCGGTCGGGGACCTCGGAGATGATCAGCGTGTTGGTGCGCTCATCGATGTTGATCTCGCCGCGTTTGGTGAGCTGCTTCTCGAGAAGGGCCCTGATGCCGGAGACCTTGGCGAACGAGAGGGTGCGGGTGGAAACTTCCAGGTTGCCGGCCTCCTCGCGGGATTCGCGCAGCTGCCGGTCCTTATCCGCTTCCTGGGCCAGTTTCTCAATCCGGCCCACGCGCAGCACCGTGCCCTCCTGCACCTTGCCCAGGCCATTGGTCTTTAAAAAGAGATCCAGGGCCTGGTCCCAGGGTATCTGATAGAGTTCGCAGGTGATGGTGCCGGAGACATCCGGATCGACCATCAGGCTCAGGCCGACGAGGCGGGCGATCTGCTTCAGCAAATTCTTCAGCTCCATGTTTTTGAAGCTGAAATCCATCGGGTTGCCGCTGTACTGGGTCTGGCCTTGCTCGATGGTCTGCCTGACAAAGGTGGTTTTTTCCTGGCCCTTTTCACTCGGTACGGTGATAGAGCCGCCGACGGGTTTGTCGGTGGTAACTTTGGCTTTATCCTCGTTGAAGTACTCCTTTTTCTCGGTCGGCGGGGGTTCCTTCTTCTCGGGCTGAAGCTGCTGGACGACCGGCTTTTCCTCGGGTACAGCCAGAGGCTTGGCGGCAGGTTCTGTCGCTGGCTTGGCCACAACCACGGTCTCCGTCTTGGGCGGCTCGCTTATGACCGGTTTGGGAATCTCCGTCTTGACCGTTTCGCTCACGACGGGCTGGGGGTTCGCCGTTTTGAGAGGTTCAGTGGTCGCTGCCGGCGGGGAGACCGCTTCCGGCTTGGCCTGCGGGGCCGGAGTGGCGAAGAATTCCACCAGCAGGGAGTTTCCCTGGGGCCGAACCGCAAACTCCTTCAGCTCGGTCAGGTCGAACACCACGCGGAAGACCTGGGGGGAATTGTAGCTGCCGCGAACGGTCTTGACATTGTTGCTGTTGATGCTTTTAAACAGCTTGCGGGCCTGGGTGTTCTTGAGGTCAATGGCCAGGCGCACCGGTGGGTCTTTGAGGGGAATGACGGTATATTCGGGCTTGCCGCTCAGCACCAGCTCGAAGCTGATGCGTTCCGGGCTGGCGGCGCCGAGGCGCACATCCTTGAGCACCGTTCCGGACGTAACCGCAGGGGCGGCAGAGGGCGGCGTTTCTGTTTTCGGCTTTTCCGGCTTGGGCGAGGAGACCGACTTGATGATCGGGAATTCAATGAACAGACCGGTCTGGTTGGTCCGCACCTGGTAGCTCACGTCCCCTTTGAGGTTAATTTCCAGATCGGAAAAGTCTGTGGATGTCTTCAGCTGCACGTCCTGAATCACCGGGGAGTTGAAGGTATAGGCATTCTTGTCGAGCTGGAATTCGGCGTCCTTGATGCGCACCACCAGCTTGCGCAGGTTGCCCTTCTGGGGGTAGAAGACATCGGGGATGGGGATGATTTGGTTGGTTTGCAGGAAGAGCTGGACGAAATCGTCGCCCGGGAGGTACTCTATTTTGGTGACCTTGGCTTTCGCCTCCAGAAAAACGGTCAGCCACACCAAAAGAAAGACAAGTGCTATTTTTTTCACTTTTTAATTTCCTCCTCTTCGGGATTTAATGATTTTATGACCACCTTCTCCTTCTGGCCTCCCAAGGCAACGGTCAGGCTTTTCTTGAAGCTGATGGAGTTGCGATTAATGGCCACGACCTCGCCGTCATAGACTTTGTCCCCCACATTGAGCTGGTAGGGACGGGTATCGGGCCCCTTCATCAGGGCCAAATAGACCCCCTTCTTCACACTGACAATCCCTTCAAGCTCCAGCTCATCGATCAGCAAGCCGGGCAGGCCTTCGATCGCCTGGCGGTTCTCGCGCACGTTCCTGCCCAGCAGCAGGTTCACGAACGGATCGCGCCGGCCCTGGGCATTGTAGAAGGCCTCGCCGGGAAGAATCTGGGCCTCCAGCTGGGACTGGGTTGCGTCGACCGCAGCCTGAGCCTCCGCCACCTGCTTCTCCTTTTGGGTGCTCTGATTCTTTTCCTGTCCCCAGACCAGCAGCAGCGGACAAAGCAAAAGCAGAACGAATAGGTTCTTCATCTTAAAAGTCTCCCAATTTCTCTTCCCCTTTCGGGGCCGGCTGGGCCGGTTTCTTGGGGGCCAGCTTGGCCGCTGCCTTGACGGTACCGCCCTCTCGGTAGATGTAGGTCGTGGCAGTGAAATCGGCCGAGATCGTGTATTCGGGGGTCATGGCGGCCAAGGGGGCAATGTGCAGGCCGTTGATGTTGAAAATCTTGGTCAGGCGCGAGACCTGGTCGAAAAACACGGCCAGATTGTTGTAGTTCCCCTCGAACTTCATCAGGATGGGCCACTCCATGTAAATTTCCTGGACGCGCTCCGAGCCGGGATTGAAGAGATTGAAGCGCAGGCGGGCGTTGGAAGCGATGGCCTGGATCTTGCTCAGGATCTGGGCCGCCTCTCTTCGTTCGGGAAGGATGCCCTTGAGCTGCTCCAGAATGACCTCGTTGTGGATTTTTTCCTCTTCCAGCCTCTTCAGCTTGCTTTCGTTGTTCTCGCCCTTGCGGATCTCGTCCTGCAGGCGTTCGCTCTCGTCGACGATGGTTTTGATCTCATCGCTGGTGGGCGAATAATAAACGAAATAGAAAATGCCCAAGAGGATGGCACCGATGACCATGAACACCAGGAATTGACCGTACCAAGGTAAGTTTTGCAGTTCCATGCTATACCACCTTATTTAAGGTCTTCACTGGCCCGGTTGTTGAAGCGGCATTCAATCTTGAACTCCATGATATCGCTGCCTTGCTCCTTCTTGCGCTGGGACGTTTTCAACGTCACGGGTTTAACAAAAAAGATGGAATTTTCCAAGTTGTTGATGAAATCGGAAATCAGATTGTTGGAGAGCGCCTTGCCGCTGATATTCAGGATGTTGTTGGTGAAATTGAGGTCAGTCAACCAGACCCATTCGGGAAGGCAGGTGTACAACTTGTCCATCATCATCACGGTATCCTTTTGTCGAGCTTTCAGGTCGCCGATGATTTTAATCTTGGCTTCGAGCACTTTTTTGGACGCTTCCACTTCCTCCAGCTTCTTGAGGACTTTTTCCAGCTCTGCCTTGCGCAACCGGCGATCCTCCAGTTGCTTGCGTTCGAAGGAGAGTTTGTTGGTTTGCAGGAAATAGAGCAAGCCGATCAAGCCCAAGGTGAGGGCGACGGCCGCTACCACCGCGGTGGCGCTTATTTTTCTTATGGCTACTTCTTCGGCATAACTGACGGAGTCGGCGGCGCTGACGACCTCTTTCTTTCCCGGCCGGAGTAAATTGACTCGGATCATTTCCAATCCCCCATGGCCCTCAGGGCCAGGCCCACGGCCACATTGTAGACGGGAGCCATATCTTTGATGAAGTTGACGTCAAATTTCTTGTAGTTGATGTCGACGCTGTTGAAGGGATTCATGATCTCGACAGGGATGTCGAATTCCTGGGAAAAGAAATCGATGATCGCTTCCAGATTGGCACTGCCGCCGGACAGCAGGATGTTGTCAATGCGGCCCTCGGTGGTGTTGGAGCGATAGAACTCAAAGGTCTTCTTGACTTCGTTCTTCAGGTCATTGAGAATGATGGTGATGATCGGCTTGACGGCCACCGGAGAGATGCCTTCCACGGTCCGCCCTTTTTTGACCGATTCGGCCTTCTCGTATTTCAGATTCAATTCTTTTTGCAGGAGGTCGGTGAACTGGTTGCCGCCGAAGGCGATGTCGCGGACGAACACCGGGTAGCCCTGGCCGGGCGATGATCGACGTTGGTGATCGACTGGAGCCGATGTTGATGATGGCCAGGGCGCTTGTCCCGGTACATCTCGTAATTGAGCAGGACGCTGTTCAGGATGGCGAACGAATCCAGGTCCACGATATCGGCGGCCTTGTTGGCGATGGTGATGACGTTGAGATAATCGTTCAGTTTTTCTTTGCGCACGGCGGCCAGAATCACCCCGACCTTGTCGGGATGGGCATCGGCAGATTCGATGATCTCGTAGTCGATATTGACTTCGTCGGGCGTGAAGGGAATGTGCGGCCGGGCCTCCCAGAGGATATGCTCGTGCATTTCATCGGGATTGAGCCGCTGCACCTCGATGCGCTTGACGATCACCGAACTCCCCGACACGCCGAAAGCCAGGTTGTTCGACTTGGCTTTGCTGTCGTAAAAAATGTGCTGGATGGCTTCGGCCACTGCCGTGGAGTCCATGATGCTACCTTCGACGATGGATTGGTAGGGCACCGGCTCGTAACCGATGGACACCAGTTCGTAACGGCTCTCTTTCCCCTTGCGGACCGGTTTCAGTTCCACCAATTTCAGGGCGAAAGAGCCGATGTCCAAGCCTACAATGCCCTTCGACTTTTTAAATCCCATAAAAGCCATGGCACTCTCCGCAATGTGTATATATTCATACTTCACCAGTTTAGTAACATATTAAAAAAGGCTTGTCAAGCCCTTTCCCCTTTTTTTTAGAATTATCGGGGCTTGGCATTCGTGCACCTCCGGAAGAGCCAAATCTGACCGAATTCGGCAAGTTTTTGCTCTTTAAAAAAACCGATAATAAAGAAATATTTTGCTTTTCGCGCAAAAAATGAAATCGCATAAAGAGCGGAACAAGAGCTAACTTATTTTTTTCAGATCCTCAAGGGTTTCGATATTATAGATTTCCACATCTTTTTGCAGATCCCTTGCGGTCTTTTTTAGAATTCCGGACAGCACCTTGCCCGTGCCAATCTCTGTGAAACGCCGCAGGTTCATATCCAGTAAAAATTTTTCCATGGTGCCATGCCAGAGCACCGGTCGGGATACCTGCCGTTTCAACCCTTCGCGTGCCTCGGCACCGGTGCAAACCTCCCGGACGGCAACGTTGTTGAGCACCGGGAAATCGGGATCGCGAAAGGTTACCCGATCCAGATCGTGGCCCAGTTTCTCCTCGGCCGGGGCCATCAATTGAGAATGGAAAGGGGCGGACACCGGCAGAAATACCGCCCGCGCGGCCGCGACCTTGGCCACCGCCTCCTCCACGGCTCCTTTTTCGCCCGAAATGACCACCTGGGCCGCGCTGTTCCAGTTGGCCACGTTGGCCACACGCCGGATGCCCCCCGTTTCCTGCCCTTGGCCGGCTGCGTTGACCTCGGCGATCGCCTGCTCGACCTTGCCCATGTCGGCACCCAGTAGAGCGGCCATTGCCCCCCGGCCCACCGGTACCGCCTCCTGCATGTATTTCCCCCGCTTGTGCACCAGCAGCACCGCGTCGGCAAAGGCGATGGCTCCGGCGCAGACCAGAGCCGAGTATTCGCCCAGGCTGTGACCCGCCGCCCAAGCCGGCTTCTTGCCCAGAAGGCAGAAGAGAATGTAAGAAACGGTCAGCAGCGCGGGCTGGGTGTTGGAAGTCAGCTTGAGCTCCTCCTCCGGACCCTCAAAGCAGATGCGCGAGAGGGGGTAGCCCAGGATCTCGTCCGCCTGCAGAAAGGTGCGGCGGCCCAGCTCACTCCTGGCAAAAAGGTCCTGGCCCATGCCCACTGCCTGCGAGCCCTGACCGGGAAACAAAAATACCTCTGGACTCATCATCGCTCCTACTTGATTATTCGACCAAATGCAAATCCACGCGGACGAATCCGCCTTTGCCCCAGCGGTTGCGGATGCCCAGCCACATCTGGTCGGCCAGCAGCACCCCGTCGGCCCAGCGCAGCCGGACGCGGCGGAAAACTTCCCGGAGCAGAACCCCCTTCCAGATCGGTACGTCGGGGCGGGCTTCGCCACAGAGTTCGACCTCTTCGCCGTTATTGGCCGTCAGGCGGTAGGTCAGGCTGACGCGCCCCTTTTGCTGCACCTTGACTAGTTTGGCCACGATCTTTTCGATCTGGTGGGCCAGGCTGTCCAGCACGGGCGTGAAATCCAGTTCCGCGCTTGACCACTGCTCCGGCCAGGAGGCGTCGGGCGGCCACGCGGGAAGCGGCAGCACCGCATGGTTGAAGAGTTTAAGCCCTTCGCCGGCCATGGAAAAGACGTTGAAATAGAGGCCGTGGGGGGAACGGGGCCAGCGGTAGGGAGTCTGCAGATTGACCGTGACCTGGCGCTGAATTCCCGAGGGGTCTCTGGTGAAACGCAAGGCCTCGCCTTCCCGGGCGATGAGCAGATGGGGCAGGCGCGCGACCCGGCGGATGCGTTGGGCGTATTCGGGAGCCTCCAGGCGCCACTCGGCCAGTTTCGTGTCCGCAAACTGCGTCTGCCAATCGGCATCGATATCGGCGGTGAGCAGGGCCAGGCTGCGGGCGCTAAACCCCAGCGTGCGCAGAACATAGGCGCTGCGCGGGATGCCGGAGTAAACAAACTGCCAGGTGCCGTCCGGTTGCGGAGTGGCGGAAAAATCGATGGAAGCCGAGGCCTCGTAATAGACCCGGAAGGGAATGAAGAGCAAGGTGCGCGACTGGCCGTTACCGTTGAGCACATAGGTAAAGTTGTAGTGCAAGCTGGCGGGCAGCAGCAGCGCCGCCGCCCATCCCAGAAAAAAAAACAGGCCCGTTCCTCGTTTTCCCATGATCGGCGGAACCAGTGTAGCGATTTTCACAAACAGGGTCAAGCCCGATGCCTGCCGCGATTATGAATCCCGTTTGGAACGGGTCAATCGCGGTTATCGCTGATGAAGTGCGCGCCGCGCGAGATGCGGTTGTGCAGCGCCGCCTCCACGATGAGGAGGGCGGTTTGCACGCTGTCACGAAGATTGACGATGCGGTTGCTGATCTCGGTCTGCTGGTAAAACTTGATGATCCGGTGCTTGAGATACTCCAGATCCGCCTTGGCCCGCTCCAGCCGCTTGACGGTACGGATAATGCCGCTGTAGTTCCACATGATGTATTTTATGGTCACCAAGTCCTGCCAGACCAGGGCCGGATCCAGCTTCTCCTGCGGCTGGGGATATTTCCAGGGGGGGATTTCCGCAATCACGTAAGGATCCTTCTCCTCGCCGCAGACCCGCAAAATGTCCTCGGCCGCCTTGACCCCCCAGACCAGCCCCTCCAGCAGGGACACCGAGGCCAAGCGATTGGCGCCGTGCACGCCCGTGGCCGACACCTCGCCGACGGCATAGAGATGGCGCAGGCTGGTGCGGCCATTCAGGTCGACCCGCACGCCGCCACAGCCGTAGTGGGCCGCCGGCACCACCGGGATCGGTTTCTCCTCGATGGGAATACCGTACTGCAGGCAGGTGGCGTAAATGGTAGGGAAGCGCTCGCGGATGTTGATCTTGGCAAACGAGGCCAGGTCGAGCAGCACGTAATCATCTCCATTCTTTATCATCTCCTCGTAGATCGCCCGTGACACCTCGTCGCGCGGGGCCAGGTCCTTCAACGGTGAATACTTCTCCATGAAGTACTCCCCCTTGCGGTTCATCAGCCGCGCGCCTTCACCGCGCACCGCCTCGGAGATGAGGAAACCGGCGGCTTCGCGATGGTAGAGCGACGTGGGGTGGAACTGGATGTATTCCAGATTGGCCAGCTGGGCGCCGGCGCGGGAGGCCATGGCAATGCCGTTGCCGATCGCCTCCTCGGGATTGGTCGAATGCAAAAACAGACTGCTGAGGCCGCCGCTGGCCAGCACGACTTTTTTGGCGAAGACCCGGAAAACCTTTTCGGTCTTCTGGTCCAGCACGTAGGCGCCGATGACCTTGGGCTCCTGGTAAATGCGCAGGGGGTTGAGCGAATGGTGGGGATAGGCCAGCAGGTCGATGGCCGTGTGCTGGAAAAGCAGCGTCAGGTTGGGGAGGTTCTTGAGATAATCGTTCAGTTTCTCCTGAATCAGCCGGCCGGTCATGTCCTTGACGTGGTAGATGCGCCGGACGCGGTGACCGCCCTCCTGGGCCAGGCTGTAGTGCTCCCCCTCCTTGGAAAACGGCACACCGAGCTTATCGATCAGGATGCGCTGGAACAACCGGCGCGATTCGGCCACCGCCTGGGCCACCGCCTCCGGATAATTGATCTCGTCGCCGGCGCGGATGATGTCCTGGGCAAAGGTGTCCGGGCTTTCGCCTTCGGCCAGCACGGCGATGCCGCCCTGGGCATAGTAGGTGTTGTTGCGCGTGAAATCCTTGCCTTTGGAAATGACCATCACCCGCAGGCCATTCTCGGCCAGGGTCATGGCTGCAACGGCTCCGGCGATACCGCAGCCGATGACCAGCACGTCGGTTTCAAAGTAGTCTTTCATGTCTCAGCCGATAATGGCCAGGCTCAGATCGAGCGCCGGGGCCGAGTGGGTCAAGGCACCCACCGATATGAAATCCACTCCCGCCCGGGCCTTCTCCGCCACGTTCTGCAGCGTGACGTTTCCCGAGATTTCAAGTTTAGCCCGGCCACCGACCAGGGCCACAGCCTGGGCGATTTGCGCCGCCGCGAAGTTGTCCAGCATGATCATGGGCACGCCCAGGGCCAGAGCCTCCTCGAGCTCGGCCAGGTTCTTCACCTCCACTTCGATGGGCAGACGCGGATGGCGCCGGCGCACCGCGCGCACGGCGGCCGTGATCGATCCGGCCATGGCAATGTGATTGTCCTTGATCAGCGCCATGTCGGCCAAATGCAGGCGGTGGTTGCTGCCGCCGCCGTCACGCACCGCCCGCTTTTCCAGCAGGCGCATGCCGGGCGCCGTCTTGCGCGTGTCCAGCAGCCGCACGCCCGTGGGCGCGAGTGCCTCGACGAAGCGACGGGTCAGGGTGGCGACGCCGCTCAGCCGCTGCAGGAAATTGAGCGCCGTGCGTTCGGCTCTCAGGATGGAGCTCTCCCTTCCGCGCACCTCGAGCACCTCATCGCCCGCGGACACCGACGCGCCGTCTCCCTTGAACACGACCACCTGCAGGCGCCGGTCCACCTGGCGCAACGTTTCCCGGAAAGACCCCAGGCCGGAGATCACCCCCTCGGCTTTGGCCACGACCCGGGCTTTGGCCGGACGGTCGCTGGCACGCAGGGAGTTGGTGGTCACATCCGCGCGCACGTGGTCCTCGGCGAGTGCCAGCCGGACGATGCGCCGCAACAGCCGCCGCTCTTCGCTCATGCCCGCATTATAGACTTTCCGGCCCGGCGAGTAAAGAAACCGGGCCTGGCCCTGCGGACAAGACGATGGAATAAATCGGCAATCAGAACCGCCAGAGATAGGAGGCCTTGAAGAAAAAGCTGCGCTGGGTCTGCAGCAGGTCATCGGCCGGAACGTAGGCGCCCTGGTCCCAGCGCAATTTCTCGTAGACCGAACCGTAACCGATGTAGATCACGGTACCGGGGATGTAGGTGAACGAGGCCAGGAAATCGGCGTTCAGTTGCTTGTAATAAAAGTTGTATTCGAGGATGCTGCGGAAAAACAGGAAGCGGTTGAGCTGGAAAACGGTGCGGTTGCGCAGAATAGTATAGTCATAGATCTTCTGGCCGTCGGAGGCGCGGTGAAAATCGGCAAACGAGAGGTTCAGGCTGGAGCTGATCGCTTGGATGGGCTGGAAGACCAGGCCCGCATCGATGCGGCTGGAACGGCCTCCATAGGGATTATCCGGATCGTAGTAAATGGAATTGCCATGGCGCAGCTCCATCTCCAGGTACAGCTGTTTGAAGATCTGGGTATAGCCCTGCACGCGCCAGCCGTTGCGGTTGAAACGCTGGTGGGCAAACACCTCGTTGGCCAGGATGGCGTCGAAACGGATCTGGCTGCTGCGCGGCATGGCGAAACGGAGCACGAACAGATTGGTGGTTTCAAAGAGGTTGCTGAACGTGTCCCAGGTGTGCTGACCCCAATAGAAAGGTTCAATTTTCTGGAAGAACTTGGAGCGGGGATAGATATGATACATGAAAAACAGCGGCACGCTGCGGATACCGGTGCGCATCAGATAACCCACATCGGTGCGGAAATCCTTGGCAATGCCGATGTAACCCGTTTCGGCATCAATGGTGCGCGTCGAATAGGCGTAGCGCAGTGAGAACGCATCGCCTTGATATCCGGCGCTGGCGTCAAGATCGCGGCTGAACGCCCGGAAGTAACTGAATTCGGCGAAACTGCGGTTGTTTAAACGGAAACGGCCGTCGACGCCGGCCAGGCGGTTGTATTCACCGGCGAATTCGCGGTCGGTGAAAAAGCCGCCGACATAGCTGTCCTGGCTGAAAATCCGCTTGTAGCGCAGGATGCCGAACAGGGCGTTGCGGCCGGCCAGATCGGGGTCTTCGCGTCACTCTCCCCGGATACTCGTCAACGGCGAAAATGCTGGAAACCAGGTTCTGGTTTCCCATCTTGCCGTTCAATTTGAAGCCCATCACCGGATCGACGATGGTGCGCGTGTACACCACATCGCCCAGATAGTTGGCCTCACTGCGGCCGCCGAAATTGAAATTCTCCATACCTTCCAGAAAGAAGGGCCGTTTTTCGGGGTAGTAGAGCGCGTAGCGCAGGTTGACATCGATTTGACCGGCGTCGGCCTCCACCTGGCTGAAATCGGGGTTGTAGGTGGCGTCCAGCGTCAATCCCGAGGTGAGGCCCAGCTTGCCGGTTAGGCTGAAGTCGGTGGTGCGGTTGTCCAGCTTCAGGCTTCCCTGGCCCTGCACGCTGCGCTGGCTGTAGGTGACGGCCGGCAGAATTTCCACCGGGCGCTGGAACTTGATGTTGTCCAGTTCGAACGGCATCATCTGGGTGAGAATCGAACCTTTATCCGGGTAAATAGCGGGCAGGCTGGCCTGTTCGGAATAGCGGCTGAACCAACGCACCGCCGCTATGCTCATAACGATTTTTTTCCCCGGAGGGAACCGGAGGCTTTTAAAGGGGATGGCCATTTCGGCCGTGTAGCCGATGCCGTTGATCTCGCCCTTGCTTCTCCAGACCGTATCGAAACTGGAGTCGCCGTTGCCGTCGGCATTGATCATGCCGTCCATCTGGATGCCCAGCGGGTTGACGACAAAGAGGTAGCCGCTCTGGTGGTCATTGAACGTGTCCACGACCACACCGATCAAGTCATCGACGTCGATGTTGTCCCGTTTGGAGATCGCGGCTTTGATCTTGGAGGGCTCGCTGTCCAGGCAGCGGAATCCGAAATAAATATAATTGCGGTCATAAAGGATGTAAACTTCCGTTTTCTGCGATGGCAGTTTGCCGTAATCGGGCTTGAAGGTTTTAAAATCGGTCAGAGGGACGGCATTCTTCCAGGCCGGATCGTCGAGCTTGCCGTCGATCACCGGCGGCGCGCTGACCATCACCGGCTTGAACACGCCGTCCCCAGCGCTCAGCGGTCGGGCCAGGCACAGGGTCAGCAGCAGGAGCACTGCCAGGCTTGCCGTTATCCTTTCATTCATGCTCAATCTCCAGAGGCCAATCTCCTTTTCATCAGACAACGTGGACCGGAAAAAGTTCTGCCTGAACTATGGCCCGCGCCATCCGTTTCAGATATATTGAACGAAGGGAACAGGGCATAAGTTTCACCTCCCCTTGAATTCGCGCCATTTTCCCTCCTGCTCAGAGAAAAAACCAATTGAAGGAAGAAGATAAATTAAAAAAGCGGCTGCTGACCGGAGTTGAAATTTTTCCCGAAATAACGGAAGGCCTGCTCGGTGGCCAGGCGACCGCGGGGCGTGATCTGCAGGAAGCCCTCCTGGATCAGGTAGGGTTCGTAGATATCCTCGATGGTGTCTTTCTCCTCCTGCACGGCGGTGGCCAGGGTGGTAATGCCCACCGGGCCGCCGGAGAATTTATCGATGATGGCCAGCAGGATGCTTGCCGGTCCACCTCGTCGAACCCGGCCTCGTCCACCTCCAGGGCCAGGAACGCTTTCTCGGTGACCTTGAGATCGATGCGTGGTTCCCCGGCCACCTGGGCGAAATCGCGCAGCCGGCGCAGCAGGCGGTTGGCGATGCGCGGCGTGGCGCGCGAGCGCCGGGCCACGGCTTCGGCGGCCGCCGCTTCGATGCGCACGCCCAGGATGCGCGGCGCTGCGCCCGATGATCGCCTGCAGTTCGGCGCAGCGTGTAGAAATCCAGGTGGCAGGTGATGCCGAAACGGTTGCGCAGCGGGTTGAAGAGAGCAGGCCGGCCCGGGTGGTGGCGCCGACCAGGGTGAAGGGGTTGAGCTCCAGCGAGACGGTCTTGGCGCCCGGCCCCTGGCCGATGACCACGTCGATCTGGAAATCCTCCATGGCCTTGTAGAGGATTTCCTCCAGAGGCCGTGCGCAGGCGGTGGATCTCGTCGATGAACAGCACCTCGTGCTCCTCCATGTCGGTCAGGATGGCGATGATGTCGCCCTTCTTTTCCAGCACCGGGCCCGACGTGCACTTGATGCCCACCCCCATCTCGGCGGCCACGATGTTGGCCAGGGTGGTCTTGCCCAGGCCGGGCGGGCCGTGCAGCAGCACGTGGTCCAGGGCTCGCCGCGCTGGCGCGCCCCCTTGATGTAGGTCTTCAGGTTGGCGATCTTCTGCTTCTGGCCGGTGAATTCGCGCGAGTCGGCGCGGGCGCAGGGCTCTGCTCCAACCCCGTGTCCTCGCTGGGCTTTCGACCGGGTGTGGTGACGTTGTTCCGTTTTCATCGGCTTCAGCCTTCTTGAGCAGCGCTTTGAACAGCCCCTCAAAACTCCGCTCGGCCGGGATTTTCCTTGAGGCCCGCTGCACCGCGTCGCGCGCCGCTTTGGCCGGGTAGCCGAGGTTGACCAGGCCCGAAACCAGGTCGGCACACAGGGCTGAGCGCAGCGGTTCCGCCTCCGCGGCTCCAGCTCCAGTTTTCCGGTCAGTTCCAGGATGATGCGCTGGGCGGTTTTCTTGCCGATGCCGGGGATGGCGCTGATGCGCGCCACGTCGGCGGCGGCGATTGACCAGGCAACCATTCGCCGGCGGCGATGGCGGAGAGGCAGGACATGGCGATCTTGCCGCCGACGCCCGAAACCGACAGCAACTTTTCGAACAGCGCCTTCTCCTCGGGGCTGAAGGAAACCGTAGAGCATGACGTCCTCGTCCTTGATTTTGAACACCGTGTGCAGCAGCGACCTCCTGGCCCTCGCGCAACAGCGGGAAGCTGGATACCGGCATCAGGACAGCTGCAGCGATGATGCCGCAGCCCGTGTCGATACTCGCCTTGCCCGGGGCCAGGGCGAAGATCCTTCCCGCGCACGGCCGCGATCATCGGCAATCTCACGGCGTGGCAGTAGGCCACGGCCAGGGCGTCGCTCTCGTCCAGGTCCCGATTTTGTTCTTGTCCGGCATGCCGCAGCACCAGGCCGCCATGCTGCGCCACCTGCTCCTTGGCGGCGTTGCCGTACCCGGTCAGGGCCAGTTTGACCTCGCGGGGAGTGTAGAATCGCACCGGCAGCCGGCGCTCGACCAGCGAGGCCAGGGCCACGCCGCGGGCCAAAGCCAGCTGGGACATGGACCGCACATTTTCGCCCAGGAATCCTTCCTCCATGGCCGCCGCCGCCGAGGGAAATTCCGCGGTAAATCTCCTGCAGCCGTTCCCAGAGCTGGCTGCATGCGGCTCGGTAAAATCGCCCGGCCTTCAGGCGGATCGTTTCGGAATGGACGAAGGCGATGGCCTTTTTCTCCTTGCGCACCAGGCCGACGCCGAAGCGCAGCGAACCGGGATCCAGACCGACGATCAGCATCAACCCTTGCTGTACTTCTCGATTTCCTCGTCGGAAATGTCGAAGTTGGCCCAGACGTTCTGGATGTCGTCCAGTTCCTCCAGCTTGTCGAAGAGCTTGAGCATCTGCTCGGCCTGCTTGCCCTCCAGTTTGATGTAGGTGGAGGGCACCCGGGAAATCTCGGCCGACTCGATGGGGAGCTTCTTGGCCTTCGAGGGCGGCTCGTGCACCTTGTCGAAATCCTCGGTGGCGGTGGTGATCTCGTAGACCTCCTTCCTTGACCATGTCCTCGGCGCCGTTCTCCAGGACGATCTCCATCAGCTCGTCCTCGCCGATGGCCGACTGCGGCACCATGGATCACCCCTTTGCGCGTGAACATCCAGGCCACGCAGCCCTGCTCGCCCAGGTTGCCGTTGTATTTGCTGAAGACGTGGCGCACCTCGGAAACGGTGCGGTTCTTGTTGTCGGTCATGGCCTCGACCAGGATGGCCACGCCGCCGGGGCCGTAGCCCTCGTAGGCGAATTCCTCGTAATTGACCCCCTCCAGCTCGCCGGTGCCGCGCTGGATGGCTTTCTTGATGTTGTCGCTGGGCATGTTGGCCGCCCGCGCCCCGTCGATGGCGTGGCGCAAGCGCGAGTTGGATTCGGGATCGCCGCCGCCGGCATGCGGGCGGCGATGGTCGATTTCCCGGATGAAGCGGGTAAACAGCTTGCCGCGCTTGGCGTCGGTGGCCGCTTTCTTATGCTTGATCGAACTCCACTTGGAATGTCCGGACATGGTTATCTCCTTATGTTAATTTTTTTCGATTCTCTGGGCCAGATAGGATGGCTTGAACGTCTGCCGGGCCTGGGCCAGCATGCGCTGCAATTGCCGGTCGCCGTACTCGGGATCAAAATGGAAGAGAAACAGCTTCTGCACCCCGGCGGCCCGGGCGTTGGCCGCGGCGCGGACACCGGGCTGTGTCCGAACCCTCCGCAGCGAGCAGCGCGGATCGAAGTAATCACGGTCCTGATACTGGGAATCGTGGATCAGGATGTCGGCGCCGCGATGAAGTGGACGATGACGGCGCCGAAGCCTCCGGGCTTTCCACGTCGGTGGCGTAGACCAGCCGTCGGCCCCGGTGGTTGAAACGGTAAATGGGTGACACCCAGCCCGGGGATGGGAATCGTGCCAGAGGTAGTCGACGCTCGAGGTCCGCATCCAGCCGCAAGCGGCCGACCCGCCGCGTGCCCAGCGGCCGGAACTCAGGCGCGGCCTTGATGCCCTGCACGGTGATCGGCGAATAGGGCGGCAGGAAAAGCGCATGGATGGCCTGGTCGCAGAGCGGCCGGCGTCCGGGCGCCGGAGCAAACAGCGTCACGGTCTCATCCGCGATCGTAGAGCGGGGCGAAAAAAGGCAAGCCCATGATGTGGTCGATGTGCAGGTGGGTCAGGAAAATGGCCATGGCGTTTGCCCTGGGGCGGCGGCTTCCGGCAGAGGCGCCGGCCGGCGGCGATGATGCCGGTGCCGGCATCCAGGAGACACGACTGGCCGGCGATCTCCAAGAGCAGCGAAGCCGTGTTGCCGCCCAGCGCGGCGCATGCGCCGGTCGGGCACCGGATAACTGCCGCGCACGCCGAAGAAAGGTCAGGCGCAGTCGGTTTCATAGGTAAAAATCCTCCAGGACCTTGTAGACGCAAAAGTCGCCGCACATCGAGCAGGCGTCGGTCTGCGCGGAGCGCCTGGCCGCTGACGCGCCTGAATTTCTCGGGGTCGATGCACAGCTTTTCCTGCTTCTGCCCAGTCCAGCCGGCGGCGGGCCTCGGCCATGCGCGCGGTCCCACTCCAAGGCGCCGGGAAGCGCCCTTGGCGATGTCGGCGACATGGGCGGCGATGCGCGACGCCATGATCCCTTCGCGCACGTCCTGCGCGTCGGGCAGGCCGAGATGCTCGGCCGGGCGTGACATAGCAGAGGAAATCGGCGCCGGCGGCGCCGGCGATGGCGCTGCCGATGGCGGCTGTCATGTGGTCGTAGCCCGGGGCGATGTCGGTGACCACCGGGCCCAGGACGTAAAAAGGCGCCCCGGCGCAGACCTCCTTCTGCAGCCGGATGTTCATCTCGATCTGCTGCAGGGGCAGGTGGCCCGGGCCCTTCGACCATGACCTGCACCCCGGCCGCGGCGCGAACGCTGGACCAGCTCGCCCAGGGTCAGCAACTCTTCCAGCTGGGCCCAGTCGCTGCCGTCGGCCAGCGATCCCGGCCGCAGGCCGTCGCCCAGAGAGAGGGTGACATCGAATTCGCGGGCGATGGCCAGCAGCTGGTCAAAATGCTCGAAAAAGGGATTCTCTTTGTCGTTGTGCAGCATCCAGCCGGTCAGCAGCGAACCGCCGCGGGAGACGATCCCGGCCCGGCGCGGCTTTTTTCTCAGTTTCTCCATGGCCCGCAGGGTCAGGCCGGCGTGGATGGTCATGAAATCCACCCCGTCGTCGGCCTGGCGCCGGAGAGTAGCCAGCATCGGTTCGATGCCCAGCGCGACGAACGTCTCGCCCTGGTCGACGCGCCTCCACCATCATCTCGTAAACCGGCACATTGCCGAAGGGAATGGCGGTGCGCCAGATCAAGGCGCGGCGGATGGCGTGATATCGCCGGCCGTGCTCAGGTCCATCACCGCGTCCGCGCCCGCAGTCCAGGACCGTCTTCAGTTTTTTGACCTCGTCCTCCAGCTGCGGGTAATCGGATGAGGTGCCGATGTTGGCATTGGTTTTGGTGCGCAGCCCCTTGCCGATGCCGATCGGCCGCAACCGGGCGTGCCGGGGATTGGCTGGAATCACCACCCGACCCTCGGCCACCCGCTGCCGCAACTGTTCCGCATCCACGGATTCGCGGGCGGCTACCTCCTCCATTTGCGGGGTCCGGCTTCCTTTCCTAGCGTATTCGAGTTGCGTCATGCCTATGCTGTCGCGCGCTCACTATACTTTATTTTGTCCCGGAAATCAAGCGACTGCCGCCGGCCGGCCGGACTCGCCGGCACTAGGCGTCGGGGGTCGTTTGGCGACGCTGGCGCTTGAGCATGAAATCGGTCAATTTGAAGATATAGACATCGCTCTTGCGGATCTGGCGAAAATTGAAACCCCGGATCTCGAACCAGAACAGGCACTGCTTGTGCAGGGCGGCCAGCAGCTGCAGATAGCCGCTGGCGTCGGCGCTGCGCGCCTGCTGCACCATGCCGTTCAACTCGCGGCAAATATCGGCGATCTTTTTCTCAATATCCTGCCGCGTCGGATCCTGCAGGGGGCCGAAGCGCTGGTATTCGCTGACGATGGCGCGGATGAGTTCATCGTTTTGCAGGCAGCCGATGTAGGACGCCACCGCCTGACGGAAGCGCAGGAAGCGCTCGGTGACCTCGCTCGGGCCGCCTTCGGCCGTCGGCAGCGAGCGGCTCAATGTCACCAACTCCTGGAGAATGACGCGCAACAGTTGGATGCGTTGCTTGTCGCGAAACAGCGCCGCGGTTACCGCCTCGGCCGCCTGATCCAGCTCGCGCCAGCGCAGAGCGGCATTGATCTCCTCCTCGATATGCTCGATGAAATACTGCACCTCGGACAACAGCAACTCCCGTTCGCTGTCGTCCACCATGCTGAGGATGTCGGTCTTTTCTCTCATCGCCCCGCCTCGCGCGGTCTTTGCGACATGCACTTCTTATACCACATGTCAATAGGCTCTGTCAAAGTGTGCGCCTCATGAACGCTTGCCTCCGCTGGGGGGATTGGCTATAATGGCACCTCCCCGACAGGACCCGACACATGGAAAACGAAATATTCGCCATCATCATACTCAACGGCCGCCCTGCGGCGGGAAAATCGGAGATCATCGACTTTCTCAAGGGTGTGGCCGTGAGGGAACGGGCGCGCCGGTTCCATATCGGCGAGCTGGTGGAAATCGACGATTTCCCCATGCTCTGGGAACGCTTCGAGGACGACGACATCCTGGAAACGATGGGGCTGCCGCGCTTGATTTCAGAAAAGGAATTCGAGTTCGCGGGCCAGCGGTACCCGGGCACCGTCTTCAAGGAGAAGTGGGTCTGGAACTTCTTGATCCACAAGATCAACCGGGCCTACGCCAGGCTGCTGCGCGACAACCCGCAGCTGCATCGCGAGCGCACGGTACTGATCGAGTTTTCCCGCGGCGCCGAGCACGGCGGCTTCCGCGCCGCTTACGGCCAGCTGTCCGACGAAATCCTGCAGCGGGCAGCGACCGTTTACATCCACGTCGACTGGGAGGAGTCGCTGCGCAAGAACCGCCGGCGCTTCAACCCGGACAAGCCCGACTCCATCCTGCAACACGCCCTGGAGGACAAGAAACTGGAAAAGCTCTACCGCGATTCCGACTGGCAGGACTTTTCCGCGGCCGATCCACGCTTCCTGCGGGTGGGATCCTGGCGGGTACCCTACACTATGTTCAACAACCTGCCGGAAAAAACGGACAAGCCGGAGCTTCTGGCCGCCCATCTGGAAGAAGTATGCGGCCGGCTGTGGGAGATCCACCAGTCCAGGCGACCATGAACCTGTTCGGCCGCAACCCGCTCAACCACTCCCGCGAGTATCGCCGCCGCCGCTTCGCCAACTGGTTCCCGCTCGGTCTGACCTACGCCACCTTCTACATGGGCCGCTACAACCTCAACGTGGCCAGCAGCGACATGATGAAGACGTTCGCCCTGAGCAAAGCCGACTTCGGCACCATCGCCACCGCCGGCTTCTGGACCTACGCGCTGAGCGTCATCTTCAACGGTCCGCTGGCCGACCGCATCGGCGGCAAGAAAGCCATCCTGCTGGGCGCGGCGGGCACCTCGCTGGTCAACCTACTCGTCGGCGCCCTGTTCCTGTCCGGCTGGCAGACCCGCATCGTAGTGGGCATGTCGCTGCTCTACGCGGTCAGCCAGTACTTCCAGAGCTTCGGTGCCCTCTCGGTGGTCAAGGTCAACTCGGCCTGGTTCCACGTGCGCGAGCGTGGCGTGTTCGGCGGCATCTTCGGCATGATGATCTCCAGCGGTTACTGGCTGGCCATGGGCGTGGGGGGCTGGATCCTGGCTCATTTCGGCTGGCGCTGGGTTTTCATCGTCCCCGTATTCCTGATCCTGCTGCTGGCCGGCATCGACGCCCTGCTGGTCAAGAACCGGCCGGAGGAGGCGGGCTTTCCCAAGCTGCACACCGACGATGCCACCTCGCATCTGGCCGATGACGTGCGCCTGCCGTTCTGGCAGGTGCTGCGGCGGGCGCTGGCCAACCCGGTGATCGTCACCCTGGTGGCGGCCGAATTCTGCACCGGTTTCGTCCGTCAGGGTTTGATGCTCTGGTTCACCCCCTTTCTCAAGGAGGTGCACCGCATCGCGCCCGGCTCCCCGCTCCACGGGCTGGCCTCGCTGGGCATCACCTTGGGAGGCATTGCCGGCGGCCTGCTCTGCGGTTTCCTCTCCGACCGCTTCTTCGGCTCACGCCGGCCGCCCGTGGCCTTCATCTTTTACATCGCCCAGATTCTCTCGCTGCTGCTGCTGGGCAACGTCCGCTCCGGTCTGCTGTCCGCGGTCATGGTCGGCGGCTGCTGCATGTGGATCTTCGGCGTGCACGGCATGCTTTCGGGCACCGCCTCGGCTGATTTCGGCGGCAGCCGCGGCGCCGCCACCGTCACCGGCCTGCTCGACGGCGTGCAGTATCTGGCCAGCGGCCTGACCGGGTTCGGCCTGGGCCATTTTCTGGATCGCTTCGGCTGGGGCAGCTGGGTCTACCTGCTCATCCCCTTTTCCTGCATCGGCGCCCTGCTGATGCTCTTGCTCTGGAACCAGACCCCCCAGAAGAACCGGGAATACATGCAACGCAAGGGCCTGTAGCGGCGGCCCTCGCCAGGAGGAACCGATGAAAATCGAAATCAACGGCAAGACGGTCGAGATTTTCGGCGGCGGCCGGGTGCGCGACGCCCTGCGCAAGTACTCGGCCGAATTGCTGACCCAAATCGAGAATAAAAAGAAGAAAGTGGTCGACGGGCACGGCAACCCCGTGGCCCTGGACGGTGAACTCTCCGAAGGTCAACAATTGCACATTGCGTGAGGAAAAAAACATGAAACCTTACCGTGGCCTCTTCTGTTCGCTGCTGCTGTTGCTGCTGGCCGGCAGCGGAACGCTCGCCGCCGAGCCGCCCTACCGCATCGTCATCTTCCACACCAACGACATTCACGGCAAGATCGCGCCGCTGGCCAAAATCGCCCGGCTGGTCAACGCCGAGCGCCGAGCCAATCCCGACGTGTTCCTTTTCGGTGCCGGCGACAACTTCAGCGGCAACCCGGTGGTCGACCAGGCGCAGCCCCAGGGCCAACCCATGCTCGAGCTGTTCAACCGGCTGGGCTACAACCTGGTCAACCTGGGGAACCACGAATTTGATTACGGCCAGCAGACCCTGGCCTACCACCTGAGCCACGCCCATTACGGCGTGGTCTGCGCCAACCTGAAAGTCAAACAGGGACCGCTGTCCCAGCCCAAACCCTACGCCATCCTGCGCACCTCGCACGGGGATCGCCTCGCCGTGCTGGGCCTGATTCAAGTCAGCCGCGCAACCTCCCTCCCCGACAGCCACCCCGACAAGCTCAAGGGCCTGCGCTTCAGCGAACCCCTGGCCGCCGCCCAGAAATTCAAAAACCTGCGCGGCCGCGTCCAGGTGTTCATCGCCCTCACCCACCTGGGATACGAACAGGACCTGCTGCTGGCCCAGGCCATGCCCGAGCTGGACCTGATCATCGGCGGCCACTCCCACACCGCGGTGCTCGAGCCCAAGGAAATCAACGGCGTGCTGGTCACCCAGGCGGGCAGCGACGGCCTCTATCTGGGTCGCGTGGATATCACCCTGGCCGGCGGCCGCGTGAGCGACAAGCGGGCGACCCTCATCGACCTGGCCAAGGTCACGGAAGAAGACCCGCAGGTCAAGACCCTGATCGATCACTTCAACGACAGCCCGGCGTTGCAGCGGGTCATCGCCCGGCTGCCGCTGCCGCTCAGCGGCAAGGAGGAGATCGGCAGCCTGGTCACCGATGCCATGCGCACGGTGCATCGGCTGGACATCGCCTTCCAGAACAACGGCGGCATCCGCCTCGCCGAACTGCGGGGCGAGGTCCCGGCTCAAGGATATTTACCAGCTCGATCCCTTCGGCAACGAGGTGATCCAATTGGAGATGGACGCGGCCGAGATCCGTTCGCTGATCGCCTTCTCCTTCGAACGACACAAAGGCATCGACCTGCAGGTGTCCGGTCTGCAGTACCGCGTGCGCCAGACCCCGGACCAGCGGCTGCTGAGCGTCGAGCTGCGCGACGAAGCGGGCGCGCCGCTCGTCGAAGGCCAGCGCTTCCGCGTCGGACTGAACAGCTACCTGGTCAGCGCCTACGCGTTCGCGCATCGCGACCCGGGCGTCTCGCTCAAAACGACCACGGCCGAAACCCTGATCCAGTTTCTGCAAAGCGGCGCCGATCTCTCCCGCTACCACGGGGTGCAGCGGTTCCGGACTGGAAACCGTTTCCGACAATCGACCAGCGGCGGAGAGGTGAACCAAAATGGCCCAGCTCTATTTTCGCTATTCCACCATGAACGCCGGCAAATCCACCGAGGTTTTGAAAATCGCCCATAATTACGAGGAACAGAACAAGCGGGCCCTGCTCTTCACGCCGTCCATCGACGACCGTTACGGCCGCGGCAAAATCACCTCGCGCATGGGGTTCCAGCGGGACGCGGTCATTATTGACCCGCAAACCGACCTGCTCGAACTGGCCAGAGTCCAGAAGCCGGACTGCATCCTGGTCGACGAGGGGCAATTCCTCAGCCGCGAGCAGGTGGTCGGCATGACCAAGATCGTCGACCAGCTGAACATCCCGGTGATCGTCTACGGCCTGAAGAACGACTACCGCAACCGGTTCTTTGCCGGCAGCGAAGCGCTGCTCCTCTTTGCCGACAAGATCGAGGAGGTCAAGGCGGTCTGCTGGTATTGCCCCAAGAAAGCGACCATGCTGATCAAATTCAAGGAAGGCAAACCGGTGGGCGAAGGGCCGCAGATCGAGATCGGCGGCAACGACAAATACGTATCGGTCTGCCGCAAGTGCTACGCCGCCCACCTGGAGCTGAAGTGACAGCGGTGTTCGGTCCACAGCAACGCGGCTTGACTTGGGAACTGCGCTCCCCTAGAATGGCGATTTTCAGGGGGAGAGCCCATGCCCATTAAAAAGACAAACTCCGCTCCGCAGGACATGCTGACCGCGGCCAAAGCGGCGCGCAAAAAAGCGTACGCTCCCTACTCCCGCTTCCGGGTGGGCGCCGCCATCCGCACGCCGACGGGACGGATCTTTTCCGGCTGCAACGTGGAGAACGCCTCCTACGGGCTCACCTGCTGCGCCGAGCGCAACGCCGTGTTCCAGATGGTCGCCGCCGGCCAGCGGCGCATCCGCGACCTTTTGGTCATCGGCGACAGCGCGAAATTCCTGCCCCCCTGCGGCGCTTGCCGCCAGGTGCTCGCCGAATTCGCCCGGCCGCAGACCGCCGTGTACATGTGCGACCGCCGCGGCCGCTGCCAGGCCGTCGCCTTCAGCGACCTGCACCCCTTCCGTTTTGTCCTGCCAGGGAAACGCCGATGATCATCCACGAGCCGCAGGACCTGGCGCCGCTGATCGACCACACCCTGTTGCGACCCGAAGCCACCCAGGCCGAGATTGATCAACTCTGCCGGGAGGCGCTGACCTACAGCTTCGCGGCCGTGTGCGCCAACCCGGTGTTCGTGCCCTTTGTCCGCGACCGGCTGGCCGCCAGCCCCGTCAAAGTGTGCACGGTTATCGCCTTTCCGCTGGGCGCCAGCGCCACGCCGGTCAAAGTCGAGGAGGCGATTCAGGCTGTGTCCGAAGGTGCCCAGGAACTCGACATGGTCATCCAACTGGGCGCGCTGCGCGAGCGGCGCTTCCGTGCCGTGGAAGAGGATATCCGCGCCGTGGTGAGCGCGGTGCCCGTCACGGTGAAGGTGATTTTAGAAATTTGCCTCTGGAACGAGGAGCAGATCCGCACCGCCTGCCAACTGGCCATGCAGGCGGGCGCCCGTTTCGTCAAAACATCGACCGGGTTTTCATCCGGCGGTGCCACCGTGGAAGCGGTGCGCATCATGAAGGAGGCCGTGGGCGAGCGGCTGGGCATCAAGGCCGCGGGCGGCATCCGCGACTTCACCCTGGCCAAGGCGCTGGTGGAAGCCGGCGCCACGCGCATCGGCGCCAGCGCCAGCTTAAAGATTATCGGCGCAGTCTGAAACAGTCACCATGACCTTGGGCATGTATGAGATCATCAGCCGGAAGCGCGACGGCCAGGAGCTCTCCCGCGAAGAAATCGAGTTTGTCATAACCGGCACCAGCCGCGGCCAGATACCCGATTACCAGGTGGCCGCCTGGCTGATGGCCGTCTATCTGCGCGGCCTGAACCCGCGCGAGCTCGACGACATGACCCGGGCCATGATCCGCTCCGGCCAGACCCTGAGCCTGAAGGGCTATGGCCAAAAAACGGTGGACAAGCACAGCACCGGCGGCGTGGGCGACAAGCTCTCGTTCGTGGTGGCGCCGCTGGTCGCCGCCTGCGGGGTCGGCGTACCCATGCTCTCGGGCCGCGGCCTGGGCCACACCGGCGGCACGCTGGACAAGCTGGCCGCGGTTCCCGGCGTCAACGTCTTTCTGAGCAGCGACGAATTCCAGCGGGTACTGAACCGCTGCGGCATGGTGATCAGCGGCCAGACCGAGGCGATCGTTCCGGCCGACCAGAAGCTTTACGCCCTGCGCGACGCCACGGCCACGGTCAGCTCTATCCCGCTGATCGCCTCCAGCATCATGAGCAAGAAGCTGGCCCTGCAAAGCGACGGCCTGGTGCTGGACGTCAAGACCGGCAGCGGCGCCTTCATGCCCGGCGAGCCGGAAGCCATCGAGCTCTGCCAGACTCTGGTCAGAATCGGCACGAGTGCCGGACGGCCGACCGTGGCGCTGATCACCAATATGGATCAGCCACTGGGCCAGGCCGTGGGCAACAGCGTGGAGATAATCGAGTCAATCGAGACTCTCAAAGGCAACGGCCCGGCAGACGTGCTCGAGGTCAGCCTGGCGCTCTCCGCCCAGATGCTGCTCCTTGCGGGAAAAGAGAAAGGGTACGGCCAGGCGCTGAAGCGAGTAAAGGAAGCGCTGGCCAGCGGCCGCGGTCTGGAGGTGTTCGGCAAATTCCTGGCCGCGCAGGACGGTAATCCGGCCGTGTGCAGCGACTACTCCCTCTTTCCCCAAAGCAAGGTTCGGCTGTACCTAATTGTAACGTAAATGGTTATATATTAAGCATCAACGCCTTTGAAGTGGGCATGGCGGCCGTGGACATCGGCGCCGGCCGCCGCAAGAAAGAGGACGCGATCGATCCGGCCGCCGGATTCATCTTCCACAAAAACGTCGGCGACGCGGTCCGCTCCGGCGAGCCGCTGGTCACTCTGCAGGGAAACGACGAAAGGAAATTGGAAGAGGCGCGTCAGCGGTTGCGCCAGGCCATGCGCATCAGTAAGAAACCCGTGACCAAACCGCGCCTGATTCACTATTACGCCGATAAGAATGGGCTCAAACCCTGGAACGAATTCGCCGGTGAATAGCCGCCCCGTCTGTTTTGCCGATGAGCCGCTATAAGGCTATTTTTTTCGACGCCGATGACACCCTCTTCGATTATCCGGCAGCCGAGCGCGCCGCCCTGTCATCCGTGCTGCTCCATTTCCAGATCCCGCTGGACCTGGAAACCGCCCTCACCGCCTACCGACGCCACAACCTGGCGCTCTGGCACGAATTCGAGCAGGGGCTGACCACCCAGGATACGTTGCGCCGGGAGCGGTTCCGCCGGCTGTTTGACGAACTCGGGATTTCAGGAGTTCCCATCCCCGAACTGGGCTCCCTCTACCTGGAAGCCCTTTCCGAAAATTCCCAGCTGCTTGCCGGCGCCCCGGAGCTGGTCACCGCCCTGGCCGGCCGTTACCTCCTGGTGCTGGTGACCAACGGCATCGGCCTGGTGCAACGCCGCCGTTTCGGCCGCTCGCCGATCACCCCCTTTTTCAAGATGGTGCTCATATCCGAGGAGACGGGATTCGCCAAGCCTGACCCGCGCATCCTGCAGCCGGCTCTGGAACGCCTGGCCATTGCCGTTTCTGACGCCCTGCTCATCGGCGACAGCGTGTCCAGCGACATGGCCTGCGCCCGCAACGCCGGCATGGACTTCTGCTGGTTCAATCCCCAGGGACTGCCTCCCCCGCCCGATTACCGTCCCCGTTTCATCATCAAACAACTTTCAGAAATACTCGACCTGCCCCTATAAACAGAAATCCAAATTCACTTTCAAGCTGAAAAAAAAATTGCTAAAATAATTTCAACTTTTTTTTAAGCCGCAGGAGGCCGGAGTGAAATTCCCGGGACGGTGCGCCATTTCCTGTTTCAGACACGGTGCTGCCCGCGGAGTCCGTCCCCTCTACCTCACGCTTCTATGGCTGCTGTTCACCCTGCACGCCTGGGCCGGGCCTCCTTTTATAACTGATGACCCTGAACCGGTCGGATTCCGGCATTGGGAAATCTATCTGTCGTCCCAAAACGTTCACACGGTCGACGGTTGGTCCGGCACATTGCCGCACGTCGAAATCAACTTCGGGGCCATGTCCAACTTGCAGATCCATCTCATTGCTCCGTTCGCCTTCGACGCGCCTTTCGGACAAAGCAGGCACTACGGTTACGGCGATACCGAGGTGGGGCTGAAATACCGGTTCATCAAGGAATCCTCGCGCTGCCCCATGATCGGAACATTCCCCCAGATCGAAATCCCCACGGGCGACCGCCGGCGGGGATTGGGAAATGGCAAGATGCAACTCTTTCTGCCGCTCTGGATGCAGAAAAGCTTCGGCAAATGGACGACCTACGGCGGTATCGGTTACCTAATCAATCCCGGCCAAGGAAACCGCAACGGCTGGTTCATCGGCTGGCAAGTGCAGCGGCAGGTTCTCAGAAACCTGGCGCTGGGCGGGGAAATTTTCCACCGCACGCCCCTGCACGAAGGCGAAACGGCCGCTACCAACTTCAACCTCGGTCTGGTTCTTGACCTGAGCGGCCGCCACCACCTGCTCGCCTCGGCGGGCCGGTCCATCACCGGGCCGACCCGTTTCCAATGCTATATCGGCTACCAGTTGACCTTCGGTCCCGGCGCCTGAGCGCGACGGGCGTATCTCTTTGACGCTTTTTATTCTTCCCCCGCCTTCAAGAGTCACCAGACGGAGGGAAGCAATTTGTAGCGCACCTGCTTTGCGTATTCTTCGTACCCCGGCAGTTCTTTGCGCAGGGTTCGATCTTCGAGATGCGTGCGCAGGATAAAAAGCATGATGATCAGACCCGCCGGAATCAAGCCGTAGAAAGAGCCGAGTGCCAGGGGCAAACAAGAATAGAAAAGAATAATACCCAGATACATGGGGTGGCGCACGAAGTGGTAGGGCCCGGTCGTGCAGACGCGGTGGCCGCGCTCCTGCTGGATGCGCACCGTTTCCGACAGGAAGGTATTTTCGCGCATGGCCCAAAACATGATCATGCCGGCAGGAACGAATCCCAGGAAGGCAAAAAATTTCAGAGCCAGGGGGACACGGGTCCAGCGGTAACGCACGGCATCCAGACCGGTGGCAACGATCAGCACCACCAGCAACGCTGTGTAAACCCGCAGGATTATTTTGTCCCAGGTCTTGACGTTTTTTTTGCCCCGCCTGCTCGTGCGTTCCTTAAACAAGCCCGGATCGTTCTTCTTCAGCCAGCGAAAAACCGTCGCCAGCGAGGTCAGATAGAGGCCGAAAAAAATCCAGGCTTCCGGCCAGCGCCAAGTGCCCGCGGAACCGAAAATCAGAGCCAGGGACAAGGCCACACCGGCCACTGCTTTCAGAGCGGTGATGGCCTTTTGCTTCTTTTCATTAGCCATTTTTTTCTATTATATAAAACCCGTTCCGATATGTAAAATGTGCCTTGCGCAGACATGAGAAAGGTTCTACAATTTAAATAACTAAAATCTTTTTGGAGGAGAAAAATGGGACGAAAACTGACTTATCTGGGATTGGGAATCCTGATCACGTTTTGTGTGTATGGCCAAGTGGGGAAAATGAAAACGGTTGAAAATTTCATCCTGGATCTGCCCGACGCCTATTTAGTCTACCAGCCGGCCGGGGATACCCTGCAGATCGCCGCGCAGAACAATGTGCTTTCCTACGGCAGCGACTGGGAGAGGCGCCAGGTCAAGCCGTATCTCTTTCACCTGAAACACCGATCCTGGAGAAATTTCTTCTGGAAGGTGAACACCAGCCGCCGCGAAGTCTATCTGGTCTGGGGCGGAGTGTTCGGTTCCATCGGCGCGCAGAGCGGTTCGCAAAACTATCAGGAAGTTAGCGGAGAGAAAACGGAACTCATTCTCGAGGTCAGCGAATCAGCCGCTACCCGGCCACCTGAGCGGTTCTTCATCCGCTTCGGCCGCGCGGAACTCTTCTTCAACCCGGCAGCCGGCGACCTGCGGCTGGCTGCGGCCGGCACCACCCTTTCGCCCTGCAACGACTGGGAGTCCTGCACGTTGAAACCCTTCCTGTACGAAATCCGGTTGAAAACCTGGAAAGATTTCTTCTGGAAGGTCAACACCAGCAAGAAACAGGTGTGGCGCTGCAGCGGCGTTCCCTTCTGCCAGATGGGCGGGAGCGAAACCCTGCTGGCCATCGCCATGCGCAGCTTTCGCACCGCCTTTTCCATTTCGCGGCTGCGCACCAGCTTCAGCGCGGCCGAGAGCCAGCGCCTACAGGCCATTGCCCGGCTGGTGGTTGAAGGAAAACCCCTGGCCGACATCATCCGCGTCAGCAATGACTTCATCAAACAGTCACCGGGTTTGGACAGCGTGTCGGCGGTCCAGTCCCTCAGCGACAAAATCAAGAGTCTGGAAAACCAAATGGAGACGGTGAAGAACAAACGCCAGGAGGCCATGACCTCATTTGAAAATATCGATCAGAAGGCCAACCAGCTGTTCAACCTCCTCTCCACGGTCCTGAAAAATATGAAAGATACTCAATCGGGGATAATCAGGAATCTAACAGATTAATATTCTCCATCACATAGACATCAGCCAGGTGGCCGCATCCTGCTCGTTGGCAAAATGGGCGATGATGTCCTTGCTTTTCAGTTCCCCCAGCGTTTTCCCGATCTGTTCCTCCCCCGTGGGTGTGAAATAAATCAGGGCCAGGGCGCGGTACTTGCCATGATTGACCATGTCGGCGTGGATGCTTTTAAATTCATCCATGGCGGAGGAAGACATGTATTTGGTCCGCAGAAAATCAAGAATCATCTTGAAGGGGCTGCGAATGTCCCGCTCCTTGATGAACCGCGTCAATTCACTGGACCAGGAACGAATTTGCTCCCGATCGATAAACCCTTCAAAAGAGACCCGGACAGCTTGAATCCCCTCGTCAAAGGCAATATCAAAGGCTTTCTTTTTGATAGGGTTATCCATTTTTAGCCCCATATTAACACAATCAAAAAAAGCAAACAATCCGCCGGGGCGAGAACGAAGGCGCCTTGACATCGCCCGCCGCTTGATTATTTAATAGGGAGCAACAAGGGGCCGATGCCAAGCCACGATTCTCCGTTTCTGAAATGTTTCGCAGGGCTGCTGGCCGGTTCACTCGTCTGGTTTTTATTCCCGTTCTTCGTTTTGGCGGAAGCGGCATGGCGGCCGGGCGATTTTTATCACCGGGTCTGGACCACGGTCGAAGGTCTGCCCCAGAACACGGTCTACGCCGTCGCCCAGACTCCCGATGGCTTTCTCTGGATCGGCACGGACAGCGGCCTGGCGCGTTTTGACGGCTCCGAATTCACCGTTTTCATGCGCGAGAATACACCGGCCATCCGCCGCAACACCATCACCGCTCTGCTTGCCGATTCCCGGGGCAGATTGTGGCTGGGCACCTACGGAGGCGGGCTGGTCGAGTACAACGGCGGAAATTTTTTCAACGTGGGAAAGCAGCAGGGGCTGGCCAGCGACGATGTCTGGTGCCTGGCCGAAGGCAAAAACGGGGACCTCTGGATCGGCACCACCCGCGGCGGCCTGCAGCGGTTCCGGCCGGGAGCCAACCCGGCGCTCTCTCCGCCCGAGAGGCTGCCCGACAACCGCATCATGGCCATCTGCCCGGCCCGAGACGGAACACTCTGGGTGGCGACCCAGAACGGCCTGGCCGCGCTGGCCGGCGGCAAAACCAGGGTGTACGGCAGAGCCGACGGCCTGAACAGCGATTATGTCATCGCCCTGTTCGAGGACGAGCGCCAGCGTCTCTGGATCGGCACCGACCAGGGCCTGAACTGCTTTGGGCAGGGCCGCTTCACATCGCTTACCGTTGCCCAGGGGCTGCCCCATCCCATTGTCCGTTCGCTCAGTGAGGACCGGGCGGGCCGGCTCTGGGTGGGCACGGAAGGCGGCATCGCCCTGGTGCAAAACGGCCGAGTGGTTGTGCTGCGCGGGGCCGAGGCCCTGTCTGACAATTCGGTCATGTCCGTTTTCCCGGACCGGGAAGGAAATATCTGGGTGGGAACATCCGGAGGCGGTCTCAATTTTCTAAAGGAAAACCGGATACGCACCCAAACGACCCGTGACGGGCTGGCCGAAGACCATGTGCTCTGCGTCACCCAGGACCGGCAGGGTCGCATCTGGCTGGGAACCGGCGGCGGCCTGCAATATCTGGAAAATGGTAAATGGCGCTCTTATCCGCTCCCCGGCGCCCGGGGCGGTCGGGCCGTTTATTCCTTTCTCCAGGATCGCTGGGGGAATTTCTGGATCGGCACTCGCAGGGGACTGCACTGCCTCCAGAACGGGAGACCGATCACGCAGAGCGGCAAAGGGCGCTGGGCGGGACTGTCCATCCTGGCCCTGGCCGAGTCGCGGGAAGGAAGTATCTGGATCGGCACCGAAGCCGGATTGTTCTGTCTGAATGATGAAAGATTTTCCTCAACCCCGGCCTGTCGTCCGCAGCGGGGTCGGGCCGCCGGGCCATCCAGGCTCTTAGCCAGGATCGCCAGGGCGGCCTGTGGGCCGGAAGCAGCCACAACGGCATTTACCGCTTGCGCAACGGCGCATGGCAGAATTTCACCACCAAGGAGGGGTTGGCGGGTGATGCGGTTTTTTGCATCCATCCGGACGCAGCGGGCGCTCTCTGGATCGGAACCGACGGCGGTGTGAGCCGTTTTCAGGATGGCCAATTTTTCAACATCACGGTCCGGGAGGGCCTGCATGCCAACACCGTTTACCAGATCCTCGAAGACGACCGGGGATTCTTCTGGCCGAGCTCCAGCCAGGGAATTTTCTGCGTGGCCGGGGAGGAGCTCCAAGCCCTGGCCGCCGGAAAAATCCGCCGTCTGCATTGCCGCTCGTTCACGGAAGCCGATGGTCTCAAGAGCACGGTCTGCAGCGGCGGCAGCCAGCCGGCAGCCTGGAAAGCAAGCGACGGCAAGCTCTGGTTTGCCACCCTCAAGGGCGCAGCCGTGATGGATCCCTCCCAACTGCTGGCGAGCGGCGCACCGCCACCGACGGTGCTCATCGAGCAGGTGGCGGTGGACGGCCGGACGTGGCGGCCGGATGAAAAACAGGAATTGGATGGGGGCGTAAAAACCATCGATTTTTTCTTCACGGCCATCGATTTTGTTCTTCCCCGGAAAACGGTTTTCCGCTACAAACTCGAAGGTTTTGACGAGCAGTGGCAGGAAACCGAGAAACAACGCCGCGTTCGCTATTACCGTCCGCCGCCCGGCAGCTATCGCTTCCGGGTAACGGTCGGAACAGACAGCGAAATAGAAGCGGGGAACGGCGCCGCGTTCGCCTTTGCCATCGCGCCCCTGTTCTACAAGACCGTCTGGTTTTACTCGCTTCTGGCCCTGGGGCTGGCCTCAGGCGCAATCCTCCTCCTCGTTTACCGAAAACGGCGCTATCTGAAAAAGAAGCAGGAAAAATACAAGTTCTCCACCCTGACCCGCCAACGAGCTCAGGCCTACCTGGAAACGCTTCTGGAAACAATGGAAAAAGAAAAACCCTACCTGGATCCGGAATTGACACTGGCCGGTTTGGCCCAGCAGATCAGCATCCCGGCCCGGCACCTCTCGCAGCTGATCAACGAACGGTTCGCCCTCAATTTCAACGATTATATCAACCGCCATCGCATCGCGGAAGCGAAAAGGATGCTGCTGGACCCCAAAACCAGGGAGTTCAAGCTGTTGAAAATCGCTTTCGATGCGGGGTTCAATTCCAAATCGGCCTTCAACAGCGCCTTCAAAAAACAGACCGGTCTGAGCCCCTCGGAATTCCGTGAAACGCTGAATCCAGAACGCGACGACTGAATTTCGGCAAACAGGTCCGGAATCATGATTCCGGGCGTTTTCGCCTCTGACCTGCGCCATATTCTTGGTGTGTCTAAAAAAGGAGGTGCACCATGTTTGCCGAATGGGTGGCTGAACAACCGAGAGCCTGGACCCGGAAATCGCTGCTGCTTCTCCTTTCCGTCAGCGTGCACGCCCTGGTGATCACGGGCCTGATCGTCGTGCCGTTGCTGCGCGCCGAAAGTAGCCTGCCGCAGTTGCGCATCACCAAACTCCTGCTGGCTGCCGCGCCGGCAACACCCGGCGTTCCGGCTGCCGCCGCGCGCAAAAGAACATCCAGCCGCGCGGACCACAAGCGCAACGCCGCCCCCCAGGCGGTGCGCGCGTCCGGCCGGCTGATCGCGCCGGTGGAAGTGCCGGAAACCATTCCGGAAAACACGGCGGTCGACTTCGGACTCGACGAGGGCAGCGAGAACGGGGTTGAAGGTGGCGTGGAGGGTGGCGTGGACAACGGTGTGCTGGGCGGCGCGGAGACCGGCGGCGAGGCACTGGAGAGCCAGATGGCCATGCGCGTGACCAGCGTGCAACGGCCGCGGCTGATCCGGCAGATCACGCCCGATTATCCGCAGGTCGCCCTGGCGGCGCGCATCCAGGGCGTGGTCGTCATCGAGGCGGTCACCGACATCTACGGCCGGGTCAAGGAGGCGCGGGTCATCTCCGGAAACCCCCTGCTCAACGAGGCGGCACTGGCCGCGGTCCGCAAATGGCTCTATGAGCCCTACATTGTCAACGGAATTCCCAAGCCCGTCATTTTCACGGTCACGGTTACCTTCAACCTGCAAAACAAGTGAACATTCTCCGTTGACCAGCGTGATTGTTGTGGGGACATCTGCGACGAAGTCCCCACTCTATTTCCAGGATTCCAGAAATCAGCCGAGCAGAATACCGGCCAGAGTGACCTGGTGGAGCGCGGACCAGGCCTGGCCGAGCATCTGGATGTAGGCGGCCATCACGCCGCCGGAGATGGTGGCCATGCCGCCGATCATGATGGTCAGCAACTCGGATTGGGTCATCTTGGCGATATAGGGCCGCACCAGCAGCGGCGCCTCCGTCTGACCGACGAAAATATTGGCCGTATTGGAAAGCGACTCGGCGCCGGAGGTGCCCAGCAACCGGGCCATGACCCAGGCCATGCCCCGGACCACCAGCTGCAGGATGCCCAAGTAGTAGAGGACCGAGGTCAAGGAAGCGACGAAAATAATGGTCGGCAGCACCTAAAAGGCGAAGAAGGCGCCCAGACTCTCCGGCCCGGCATTGACCGCCAGCCGACCAAAGACGAACTTGGCTCCCTCGATGGTGAAATTGAGCAAACTGATAATGGCCTGGCCCAACCAGCGGATGACCGCCATAGGCCAGCCCAGGGGCCTGAACCAGCCGCGCAGGGTCTCGCTGTAAATAATAAAGACTGCGACAGTCAGCTGAATCGCCAGGCCGCTGCCCACCAGCCGCCAGCTCACCCGCTTGCGGTTGTTGGAAAAGAGCAGGGCGATGGCCAGGATGAGGATGATGCCCAGCAGTCCGCGGAGCACGGAAAGGAGAGTCATGACATCTCTACCTTACCCCGAACTGACGCGCCACCCGGTCGTAGTAATCAATGACCCGGCGCACGTATTCGCGCTTGGCCGGGTAGCTGCCCGGGAAGAAGCTGCGTTTGAAGCCGTATATGATGAAGTTGCGTAGCTCGCTGGGCGTGATGGCAAAAGCCGCAATCGCCTTGGCGATCTCAGCGCTGACCGTGGTCGACGAGACCGTGCGGTTGTCGGTGCAGAAGGTGGCCGACAGCCTGGCCGCGCGCATCTGGGCGAACGAATGGTGGGCCAGGTCGCGGATGCGCGGGTTGGTCTGCAGGTTGGAGGTCAGGCAGACCTCGATGGTGATGCGCCGGTCGGCGATGTACTGCACCAGGTTCGCCACATAGGCCTTCTTGTTGCGAATCTCCTGGTTGCGGATCAGCGAGGTGTCGAACAGGTGCATGCCGTGGCCGATGCGGTCGGCGTAGAGTTCGGTGATCGCCTGGAAAATGCTCTCCGGCCCAAACGCCTCGCCGGCGTGCACGGTCTTCTTGAGGAAGTGTTTGTGGGCCAGGGCGTAAGCCGGTTTGTGGTCGGCGGCCGGGAAGCCCTTTTCGGCCCCGGCCAGGTCGAAACCGACGATGGTCACGTGAAAACGGTCGCGCGCCTCCACCGCGGCGCGCACCAGCTCCTGCGAGGCGAGCGAGAAGATCCAGGTGCGGTCGGAGTGGCGGTGCACATCGAGCAGGGTGTCAAAGTATTCGGAGAAGCCGGTGTCAAACATGCGCATGGCGCAGACGATCAGGCCGTACTCGAAGGGGGGCTCCTGAGCGCGGCGCACCGCCGGCCGGTTGTTGAACTCCTGCTTGGCCCGCTCCAGGCCGCGCTGCACGGCCTTGACCACCTGGCCGAAAACCAGTCGCCGATGCTGGTGCAACTGGGGCGCGAAGCGCACCTCGATATAGCGCACCCCCTCCGCCTGATTGTCCTGGGCGAGCTCGTAGGCCACGCGCTCCAGCGCGGCTTCGTTCTGCAGCACGGCGGTGACCAGAGGGAAGCCCTGCAGGTATTCGCCCAGATCGCGGTAGCTCGACTTGAATACCCGCCGGCGCAGTCCTGCCGCGCTGGCGGCCGGAAGTTCGACGCCACTGGCGCGGGCCAGTTCGATCAAAGTCTCCAGGCGGATGGAACCGTCCAAGTGCAGGTGCAAGTCGGTTTTGGGTATTTTCTCAATGAAGTCTCGGGGGATCTTCATCGTTTCTTGCCTGTCTC
The DNA here is from genome assembly GCA_963759765.1 of Candidatus Aminicenantota bacterium. GTDB lineage: Bacteria > Acidobacteriota > Aminicenantia > UBA2199 > UBA2199 > CAVXAL01. The sequence continues at coordinate 55,584 of CAVXAL010000004.1, read as the reverse complement.
CAGAAGGTGCAGCACTTCCGGCTTGTGGCGGCGGATCTCCTCGGCGCTCAGGCCTTTCAGCTCGTGGGGAAAGACCAGCCACTTGTCGGTCTCGTGAATATAGAAGTCGGGTCGCAGGGTCGTCTGGTTGTTGCCCGGTTTGAAATAGACGGTGGCGATGCGGATGTCGTGGGGCGTGTTGCGGCGCGACTGCTCGCGCAGGGAAGCGAGCACCGCCTGGATGCTCAGGCCGGTATCGAACACGTCGTCGACGATGAGCAGGCTCTCTTCGGCGTTGACATGGCGGATGATGTAGTTCAGCCCGTGCACCCGAATCTGCTTCTGGCGCTGGCCGATGTCCTGGTAGGCCGAGGTACGGATGGCGATGTGGTCGGTCGCTATGCCGCAGCTGTCGAGGAACTCCTGCACGGCGATGCCTACCGGCGTGCCGCCGCGCCAGATGCCAACGATGAAGTTGGGCCGGAAGCCACTGGCCACGATTTTCTGACCCAGGCGGAAGGAATCCTCGAGCAGCTGCTGGGCGCTGATGAACTGCTTGGCGATCATCGCGTCAGGCAGGGGTCGCCTCCTGCAGCAGCCGCTGGCGAATCATGGAGGGTCTTTCCGGAGCCGGTGCCCCCGGCCACCCCGATCAGCAACGGTTTGCCTGGCATGTTCGCCCATCCTAGCATATTTGCCGGCGACTGTCAAAAGCCTGTGGCGCGGAGAAAAACGGCCCGACCGCGGTGGCTTCATCCATTTTTTCTTACCCGTTCGCGACTGCATGGCATTTCTCCTTTAAATAATTTTTACGTCAAAGATTGTCTATTGACAAATGGCAAAAGGATGATTCAAAATTGGATCTTCATCCATTCCGGATGTCGCCGTGTTCTAAGAGTGCCAGGGAGGAAAAATTTATGTATAAGCCACGTATCTTTCTAGCGTTATTGTTGTTCATTCTGCCCGGCCTGCTGGCCGCGCAGGGCGTGACCACTTCCGCCTTCAACGGCGTGGTCACCGACAGCGAGGGCAACGGCCTCGCTGGCGCCACCGTGGTGGCCATCCACAATCCCACCGGCACCCTCTTCACCGCCACCACCCGCGCCGACGGCCGCTTCAACATCCCGGGCGTGAAAGTGGGCGGACCCTACACGGTCCAGGCCGTCATGGAAGGCTTCAAGAAGATGGAATTGAAAGACATCTACCTGAAGCTGGGCGAAGACCGGCAGGTGCGGTTCCGGCTGCCCCTGGAGACCATCCAGGAAGCGGTGGAAGTCACAGCACCCAATCCCATCATCAGCGAATCGCGCACCGGTGCGGCCCAGAACGTCAGCACCGCCGTCATCGAGAGCATGCCCTCGATCTCCCGTTCCTTCGACGATTTCGCGCGCATCGCACCCCAGGTTGACACCCGCGGCGGCGGGGCTTTTTCGGCCGCCGGCCGCAACAACCGCTACAACAGCATCCAGATCGACGGCGCCGTGAACAACGACCTGTTCGGTCTGGCGGCCAGCGGCACGCCGGGCGGGCAGGCGGGCACCACCCCGATCAGCCTGGACGCCATTCAGGAGTTCCAGCTCGTGCTGGCCCCCTACGACGTGCGCCAGGGCGGGTTCACGGGCAGCGGGCTGAACGCCATCACCCGCAGCGGCACCAACACGTTCCACGGTTCGGCCTTCATCTACGGCCGCAACCAGGGCCTGGTCGGCAAAGGGCCGGACCAGACCCCCTACGGCGCCTTCAGCGAATACCAGTACGGTTTCCGGCTGGGTGGCCCGATCCTCAAGGACAAGCTCTTTTTCTTTCTCAACGGCGAAATGGACAACCGCAAAAACCCGGCCGACTGGGTGATCAACGACAGCGGCTCCTCCAGCGACTTCGGCGGCGCTTCAGTCAGCACCGCCGACGCCCAGCGCTTCCAGGACATTCTGAAAAACACCTACAACCACGATGCCGGCCCCTTCGGCACAGGCCGCTACAACCGCCGCACCGAGAGCGGCAAGATCTTCTTCCGCATGGACTACAACATCAACTCCAAAAACCGGCTCACCGTGCGCAACAATTACGTCAACGGCTTGGCCGACGTGCTCGGTGCGAGCAGCGCCACCTTCTACTCTAACGACAACGCCTACACCTTCAAGAGCATCACCAATTCCTCGGTGGTCCAGTTGAACAGCACCCTGGGAAAGAACCTCTTCAACGAACTCACCCTTAACTACACCACCGTCCGCGAGAAGCGTGACATCGACACGGCCAACATCTTTCCCCAGGTCAACGTCAACGTCAACGGCTACTACCTCCAGGCCGGCACCGAGCAGTATTCGGCGGCCAACGGCCTGAACCAGGACATCACGGAAATCACCGATAACCTGACCTTTTACGAAGGCAAACACACGATTGTGGTCGGCACCCACAACGAAATATTCCAGTTCGCCAACCTCTACATCCGCGACTACTATGGCACCTGGCAGTTCACCAGCCTGGATAATTTTGAAAACGGTATCGCCTCTTCCTACGCCCACAGCTACTCCAATGTGCCCGGTCAGCCGAACTGGGCAGCGAAATTCAGAGTTTATCAGCTGGGCGCTTACGTCGGTGACACCTGGCAGCTCCGCAAAAACCTGAACCTGACCCTGGGCTTGCGCGTCGACGTGCCGATCATCCCCAGCACTCCGTCGGACAACCCCCTGGTCGCCCAGACCTACGGCATCCGCACCAACCAGGTGGCCACCGGCAACATGCTGTACTCGCCGCGCCTCGGCTTCAACTGGGACGTGACCAACGACAAAAAGACCCAGGTGCGCGGCGGCGTCGGCCTCTTCTCGGGCCGCACGCCCTATGTCTGGATTTCCAACCAGTTTGGCAACACCGGCAACGAGTTCACCCGCCTGGACATCCGCAGCGGCGTGCCCGCCTTTGTTTCCGATCCGCTCAACCAGCCCACCGGCTTCACCGGTTCGATCAACGAAATCGACCTGATCGACAAGAACTTCAACTATCCCCAGCTGCTGCGCGCCGACCTGGCCATTGACCGGCAGCTGCCCTTCGGCATTATCGGCACGCTCGAAGGCATCTATTCGCGCAACACCTGGGACATCCTCTACCAGAACCTGAACCTGAAGCCCCAGACCAACCCCGACGGCAGCCAGAAAACGCTCTACGACGGCCGGCCGCTATTCAGCCGCAATGTCTCCACCCTGTTCAACGACGTCATCTACCTGACCAACACCACCCAGGGTTACCAGTACAGCGTCTCCGCCCAGCTGCAAAAGGTGTTTTCCGGCGGCTCCTGGATCAACGCCTCCTACACCTACGGCACAGCCAAAGACGTGAACAGCGGCACCTCCTCGCAGGCCAGCTCCAACTTCGCCTACAACCCCATTGGCGCTGATCCCAACAACCCGGAATTGACCTATTCCAACTACGACGTCCGCCACCGCCTCGGCGTGGGCGGAACCTACGTGCTGCGCCTGCTCAGGAAAGCGCCGACCACGATCTCCGCCTTCTACGGCGCTCGGTCCGGCCGTCCCTATTCGACCACCTACAGCAATACCGACGTCAACGGTGACGGCGCACGCGGCAACGACCTGATCTTTGTCCCGGCCAGCCAGAGCGATGTCATCATGGTCAATTCCAGCGGCGTCCCCCTGGCCGACCAGGCAGCCGCTTGGGCCCAGTTGGACGACTTTATCAAGGGCGACCCGGCCCTGGATGCCGCCCGCGGCACCATCATTAAGCGCAACGCCAGCCGCGAGCCCTGGTACCATACCATGGACCTGCGCTTCATGCAGGACATCCCGGTGCCCGGCCTGAACGGCCACAAGCTGGAACTCACCCTCGACATCATCAACCTGCTCAACCTCATTGACCATAACTGGGGCGTGTTGAATTACGTCAGCAACCAGAACGACGTGCCGCTGGCTTACAAGGGCATAGACATCCCCACGGGCAAGCCCAAGATCCAGTTCATCCCGCGTACCAGCCGCTTCGCGATCAGTCAGTTGTATTCCCGGTATCAAATTCAGCTGGGCGTGCGCTACGCCTTCTAATTCGGCATAACCCAGCGCCCGGAACATAAAAAAAGCCCCCTGGCAAAAGGGGGCTTTTTTTTTCCGCCACGGCCAGACGCCCAACGCGCGCGGCTAAAATCCGAACGAGTAAAAACCTGAAGAAATTGCTTTTATTTTTCGTAGGTCCAACACGACAGACTGAGATCGTTGCCGATCCCATCCACGTGCAGGCAGCCCAGGCGTCCCTCGTTGGTGATGTAGCCAACCGCTGCACCAACCGGAAGTTTGTTTGCTTGGATGGAATGGGTGGAATACCAACCCAGGCCAGGCAGGGAGAATGATTTCAGAAAGGCATAGTTGATTTTATCGAATTGGGCATCGTTCATCTTGCCGAAGACGTGGAACTTGGCGCCGTTCAGCGGCAGGAGCAGGTAACCGACCCAGCGGAAATCGGCTCCCGCGGGTGTTGCTGTTTCCACTCCGTTATCCAGATCGCAGCCCTTGTTCAGGTGGATGACCAGCGCGGCCGAGGAATGCATGGCCTGCTTCTCCACGGCGACATGGTCTATTTTTCTTAAGGGTTTGGGCCCAACCGATGACGTCTGGTTTTGCTGGCCCAGAACAAGACCCGCACTCAGCCAAACGGAAAATACAAGCACCGCTGTTTTTGTCATGCTTCACTCCTTGAAAACATCCGCCTTCATTTTAGCCCGGGCGGCAAGAATTGCCAATGGCTCTCAGGACAAGTGCGGGAGCACCGTTTTCAAAAGCGCAATAAAAGTCTTTTGAACGCGCTCGGCGGTTTTGGTGACCTCGCGGTGGCTGAGCGGCGCCGCAGAGAGGCCGGCGGCCAGGTTGGTGATGCAGGAGATGCCGACCACGCGCAGCCCCATGTGCCGGGCAACGATCGCTTCCGGAACCGTGGACATGCCCACGGCCGCGACGCCCAGCGTCCGCAGCATGCGGATTTCGGCCGGCGTCTCATAGGAGGGCCCGCTGAGCGCCGCGTACACCCCCCGCTTGTCTTCAAGTCCGAGCCTCCTGAGGCCGGCGGCAATCACATCCTGGATCTGGATGTCATAGACCGCGCTCAGGTCGGGAAAGCGCGGGCCGATCCGCTCGTCATTTTCGCCGCGCAGGGGATGGGCGCCCAGCAGGTTGATGTGGTCGCTGATGATCAGCAGGTCCCCCGGTTTCAGGTCAGGCGCGATGCCGCCGGCCGCATTGGTCAGCAGCAGGGTTTTGACGCCCCAGCCGGCCAGCACCCGCACCGGAAAGACCACGTCGCGGATCTCGTGTCCCTCATAATAATGGTAGCGGCCCTGCAGCACCGCGACGCGCGTGCCGCCGCATTTGCCGATGACCAGTTGACCGGCATGCCCCGCCACGGTTACTTTTTTGAAATGGGGTATCTGTTCGTAAGGAATAAAGACTTTTTCTTGCAAACCTTCGGCGAACTCGCCCAGGCCGGAGCCCAGGACCAGGCCGATCCCAGGAGCGACCGGAATTTTGGCACGGATAAAACTCACCGCTTCCTGGATGCGTTCATACTCGGACATGGTCCCTCCTGGCTTCATGTTAAAAAAGCGGTGCGGACGGAATGGCGCGCCGAACTGCGAACATTTCAGAAAAGTAGCACAGGGCCCCGGGAAAGTCAAAGCGGCCCGGCTTTACAAAAACGCGGAACGGCATATAATGAAGGGGCATGAAAACCATCACCATCCACATTGCCGACGGTCCTGCCATAGCCGTTCCCCGGGGCATGACCCTGCAGGAGCTCAGCCGCCAGCATCCGCCGCCCAACGGCGCAGGCGTGCCGCTGCTGGCCGCCAAGGTCAACCACCAGCTGCGCTCCCTGGCCGAAAAACTGGAGAGCGACAGCCGGGTCGAATGGGTGACCTACGCTTCCAAGGAGGGCCAGGAAATCTACCAGCGCACCGCCTCCTTCATCCTGTTCATGGCCGTTTCCCAGCTCTACCAGAACAGCCGCCTGGCCATCGGCCACTCAATTGCCAACGGTTTCTACTACGATTTCTACGCCGCCGTTCCGGTCAACCAGGAGGTGCTCAACGAGATTCAGTCCAAAATGCTGGAGATCGTGCGCCAGGACCTGCCGTTCAAATACGTCACCCTGTCGCGCGCCGAGGCCATCGGTTATCTCGGCCGCCGTTCGATGAGCGACAGCCTGCGGCTGGTCCAGAATTCGGACACCCCCCAGGTCCAGATTTACGAGAATGGCCCGTTCGCCAATTTCGAACTCTACCCGGTGGCCTACTCGACCGGCGTCATCTCGCGCTTCGAACTGAAAACCTTTCATCCCGGTTTCGTCATGCTTTTTCCCGAGCCCCATGACCTGTCGCTCATCCCGCCCATCGGCAAAACCCACAAGCTGTTCGAGGTCTACCAGGAGAGCAAGAACTGGAGCAAGATCCTCGGCGTCAACGACATCGGTCGGCTCAACCAGGTGATCAACCAGGGCGGCGTGTCGGAGCTGATCAAGGTCTCGGAAAGCCTGCACGAAAAGAAGATCGCCAACATCGCCGACCAGATCTGCCAGCGCCAGGACGAGATCCGCCTGATCCTGATCGCCGGCCCTTCCGGCTCGGGCAAGACCACCTTCTCCAAGCGGCTGGCCATCCACCTGCGGGTCAACGGCATCCGGCCGCTCAACCTCTCCCAGGACAATTATTTTTTCGACCGTGAATTCTGCCCGCGCGACGAAAAAGGCGAATACGATTTCGAGTCCCTGGAAGCGGTCGATTTATCTCTCTTCAACCAGCATCTGGCCGACCTGCTCAACGGCAAAGAGATCGACGCCCCGCGCTACGATTTTGAAACCGGCAAGCGCGTGGCCTCGTCGCAAAAGCTGCGGCTGGAAGAGGACCAGATGCTGATTGTCGAGGGCATCCACGGCCTGAACGAAAAGCTCAGCGCCGCGGTGGCCGAAAAGAACAAATTCAAAATCTACGTCTCGGCCCTGACCCAGCTCTCCATCGACGACCACTTCCGCATCTCGACCACCGACACCCGCACCCTGCGCCGCCTGATCCGCGACAAAAAATACCGCAACTATGCGGCCGCCGAGACGCTGCGTCGCTTCCCGTCGGTCATTCGCGGCGAGCGCGCCCACGTCTTTCCTTTCCAGGAGAACGCCGAAACCATGTTCAACTCGGCCCTGGTTTACGAGCTCGCCGTACTCAAGGGTTTCGCCGGCCCACTGCTGGCCGCCATCAACGAGCAGGACGCGGCTTTTTCCGAGGCCCAGCGCCTGCTGCGCTTCCTGCGGCTTTTCCAGTCGGTGTCGGCCGAGGAAGTGCCCTCCAACTCCATCCTGCGCGAGTTCATCGGCGGTTCCAGTTTTAAATATTAAAATCAACCCGGCTTGTCGAGAGCTTCCGTCCCCTTGTCGCGCAACTCCCCGGTGATGCTGGTGATCTGACCCAGCTTGTCGTCAAAGCGGTCGGCCTTTTTCAGGCACTCCTCGTACTTGGAACTGGCATTGTTCAGGTGCTTGCCCACCAGGGCAAAATCGCTGTAAAACTTGGAAAAATTATCCTGCAACTTGGACAGCTCGTCCAGAATCACCTTGGCCCGATGCTCGATCTTGAAGCCCTTCAGACCGTAGGCAATGGCCATCAGGTAGGCGTAAAAACTGTTGGGCGAGACCGGGATGACGTGGCGCTGGATGCCGTAATTGAAAATTTCATAATTTTTTTCGGTCAGCGAATCGGTGATCACCGTCTCATAGAAGACGTTTTCCGCCGGGATGTAGATCAGCGCGAAATCGTAGGTCCCCTCGTCGGGTTTGATGTATCTGTCGGCGATCTCGTCGATCCGCTCCTTGACGCTGCGGATGAACTCCCGCTTGCAGCCGCGCTTCTCCTCCTCGCTGCCGGCGGCCACCAGCCGCTGGAAGCTTTCCAGGGGGAACTTGGCGTCCACCGGGATCAGGCCCTGGCCCAGGCGGATCACCGCGTCCACCTGCTGGCCGCTTTTGAAGGAGTACTTCATCTGGAAATTCTCGGCCGGAAAGATCTGGCGCAGCAGGTCCTCGAGCAGGTATTCGCCCAGGTTGCCGCGCAGCTTCGGCGCCCGCAAGATGTCCTGCAGCGAAGAGATGTCCTGGCCGATTTCGCGCAGCTGGCGGGTGGTCTCCTCCAGCGCCCCCAGTTTTTTCTGCACGTCCTGCACGACCGTACCGGTATGGCTCAGCTGGGCGATGATGTTGCCCTGGGTTTTTGTCAGGTTTTCAGACACCGAATTCAGGATGGCGGTGAGCTGGCCGGAAATCATTTTCTGGGTCTGATTGAAAAGATCGCTTTGCCTGACCAGCGCCTCGGCCTGGGCCTGCAGTTGCCGGGTGCGCAAATCGTTGAGCTGGTTTTTCAGATCACCGAGCTCCTGGGTCAGCAGGGTGCTTGCCCCTGCGCGCCTGGGCCAGCAGCAGAAGCAGGGCGACAATCACCACCAGCAGCAATCCGGCCAGAAGAAAATCCATGGGCCTCCTCGGTTCCAGATTAGCAAAGAGACGGGTAAAAAGCAACCGGAAATCAGCGCCCTTTCAGCACCCCGATTCTGTTCCTGGCGTCCTCAACCTCGGGCAACCCAGGGTCGGCGTCCTTCCAGAGGGAGAGGAATTTCTGGTATTGCTCCAGCGCTTTCGCCTTCAGGCCTTTCTGCTCGTACAGCTTGGCCAGCCGGTAATGGTACCTGGGATGGATGAGGAAGCGCGAGGGGTTTTTCGAGTCAAAGGTGATCAGCCGCTCGTATTCGGTTATGGCTCTGTCAACATCCCCCATCTTTATATAAGCCCTGGCCGAGATATCCCTGAGGAAGGGCGTGTTATAAAATATCTCCTCCAGCCCGGCGGGGAAAAAGGGAGGTGGCGCTAAAGGCGCTTTTTTCCCGATAATTTCTATGGCTTTCCTGGGAGATCCTTCTGCCAACAATATTTCTGAACGAAGATGATCAACGTAATCTCCCATGTCACTTTGGTAATCCCCTAACTTCGGCAAAATGGACTCCGTCATTTTCAATCTATTCTTGGCCGAATCGAGGTTGCCTTCCTCAACTTCGATGAAACCGAGAGCTATCGAGTGGTCCGCGTCATATATGAGTTTGTATTGAGGATACTCTTTTAAAAGAGCGGAATACTGAGCCTCTCGATATTTCCGGCTGAGTCCAAGCTCGTGGCGATCGTAATAAACCCATGATCTGAGAGAGTTGGCCTCGGAGATCAAATACTTATTGCCGATCGCTTCCGCCAGGTCTTCCGCTCTCTGAAAATAGCTCAACGCCTTTTCCAGGCTGCCCAGCCATGCGCAAAAAAATGCTTTCCTCATATAGCCTTGGAGCTTGATGCCCGAGGCGGGAGCGACTTCAACAAATTTATCAATCCACTTGGAAGTTTCAAAATAATCTTCCTTGAAAGCATAGACGTATCCGAGCATGGCCATTGAAGGATAATAATCAGGCTTGACTGCCAGCGCTTTTTTGTAATTTTCAATGGCCTCGTCAATTTTCCCCGTCCACCAATAAAATTCGCCCAAAGAATCAAGCGGGTTTGGCTTTCCGGGCATAAGAGACGCATATTTCTTGATATAGCCGATGGCTTTCTCATAGTCCTTCAGCGTGACATAAACATAAGCGCCCGTATTCAGGGCATCGGGGTAATCCGGGTCAAGGCTCAGAGCTTTTTCGATCTCTTCGGCAGCCTGCTTGGGCATTTTCTTATTCTGATAATTTGAGGCCAGATCATAATGGACTTCTTTATCCTTAGGATACTTCTCCGCGACTTCTTTGAGGATACGGAAATACTTATCCGGATTATTTTCCATGGTTCGGACATGGAAGGCTTCGATTATAAGCCTTTCTTTTTCCGTCGTTTTTTTAGAAAGGCTCCAAGCTTTTTCTATGGCTTCATTGGACTTCTTCAAATCACCCAACATAAAATATTGTATGCAAAGCATAAAATAGGCCGAAGCAAAAGCCGGGTCGAGCTCAACGGCTTTTTCGAAAGCCTGTCTCGCTCGATCCCAGTCATAATTGACCTGCTCTTCCCTTCCCTTGAGATAATAGCTATAGGCCTCCGTCGAACTTGTTGTCGCATCACGGACTTGCATCTTCGCGGCCTCGATCTTGCCTTCGGACAAGCCGACTCCCCTGGCAATCTGCCTGCTCAGCTCATCAATCTGCTTGTTGAGGATGCTGTCAGGCCCCTCGCCCCTGGAGCTCGCAGTGCCCAGGAGGTCTTTCGTCCCCACGTCCAGCACCTGCGCGTTGGTCACAAAGATGTTGCCCGCCTTGGCAAAACTGCCCAGAACAATGGCGCCGACTCCATCCATCCTGCACAACTCAAAGCCCAAATCGGAATCAATGAACTTCACCTCCCCCTTGCCCATCTGCTTGAGAAGGTCGTGGAGCCGCTCCCAGGTCGCCACGTAAAAAAAGCCCGATTGCTCGAGGTTCGTGATCAGGAGATTCTGAATGACCCCGCTCAGGTTGTCATAAGCCTTGTCCCCTGTCTGGTTTTCAAAACTGATGATGGCAATGGAGCGCTTCTCGCCGGGCAGAAGTATGCCAGGCTTCTTGAGCACAACTCTCCAGACCACCAGAACGGCTGCGACCAGGGCAACTACGGCGAAGGTCGGAATCAACAATTTCTTCGGGCTGAACTTCAGGGTGATCTCGCGCGACGTGCTGGTTTTCTGTCTGGGCACCACCCTTTCGGTCGTGGGGATACCCTTTTCGATCTTTTCCAGCTCGGAACGAACTTCAGCTGCGCTCTGATACCTCCTGGCTTTATCTTTTTCCAAACATTTTAAAATGACGCCGCTCAGGTCGTCGGGGATATTCGCATTGAACTGCTTCGGATTCCTGGGCATCTCCCCTTTGTGCTTCATGGCGATGCTCAGGGCCGTGTCCCCTTCGAACGGCACGCGGCTGGTAGCCATCTCGTAAAGGATGACACCCAAGGAATAAATATCGGAACGATGGTCAACTTCCTTGGCCTCCGCCTGCTCCGGGCTCATGTACTCCGGGGTTCCGATCATCACCCCTGCGCCCGTTATCCCCTTCTCCCGGACCGAACGCGCAATGCCGAAATCCATGATCTTGGCGTTCCCCCCCTTGTCAATCATGATGTTCTGCGGCTTCAGGTCCCGGTGCACCACCCCCAAACCGTGCGCCTCCGCCAACCCCTCGCACACCTGCTTGCCCACGCTCAGCACCATGCCCACGCTCAGGCTCCCCGACATCTGGATCATGCTCTTGAGATCCTCGCCGTGCACGTACTCCATGGTGATGTAATGGACTCCGTCGGCCTCCCCCACGTCGAACATGCCGCACACGTTCTTGTGCCTGATTTTGCGCGCCAGCCGCAGCTCGTTGCTGAACCGCTCGACCATGCCCCGGTCCAGGGTGATCTCCGGCTTGATCAGCTTGAGCGCTACCTTCTCCTTGACTTTGGTGTCAAACACCTTGTAGACCCGACCCATGCCGCCGCGGCCCAGCTCTTCGATCACCTCGAAGCGGTTGGCAAACAGCGTGCCTGTGGTTAACTCGCTGGCATGCACCTGAAAGGTCTGCATGCGCGAAACCGCAGGTTCACCGGTTAAAGAAGTTCCACAATTGCCGCAGTAGAGAGTGTTGGCAGCATTTTCAAATTTACATTTCGGGCATTGCATGACCCTTTCCCCTGCTTTTGATCTGGAAAAACCATAGCATCACGGGAAAAAAGAGTCAACCTAAGAAAAACAGGATTTCAATCGCTATACAGCAGGATTAGAAGGTCTTCCGCGGATCAATGTTCACTTTGGTCGGCGAACCGGGCAGCTGCAGCACAGGACCGGGCTTGCGGAATTTGCCTGCGGCCCGGCCGAGGAGATCCCGCTGGAAATGCTTCAGGCACGGGGCTTGCGGAACGGCGCCCGCGACCGACCAGGTCATGGTCAGAGCGTCGAGATCAACAGCGATGTTCATGTCTGCGTAAGCGCCGTTCTTGTCGAACCCGAAGAATTTCTGCCACGCCCCCAGATCCAGCTGCAGGATGGCGCCCGCATCGGGAATCCAGTTCAGCCCGCGTCCCACCGACTGGGTCTCATCGCGAACGTCGCCCCAGTCTCTCGTGTAGAGGTTGCCGTCGGCCGCGTTGTCGCGATTGGAGAAATCGATGGCCTTGCCGCAACGGAAGAAGATGTTGTTCAGGACATTGTTCCCGCGCGTTGTGCCGCCCCGCGAGCCCACGATCCGGCCCTCGATGTTGCGAAACTTGATGGCCGCATCCTGAGTGCAGCCTATCAGGTTGTGGGCGATGACCGTCTGGTCGCTGCCATCCACGGTTATGCCCCAGCCGCCGTGGGCCGGCATGTTGTAGGACCCGCCCCCCGCGCCTTCGGTCGCCTTCCAGATGATGTTGTTGTCGATCATGTTGGCGTCGTGCGAGGCTTCGAGATAGATGCCGCCCCGCAGCGTTTCCAGCGTGTCGCCCATCACGTTGCCGGTGACCCGCGTATTCGTGTTCTGGTAGTCGAGCCAGATGGCCTCCGCGTGGATCGTGTGCCGGATGACGTTGCCGCACAGCAGGCAGTTCTTGGTCTGGTGCAGCTTGATCCCGCCGGTCTCCCAGGCCAGCTCCACGTCCTGGTAGCCCACGTGCTCGATCAGGTTGGCCTGGATGAGCGTATCCTGCACCGCCATCCCGGCAATGCCGCACACGCCCGCGTCGTCAATGTGATTGCGGCGCACGATGGCGTGGCCGATGACCGCCGGCGGCTCCATGTCCCAATCCTGGTCGCCGATATCGAGCGCCACGCCGTTGGCATGCCGCAGGACGCAATCCTCGATGATCCAGTGATGGCCCCGGCTCAGCGAAACCATGCCGCGCTGCGGGACCGGGAAGGCGTTGGCCGCGTGTTCGCAGCAGATGCCCTTGACGCGCAGGTAACCGAGCCCGCGCGTGTGGGGAGCAAACACCTGTTCCTGGATGGCCAGCTCCACCTCGTGCTGGGCGGGATCCGCGTCAGCGGCCAGGCGAATATGGATCGTCAGCCCGTCGTGCTCGCACCAGAAGGCGTTGTCGCTGCTGCCGAGCTCCTGGTACAGCTCGACCTGCTTGAGGCGCTGCCCGTCCACGAACACCATGCCGCGCCGCGCCAGATGGCGCCACAACTCCTCCGGCTTGGGCTTGAGGTAGACGCGGTCCTGCATGATGCTGACCATGCCGAAGGGGTTGTAGCCCTGAAAATCGAGATCGTCCAAGCGGCGCTGATAGATCTTCACCCGGACGCGTGCCGCCGCGGTCAGGTCGAGCTTGAAACCGCTGGAAGGCTCCCAGCCGGTCTTGACCAGACGCGAGCCCTTGATGACGACAGTGGCGCCGGGCGCCGCCTCGTAACTGATCATGCGGTCAGGGCCGGTGCCGCCGCGCGCCGGATCAACGCGCTCGCGATAGACGCCGGTCATGATGACCACGCGCTCGCCCGGCTGCAGCACCTGCGCCGCCTTGTTGACGGTGAGGAAGGGCAGCTCCTCGGTGCCGGGATTCGCATCCGCGGCGCGGGGATGCCGGTTGTCCACATAATAGGTGCGGGTGAACTGAAGCGGCTTTTCCCAGGAAACAAACGGGCGCCCGTCGGGCAGCAGCACTCCGGTTCCGCCATCTTCACCAGACAATGAAGCGCTCGCGAGGCCGGCCAGGCACAGGCTCAGGGCGAGCAGGACCCGCCAGACAAGGACGCCGGACCGGTGGGCCCCCGGTTTGGATTTGCCAGAAACTCGTTTCCCGCCAAACTGGCTGAATGAACGTTCAGGCGCCAATTTTACCTCCTCCCATTGTCAGGGATGATAAAACGCGCGCTGCCGGGATGTCAAGTCGCCGGCGGCCATTGACGGAGATTCCGCGGATGTGTTAGGTTCTAATCAGGGCAGACAGCCAGAAACGAAAAGGAGGCGGAGCATGCCGGTCGTTCATGTCAATGTCTGGGAAGGTTTCGGGCAGGAGAAAGCCAAGAAGGTGATCCAGAACATCACCAGGGTCTTTGTTGAAATGGGCATTCCCGCGCAGGCGGTGGAAGTCATCGTGCACGAAATCCAGAAAACGCACTGGGGCATTTGCGGGGAGCCGGCTTCCGAAAGACACAAGGACATTCCGCCCAAATGAATTCGTAGACCGTGCCAGCCAAGCCGCAGAAAAAAATTAAAATTGCCGGGGCCGGGCTCTGCTGCCTGGACCATATCCTGGTCTCGCCGCGGATACCCTGGGGGGAGATGGCCTGGGTGGACGAATACCGCTGCCAGGGCGGCGGACCCGCGGGTACGGCGCTGGTGGCCTGCGCACGCCTCGGCGCCGAGTGCCGGCTCTTCACCTTCCTCGGCCAGGACGAGATGGGAAAGCAGATCGCTGCCGGATTCGCGACCGAAGGCGTGGCGCTGGCTGGAGTGATTCGAGCCGCGGGCGGTGCCAGCCCCTTCAGCTTCATCCAGGTGGACGAACGCTCCGGCGAAAGGACGATCTTTCACCGCCGGGCAGCCGGGATGGAGCGGGCTCCCCTGCCCGCTCTCGACTGGATCGCCCGCTGCGACGCGCTCCTGCTCGACGATTACTATCCCGAGCTGGCCCTGGCCGCGGCCCGCAAGGCCAAGAGCAGCGGCGTGCCCGTTATCGCCGATGTGATCCATCCGCAGAGGAACGAAGAACTTTTCCGGCACATCACCGTGCTGATCGCGCCGCGGCCGTTTGCCGCGCAGCTCGGATACCCCAACGACCTGGATAGAGCCCTGGAAGCCATGCGGCGGCTGGGCCCGGAAACCGTGCTGATCACGCTCGGCGCCAAGGGCTGGATCGGCGCCGGCCGGGACGGTTTCATCCGCGGCGAAGCGTTCGCGGTGGAGGCGGTGGACACGACCGGAGCGGGCGACGCCTTTCACGGCGGTTTCGCCTATGGCATCGCCCGAAAATGGGAGATCGGCCGCTGTACCGAGTTTGCCGCTGCCGTGGCGGCACTCAAGTGCACGCAGGTCGGTGGCCGGACCGGGCTGCCTGCGCTGCAGCGGACTCTCGATTTTCTGAAAAAAAACGGCCGCCTGGACTGGTCTGCGTTAAACGAATCCTAGATTTTATAAAAAGCTCTTAAAGATTCCCGCTTATTTTCGCGGCTCGCGCACGGCAAACACGGGGCAGGGAGCGGTGCGGATGACCTTCTCGGCCACGGAACCGACCATCAGATGCTGCCAGCCGGTGTGGCCGTGGGTGGCGATCACAATCAGGTCCATCTTTTCCTCTCCGGCCAGGCGCACGATCTCCTGGGCCGGATGGCCATGGCCGATGAGCGAACGGACCTTCAGGTTTTTGGGCAGGCGCTGGGAAATGATCACTTTCAGCTGCTGCTCGGCTTCTTTATGAAGGATCGCCTCGTATTCGGGAATCTCGAAGGGCGTGGACGGCGCGGTCGGCCGGGGAGGCAGAACGGGCAGGACGTAGACCAGGCTGAGCTCGGCATGAAAAAGCGAGGCCAGCTCAACGGCATACTCCAGTCCCTTCAATGACGGCTCGCTGAAATCGGTTGGACAGAGGGATCTTTTTAATCGTCAGCATGTTTGCTCCCTTTCAATCATCCATTTTTCCTGCACGGAAGCCAGCAGTATAGGGCAGGGGAAACCCCGTGTCAACCGGTCCTGGGCCACCCCCCTTTATCGGCCGCAGAAAATCTGCTATCATAGCGCTTCCATTCACCCATGAAAACAATCGTCACGGCAAAAGACCTGGTCAAGAGATACGGCTCCTTCACCGCCGTCAACGGCATCTCCTTCGAGATTCAGGAAGGCGAATGCTTCGGGTTTCTGGGACCGAACGGCGCGGGC
This sequence comes from Candidatus Aminicenantota bacterium, assembly GCA_963759765.1. Taxonomy (GTDB): domain Bacteria; phylum Acidobacteriota; class Aminicenantia; order UBA2199; family UBA2199; genus CAVXAL01. The sequence goes on along the minus strand of CAVXAL010000004.1, from coordinate 39,736 downwards.
AAGACCTCGACCATCAAAATGATCCACTGCGTCTCCCCGGTCTCTGCGGGCTCACTCATGGTCAACGGCATGGCCGCCCACATCGACAACCGCTCGATTAAAAAGAGGATGGGCATCATCCCCCAGGAAATCACCCTGGACAACGATCTCACGGTCCATGAGAACCTGATGGTCTTTGCCAGGTTCTTTGACATCCCCCGGCGCGAGGCGAAAAAACGAATCGCGGAACTCCTCACGTTCATCGAACTGGAACCCAAGCGGGACAGCAAGATCGACAAGCTCTCCACGGGCATGAAGCGGCGCTTGCTCATCGCCCGGGCCCTGCTCAACCAGCCGGACATCATCATCGCCGACGAGCCGACCACCGGCCTGGACCCTCAGGCGCGGCACCTGATCTGGCAGAGGCTGCGCCAGCTCAAGCGGCAGGGCGCGACCCTGATCCTGACCACCCAGTACATGGAAGAAGCGCAGCAGCTGTGCGACCGCATCGTGATCATGCACCAGGGGAAGATCCTGAAGGAGGGCGTGCCGACCAGGCTCATCGAAGACGAGATCGGCAGGGAAGTCGCCGAGATCCGCATCCCCAAGGAGCAGGACGAGAAGCTGATCGCGCAGCCTGGAAGCGCAATCCTGCGGCCACGAGCGGGTGGGAGACACCCTGTATTTTTACTGCCGCGACGGGCATGAACTGAGGAAAAAATTGACCGAGCTCGATCTGCCCAACACCGTGCACCGTCCGGCGACGCTCGAAGACGTGTTTCTGAAACTGACGGGCCGGAGTTTGATCGAATGAAACTCTCCTACCGCATATACCACGTCTTTTTCCGAAACCTCGTTTCCTACAAGCGCTTTGTCCTGACCACTTTCCTGGTGAGCCTGATTCAGCCCCTCTTCTATCTCATCACCTTCGGAATCGGCATGGGCGCCTACATGGGGTATTTCGGCGGCAAACCCTATCTCTACTTCCTCGTCCCCGGCGTCCTGATCTCGTCGGTCATGCTCTCCTCCACCTTCGAATGCCTGTACGGCACGTTCGTCAAAATGGTCCACGAACGTCTCTACGAATCCCTGATCGCCACGCCGGTTTCGGCCGAAGACGCTGTGGCCGGCGATATCGCCTGGGGGGCGTTCCGGGGCATGATCAGCGGCACGCTGATGATGATTGTCGCCATCCTCATGCGGGTGCTGCCGGTATCGCTGCTCAGCGTGGTGTTGCTCCTCGTGCTGATGGTATTTGTGGGCATCCTGTTCGGCTCGCTGGCCATGGTGGTGACCTCCTTTGCGCCGAATTTCGACTTTTTCAATTATTACTCGGAGCTGATCATCACGCCCATGCTCTTCTTTTCCGGCGTCTTCTTCCCGCTCGACAGGTTCCCCCACTGGATGAAGACGTTTGCCAAGTTCCTGCCGCTGACCCACGCGGTGGCCATTTCCCGCGCGGTCTTCTCGGGCGTCTATTCCACGGGGCTGATCTTTAATTTTCTCGTCATTTTTATTTTAGAGGTGGTGGCGTTTTACATCGGCGTCACGTTGATGAAGAAACGGCTGATCAAATAGAACAGCCAGAAAATATCCCGGCTGTTTGCTGTTCGATTATTTCTTCTTTCCGAGGTATGCCGCAGAGGGTTGGGCGTTCGTGATCTTGATCGCCACCGGCCAGTCCGGGCCCCAGGTTATCTCCGGCTCATGTTCAGCGGCTTTTACCGCCGCCGCCATCTTTTTCACGGGCTTCCGGATAAGCTGGACCGACTGTTTCTTGTAAACCGTGACCTGGAGACCCTGCGCGTCCTCCTGCCACTCGCATTCTCCGGCCTGGCTCAACACCGTAATCTTCGTCTTCGCCGTGGCTTTTACGGACTTTAGAGTCAGGCGCCGGCCTGCCGGCCAGGGCGGCTTCGGTCCTCCAAAGCCGTATTCCAGATCGGCAAAAGCATAGACCGTGTTCTCGGCCCGCCGCTGTGTGAACCAGACATCGCCCTCGTTCGTCACCACCCAGGGCCGAATGCCGCGCACCGCCTCGCCATAGAGCATCATCCACAAACCGAGTTCTCTCAGCAGGTCTTCATCGGCGGCGGCGATCCGGCCATCGGGCCGTGGCCCGACATTCAGCAGCATGTTTCCGCCGCGGGCCCTTATCTTAATGAGGTTGTTGATGATCTCTCGGACGGTGCGGATGTCCGGGTTCGGCTGATAGGACCACTGCCAGCTCGTGGTCATACAGCTTTCCCAAGCATGATCGGCTGCCTGGCCGGGGATCTCCTGCTCGGGCGTGGGAATTTCGCCGCGGCCGATGAAGATGTCCGGCTTAACGCGCCAGGAGTGCTGTTTGAGCGGGTCGCATTTCCCATCAAACCAGAGCATGAACACGTCGCCATAGCGGGTGAGGAGTTCTTCAACCTGTCCGCATTCATAATCGAGGAAATTCTTCTGCAGCGGGCCGAAGAGTTCCCGGCTCGCGAAATCCGCCTCGTAAAGGTGACTGAAGCGGTGCCCGGTTGCCCATTGATAGCGGAAATCCCCGGGCGAATAGTAGATGCCGATGAGCAACCCTTCCCTGCGGAAGGCCTCGGTCAACATGGCCAGGATATCCTTGCCGTAAGGAGTCTTGGTGATTTTGAAATCGCTGTAGGCCGTGTCGAACATGCAAAAGCCGTCATGGTGCTTGGCCGTGAAAACGACATATTCCATTCCGGCCAGTTTGGCCAGGCGCGCCCACTGCGCGGGTTGAAAATCGCCGGGATTGAACGTATCGGCCAGTGCGTAATATTTCTTGATATAGTCATCGGAGGCGTTATAGAGCGGCCAGGAAATCTCGGTTCCCATCTGCGAATTCGGCCCCCAGTGGATGAAAAGGCCGAGCCCGGCATCGCGGAAGATTTCGGTTTTCTGCGGGTCATTCGCCAGCCGGACACTCTCTTGGGTCGGGAGCAGATTCTTCGAACCGGCCGCTTCACCCGTTAGGAAAAACAGCAACAGGCAACCACACGTTAAAAAATCGAACTGACGTTTGGATCCGGAAATACTCATGCCAGCCTCCTTACACTCCTGGGGGGTGCCCTTCAGGCATGCCCTGTTCACGGCTAAAGCATACTGAAGATCCCCCGCGATTTCAATCGCGAACTTCCGCAGCGCGGGATTCCTTTTGGGGACTTGGCAGGCGGGGGCAAATGGCATAATATGCCTTCTGGCTCTATGGACCAGAGGAGGCCGCTATGCCGCTTAAAACCCTGACACCTGGAGAAATCGCCGCCCAAGGGTTGCAGAAACTCAAAGCCAAAGCCGATCCGGAAAGAGCCAGGCAGGTGCAGAGATATTTCAAGGAATCGGTGCGCTCGTTCGGCATCCAGGCGGCCGACTGCAGGCAGATCGCCAAAGAACTCTTCGAGTCGATCCGCAAGGAGTGGACGGTCCAGCAGGCCATCGAACTCTGCGAGATCCTTTTGCCCAGGCCGGAGCTTGAAGCCAAAGGCATTGCCTCCCTGATTCTGGCCCGCTACAAGAAAAATTTACCCCGCGCGCTTTTCAATCGGGTAAAGACCTGGCTGACGAAAAACTATCTTGACAACTGGGCTTCCGTGGATGGCTTATGCCCGGAAGTGCTGGGCGCCCTGCTCAGCCGATATCCGGAGTTCATCGAGAAGATCAGGGGCTGGGTCGGACATCCCAACCGCTGGGTGAAAAGAGCTTCGATCGTCTCTTTTCTCAAGCTGACCAAAAGAGAGGAACTCCTGGCCACGATCTACGAAATTTCAACCTCCCTGTTTGGCGTGGACGACGACCTGATCCAAAAAGCCAACGGCTGGGTTCTACGCGAAGCAGGCAAGCGCGACATGGCCAGGCTGGAGCGCTTCCTGCTGGCTCACGGCCCGTCCATCCCGCGCACCACGCTGCGTTACGCCAGCGAACGGTTTGCCGAAAAGCAACGCCAGGAATTGCTGATTAAGACCAAGATCGAAAGGCGATAATTTCCGCTTTCCGTATTTTAAAATACAATCACTTCACTTCCGATCCAACGGCAGAACGCAGCATATCTTCCAGGTGCACGCCCGCGCGCAGCGCCTGCGCATTCCAACCCGGACTCAGCCGGTCCAGCAGGCGCGCCTGGGCCATGCCGCTCAGGTAGAAACGCAGGTCACCTCCCTGTTGTCCCAGCAGATTTTCCAGCCGCCAGAAATCCGGCTGCCAGTAAGGAAGGCCGGGCTTATAATCGGCATAGGCCGGGTCGCTGGCCCGGGCTGCGGCCAGTTCGTAAAAGCGGGTTTCGGTGTATTTGGCCAATCCCTCAAGCCATTCGAGTTCGCGCTCGTAAGAGACCAGCTCCGGAGCGAGCGCTGCCTGGGCGCGGCGCGCCTGGCGGGTCTGCAGGAATTGCTGAACCGTACGGCGGGTTTCGGCATCATCGGTCGCCTTCAGCGCCCGGGCCAGCAGGGAACCTTCGCGGGTCCAGGCCGCGGCAAAGGAAACATCGTTCTGGGGATAGCGTTTCTCAAATTTGTAAACCGCCAGGGCAGCGGTGAAACGAGCCGCTGCCTGCGTGGCCTGAAAGGCATGAAACATCTCATGCAAGAAGGCAATGGCCTGGAAGTCGCGACCGAGCCGGACGGGAAAACTGCGGTTCAACATCTCCAGGGTGCAAAAGCAGCCAGCCCACTGCCCGCCCACCGCTACGGCAAATGCCTGCGGGTCGCTGGCAGGCCGACGATGATAGGGCCTTCCCTGGTAGTCATCGCCTTCAACGGTCACCCAGGGGGCCGGCGGCTGGCTGGCGCCGACCAGGAACTCGTAAGCGTCGTTGTACAGGATAAGGAGTATGCGCGCCTGGCCCAGCCCAGGCCACACCTGATCGCCCAACGTTGCTTGCAGGCGCAGCACCTCGGTCAGCACCGCTTTATCAGCGGCAACCAAAAGCGGTGAATTCAATAGAGAACTCTGCGGCGCCTTTTCCTGCCCGTTTGCTGTCGCTTTGATCCAGAGGGCAAGGGCGGCAAGCGCCATCATGGTCAGGCATCTTTTTGTCGGTCTCATGGCCACTCCCTTGTTTCCGTTTTTAAATTATAGCAAAAGAAAAAAGGTCCGCGCCAGACAGAAAAAAAATCAGCGCCTATTGACATTGGTCGGATATACACATAAATAATCTGCCTGGTCCTGTTCCCGAGCAACATGGATACAGCAGGAGCGGGTGACTTTGGCTTCTTTCTGCGGTAGAGTATGCCTTGGGAGGTGTTTCAATGAGCCACACAACCGGTGGCGCTGGACACCTATTGTGTCGGCCAGCCACCACATCGGCGGCACCGACCTGGGCAAACTGAATATCAAAGAAATCGCCGTTTGAATGAATGGAGGTAGCCATGGAACGCAGGAAATTCGTTCGCCGCGGAGCGGGGGCAATGGCGGCTCTGGTGGTCGCCGCCACCGAAGAGATGCCGGCTGCCGCGCCCGCCGTTAAGCCATTCCATTTAAAATACGGACCGGCCATCGGCCAGTTCAAGAACCACGCCGGCGAGGACCCGCTCGACCAGATCCGGTTTATGGCTGACGAAGGCTTCCGCGCCGTGTTCGACAACGGCATCATGAACCGGCCCACACCCCTGCAGGAAGCGATCGCCGCCGAAGTGACGCGGAGGCAAATGACCCTCGGGCCGTTCGTCCTTTACGCCGACTTCGGAAAGAAGAGTTTCGTCACCCGCGAACCCGAGGTCCGCGCGATGCTGGCGGCACGGATGAAACAGGGCGTGGAGACGGCGCGGCGCATCGGCTGCCGCTGGGCACTGGTCGTTTGCGGCCGCTACGACGAGAGTCTGGCCTGGGAATACCAGACGGCCAACGTCATCGACAATTTGAAATACTGCCTCGAGATCTGCGAACCGGCGGGGCTGATCCTGGTGCTGGAGCCCCTCAACCCGCGCGACCACCCCGGGCTCTTCCTCACCCGCATTCCCCAGGCCGCCCAGATCTGCCGGGCGCTGGCCAGCCCCTGCTGCAAGATCCTCAACGACCTTTACCACCAGCAGATCAGCGAAGGCAACCTGATCCCCAACATCGACATGGCCTGGGACGAAATCGCCGCCTTCCATGTCGGTGACAACCCGGGACGCAACGAGCCGGGAACGGGCGAGATCAACTACCGCTCGATCTTCCGCCACCTGTACGGCAGGGGTTACCCGGGCGTGATCTGCCTGGAGCACGGCCAGAGCCTGCCGGGCAAGGCCGGCGAACGCGCGGTGATCGACGCCTACCGCGCCGCCGACGCATTCTGAGCCACGACAAGGAGAAAGAAATGAAGCGAAATCCGCAGAAACCCGCCGCTGTGTCGCGCCGGGACTTTCTTAAATCATCGGTCGCGGCCTCGCTGGTCGCGGCGCTGCCGCTGCGCATCCCCGCCTCAGCGGCCGGATCGGACACCATCCGCGTGGGGGTCATCGGCTGCGGCGGGCGCGGCACCGGGGCGGCCGGCGACTGCCTCAACGCCGCCCCCGGGGTTGAGGTGGCGGCCCTCGGCGACCTGTTCGCCGACCGCCTGGAAAGCTCGCTGCAGAAGCTGCGCCAGGATTTTCCCAGCCGCATCACGGCCACCCCGGAAACCTGCTTTACCGGGTTTGACGCCTATGCGCGGGTGCTGAGCGTTCCCGGCATCAACCTGGTGATCCTGGCCGCGCCCCCCCATTTCCGCCCCGCGCACCTGAAAGCCGCGGTCGAGGCCGGCATGCACGTTTTCATGGAGAAACCGGTCGCGGTGGATCCGGTCGGCGTGCGCTCGGTCATCGCCTCCTCGAACCTAGCCGCCCAAAAGGGGCTGGCGATTGTGGCCGGCACCCAGCGCCGCCACCAGGCCCGCTACCTCGAGTTGATGCGGCGCATCCACGACGGGGCGATCGGCAAGCTCGTCGGCGGCGAGTGCTACTGGAACCAGGGCGAACTCTGGGTCAAGCGCCAGGAGCCGGGCATGTCGGACATGGAGTGGCAGTGCCGCAACTGGCTCTACTTCACCTGGCTGTCGGGCGACCACATCGTCGAGCAGCACGTCCACAATATCGACGTGATCAACTGGGCCTTCGACGCCCGGCCGGTCAAGGCCACCGGCATGGGCGGCCGCCAGGTGCGCACCGCTCCCGAGTACGGCAACATCTACGACCATTTCGCCGTCGAATTCGAATACGCCAACGGCGCGCGCGTGCAGAGCATGTGCCGGCAGATCCCCGGCTGCAGCGACCGCGTCGAGGAGCGCCTGGTCGGAACCAAGGGATCGGCCTTCGGTTACGGCGAGATCCACGGCCGCAAGAAGTGGACATTTTCCGGAGACGAGACGAATCCCTACGTCCAAGAGCACGTCGACCTGATCCGCAGCATCCGCAGCGGCCGGCCGTTGAACGAGGGACGGCGCATCGCCGAGAGCACCCTCTGCGCCATCATGGGCAGGATGAGCGCCTACACCGGTCGGGCGATCAGTTGGGACTGGGCGCTCAACGCCTCGCAGTCTCGACCTGACGCCGCCAGCCTACGTCTTCGGCGACCTGCCGGTCGCCCCGGTGGCTCTCCCCGGACAGACCCCTCTGATCTGACGATAAAACGAGAGAGACAGGAGACACCATGAAAAAACAGACGGTCCCCATCAACCGCCGCCAGTTCCTGAAACGGCTGTCACTGGCCGCTGCCGGTCTGGCCGGAGCCCCCGCCCTCGTTCCCGCCCGCGCCCTGGGACGCGGCGGGGCGGTGGCCCCCTCGGAGCGCATCGTCATGGCCGGCATCGGCTTCGGCATGATGGGCATCCCCAACATGCAGGCGTTCCTCGGCAAGGATGAGGTGCAGTGGGTCGCCGTGTGCGACCTCGACGCCGCCCATCTGGCTCAGGCTCGCGACATCGTCAACCTGGCCTACGGCAACCGCGACTGCGCGACCTACCACGATTTCCGCGAAATCTGCCGACGCCGCGACATCGACGCTGTCTCCATCGCCGTGCCCGATCACTGGCACGCCCTGCTGTCCGTCGCCTGCGCCCGCGCCGGTTTCGATATCTACGGCGAGAAGCCGTTCTCCCACGACTTGGCGGAGGGACGGGCGATGTGCGCGGCGGTCCAGCGCTACGGCCGCATCTGGCAGACGGGCAGTTGGCAGCGCTCGGTGGAAAATTTCCACCAGGCCTGCGAGCTGGTGCGCAACAACCGCATCGGCAAGGTTCTGCGCGTCGAGGTCGGTCTGCCCGAGGGACACTACGACTTTGCCCGCACCTTCGGCCAGGAGCAACTCGTCGAGCCTCCGCCCGAGTTGGATTACAATTTCTGGATCGGACCGGCGCCCTACGCTCCTTACTGCAAGGCCCGGGTACACATGAACTGGCGCTGGAATATGGATTTTGGCGGCGGCCAGCTCATGGACTGGGTCGGCCACCATGTGGACATCGCCCACTGGGGACTGGGGTTCGACGAAACCGGCCCGGTCGAGATCGAGGGCGTGGCGGAATTCCCGACCCGCGGCATATACAACAGCCCCACCCGCTACCGCCTGAACGCCCTGTACGCCGACGGAACGCCGATGGTCATCGCCGGCGGCCACGCCGATATTCGCAGCGGCACCAAGTGGATCGGCGAACGCGGCTGGATCTGGGTCGACCGCGGCGGCTTGGAGACCCAGCCGGCCGGGCTGGTCCGGGAGGTCATCGGGCCCAACGAGATCCGCCTGACCAGAAGCCGCGACCATTACCAGAACTTTCTCGAGTGCGTGCGCAACCGCGGCCGCACGATCACCCCCTGCCAGGTGGCCCACCGCTCGGCCAGCGTCGGCCACCTGGGTGTGATCGCCCTGGAGCTGGGGCGGAAGATCCGCTTCGATCCCCAGCAGCAGGCGATCCTCGGCGACCCGGAGGCCGAACGGTTGCTCAACCGCGCCTACCGCGCTCCCTGGCAACTGCCGCTTTAGGAAAACCGGAGACGAACATGAAAAATTCCTTTCCCAAGCTTCATGCCGGCATCACCGTCGCGATCATTGCCTGCCTCGGCCTGGCGGTTTCAGCCCCAGCTGCGGAAACCCTCTCCCTCGAGTCGATCTTGTTGCGCCTGGCCGTTTTCGAACGGGGCGGCGGCGAGGAGCCCCTCTACCAGCTGCGCGAATATGTCCTGGCCCGTAAAGATTCCCCGCCTGAACGCCAGGCCTGCGAGGAAGCCTTTGTCACTTTCCTCAGCGGTAAGGCCACTTTGGCCGGAAAAATGGCCGTTTGCCGTCAGTTGCGCCTGATCGGCAGCGCTCGCTCCGTGGCGGTCCTGGTCCGGATGCTTGCCAACCCTCCGACCGCTGACATGGCCCGCTACGCCTTGGAAAACATCCCCGCGCCCGAAGCCGACACCGCTCTGATCGCAGCGTTGAAAACCAGCAGTGGCCTTATGCGCACCGGCATTATCTCCAGCCTCGGGCAGCGCCAGGCACCCGGAGCGGCAGCCGCCCTGGGCCGCCTTCTGGACGATCCGGACCGACAAACGACAATTGCGGCCTCAAACGCCCTGGGGCAGATTGCCGACACGGAAGCGGCCGGCATCCTCGCCGCCGCCCTGAACCGACAGCGTGAACCGCTGAAATCGTCGGTGGCCTCGGCACTGCTGCACTGTGCCGAGATCCGTCTGGCCCACAACCGTCCGGCCGACGCCCTCGACCTCTGTGCTCGTGTGCTGACCGCAGCCGTGCCCGTGCCCCTGCGCCAGGCGGCGCTGCGCGGCAAGATCGCCGCCGCCGGCAGCCAAGCCCCGCGGCTGATCCTGGCCGCACTCTCCGGCCGCGACGCCTCGCTGCACGAGCCGGCCATTGTCATGGTGCCCCTCATGCTTGCCGCCGCCGACTTGCCCCCGCTCTGCCGGCTGCTTCCCGCTCTGCCGGCCCGGGCCCAGTGCCAGTTGCTGGTGGCACTCGCCGGCTACCCGCGCCAGTCCGTGCTGGCCACGGTGACCGCCGCGGTGGCCAGCCGCCAACTGCAGGTCCGGCTGGAAGCGCTGCGCATCCTGGAAAAAATCGGTGACGCTTCCACCGTGCCGCTGTTGGCTGAACGGGCCGCCCGCGCCCGCGGCGAGGAACAGGCTGCCGCCCGCGCCAGCCTCTGGGGCGTGCACGGCGCCGACGCCGACCGGGCCATCCTGGACCTGCTGGCCAGCGCCTCCCCCGACATGCGCAGCGAACTGATCCAGGCCGTGGCCGAACGGCGCATCCCCGCAGGCAAAGCCCGGCTTCTGGAGCTGGCGCGTTCATCCGAGGCCGCCGACCGTCTGGCAGCTATACGTGGCCTGCGGCTCCTGGCCGGCGCCGACGATCTTCCTCTCCTGCTCAACCTGCTTTCCGGCCTCAACGAGGAGACCGAAAAAGAGGAGATGGAGAACACGGCAGCAGCCGTGGCCCTGACCATCGAGCGCTCGGACACGCGAGCCAACGCAGTCAAGTCGCTCCTGGCCCGCACCCCGGCCGTACACGAGCGCGGCCCGCTGCTGCGCGTTTTGGGAAAAATCGGTGACGATAGCTCGCTGCCCCTGCTGCGCCAGACGCTGGCCGGCAACAATGCGGAACTGGCTGACGCCGCAGTGCGCGCCCTGGCCGACTGGCCGACGGTGACCGCCCGCGACGACCTCCTGGCCATTGCCCGGACCGCACCCGGCCTGACCCAGCGCGTTCTGGCCCTGCGCGCCTTCGTCCGGCTGACCGGCCTCGAGCGTTACCGCCGGCCCCAGGCGGTGGTGGAATCGCTGCGCGAGGCATTGCAGCTGGCCGGCCGCGCCGACGAGCGCCGCCTGGTGCTCGGTCTCCTCGGCGATTTCCCCTGTGCCGAAGCGCTGCAACTGGCCGAATCGCTCGCTACCGATGCCGAAGTGGGAGCCGAGGCCCGGGCCGCAGCCGAAAAGATCAGCCAGCAGCTGAAAAATCCCGGAGGCTGAACCGCTCCACCGGTCATTTGCTTTTTTCCCGGCGGTTTAGTATAACTTCCCTCCTGGAGAGCCGGATTCCCAGGAGGTTCAAACATGATCGAAGGTCAGGAAACCCTCGGAAAACGGACGCGGCTGCGCTACGGCATGATCGGCGGCGGCCGCGGCGCCTTCATCGGCGACGTTCACCGCAAGGCGCTGGCCATGGACGGCAAGGCCGAGTTGGTCGCCGGTTGCTTCTCGCCGTCCATCGAGAACACCCGCCAGACCGGTGAAGCGCTCGGGCTGCCCCCGGAACGCCTCTATGGCTCGTTCAGCGATATGCTCGCGGCCGAGGCGCAACGCGCCGACCGCTGCGATTTTGTGATCATCGTCACCCCCAACGACACCCATTACGCCATTGCCCGCGCGGCGCTCGAGAGCGGCTTCCACGTCGTCTGCGACAAACCTCTGACCACCCGCAGCCGCGATGCCGAAGCGCTCGGCCGCCTGGCCGCTGCCAAGGACCGGCTCTTCTGCGTCACCTACGCCTACACCGGCTATCCCATGGTCAAGCATGTGCGGGACCTAGTCGCTGCCGGCGGGCTGGGGCCGATCCGCTTCATCAGCGCCGAATACCCCCAGGACTGGCTGGCCACGCCGCTCGAAAAGACCGGGCAGAAGCAGGCGGCCTGGCGCACCGATCCGCGCCGGGCCGGCATTTCCAACTGCGTGGGCGATATCGGCAGCCACATCGAGAACATGGTGGCCTATATGACCGGCCTGGAAATCGAAACGCTCTGCGCCCGCCTCGACCGCTTCGGCGAGGGGCGGACCCTCGACGACAACGCCTCGATCATGGTCAACTACGCCGGGGGCGCCAAGGGCCTCTACTGGAGTTCGCAGATCGCCGTGGGCAACGACAACGGCTTCCGCGTCCGCATTTTCGGGACCCGGGCCTCGGTCGAATGGGCCCAGGAGAATCCCAATTACCTGCGCGTCGGCCACGTGGACCGGCCGATCGAGATCCTCTCGCGCGGTCGCGACCCGCTGTCGCCGCGAGCCCAGGCTCTGTCGCGCATTCCCTCCGGACACCCGGAAGGTTATTTTGAAGCTTTCGCCAACATCTACTCCACGTTTGTCGACGCTCTGGCCAAAAAGAATGCCGGCGAGCCCTTGACCCGGCAAGACCTGGACTTTCCCGGGGTGGCAGACGGCAGCCGCGGCGTGCGCTTCATCGAGCGTTGCGTCGAGAGTTCGGCAGGCGGGGCCAAGTGGGTGAATTTTTAGCTCAAGGAGGAAACGATGCCCAGACCCGTGACGCTTTTCACCGGACAGTGGGCCGACCTGCCGTTCGATAAAATATGCGAGAAGGCCGGCGCCTGGGGCTACGACGGCGTGGAGATCGCCTGCTGGGGCGATCACCTCGACGTGCGCCGCGCCGCCACGGAGCGTTCCTATGCCGCCGGCCGCCGCCAGATCCTCAAAAAGAACCGCCTGGAATGCTGGGCCCTGGGTGCCCATCTGGCCGGCCAGTGCGTCGGCGACGCGCCCGACCGGCGCCTGGACGCTTTCACCCCCGCGGCACTGCACGGCAAGCCCGAGCAGATCCGCCTCTGGGCCGCCGAGGAAATGAAAGCCACGGCCCGGGCGGCGCATGAACTCGACTGCAGCGTAGTCACTGGTTTTATGGGCTCGCCCATCTGGAAATACCTTTACTCGTTTCCCCCGACGACCGAGGAGATGGTGGCTGAGGGATTCGACGAGATCCGCCGTCTCTGGACTCCGGTGCTCGATGAATTCGACCGCAGCGGCGTGAAATTCGGCCTCGAGGTCCATCCCGGCGAGATCGCCTACGACCTGTACACGGCCGAGCAGCTGCTGGCCGTGTTCGAGCGCCGGCAGACGCTCGGCTTCAATTTCGATCCCAGCCACCTGGTCTGGCAGGGGATCAAGCCGCACCTGTTCATCCGCGAATTCCCCGACCGCATCTACCATGTCCACATCAAGGATGCCGCCGTCACCCTTGACGGCAAGGCCGGCGTCCTCGGCTCGCACCTGCCTTTCGGCGATCTGCGCCGCGGCTGGAATTTCCGCTCGCCCGGTCACGGCGACGTCGATTTCGAGCAGATCGTGCGCGAGCTCAACCGCATCGGCTACGGCGGCCCGCTTTCGGTCGAGTGGGAGGACAACGGCATGGATCGCGAGTTCGGCGTCCGCGAAGCCCTCGACTTCGTCCGCCGCATGAACTTCTCACCGTCGGCTATCGCCTTCGACCGCAACATGAAGGGGGACCGATGAGCCGGCGCAAGACCTTATCGCGCCGGGATTTCCTCAAATCGTCAGCCTCGGCCAGCCTGGGGATCGCCCTGGCCGGGAGAGAGCTGGCGGCCCCCGCGGCGACCGGCCGTTCGCGCCGCGGCCCGGACAACGACCTGCGGGTGGCGCTGATTGGCGCCGGCGAGCAGGGCCGCGTGCTCATCGAGTCCTGCCTGCGCATCCCCGGCATCCGCCTGGTCGCCCTGGCCGATATCTGGGAGTACAGTCGGCAGTATGCCAGCGGCTATTTACGCAAATACAACCAGCCGGTCAAGGTCTACGAGGACTACCGCGAACTGCTGGCCGGCGAGCGCGATCTGGACGCGGCCATTGTCGCCACGCCCGACTGGCTGCACGCCGAGCACGCCAACGCCTGTCTGCAGGCCAAGCTGCACGTCTACTGCGAAAAGGAGATGTCCAACTCGCTGGCGAAAGCGCGCGGCATGGTCGAGACGACGCGGCGCACAGGACGGCTGCTGCAGATCGGCCACCAGCGGCGCAGCAACCCGCGCTACCTGCACGCCATTGACCGCCTGATCCGCGAGCGCCAGCTGCTGGGCCGGCTGACCGTGGCCTACGCCCAGTGGAACCGCTCCAAAAGCGACATGCTCGGCTGGCCAAAAAAATACGCCGTAGATGCGGCCGTGCTGCAGAAATACGGATACAACTCCATGACCGAATTCCGCAACTGGCGCTGGTTCAAGAAGTTCGGCGGCGGGCCGATCGTCGACCTCGGCTCGCACCAGATTGACCTTTTCCCCTGGGTTTTCGGCGTCAATCCATCCAGCGTCACGGCCAGCGGCGGCATCGATTATTACCGCGGCCGCGAGTGGTACGACAACGTCATGGCCATCTACGAGTTCGATACGCCGGCTGGCAAGGCCCGGGCCTTCTACCAGGTCCAAACCACGACCAAACACGGCGGCTTCTACGAGACCTTCATGGGCGACAACGGCTCACTGGTCATCTCCGAGGTCGCCCAGAAGGGCAACTGGGCGATGCGCGAAGCTCATGCTCCCGAGTGGGATTCCCTGGTCAAGGAAGGCCTGCTGCTGTCGGAGGCGCCGGCGATCCAGAAGGTCGAAAGCCGCAACATTTTCCTCGACGTGCGCGTGACCGCCGAGGCCGGCCGCTGGCCGCTGCCGGTCGAGCTGGCCAAACCGGCCCACCAACCCCACCTGGAAAACTTCTTCGCCGCCGTGCGCAATGGCACCGCGCTGAACTGCCCGGCCGAACTCGCCTACGAGAGCGCGGTGGCCGTGCTGCGGGTCAACGACGCGGTGCGGAGCGAAGCGCCGGTCCGTTTCCGGCCGGAGCAATTCAAGGCATGATCCCGGCAAACGCAAAGCGCCTGGCTCTCCTGTTCCTGCTGGCGGCGCTGCCGCGACTGTGGGCTGTGGACAAGAAGAGCGCTTGGGATGGGAGCCGCATCTCCCCGGTGCACCGCATCCCGCTCAAGGACGAGTTGGACCAGCTGATCGTTCCCGGCGAACCCAACCCCCTGCCGTTCTCCACGCGTCGCAGTTGTGCCCCCTGTCACGACTACGCGCAGATTGAAAGGGGCCTTCATTTCCGCGCCTTTCGCCTGGCCGGCGAGCAGCGCGCGGCCGAGCCCTGGGTCCGGGTGGAGGAGCGAACCGCTACCCTCCTGCCCCTGGCGTGGCGACCGGGTCCGGGAGTGTGGCATCCTTGTCAGGCGGGTCTATCGGCCTGGGATTTCACCCTGCTTTTCGGCCGGCACCTGGCCGGCGGCGGCGTGGCTGAGCCCGCCGATGCCGACATCACCCCCGAGTCGCGCTGGGACGTATCGGGCAAGGTGGAGATCAACTGCCTCGGTTGCCACCAAGCTTCCGGCAATTACGACCACAGCGAGTGGGCCAAGCAGATCCTGCGCCAGAACTTCCGCTGGGCGGCCACTGCCGCCTCCGGGCTCGGCGAGGTGGGCGGCATGGCTTCGCGCCTAGCCGGAACCTGGGACCTGTTCGACGGTCCCAACCCCGACGACAGCGAATGGGCGGTGGTCCCTCGGTCCGCTACCTGCCGCAGCTGTTTGACTCCAAGCAACGGGTTTTCCTCGATATCGCCCTGCGGCCGGCTGACCGCCGCTGCCTGGCCTGCCACTCGGTCGCTCCGGCGCAAGGGGCCAAGGTCGATTTCGACGAGGACGTCCACACCAGTTTCGGTCTGCTCTGCGTCGACTGCCACCGCAACGGCCTCGACCATGACATGGTGCGCGGCGACGAAGCGGAAGCGGCCAGCCATCCCTATTCTCAAGCGGCCGATTTCACCTGTGCCGGCTGCCATCTCGGCCGTGAACCGGAAAAAGGGGGTCGGGGCTGGTCGGGCCGGCTCGGCGCCCCCTATCCCCGCCACGCGGGCATCCCGCCCGTCCATTTCCAGCGCCTGACCTGCACCGTCTGTCATTCCGGGCCGCTTCCGGCTGACGAACCGCTTCGCGTCCGCACCTCCCGCGCCAACCGCCTGGGAATTTTCGGCATCGCCCGCTGGGCAACCGACCGGCCGGTGATCCTCGAGGCGGTGCCGCGGCGCAACGCCAGCGGCAAGATCGCCCCGCACCGCCTGATGTGGCCGGCCTACTGGGCGGAGGAGCGCGCGGGCGTGACCCTTCCTCTCGCCCCGGAACGGGTGCTGGAAGTGTCGGGCGGAGTCCTCGATGCCTCCGCTACGGTCGCCGCCGTTCTCGACGCCCTGGCCGGCGTTGTCGAGGCTGGGGAGAGGCCGGCACTGTTAGCCGGCGGCAAGCGGATCACCACCAATCTCGATGGCGAACTCGCAGCGACACCGTTGGAACGGGCCGGTGATCCGACCTGGTCGATCCTGCGGCCCGACGGGACGCTGCGTCCCCTTTTTCCCAAACTCGACCCGGCCGGGACCCCACCCGATGCCGAGAGTGCCGCCCGGATTCAGGCTATTCTGGAAGCGCTGGCCACCGTGGCCGGGGCTCCGGGTCGACCGATCCTCCGTTTCAACAAGGTTTTGTACCGGGTTGTTAACGGTTCCCTGCAGTGCGAGGAGAATGCCGGCCCCCCCGTATCCGCCCCTCAACTGGGCTGGCTGAGCAGCCGCAGCAGCGAGCCGCTGGTTCCCGACATTCAATGGCGTGCCGCCATTGCCACCGTCGGCTCCGAACAACTCCTGACCGAAGAACAGGTGCAACAGGTGCTTCGTAACTTGATTGCCCGGAGGCCGGGGAAATATTTTTATGTTTCGAACGGAAAGTTATTCCGCCTCAACCAGCGCGGTGAACTGACGGCCGCGGCGGATCAACGGGCGGAAGCGGTCGCCTGGCCCCTGGCTCACCGGGTGCGGCCGGCCCGCCAGGCGCTCGGGGTCAATGGCTGCGGCGATTGCCACCGCAGCGGTTCGCCCTTCTTTTTTGCCAAGGTGCGGGCCGCCGGGCCGCTGCTCACCGCCCAGAGCGATCTCCGCCTCGCCGTCACCTACATGAAGCTGAACTCTCCCTACCAGCATCTCTTCGGTCTTTCGTTTGCCGGACGGCCCCTGCTCAAGTGGCTCCTGTTTGCCTGCATTCTGGTTGCTGGCGCCGTTCTGTTCCTGGCCCTGTTCATCGGGGTTGGCCGGCTCACCGGCTTGATCGAGCGGAGGCGCTGACCACCCATGGTCTTCACCCTGTTCACCCTGTCTGGCCTGCTGGCCCTGGCTGCGGCCATCAGCATCGACCGTTTCCGGGCTGCTGGCAACAGAACATTCCGTCATTATTTCGCCTGGGTGAAGAATGGAGCGTTCCGGTTCTGGAAACAGCCGCGTGCCGGTTTCGCCGCTGCCAGGGAGCGGTTTCGAAAATGGAGCGGCCGCCATTACCCCGGCTGGAGGAGACGAATCCTGGAAACGCTCCTGGTCAGTACCGCCTACCTGGCGGCCAGCGGCATCGGGGCGGCGCTTTTCTTTCGCAACGGAATGAGCGGAGCCTTCCTGCTCCTGCACCTGGTTGGCGGCGCCTTTTTTGCGGTCGCCATGAGCGCCGACCTCATCCTGCGGGCCCGCGACCACGCCGCGTTTTCCGGACCGTTTCCGCCCACCATGATCGTTTTCTGGGTCTTCGCCGCCTGCGCGCTGCTGCTCACTGCCACCGCCTTGGCCTCGATGCTCGCCGGCCTGGGCTTGAAAATTCAGTTGACGTTCATCGGTATCCACCGCTACACCGCCACGGTGCTGGTGCTGGCAGCACTCGCCCGCTTCGAACTGGCAGACTAGCCATGAACCGTCCCGACCTCTGCCGCCTGGCTCACGAGGCCATGGGAACCTATTTTGAGGTGCTGATTACCGCTGTCGAGCGAACCTATGCGTGCCAGGCGGCGCAGGCGGCGTTCACCGAGATCGACCGCATCGAGCGCATGTTCAGCCGCTTCGACCCGGGAAGCGACATCAGCCAGATCAACCGCCTGCCGGCCGGCGCAACCATGGCCATCGGACTGGAAACATTCGAATGTCTCGAGCGGGCCGAAAAAATTCGTTGTGAAACCGGCGGTGCCTTTGATGTCTGCCTCGCTGCCTCCGGCACGTTGCCGCGCCTGAATCTACTCCGAACCCCGACGGGCTTTGCCGTGGGCGTCGTATTCGCCAACCCCGGCCTCGACCTGGGAGGGATCGGCAAGGGCTACTCCCTCGACCGGGCGGCGCTCATTCTGGCCGACTGGGGAATTGAACAGGCCCTGATCCACGGCGGCACGAGCACGGCGCTGGCTATCGGCAAAGCAGACTGGCCCATTGGAACCGGCGGGACGGCGAGCGAACCCTTCCTGCTGTGCAACCGGGCGTTGAGCGGTTCGGGAAGCGAGGTCAAAGGCTGGCATATCATCGACCCGCGAATCGGCCGGCCGGCGCAGGGCCGGCGCGCGGCCTGGGCCTGCCACCCGGCGGCAACGGAGGCCGACGCCCTGTCCACAGCCTTCATGGTCATGGAGGCCGCTGCGGTGGAGGAGTACTGCCGCCGCCATCCGCAGGTCTGGGCGCGGCAGCTCGACGAGTCGGGCCGGGTGCAAACCTTTAACGGGCATCTGGGAAACCCACAATAGATCCAAGGAGTTCGCCATGAAAAAGAGAATCGCCCTTTCCGTGCTGACCGTTGCGGTCCTGCTGCCGCTGCTGGCGCAGCAGACCGAGAAGGTGGAGCTGAAACTCCAGCTTCCCAAACCGATGTTCATCGGCACGCCGCGCAACATCCGCAGCGCCAACCTCGAGCCGGTCACCGGTAAGCCGCGCGGCCCGTTCCTTGTCCCGGCCGGCACGCGCCTCCTGTCGCTGAAAAAACCGGTCACGGCCAGCGACATGCAACCGGTCATCGGCGAGGTCGGATTCGTCACCGACGGGGAGAAGTCGGGCGAGGACGGGTATTTCGTCGAATTCGGCCCGGGCAAGCAGTGGGTGCAGATCGACCTCAGGGAGCCCGTCAACCTCCAGGCCATCCTCGTCTGGCACTATCACAGCCAGGCTCGCGTCTACCGCGACGTGATCGTCCAAGTCTCCGACGACAGGGACTTCGTCAGTGCGGTGACCACCCTGTTCAACAACGACCATGACAACTCCTCCGGACTGGGGATCGGCAAAGACAAAGAATATATCGAAACCAATGAAGGCAAGCTGATCGACGGCAAGGGAATCAAGGCTCGCTATGTCCGGCTCTACAGCAACGGCAACACCGCCAACGACATGAACCACTACGTCGAGGTGGAGATCTACGGTATGCCGGCCAAATAATCCGATGAAACCAAGGGCCGGGTTCGCGCTGGCGGCCGGGATCCTGCTGGCCGCACTGGCGTTGCGCCTGGTCGGCCTCGGACTGCGGCCGATGCACCACGACGAGGCCAACCAGGCCCTCAAGTTCGGCACTCTCCTCGAGCACGGGGACTACCGCTACGACCCGGCCGACCACCATGGGCCCAGCCTCTATTACCTGACGCTGCCCATGGTCCGTCTGGCCGGGATTCGCACGCTGGCCGCTCTCGACGAGGCGGCTCTGCGGCGGGTGGCTGCCCTTTTCGGGACCGGCACGGTTCTGCTGCTGCTTCTCTTTTACTCCCTTTCCGGATTTCGGACGGCTGCGGCCGCCGCGCTCCTCGCTGCCCTGTCGCCGGTCATGGTCTACTACAGCCGCTTCTACATCCAGGAGACCATCCTGGTCTTCTTCCTGGTCGGCTTCCTGGCCGCGCTCTGGAGCTACTGCTGCCGACCCGGCAGCGGCCGGGCGCTGCTGGCCGGTTTTCTGGCCGGTTGCATGATCGCGACCAAGGAGACCGCGGTAATCCCCATCGCCGCCACAGTCGCGGCCATGCTGGCTGTCCGCCCCGCCGAGTCCCTTCCTCGACCGCGTTTCCGGCCCGGTCACCTGCTGGCGGCGCTGGCTGCCGCGCTGACCGTGGCCGCGATTTTTTACACCTCCTTCGGCCGTTATCCGGAGGGGCTGGCCGGTTCGCTTCTCTCTTTCCGTTTTTACCTGACCAAGGCCGGCGGCGCCGGACATGCCGCGCCCTGGTATGACTATCTCCGGCTGCTCGCCTGGTTCCGCAGCGGGGGCGGACCGTTCTGGAGCGAGGCCCTGATCCTCGGGCTGGCTATTGTCGGTGCGGTCGTAGCCATCGTTCCCCCTGCCCCGAGTCGCGGCGACTCCCGCTTCGGGCGCTATGTTCTCATCTATACCGCTATCGCCACTGCCGCGTACTCGGTCATCCCTTACAAGACCCCCTGGAATCTCCTCCCCTTTTATGCCGGGTTCATCCTCCTGGCCGGGAACGGGGCGGCCTTCCTTCTCGCTCCGGAGCAGAAGCCGTGGGTACGCATGCTGGCCTGGCCGCTGGTGGCCGCCGGCCTTATCCACCTCGGGGTTGAATGTTATCGGGCGAATTTCGTTTACCATTCCGACCCCCGCAATCCCTATGTCTACGCCCAGACGGTCGCCGACTATCAGCGGCTGGTCGCGCGGATCGAGGCCCTCGCCCGCCTCCACCCCGACGGACGGGCCATCGCGATCAAGGTGGTCGCCGGTCCTTACGAAACCTGGCCCCTGCCCTGGTCGCTGCGCCGCTTCACGCGCGTCGGCTACTGGACCCGCGCGCAGGAGTGCGGCGGGCTGGAGGGAATTCCCCTGGTTATCGCCTCGCCACTGGAGAGCCTCCAGCTCGCCCCGCAGCTTGCGGGCCGTTTCGAATCCGAGTACTACGGCCTGCGGCCGGAGGTGCCCCTGCTGCTCCACGTCGAAAAGGGGCTCTGGGAAAGATTCATCGGCCAGGAGCGGAAATGATCGTTCTGTCGATTGTCATTCCGGCCTTTAACGAAGCGGGCAAGATCGGCCGCGACGTTGCCCAAGCAACCGCTTTTCTCCGTTCAGCGGTCCCCAGCGGCGAGGTGATTGTGGCCGACGACGGCAGCAGCGACAACACGGCGGAAATCGCAGCCGCTGCGGGCGCCCGCGTCATCCGCCTCGAGCGCCACAGCGGCAAGGGGCGGGCCGTTCAAGCCGGAGTGGGGCAAAGCGCCGGAGCGGTGCTCATCGTGGCCGACAGCGGTTCCTGCGTCCCTTTGGCCGACGCCCAGCCGCCGCTGAAGCGGATCCGCGCCGGCCAACTGGATTTGGCACTGGCCTCGCGCCGCCTGAAACAGACGGTCATCGCATGCAACCGGCCGCTGCGCCGGCGCATCCTGTCCCGGCTTTTTCGCCTGGCAGCGGTGGCAGTGGCCGGATTGCCGCGCCGCATCAGCGACCCGCAGTGCGGTTTTAAGGTCTACAACGGAGCCCTGGCCCGGGAACTTTTCGCCAACCTGCAAACGCCGGGATTCCTTTTCGAACTGGAAAT
This sequence comes from Candidatus Aminicenantota bacterium, assembly GCA_963759765.1. Taxonomy (GTDB): domain Bacteria; phylum Acidobacteriota; class Aminicenantia; order UBA2199; family UBA2199; genus CAVXAL01. The sequence goes on along the minus strand of CAVXAL010000004.1, from coordinate 18,714 downwards.
CATTCTCCGGGCGGTAGAGCGCAGCTGCCGGCTCGAGGAATTCCCCATCCACTGGAGCTGCGATCCCGACACGCGGCTGCAGCTTGCCGCTGCGGCCGGACAGGTCCTGCGCGATCTGCTGCGCCTGCGCCGGCGGCCCTGGCGCTAGCGCTTGGTCTCCGCGGCTGCGCGGGCCGCCCAGAGCATGCCGCGTTCAACGATCGTTCGTGCCTGCGGGACGTCGAAATCCTTGGCCACGTGGCCAAGCGAGGTGTAGAAAACCCGGCCTAGGCCGTACATCTTTTTCCAGACCACCGGCATCACCACCCCCTTGATCCAGGGGGCGAATTCGCCCGAAAAGGTGGTGGTGGCCAGCACCCGGTTGAGCGGATCGACCTGCATGTAATACTGCTCCGAGTGCATGTCAAAATCATCCAGGCCGGCCGTGATCGGATCTTTGTGGTCGATGATATTGACGCGGTAGTCGATCACTCCACCCGGATGGGCGACCCACTGGCCGCCGACCATGAATTCGTATTCGGTGTTGCCGCGGAACGAGTCGGCCAGGCCTCCGTGCCAGCCGGCAAGACCCACGCCGCTTTTAACCGCCTCGAGCAGTCCCTTCTCCTGCTCGGGAGTGATGGCCGCCATGGTGAAGACCTGGACAATCAGGTCGAGTTTCTTCAGCTTTTCCAGGTCGAGGTAGGAGTCGAGGCTGTGGGAAACCTCTACCTCGAAACCCTGTCCGCGCAGCCAGGGAGCGAAGATGTCGACACACTGCTTGGGCTCGTGGCCCTCCCAGCCCCCCCAAACAAAGAGGGCTGACTTTTTCGCGGCCGGGACCGTTTGCGCTGTGAGGCCCAGTGAACCGGCCAGTACCAGGACGGCAACGCAAAACCAGAATCGGGCAAAATGGGTGTTCATCGTTTCCCTCCTATTGGGCCGGCAATTCGCGGATCCAGATATTGCGGTAGCGCACGGGATTGCCGTGGTCCTGAAGCACGAGCGGCAGCCGCTTGGGGTGGGCCTGATAAGAGGGTCCGGCCTTTTTACCGGTCTGGTCTGTCGGCCCGGTCAGCGTCACATGGTCCTGGACCAGTACGCCGTTGTGCAGCACGGTCATGGTCGCCGGCCGCAGGAGCCTGCCGGTGCTGTCGAAACGCGGCCTGTGGAAGACGATATCGTAGGTCTGCCACTGGCCCGGGGGTCGGCAGGCGTTGACCAGCGGCGGATACTGGCCGTAGACGGCCGCCGCCTGCCCGTCGGCGTAGGTGCGGTTGTTGAAGGAGTCGAGCACCTGCACCTCGTACAGACCCATTAGAAAGACACCGCTGTTGCCGCGGCCCTGGCCCTCGCCGGAAACAGCCTCCGGCGCCGCCCACTCGACATGCAACTGGCAGTCGCCGAAAGGCTGGCGGGTGCGGATCGAACCGGTCTTGGCCGCGACTTCCATGTAGCCGTTTTCCACTCTCCAGCGGGCCGGTTCGCCCTTCTCGTCGCACCAGCGCGACAGGTCCTGGCCAGCAAAGAGGAGCAGCGCGTCGCCCGGCGCCGCAACCGGCGGGCCGGCAGGCCCGGGATCGACCACCGCAGGCACGGGCCGGGCCATGTCGTGGATGGCCCACTCGGTGGCAACGGCCAGCAGCAGAGTGCCGCTCGCCAAAACCAGCAGTGTTGAAATCGAGATCCGTTTCATGCGGCCTCCTCTAAAGCGACCAGCCCGGCCGGTATTCCATGCGCAGGTAGCGGTTGGCTTCGGGCAGGTTGGTCACTTCCATCTTTTCACCGTCCCACTGGAGGACCGTTTTCATGTCCTTCATCCGCAGAGCGATGTTTCCCAGGAGCATCACTTCGGTCAGCAGGCCCGAGTACTCGAAATCGGTCGTCGATTTCGTGTTGTTCTTGATGGCGGCGATCCACTCCTCGTGGATCCCGGGCGAACGGGGGATGCTCTTTGCCGGCCGCGGGTAGTCCTGCATCAGCTTCTCTGGCACCAGGCGCGGATTCTCGCCGTAGGTGCCGCACATCAGCATGCCCTTCTCGCCGACGAAGAGAACGCCGCCGCCATCGTCGCCCATCATCCGGCCGTTGTCCAGCCCTTCGGGGCGCGGAGGCATCAGGCCGCCGTCGTACCAGACAAGCTTGACCGGCGGCAATTCTCCGCGGGCCGGAAACTGGTAGGTGATCGTCTCGGCCAGGGGGTACGAATCGGCGGTGAAACGGGTGGCACTGGCCTGCACGGTGGTGGGCTGGCCGAGCTTGAGGGCCCAGAAGGGCACGTCGATGAGGTGGGCGCCCATGTCGCCGACCGCACCGGTGCCGAAATCCCACCAGCCTCGCCAGACAAAGGGCAGGTAGGCCGGATGATAGGGCCGGAAGGGAGCCGGTCCGAGCCAGACGTTCCAGTCCAGCGTCGACGGGACCGAAGGGATCTCCTTGGGCGCGTCCATGCCCTGGGGCCAGATCGGCCGGTTGGTCCAGACATGCACCTCGCGCACCCCCCCGATCGCCCCGTCCCAGATCCATTCGCAGATCAGGCGCTGGCCCTCTTTGGCATGGCCCTGGTTGCCCATCTGGGTTACCAGACCGGCCTTCTTGGCCTCCCGGGCCAGGAGGCGGGCCTCCTCAATGGTATGGGTCAGCGGCTTCTGGACGAACACGTGCTTGCCCATCTTGATGGCCATCATGGCGATGACGGCGTGCGTGTGGTCCGGGGTGCTGACGGTGATGGCGTCGAGTTTTCTCTCGCGGGCCAACATTTCACGGAAATCGCGGTACTTGCGAGCTTTGGCCAGCTTGGCCATCAGCTCCGGCCGGTTTTGTTTCTCGGCGTATTTGAAGAACTCGGCCATCTGCAAGTCATCCACATCGCAGAGAGCGACGATGTTCTCGCTGCTGACGCTGACGATATCCGATGAGCCTTTGCCGCCCACGCCGACGCAGCCGATGTTCAGGGTATCGCTGGGCGAGAGGCGCCTCTTTTTTTTACCCAGCACGTGGCGCGGCACGAGCATCACCCCGGCCGTGGCAGCGGCCGTTCGCCCCACAAACTGCCGGCGCGTGAGAGCCGGCTCGGAACTGGTCTGATCACTCGGGATTGGTTTCATGCGCTTGCCTCCATGGTCAAAAATGTATTGTAGGGAAAAAGGAGAAAAAAAGAAAGGCGGGCGGGTTGCGGATTCCTGTGCCGGTCGGGTAAAATAAATGATCGGGATCATCATTCGTGCTTGAACATGACCCGCAGGAGGAAATCATGAAAGGGTACCCAGGTCATTGCCCGCGTACGACGTGGCGGTCGCTTGCCGCCGCAGCGATGGTAATCGTGGCCAGCGTCATTTTACCGGCAGCCGAGCGATCCATCACCCCGGATGTCTACAGCCGGCTGATGTACCGCTATATCGGACCGCCGGGCAACCGCGCCGCCGCCGTGGTTGGCGTACCCGGTGATTCCCTGACCTATTATGTGGGCGCCTCCTCGGGCGGAATCTTCAAGTCTGCCGATGGCGGCACGACCTGGCAGCCCGTGTTCGACGACCAACCGGCCCAATCGATCGGCGCGTTGGCCGTGGCGGCCTCCGACCCCAACGTCGTCTGGGCGGGAACGGGCGAAGCCTTCGTGCGCAGTAACATTTCCATCGGCAACGGCGTGTACAAGTCGACCGATGCCGGCCGCACCTGGAAGCACATGGGCCTGGACAAGAGCGGACGGATCGGCCGGGTGGCCATCGATGCGCGGAACCCCGATATCGTTTTTGTTGCCGCCATGGGTCACTGTTACGGCCCCCAGAAAGAACGCGGCGTCTTCCGCACCCGCGACGGCGGCAAGACCTGGGAACAGGTCCTGTTCGTGGATGAGAACACCGGCTGTTTCGAAATCGCCATGGACCCGAGCAATCAGCGCATCCTGTTCGCCGGCATGTGGCCGCTGGTCATCCATACCTACGGCCGCCTCAGTGGCGGGCCGAACGGCGGCATCTGGAAATCGAGCGACGGCGGCGACAACTGGCGGCGTCTGACGGGGCACGGTCTGCCTGAGCCGCCGATCGGCAAGGTCGGACTGGCTGTGGCGCCAAGCGACCCGGCCGTCGTCTACGCCCTGATCGAGACCGGTGCGCCCAACCGCGGCGTGCTCTGGCGCTCCAGCGACGGCGGCGAAAATTGGCGGCTGGTCAGTTACAACCGCCTGCTCAACGAACGGCCCCATTATGCGTCCCGGATCATGGTCAACCCGGCCGACGCCAACGAGGTCTATTTCGCGGCCAACAGCATCAGCCGCACCTTCGACGGCGGCTACACCTCGGAGGTCGTGCCCTGGAGCGGTGACTGCCACGACCTGTGGGCCGACCCCAAGAACCCCGACCGCCTGATGATCAGCGATGACGGCGGCGCCACCATCAGCCTCAACCGCGGGAAGACCTGGCGCCGCATCAGCCTGGCCAATGCCCAGATGTATCACGTGGCCGTGGACAACCAGATTCCCTATTTCGTTTACGGCGGCATGCAGGACGGCAGTGCCCTCAAGGGCGCCAGCACCAACGGTGGCAGGAGAAGCTTCCGCGGCGAATCGTCCTTCCAATGGCAGACAACGGCCGGCGGCGAATGCGGCTTTGTCGTTCCCGACCCACAGGACCCGAACATCGTCTGGGGCGGAAGCTACAACGCCGACCTGCAGCGGGTCGATTACCGCACCGGTCACATCGCCAGCGCGCACGTCTGGCCCGAGTCGATCTACGGTTCCCACGCCGGCGCGGTCAAGTACCGCTTCAACTGGACATTTCCCATCGCCATCTCGCCCCACGACCACAACCGGGTCTATGTCGGCAGCCAGTACGTCCACCAGACCACCGACGGCGGGAGGAGCTGGACCGTGATCAGTCCGGACCTGTCGACCAACGATCCCGCCAAGATGGGGCCCTCCGGCGGACTGACGCCGGACAACCTGGCCGTGGAATACGGCTGCGTGGTGTTTGCCATCGCCGAGTCGCCGCGCGAAAACGGCTGCATCTGGGCGGGAACAAACGACGGGCTGGTGCAGGTCACCCGCGACGGCGGCAAGAACTGGGTCAACGTGACCAAGAACATTCCCAACCTTCCGGCCTGGGGCACGGTCAGCAACATCGAGCCGTCGCACCACAGCGCCGGAACGGCTTACGTCACGGTAGATTTCCACCAGATGAACAACCGCGACCCCTTCGTGTACAAGACCAGCGACTACGGCAAGACCTGGACCTTTATCGGGGCGGACATACCCAAGTCCGTGTTCAGCTACTGCCACTGGCTGCACGAGGACCCGGTGCGGGCGGGGATGCTCTTTCTGGGAACGGAAAACGCCATTTACATCAGCTTCAACGATGGCAAGAATTGGTTGCCGCTGCAAAACAACCTGCCCCACGCCCCGGTCCACCAGATGGTGGTCCAGCCGTATTTCAACGACCTGGTGGTCGCCACCTACGGCCGCGGTTTCTGGATCATGGACGACATCACCCCGCTGCAGCAGCTGACCGCGGAGGTCCTGCAAGCGGACGTTCACCTCTTCACGCCCCGCCCGGTATACCGGCTGCACAGCGTGGCCGGCGGCCCGGACGTTGAGCCCGAAGCGAGCATCAACTATTATCTCAAGGACCCGCCCCAAGGAGAGGTGTCGATTGCCATTCTGGATGAGCAGGGCCGCGAGGCGGCCAGACTGACGGGCGGCAAGGAACCGGGAATCAACCGCGTCACCTGGGACCTGAGATATCCGGGCGCGCGGGTGGCCAAACTGCGGACCAAGCCGCCGGCCAACCCGCACCTGATCGAGGAGAAGAGGTTCCAGCTGCTGTGGGAGCGCGAAGGCTGGTACCCGATTCAGAGCTGGGGCACCTTCGGAGGGTTCGCCGGCTTTCTGACAGCGCCGGGGATGTACACGGTGAAGCTCAAGGTCGGGGACAGGGAATTCACCTGCCAGCTGGAGGTGCGCAAGGATCCTCGCTCGGCCGGAAGCGTCGAGGATGTCCGGGCGCAGGTGAAGATACAGCTCGAGGTCCGGGAAGACCTCAACGCCGCCTCGGACATGATCAGCCGGATCGAATGGATGAAAAAGCAGATCGTTGATTTGAAAGAGGTGCCGATGGCGGCCCGCGCGGCGGCAGACACGCTGGCAGCGGCCAATGCCCTGGCCCAGAAGCTGCAAACGGTGGAGGACGAGCTCTTCCAGTCCACCATCGCCGAGGGTGATACCAAGTCGTTCCGCGATCCGCAAAAAGTGTACGAGAAACTCTCGGTGCTGGCCGGCGATCTATCCGGCAGCGTGGATTTCCCTCCCAATCGGCAGCAACGGGAGGTTTACGCCCTGCTTAAAGACAGGTTGGCTGCGCAGCAGAATCGCTTGGCGGAATTGCTGCGCAATGATCTGGTCGTTTTCAACAAAAAATTGAGCGATAACGGAGTTGCCGGAATTATCGCTCCCGCGCTTAAATAATTGTCGGTGCTTTAGTCGGCATAATAGCCGATGGAGAAAAAACTGACCCAGTGGCGCAGCGAAAAGGGGGCGGTGGTTCCCATGCCGGTCTTTTTGAGTGGCAGCACCCCCTCGCTGTAGGTGTCGGAAAAGCGGAAGAGCGTGCCGCTGATCTTTTTGTTTAGGGTGGCCGCGATGATTTTCTCAACGGCCAGCAGGCCGAAGGGCACCGAATACTTTCCACACCAGTAGGTGTTGCGGTAGTCGAGGTAGGTCTTGCCCCAGAGCCTCCTGGGTCAGGCCTGCGATCTTGCTGCTGTCCATCACCCCCGTCAGATAAGAACCGATCAGGCGCTGGTCGAACTGGAGCGCCTGGGCCCAGGCATGTTCCCCCTCGCCGAAAGGGGAATTGTTAAAATCTTTGCCGTAGTGGTTGGCGTCTGCCGAAATCAGGAAGAAAATGTCCCTGCCGGCCGACAGCCCCTTTTCCTTCATGTAACCGGAGATCGCCTCGGCCAGCTTGGCTGAGATTTCCTCCATCCTGGCCAAAGGCATGGGCGCCACCATGATCGGCGTGATCGTAATGTCGGGATTGAAATATTGCAAAAAGGGCAGCAGCGCCTCGATGGAATGTTCGAGCTCGTGAGCCCTGTTGCTGGTGATGAACAGGGATGGATCGAGCCGCTCCTTGAGATATTCCCGCAGCCCGGACGGGGCGATCGGCTTCCGCAAACCGGGCCAGGACTTGTACTCGTCAAAGATCAGGACATTTTGCGGTTCGTTGAGCTCTTTTCTCACCACGGCATGGGTGACCCCGAAGATGACCGCCTCCCTGGCCTTCAAGATCCTGAAGAGCGGGAAATAGATTTTGCCAGCGTAGAGATAATCGTCGTGAGGCGAAATGGCGGCCACCAGCCCGGCAGATTTGAAACTCCCCTTTTCCTGGCTGGCCAGATAATCCACCAGCTTCTGCATGCTGACCGGATTCCAGCAGAAACCCACGTCGTCGCGCACGGGCCGCGTGTCCTGTGCGGCCAGGCAGGTGATTGTCACCCCGGCCAGCAAAAGCCTGAAGAAAATTTTCATGGTCGATTCTCCTGCGTGGATTGTACTGCAAATTCCATTTTTTTGCGAAATCTTTTATAATCGCCAATATAAATAATAATGATGAATTATTATTAAACCGCTAGGAGGTTTACATGGTCCAGTACCGCGCCAGACACATTCTGGGAGGGATAATCTTGCTGCTTATCGGCCTGGTGTTCCTGCTCGACAATCTGGATGTCTTGCCCCCGGATTTCTCCCTGCACGACTGGTGGCCGTTGATACTCGTGGTCATCGGTATCTATCAGCTGCTCGCCTACCGCTGGTTCTCCCACTTCTCCAGCTGGTTTCTGATCTTTCTGGGCGTGATTTTCCTGTTCACCGTGCAGCACCGCTTCGGCCTGGAATGGGACAACATCTGGCGCCTCTGGCCGGTGGTGCTGATCCTGCTCGGCTTTTCGATCATCTTCCGCCGCGGCCATCATCCCGCCCTCCAGGAGACCAAGGCCCGGGAGCAAAGCGGCCAGCCTCTCTGGGAAGAGAGGGTCGTTTTTTCCGGAATCGAAAAAGAGGTCACCAGCCAGGATTTCAAGGGCGGCGACATCTCGGTGGTGCTGGGCTCAGCCGACATCGACCTGCGCAGCGCCAAGCCGACGGCAGCCGGGGCCGTGCTGAACATCTCGGCCGTGTTGGGCAGCTGCGAGATCCGCCTGCCTGCCGAATGGGAGTCGAAGTCCGGACCAGCGCCGTGCTGGGTTCGGTGGAAAACAAAACCTCGCCCCGCCCGGACGGCTCGGGCAAAAAACTGCTGGTCAACGCCCACTGCGTGCTGGGCAGCGTCGAAATCCGCCACTGACGAAGCGCCGATGCCGACATCCCGCCCTGACTGGAGCGCCGACGAGCGTCGGCAGTTGTCGAAGCTGACCGATCCCCTGCGCATCCAGGAGTTCCTGGACGCCATCCCCTACAGCGCCGATCCCATCTACCGCTGCCCGCGCACCGTGCTGCGCGACCGCAAGGCCCACTGCTTTGACGGCGCGGTATTTGCGGCAGCGGCGCTGGAACGGATCGGCCACCGGCCGCTGATCGTGGAGGCTGAAAGCGGTGCACGACGACGACCACCTGCTGGCCCTGTTCCGGCGCGACGGCTGCTGGGGGGCGGTGGCCAAATCCAATTTCACCGGCCTGCGTATCCGCGAACCCCTTTTCCGCAACCTGCGCGAACTGGCGCTCTCCTACTTTGAGTTTTTCTACAACACCGCCTACGAAAAAACCCTGCGCAGCTACTCGGTGTCGCTCAACCTCAATGATTCCTTCGGCCAAAACTGGCAGACCGAGGACACGGCCATGGATCTGATCGCCGAGCGGCTGGACCGCATCCGCCATCATCCGCTGCTGAATAAAAAGCAGGAGCGCGCGCTGGGCAAAATGGATCAGCGCAGTTACGAGGCGGGCCTGCTCGGCGTGGTTCCCGAAGGCCTTTATCAACCTAATATAACCAAATAAGTTATATTTTTTTCAAAATCCGGCCGGCCAGCACACCTGTATGTTCGTTGCCATCAATCACCACCTGGCCATTGACCACCACCCGCTGGATGCCCTCCGGAAAGCGGTGCGGCTCGGTCCAAGTGGCGCGGTCAATGACTTTTTGCGGATCAAAGACCACGACATCGGCAAAAAAACCCTCGCGCAGTTCGCCGCGCCGGCGCAGACCGAAGTGGCGGGCCGTTTGCGAACTCATTTTCTGAATCGCTTTTTCCAGGGGAAAGATCTTTTCATCGCGCGCGTACTTGCCCAGCACGCGCGGAAAGGTCCCATAGTGGCGCGGATGGGGTTTGCCATTACCCAGCGGCCCGTAAGGCGCCAGGGCAGTGCCGTCGCTGCCCACCACCAGCAGCGGGTGGGCCAGGAAGCGCTTCAGGTTCGCTTCGCTCATCATGAAAATCACCGTGTCCACATCGCCCTCTTCCTCGAGGAGCAGGTCGCGCATGAACTCGTAAGGCGGCTGCCCCCGCTGGCGGGCCGCGGCCAGAACGTTTTGGCCCTCGAGCGCTTTGTTCCTCTCCTGCCGCACCTGGGCAATAACCAGTTTATCCCAGGAACCGAGCTGCTTCTCTTTATCTGCCAGCGCTTCCCGGATGCGGCCTTCCAGGGCGGGGTCTTTGAGGCAGGCCAGGAAATCGGCGGTGCGGCCCTGCTGCGCCCAGAGCGGGAACTGGATGCTCAACCCGGTGGAAGCGGCAATATAAGGATAGCGGTCAGCTTGGAGCGCCACTCCCTCGCTGCGGGCCTTTTCCAACATTTCCAGCACAGCGCCGACCTTCCCCCAATTGGCCGGATAACAGGTTTTGAGGTGGGAAATCTGCAGCCGCACGCCGGCCGCCCGGGAGATAGCAATGGCTTCAGCCACCGCCTCCAGCAGCTTGTCTCCCTCGTTGCGCATGTGCGTGGCGTACACGCCGCCGGTACGGGCCAGCGGCCGACATAGCTCGGTCAGCTCCCGGGTATCGGCAAACCCGCTGGGCGGGTATTCCAGACCGCTGGAAAGGCCGAACAGTCCGGCGCGCATGTGCTCTGCCACCAGCCGGCGCATGCGCAGCAGCTCGTCGCTGCTAGCCGGCCGTGCGACATTGCCGATGACCGCTTCGCGCAGCGTGCCCTGGCCCAGCAGCAGGGCATGATTGAGCGCCAGGCCGTTGCGCCCCAGCCGCTGCCGGTAACCGCGCCAGTCGCTCCAATCGATTTCCAGGCCGTAGCGCTTCCGGTTGGTCTCCCGCATTTCCTCCAGGGCGGCCGGGGAGAGAGGAAACACCGAGCTGCCGCAATTGCCGCTGATCTCGGTGGTCACGCCTTGATGCACCTGGCTTTCGGCCCTGGGATTGACCAGCAGCTCGAGGTCGGTGTGGCTGTGGGCGTCGATAAAACCGGGGCAGACCGCCAGGCCCCGGGCGTCAATGACCCTGGCCGCGCGATTCTGGGGAATGTTCTTGGCGATGCGCGCGATGCGGTCGCCCGTTACCGCCACATCCGCTTCGCGCCCCGCAGAGCCCAGCCCGTCATACACCGTTCCGCCGTAGATCAGCAGGTCGAACGTCCTGCCTTTGCTTCGCGCCCAAATGGCAGGGAAACCGGAGCAGCCGAGGGCCACAGCGGCCAGCGCGCTTTTCTTGATGAAACGGCGACGGGATTGCGCTTTATTCATTTTGAAATCGTTCAGTACTCGAGAACCACCACCGCGTCAAAATCGTTCGGGTCGCGGGCCGGAAGCTTCAGCAGCAGCCCGCTGCGGTCCTGCCGGAATTCAACTCTTTTTTTATCATAGAACATGAAAGCCTGTTTCACCTTCGTTGGCAGAGGCGGCAGGGCCAGGGTGGAGTCCTGCCAGTCCAGAATATGGACGAAAACCCTGTTCGCCTTCTGGGTGGTCACGCCCCAGAGCCGCGGCGCGATCGGTCCGCCGCGCGTGCCGTAGATCGTTTCGCCGAACCGGCCGAGCCACTGGCCGACCTCTTTGAGGATGGCCACGAACTCGGGCTGGATCTTGCCATTGGGCATGGGGCCGACGTTGAGCAGGAAGTTGGCGTTGTGGCCGGCCGCGCGCACCAGGTACTGCACCAGCTGGCGCGGGCTCTTGTAGTCGCTGTCGGTCAGGTTGAAGCCCCAGCTGTCGTTGATCGTCTCGCAGGTCTCCAGCGGCAGGTTGCCGACCCGCGACTGGCTGTTGAACCCGGCCGTGTTCTGACCGGGCAGGTCCTTCTCGTACATCTGGAAATCCTCGCCGCCAAAGGGCGGCCGGTGGTGGTTGTTGCCGATCAGCGCCTGCGGCTGCAGCTCGTGGATCATCCTGTATGTTTTCTCCAGCTGCCAGTCGCCGTCTTTCTTGTCCCACCAGCCGTCGAACCAGATGCCGCCGATCTCGCCGTAATGGGTCAGCAATTCGCGCAGCTGGGCGTTCTGGTAATCGAGGTAGCGCTGCCAATTGCCGCCGGCCGGCTTGCCCAGGCCGTCGCCGGTCGCCCCCAAGGGCCAGTAATCGGGATTGTGCCAGTCGAGCTGCGAATAATAAAAGAAGAGTTTCAACCCCTGTTTGCGGCACTCGTCGGCCAGCATTTTCAATACATCCTTTTTATAGGGCGTGCGGGCGACGATGTTCCAATCGGACGCCTGCGAATCGAACATGGCGAACCCGTCGTGGTGCTTGCTGGTGATGGTGATGTATTTCATGCCCGCCGCCTTGGCCAAGGACACCCACTCGGCGGCGTTGAACTCCAGCGGGTTGAAAAAAGCCGGCAGCTTCTCGTAGGTTTTCAGGGGATCTTGTCCGTGTAAAGCACCCACTCGGCCCGGCCGCGCACCGAATAGACTCCCCAGTGGATGAAGAGCCCGAACTTGGCGTCCTGGAACCACTGGCGCGCCTGCAGATTGGCCGGCGCCGGGACATAGCCGGACTGCGCCGCCAGCGGGGCCGCCAATGCGCCGAAGAGGACAAAACCCAAGAGAATAACAATGTTTTTTTTCATGTCTACCCTCCTCGGGTCAAATCGGCATTTTTATTCATCAAGGGAATATTGTAGCCCAAAGCGATAAATTGGCAAGAGCAACCGATTAATGCGTGACCGGTTTCTTGGCCAGGTCGAGGACCCGCTGGAAGACGCGGAAGAAGTTGCCCGACCAGATCTTGGCGATATCTTTCTTGGAGTAGCCGCGGCGCACCAGCTCGATGGTGATGTTGGGCATCTCGGTCACGTCGTTGCAGCCGAGCACGCCGCCGCCGCCGTCGAAATCGGTGCCGATGCCCACGTAATCGCTGCCGAGCAGCTTGACCACGTGGTCGATGTGGTCGACCACGTCCTTGACCGTGGGCAGCTGGCGGGGGAAACGGGCGTCCAGTTGTTCGAATTCCTCCTGCAGCTTCTGGCGCACAGCCGGATCGGTGATGTTGCTGCGCGAGCCGAACTGCTCGGCGATCCGCTTGCGGAAATCGGCGAACGCCTGGTCGCGCTCGGGGTTGGAGGGCATCGTCTTGACGTAGTCGGCCAGGATGCAGAGCTGGATCACGCCGCCGTTTTTCTTCAGCGCGCGCAGCATGTCGTCGCTGAGGTTGCGCGGGTTGTCGCACAGGGCGCGGCAAGAGGAGTGGCTGGCCACCACCGGCGCCCGGGTCACGGCCAGAACATCTTCAAACGACTTGTCGGAAATGTGCGAGACGTCGACCATGATTCCCAGCTCGTTGAGCCGGGCAACCAGCTGTCTTCCCAGCTCGCTCAGGCCATGGTCCTGCGTATGGCGGCGATCGGTGGAGGAGTCGCAGAATTCATTGTCCGCGGTGTGGCCCAGGGTGACGTAACGGACGCCCCGCTGCCAGAAGTAGTCCAGCAGCGCCAGATCGGTACCCAGAGGATAGGCGTTCTCCATGCCCAGGAAAATCGCCCGTTGGCCTTTTTTCTGGCTGCGGTAGGCGTCGGCCGGAGTCAGCGCTTTCTGGCAGAGGGCCGGGTATTTCTGGAACATGACGTCGAGCGCATCGCAGCTGCGCAGCGCCTCCTGCTTGGCCTTGGCAAACCCCTCGGGGGTCAGCGGTCCCTGGCCGACGAAAACCGAGAAGAAGGAGGCGTCCAGCCCGCCCTCCTTCATGCGCACCAGGTCCTGCTTGCCGCTGCCGCGCTTGCCCGGCTCGTGGCGCCGGCCGATGTCGTAGGCCGGATCGAACAGGGCGAAGGTGGTGTCGGCATGGGTATCGAGGGTCAGCACCTGCTCGTGGATGCGCCGCGCCTGGCGGACCAGCTTGTCGTCGGAAACCGCACCCAAGGTCAAAGCAAAAACCAAGATCAGGATCAGTGCCTGTTTCATTATTATCCTCACTCTCTTAATACTGGCAAAAAAGGCAAATGGTTTAGCGGCTGGCAGGCCGAGGGGGCGTGTGTTATAATTTTTTCATGCTCGATCTCAATTTTTTACGCAACAACCTGGAACTGGTCAAGACGAAAATCGAAGCCAAGGGCCTGGCCTTCGACCTGACGGGCTTCCAGGAGCTCGACAGCCGACGCCGCCGGCTGTTGGCCGAAGCGGAAGGCCTGAAAAGCAAGAAGAACGCGCTGGCCAAGGAGATCGGCATCCTGAAGCGCGGCGGCAAAGAGAGCCGCCTCCAGGAAGAGCAATCCATCGAGCTGTCGCAAGCAAATCGCCGGCCTGGAAAAGGAACTGGACGGATTGGAGAACCTTTTCCAGAATTTCCTGCTGAACGTCCCCAACCTGCCCCACGACTCGGTGCCGCTGGGCACGGACGCGAGCCAGAACCAGCTGGTGCGCGAGTGGGGCCGGAAGCCCGCTTTCGACTTCACGCCCCGGCCCGCACTGGGAACTGGGCGAGCAGAACGGCCTGCTCGATTTCCAGCGCGCGGCCAAGATCTCCGGCTCGCGCTTCGCCCTCTACTTCGACGCCCTGGCCAAGCTGGAGCGGGTGCTGATCCAGTTCATGCTCGACGCCCACACCAACGAGAACGGCTACCGCGAGGTGCTGCCGCCCTTTCTGGTCAACGACGCCAGCCTGATCGGCACCGGCAACCTGCCCAAGTTCAAGGCCGACCTGTTCAAGATCGAGGACTACAACCTCTACCTGATCCCCACCGCCGAAGTGCCGCTGACCAACATCCACCGCGACGAAACCCTGGACGAAAGCCAGCTGCCGCGTCAAATACGTCGCCTACACCCCCTGCTTCCGCAGCGAGGCCGGCTCGCACGGCAAGGATATCCGCGGCCTGGTCCGCCAGCACCAGTTCAAGAAGGTCGAGCTGCTCAAATTCACGCGCGCCCGGCCACTCCTACGCCGAGCTGGAGGAACTGACCGCCGACGCCGAATCCATCCTGCAAAAGCTGCGGGCTGCACTACCGCACCGTGGCGCTGTGCAGCGGCGACCTCTCGTTTTCCTCGGCCAAGACCTACGACATCGAAGTCTGGATGCCGGCCCGCGCCGGCTACCTGGAGATATCCTCCTGCTCCAATTTCGAGAATTTCCAGGCGCGGCGGGCGCGCATCAAGTACAAGGGCAAGGACGGCAGAAAAGATTTCGTCCATACCCTGAACGGCTCCGGTCTGGCCATCGGCCGCACCGTGGCCGCCATCATGGAAAACTACCAGACCGCCGACGGCCGCATCCGCATCCCCGATGCCCTGCGCCCCTATTTCCCCGGCGCCGCGATCTGCTCTAATGCCCTATTATCGCTGCACCCTGGTCAACGAGCAGGGCCATTACCCGCAGCGCGAGCATCTACGCCGAGAACCGCACGGAGATCGAGGCCCGCTGGCCGGCATGCGACGAGAAACTGATCCGCATGCCGCAGCCTGTGGTTCAAGGATTTTTCGCTGCAGCGACTGCTTCAAGCGCAAGATCGGCTACACCGAGTTCCTGCTGTTCAACCAGGAGATGATCACCCTGCTCAAGGCCGGCATCCCCGTGATCCGCGCCCTGGAGATCATCATCGAGAATACGCGGATCGGCAGCCTGCGCGAGATCCTGGAGCAAGGCCGCCGGCAACATCCGCAACGGCATGCAGATTTCCGAGGCCTTCGCCTCGCCACCAGATCCCCTTCCACAAGATCTACAAGGCCTCGCTGCTGGCCGGCGAAAAGAGCGGCCACCTGGAACAGGTGCTGGAAAAATTCAACATCTACCTGGGCAAGCTCAGCAACCTGCGCCGCAAGATCGTCAGCAGCCTGACCTACCCGGCCATCCTGCTGCTGTTCATGATCGCCATGGTGCTGGTGATCTCCATCTTCGTCATCCCCAAGTTCGCCTCTTTTTTCGAGGATTTGGAAGCCCAGCTGCCGGCCCTGACCCTGCTTCTTCATCGACCGCTCACCCAGTTCCTGCGCGAAAACATCGTCCTGTTCACCGGGGTGGCCGCCGCGGCGCTTCATGGCCGTCAAACTCTGCTCGAGCGCTTCGACCCGCAGGTGATCATCATCGACCAGCTCAAGATCAAGACCGCCCTTCCATGGGCCGGATCATCCATGAAAACGCCATCGCCGTTTTCGCCCGCACGCTGGCCATCCTGATCTCGGGCGGCATCCCGGTCCCCGAAGCGGCCGAGATCGCGGTCGAAACCTTCGCCAACCGCTACTATTACAGCCAGGTGCGCGCTGTGCCGGAAAAGATCCGCCAGGGCAACCTGCTTTCGGCGGTGCTGGACGAGATCGCCATCATCCCGCGCATCCTGGTCGAGATGGTGCGCGTCGGCGAAACATCGGGCAACCTGACGGCCGTGCTCGACGAAAGCGCCGAATACTACGAACGCTCCATCGACAACAAGATCAATGCGTTGATTTCGCTGATCGAACCTGTTATAATCATCGTACTGGGCCTGGTGGTCGCCATGATGCTGGTTTCCGTATACCTGCCGATTTTCAGCACCATCAGGGTCGTCCAATGAAAAAAAACATCAATATCTCCGAAGTCAAGATCAACTATCAGCTGCTCTCGCAAGTTTCCCGCCGAGTTCCTGATCAAGAACCTCTTCTTTCCCGCTGGAGGAAAAAGACGGCAGTATCGCCATCGCCATGCCCGACCCGGACAACCTCGACAAGATCGGCATGATCGAGAACTTCACCCAGAAAAAGGTCCTCCCATTCCTGGCCAACCGCGAGCGAGCTGGAAAAATTCCTCAAGAAAAGCGACACCTACACCAAGGTGCTGCGCGACAAGACCGAAACGTTCGCCCTGAAAAAAACGGCCGAAGCGCCGTTGAAGACGAGGTGGTCGACCATCGAGAGCATCACCGAGGAGGACGATTCGGTGATCAAGCTGCTGAACAACATCATCCTGACCGCGGTCAACAAGAAGGCCTCCGACATCCATATCGAGATCCAGAACGACGCCCTGGTCATCAAGTACCGCATCGACGGCATCCTGCACCAGATCATGGAACCGCTGGACAGCTCTTCCATTCCGTTCCTGCTCACCCGGCTCAAGGTCATTTCCGAGCTGGACATCGCCGAAAGCGCATTCCCCAGGACGGCCGCTTCCGCATGAGATTCAAGCAGAAGACCATCGATTTCCGCGTCTCGATCATGCCCGGCATCTACGGCGAAAACGCCGTCATCCGCATCCTGGACCGCGAGATGATCACCGAGAACATCGGCGAACTGAAGCTGAGCCAGCTGGGCTTCGCGCCCGATATCCTGGAAAAGATCAACTACTACATCCGCCAGCCCTACGGCATGTTCCTGGTCACCGGCCCCACCGGCAGCGGCAAGACCACCACCCTCTACGCCGCCCTGAACGAGATCAAGGACCCGGCCGACAAGATCATCACCATCGAGGACCCGGTCGAGTACCAGGTCGACGGCATCATCCAGATCCCGGTCAACGAAAAAAAGGGGCTGACCTTCGCCCGCGGCCTGCGCTCCATCCTGCGCCACGACCCGGACAAGATCATGGTCGGCGAGATCCGCGACCCGGAGACCGCCCAGATCGCCATCCAGTCGGCCCTCACCGGGCACCTGGTGTTCACCACCGTGCATGCCAACAACGTCTTCGACGTGCTGGGCCGCTTCATCCACATGGGGGTCGACACCTACAGCTTCGTCTCGGCCCTGAACTGCATCGCTGCCCAACGCCTGGTGCGCGTGCTCTGCCCGCTGCTGCAAGCAAGCCGACACTCCCTGACGAAGGCCGACCTGGCCTACAACCGCATCGCAGAAGAATTTCTTCGCCTCGCCCATTTTCCAGGCCGAGGGCTGCGAGGAGTGCTCCGGCCTGGGCTATGCCGGCCGCACGGCCATCGGCGAGATCCTGGAACTGACCGACGAGATCAAGGAGATGATCCTGGCCAGGAAGCCGACCTCGGAGATCAAGAAAAACGGCCATGGAGCAGGGCATGATCCCCATCCGCAGCAACGGGGTGGAAAAAGTCAGAAACGGCAAAACCACCCTGGACGAGCTGAACCGGGTGACCGTGAAAGAATGGACCTGAGCGAGCGCTGGCTGCCGTGGCGTATCCCGCGGCAATTCTTCTACGTTGGCGAAAACCACCTCGACCTCTTCTGCCTGCCGCACCGGGCAAGCCTCCAGACCCGCCGCTGGCCGGGCACGGGAATCTCCGGGCTGACGCCCGACTTTTTACGCGCCGTTCAGCGTGACCTCCCTGCCAAAGAGACCGGCCTGATCCTTCATCCCGGTCTTTTCGTTTTCAACATTTTTGAATTCGACCGGCTGCCCTGGAAAAGCCAGCTGCGGCGAGAACTGGTCGAATGGCGGCTGCAGAAAATCTTTCCCGAAGAGATCGCCCTGTACGAGCACCGCTACAGCCGGGTCGGCCGCCATCGGCTCCTTTCCGTTCTGATCAGAAAAAACTGGCTGGAATCCCTCGCCAGCCTGTTTGCCGCCAACGACCTGGACCTGACCTACGTGGGCAGCTCGACTTTGGCAATCCTCAACAGCCTGGGTCGTCGCGCGAGTCGACCGGACTGCCTGATCGAAACCGACGGCAGCACAGCCGCCCTGGTCCTGACTGCAGCGCGGTGCGCCGGCCTATGTCCGCAAATTCAAAGTGGAGAGCGGCGAGGACCTGGCCGAGGAGATCCGCAAGACGCTGCAATTTGCCGCCAGCGCCCACCGACTCCAGCCGCGCAGCTACCTCTGGCTCAGCCACAGCGATCTGCCGCGCAACCAGCAGGTTCAGGCCGAGCTGCTGGGCCAGGGCCTGCAGCCGGTTGCCGGCAGTGACGCGCTCCCCCTGTTCATTCCCCGGCCATGAGACGCATCGCCTACAACATCGCTCCCCGCAAGCAAGTCGATTGCCGCCGTCTGGCCGGCCGCTGCGCCGCCCTATTCCTGGCAGCCCTGCTGATCGACGGCGCAGCCATCGGCTATCTGCAGCGGCAGGCGCGGCGCCAGGAAAACCGGAGGGAGGAGAGCCACCGGACCGAGGGGAGGCTGCGCGAATTGGCTGAACGCTCCAGCCAATTCCAGGTGGACATCGTCAGCCAAAAAGTGAAGTGGTCGGCGCGCCTGGCCGCCGCCAACCAGCTGATCCGCCGCAAGAACTTCTCTTTCATTGCCCGGCTCAACCGCTTGGAAAGCCTGTTTCCCGCCGAAGTCCGCCTGCTCAGCCTGACCCTGGTCAACGCCGAGGACGGCAAGCTGGGCCTGACCCTGGCCGCTCCCGGCTTTGCCCAGCTGGTGGAGTGTTACCGCCGCCTCGCGCCCTACCAGCTGGTCGTGACCAGCGAGGCAACAAGACCAACCGAACCAGGT
>CAVXAL010000003.1:0-1343143 GCA_963759765.1 Candidatus Aminicenantota bacterium | reverse complement strand
CTCGGCAAAACCGCCCATGCCGTTGGCCAGGGCGAGCGGGGGCACGGCCACCTGCGCCGGCGACGCGGCGGCTGAGCTCGACTCCGCGGAGGGCGCGAATTCCTCCGGCTCCGGCCACTCGGGATCGGGCCGGTCGAGTTGGTTGGCCAGATCGCCCCGCTCGCCGCTCAGGATGGCGCGCGCCACGCCCGCGAGGAGGATGCGCTCGGCTTCAGCCATGCGGTCCCCACGGAGCAGGTAAGTCCCGCCGGGCCGGTGCTTCCAGGTCCTCCAGGGTCCATTGTCGAGGAGGGCCACGAGCAGCGCGTGCATCTCGTCGAGATAGCTCACGGGGTACTCGTTGAGGATCACGACGTCGGCGCTCAACCCCTTGAGCCGCCAGTACTCCTGCGCCTGCAGGACCTGGCGCACCAGCGGCAGGTCGTCCTCCTCGACGACCCGCACCAGGAGGATGGGGAGATCGCCCGAGATGCCGTGCGGCCAGAGGCCTTCCTGGCCGAGGGAGTTGTGGGCCAGAAGCTCCGGGCTCGCGCGGAGCGATCCGTCGGCATACAGCACCCGCGAGGCCAGGCGTTCGAAGAGCAAGGCTTGTTCGCTCGAAATGCCGAGGTGGCGGAGGCCGCTCTGCGCATGCGCGAAGGCGAGGGCGAAGGTTCGCGCCGCGGCGCTCGGCTCGTGGTAGCGCTGGGCGAGAGCCAGAGCCGTCTCCCGGGAAGGCGTCATCCCCGTGGCGAAAGACAGCCTCACGAAGCCGCCCGGCGCGAGGCGAATGCGCTGCCGGAGGCTGACGACGGGGTCGAGCACGAACCCGGTCGTGCCGGATAGGGAGCGTCCGTCGAGGGCCTGGGGGTTCTCGGGACCGCGGCCGCGACCCAGGAAGCGCGCCCGGTCGGTCTCCCATTCCACCGGCCCCTGCTTCCGTCCTTCGAGGCTCAGGACGTGAATCGCCCACGCCCCGGGCTCGTCCGGGGCGCGCGCCCGGCGATGGCAGAGGAGGGCGGCGCTCTCGGGAAGGTATTCCGTCTCGACGAACAGCTTGCCGAAGGCCGGGTGGGCCAGGTCGTCGGCCGGCGGGGCGAGGACGATCTCGGCAAAACTCGTGATCTCGATCTCGCGGGGACGATCGCTGTGGTTGGTCACCGCCAGGCGCCGCACCTCAACGTCGTCCTCGTTCGAGACCGCGATGTCGAGCTGGGTGGCGATGTCGTCGTCGCGGCGGCGAAAGGTCGCCTTCTCCGCGAGGAACGAGACCAGGTAGTCCTCCGGCTCCTTGGCGGTGGGGTGGAAAGTAGCCGACCACACCGAGCCGCTCAGCACGTCGCGCAGATAGAGGAACTGGCTCCCCGGGTCGCGGGTCGGATCCTCCCGGTGCCTTGTGACCGCGCGGCCTCGACAGAAGCTGGCGCCCCCTCCCGCATTTGTCACGACGGCGGTGTAGTTGCCATTGGACAGGAACTGCGCATGAGGGAACGGCGTATGCGGCGACCGGAAGCGGCGAATGGCCAGCGCGGGCAGCGGGCCGGCCACGCGGGTCTCTTCGACCGGTCGCGGCTGGGTGATGGGTACCAGGCGCGGTACCCGCTCCTGCAACAGCAGCTCCGTAGCCTGCACGCGCGGGTCGGCATGAAAGCGTTTCACCATCGGATCGCCGAGGAGAACGTTGGCGAGGGACACGAGAGTCATCCCCTGGTGATGGGCCATGAAGGCACGCACCACCGTTCCGCGGGGGAGGCCCGCTCTTCTCCCGGCGCTTTCGGGCTCGTCGGTCTTCCCATGCGTGTAATCGATGGCCTCGTAGTAGCCGTAGGCGCCTTCGAGACCTTCCCCGGCCAGGCGCCGCAGATTGCGGGCGGCCTCCGTTGGTTCGAGCCCGGCGGCGAGCGCGGTGGCGTAGGGTGCGACCACCAGCTCGTCGCCCAGGCCGCGCTTCAGGCCGAGGCCGGGGATGCCGAAGGCCTTGTACTGATAGTTGTCGTGCCGGTCCACGAGGTTGTAGGCGGACTCCGAGATCCCCCAGGGCACGTCGCGATCCGTCGCGTACTCGATCTGCCGCCGCACGGCCATCCGGCACGTCTGGTTGAGGAGTGTTTCCGGAAAGCTCTTCATGAAGAGGAGCGGCATCAAGTACTCGAACAGGGTGGCGCTCCAAGACAGGAGGGTGGGCGTCCCGTCCACGCCGGTGATGAGCCGTCCCAGGTGGAACCAGTGCGTTTCGGGGAAGTCGCCCTTGGCGATGCCGATGAAACTCGTCAGCCGCGATTCCGAAGCCAGGAGGTCGTAGTAGGAAGCATCCAGTCGGCCCGGCCCCTCGGCGTCGGCGAGACGATAGCCGATGGAGAGGATCCGGCGCTGCGGGTCGTAGAGGAACCGGAAGCTCATCCCGTCTGCGAACCGGGCGGCGCGGCCCGCCAGGTCAAGGAGGCGTTGGGAGAGATCGACTGCCGGCTCGGCCGCGGGCGGCGGTTGCCGGCTCGCCTGGCGCAGCCCTTCCGCCAGGGTCATGAGCGCGCCCGCGAGGTTGCCGCTGTCGACGGTGGACACGTAGGCCGGCGGGAGCGGCGCCAGGCTCTGCGTGTCGTACCAGTTGAGCAGGTGACCGTCGAAGCGTTCGAGGCCTTCCATCGTGGTAAGCGTGGCGTCGATCCTGGAGGCGAGCTCGTCCGTCCGGATGAAGCCGAGATCGTGAGCGGCCAGGGTGGCGAGCAGCCCCATGCCGATGTTCGTGGGCGACGTCCGGTGGGAGGTCCGGGGTTCCGGCGTCTCCTGGAAGTTGTCCGCGGGCAAGCCGTGGTCTTCGGGGCCCATGAACGCCTCGAAGTATCGCCAGGTGTTGCGGGCAATGAGACGGAGGAACCGGCGGTCCTCTTCCCCCAGCTCGACACCTCGCGGTGCCACGGGCCGGCTCAGCGCATATGCGATCAGCGGCGCGGCCGCCCACAAAGCCAGGACCGGGATGGCGGTGAGGAGCGCGCCCGGGCGCGCCAGCGAGACTAGGAGGAGGCCGCTGGACGCGACCAGCGGGCTCGCGATCATCTCTACCAGGAACAGCCGCGCGCTCGATCGCCTTGCCTTGCCGGCCCCTCGGGCTTCGCTGGCTGCGGCCGTCTCCCACTCCAGCAGGCGGCGCTGGGTCGCCGCGAGACGGACGAGAGTCAGCACGATCGCGTGGGTCCTCTCGTAAGCCTGGCTGGCCAGGAAGGTGAGCTGCAGCGATACCTGAGCGAGCACGGTCTTCCCATCTTTCCACGCGGCGCGGAGGAACACCAGCCACGGCTGTTGCGGCCTGGGACCTGTGGCGGCCTTCATTAGCAGCGGATAAAGGGGAAAGGCCATGGCGGCCAGGATGGCGGCCGTCCAGACCGCCGGGCTTCCCGGCAGGATCGCCCAGGCCAGAAGGAGCAGGGCGACGGTCGAGGGGGGCACGAGGCTGCGCCTCAGGTTGTCGAAGATCTTCCAGCGCGAGATGAGGGGCAGCCGGTTGCGCTTCAGGCCGGTGCGGGTTGGAACCCAAGGGAACAGCCAGCGGAGGATCTGCCAATCGCCCCGCACCCAGCGGTGCTGGCGCCGCGCATGGGCGAGGACGCTCGCGGGATAGTCGTCCACCACTTCCACGTCCGTGACGAGCGCCGTGCGGGCGTAGACCCCTTCGAAGAGATCATGCGAGAGAAGAGCGTTCTCGGGCACGCGCCCCTCGAGGGCGGCCATGAACGCGTCCACGTCGTAGAGCCCCTTGCCCGTGAAGATCCCCTCGCCGAACAAGTCCTGATAGGTGTCCGAAACAGCGGTGGTGTAGGGATCGACTCCGGTATGGCCGGCATAGAGGCGGGCGAAGAGTGAGCCGGCGGCGCTGGCCATGGTCACGCTGACCCGGGGCTGCAGGATCCCATAGCCCTCGGTGACGCGGCCGAGGCGGATGTCGAAGCGGGGGCGGTTCAAAGGGTGGGCGATGATGCCGATCAGCTTCTTCACGGCGTCCCGCGGCAGGCGGGTGTCGGAGTCGAGAGTGAGGCAGTAGCGCACGCCGGGGAGGATCCCCACGTCGCCGACCTGCACGGAGAAGCTCGTGTCCGTGGCCCCGCGTAGAAGGCGGTTCCATTCCTCGAGTTTTCCGCGCTTGCGCTCCCAG
The DNA here is from genome assembly GCA_963759765.1 of Candidatus Aminicenantota bacterium. Lineage (GTDB taxonomy): Bacteria > Acidobacteriota > Aminicenantia > UBA2199 > UBA2199 > CAVXAL01. The sequence continues at coordinate 1,339,017 of CAVXAL010000003.1, read as the reverse complement.
CCCATCCAGACGCTCTCTCCCGGGTTCCACTGGCGCACGCGATGGAACAGGAAGAACCGATCTGTATGCCCTTCGCCGAAACGCGCGTTCAGGGCAGCGATCCCCGCCCGGGCGGCGGAGAGGATCGCTTCGTCCTCGGGCATCTCGCGCGCGGGGGCGTCGACGAAGTCGCTGAGGACCGCAAAGTGAATGCGCGGATCGAGGTTTCCGAGAGCCAGCACCTCGATGTGCTCGACAAGCCGGGCCACGGCGGGCACGCTCGTCAGCAGCGTGGGCACGACCACCATGGTTCGCGCGTTGTCGGGGATTCCCGCGAGGAATTCGAGGCGGGGGAGGCGTCGCGGCGGTGCCCAACGAGCGGCCAGGCGCTGCACGAAGGCGATCGCCACCTCGCTGGCCGGAAGCAACAGGAGCAGCGCCGCTGCGGCCCGAACCCAGAGCGATGCGCGCTGATGATGGAGGTAGGCGAGCCCGAGGCCGAGCAGAAGGGCCGTCAGGAGCCCGATCGATCCGAGGTAGAAGGCGGTTGCATGGGCGAAGATGAAACGCCGTATCCGCCGGCCGAAGCGGGGTCGAAAGGCGACGTAGGTCTCGAGGTCGGGGCGGCCCTTGCTGATGAGGTGGTGGCCGACGTGGGCGGCGCGATCCGCCGCCTGTCCGTTTTCCACGGCCTGGCGAGCGCGCTCAATAGCTCGCAGAGCCACGTCCAACTGCGCCTCTCCGGTGGGCTCGGACAGCTCCTCCACGGCCTGGCGGTAGCGGTCGCGGCTCAGGAAGTCCATGTTCCCATAAGCCCCGGCCGGGTCGCGCTGCAACACGCGCTCGACCAGGCTGACGGCCTCGAAGTACTGGCTCCAGTCGAGCGCGGAGCAGAGACGGAGGCTGGTGATGATGTTCGCCACCGAAACCTGGGCCGCGGCTTGGCGCTGATGCTCGCTCCGGATTGCGTCCTCGGAGGTCATGTGTTGGGCGGAGAGGTGTGTATCGACGGCGGCGCGGACGGCGGAAAGGCGAGGGCCGTACTCGCGCAGGCGTTGGAGGAGCTGAAGGACGTAACCGGTGTGGAGGTGCTTTGGCAGCGGCGGCGGCTTCCCGTGCCCGGCAGCGTCGACCCGCGCCACGTAAACGTCGGCCGCCCGGACAGCCGCGCGGGCCTCGAGCGTCTCCTCTGCGAGCCGCCTCAGGTTCTCGATGAGGGCCAGCTTCAGCATACTCGGCCAGGCCCACAGCTCGCCGATCGTGAGCGGAACCACGGCCTGAAAGCTGTTCATGAAGCGCACCAGCTGCTGCCGGTCCAAGCGGCTGTCGCTGTGGCGGATGATCTCTTCGGCCAGGACATAGACGCGCGCGTGGCCCGCGAGCTCCCGCAAAGCGAGTTTGGGCAGCTCGCGATAGTAGCCCGGCGGAAGGTTCCGGCGCACGTCGAGGACCTCGGACGCCACGAGATGGAAGTTGTCGAGGAGCCATTCCGCCGCGGGGGTGACGAACTCCCCCCGGTGCACATCGTCGGCCATGGTGATGTATGCCTCGCGAAGGACGCGGGCGTTGTCCTCGAAGCGCGGCAGGACGTTCCGCGCCGCGCGGCGAGGGTTCGGGTCGAGCGTGAACCTGGCCGCGAGCGCTCTCGCCCTCTCTTCCAGTCTTTCGATGCTCAGCAGTTCGTCGCGCAGGGGCTTCTTAGCCGGATGCGGAGCTCGGCTGCCAGGCAAGCGGAAAAGCGCTTTCAAGGATTGCGCCACCGCGGCGCGTAATGGTCCTCAAGATCCCAACCCATGTATGCTCCTCTATCGGCGGATAAAAGCAATAAGTGATTTATATACATTATATTATAGGCATTAAAATATAACAACCGCCTCCGTCGTCGGGACAAATCTTACTCGGTGCTTGACTTCTTGACAAACAAAAAATCAACCTTATACTTGTGAAGGAAATAGATTAAACTCAAGGAGTTCACATGAAAACTTCACAAATTTACATTGCCGTGTCTATCGCAGTTTTAGCCGCGATCGTGGATGTGGACACCCTCTGGCGCCACTGGACTGACGGCACGCTGTTTCTCTGGAAGGGACGCGCCTGCAAGGGCTATACCAAGGTCGGCTCGCAATGGTTTCTCGTGTATCACACAGGGCTCTTAGAGTACGGGGCATAGGACCGCCGCTGAACGTAAACAAGTCCATGTCTCACGTTTCCCGGAAGAAAAGCCTCATGACGATAGTCCTGGGCTCGCTGAGGAGGTACTCATGACGCTGAAAACTCTGTTGTCAATCTATGCCGTGGTCGCGGGTATTTTTTTCCTGGGGTTGGTCTCAGTTCCAGCGTTCTGGATTACCCTCTACGGCGCCACGCCCGACACCCAGGCGACGGTGCTGCTTCGCCTGGTCGGCGCGCTGTTTGGCGGGCTGGCAGTGATGGCCTGGGCGGGTCGGAAAGCCGAACCATCGAAATCTCGCGATGCCATGGTTCTGGGCTTGACCGTCTTGAATGGCCTCTGCGCCCTGGCAAGCGTGTGGGGAGCGCTATCGGGAGTTTACAACCAATTCGCCTGGGGGCCAGTTGCCACCTTCGATTTGTGTTTCATCGGCTTCCTCCTGGAGGGGGCGAGCCAGCGTGTCGGCCAGAACACCCCAATGAGGAGAAGATAGGGGACGGACTGCATGAACATCCGCTTGTTCATGTTTGAGAAACAACAGAATCCAGGGACGAAAGGCATAAAATTGCTATAATGGATACAGGGATAGTCTCATGAGCCAGAAACTTTATCTCATCGTTTCCGGTGCGATCTTCTTTTTGGTCGGCACCTTTCACTTTTTCCGGCTCCTAAACCAGTGGCCGATCATGGTCGGGACCGCCCGCGTGCCCATGGCGCTCTCGTACGTCGGCTGCCCGGCTTCCCTCGCGTACTGCGTGTGGGCCTGCTGGCTGCTGCGAGCCGGGCGGAAAAGCGCAGACCCGAAGAGTTCGAAATAGAGCGGTCACGCTCGCAGGAGAGTGCCATGATTAAAAAAACACTTCCCTTATTTTTCTTAATTGTATTTTTACTCCCTGTTGTTTCCTATTCGCATGCGGAAAAATTCATTGTCCTCCACCAGGTGACCGGCCCCATTCAAACGAATTGCTATCTTTTGTACGACGTGAAAAGTAAAGAAGCGGCGCTTGTGGACCCGGGCGGGCCCGTGGATTCTCTCACTTCCGCCATAATGGATAAAAAATTGAAATTGAAATACGTCTTTATCACTCACTGTCATCCCGACCATATACAGGGATTGCCGATTATTAAAAAATCTTATCCCCAAGCGAAAATGTGTTTTTCCAGGGAAGAATACGAGGATATGGTTAAATTATATTCGCACTGGGAGAGCACGCTGAATCCGGAAGCAGTCGCCGAAGCCAAGAAAAATCCGGAAATCGTCAAAATGATGAACCTGGATATTCAGTCAATCGGGAAACCGGACGTGTTTGTGGGAGACAATCAAATTTACAAACTGGGCCATTTGAAAAGAAGGACCCTTTTGTCGCCGGGCCACTCCAGAGGGAGCATCTGTTATCATGCGGGAAATGTCTTGTTCTCGGGTGATGTTCTGTTTCATCGAACCGTGGGCCGTACCGATCTTCCCATGTCCGGGGGCAAAGAAGGAATCGTGAGATCCGTGCGCCGATTGTACACTCTGTTGCCGGATGAAACGATAGTCTACCCCGGTCACGGTCGATTTACAGACATCGGTTCTGAAAAAAAGGAAAACAAGAAAGTCACGATTGATAAAGTAAATATATAGATGCACGGATGCGGGGAAAAGCGAAGGGGATCCTTCCAAAAGCGCGTGAAGGGAAGCCGCGGTAAGATTTTGGAGACGCGGTTCGCTATGTTGACAGGTCTGTTTTGGGGCCCATAATTATTGTCATTAAAGGAGAGAAAAATGAGAAAAGGAACCCTTTTTTTGCTATCCTGTTTTGTTTTATTTAGCGGCCTGGCGGGGGAAAAAACACCGGGTGATCGCGGCAGCGGCGTGCAACCGAATAGACCATTGAAGCAGCCGCAAATGCTTGTGACGATACGAGCGCTTTCGCTAAAGGATGCATTAGCAAATTTTTCCCCCTCGCAATTCGCCGATATCATTATTGGCACACGGGGGACGGCAGCGGCCAATGCAAACAAAGCGACCGGAGAGGTATGGCTAGTGAAAGTGGAGGATGGGATCCCCCCCGGTGATGCAGTCTGAGGCAGGATTTGTTTCTTACAAGCTCTGTAATGCATCGAGTTCGAGCTGGCCGGGAGTAACTGTCACAGCCACCATCAACGTAATGGAAGTGAACCAGACTGTCACTTTTCAGATAAGCCCTTCTTACCAGGGACAGCGCTCGGATTCGGTTCTCTTTGCCGTTATGGAAATCTCCAGGCCGGGCACGTATACGCTCACAACCAAACCGTTCACCATGGCTCCGAACGTGGAATACTGGATTCGCGGGAGTGTGTCCTGTTCTACCGGTCCGAAAAATAAAACATGCGGCGCCTGTGCGAAATTTTTATCAATGAAGTTCTCTATCTAATTTAATGGTTTGAACGATACCAGACAGGAGGCCGTATTCAAGTAGTTCTATTTTCCATTTTCCTGCTCGCGGTGTTGGGGTATGTCGCGGCACTCCGGCGCGAGAGCGGCCCGCTGCAAAGCATTCTGAAGCCGATCCCCGTGCTCTGCCTGCTGGTCTGGCTTTTGCCGCCGCAAAGCGCCTACGGCGTGTTGATCATGGTTGGCCTGGCCTTCTCGGCGCTGGGCGACGTGTTGCTGAGAGGCAAGGGGCAGCGGAGTTTCTTGTTCGGGTTGCTCGCTTTCCTTGTGGCGCACCTTGCCTATATCTCTGCCTTCCTCTACGCGGCAACCGCACTCCAGTTTTGGCTGGCGGTGCCGTTTGCGCTCTACGGCACCATGGTTTTGTGGCGCTTATGGCCCAGGCTGGGCAGAATGAGATGGCCGGTGACTCTTTATGTAGGGATAATCTGCGCGCTGATGTGGCGCGCGGCTGCTTGCGTGGGTGCTCACAGCCCTGCCCGGCCGGGGTCCTGGCTGGCCTTTGGCGGGGCGGTTTTATTCGCCGCGAGCGATACGCTGCTCGCCGTTTACCGTTTCGTCAAACCCCTGCGCTCCCTGCGGTATGTGTATATTCTTTTATACTGGGCAGCCCAGGTGGGAATCGCCTATTCAGCCCGGCCTTGGATTTAACTTGATTAAAATGGTATTCCTTTAGCGGAGGCGGTGGATGGCGAAAAAAAGTGATGAAGCCGTGTTCAACATCAAATTGATACGCAGCCAGTTTCCGGCCCTGGCCAGCGGGGCGATTTTTTTCGACAATCCCGGCGGCACCCAGGTTCCCCGCTGCGTGCTCGAGCGGATGAACGATTATCTGGAAAATTGCAACGCCAACCACGGCGGCGCTTTCCAGACGTCGCAGGCTTCGGACGCGATTCTCCAGGAAGCTCACCGGGCCATGGCCGATTTTCTGGGCGCCGGACGGCCCGAGGAGATCGTTTTCGGCCAGAACATGACCAGCCTGACCTTCGCCCTGTCGCGCTCGCTCGGCCGCTGGCTTGCAGCGGGCGATGAAATCGTGGTCACCCGGCTCGACCACGACGCCAACATCGCGCCCTGGCTGTTACTGGCCGCAGACCGCGGCGCGCAGGTGCGCTGGCTGGACATCCACGAGAGCGATTGCACGCTGAAAACGGAGGATTTTCAGGCGCTGCTTTCGCCGCGCACCAAGATCGTCGCCTTCGGCTACGCCTCCAATGGCGTGGGCACGATCAACGACGTGCGCGACCTGACCCGCCTGGCCCAGGAAAAGGGAGCGCTGGTCTTCATCGATGCCGTGCAGTTCGCGCCGCACGGGCCGATCGACGTGCAGGAAATCGGTTGCGATTTCCTGGCCTGTTCGGCCTACAAGTTCTTCGGGCCGCACCTGGGCGTTCTGTACGGAAAATACGATCTGCTCGAGCGGCTGCCCGCTTACAAGGTGCGGCCGGCCGGCGACCTGCCCCCGGACAAGTTTGAAACCGGCACCCTCAACCACGAGGGCATTGCCGGCACGCTCGGTGCCATTGAGTATTTCCAGTGGCTGGGCCAGACCACGGGCTGGAGCGCTGCTGGCGGCAGCAGGCGGCTGAAGCTATCCCAGACCATGACCGGGCTGCAGACTTATGAGCGGCAGCTGAGCGCCTATCTGCTGCGGGAATTGCAGACGGTGCCCGGGTTGAAAATCCGGGGCATCAGCGATCCCGCCCGGCTGGAGCAGCGCGTGCCCACGGTTTCGTTCACCCTGGAGGGCTGGCATCCGCGCCGCATCGCCGAGAGGCTGGCCGAGGCGCGTATCTATGTCTGGGACGGCCACTACTACGCGCTGGCCCTGGTCGAACGGCTGGGCCTGAAGGAGAAAGGCGGCATGCTGCGCGTGGGCCTGGCCCACTACAACAGCCGCGCGGAGATCGATCAGCTGATTCGAGTTCTCAAATCCCTTTAGCTTTTCCCCGGATAGAGCAGGCTGTTGAACAGGAACTTGTAGGTTCCGTGGGTCTGGCCGCGGTGCTGGACGTGGATGCCCATCAGGATGATGTGGCCCTGCTTGTAAGTCAGGTCCACCACCGCCGCCTTGCGGGTCAGATAATCTTGTCCGATCAGCCAGCCGCTGAGCAGCAGGTCGTCGCTGGGGAAGCTGGCCACCACCCGGCGGTCCCAGTCGCCCGCAGGCGGCCAGGTGCCGATGGCCAGGCTGTCGGCAAACATCGCCGCCGCCTCCTCGGGCATGCCGTAGCCCACCGGCGAGCTGTTGTCGATGCGGATGCGCAGCAGCGAGGTCGGACAGAAGAATTTGCTGCTGTCCAGTCCCTCCAGGGCGTTGCGCGCCGGCGCCTGGAATTCTTTGAAGATGAAATCGCAGGCCTGGTTCAGGGCCACCAGGGTGCCGCCGGCAGCGACGAACTCCTTCAGCCCGTCCACGCCCTGCTTCTCGATGCCGCCCTCGTATTCGGGCGGCATGGGCGTGAAGAACTGGGCGAAGCGCGAGCCGGGCTTGGGCTTGCCGCTCTTGATCATCTCGGCATCCCCGCTGGGCAGGATGATGGCGTCGAAGCGGGATCTCAGCTTGGTCTTGGTGTCCTGGAAATCCTTGTTGTGCAGCACTGTGTAAGGGATGGCAAAATCGTCCAGTACGTAGCGGGTCCAGCCCTCGTCCATGTTGCCGCCCCAGGACTGGTAGATGGCGATGCGCGGCAGGCTCAGTGGCTGGGTGTGCAGCGGCGGATTCTCCTTCAGGGCGATGAGCGGAACCGGCCATTTCTTGAGTAAGGGTGTCAGGGTTTGCGCCAGGCCCGGGCCGTTTTTCACAATGAAGGCGCCCGCGGGCAACGGCTTGTCACCCGGGAGCGGATCGCCGGCCCGCTGCAGCGGGATTTTCTCCTTGAGCAGCGCGATGGCCACGGCATAGGAGGCGTTGAGCCGCGGATCGAGGGCCAGGTAGGGAGAATCGCCGCCGGGCAGAGCGGAGCTGGAGCGGGGGGGCTCGCTGAGATTTTCCAGCTTGGCCTTGAAGGGAACTTCGACGCGGTCGCAGCGCACGCCCATCTGCAGCGGCAGGGTCCAGCCGGCGTTGTCGTAGGGAGGGATGGGCGGCTGGTTGGGGTTGTCGCGCAGGTCGGGATATTTCTGCCTGTCGAGCAGTGCCAGGGCATAGGGCTTGTAGGGCTGGGCCATGGGCACGACAAAAGAACCGGCCGGGTAGAGCATGCCGCCGGCCACAAAGTCGGCCTGCGCCTGCTGCACCTCCACGCCGCCGAACATGGCAATCTCGACCAGGCGCTGGACAGTCAGCGGGTCCGCCTGGCCGGCGGGGATGACGAACGCGTAGGGATCGCCGCTTTCCCGCGTTTCCAGCGCCGTCTGGTTCATGCGGTAAAAGTTGAACAGGAAGTCCTGGCGGTGCAGGGCGGCGGTCTTGATCAGGCTGAGGCTCATCACCAGCTCGTAGTCGACGATGTTGCGCAGCCGCCACCAGCCGCCCGGCCAGGGATTGGGGAAGTCGACCCTTTTCTCGCTGGAGGATTTTTCCACCTCGGTCGGTTCGACGTACACGGGGGTGGCGATTTTGGCGCTGGCCGCCTCCGAAAGCAGGCCGATCGTGTTGTGCAGCCAGGAGGTGTCGTCGCAGGCGCCGATCCACCAGGCGGTGTAGCTGCGCCGGTGCACCACGCCGCTGCAGCCGTTCTGCTCCAGGTCGTAGGCCATGGAGGTGCCGCAGAGCGCGACCGAGCGCCAGAGCAGGGGCAGGATGGAGGGCACGGGCGGGTCCATGAAGGGCGGAACGAACAACCGTGGGCCGGTCGAGCCCATCTGGTGCTCGTCGATGTGGATCTGCGGCAGCCAGTCGTGATAGAGGACCCGGGTCACGGCGCGCGTTTCCGGCAGGTTGAACATGTACCAGTCACGGTTGTTGTCGTGCCCGGCGTAGACATGGTAGAGCCAGGGCAGGCGGCCGCCCTCAAAAGGGGTGCCCACGTATTTGCGGTACCAGTCGCACACGAGCTGGTTGCCGTCCGGGTTGGTGCTCGGCACCAGCAGCACAATCACGTCGTGCAGCACCCGCTCGGCGTCGAAGGGAGTCTGGCCGCTGGCCAGCTTGTAGGCCAGTTCCAGGGACATCTGCGAGGCGGCGATTTCACTGGCATGGATGCTGCAGGTGATCAGCAGCAGCACCTTGCCCTCGGCCGCCAATTTTTTGGCGGCTTCGACAGAGAGCGTGCGCGGGTCGTGCAGCTTCTTGGTGATATCGCGGTAGCTGTCGAGCCTGGCCATGTTCTCCGCGGCGGTGATGACCGCCATGATCATCGGCCTTTTCTGGGTGGAGGTGCCGATCTCGAACAGCTTCAGCCGCGGCGACTCCGCGGCCAGTTTCTTGAAGTAGGCCGTGATCTGCGTGTAGTCGGCCAGCTGGCGGTCGGCTCCCGGCTTGAAGCCGAGAAATTTCTCCGGGTCGGTCTGACCGGCCACGGGCTTGAACGCGCTGACCAGGATGAGGACAGCGGCAAAGAAAATGAGGAAACGTTGATGCCTGGACATGGGGGGACCTCCGTTTGTTTTAAAAGGATTCATGGATTTTCCATTCTCTTCCAGGGACTCGAAAAAGTCAATAGAACGGCGCTGTCAACCCTTCAGGCCCTCGCTTCGTTTAGAGGGTGGAACGAGAAACACTCTTGCTCCGCGAGGAGGATACGATGAAGAAAACATTACCGTTGGTCCTGGCTCTATTCCTGATTCTGGCCGGGGTGGGAATCCTGTCCGCCAAGGTTTCGGACGACTACAAAGTGATCAAGAACGCGGTCAAAGCCGAGACAGCCGCGGAAAAATCAGCCGACAGCAAGGTCAGCTGGTTCAAGATCCTGGTCACCGACACCAAGAGCGGCAAGGTCAAGGTCAAGATCACCATCCCCATCTCACTGGCCGAGATGGTCGCCGATTGTTCGGGTAACCATTTCAAGGTCCATGAAGGCTGCGACATTGACCTGAAGAAGATTCTCGCTGAACTGAAGAAGAACGGCCCCCTTTCGCTGGTTGAAGTGGAGGATGAGCAGGGGGGTGAGTCGGTCAAGATCTGGATCGAATAGACTCCTGACACCGGGCATTGACCCCAGGGCATCCCGCCGGGATGCCCTTTTTTTTATTGCCGGGTGCCGTTTTTCGTTTGGCCTGAAATAAATTATAATGGAGGTTCGCTACAGGGCAGGAGGTCAAACGATGAAAGCATGGCAGGGGCAGGCATGAGCGGCGGTCACCGCTGCACGCTGGCCCTGGAGGGCGGCGAACGGCAAAGAGGATACCCTGCTGGTTGAAATCGATTTTTCCGAGCTGGCGAACTGTCCCGAGCGCCGCAATTTTTTACCGGACCGGCGCGCCGATGTCTACAGGCGCTGGCTGTTGAAAAAGAATAAAAAAGAATAGAGGAGTCGGTCATGAACCTGAAACGCACCGTTTTCATTTCCCTGTTTCTTTCCGTCGCCTTCCTGGCACACGCAGAAGAGGCGCCGATCTTCCGGCCGCCGGCTGTGCCGCTGGTCACCCACGACCCCTATTTCAGCATCTGGTCCATGGGCGACCGGCTGAGCGACGACTGGAGCAAGCACTGGACCGGCAGGGCCCACGCGTTGGCCGGCATGGTGCGCATTGACGGCATGCCTTTCCGCCTGATGGGCCCGGAGCCGCGCCAGGTGCCGGCCCTCAACCAGACCCGTTGCCAGGTTTTCCCCACCCGCTCCGTGTACACGTTTGCCGGCGCTGGCCTGGAACTGACCCTGGAATTTCTTTCCCCCCTGCTCGCCGATGACCTGGACATCCTTTCCCGGCCGGCCACCTACCTGACGCTGGAGGCGCGGGCGCTCGACGGGCGCGAGCACCGGCTGGCCTGGTACGTGGACGCCTGCAGCGAGATCGCGATCAACAGTCCGGACCAGAAGGTGATCGGCGCGCGCTACGACCTGGAGGGAATGGAGGTCCTGGCCTTCGGCTCACAGCAGCAGCCGGTTCTGGAAAAAACGGGCGACGACCTGCGCATCGACTGGGGCTATTTCTATCTGGCCACTCCCCGGGCGCGGGGAATCCGCACCCGCTTGGCCGATAGCCGGGAGAGCCGGCAGGCGTTCGCGCGTTCCGGCGACCTGCCGCCAGCCGACGACCTGCGCTTTCCCCGCCGCGTGGAGGACGGTTTCCCGGTTGCCGCCGCGCGCCTCGACCTGGATGCGGTGGGCGAGAATCCCGTTTCCCGCCACCTGATCCTGGCTTACGACGACCAGTTTTCCATCGAGTATCTGTACCGGCGGCTGCAGCCTTTCTGGCGCCGCACGGGCTGGGGGGCTTCCGACCTGCTCCAGGCCGCGGCCCGGGATTACGAAACGCTGCGTGCCCGCTGCCGGGCGTTCGATCAGGAGCTGGTTGCGGACCTGGCCCGGGCGGGCGGCGAAAAATACGCCCGCCTGGCCTCTCTGGCCTACCGGCAAACGTTGGCCGCCCACAAGCTGGTTGCCGACATTGACGGCACGCCGCTGCTCTTCCCCAAGGAGAATTTTTCCAACGGCTGCATCTCCACCGTGGATGTGATCTACCCGGCTTCGCCCTTTGCCCTGCTGTTCAACGCACGGCTGCTGCGCGGTCTGCTGACCCCGGTGCTCGAGTACAGCCGCAGCGGCCGCTGGCCCTTTCCCTTTGCGCCCCACGACCTGGGCACGTACCCCCAGGCCAACGGCCAGGTCTATGGCGGAGGCCCCCGGAGCGAAGAGGACCAGATGCCGGTCGAAGAGAGCGGCAACATGCTGATACTGCTGGCCGCGCTGGCCAGGGTGGAAGGGAGCGCCGATTTCGCCCGCGCCTACTGGCCGCAGGTGCAGCTCTGGGCCCGCTACCTGCTGGCCAAGGGATTCGATCCGGAAAACCAGCTCTGCACGGACGATTTCGCCGGGCACCTGGCGCACAACGCCAACCTCTCGATCAAGGCGATTGTGGCCCTGCGCGCTTATGCCGATCTGTGCCAGCGGCTGGGCAACAGGAGCGAGGCGCGCCTCTACCAGAAGAGGTCCGGCGAGTTCGCCCTGAACTGGACCAAGCAGGCGGCTGACGGCGACCATTTTCGCCTGGCCTTTGACCGGCCCGGAACCTGGAGCCAGAAGTACAACCTGGTCTGGGACCGGCTCCTGGGCTACCATCTTTTCCCAGCCGCTGTGGTGCAGAAGGAGATCGATTTCTACAAGACCAAGCAGCTGCCCTTCGGTCTGCCCCTGGACAGCCGCAAGACCTGGACCAAGCTCGACTGGATCCTCTGGACCGCGACCCTCTGCCCGAAGCCGGAGGATTTCCGGGCCTTCATCGCCCCGGTCTACGATTTTCTCAACCGCACGCCCGACCGGGTGCCCCTGACCGACTGGTACTGGGCAGACAGCGGCAGGCAGGTGGGATTCCAGGCGCGGCCGGTGATCGGCGGCGTGTTCATCAAGATGCTGGCCGATCCCGAGCTCTGGCAGAAGTGGTCGCAGAAGCCGCTGCTGAAAAAAGGAAAATGAACCAACGGGCCGTTTTGCAGCTTTTGCGCGAGCTGATCGCCATTCCCTCGGTCAACCCCTCGCTGGCCCCGGAAGAGGCGGGCCGGGGCGGCGAGCGGGAGCTGGCGCTTTTCATCGGCGACTGGCTGAGGAAACGGGGAATTCCCGTTGTGTTGCAGGAGGCGGCGCCCGGGCGATTCAACGTGCTCGGGCTGGTGTCCGGCCGGAGCAGGGGCAAGACCCTGATGCTCAACGGCCATCTGGACACGGTGGGAACCGCGGGCATGGCCGGCGCCCCCTTTCGTGCCGCCTTTCTCAAGGGCAAGGTGTACGGCCGGGGCAGCGCGGACATGAAGGGCGGCCTGGCAGCCATGCTGGCAGCGGCCGATGCCCTGACCACCAGGGATTCGGGTTTTCGCGGCCAGCTGCTGCTGGCTTTTGTCATAGATGAAGAGTACCTGAGCATCGGCACCGAAAAGGTGCTGGAGCAGTTTGCCGCGGATGGGGCCATTGTGGCCGAACCCACCGACCTGGTCATCGGCATCGCCCACAAGGGATTCGCCTGGGCCGGGGTCACTGTTTTCGGCAAGGCCGCGCACGGCAGCCGGCCCGCCGAAGGGGTGGACGCCATTGTCAAGGCCGGCAAATTCCTGGCCGAAGTGGAACGGTACGAACAAACAGTCCTGTTCCGCAAGAAACATCCCTTGCTGGGAGCACCGTCGTTGCACGCCTCGCGCGTGGCGGGCGGCCGGGACTGGAGCACCTATCCCGACCGCTGCCGCATCGAATTCGAGCGGCGCACCATTCCCGGCGAGAATCCCGCAAATCTGGCCCAGGAGCTGCGCGTACTGATCGCCAGGGTGCGAAAAAGGATCCCCGGTTCCGGGCCGAGGCAAAGCAGGTCTTTGCCCGGCCGGCTCTGGAAACGGAGCGCGGCGAGCCACTGGTGCGCACGCTGGCTGAATCCTATCGCTCGGTTCTGGGCCGGCCGCCCCGTTTCGGCGGCATCAGCTGGTGGATGGACACGGCGCTGCTGGCCGGGGCAGGCATACCCGCTGTGGCGTTCGGCCCGCAGGGGAGCGGGCTGCACGCCGCAACCGAATGGGTGCGCTTGCAGAGCGTGCTGGCTGCCGCGGCCGTGCTGGCCGAGAGCGCGCGCCGCTTCTGCGGCTCCTCTTACGCCTAGCGGCTGGCCAAGGGCAGGCCGCTCAAACGTTGAATTCTCTTATTCCGTTTTCTCTTTGAAGCGCACATACACGGTGCTGGGGCCGTCCTTGTCCTGGCTCAACTCGAACACTCCCACCTGCCTCTTGATCACCTGCGAGAGCTGCTTGTAGCCGTAGGAGCGCGGGTCGAAGCCCGGGTCGAGCTGGCGCAGGTACTGGCCGATGAAGGAGAGCTTGGCCCAGCCGTCCTCGTTCACCGCCATGTCGAACGCCTCGCGCAGCAAAGGCATGGGGTCGGGTCGGCGCGGCTTCTCCTCGCCGGCGGCCGGCCGGCGGGCGCGGCTCCTTCCCTGCTGGCCGCTGTCGCGGGGGGTCAGGTTCTCGGTGTAAATGAAGATGTTGCAGGCGTTGACAAAAGCCTTGGGCGTTTTCTGCTGGCCAATGCCCATCACAAAAATGCCCATCTCGCGGATGCGGGTGGCCAGGCGCGTGTAGTCGCTGTCGCTGGAGACGATGCAGAAGCCGTCGGCCAGGCGGCTGAGCAGTATGTCCATGGCGTCGATGATCAGGGCGCTGTCGGTGGCGTTCTTGCCGATGGTGTAGCGGAACTGCTGCACCGGCTGGATGGCGTGGTTGTTCAGGGTCTCCTTCCAGCCGTTCATGTTGGCCGTGGTCCAGTCGCCGTAGATGCGGCGGATAGTGACGAACCCGTATTTGGTGGCCTCGCTCAAGATCTTGCCGATCAGCGAAGGCTGGGCGTTGTCGCCGTCGATGAGCAGGGCGATCTTGCGGTTTGCCGTTTCCAACGGTTCAGCCATAGGTCTCTCCTTTTGCCGAAATTGAATTCATCCCTCATCATACCACATGTGGCCGGGGCGGGAACCTTTTTTTTTGATTTTCAATCCGCTTTCAGTTGCGGGTGGCGACGCTGGAAATCGCTGGCCTCCTGGTAGGCCCGGCCCACGGCCAGCAATTTCTCCTCGCCAAAGAGGCTGCCGATGAAGGTGATGCTGGTGGGGTGGGCCTTGCCGTCAAAGCCGTTGGGCAGGACCAGGGCCGGGTGGCCGGTCAGGTTGGTCAGCAGCAGGTTGTCGCCGACGAACGAGGGGGCGACATAGACGTCGATGTCGCGCAGCCGCCGGGCCATCTCCGCCATCAGCAGCGCGCGCACGCGGTTGGCCTGGATGTACTCAACCGCGGGAATCAGCCGCGCCTGGCGGAAGATGTTGGGCCAGGCCTCGCGCACCTGGCGGGCCAGCAGGCTGTCGCGGCCGCTGCGGGTAAGCTCGTCGAACGCGGCAGCGGCTTCGGCGTTGAGGATGAAGGAGAGGGCGTCCACCGGCAGGTCGGGCAGGTGCAGGGGGACCAGGCGGAAACCGAGCGAGCGCAGCGTGGCCAGGGTCTGCAGGTCGTTGGCGCGGGTGCGGTAGTCCTGGGCGAATTCCTTTTCCAGAAAACCCAGGCGGATCTCCTTGAGCGCGGGCTGCGGATTCCACGCGCAGGGGATGTCCGGCACGCTGAGGTCCTTGCCGTCCGGGCCGCAAATGGCAGCCAGCACCAGGGCGCAATCTTCGACGCTGCGGCAGATGGGCCCCAGCTTGTCCATGCTCCAGCTCAGCGCCATGGCGCCGGCGCGGCTGACCCGTCCGAAGGTCGGCCGCAGCCCGGTCACGCCGCAGTGGCTGGACGGCGACACGATGGAGCCCCAGGTTTCCGAACCGATGGCAAAGCCCACCAGGCCGGCCGCCGTGGCTGCGGCCGGGCCGGCCGAGGAGCCGCTCGACCCCTCGTTCAGGTCCCAGGGGTTGCGGGTCTTGCCCCCGAACCAGACGTCGCCCCAGGCGAGCTCTCCCAGGGTGAGCTTGGCCAGCAGCACCGCGCCGGCGCTCGCCAGCCGCTCGACCACCGTGGCGTCTGTATCCGCCATTCGGTCCTTGTAGGGCATGGCCCCCCAGGTGGTGCGGATTCCGCGCGTGTCCAGCAGGTCCTTGGCCCCCCAGGGGATGCCGTGCAGCGGGCCGCGGTATTTGCCGGCAGCGATTTCCTCGTCGGCGCGTCGGGCCTGTTCCAGGGCCAGTTTTTCGGTCAGCGTGATGACGCACTCCAGTTTGGGGCCAAATTTTTTCAGCCGTTCGAGATAGATGCGGGTCAGGCGGGTGGAGGTGAGCTGGCGGGTGCGGATGAGTTCTGCCAGATCATGCACGGGCAGGAAGGCGATCTCTTCGTCGCTGGCCGGCAGCTGGAAGGCGGGGGAGGGCGCGCCGCGCACGGCCGGCGCCTGGGCCTGGGCTGCAGCCGGCAGCGGGAATCCCGGAGGCAGCGGATTGAAAAGCAGAGACGGAGCCACGCTGTTGGGCAACTGGACCTGGCGCAGCTGGCGGTAAGCGGCGAGATTCTCGCGCACGTCCTGCTCCATCTGCTTGCGCTGGGAGCGGGAAAAATCCAGGCCGACGAGCCGGGAGGCTGCGGCGATGCTCACCTCCGATACGCGGGTGCCGCCCCGCAGCAGGTAGATGTTCAGGGCCAGGCTGGACACCACGAGCAGCACCGGAAAGAGCGCAAACAGCAGACGGAAAGTAAAAGAGAGCTTGGGTCTTTTCAAACGGCTCATCGGCTCGCACCTCCTTGACCGGCGGCTGCCCGGTCCGCACTCCTTTCCTTAACACAGGCGCTTCTGCCAAGTCAATAAACGGCGCTGCGCGCATCGCATTCTGGTATAATGGCGGCGCAGGTCCTCATGAACGGCACCAGGGAAATCAGCGATTACGACTACATCATCCGCCTCATCCAGTATCTGGACACCAGGCACAACCTGCATTTTTTCATCAGCAGCCGCGATTTTGACGTGCTCTACCGCTGGTGGGAAAAGCGCATCCCCCTGCCTCTGGTTGAGCGCTCCCTGAGCGAGGTGGTGGGAAGGTTTGTTCAGCGCGGCAGAGCGGTCCGCGGCTTTTCCAGTTTCGGCTACGAGGTGCGCAAGCAGTACCGCTCCTTTTTGACCATGCGCACCGGAACGGCGGGCAGGGAAGAAGCAAAGGAGGAATTCGCCGATGTGGAGATTTTTTTAAACGCCTTACCGCCGGAGTTGTCTCTCTTGCGAACGGATTTCGAACGCGTCTATGCCGCGATCAAAGCCGGCCAGCCTGCTGCCGCGGAACCGCTGCAGGAGAAACTGCTGCAGATGTTTGGCGACGACCCCGAGCTGAAAGCCAAAAAGGAGCTGTTTCTTTCCCAGCTGGCAGCCAAGCTGCGCACTCCCGAGATCGAGCGCAAATATATCCTGAACTACCTCTTCAATAAATTCCGCATCCCCTTCCAGTTCCAGTCTTAACTGGTGTTTTTTTTCAAAATTTCAACGGAAATAAAAATGTCCTCTTTTTTCAGAGGGAAAAGGTGAAGTGTCACTAAAACAGGACATTTTTGACTGTTTTTTCTGGCAAATACTATGCTTGCATTAATAGAGGAAAGGCTTGAAGTTTTCTGGGGGTAAAAAGAAAGGGGGATAAATGATCATGATGAAAAAAAAGCTGCTCGTGATTGTTTTTGTATGTGCATTTTGTCTGATTCCCAGTTTGACAGAGGCAAAGGTTAATATCAGCATCAAAATGCAAGGCGGTTTGAACTATCTGCAAGCAGGAGACGTCAATCCCGGCACTCAAGGGTTTTTTGATTGGGGAAAAACCTATTTCAATCCGCCAACCGGGGCGCAGATATGGGGGGAGCACAAGTTGCTGCACCTGGGTTACGAATTTGGTGGCGATCTTATTTTTGAGCTTAATCGTAACATCGGTATAGGCATCGGCGCAGGTTACATGCAGAGCTCCAAGACTTCCCAAATAGATATTATTGACTATCCTACTGGCGCTGGTGGCCCAGCCGCATATCTAACCGCTAATACGAAGCTGAATGCGATACCGATCCGGCTGGGCTTGTTTCTGACCCTGCCGCTGGGCAGGAAAATAAATTTCACCGCCAATGCCGGGGCTGCATATTATTATAAAGCCAAGTGCAGCACTGATTACAGTCTGCAAACTGATTATATGGCTACCTTAGGCCCCGGGGCGCAGATCTCAACCAGTGCCGAGAAGAGGAAAAACCCTTTTGGCTTGCAGAGTAGTTTGGGAATCGAATATAAGCTGCTCCATAAGGTCGCTTTATTTTTCGAGGCCCGGGGATGCTATGCCAAATTCCGTGGCTTGGAAGGATCCAGTGTGCTCTCCTGCAGTACTTGGGACTCCTATGTATCCGTCCACCAGAATGGGAAGCTCTACTATGCATCTGTGCCGGAGCTGCCCCTTGCACCAAAACTAATCATGGTCCAGACAACGCCTCCTGCACGCGGACCCAATGGGGAAACCTATGAGGCGATAGTTGACTTCAGCGGCGTCAGCCTGCAGGCAGGCATTCGCATCCATTTTTAATCGCTTGGTCTGGTTTGTTATTTGAGCTATAAATCAAATAGGCTCATTGGTTGGGAAAATATCCAATTGGCCTTTTTGCAGCGACTGGAGCGGCAGGATGCGCTGCCATTGTGTTCCGGGCCAGGGGTCATTCAACTTTTTTTTATTTGTTCCATTCAGTCTCTTTCAATCACGCAGCTCCTTCTTCCCCTCCAAAAACTCCAGCACTTTTTTGAAAAAAGGATCAAATTTTAAAAGAAAACCCTCTAGAGGAATCTCCCCACTGGCATTGTAATACTCGAGCCACTCGCCAAGCGTGGGCGTGACGTTGACTTCCACAGTTGTATGGTAGACGTCTTCGGCTTTGCGGCAGTTGGTCAGGTCGATATCCGGTACGATGGTGAAACAGAACTTTGAATGAGGTAGAGAAAAAAGATAGGGAGACATCACCCCGCCCGAGGGGTATGTACTTCTGACTCCCATGGATATGATTTGGTCTACCTGCTCGACCATAGATACCAGGGAGGCGGCTGACGAATAAGAATCTTGCGAAAGGACGAATATCGGACCTGAGAATCGAAGAGATTCCTCGGCTGGAGTGATCGAAGCGGTTACAGAAGAGATCAGAAACTCCTCATTATCTAGAAAGGGAATCTTTTCCGGTTTTCTCTTTTCCAGAAATTCTTTCTCGTTGCTAATTCGGACAATATAGGAGCGGTTCAAGGCGTTGTTTTTAATTCCATCCCGCACCTGAAATTTTATCTTCCGGTCACAGAGATATTGGAGGATCGTGGCCCAAACAGAATCACTCCCTCCCGGATTGCCCCGGATGTCGATCACAACGGCCCTAAGGTCCGGGTGTTTTCCCTCTGCCAAAATTCCGGATTTGTAGAATGCCAGATCCTCAGGTTCCATATCCGGAAGTCGGATGTACAGGATCTTGGTCTTGTCCAAAAACTTCACGAGCGGCGAGGTCTCGCGTTTCGGCCGTTGATAGGCCACGGCTTCGTCGACGGGGAAAACGCCTTCCATCGTTTTTCCATCTTTGTCCTCGAATTTGATATGTATCCGACCATCCTTGCCGACGGGCGTCGGGCACCGGCTGAAATCTGGCAGAAAAAATTTTTTCCTCTCAAAATCAAAGTAAAACACCGCGGAAGCGTCTTCCAGCGATTTCCATATTGCGTCGGGAGCCTGACCATTGACGCGGAGGATCTTCAAGCCCTTGGCAAAGGTCACCCCGCCAGAAGTGAAGACATGGCGGGTGTAGTGGTGCCCTTTGTAATAGAGTAGCGGAAGGTCCAAGGCATGATATTGGTTCAGTATCCGCAAGTAATCCCGGTACTTTTCATGGATGACCGGAGCACCTTCCTCGACAAAGCCCTGGGTATATTTCCTTATCCACTCGCTAAACTCCGACGTTCCCTTCCAATTTTGGGCGCTGTAGCGAGAAGTCATGAAATGATTTCCTTTGCAGGAATTGATCGCTCTGTCGAGCAGATAAATAAACTCGGCGGTCGATCGGACTCCGGCGATCTTGGCCCGGTAGGACTCGATATTCTTGAAAACGTCCACTCCGAAGACCTTTCTGTTGGCGTTGACGGTCGGCATAACATCTTTGACGATCCGAACCAAAGTATTGAAATCTTCCTCCATTTGGGTTTTCGTCAGGACCGGAAACTGCCAGTCTGGAAGGTCGGGATATTCCCAGGCACCGTCACTCAACTTGTAGAAGCCCGCCTTTAATTTTTTTTGACCTTCGGCAATTACGAATTGAGTTAATTTATGAGGAATGAGGTCCATGCCTTCGATATCCTCCGCTCGAGGTGCGGTATAGATCACGATTCCCTTGTCGGCATTTTGAGGATTTGCCCAGACGGTATAAAGACGAAGGTTGGATCCAGTGTAGACCTTGTCGGCCACGATTCCCTCAGGCTCGATTTTTATCGGCATCCGGGAGAGGTATTTCTCCAACCAGCAATTCCCCTTCGGCGTCCCGTAGACAACGAGGTTGAACTGCGAGAGGTCCCGTTTGAGGGCTTCTTCGTCCAAAAGGACAGACGATTCCTTCAGGCTTCCGAAAACTTTCTTGGCATACCCTTGGATTCGATCTTGCACAGCCTTGTCCGATTCATGCGTCGGGAGTATCAGGACGAGATTGGTCACGTCCGAAAGCACGCTACCAATATTGCGGGGAAGGGTAGGAGAGGCATGTTCTCCTTCAATCCTATCTTGCCCGAACTCATTTGCCGAAAAAAATATGGAAACGAGAAGAACAATGAATATCCGGATAATGGAGTTGAATTGATGTTTCATGTTATTTGACCTCCTTCCAGTCACTGTACCACCTCTCCTGATGGCCAATCGGATTATTCCAATTATAAGAAAAACAGCAGCGGAAATCAATTGACCCGTCTCGGAGCGATGTGTAAAAAAAGTTGACAAATAAAGGGAATAATACAATATTATAAGGGGAGATATTAAGGTGATATTCTTGGAGAGGGAGATGGTGCCGCAAAAATTGAAATCGTTTTTTCTAATTGTGTGTGTATTGGCATTTTGTCTGATTCCCAGTATAGCACAAGCGAAATTGGTCCTCAGCTTCAAGTTGCAGGGAGGTTTGGAGTGGCTGAAAGCTGGAGATGTGAATTCCGTGACCGAAGCTTACTTCAATATGCTGAAGTATGGTGGTTCTCTTGAGGGCTTCACTCAGACGGGGGGAAAATACAGGCCTTTACACCTAGGTTATGAATTCGGAGGCGATTTCATTGTTCAGTTTAATCCATTCATTGGCATTGGCATAGGCACCGGGTATATTCAGAGCTCCAGAACATCAAGCATGATCCTTTCCTTGTCTAGCCAAAAGGAATCATTTATCGCCGATTCGAGACTGAGCTCAGTTCCCATTCGGTTAAGTCTGTTTTTAAGCCTGCCTGTTTCAAGGAAAATAAATTTAACTGCCAATGCGGGTACTGGATACTATATAAGTCAATATTACTCTCAATGGCAGATTAGAGACAAAAATGGTGACTGGGACTTAGACAGAATCAACGCTTATCATGATGCTTTTGGTTTCCAAGGTGGATTGGGTTTAGAGTATAAGACAGCCAGAAATATTGACTTTTTCATAGAAGCCCAGGCTAGATACGCCAAATTGACAGATTTCCTCGGTATAGATGACCATACTGATAACAAGGGCTCAGCCGGATACAGCTATTCAGGAAAACTTTATTACTCGCCACCCTATGACCCGAGTAATATTTATCCGCCCTTTCTAATATTTAATGGCTCGCCTTTTAAAAGCGCGCATTTGCCGATTTTTAATTTCAGTGGCATTAACCTGATGGCAGGTATTCGTTTCCACTTGCCATCGATTGAGAAAGAATTCGCTGCTAAGTTGAAAGAATCTTCCGGCGATCTGCATCTCAGTCTCAGGCTACAGGGTGGAATAAACTATTTTCAAGGTGGGGATTTGAACCCTGGTTTTGGAGGGAACTTTAAGTTTTTGAAATTCGAAAGTTCCTATTATGGTTTTACTCAAACGGGAGGATATAACGCATTACATGTGGGTTCCGATATCGGAGGTGATCTCATTTTTCAGATTAATCGTTTTCTCGGTGTAGGCATAGGTATAGAATTTATAAAAAGTTCACAAAATTCCAAAGTCACTGATTCTGGAATGGGGTACAATCACACAGATTGGGATTCATATAGCATTTCGCCTAAGCTAAGTTCTGTGCCGCTGAAAGTGGGGTTGTTTTATTCACTGCCCATGAGTAGAAAAATCAATTTTATTGCCAATGCCGGGATCGGGTACTATTTCAATAAATTAAACTACGAGGCTCGATGGGAAGGTTCCCACGATTTTTTTGTTGGCGATAAATTCTACACATCCAAGAAAGGTATCGGATTCCAGGGTGGATTGGGGATTGAATACATGCTGACCACCAAAATGTCTTTCTTTTTAGAAACGCAGGGGCGGTACGCTCGGTTTAGAAAATTTTTAGGAACAGTTGTCTCTATAGATTCACCTTTAAGTAATTCAGGAATGCTCTATTACGTCGAACTCCATGAACCAGTTTTAACATGGGGCAGATTTGAAATTAGTGGAAAAACTGGGGATTCCGGATATGTCAATCCAACTACTTTTGAGCGTGATGCGATCATAGATTTCAGCGGCGTCAGCCTGCAGGCAGGCATTCGCATCCATTTTTAATCGCTTGATAAGGAATATAAAAATATGTATCAAAAAAATAGGAGGGAGAGTGAAAAAGAAACTTTTGGTAGTTCTGGTGATGTTGTTGTGTTTCGCTTTCCTGATGGCGGAAGCAAAACCTTACACTTACACGATCTCAAAGGGAGTGGCTGAATGTCTGGTGGCGGACAGGACACTTGATGAAGTTTGGGCGGGAGCGACCAAGACACTGCTGCTGATACATTACAATATCGTCCAGGCGGACAAGGCATCCGGGATAATCACGGCCAGAAGGGATCCCTTGACGTTTAGTCAAATGGGTGATTTAGCGTTTCAAAATCTGGACTTTAGGAATTCTGAACAAGTGGATGCGCCCACTCTCAAGGTCATGATCAAGACCAGGAATATCGGCGTCAGCGTCATGTGCAATGTGCAGCATGCATCCAAGATTCCTTTGAAACGTTTCTGTAAGGGCTTGGAAGAGGCGCTGTACGGCAAAGTCACCAACAAGCAGCTGTAGAGTTTATTATCAGAAAAAATTAGTTGCCGGACGTTTTTGCTCGGCGGGATTTCAGGCTGCGGCGCAGGGCTTTCAGGTCGCGGAGGATCTCGAGGAAACTGGGATAGCGCAGGTGGGGCTCCTTGCGCAGCATGCGGCCGACCAGCTGCTGCAGTTTTTTGGGAACCTGGGGGCTGAAGCGCACCTCCTGGTGCAGAATGTTGTAGATGGTGACCAGGTTCTCCTTGTCGGCAAAGGGGTGGCGGCCCTCGATCATCTCGGCCATGATGATGCCGAAGGAAAAGATGTCGCTGCGCTCGTCCAGGTCGAGGCCGCGCGCCTGCTCCGGCGACAGGTAGTTGACCGTGCCGAAGGCGATGTCCGCGTCGCTTGTTTCAGCGGTTGCTTCCGTCTTTTCATTTTCCAGGTTCTTCACGGGCTTGCGGGTGGGCTGGGCCAGGCCGAAGTCGAGGTATCTTGACCCGCTCGCGGCGGTTGATCATGATGTTTTTCGGTTTCAGGTCGCGGTGGATGATGCCCCGGTCGTGGGCCGCGGTAATGCCGCCGGCGATCTGGATGGCGAGTTTCAGAATTTTCTCGTAGTTCAGCGATTTGAATTTCAGCATCTGGTCCAGGGTGACCCCGTCCACATGCTCCATGATGATGTACTGCCGGCCCTGCTCCTCGACGATCTCGTAAATCCGGCAGATGTGGGGGTGGTCCAGCTGCAGGGCGGAATAGGCTTCGCGGCGGAAACGCTCGCCGGCATTTTTGTCCTGGTTGAGGAATTCGCGGGACACGGACTTGATGGCCACCCGGCGCCGTTTGCGCTGCTCCTCGGCCAGCATGACGTCGCCCATGCCGCCCCGGCCCAGGCTCTTGATGAAGCGGAAGCGGCCGTGGATGATGGTCTCGGGCAGCAGGCGCGCCTCGGTGACCAGGGTCGCCTCGCGGTCCTCTTTTTCCCTGAAGGGGGAGGCGGGCGTGTGCAGTTCGGCGCCGCAGCCGGAACAGCGGTCGGAAACAGGCTCATTGATCGTTCCGCATTGCCAGCAGCGCATGAAGGAATTTTATCAGAATGAATGTCCTAAAACAATTAAAATACAGTCAAGAAAATATCTCACATTTGCTGACAAATTATGTTGAAAATGTTGACAAAATTAAGAAACTATTTCATAATATATCATTGGTGAGGAGAGATGTAAGTGAAGGGGGTAGGGATGAAAAAAATACTTTTTTGTGGAATTATGTGTAGTTTATTGTTATTATTTCCGATTTTATTAGACCCGTTTTGTGCATTAGATAATCAATGTGATCCTGAATGGTATGATAACATTCCTGGATGGATATGTATTGGAGGTCCAACTGCCTGCGATCATGGTAATTGCCATAGAAATTGTAGAAATAATAAATGGGCTTTTTGCCCTTGTTCAGCAAATCAGCCTTCTAGTATATGTACATGCCGTCCAAATTTATGTTATTGCGGCCCGCAACCTCAGAAAGTGAATCCTATTGCTTCAAGTGAACCATGTACATGCAATCAAAAAAACAGAGAAAAGTGAGAGAAAAATGAGAAAAAAATGCTTTCTATCGTTTTTTTTATTATTTGGTTTAACTTTATTCTCGCAAATCAATCCATTGATTGAACATTTTGCCTTCGGTAAATTCCAAGATGGCAAAGATTTTATCGGAGAAACAGCAGCCATAATTAATGCGGATTCAAAAGGGAATATCTATATATTTGATTTGAAGGACAAAGTAATAAATAAATTTGATTCATCAGGGAATTTCCTCTTAAAAATCGGATTGGACCTGAATAGCCATCTTCCATGCGGCTTTTCAATAGACTGGAATGACAATATTTATATGCTGGATTGTCTGGAGCAGTCTGTTTTTGTATATGATTCAACTGGTAATTTGAAAGAGACTTTTTCAGTCAAAGATCAAAATTACAAATGGCTGCAAATAGAGATCACCGAAGATAAAATTTTTTTATTGGGAAGCATGATAAAACAAGGTCAGCGTTATGAAGCGATTGCTCAATTTGATAGAAATAGCAAGGAAATTACTATCGTTTTTAATAAAGAAAGGGGAAAATATAATCAAAACGAAGCAACTCCTTTCAGACCTCATTTAAAATCAGCATTTTATAAAGATTTGATCATAATCGGTTTTTCGGATGCCTATGAGATATATATTTTAAAAAACGGAAAAAGTATTAACAAAATCATCACGCGTTCATTTACTCCACAACCGCTTGAGCAATGGGAAATTGACGCGATTTGGCACGAACTTTATTCACGAGCCGAAACGGATCAGGATAGGACGAGGCTGACTGAGTTTAAAATAAAATTGATGTTCCCAAAATTCAAGCCGGCTTTTCAAAGTTTCTTTTTTGATGAACGTGGAAATCTTTATGTTTTGACTTATGAGGTCAATAAGAACCGAGAAAGGAAAATTGATCTGTTTGACAAAGATTTCAATTACAAATTCTCTTTCTTTTCATCTTTATTTTCACCATCATTAAGATTTAAAAACGGTTACGCTTACAACATTGTCAGAGGCTTGAAGGAGAAACCCAGCCTGGCTATTCGATACAAAGTTTTAGAAAACTTTTAACACGTTGGTCCAAGATTGATAAGTGAAAATTGATAAATAAAATCTAGAATATTATATTGGCTGAGTGGAGATTTCCATGATGGAAAAAATTCTCACCCTTTTTATACTGGGATTTTTTACGTCCATGAAAGCGGCGCAGAGGGTTATTCTGATCTGATATAAGGATAATAAATGATCAAAACTCATTCGCTTATTCTGCTTGTGTGCGTGCTGATCGCGCTGATGCCCGCGGGCTGCCGGAAAGTCAGCGAAGAGGAGCGGATCAGGGCGCTCATCCAGCAATTGACCCGGCTGGCGGAGAAACAGGACGCTCCCGCGCTGCTGAACCTGATGGCCGACGAGTACGTGGACGGCGAGGGCAGGAACAAGCAGCAGACCGCGGACATGCTCGAGGAATACTTTTCCCGCTTCCACGGCATCGTCATCCACTTGCTCTCCAGCCGCGTCAACGAGATCCGCAACGGCAGGGCCGAGGTGGAGAGCGAGGGGCTGATTTCGAGCGGCGCCGCCGAGGCGCTGCGAAAATTGATCCGCTTCGCGGGCGAATGCTACCGCTTCCACTTCCGCCTGGTCAGGCGCGGCCAGACCTGGCTGGTGGCTTCGGCCGAGTGGCAGGAGATGGACGCTCAGAGCCTGTTTCCGGAATCGCTGAAGATCCTGCGCGAGCTTTTCCCCAATTTTTGAACTTGTGATAGAATAGGGCTTCCAAATTTCCGGGATGTTTCTTAAAGGACGAGAATATGCCAGACCGAGAAACTATCCATACACTGGAGGATCTGCAGGAGAAGGTGTACGCCTTCCGCGTCAGCCGCATCCTGCTCAGCGCTTTTGAGCTGGGCGTGTTCACCGCCCTGGAAAACGGCGCACGGACGTCGGAGCAGGTGGCCAAACTGCTGAAATCCGACAGCCGCGCCACGGACCGCCTGCTCAACGCCCTGTGCGTGCTGGGCCTGCTGAAAAAAACCGGGAGGCTCTTTGTCAACAGGACCCTGGCTGCCCGTTATCTGGCAGCCGGCAGCCCCAATTATCTGGCCGGCCTGGCCCATTCGGCCAGCATGTGGCAGAGCTGGAGCACCCTGACCGCTGCCGTCCGCCACGGCGGAACCGTGCTCAAAGGCCGGGGGAGACGCGGCGACAAAGCCAGAACAAGAAGTTTTATTGCCGCCATGCACTGGCGCGCCACGCGGCAGGCGGAAAAGTCCCTGCGGCTTCTGGACCTGTCGCGGGTACGGCGCAGCCTGGACATCGGCGCCGGGTCCGGCGCCTACTCCATGGCCCTGGCCCGGCTGCAACCGAAACTGCAGGCCACGCTCTTCGACCTGCCGGAGGTGATTCCGCTCGCAAAAAAATACGCTGCCGCTGCCGGCCTGGCGCGCCGCTTCCGTTTTCTGCGCGGCGATTTCCGGCGCGATCCTTTCGGCTCCGGTTACGACCTGATCCTGCTCTCGGCCATCATTCACATGAATTCGCCGGCAGCCAACCGCAGGCTGTTCGCCAAAGCGGCTGCGGCGCTCAACCCCGGCGGCTTGCTGGTGATCCAGGATTTCATCATGAGCCGGAACCGCACCCGGCCGGCGCTGGGCGCTTTTTTCGCCCTGAACATGCTGGTGGGAACCGCAACCGGTGACACATTCACGGCAGGGGAGGTGCGCCAGTTTTTTCGGCACGCCGGCCTGGTTGCCGTCCGCAAAATGGCGACCCCCTTCGGTTCGGCGCTGATGGTCGGCCGCAAGAAATGAGAAACGTTTTCCTGCCATCATGAACCGCATCCTCGGCTTTGTCGTGTTTGTGTCTCTGGCTGTGGGGATCTATTTCGGCATTCACTATTTCGTTTATCAGCGTATCGCCAGAGCGTTTGAGCTCGCGTCCGGGCAGCGGCTGCTGCTCAGACTCTTTTTTTGCTGGCCGCCCTGACCTTCATTGCCGGCGAGTTCGCCGGCCGCTTCCCCTGGGGCTATCCGCTGCTCTATGCCGGTTCCGTCTGGCTGGGAATCATCGCCATGGCCTTCACCGTTTTCCTGGTGGAGTGGCTGGCGGAGCGGGTGCTGCCGTTTCAACCGCGAACCGTGGCGCTGACCGCCCTCGCGCTGCTGCTGGTCTTGACCGCGGTCTCCCTGTTCCGGGGTCTGCAGGCGCCGCGGATCCGCCAACTGCGCGTGCCCATCAAGACACTGCCCGCGGAACTCTCCGGTTTCCGCATCGTCCAGATTTCCGACCTGCACCTGGGCAACCTGACCTCCTTCAAGCGCTTGCGCCGCATCGTGGCGGAGGTCAACCGGCTGCACGCAAACCTGGTGGTGATCACCGGCGACCTGATCGACCGCGACATCTGCCAGCAGGAGCGGTTCTGCCAGGTGCTGCAGCAGATCCGGTCGGAGCACGGCGTGCTGGCCGTCACCGGCAATCACGAATTTTACGCGGGCCGCGGCGTGTTCGCGGACGTGGCGCAGCGCATCGGCCTGCGGGTCCTGCACAACGAGCGCGTGCTGGTGGCAGGCGCCTTGCAGGTGGCCGGGCTGGAGGATGACCAGGCCAGCCAGTTCGGGCAACCCGGCCCTGACCTGGACAGGGCGCTGCTGGGGCGGGATCCGAAAAAACCGCTGATTCTACTCTACCACCGGCCCGGCCGTTACCTGAGTGCAGCAAGCAAAGGGGTTGACCTGCAGCTTTCCGGCCACACCCATGCCGGGCAGATCCCGCCCATGGACCTGATCGTCTGGCTGGTGTACCGGCATCCCTACGGTTTCTGGCGGAAAGGCGGTTACGCGATTTACACAACCTGCGGCACTGGCACCTGGGGCCCGCCCATGCGCCTGTTCACCCGCAACGAAATAACCAGCATCGTCCTGGAAAGCGAATAAGTCCGTTTCATTGGCATAATATATAACTAATCAAGTTATATTAAGAAAGACGTCGAACCCGGATGGAAATGCCTCGTTGATTTTTTTCATTGTGATATAATTTCCCCGAGAAAGGATGGGGACATGAGAAGAAAAGTCATTTTCGTGCTCATCATTTTGGGCATTACCCTGTTGCTGCTGGCTGCCAAGGCCTGGCTGATCAAGGTGTCCAGAGCCAACCTGCTGAGCAAGCCCGATTTCCTGTCTGAGACCGTGGCCGGCCTGAAACGGGGCGACCTGGTCAGGGTGGCGTCCGAGCAGGGGAACTGGCTGCTGGTGCAGAATGCGGCGGGAGCCCAGGGCTACATCCACCGCTCGGCGCTGCAGGAGTCGAAAGCGAACCTGATCGGGCTGATCCCGGGCCCTAAGGGCGCCAGCGATGACGAAGTATCCCTGGCAGCCAAGGGCTTCAACGAGGCGAACGAGAAGCAGATCCGCGGCCGCAGGGGGTACAACTTCGGCGACCTGGAGTGGGTGCTGGGCAAAACCGCCGCCCCCCAGGAATTGAAGACGTTCATTGCCGAGGGGAAACTCAAATGAAAAGGGTGCTGATCCTGTTCGTGCTGTTGGCTCTGGTCTGCGGCGGGCTCGTTTCCATTGACCTGCGCAAGGCGTTCGACGGCCTGAGGAAGGTGGGCGAGGCCTTGCGGCCGATCAACGAGGAAGAGGAGTATTACATCGGCCGGGCAGTGGCCGCCAGCATCCTGGCTGCTTACCCGCTGCTCAAAAACGAGGAGCTGACCCGCTACCTCAACCTGGTGGGCAACGCCCTGGTCATCCACAGCCAGCGGCCGGAAATTTTCAACGGCTACCACTTCGCCGTGCTGGAGAGCGACGAAATCAACGCCCTGTCGGCTCCGGGCGGCATCGTCTTCCTGACCCGCGGCCTGGTCCAAACCGCCGAGAATGAGGATGAGCTGGCCGCGGTCCTGGCCCACGAAATCTGCCACATCGCAGCCAGGGATCCCGTCAAGGCGATCAAGGCGGAACGGACCAAGGCGCTGGCCGCTTTTGGCGCAGACGAGTTGACCCGGAGTTCCTCCAAAACCGTCCAGGTGTTCCAGGACACGATCAGCGACGTCTCCGGCACCCTGCTGCAGAAGGGCTACTCGCGCAAGCAGGAGAAGGAGGCCGACCTGGCCGCCCTGAAGCTGCTCGCCGAAAGCGGCTACGCTCCCCAGGCGCTGCTCTCCATGCTGCAGAAGCTGGAAGGCCGCGAGGTCAAGAAGCTGAAGGTGTTTTCCGCGCACCCGCCGGCCGCCGACCGCTGCGGCTACGTGGCCAAGGAGGTGGCGGGATTGCCGGAGGCCGCGGCGCTGGCGCACCGGGCCGAGCGCTTCCAGAATGTGCGCAAGAACAGCGGCGTGTGAGACGCTTTCTTTTTTCCACCGTTCTCATCGTCCTGGCGCTGCACCTGTTTTTCCGGCTGCCGTTCCTGGGAAATTACGAGAACGTCGTCTTCGACCTGAAAACGCGGCTGGCCGGCCGCACGGTGGCGACTTCCATCGTGCTGGTCGAGATCGACCAGTCGAGCATCGATTTCTATCATCAAAACTTTGACCTGCCTTTCCCCTGGCCGCGCAGTCTCTACGGCCGGGCCGTGGACTTTCTGAGCCGCTGCGGCAGCCGGGCCATCGCCCTGGACATGATCTTTTCCGAACCCGATCCTTTCGAGGGCGAAGACATCAAGCTGGCCGAAGCCATGCGCCGGGCCGGGAACGTTTTCCTGCCGCTCTTTTTCAACCGCGCTGCCGGCGCCGCCGTTGCCCTGCCTCCCTTCGAGGTGCAGCTGCCGGCCGGCCTGCAGCCGCCCCGGCGCCAGGGCGTGCTCACCAGTGTGCCGCGCCTGCTGGCGGCCCAGCGGGGCGGGGGCAATTCCCAGAGCGCGCCCGACCGCGACGGGATTTTCCGGCGGCTGACCCATTTCATCGCCTATGGCGGCAAAACCTACCCGTCGTTTCCCCTGGCCATTGCCCTGTTCTTGAGGCCGGACCTGGATCCGGCGCGCATTCCCTTCAACGGCGACGGCTCCCTGCTGATCCGCTTCTACCGCAGCGACAGCTTCCCGCGCTATCGCCTGGCCGATGTCATCCAGTCCGAGGTACGGCTGGCTGAAGGGAAATCTCCGATCATTCTTCCGGCTGTTTTTAAAGACAAGGTCGTGATCATCGGCGCCACCGCACCCGGCCTGCTCGACCTGCGTCCCTCGCCGCTGGCGCCCGTGACCAGTGCTTTCGAGTTGCAGGCCAACTCCCTGCTCAATTTCCTGCGCCAGGATTTCCTGCGTCAGCCGGGCGAGGCCTGGCAGTGGCTGGCGGTGCTGCTGCTGGTCGCGCTGCTCAACCTGGCCCTGCTTGGCAGCCGCTCCTACCTGCTCCAGGCGCTGCTCTCGCTGGCGGCCGTCGGTCTGGCGCTGGCGCTCAACATCGTGCTCTTTTTTGCCGGCCTCAACCTCGTCCTGCTGCCGCAACTGGCGGCCGTGGCGCTGACCTCCGCAACCGACATCACCACCTGTTATCACCGGCTGCACCGGGAAAAGAAATTCATCCAGGCGGCCTTCCAGAACTACCTCTCCGATTCGCTGCTTAAACAGGTGCTGAAGAATCCGGCCGGCCTGGCCCTGGGCGGTGAGAAGAAGATCATCACCGTGTTCTTCTCGGACCTGGCCGGCTTCTCCTCCCTGACCGAGAGCATGGACGCCGAGGAGGTGGTCGGGATCCTCAACGCCTATCTGGAGCGGATGACCAACGTCATCCTGGCCCACGAGGGATTCGTCAACAAGTTCGAGGGCGACGCGGTCATGGCCCTGTGGGGCGCCCCGCTGGCCATTGGCGATCAGGCGGGCAAGGCGATGCGCGCCGCCCTGGAGTGCCAGCAGCAGCTGGCCGACCTGAACCAGGAGTTCCTGGCGCGGGGCCGGCCGGCCCTGCAGATGCGCATCGGCATCAACAGCGGCGAGATGATCGTCGGCAACATCGGCTCGCGCCGGCGCTTCGAGTACACGGTGATCGGCGACCCGGTCAATCTGGCCTCGCGCCTGGAGGGGTTGAACAAGCAGTACGGCACGCGGGTTATCTGCGGCGCCGCCACGCGCGAGCTGGACGGGGGAACCATGGCGCTGCGCCGGCTGGACCGGGTGCGGGTCAAGGGCAAGCAGCGGCCGGAAGAGATCTTCGAGGTGGTGGCGGAAAGGGAAAACCTCGGCGACAGGATGCGGGAGTGCATGAGCCGCTTCGAGGAGGCGCTCGACCTCTATTTTGCCGGTTCGTTCCAGCGCGCCGCAGACCTTTTCGCCTGGATCACGGGCGATCCGCCCGCCGCCGTGTTTTTGCAGCGCTGTCGCTTTCTGCTGGCCCATCCGCCCCCGCAGTGGGACGGCGTGTGGACCTACACGGAGAAATAGGGGGCGCGATGCTGGAGCTGCAGAACCTGGTCAAGCGTTTCGGTGCCCGGCCGGCGTTGCGCGGCATCTCGGTCCGGTTGCGGGACGGGGAGATCTACGGCCTGCTCGGGCCCAACGGCGCGGGCAAGACCACCACCCTGAAGATACTGGCGGGGCTGCTGGCCGCAGACAGCGGCCGCATCCTGGTCGACGGCCGCCTCTACCACCGGGGCCGCAGCGACCTCAAACGGCAGATCGCCTACGTCCCCGACCAGCCTTTCCTTTACAGCAAACTGACCGGCGAGGAGCACCTCCATTTTTTCGCCGATCTCTACGGCCTGTCCCGGTCGCAGCGCCAGGAGAAGGCCGATTTCTTCTTCCGTTATTTCGAATTTGAGGAATACCGCCACGAGCTGGTCGAGAACTATTCGGCCGGCACCCGCCAGAAGCTGCTCATCTCCCAGGCGCTGCTCGTCGAACCGAAGATTCTGCTCCTGGATGAGCCGCTGGTCTCCATCGATCCGCTGGTGGGCCGCAAGTTCAAGATCTACCTCAAGGAGACCGCCGGCCGCGGCACGGTGGTCATTTTCGCCACCCACATCCTCTCCCTGGCCCAGGAGGTCTGCGACCGCATCGGCCTGCTGGTCAACGGCGCGATCGTTGTCGAGGGGCGGCTGGACGAGCTGATGGCGCTGGCCGCGGACCGCAACCTGGAGGAGTTTTACTTCCGCATCGTGCTGAACCATGAGCGGCCTGCTGAACGTTAAGCTGCTGCAACTGAAGAACAGCTGGCAGCGGGGCGAGAGGGGCAAGCTGCTGCTCTTCCTGCTGCTCGGCCTCTTTTTCGTCCTGGTGCTGGGCTTCTTCTTCCTGCGCATTTTCGGCTACCTCCAGCAGCTGGAGGATTTCCCCTATCTCTTCAAGCTGTTTCTGGCCGAGAAGCTGCTGACCATGGTCTTCCTGACCCTTTTCACCATGCTGCTGCTCTCCGCCCTGCTCTCCTCCCTGGACATTTTTTTCCTTTCCCGCGACCTGCCGTTTCTCTTCAGCAGCCCGATGAAAACGGGCCGCATCTTCTTCTGGAAGCTGCTGGAAGCGGCGGCCAACAGCTCGGCCATGGTCCTCTTCTTCTCCCTGCCCGTGCTCTTTTCCTACTGCCGCTTCTTCGCCCCCGGCGGCAGGCAGGTGGCCCTGGTGCTGCTGACCTTCCTGCTCTTTATCATCTGCGGCGTGCTGCTCGGCGTGCTGGCCGGCCTGATCATTCCTGCCTTCTTTTCCGTGCGTCGCCTGCAGCCGGTGCTTTCGGTGTTCTCGGTCGTGCTGATTTCCTTTATCGTCGTTTTCCTGCGCCTGCTGCGGCCGGAGCGTTTCCTCAACCCCCAGGAGATTGACAGCGTCCTGCAGTACATGGGCTCCCTGGACCTGCGGCTCTTCCGCTATTTTCCCTTTTCCTGGGCCGCCCGCTCCATGACCTTCGCGGCCCGGGGCATGAACCGGTCCCTACGGCTCGATCGCCCTCCTTTTCCTGCTGGCCATCGCCTTCCTGGGCCTGGCCGTGTTCGTCCTGCAGAAGCGCTTCTACCTCTCCCTTTTTGACAAGCTCAACCGCGGCGGCCGCGGCAGCTTCAAGTCGAGCTGGAAAAAGAAACTGCTGAAAGGCGGCTTCGGCACCCTCTGGGAAAAGGAAATCAAGACCTTCCTGCGCACGCCCGCGCAATGGTCGCAGCTGCTGGTGATCGGCGCGCTGGTGGTCATTTTCGTGCTCAACCTCAAGATGATCCCGCTGCCCCATCCGGCGGTCAAAAACATGGTGGTCTACTTGAACCTGGCCTTAACGGTATTCATCATCGCCGGCCTCAATTCCCGCTTCACCTTCCCCTCGATTCCGGTGGAGGGGCACGGCCTGGTTCACCTGGTCGCTTCACCCTTCGGTCGCAGGACTTTCTACGATTTCAAGCTGATCGTTCACCTGTTCCCCCAGCTGGTGTTGGCGCTGCTGCTTTTGTGGATCGGCGATCTGACCCTCGGCTTTGACCCGTTTACACGGCTGGTCGGCCTGGTCTTCACCCTGCCGCTGGTCACCCTGCTCACCGTGCTGGCCCTCTATTTCGGGGTGCACAGCCGCGAAATCGCCGCCCTCTCCCCGCAGCACGCCCTCCTGTCGCGCAGCGGCATCGCCTACATGCTCTGGAGCATGATCACCATTGCCGCCTGTCTGGGGTTACTGGCCCGGCCGGTGTTCCTTTACTATTACATGGTGTTTTTGCGCCGGCCCGTGCCGCACATCGAGATCGGCCTCTGGCTGGGCGGACTGGTGCTGCTCAACGGCCTGGCCGCCTGGCTCTTTTACAGCCGCGGGAAAAAACTGTGGTTGCAGCGCGAGTTTTAAGGATAGCCGGTCAGATCCTCACTTTGCGGATAAATATACCTATTTGGTCAAGACCATCAGCGAGAACGTATCGGCCACGTACACATAATTCCCGCTGACGAGCACAGCCACCGCTTCACCGGGTGTATCGTAGGAACTTGCGAACTTCGGAACCGCCGGATTGCTGATATCGATTTTTATCACTCCCTTCTTCTCGTCCGCCACATACGCGTAATTCCCGTCAATGGCGACATCGTAGGCAAAGCCGGGCGTGTCATAGGTCCCGACGCTCAGCGGTGCGCTGGGCTTGCTGATATTGATGACCTGCAACCCTTTTTCGCCGTCCGCCACATAGGCGTAATCTCCTTTGACTGAAACTCCGTAAGCCTGGCCGGGGGTTTTCAATGATCCGGCCAGAACCGGCGCGCGGGGATCGCGGATATCGAAAATCATCAGTTTCCCGGTATCGCTCTTGGCCACATACGCGTAGTCCCCGTTTACGGCCAGGCCATACGCGTACCCGCCTATTTGATAAGAGCCGGCAAGCACGGGGTGCGTTGGATCGCTGGCATTTACGATAAGCAAGCCGAAATTATCGGATGTCACGTACGCCTCATCGCCATGGACAACTATTTTTCGCGAGGAACCTGGCAAATCAAGGGCATTTACCCGTTTCGGTTGGGCGGGATTGGCGATGTTGAAAACCATGAAATCTTGAAACCGGTCCGACATGAACGCGAAATCCCCTTTTACAGCGAAACTGTGAGCCCTCCTGATTTGGGAATAGAAGCCTTTGCGCTCCAATGCCGCTGGCTGGCTGGTATCAATCACGTTGACCCCGGATAAATCACCCCCGGCATAAAGATAGTTTTTATCCGCAGCGATGCAGGTGATGGAGAAAGGGGTGGCATAGGCTCCCACCAGCCTGGGAGCGGATAAGTTCTCGATATCGACAACCCAGAGACTGGAAAACTGATCGGCCACAAAAGCGTGGTTCCCCCTGAGCAGCACTTTCCAGGCATTGTTGTAGGAAGGATACTGGATGGTTCCCGCCGGAGCCGGCGCTCTGGGATTGCTGACATTGATGACCTGCACGCCGCCCTCATAGGGATTGGAAACAAATGCATAGTGACCGTCCGCGCTGACCGTTACGGCTCGGGCGCTGCTGAGCGGAGCCTGCGAACCCATTGGCGCAGGAGCGGACGGGTGGCTGACATCAATGATCTGCAAACCCGAAGCTGCATCTGCTACAAAGGCAAAATCAGCGAACAGGGCCACGCCCGTTGCCGTGCCGGGGGTATCGCAGGTGGCGGCCAGTATGGGCGAGCGGGGATCTTTTATTTTAATGATCAGCAATCCGCTGTCGCCATCAGCCACATAAGCATAATCGCCTTTCACGGCGACTTCTGAAGCGTTGTCCGGCGTGGCGAATGTTGCGGAAAGCGTGGGAGCCGAAGGATTGCGAACATCGATGATCTGCAGCCCGGCGTCTCCGGCTGCGATATAAGCGTAATCTCCGGAAATCACGATACCCGCGCCCACACCGGGAAGGGAGAGGGTGGCTTTCATTTTGGGTTTCTGCGGTTCGGTGATATCGATTACCGCCAGCCCTTTTTCGCCTGCGGCAACAAACGCCAGGCCGCCTTTCAAAACGATGCCGCCTCCGCCTCCCAGGTAGAATTTGGAAACCAGCTTGATTTCCTTGACACTGGCAATATCCAGAATGACCAACCCGTTTTCGAGGGAACAGTAGGCATAATTCCCCGCAATTTTCAGGTCGTAGATTTTGGTCCACAGGATGCTGTCCACATACTCCATAGGTACAGCCGCAGCGGCACGCATGGAAAATGAAGCCGCAACCATGAGCGCCAGCACCGTTCGGTTGATTCTTCGCTTCATGACGCAGTCCTTTTCAGATCAGAATTCCTTCGGCCCAGCCGAGTTTCACCAGGTCGATCTTGTTCATATCGCTCGTGCCCAGCCTGTGTTTGACGTCCGCGGTTTCGATACTTTTCGGCAGAGCCGGCAACCGCTGGTCCCGCGGTCCGAAAACTTCCAGGCGTTTCGCCATGATGATCTTGAGCCCGAGAGAATCCACGGCCACCGGGTCGGTTCCCACCAGCAGCCCGTTGTAGTTCCAGACATAGCGGCGTTCGAAATGGTGGGGCCCCTTCGCATGAAACTGGGGGGTCAGGACGCTCAACACATGCAGCCGCGTTTTCCCCTTCACCATGGGCAGATTGAACAGCAGCGCCAGATCCGCGCAGTTGTTGGGATGGCAATCGGGAATGTTTGCGAGAAAGGGGGCATAATTCTTCATACAGCCGCTGATCCCGGCAATGTAGTGGGTGCGCAGAGGCCTGGCGTTGATCAGAACGGTGGCCTTCTGAAAAATGGGATTGTTCAGGACATCCCGGTCGTCGATGCCGATGTTCTCCTCTTTCACCCCCGCGTCCAGCACCCGGCGTTTGATGGCCTTCTCCAGTTCCGGGGGAGTGGGCAGATAGTTCCAGACATTGCTCTTGATGCCGACAATGTCATCCGGTTTGACAATCGTTTTAAAGGCTGGCAGCGGATCACTCTGTCTGAAGAGGGCCTGAACCGCCTGGTCGAGCATCTGCTGAACGACGTTCTCGTTGATTTTAAGATTTTCATCCAAGGCGTCGGCATGGCGAATTAAAATCACCCTCGATTTTTGCTCCTGGGGCAGTGCCTGCAATGAAGCCGCTCCCAGGGCGGTGCCCAAAACGGTCAAGGTGCTGCGCCGCATGAAATCTCGCCGGGTGATGATTTTCTTCATGGTGCCTTATCCTCCAGGTGCTGTTTTTTCCTATTTTTTGATGGCTGCCTGCAAATCCAGCGCCACTTTTTTATCCGGGGCTTCAAAAACGATCCTGAGAATATTCTGCTCGCGCGTGGCCATGGTCGATTTTTTGTTTTCCATTTGCGCCAGCCCGGTGCCCTTGCCTTCGGGCATGTAAATTTTAATAAACTGAGCCAGTGCCTCTGCGGCCCGGGTCCCATTCTCATATTTGATGAGCAGAAGGATCAGGGAATCTTGGCCTGCAAGCGGGTATTCGGCCAGCACGCATTCGGTTTTGCGATTCAGCTGGAGTATGTTTTCGTTGGCCACGAAATAGTGTTTATCCAGCAGCAGGGGAGTATGAAAATAGCGGATTTTCTTTTTATCCAGATTCATTTGGGGAAGGTGGTTCAGCAGCTCGGGCTCCGATCCGGCAGCGGGGAGGCCCTGGGCCACTGCCTGGCCGAGTTCCAGCACGGCTTTTTCAGCCCTGTCGCCGCCCCCCACGGTCAGGATCGATACGAAGAAGCGGCCTTTCCAGAAGCGCAGCAATCCGCCGCCGTATTCCGAACCCTGGCCGATGTGGGCCTCGTCGTCTTCGCGTTCGCTGGTAAAGATGGCGAATGCCTCCGCGGGCGATCCCATGTCGTACAGGTCGAGCACGATTTCGTTTTTCTCGGGCCCGATGTATTTCCTGGAGAAAACCTCGCGGAAGTCAAAGGCCAGGTATAATTCCGCCCCGCCATCAATGTACTTGTATATGGTTTGCCGGTCATACTCCTGGTCTGGGCCAACGGCGTTCCACTCCATTATTTGCTTCGGTATCCATTGGGCCTGGCTGTTCACGGCTCCTCCCTTTATCAAGAGTGGCATAAAGAACAGGAATAAAAGCAGGTTTATTTTCCCCGCCCTTGATAATCTGGGGATTTTCATCTTTCCATCCGTCCCTGAATTTTTCAGCGTTTGTAGGTGGAGACCACCTTGCTGGTCATGCCGCCGCGCGGCGTGAAGTGGGCCTCGACGATCATCTCGTAGGGCTTCAGCTCGCGCACCAGGTTGTTGAGGATCAGCTTGGCCAGGTTCTCGTAGTAGATGCCGGTGTTGCGGAACTGCAGAAAATAGTATTTCAGCGATTTCAGTTCGACGATGTACTTGTCGGGCAAGTAACGGATGACGATCGTGCCGTGGTCGGGCAGGCCGGTGCGCGGGCAGAGGGAGGTGAACTCCGGATGAGTGATCTCCACCCAGGTGTCCTTTTCCCGGTTCTTGAAGGGGATGATCTCCAGCACCGCGGTATCGATGAAATTCTCGTCCTTGCGGAT
Organism: Candidatus Aminicenantota bacterium; assembly: GCA_963759765.1. Taxonomy (GTDB): domain Bacteria; phylum Acidobacteriota; class Aminicenantia; order UBA2199; family UBA2199; genus CAVXAL01. The sequence continues at coordinate 1,301,299 of CAVXAL010000003.1, read as the reverse complement.
GTCGTTCAGGTAACGGCCGATCTCTTCCATGTTCATGGCGGGCTCCTTGCGGCCATTATGGGCGAAGGACGAAAACCTGTCAAGTTGAATGCTTGCACCGGGCTGTTTTGATTACCAGGTAAAAGTGGTATAATGATTGCGGAGAAAATCTCGCAAGGAGGCGACATGAGAAAGAGGCTTACCGTTTTTCTGGTCGTGCTCACCTGCGCCTTGTGGTTGCAGGCGAGCTACGACTTTAAGACAATCAAGAGCCGGATTTCCGAATTCACCCTGGTCAACGGTCTGAAGTTCATCCTGCTCGAAGACCACGCGGTGCCCATCGCCAGCTTCGTCACCTACGCCAACGTCGGCTCGGTGGACGAGCACATCGGCATCTACGGCATCTCGCACATCCTCGAGCACCTGGCCTTCAAGGGCACCTCGGAGATCGGCACGACCAACTACGCGGAAGAGAAGAAGACCCTGGACAAGATGGATGCGGTCTTCGATCAGCTCCTGGCCGCCAAGGCCGAGCTGAATCCCGACGCCGCGCGCATCGCCGAGCTGGACAAGCAGCTGAAGGATTTGGGCGAGCAGGCCGGTAAATACGTGGTCACCAACGAACTGGGAACCATCATCAAGAAGAATGGCGGCGTCGGCCTCAACGCCGGCACCTCCGACGACCAGACCGTTTATTTCTTCAGCCTGCCCTCCAACAAGCTGGAACTCTGGGCCTACCTGGAGTCGGGCCGCTTTTCCGACCCCGTGTTCCGCGAATTCTACAAGGAGAAGAACGTGATCATGGAAGAGCGGCGCATGGGTGACGAGAACCAGCCGGTCGGCAAACTGATCGAGCAGTTCCTATCGGTCTCCTTCGTCGACCAGCCCTACCGGGTGGGAGTCGTCGGGCCGATGAGCAACCTGCAGCACATCCGCACCCGCGACGTGAGGGAGTACCTGAACCAATTCTACGGGGCGCGCAACCTGACCATCGGCGTGGCCGGCGACGTGACGCCGGCAGAATTGAAGCGCGTGGCCGAGAAGTACTTCGCCAAGCTGCCGGCCGGGCAGAAGAATCCCGGCGTGTTCACCATCGACCCGCCAGCCATCGGCGAGAAGACGGTCACCCTCCTGGAGGAATCTCAGCCCTGGCTGATTGTCGGCTATCATTCGACGTCGAGCCGCAACGATGATTTTGAAAAATTCAATGTGCTCAACTACCTGCTGACCCAGGGTCGCAGCTCGCGGCTGAACAAGCGCTTGACCATCGACGAGAAGTCGGCGCTGGCCGTGGGATCGTTCTCCGGGTTCCCGGGCACCAAGTACCCCGGACTCTACCTGTTTTTCGCCCTGCCCAACAGCGGCCATACCACCGCCGAGCTGCTCAAGGCCATTTACGAGGAGATTGAAAAGCTGAAAAAGGAACCGGTCGGGGAGGCGGAGCTGCAGTCGGCCAAGACCCGGATCAAGGCGCAGGTGCTGCAGGGCATGAAGTCGCGTCAGGGACTGCTGATGCAGCTGCTGGAATCGGAGGTGCTGCTCGGCTCCTGGCAGAAGGCGTTCGAAACCCTGGAGCGGGTGGAGAAGATCACCCGCGAAGACATCCAGAAGCTCGTCCAGACCTACCTGATCGAGGCCAACCGCGTCATCGGTCGCATTGAAAGCAAAGGGGAGGCCAAATAATGAAACGTCTAATTGTAACTGTATTGGTTATATTTCTAGTGTTGCAGTTGTCCGCTGCCGGCGGAAAAAAGCGTGGCGTCGACAGTCTCAAGTTCCCGCCGCTCAACCCTCTGAAGCTGCCCGCTGTGGCGAACATCCAGACCGCCAACGGCATCCAGCTGCGATTGATCCGCGACGACCAGTTGCCGCTGGTTGACCTGGAAATCATGGTGCGCGGAGGTTCGGCCTATGATCCGGCCCAGCTTCCGGGGCTGGCTGATGCCACCGCCCAGCTGCTGCGTATCGGCGGCGCCGGCGATTTGGCCAGCGATCAGTTTGACCAGCTGCTCGACAGCAACGGCATCGACCTGAGCGTTTATGCCAGCAACGACTATTTCCGGATCTCGCTCTCCTGCCTGCGCGAAAACCTGGACACCGCCCTGGCGGCACTGGCCAGGATGCTCACCGCGCCCCGTTTCGCTGAAGACAAACTGGTCGAGATCAAGACCCAGATGGGCAGTGCGATCTCGCGGCGCAACGACGAACCCAACGGCATCATCAGCCGCGAGTTCAGCCGCCTGATCTACGGTGACGATTCGCCCTTCGGCTGGGTGCAGGAATACGACCAGGTGGAGGCGATTTCGCCAGCCGTGGTGGGTGAATGCTACAAGCGTTTCTTTGCTCCGGGCAACATGCTCGCCGGCTGCGTCGGCCCGCTGGAGATCAACGAGCTGAAACAGCTGGTCGAAAAGTATCTGGGCGCCTGGCAGGCGCAGGCGACCGTTCCGGCCTACCCGCAGGTGAAAGAAAAAAGCCACGATTTCAAAGTCGCCCTGGCCAACAAGGCCAACTTGAACCAGAGCTACATCGCCATCGGCCATCTCGGCGTGCGCTACGACCTGCCCGAGCAGGCCAAGATTATGGTCTTCAACCAGATCTTCTCCCAGGGCTTCGATTCACGGCTCTTCAACCGCGTGCGCAGCAAAATGGGCCTGACCTACGGCGTGGGCGGCTCCATCGGGACGCCCTACCTCTACCCGGGCACGGTCACCTACGACACCTTCACCAAGTCGGAGACCACGGTCGATGCGATCAAGGCCATTTTCGACGAAATCGCGATCATTCAAAAAAGCAAGGTCGGCCAGAGTGAACTGGATGCGGCCAAGGAGTATTTCCTCAACTCCTTCGTCTTCCGCTACAGCACGCCGGAACAGATCCTGTTCAACGAGTTGAACCGCGAATTTTACGGCTTGCCCCAGGGCTATCTGGACAAGCTGTTGAGCGATCTGAAAAAGGTCAACGCCGACGATGTGCAGGCCGTGGCCAACCGCTACCTGAACCCGAACAACATGATCATCCTGGTGGTGGCCAACGAGAAGGATGTGGCTGCCAAGCTGCCCGAGCTGGGCAAAATAAAAAAGATTGACATCGCCATCAAGCCGGCGACCCCCAAGGAAAAGATCCCGCCGGCCACGGCCGAGACCCTGAAACAGGGCAAGACGCTGCTGGGCGCCGCGCTGAAGAAGAATTACGGCGGTTACGGCAAGCTCAAATCCCTGGTCGTGGAGGCGGAGACGAGCCTGACTCTGCCCCAGGGTACGATGATGGTGAAAAGCAAGAATTCGAACCTGTTTCCCGATAAGATCCGCCAGGAGATGACCCTGCCTTTCGGCAAGATGGAAGTGATCATTGACGGCAACCACGGCGTACAGAAGATGATGAACCGGGAGCAGCCGCTGCCGGAGGAGGAGATCAAAAAAGACCGCTTCGGCGATCTGTACGAGCTGGTCAGCAACCCGGACAAATTCAGCGTGCAGTACCTCAAAGAGGAAAACCTCAACGGCCAGGTATACGACGTGCTCTACATTTTTGACGCCGAGAAGAGGTGGGTCAAATTCTTCGTGAACCGCAAGAGCGGCTTGATTGAAATGGAGGAGAAACAGAACAACCTGATGGGTCAGGAAGGGGTTTACCGCACGGTAAACTCGGATTTCAAGACTGTCGGCGGCATCGCCTTCGCCTACAAGAGCGAAACCTTCCTCAAGGAGAAGAAGGTGATGTCCACGGTGATCAAGAATATCCAGCCGAACGTGGCGCTCGACCCGGCCCAGTTCAAGATCAAATAATTTTGTACCATAGCCAGAGGCCGCCCTTGACAGAGGAGAGTCCCCTGGGGTATGATAACGTTTCTTCTTAAGGAGGCGAGATGAAGAAAATACTGGTTTTTGTGCTGGTGGCGTTGGCGCTGGTGTTCTATCTGCGAGCGGATGTCTATGTCAAATCCAATACGCATACGGACCCGATGAGCATCATGGGCCAGGAAAACCCGGCCAAGGACGTGGTCATGGAGCAGTGGTTCGGCAAGGACAAGATGGTTTTGATCATGGCCGACCGCCTCTCGATCATCGATATGGCCAAGAAGATGCTCTATGTCGTGAAAAAGAGCGACAAAACCTATGTCGAAACCCCACTGCCCCTGGACATGAACAAGCTGGTGCCGCCGGAAGCCCAGCAGATGCTGTCCATGATGAAGGTGACGGCCAAGGTCACCCCCAACGGCCAGACCCAGAAAATCGACAAGTGGACCTGCAACGGTTATGACGTGGACATGAACGTGGCGATGATGGCCTTCAAAATGCAGATCTGGGCCACCGCCGATGTGCCTTTCGACTGGAAGCAGTTTGCCGGACTCAACCAGGTCGCCAACCTGCAAATGATCGACGACGCCACGCTGGCCGAATTCAAAAAGATACAGGGGTTCTCGATCCAGGTCGAGGTCAACGGTGAAGTCATGGGCCAGAAAATTCACACCCTGCAGAAAGTCCTCGAGATCACGCAGAAACCTGCTCCCGCCGGCATCTACTCGATTCCGGCCGGGTTTACCAAGGTGGATAAGCTCTCGCTTCAGGACCTCATGGGTAACAGGTAAACGTTACGATAGCGAAGCCAAAGGCCCTGCGGCAAGCAGGGCCTTTTTTTTACTCTGAAATAATGCTGTTCAGGATCTTCTGCAGCGCGGCCACCGCCTCGGCCGGCGTCAGTGACAGCGTGGGATTAAAGTTGTTGGCCGGGTCAAGCCACAGGATCTGCAAGTTGACCAGGAAGCGGATGATGCGGTAGTTCTTGTGCAGGGGGGAGATGTCAGCGGGTTCGGCGGGCGTCTCCCGGGGCGTGAAACGCAGCTGCACTTTCTGCTGGCCGAGGTAGGCGAGCAGGGCGTCGAGGGTTTCGGCGAAAAAGGCCCGGTCGGGGATGGCGAAGCGATCGAAGGTGTGATCCGGCCGCATTTTTATGATGCCGGCGGTGCAGACCCTGTTGATTTCGTTCTGGGCGAAGGAGCCGGCAATGTCGGTGATGATCAGCGGCGTCGCTTCCATTTGGATGCGGCTTGAAAAATAGTAGCTGATCAGGGCAGCCAGGTCCTCGCGGCTGATCTCATTCTTGAAAAAAATGTTCTTGAACTTGGCCGGCAGGTTCATTTCCTGAAAGCGACGATTGATGGCCTCCTTCTGGCTCTGGAAGGCCGGGTCGCCGGGCTTGCTCTCCAGCAGGCGGTTGACCATCAGCAGGGCGGAGTCGAAACGGCCGGCCTGCTGGTACATGTCGGCCAGCCGGGTCAGCGCCTCCTCGCTGTGGGGGAGTTTTTCCAGCACCCGTTCATAGACGGCCTGAGCCTTTTTCAGATTGCCTGCCCGGTAGTAGAAGTCGGCGATCTGCATCTGGATGGGCACCATCTCCGGCGAGTAGAGGCTGGCCTTTTCCAGGGTGGCGATCTGTTTCTCCTTCTCGCCGTCGCTCCCGAATTTTTCAGCCTGCTTGAGGAAGTCCTGGGTGGCCGTTGATTTGATGTATTCGTAGCGCAGTTTCACCCAGGCATTCTCCGGGTATTTAGCCACCAGCCGGCCGTAGACCTGAAAGGCGGCGTCGCTCTCGTTCTGCATTTCCAGGATCAGGGCCAGGCCGATGTCGGCCGCGCTGTCGGTCGGGTTCAGCTTCAGCGTCTGTTCGAACTGCTGCCGGGCGTCGGGGAAGCGGTTCTGGGCCAGGAAGGCGTAGCCGAGGGCGAGGCTCTTCTTCTGTTGGGAGGCGCCGCTCTCCTGGATGCGGCGCACGGCCTTCTGTGCATCGCCGCTGCGGATGTATTCCCAGGCCTGGCGGTAGGCCGCATCCTCGCTCTGGGCAAATGCCAGGTCGGGCAGGTGGAGATTGGGGTTCAAGCGCGTCACCGAGGCACAGGCGGCCAGCAGCACGATCAGGATGAGGCAGGCGCTCCATTTCATCGGATCACTCCTCCTTTCCGTTTGGTTCAGGCTGCGATTGTAGCAGAACGAATAAAGTGTTGCAATATTCTTCATTCTCGTAACTCTTATCCAGTGGGGGAGAATAGCGAATACAGTGCGCGTTTACTTCACGATAATATTGCGAATTGCTAAATCTTTGCTTCCTGACAATATATCTGTCGCCTCGACCAGCAGGTCGTAATTACCTTTTTTCAACTCCACGATCCGGATTTGGATGGCCTCTCCATCGGTTCCCGGTTGGAACTCATGCTTGCGGTCCATGACCACTTTCCCCTTCTCGTCAGCGACCTGGATGCGCACTTCGACCCTGCCGCCTTTTTTGCTCTCGTCGCGCACGAATTCCCACAGGGAAAAAGAGAGCACTTTCTCCTTGAATTCAAGGTTTTCGAAGCGGATTTGCGGGCTCTCCCGCTTCTGCCGGTCCACCATTTCGCGAAAATATTGTTCCCGCTGCTGGTCGTCGTAGATCAGCCGGCACCCCTCGCGGTTCACCTCGATGCGTATTTTCTGCCTGTTTTTGGGAAGCGTCTCGTCCGGCGCATAGGTCAGCACGTAGTAGATGTCTTCGCTGCCGGCGATCTGCCGGAAGAACTCCTCGGCCAGGTTTGTGCGCACGGTTTTACCGCCGGTTAAATCGGTGATGTCGCGCAGCAGGTTTTCCGATTTCAGGCCGATCGGCACGTATTCGAAATCGGCAAGGTTGCGCCGGTCCACCGGATTCATCAGAACCGTATGGAAGGTGGCCTGGGAATCCAAAAACAGCTTGCCCAGGTCGGTTTGCGGCCGCTCGCCGCCAGCAAAAAGCTCGGTCTCCACATCCAGCAGCAGGTCTTGGAACATTCGACCGATTTCCTGGGCCTGGTCGCCCAGGCCGCTTTCCATTGACGCTGTCTGTCGCTGAATAAAGCGCCCCAGCAAGCCCGAGGATTTTAACTTAGGAAACACGCCGTACTGATAAAAATTGAGTACCCACTTTTCCAATTTCTGGCGCCGCAGGTATTCAGCCATGCTCGCATATTGGTCGACATCCAGGTTCAGGTAAATGGTTCTGAATTCCTTCAAGTAGCGCAGATACAGGTCGTAAAAGCGCCTCATCCTGGAGTAAAATTCGGCTGGATCTATTTGACTCATTATAAATAAATTTAGTCCCTCCACTTGTTGTTGTAATTCTTCTTGCAGGTTCTCTGCCATGTGAACAACGCTGTTTTCAATGCTGAATAGAGAAGCTCGTATCTTCCGCGCTTCGAGTTTTAATATGGTGTTTATTTTTTCAACCTCGGCCGAGGTGTCCCGGATAATCCGGTCGCCGAAAAAGAAGCTGTTACTTAAAACCATCACCCGATCGCCGGGGCGGATGATTTTATGGAACAGCGTCTCCAACGCCTTTTTCATATCGAGATTGTAGTCGCTGATGTTGAAAATCAATAGAAAAAGGCGGGGTTCGGCCCGGCCCTCAACCAGCTGCTGTTCGGCCGGTGTAATCTCCAGCTTTTTATGCACCTCGTAAAAACCGTTGATCTCGATTTCCCTGCCGCTGGCAAAGAGCCGGAAATCGCTCTTCTGCAGACCGGCCCGCGGCTTACCCTGGGAATAGACGCGCAGCGGCACCTCAATGTTGACTACGCTCACCTTTTCCTGCAGCTTCTCTTGCGGAGTTGCAGACGCATCAGAAAAAGACAAGAGAAACGCGAGAAGAAGACCGACAAGCAGGAAATATTTTGAAGCCTCCATCTTTCTATGATATTATATTCTAAATAGCATGTGAGGGGAGTATGAAAAAGAAGTTTTTTTTAATCCTGGGTTTGGGTGTTTTTGTCTCATGTGCGACTGTTAAGGTTCAAAGAGATCCCGATTTTCGTTATCCGCCGACAAATCCAAGTTCAGTAATCATTTACGATCAAATGGAACCGATCAGGGCATATAAAGAAATCGGGATGATTAAAATCGACGACTCGCTTTCTATATCTAACAAAAAAGGTGAAAAAAGGGTAAAAAGGAAAGCGGCTTCAATAGGTGGGGACGCCGTAATCATGACTGACAAAGATTTGTCTTGGTATATCACGTACGCTTTTGGAAAAACGGCTGGAACTGCCAGTGTTTGGGGGACTGGAGTTTATCACAGAGTCTATTATCGTGAACCTGTCAATAATAACTACTTTTTTGTTCCCCGATCAAAAAAGTACGGGTATGTCATCAAATTCACGGGAACTACGATATCCGATCGGCGTAAGAAATAGACCACTTTTCTGCGTTTATGCATCATGTCTTTCTTTGAATTTCAACATGTTCGCCCGGGAACATAAAATGTCCAGCTGCAGTCCGCCATCGTCCAGCGGCGCATGGCTGAGCACGATGGCCCACTGCCGGAAGGATTCCAGCCGCCCCTGCCCTTCGGGGATTTCCAGCCGGTAGCGCTCGTAGTCGCGGAAGTGGCGGCGGAAAATCGCCTCCTTGAGCGGCCGCAGGCCGATGCCTTCTTTGGCCGAAACATAGATGTCGTTCTCATTGCTGCGGGCCAGGAGTTCGTGGTTTTCTTCCAGCAGGTCGATCTTGTTGTAAACGGTGATGACCCGCTCCGGGGCAATGGCCATGTCGGTCAGGACCTTTTCCACTTCCCGTTTCTGGGAGGCGTGGTCGGGATTGGCCAGGTCGACCACATGCAGCAGCGTGTCGGCCTGGGCCGTCTCCTCCAAGGTGGCCCGGAATGCGGTGAACAGTTCTTGGGGCAGGCTGCGGATGAAACCGACGGTATCGGAAAGCAAGAAGTAATAGCCGGGGCTGATCTCGTCCAGGTCGACCCGGCGCAGCAGCGGATCGAGCGTGGCGAAGAGCCGGGGCGAAATCAGCACCTCCTGCCCGCTCAGCGCCTGGAACAGAGTCGATTTCCCGGCCGAGGTGTAGCCGACCAGCGAGACCCGGGGCACCGGCAGGGACTGCCGTTTCTGTTGCTGCAGCTGGCGGCTGGCCAGCACCGCCTGCAGGCGGCGCTTGATCAAGGTGATGCGCTTGCGGATGGTCCGGCGGTCCACCTCCAGTTTGGTTTCTCCCGGTCCGCGGGTGCCGATGCCGCCGCCCAGCCGCGACAGCTCGATGCCGTGGCCAGTCAGCCGCGGCAGCAGGTAGAGCAGTTGCGCCAGTTCCACCTGCAACTTGCCCTCCAGGCTGCGGGCGCGCAGGGCGAAAATGTCCAGGATCAGGCGGGTGCGGTCGATCACCTTCCGCTCGAGGAACTCCTCCAGGTTGCGCAGCTGGGCCGAAGAAAGAACGTTGTAGAAGATGATCAGCCCCGCGTCCTCGCGTCGGGCCAGCTCCCGCATTTCGTTGGCCTTGCCCCGGCCGATCAGAAAGGCCCGGTCGGGCCGTTCGCGCTTCTGGTGGAACTGGCCGACGACCACGGCCCCGGCCGCTTCGGCCAGGGCCTGCAACTCGCCCAGAATCAGGCGCACCTCGGTCTGCGACTGCCGGAGCTCGAACCAACCGCAAATTATCGCTCGTTCCATAGCCGGGTTTCCATATGCCGGACGATGGCGTCCAGCGCATCAGGGCTGAACCAGACGATGTCCTTTTCCGAGCGAAACCAGGAGATCTGGCGCTTGGCGAAATGGCGGGTGCGGCGCTGGATCAGCTCGACCGCCGCGTCCAGGCCGATTTCTCCCCGCAGGTGCTGCAGGATTTCCCGGTAACCCACCGCCTGGAAGGGTGGGCAGCTCGGCGGATGGCGGGCCAGCAGGGAGCGCACCTCTTCGACCAGTCCTTGTTCCAGCATGCACGTGACGCGGCGGTCGATGCGGCGGTAGAGCTCGGCGCGCTCCAGCCTCAGGCCGATGCGAACGAAGCGGTAGGCGCCGAAGGGCGTGCGATTCTGCTTGAACATCGCGCTGGGCGGCAAGCCGGTGTGCGCGTATATCTCCAGCGCGCGGACGATGCGCAGCAGGTCGTTGCGGCCGATCGCGGCCGCATAGTCCGGGTCGATCTGCTGCAGCTGGAGCCACAGCGGCTCCGATCCCTCCTTTTCCGCCCGCTGTTTCAGCTCCAACCGCAGCCGCCGGTCGTGCTCTTTTTCGGGAAAGATCCCGCGCAGCTGGGTGCGCAGGTAGAAGGCCGTGCCCCCGCAGACCACGGGCAGACGGCCCCGGCCGCTGATCGCCTCGGCGGCGGTAAACGAAAGTTGCAGAAACTGGAAGGCGTTGAACTGGGCGCAGTCGTCAATGATGTCGATCAGGTGGTGGGGAACGGACTGGCGGACGTGCGGCTCGATCTTGTCGCTGCCGATGTCGAAGCCGCGGTAAACCTGGATGGCATCCGCGGAGATGATCTCGCCGTTGAACCTCTCGGCTAACGCCAGGGCCACCCGGCTTTTGCCCACGCCGGTGGGGCCCAGCACCTGGACGATGCACTTCATCGCAGCAGCAGATAAAGGAAGAGGAAAAGCAGGAACAGGAATAGCAGTTGCCTCTTCATCCGGGCTAGACGCCGGGTTCCCTGATCCATTGCAGGATGGTTTGCTCATACTCTTTACCCAGGTGTTTCTTGACGGCGAATATCTCGGAATAAAGGATTTCCTCCAGAGCGCGCAGAAAGTCGGTGATGTTCTCCTCGAAGTCGACGTACCAGACGCTCTTCAAAATCGTCTTCTTGTCCAGACTGCCGTTCTCGTTGAGTTGGATCTGCTGGAAATAGCCCGGGAGCCTTTCCTGAATTTCGCCCACCGCCTGCGAGAGAATGGAAAATGACACCGGGCCGATCTCCTTGGATAGCAGGCGATAGACGTATTCGAACTTCCCGTTGAAATAGCTGAGCGCTTCGTCGAAGGAAGTGAAGCTGGGCAGCCAGCTCTTCTGCGCGCGGTCCGTGCGCGCGGCCACCGGTTCGGGACGATCCGCCAGAATGCCGAGCCGCAGCAGCGAATAGAGAATCCGCTGGGTCTCGAAGGCCAGCAGCTCGCTCCGCTGCATAATGTCCTGGAGGGTGTGCCGGGTGCGGGCCAGGTGCAGCAGGTGAAACTCGTGCGCTTTCAGGGGCAGGCGGTTGGCCGCTTCCGTCCGGGCGGGGAAGAATTCCCGGATCGGCTGTAGCTGCCGTTCAATGAATTGGCGGTCTTCGATCTGGCGCGTTCCCTCCAGGATGAGAGACAGGATATCGCTTTCCAGGCGGATATTCTCGGGCTGTTTTTCCGGCGCCGGCAGGAGCTCGAAGCGGCCTTCGCTGAGCGTGAACAGGGAGACCACCAGCCAGCGCAAATGGGCCTGCACATAGGTCCAGAGGTAGTCGCTGTTGAAAATCCCCATTTCCAGCAGGGCGCGGCCCAGCCGGATTTTTCTTTCCTGCACCAACTGGCTGGCTTTTTGCAACAGGTCGGCGCTGATCACCCCGTGCTGCAGCAGGTAGTTGCCCAGCCAGTCCTCCGGCCGCGTGGATGAGGCGAATTGCACTTTCTGATCCTCAATGAAAATGGAGCGGCCGCAGGCGGGGGAGCTGATGCGCAACTCGCCTTCAATGGCCTGCTGCTGGACCTGGAACAGGATGGCCGCCAGGTCCCATTCGCCGAAGGTTCCGCCGGGGGGAAGCAGGCGCGCCATATTAGATGTTCAGCCCCAATTCCAACTGGCGCTGCTGATTCTCCTCGCGCTCCTTTTCGATCATCTCCAGCAGGCGCGCCGAGACGTCGCCGGTGGGGTAGATGCCCGAGAAACAGGCTTTGCAGAAGGAGGTGATGGCCGGGTTTTGTTTGCGCACCGCCCGCTCCATGTCCTGGATGTCCTGGTAGATGACCCGGTCGGCCCCGATCTTGCGGGCGATCTGATCGGGGGTGGAATTGCAGGCAATGAATTCCGAACGGGTCTGCATGTCGATGCCGTAGACGCAGGGATTGGTCAGGGGCGCGGAGTAGGAGGCGAAGTAGACTTTGCGGGCGCCGGCGCTGCGCACCATTTGGATGATGGAGCGCGAGGTGTTGCCGCGCACGATGGAGTCGTCCACCAGCAGCACGTTCTTGCCGGCGAAGACCTCGGTGATCGGGTTCAGCTTGTGGCGGATGGACCTCTCGCGCAGGGACTGACCGGGCATGATGAATGTCCGGCCGATGTAACGGTTCTTGACCAGCCCCTCGCGGTATTTCAGCTTGAGAATGCGGGCGATTTCGATGGCCGAGGGCCGGGCCGAATCGGGCACCGGGACCACCACGTCGATATCCGCCAGTCCGTTGGCCTTGATCTGCCGGGCCAGCCTCTTGCCGAGCTCCACCCGGCACTGGTAAACGATGATCTTGTTCAGGTTGGAATCGGGTCGGGCGAAATAGATGTATTCGAAAATGCATGGCCGGAAAGCAGCGCGGGTCAGTTTTTTCTCGTGCACCTTGCGGTTCTGGTCGATGAAAATGACCGAACCGGGTTCCACGTCGCGGATGGGTCTGAAACCGAGCACATCCAGGGTCATGCTCTCCGAGGCGAAGCCGTAAGCCGGGACCATCTCCTCGCTGTTGACCCCGAACAGCAGGGGCCGTATGCCGTGGGGGTCGCGGAAGCCGATCAAGCCGATGTCGGCGATGTGCAGCACCACCGAGTAGGCCCCCCTCACCTTGCGGTAGACATGGCGCACGGCATTGAAGATGTTGTCGGGCGTGACCTTGCGCCGCGCCGACTTTTCCAGGGATTCGGCAAAAACGTTGAGAATGACCTCCAGGTCGCAATTGGAGTTGATGATCTTGTGGGATTTCTCGAAGAGCTCGCGCTTCAGGTCCAGGAAGTTGACCACGTTGCCGTTGTGGGCGGCGGCCATGCCGAAGGGGGAGTTGATCCAGAAGGGCTGGGCGTCCTCGACCGAGCCTTCGCCCACCGTCGGGTAACGGGTGTGGCCGATGCCCACGTTGCCCTTCAGGCGCAGGATGTTGTGCTCATCAAAGATGTCGCGCACCAGGCCGTTGCCCTTCTTGACGTGGAATTTGCCGTCGTAGGTCAGGATGCCGGCCGAATCCTGGCCGCGGTGCTGCAGCGTGAGCAGGCCGGTGTACATCTTGCCGATGATCTCTTTGGAATCGAAAATTGCCAGCACGCCGCACATGATGTCTTCATGTATAGACTCAATCCGGCCAAAAGTCAACCGCCGGCCGGATCGAGCGCCTGCCCCGCGGTTGAAAAAAACGGCCGAATGTGGTAAATAAAAACAATGGGCATTGATTTTGAGAAACGAAAACAGGAGAGGGGAATCATCCTGCGCGAGTGCCGGCTGACCCTGCGAATCAGCCTGGGCATGGTTGCCTCTGTGGGTGTTTTCGGCCTGATCGCCTTCCTGCTGAAGAATCGTCCCTATCCCAGCCAGGCGCTTCAGGATTTGTGGGGCATCTTCAACGTCATCGCCATCTTCGTCGTCATCGTGGTGCTGGCGGTGCGCCGCACCATCTACTTTTCGCCGCGCTGGTTCAAAAGCGACCTGGAGCTGCCGGCCATCCTGGCCAGGTGGCGCACGATCGACCTGATCCTCCTTGCCGGCGCCGAAACCATCGCCCTCCTGGGCCTGATGATCAGCGTCCTGGGCATGCCTTTCGGCCGCACCTTCCACTTCTTTGTCAGCGCCTTTCTAGTAACCATGATCCTGATGCCCATTCCCTGGAAGGTCAGCGATAAGTTGAGGTATTTCGAGAAATTTTCCGGAATGCTGGATGAGTAGGAACCCCCGGCTTACCGTCGACATCATCATCGAGATCGGCAAACAGATCATCCTCGTCGAACGCCGGAACCTGACTCCTGGCTGGGCCCTGCCTGGCGGATTCGTCGATTACGGAGAAACGGTGGAGGCGGCGGCCCGCCCGCGCCGCGGTTGAGCGCAGCCGCGGATGGGGATATAATGGCGGGGGAGTGAGCGGATGAAAAAGCAGATCCTGCTGGTCGAATACGACAACCCCGCCATCCAGAGTGTCCGGGATTCTTTGTCCGATTCGAGCTTCGAGCTGACCGTGGTGGACAGCGGCGAGAAGGCCCTGCAGGCGCTGGCCGCCCGGCCCTTTGATCTGCTGGTGACCGCGGCGATGTTGCCACGCTTCCACGGTTTCAACCTTTCCCTGGCCGTGGCCAACCGCCATCCCACCACGCGCATCATCATCATCAGCGGCATCTACCGGGGCCTGGAGTACAAGCATCAGGCCCTGACCCAGTACAAGGCCGACGACTTCATGGAAAAACCGCTGGATCAGGCGAAGTTCCGCGTCCGCGTCCTGGAGTTGCTGGGTCTGACGGAGCGCGACCTGCTTGCCCAGCCGGAACCGCAGGCGGCAGCCGAGATCCACCTGGATTCGGACCAGCCCCTGTCCATCATCCAGCTGGATGTCGGTCAAGAAAAATTGACAGCCGAGGACATCTTCGGCGATATCCTGCACAAAATGGAGCAGACGCCGGTCCGGCCGTCCGGCGAGCGGCCGCCGTTGGAAATCCAACTGGAAGGAGAATCCCGCGCCGAGAAAGGGCGGCCCCCGGCGCCCACCGTTTCCGCGCCGGAAACGGAGGCCGCTGCCGAGGACGAGATCCTGGAATTGAAAGAAGAAGAGCAGGTCACGCTGGAGCCGGAATTACTGCAGAGCGGCGATTTCCTCCTGCCGCTGCTCGAGGATACCGGCGAGACCCAGCCCGAGGTCGTTAAGAAACAGACCGCTCAGGCCGAGCCGGAGGCGCGGATCGCAGAGATTGCCAAACGCGCCGCCGCGCCGCCCGGCGGGGAGGAGAAACGGAAAGGGATGCTGGATCTTGACCAGAGCTGGAACGACATCCGCCTCCAGCTGGATAGCCTGCGCAAGGAAACGAAGGCCCCGCCTGCCGCTCCGAAGCTGAAAAAAATCGAAGAAGATATCAGCCGCAAGCTGGAAGATACCCTGTCGGGTCTGGGGATTACCAAAAAGCCGAAACAGGAAAAGGCTCCGGCGGCTGCGCCGGAAGCGGCGCCGACTCCCCCGGAAGAGGTCGCCGATTACGCCATTCTCGGCCTGATCGCCCGCGGCGGCATGGCCGAAGTGTACAAGGCCAAAAAGAAAGGTCACAAGGGCTTTGAAAAGATCATCGCCATCAAAAAGATTCTTTCCGGCTACGGCGAGGACGACAAATTCATTGACATGCTCGTGGACGAGGCCAAGATCGCCGCGCAGTTGACCCATCCAAACATCGTGCAGATTTACGATTTGGGCAAGAAGGACGACTACTATTTTATCGCCATGGAATATGTGCTGGGCAAGGACCTGCGCGAGGTGCTGGGCAGACTGGGGGAGAAGGGGATGCTTTTCCCCGAGGAGCTGTCCCTCTACCTGGTGATCAAGATACCTCGAGGCGCTGAATTACGCCCACCGCGCCAGCGACAGCAGCGGCCACCGCCTGGAAATCGTCCACCGGGATATTTCGCCGCCCAACATCATGATCTCCTACAACGGCGAAGTGAAACTGACCGATTTCGGCGTATCCAAGGCCGCGATCAAGCTCCATCACACTCTTTCCGGGGCGCTCAAGGGGAAACTCCTCTACATGTCGCCCGAGCAGGCCCGCGGCGAGGAGACGGTGGACAACCGGTCGGATCTGTATTCGCTGGGCGTGGTCCTCTACGAGCTGGTCACCGGCTGGAAAGTATTCATGGACAACTCGGAGATGGGAGTGCTCAAGAAGGTCCAGGGCGGCGAGGTTACGCCTCCGCGGGAAATGAATCCCGACCTGGATCCGGAGCTGGAAAAGGTCATCCTCAAGGCGCTTCAGGAAGACCGCAACCAGCGCTACCAGAGCGCGGCCGAGATGCTGGCCGACCTGGAAGCGCTGGTCAAGACCAAGTTTTCTTTCATTCCCGGGGCGGTGCATCTCTCCCATTTCATCTGCGATCTGTTCATTGACGATATCCAGCGCGAGGGCGTCAAGATCGAACTGAAGCCCCTGCCCGAGAAAATCGTGCGCCGCGAAAAACCGGTCCGGGTTGAAAAAGCCAAACCCCCCGACAAGATCGTGGAAATCTCCCTTGAGGCACCGACCGAGGCTGCCCGGCCCCGCCCGCAGACCGTACCGGTCCCAGCCGACATACTCTCTGCTTTCACCGAGGCCAAGCCGAAGCGGCGCCTGGCATCACCGTTCTTGATCGTTCTCTTCATTGTTGTGGTGTTGGCTGCAGCCGTCTATTTCATTTTCCTGCGCCCGCTTTTTGCGCCACCCGCCGGGCCGGGCCGCAGTCAACCGCTACCGCAGGCCGCAGCAACCAGCAGCCTGGCGCCCATTTCAACCAGTGTCATCCCGCTCAGGCCATCCAGCCCAACAACCTCTCTTTCGGTCCAGCGCCCTTCCCCAAGCACCGTCCCGCCAGCGGGAGCAGCGAGAGCTCCGGAAACGAGGAACAGGGGAGCCGCCACCCGGGGCGGAACGGGGGAAAACCAGGGCCAGCCTCAAGCGCAACCAAATCCACCGCTGTCAACGATCCCCTTTCCGAATTTGACCGAACCCGGCGTGCCGATTGCCGAAATCGTGAAGACGGGTGAACCGGCGATCAAAAATGAGGCCCCACCGCTGGCCGCCGTCAAAGAGGGTGACCTGCTGCCGCTCAGCCAGGTGGACACCCCACCCCAGCCCCTGTCCACGCCGGAGCCCATCTTACCCTCGGCCACGTTGTCCCTGATCCAGGAATCCCAGACACTGGTGGTCAACCTGCTGATCGACGAAAACGGCAACGTGGCTTCTGCCAGCCTGATCCGCCGCTCAGCGGTCGCGGCCCTGAATACCGGCCTGCTGAAAACGGTCCGCAACTGGAAGTACCAACCGGCGGTCAAGAACGGCATGCGGGTCAAGGTCTGGAAATCGGTGTCGATTGCCATAAAAAAGTAGAGAGGTGAAGTATGCCCGACTTAAAACCGGAGGAGCGCTCCTTTTACGAGTCCACGCTGAAGGAAGCCAAGAAGCAGATTGAGATAATCGATTCCCGCATCGAGCAGGAACTGGCCCGGGTCAAGGAAGTGATCAACCAGCTGCAGGAGCAGAAAAAAGCCACGCGCTTGATCTACGACGGCGCGGCGAGCATCCTGGGCGTCAAGAACGAATTCGAAGAGGGCGGCCGCAGCGCGCCCTGATGCTCCGCGCAGCGCTTTGACCTACCGCCAGGCACTGGCCCTTCTCCAGCAGGTTCAGGGTGAAAATTTCAAGCTGAGCCTCGCCAACGTCCAGCGTCTGAGCGACGGTTTTCCCGGCAACCTGCGACTCTTGCGCTTCCTGCAGGTGGCCGGCACCAACGGCAAAGGTTCGACCTGCCACTTCTTGGCTGCGATTCTGCAGCAGGCCGGCTTCCGGGTGGGGCTCTTTACCTCCCCGCACCTGCAAGATGTGCGTGAGCGCATCCGTGTCAACGGCCGGATGATATCCCAGATCGATTTCGCCCGGGCGATCGAATTTGTCAGCTTGCTCAGCAGCGAGCGGCTGCGGCAAAAGGAGATTGCCAACCCGCCCACTTTCTTTGAATACCTGTTCTTGGCCGCGCTGCACCATTTCCTGCGCCGGCAGGTCGACTGGGTTGTGCTCGAAGTGGGCCTGGGCGGACGGTTGGACGCGACCAGTACCGTGCGGCCGGAGGTGACGGTCATCACCAATATCTCCTTTGACCATCAGGATATTCTGGGCCACACCCTGAAGCAGATCGCCGCCGAAAAAGCGGGCATCATCAAGCCCGGCGTTCCCCTGGTGTGCGGCTGTTTGCCGGATTCGCCGCCGGCCGCGGTCATCCGCCGCATCGCCGCCAAAAGGGGCGCGGAATACCTGGACGCCTTCGGGCTGGAGCACTCCCTCGAGTGCGAGGAGGTGGGCGGGCATTACCGCTGCCGTTATCGCAGCGGCCTGGCCGATTATGGCTTCCAGGTTCACCTGGCCGGCCGGCACCAGGCGGCCAATGCAGCGCTGGCTATTAAAACGGTGGAAGTCCTGCGCCGGCAAAACTGGACCATCCCGCTGCGGGCCATAGGCGCGGGCATTCGCCGGATGCGCATCGCCGGCCGGATCGAGCGGTTCGCGGGGACCAGCGTGCCGCCTCTGATTCTGGACGGCGGCCATAACCCCGAAGGAGTGCGGATGCTCACCCGCTATCTGTCCGAAAAGAAGATCCGTGACGCCACCCTGATTTTCGGAGTCCTCCAGGATAAGGACTACAGGCAGATGGCGGCCCTGCTCAAGCCGTTTGCTTCACGGGTGCTGCTGGCCGAGCCGGCCTCGGACCGCGCCCTGCCGGCCGAAAACCTGCTTCCCTGCTTCCGGGGAGTGAATGCGCGCGTGGAGAAGGACCTGGCGCGAGCCCTGCGGCTTGCAAAAAAATACAGAGCGGTTATAATTGTCAGCGGATCTCTTTATTTGGCTGGTGCCATGCGCAAGGTGATCCAGGAGCAGGGACTGTGGAAATCGCACGATTCAAAGAGATAGAAGTCCGTTACCGGGAGTTGAAAGCGAAACTGGAGCAGGGCCAGATCACCCCCGATGCCTTGAAACAGGAGATGAAGAAGCTGATGCTGCTGGACGAGGCCGGGCGCTACTGGATGATCGGCGGCAAGAGCGGTCGCTGGTACGTTTACGATGGCACGGAATGGAAGCTCGGGGGCCCGGGCCGGCCGGAAACCGATACGCGGCCGCTGATCCAGGCCCCCGCAGCCGCCCCCCCGGTGACGCCGCCTGCCGAACAGGTCAAGTTGAAAGAGGATGACCCGTTGCCCTGCAAATATTGCCATTCCCGGATACCCGTCTTTGCGGTGTATTGCCCTTTTTGCGGGGGGAAACAGAAAAAATTGTTCAATCCCAGGGAGAGCACCGACCGCGACGGGGATCTGCTGCTGGGATATATTTATCCGCCTTCCCTGGCCATTTTCTTGGGAGGTGTGGGCCTGGTGTGCGGCGTGGTTTTCGGCGCGGCGTTCGGTATTTTCAAAATCGGCGGAGACCTGATTCGGATTTTTCCGGTCATGCTGCAGGAGACCCGGGGCAGGATTCAGGGGGGTCTTATTTTCGGGGTGCTGGGCGGTGCCGCAGGCTTTACCGGTTGTTCTTTTCTGGCTTTTCTCTATGCGCAATTTTTCAATTTCATTTCTTCCCTATTCGGCGGTATCCGTTTTAGAACCAGGCCTTGAGGTTCGAGCCAGTGAATGCATTGTTGGTTACGGGTGTATAAAATTTACCCATTTTTATCTGAGTTTTATTTTAAAAGCAGGGCCTTTTTAAACACAATCAACTCATGAATCATTTTTTATTGCTGATGATTAATCATGCAAATAAATGGCCTTTTTATCCCATTTTTATTGGTTTTTCAGGCGCTGGTGTTTGCAATAACAAACGTCGAGTAATTAAAGATCGGGAATGGCACCGTTCTTGCTTTTTATATAAGGAGAAAATCATGAAAAAGCGCAAAGGTTTCACCATTGTGGAGTTGCTGGTGGTGGTAACCATCATCGGCTTGCTGGCCTTCCTCGCCCTCGGCTACAGCATGAGAAGCAAGGACCGCTGGACCCTGCGCGATCTTTCCCGGGAATTCTCATCCAGCTTTTACGAAATGCGCATGCGCGCCGCTCGGGAAAATTCTCCCTGCATAATCGAGTTCAACAGCAGCAACACATTCAGCACCTGGTTTCTGGACGGGGCCCTCTGGCGCAAGCTCAAGGATTTCCCCACCGGCGAAAAAGTGACCATTCAGAAGAATCCGGTGGGGGTGATCACACCCAACGGCAAACCGGGGTTTGCCATCAACTCCAGCGGCTTCATCGTCGACCCCATCACCCGCCAGATCATCGGCACCCAGACCGTGGTCCTGCGGGTGCCGCGGGGTATCGGTTTTGACAGCATCGTCATTTCCATCTTCCCCTACGGAGGTATGAGAGTTGAAAACCATTTTATCTAAACGCCAAGGTTTTTCCTTCGTCGAGGTTCTGACCGCGGTCACCATCCTGAGCTTCGTGATCGTCGGCGTCCTGGCCATGACCACGATGAATATCAAAGTCAATTCGTTTGCTCAGCATCACACCAAGGCCGTGCAGCTGGCCGAGGACGGCCTGGAATTCCTGCGCCGGGTGGACTACAACACCCAGCTGCCCGGACTGAACGGCGTCCATGAGGATTACGGCACCATTCCCAACTATCTGGAATTCCGCCGCCAGTACAACGTGACCTGGGCCTCGGATATCTCCACCCTGCAGGTGCAGATCAGCCTGGCGCAGCATGGGCCGGCTCTCGGCACCTATGACATTGACCACCCTGAGAGCGTCCAAATGAAACACAACAACCGTGGTTTGACCCTGGTGGAGGTGATGGTCGCTTCCACCGTCATGCTTTTTGTGATCATCGCCGTCTATTCGCTGATCGTCACCACCCAGACCACCCACCTGACCGAGGGGCGGAAACTGGACATGAACCAGGGCGCGCGCGTGATCGAACAGATTCTCTACAACAGCTTCCGCGGTGCCGGATCGGTGGTCTCGGTTTTCAACACCCCCGGCTTTGTGGGCGGCGCCATTCCCTTTACCGGCATCTATCCCTTGAACAACGTCAATTACCCGGACGGGGTGATTCTGACCGGTGGTGATCCGGAGGCGGTCACCCAGCTGCTGGCGCCTTTCCAGGATACCGACGGCATCATCAACGTCAATACCACCCTGAAGCCCGACGGCACGCCGGCCTGGTTCGATAACGATATCGGCCTGGTCATGCGCAGCGACGGTTATTACGTGTTCCGCGTGCAGGTCGGCGGCGTGGCGCCGCAACAGCTCACCATCCGCCCCACGGCCGTCTATTACTCCGGCTTGCTGAACACCAGCCATTACAACGACCTGAGCGACGAGCAGCTCGGCTCGACCGGCATTTCCGCCACCTATGCGGTCAGCAATCCGGTGCTGCGGCTCAATTTCTTCAGCATCTTCCTGGTCCGGACCGAAGCCGATGGTTCGCTCACCCTGACCATGACCAGCGATTGCGAAGGGGTAGGGGACGTTCTCGGCGTCGCGCCGACCGCCACCCGCGGCGTGCCCATTCTGGCCAACATCGGCGACATCCAAATCGAATACCTCAGCAAAGCCACCCCGCCGGTGGTCTGGGCCTCGAGCGAAGTGGCCCATACCAATCCCTGTCCGCCGGGCAACGAGACCGGCGTCACCTGTCTCGATTTCATCAACAATTTCATCACCAAGAATATAGCCTCGGCCCGCATCTACGTGCTGCTGCGCACCGAGGAGGAACGGAACAAGAGCGCCGGGAGCGGCGTCACCTACCAGAAGCCGGACATGGGCGACACGCCGGCCAGCGTGCTTCCGGTGGGGCGGTTCCATTACACCTATATGCAGTATGAGGTCCTGCTGCGCAATTACGATCTCACCTATTAGGAGAGTCTGACATGGGGAAAAACGAATCGGGTTCGACGCTGGTTCTGGTGCTGGTCGCCGTACTGGTCCTCTCGCTGATCGGCCTCTCCGGCCTGACCCAGAGTTCCACGGAGGTCGCCACGGCGCGGAACTTCCTGGCGGACAAAACCGCTTTTTTCACGGCCGACAGCGGCATCAACTTCGGTCTCAACGAGCTGGCCAACACCATCGATCCGAGCACCGTCTCGTTCGAACGCAGCGATGCCAGCGGCAATCTGGTCTTCAAGACCGGCCGCATCGATGAGTCCGGGCCCCAGCCGGTCATGCCGTTTCTGGGCTTCAAGGCGCCGCCGGCGCGGGAGATGTCCATCGAAATGGGCAGCGAAGTCGGTGCGGTGGCCACACCCTGGCAGCTGATCGTCTCCTCGGATGTGCGCAACCTGGCACGCGGCCGGGCGCGCAAGGAGATATCCACGGCCATAGTCACCCTTTCTGCAGGATATTAGGAGGACATATGAAAAAGCTTATATTTATTGCCATCATTGTCATGGCGCTGGTCATGTCCCTGCGGGGCTGGGACGATGAGAAGCTCTTCACCACCATCACCCGCTCCGACGCCAAGCCCAACGTCATGTTCCTGGTGGACTTTTCCTACTCCATGCGCGAGGGGATTTACCACCCCGACTACGATCCCAACAACGCCTGGACGGCCACTCTTACGAACGGCTTGCCGGGCTCCGGGTATCTCAATAATCTGCCCTATACCCGCTTCCATATGCGCTGGGTGGATTCTTCTGCCCTGGCGGTTTATGCGCGCTCCTATTTCTCACCGTACGATGCGCGCATTGTCGGGCAACTCAACTCCGTTCCGACCACTTCCACCACCTCCTCCGTTCCGACCACTTCCACCACCTCCCGGTCGACCACCTCCACCAGCTCCCGATCGACCACCTCCACCAGCACCATCAGGACCACGACCACCTCCAGATCGACCACTTCCACCACCTCCAGATCGACCACCTCTACCACTTCCAGGTCGACCACTTCCACCAGCTCCATCTCCACCACCTCCACCAGCACCAGAGCGACCACCTCCACCACGACCACTTCCACCAGCACCAGAGCGACCACGACCACCAGCACCGTACCGGCTCCACCGCCGCCGATCATCAAGTCGCCTGCGCCTCGCGGCCCCGCCCCGGAACCGCTGCCGGATCCCGCACCGGCCCTGCCCCTGCCCGTTCCCACTTCTCTGCCCACAGCGTCCTCCTTCCGCACCGACTCTAACGGCACTTATTATGCCATCGGCGACTGGGTGGCCGTCATCCGTTCCGATTTCGGCAGGTACGACTGGGAACTGTTCCCGACCCCGTCGGGCTATCCGGTAAGCTATGCGGGTCCCAACGTCAAAGCGGCCGGCCAGATTACGAACCGCTTCGGTCCCCAGACCATTTACAGCAGGACTTATTACGATTTTGAACTCGATCCCGCCACTGTCACAGGCACGTTTAGTGTGAGCCCCACTCTCTGGCTTACCACGGTCTACAACTCGGTCACGTACAATGTAGTTCAGTACGGCGATTATATTACACCCGTGGGCCATGTCGGGGATGTCAACAACACTCTCAATTATATTGTCGTGGATCAGAATTTCGGCAACGCCCAAAATATCGGCGACTGGGTCTGCAACCTCAACGGCTTGGGCGGCGGCTACATCACCAGCAAGACCACGGTCGGCAGCACGGTCAAGTTATATCTCCATGACATCGTCGGCACGATCAACATCGGCGATTTCCTCTGGCACATCAAACAATCGCTAACCAACAAGAAGTCCAAGGCGGTGATGCTCTACGGCACCGACATCAAGCAGCCCTCCGTCACCTATGAGCAGGACAGCCAGAACTACATCAACTGGATTTACGGCACGGCCAGCAACAGCCAGCTGGAGGGGAACAGCTGGTTCTCCTTTCTGGGCAGCCAGGTTGATTATTACTACAAGCAGAAAGTCACGCCCCCGGCCTCGCTGACGACCTTGTGGAACGGCATCTGGCCAAAGATATTCCCCTCGATCATCGGCACCCTGGCTGAAGACCACACCGCGGCCATCGGCCGCATCCACTATTCCGAGCACAAGGATTCGCTGGACACGTATTCACCTCCGTACTACATCAAAATCGACGCCGAGACCATGCTGGTGAACTCCATTGACATTGACAGCCATATCTTTTACGTGACGCGCGCCCAGAACAACACCCTGGCCCGCAAGCACGCCTCGGGAGCCAAAATCCTCATTTACATGGCGGCCGAGTTCACGCCGATCACCACCATGTTCTCGAGCACCCAGCATATCGACGACCTGACCAACAACCCCGATCCGGCCTGGGTTGATGCCTTCGGCTTCTACCGCTACAAGATGGCCTTCACCCGCATCCAGGTGCAGCGAGAATCTCTGGGCGACGTGGCCAAAGCCAGCCGGGAAAACATCAACATGGGCCTCTTCCGCTTCCCCAAGAGCGCGTCCTATCCGGCGCCCGCCCCAGACCATTACGACGCCCTGCTGCTCCAGGGGCTGACCGATTTCGGCATCTACGACCAGGCCCACAACGTCAGGGGGACCTACAAAACACTGAATCCCTTTCTGGACGCAGCCTGGTCCATGGACAACCCCAGTTTCGACACGCCCCTGGCCATCGCCCTGGCCGATGTCTGGCTCTACTACAAGCCCGGCCCATCCACCGCACCCGACTACATGACGGGGGAGTCCTACCAGCCGGTGACCCAGAACTACGGCTTCGAGGACGACGGCGCGGGCAATATCGTGCCCAAAGGTTCGCCCATCCGCGCCTGGTGCCAGCGCAACTACTGCGTGATAGTCACCGACGGCCAGGCCTCGGGCGACTACAACCTCACCGTGGACGCCAGTTTCGGCGTGTTCACCAACCCCGTCAAGCGCACCGCCACGCCCACGCCCGGCGAATTCTACCGCTGGAATTACGCCACCGGCTGGGGCGACCTGGATGACAACGACCCCTATCTCACCACCACTCCCCGGACCTACTGCCAGGGCGCGACCTGCTGGAACATCCAGCCCGACCCGCGCAACTCGGCCTACAGCGGCACCGACTACCTGGATGACGTAGCCTATTTCCTATATAACCAGGACATGTTCCCCACCCGCGACAGCACCGGTACGCCGGCCTATTACGACGAGTTTAACGACGACTGGCACTATGTCTGGCGCGGCGACCAGAATATCTCCACCTACACGATCGGTTTGACCGTGCAGAACGACATGCTGTCCGAAACTGCGGCCAACGGCCACGGTCTCAACTTCTCGGTCTCCAACTACTCGGCCCTGAGCCAATCGTTTGCCTCGGTCATCGAGAACATCATGCTGCGCGAAGACCCGATGATGTACACCACCTACGCCGCGCCCAAGCAGTCGGTCACCGAGGGCAAGTTCGGATATGTGACCCACTTCGTGCCGCGCAACGCCAACTCCGTCTGGGAAGGCCACCTGGTGCGTTTCCGCCTGGGTGACGACGGCAACTTCCCCGGCAACGTGGACATCCTGGACAAGAACAACCGCGGTGCGGTCCGCGTCGGAGGCATCGATGTGCCCTCCTTCCAGTGGGACACCTACGACGCTTTCCAAGGGCGCACCACCGATTCGCGCACCATTTACACCTGGAAGAACGGCGCCCGCGAACTGTTCACCCTCGGCAACACCACCATCGACAGGACCGACCTGGACGTGGTCGACAATTTCACCCGCGACATCGTCAAGGACTTCATCCGCGGCAACTACGGCGTGACCTACCAGTGGAAGTACGGCGACACCTTCCATTTCAACCCCCTGGTGGTCGGCTCGCCCCTCAAATGGCGGGCAGAGTTTGACACCTACAGCTACGGTAAATTTTACAAGTACTACGGCGAGACCAACCCGCGCGAGGACGCGGTCTACGTCGGCGCCAACGACGGCATGCTCCACTGTTTCCGCATCAGTGACGGCGAGGAGCTGTGGGGCTTTATTCCTCCTTCGCAGCTGCAAAACCTGAAGTATCCGGCGCTCAATCCCTACGACACCCGTTCGCACACCTATTTCGTGGACGGCAAGGCCATGGTCCGCGACATCCAGGTGGCCCACAACGGCGACTATCTCGACTGGAAGACCATCCTGGTGACCGGCATGGGCCAGGGCGGCAAGACCTATCTCAACATGGATGTCACCAATCCCGCGGATCCCAAGATGCTCTGGGAATTCGGCGACTCCGTCATGGGCCGCACCGAAGCCAAACCGCTGATCGTTGACATGTTCGACGGGACCGAAACCTTCCCGGCCGTGGTCATGGCCGGCGGCTACAACATGCAGGAGGTGCCGGCCGACACCACCGAGGCGGTGCCCCTCACCAGCAAGCTGGAAGGCAAAGCCCTCTACATCGTCAAGGCTCAGACCGGCGATATAGTGAAGAAGTTTGTGTACGATCCCAGCAACTCCAACAGCAACACGCTCTACACGAGCCCGGACCTGAAATACGCCATGGCATCGTCGCCCGTCCTCTACGACAGCAACAACGACGGCCTCGCCGACTACATGTACATCTGCGACACCGGCGACTACAGCGTCAGCGCCCACCGCGGCGGCGCCATCTGGAAGATCCCCTGCTACGGCACGCCCAACAACTGGGTGCCGACGAAGATATTCCAGTGCGACGACGGCCAGACCATTTACATGGCGCCCACCCTGTCCCTGGACCGCAATTACCGGCTCTGGGTGATGTTCGGCACCGGCCGTCGTTCCAAGCCCGCCTCCACCGATGCCGCCGGCAACTACAATAACCTGACCGGCCAGTTCTTCGCCTTCATCGACGATGCGGTCAGCGTCTCCGCCTATCCGCTGACCACCAGCCTGCTCACCGACGTGACCAGCAACGTGCTCAACGCCACCAGCTACTCCTTCACCCTGAGCGGCAGCAACCGCGGCCTGTACACCAACCTGATCAGGGCCGACCACGAGATCGTCTTTGAGCCGCAGCCCCTGTTTGTCGACGGCCGCCTCTATTTCACCACCTATGCGCCCGTGGGCACGGGCGGCGGCGGCGGCACGATCGGCGATCCCTGCTCCGGCTCCAGCAACAGCGCCGGCTCGCACTACACCTACAAGCTGGGCATCACCTCGACCGGCTCCGGCGTCGATTTCTCCACTCCGGTGGTGACCAACGAAAAGATCCTCGGCTACGGCACCCTTTCCGGCAAGAAGTTCAAGATCTACTTCGGCGGCGGCGGCGTGGGCGGCTTCGGAGCCATACCCGGCGCCGACATCACATTGCACTACATATTCAGCCCGCTCTTCTGGAAAGAGGACAACCGCTAATTTTTCATTCATTGGCCGGGTCGGACCGCGCGCAGGCGCGGCCCGGCCCGGTTTCTTTCGGCTTGCCAAAGCGCGGGAGCCGTATTATAATGACGGCATGAAACGCGCGTTTGTCTGTTTGCTTTTGGGTAGCGTGTTTTCTCTCTCCTGTTCCAAGGACGAGGGCTCGTATCCCATCCGCCAACCCACCGTGCCCGACAAGCCGATCACCCAGCGGACGGAATCCCTGCCCCGCGGCAGCCCGGCACTGCTGATCAAGGAGTTGACTTTTTCCCCGGCCGTTCCCGTCACCAATGAAGACATCACCGTGGAGCCGGTGCTGGCGGATGCCTCGCTGACCAATCACCGCTTCCAGTACCGCTGGTTCGTCAACCACACGGAAGTGAACGGCGCCGACCAGGCGACGCTGGAGAAGATCCATTTTAAAAAGAGAGACTGGGTCTCCTGCTGGGTCAAGGTGGCCGGGGGGGAAGCCGAATCCGCCTGGATGCACAGCGCGCTGCTCCGCGTCCGCAGCGCGCCCCCGGAAATCGAGGCGGTGCCGGTGCAGGAGTTCACCGCCCCCGGTTTGTTCCGTTACCAGATCCGGGCCAAGGACAGCGACGAAAACGAACTGACCTACAAGCTCCTCTCGCCTCTGGACGCGGGCATTCTCCTGAACAGCAAGACCGGCCTGCTGCAGTGGCCGATCAGTCCGGAAGCCCTCAGCCGTTACGGCCAGCGCCTGGAGATCCAGTTCGAGGTGGACGATCCCGACGGCAACCGCGTCAGCGGCACCCTCACCCTGAATCTGACCGAAAAGAGATAAACGTTTTTTCGCCGGCAGCGGCAGAAAGCGCATGCAGAACAACGACGAGTTGAGAATCGCGACAGTGGAACGCAGCCGGAAAATCCGGTTGCGGGTCAACGGTGAGGAAATCGAGGCGTTTGCCGGAGAAACCGTGATGGCCGCGCTGCTGGCCGCCGGCATTCGCGGTTTCAAAACCAGCCACGTGCTGGGCCAGCCCCGCGGTCCCCTGTGCGGCATGGGAGTCTGTTACGAGTGCCAGCTCACCATCAACGGCTCCCCCGGCCAGCGCGCCTGCATGGTCGAAGCCGATGAGGGCATGGAGATTGAGACCCGTGCCTAAGCTGACGCCCGACGCGGTCATCATCGGCAGTGGCTTTTCCGGTATCGTCGCCGCCCGCCGTCTGGCCGAGAGCAACCTGAACGTGGTTTTGCTCGACGAGAACCTGCATGTCGGCGGCCAACTGCTGCGCCAGATACCCCCGCGGCTCGGCCGCGACCGGGCCGCTCATCCCGATGTCGTCAAGAAGATCGGTTTCGCCCTGCTCGACCAGATCAAACAACAGCGCATCCGCGTCATGAACCGCACGCGGGTGTTGGGCATCTACCCGGGAAAGGAGATGCTGATTGAGCAGGAGGAGAAGCAAACCCAGGTCATCCGGCCGCGGCTGATCCTGCTGGCCAGCGGGGCCCGCGAACGGTTTCTGCCTTTTCCCGGCTGGACGCTGCCCGGCGTGCTGTCGACCGGTGCGCTGCAAGTGCTGATTAAAAGTTCCGGGGTCCTGCCGGCGCGCGAGCTGCTGATCGGCGGTTCGGGACTCTTTCTGCTGGCCGTGGCCTACGAGGCGCTGTGCCACGGTGCCCGGGTGCACGCCGTGTTGGAGCAGACGCCGTTCTGGGAAAAAGCCGCGCTGCTGCCCCAGCTCATCCACCAGTGGCCGAAATTCAGCGAGGGGGCCCGATTCCTGGCGCGCGTGTACGGTTCCGGCGTGCCCGTGCGTTACCGGACCCGCATCATCGAGGCCCGCGGCAACGGGGAGCTGCAGGAGGTGGTCGTCGGCCGGGTAAACCGCGAGGGCCGGACAATGGGCGGCAGGGAGCGCGTTATCCGCAGCCGCGCCCTGGCCGTGGGCTACGGTTTTACCCCGAACATCGAGCTGGCCCGAGCTGGCTGGCTGTCAAATCAAGCACGACGCCGACAAGGGAGGCTGGGTGGTGCAGGTGCGAGAAAATCTGGAGACGAGCGTGGCGGGGATTTTTGCCGCCGGGGAAGTCACCGGCATTGCCGGAGCCCTGAAATCGCTCAACGAGGGCGAAATCGCCGCCCTGGCCATCCTCTACCGGCTGGGCCGTGTGAGCGAAAGCGCTTACCGCGTTCGCCTGGACAGGTTGAACCGCCAGCGCGCCCATCATCTCCGCTTCGGGAGATATTTCAACTCGCTCTACCGCCTGCCGGCCCAGGCCTACCTGGATATCCCCGACGAAACGGTCGTCTGCCGCTGCGAGGACGTGACCGCGGGCGAGATCCGGCAGGCGGTGGCAGCCGGTTACGACAAGCCCGGGTCGCTGAAGCTGGCCGGGCGCTGCGCCATGGGCGACTGCCAGGGCCGCACCTGTGCGCCCATCATTTACGACCTGCTGGCAGCGCAGACCGGCCGCCCGGCCGCGGACCAGTCGCCTTTCGTGATCCGGCCGCCGGTCAAACCGGCCGCCATCGACTCTCTGGCCAGCCTGGACAACTGATTTCCGCCGTTTTTGCCCGGGCCAGGGGAACTTGACAAGGTTTTCGTTCTTGGCTATAATTGCCCTCCAGCTGGGAAGTCGTCCAATGGTAGGACATATGACTCTGGATCATAGTATCGGGGTTCGAGTCCCTGCTTCCCAGCCATGGGTGGCGCTATCGTCTAGGGGTTAGGACGGGTGATTCTCAGTCACTAAACCGGGGTTCGAATCCCCGTAGCGCTACCACTTTCCCACCCGGCAGACGAATGAATTTGCTGCCCAATCCGAGACAAAAGGTTTCCCGTTTTTTCAATAAAATATTGCAATTTTCCTTGAATTTTCAATAAAAATTTAATAAAATTCATCAAGATGGCCAAGCAGAAATTTTCGGATCGGGTGACGGTTGTCATTCCGGCTAAAGATGAAGAAAAGTCGATCGCCGAACTCATTGAAAAAGCCAAACCATTCGCCAGTGAAATTCTGGTCGTGGACGGCCATTCCAAAGACGCCACGGTTGAGATAGCCATAAAAAGCGGAGCCAAGGTCGTTTCGGATAACCGCAAAGGCAAAGGCGATGCCATTCGCACAGCCATTGCCCACATCGGCAACGACATCGCCGTGTTCATGGATGCAGACGGCTCCCATCACCCGGAGGACATCCCCCGGCTGGTGTCACCGATTGCGAACGGCCAGGCGGATCATGTTTCCGGTTCACGGCTCATCGGCGGCTCCAGCGAACTGCACGGCGGATTTGATGAATGCTTTCGGTTGATGGGCACCTCGTTCATCACCGCCTGCATCAACTGGAAATTCAAATGCCAGTTGAGCGACAGCCAGAACGGTTTCCGGGCCATTCGCACCAAGGTGTTGAAGGATCTGGACTTGAAGGAAAATATCACCACCATTGAACAGGAGATGGTGATCAAGACATTGAAGAAAGGATATACCCTGGTGGAGGTCCCGGCCCATGAATACAAGAGAAAATTCGGGGCGTCCCATATCCAATTGCGGCGCGTCTGGTTTCGCTATGTGTATTCGCTGGTCAAATATCTTTTTTTTGCATGAACATCCTGCTGCTGAACCCCCCCACACCGGAAGGGAAGAAATTCATCCGCGAAGGACGGTGCACCCAGGAAATCGGCGCCTGGGGGACTCTCTGGCCGCCGATTTCCCTGGCCACCATCGGCGCCGTGTTGGAGAAAGAGAATCACCGGGTGCAGCTGCTCGATTGCCCGGCTGAAAACGTGGGGCTGGCCCAACTCAGAAAAAGAATTGAGGATTTTTCGCCTCAGGCTGTTGTCTGGAGCACCGGAACCCCTTCGATTCAAGGCGATTTGGAATTGGGTCTTTTCGTGAAAAAAATAAACGCGGATATCCGAACGGTGATTTTCGGAACCCACGCCACCGTGTTCAGTGAGGAAATACTCCGAGAGTATCCCGCCATCGATGCCGTTGTCAGAAACGAGCCCGAGTTCACCATCCGCGAACTGATGCAAACGTACTCGGAAGCGGGCGGTTTAAAGGAGGTGGCCGGCATCACCTTCCGCGACCGCGATAGCCGGGTGCGCAAAAACGCGGCGCGCGAATACATCGATCCCCTGGATCAGCTCCCTTTCCCCGCCTGGCACCTGATCAATCCCGACCATTACCGGTTGCCGTTGAAAGGAGACAAGTTTTTGATTATCAATCCCATTCGGGGATGCCCTTTTCCCTGCACGTTCTGCACAAGCCGGATTTACTATGGAGAGAAAACCAGGGAAAAATCTATCCCGGCGGTCATGAGTGAGATCAGGGCGGCCATAAAAAATTTCAACGTGCGCGAGTTTCTGGTGTGGTCGGAGACGTTCACGTTGGACAAAAGCTACGTTCATGATTTTTGCACTGCCATTCTGAAAGAGGGTTTGAAATTCTCCTGGGCCTGCAACAGCCGAGTGGATACCATTGATGAATCCATGCTGCGCCACATGGCCGAGGCCGGCTGTTGGATGATCAGTTACGGCATCGAATCGGGGAATCAGGACATTCTGAACCAGTGCCGGAAAAACACCCGCGTGGAGGCCATCGGGCCGGCGGTAAAAATGGCCAAGAACGCGGGGCTGAAAGTGGCCGGTCATTTCGTTTTCGGGCTTCCGGGCGAGTCGTTGAAAACCATGGAGGAGACCGCCGCCCTGTCTCGCTCCCTGGATTTGGATTTCGTGCAATACTATTGCGTTGTCCCTTTCCCCGGTACAGAATTGTACGACCTGGCAAAAGAAAGAGGCTGGATAGAAAACACCCCCTGGGAAAATTATCGCCAGGATAAGGCCATTTTGAACTTCCCCCATCTGTCCGCAAAGGAAATTCAAGCGTATCGCCAGAAAGCCTTCAAAGCGTTTTATTTGAAGCCGAGCACGGGAATCAAGCTGTTGCCGCTGCTCAAATTAAAAGGTTTCAAAATCGCGTTCACCAGAGTCAAAAACTTTTTGGGATGGATCAAATGACGTACACCTTGGGAATTTGGGATGGTCATGATTCGGGGGCAGCGATCGTCAAAGACAACCGCATCCTCTTCGCCATCAACGAGGAGAGATTGACCCGGAGAAAACTCGAAGTTGCTTTCCCGGAAAAGTCGATCCGGGCCTGTCTGGATTATCTGGCGCTGGATCCCGCCGAGATCACGCATATCGGGATTTCCACCTCCGATTTTGCCAAAACCCTGACCCGGGTTTTCCCCTCGTTCAAGGAGGAGTATTACCTGATCCGCAGGAGAAAGAAAGAGCCCAAACGGTTTACCCAGTTGGAAAAGAAGTCCAAGTACAAACTGACCGAGATAGGGCCGACCGCGCTCAGCAAGAAAATAGGCGCCGCCATCGTCAAGGGAAAACTGAAAAAGATCGGCTTCAGGGATTTTGCATTGCAGGTGCTCAACCACCATGCCTGCCACGCCGCTGCCGCCGCGTTCTGCAGCGGCTTTGACGAGTGCATCGTCCTGACGTTGGACGGGGTGGGGGATGGGCTTTCGGGGAGTGTCAGCGTCTATCGCGGGGGGAAATTAGAACCGTTGTCAGCCATTTCCAGCAGGGATTCGCTGGGCATATTTTACGAACATGTCACCAATTTGCTGAATATGCGGGAACTGGAAGACGAGGGCAAGGTGATGGCCCTGGCCAATTATGCCTATCCCGTCGACGATAAAAAAAATCCCATGATGAGTTTTTTCTCCGTCGACGGGCTGAACATCAAGGCCCGGCACAGTTCCCTGAAAATGTACAAGGAATTGAAACGAATCTTGTGGAAGTTTCCTTTCGAGCAGTTCGCCTTCATGGCCCAGCGGGTTCTGGAAGTGAAAATACTGGAACTGGTCAGAAATGCGGTTCAGCAAACCCGCCTGCACCGGATTGCCTTTTCTGGGGGTGTGGCCTCCAACGTGAAAGTCAACATGCTCATCAAGGATCTGCCCGAGATAGACGAGTGTTTCGTCTATCCCCATATGGGCGACGGCGGGCTGGCCCTGGGCGCGGCTTTCCTGGTCAACCAGAGCCTGAACGGGATTTCCTCTTACCCGGTCGCCAATCTGTTCTTGGGGCCGGAATACACGGAAGAGAGCATCAAGAGGATTTTAGAAAAGAGTAATCTCAACTACAGATATTGCGACCAGCTGGAGCGGGAAGTTGCCAGGTTAATCGCGGACGGGAAGATTGTCCTGTGGTTTTCCGGGCGCATGGAAGTGGGCCCGCGGGCACTGGGGGGAAGGAGCATTGTGGCCCGGGCCGACTCGCTGGCTATCAAGAACCGGTTAAATCTGGTGCTCAAAGCTCGAGCCTGGTTTCAGCCGTTCTGCCCGTCCATGTTGGTTGAAGATGCCAACGATTTCCTGCTGAACCTGAAGGGCAAACCCAACCCGCACATGACCATGGGGTACATGGTCAAGGAAAACATGCGCGAGAAGATCAAAGGGGTCATCAATATTGATGGCTCCTGTCGCCCGCAAATCGTTTCTGAAAATGATCATCCCCGCTACGCCGAGCTTTTGCATGAAGTCAAAAAGCTGACGGGAACCGGTGTCATCCTGAACACCAGCTTCAATATTCACGGCGACCCGGTTGTCTGTTCGCCTCAAGACGCGTTGGACACGTTGATTAAAACCGGATGCGATTACCTGGCTATAGAAAATTATCTGGTTTGGGGTGCAGCCCAAGGATGAGAAAACGGGAAAATGAAAAACCCAGCGTCTAAAATCAAACTTTTTCTCTTTGTCGGTGTCTACCTGGTTGCCGGTGTAACGGCGTTGTCTTTGCTTTCCATAGGGGATGTGTTCCAACTGAAAGAACAACTCAAAACGGTGATACCGCTCTTTCTGGAAATCAACTTCGTCCTGATTCTGCTCGGGCTGACGATCAATCTGGGAATCATGAAAAAGATTTTTGCCCCGTTATCCAAAAAGCAGATTTTGCTGCTGGTGGCTGTCTGTGTCAGCGGCATCCTGTTATCCGCCCTGATTCCGGCACGGACCCATCGCATATACTATGACGAAGATATCTACCTGCACATCGCCCAGAACATGAATGCCGAAAAAAAAGCCCAGGCGTGCAATTTCGGAACGAACGAATACGGTGAATTCAAGTGTTTTATGGGGGAATACTACAAGGAACCCTACGGATATTCCTATATCGTCAGCCTGGTGTTTCGTGTTTTCGGAACCCGGGAACTGGCCGCCCATTTATTTAACAACTTGCTTTGTGGCCTGGCCGTGTTGGTCGTGTTTCTCATTGTTTTTGTTTTGTTTGACCATTACGCGACTGCCCTGTATGCGTCTCTCCTCTTCCTGCTCATTCCCTGGAACCTGATCTGGTCCAACACGACAGCAGCCGAGCCCGCGACGGCATTTTTCGCTGGCCTGGCCCTGCTGTTTCTTTTCCTCTACTTGAAAGAGAAGAAACCGTCTTTGCTTTTTTTGGCTTTTACCACCCTGCCGTTTGCGGTTCCAATTCCGGCCCGAGTCCATATTGCTTCTCCTGGTGGCTCTGAGCGCCGTGCTGCTCACCGGCATTTCTGAGTTTAAGAAGCCGGTTTTTTATGGAATGGGAGGGGTGCTGTTGCTTTTTCTCATTCCCAACCTTTTTCATTTGCACGCGGTGAGCAGTGAAAACTGGGGAGCCAGCGGAGCCAAATTCAGCCTAAGCTACATGTTCTCCCCCCCGGGTTATAACCTGAAAGCCAACGGGCTGTTTTACCTGAACAACAAGGGTTTTCCAGTTTTGTTCACCCTGTTGGCTGTCTGGGGCGCGATTGCGGCCAGCGGCTGGAAGAAAAAAATTGTGATTGGGCTCTGGTTTCTGCTCTTCTGGGGAGTATTCATCGTTTTTTATGCGGGGAGTTACACCTACGGCGCCGATAACCGGTTTTCCCTTGTTTCCTATATGCCGCTGGCCATATTCTCCGGTTTGGGGGTCGGCTGGATACATCAGAAGCTCAAAAAAATCAGCAGCAACAGATGGGTGACGGCAATCCCGGCGGTCATCATCGTCTTTGTTTTTACAGCGTTCCTGCCGCTGATCCGCGCCAGCGGCGAAGAGGCTTGGGCAGCTCGGGCCGACCATCTTTACGCACAAAAATTTGCCGACCTGGTTCCGACAAATTCCCTGATTCTGACCCACAACCCCAACCTGTTCATGCTCTGGGGAAAAAATGCAGCCCAGGCATCCCTGCTCACCACCGACCCCGCTTTCCTGGATAACTCGCTTGCCCAATTCAGCGGCGGGGTCTATTTTCATTTCAACTTCTGGTGCAACGTCGATGACCCTTTGCAAAAACAATTTTGCCAGAATATTCTGGACAATTTCCAAACGGAACTCATCAAGGAATATCGCGAAAGGGATTACCGCTTCGCTCTCTACAAAGTGTTAGGACGCAGATAGAGAGCTTCTTCTGTTTCTCCGCCCGCCTTCGATGCGGGTGGAAAACTTTATGTTAAAAATAAATTTTTTATTGACAGTCATTAAAAAATATTATATAATCCAAGTTCGTATGGGTGCGTTCGGCGCACTATAATAAGGAGACTGTCTATGATCAAACGGTTTATGTTTGTCATGCTGGCGGCCCTGCTGACGGTCGGCGGTGTTTTTGCGACTGTTCAAAAAGGCAAGCCTTACCCGTTAAAAGCCGGAGACACAGCCTACATCTGCGGTTGCGGCTGCGATTGCGGTTCATTGGCCAAAAGGCCGGGCAAGTGCGTCTGCGGTGATAACCTGATCAAGGCCAAGGTGGCCAAGGTCGAGAATGGCAATGCCTATTTCATGGTTGCGGGCAAGGAACGCGTAGTGCCTTTGACCGCCAAGTACGCTTGCGCCTGCGGCAAACTGTGCCCTTGCAAGATGATCGCCCAGAAGCCTGGCAAGTGCACCTGCGGCAAGGAGATGAAGGAAGTCAAGTAGGGCTTCCATTTCAGTTCATTAGACGTTAGGAATTTTCAACGGGGACCGGTGACGGTCCCTTTTTTTATCTACGCAGGGTTTCCTGGAACTTGGCGGTTGACGGCGGCTCGGGCGTTGAGTAGAATGAAGGCCATGGCTGAAAGGTCAGGATGAAAGAAGAGTTGAAGAAATTCATCAAAAAGCCGATCGTCGTTGACACCCGTTCCGCATGGATTTATATCGGCACCCTGGAAAAGGTACTGGAAGGCTCGATCGTGCTGAGCCACGTGGACGTCCATGACAGTAGGGAAACCCGCACTTCCAAAGAGGAGTATGTTCTGGAATCCCGGGTGTCGGGTATCAAGGCCAATCGCGATTCGGTTTATATTAATCTGGACTATCTGGTCAGCTTTTCGGCCTTGACCGATGTAATCAAGTTCTAGTGCGCCGACTCCTCTTGTTCCGTTCATGGCCGGCGGCAATTATTATCACGATTTTTCTTTTCCTACCGAGCAGCTGTTCCCAGCGCCGGACTGTTTCCTTGCAGGTGGCGGATCTGCTGCGCGAGCGCTTGCAGTCCGAAACGAATCCGGACGGACTGAAAGCCGCCGGGGAGCGGATCCAGGCCGCGGACCTGATTTGTTTGTTTTACCGGGAGCGGGGATTTGTGCCGGCCTGGAGCGATGCACGCGGCCTGCTACCCCAGGTGCGGGATTTGCTCGCCGCCATTGAGCGGGCAGAGCTCGAGGGATTGCAGCCGCAAGACTACCACCTGAAAACGTTGCGCCGTCTGCTGCGGTTCATGCAACGGGGTCGGCCGGTATCCGATTATTCTTGGCAGCCGCGCCTGGCCGCCTTGGACATGCTGCTCAGCGACGCGTTTCTGGTCTACGCCTCGCACTTGGCAGCGGGCAAGGTCAATGCCGAAACGGGCCGACCGCAATGGCCGGCTTTACCCGCCGAGGTCGATTGTCTGCAGGTTCTGAGAAATGCCTTGATCCGCAATCGCATCGGCGAAAGTCTGAAAGAACTGGCGCCACGCCATGCGCTGTATACCGGGTTGCAACAGACCCTGGAGCAGTATCGCCGCATAGGCCGGCAGGGCGGCTGGGAAAAAATCCCTTCCGGACCAACGCTGCAAAAAGGAGATCAAGGCAAGCGCGTGCGAGCGCTGCGCCTGCGATTGCACCTGTCGGGCGATCTGCCCGCCGCCGAGCCGGCGGATCACCGCACCGACCTGTTTGATGAGAGCCTGGAACAGGCGCTGCGTTGCTTCCAGCAGCGCCACGGGCTGGAGGTCACCGGCCAGATGGACCCGGCCACCCTGGCCGCCTTGAACGTTCCGTTTGAAAAACGCAGCGCCCAGATCCGGGTGAACCTGGAACGCTGGCGCTGGCTGCCGCATGATTTGGGTGAGCGTTACGTCCATGTGAACGTCGCCAGTTTCGACCTGACCGTCTACGAACATGACCTGCCGGTGCTCCGGATGAAGGTCGTGGTGGGCAACCAGGCCTGGAAAACGCCGGTATTCAGCAGCGAGATGAACCAGGTGATCATCAACCCTTACTGGACGATCACCCCCCGCGTGTTCCTCAAGGAAACGATCAATTACATCCGCAGCGACCCGAACTACCTGAGCCTCAACCACATGCGGCTGTTGCAGGGTTGGGAAGAGGATGAAACAGAATTGAATCCCAAGGACATCGACTGGTCCCAGGTCAACGAGAAAACCCTTAATTTCCGCCTGCGCCAGGACCCCGGGCCTTGGAACATATTGGGCCGGCTTAAATTCAATTTTCCCAACAAATACCAGGTCTATCTGCACGACACGCCCTACCAGGAAGATTTCGCCAAGACAGTGCGCATGTTCAGCCACGGCTGCATCCGCATCGAGAAGCCGCTTGATTTCGCCGTATACCTGCTGCGCGACAAGCCGGGCTGGACGCGGGAGCGCGTCCTCAAGGAGATTGACAAGAACGTGGAGGAGATCATCAACCTCAGGAGGCCCATCCCGGTGCGGGTCATCTACTGCACGGCCTGGCGGGAAGAGGGCGGACTCAGCCATTTCCGCGAAGACATCTACGAGTGCGATCCGCTCCTCGTCAAGGCGCTTTCAGCCAGTCCTCCGAATTAAAAAAAAGTTTAGTATTCTTTTTTCTTGAATTCCTTTTTCTCCTAGGAAAACAACTATTTAATAATCCTAAACTGCTTCCAGGCCTGCTTATTGACGATCTGCCGCTTGAGCACAGCGGTGTTCACCGTGCGGAAGACCTTGATCTGGGCTGCATTCTGGTAATCATAGGGCAGATTGAGAAAATCTTCTTCGTGTTGCAATTCCACGTACGTATCATTGAATAACAGATTGGTGGCTCCGATTTTCCCGTCTTCATTCCCAGAAGAATCTGAAATGAATGAACCCCTGTTGAGGATCCCGGAACCCGTAAACGTCTGTTCGTCATGACCGGTTCCGACAGCGCGGATCGAGCCTGATGCCGGGGTATTGATGATTCGCTTGATGCGCAGCCCCGGGCCCAGCACCGTCTGTTCGTCGTACTGGCTGTCGAATCTTAAATCCAGCAGGGTCTGAGCTCCATTCCGGCTGAAGGTTGTCCAGTCTCTGCGGTCCTCTCTCATTGTGCAATTGTAACCCAGCATGAGGACCTGACCTCCCGGCTGCATGGTCACAGCGGCATTAACAGTGATGTTTCTCGGATGCCCAGCCATTTCCCCGTCGCCGGGCGGTACCCGGTAGAGTGGGAAAAGAAGGCCGTGATCGTCTTTGGAACCCTTGAAATCGGGGAATTTGAGTTTCAGCTGGGTGGAAGCCAGATAGGTTTTGTACCTCTTGGGCAGACGGATCAGGGGGGCAAAATTACGCGCCAGGGTGGTGATGCCGAGGTCGGCCAGACTGTTGTAATTGCCTACGCGATCGGCGATTTTTTCAACCCCGAAACTGATTCGGGTCAGCGTGTCGGCAATCGTCCGGCTCTGATTGGTGAGGTTGTTCACGTCGTTGTTTTTGGTGGCGGGATTGAAGCGGAACTGGTCGCTGTGGGTGCGCACATAATCGATGTTGTTTTTCAGGTCTTGGTAATCGAGGTATTCATTCTGCAGTTGCGCCAGCAGGATCCTTTTGTTCAGATCTAGATCGGTGAACTTGCTGGCGTATTCCGGGAACACCGTGTAAGGAGCGAGTTCGACGAACACGGGGACGCCGCGATTCAAGACTTTTCCGGCGAAACCGGTGGCATAAGTTGTCATGGCGTCCGCGGTGGAGGCGGGTTGATGCGCCGTATCTCCGATGCATATTTCTTTGATGTTGACCGAATTGGTCTTGGACGTTTGATTGACTTTATAGGCAAACTGAGCTTTGAAATCCCAGCCGATTCCTCCGCCCTCGATTTTGGCTTTGGTGTCCATGAAGTTTTTATCGGACTTCGTATCGATCTGGACGATGCCGTAATATTCGCCGCCCGTGGTGATGCCCGAGACGAAGCTGTCTCCATAGGATTGGTTGAAGAGCGTCAGGCCGGAGGGTTGATTCAATATGTCCTTGGCCTGTTGGGTCAGCTGCGGATCCTGGCTGAGGATTTCTTCGGCATTGGTCACCTTGACGCTGACCATGTAGTACAGCGAGTACGTGTTAAGAGAGTTGGATTTCATGAAACTGGCCTGGGCTGACGCATGCCACAAGCCGCAGCCGTAGGAACCGCTGACCGAAACGTTCAACTCTTTT
The DNA here is from genome assembly GCA_963759765.1 of Candidatus Aminicenantota bacterium. GTDB lineage: Bacteria > Acidobacteriota > Aminicenantia > UBA2199 > UBA2199 > CAVXAL01. The sequence goes on along the minus strand of CAVXAL010000003.1, from coordinate 1,262,024 downwards.
TCAAGGTCCATGCTGCCCTCGACTTTTTTCAAAGAGAAGAACGTTCTCTGCCCGCCGCCGGGAATGCTGTGGTGATTGCTGTCGAACAAGGGTCTGCGGCGCACCACACCTTTGAGAGTATCGAAGCCGATGCCGTAATCCATGCCGACATTTTCAATGAAGTTGATCGTTTCGGCGAGAAGGAATATTCCCAACGAGAAACCGGCAATGAACAACACGCTTTTTAAAATGTTTTTTCTACTTCCCATTTTCATTGTTTTCTCCTTAATTCGTTTTTATTGAATTTCCTCAGGTGTTGAGTTTTACCCGCTGTGTTCAAGGCGATCGGCAGGTATGGCTCTGCATGCTATCTCCTGTGTGCCTGAATTATTGCCCGCATCCGGTCTCTGGCAGCTTGAGGCGACGGATGACGCTCGGGAGTTGCTTGGGGGAAACCAGCGGGGTCAGGCGGAAATTGGCGGTTGTCGTTTGCCCGGGCTTGATCGTCACGGAACCGCCGCCGTCCATATAGCCGCTCTTACGGATGGTCACGGCGTACACGCCGGGAGCCAGGTCGCTGAAGCTGAACTGGCCGGAACCGTCCGTCTGCGTGCTGGATTTTCCTCTGAGGGACACCGAGGCGCCGGAGACGGGACCTCCACTCTTGCTGTCCTTGACCGTGCCGCGCACGCTCCCGTTGCCCAGGGACGTTTGTATCCGGGTTGTGCCCAAGGGTGTTTTCAGCGGACCCGAGGTGATGGGAGTCTTGATTTTGTCTAACGTTTTAATAATGTCGAGCTTGCTTTTCTGACCGGTTTTGCTTTCGGCGGGCGCGCTCGAAGTGGAGACGATGCGGCTGGGGAGTGAGACGGTTCGGCCGGGTTTGGTAATGGTGCGTCCGGGGGAGGGAAGCGCGGCTTGCTTCTGCTTCTGGCTGGCGATGGCCTGGCGGATAAAGGGTGAAGAGGATTTCTTCAGCTTGAAATTCTGGGTCGAGGCCTTGTTTCTTATCAGGCTGACATTCTGAGAGGTCTCGTTGTACCCGGCCTTGGAAACCAGCACCCGATAGGTGCCCTGTTTCAGATTGTGGATTTCATACATGCCGGTATTGTCGGAGTAAACGTCGAGTGCTCCGCCCGTATAAACGGCGGTCACCTTGGCGCTGCTCAGCACTTCATCGTTTTCGTCAACCACCCGGCCCTTCAGGATGGTGTTCTCGCCCGGAATCAGTATTTGCGTGCGCAGCGGCGTCCCGGCAGAGGGACTTTTGGCTTTGTAGAGCATCTGCGTCTGCACCGGATGGCCGCCCGCCACGTTTACCTGCTGGGTCTGGGCGGCGGCTCCTCCCTGTTGCACGACGACCTGGTAGCTGCCCTGGGGAATGTTGGCGAAGGTATAGCGGCCTTGGGAATCGGTGCGCACCATGCCGACTCCTTTGACCGATACCAGGGCCCGGGGGACCGGTTGATCTTGGCCATCGCGCACCACTCCCTGGATGGTATTCCCGCTGGCCTGCCCGGTATTTCCCGCGGCAATCATGCTGGAGGGCATGATCCGGCTGACCGATGAGCTGAGCCCGGTGGATCCGGGTTTGAGCGTCCAGTCGGAAATGCCTGATTGGCCGGGCTGGAGACTCGACTTTGCCGGTCGCAATCTGCAGTCCATCTTTGACCACCTGCAGATTGGCGATGCGGCCGCTGGGAAGATGGGCAATGGTATAGGAGCCGTTGCTGTCGGTGGTGGCGCTGGCTCCCGACTGCGGGTCGGTGACGGTGGCGCCCTCAACGGGATTGCCGTTATCGGTCACCACGCCGCTCACCGACGAGGTCTGTTCCTCTGTCGGTGGCGGGGGCTGTTGCCCGGCGCTCGTGTCCACGGGGGGCTGTCCGGTACCCGCATCGGTCGGCTGCGGGGGTACGGCTCCCTGGGCCTGGTTGGAGCTGCTCAGGGCGGTCCGCATCTCCTGGATTTTGAGAATCGTGTTCAGGGTGTTGCCCAGCAGATCGTTGATCTTGGAGATCAAGTCTTTTTTTTCGCCGCTGAACTGCTGGGCGTCGGCTGAAGGAGGCGGAGCGCTGGCAGCCTGCTGCGTGTATGCGGAAACGAGGTTTTGCAGATCCTGTTTGCGCTGGAGGATTTCCTGATCGACGGCCGTCGTGTCCTGGGCCTGCTGCATCAGATTGAGTTTGTTGTTCATGGCGGTCTTGAGCCCTTCCAGGGACTGCTGCAGGGGGGTGATGTCGCCCATGTTGGCCGCGCTGCCGCTGGAAAGCAACGACTCGGCCTGGGCTATCAGCTGTTGCAGCTCCTGGTCCATTTGATAGGGATCGGCGGCAGGGGCAGCGGCAGGCGGCGGCTGGGTCTGGGTGGCCGTGGCGGCCGTTTCGACCGGCGGCTGCGTTTGTCCGGGCGGCGGGGCAGCGGGTGTGACGGCCGAGGCGTGAACCTGGTCCGCCAGGTTGCCGAGGGCGGCGTTCAATGCCTGGCCCAGGGCGGCTTGGGCGAAACCGGGGCTGTTCCAGTTGTAGGATTCCCAGCGCCGCGCGTCGTCTGTGGCCGAATTGGTTTCCAGGCCCTCGCCCTCGGCGCGCAGGCTGGAGACGATGCTACTGTCGGTGTCGATCAGCTCGCTGAACAGTTCCAACTGGCATTTCAGGTCATTTCCCACTTTTTCCGAGACGACCGCCAGAATACCGCCGCGCAGCACGAATTTGACTCCCTGCTGCTTGCCAAAAGCCGCCAGCTGTTCAATGCCGGCGTTGGCCGGTGCACCCAGCGATTCGGCGCTGACCAGGCGGGCCAGCACGTCCTTGTAGGCCAAGGTCATTTTCAGTTTGAATTCTTGGCAGATTTTCTGCAGTAGTGCCGGCGGCACATTGGCCCCGCTTTCATCCTGGAAGGGCAGGATGCCGATCGTGATCATCTGGGCCTGGCACGGCAATGCCACGGTGCTCCACAGCCACCAGGCACATAAAAATGAAAAAAGCACCTTTATCGTTTTCTTCATGGACTTCCTCCTTTGTCTTAGTTTTTCCCTCTGAGATTGTAGATGCCCAGGCTAACTTTTGTCAATAGAGGTCTGGAGAAAGAGGCGGTGGGGAAACGAAAATCGGCAGAATTAGAGTTTCTGCCAGCCCGGCTTGTGGTCGTAGACCCAGCGGTAGTAATCCTGCCGGCGCAGCAATTTGCCGGCTGCCGCATCGAGGATGACCCGGGACTCGGCATGAAGCTGCAGAGCCGACGCGGGGACCGATGCCGTGATCGCTCCCTCCACCATGGCGGCCACCGTTTCGGCTTTCTTGGCACCGAAAGCCAGCAGCAGGCAGGAACGGCTATCGAGGATCGTGCCAATGCCCATGGTGATCACGTGCTGGGGAACCTTGTCCGCCCCGCCGAAAAAGGGGGCATTGTCCCGCCGCGTCTGTTCGGTCAGTGTCTTGATGCGGGTCCGCGACCCCAGTGCGGAGGAGGGCTCGTTGAAACCGATATGGCCGTCGCTGCCGATCCCCAGAATCTGCAGGTCGATGCCGCCGGCGGCGCGGATCGCCTCTTCGTATAAGCGGCACTCGGCGGGGATATCCGCGGCCATGCCGTTGGGGATATGGATCCGTTCCGGGGGTACGTTGATGTGCTGGAAGAGGTTCTGCAGCATGAAGCTCGTGTAGGAGGAGGGATGCTCGGGGGGCAGGCCGACGTATTCGTCAAGGTTAAAGGTGGTGACCTGGCTGAAATCCAGGTTTTCCCTCTGGTGCAGGCGAATCAATTCCTGGTAGAGGTGCAGCGGCGTGTTGCCGGTGGCCAGCCCGAGAACCAGGTTCGGCTTTTCCCTGAGTGCGCGGGCGACGATGCGGGCGGCGATCAGGCTGGCTTTTTCCCGGTCGGGCTGGATAATCACTTCCATGGCTTTCTCCTGGGTCGAATTTTAACATTTTTCCCAGTCGGCGCCAATGCGGCCGCTATTGACAAAGATTTTTTTTTACGCTTTCTTATTGGCGTTAAAGAAACGTCTACTGAGAAGTAACCATAAGGAGCATGGAAGCATGAACGAAACGCTGAGCAAAGGACAACCTGTGTTTTCCGTCAAATTTCGTCTGTGCCTGATGATGTTCCTGCAATACGCCATCTGGGGCTCCTGGGCGCCGGTGCTTTCGGCCTATCTCCAGAACAACCTGGGCTTCAACGGGGTGCAGCTCGGCGTTATTTTCAGCCTGCTGCCGCTGGCGACGATTATCTCGCCCTTCGTGGGCGGCCAGTTCGCCGACCGCTGGTTCCCGACTCAGAAGGTCATCGCCGTCCTCCAGCTCGTCGGCGGCGCCATCCTCATCCTTATCGCCACGGTCACGGCTTTCACGTCGATGATGTGGCTCATGCTCTTTTATTGCCTGCTGTACGCGCCGACCCTGGCTCTGACGAACTCCATCGCTTTCGTCAACCTCAGAAACTCGGACAAGGAGTTCGGTGCCATCCGGGTGTGGGGAACCATCGGCTGGATCGCCGCCGGTTGGGCCCTGGCCGGCTGGCGGGCTTTGGCCAAGTCGCCGGAGAGCATCGCCATGAAAGGCGACACGCTCCTGCTGGCCGGCGTTTTTTCGCTGCTCATGGGCGTCCTTTCCTTCGGCCTGCCCCACACACCGCCGCAGAGGGAGGGCGCCAAACCCTGGGCCTTCCTCGAAGCGTTCAGAATGTTCAAGGACCGCCACTTTCTTGTTTTCGCACTCATCTCTTTTGTCGTTGCCACGGAGCTCCAGTTCTATTATGTCCTGACCTCCCCCTTCCTCACCTCAACCGTCATCGGCGTCAGCCAGAAGTACATCTCCGCGGTCATGACCATTGCCCAGATCGCCGAGATCTTCGTCATGGCCTTCATGCTCTCCTGGGCCCTGCAGAAATATGGGATGCGCAAGACCCTGACCCTGGGCATCCTGGCCTGGCCCGTCCGCTATATCATCTTCGTTATCGGCGCACCCGCCTGGCTCGTCGTCGCCTCGCTGGCCCTCCACGGTTTTTGCTACGTCTTTTTCTTCACGGCCGCTTACATCTACGTGGACAGCATCGCGCCCAAGGATATACGGCACTCGGCTCAAAGCCTGATCGCGACGATCATCCTCGGCTTCGGAAATTTCGTGGGCAGCCTTTTCTGCGGCTGGATCCAGAACCAGTTCAGCAGGGAAACTGTCGACGCAGCGGGGAAGGTCGTCAAGAGTATTAATTGGCGGGGGACGTTTCTTGTCCCGACGGCCCTGACGCTCCTCTGCCTCATCGTATTCATGGCTTTCTTCCGGGAAACAAAACAAGCGTCGGCTCAGGGGACAACGGCCTGAATAATCAGCACAGGGGGAAGATCATGAAAAAGATAAATCGTCTGGGTGTAGGCTTGGTGGGCGCCGGCTTTGTCGCCCGCTTTCATATCCGTTCCTGGGTGGGGGTGCGCGATGCCGATATCCAGGGCATTTTTGACCGGGATTCCCGGAGAGCGGAAGAGGCCGCGGCCCTGGCCCGCAACCTGCGCGTCGGCGCGGCCAAGGTGTACCCGTCGCTGTCTGAAATGATCGCCGACCCGGCCATTCATGCCCTCTGGATCTGCGTGCCCAATTTCGCCCGCCTGGAGGTGATGGAGGAGATCGCCCGGGTCGTCGAAAACGGCAAAGGCGAGCTGGTCGGCGTCACCTGCGAGAAACCTCTGGGCCGCACTGTGGCCGAGGCCAGAAAGATGCTGGAGCTCGCCACCAGGGCTAAACTCCTGGACGGCTACCTGGAGAACCAGGTGTTCATGCCGGCCGTAGTGCGCGGCAAGGAGATCGTCTGGGGCCGGGGGGCGGCCACCACCGGACGGCCCTACCTGGCCCGCGCCGCCGAAGAGCACAACGGGCCGCACATGCCCTGGTTCTGGGAAGGCTCACTCCAGGGTGGCGGTGTGCTCAACGACATGATGTGCCATTCGGTCGAGGAGGCGCGCTTCATTCTCACCCCGCCCGGCGCCCCGCGCGGCGTGCTCAAGCCCCTGAAGGTGACCGCATTTGCCGCCTGCCTGAAATGGCAGCAGCCGCGCTATGCCAAGATCCTCTCCGATTTCAGCCAGGGCAAAACCGATTACCAGAAGCGGCCGGCCGAGGATTTCGCCCGCTCGCTGATCGAGTACGAGGACGAGCGGGGGCAGCCGCTGGTGGTCGAGACCAGCACCTCCTGGTGTTTTGTCGGTGCCGGCCTGCGCCTGAGCATGGAGCTGCTGGGGCCGGAATACTCGCTGTCGATCAGCACACTCGACTCCGGTTTGAAGGTGTTTTTCAGCCGCCAGGTCAAGGGCAGCGGCGGCGAAGACCTGGTCGAGAAGCAGAACGCCGAGACCGGGGTCATGCCGGTGGTCGCCAACGAAGAGAACGAGTACGGCTACGAGGGGGAGAACCGCCACATGGTGCGCTCTTTCCTGGAGGGGAAGCGGCCGCTGGAGAATTTCGGCGACGGCGTTGCAGTAACTGAGCTGCTGATGACCGCCTACATGAGCGCCGAAAAAGAAAAGACCGTTGATTTTCCGCCGCCAGGCTTGGAGCGGTTCGTGCCGGCGGTGGCCCGCGGCCAGTGGAATCCCGCAAAAAAGAGATAAACAAGGAGGGGACATGAAAATAAGAATCGCGTTTTTTTTGATCGTCTGGCTGGCCGGCGGAATCGTTTTTGCCCTCAAGAGCGAGACACCCGCGCCTTCACCTTACGCGGACGTGCGCATCAAGAAATTCCCATTCGCCGTTCAGTGCTGGACCTACCGCGAATACACTTTTTTTGAGACCCTGGCCAAGGTCAAGGCCCTGGGCATCGAGTGCGTGCAGGCCTATCCCGGCCAGGCGCTCGGTTCGGAAATACCCGGCGTGAAGTTCGACCACAACCTCAAAGACGAGCAGATCGCTGTGGTGCAGAAAAAACTGAACGAAAACGGCCTGCGGCTGGTGGCCTATGGCGTGGTCGGCTTTCCGGCTGATGAGGCCGGCATGCGTCAGGTGTTTGACTTCGCCCGCAAGCTGGGCATAGGCACCATCGTCAGCGAACCGGAATTCGATGACTGGTCGCTGCTGGATCGGCTGGCCCGGGAATACCATATCCGCGTGGCCGTCCACAATCACGCGGAGCCCGCCAAGTACGCCTGGCCCGAAACGGTGCTCGACCATCTCAGAAACTGCAGCGAATGGATCGGTGCCTGTGCCGACACCGGGCACTGGCTGCGCACCGGCGTTCAGCCCGTCGAGGCGCTGCAACAGCTGGACGGACACATCCTCGACGTGCACCTCAAGGACCTGAACAAGTTCGGGAATCTCAAGGCCGTCGACGTTCCCTTCGGCCAAGGTCGGGCCAATGTCCGTGACATTCTGGCCGAATTGACGCTGCAGGATTACCAGGGTTACCTGACCATCGAGCACGAGAACCCAAAAGAGGCCCTGAAACCCGAATCGGCCATTCTCAAGGGGATCGCCTACGTCAAGAGTGTCACCTATTACCAGGATTACGAGCAGATCCTGAAGAGCGCCAACGGCCGCTACGAGAAGCACGGCTGGAACCACTACGGCCCGGGCTATTTCGAGCTGGACGAGAAGAGCGGTGTGCTCAAGTCACAGGGCGGCATGGGCCTGCTCTGGTACAGCGTCAGGAAATACCGCGATTTTATCTTGGAACTGGATTTCAAGTGTTCCCATAACAACACCAATTCCGGGGTTTTTGTCCGGGTGCCGGAGCTGCCCAGCAGCGACGACTACATCTACCATTCGTTCGAAATCCAGATTTACGACGCCGGCGAGGGCATCCACAAGACGGGAGCCGCCTACGACGCCGAGGCACCGCGCCTGGATGCCGCTAAACCCAGCGGCGAATGGAACCACTTCAAGATCACCTTCCTGGGCAAGCATCTTCAGGTGGAATTGAACGGTCAGCTGATCCTCGACTGGGAGGCCGAGCCGCGGGGCAAGGTCAAGGATTTTGCCTCCGAGGGTTACATCGGCCTGCAAAACCACGACAGCATCTCGCCCGTCTTTTTCCGCCGCATCTACGTCAAGGAATTGAAATAGAAAAAAATTAAAAATCGGGATCGCTGATCTTCTTCTCCTGGAAGGTTCCAAATTTGGCCAGCTGCGTGCGGATCTCCGCTGCGTTGCCGACCACCACGAGCACGAAATTGTTTTCCGGAAGCAGCTCGCGGGCCAGGCGATTGGCGGCCTCCCGGTCCGTTTTTTGAACGGCTTCCAGATAGCGGCTGTAGTAGTCGAAACCCCGGCCGTTGAAGCTGAGGTTGGTGTAAGCCCGGGCTTTGGCCAGCAGGCTTTCCAGGGTGGGGGGGAACTGCCCCAGGATGTAGTTGCGGGAGCTCTGGATCTCCTCCTCGGAAAAGCCCTGCTGCCTGCCTTTGCCCATCAGCTGAAAAGCGATCTCCAGCATCTCGCCGATCTTCTCGTTGCGGGTGAATGAAGAAATGGTGTATATGCCGCCCTCGCGCCATGACTGCAGGCCGCTGCGCGCGCCGTAGGTCAGACCGCGTTTGATGCGTAACTCGGTGTTTAACCAGGAGGTGAAACGGCCGCCGAACAGCGTGTTCATCACCTGGGCAACGGCGCTGCGCGGTTCGCCCTCGGCCAGTCCGGGAACGCCCACCACAAAATAGGCCTGGGTGGCGTCGGGCTTGTCAATCAGCAGGCAGGTTTTCGCCTTGGGCCTGGGCAGGGGAGCCAGGGGAACTCCGCTGGGCGCGGGTGCGGGTTTCGCCCATGTGCCGATGGTCGATTGGAGAACGGCGTCCAGTTCCTTTTTGTCGATGTTGCCCACCACGGCCAGCAGCGCCTGGTCGGGACGGTACTGCTTGCGGTAAAAATTCTGAACTGTTTTGCTGTCAATCTGATGCAACGGCGTTTCGCTGCCGATGCCCAGGTGGGCGAGCGGATGGGAACCGAAATAGGCTTGGCGGAAATAGAATTGGACCGCCTGGGCCGGATTGTCCTTGACGGCCTTGAGGCGCTCCAGCCGCCGCGATTTCTCCTTGACAAATTCATCCTGGGCCAGGGTGGGATGAAGCAGGCAGTCGCTGGCAATGGACATAAGCGCGGGGAAGTTTTCGGCCAGCGCCAGGCCGGATGCTTCCGCATACTCCTCGCGGGCGGATATGGACAGGGACGCACCCAAAAAATCAATCGCCTCGGCCACCTGCTCGGCGCTGCGCGTCTTCGTCCCTTTGGAAAGCAATTCCGCTGTCAAATCGGCGGTGCCGGGCAGCAAGTCCTGGACCGTACCGGCGCCCTTGACCAGCAGCCGGAAGGCAACCAGGGGCAATTCATCGCTCCGGAAATAATAGACTTTCAAGCCGTTGGCCAGCTGGATCGTTTCCGGCTTGGGAAGCAGCGAGGCCGCCTGAATCAGGAAACAGCCGCAAAACAGGAACATCATCCACGCGCACAGGCGTTTCATTGGGCACCTCCCTGGGGAACAAGAATCCCCACGGTTTTATTGGTCGGGATGAAGTAGCGGCCGGTCACCTCCTTGACGCTGGCCGGGGTTACCGCATCCAGCTTTTTCATCAGCTCGAAGAGCTGTTCAAAACCACCGTAGAGCATCTCGCTGCTGCCCAACAGGTTGGCCCGGCCGGCGATGGTTTGCAGCGGTGTATAAAAATCGGTGCGCAGAGAGTTCTTGGCTTTCTGCAGCTCGCTGTCGCTGATGCCCTCGCGGGCGATGCGGCCCAGCTCCTCTTCGATGAGCGCTTCGATGCGGGCCGGATCCGCGCCGGCTTTGGGCTTGACGTCAATGGTGAACAGAAAGGGATCGATGGTTTCCTGGGCCCCTCCCCGGACCGATACCGCTAGCTGTTCCTGGCGGACCAGACGGCGGTAGAGTCGGCTGCTTTCACCCTGCAGCAGGGTGATGTCGAGCACGCGCAGGGCGGCAAAATCGGCATGGGTGCAGGGCGGTTCGTGGTACATCAGCAAAAAGGAGGGCGTCTGGGCTGGCTTGCGGATCTCCACCCGCCGCGCCCCCAGCTGTGTCGGCTCCACGGTGGTCACCGCCGGCGGCGGTGCGCCGGCCGGGATGGGACTGTAGTATTTTTTGATCACCGCCAGCACGTTTTCGCTGTTGAAGTCGCCGACCAACACCAGCACGGCGTTGTTCGGCGAATAGTAGGTGCGGTAGTACTGCATGACCTCGTCCCGTTTCCAGTTCTGGATGTCGCTCATCCAGCCGATCACATCCCAGTGGTAGGGGTGGGCCATGATGGCCGTGGCCCGCACCGTCTCTTCCAGCAGGCTCTCGTTGTTGTTCTCGACGCTGAGCCTCCGCTCGGAGGCGACAACGCCGCGCTCCGCTTCCAGCACCGCGGGTTCGAAGATCAGCCCCTGTATGCGGTCGGCTTCCATGGCGACTATCTTTTCCAGCCCCGCTGGCGGGAACCAGTCGGTGTAGGCGGTAAAATCGTCTCCGGTATAGGCGTTGTTCGCGCCGCCGGCAAATTCCATGGTCTTGTCAAAGGCGCCGGGGCCGAGCTGCTTGGTGCCGTTGAACATCATGTGTTCGATGAAATGGGATACGCCGGTCAGGCCCACCCGTTCGTTGCGCGAGCCCACCCGGAAAAAAGTGTAGTACGCCACGCTGGGAACCGTGTGGTCTTCGAGCAACAGAATTTTCAGGCCGTTCTCCAGCTTGTGCACCCGGACGTCCTCCCTGCGTAAACCGCCGAACAGGGGTGAGAGCAGAAGAGACGCCAGGATGATAACCAGCAGGAATCGCTTGTTTGTCATTGCATCTCCTTGGGAAAACCGAAGTATACCAGAATGGGAAGCCGCTGGCAAAGCCGCGGCCCGACGCATTGACATCGCTTGACCGTTGGGTTACATTTTCGCGATGAGTGCGGTGGACTCCTTTTTTTTAAAGCCTGCCTGGGTGCAGGACCGCAGCGGGCGTGAGCGATGAGATTAACCTGGGTGGACGGACTGGTTATAGCGCTCTATTTTCTTTTCAACCTGGGCATCGGTATCTACTACCGGCGCCGGGCCATGCGCAGCGTCAGCGATTTTTTCGTGTCCGGACGCAACGTCAGCTGGGGGCTGGCCGGCACCTCGATGGTGGCCACGACGTTCGCCGCCGACACCCCCCTGGTTGTCGGCCTGCTGTTCGGCGGTATCATTTACCGCGACTTGAACCGCCGCGGCTGGGAGACGGTGGGCCGGTAGCTGCCCAGAGGCGGAAACGCATGAATAAACGATTTCTTTGGCCATGCGAGGAGGGTCGAATGAACAAACTTTTTTCCTTTCTAATTCTTCTGTTCAGCGCCGTGTTACTGCGCGCTGCCGAGTTCGGCTATCCGGTCAACGGCCAGGACGGTTATTTCCTCCGTTGGGATGCAGCCAACAGGAACACACCGGCCGGGCAGTGGCAGGTGGCCGTCGTCCTGATCAATGGTTCCCGGGCTCGCGATTTCCAGGTTTTCCAGAACGGCGGCGAAAGATACGACAAGGTCGTCATGAGCCGCCAGCCCTATACGCTGAAAATCCGTTGCAGCTGGGAAGGAAACCGGGAATACGACCTCCGCGTGATCCTGTCCCACAGCCAGACGAAACGAACGCTGGTGCAGAAAGAAAAGCTGCAATCACCCGCCCGGCGCGGCTACTGGAACCGCGAATGGAAAAACTACCTGGCCCTGCTGCTGTCCGAGGAAAACGGCTGCGAGCGCGCTCCGTACCCCGTCCATGCCACCGTGGGCTTGCTTGCCAATTACATCCGCTCCGCAAACGAAATCCGGGTGGTGAAGGCGGAGGAGGGCGAGGGGGATGTCCGCTACAGCGAAATCCCTTCCCAGGTTTATGGCTGGAGCGAATGGAATGATCCGCAGATTCTGGGCATCGAGGAGAAGGACGCCAATACCGGTCAGCGCCTCATCCGCTATCACCCGACAATCACCTTCAGTATCGCTTTCCTGGCCCGTCTGCGGCCGCGCGAGAAAGCCACCTACCTGGTGTTTTACAACAACCCGGCCGCCCCTCAACCGGCCTACGGCAGCGATTTGAAGGTCAGCGGCCAGGGGCTGGGCAAGACCATCGAAAATTCCTTCTACCGGGTGGTGTTGGCCCCCAAGAGCGGCATGGTCTATGAGATCCAGGAGAAGGCCACCGGCTTGCGGCTGGAACACAAGCTGGAAACCAACGGCGCCCTGCACTGGAACCCCGATGTCTTTTCGCCGCCCCACGCCTGGTCGCACACTTCCGATTGGGAGAATCCCCCCTTTGAGGAGGAGTCGGGACCGGTGTTCTACTCGCTGCGCCGCAGCGCCCCGCTGCCCCACCTCAAGGACATCCAGATCAGCATCACCTACCATTTTTACAACCAGGCGCCGTTTATCCTGATGACCTCGCTGCTGGAGGTGAAGAACGACCTGCACGTCATGGCCCTGCGCGACGGCGAGATTGTCTTCAACAAGGAGGTATTCGATTCCGTGGCCTATAAAGGGGTGGACGAGCGGGTGCAGGAGATCGACTTCGCCTCTTCCCGGCGCCATCCGGATCACGTGATCACGCTGCGGCCGGACATCCCCTGGGTGACCTTCTTCAATTTGCAGAAGGGGATCGGCTTCGCCAACCTCTATTTGGATCTGGCCACTCCCAACCTCTACGGCGGTGACGCCTCGCTCGAGCAGCCCTATATTTATATCCAACACGGCCCCTGGTATTACCTGGCGCGGGCTTTTGTCTACTCCTTCGGCTCCAACAATCAGACCCGCATGCTGCCCGTGAAAAAAGGGAGTGTCTACTATGAAAAAATCGCCTGGATTCCCTTCGCTCTCAGGGAGCGGGGCGATGTCGCGCGCCTGGCGGACCGCTATTGGAGTATGCTCAAACACCCGCTGGCCGTGCGCGAAGCTGCCGAGACTTACAGCGAAAGCCCGCCCGGCTGGGTGGTGCCGATCCTGACCGAGCCTTTCGAGGAGGGTGTCAAGGGTGCTCTAGGCGGGAAAAAGAAATGAGCTTTCAGCACCTGGAGGAGATTGTCCGCTTTCATTTACCCTCCATCGACCGTAACCTGGACATTGAAATGCGCCGGGTGGAGAAGAACTACCTGGAACTCTACCAGCGAGTCGACATGCGAACCCCGGTGCGGGTTGAACCCTACATCCGGCTTCTCGAACAGTGCCGGAAAATCTGAGCGACGCTCCGGAATAAAACGAAGCCGCTCCGAAGTACGTATCATATTTCCGCCGTGTCCTCCGGGAGCGGTCGTTGAGGAGGTTTGGATGAAAACGTTGCCTGCCGTTCTTTCCCTTTTGATTCTTTGTTCCCTGGGTCTGTCTGCGGCCCAGGACCTGGACCGAAACCTTAGGTCCGGAGTGGGGACCATCACACCGGCTGCCGTATACGATTATTGCAAGAAACTAGCCTCGCCCGAGTTCGCCGGCCGCCAGAGCGGTCATCCGGGGTACACGGCAGCCGCTCACTGGGCCGCTTCCCAGTTCAAAAAATGGGGGTTGAAACCAATCGGCCGTGAAGGCTACCTGCAGGCCTATCCTTCGCCCTATTCGGTGATCGAGAAAGCCGAGCTGACCGTATGGGCATACGAACAACCCAAGGCGGCTTTCGGACCCATGTCATTCACGGAGCCCGCCAAAGCCGAGCCGAAGGAGAACAAACTCCAAGCCGTGGCGGCCAAGGATTTCCTGCCGCTTCTGTTCAGCGACAGCGGCCATGTGCAGGCGGAAATCGTTTTTGTGGGCTGGGGCATTTCGGCGCCCGATTTGAATTACGACGATTACGCCGGCGTTGACGTCAAGGGGAAATTTGTGCTCTGTTTCCGCGGCGTTCCCGATCCAGCGGACAAGCGTTTCCAGAATCACGACGAGCACCGCACGCGCATGCAGGTGGCCCAGGAGAAGGGGGCCGTGGGGCTGATCTATATCTATTCCGAGGTCAATGCCCATCCCAATGGCGACCGGCGCCCGGGTTTTCTGCCGGCCATGATCAGCGAGGAGTTCGCCGACAAGATCCTCAAGGAAAAGGGGGGCTCGTGTGCCGATTTGAAGAAAGCTTTGAGCAGCTACCGGCGGCCGGTCTCGTTTCCTCTGAAAGCCAAGGCCGATCTCATGGTCCAGGCCACCTATTTCCCCAAGGGAATCGGCTACAACATTGCCGGCTACCTTGAGGGTTCCGATCCCCAGCTGAAGAAAGAATGCGTGGTGCTGGGTGCCCATTTCGACGGCCAGGGCCAGCACCTGGGGCTGCTGTTCGGGGGTGCCAATGACAATGCCTCGGGCAGTGCCGTGGTGATGGAAACCGGACGGGCCTTTGCCGCCCTCGGCCGCAAGCCCAAGCGCTCGGTTCTCTTCGTCCTGTTCGGCGGCGAGGAGGTGGGCTCCCAAGGTGCCAGCTATTTTTCCGAACACCTGCCCCCCATGTTCAAGAAAGTGGCGGCCATGTTCAACTTCGACATGGAGGGCGAGGGGGACAAAGCCTTCTGCAGTTACACCGCCGAACCGGCTGATTTGAAAAAGACGATTGACCAGGCGGACCAGCAGGTGAAAATCCTGATCGGCGGCAGGGTCATGACCAGCGTGGGGGTTCGCGCCGGGGACATCGCTCCCTTTTTCCTGAAGGGGATTCCCGTGGCCTACTTCATGTCCAACGGCCCGCACCTGGCCTACCACCTGCCGGGCGACACCATTTACCGCGTCAATCCGGACATCATGGCCGCCATAGCCAGGGTGGCGTTCTTGAGCTCCTATTTCTTCGCTGACAAATAGAGATTTTCTGGCTTAATTCCCCGCCTCGGCGGAGATCTTCGCCAGGCAGTCGCACACCGTGTCGATTTCCGCCTTGGACGTATAGATGTGGGCCGAAAGGCGGACCAGGTTGTAGTTGTATTCGGAGACCAGACGCACCTGGATCTTGCCCATGTCCCAGAGCTTCTTGGCAATATCCGAGTGGCCGATGTGGCGGATCTTAAAGGCGACCATGCCGGCGCGCAAATCAGGATCTGCCGGCGTGAACATCTCGATCCCCGGGATTTTCTTTAGCCTGACGTACATGTAGTCGTTCAGTTCCCGCAAGCGGCTGACGATCCGCTGTTTGCCGATGATGTTGAAGAAATCGATTGACTTCTCCAGACCGGTGAGCAATCCCAGATTGATGGTGCCCAGTGTTTCGAAGATGGCGCTGAAGTTTTCCCGCTTGTCCCAGCCGCCGGAAGCGATCAGGGGATAGAGCTTCTTTTCAGCGAACAATCCTTTGCGCACGTAGAGCATGCCGACTCCTTTGGGTGCCAGCAGCCATTTGTGCAGCGAGGAGGCGAAGAAATCGCAACCCAGGTTATCCAGGTTGAGATCGGTCAGGCCGGGGCTGTGCGCGCCGTCGATGACCGTGAGAATGCCGCGAAAATGAGCGTACTCGCAGATCTCTTTAACCGGCAGCACCATGCCGTTGGTGAAGGTGATGCTGGAAAAGCTGATCACCTTCGTCTTTTTGTTGATCGCCCTCTGGAACGCGTCGAGCAGTTCCTGCCGCGATTTTGGCAGAAAGGGGAGGTCGATGCGGGTCAGTTTCAGCTTCTCCCGTTCGGCCTTCATTTCCCACATCGACATGCCGCCCACGTGCTCCATGGCGGTGGTCAGGATCTCGTCGCCGGGTTTCAGGCTGAAGGAGGCCGCCGCCGCGTTCATCGCCTCGGTGGTGTTGCGCAGGATGGCGATCTCTTCGGGTAGGGCGCCGACGAACGCCGCCAGCTTCTTTTTCAAATCCGCTGAGGGATTGGCCTGGGGGAAGAAATTCTTGGCGTAAAACACGTTCTGCTCAATCACGGCGTTGATCGTCTGCATGGTCTGCAGTCCGGAGGTGCCGGTGTTCATGTAGATGCCGTCCTCGGTCAGGTAGAAGCAGGAGCGCACCAGTTTCCAGTAATCTTCTTCGTCAACGGTGCCGGCACGCGCCGTATTCGTAGCGGCGAGCAGCAGGAGAAAGACCAGAACTGATTTTTTAATTGTCATGGTGGCCTCCAAGCGTTTGCGGTCCATTATAGGTAACCCGAACGGGATATGTCAATGAAGCTTCGGGTGGCGGCTCCATTGACAAACCATTGGCCGCCGGATAAGATGGCCGAGAACCTTCTTGGGAAAACAGCGGGAGCTCCATGCCGTTCTATATTTTTCGCGCCTCGGCCGGTTCGGGAAAAACCGAAACCCTGGTGCGCGAATACCTGAAGCTGGTTCTGAAGAATCCGGAAAAGTTCCGCCATATCCTGGCCATCACGTTCACCAACAAGACGGCGGCCGAGATGAAGGAGCGCATCATTCTCTCACTCAAAAAACTGTCCCAGGGACAGGTTCCGGAGCTGGAGCGTGAGCTGCAGTCCCATCTGCCAGGTTTAAACATCCGCCGAGCGAGCAGGGAGGTTCTCAACCGCCTGCTGCATGAGTATTCCGATTTTTCGGTGACCACCATCGATGCGTTCATTTTCCGCGTCATCCGTTCTTTCGCCCTGGAGCTCGGCCTGCCCCTCAACTTCAACGTGGACATCCGCTATGAAAGGATGTTCGCCTATATCGGCGACCGGCTGCTGGCTCAGGTGGGCGAGGATCAAGCGCTGACCGACTCCGTGCTGGGCTGGGTGGAATCCCGGCTGGCCTCGGAACGCAGCTGGGACATCGAGCCTTATGTCCGGCAACTGCAGCAGGAGATGATGAAGGAGACCAGCCGCGAGTGGCTGCAGGCGGTCGCCGCCTGGGAACCGGACGTGTTGCAGCGTTTTCTGGCCACCTGCAACAGCCTGCGCGCGGAGGTCCTGGACCGCTGGCGGCAATTGGGCCAATCCGGTTTGCGGCTGATCGCCGATGGGAAAATCGCTGCCGAGGATTTCGCCCGCAACGCCGGGAGTGCTTTGCTCTTTTTTGAAAAAATCGCCCGGCTCACGCCGGAAAAATTCAAAGAGCTCAAACTCTATTCGGGCCTGCTGGAGAACCGCTGGCTGAAAGCCAAGGCCGCCCGGGCCAGCGGTGAAAATCTGCAGAGGCTGCTGGCAGGAGCACTGGGCCGGGTGCGGCAGGAGATCATCCTGCTGCACGGGGAGCGCCATGTGGATGCATTGACCGCCGATGCCGTGCTGCGCTTGGCCTATCTGCTGGGTCTGGTGCGCCGACTGCACGACCGGCTGGAAGATTACAAGCGGGAGTACAACGCTGTTCCCATTTTCGAGTTCAACCTGAAGGTCAACGAAATCGTGCGCCGCACCGATGTGCCCTTCATCTTCGCCGTGTTCGGCGAGCGTTACGACCATTACCTGCTCGACGAGTTTCAGGACACCTCGAAACTGCAGTGGCAGAACATCCTGCCGCTGCTCGAAAACGCCCAGGGATACGGCCATTTCAGCATGGCCGTGGGTGACGGCAAGCAGGCCATCTACCGCTGGCGTGGCGGCGACGCCGCCCTGATGGATCGGCCGCTCCCTTTTTCCAGCCAGCCGCTGCACCTGGAGAGCAATTACCGCAGCCGCGAGCGAATCGTCCATTTCAACAACCTGCTCTTCTCTTTCCTGCGCGAGAAGCTGAGCGGCGAGCACCCTGGGCTGTCGGCCGTGTACCGGGACGCGGAGCAGACTCCGGAAGCGGGTGAGGGCGGTTTCGTTTCACTGGAGTTCATTCCCGCTGCCGCAGCCGAGAACGCCGAAGCCCGGCGCGAGCAGGTGGGGCAGCGGCTGCTCGAGATCATCTTTCGGCTGCAGGCCGACGGTTTCCGGCTGCCGGACATCGCGGTGCTGGTCCGCGAGAACGCTGAGGGCGAAGAACTGGCCGACCGGCTGCTGGCTGCGCGCATCGACGTGGTCACGGCCGATTCACTGCGCCTGGCGTCTGCGCCGCTGACTCGTTTTCTGCTGGCGGCTCTGCGGCTGCTGCTGCAGCCGGGCGATCGGCTCTCCCGCGCCGTGCTGATTTATTATTGGACGCTCTACGGCCGGGGCGCGGCAGATGGAGACGAAGTTCTTTTAGTCAAACCCCAGCCTGGAAGAGAAACAGTTCTGGCGCCCGAACTGGAAAGTTTCTTCAAACGTCGGGATTTCCTGTGCCGTCTGCCGGTCTACGAGCTGACCGAGGAACTGATCCGCATTTTCCGGCTCGACCACATTCCGGCCCTGACCAGCGCCGGTATCCTGGAATCGTTCCTGGAGGCGGTCAACGTTTTCAACCAAGGGGGCAGCGACGACATCGCTTCCTTCCTCGACTGGTGGGAGCTCAACGCGGAGGTACTGGCGCTGAATATGAGCGAGAGCGGCGAAGCCCTGCGCCTGATGACCATCCACAAGGCCAAGGGACTCCAGTTCCCGGCGGTGATCGTGCCCTATGCGGACTGGCAACAAAAAACCGAGGATGCGCTGTGGCTGCGACCGTCGCCGGAATGGCTGGCCGGGAGCCGACCCGCGGACATGTTCCTGGTTCCAGGCAGCAAGGAGCTTGCCGCGACTCGGTTTGCTGCGGCGTTTGCCGAGGAGAAAGCCAACCTGCTGCTCGACAATCTCAACCTGCTCTATGTGGCCTGCACGCGGGCGAGCGAGCGGCTCTATCTGATTTCAGGGCGGAGAAACGAGTTGGCCCCGCTTGTCGAGGAGTTTGCGGCAACCGCCCTGGAGCGGCAAAACGGTGGGGAGGTCTTTGGCCTGGGCCAGGAGCAGAAGCGGAGCCCGCCGCAGGTGAAAACCGCTGCCGGAGAATACCTGAAAGAGAACGAGCTGGTTTCTTATGACTGGCGGCAGCGGGTGGCTGTACGCCGCCAAAGTGCAGAGTTCTGGCGCTTCGACCCGGGCTACCGCGCGGAGCGCATCCGCTGGGGTGTGCTCGTGCATCGGCTCCTGGCCCGCGTCCGCCTCAGCCAAGACGCGCCGGCAGCTGTGGAAGCGGCATTGGCTGAGGGAGAAATCGAGGACAGTGAACGGGAGCCGCTGCTGCGCAAGCTGACCGAGGTGTTGGAAAATCCCCGCTTGCGCGACTGGTTTTCGCCAG
Source organism: Candidatus Aminicenantota bacterium (assembly GCA_963759765.1). Taxonomy (GTDB): domain Bacteria; phylum Acidobacteriota; class Aminicenantia; order UBA2199; family UBA2199; genus CAVXAL01. The sequence continues at coordinate 1,243,057 of CAVXAL010000003.1, read as the reverse complement.
CGGGGGAGACCCTCTGCGAATTCCCCCTGATCACCCCGCAGGGCGTGCTGCGGCCGGACCGGGTCCGGTACCTGGGAGAGGATACGGAGGTGATCGATTTCAAAACCGGTAAGCCCGAACCGTCGCACGTCAGCCAGATGCGCCTCTATTTGCGGGCGCTGCGCGGTATGGGCCGGATGCGTGCGAGGGGGTATCTCGTGTACCTTGACGAGGGCCGCGTCGAGCAGGTCGGACCGGACAAAGAATGAAATTCTTGGAGCGGCTGGCAGAACAGATTCTTCGCGAACACGGAGCCAATGTGCATCGCCTGCAGGTTCTGTTTCCCACGCGCCGCGCCGGCCTCCATTTCCGCCACCACCTGCAACGTCTGGCCAATGCGCCTTTCTGGCCTCCGAGGATCCAGGCCATGGGCGACTGGATCGTGGACCTTTCCGGGCTGGCTGTTCCCGATCCGCTGGAGTTGATTTTCGAGCTGTACGACGTGTACTCCGGCCTGGCCCAGCGCTTCCCCAAACGCTTCGAGGAATTCTACGCCTGGGGGAAAATGCTGCTGGCCGATTTCGACGAGATCGACAAGCAACTGCTCGATGAGGAGACCCTCTTCCGGGCGCTGCGCGAATTCAAGGAGATCGAGAAGCTGAATATCGAAGAAAAGAGCGATATCTACCGCAAGTACACCTCGTTCTGGGGCGAGCTGGAGGCCATTTACCAGAAATTCGGCGCGGCGTTGCGCAGCAAGAATCAAGCCTATGAGGGACTGGCCTACCGGCTGGCGGCCGAGCGGGTCACGGCCGGCCAGGCGCTCGACAGCGAGCGCGTGCTCTTCTGCGGCTTCAACGCCTTCAACGCTGCCGAAGAGAAAATCGTCGCCGAGCTGCTGCGCCGCGGTCAGGCCGCTCTGTTCTGGGACATGGACGAGTACTTTGTCAATGATGCCAACCAGGAAGCCGGCCATTTCTTCCGCAACCAGCGGCAGCGCTTGGCCGGCTCCGGAACGAACTGGATCGGCTCCGGCTTGAGCGAAAAGAAGGAGATCCATATCACCGGCGTCTCTTCCACAGCCGGCCTGGCCAAGGCGCTGGGACTTGAACTGCGCCGCCTGTTGCCGGATGCCCCCGCGCCAGAGGAAGTGGTGGTCGTGCTGCCGGACGAGACGCTGCTCTTCCCGGTGCTCAACTCGCTGCCGGCCGAAGCGGCCCAAGTCAACATCACGCTGGGCTACCCCCTGGATCACACACCGCTATTCACGTTGCTCAACGCGCTGATCGAGATGCAACTGCATGCCGGCGAAAGCGAGGGACACACGGTGTTCTATTACCGCGACCTGGTGCGCGTGCTGTGCCACCCCTATGTCCGCCCCCTGGCGCCGCAGGCGGCCGCCGACCTGCTGCACCGGGTCCGCGACGAGGGACGGATGACGGTCCCTGCGGCCGCCATTTCCCAACCGCCGCTCGATTTCCTTTTCCAGCGCTGGCGCACCTCGGCCGAGGCCATCCCGTTTTTACAGGAACTTTTTGACCGCCTGCGCAGTCTGGAAGAGAGCCCCACGCCCCTTTTCGCTCTGGACCTGGAGTACCTCTACCATTTCTATCGCCTGCTCACTCGCCTGAAAAATTTGACAAAACGGCGCAATTTAAACATGGAGCTGCGCCTGTTCTGGCAGTTGTTCAACGACATTGCCAGGCACGAGCGCATCCCCTTCAGCGGCGAACCGCTGCAGGGCCTGCAGGTGATGGGCATGCTCGAGACCCAGGCGCTCGATTTCGACCAGGTGTGCATCCTGTCGCTCAACGAGGGCGTGCTGCCCGCGGGCAAAAGCGATCTGTCCTTCATCCCCCCCGACGTGCGCACCGCTGTCGGCCTGCCCACCTTTCGTGAGCGCGATGCCATCTCCGCCTACCATTTCTGGCGGCTGCTGCAGCGGGCGCGCCGGGTGCGACTCTTCTACGTCAGCCAGCGGCAAGGTCTGGGAATAAAAAAGAACGAGAAGAGCCGTTTCATCGAGCAGCTGCTCATCGAATACAAAGAGAAAAATCCGGCCGCCTCGGTAGAGCAGCAAATCCTGGATTTCGCCTTCACCCGCCAACAGCCCCGGCCCATCCGCATCCCCAAAGAGGAGACAACACTCGCCAGCCTGGCCGAGCGCGGCATCTCGGCTTCCGCGCTGTTGACCTTTCGGACCTGCCCGCTGCGCTTTTACTTGAATTACGTCGAAGACATTCGCGAGGAGGAGGAACCGGCAGACTCTCCGGACCAGCGCCGCCTGGGCACCATCCTGCACGAGGCGTTGCGCCGGCTCTATGCGCCTCTGTTGGGGAAAACGGTCGGCGGCAACGATTGGCCTTTGCTGCGGCAGCGGCTGGACGGATGTTTGCGTCAGGCCTATGGCCAGGAATTTCCTGGCGCCGTGCTGGAGACCGGCCGCAATCGCATCGTCTGGGAGGTTCTTCAGCGCCTGCTCAAGAGTTTCTTGAACAAGGAACAGGCGGGTGAATCGTTCCAACTGGAGCTGCTGGAGGGTGGCATCGAGAGCGTGCCGTTCGAGTTCGTTGCCGGAAGCAGGACCTACCGGGTCGGCCTCAGGGGTTTCATCGATCGCCTGGACCGGCAGGCTGGAGGCCGACGGATCATCGATTACAAGAGCGGCAGGGTCCATCCTTTGCAGATCGAAGCGCTCGCCGATTTGGCCGGCGCAGAGGTGATTGAAAGGCGAGAGGTTTTTCAACTGCTTTTCTACTGGTACCTGCTGCAGCGCTCCCGACCCGATCTGGGACCCTGCCGGCTGGCGGTTTATCCCTTCAAGCGCTTGGGCGAGACCCTGCGTTTCGTCTCGGTCGCGGGCAGGGAATGGTTCGGAGCGGAGCTGATCGGTGCATACGAAGAGACGTTGCGCTCTCTCCTCTCGGAAATCTTTTCACTGGGTATTCCTTTCCAGCAAACCGAGGACCCGGAGCGCTGCCGCACCTGCCCCTACATCGATATCTGCATGCGTTAGGCCTCAGATTTCGTAGTGGATGATTCCCTGCGGGTCGGGAATGCGCAGGCAGAAAGCCCAGCCGCCCCCGCCCTGGCTGACCTTGAAGAGCAAGCTGTTTTTCCCCTTTTTCAGGTGCACCGGAACCGTATCCTGGTCCGGGTAGCAGCCGCGGAAAACCGAGTGGAAATGGATCTGCTCGCCGTTCAGCCAGACCTTGACCTCGTCGTCGCTGCCCAGCAGCAGCACCGTGTCCAGCTCGGCGGCGGCGATAACAGTGGCGGCGCCGTAGGCCACGCCGTACTCGGAGGGCTTAATGATCGCGGCCAGGTCCAGGAAGCCCCGGTCGCGAGTTTTCTCAACCCTCCAGGAAAGCGTCTGGTTGTTTTTCCCAATATAAGTCTTGTTGAAATTCAATTCCTTTTCCGGCGGAAAAAGGCGCTGGATCCCCTGGCTGTCGGAATTGTCGAAGGGGCCGATGACCCGCCATTCGGTAACGAAGTTCATGCGGCTCGGTTGGAAGGAGACGCCGACCACATCGAGGCTTTTGGAACCTGTCGCTCCCACGTTATCCAGCGCAGCGACGGTCAGCACGTTTTCACCTTTCTGCGGGAGAAATTCTTTTAGCTCCAGCGAGGCCAGCTCCTTCTTTTCGGCAAACGAGTTCAGTTTGTTCAGGGCCTGCCCCTGGTGGAGGATGGCAAAGTTACCGCCCGCAGGTCCTTTGAGGAAGAAAACCGTTCCCTGGAGGTGTTCGACAATCTTGGGAACGAAAGCCAACCGCAGTGCTTCCGCTGCGGCTTGGGGCTGAAATTGGAGATAGCCGATGCGTTCGCCGCTGGAATCGTAATAGGCTGACAATCCGGGAAGCAGTTTGGCGGCTCGGGTAGTCAGGCCGTTGGCCGAATCGATAAAAACGGTTGAGGAGGTTTCCTTCTCGTCCTGTTTCCAGGCGGGCAGGACAAAGCGTAGCGGAAGTTCCACGGCATAGGGGAGCCGTTCCGTCACCTGCGGCAGTGTGCCAAAGGGCTGATGCGGTTCGGCCTGGTACCAGTAGGCCACGCTGCTCAGATAATCGAAGCGGTCGTTGTTGCTGCCGTGCTCGATGGTCACCCGGATGGAGCGGGTGAAGGGGATGGGGTCGGGGATATGGAAACGGTAGACCGAAGCCTTGGAGCCGAGGGCGAAGTCCTCCTCCTGCAGCGGGCAGCCGTAGAAGGGCGCCTGCGCCGGGCGCATGCCCCAGGCGTCGGAGAAGTAATCCTCGGAGCCGGTTCCGTGCAGCGAGGGAGAATTTTCTCCGTCCACGTAAATCATGTCGTCGCCCTCGCCCCACCAGGAGCCGGCCTGGTTCATGACGCTGAAGCTGCAGCCGACATAGTGGCCGCGGCCTGCGGCTTCCAGGATGGGATAGTTTTCGTTCTTCCTGGGCGGGAACTCCTGATGGTACTGGGCGTGGAAATAGGGGGTGTCGGCTGCCAGCCCGGACAGCAGCCGGTAGTCGATATAGAAATAGAACGCTTCGACCCGGCGGCGGCCCTGGTTTTCCACTTCCACGCGGGCCGAGCGGCGGAAGGGCATGAACCAGTAGCAGTTGCGCGCCCGGCCTTCCGAAGAGACATTGAAGGGCAGGGAGGAGTAGCCGCGGTCAATGCCCCAGCCCACGCCGAAAAAGTCGCCGATGGGCGCTTCCACACTGGGCGTGTTCTCCCCGTCCCAGAAGATGCGCAGAACGATCTTTTTACTGTAGAAGGGTTCGGCGGCAATGGTAAACCAGAGGTGGTGGATGGCGCCCGGGCCCTGGATGTCGGCCAGCGTCGCTTTTTGTCCTGGCTCAATGATCCAGGAGTCGCGATTGCCGCCGCTGGGGTCATAGCTGGAAACCCTTTTGGAGACGTAATCCTGCGGCCGGGCCACTCCTTGCAGCAGGTCGCAGCCGGGTTGGTCCGCGGCCCACGCCTGGCCTCCTGCTGCCAGGCCGATCAACAAAACAAAAATACATGTGGGAATTTTTTTTCTCATAATTCCTCCCGAAGAGAACCCGTGGCCATTCATGAGCCATTGTAATAAACGGTCGGGTTTTTGTAAACGGCGGCCGGTTGTCAAAAGAGCGGCGAGCCGTTATAATGAAAAGCACCCAAGGAGGCGCCATGAGAGCCCAGCGACTGGCCCATGCAAAAAAACAGTCTGACCTGCCGGTCATCGGCGTGTTCGCCACCTGCGATCCGCGCATCGACGAGAAATCGCGGCGCCGCGCAGCCAACATCGTGCGGCTGACCGCCGATTCGGTCGCTTCGGCCGTGCATACCCCCGCCGGCAGCGCCGTGCCGGTGGTCTATTCCGACATCCTGATCGACGGCGAAATCCAGGCCGATGCGGCGGCCCTTCAGTTCCGCGAGAACGGCGTTTCCATCCTGGTCGGCGTGCCGGACACCTGGTCGTTTCCCCAGTTGACTCTCATTTCATTGCTCAGCCATTTTCCCAAGGATACGCCGCTCAACCTGACCTGCGGCAACTCCGGTCCCAAGCCCGGCGTGGTCTTCACCCATGCCGTGTCCGGCGCCGTTTCCCAGTACGGCGGCCTGATCCACATCAATGTCGGCAGCTGGCCCGACACCGGGCTCGAACCGCGGCTGAGCGAAAAAACGCGCACCGCGCTGGTTGACTGGCTCTACGCGGCGGTGACCTTCCAGGCTCTGAAGGGGCGGCGCCTGCTCATTTTCGGCCATGATTCCATGGGCATGGAAACCGCCCTGGCCCATGTGCTGGCCACGCGCAACAACTTCGGCATCGAGATCACCCGGCTGGACATGAAGCTGCTGGCCGATATGCTGGCCAAAAAAGCCTACAACCAGAAAGAGCTGAAAGATCTCCGTTCCTGGCTGGAGAGACACGTCGGTGCCAGGCTGGAAATCCGCAACACCGGCGAGAGCGGAAAGCTGGATACCTCTCTGGCCATGTACCTGGTGGTGCGTAATTTGCTGCGCGAGTTGAACGCGGTGGGCGGCGGTTTCATGAGCCAGCTGGAATGGGGGTCAGACCCGCGCGGCCTGCCCCTGCCCGTGGCCGACATCATGGAGTCGCTGTTCAACACCAGCTTCGACCACAACGGACCCAAGCCGGTCATCCCGTATGCCACCGAAGCAGACGCCCAGGGTCTGCTAACCATGCTTTTCTTCACTTGGCTTTCCGGCGGCCAGCCGCCGCTGTTCATGGATTTCCGCAAGGTCTGGGAAAGCGGGGAGCTGGCCCTGCTGGCCAAATCGTTGGGCATCCGCCTCAAGGGCAACACGCTCTGGGAGAGGCGCGGGCTGGTGGACGGGGACAACTCGGGTTCGGCATCGTTTAACTGGGCGGCCAATCCCGGCGCCTCGGAAAAAGAGATCATGAAACGCATCTCTTTCCCGCAAGCGGATGCGGGTTATTTCCCGGGCGGCGGCAATTCGGTGACTTTTGTCACGCCCGGCGGCATTGAAGGCATCGCCGGCCGCCTGGCCTACAGCTCACTTTCCGGCATGTTCTCGCTGGTCTGGGACGAGGCGCAGACGGTGGAGCTTCCCGAGAAGTTGGCCCGGGCGGTGTGCCGCACCTCCACCCCCACCTGGCCGCACACCTTCGTCACGCCCCGACACGCCCGCATGGCCGAATACAAGCAGTACGCGCCTGCCAATCACTTCCACATGACCTGGAACCTGCCCACGGCCCGGCTGCAATACTGGCTCGACCTGGCCAACGTGCTGTCGGTTACGCCCTGGCAGGAGATGCCCGCTTTCCGCGAAGGCATCGACCGGCCGCTGCCGCTGCTCTTCCTGCTCAACGGCGGTGAGACCCAGAGCAAACTGTTGAGAAAACGCTGATTATTTAAAATCGACGCTCAGTGTATCTCCGGTTTTCAGCTCGTTGCCGGGAGTGAAAACGAGGAGCGTCAACTCCGAATCCTGCCTGAGTCTGGGCGCGATTTCCTTGCCATCCAGAAGCGCGGCAGCCGGCGCCTGGAAACCGTACCCCCTGGCCACGCCCAGTTGAGCGAGTTTCAGAGTCCCGAATGCCACCGTCAGCACCAGTTTTTTGCCACGGATGGTGATGTTGCCCCAACCATTGCCCGTGGACCAGAAGCTGCGGAAATCCTCCCTGCTGATGCGGGGAGAGAACGAGAGGGAATGGGTAACGCCGTCGTAGCGGTAACCGGACAGCGCGAGCAGCACCGCCCAGCTGGCCATAGCCCGGGCATAGTGGTGGCCGCACTCGAATTCGTCCCAGGGATTGCGGCTGGCGCCATCGTAGCGATCGCGCGCCGCCTTGACCACGCTCAACCCCTCGTCCACCAGCCCGGAATAGATCAGGCCGGCAGCCACCTGGTACTCGCAGCCGGTCCACACCTCGTCGCAGTAGGGGAAGGGCAGGACCGGCCGATTGCCTTTGGGCCAGGAGCAAACGAGCAGGCCGGCCTCGTGATTGATGGCGTAGATGCGCTGCACGTTGGAGAAGCTGGAGATATCGTTGCGGAAGTTGCTGGCGAAAATGGTTTTCATGGTGCGGTCCACGTGCTCCGGGTTAAGCACATACCCCAGCCCGCTGACATGGGCCAGGTACTGACCGAGCAGCTGGTCGGACAGGCACCCCTCGCCGTACTGGTACTTGGGCAGGGTCTGGCCGGGCTCCAGGGCGTTCTTTTTCAGTAGTTCCGCTTTGGCGGCGCAGCAGGATTTTTCGCTCTCAGGCGCGCGCAGGGATTCCGGGACCGTCAGCCCCTTGGCCACCTCCACCTTCTGGATGTAGTAGTCGCCGTTCCAGAGCAGCCGCTCGTACTTCTGTTTGCCGCTCTCATAGATCTTGCGGTACTCGCTGGCCTTGCTGTGTTCGCCGACCGCTTCCGCCATTTCCGCACCCGCCTTCAGGGCCGCCAGGTAGAGGGAGCCGGTCATGGTGTTGGGGCCGTAGAATTCGATGTCGTAGGTATTGTGCTGCTCACCCTCCAGCACCCCGTCCCTGTTCGCATCCCAGGGCAAGGTCAGCCGCTCTTTCTGCCATTTTTCGCTTTCGCCGACCTGGCCGACCCCTGTCCAGGCGAATTCCAGCGCCCGTTTGACCTTGGGCCAAAGCTTTTTCATCCAGGCCGTGTCGCCCGACAGCTTCCATTCGCGAAAGACGCGCACGATGTTGCCCATCTGGCCGTCTGCTGCCGGCTTGAATTTCCACCAGGCGTTACCTGCGGGAAACAGGGTGCGGAAGGTCTGGTAGCCGTTGGCAAACGTGTCGTGCAGGAAGGCGGTTTCGCGCAGGCTGCGTTCCAGGCTGGGGAATAGAAAGGCCAGCGTCTGCTCGTAATTCCAGACGTGGGTGCAGGTGCCCATGCAGCAGCCGCTGCTGTCATCCAGCCCCTCGAAGCCGTAGAAATTGCCGTTCTCATCCTGGGCGACCAGGTTGGTTTTGAGAGAGGATGCCTGGGAGGAGACGGCGTCAATGACATAGGCCGGGAAGCTGGAATTGAAAAGAATATCATGGAAGCGCCTGGTCGATCCGTACAATTCCTGCGCCTGCTCAACGAGGTAGGCGGCCGCGTCGTCGGCGCTTTTGAACATGGTGGCGTAGAAGTTTTTGAAGCGCTTGCCCTTCATCTCCGGCTCGCCGTTCCAGTAATTCTCACGGTTGGGGAAATACCAGGCCAGGTAAAAGGGCACCACTTTTTCTTCGCCCGGCTGCAATTCGAAACGGACCAGCAGGGTGGCCGCGTCGCTGCCGCCCTCGGCCGTTTCCTGGCCGTCGCGCACTTCCTCGAGCAGCCCGTCCTGGGAGAAATCGTCCCAAAAGCGGTGGGCGTTGTCCCACCAGCCGCCCCGGTACCAGCGGGTGAGCACCTGGATCTGCTGCTCGCTGGTGGCCATGGCCAGGTTCCCGAATTCCAGGGCCTGGGTATCGGCGCGATTGGAGTTCAGGCGGATCCAGTTCATTTTGCCGTTGTTGAAAAACTGGTTCAGGTTGCGACCGAAGCCCAGGTTGCCGCTGGCGTCGCGGGTCCGGATCGGGTTGAGCATGGAAAAGGCCAGCGACACTTTCAGCGGAACGCGCCCCGGGTTCCTCACGTTCCAGTTGAAGACCGCGGCCGGTACGCTACTCTTTTCCGGCGCCAGGGGGATGAAGGGGTTGTAGGCTTCCAGGGAGATTTCCAGAGGCACCTGGCCGTCTTTGAGTGTCAGGTAGGCGAAGGGGAATTCGCCGCGGAACACGGCTTCATCAAAGCGCGAGACCCCGGCCAGCTGGCTGCGCGGGAATCCGCCGCCGCCGGTAAAGGGCGGCAGGTATTTTCGTTCCAGGATTTTGGCCACCGGTTCTTTCCCCTGCTCCTGCACCCAGATGGAAAAAAAGGTCAGGTCGGGGAGGACGTTTTTGGCCGGCTTGTTGAAAATCTCCAGCTCCTGGATGTTGCCCCTCCCGCCCAGGGTGATGTTGCCCGTGGCAATGCCGCCGATAGGCAAGGCAATGGTCCTGAGCGCATCGCCCGTGAATTCGCGCACCCGGCCATGGAAATAAAGAACATTCTTGTTATATGCCCGACCCTCTGCCCAGAGCCCGCCCCACAACGCAGCCAGCAGCAGCACAACAGCGATTGGAATGGCAGGGGTGAATCTGCGTTCATAACCGCATTTTTCCCTTATCATGGTTGTCTCCTTCAGGCCTTTTGGATTGTGCGCCTACTTCTTTTCCTCTTTTTTCTTCTCATTTCCCCAGAGCGCGCCGCCGCCCATCATCTGGCGCCAGGCGTCGCGCCAGCGGTGGATGTCGCTGACGCTGATGATCGGCATGTTCTGGCGTTTCTCCCTGGGCAGGATCTCGGGGAAGATGTTGTGCGGCTCGACCTGGTACCAGTAGGCGACCGTGACCAGGTCCAGACACAGGACATTGGCGTGGCCGTGCTCGATGGTGCCCCGCAACGACCGGTTGAAGGCGATCGGCGACTCCACCCAGAAATGGTAGGCGTGGGTGCGGCCCAGCCAGCCGATGGTGTCGTTGACCCGCGCCCAGCCGAAATAGGGGTGCATATAGATTTCCTTGGGGCACCAGGAGGAGTTGAAGAAATCCTCCGTGCCGGTGCCGTGCAGCTGCGGCGGCCACTTCTGGCCGTCGATGAAGAACATGTCGTCGCCCTCGCCGTACCACATCGGGGTCGGCGAATCCACGAAGTAATTCAAGCCCACGAAATGGCCCTTGCCGGCCAGGTCGGCGAACACATAGTTGTCGCCCTGTTCCGCAGGATGAACGGGAGCCGGCCCCAGCGAGTCCCATTCGTTCTCGCCTTCGGCCGGCGGCACCGTGATCTGGCGGTGCCACCAGGCGTGGAAACGGGGGCTGGCCGGGTCCAGCTTGGCGTGCTTCTCATAATCCACGTAGTAATAGAAGGAGCCGATGGGAGCGTCGGACTGGTTCTCCACCGTGATCGTTGCCGAGCGGGAAAAGGGCATGGGGAAATAGCAGTTCATGGCGTTGCCGGCAACCGGCGCGCAGGCCAGGGGCAGGGAGATCAGCCGGTAGGATTCGCCCCAGCCCTGACCGAAAAAATCCCCGATGGGCGACTCGACCGAGGGCTTCGCTTCGCCGTCCCAGTACATGCGCAGGATGGCGTTGCGGCGGATCATCGGGTCGCTGCAGGCAATGGTCACCCAGATGTGCTTGATGATGCCCGCGCCCTGGATCTCGGCGATGACCGCGGTCTGGTGGGCCGGGATTTTCAGAGCGTCGGCGTTGCCCCCGTTGCGGTCGTAGCTGGAGATACGCTGGCTGGCATAGTTCTTGGCCTTGACGAGTTCATCCAGCACGTCGCCGTATGCCAGGGCCGAAAGAAAAACAATTGCCAGAAATAGAGGAATTAGAATCTTTTTTTTCATTAATACCTCCAAGCCAGGCAGTATAGACCTTGACCCCGCATTTTTCAACGTATTCCTGCCGGCCTGTCATTGAATTTTTTTACTTTTTTGTATATATTTCTCCACCATGAAAGCGAATCGCTATTTCCGGATGCTCTTTTTCTGTATCCTCGGCTTGTTGATGATCTCCTTTTTCCTGAAGGATCGCTGGCCGGGCCCGGCCGAAATCAACCCGGCGCTGCTGCAGGAACCTGAGCAGACGCAGGAGGATGTTCCCGAGCCCTTCACCGTGGTGCGCCAGGGACTGGTTTACACGATCACTCCGCTCTTTCGCTACGAGCCTCTACGGCCTGGTGGTCTCCGATCACCGCAGCGATTCGATCAGCGACATCAGCCACCAGCGCTGGCAGGACTATCTGAACACCAAGGATCTCTGCGTGATCTGGGGCAAGAACATCGAAACCGGCGTGTTCCGGCGCATGAAGTTCAGCAGCCAAAACTTCACCTGCTGGTATCGCTATCCCGACGAAGAGACCGCCCGGCTCTTCAGCGAGGATTGCCTCTCCAACAACCATCTGCTCTGCGCGGACGACCGCATGGCCAAGATTATCCGCAGCGTGAGCAAGGGAGACCAGATTCATTTCCGCGGCTACCTGGCCACGTATGAGCAGAAGGCCAACGGTTTTTTTCGCGGCACAAGCACCACGCGTTCCGACCGCGGCAACGGCGCCTGCGAGACCGTTTTTCTGACCGGATTCAGAATCATCAAGAACAACAATCCCTTCTGGCGCGCCATATTCACGGCGAGCAAAATCCTGCTGATTCCCAGTCTTATCCTGATGCTGGCTGTCTGAACGCGCCGAAAACGGGCGCGGGTGCAATCGCTATGTATCAGACCTGAACGAATTCCAATCCGAGTAAAACAGACAATTTTTTTAGCTTCGAAGCAATGTGGCCGATGCCGATGGCGCAATGGTGGGCCGGCCCCTGCCGGCACCAGGCATCCATGAATCCCTTGACGCCCAGGGGGAACTTGTAACGGCTGTTGGTGTTGCCGATCTCCAGAATCGGGCCGGGCACGGACTCGCCCTCAGCTGCCAGCAATTTGAGTTTTCCCTCGCGCGTGGCCACCACCGCCAACAGTGTCACCGGTCCCTGCTTAACCTTCATTTCCACAGACAATCCTTTTCCCGGCTTGCCGTGATAGACGCCGAGCGGTTTGAGTATCGGCTGGCCTTCGGCTATGGCCAGGTGGCCGGGACCGTCGTGTCCCATCAGGATGACATCATCGTGGAAGTCCATGGCATAGAATTCGCTGAACGAACCGCCGGCCCCGAATGCGTCCAGGATCTTCATGGCCTGGACGTTTTTGACCTCGCCTTCGCCGGCCACCGGCACGCCGCGCGCCGTCAGCAGGGAATTGCCGGCAATCACCGAGGTGATGATGTCCTCCTCCTCGCTTCCCGGTGATCCTTCATAGTAGTAGGCGAGGGAACCGAGATTTTTCTGCTCGACCAGCTTGTCCAGGCTGCAGGCGGTGCGGGCCGCGCGCTCGATTTCCGCTTTGGCACAGTCGGCGGACACCTGGAATTCGCGGTGCATCTGGGCGATCTTGGCCGCGACTTCGGCCGGGCTCACCTGCCTGCGCAAATCCCGGATAGCGCCGATTTCGATGTGTTCTATGGCGCTGCCGAAAAAAATCGTCTGTTGACTTGGATCGGAGTAAACGTCGAGCATGCCGTTGTAATAGTGGCCGAGAATGCCCAGGCGGTTGCGGGCCATGACCTGGGCCACGGCTGCGGCTTCCACCCATTCGTTGATTTCTTTCCAGGCGTCGGGATCATCGATGAACCCGGTCACCTCCTGAAAGGGGATGGCCGAGCGGCTGAAAACGGCGGCGATTTCCGGCAGCGCGCAGGCCTGGCAGAAGGCGAGCCATTCACCGGTCATGCGGCCGCGGTCCGGGAGCGCATTGAACCAGGCGTAGTCAATGGCTTTGGACGGCTGCAGGTTGAGCACCACCACCGGGATCTTAGCCTGCTGCACCACCGGCAGCACGGTCGCGGACAGGGCGTAGGTGGAAACATAGAGAAAGAGCAGGCGCACGTCCTTCGTTTTCAGAAGCTCGGCAGCCTGCTGCGCCTTTTCCAGCGAATCGACCATGCCGGCGTCAACCAGCTCGGCCCCGCAGGCTTGCAGTTTCTGGCCGATGGCCTTGCTGTATCCCTCGAGCCGCTGCTGCAGCCCGGGAAATTGCGGCCAATAGGCCTTCAAGCCAATGCTCATCAGGCCTACCTTGACCTGAGTTCTGTGCAGCGGATCAATTGCCATTGACTTTGCAAGCGGAGTTGCCAAAGCGGTTTTGGGCTGCGCCGCACTCATCGCCGCCAAAGATGTCAGCATAAAAGAGATAATAATTTTTTTCATCGTGTGGTCTCCATAATGAAAATTCGGTTTATGTTTTCTTTTATTTTTTCTCCAGCAGGTTTACACGGAAATCTGAAAAAAGGCCGTAGCCGACCAGTGAATATTCGCTTCCGGGAGGCAAACCGCCTTCAGCTCCTTTCTGGAACGAGCCGGGCCAGGCGCGGCCCAGGGGCGGATTGTTGTGGTGCGGGCCGAGCAGGTTTTTAAGCGTGCCATAAACTATAACTGATATAGTCACATATTCGCTGTTCACAAAAGGCGAGATGTCCAGTTCATAGGGCGGAAACGCGATGATGCCGGCAGGTTTGTCATTGACCCGGACTTCAGCCAGAGAACCGCTCCAGCCGCCAAGAGCGACCGTGATTCTATTGTTTTCAGAATGAAAATGGCTGATCCTGTATTTCTTTGTGTAACAAACCCTGTCCGCATAGAAAGGCATTCCCTGGTCCTTCCATGGTCCCAGTTTCAATTCGCCGGCCGGAATCAGACTGAATCCCTTCTTTTCGGGTTTCAGGCGGAAATTTCCCAGCAGGTAGATAGGCTCGAGCTCGGCGAGGATGCGGAAGGGCTTGCAGTTGAGCGTAATCTGATTTTTCCCCGCTCTGGCCCAGGCGCCGATCTGGTAAACTCCGAAGGCGCGGTCAAGCCACCAGCGTCCTTTTTCAGGCAGCACCGGATGGCCGTTGATCTCCACCTTGTTAAACTCGGGTCGCTCGGCCACCACTTGCAAAGAAGCGAGGTCTACACCCGGAGCCGAAGTAAACCAGTAGGTGGCGCTGAATCCTGAGTTTGCAGGGAAGCGGTCCAGGTCGAGGATCGTGCGCTTGAACTGAACGGAGCTGTCCCAGGGATTGCGGGCCAGGCCATGGTGCTGAAAAATTTTCTGCTGGGCGTCGTAGAAATAGAGATCCTTCTGGATTTTCCCAGCCAGCTGGATGTCGCAATAATCGAGAGTCAGCGGGACGGCGGAAAGCGGCTCGATGCGCATGGGGGTTTCCGGCTCCAGCTCTCTGACAGAAAAACGGGCTGAGCCCGCGCTCTGCCCCTTTTCCGGCCGGATAACCAGCAGCAGGCTTCCGGCAACGGGGAGTTCAAAAGAGGTTGTCAATTCCCCGTCCTTGCCAGTGAACGGATATGCGGCATGTTGTCCCGTGAACGGATCCCAGCGTTCCATGCTTCCGCCAACAATATGGAGCAGGCCGCGCGCGGCCCGCTGGCTGTCGCTGTTGGCCAGGAATAAAATCTGGCCGTCTTCGAGCAGGCGGCGCTGGTGGAAAAGCAGCGGCGAAGATTCCGCGTCGAATTCAAAGCGGACGCCGGCCGGGGAGAGCTCCGCCAGTTTTTCAAATCCGGTGCCGCTGGCCATACGCCACAGGCCGGCATAGGTTCTGGCCAACTGCAGCGGTTCGTCGGAAAACTGGCCGTCGACAAAGGTGGGAGTCCCTTCCCAGCAGAGAAGTTTGCCGCCCGAGCGCAGATACTTGGCCAGCAGGTCCAGGGTGGACTGGTTGAGGTTCTTCAGACCCGGCGGCAGGATCAGCAGGTCGTAGGGCCGGCGGCCCACAACCAGGCTGTGGCCCCGGATGGATCCGTGTTCCTCCAGAGTTTTTTCACTGGCCAGGTCATACTCCACCTGCCTTTTTTCCAGCTCGTGAATGAAGTTCTGAAAGCGGTTGCCGAGCTCCTCCAGCCGCGGCGATGGGGCGGTAGGCGAGTAGAGCATCCAGGCCGTGGTGGTCGGCTCGAGCACCACGATGCGGTTGAGCTGCTCGCCGGCAGAGAGCGCGACCGAGAGCCGGCCAAAATAGTCGGCCAGAGTCCGGTAGTGCGCCCACCAGGGCTCGTGGTAGGAGAAGGAGAGGGGGTGGTCGCGCTTGCGAGCGCCCTGGATGGTCATGTAGGAGAGATGCGGGTCGAGCAGGTTGACCCCCAGTGCGTAGAGCCAGTCGCCAATGCGTTTTTGATCGGCGAACCCCATGTCCCAGCCGCCGGCGCCGTAGGTTTCGCAGAGCGTGCGCTTCCGGCCCAGCTGGTTGGCGGCGCTGCGGATCTCGCGCACGGCCCGGCTGTTCCCGAACTGGGCGTGGGGGTCGTTTTGCCACTCGTTCATCAGGCAGTCGATGCCGGGAATGTGGGCGTATCCGGCCATGGCCAGGGTATCGGGGGAGCGCCGCGGTTCCGGCCACTCGTGCTCCCAGTAGTGGCCGGTGAGAGCCAGATGGTTTCGCTCGCAGTAGTCGTAATAGGGCTTGGCCCAGCCTTCGATGAAAAGTTCGAGCAACGTCTGGTAATAGTTGTGGCGCGTCCGCTGCCAGTCGCCGCTCTCTTCGAAAAGCTCGGGCAGGTGAGGCCGCAGGTCGTAGCCCCAGCGCTGGTGGAAGCGGAAGAAAAGCTGCGGCGTGAAGTTGACCGTGTCGCTGCCGCTCACCGGCGCGATGTGCGCTTCGTCCTGGAATGAGCCGGGCACAGTGTGGCCGAACTCTTCGCCGAAACTTTGCCGGTAAGCCTCGAGGGTCAGGTTCAGGAATTTTTCCGTGACCTCGGGCCGCATGATGTCCACATAGTTGAAGCCGCCGAACCAGGGCGAGGCCTCGTTCTCCTTCAGGTCAAAGACGTAATAGTCTCCCGCTGCAGCCGGTCCGCTCGTCTCTGTCACCTCCATGAATCCGGAACCCTTTTTTTTCAACACCAGCAAGGGCCGATTTTCGAACTGGCCGGGCAGCTGGTTCATGCGGGTCAGGCGCAGCCCCTTGCCCAGGGCATCGGGCATGACCGCGGGCACGTGACCGCCGGCGAATCCGGAAGGATAGGAGTTCTCGTCGTAGAGCCACACCTTCAGCCCCAGTGTTTTCCCGGTTTCCACGGCGTAACGGCAGAGCGCCAGCCACTCGTCCGATAGGTAAGGCGTGCTCAGTCCCGGGCGGGGATGGATGAACACGCCGCCGATGCCCTGCTCTTTGAAATCGCGAAGCTGGATTTCGATCTCCTCCCGGCTCACCGCGTCGTTCCAGACCCAGAGCGGTACGCTGCGGAACTCGGCGGACGGATGAATGAATTGCAGGAGAGTCTGCTGCACCGTCTCGCCGGCCGGCTTCTGCACGAACGTGCAGGCAACGCACGTGATCAGGGCGCTGAAAATGATTGTTTTTTTTATTCTGTCGAAAACGATGGAGAAAGAGATTTTCATGAGACCCTCCTGCCGCGTTTATATGCCAGCCGCAACCGGGTGTCAAGCGACACAGCGGATTGAATAAATACCCTGGCGGTGTTAAAATCTGGCCTTGAGAAAGTTACCTGGACATGCACCAATATCGGCGCACGGTGTGCAGCGGCGGTAGCCGGGTTCGAGCCAACTGACAGGTGATGGATAAAAGAACGGACGAGAAGATGAGTAAATTCAAGGTCGGCATTGACGGTTACTGCCTGGAGCCGCTGGGTCTCGATCTTTTCGGCGCTCTCACCTGGGCCAAAGCCAACAGCGCCGAAGGGGTTCAATTCAGCGGCCCCAAGCTGCCGCCAGGCCGGGAAAGCGACCGCGGCCTGTTGCGCGAACTGGCCGCCCAAGCCAACGCTCTCGGCCTCTACCTGGAGTGGGGCGGGGGCCAGCACATCCCTTACGACATGTGGAACAAGTGGCGGGCACACGACACCTTCGCGGTCAACCGCCAGGCGGCCGAACAGGCCTCCATCCTGGGCTGCCGCGTGGTGCGCTCCTGTTCGGGCGGGCTGATGCGCTGGCACGACGATGCGCCTGCCACCGATTGGCTGATTTCCGAAACGGCCCGCAGCCTGAAAGAACAGAAGTCCATGCTGCAGGATCACGGCGTCCTCCTGGCCCTGGAGACCCATTACGAGTTCACCACCTTTGAATTGCTGCGGCTCTTCGACATGTGCGGCGCAGCGCCCGGCGAGTACCTGGGTATCTGCCTGGACACGATGAACCTGCTGACCATGCTGGAAGACCCGCTTGCCGGAACCCGGAGAGTTCTGCCCTGGGTTGTCGCCACCCATATCAAAGACGGAGGAGTTTTGGTTCGCGGCAATGGCTTGCTTTCCTTTCCGGCCGGCATCGGCAAGGGGGTGATCGACCTGAAACAAATCGTGACTCTGCTGGCCCCGTCCGCCCAGGCGGTGAACCTGTCCATCGAGGACCATGGCGGCGAATTTACCATTCCCGTGTTTGATTTCAATTTTCTATCCCGTTTTCCCAATCTGACCGCAGCCGAGTTCGCCACACTGCTGAACCTGGCATACAAGACCAAAATGAAAATGGACGAGGCCGGGCTGTCGATAGTGCCTCGCTCAGAATGGCCGGCGATTTGCGAAGGCAGAGTAAAGGAAGACATTCAGAATCTGAGACAGATGGTGAAGAGGACGATAGACGGGCTGCAGCCGTTCCCATGAAGTTCGAAAAATTCAATTTCCGGGATAAAGGGGAGCTGTTATCCCAGGCATCTCAGTTCGGACTCGAGATCCCTTTTGCAAATGATGTCCGTCCGCTCTTTGCCCCTCTGGAAATCGCTGCCCGGCGATTGGCGAACCGCTTCGTCATCCTGCCTATGGAAGGAGCGGATGCCGATGAGAACGGTGCTCCCGGAACTCTAACCTTGCGCCGCTACCGGCGCTACGCTGCCGGCGACAGCGGCCTGATCTGGTTCGAGGCCACCGCCATCGTTCCGGAGGGGCGGTCCAACCCGCGCCAGTCTGCTGCTGATTCGAAAAAATCTGGATGGGTTCAAACGTCTGGTCGAAGAGACGCGGCAGGCAGGGGCTGGCGTGAGCCCCTTGCTCATTCTGCAGCTAACGCATGCCGGCCGCTACAGCCTGCCAAAGCCAATTATCGCTCGCCGCCATCCGCTGCTGGACTCGCTGGCCGCTATTCCCGCAGACCATGCCTTGATCAGCGACGACGAGCTGGACCGGCTGCAGGAGCGTTATCTGCTCGCCGCCGGGCTGGCTCAGGAATCCGGTTTTGATGGCATCGACATCAAGGCCTGCCACGGCTACCTGATCAACGAGCTGCTGGCCTCTTTTCCCAGGAACGAGAGCCGCTACGGCGGGCCGCTGGCCAACCGCAGCCGCTTTCTTTTGCAAACAATAGAAAAAATTGGCGAGGAGATTCCCGACCTAATCGTCACCAGCCGGCTGAGCATGGCCGACTTCATCGCCGGCGGATTCGGTATGGATCCCGACGATCCGCAGAAGGAGGACCTAACAGAGACCAGACGCGTGATCGCCGAATTGAAGAAAATCGGTGTTCCCCTGCTCAACCTCTCCCTGGGCAACCCGCGCGTCGCCCCTCACCTCGGCCGGCCTTTCGACGTCCCGCTCAAGGGATCCGCCGTTCCCTGCGAGAACCCGTTGGCGGGCGTGGCCCGGCTGATCCGCCTTGCCGGCGAACTGCAGCAAGCGTTTCACGACCTGCCCCTGGTCAGACTCCGGCTATTCCTGGCTGCGCCAGTTTTTTCCGAACGTGGCCGCTGGCGTTCTCAACCAGGGTGGGGCGTCGCTCGTCGGCATGGGCCGCAACGCTTTCGCCTACCCGGACGCGCCGCGCGACCTGCTGGCGAAAGGGAGGCTCGACCCGGCCAAGGTATGCATCACCTGCTCGCGCTGTTCCTGGCTGCTGCGCCACAGCGCGCCAGCCGGCTGCGTGGTCCGCGACCCCGATGTCTATTAACCCGCAACGACTGATTCTTTCCTGCGCCGCTTTCGCTTGCGTCTCCCTGCTGCAAGCGAAAATCATTGCCGATTACAGAGCCTGTTTCGGCATCACCCAGTCCGATCCCACGCACCGGATCGTGCTGCGCTCCTTCCTGAGCGACGGTCAGCGTCAGCTCCTGCTGGCTGACCCCGACACCCTGCTCACCTCCATTCAGTCGGCCAACCGGACAGCCTATGTGGAGCGGCCGTGGACAAGATCCGTTGGGCATTTCATAACTCGCCGTACGTCAAGGCGCTGCTCGACGCCGAGGCCAATTCCCGGCCCGTGCAGGATGCCGGCATCACCCGCTTCCAGCCGCATCTGGGCATCGACTTGACCGTTGACCTCTGTCCCTCGCGGCGGCCCCTCGACCGGGAACTGTTCGACGCCCTGGTCGGCGAAATCGCCAAGCGGCAGAGACCGGTCCCCCTGGGCGTCTCGCTCACCGGCGTCTGGATGAAGACGCACCCGGAGGATTTACGCTGGCTGCGAGGACCTGGAGCGTCAGGGCGCGATCGCCGTCACCTGGATCAACCACTCCTTCAACCACCGCATCAGTCGCGAGCGACCGCTCGGGGAAAATTTCCTGCTCGCACCGGGCACCGACATCGCCTCCGAAATCCTGCACACCGAGGCGCTGATGATCGAGAAGGGAATCACACCGTCGCTCTTTTTCCGCTTTCCGGGCCTGGTCTCCGCTGAAGCGCTGTTTCTGGCGGTCACCGGTTTCGGCCTGATTCCCCTGGGCAGCGATGCCTGGCTGGCCAAAAACCAGTGGCCCAGGCCGGGGAGCATCGTGCTGGTGCACGCCAACGGCAATGAGCCCCTGGGCGTGAGGCGCTTCATCCGCTTGCTGAGAGAAAAGAGACAGGAGATCCTGAACCAGAAATGGTTTCTCTTTGATCTGCGCGAGAGCGTGCAAGAGGAGAAGAAACGGTCTCCGGATCACCATTCCCTCGGTCGTAAAAATGGAAAAACAGTCTGAGGAGGTCATACCGCCGCTGCGGTATAAACGAAAGCCATGTCGTTAACCAAAAGATTCCTGATCATGAGGCCGATCCACTCGCTGGCCGCTTTTTTAAACAAACGTTCCCGCTGGTTCAACTTGGCGCTGGCCCTTCTGTTCCTGCTTTTGCTTGGCGTGCTTGACTTCTGGACAGGTCCCGAGCTGGCGTTTTCGATTTTTTACCTGGTCCCGATCGTGCTAGCCGTTTGGTTCGGCGGGGGCAAGAGCCCCGGGGTGGCGCTGTCCCTTGTCAGCGCGTTGGTTTGGCTCTGGGCCGATGTGGCTTCGGGCCAAACCTATTCCCATACGCTGATCCCCTTTTGGAACTGTTCGGTGCGACTCGGTTTTTTTCTGATCTTTACCGTTCTCCTCGACAGGCAAAAACGGTTGCTGGCTGAGGAGAAACTGCTGGCGCGAACCGATCCGCTGACGGGGATATTGAATCGCCGGGCCTTTGCTGAACTGGCGGCCAGGGAAATCAACCGTTCCAGCCACCACCAGCAACCGTTCACCTTCATTTACCTCGACATTGATGATTTCAAGACCATCAACGGTAGGTCCGGTCACAGCGGCGGCGATCTGCTTCTGCAGCGTCTGGCCCAGACGGTCGGCGAGAACCTGCGCCTGTCCGATCTGCTGGTGCGTCTGGGCGGCGATGAATTCGGCATCCTGTTGCCAGAAACCCCTTACCCGTCCGCTCAGACGGTCATTTGCAAAATGCGGACCTCCCTGGATGAGCTCGATGCGGCAGCAGGGGTGGCGGGTGACATTCAGTTTGGGGGCGGCCACCTTCGTTAAGGCCCCCTCTTCGGTCGACGAGATGATCTCCATCACAGACCACCTGATGTACCGGGTCAAGAACAGCGGGAAAAACGGCCTAGTGCATGAGACGTTATCGCTTTGAAAAGGAGGCAACCGTGGGGGTGCTCTGTCTGGGTGATGGCGGTTATGGAAAAAAATAGGAAAACATGGTAATTCTCTTGACGCGAGGTGAACGATGAGCAGACGGATCGCTGTGTGCGGCCTGAGTTGCAGCGATTGCCCGGCCTATGCCGCCACTCAGAAAAATGACGACAACGAAAGGCGACGGGTGGCCGAGATATGGTCGAAGGAGTACCATGTCGCCATTGCCCCCGAGCAGATCAACTGTGACGGCTGCACGACCGAGAAGGGCAGGCTGTTTTATTATCCCACGGTCTGCGAGATCCGCGCCTGCGGCCGCGACCGCGGACTGGCCAATTGCGGCCATTGCGCGGACTATCCCTGTGAAAAGATCAGCGCGTTTTTCCGGATGGCCCCGCAGGCCAAGATCACCCTGGATGAAATCCACAGGAATCCGAAGCGTTGAAAAGGAAGAGACGCTGCTCACCTCGTAGACACCGGTCATGAAAAAAGGCGTCATCTCTGCCGGCGGTTTTTCCCTGCCGCTCTATTCACTCAACACGCTGATCGTGGGCAGCGGCGCCGCCGGCCTCAACGCGGCACTGCGTCTACACGAGCAGGGCTTGAGCGACCTCGCCATCGCCACCGATTGCTGGGGCGGCGGCACGTCCGCCAACACCGGATCGGACAAGCAGACCTACTACAAACTGTCCCTGGCCGGCGACCTGCCTGATTCGGCACTGGAAATGGCCCGTGACCTGTTCCGCGGCGGCTGCATGCACGGCGACATCGCTCTCTGCGAGGCGCTCAATTCGCTGCCGGCTTTTTTTCACCTCGTGCAGCTGGGCATGCCCTTCCCTCACGATGCGTACGGCGCCTATGTCGGTTACAAGACCGATCACGATCCGCGGCAACGGGCCACCTCGGCCGGACCCCTGACCGCGCAGCAGATGGTGCGCTGTTTGGCTCGGGAAGTGTCCCGCAAAAAAATTCGTGTGTTCGACCGCCATCAGGTGATCGCGCTGCTTACCAGCAGCCGGGGCACGCCGAAACGGGTGGTGGGGGCCATCGCCCTGGACCTGAGCCGCCTGTCGGAATCGGGTTTCGGATTCGTGGTATTCAATGCCACCAACCTGATCCTGGCCACGGGCGGACCGGCGGGCATCCACAGGCATTCGGTTTATCCCGAAAGCCAGCTGGGAGCCAGCGGCATGGCCCTGGCGGCCGGCGCCGTGGGCCAGAATCTGGGCGAGTGGCAGTTCGGACTGGCCTCGACCGCGTTCCGCTGGAACGTGTCCGGCACCTACCAGCAGGTGATTCCGCGCTACGTCTCCTGCGCGCCGGATGGAGGCGACGAGCGCGAATTCCTCAGCGAGGCGTTTCCGGACCTGGGCGTTCTGGCCACGGCTATCTTTCTCAAGGGTTACCAGTGGCCCTTCGATGTGACCAAGATTCGCGGGTACGGTTCGTCATTGATCGACCTGCTGGTGCTGCGCGAAACGCAGAACCGCAAACGCCGCGTCTTTCTCGATTTCACCCGCAATCCCGGCCAGAGCGGCCGGCTGCGTGATTTTTCCTTTTACACGCTCAGCCCCGAAGCGCGGGACTATCTGCGGCGCTCGCAAGCGGTCTCCGGCACTCCGCTGGAGCGGCTGAAAACGATGAATCCGCAGGCTCTGGAATTGTACCGCAGCCACGGCATCGATCTGGAAAGAGAGCCCTTGGAAATCGCCCTCTGCGCCCAGCACCATAACGGCGGCCTGAAAGGCAACATCTGGTGGGAGTCCAACCTGCTCCATCTCTTTGCGGTGGGCGAGGTCAACGGCTCCCACGGCGTGCGCCGGCCCGGGGGCGCGGCCCTCAATTCCGGTCAGGTGGGCGGGCTGCGCGCGGCCCTCTTCATTTCCCGACGCTACAACCAGGCGCCGCCGCCCGCAAGAAAATTTCTTGACGACGTGCGGGAGCAGGTGGAACGCCGCCTGGCGACAGCAACGCGCCTGATCGGTTCCCCCGGCCGGGAGCAAGCGAATTACGCGGAATCCTTGGCGCAGATGCAGGAACGGATGTCCGTCTGCGGCGGCCCTGTCCGGCAGCACGAAAAAGTCAGGCAGGGAGCGGCCGCTGCCTGGGCCCAATACCGGAACCTGGACGAAGGGCTGCGCGTGCCATCTGCCGGGCATCTGCCGCAAGCCTTCCGCCTGCTCGACCTTTCTCTGACCCAGGCCTTGGTCCTGGAAACGATCCGCGAATATCTGGAAAAGGGGGGCAGAGCCGGGGCTCGGCCCTGGTTCTCGATGCCAAGGGGGAACCGGCCTGCGCGGAGCTGGGCGATGAGTGGCGCTTCAGTTTGCCTGAACGGGATGGGGCGGCGGAGCGACAGATTCTGGAGATCGGCCTTGATGAGGGGGGACAGGTGCGCCAGGAATGGGTGGCGGTGCGGCCCATTCCGCACCAGGACCTCTGGTTTGAAAGCGTCTGGAAGCGTTTCCTCGATGATGAGGTCATCCGCCCGGAAATGCCGTAAAATGAGGGAGCAGCGGAGGAAAGAAAAAATGGACAACAGACCCGTCGCTCTGGTCACGGGCGCCGGCCAAGGCATCGGCCGGGCCATTGCCATCGAGTTGGCCCGCCAGGGGCTGGATATCGTGGGCGTTGATCTCCGTTTTGAGCCGGGCAAGCTGAAAAAGGGGCTCGGCGAGGTGAAAGGCAGAGCCGAGGAAGCGGGGGCCGCCTTCTTGCCCCTGGCTGCAGACATCGCCGATCTGGCCCAGCACCCGGGCTTGCTTGCCGCAACGCTCAAGCGATTCAGCCGCCTCGACTGGCTGGTGAACAACGCCGGCGTGGCACCGCTCGAACGGCTGGATATCCTCCAGACCTCTCCGCCAAGCTATGACCGGGTGATGGCGGTCAACGCCCGCGGGCCTTATTTCCTGACCCAGCATGTGGCCAGGTACTTGATCGGTGAAGCCCGGAAAGACCCGCGGGGCAGCCGGGGTGTTGTGTTCATCACCTCCGTATCGGCCGAAGTGTCCTCGCCCGAGCGGGCCGAGTACTGCGTTTCCAAGGCCGCGCTCAGCCACACCGCGCGCCTCTACGCCGACCGGCTGGCCGAATTCGGCATCCCGGTCTACGAAATCCGGCCCGGCATCATCCAGACCGATATGACCGCACCGGTCAAGGGAAAATACGACCGGCTGATCAAGGAGGGGCTGGTCCCCCAGAAGCGCTGGGGACTGCCCGAGGACGTGGCCAGGGCCGTGGCCGCCCTGATCGGCGGCGCTTTCGCCTTTTCCACCGGCCTGGTGCTGGAGGTTAGCGGCGGCATGAATATCCGGCGGCTCTGACATGAATACCGCCGGCTGGGAGCCGATATAATGGATGTGCGGGAACACTTCTACAGTGATGATCCCCGGGTCGGACCGGCCGATGTCCGCACGACCCTGAAGGGCGTCGAATACTTTTTTCTGGGGAACGGCCATCTGCAGGCGGCCATCCAGCTCTGCTCCGCTGCCGATGGCACGCCCCTGGGCCTGCTGCTCATGCACCCGGAGAGGCTGGGGAACAAGCGGCAGGCGCTGACTTTTGATCCAAAACTGGGGTTGCAACCAACCATGGTCGGACTGGTCTACGACGGCGCGTCGTTTTATCCTGCGGCAGGCGGCGTGAGCGGCGGCTGGAGCGAAATCGACGGCGTCCCGGCCGTGCGTCTGGAGTGGAGCACGGGCGATTTCTCGGTCCGCGAGACCTTCCTGTTCCCCGACCGCCAGACGCCGCGGCTGGCCCGGCGCATTGCGGTGCGGAACCTGTCCGGCAAATACCCGGAACTGGTGCTCAAGACCCAAAGCCGGGAAATCAACCTGCAGAAGCGGATCGAATTGGCGGCCGGACAGGAAAAGGAAACAGCGCTGGTCTATGAGTTGATCGGCCGGGAAGAGCCTTTTCAGCTGGCGGTCGGCTGGGCAACCGAAAACGAGGCCCCGCTCCCGTCCGCGGTGGCCTATTGGGAGCAGGCATCCTGGGCTCATTTCAACCTGGAGCTCCTGGACCACCTGTTCCGCGTGGCCACGGTTCAGTCTGCCTGCCGTGGTGTCGGCTTCCGGCGTAATGGACGGCAGCGTCTGGCAATACAACCGCGAGTGGGCGAGGGATCAGGCACTGGTGGCCACCGCTCTGACCATGGCCGGACATGCCGAGCTGGCCCGAACCGTGATCCGGCGGTTGTTCACCCAATTCGTTACCGATGCGGGGGATACCATTGACTCCAGCCAGGTGCGTTCGGCGGCCGATGTGGAGCTGGATCAGAACGGCTTCCTGCTCAAAGCGCTGCTGACCTACTGCGAGTGGACCGGCGACGAGGATCTGCCGAGGCAACTCTGGGACAAAATCCGGGTCACGGCCGATTTCCCCCTGCAGGAGGCTTTTTTTCATGCCGAGTCAGGCCTGTTGCACAACAGCCGGGAGTTTTGGGAGCGCCATGCCGGCCACGGCATCCAGGACGGCTTCGAGTTGATGCACCAGTGCTGGACGGTGATCGGCCTGGAGTGCGCCGCGACGCTGGCCAGCCATCTGGGCAGAGAAGAGGAGGCGCAACGCTGGCAGCAGCAGCGGGAGTTGCTCAAGCGGGCCATGCTCGATGACAGCCGCTATGCCCTGCAGGAAAACGGCTCCCTGATCAAACGCAGGAAAATCGACGGCCAGGTGCAGAAGGATATCCGCGTGCCAGCCGGTATCGAGCTTCCCAGCGGTGTCCCGCTGCTGGAAGCGGGTCTCCATTACCTGGATCCGGACAGTTCGTCGGCGCTGCCCATCGCCTGGGAACTGGTTGAACCCTATTCGCCCCTGGCCTGGCGGACCCTGGAGCGGCTGGAACCGCTCTGGAACCAGCGCTGGGATATCGGCGGTTACGGCCGTTACCATGTCACCTCCGAGCCCGATTCACCGGGACCCTGGCCCTTTGCCTCGCTGTTCATCGCCCGGGCTTATTTTGAGGCGGGGGATGAAAAGCGAGCCTGGCGAGTGCTGCGCTGGTTGAATGGCTTGCCCGGCAGCCGGGCCGGCAGCTGGTTTGAATTTTACGGGCCGCGGCCAATGCCGCCCTATCCGCAGGTAGGCATCGTACCCTGGACCTGGGCGGAAATCATCTTTTTTTCATCCACCACGTTCTGGGAGTCCGGCCGATGTTGGATGGACTCTGGTTGCGGCCGCGCCGGCTGAAAGGCCTGAAATCGGTTGAAGCCTCCCTGCCTCTGCGCCAGCAGCGGCTGCACCTTTCCCTGCGCCGGCTGCGGGGCGCCGAGAAAGCAGGCTTCATCGTGGCCGGGGAGTTTTTTCCTTTCCGCCACGAGGGATTGGTCTTGCCGTATCCAGATAAAGATCTGCAGGTGCAGGCCATATTGCCCTGAGAGGAATCGTCTGAAACCATGCCGAGAAACAAAATGAGCTCGAAGACGCTGCATCTGGTATGCAACTCCCACCTAGACCCGGTCTGGCTCTGGGAGTGGGAGGAAGGAGTGGCTGAAGCGCTGGCTACCTTTCGCACCGCTGCCGACCTCTGCCAGGAGTTTGGCGGCTTCGTTTTCAACCACAACGAAGCCCTCCTGTACCGCTGGGTGGAAGAGCATGATCCCGAACTCTTTGCCCGCATTCGGGGATTGGTGCGGCGCCAGCAGTGGCACATCATGGGCGGCTGGTTCCTGCAGCCCGATTGCAATCTGCCCAGCGGCGAATCGTTCGTTCGTCAGATGGTAACCGGCATTTCCTATTTTCAAGATAGGTTCGGCAGCCGGCCCCGCACAGCGGTCAATCTCGATTCGTTCGGACACAGCCGCGGACTGGTCCAGATCTTGAGAAAAGCCGGTTTCACGTCATACCTTTTCTGCCGTCCCGACAGCAAGGTTTTGGATTTGCCAGCGGCTGATTTCGTCTGGGTGGGCTATGACGGTTCGGAAATAATGGCTCACCGGGCCTCCGACCATTACAATTCGGAGATGGGCAAGGCACGCCAGAAGGTGGAAAAGTGGCTGGAGAAGAACGGTTCCGCGCCGGCCGGCCTGCTGCTCTGGGGCGTCGGCGACCATGGCGGTGGCCCCTCCCGTCAGGACCTGAGCCAGTTGCGGGAGTTGTCCGCGCAGGTGGCGGACTGGGAGATTCGGCACAGCGTTCCCGAAGCCTATTTTGACGGATTGCAGAACCGGGAAGGGAACCTGGCGCGCCGCGCCGCTGATCTCAATCCCTGGGCAGTGGGCTGTTACACGAGCATGGCCCTGGTCAAGCAGAAACACCGGCGTCTGGAAAACGCCTATTTCCTGACGGAAAAGATGGTCACCGCCGCCGCCCTGCAAGGGCTGGTGCTCTACCCCAGCGTGTCTATGCAGGAGGCGCTCCGCGACCTACTTTTCTGTCAGTTCCACGATATCCTTGGCGGTTCCGCGATTCCCCAGGTGGAAGCCCACGCCTTGCAGCGGCTGGATCACGGGCTGGAAATACTCGCCCGCATCCGGCTGAAAACGTTTTTTGCCCTGCTCAGCGGCCAGCCCAAGCCGGCTGAGGACGAATTTCCCATTTTTGCCTTCAATCCCCACCCGTATCCGCTGGAAGAGATCATGGTCGGCGAGCTTCAGCCTCTGGAGCCAGTCCATGACCGGCAACACGTTCGTGTGCCCCGGCTGAGCGATAACAGCGGCAATGAGATCCCCTGTCAGCTGGAAAAGGAGAGCAGCAACGTCGCCGACGATTGGCGCAAGCGCGTGGTTTTTCAGTCTCGCCTGGAGCCGGGGCAAATGAGCCGCTTCATGTGCCGACTGGAAATGGCTCCCGTGGCTGTCCCGACGGTTCGTGCGAAACAAAGGCAGTGGACATTCTGCTCCGATATCGCCGAGGTGACGGTCAATACCGAAACCGGCCTGCTCGACGGTTACCGAGTGAACGGCCTCAACTACCTCCTGCCCGGCGCCCTGCGCTTGCTGGTCAGGGAAGACGATGCCGATCCCTGGGGCATGCGCGTCAGGTCGTTCAACAA
This sequence comes from Candidatus Aminicenantota bacterium, assembly GCA_963759765.1. Lineage (GTDB taxonomy): Bacteria > Acidobacteriota > Aminicenantia > UBA2199 > UBA2199 > CAVXAL01. The sequence continues at coordinate 1,215,184 of CAVXAL010000003.1, read as the reverse complement.
ACCGGCCGGGCACTTCACCCTGATGAGCCAAGCCGCAAGCGCCCGTTTTGCCGGAGTGGCCGCCCCGGGCCTGGAAGCGGTGCGGGTGATCGAAGCGGGGCCCGTGCGCACCATTGTGGAAGCCCTTTTTTGCCATGGCGATTCGGCCATCTGCCTGCACTACAAGATCCCTCGCCAAGGCTCCGAAATTGAAATTGAAGCCCGCGTCTACTGGCTGGAAAAGGATCGCCTGCTCAAGCTGGAGCTGCCCGCCGCGTTTTCCGTGGCCGCCTGCAGAGGCCAGGTGGCTTACGGCGTTGAGGAATTCAACCGCGCCGCCGAAGAGCTGGCCGCTCAGAAATGGGTCGCTCTGGTTTCCTCCGATCGGCGGCAAGCTCTCACCGTGATCAATGACGGCTGCCACGGCTTCGATTTCGACGCGCAAGGTCTGCGGCTTTCCCTGCTGCGTTCACCCGCGTACGCGGGGCATCCGGTGGCCAACGACATTCCCATCGTGGCCCAGGACCGGTTCACACCCCGCCTGGACCAGGGCGAGCGGCTGTTCCGCTTCTGGATCAACGGCGGTGCGGCGGATGAGCGGCTGGCCCTCATCGACCGGGAATCTCTGGTCAAGAACGAGTTTCCCATGGTCTTGTCCTGTTCTCCTCCGGGCCGCGACCAAGGTACTGCCGGCCATCTGCCTGAGCGGTGACGCCGTGCAGGTCACAGCCTTTAAAAAAGCAGAGCAAGGGGATGACCTGATCATCCGGTTGTTCGAACCGACGGGCAGCGAGCGGCAGGTGATCGTGTCGTTGCCTGGCGTACCGGCTGAAATTGATCTGACCCTCGGGCCCTTCGAGATTAAAACAGTTCGCTTTAATATGGCCAGCCGGACATTTAGCGAAACGGACCTGCTGGAGAATCCCTTAACTCCCGCCCATGAAAAGAGGCGAAAAAAGAGTCGGCACTGAACAGGTCGGTGCCGTTCTCTGCGGCATCGGCGGCTACGGCCGCATGTACCTGCAGGCTTTGCTGCAGGGCGGTGCCGGCACGAAGGTGGAACTGGCCGGCGTCGTGGATCCTTTTGCCGCTACAGCCGATGGCTATCCAGAGCTGCACGAGCGGAAAATCCCTGTATACGGAACGCTGGAAGATTTTTATAAACAGCAGCGGGCAGACCTGGCCGTGGTCTGTTCGCCCATCCATTGGCACTGCCGCCAGACACTGCTGGCGCTTACTCAACACAGTCACGTGCTCTGCGAGAAACCGGCTGCCGCCACCGTGCAGGAGGTCGAGAGCATGATGACCGCCCGCGACCGCGCCGGCCGGCAGGTGGCCGTCGGTTACCAGTGGTCGTTCAGCAGCGCCATCCAGGCGTTGAAGCGGGACATCGCCGCTGGGCTGTTCGGCAGACCGCTGCGGCTCAGACTCGCTGCACCTCTGGCCGCGGGATCAAGCCTATTACGACCGCAACGATTGGGCAGGTCGGCAGCGGGATGGAAAAGGAAATTGGATCCTCGATTCCCCGGCCAGCAATGCGTGCGCCCACGAGTTGCACAACATGTTCTACCTGCTGGGCGGGGCCGCCGACCGCAGCGCCGTTCCCCGCGAAGTGACCGCTGAACTCTATCGGGCCTATGCGATCGAGAATTTCGATACCGCTGCCTGCCGGGCCTTCACCACGGCAGGAACGGAGATCCTGTTCTATGTGTCCCATGCCAGCGCGAAAAAAAGGGGGCCGTGCTTCCTCTTCCAGTTTGAGAAAGCGGAGGTCCGGCTCGATGAACAGTATCGGCAGACTCACCGCCCTGTGCGCGGATGGCTCCCAGAAGACGTACGGTCATTTCGACGATGACCCCCAGGAGCAGAAGCTCTGGAATTTCATCCAGGACATTCAGGCGGGACGAGAAGCGGCCTGCGGGCTGGAGGCGGCATTTTCTCAGGTTCTCTGCGTAAATGGCCTGCAAGAATCGCAGCCTGAAATCGTTCCCTTTCCCGCTGGCCTGATCCAGGAAATGAAGGAAGGGGAAAGCCGCCGGCTCTGGGTGAAGGGATTGCAGGAGGCTCTGGAACAGAGCTTCGCAGAGGGACGGCTTCCGGGAGAACTGGGATTTTTCTGGAGCCTTCCCGGCCGGCGGGTCAACCTGTCCGAATACCATCGTTTCCCCAAAGAGGTTTCATGACGTCGCGCGAAGCGGTAAAGAAAAGCCTGGAGTTTTCCCACTCCGGACGGATCCCCCGGCACCTCTGGTATCTGCCCTGGGCTGAAGAGCATTATCCGCACGAGCTGGGCTGTATCCGCCGCGATTTTCCCGACGACATTGTCACCGCGCCGCGCCTGGTCGGCGACCGTCAGATTGACGATCCGCCGGAGCGTTACCGCCGGGGCACTTTTGTGGACGAGTGGGGCTGCGTTTTTGACAACGCCGGCGACGGGACCATCGGTATCGTGCGCCGGCCTTTGATTGGTCGCTGGCAGGACCTGGACAAATTGCAGACGCCGGATCACTTTCTCGATCTCAATCGGCAGGCGATCAACCACTTCTGTCGCCAGGAACAGCGCTACGTTCTGGCCGGCACCTGGGTGCGGCCCTTCGAACGGCTGCAATTTTTACGCACCAGTGAAACCCTGTTTCTCGACCTGTTGGAGAACCCGCCGGAACTGGCGGCTCTGCTGCGGCGGGTCCACCGCTTCTACCTCAGCGAACTGGAGGCATGGGCGCAGACGGACGTCGACGGCCTGGCACTGATGGACGACTGGGGTTCGCAAACAGGGCTGCTGCTCGATCCCGCGCTGTTCCGACGGACGTTCAAGCCCCTGTACGCTGAATATGCCGAAGTCGCCCGCCGCTATCGCAAGCACCTGTTCTTCCACTCGGACGGATATATCATGGACATCATCCCCGACCTGATCGAGGTGGGGGTGAACGCCCTCAACGGCCAGATTTTCTGCATGGGCGTGGAGGAGCTGGGCCGTCGTTTCCGGGGCCGAATGACTTTCTGGGGGGAGATCGACCGTCAGCAACTGCTGGCCCGGGGCAGCGTCGCCCAAATCCGGGAAGCGGTGCGCACGGTCCATGAACACCTGTACGCGACCGGAGGAGTGATCGCTCAGTGCGAATTCGGTGCGGGCGCGCGGCCGGAAAACGTCCGGGCCGTGTTTGCCGCCTGGCAGGAACTGGAGAAAGAGAGTGCGGGCAAATAAGCATCGCTGGGTATGCGGCCTTGCGGTTCTGCCGCTCTCTCTGCTAATGCTGGTTTCTTTCGGGGGCTGCGCCAAAAGCCGGACCCGGGCGATCACCATCGGAGTAGTGCCCATGGGCACGACCCACGATTTTTGGAAGGCGATCCACGCCGGCGCCCAAGCGGCGGCACAGGAACTGGGGGTGAAGATTATCTGGAAAGGTCCTTTGAAAGAGGATGACCGCAACGAACAGGTGCAGATCGTTGAGACACTCTGCACGGCAGGGATTGCCGCGCTGGCCCTGACCCCAATCGATGACCGCGCCTTGATGCCGGCCGTGGCCGAAGCGAGAAAGTCGGGCATTCCCACCGTCATCTTCAATTCCCCCCTGCAGGGGAATGATTTCATCTCCTATATTGCCACCGATAACTGGCGCGGCGGCGTGCTTGCCGCCGACTCCTCGGCCGTCTGCTGAACGGCAGGGGAAACCTGATCCTGCTGCGGGTGACCGAGGGGGTTAAGGGAACCAGGCAGCGCGAGGAGGGGTTTCTGAAAACCATCCGCGAAAATTTCCCGGCCATTCGTATCCTCTCAGACAATCAGTATGCGGGCGTGACCACGGAGACCGCCTACCAGACCTGCGAAAACCTGTTTAGTCGATATCCCCAGGTGAACGGGCTGTTCACGCCCAACGAGTCGTCCACCTTCGGCGCCTGGCGGGCCTTGCAGGATATGGGCCTGACCGGGAAGGTCATTCACGTCGGTTTCGATTCGTCGGCCAAGCTCGTGGAAGCTCTGGCCAAAAGGGAGATCCGCGGCCTGGTGCTGCAGGATCCCTTGCAGATGGGCTACCAGAGCGTGCGGGTGGCAGTGGCCTGCTTGCGCAACCAGCCCTACCCGGCCGAGATTAAGACCGCCGTGGCCCTGGCTACTCCGGAGAACATGAACGAGGGGTGGATTCACAAGTTGCTCGTTCCCGATCTTTCCATTTTAAATGAATAAAAAGTTTGTTCAGCCTATTCAGCGATTTTTCCCGAGGAGGTTCACGTTGCCAAAACGGACGCTCACTATGGTTCTCTTCCTTTCGCTCTACCTGCTGGCGTTCAGCGAGAAAAAAACAATCCCAGAAAAGCCCGGTTATTTTTCCCGGGGCACGCTGCAGATCATTTCCTCGAGCCACCAGGATATTGCCTGGATGGACAGCCCCCAGGCCTGCGAGGAGTACCGTGACAAGCAGTGCATCACTCCGGCGCTGGAGATGATGGAGAAGAACCCCGACTACTGTTTTGTCATGGAAAACATGCTCAACCTCAGGGAATACCTGGGGCGCCATCCCGAACGCCGCTCCCAGATTGAACGCTTCACCCGCGCGGGGAGGCTGGAGTGGGGCGCCAGCTATACCCAGCCCTATGAGTCGCTGCTGGCCGGAGAGCAGCTGATCCGTCAGACCTATTTCGGGCGGCGCTGGCTGAACAAAAACTTCCCCGGCTGCGACGCCCGCGTCTACTTCAATCCGGACGTTCCGGGCCGGTCTCTGCAGATGCAGCAGATCCTGGCCAAGGCCGGGATTCCCTACATGGTGATCAGTCGCTTTCATGAAGGACTCTGGCGCTGGGCCAGCCCGGACGGTTCCTCGGTGCTGGCCTATTCGCCCGGCCATTACACCAATGCGTCGGCCCTGCTGAATGCGACCCCGGCCGAGGGAGACAAAGGCATCGCCCGCAAGCTGGCCCAATGGGAAGACTATTACCGGCAGAGGGATTTGGCGCCTGCATTCCCGCTGCTCAACTCGGTCGACTTTTCCAGGCCGACCGATTTCACCGGCCTGATCAGCCTCTGGAACAGGGGCGCGGAAAATCCGGCAACTGCACCGTTGCCGCGGCTGGGTTATTCTTCCGCCCGCGTTTTTTTTGAAACCATTTCGCGGAACCGACCCCGCTTCGATACGGTCCAGGGCGAGAGACCGAACCTCTGGCTTTACATTCACGGTCCCACCCACCACTGGGCCATTTCCGCCCAACGCGAGGCGGGCTGGCTGCTGCCCGCGGCCGAAACGTTCAGCACGGTCCGGGCCCTGCTTTCCGGCAGTTTCCGCGATTATCCGGCCCGGGAGCTAGAAGAGGCCTGGCAGGCCTCCGCGTATCCCGACCACGGTTGGGGCGGTAAGGAGGGGCAGATCACCGACCGACTCTTCCGCAAGAAATACGAGTTCGCCCGCGACACGGGCAGGAGAATATTGCAAAATTCGTTGCAGGAGATCGCCGCGCAGGTCCGTTGTCCAGCGGGCAAAGGCATCCCCCTCGTTGTATTCAACACTCTCTCCTGGCAGCGCAGCGATCCGGTGGTCTGCCTGGTGCGGCCAGAGACCGGAAGTTATCATATCGTGGATGAGCAGGGGCAGCCGGTGGCGCACCAGGTTCTTCCTGCCCAGGCCGATCAGCCGGTGGACGTGCGGCGTCTGGAATTCATCGCCCGCGATGTGCCGGCGGTCGGGTACCGCACCTGGTACCTGGTGAATGGGCAGGCGGCGGGGGAGGGCGTCGCAGAGCCGGGAGAAGGCGGTTATTTTGAAAACAGTTTTTTCCGCGTGGAACTGGCTCCCGGCGGCATCCGTTCGCTTTATGATAAAGAACTCGGGCGGAATATTTTGAAAACCGACAAATTTCTCGGAGGCGAAGTGTTCACCATGCGCTCGGTGGGAAACGGCGCCGGTGAGTTCGGCCGGGTGCAACAGCCGACCATGGAGGGCTTCGCCAAGCTCAGCCAGTTCCAGCCGAGTTGGCGATGGCTGGCGGACGAATCCGGGCCGGTAAAAAGCGTATGGCAAACGCAGCAACCCCTGGCCAACTGCATCATCCGTGAGAAACTGGTTTTTTATAACGAGATCAAACGCCTCGACTGCCTGGTTTCGATTCTGGGCTGGGACGGCGATCCCTACCGCGAGTTCCGACTGGCATTCCCCGTGGAGCCCGGCCGGGTTGCTTACGATGTACCCCTGGGGGTGGTCGAAGTGGGCAAAGATGAGATTCCGCTGAGCGGCGGCCCGGCCTACGGCAGCCTGATTTACGATGAGCCCTGTTCTCAAATCCGGCCACGCGAAGTGCAGAATTTTCTCAACGCCAGCAATGCAATCAGCTCGGTGACCCTGGCCACGGACGTCACGGTCAATGATTTTCAGGATCCAACCAGCGATCCGGTGTCATATCCACTGTTGCAGGCGGTGCTGCTGGCCTCGCGGCGCAGCTGCCACAGAGAGGGCAACTGGTACCTCCAGGAAGGCGACCACCATTACCGCTTCTCCCTTTTCTCCCATCAGCCGGGCTGGGAGAAAGGCTACCGCCAGGCCCTGCAGTCGCATGCATCTTTGCAGGCGGTGGTCGCGTCCCGCACCACGGGCAAGGGGGAACTTCCAGAGAGCATGTCCTTGCTGACAATCACCCCTGGCCACGTGCTGCTGAGCACGTTGAAAAAGTGCGAGGATGACGACGCACTGATAATCCGCCTGGTGGAAATGGAAGGCCGTGATGCCAAGACAGAGTGCAACTTCTTTGTTCCCCTGCGCTCGGCAGAAAAGGTGAACATCATCGAGGAGGAGGGCCGGCCCATTCCCGTATCAGGAAAGAAGGTGAAGCTGGTTGTCGGGCATCAGGCCATAGAAACAATCAAGCTCTGGCCAAAATCCAAACAAGCGCAATGACCATCTTCGGTCTGCACTGGCTGGACTTTCTGATTCTGCTTCTCTACGTGGCGGTGATTCTCTGGCTGGGTCAGTGGGCAAAAAAACGGATTCACAGTGCCGATGATTTTTATCTGGCCGGCAGGCGGCTGGGAAAGGTCTACCAGTTCTTCCTTAACTTCGGCACCTCGACTAATCCGGACCAGGCAGTGGCCGTGTCCCGTGAAATTTACCGCCAGGGTATCGGCGGCATGTGGATCCAGTACCTGGTGCTCTTCCTGACCCCTTTCTACTGGTTTTCCACCTTCTTTTTCCGACGCGTGCGCCTGGTCACCCTGGGCGATTATTTCGCCGAGCGCTTCCGCAGTCGCTTCCTGGCCGCGGCTTTCGCCGTTTTTACTGTGGTGCTGGCCCTCATCGGCAACGGCGTGGGCTACATGGTGGCCGGAAAAACGCTGATGGCCCTGACACCCAAACCGATCGAAAAATGTACGGTGGACGAGCGAGTGAGCGTGGCGCTGTTTCAGGAGTATCAAAAGCTGAAAGCCGATCTGCCCCACCTGCCGCCCGCTTCGCAGCGGCGCTACGAGGAGCTGAACGAGCGCTACAAGAAAGGGGAGCTGCGCGCGTTCGTCTCCTATGCCCGTCCGCTGGTCATTTATGCGATTTCCACCCTGGTGGTGGCCATCTACACGCTGCTCGGCGGTTTCATGGCTGCCGCGGTCACCGACATCATCCAGGGCGTGCTGATCACGCTGTTTTCCTTTCTGCTCATTCCCATCGGCCTGGCCCGGATCGGCGGCTTTGCGGGTCTGCATGCGCTGGTGCCGGACTTCAAGTTCCGGCTCTTCGGTTCTGCGGCCACCAGCGAATACGCCTGGTATACCATCCTGGCCATGGTCCTGGCCAACCTGGTCTCGATCATCGCCAGCGCGCCGGGCATGGCCACCGCCGGTTCGGCCAAGGACGAGATGACCGCGCGCCTCGGCATGCTCAGCGGCATGTTCTTCAAACGGTTCCTGATGATCTTCTGGGCGCTGACCGGCCTGTTGGCCATCGCCCTGTTCAGCGGCCAGTTGCATGATCCCGACCTGATCTGGGGCGTGATGACCCGCAGCCTGCTCTTTCCCGGGGCCATCGGCGTGATGCTGGCCGGAGTGCTGGCCACCAAGATGTCCAGCCTGGCTGCCGGCAGCGTTTCCTACTCGGCGCTTTTCTTGCGCAACCTATACCAACCTCTGGCGCCGGGAAAGAGCGAGCAACACTATATGCGTGTCGGCCGCCTGATCATCGTGCTGACCCTGATCGGCGGGGTGGCGGCCGCATTGCTGGTCAACAACCTGTTGGAATTGTTCAAGTACTTCATCTCCATCCCGGCTGTTTTCGGCGCTGCCGTCTGGCTGGGGTTTATCTGGCGGCGCCTGACGCGCCGGGCTGTGATCCTCCAGGTTTTCATCTGTTTTACCATCTATGTGCTGGTTCCCAACCTGTTCCAGAATTTGGAATGGGCCCGACGCAACCCGGCCTTTATCCTGGAGACCAGGCCCCGCACCGTGACGATCACCACCGGGGCCCTGAAGGAAGATGTAGCGGCCGGGCGGGCGAAAATCTTGGGCGAACAAGTCCGTAAACTGCAGCAACTCGAGCCTCAGGGAGTTTTCTACGAACAGGTGGTGCGTCTGAATCCGGAAGATCCGCATTCGCCCAAAATCGGCCAGGGACGTTTCAATGCCGAAATCTGGGTGCTTAGCTGGCTGGGCTCTGATTTCAGCCACTGCTCCAAAGCCCAGCTGGTGGCGTTGCGCTTTTTCTTTGACGCCCTGTTCCCCTTCCTGCTGCTGTTTTTGTTTTCCCTGATCACCCGGCCCGAGCCCAAAGAACATCTGGATGCCTTTTTCGGGAAAATGCACACACCTGTGCAGCAGGACGCGGAAGCCGAGAAGCGGGCCATCGCCCAGGCAGCGGCCCATCCCCAGCTGCGGGAAAAAGACAAAATCTGGCCCGGTTCGAACTGGGAGATCTACAAGCCGGGGAAGATAGATTTCATCGGCTTTTTCGGTTCCTGGCTTCTGGTCGGAGTGATCATTCTGTTGCTCTGGCTGATGGTGAATATAAGATAAACTTCAAGATAGAGTTTGATATGGGTAAATTAAAATTTAAATTAAAGCAGGGAAAATGAGTATGGAGAAAAGCAGATGAAAGCGTTACGAATCGCGGTGCATGGACTGGCTCTGGCCCTGGTCAACACCGTTGCCATAACCGGCGCCTTGACGTTGTCCTGGCTGCTCAGACGGAGCGTCCGCGCATCCTTCCGGGTTCCGGCAGCGGTTGTCATCAGCGTTATTTTCTTTCTCATCTGGACCGAGGCGGTGAAAATCGTTTCCGGGCGCTCGTTTGTTTTGAAATACAAACGCGAATACTTCTGGGTGTTTTTCAGTGCTTTCATCTGGCTCCTGCTCATTTTCATTCCTGCGCATTATTGGCTCGGAGGATATTTGACCTCCTGGAATCGCATTCCCCAGGCCTTGCTCTTTCAACTTCTGGTCAATCCGCTGACTCTGCTGATCGCTTTCTTTTTGGTTCGCAGGGAACAGGCCGGCTGAATTTCGTTTTGGTCGGCATCTGTATTAAAAGAGTAAACCTCCCTTCAGCCGGGAGGTGTGTTTCTTGAGTGGGACTGAGAGGCTTTGCCTTTTACTTCAACGCTTTTTTAATCTCGTAAGCAGTCCTTCCACCGGTCGCATGCGCAATACTTTTGTCCGTGTTAAACGGAGAAGACTTGAAGGGAACTTTTGGCGTGATGGTGATGATCAGTTTGTGATCACTCCGGCGGTATAAATTGATCTCCAGGGTCACAATCCCAACAAACCCCTTTTTAAATTCCATGAACTTGCCTTCCACGATGACGGAGTTGGCGGCGTCCGCTTCGGGCACCGTGGCGCCCTCATCGACCACTAGCTCTGCCACCTTCGCCTTCGGCAGGTAAAGGCGGAGGCCGTCGTAAAAATAATTGACGAAATCCTGCGAGAGTCCGAGGGCATCGGCCTGGGTGAAATGTTTCACTTCGATGGTTTTGAGCGGCAGTTGGACTTCTTCGACAGCGAAGCTCATGGCGGGTAAGAAGGTAACGAGCAGGAGTGCCACCAAGGTCACGCGCGTCGTGCTGGCAACTATAATGCGCAGAGATGATTTCATCAGGACCTCCTTTTATTGGAGTTGAATCGTTTCCAGTATACTCCTCAAAGGGCGAGTTTTCAACAGCTTTCCGTCATTGTCAAGCGTGCGAACAGACGCCCATCCCTATTTGAGAAGGAACTTGTTTTGTATTAGAATACAAAAAGTGATTGCCCACGATACGGATGAAAGAGAGCCGCGGCAGCGGCTGCCGGTGCTGTTTGTCGGACACGGCTCGCCGCTGAACCTGATTCTGGATAACGACTTCACCTCCAGCCTGAAACGGTTGGGCAGACAATTGCCGCGGCCACGGGCGATTTTGGTCATTTCGGCCCACTGGCTGACCGAAGGTATTTGGCTGAGCTCCGGTGAGTGGCCGGAACAGATCTGTGATTTTTACGGCTTCCCGCAGGAACTCTATCGCATCCGTTACCGAACACGGGGAGCGCCGGACCTGGCCCGGCGGATGAGCGCACAGGTGCGCGGGGCAGATATCGACTTATTGGCCGAACGGGGCATCGACCATGCGGCCTGGGCCGTTCTCTTTCACATGTATCCCGAAGCCGACATCCCCGTTTTGGAAATGAGCTTGGACACCACCCGGCCCGATCGTTTCCACTTTGAATTCGCCCGGGAATTCGCTTTTTTGCGGGACGAAGGCGTGCTGATTATCGGCTCCGGGAATATCGTGCACAACCTGGGTAGCATGGATCCCCGGATTGATGCGCCGCCCTACGAGTGGGCCGCCGCAGCCGATGAACGGATCCACAAAACTCTGCTGACCGGAGCCCGGCAGGCGCTGATCCGTTTTCCCGAATCGGGGGAGATGGGTAGACTGGCCGTGCCCAGTCGCGACCACTACTGGCCTCTGCTATATACCGCCGGCCTGCGGGAGAAAGGAGAGAAGATCCGTTATTTTCACGAGGGCATTCAGTACGCATCGGTCTCCATGCGTTCCTTCAGCGTCGGCTGAACACATGGTGGGGAAAGGAGAGCGCCGGTGAGCCGTTATGCGGTCGGTGTGGATCTGGGTGGAACCAAGGTCGAAGCCTGCCTGGTCGATGAGCAGGGCGCCATCCTGGCGCGGCGGCGCACCCCCGTGGAAGCCAGCCAGGGCCAGGAGCGGGTGCTGGACAATATCTTAAAAATCATCGATGCCGCGGCTGCCTCGGCGGCCTTCGAGGCCGTGGGCATGGGCACGCCCGGGGCCTATGCGCCGGAAGACGACATCATGCAAGGCACGCCCCACACGCCGCTTTATGAGCAGCCGGGACTGGTCAGCCGCCTGCGCCAGAGGCTGGGCAAACCGCTGATCATCGAAAACGATGCCAACTGCCTGGCCCTGGCCGAATATTTTGAGAACTGTCGTGGCACCTACAGTCAGGTGCTGGCCGTCATCCTGGGTACCGGCGTGGGCGCGGGGCTGATCCTCGACGATTGCCTCTACCGCGGGCCTCTGGGCAATGCCGGTGAGATCGGCCACACGACCATCGCTATCGAAGGCCGGTCCTGCGAGTGCGGCCGCCGCGGTTGCGCCGAGGCGTATCTTTCCGGACCCAGCCACAGCCGACGCTATGCCGAACGGACCGGCCAGACACTCGATCCCGCGGCCATCTATGCGCGCTATCAGGCCGGCGACGAGCCGGCGCGGGAGCTTTTTGAGGAGAGCGTCCGCATCATGGCCGAACTTTTTGCCAATGCGGTCAACATGCTCGACCTGCAGGCCATCATTTTGGGCGGAGGCGTATCCAATATCCCGCTCTGGTATGAGCGCGTCGGCCCCCTGCTGCAGCGCTCGCTGTTCGGCCGCCGGCGCACGGTACCGATCATCCGAGCCACGCTGGGAGACTCGGCCGGAGTGCTGGGCGCCGCTTACCTGGGTTTGCGGGAAATGGGGCTGAAGGAATTTTAGACCGAGGAGAAATACGATGCTGGTCAAAGAGGCATTGCAGAGAGTCAAATTCATCCGCATTCCCGCCCGCAGCGAACCGGTCGAACGCACCGTGGCCGAGAGCCTGCAGAAACTGAGCAACCGGGAAGCGCGCATCCGGGTCGAAGATCCGCGCGGACCATTTTCCGCTCCCCACATGCTGCACGTGGGCGTGGCCGACCCGCGGCTCAAACGCTGGCTCAGGCAGAGGCGGGTAAACCTCAGCACTCAGCGGGAGTGGGTCTTTTTCGACATTTCCGAAAACGGGGAGGGGCTGCTGGTCGCCTCCCGGCCCCAGTTTCTTTACACCCTGTTCACGTTTGTCAGCGAGGGATCTTTACAACCGGCCGCTGCGGGAAGCCTCTGGCTGGTATCGCGAAGCCGCCTTCGACTGGCAGCGCTCCACCTTCGACCTCCTGCTTACCCAATATGCCCGACTGGCCCGCGGTTTTGACAAGGAGGCCTATATCCGCGAATACGCCCGACTCGGCTTTACCCACATCGAGGTCAATGGTCTGGCCACGCCTTTTCCCATTGAGCCGGGAGTCCCGGGCGAATACTATCCGGACTTTTACACCTACTGCCCGGCCCTGGACCAGTTTGTGGAAAGCCGGCTCAACCGCGGCACCTATCCGGCCGAATATCTGCAGGCCAACTTGAACAACCTGAAAGAGAACGCGCGCCTGGCGCTCAAATACGGCCTGAGTCCCGGCCTGCTCTGCTTCGAACCGCGCTCGGTCCCCGCTGCCCTGCTGCGGAAGTATCCGATGCTGCGCGGACCCCGCGTCGACCACCCCTTCCGCAGCTTCAAACCGCGCTTCAGCCTGACCCTGGTTCACCCCCTGGCGCAGAAGCATTACGCCGAATTGATCTACAACCTCCTCTGCGAGGTGCCGCAATTGGCCTACCTGGGGGTATGGAGCAACGACAGCGGCTCGGGCTTTGAGCACACCCGATCGCTCTACGTCGGCCGCAACGGCGGTCCCTATTTGATCCGCGAATGGAAGGACGACGAGGAGATCGCCCGGGCCGCGGCCGACAATATCGCCCGTTTCTACCGCCTGCTGCGCGACAGCGCCAGCCGCATCAATCCCGGCTTCCGGGTGATGACCCGCCTGGAATCGTTTTACGGCGAGCGAGATTTCCTCTGGCCGAAACTGGCCGAGCGCGTGGATGCCGAAGTGAACTCGCTGCTGGTGCGCGGCTGGGAGAACAACTATCCCCATCCGCACTACAAGGACATCGATGTGCTCGGGTCGGCGCAGCACCACACGCTCTGGGACAAGGAGAGGAAGCCCTTGCGAGAACTCGAGGCGCGCCGCAGCCTGGCCTTCTTCTATCATTATTTCAATGCCCACGGCAACCACGAGCCGCTGCTGGGCATTCCCTTCCCCTGGCTGACCCACGAAAAGCTGAAAGCGTTGCAGGGCATTGGCGCCAAGGCCATTGCCCACATGGGCGGCCTGCAGCCGCCGCGCCAGGTGCCCTACGCCGTCAACCAGGAGCTGTTTCGTCTCTTTCAGTTCAACCCCGATCTGGATATCGCCCGCACCCTGCTGGCGCTCGCCCAGAAATATGCCGGCGACGAAAAGAACGGACGCGATCTGGTGCGCGGCTGGCAGTGGATCGACGAAGCGGTCCGCAAGTTCGTGCCTCTGCCCCTCTATTCCGGGTTCGGCCTGGTCTGGATGAGACTCTGGGTGAGACCGCTGGTCCCCGATATCGAGCAGATTCCCAAATCCGAACGGGCCTATTACGAGAAATTTATGTGCAGCGCTCCCCACAACCCGAACCTGGTGGATCTGGCGCGCGACGTGCTTTTCGAGCTGGTGCCCACCACCTACGCCGGCAAGGCGTTTCGCCGCATCGACCAGAACGTCTGGAAACCGTTGCGCCAGGCGCAGGCGCTGTTTAAAAGGAAAATGGAACAGGCGGCACGGGAGAAGCGCAGGAAGGCCCTGGCGCTCTTCAGCGATCAGTGGATCCGCGTACGCGCGCTCAAATGCCTGTTCGAGACCCTGCGCAACACGGCGGTCTGGATCTGGGGCGTGCACACCTACCTGGAGAGCAACAGCCGCAGCCTGCGCCAGCGGGCGCGCCGGCTGCTGCGCGAGATGGTCGACCGCGAAATCGCCAATTGCCGCGACCTGCTGCAGCTCTGGGAGAGCTCGCCGCTGGAGTTCATGATGATTTCGGGTATCGGCGAGACCACCTTCATTCACGGCGAGAACCTGCCGCAGTTGCTGATGAAGAAAATCGAACTGATGAGCCGGCACCGCGACGATGAACCCTACATCGACCCCGAATTTATGTGGCGGGTGAGCCCCGACCCTTACAATGGACCGTCGGCCGAGAGTGGCGGATGAACACGCTGATTGTCAACCTGCTGGGATTCACGGCCGGTTTTTTTTCCACCGCGGCGGGTATCCCCCAGGTGATCAAGACCTGGCGCACGCGTTCGACGCGGGATCTCTCGCTGCTCACCGTGCTGATGGGCTGGACCGGCTGCCTGCTCTGGCTCATCTATGCGTTCTGCATCGGTTCGCTGCCGATGCTGGCGGCCAACGGCGTCGGCTTCTTCGTCCTATCGCTGATTCTCGCATTCAAGCTCAAGTACAAGTAGGGAAGCGCTTCCTTGCCAAGCGCCGGCAAGTGTGGGAGAATAGCACCTGCGTTATCCCGGGAACCCGGGAATGGGAGCGCAGCACATGGTCAACGGCTACAACAACCGCGGTCTGGATGTCCATCTGGACAGCGGACGCATCTCCGCCTTCGAACTCGGCGACGAGGTCATCGCCCGTTACCTTGGTGGTCGCGGCCTCGGCGTATTTTTCCTGCGCCGCGATCTGGCTGCCACGGTCGAGCCCCTGGCCGCTGAGAACCTGCTGGTGGTGGCTGCCGGAGGCTTGAACGGCAGCATGGCCCCGACCGGCGGCCGGTTTTCAGTGACCTTCAAGTCGCCGCTGACCGGCACCATTGCCTCGGCCAATTCTGGGGGTTTTTGGGGGGTGACCTTCAAACGCAGCGGCCATGACCTGCTGGTCCTTCGCGGCTGTGCGGCGGCTCCGGTTTACCTGCATATTTCCGAACAGGGCGCCGAGCTACGGGAGTGCCCGGAACTGTGGGGCGAGTCCATCCCGGCGGTCACCGCCAAGCTGAAGGAGCGTCATTCCAAGGCCGCGCGTGTGCTGGCCATCGGCCCGGCCGGGGAAAACGGTGTACGCTTTGCCGCGCTGATCAACGATAACAGCCGCGCCGTGGGCCGGGCCGGCGTGGGCGCGGTGATGGGCTCCAAGAAGCTCAAGGCGATCGTGGTGGAGGGCCAGAAGCAGTACGCTCCCTCCCGGCCCGACCTTTACCAGAGCGGCATCTACCAGGCCAACAAGCTGCTCAAGTCCATGCCCGTGACCTCGCGGGCCTTGACCGAGCTCGGCACGGCCGGCCTGGTTAAACTGATTTATGACCACGACATGCTGCCCCACCGCAACTTCCAGGACGTGACGCACCGTCCCGAGGATGTCGAAAAAATCTCGGGGGAAGCGCTGCGGGAGAATATCCTCGTCGCACCCAGGGCCTGCTTCAACTGCCGCATCGCCTGCGGCCGCCAAACTCGGGTAGGCGAACGGCACGGCGAGGGGCCGGAATACGAGACCGTGGCCCTGCTCGGCGCGAACCTGGGCATCTACGATATCCGCGAAGTGGCCCTGGCCAATTACCTCTGCAACGAGCTGGGCATGGACACCATCTCCTTCGGCAACACGGTCGGTCTGGCCATGGAGCTCTTCGAGCGGGGAGTGATCGGCAGGCGGCAGACAAAGGGCTTGGAACTCCGTTTCGGCAGCAGCGGTATTTTGGAAAAACTGGCCAGCCAGACCGCTTTTCAGAGGGATTTCGGCAGGGATATCGCCCTGGGTGCCAAGCGGTTGGCCGAGAAATACGGGATGCCGCAGTTGGCCATGGTGGTCAAGGGGCTGGAGCTTCCGGGTTACGAACCGCGCGCGACCATGGCCCAGGCTCTGGGTTACGCGACATCGCCCCGCGGCGGCTGCCACCTGCAGGGCGGCTACGCCGTTACCCTGGGCTTTTTCGGCGCTTCGCGCGAGGTAGACCGCTTCCTGATCGAAACCACAGCCGGCCACGTGGTCAACCAGCAGGATTCCGGCTGCATCAGTGACATGCTGGGCCTCTGCCGCTTTTCCTCTTATGCTTTCGGCGAGAACGAAATCTCCCGGATATATTCCGGATTCAGCGGCATCGACCTCAGCCCCCATGACCTGGAAAAAATCGCCCGCCACATCCAGGAAGAGGAGCGTCGTTTCAACATCGGTGCCGGCTTCGACCACCACGATGACACCCTGCCCGAGCGCATGTTCAGCGAGAAGATCATGATCGCCGGCGAGCCGCGGGCCATCGATCGCCAGTTTCATTTCCAACCCCTGCTGCAGAAGTATTACGAGATCCGCGGCTGGGACGAAAAGGGCCTGCCGACAGGTCCTGGTAAGAATGAGAGAGGGTAAACGGGTGAAGAGGCGATGAACGATCCAATCAAACAAAAAATCATCACCATCGGCAAGGCCATGCTGGCCCTGGGGTTCCAGAATACCCACAGCGGCAATATTTCCGTGCGCAGCGGCGACGAGATGTACATCACCAAGACCGGTTCGATGAAGGGCCACCTGGAAGAGCGCGACATCTGCAAGCCCGGCCTGTTCAAGCCCGAATACGGCCTGTTTCAGTCCTCATCGGAGACGGGCGAGCACCGACAGGTGCTGCAGTACGCCGGCGCCATGATCCATGCCCACTCCCTGCCGGTCGTGCTCCTGTCCTATCTGGTGGATGAGATCCGGCCTCTGGACGGTTACGGACGCCGCTTCCTGG
Organism: Candidatus Aminicenantota bacterium; assembly: GCA_963759765.1. Classification (GTDB taxonomy): domain Bacteria; phylum Acidobacteriota; class Aminicenantia; order UBA2199; family UBA2199; genus CAVXAL01. The sequence continues at coordinate 1,198,363 of CAVXAL010000003.1, read as the reverse complement.
GCACGGTGCCGGTCCAGGAGTTCGAGTACCCGGTAGGCTCCAAGGAGATGGAGGAGGAGATCCCCAAAATTCTCAAAGAAAAGCCGGTGATGGTGGTTAAGACCCACGGCCCCTTTGTGCGTGGCTCCACTCTGGAAGAGGCGTTTTTTATTCTCTGCCTGGCTGATCATGCGGCGCGCATTCTCCTGGATGTCGAGCAGACCGGCCAGCGCGAAGCAGCGCAGCGAACACCCGAAATCCGCTATCCGGTTCTGGCCGCTTACCGCATCCCGGCGGGAGCGGTGGAGATCAGTGACCCGGTGCTGCTCAACCAGTTTCGCCGGACCGCCAGCGACCTGTTTTACTTGAGGCTCAGCCCCTTTCAGACCGGTTCGCTGAGCGTGGAAAACGGCAGGGAAATGCTCTACGCAACGGGCCTGGCTGTACCCGAGGGGATGGTTTTTGATGTGAGCCGCCTGCCCATCGGCGCAGACAGCGGGGACTTCTTCGCTGATTTACACCGCGCGGTTTACCGGCACTCCAGTGCCAAGGCGGCTCTGTTCACGCTTTCACCCGAGGCTGCTTCCCAGTCGCTGCGGGCTTTGGCTCGCGGTGAGGAGCGCCTCATCCCGGTGGACGCTGAAGGAGGCCACCTGTATCCGGCAGTTCCGGTGCTGCTCCCGGACGAGCGGCCGCAGCGCATCGTGGAGATGGCGGTGCGCTACAAGATGGTGGTTTTGGCTGGACTGGGCGCGCTGGGCATCGGCCATACTCCCGGACACACCATCCACCACAATTCATCGTTGAAAAACATCTGTTACATCAGGACCCAGCTGGAGATCATGCAAAAACTGGGGAAAATAGACGATGTCAACCGCTATCTATATGAAAAAGGAAAGAACTGGTAAGTGGCGGAAAAAAGCCTGATGACTTCGTTCACGACATGTTTATGACCATCCCACTAAAATCACCACAGCCGGACGGCCGGTCATTCATCAATATCCTGATGGGCAAAAGCCGGGGGGCCGCGGTGCCGCTCGTTGAGTACCTGGTGGATGAGGCTGTGCTGCGGCCGGTGCTGGAGGGAGTTCTCGGCCGGCCCTGGGTTGCGGCAGCCGAAGACCGTGCCTCCCGGAAAGCCTATCTGGACAATTTCATCGAGTTCTGGTATCGGCTGGGTTACGATGTGGTGCGCTACGAAGCCGGACTGAATTTTCCGGCAAATAAAATCCTTGCTCCCGACACCGCCCTGACCGGCAAGGCCAGAGCCTGGGCCGATGAGCATCGCGGCGCGATCGCGAACTGGCAGGATTTTGAGACTTATCCCTGGCCCAGCGCCGAGGCATTCGATTTTTCCCCCTTCGAATATCTGAATTACCGGTTGCCGGAAGGGATGGGGCTGGTTGCCAGCCATGCCGGTGGGGTGTTCGAGCATCTTTCCTGGATCATGTCCTTTGAGGGACTCTGCGAGGCCCTGGCCGAACACCCGGACCTGGTGCGGGCGGTGGTTGACCGTGTCGGTGAGTCCCAGCTGACCTTTTACCGGCAGCTACTCGATCTCGATCGCCTGGTTGCCATCCTGGCGGGAGACGACATGGGATTCCGCGGCGGAACCCTGATCGCCCCCGCTGACCTCCGCACCTATTGCCTGCCCTGGCTGACGCGTATCGCCGCTCTGGCACACGCCAAGGGTATCCCCTTTTTTCTGCATTCCTGCGGCGACATCACGGCCATCATGGATGATTTGATCGCGAACGTGGCTATCGACGGCAAACACTCGTTTGAAGACGCCATCCTGCCCGTGGAGCAGTTTCAGGCCCGTTACGGCGGCCGCCTTGCTGCGCTGGGAGGGCTGGATGTGCACATCCTGGCCGCAGCCACACCTGAACAGGTGCGCCGGCGCACGCGCCAGCTCATCGACAGGTGCGGTTCGGCCGGCCGCTTCGCCGTGGGTTCGGGGAATTCGATACCCAGCTATGTGGAAGTGGCCAATTATCTGGCTATGGTCGACGAAGCGCTGTCCGCTCGATTCTGATTTTTACATCATGTTTGATTGATTTTTCATTGTTTTTTCGTATCCCCTCAATAATTTATGGTAGAACGTGCCAGGCACTTTTCATTAATATTTGTAACTAATTGATTTTTTTATATTTCCGATTTCAGAGAAGTGCCTGGCGCATCAACAAATTTTAATAATGTTGTTCATTAATCGTCTTAGTAATATGAGATTGAACATCGCCTGTATGTTTAGTGGTTTTATTTTCAATCAGGATTAGCCAACATTCATTTTCTGAATGAACTCTATGCTCAATTCCTTTTTTAACGATAAAAAGCTCGCCCTCTTCTAAAGTAAAGCCCTTGCATCCTTTTAATTCTATTTTTAAACTACCTTTTATAATGAAGAACAATTCATCTTCATTATCGTGAGTATGCCAGGGAACGTCCTGTCCTTTTACCTTAGCTATTTTTATGAATACATCATTAACTTCTCCAATGATTTTAGGCGAAAAATAATTTTTAACGCTGGGAAACAAGCTCTGTAAATTTTGTTTTTTTTCTATCATGATTTTTCCTTGCAATAGGCACCGGAAAAATCTCGTTCATTATTGGCGTGATCTACAGGATGGAAGATGGTGATACCATTAACTAGCTTCTTTTTTCCCGCCAAAAAATTCCAGCCAGCAGCAGTGCCGCACCCGCCAGACTGGTGTCTTTCAGCAGCATGGTCAGGGTCAGTTGGGAGGACTGCGGGTTGGAGAGTCCGGGGATATGGATAGTTAAGACAAAGATCAACAGCATCAGGGCCAGAAGCAGCGATGCCAGCTCGGCCCAGATTTTGGTGATGATGCTGATGGCTGCGGCGATCAGGGCGACTCCGACAAAGTAGACGAAGAAGAGCCTGAAATGGAAATAGGCCGGAACGTAGTTTTTCATTGTCTGGGCGAAGCGGAAGTGGTTGATGCCGAAAACGGCGAAGGGGACGGCGTAAAGGATACGGGCGAAGATTCCGGTTATAAACCTCATGTCTTTCTCCTGAGATTCCTATTTGCTATCGCCATTATTTTCTATTATCATCTGCGTTGTCAAGAAGGATGACGCCGAGGAGGTGTTTCCTTGAAGAAACAGAAAAACCATATTTGGACACTGGCATGCGCCTTGGTTTCGTTGCTGCTAACGGTAGCTAACCTGCCCGGAGCCATTGATATCCGGGGTTTTGAGGTAACTCCCACCGTTCTTTTCAAGGCTGGAACGGATGGGCTGCAGCAGCGTCTGGATGTGACGCTGGACAACAGCGGCAGCGGCGAGTCGGGCCTGCTGCGCGTGCGCCTCAACGGCCGTGATCTGACCCAGACCATTGGTCCGATTCAACCCGGCAAAGGGACCTACGCTGCCTATATCCCGGAAATCACCAAACCCGTCGAATTGCAATTTATGCTGCAGGCAGGCAACCGGGAATGGAAAAAACGGCTGAAACTTTTTCCCCAACGCAAGTGGACCGTTTACCTGTTTCACCACTCGCACACCGACCTGGGCTACACTGATTTGCAGAACCGGGTCCGACGCAAGCATGCCGAATACCTGGACCAGGTGATCCACTACTGCCGTGAAACGGAGAACTACCCCGATGACGCCCGTTTCCGCTGGAATTGCGAGGTCGAGCTGGGGGCTGGAAAATTATATCCAGCAGCGGTCGGAATACCAGGTGCGAGAATTGATCGATCTCATCCGCCAGGGCCGGGTCGAGGTGTCCGGCATGTATCTGAATGTCTCCGACATGTTTGCCCACGAAGAGCTGATCCGTTCCATCGCCCAGGGGAAGGCGCTCGGCCGGCGCTACGGTTTCGATGTCCACGCGGCGATGAACGACGATGTCACCGGTTTCAGCTGGGCGATTCCCCAAATTCTCAGCCAGTGCGGCATCCGCTATTTCGCCACCGGCATCAATGAGACGCGCTCACGGGCGCCGCTGCGGCGGCCCAATCCTTTTTACTGGGAATCGGCAGACGGCAGTAAGGTGTTGCACTGGAACGGCGAACACTACCTGTTCGCCAATTACGATCTGAGGCTCCATGAACCTCTGGCCGAGCAGCCAGCCCAGGCTGGTCGCTTATTTGGGGAACCTGCAACAGCGGGGGGATTACCCCTACGAAGACATCGCCTTCAATATCAGCGGATATGTCACCGACAACTGCCCGCCTGGCCGTGAACTATCCGACCGGGTGCGAGAATGGAATGAAACCTGGGCATTTCCGCGGCTGCGACTGGCCACGCTGTCCGATTTTTTCACTCATTTCGAGAAGAAATACGGTGGCCAGATACCCACTTACAAGCTGGGCTGGCCCGATTACTGGACCGACGGCGTGGCCTCGACCGCCTTTGAAACGGGCGTGAACCGCCTGGCCCACGATGAACTGATCATTGCCGAAAAATTGGCCACGGCGGTCTCCGAAGTGGACGGGCACTATGCTGCTTACCCCGGAGGTGATCTGGCTGAGGCCTACCGCCTCGCTATGCTTTACGACGAGCACACCTGGGGCGGCTGGAACAGCATAGACGACCCGGATTCGGAATTCGCCCGCGGCCAGTGGGCGATCAAATCGTCCTTTGCCTATCAGGCCAGGGAGCTGGCCAGGAATGCGACCAACAAAGCCCTGGAGCGGTTTTCCAGACAGATTGCAAGTGACCGTCGTCCGGCCCTAGTTGTTTTCAACGCCCTCTCCTGGGAGCGGAGCGATGTCGTGCGCCTGCCCCTGCCCGAGACGTTAATTCAAGCCAAGGGCCAGTTCCGCCTTGTCGATCTGAAAACCGGGCAGGCCGTGCCCTTTCAGATCCTTGATAACCGGACACTGATTTTCTTGGCCGAAAGGGTTCCGCCTTTGGGATACAAGGTCTATGCCTGCGATAACCAGCAGCCGCAGGCGGCCGCCGCATCCACCGCTTTGCAAAACAAGGTGGTCGAGAATGGTTTTTACCGCATCACCCTGGATGAAGCCAGCGGCTCGATTTCCAGCATCCTGGACAAGGAAACGGGAATGGAGACTCGTGGACAAGGGCGCCCCTTTCAACTTCAACCAGTATATCTATGAAAATCCTGTCGGCGGCCGTCCGGCTGTGGACAACATGGCGGTGCGAACGAGTTTCAACCGCAGCGTGCCCACGGCTGCAACGCTGTCGGCCGGCTGGAATGGACCCGTTGCTTTCAGTCTTGTTTCCAGAGCCGCAGCGCTGCACACGCCGCGACTCGAACAGCAGGTCATCCTATACGATGGTCTCAAGCGCATCGACCTGGTAACCAGTCTGGAAAAGGAGGCCGTGCGCATTCCCGAAGCGGTCTATTTCGCCTTTCCCTTTGCCGGCCCCAAAGGCCAGTTTCTGATGGAGATCGCCGATGGCGCGATGCGGCCCGAAAGCGAGCAGCTGCCGGGGACCAGCCGCGACTGGCACACGGTCCAGAACTGGGTGGAAATTGCCGGCGCTAAAGGTTGCCTGGTCTGGTCGCCGCTGGAAGCGCCGCTGCTGCAGTTCGGCGACATCAACACGGGCAAGTGGCTGAAAAAAATGGACCTACCCAACAGCCATCTCTATTCCTACGCCATGAACAATTACTGGATGACCAATTTTAAGGCAGACCAGGGAGGCCCGTTCACCTTCCACTACGCGTTGACCAGCCGTTCCGGCGGCTCGGACTTGCTGCGCTCCAGCCGCTTCGGCTGGGAAGTGCATACGCCGCTGCAGGGGGCCTGGCTGCCTCAGGATGGTGGGGGCACGCTGCCCGCCTCCGGCCAGAGCCTGCTCGGCTGCGATCAGTCCAATGTCATCATTCAGGCCTGGAAGCGGGCCGAGGAGGGAGAGGGGATGGTCATCCGGCTGCGGGAGATCGCCGGCCATGATACGCGATTTCGTCTGAGCAGCCCTTTTTTCAAAGCGGCGCAGCTGACGGTCGACCTGCTCGATCCGAGCGAGGGCCAGACCCAGACGCTGCAGCTGCCCCGCGACGACCTGGCACTGACGATTAGAAAGTTCGCCATTCTGACGGTGCGCATCCGCAATTACCGATGACGTCGCGCCAAAGGATGGCGGCGGCCATGCGCCGGCAGCAACCCGACCGCGTGCCGCTGATGTGCCAGTTGGCCCTGGGCCACTATTTCCTGAATACTCCCTTTGATTCGGTCTCGATCTGGCATTCGAGCGAAACGTTCGTGGCGTCGCTTTTTCTGTTGCAGGAACGCTACGGCTTTGACGGTATTTTGCTGAACCTGCCGGGTCGGAACCCGAACTGGCGTTCTGATATTGCCGGCATTGAGGAGAGAGGGAATCAGAAGATTATCCGCTGGCGCAACGGTTGGACCACGGTCTGCCCGGCGGACGACAACCCGCACGTGTTTCGGCCGGACGGATCGCGCTTTTTCGCGCGCTTCGCTGACGTTCAACCCGAGACGCTTTACTATGTCGAGCCCCATGACCTGAGCGGCATCACCTATCCCTTTTCCTGGGGCCTTGCGGGCGAACCCGCCAGACCGCCCGATTTTTTCCCGCCCTGGCATTTCGCCGGACTGGAAGCCGCGCTGCAGCGGGCCGCTGCTGAGGTTTCGGTGCACGCCGAGATTTTCTCTCCTTTTTCCCAGTTTCTGGAACTGCTGGATATCGGCCCCGGTTTGTCCGCGTTGCTGGAGGATCCGGGCAAATGCCGGGCCTGCCTGGAGAACCTGGCGCTCGGCGCCGCTCGGCTCGGCCGGATGCAGGCTCAGCGGGGCGCCGACGCCCTCCTGATTTCCTCGGCCTTTGCCGGAGCCGGTTTCATCTCCCGCCCACAGTACGAACAGTTCGTGCTGCCTTACGAACGGTCGCTGATCGCGGCCATCAAGGCCGAGCACGACCTGCCGGTCTATACGCACACATGCGGCCGGATCGGCGACCGCCTGGATCTGCTGGAAGCCACCGGCACGGACGGCATTGACACCCTCGATCCGCCGCCGCTGGGGGACGTGCACCTGGAAGAGGCCAAGAAACGAGTGGGCGGCCGCCTGTTTCTCAAGGGGAACATCGATCCGGTGAACGTCATGCTGAACGGCACGCCCGAACGCGTTTTTACGGAGGCGCGCCGCTGCCTGGAAATAGCCGCTGCCGGCGGGGGGTATGTTTTGAGTTCAGCCTGCTCGCTGCCGCCGAGAACGCCTCCGGCCAACATCATGAAGTTACGCGAGGCAGTCGAAGCGTTCGGTAATTATCGTCATTCACAAAAGGAGAAAGCCGCTACCCAGTCCACTCATGCCGATTCCTAAGGAGGAATGAATGAAAAACGTACTTTTGCGAATCACGGCGGTGACGGTTTTGCTGTCAGTGACCCTTGTCGCTCAGCAGGGTTTGACGAGCGACCCCCAGATTCAGGTCCTGTTCAAGATTTTCGCCAAGGAACCGCCCCCTGTGCATCTTGTCTATGACGAGTCGTTTCTGAAGCAGGTGCCGGAATTCCGCATCCGGGAAATCGTCGTTCTGTACAAGTCGAAACTGGGAGAACTGAAAAGCGTTCTGGGCAGCGGCGGATCCTACGACATGATCTTCGAAAAGGGCAAGGCGCCCTGTCGCATCGGCCTCAACGCCGAGGGACTGGTCATCAGCCTCTGGTTCGGCAACTGGGTGCTGTTCGACGACACCCTGGACTCGATCGTCGGCGAGTTTAAAAAATTGAGCGGAGAAGTTTCAATCTGCATCCTGAAGAATGGTGCGCAGGACGTGTTCTCTTTGGAAAATGACAAACCCCTGGCTGTGGGTTCCGCTTTCAAACTCTACATTTTGAAGACGCTCGTTCAGAAGATCCAGGCTGGCCGGGCCCGTTGGTCGGACGTGATCAGGCTCGACGAGCACCGCCTGTCGCTGCCCTCGGGCATGATCCAGGATTGGCCGGCTGGGTCGCCGCTGACCCTGTCCACCCTGGCCAACCTGATGATCTCCATCAGCGACAACACGGCTACCGACCATCTGCTCTTCTATTTGGGCCGGGAGAATGTGGAAGCCGAAGCGCCGGCGCGGCTGCGGCCTTTTCTTTCCACGCTGGAGGTGTTCATCCTCAAGTGGGGTCTGGGAAACGAGAAAAGGGAAGAGTACCTTCGCGCCGATCTGGCTGGTAAACGCGCCATCCTGAGCGGCCTGGCCGGTTATGACCGCAAGAGCATCATCGCTTCCAGCCAGCCGCGGTTCATCGACCGGCTCGAGTGGCTGTTGACCACGCGCGAGCTCTGCCAGGTCATTTATGAATTGCGCCAGATGCCGGCCCTGTCTATCAACCCCGGCCTGGCGAGCAAGACGCAGTGGCACTATGTCGGTTACAAGGGCGGTTCGGAACCGGGTGTACTGAACTACACCCACCTGCTGCAGAAGCAGGCCAACGCTCCTTTTTTCAGCGTTTCCGTTACTCTTAACAACCGCGAAAAGGAGGTGCAGACCCAGTTGTTCACTGAACTGGTGACGCGCTTGATGGCTCTGCTCGAGCTGGGGAAAATCGGCTGAGCAGAGCCCCTCGGGCGGTTTGACAGGGGTGGACAATTCGGCTATGATGCGAGCGAGAGGCTGCGCATGAACATGCTGGCTCGGAAATCACTGGCCGTTCTCGTGATCGCGGCCATGTCTGCACTCGCTGCCTGCGGTCGTCGCACGGCCGGCAGCAACAAGCTGCAGATTGCCGTCATCCCCAAGGGCACGACCCACGAATTCTGGAAGTCGATTCATGCCGGCGCCGAAAAAGCGGCCCGGGAACTCGGTGTGGATGTGCTGTGGAAGGGCCCGCAAAGAGAGGACGACCGTGAACAGCAGGTGATGGTGGTCGAGGACTTCGTTTCGCGGGGGGTGGACGGTATCGTGCTGGCGCCGCTCGACGACCGGGCGCTGATGGCGCCCGTGCGCGAAGCCAAGCGGGCGGGCATCCCGGTGGTCGTCATCGATTCCGGCCTCCAGGGCGAGGATTACGTCAGCTTCATCGCCACCGACAACTACCGGGGCGGTGTGATCGGCGCCCGACGTCTGGGAGCGATTCTGGGCGGCAAGGGCAAGGTCATTCTCATGCGCTACCAGGTGGGCTCGGCCTCCACCCAGCAGCGGGAGCAGGGCTTTTTGGACACGGCGCGCCAGGATTTTCCCGCCTGGCAGTTCCTCTCCCAGGACCAGTACGGCGGCCCCACCACGGAAACCTCTTACCGCCTGCTGGAAAACCTGCTCAGCCGTTTTCCCGATGTCGAGGGCATTTTCTGTCCCAACGAATCGACCACCTTCGGCTCGCTGCGCGCCCTGCAGGAGGCGGGGGTGGCCGGCCACATCAAGTTCGTCGGTTTCGACAGCAGCCTGAAACTGGTGGAAGCGTTGCAGGCCCGACAGCTGTTCGGCCTGGTGTTGCAGAATCCCTTCAGCATGGGCTACCTGGGCGTGAAGAAAATGGTCGAATACATCCGCGGGGCCGCCATTGACAAGCGCATCGATACCGGCGTCAGCCTGGCCACACCGGAAAACATGGATCAACCGGAAATAAAGAACCTGCTGCTGCCCAACCTTTCCGCCTATCTGAAGGATTAAACGTTCACTGCCATGCCGGACAGCGGCGCCCCACTTCTGCGGATGGAGAAAATCAGCAAGGCCTTCGGCTCCACCGTGGCCCTGCAGCAGGTCGATTTCCAGTTGCAGCGGGGCGAAATTCACGCCCTGATCGGCGAGAACGGCGCCGGCAAGAGCACGCTGATGAAGATGCTAAGCGGCGCCCTGAACCCCGATGGCGGAACGATGGCCTTCGAGGGTCAGCCCTACTGCCCGGAGAGTCCCAACGCGGCACGCCAGCAGGGTATCGCCATGATCTACCAGGAACTCAACCTGGCGCCCCATCTCAATGCCCTGGACAACATCATGCTGGGCATTGAAGAGAGCCGGCTGGGTTTTTTGAAAAGGGGCGCGATGCGGGCAAAGGTGTCCCGCATCCTGAAGCGTCTGAACCATGCAGAGATTCCGCTCGACGTGCCGGTGCGGCGGTTGAGCGTCAGCGCCCAGCAGATTCTGGAGATTGCCCGCGCCCTGATCCTCCAGGCCAAAATTATCATCATGGATGAACCAACCAGCAGCCTCTCCAGCGACGACATGGAAACGCTGTTCGCGGTGATCCGTGACCTGAGGGGCGAAGGCATCAGCGTTATTTACATCAGCCACTTTCTCGAGGAGGTCAAGCGGGTGGCCGACCGCTACACCGTGCTGCGCGACGGGTTCCGGGTGGGCAGCGGCCCGACCGCCGCCGCTTCGGTGGAGGAGCTGGTCACGTTGATGCTGGGCCAGAAGCTGACCGAGATGTTTCCCCGCGTCCCCTGGAAAAGCGGCGACACCATCCTGGAGGCCGTGAAATTAAGCGGCAGGCGATTGCCCCGGGGCGTGAGCCTGGCGCTGCGTCGCGGCGAGATCCTGGGCGTGACCGGCCTGATCGGCGCCGGGCGCAGCGAACTCCTCAAGGCCCTCTACGGGCTGGAACCCATCCGCTCCGGCCGGGTACGGATGCAGCAGGTTTCATTGCGCAAGGTCTCACCCCCGCGCATGCTGGCCAGCGGCGTCGGCTACCTAAGCGAAAACCGTAAGGAAGAAGGGCTCGCCCTGTCGCGCAGCATCGCCGACAACATCACCCTCAGCGATTTCGGCACCTGCTCCCGCTTGGGCTGGATCCGCGCCGGGCAACAGCGACAGCAGGCGCGCGACTGGATGGCCCGCCTGGACATCGTGGCCGCCGGTCCCGACCAGAAGGCCGAAAATCTCTCTGGAGGCAACCAGCAGAAAGTGGCCCTGGCCCGGCTGCTACACAGCGATGCGGATGTGCTGCTGCTCGATGAGCCCACGCGCGGCATCGACGTCAAGAGCAAGGCCCAGATCTACCGCATCGTCGGCGAACTGGCCCAGCGTGGCAAGGCGGTGCTGTTCGTCAGTTCCTACATCCCCGAGCTCCTCGGCGTCTGCCACCGCATCGCCGTGATGCACCGCGGCCGGCTGGTGGAGCTGCGCTGGGCCCGCGAATGGGACGAGCATGCGCTGATGCTGGCCGCCAGCGTGGGCAAGGCCAGCGCCTTGATGGTGGACGCGTGAATTGAACCATGTCTTTGTTTGAGGAACTATCATGAGAAAAGGCAAGCTTGCCCGGATGCTCAATTTTCTGGGGCCCTTTTTGGGCCTGCTGCTGATCCTGGCCATCTTCTCGCTGATTCCCGAGGTGCAGGAGCGTTTTCTGCGCTTCGCCAATTTCAAGAGCGTGGCCACCCAGTCGGTGATCGTCGCCCTGGGCGCGCTGGGCATGACGCTGATCATCATCAGCGGCGGCATCGACTTGTCGGTCGGTTCCTCGCTGGCTCTGGCCAGCGTGGTCATCGCCTTCGCGGTCAAGGCCGGCGTGACGCCGCTGCTGGCCGTGATCCTGGGCGTGGCCGTGGGCGGCGCCATCGGTCTGAGCAACGGTCTGCTGATCACCCGACTGCGCCTGGTGCCTTTCATCGTTACCCTGGGCATGATGGGAATCGCCCGGGGAACAGCCAAGTGGGTGGCCGGCAACCAGAAGATCGACGCGCCTCTGACCTGGATCAACGATATCATGAGCAAGTACCCCAGCCCGCCCTGGCTGCTGCTGTCGCCCGGCCTCTGGCTGACCATCCTGTTGGCCGTGTGGATCGCCCTGGTTTTGAAATACACGGTGTTCGGCCGGCACATCTTCGCTTTGGGTTCGAACGAGACCACGGCCCGGCTCTGCGGCATCCGCGTCAACCGGGTCAAGATCATGATTTATTCGCTGGCCGGGCTGTTGACCGGCCTGGCCGGCGTGATGCAGTTTTCCCGACTGACCGTGGGCGACCCGACCGTGGCTTCGGGCATCGAGTTGGATGTGATCGCTGCGGTGGTCATCGGCGGCGGCAGCCTCAACGGCGGCGAGGGGAGCGTCCTGGGGACAATGATCGGCGTGCTGATCATGGCTTTCCTGCGCAACGGCTGCACGATGGTCGGCTGGCCCAACTACATCCAGGAGATCATCATCGGCCTGATCATCGTCATCGCCGTGACCATCGACCAAATCCGTTACCGGAGGAAAATCTGATGGCTGATAAAAAACGGGCTCCTTTGTTCGTTTTGCTGCTGGCCCTGCTCCTGCCTCTGCGAGCGGCGCAAGAGTCCAAGCCGCGCGACTACACCGCCTGGCTGATCGGTCATGCTCATATCGACCTGAGCTGGCTCTGGCTGTGGGAGGAGACGGTCCACGACATCGCCGTCCAGACCTTTTCCGGCACCCTGACGCAGATGAACAAAATGCCCGGCCTGACCTTTGCCCAGAGCCAGGCGGCGGTTTATGAAGCTATAGAAAAGAGCTATCCCGAGCTGTTCGGCCAGATCAGGCAGAAAGTGAGGGAGGGGACCTGGGTCCCGGTGGGCGGCATGTGGGCCGAACCCGACCTGAACATGCCCGACGGCGAGGCGCTGGCCCGCCAGCTGCTTTACGGCAAGAATTATTTCCGCCAGAAGTTCGGCGTCGATGTCACGGTCGGCTGGAATCCCGACTCCTTCGGGCACAACGCGCAGCTGCCCCAGCTCCTGCGCCAGGCCGGTATAAAGTATTATGTGTTCGAGCGCTGCGCCCCGCCGAACAAGCCGTTCTTCTGGTGGCAGGGGCTGGACGGCTCGCGTGTGCTGGCCTATGTGCCACCGGGCTGGTACCTGGTCAGCCTGCGCGAAGGTGTGAAAGAGTTGCTGCGCGAGGCGGGCAAGGATACGTTCCAGAAAGATTTCCTGCTTCTCTACGGCGCGGGCGACCACGGTGGTGGCCCCCGTGACTCCGACCTGGAGGCCATCGCCCGTTTCCGTAACGACCCTGAACAGCCGCGGCTGGAGTTTGCCACGCCGGAGAGCTTTTTCCATTGTGTGGAAAAGGAGGGAGAACGCTACCCCGTCGTATCCGGCGAACTCAATTTCGCTTTCCCGGCTTGCTACACCACCCAGACGCAGACCAAGAAGAACAATCGCCAGGCCGAAAACCTGCTGTTGACAGCGGAGAAGTTCTCTGCCCTGGCCGTTTTCGGAGGCTGGCGCGATTATTACCCGGAGCGCGACCTGGACGAGGCCTGGAAAATCGTGCTGCGCAACCAGTTCCATGACATTCTCGACGGCTCGAGCATCGGCCCGGTCTACGGCGAGTCCGGGTCCTCCTACCGCGAGGCCTTCAACCGTGGCGAACGCGCCCGCGATTTTTCCCTGGCCGCCATAGCCAACGCTATTGATACCCGGGGCAACGGCCTGCCCCTGGTGGTCTTCAACCCGTTGGCCTGGACGCGGTCGGACACGGTGTCAGCCGAAATGGCGTTACCGGGGGAGGCGGCGGCCGTGCGCGTACTCGATCAGCAGGGAAGACCCGTGCCGGCGCAGGTCATGGAGAGGCAGCGCCGGCAGGCGAGCACCCTGTTCCGTTTCGTTTTCCTGGCCGAGGATGTTCCGGCCTGCGGATATTCCCTCTACCGCGTTCTGCCCGCCAGCAGGCCGGACAGGGCGCCCAGCGATCTGCGGGTCTCCCGGGACCCTCCTGGAAAACGAGTATTTCCGCATTCGCCTCGATCCGCACACGGGGTGGTTGGCCTCACTCTGGGACAAGCGCAACCAGCGCGAGGTGTTGCGCGGGCCGGGCAATGTGCTGCAGGCGATCGTTGACGAGCCGGAAAGCATGTCGGCCTGGGAACTGGGGCTGAAGGGGGAGGCGGAACAGATCGGCGTTACGGGCGCCCGCCTCAAACTGGTGGAAGCGGGGCCGGTGCGGGCGGTGCTGCGCGTGGAGCAGACGTTCCGCCATTCGCTGTTCCGCCAGGAGATCATTCTCGGCCGGCGCCTCCCGCGCGTTGATGTGCGGCTCTGGATGGACTGGCAGGAGCGCAACCTGATGATCAAGTGCGCTTTTCCCGCGGCCCTGCAGAACCCGGCTGCCGTTTTTGAGATTCCCTTCGGCGCCATCGGCCGGCCGGCCAACGGCCGCGAGGTGGTGGCCCTGCGCTGGGCCGACCTGTCGGAACCCGGAGGCGGTTACGGGCTCAGCCTGCTCAATGACTGCAAGTACGGTTACGACGCCCAGGGTAGCGTGTTGCGCCTGTCGCTGGTGCACGGCGCCACCCAGCCCGATCCCGAAGCCGACCGCGGTGAGCAGAGCCTGCTCTATTCGCTCTATCCCCATGCCGGTGACTGGCAGGCGGCGGGCACACTGCGCCGCGGCTACGAGCTGAACAATCCGCTGATCCCCTGGCCGGCCCTGGTTCACTCCGGCGCACTGCCAGCGGCGCACTCGTTCATCTCGGTCTTGCCGGAGAATGTGGTTCTCAGCCTCGATCAAGAAGGAGTCGGGCTACTACAACCGCGGCCTGGTGCTGCGGCTCTACGAAGCGTTCGGCCGCCGCACCCAGGTCCGCCTGACCGTGCCCTGGCCGGTGGAAGTCTGGGAGTGCGACCTGCTGGAAAAGCCCCTGGCCCAGCGGGCCTGGCAGGAGGGCCAGATTGCCCTGGAGATGAATCCCTTTGAAATCAAGACGTTGAAACTCCTGCCGCAGCCCGCGAGGTAGGCCATGAACGCGGTGAAAGTGATCAACGCCCGTGCGCCCGTGCGCATCAACGACATCGGCGGCTGGACCGACACCTGGTTTGCCGAGCGCGGCAAGGTGATCAACATGGCCGTCTACCCCTGGGTGGAGGTGCAGGTACGGGTCTTTCCCAACAAGCCCGGCAGACGCGAACGGGTGCTCATCCACCAGGAGAACTACGGCAGCAGCTTTGCCTTTACCCCCGGTCGCATGGATGAGTCGCGCAACCCGATGCTCGAGGCTGCCTTCAGCATGCTGAAAATTCCCGCGGAATATTTTCTGGAAGTCAACGTCTATTCGGGCGTGCCGGCCGGAGCCGCCACCGGCACATCGGCGGCCGTATCGGTTTCCCTGCTGGGCGCTCTCGGACGGTTGAGCGGCGCCGGCTGGTCGGCCTACGATGTGGCCTATCAGGCGCACCGACTGGAAACGGAATTGCTCAAACTGCAGAGCGGCATTCAGGACCAGCTCTGCTCGGCGCTGGGTGGCGTCAATTGCATCGATATGTATCAGTACCCGCGCGCCCACGTGACGCCGCTGAACCTGGCCGATCCCGTGCGCCTGGAACTGGAAAACCGGCTGGTGCTCGTGTTCCTGGGGCAGGGCCATCACTCCTCCGAGCTGCACCAGAAGGTAATCGAGAATCTGGAGAATCTGGGACCGGAGAACCCCCTGCTGGTCAAGCTTCGGCATTTGGCGGGCCGGGGCGGAGAATCTCTGATTCGGGGCGACCTGGCCGCCTTCGGCCGGGTCATGACCGAAAATACCGAGGTGCAGAGGGAACTGCATCCGGAGCTGATCTGCGCCAAGGCCGACGACATTATCGGCATCGCCAAGGAGTTCAACGCCGCGGGCTGGAAAGTCAACGGCGCGGGCGGCAACGGCGGATCGCTGACCTTGCTGGCCGACAGCCACACGGCCCGCAAGCGCGAAATGGTGCGCGCCATCGAGAAGTCCCAGCGTGACGTGCACATCATACCCGTCTTTTTAAGCCCGCGCGGTCTGGCGGTCTGGGAGATGCAGGAATAGTGGTTTTATCTATAACCATGTTAGTTATAAATTAAAGGTACAGGCGAATGGACATGCATCGGTTTCTGGCTTTTGATCTGGGCGCGGAAAGCGGCCGGGCCATGCTCGGCACGCTGGAAAACGGGCGACTGCGGGTCGAGGAGCTGCACCGTTTCGCCAACGAAACGATCACCATTGCCGGACACCTGCACTGGAACATTCTGAAACTCTTCGACGAATTGAAGAAAGGCCTGGAACTGGCAACTGCCGCCGATATCCTGCCGCCTCTCGAGAGCGTCGGCATCGACACCTGGGGCGTCGACTTCGGGCTGCTCGACGCCGAGGGCCAGCTGCTGGAATTGCCCTACAGCTACCGCGACCGCCGCACCGAGGGCATGATGGAAACGTTTTTCCAGCGGGTCCCGCGCGAACGCGTCTACGAGCTGACCGGCATCCAGTTCATGCCGCTGAACACGCTGTTCCAGCTTTTTTCCATGGCGCTGAACGAAGCCGAAACCCTGAAAAAAGCCGCCCACCTGCTGTTCATGCCCGACCTGCTCAACTTCCTCTTCTGCGGGGAAAAGAGGAGCGAGTTCACGTTCGCCACCACCTCGCAGCTGTTCAATCCGCTGAAAGGGGAGTGGGAAAACGAACTGCTCCGCGCCCTGGGCGTGAACAGAAGCCTGATGCAGGAGATTGTCCAGCCCGGTACACTGCTGGGGCGGTTGCGCTCCGATGTCTGCCGCCAGACCGGGTGCGAGCGTTTGCCGTTGGTGGCGGTCGCCAGCCACGACACCGCCTCGGCCGTGGCCGCGGTGCCGGCCGAAGGGGACGACTGGGTCTACATCAGCTCGGGGACGTGGTCGCTGATGGGCATCGAGGTCAGTCGGCCGATCATCACCGAGGCCTCTCTGGCACGAAATTTCACCAACGAGGGCGGAGTGGGGCAGACCTTCCGTTTCCTGAAAAACATCACCGGGCTCTGGCTGCTCCAAGGATGCTGCAAATCGTGGCAGCGGGAATTCGGCTACAGCTACGACGACCTGCTGACTCTGGCCGAGACGGCTCCCCCGTTCCGCTACTTCGTCAATCCCAACCATCTCGTTTTTCTCAATCCCGAGGACATGGTCGCCGCCATCCAGGAGTATTGCCGCCTGACGCGGCAGGGGATCCCTTGCGAACCCGCCGAAATCGTGCGCTGCGTTCTGGAAAGCCTGGCTTTCACTTACCGCCGGGTGCTGGATGAGCTGTCCGCGATCTGCGGCCACCCGTTGCGGCGCATCCATATCATCGGCGGCGGTTCGCGCAACCGCATCCTCTGCCAGCTGACAGCAGACGCCACCGGCTTACCGGTTCGGGCCGGGCCCAGGGAAGCCACCGCTGCCGGTAACATCCTGGTCCAGGCCATGGTCTTGGGCTATCTGTCGTCGGTGGGCCGCATCCGGGAGGTGGTCCGTCAATCGTTTGCCCCGGTACCTTACGAGCCGCTCCGTTTACCCAGCGGAGCGGAATGGGAGAGGGCCTACGCCCGTTTCCGGGAAATCAGCGAACGGATATAGAACGGAGGGGAACATGGATAAACCACGTGTGGCTGAGGCTTACGAGCTGGCGCGGCAGCAGTATGCCCGTCTGGGCGTGGACTGCGACGTAGCCCTGCAAAAACTGCAACGGGTCTCCCTTTCCCTGCACTGCTGGCAGGGAGACGATGTCGCGGGATTCGAGGCCGGGGCGGCCGGGCTGTCGGGCGGCATCCAGGTAACCGGCAACTACCCGGGCAAAGCCCGCAATCCCGACGAGCTGCGCCGGGATATGCAACAGGCCTTGGCGCTGATTCCCGGCCGTCACCGCGTTAACCTGCACGCCATGTACGGCGAGTTCAAGGGGAAAAAGGTGGATCGCGATGCCATCGAGTCGGAGCACTTCCGCGGCTGGCTGGATTGGGCCCGCGCGCAGGGTGTGTGCATCGATTTCAATGCCACCTGTTTTTCCCATCCCCGGGCGCAAGCGGGATTCACCCTGAGCAGCCGGGATGGCGGGATCCGCCGTTTCTGGATCGAGCACGTGCGGCGCTGCCGCCGCATCAGCGCTTTCCTGGGCGAGGCGCTGGGCGATCCCTGCCTGCACAACCTCTGGATTCCCGACGGCAGCAAGGAGGCGCCTGCCAGCCGCTGGTTGCACCGGCGGCTGCTCAACGAATCGCTGGACGAGATATACGCAGAACGCTTCGCTGCCGGGCAGATGAAGGACGCACTGGAAGGCAAGCTCTTCGGTATCGGTTCGGAGTCGTTCGTGGTCGGCTCGCACGAATTTTACCTGGGCTACGCGCTGAGCCGGGGCTTGATACCCTGCCTGGACCTGGGACACTACCATCCCAGCGAATCGGTGGCCGACAAGATCTCCGCCCTGCTGCCATTTTTCCCGGAACTGCTGATCCATTTCAGCCGCGGTGTGCGCTGGGACAGCGACCACGTGGTCATCCTCAGCGACGAGATTCTGGCCCTGACCGAGGAGATCGTCCGCGCCGACGCCCTGGAACGGGTGCACGCCGCCCTCGACTACTTTGACGCCTCGCTCAACCGCATCGGTGCCTGGGTGCTGGGAGCGCGGGCCGTGCTCCAGGCCTTTTTGCGAGCGCTGCTCCAGCCGCAGGAAAAGCTGCAGGAGCTGGAGGCAGGCAACGATTCCCTGGCCAAACTGGCGCTGCTCGAGGAGCTCAAGCTGTTGCCGGCCGGAGCGGTCTGGGATTTCCACTGCCAGGAGCAGAATATACCGCTTTCCGGTCAGTGGCCGACCGAGATCCGCCGCTACGAGCACGATGTCCTGAGCCGGCGCCAATAAGAGGAGGGACGATGGATTACGCCATCGGCATCGATTCCGGAACCCAGGGTGTGAAGGTCGTGGTCGTGGACTGGCTGGGCCGGGTCAAAGGCCGGGGTTACGCCCCGCACCGCATGGTGGAGGGGCTTGCGGCCGGAGCCAGCGAACAGCAACCGCAGGTCTGGGCGCAGGCTATGGAAAGCGCCCTGGCGAAGGCCTTGCGCACGAGCCGGATCAAAGGCAGTGCGGTCCGCTGCCTGGGCATTTCCGGGCAGCAGCACGGTTTCGTGCCTCTCGACCGCAAAAGCCAGCCGCTCCGGCCGGCCAAGCTCTGGAACGACACCTCGACCATAGCCGAAACCGCCTGGCTGGTGGAGCGGCTGGGCGGAACCGAGAAAACGATCGAGAAGCTGGGGATCAACCTGGCAGTCGGATTCACCGCTTCGAAAATCCTCTGGCTGAAGAACCGCGAGCCGGAGAATTTCCGCAGACTGCACACGGTGCTGCTGCCGCACAATTACCTCAATTTCGTGCTGACCGGCCGCAGCCACATGGAGTACGGCGATGCCTCGGGCACGGGGCTGATGGACATCCGCTCGCGGACCTGGTCGCAGGAGATGCTGAATCTGATCGACCCGGATCTCGCAGCGAAGCTACCCGAACTCCGCCATCCGGCCGAAGCGGTGGGCGCGGTCGAGAAAGAGATGGCCGGCTGTTTCGGCTGGGGCGAGGTGTGGGTGGCCAGCGGCGGTGGCGACAACATGATGGCCGCCATCGGCACCGGCAACGTGCGGCCGGGGATTATGACTCTCAGCCTGGGCACCTCGGGCACCCTCTATTCCTATTTTGCCGAACCCTTCGTTGATCCCCTGGGCGAGATCGCCGCCTTCTGCGACAGCAGCGGTGGCTGGTTGCCCCTGCTGTGCACCATGAACGTGACCAACACCACCGAGATGCTCAAGGGGTTGCTGCATATCGGCAACGAGGAGTTGGAGCGGCTGGCCGGCCAGGCCGAAGCCGGCGCGGGCGGCCTGCTGTTTTTGCCCTTCATCGACGGCGAGCGGGTGCCGGTGCTGCCCTTTGCCAGCGGCGTCCTTTTCGGGCTGGACCGGCGCACCTTCAGCGTGCCTTACCTGGCCCGTGCCGTACTGGAAGGCACGGTGTTCAATCTGGGTTACGGCTGGGCGCGGCTGCGCTCGCTGGGATTGCAGCCCACCCAGATCCGCGCCACCGGCGGGGGGGCCAAGAACCGGCTCTGGCTGCAGATCGTGGCCGACATATTCCAGACGCCGGTGGTCACCCTGGAGGAAGAGGAGGCCGGCGCCTATGGCGCTGCGCTGCAGGCCATCTGGAACGAGCACCTTCGCCGGGGTGAGAAGGTTTCCCTCGCGGATGTGACCGCTTCCAGAGTCCGGACAGGGGAGAGGCCGGTGGAACCGGATAGCCGCCGGGCGTCGCTGTACGCGGAGCTGCAGGAGCGTTTCAACAACCTCTGGCGCAACCTGAGCCCCGAATTCAGGCGGCGGCATGAGCGGCTGCAGGCGTGAGCAGGAGCCAGAACCAGTCCGGTTGGAAGCGGAGGAACACAGTGAAAGCGCGTCAAGCAATGACCAGTCGTGAACGGGTGTACCGGGCCATGAGGCGCCAGAAGCCAGACCGCGTGCCGTTCGATTTTTCTTTCGGCTTTTCCCCCTATCAGCTGGCCGAGTTTAAAAAACGGACCGGCTGCCAGGATCCTCTCAATTACTTCGGCGCGGACACGCGCATGTTGCGGATCGGAGCCACCAGCCGCCCTGCCGATTTTTCCCGGTATTTTCGCGATCTGCCAGCCGGAGCCTCGATCGACGAATGGGGGGTGGGCCACCAGCCCACCACCTATGCCGATGAGCGTTTCTCCCACCTGGAGGGTTTCCTCTATCCCATGCTGGAACTGGAGAGCCGCCAGGACGCGCTGGACTACCCGCTGCCCGACATCGAGGCCGCTTACCGATACGCCCTGCTGCCCGACGAAGTCACCCGGATTCACCAGCAGGGGCTCTGCGCTGTGGCCATGGAGGAGTGCACCATCTTCGAGGTCGCCTGGTACATGCGCAGCATGGAACGGCTGCTGCTCGATTTTCTGGAAAACTCGGAGTTCGCCTCGGTCCTGCTCGACCGCATCACCGAGAAACGCATATTGCAGGCGCAACGCTTCGCCGGGCTGGGCATGGACGTGCTCAGCCTGGGCGACGACGTGGGCACCCAGCGCGGCCTGCTGCTCGCCGCCGACCTCTGGCGCCGCTGGCTCAAACCGCGCTTGGCCGAGGTGATCGCCAGTGCCCGGCGAGTCAACCCGGAGATGCTGATCTTCTACCATTCCGACGGCGATGTGACGGCGCTCATTCCCGACCTGATCGAAATCGGCGTGGAGATCCTCAACCCGGTCCAGCCCGAGTGCATGGACGTGCTGGAGCTGAAAAAGCGTTTCGGTTCCTCGCTCTCCTTCTGGGGCACGATCGGCACCCAGTCGACCTTCCCCTTCGGAACTCCCGAAGAGGTGCGCCGCCAGGTGCAGGAACGGGTGCAGACCGTCGGCGCAGGCGGCGGGCTTTTCCTGGCTCCCACTCACTTCATCGAATCGGAGGTTCCCTGGGAGAACATCGTCGCCTTTGCCGCTGCGGTCAAGGAGGTCGGTACTTATTCATAAGGAGTGAGGATGCGTCGAACGAATCGTTTGCACCCTGTTGTCGCGCTGCTGTTTTTTTTAGTCTTCCAGAAGGTACTCTGGCCCCAGGCGCCCGGCGCCCTGCCCAAGCCGCGCATCGCCCTGTTCCAGGCCGCAGGGTTCCCGGCAGCAGATGCGCCGGCTCCGGATGCGGCCGCGCTCTCTTCCGCTCTGGCCGGGTATTCCGTTGACACCATCGCAGCTTCCGGCGAACTCAGCCGGGTGCTGACAGCCAGCCGCTATGACCTGTTGCTGCTCCCTTACGGCAGTTCCTTCCCGGCGCAGGCCTGGCCGGAAATTAAAACTTTTCTGGAAAGGGGCGGCAATCTGCTTGTCCTGGGCGGGGCTCCCTTCCTTCAGCCGGTGCTCTGGGACGGGATGAACCAGCGCTGGGTTGCCGGCACGCGCCAGCCGACCTACGCTCACGAGCTGCTCATCGGACCCGTTGACGAGCTCGATGTCTCTCCTTCCGGTCTCTTTGCCGGCAGCCTGCAGGCGAGAGTCGTTGCCGACTCTGACATTGCTTTTCCGAGTATGCCTCTACCCACGCGGGTGTTTGCTCTGACGGTCCGCTTCGCCACGAGCCGGGATTTTGAAAGGGAGGACGGCGCAGCCGGCCCCAGGGAAGCCGTGCTCCGGCCCCTGGTTCAGCTGGTGGACAGTGAGGGTATTCCCAGAGCCTGCACGCTGCTCGAGATCGACCGGCTGCGGGGCTTCGGCGCAGGAGGCCGCTGGGTGTTCGCTCCCAGCAATGCGCCTCTGAGCAGCGAGATGGTCCGCGTGGCTGTGGCACGCGCTCTTGAAGGGGCCAGCGAGATCAATGCCAGGCCTTTCGCCGCTTCCATCCGGCCCGGCGAGCTTCCCGCTTTCCGGGTCATTGTCCGCAGGCCGAAACCCGGCCTCCAGGAGCGGCCGACTGCGGAAGCCCGGTTAACGGTGAGCGCCGACAGCGGCAGGAAAATCGTCAGCCTGCGCCTGCCGCTTCAGGGGCCGCAGGATATCCGCCTGGCCGATATCACCCTCGAGCGTCTCGGCTCTCTCAAACCCGGGCTCTATCATGTCGAGATATTCATCTCCGGTGTGGCCTGGCATCCGCGTTCTTTTGTCTCCGGCTTCTGGGTGGAGGATCGCCGCCTGCTGACAGCCGCTCCCAAGCTCTCCGTTTCCCGGGACTGGCTGCGTCGTGACGGCAAGCCCTTGCCGGTGGTGGGCACCACCTACATGGGTTCGGACGTGCACCGCAAGTTCCTTTTCGAACCGAATCCCCATACCTGGGACCGAGATTTCCGCCTGATGGCGCGGCTGGGCATTCGCTTTGTGCGCACCGGGCTCTGGACCGGCTGGTCGCGGCTGATGCTCGATGCGGGCGCACTGGATGAGAATGCGCTGCGCGCTCTGGATGCCTTTGTGCTGTGTGCGGCCAGACACGGAATAGAGGTGTGCTTCACTTTCTTCGCCTTCCTGCCTCCTTCGTTTGGCGGAACGAATCCCTACCTGGATCCGATCGCACTGGAGGGGCAGAAAACTCTGCTGACGGCTGTTGCCCAGCGCTACCGCGGCGTGAACTGGATTCATTACGATCTGATCAACGAACCCTCTTACGCGCCTGCGGACGCGCTCTGGCAGAACCGGCCGGTGCTCGATATCTGGGAAAAGCGAGCCTGGCAGGAGTGGTTGATTAAACGCCACGGCAACGATCTCGACCTGCTTGGCGACCTCTGGCGCGACCCGGCAACGGATCTTCTCTCTTTGCCCGGCAAGGATGACCTGTCGTATGCGGCTGCCCGCCAGGGCCGAAAACCGCGCAAGAGTTTCGATTTCACGCTTTTTTCCCAGGAGACAGTCAGAGACTGGGCAGCGCTGATGCGCGACACGCTCAGGGCCAGCGGCGGCGATCCCCTGGTCACGCTGGGACAGGACGAGGCGGGAACAGCCAAGAGCCCGGCCCAGCAGATCTATTTTCCCGCCGTGGACTACACGTCGGTGCACACCTGGTGGAACAACGACGATCTGCTCTGGGACGCCGTGGTCACCAAGGTGCCGGAAAAACCCAACCTGATCCAGGAGACCGGACTGATGCGCCTGGAAGACAGCGACGGCAATCCCTGGCGCACGCCTGCGGCTGCGGCTGCGCTGCTGGAGCGCAAACTGGCCTATGCCTTTGCCGGCAGGGGAGCCGGAGCCGTGCAGTGGGCCTGGAACATCAACCCCTTTCAGCCGCTCGACAACGAGGCGGTGATCGGTATTTTCCGGCCGGACGGCACGGCCAAACCGGAACTGGAGCCGCTGCGCAGGTATGCCCGCTTTTTTGAGCAGGCCGCGCCCTACCTGGATGATTTCCTGCCTGCCGATGTCGCGCTCCTGCTGCCCCAGATGCGCCTCTTTTCGGGCCGGCCCCTGGGCCTGGACGCGCTCAAGCGTTCCCTGCGCGTGCTGGCCGATCATTTCGGCCTGGTGCCGATCGGCCTTTCCGACCTGCGCCTGAATGCGGAACGGCTCAAAGGCGTCAAGTTGCTCATCGCGCCTGTGCCCGAGATGCTTGGCCAGGAGGCGGCTGCAGCCATTGTTCAGGCATGCCGGGCGGGGATGAAATTCCTGGTCACCGGCGCTCTCAGCGGGGATTCGTACGGCCGCAGGGGCGAGGCGCTGACCGAGCTGGCCATTGCGGATGCGGGCCGGTACCTGGCCCAGCGCGAACCGACTCCCTGGGCAGGCGGCTGGGCGACCTTTGACCGCGGCCAGCAGGAATTCCTTCTGCGCAGCTGCGCCCCGCAAATGGGCGAGCTGAAAGGAAATATCTGGCACGAGCCTTTGCCCCTGGAGTTGGCCCGGGAAGACGAGCCGCTGCGTGCACTCTACGGCGCAGCGCTGGCTGCCGCCGGGGTGGAAGTCCAGCCCAGCGATGTGCCGCTGCCGCTGGCTGTTCTCAAGAGCGAACGCGTGGCCCTGGCCGTGGTGGTGAACGAGACGGCGGCAGACCAGGTGCGCCGCATCCAAATCGGCAACCGGATCCTGCAGGTGATGGTCAAGGCTGGCCGCTCGCGCCTGCTGCTGATCGAACGGCGGAGCGGCACCGTCCTGCTTGATTCCGAGGAGATGCGCCTGTAGGATCTGGCCGGACTGACTCGCCGTGAGGATTTGACAATTTGCGAGTCCCTGCCTATGATGAATCAGCCATGAGCAAAAGCAGACAGCGATCCGGTTTATTACGCATCCTGATTATCATCTTTTTGATCAATTTCGGCCTCGGGCTGATCCACGAACTGGTTCAGGCCATTAGCCGGGGCAAATGGGAAATCGTGCTGTTTCAGCTTCTTCCGCTCTTGGTCCTGGGCCTGATCTTCTACCGCCTGCGCCCCAATTTGCAGAAGATTCGCGAACGGTCCAGGCGGCGTTTCGAGGAGGGACAGCAGAATGTCTCGTTGCGGGATGCGGCGATTTTTTCGCTCTCCTGGAGCCGGGAGATTTTCCAGAGCATACCCAAGGATCGGAGGAAACTGGTAAACCAGGCGCTGCTGCTCATCGGCATCGGGCTGGGCCTGCTGCTGCTGCAATCCCATTCCGGCGGCCTGTTCACCGTGCTGCTGGTTATCGCCCTGGTACTGGCCGGCATCAACCTGCTGGTCTGGGTCGTGGCCAGCGAACGCGAGGAGAAGAGCCGGCTGCAGATCGAGCTGGAAGCGGCCCGGCACATGCAACTCTCCCTGATGCCGACCCACGACCCGCAGCTCAGCGGTTATGACATCTCCGGCATCTGCATCCCGGCCCAGAGCGTGGGCGGCGACCATTTTGACTATGTCTGGCTGGGCGACCGGCAGCGCAAGTTCGCGGTGGCCATGGCCGACGTGGCCGGCAAGGGCATGGACGCGGCTTGGACCGCCGTCTACACCAGCGGCGCTTTTTTTTCCGCAGTGCAGAGCGAGGAGAACGTGGGCCGGGTGATGAAGAGCCTGAACCGGGCCATCTGCTCCCGCCAGGACCGCAAGCGTTTCGTCTCCTTCTTCATCCTGGCCCTGGAAAGCGAATCCCGGAACGGGCAATACGTGAATGCCGGCCAGACCCGGCCGCTGCTGCTGCGGCAGAATCGCGTGTCGGTTCTGCAGAGCGAGGAGGTCCGTTTCCCGCTGGGCGTCATGGCCGAAGCCAACTACCGGGCGCTGAAACTCCCGTTGCAGTCCGGTGACGTGCTGCTGCTGTATACGGACGGCGTCAGCGAGGCGATGGACAGGGAGCAGAACCCATTCGGCGAAAAGAGGCTGTCGGACCTTTTTCAGAGAGTGGGGCAGCAGCCGGTTGCCGCCCGCCAGATGGTTGAAGATATCAAAAAGGAGATCCTGGCTTTTTCCGATCCCAACGAGCAGCACGACGACATCACCATCGTTGTCATTCGCGCCCTGGCCGACAGCGACACGCTCCACTAACTTTTTGATTCAATCGAGCGATTGGCAAGTCGGAAGTTTGCGGTTATAATCCTCCTTCCGCTGGAGCTCCATGTCGATCAAGCCCAAACTGACGACGTTTGACACGACGATGATCGTGGTCAGCCTGGTCATCGGCATCGGCATCTTCCGCACTCCGGCCATGGTGGCTGCGGCAACGGGCACGCCCACGCTATTTTTCCTGGCCTGGGTCATCGGCGGGTGCGTCAGTTTCGTGGGCGCACTGACCTTTGCCGAAATCGGCTCCAGCTATCCTTACCCGGGTGCCTACTACAAGGCGGTGGCAGAATATTACCACTCGTCGCTCGCTTTCATGCTCAACTGGGCCAACGTGCTGGCAGTGCAGGCAGCCGGCGGAGCCGCGGTGGCCATGATCGGCGCCGAATACATCGCGCCCGTAGTCCTGCCTCAATCTTGGCAGACGCACCTCGGTAAGCAGTTAATTACAACTATTCTGGTTATATTTTTGCTGCTGATCAACTACCTGGGCATCAAAACTGGAGCCTGGGTGCAGAACCTGCTCAGCCTGATCAAGATCGGCATGATCCTGCTGCTCGGATTCGCCGCTTTTTTTTACCGGGGAACGACTCCGGCGCAGGCGACGACCATTCTTGCACCCCGCTCATTCTTCACGCTGGTTTCCGCTCTCTGGCTCGGCCTGGTTTCGGTGTTTTACACCTACGGCGGTTACCAACTGACGATCAATGTCGGCGCCGACGTCAAGCAAGCGCGCAGGAACCTGCCGCGGGCGATATTTTTCGGTGTGCTGATCATCATCTCCCTCTACCTGCTGATCAATTTCGCCTACTGGCGGGTGCTGGGAATTTCGGGCATCGCCAGCGCCAAGTTGGTGGCGGCCGAAGTCGCCCGCGCCTGTTTTGGCCGCTCCGGCCAGCTGTTCATCTCCCTGATCATTTTTCTGTCGGCGCTGGGCTTTGTCAACGCCACGCTGCTCCAGGTCCCGCGCAACTACTATGCCATGGCAGCGGACCGCGCCCTGCCGCCGGTTTTCATGAAGCTCAACCCGCGTACCCAGGTGCAGGAGTTCACCCTGCTCTTCCTGGGCGCTGCGATGCTGGTTTCGATCTTCCTGCTGGGCACCTTCGAGAAACTGGTCAACTACATCATGTTCCTGGACAGCATCAACATCGCCATGGTGGCCTCGACGATTTTTTTCCTGCGTCGGCGCCAGCCCGGACCGCAGGCAGGGGAGAGCCGTTTCCGCATGCCGCTCTATCCGCTGCTGCCTGCGCTGCTGATCCTCTTTCTCTTCACCATCTCGCTCAACGTCCTGCTGACCAGCACCCAGCCCGCGCTGATCGGCCTGATCTTTTTCGCTTCCGGCTATCCGATTTTTCTGCTCATGCGCCGCCTCAGCTCCAGAAAGAAGGCAGGTTCAAATTGATTTTTTTTCATCTCTCGGATAAAATAAGAGCCCAAGGAGTTTGCCGATGGACGACCTTTTGCAACGGATTACCGTGTGCGTGGAGCGGGGAAAAGTCAACCGCGAAGCCAATTATCCCCCGGAACTGAAAGGGCAGGACGGCTGCGATGAGCTGACCCGCCAGGCCCTGGATAAGAAGATTCCCCCAGCGGATATCCTCAACCAGGCCCTGATCGTGGCCATGCAGCATGTCGGCGAGAAGTTCCGCGACAACCTGGTTTTCGTTCCCGACGTGCTGATGTCGGCCAAGGCCATGAACGCAGCCATGCAGCACCTGAAACCCTATTTCCAGTCCGGGCAGGTGAAGCGCAAGGGCACGGTGGTCATGGGCACCGTGGCCGGCGACCTGCACGACATCGGCAAGAAAATCGTGGCCATGATGTTTGAGGGCGGCGGCTGGGAGGTGGTGGATCTGGGCGTGGACGTGTCGGCCGAAAAATTCGTCAAGGCCGTGGACGAGAAGCCCGGCGCGCTGGTCGGCCTGAGTGCCCTGCTGACCACGACGATGATGAACATGGAAGGGATCATCCGGGCGGTTAAAACCAAGCACCCCAAGACCCGGGTGCTGGTCGGCGGCGCTCCGCTGACCAACGAGTTCGCCGCCAAGATCCAGGCGGATTTTTACTCCCCCGATCCCCAGGGCGCGCTCGAATACATCAACCGCGGCTGAATTTCCATATTCGGACATTCATCCCCGGAACAGCGGTCCGACCATGTCGTAACCGAAGAGGCGAGTAATGCTCAGGGACATGCGCGTCTGGCAGGAGGAGCTGTTGCATTCTCGCGAACGGGCGGCCATCCCCATCATGACCCAGCCGGGCCTGGAGTTCATCGGCGAGAAGACCGGCGTCGCGGTTCGCGACGGCGAGGTGCATGCCCGCTCAGTGCAGGCGCTGGCCCTGCGCTATCCTGCGGCTGCAGCCACCATGATGATGGATCTCTCGGTCGAGAGCGAGGCGTTCGGCGCGGCCGTTCAGTTCAGCGACACCGAGGTGCCAACGGTCTCCGGCCGCCTGGTCAGCGACCACAACGAGGTCGAAGGTCTGGCCATTCCCGCACTCGACTGCGGCCGGCTGCCCCAGTACCTGCGAGCCGCGCATCTGGCTGCGGAAACCATAACCGACCGCCCGGTGCTGGCCGGCTGCATCGGACCGTTCTCGCTGGCCGGCCGGCTTTTCGATCTGAGCGA
Organism: Candidatus Aminicenantota bacterium; assembly: GCA_963759765.1. Classification (GTDB taxonomy): domain Bacteria; phylum Acidobacteriota; class Aminicenantia; order UBA2199; family UBA2199; genus CAVXAL01. The sequence goes on along the minus strand of CAVXAL010000003.1, from coordinate 1,170,174 downwards.
GATCATGACCGCCATGCTGCTCGAGCCCGACACTGTCCAGCTGCTGCTGGAAAAATGCGCCGGCTTCCTGGCCGAATACATCCTGGGTTTCAAACGGGCCGGCGCCAACGGCGTGATCATGGCCGAGCCGGCTGCCGGCATGCTCTCGCCCGACCTCTGCCACCGTTTTTTCTTCCCTGCACATCCGCGGGGTGGTGGAACGGGTGAGCGACGACCATTTCCTGTTCATCCTGCACAACTGCGGGCATACCGATCCGCTGGTGGAGAGCATGCTGGCAACCGGAGCCGACGGGCTCCACTTCGGCAACCGCAACACCCTCCTGCGCAGCCTGGAGCTTGTTCCCCGAGACAAGCTGGTGCTGGGCAACCTCGACCCGGTGCGGGTTCTCAAACTGGCGGCAGCCGATGAAGTCTACCAGCAGACGAGTGCCCTTTTGCAGCAAACAGCCGCTTATCCCCAGCACGTGCTTTCGAGCGGCTGCGATACGCCGCCCGGCGTGCCGCTGGCCAACGTGGACGCCTTCTGGCGGGCCCTGCACGATTTCAACCTGGGACGGCGCTGACCTCCGGCTGTTTGCTTTTGCATCTTCACTCTGTTACACTTTTTCCCCTGCCGGCCGCAAAGGCCGGCGCAAGACAGGGTGAACCATGACCTGCAAGGAAAGGGTGGCGGCAGCGCTCAACCATCGAGCGCCGGACCGGGTGCCCGTTGATTTCGGGGGCACGGCGGTCAGCGGTATGCACGTGGCGGTGGTGGCGGCATTGCGCGATTACCACGGGCTGGAAAAACGTCCCGTCAAGGTCTGCGATCCCTACCAGATGCTGGGTCTGATCGACGAGGATCTCAAAACAACCCTGGGCATTGACGTGGAAGGCGTTTATGCGGCGGAGACCCTGTTCGGTTTCGCCAACGAAAACTGGAAGCCCTGGCGCCTGGACAGCGGCCTGGAAGTGCTGGTGGCCGGGCGCTTCAACACCCGGCGAGACAGCGATGGCAACACCTACATCTACCCCGGCGGCGACTTGAACGCGCCGGCCAGCGGCCGTATGCCCCGCAACGGCTACTTTTTCGATACCATCGTGCGCCAGGAAACCATCGACGAGAAGCACTTGAACCCGGAGGACAACCTCGAGGAGTTCCGGCCGATTTCCCAGGCGCACCTGGACTACTTTGAACGGGAGGTGCAGCGGGCGGCGGACACCGGCCGGGCGGTGATGGCCACCTTCGGCGGCACCGCGTTCGGGGACATCGCCCTGGTGCCGGCACCGTTTCTCAAGCACCCCCGGGGCATCCGCGATATCGAGGAGTGGTACATCTCGACGCTGACCCGCCCCGATTACGTGCACCGGATCTTCGCGGGGCAAAGTGCGATCGCCCTGCAGAACCTGGAAAAGATCCGCCAGCGGGTGGGCAACCGCGTGGACGCGGTGTTCATCTGCGGCACCGACTTCGGCACCCAAAGCTCCACCTTCTGCTCGGAAAAGACCTTCCGCGACCTGTACCTGCCTTATTACCGGCGGGTCAACGAGTGGGTGCACCGCCACACCAGTTGGAAGACCTTCAAGCACTCCTGCGGCGCGGTCGAACCGTTGATCGAGGCCTTCATCGAGGCGGGCTTCGATATTCTGAATCCGGTCCAGGTGTCGGCGCGCGGCATGGATGCCCGCCACCTGAAAAGGACGTTCGGCTCCCGCCTGGTATTCTGGGGTGGGGGCATCGACACCCAGAACACCCTGGCCTACGGCACGCCCGATAATGTGCGCCGCCAGGTTCTGGACCTTTGCGATATCTTTTCCCGGGACGGCGGGTTCATATTCAACGCCGTGCACAACATCCAGGGAAACACGCCCCTGACCAATGTGACGGCCATGTTCGACGCCCTGGCCGAGTTCAACGGCCAAAAGCGCTAGAGCCGAAATGCCCGACAGTTCGCGCTACATCCTGTTCATCACCATTGTGGCCGCGATCGGCGGCCTGCTGTTCGGGTTCGACACGGCGATCATTGCCGGTGCCATCGGTTTTCTCAAGGATCGCTTCGCCCTGACCGCGCTGCAGGAGGGCTTGGCGGTCGGCAGCCTGCTGGTGGGCTGCATCGCGGGCGCCAGCATCGCCGGCTCGGTCAGCGACTGGCTCGGCCGCAAGCGTTTCCTGCTCATCGCCGCGTCCCTGTTCATTGTCTCCGGCATCGGCGCGGCCCTGGCCCACAATATCGGCGAGTTCGTTTTTGCCCGTTTCCTGGGCGGCATCGGCGTGGGCTCGGCCTCGATGCTCTCGCCGCTCTATATCGCCGAGGTCTCACCGGCAGCCATCCGCGGTCGGCTGGTCTCGCTCAACCAGCTGACTATTGTCAGCGGCATGCTGCTGGCCTATTTCGTGAACTGGGCCCTGGCCGGAATCGAGACCCGCCAACTGGCGCTGGATGCTGGGCTCGGAAACACTCCCGGCCCTGATCTTTTTTTTGCTGTTGCTCCGGGTTCCGGAGAGCCCGCGCTGGCTGGTCAAGCAGCGGCGGAGCGAACTGGCGTTGCAGATTCTGACCCGCATCAACGGCCCCGGCAAGGCGGAAAAGGAAATCCGCCAGATCCAGGAAACGATGGCCCAGGAGACGGGTTCGCTGGCTCGAGCTCCTCCAGCCGGGGCTGCGGCGGGCGCTGCTGCTGGGCGTGGTGCTGGCCGTTTTCCAGCAGGTCACCGGCATCAACGCCGTGCTCTACTACGCCCCGCGCATTTTCGAGCGCGCCGGGCTGCAGCGGGTGTCGGCCATCGGCCAGTCGGCGCTGGTCGGCCTGGTCAATATGCTGACCACGGTGGTGGCCATCGTCCTGGTCGACCGTCTGGGCCGCAAGCCCCTGCTGCTGACCGCCTCGGCGGGCATGGGTGTGTCGCTGCTGCTGGCCGGCGGCGCCTTCCACTTCCACTGGTTCAGCGGTCCCTGGCTGTTGCTGCTCATCCTGCTCTACGTGGCCTTTTTCGCCCTGGCCATGGGGCCGGTGGTCTGGGTGGTGCTGGCGGAAATTTTTCCCAACCGCATTCGCGGCCGGGCCATGTCTCTGGCCACCGTGGCCCTCTGGATCGCCTGTTTCACCGTGTCGCTGACATTCCCGGTGCTGGCCGACCGCTTCAACGTATCGCTGACCTTCTGGATCTACGCCTTGATGTGCCTGGTCTGCTTTATTTTCATCAAGGCCGTACTACCTGAAACCAAGGGCAAGACCTTAGAAGATATCGAAAAGAACTGGCGCTAAAGGTTTATTTCCCTTGCACCACCACCACGGTCTGGTTGAGTTGGGGAGCCGTGGCCGGGAAGACAAGGTCCCGCTCATCGGCCCGGGCCCTCAGGTAATATTCCAAATCGCCGGCTGCAGGTTGGAGAATCGTTTCGTACACGCCTCGGCTTATTTTTTTCAGTTCCAGGGTCTTGAACACTCCCGCACCCAGATCCCGCCAGTGCAACGTGACTTCCTCGGGCTCCTTCTGGCTGAGAACCATGGCCTTCAGCCGCAACGCTTCTCCGGCCCGCAGGCACGTTCGGACCGTGGGCACAATCAGGCGCGCCGGACCGGCATAGGTTTTGGCGGGTTGCGCATCAGCGGTTAGCTCGTGGCTGAGGATCTTTTCCAGTTCCTGACCCGGCCTCTCAATCACCGATGGCAGGATATGCTGCTCCCAGTTGGCGATGGTTCCCATTTCGCCGCTGTTGCTCACCGTGGCCAGCAGGCGTGAGAAGACATCGTCGAGTACGACAATCATTTGCCGCCGCAGGGGCAGAACGTTCTCCTCGGCCAGCTTGGCCTTCAGGGCGGGATCGGCCAGGGGGCGGATGCTGTCCATAAAGCGGTTGAACTCGGCCCACAGGCAGGCCAGGTGGGCGACATCCCGCATGTAGACGAACTGGTTGAGCCAGTAAGCGAACCTCTCGCGGTTGCCGTTTTCCCGGATCGCGGGTTGCAGCGCAGCCAGCTCGTCGACGAAGCGGTACTCGTGGCGGACCACCTCCCAGGGGCGGAGATCCGGATTCAGCCCGCCGGGACCGTTGACCCAGTTGACCGGGATAGGCAATCGGCCATCGAGGCGCGTGAAAAGGGCGGCGATCGGGGCAGCGGCCTCCGCACCGAACTGGTTCAGGGCCCAATCGCTGTAAAAGTCAGCGCAGGGCAGGAAGCGGGGGGTTTCGGGCCAGTCCGCCTCGTAATCGAGGATGTGGGGTCCACCGCAATTGATCTTCTTCTGGAAACCAGGACCCGGCAATGACGATGCCGGCTATGCAGGGATAATGGATGCGGTCGGCAAAGTCGATCGCCAGCCTGCCGCCGGTCACCGCGATCTGCGGGAAGGTAAAATCGAGGGCCTGATAGCGGCCCGCCCGAGCGAAGATATCGAGACGTTCGATCACTTTTTGATTCTGGATCAGGACATCAAAAACTCGGGCCTCCGGGCGGTCGAACTGGTTTTCGCAGAACTTCAGGGTGACCGCGTACGTGCCGTTGGGCAATGAGAAGCGGTAGCCGAATACCCGGTCCCGGACGTCCTGGTAAATTGCCGGTTCAGGCGTGGAGGCGATGGTTCGGTCGGGGGAAGCCTGGTATTGACCGTTGAGCGGCCCTTCGGCGGTTTCCAGAGTGGCGGGCAGGTCGTTCCACGGCTTCTGCTCCCAGGCGGCCCGCGCCAGAGCCAGGACATTGGGCGACAGGATGCGGGTGCGCCAGTGGATGCCCAGCAGCCCGTCGCACCCATAGCGCAGGGCGTCGGCTGCGTCCCGGCGCATCCGGCCCGCCCAGAGCTGGGGGGAGGTCAGCGAGGGGTCGTCCTCCATCCAGGGAATGGCCCATTTGGAGCGGCCGCGGATGCGGGCGAAGGCCAGATCGACCGGCGCCTTGCCCACCTCGCGGTTGATGCAGGAAAAGGCCACGCTTGCGGGAAGAAAGGTGTCAAACAGGGTGCGGTTGGACGGCGGGCCCAGGACCCAGCCGCAGGTGGCCAGATTGAAAGGGGTCTTGGCCTCCTGGGCCGCCTGTTGCGCCAGGGTCAGGTCGGCGGTGACGGCTTGGATCTGTTCGAGCGAGGCGTCCGACCAGGTCCATCCCTCCCAAGTCCAGAACCAGTAGTAGTCGATGGGGTAGGCGGCGGCGATGCGGGAGAAGATCCCCTGGTACAGTTGCCGGATCATTTCGGGGCTTTTCGGATCCTTGCCGCTCTCCTTGATCCGCTGCTGAACCAGCTGCGGGACGGTGAGCGGCGTCTCAGTGCCCACGCAGGTCTTGATTCCCAGCGAGCGCGCGAAGGTAAATCCATCCTTGAACAGATCGGCTGTCCGATTGAACAGCTCGATCGAGTCTGCCGGGCTCATGGGCTCCGGACAGATGCCGGCCATGAGATCAGCCCCGAAATCGTCCTGCCCGAACAGACGATCGGCGCCATAATGGAAATCACCCGTCTTCTTGGACTCGTATCCCCAGTTGCCGCGCCGCGTGTTCTGGTAGCTCGCGGGGTAGGCGAAGGTCACGCGGCCGTCGCGGCGCAGGTCCGACCGCATGCCGATCCACACCGTGGGCTCGGCGTTCGGACCGCCTTCGGGATAGGTGTGGAGTCCGAAGAAATTCATCTGCAGCTTGGGCAGGCTGACCCAGAATGGCCAGGTAATCGTCGCGGTTCCACCAGTCGGGCCCCTCGGGAAAATCGTGGAAGGGCTGGATGCCGCGCAGCCCGAACAGCGGGGCCCGGGTCTCGTTCAGGTCGGGCATGGCAAAGGGGCTCCGTTCATCCGGCAGCGTATCCCCGTGCAGGTAAAAGCGGACACCCATTTTTTCGAGAAAATAATAGGCACCGTAGAGAGTCGCGGTTTTGTCGGCTCCGGCAATCACCAGCCATTTCCGGCCTTCCGAACCGATGGTGCGCAGCAGGTAGCGTTCACCGCTCAGGCTGCGGATCTCCTGGCGCAGCAGGGGGTCATCCAGGCTCTCGGCCAGGGGCGTTCCTTTTTGCAGCAGAACGATGGCATCCTGTTTCATCCCCACCAGGGTTTTCCGTTCCTGAATGGGAAAGATCTCCCCGCAGCGCAGGTACAGGTAGCGTCGGATCTCGCGTGCGGCCAGGGCCGAGGCAAATGAGTCCTGGCTGCCAGTCAGGATCAGGATCTGTTCGGCTGCGGCCAACCGCAGAAAAGAAAATAAAACCAGGACCAGGGGCAGGATCTTTTTGTTGCTCATCGTTGGCTCCTGCAGCGATTGTATCACAGGGCAGGGTATAAAATCAGCGGTCGCGGCCTTTCCTTATCCGGGGCGGCTTGTGTTACAATGGATAATGATGGAAATGAGTATGGCCGAAAAGAGCCTGTTCAGCGTGGAATGGTTAGAGCTGCAGTTGAACCAGGGACATATCGAGAGGGGGATGGGCTATGTCGCCGGTTCGGCCCCCGAACCGGTCCGCCAGGTGGTGGCGGCTGTTATTCCCGAGGCCCCGGCCCATGCCCGCATCCAGGCGGGTTATGTGCTCATTCCCAGCGAGCGTTGCGCAGTCGGCGTTGACCAGGTCCGCTGCGACTCGGTGGTTTTTGCCACCGGCACGCTGATCGCCAAGCAACTGCGTGCGGCCGAAGCCCTCGCCCTGTTCGTGGCCACGGCCGGGCCCGGATTGGAGAAATGGTCCAAGGAGCTGATGGCCGAGGGTGAGTTCGTCAATGGTTTCGTCGTTGACACCCTGGGCTCGGAAACAGCCGAATTGGCTGCAGAGTGGCTGATGCAGAAGCTGGCGGATGTGGTGTCGTCCCGCCACTGGGGGCTGACCAACCGCTTCAGCCCGGGTTACTGCGGCTGGTCGGTAGCCGAGCAGCACAAACTCTTTTCACTGCTGCCGCCCGGTTTCTGCGACATCGTGCTGACGCCGACAGCCCTGATGGTACCGATCAAATCGGTGAGCGGCATTGTCGGCCTGGGCAACTGTTGCCGGCCGGAGGGTTATGTCTGTTCCCTCTGCGAGCGCGAGGATTGTTTCAAACGCCGCCTGCAGTGAATGGCTAAATCGGTTGCGGTTTACTTCAGGGTATCCAGGATTTGCTTGGCGATCTCGGCGTTCTTGTTGCTCGGGTCCAACTGGAGGAATTTCTGCAGCAGTTCTTTGGCCCGGGCTGTATTGTTCTGGCCCAGATAGATGATGCCCAACTCGTAATAAGCGTCCGCGTAATTGGCATTCAGGGAGATCAGCCGCTCGAAAATGGCGCAGGCGTCGGCGCTGTTGCCGCTGTTGACCAGCGATACCCCGTAATTGTACAGGGAGATGATATCGGGCGTTCCCGCCTGCAGGGCTTTCTGGTAATACTCGATGGCCTTGGCAAACTCTTTTTGCTTGGCGTAAATATTGCCCATGGCCGCCAGCGCCAAGAGGAAATCGGGTTTCAGTTCGCTGGCCTTCTGATAATCGGCCAACGCTTTCGCCCACTCTTTGCTCTTTTCATAGGCGAACCCGCGGTAGTAGAGGAATACGAAATTGGCGGCGTCCGTCTGCAACACTTTGCTGAAGGTTTCCACCGCCTCGCTGTACTGGGCGGCTTTGAGCTGTTCCAACCCCTTGTTGATTAGCGCTTCGGCGGGGCCGGCTGTGGGCCGCGCCGTTTCCATCTCGATGGCCAGGTTTTGGGTCTCGCCGATGGTTATCTGCCGGGTGTCTGCCGCCGGAAGATAACCGCTCCTGTCAAAACGAATCTGGTAGAATCCCGGCTGCAGGCCGCCCTTGTAGAAATAGCCTTTCTTGTCGGTTTTCAATTCGTATTGAATGGCCTGGGCTTGCTCGGAAGTGATGGTCACCTTGACGTCTTCGAGCGGTGCCTTGCTGGTCTTGTCGGTAACCGTTCCTTTCAGCGCGCCCAGAACCTGGCCGAAAACAGGGGCGGAACACAAACTGAGCAGAACCAGCATGAAAACGAGAGCCTTGCCGTATCTCATGGTGGTCTCCTTATTTTAAACTGAATTCTCTGACGATTTTATCCCGGCTGTTGTTGTTGTTGTCCGCCGCCTCGATTTCCAGGCGAAAGATGCCGGGTCCGGGTAGGGAAGAGAGCGGGAAAGAGGCCGAAACCGCGACGGTCTGGTTTTCGGCGAGCGTCTGCTTGATCTCTCTCGGATTCAAGGGGATGGTCCTGTCCGCACCGACGATGCGGTATTCGACTCGCAGATTGACGCTGCCGTCCTTGAGGGAGGGATTGTAGAGCGGGAAGAAGAGATAGAGCGTCTCGCTGCGGGAAAACGCATGCGCCGGATTGGGTTTGAAAGCCAGGTTTCCGGCCAGATAGGGCGAGTAGTGTTCCGGCTGAGCGGCGCTCCCTTGGCGGAACTCGCTGGTCAGAACCACTGGGCCGATGATCAGCTCGGACGCCTGGAACGAATCCACCCCAATCTTTTCCTGGAGCAGCAGCAGTGGCGTTTCCTGGTCGCTGAAGAATGTTGCTGTCAACTCGTAACTTCCCGGAATGAGCAGCCGTCCCAGGGTATAGAAAAGTTCGCCGTTGCTGCGGAAAAAGGGGGTCAGCTTTTTCTTGAAAGTGAGCTGCAGGCCCGATTCCTGTTCGCTCCAGCGGCCCAGGGCCAGCAGCATCCCCTGACCCGGTTTTTCCGGAGCGGAAAAAACCAGATTGACATAAGTGCCGAGTACGCGGGTCTTGGAAAAGGTCCATTCGTGTACCAGGGGAAATGCGGCGAGTTTGCCCGAAGCCAAGGCGGCGATAAAGATTTTATCTTCAGGGAGTTTCGAATTCGGAACGTAGGATTTCAAGCGCTTGGGATTGACGTAAATGGGCTGAAACACAACGAGTTCTTTGAAATGATCCATGACTGCCAGGGCTGCCGCCGAACTCGACGGTCTTTCCAGACCCTGGGCGGAAAATAGTATATCAAAGGGAGTGTGCAACGTGCTGAAAAAGGGGCCGCGTTCGTAATGCCAGCTCATCAAAGTTTTGCCGGCCGCGTTCTTTTCGGAAGTGGCAGCGGGTTCACCGAAGATAAGGAAGGTCAGGCCCTGGGGCGTGTCCAGCGACCCGAACTTCTGCATGGCTCTATTCCAGCGGGATTCATAGAGGCTTTTGAACTCGTTGGCTTCCGTTTCCGGCGTGGGATCGCGATGCATCCAGAAGACCGTCTCGAACAACGCGATATCATTCTTTTTTTTCAGCGTGAGGTAATCGCCCTGTTCTTTCTCGCTGATCAACGGCGAGACCTGTTTCAGCCATTGGCGCTGGGCCTGGTTTTCTGCGCCCAGCTGGGTAAGAAAAAATAGAACAAGAATAACGGGGAAGAATCTACTCATTTTTCTTGTTCTCTTTGCCGCTGTTTTCCAGGCTGTGGGCACGATCGTAGCAGGCTTTGGCCTTTTGCTGGTCGCCCAGGCCGAGGTAGGCGGCGGCCAGAAGCTGATTGATTTCGGCTGTGTCTCCGTATTGGCGAAGTTTTTCCAGATAGCTCGCGGCCGGGCTGAAACGCTTCAGCTCCAGGGCCGAATTGGCCAGCATCAGCAAAACCGGATAGTTTTTCTCGATCGTCTCGGGCGTAAGTAATTCCAGTACCCGGCTGTACTCCTTTTTCAGGTAATAGGCCCGGGCAATGACCGGCGTGCTGATATTGTTCCAGAGCGTCTGCGGCAGTTGCTCGAACTGGCTGACGGCCTTGTCCAACTCGCCTTGGTTGAGGTATTCCTGGCCGAGAAGGAATAGGTAATTGCTTCGCGTATCAGCGGGTTCCACCTTTTCAAAGGCAAACGGCCGCTGGATGTGGATATATCCGGGCAAAATATGGATCGTCTGGGTGAAGGCTTCCGCTCCGCTTGCTTCAATGCGGAGCAGGTAGTTGCTGTCTGGCAGGTCCTGCAATGGCAGGTTGAAGCGGAAGAATTCCCCTTCCTGGATCGGGTCGTTGGCCGTGCGCACGATCTGGGAGGTTTTTATGTTTTGCAGTGAAACGTGAGGCAGCTGATCGGAAAAGATTATTCCCTGGATGGTGTCCGCGGGGGTAAATATGAAACGGGGATCTACCGGGACCAGGAATCTGCCGCTGCCTCCGGAAACGAAGGGGTTGCCCTTGATCTCGCGAACGTTGAAACCGATCAGGGCATCGAGACGCTGCGCCGAGACGGTCAGCCGCTGCTGGTGAGTGAAGAACTCTTCGGAAGAATTGTTGATCAGGGTCACATGGACATTGAAATCGCCGTCGATCAGGGGCAGGAAATCGCGGAAGACCACTTTTTTCTCTTCCGCCTCTTTTTTTTGGGCATCGTCCATCTTGACGGAGAACTTGCGTTCGTCCTGAAAGACCAGATTCCCGCGCAGGTCTTCGATGCGGATGTGCAGGCTGACATCGGCAACAAATAGCTTCGCGTTTCCCGGTTTGAGCTTGAGAGTCAGCGGCTCGGGCAGCAGGGTGATGTTGAGGAAGCGGAACCCCTGGTTGCGACTGAGGGAGAGAAGCGCCTTGCCCGCGATCTGGCGAGTGGAACTGCTGACGCTGACGGATCCCTGGGCGGATGCGAAACGCCGGACATACTGCGTTTCCACCTCCCGCTCCGGCAGCGAGAAGACCTGGCCGATTGCGTAGCTGGAAGAGGAGGAGATGGAGCCCAGTTGCGGGTCGCCCTCACCGGGGATGACCGAGAGCGACGCGTCGGCGAGCTCGGAAGAATCCTGGCGCACCAGGTCGTAGGCGTCCAAGCGGTTGCGCACCGAGCCGGAGGAAGAGGGTGCGAGCAGGTCCAGGGCGGTGTGAATGCCCGGATAGAACAGCCGGAAATCACCGATGTCGCGCTGCTTGAAAAAGAGCAGGTTCATGAAGGGGTAGAGCAACGGCTTGTTCTGGTTCTGGTCGTTGGTGTAGCTCCACAATTCGCACTCGACCAGGTTTTCGTAACCGCTGTATCTCTTCACATCCCTGGGCGGTCCCAGGATAATATAGATTCTGCCCCGGTCGCTCCTCGGCCCGTCGTACCGGGCTTTGACAAAAGCCAGGCGGCGGTTGAACTCCTCGCGGTATTCGTTCGCCAGTGTGGCCGGATCGCTGGCACGAACTTTCCAGAACATTTCCTGGAACCGTTGCCGGTCCTCCTCGGTCTGCAGGGTGCGGAAGGCTTCCCGCTCCACGCGGGTCATGATCGGGCTCACCTCGTCCAGCCACTGCTGCCAGAGGTCCGATTTTTTCTGGCTGGCCGCTGCCGGCAGAAGCATGGCGCAGCAGACAAGCAACCAGCAGGAAGCACGCTTTTGCGGTTTCATCCAATGATTATAGCAGAAATGCGGGGCAGGGTAAAAAAAAAGGGGGAAGCGAGCTTCCCCCTTTTGAATACGACTGCGCTGGCTTAGAAGAAGAGCCTCAGGCCGAGTCGGAAAACGCGCGGGTAGACCAGATCGGTGACAGCCCCGTAACTGGAGCTGGACCAGGTGGTATTTGTGCCGTCAATTGTGCTGGCATTGAAGACGTTGTAGACATCCGCGTTGATGCCGAGTCGGAACTTGTCGAATTTGATGACCTTTTCCACTTTCAGGTCGAGGTTGGTCTGGGCGGGATAACGCAGCGTGCCGATGAGCTCCATCGGGATGTAACGGGTGCCCTGGGCGGGTTTCACCCGGTACCAGCGGTTGTAGGTGTAGCCGCTGATGTAGGAGAAGTAGCCGGACAGGTTGATCCCCAGGGGCAGCATGACCATTCCTTGCACTTTAAGCATGTGGGTCGGGTCATAGGAGAGTTGGCTGGTGCCTAAATTGTTGACCCAGTAGTTGGGATCGACGAACAGGCGCGATTGGCCCAGCGCCGAGCTGCCCCAAGAGTTGTAGTAGTTGTCGTCGGTGCCCCTGGCTTTGCCGTACACGTAGGAGGCGTTCAGCATCCATTTGTCCGAGAAACGTTTGGTGAGCACGAATTCCACGCCATGGTACTTACGCGTGGGTGTGGCAGGAATCATCGTAAGCGGTTGCCCATTCCACGTTTCACCCAGCACGGGATTGGTGACGACGTACTTCTCCGAACCCGGGTTGTTCTGGCTGTAATAGGTGATGACCTGGCCGGTTTTCGGGTCGGTGGTTGTGCGCACGGTGAAGTCAGTGGCCAAATCAAGCAGGGCCACCCGGTCAATCATGTTGTGGTTGCTGCGGTTGATGTAGTTGATGCCAATGGACAGGTCTCTGAGGAGCTCCCTTTCAATGCCGATAGTCCACTGTGACATGTACTGCATCTTGAGGTTGGGATCCATGGTGTACTTGGTCGGATCCCAGACAACGCGATAGTTCTCGACCCAGGTGCTGCCGTCCCAGTAGTTGCTGATCCAATCGGGCTTGGGAGCGAACTCGTTATAAAAATAGCTGAGAATGTTGTCATAGAACAAGCCCCAGTGAGCCTTGATGGCGGTGCGGTGATCGCCGAACGGGTCAATGGTGATGCCGAGGCGCGGCGCTATGGCGATCTGGGGTTTAAACACCGTGCCCACGCCGGTGATGCTGCCGCGGTAGAGGTTGGCCCGCACGCCCGGGTTGATTTTGATGCGATCGGAGAGCGACCAGGAGTCCTGAACATAGGCCGAGGCCCGGAAGTTCTTGGCTCGCGTCACGTACCCGTCGTAGGCATACATGTAATAGGGCTGGCCGTAGTAATCGTTGTAAGCTTTCTTGCCGGCATAGCCCCATTCGGTGCGGCACGGGTTCAGTTCCGAATCCAGGCCGAACTTGAAGTCGTGCGACCCCTTGATGAAGTTGTCGGCATGGTGGGAAACCGAGACGTTGACCGCCAGACGATCGCGGAACGCGTGGTAATAGGTCTGGGCGTTGACCGTGCTGCGTAGAGTTCCATAGTCGTAATGGCCGGGAAGGTCATAACCCGCATTGGGGATCAGCTTGTAGTAGGAGATGTAACCCGCACCCTTGGCTTCCAGGAAGGTGTTGTCTGAGAAAATGTGCAGGTAATTGCCGTTGAAATAGAGTTCCGGTGAGCGTTGATGGCGGGTGGCGATGGGATCCGTGTAGAGACTGGCACCGCGGTATTTGCGAGTGTAAAGGTCGCCCTCGTAAGAGAAGGAGAAACGGTTGTCGCGGTTGGGCTGCCAGGTCAGCTTGAAAAAGCTGCGCGGTTGGTAATAGGGGGCCTTTTCGGTGAAGCCGTAGATTCCATCCTGGCGCAGGTAGTACTGCAGGGCGCCGAAGAACCAGAGCTTGTCCTTCACGATCGGGCCGCCAAGGTCAAAGTGCAGGTTGTAGTAGGCAGCCGAAGGCGGAGTGAGGTCGGGGTTGTCGGAGTTCTTGCCGTTCATGTCTTCGGTCTGGACAAAGGAGTCGAACATGCCCGAGAACTTGTTGCCGCCGGTCTTGGTGATAGTGTTGAACACAATGCCGCTGTACCCGTCGTATTCGGCAGGTGCTCCGACTCCCATGATCTTGGCTTCCTGGACGACTCCGTAGTCGATGAAGACATAGGCGGTATGCAGCTCGGGTCCGAGGTGTCCACGCCGTCAATCTGGTACTGGATGCCGTTATCGGAAGCGCCGAATGCCGAGTCTCCATGGACGCCGGGGGCCAGGTTGACGATGCCAGAGACGAATTGGGTGTTGGGGATGTTCTGGATCATTTCCTGGGTAAGCACTGACACCGCGGTTTGCGAGTCCTTGACATCCACCAGAGGCGCCACACCCTGAACCACGATTTTCTCCTCGACTTTGCCGGTTTCCATCTTGAAATCGACAGTCAGGGTCATGGCCACCGAGAGCCGGACATCCTCCTGCCTGCGGACGGAGAACCCTTCGAGTTTCGCCTCCAGCACGTAGGTGCCCGGCGGCAGGGCGACGAAACGGTAGTGCCCTTTGGCGTCAGTGACCGCGACCCGGGTTCCGCCGATCATATTGGGGGAAGAGAGCGTGATCTCGACTCCCGGCAGCGGTTCACCCTCGGTCATGACGGCCTTGCCTTCGATCGCGCCGTTTTCCTTCGACTGCGAATAAAGGCCAAGCTGACAAAGGGCAAGCGCACAGGTGGCGATGAGCAACATGTGCACAAGCTTTTTCATTAGACCTCCTCTTTTAAGTTTAAATTTTAAATTAGAATAATATTTCATTTAAATAATTTTTTTAGCAAGAAAGATGCCAAATGAAAAATCGCGTGAATTCGCGGGTTTTAATGGGGGAATGAAAGCAATCTCCGGTTTTTTGAATTTTTGCATTCATACTTTTGAACTGCGATTTTCGCTCGCTAGGCCGCTCATTTTTCAACCCGGTTCATGATGGACTCGGCCTTTTGCAGGTTCTCCTGGGACTGAGCCGGCTGGTTCAAATAGGAATAGATGTCGGCAAGAACGAAATAACCGAAGGCGGTATACTTGTCTTCCGGCCGCAGGGTCACGCCCTGCTGGCAGAGCCGGATCGCCTCCTCCAGGTTCTCTTTGCGGTCGATATAGTATTTGGCGATCATGAAATAGGGTATGTTGAACTCGGGATTGGCCTCCAGGGCCTGACGGTAATAGGTGACCGCCTGTTCCTGCTGGCCGGCCTGGCGAAGCAGTTCGGCCAGGTTATAGGCGGCGCGGAAGGCTTTGGGATTGACTTCGAGTTCGCGGCGATACAATTCGCCGGCTGCCTGCGGGTTGCCCCGCGCTTCGGCAATGAGCCCCAGGTTGAAATAGGCGCGCTGGAGCTGGGGATTGATGGCCAGGGCTCTGTTTATGAAACTTTCGGCCTGGGTGTAATCCTTGCGCAGGAAATAGGTTTCGCCGATCTTGCTCAGGGCAGTGGCCTGGCCGGGGTCGAGCTGCACGGCCTTGAAAAACTGGGCCAGAGCCTGGTCATAGTTTTTCTGCAGGGAATAGATTTCGCCCAGTTCGGTGTAAAAGGCGGCATCGCGCGGAAACATTTTCAAGAATCCACTGATCTCTTTCTTCGCCTCCTCCAGCCGGCCCATGTTTCTCAGGGAGTTGATCACGTTGATCATGGCGAAATTGTAGTCGTAGCGTTTTTCCAGCACCTGGCGGTACTGGCCCAGCGCTTCGGCAAACATCTTTTTCTTGAAATACAGGTTGCCCAGAAACATGTGCGCGTCAATGATCTCCGGGTCCTCCTGCAAAATGCGGGCGACGGTGGCGATCGCCTCATCCACGTGACCTTCCTCCGATAACGACCGGGCCTGGCCCAGCGCCTTGTAAATGTGAATTTTAAGTTTGGGGTCGACCAATTCCTGTTTCCCGGACGTATCGGCAAACGAGGTAATATAGCCCAGGGCAGCCAGCTTTTCCAGGGAATCGCGGTCGGTCTTTGTGACCTGCTCCGGGGATATGGCGTTGCGCGACCGATCGCGCACGAAATCGAGCAGCGTGCGGCGCAACTGTTTACCTATGACCGACTTTTTCAACACGAGATTGTCGGCTTCGCGCGCGTCGGCGCCGTAGTTGTAGAGTTCGTCCTGGGGAGCGAGTATGTATTTCCAGTCCCGGCTGTAGAGCGCTTTGAGGTCCGACCAGCCGTAGTGCAGCCGCGGGTAGTACGTTTCCGTGTAGGCCATAGAGAATCCGTTTGCCTTCTTGCCGAACAGCAGAGGCAGCAGCGATTTTCCCTGCACGCTGGCGGGCGAGGGGATGCCCAGGGCGTCGAGCAGGGTGGGCATCACGTCAACGTGTTCGACGATGTCGGCGACGGTTTTCACCGGAAAGCGGAAGGGGGCGCGGATGAGTAGCGGCACGTGCACCGTTGCCTCGTACACGTAATAGCCGTGGGTCCCTTCGCTGTGCTCGCCCAGACTTTCGCCGTGGTCACCGGTGACCACGATCAGCGAATTTTGCCACATGCCCTCGGCTTTGAGGAAATCGAAGAATTTTCCCAATTCGCTGTCCGTGTAGGCCACCTCGCCGCGGTAGGGATGGCCGGCATAGGACTCTTTGAAGGGCGATGGAGGCTCGTAGGGCGTATGGGGATCGTAGAGGTGGATCCAGGCAAAGAAGCGCCGGCTGCGGTTTTTGGCCAGCCACTGGCGGGCATCCCCTAGGACTTCGTCGGCCCGGCGCTGAACATCGCCCAGCGATATGGTTTTGTACTTGCTCAGATCGAAGCGATCGTAAAAGGCGTCAAAGCCCTGGTTGATCCCCCATTTGGAATTCAGTACATAGGCGCCGATGAAACCGGCGGTGGTGAACCCGTTTCCCTTGAGCGTTTCGCTGATCAGGGTCAACTCCTGGGGCACGAGGAAGCCGCCGTTGTCGCGAACCTGATGAAAAAGAGGATAGGTCCCGGAAAGGATGGTGGTGTGCGAGGGCAGGGTGAGCGGCGTTTGCGCTATGCAGCGCTCAAAACGCACACCCTCGGCTGCCAGCCGGTCAAGGTTGGGCGTGTCAACCAGGCGCTTGCCGTAACAGCCGAGATGGTCGGAGCGCAGGGTGTCGATGGTGATCAGGATGACGTTCAGCTGGCGCAGCTGCCGGCGCTGAACTCCCTGGCGGATGGCGTTGCCGAAAAGCAGATAGACGAGGATGACCGCGCTGATCGCCGTCACCGCCCACATGGCTCCGTGCGTGAATGTGCTGCTGGCCCTCCGTTTGCGGGGGATGTCCGGCGCGGGCACGTTTTTTCTCATCGCGTTTATCTTAATTTTTTCGAACCGCTCTGTCAATTTTTTTTATCCGGGGGTCGGTTGTGAAAGAGTGCCAAATCGTATATAACACGGTTGAAGCTTCCCAGGAGGCGCCATGGCTGAACAGGTTTCAGGTGCAGTGGCACGCATGGATCGGTTGTACGAGTTCGACCGCGAACCGGTGCGGCCCGACAAGTTCCAGAGCGGCGGCAAGTTTGCCGGCCTGTTTGCCGGCGAGCATGTGGCGGCGACCGAATTCGTCATCGGCGCCTTTTTCGTTCTGCACGGGGTGAGATGGGCCGACCTGCTGGCCGGGCTGCTCACCGGCAACATCCTGGCCGTGCTCTCCTGGACCTTCATCTGCGCGCCGATCGCCGTGCGTACCCGGCTGACGCTCTACTGGTACTTGCGCAAAATCGCCGGGCCCGGCCTGACGTTCGTCTACAACATTGCCAACGCCCTTCTCTACTGCATCCTGGCCGGAGCCATGATTTCGGTATCCGCCACAGCCGTGGGTCAGGTGCTGGGCATCAAGACTCCGGCGCTCAGCGCCATCTGGCCCAGCAGCCCGGGCTGGGTGGCGGTCACCCTGGCCATTGGCGCCGCGTTCACGGTGCTGGCGGTGCTGGGTTTTGACAAACTGAGCCGATTCAATGAGTCTGTTCGCCCTGGATTTTCATCGTTTTTATCGCCGGAGCCCTGGCCGTGCTGCCGCGGCTGGGTGTGCATGCCGATTTTAGCAATTTTTTTGCGGTCGCCCGCCAGCGCATCTGGAACGGCGTGGCCGCCGCAGGCCAGGACCGATTCGGCTTCTGGCACATCGCCTTTTTCGCCTGGTTCTGTAACCTGGCCATGCATGTGGGCTTGTCCGACCTGGCCGTGCTCCGCTACGCGCGCCGCTGGGCTTACGGGCTCTATACCGCGTTCGGCATGTTCCCCGGCCACATGCTGGCCTGGATCTGCTCGGGCATCATGGTGGCCGCGGTGGGCCGGCAGATGGACCCGGGTTTGATGGCCTACCAGGCAGCCGGCCTGGCGGGAATTCTGGGCTTGCTTCTGGCCGGCTGGACCACGGCCAATCCCACCCTGTATCGCGCCGGCCTGGCGTTGCAAACCGTGACTCCCGGGTGGCCACGCTGGAAAATCACTCTGTGCAGCGGCATCCTGACCTCCGTGCTTGCTTGCTTTCCGCTCTTCTTCCTGAAGCTGCTCGATTACGTGGCCATTTACGGCCTGGTTCTCATGCCGATCGGCGCCATCGTCTTTGCCGAGCACTGGCTCTTTCCCTGGCTGGGAATCGAGCAGTACCGGGCCGAGAAGAGGGGTTGGCTGGTCAACAAGGCCGCGTTGCTCATCTGGCTGGGCACGCTGATTCTCTGTTACCTGATGCCGCTGCACCTCTATTTCCGCTGGCTGCCCGGCTATTTCATCGCGCTGCTGGGCTACACCCTGCTCGGCGTTTTGCGGAGGAACTGAGATGGCAAAAAAAATCTATGGCCTGGGGGCACTGTTAAGTTTGTTCGTTTGCCTGCTGGTTCCCTTCCTGCTGTTCATGGAAAAAATATCCGAGTCGCCATACAAAACTGTCTTTCTGATCGCATCGGTTGCCTGGTTCGTATTCGCCACGGCCTGGAATATCAAAAACAATCCGTCCGAATCTTGATTTACTCTCCTTCCAGGCGCAGTCGTAACGGCCTGAACCGACGCTGAGCACAAACCCGGAGTCGGTCCTGCGGACGCCCCGGACACCTTCCCGGCCGGAAACAAAGGTTTCCTTTTCCCAGACCGCCTGGCCGCCATCGCAGATCCGGATGTGCTGCAGGTTGAAGCGGGGAGGAAATCTCCGCCTCGCTGCCTACCGGCACGGTTGCCTGCAGCGTGACGCTGCGGCCGTCGCGGCTCCAGCTCGAGAGAATCGGGCCGCGCAGGGTCTGGAGCGAGGCACCGGCATGGGCGAGGTCGCGCACCATCTGCGGCTGAATGAGAATCTTTTCAAAACCCTGAGAGTTCTCCGCCAGGCGGATGCCGGCCAGGTATTTGTAGAGCCAGGCGCCGACGCTGCCGAACATCGGGTGGTTGTGGGAGTTCATCGAGGGTCCGGTGCGCAGCTGCCAGAGTTCCCAGAGGGTGGTGGCCCCGTTTTCGATCATGTAGCCCCAGGAGGGGTAGCTGGTTTTGCAGGCGATGTCATAGGCCAGGTCGCCGTTGCCGCTGTTGCTGAGCAGTTCCATGATGTATTTCGTGCCGATGATGCCGGTGGTCAGGTGGCTGTCGTGGCGGTAGACGATGTCGTCAAACAGATTCCCCCACACACCGCCCCGCTGATTTTCCGGAACCAGGTCCAGGAAAAGGGTCAGGGCATTGGCCGTCTGCGTGCCGTTGGCGTAGCTGCCCGTGCGGGAGTCGAAAAAGTGGCGCTGGAACGCTTTCTTTATTTCTTCGGCCAAAGCCGCGTAGCGCCGCGCGTCCGCGCCGCGGCCCAGCAGGTTGGCGGTTTCGGCCAGGATGCGCGTATCGTAATAGTAGTAGAAGGACGAGACCAGCTCGCCGGGAGTTTTCTCCACGGCCACCCAGTCGCCGTAATAACTGAGCTTGAGAATCCCCTGCTCGCTGCGGCTGCGCAGGTATTCGACGTATTTCTTCAGGCCCGCGTAATTCTCTTCCAGGATGCGCCGGTCCGCGTAGTACTGGAACATGTACCAGCAGAGCAGGGGATAGGCCGTACCCCAGGCCGGGTCGGCCGGACGCGAGCCCCAGATGTGGGGCACGGTATCAGTAATGGTGCCCGCCTCGTCCTGCCCGTCGCGGATGTTGCGGATGAAATTGGCGTAAAAAGCGGCCATGTCGAAGTTGTAGATGGCCTCCTCGGCCGTGCCCTGGGCATCGCCCATCCAGCCCATGCGCTCGTCGCGCTGGCAGCAGTCGGTGGGAATGCTGTGCAGGTTGCTCTGCTGGCCCCAGACGATGATGTGCTGCAGGCGGTTGAGCAGCGGCCGGGAGCAGGAGAAGCTGCCGGTCTGTTCCACCGCCGAGCGCACCAGGCGGCCGTGCAGAGCGTCCGCAGCCGGCACGCCGGGAAAGCCGGTCACTTCCACGTAGCGAAAGCCATGGTAGGTAAAGCGCGGCTCGTAAAACTCTTCTCCCTCTCCCTTGAGGATGTAGACGTCTTCGGCCCGGGCGCCGCGCAGGTTCTCCTGGTTGATCATACCGTCGGCGTAGAGCAGTTCGGCAAAGCGTAGCCGCACCGCGCTGCCCCGCGGTCCGCGCACCTTGAGCCGGGCCCAGCCGCTGAAGTTCTGCCCCATGTCGAACACGAAAACGGAAGGACGCGGCTGGCTCACGGCCAGGGGTACCAAGGTGTCAATGACGCGGATCGGGGGCATCAGCTGGGCCGAAAGCATACCCGCGGGTCCATGTACCTTGGCTGCCGGTGACCAGCCCTGCGAACTGTATCCGGAAAGTTCCCAGCCCGGCGTCTCTTTGCGGGCGTCGTAGGTCTCGCCGTTGTAGATGCTGTCGGACACGATTGGGCCTTCGGCCGTCTGCCAGCTGCTGTCGCTGGTCACGGTCACCCGGCTGCCGTCCTCCATTTCGATCTCCAGCTGCATCTTCAATGCTCGGTCTTTATACCAGCCCTGACCGAGCGTGACCGCCACGGCGTTGGCACCGCTGCGCAGCAGGCGCGTGATGTCGTAGGTGACGTAGAGCACCCGCTTGCTGTAGGTGGTCCAGCCGGGTCGAGCACGTTGCTTCCCAGCTTGCGGCCGTTGAGCCGGAGTTCATAATATCCCAAGCCGCAGACGAAGGCGCGGCCGCGGCGAACGGTTCCCTGCAGGGTGAACTCTTTGCGCATCTGATTTTTACCGCCGATCCATTCGCCCCGCCACTCCTGGGGCGAAAAGAGTCCGGTGTCGAAATGCGCCGTTGCGCTGTAAGGGCTGGCCGTTTCCTGGCGGTCCCACCAGCGCACCTTCCAGTAATAGGACTTGTTGCTTTCCAGCGCTTTCCCGCCGTATTCCACCTGGATCGATTTTTCAGAACTGACCTTGCCGCTATCCCAGACATCGGGCTGGGCGCTGTCCGGCCGGCTGACCACCAGGATCTGGTAGGCACTTTGCTTCTGGTCCGGCTGGCGTGCTCCAGAACCCAGAAGAAGCGGGGTTTGGGTGTGTCGATTCCCAGCGGATCGACCAGGTACTCGCAGCGCAGCCCGGTCGGAGCTTGCGGACTCGGAGCGCTGCCCTGGTCAGAGTATAGACACGCGGCCGTTACGACCAGAAATAAAACGGATAAAAGCTCGCTACTCATCGGTCCCTCCTCGGGCCGATAGTATCAGAAACAGGAAGTAAAAGCCAGGCGGACGGAGTCGAGTTTATGCGCTCTGGCTTTTCAGAAAGGAATCTATCTCCTGGCGGAAGGGGAGCGAGGGCTGGGCGCCCAGCCTGGACACCGAGAGAGTGGCGGCGGCAGAGGCAAAGCGCACGGCGTCCATCAAGCCGCGTTTTTCGGCCAGGGCCACGGCCAGGGCGCCGTTGAAGGCATCGCCGGCAGCAGTGGAATCCACGGTCTGGACCTTGAAGGCAGCGATGAGTGCTTCTGTTGCCCCTGGGGGGCCACGAAGACGCCGCGGTTGCCCAGGGTGATCAGCACGTTCTTCACGCCCCGGGAAAAGAGGATGTTGGCGGCCAGCGAGTAGCTGGTATCATCCTGAAATTTGGTGTTGATCAGCATTTCGGTTTCGCTCTCGTTGGGCGTCAGATAGGTGATCAACTGGAGCAGCTCGTCGTCGAGCGGCTTGGCCGGAGCCGGGTTGAGCATGATGGGCACGCGGTTCTTGGCGGCGATCCGTGCCGCGGCCAGAACGGTTTCCGGCGGGCTTTCCAGTTGCATCAGCAGCAGGTTGGCCTCGGTGATGGCCTGGCCGGCTTGCTGGACATCTTCGGGTGTCAGCTTGAGATTGGCCCCGGAAGAGACGCCGATGACATTCTCACCAATGCTGTCTATAAAAATCAAGGCCACGCCAGAGCGGGTCTCCTTGTCCACGAACACATGTTGGCAGTGGAGGCCGTCGAACGCGAATCCCTCGACCGCCTGTTTGCCGAAGAGGTCATCGCCGACCTTGGCGATGAAGGTGACATCTCCGCCGGCGCGGGCAGCGGCCACGGCCTGGTTGGCGCCCTTGCCGCCGGCAGCGGTGAAAAATTCACCGCCAAGCACGGTTTCCCCCGGCCGGGGCAGGCGGGGCAACTTGATGATCATGTCAGTGTTGGAACTGCCGATCACAACAATTCTGGGTTTCATTTTCTAACCTTTTCTCGATTATATCATTTTCTTTAAAAGCAATAACATATTTCCATAAAAAGCTTGCAAAAAAGGGATTTTGAAGAAATGTATCAAAAATCCAAATAACTACCTGACATTTTTTTTTACAACTTTATCAAGGGTGGCAGGCAGGCCTTCGAGATCGCTGGCGAATATGGAGTATGGATGACGCTGGAAAACTGAAGAGTCCTTCAAACCTGATCCGGTGAGCATGAGAACAACCGTATCTTTTGGCCCTATTTTACCGGCACTATTCAATTTCTTTACAGCAAATAGGGGAGTGGCGGACGCAGGTTCTACAAAGAAGCCGGAACGGGCCAATTCATGTTGTCCTTCCATGATTTCTTCTTCACTTGCATCCTCGGCAAGCCAGCCGTATTGCTGAGATTTAAGAACGATCTCTTCACCGCCCGGCGGATCACCGCCGCTGATCGCTTCAGCAACGGTCTGCACATGGCGAAAGGGAATGGGCTCTTTTTTCCCTTGCTTTATTGCGGACACAACAGGCGAACAGTTGGCTGCCTGAACGATGATCATCTTCGGCAGCCGATTAATCAGATTTGCCTCTCTCAATTCAAGGAAACCCTTGAAAATACCGCGGACATGGCCGCAGGCTGAAGTCGGGATTGCTACATAATCGGGGATCCGACCTCCGAGTTGCTCAAAAAGTTCGAAGGCTGACGATTTGTAGCCTTCGACCCGCAACGGTCCGTTGCCGGTGACAATACGCAGTCTGAATTTTCCCGCCATATGGAGGATTTCCCGCTTCATCATGGAATAGTCCGGCGCTTGGACTTTAAAGATATGGGCGCCGTGCAGCGCCATGGGGGCTATTTTTTCTACCGGAGCATAATGCGGAACAAAAACAATTGCAGCCAGGCCGGCCCTGGCTGCGTATGCGGCCAACGAATGGCCCATGTTGCCGGTGGAAATGGTGGCCGTCACATTTTCTCCCAATGCCTGGGCCATGCAGATGCAGGACAAAGAGCCCCGGTCCTTGAAGCTCCAGGTCGGGTTGCGGGTTTCATCCTTGAGCAGCAGGTTGCGGATGCCGGTCAGCTCCTGAAGCCGTTTACCTGCGGCCAGCAGGGGGGTATCCCCTTCGCCCAGGGACAAATGCGAGTTCATTTTTTCAAAGGGGAAAAAATCGGAAAACCTTTCCCACACGGATTTTCCAGGCAAAATACGGGCCTTTTTCATTGCCGGGAAAACTACTTCGAGCGCTTCGCCGTTTTCTGCGAATTCTTCAAGCCGCTCGAACGGATACTCAATGCCGGTTATCGTGGAACGGAGATTCATCTCGCCTGCATCATAGCAAACTCCGCGTTTTGTTGATAGCCCGCATTCTCATTTAAAACATTGACAAATGAATCCCCGGAGTCTATACAGTCGGGAAAGGAGTTCCATGAATTTAGGAACATTGGATCTGCTGATCATCGCTGTTTACATGTTTCTGGTGGCCATGATCGGTTTTGTCGTCAAGAAACGGGCGACCAAGAAACTCGATTCCTATTTCCTGGGTGACCGCAATGTGCCCTGGTGGATGCTGGGCCTTTCCGGCTGCTCCTCCTATATCGATATCGGCGGCACCATGTCCATGGTCGGAGCGATCTTCTACCTGGGCCTGAAGTCGATGTGGGCCACGCACATTTTCTGGGGCTGGTTCATCATCTGCTTTTATATGGCCTTCCAGGCCAAATGGATCCGCCGCTCGGGCGTGATGACCTTTGCCGAGTGGAACGAGACCCGTTTCGGCGCCACTTCGGATTCGGAAAAGGCGCGCATAGCAGCCGCCATTTTTCTGCTGGTGCTGATGGTCTGCAACCTGATGTTCATTGCCGTGGGCACTGGAAAATTCGCCGAGGAGTTTCTGCCTTTCAGCCGCTGGCAATCCACGCTGATCGTGTTCGCGGTGGTCGGCGTGTACGTCACCCTGGGCGGCTTTTTCGGGGTGGTGCTCACCGATGTGTTCCAGACCATCCTCATCGCGGTGGGCGCGGTCATTCTATCCTTCATCGTTTTTGCCCGAGTGGACCCCGCTCTGCTGGCAGCGGGTAAAGCTGCAGGCTGGCACTCGCTGGCGCCCGCCTGGCGGCTCTGGGATGGTTTTCTCCAGAGCACGCCGGCCGCCTACCAGCACTTCTACCTGTTCGGGCCCCTGATGCTGGCCGGGTTCTCCTGGCTGATCTTCCGCGTCCTGGCAGGGCCCAATGTCTGGGATTTCCAGTTTTTCCTGACCACCCGCACTCCCCGCGATGCCCAGCTTGCCGGCGGCATGTGGACCGTGGGCTACACCCTGCGCTGGATTTTGGGAATAGCCTTCATGATGCTCGGCATTTATTACCTGGGCAATCAGGCCGGTTTTGACGCGGAAAAGATCATGCCCCTGGTCCTCAAGAAGCTGCCCATCGGCATGCGCGGCTTGTTCATGGCCGTGCTGCTGGCCGCTCTGATGTCCACGATTTCAGCCATGGTCAACGTCACCTCCTCGGTGGTGACCAACGATTTCGTCAAGCGCTATTTCGCAAGAAATTTATCGCAGAAACAGCTGGTACGCATCGGCCAGCTGGCCTCGGCAGTCGCCTTGCTGCTGGGCTTCATTTTCAGCCTTTCGTTCACCAACATCATTACCGCCTGGGAAACGATGATTTTCATCGTGGTGACGGTGATCCTGGTTCCCGCCACGCTGCGCTGGCACTGGTGGCGTTTCAGCGCCAAGGCCTTCGTCTGGAGCATGGGCATCTCTGCGCTGGCCATCACCCTGCGCATACTGCTGTTCAGGGGCCTGCATCCCAGCCTGTCGCTGGCCATTGACACCGGCCTGTGCCTGGTGATCACCCTGACAGCGGCCTTACTCAACCGACCGACCGACAGGGACATTTTGATCAAGTTTTACAGCCGGGTGAGGCCCTTCGGATGTTGGAAACCGGTCCGTCAGGAGGCGGTGCGCCGTGGCCTGGTTCCGGCCAATGACCGGCAGCCCTCCATTGACGCTTTAAATGGCATACTGACTGCAGTTTTCCAGTTTTCCCTGGCCCTGCTGCCCTTTTACCTTTTCCTGCGTCAATGGCGTCAATTCTTCAACTGGCTGGGTGTGGTGGCTGTTCTTTGCCTGATTCTCTATTTCACCTGGTTTAAAACCCTGCCGCGCAAAGATGAGGTTTAGATTTTAAATGAAAAAGCCGGTTGTTCATCTGATCTGCAACGCCCACCTGGATCCGGTCTGGCAGTGGCGCTGGGAGGAGGGGTGCGGCGAGGCTCTGGCCACGTTCGGCAGTGCCGTGGA
The DNA here is from genome assembly GCA_963759765.1 of Candidatus Aminicenantota bacterium. GTDB lineage: Bacteria > Acidobacteriota > Aminicenantia > UBA2199 > UBA2199 > CAVXAL01. The sequence continues at coordinate 1,145,001 of CAVXAL010000003.1, read as the reverse complement.
GATACTGGAAGAGAACCCGGACCTGATTTTCAACCACAACGAGGCGCTGCTCTACATGTGGGTGCGGCGCTACGCTCCGGTGCTCTTCAAAAGAATACTGGAACTGGTCCGCAAGGGTCGCTGGGCCATTGCCGGGGGCTGGTACTTGCAACCGGATGTCAACCTACCGGGGATCGAATCTATCATCCGCCAGATCAGCGTGGGACGGCGCTTTTTCAGGAAATTTTTCGAATGCGAGCCCAGGGTGGCTTACAATTTCGACTCGTTCGGCCACAGCGGCGGCCTGCCCCAGGTGTTGAGCCAGGCCGGCTACGAGATGTATATCCATATGCGGCCGCAGCCCACCGAGCTCGATCTTCCATCCGACCTCTATCGCTGGCGAGGCGTGGATGGCTCGGAAATACTCGGCCTGCGCATTGCGGTTGGTCTCTACCACACCGAAAGGGACAACATCTCTCAGAGGCTGAAACAGGCGACTGCTCTGGCGCTCAAGCTGAAGCGTGACGTGCCGCTCTTCTGGGGCCTGGGGGATCATGGCGGCGGAGCCACTTGCCAAGAGCTGAAGACCATCAAGGCGTTCCGAGCCAAGGAGAAGTGCGTGGAGATCATCCACAGCACGCCCGACCGGCTCTACGAAGCGTTGAAAGAGCCCGGCGCTCAGGCGCCTCTGGTGCAGGGCGATTTGCAGCGGGTATTTACCGGCTGTTACTCCTCGATTTCGCGCCTCAAGAGGCGTTCGGCCAGGAGCCTGGGGACTCTGGTCCAGACCGAAGCGCTGCGGGCAATAACCTGGTTCAGCCTGGGTAAAAAATATCCGGGAAAAGAGCTGGCCAGGGCCTGGAAAGACCATTTGCTGAACGACTTTCACGATATTATCAGCGGCAGCTGCATTGAACCGGCAGAAAAAGACGCTCTCGACCTTTACGGGAAAACGGATGATGCGGCCAGGCGGCTGCGCCTGGGTGCGGCTGCGGCGCTGAACAGCGGGCCGATCAAAAAATGTGATCTGCCTTTAACCCTGCTCAACAGCAATACCGCAGCCACCTTTGTGCCAGTGGAGGCAGAGAGCATGCTCGATTACCGGCCGCGCTGGACCGGAACCTGGCACCTGCGCCTGTTCCGGGCAGACGGCAGCGAAGCTGTCTGCCAGGAAGAGCAGCCTGAATCGTTGCTGCCCTTTAATGGCTGGAGGCGGAAGGTCAGTTTCATGGCTGAACTTCCGGGGGTAGGGGCAAGCCATTATTACCTGAAAGTCGCTCCCGGAAAGAAAAAATCAAAACCCTGCAAGCCTGCTCATGCTCATGTCGCAGACAAGAAAACAGGCCTAGTCAAATCACTGCCTGCAGGACAGGGCAGGGAGTGTTTGAACGGCCACCTGTTTCAACCTCTGGTCATTGAAGACAAGGGGGATGCCTGGGGAACGGATATTTGGAATTACCGTAGAATTATCGGACATTTTAAAGCGCAGCCTCCAGCCGCCCGACTCATCCAGCAGGGACCAATTAGAAATATAACTGAAACAGTTATGTATTATGGAAAAAGCCGTATTATCATGGACACTATTGCTTATGGCTCTTTCCCGGTGTTGGAATTCCGCATGCGCATACATTGGAATGAAGAGCAGAAGATGCTCAAGCTCTCCGTTCCTACCGTTTTCAAGAAAGGGGAACTGGTCTGCGAAGTGCCCGGCGGCCTGATTAATCGTCCTGCAGACGGCCAGGAGCATGTGTTCGGCCGCTGGTTCATGGTCCACGGCTCCATCAAAGAGCGGCCTGCAGCACTGGCCGTTGTGTGCAGCGGTCAGCACGGGCTCGATTTCCAGAATGGGGAAGTGCGGCTGACTCTGCTCAGAAGCGCCGCTTACTGCCACGAGAAGAGTTTCGATCTGGGTAGGAAAATTCAGCGCAAGTACATGGACCAGGGTGTGCATGAGATTCGGCTGCTGGCTTATGCCGGAGACACCGTTAAAGTCCGTTGCGCCTTGCCCGGACTGGCAGGATGGCTCAATTCTCCGCCAGCGGTCTATTCCCATCTCCCTTATGGAATTACAAATGAGAATGCCGATTTTCTTGCAATAGAGCCAGAAAATATTGAAATGACAGCCTGCAAAAGGTCATTTGATGGGAAAACGCTGGTTATTCGCTTGCAGGAAAAGGCCGGATTGCCAACCGGTACAGAAATAAAGCTTAAAAAACCAATGATTACTGTCAAATTAGCCTTTAAACCGCTGGAAATCAAGACAATTAGGGTTGAAACCAGCGGAGAATGGGCAGAAGTTGACCTGCTAAATGAGGTTTGAATTATCAACTCGGACTGCAGCGACTTTCTGTTTAACTTGAAAGATACATGAGTGTAAGCAGCCGCGAACTGGTCCGAGCCATCATCGCTCTGGAAAAGGTTCCACGCTGCGGCTTCTGGCTGGGCAACCCCCATGCAGACACCTGGCCGCTGCTGCACCGCTATTTCGGAACACGAAACGAAGATGAGTTACGCCTCAAACTGGGGGACGATCTCTGCTGGTTTACGCCGCAGTATTTACCTTCCACCTATCGTCATCCGGAAGGGAAAGGGCTTTTTGATATCTGGAAAACGAAGGAGTCTCTTGGCCAGGTCGGCCCGCTGGCCGGTTGCCGCACCATCGCGGAGATTGAAGGATACGATTGGCCCAACCCCGATTATCTCCATTTTTCCGAAAGTTTGGAAGCGTTGAACAGGGTCGGGGACCGTTACTGCGCCAGCGGTTTCTGGGCCCCCTTTTTCCATGACGCTGTGGACCTCATGGGCATGGAGGATTTCCTGACCGGAATGAACGAGCGCCCGGACCTGGTGGAGGCGGTGCTCGGTCGCGTCTGCGGATTTTACCTTGAGGCCAACAGCCGCTTCTTCGCGCAAGCCGGAGAGCGGGTGGACGCCCTTTTTTTCGGCAACGATTTCGGCACCCAGCGCGACCTGCTATTCAGCCCGGACCAGTTCAAACGCTTCCTCCTGCCCTGGATGAGGCGCTTCACAGACCAGGCCCGGGAACATGGTTATCAAGTCGTCCTGCATTCATGCGGCTCCATCCGCCGGGTCATTCCGTTGCTCATCGAGGCCGGAATTCAATGCCTTCACCCGCTGCAGAGCAGGGCCGCAGGCATGGATGCAGATACCCTGGCCCGCGAGTTCAAGGGCCGCATCGCTTTCATGGGCGGTATCGATACCCAGGAAGTGCTGGTCAATGCCAAGCCCTCAGAAGTCAGGCGGGAGGTGAAGCGGGTCATGGGATTGCTGGGTCCGCACCTGGTTGTCAGCCCCAGCCACGAAGCGCTGCTGCCCAACGTGCCGCCGGCCAATGTCGCCGCCATGGCCGAAGCGGCCAAAGAGTGAGCGCCAGTTTAATTTCAAGTTTTTTTCAATTCAAATATAATAGGCTTATTCCAATGTGAAAAAGGCAAGAGGTTGAAATGATAGAACGAGGTAAAACTTCCGTACTTTTTCTGGCCCTGTTGATTGTTATTCTCGCTGGTTTTACTTTCAGCCAGCAGCAATTCCCTGAACCGAAAATCCCTTTTGCGCCGCGCCATTATATTTGTTACCGGGCTGACAAGCCCCTTAATATCGACGGCAAACTGAATGACCCGTCCTGGCAGCAGACTGCCTGGACCGAGGATTTCCAGGACATCGAGGGCAGCCTGAAACCTTTGCCGCGACTGCGCACCCGTGCCAAGCTGCTCTGGGATGACAAATATCTGTATGTCGGCGCGGAACTGGAAGAGCCGGATGTCTGGGGCACGCTGACCCAGCGCGACTCAATCATCTATCAGGACAATGACTTCGAGGTGTTCATCGACCCGGACAACGACACCCAGAATTATTATGAACTGGAAATCAACGCCCTGGGCACAGAGTGGGACCTGCTGCTGACCAAGCCCTACCGCGACAACGGCATCCCGATATCCTGCTGGGACATCCAGGGTCTGAGGACCATGGTTTACGTGGACGGCAGCCTGAATCTGCCGGGCACTCCCGACCGCGGCTGGAGCGTGGAGATGGCCATACCCTGGGAAACGCTCAAGGAAAGCGCGTCGGAAAAAAGGAAGCCGCAGGCCGGAGAGCAGTGGCGGGTCAATTTCTCCAGGGTCGAGTATCAGCTTGAGCCCGGGGTGGGGACTTACCAGAAAAAGGTGGACCCCAAGACCAACAAGCCTTTTCCCGAGAACAACTGGGTCTGGTCGCCCCAGGGATTGATCAACATGCACTACCCGGAAATGTGGGGGTTCCTGCAGTTTTCCGAAAAGAAGGCAGGCAGCGGCACAGACGAATTCACTCAACGGCCAGATGAGAATGCCAGATGGGTGTTGCGGAAAATCTATTACGGGCAGAAAAACTATTTTCTTAACCACGACCGTTATGCCGGTTCGTTGAAGGAACTGGGGCTCACATTGGAAAAAGTTCCCGGTTTCAGCTGGCCGCTCCAGATCCGCTCCACCTGGATGCTGTTCGAGGCGCAGATAAAAAAATCTGATAATTCTGGCACAATGGTTTTGTACCAGGACGGTTATGTGGGAGAAATCAAGAACAAGTGAAAACAGAGGCCGGAGATACCCAGAATAACTAAAAGGAGATAATGGTGAAAAAAATAAAAAATTTTATTCCTGTGTTTTTCTTGATTCCGATCTTTCTGTTTATGTCCGGCTGCGCCACCTTGCAGCAGATCACGGAAACACTGGTCAATCTCAGGCGGCTGCAGTTCAAACTGGAGCGGGTGAGCGATTTCTACCTGGCCGGGATCAATATCAGCAGGAAATCTTCCATCTCCGATTTCAACGTGCTCGACGGCATCCGCTTGCTGGAAGCGTTCCGCCACCGCAGTTTCCCAGCCGAGTTCATCCTTTTTGTCCAGACCGTCAACCCCAATGACGGCAGCAACGGCAGCACGCAAACGGTTTCCACCCTGACCAGCCTGGAATGCCGGCTGCTCATTGACGGCCAGCCCACCATCAACGGCAATATTGACCGGCCCGTGGAAATCCCGGGCACCGGCCAGGTCACAACTATTCCCATCCGCCTTTCCATGGATCTCTACCAGTTTTTCGGCGAGAATGGCTACGACCGGCTGCTCGACCTGGCCCTGGCCATTGGCGGTGTACACGGCAGCACGGCCCGGCTTTCCCTGGACGCTCAGCCGCGGGTCAGCACGCCATAGGCGACATCGTTTACCCGGGCCGGATCATTATTATTGACAAGGAATTCCATTGAACAGGTTCTTCTTTTTCAACGATTATTCAGAGAGGTGAAATGAAACCTTTAAAAATAATTCCGCTGGCAATCATGGGATTGATGCTGATATGCCTGGCTGGTTTCCTGCTCGTTGGCAAAGAGAAGGATGCAGCAAAACCCTTTATCTGGCCTTCGCAGCCTCCGCCAAACTGTCCGTTCGAACCCTCCAAGGAAATCACCGGCATTGAATTTACCGGTCGGCACAGTGATTACCACGTGGCTGACACCTGGTATCCCTCCTGGGCCGAGGACAACAGGCTCTATTCTCCCTTCACCGACGGCCAGGTGGAAGGGTTTTTCTCCAATTCGAACGGGTATGACCGCGGCAAAAAGAGGCAGGCCACGACCGGTCAGGCGGTGCTGATCGGCAACGACCCGCTGCATTTGACCAGCAAATGTTTGGGGCTGTTCTCGGGCGATCCCTATCCCTACAACGGCCGCTATCCGTGCGGCAGCTTGGTCCATAACGGCGTCTGGTATTATGGCACCTACTGCCTGGCGCCGGAGGGCGCCACACTTCAAGACTCGATCACCTACAACTGGCCCTGGCTGGGCCCCTTTGTCGGTTTCCGCTGTTCGACCGATTACGGCAAAACCTGGACCGATACTCTCCATACACCGGCCAAACCGCTTTTCGGCGAAACCGGGATGAACGGGCATCCGGTCAAGATCGGTTCGCCTCATTTCGTCGACTTCGGCAAGAACATGGAGCATTCCCCGGACGGCAAGGCCTATCTGGTTTGCCACGGCGCGGTGGATTCCGATCCGCAGCCCCGCTTCGCCAACCTGAGCTGGATCAGCGGCGATCAAATATACCTCATCCGCATCACCCCGACCATCGAAAACATCAACGACATGTCCAAATACGAATATTTCGCCGGCCGCGACAGCCAGGACCAGCCGTTATGGACAGGCGATTTCTCCCGGATCCAGCCGCTCATTGACTGGAACAACAACTGCGGCTGCGCGACCATGACCTATGACGCGCCGCTGAAAAAATACCTTCTCTGCATAACCGACGGCTGGCCCACCTACGCCAGGATGAGCACCTACATCCTTGAAGCCACTGAGATCACCGGGCCCTGGAAGCTGGTCACCTACCTGAAGGATTTCGGCCAGCAGGCTTATTTCGTCAATCTACCGACCAAGTTCATCGCAGCCAACGGCCGCAGCGCCTGGCTCTGCTACTCGGCCAATTTCGTCACCGACTGGAACGGCATGGATATCAAGGAAAACCCGCCGGGCAGCCACTACGGTCTGGTCTTGCAAGAGATCCGGCTTCTGGGCCCGGGAGAGAATCTATAAACAGGAGAGACCATGAAAAATTTGCATTTCGTCTTTCTATTGCTGGGGGTTGGTTTGCTGCCGGTTTTAGCCAATTCCGGCCCTATGGCGTCGGCTGAACTGCCGCGAGAAAAACTGCTGCTTGATCCGGGTTGGAAGTTCCATTTTGGTGATGCCGCCTCTGCAGAAAACGATTTCGGATATGGGAAAGATTTGCTTTTTGCCAGAGCCGGAGAGGGCGGAGAAGTGCTCAGCGCAAATTTCGACGACAGCAGCTGGCGCAACCTTGACCTGCCTCATGATTGGGCGGTGGAACTCGATTTCGTCAACGTCAACGATGAAAACGTCATGTCCCACGGGTTCAAGCCGATCGGCAGGCAGTTTCCCAAAACGACCATCGGCTGGTACCGGAAATCGTTCCTGATCGCCAAGGAAGATGAGGGAAAAAGAGTGTTCTTGAATTTCGACGGCGTTTTCCGCGACAGCCGGGTCTGGCTCAACAGCCACTATCTGGGCAACAACCTGAGCGGTTACAACGAGTTCGGTTTCGATGTGACCGATTATCTCAAGTACGGAGGCAAGAACATTCTGGTGGTACGCGTTGACGCCAGCCAGTATGAGGGGTGGTTTTACGAAGGCGCAGGTATCTACCGCCATGTCTGGCTGTTGAAATACGCTCCTGTCTTTATCCCTGAGTACGGAATTTTCGTGTATACCGATGTCGAACCTGATGCAGCCCGGGTTCACATCGAAACGCAAATCGCCAATCAGAGCGAGAAGGAATCGGAAATTGTCCTAACTTCCCGGGTAGTGGACAGCCAAGGAGCGACGGTGGGAGAGACCCAGGAAAAACCCTTGCACGTGGGACCCGGTCAGGCCCTGACAATCAAACAGGCGATCCCGGTGACCAATCCCAAACTCTGGTCTCTGAATGCACCCAGTCTCTACCGTTTGGTTTCCACGCTTCGTTCGGAAAACCAGGCTTTGGTGGACAGCAGGGAAACCGAATTCGGCATCCGCTCGATTCGTTTCGACAAAGACCAGGGATTCTTTCTCAACGGCAAGCCGGTCAAGATCATGGGCGTCTGCTGCCACCAGGACCATGCCGGCGTGGGCTCGGCTTTGCCCGACCGGCTGCAGTATTACCGCATCGAGCGGCTCAAGGAGATGGGCTGCAACGCCTTACGCACCAGCCACAATCCGCCGACGCGCGAACTGCTGGAAGCCTGCGACCGGCTGGGCATGCTGGTCATGGATGAGAACCGGCTGATGGGCAGCGTGCCGGAGTTCCTGAACCAGTTTGAACGGTTGATCCTGCGCGACCGCAACCACCCGTCGGTGATCATCTGGTCTTTGGGCAACGAGGAGAGCACCATCCAGAATACCGATACGGGCCGGCGCATCGCCCAGTCCCTGCAGCGGCGACAAAAAGAACTTGACCCCACGCGGCTCTGCACCTATGCGGCCAACAACGGTGGCCAGTTTGCCGGCATCAACGAGGTGGTGCCTGTCCGCGGGTTAAACTATCACCTCAAAGACATTGACTCGTACCGCCGCGCCCACCCTGACCAGAGTTTGTGGGGCAGTGAAACGGCCAGCACCGTGTGCACGCGCGGCATGTATGCCAACGATGCAGCCCGCGGCTATGTCAGCGATTACGACCTCAACTTCCCGCCCTGGGCCTCCACTGCCGAAAGCTGGTGGAGCATTTACGCTGTCCGGCCCTGGCTGGCTGGCGGGTTTGCCTGGACCGGGTTCGACTACCGCGGCGAACCGACGCCCTATGGCTGGCCCTGCATCAACTCCCATTTCGGCATCATGGATATGTGCGGTTTCCCCAAGAACAACTACTATTACTACCAGGCCTGGTGGACGGACCGGGATGTGCTGCACGTCTATCCGCACTGGAACTGGCAGGGCAAGGAGGGACAACCGATCGATGTCTGGTGCCAGAGCAATTGCCAGAGCGTGGAGCTTTTCCTCAACGGCAAAAGCCTGGGCCGCAAACCCCTGCCGCGCTATTCCCATTTGGAGTGGAAAGTGCCTTTCCAGCCAGGCGTGCTGAAAGCCAAAGGCTGGAAACAGGGGAGGGTGCTCTGGTCCCAGGTCGAAACCTGCGGCCAGCCGGTCCGTTTGCGGCTGACGCCGGACCGCACCGTGATCCGGGCCGACGGCGAGGACGTGGCCGTACTCCAGGTGACAGCCTTGGACGCCAAGGGCCGCGAGGTGCCAGTGGCCGGCAACCTGATCCGCTTCGAGATCCAGGGCAACGGCCGGATCATCGGTGTGGGCAACGGTGATCCCAGCAGCCACGAACCCGACAAATTCCTGTCCGGCACCTGGCAGCGCCGCCTGTTCAACGGCAGGTGCCAGGTCATCGTGCAGGCCACCCGGGAAGCGGGAGCTTTCCGTTTGAGTGCGACTGCGGAGAACCTGAAACCGGCAATCCAGCTGGTGCAAACCTCTTCATGCCAGGTCAGGCCCGTGCTTGACCCTGCCAAATAGATCGATCCCGGCGAGGAAGCCAGCATGAAAAAAAGCATTGTTGTTTTCCTGATGTTGCTGAGCGGGTGGCTGTTGTTGCCAAGCGCTGAAAAACCTGAGACATCGCCGCCCGCTTATCAGAATATCAAGATGAGTTTCGAAGAACGGGCCAGAGACCTCATCTCGCGCATGACTCTTGATGAGAAAATTTCCCAGTTGATCAACGACGCGCCGGCCATTCCCCGGCTGGGCATCGAAAAGTATGACTGGTGGAGCGAGGCCCTGCACGGTGTGGCTCGAGCCGGCATCGCCACCGTTTTCCCTCAGGCCATTGGTCTGGCCGCTTGCTGGGACCGGGGACTGATCCGGCGCGTGGCCGATGCCATCTCCGACGAGGCGCGCGCCAAGCACAACGAGTTCGCCGCAGCCGGCATCCGCCGCGTCTACACCGGCCTGACCTTCTGGTCGCCGAACATCAATATTTTCCGTGATCCGCGCTGGGGCCGCGGCCAGGAGACCTACGGCGAGGATCCCGTCTTGACCGCCGAGCTGGCCGTGCAGTTTGTCAAGGGACTGCAGGGCGACCATCCCAAATACCTGAAGCTGGTGGCCACGCCCAAACACTACGCCGTGCACAGCGGACCGGAAAAAGAGCGTCACCGGATGAATGTGCGCATCTCCGAGAAAGAGATGCGTGAAACCTACCTTTTCGCGTTCAAGGAAGCGGTAAAAGAGGCCCATGCCCAGTCGGTGATGTGCGCCTACAACCGGGTCAACGGTGCGCCGGCCTGCGCGTCGAAGACGTTGCTCACGGATCTGCTCCGCAGCGAATGGGGGTTCTCCGGCTATGTGGTTTCCGATTGCGATGCTATCAACGACATCTACACCGGCCACCAGACGGTCAAGACCGCGGCTGAAGCCGCAGCGGCGGCTTTGAAAAACGGCTGCGACCTCAACTGCGGCCGCACCTTTGAATCCCTGAAGGAAGCACTGGCTGAAAAATTGATCAGCGAAAAAGAAATAAACATGGCGCTGCAAAGGCTGCTGCTGGCCCGCTTCAAGCTGGGCATGTTCGATCCGCCGCAGCAGGTGCCGTTCAACGCCATCTCCCCAACGGTTGTGGATTCTCCGGAACACCGCCGACTCGCCCTGCAGGCAGCGCGCGAGTCGCTGGTGCTGCTCAAAAACGAGAACGACCTGCTGCCGCTCAAAAGAGATCTCCAACGCCTCGCCGTGATCGGGCCCAATGCCGACACCATTGACGTGCTGCTGGGCAACTACTACGGCACTCCCTCGACCTACGTGACGCCTTTAGAGGGCATCACCTCGCATGTGGATCATAAGACCAAGGTTCTGTATTCCAAGGGCTGCGACATCCTCAACCCGGACAAGCACTTGTTTGCCGAGGCCGTTGACCTGGCCAGATCCTCCGACGCGGTGATCCTTTTTATGGGGCTCTCGCCCAAAATCGAAGGTGAAGAGGGCGAGACCCAGGATGCCGACCGCAAAGATATCGGCCTGCCTGCCGTGCAGGAGGAACTGCTCAAGGAGATCGCTCATGCGGGCAAGCCCGTGGTGCTGGTGGTACTCAACGGCAGCCCCCTGGCTTTGAACTGGGCCGAGGCCCATGTTCCGGCCATCCTGGTTGGCTGGTACCCGGGCGAAGAGGGCGGAACGGCCATTGCCGACGCCCTGTTCGGTGATTACAACCCGGGCGGACGCCTGCCGGTCACCTTTGTCCGCTCGTTGGACCAGTTGCCGCCCTTCGCTGATTACCGCATGCAGGGCAGAACCTACCGCTTCATGAAAGAGGATCCTTTATATCCCTTCGGGTACGGTCTGAGCTATTCCGCTTTCCAATACAGCAATTTGCAGGTCCATCCTCCTGAGGCCAGAATTGGCGAGAAGCTGAAAGTTGAAGTCACAGTAGAAAACAGCGGAAACCGCAGCGGAGACGAGGTTGTGCAACTTTACGTTTCTGAACAGAACGCCTCGGTAACCGTACCCATCCGCCAGCTCCAGGGCTTCGAGCGGCTGAGGCTCGGCCCCGGTGAGAAAAAACGAGTTTCGTTCATCCTCACGCCGCGGCAGCTGGCCCTGATCGACAACCGGGGCCGCTGCCTGCAGGAGCCCGGCCAGTTCCAGATCTCGATCGGCGGCGGGCAACCCATCAGGAATCCACATCTGGCCACCCCCAATTTCTTAACGACCATGGTGGAAATCAAAGGTAAAACGTTGAAGCTGGCTTATTGAATACCGATTGCCAATGAGTTTACCGAAGTTTTTTTAGTTGATTCCCGCAATTTGGTAGATCTCTTCCAGATCGGTCTCCGGCCAGCTGTCATCGATCAAACCGTTGGTGATATCGGCGTGAATAAAAAGGCCGCGGCAGCCTGAGGCCCGGTGCACGATTCGTTGCACGAAATCGGCCATGCTGCGGAATTTTATTACTCGGTGCAGCCCGATGCGGCAGGCAATGACGGTTTTTTCGCCGAAATGTTCCCAGACCGGTTCGAACGGCGTTTCGCTGGCACCGAACTCGAGGCCGCGCAGGCTGCGGATCTTTTCCAGGCTGGGGATCTGGTGCAGCCAGTTGCCGCAGGAGTGAAGGTACACCCCTCCGAACGCATCCGCGATCCGGTTCAGGTAGGGTAGGCTGAACTCGTCGTGCAGGTCAGCCGACATCATCACGCATTCGTCGTTGGAAACCGAAATGCCCCAACCATCTGGCAGCCAGGGCTGGAACAGGCTGGGAACGAACTCGGCCCCCAGGCGGAGGACCAATTCCCTTTGGGCGTGAACGAAGCCTATGGTCAGGTCAGTGACCAGTTGCAGCAGGCGATGAACCTCATCCGGGTGGGAACGGAGGGCAGCGAGGAAATGGGTATGGCCCATGATCAGGGCGGCGCTGTCCAGGGGCCCCTGAATGTCGGTCAGGCGCACGGGAAAACATCCGCCCGTTTTTTCAATGAACCGCCGGGTGTGTTCCAGGATGCGGCCGAGCTCACCGCTGGTTGCAGACGGGGGCAGCAATTCATAGACCGCCTGCGGATTTTCTCCGAGGCCAGGCAGCGGCCGAACCGCCGGAAAATCGTTCTCCCACCAGGCCACCTCGCAACCGAAAGCCGAAGGAATGGCCACCACGCCCAGGGTGGGGCAGAGCGCGGGCACGAAATCACCTTTGAACTTCAGTTGACCGGTGATTTCCTGCAATTGGGCCTCCAGAAACCGCTGCGGATCCTGCAGCCGCTGGCGCACGCTGAACGGTCCGGCAGTGGAAAACAGGGCGCTGGGCACAGCCGCGCCGCTCCGCAGGCGCGGCCCGGTGTAACCGATGAGCAGGCCGGGCCGCTCGCGGTTTTCCAGCCGCCACAACCGCTGCAGAAACTTCCGACTGGCTGCGACCGATTCAGTTGCGGTAACGGCCATAAATTTCGGCGGCCTCCATCATGGCGTTGATGTTTTCCAGGGGCGAACCGGGCGGGATGTTGTTTCCGTCTTGGACGATGAAGCCGTGCAGAGGCGCCAGCTTCTCGATCACCCGCCGGGTGGCCTGGCGCACCTGTTCCGGCGTTCCCGAACGGATCAGCATCGGGTCGACATTGCCCAGCAGCACCACTCGCTTGCCCATGATTGCGGCGATGCGGTCCAGATCGACCTGAAAGCCAAAACCCTGGAATTCGTTGATCTGCAGCTCGTATGACGAAGGTCTCGAGCAGATGGTCGCTCTTGCCACACATGTGCAGGCTGACGTAACCGTCGAAATGAAAGCGGAGCTTTTTCTCAAACGGCAGGACGATGGTTTCGTATGTCTCGCGCGAGAGCGACACCGCCAGGTCGTCGCTCCAGGCGAAACTGCGGGGCAGCGGCAGGTTCTCTTCCTGCCAGCAGAAATCGAGGTATTCGATCAGCTTGTCGGTGATGATGCGCAGCAATTCGCGCACGAAATCGGGTTTTTCGTATACGGCCTGGAAAATCTCCTGCTGGCCCATCAGGTCTCCGGCAATGCCGAAGGGGCCGTCCGAGGTGTGGGTCAGGGCGGGGTTCTCGGCCGGGTAAAAAACGGAGCCGCCCTGGAAACGGATCGGATACTTTTCGGCCACGGCCATCATGGCCCGGCGGTAGTGCAGCTGGCGGGCGTTGATGCCGCTGTGGATAAAATCGACCTGCTCCAGCCGTCGCAAATCCGCCTCCTCGCGGACCCAGCCGCGGCCCACCCAGGGGATATCGTTATCTGAGAAAATGACCGGGCAACCCAAGCTGCCCGCTTCGAAGCTGTTCTGGAAGTCGGTCCAGGCGCCGGTCCAGGGGCCGCTGATGGCGTGGGCGTCGGTGCGCACGTTCTCCAGCAGCCATTTTTGCGCCAGGATCTGGGTGCGCAGCATGACTTCCGGATCGGCGTAATAGTCGCGGAAAGAGGCACCCACGGCTGGAATCAGAAAGCGATGGGCGATGGCCGGCAGCACCGGCACCCGGTCCGGCTCCTGGAAATTCTTGGCGCGGTTGACCCGTTCCCGGCGGGCGTTGATCTCCTCGATCGGCACGCCGATTTCGCAAACGTCCGCCGTCACGATTCCGCTACCCGCCGGATGCGGGGGTCGCTAAAGATATCCAGTTCGTCCAGACTGGTCGAGGAAAACTCCGAGAGAACCGCACCCTGGTCGCCGGACTGAAACCAGTGCCGGGTATCGGGTTTCAGGGTATATTGGCCGCCGGGAGTCAGGACGATCTCTTTCCAAACCGTGATGTATTTCTTGTACTCGTCTGGGACCTGGGCGCGCGGTTGAGGTGTCGGTTCACCTTCCACGTAGAGGTAGATCTCCCCCCAACGGCAGCGGAATGTCTCTTGTTTGCCAACATTCTTGTCGCTGACCGGCGGATGGCGGTGCTCGGGACAGATCTGGCGGGGCAACATCACCAGCTCCTTGGCGCTGTAGCGGTCGTTGTTTTCGTAAACCAGCACCTGCAAGCCCAGGCGAGCGCAGTCGTTCAGCCCGAGGTCGCTGACCTCCAGGGCTTCCTGTTCCTCGGGCGTGATAACGATGCGCGCCCTTTTGAGCAGGCGATAGGCTTGCTGCCGGTGTTTTTTTATCTCTCGCGATTTCATTTTATCCTCGGGAAAGACTATCGGGGATTAACGAAAAAATGTCAAGGTTGGAGCGAGGATGAGGCCGTCCGATTTGACTTTTGGCACGTTTCCCCCTATAATGAAGGCAACAAATATGGATTCTGGAATATTACACGATGGCTGAATTCGTCTGGCCGGAAGCGGCGGATGATCATTTCCCGGCGCTTATTCAAAAGAACGTAAACCAGTTCGAATCTGTGTTCGGGCTGACCATCGCCTTGCGCGGCAACAAGATCATGTATTCCGGGCCGGTCGTCGGCAGCAGGAAATTCAAGCTCTACCTGCAGCATCTGCTCGACCTGAACGCCGAGAACGGTTCGCTGAATGAAGCCGACCTCCGTTTGAGTCTGAGCCTGGCCGAGGAGGGCCACCTGGAACAGATTCCCGCCCAGCTGCCCCGCAAGCACATCATCCGCGTCAACGGCAGAGAAGTGATTCCCAAAACCCTGATGCAGCGGGAGTACGTCAACGCCATCCGCGCCAACGAACTGGTTTTCGGCATCGGGCCGGCGGGAACGGGAAAAACATTCTTGGCCATTGCCATGGCCCTGAATTTCCTGATCAACCGTCGCGTGCAGCGCATTGTCCTGACCCGGCCGGTGGTCGAAGCCGGGGAGAAACTGGGTTTCCTGCCAGGCGATATCCAGCAGAAAATCAATCCCTATCTCCGGCCGCTCTATGATGCGCTCTATTACCTGATCGGATTCGAAAAAACCACGGACATGATCGACAAAGGCATCATTGAAATCGCGCCCTTGGCCTATATGCGCGGCCGTACCATCAACGAGGCCTTCACGATCCTCGACGAAGGGCAGAACGCCACCCAGACCCAGATGAAGATGTTTCTGACGCGCTTCGGCATGAACTCGCGGGTGGTGGTCACGGCCGATATCACCCAGATCGACCTGGAGAATCCCAAGAAATCGGGAATTTTCAAAGCGATTCGCCTGCTCAAGAAGATTGACAACATCGCCACCGTCTACTTGACCCTGAAAGACATCGTCCGCCATCCACTGGTCCAGAAGATCGTCCAGGCCTATGAACGAGAGTCATGATGCGTTTTGACCTGAACCTGAGAAGAACCTCGGGCGTCACCCTCGTGGAGCGGGGAAAAAGGGCCACGTTCCTGACTCTGTTCACCGGACTGGGCCTGACGCTGTTGATGGCCTATCTGCTCTATGTTCCCGAGGCCAGGACCATTCGCGATCAGGGGCTGAAAGTCGGCGATATCGCCCGCGAGGATATCGTCGTGCAAAAGAACTTCACCATCGAAGACAAGGAGATGACCGCCGCCAACCGGCAGAAAGCCCTGGCCTCGATCACGCCCATTTACCAATACGAGCTCGCAGAAAGCGGCCACCGCCCAAGTCCTCATCCGGGACTGGTTTCAATTTGCCCGCGATGCGCGCCGGCGCTTCCTCAAGAACCCGAATACACTGGGCCCCATCCGCGAGGAGATGAACAGCCACTTTGCCCTGGAAATACCCGAAAGCGAGACGGCTTTCATGCTGGAGTCCAATCTCTTCGGTCGGCTGGACCCAATCTCCTGTTGCCCGAAATAAAAAAATGGCAGGGAAAGGGGCTGCTCGCTTCCAAGCTGGGGATCCCCAAAACCCGTGAAAACATCATCGCGGTCGTCTCTCCGGGAGGAAATACAGCCATCGCCCCGCTGGACAATTTCTATGATTTGAAAGATGTCGAGTCTGAGCTAAAGGCCTTCCTGGCAGCCCAGGGTGGCTGGTCGGCTCGCCAGATATCGGCGCTGGGCGCCATTCTGCTGAAGCTGATACCCAGCAACATCATCTACGCCAACGCCTTGAACAAGGAGCAGGAGGAGAGAGTCCTGGCGGAAGTTCACCCCGTCACCATCAATCTAAAAAAGGGCAAGATTCTCTTGCGCCGCGGTGACGAAATCACCGCCGCGCACCTCAAGCTGATCGTCTTGATCAGCTCCGAGGAAAAAGGGATGGAGAAGGGATTTTCCGAATTTTACCTGATCGTTTTCCTTTTGAGTCTGCTGCTTCTCTTTCTCTGGCGTTTCTTCAGTTCCAGCCGGCTGGGCGGTCTCAATCGCCAGCACCTCAATCGTGTCACCGCTGTCACCTTGCTGACCGCGGTTCTCATCTACCGGGTTTCGCTCTTTCTCTTTCCGCTGATCCTGAAGAGCCTCAGTGGCAGTCCCGAATTTCAGGACCTGAAAGCGGTGCTCTACGCCCTCCCTTTCGCCTTCGGCGCGTTGACCATGGCGTTCCTTTTCGACCTGCCCAGCGCGGTGATCTTCGCCTTCGCCAACGCCCTGCATCGGCGGCATGTGTGCGAATGGAATTTCAAGATCATGCTCTTCGTGCTGGCCAGTAACCTGGCCGCGGCCTTCGCCATCGAGCACTATCAGCGCCTGAAACGCTCCTCCATCCTCAAGGCCGGGTTTTTCTGGCTGGTGCCGATCAACGCCCTGGTGATCCTGATGCTGGCGCTGACCGAATTGTCGCGACCGAGCCGAGACTGGATGCTGTTGTCCCTGGCCATGACCATGGGGATCATTTCCGCCTTGCTGTCCGCGTTCATCGCCAACTTTCTGATGCCGCTCTGGGAGGTCCTTTTCCGGCTGATCACCGATTTGAAACTGGTGGAGATCACCAACCTTAACCTGCCGGTTTTCCGGGACATGCTGGAAAAGGCGCCGGGGACCTACCACCATTCCCAGATGGTGGCCACCCTCGGTGAGTCGGCCGCCCAGGACCTGAAGTCGCTCGTCACTGCTGGTGCGGGTCATGGCTCTCTACCACGACATTGGCAAGATTGACAATCCCCAGTTCTACACCGAAAACCATTCCATTTACGAGAATCCCCACCTCCATCTGTCCCCGCGTGAGAGCGCCAAGGCGATCATCTCCCACATCACCACCGGCATGGAGCGCGCCGATCAATTGAAGTTGCCTGACATGATAGGCGAGGCCATCCAGCAGCATCACGGCACCAAGCGGGTCAAATTCTTTTACGAGAAAGCCAAGAGCGCGGCCAACGGCGACCTGCAGGAATTCAACGAGGCGATGTTCCGCTACCCCGGCCGCAAGCCCCAGGACATCGAAAAGCGATCATCATGCTTGCCGATCAGGTGGAGGCCGCATCCAAGAGCCTCAGTCGCGCCCCAGGACGAGGACATCCGCAACGTCATTGAACAGATCGTCGCCGACGACATCGCCGAAAACCAGTTCGATGAATGCGAGGGATTGACCTTCAAGGCACTGAAACGCATCGCCGCCAGCTTTTACGACAAGCTGGCCTCGATCTATCACCAGCGGGTGTCTTACCCGGGATTTGATTTTAAGGCGAACGGGTCGCATGATCTGCATCCAGACTGACCCCTTTTCGCTTGCCAAAGAACCGTTCGTTTCCATTCTGCAACGCTGTGCCCGAGCGCTTCACCTGCGGGGAACAGTCACCGTGCGCTTGGCCTCGGAGCAAGAGGCCCGGCGCCAGAATTGGAGATTCCGCCGCCGCCGCTACACGCCGGACGTTCTGGCCTTTCCGCTCTCCGAGAAATTGCCTGACGGTTTTTACGCCGGCGACATCCTGGTGTGCTACCCTCTGGCCCGGCGCCAGGCCCGCGCACGGGGCCACAGTCTGCATACCGAACTGCTGACCCTGATGATCCACGGGCTGCTGCATCTGGCCGGTTACGACCACGAGGGCGACAGCGGAGAGATGCTGCGCTGCCAGCAGCGGCTGCTGACACGCTACCTCAAGGAACCAGCCGGCCAAAAAGCCCACTCCGGCCATGAAAAAAAATAAGGATTACCGGTCCGGATACATCGCCCTGATCGGGCGGACCAATGTCGGCAAGTCGACCTTCCTCAATGCCGTGTTACAGATGAAAGTGGCCATTATTTCCGACCGGCCGCAGACCACGCGCAAACGCATCCTGGGGATCAAAACGACGGCCAAGGCTCAGATGATTTTTTTTGATTGCCCGGGAGTCCATCGCCCCCAGTTCAAGTTGAACGAGCGGATGATGAAGGAAGTCAACGACGCCCTGTTGGAGAGCGATCTGATTCTCTATTTTGTAGAAGTGGAAGACCAGCGGCCGGATGATTTTCTCCTGGCGATGCTCAAACAGGCGAACAAGCCCGTTTTCTTGGTGATCAATAAAATCGATCGCCTGAACAAGGTTCACGTGCTGCAACGAATCGATATGTACCAAGCCCTGTATCCCTGGCGCGAAATCGTGCCGATCTCAGCCCTGCAGGGAGACAACCTGGACCGGCTGCTCGAACTGATCGAGAAGGCGCTGCCGTGCGGTGAGAATTTTTTTGATGCCGAGCAATGGACGCAGCAAAGCGAGCGCTATTATCTGTCCGAGTTGATCCGCGAGAAACTGCTCCAGCATGTACGCGACGAACTGCCCTACATTACCCTGGTCACCATTGAGGAGGTCAAGGATCGCGGTGACCTGGTCTATGTTCGGGCCGATATCGGCGTGGAAACCGCCTCGCAAAAAAAAATTGTCATCGGCAGGAAGGGCGGCTTGATCAAGCAGGTGGGCCAGGAAGCACGGCGGGAACTGGAAGACTATTTTGGCAAGCAGGTCTTATCTGGACCTGTTTGTCAAACCTATGCCCGGTTGGCGAAATTCTCCCCAGGTCCTTCGAGACATATTCGACTGAATGGGGGAGGGCAGTGACTGCAATTGCTATTTCATCCCGATTGATGATAAAATAAATGGTTTGAGGTATTCAACCGTATGCGCTTGAACACGATCAGCAAGAAACTGATATTCTTTTTCATTCTTATCAGCCTGTGCTACATAAGCATTTCCTCCCTGATCGCTTTCAATGTGTTTAGCGCCTACAGCAGTCGCTTTAACCGCCGTGAACTGTTGCGCTGGGCAGTCGAGTTCGAGCGAATCGTTGAGCAGGATTTCATCTACTTCAATTACAACAACCTGACCACCCATGCCGCTGTTATCCTCAATGACAGGCCGAAGGACTTCATCATCCTTTATAACAGTGACCGCAAGGAATTTCATGCCGCGGGAGCCGAAGAGATGCGCCGAGCAGTGCGTTCGGACCCCCTTCCCGTCCAAACCGACATCCGCTGGCTCAAGATCGACTCCTCGCCCTATTTTTTGATCAGAATCCCCGTGCAGACGGACCAGTCCCCCACATCTGGGGGTGGGTGGTGTTCGGTCATTCGCTGGAAGAACCCAACCGCCTGATGGTCAGCATGATCAAGATCCTCGCTGTCATGTCCGGGCTGCTGCTGATACTGGCCATCGTCACCATCGTGGTGATCACCAAGCGGCTGGTCCGGCCCATCGAAATTCTGAAAAACGGCCTGGAAAAAATCAGCTACGGCAATTTTTCCCACCGCATTCAGATCAAATCGAACGACGAATTTTCCTACCTAGGCAGCCAATTCAATGAGATGGCGGAACGCATCGCCAGCATGATGGCCGAGATCGAATCCTCCCAGCGCGTACCTGGAGAAGCAGGTGCAGACGCGCACCCGCGAGTTGAACGAATCAAACCATGAAGTTGAAACTGGCCATGGACGAGCTGCCCGCCACGCAGAACACAGTCATTCAGGCGGAGAAGCAGAAATCGCTGACGGCGATCGTTTCCGGGTTCGCCCACGAGATCAACAATCCCCTGACCGGCATCCTGGGTTATATCGACCTGATGATCATCCGCGAGGACATTTCGCCCTACGTTAAGGAGAAGCTGCTCAACATCCAGAACCAGGCCGTGCGCATCAAGAACATCATTGACCAGCTGAACCAACTGAACCCCGACGCCGAACAGGCCAAACTGGACATCAACCTCTCCAACCTGCTGGAAAAGTTGCTCAAGGTGATCGCCAGCAAACCGGAAAACCGGGACATCCTTTTCGAGAGAAAATTCTCCGACGAGGAGGTGATGATCTTCGGCAACCATTTCGCCCTTTGGCAGGTCTTCGATAGCATCATCGAAAACGCCCTGGAGGCCATCCGCGACAACAATGTGCGGGAAGGGCAGGATCGCCATTTCCCTCAAGACGTCAGTGGACGGCCGTTACGTCATCGTCGACGTCATTGACAACGGCGGCGGTTTCAAGAACATCGAGAAGGCCTACGACCCGTTCTACACCACCAAAAGCCGCAGCCAGAAGAAGGGCATCGGCCTTTCCATCGTCTACAACATCATTCAAGAGCATAAAGGCAATATCGTCATCAGCAACAACGACATGGGCGGGGCCACCGTCTCCGTCTACCTGCTGCTGACCAGCAAACGCATACACGAAACCTAGCAAGCGGAGGAACGCAGATGCTCAAAACGATGCGCAGCAATATCAAGTCGCTGTCCTGGGTCCTGTGGCTGGTTATCCTGACCTTCGTCGGCTTTATCTTCGTCCAATGGGGGGCGGGTCGCCTGGAGAGCGGGGGAGACAAAACCGATGTCGCCTGGGTGGGTCGCACGCCCATCAGCGGCTCCGATTTCCAGCGGGTCCTGGCCAAGACCGTGGACAACTACCGCAACCAGATGAAAAGCAATTTCAACCGGACCATGCTGCTCCAGCTGGGGATTGCCGAGCAGGTCATCCAGAACCTGGTCAACGCCATCGTCATCCAGAAGGAAGCCGAGCGCTTTCACCTGGAGGTCAGCGATGACGAGCTGAAAAGGGCCATCCGCGCCTATCCGGCCTTTCAGCGGGACGGACGTTTCATCGGTGCCGAGGAGTACGAACGGATGCTGGCCTACAGCCAGATCCAGGTCATGGAATTCGAGGCCAATATGCGCAACGAGTTGTTGGCCGATAAACTCAAGGAATTGGTGGCCTGCGCGCTGCCTCTCGACCCCCGGGACCTGAAGGAGGAGTATATCCGGGAAAACGACAAGGCAGATATCGAGTTCATCGCCTTCAAACCCGAGGAGGTCAAGGAGGAGATCCAGCTGAGCGATAACGAACTGCGCGCTTACTACGACGCACACCTGCAGCAGTTCCAGACTCCGGAAAAACGCTCCGCCGCTCTTATCTTTTTCCGCTTCGACGATTTTAAGAAAAGCGTGGCCGTCACAGACAAAGACCTGTATGACTATTACAAGGCCAACAAGAACACCTTCCGCGTCCCGGGCAAGACCCAGGTGGCCCGCATTTATTTGAAATACGATGACCAGACACGCGAGGCGACACTCAAAAAGGCGGAAGAGCTGCGCACCACCCTGACCAAAGAGAATTTCGCCGCAAAAGCTCAGGAGATTTCCCAGGACGAGAAGGCCAAGGAGGGCGGAGACTGGGGTTACTGGGGCTGGCAGGCTTTCACATCTCAGGAGCAATCCCTGATCGAGAAGCTGGAAGCGGGCGGTATCTCCACGCCCGTGGATGTCGTCGGCGCCTTTGCGATTCTGTATGTTCCGGAACGAGTCCTGGAAAAACAGGAGAGTTACGAGGAGGTGAGAACCCGCATCCGCAGTATGCTCGAACGGGAGCGCCTGCGGCAGTTGGCACTGGAAAAGGTCGACCAGGTCTACGAGAAGGTCAAGGGGGAGAAAAATCTGATGGCTGTGTCGGGCCAAAAGGGCATCCTGGTGAGTCGCACGCCGCTGCTCTCCATGGGTCAAGCCCTGGCCAATGTCGATGGCAGCGGCTATATCTCCCAGAAGCTGTTTTCCCTGCACAACGACGAGATCGCCCCGCCCCTGGAACTTCCCGAGGGGATGGCCATCGTGCAGCTGCAGCAAACGGTCAAGCCCGAACAGGAAAAATTCGATAGCGCCAAAGAGAACGTGCGCAAGGAATTGCTCAACATCCGGAAAGTGGATCGGCTGATGGCACGGGCCCAGCAGTTGGCTCCACGGCTGGCAAAAATATCCGACCCCCAGAAGGTAGCCGAACTGTTGCAGAAGGAGAACCTCAAAGCCGAAACCAGCGAGTACCGACGCGGAGACCGTCTCGGCGAGCAACCCCGGCTTAAAGGCCTGGACGCCATCATCTTTTCACTCGGGGAAGGAAGCTATTCTCCGCCCCTGCGTCTCGGCAACCAAGTGATCATCGTCAAGCTGAAAAACAAGAAAACCGTCAGCGACCAGGATTTTCAAAAGGAACGCGAGGCCTTTGTCCAGAAAAAAGCCGAGACGCTGAAAAATGGCCTCTTCGCCACCTACATTCTGAACAAACGCAACGAATACCGCATCCGGCTCAACAGTGCGCTGTACCAGAAAATAAAGGACTACGTTCTTGCCCGCTGAAGGAGGATAAATGGAAAAGCAAGCGGTGAAGGGACTGCCGGCCAATGCCTTTGACGTGCTGCCCCCGGGCAGCGACTATGCCCCCTACATCCCGGCCGGGCAGATCATTGCCGAAGTGACCGCCCGCTCGGTTATTCTGGGTCTGATCATGTCGGTGGTCTTCTCTGCGGCAGCCGCGTTTCTGGGGCTGAAAATCGGGCAGGTCTTTGAGGCGGCCATTCCCATCGCCATCATCGCGGTCGGCGTATCGCCCCTGTTCAAGCGCAAGAGCACCATCCTGGAGAACGTGATCATCCAGTCCATCGGCGCCGCCTCCGGTCTGATCGTGGCCGGGGCCATCTTCACCCTGCCGGCGCTGTTCATTCTCGGGCTGGATAAGAAAATCGGCATCGACCTGTTCCAGATCTTCATGGTCTCCTTCCTGGGCGGCGACGCTGGGCATCCTGTTTCTGATTCCCTTCCGCAAGTATTTCGTGAAGGAAATGCACGGCCATTTCCCCTTTCCCGAAGCCACGGCCACCACCCAGATCCTGGTGGCCGGGGAGAAGGGCGGAGAGCAGGCCCGGGTGCTGGTCAAGAGCATGCTCATCGGCGGCATCTTATGACTTCTTCGTTCACTCGGTCGGCGCCTGGCAGGAGGTACTTCAGCACGCGTATCTTCGGTTTGGGCAAGTCACTGGCCGAGAAAGCCAAGATCGTCTTCAAGCTGGACGTCCTCTCCGCCGTGATGGGCCTGGGCTACATCATCGGCCTGCGCTACACGGCGATCATCGCCGCCGGCAGCCTGCTCTCCTGGTTCCTGCTGGTGCCGCTGGTCTCTACTTCGGCCAGTTCATCCCGGTCGCGACCGTCGGCAACGCGCCCAAGCTGATCTCGGCCATGAGCGCCGAGCAAATTTTCCGCAACTACGTGCGCTACATCGGCATCGGCGCCATCGCCATGGCCGGCATCATCGGCATGCTCAAGTCCTCAAAGATCATCGTCCAGGCCTTTGGCATGGGCTTCAAGCAGCTGTTCAGAAAAGGCGAGACCCTGGCGAGCAGGCGGAACCAGCACCCAGACGCGATCTGAACATGAAACACGTGATCATCCTGATCTGGCGCTGACCGTCCTGCTCATCTTGCTCTTTTTCAGCTTCTCGGTTCTCCGGCCCGGTCGCGCACCCTCTGAAACTGAGCCTGCTGGCCACGTTCACCGTGTTCATCATCAGCTTCCTGTTCACCTCGGTGGCGGCCCGGGCCATCGCCATCGTCGGCACCAACCCGGTCTCGGGCATGACCATGATGACCCTGATCCTCAGCAGCCTGGTGCTGGTTGCGGCCGGCTTGAGCGGCACAGTTCGGCATGTATGCGGCGCTGCTCATCGGCGGCGTGGTCTGCACGGCGCTGTCCATGTCGGGCGGCTTCATCACCGACCTGAAGATCGGCTACTGGCTGGGCTCCACGCCGGTCAAGCAGCAGAAATACAAGTTCCTGGGCATCCTGGTGTCCTCGCTGTCCGTGGGCCTGGTGATCTTCCTGCTGAACCAGACCTACGGCTTTGATCCCAACGTGTCCCGCGAAGCCCTGGCCGCCCCGCAGGCCAACGCCATGGCCGCCCTGATCCAGCCGCTGATGAACCCTGGCGCGCAGGTGCCCTGGCTGCTGTACGGCATCGGCGCCCTGACCGCCCTGATCATGGACTGCATCGGAGTCCCGCCGCTGGCCTTCGCCCTGGGCATGTACATCCCTCTGGAACTGAACACGCCGCTGGTCATCGGCGGCCTGATCGCCCACCTGATCAGCCGCTCCAGCGCGGATAAAGAACTGGCGAACAAACGCAACGACCGCGGCATTCTCATCGCCTCCGGCTTCATCGCCGGCGGGGCGATCATTGGGGTGGTCAGCGCGATGCTGAAATATTTCAAAGTTGAACGATTCGTGCGCATCGAGACGTACATGCCGGGCTGGGCGGACAAAGGAGTGGGCGAGCCGCTGGCCCTGGTCATGTTCATCGCCGCTGTCCATTTACCTCTATTGGGACTGCACAGCGAGCCAAGAAGGAGGATTGATGGAAAAGGAGAAGATCGCCCAGGCCATCGCACATCCTGCACGAGCTGGACATCGACCTGTGGCTGGTCATCGACCGCGAATCGGGGTTGCTCACCGACCCGATGATGGATTTTGTCGTCGGCAGTGGCGTGACCTGGCTCTCATTTTTCCTCTTCTTCCGGAACGGCGAGAACCATGCCATCGTCGGCAATCTGGACGTGGAGAAATTCCGCCGCGCCCGGCTCTTTGACACGGTTCCCGCCTACAAGGGCAGCCCCAAGGAAGACCGCTGCTGGAACTGCTCCGGCGCCATCGATCCGCAACAAGATCGCCATCGACTATTCCCCGGATTGCGCCGCCGCCGACGGCCTGACCCACGGCAACTACCTGAACCTGCTGGCACTGCTGAAAGACACCGCCTTCCGGAAACGCCTGGTCTCCGCCGAGCACGTGATCGCCAGGCTGCGCGGCCGGAAATCTCCGGACGAGCTGCACCGGAGCCGCACCGCCATCATGCCAATAACCCTGGACATCTACGGCCGAGGTCGGCAGGGACGCTCAAGCCGGGCATGAGCGAAAAGGAGCTGGCCGACTGGATCACCGGCGAGCGGGAGACAAGCTGGGGCTGGCCGCCGCCTGGGAAGTGAGCAGCTGCCCGGCGGTTTTCAGCGGCCCGCAGGAGATCGGCGCCCATTCGGCGCCCACGGGCAACGTCCTGCAAGCCCGGCCATATCTTCAACATCGATTTCGGCGTCAAGGTGTCGAGAAATACTGCTCCGACCTGCAGCGGACCTGGTACATCCTGCGCCCGGGGAAAAAGAAGCCCCAACCGAAGTGCAGCACGGGTTTCGCAGCGCTCCTCGAGTCGATCCGCCTGGCCTTCGCGGCGTTGAAGCCGGGAGTGCGCGGACTGGACATCGACACCATCTGGCCCGCAGCCACATCGTCTCCCAGGGCTATGACGAATATCCCCACGCGCTGGGCCACCAGGTGGGACGCTATGCCCATGACGGCGGCGCCCTGCTGGCCCCGGCCTGGGAGCGCTACGGCAACCTGCCGCTCATGCCCCTGGAAAAGGACCAGGTATTCACCATCGAACCGCGCATCTACATCAAGGATTTCGGCGTGGCCACGGTCGAGGAGATGGTGGTCATCACCGCCACGGGCGCCGAGTACCTTTCCAGCCGCAGAAGGAGCTGTACCTGGTATAAAACCGAGAGCTTGGAGCGCATGAACGAACACGAGGCAGGAAGCAGTGAGAAAACCGCGATGGCTGAAAGCGCGCATGCCGGCGGGGGATGCCTTCTTCCGCATGAAACGCCAGCTGGAGGAAAAAGACCTGGCACACCATCTGCCAGAGCGCCCGCTGCCCCAACATCGGCGAATGCTGGAACAGCGATCACGCCACTTTTCTGATCATGGGCGCCGTCTGCACCCGCGACTGCCTGTTCTGCTCGGTGCCGGAGGGAAGCCGGGCCGCTCGACGCCGATGAGGGCCGGAAAATCCTGGAGATGGCCGAGATGATGGACCTGCGCTACCTGGTCATCACCTCGGTGACCCGCGACGACCTGCCGGACAAGGGCAGCGGCCATTTCGCCCGCGTGATCCGCACCCTGAAACGCGAGCGGCCGCGGATGAAGGTCGAGGTGCTGGTCCCCGATTTCGCCGGCCGCTGGCGATTGCCTGGACCGCGGTCCTGGAGGCCGGTCCCGACGTCCTGGCGCATAACGTGGAGACGGTACCGGCGCCTGTATCCGCGGGTCAACCGCCGGCCCGGAGCCTTACGACCGCTCGCTTTCGCTGCTGGAGCACGCGCAAGGAGCGGGGCTGGCTCACCAAGACCGGCTGATGGTCGGACTGGGGGAGGACCGCGACGAATGGTGAGAGCTGTTCCGCGATCTGCGCCGCACGGGCGTCGAACCTGCTGACCATCGGCCAGTACCTGCAGCCCGACAAGCGCAGCCTGCCTGGTCAGCGCTATTATTCTCCCGCGGAATTTGCCGCACTGAAGAAGAAGCCGCACTGGCCTTCGGTTTTACCGGGTGTCGAATCCGGGCCGCTTCGTCCGCAGCTCCTATCATGCCGAGCAGTTGTTCACAAACGGTGATCCATGAGATATCTCATCTTCAGTGACATCCACAGCAACTATCGAGGCCTTTGAAAAGTTCCTCAGCCAGAAAAAGGTGCAAGAAGATCGACAAGATTCTTTTCTTGGGCGACCTGGTCGGTTACGGCCCCAATCCCGACGAAGTGATCACCCATTTCCGCCAGCTGCCGCAATGCCATTTGGTGCGCGGCAACCATGACAAGGTCATTGCCGACCTGGAATCCTCGTCGCTGTTCAACCCGGCCGCCGCCTTTTCCGCCGAATGGAGCAAGCTGAAAATCTCGCCCGGCCAACTTGCAGTATTTAAAGAGCCTGCCCAAGGGCCCGCAGGTCATCGACCAGCTTCATCACCATCTGCCATGGATCCACCTTCGACGAAGACTACTATGTTTTTTCCATCTTCGAAGCCACCGAGTCCTTCAAATTCATGGAAACTCCATCGGCTTTTTCGGCCATACCCATTTCCCGATCATCTACTACCTGCGCAACGAGAAGCTCGATGTCGTGCCGCTGAGCGAGAACACGCAAATCAAGCTCGACGCCAACACCCGCTACCTGATCAACCCCGGCTCCATCGGCCAGCCGCGGGACAAGAACCCGGCCGCCAGTTTCATCATTTTCGATTCGGGCAAGCGGGAAATTCAGTTCATCCGCTTCACCTATGAAGTCAAAAAAACCCAGAAAAAGATCCGGGAGGCCGGGCTGCCCGAACTCCTGGCCAGCCGGCTGGAGGCGGGCGTATAAGTCATCAAGGAGGACAGGAAATGAAAAAGGAAGATATCAAAAACGTGATGGAACGGATAATCAATGAAAAGATTCAGCTGCTGCTGAATCGCATTGATGCGTTTCAGAACAACCTGTTGCGGGAGATAGAAAAACTCAAGGACCTGGATGAACTGGCCAATTTCACCATGCCCGATGGCCTTCTCGGGCAACGGGACGCGGATCCGAGTCCGACGAGGTGGCCCAGGTCCACGACTATGTGAAAAAGATCGCCGCGCCGCCAACCAGCTCGCCTTGATCGGCGCATCATCGAGGGCATCAACCGTTTTTGCGACCGGGCCGCGCTCTTCCTGCTGCGCGACGACAAGCTGGTCGGCTGGAAGGGCAAGGGATTTTCAGGGGTGAGACGGCCAGATCAGCGACGAGGAGCTGAACAAAGTCTTCTTCTCCTTGTCCGCCAACACCATCTTCAGCAGCGTGCTGGAGAACCGTACCGGTTACCAGGGCGATGCGGTTTGCAAGCCTGACGATTTTCTGATTTACAACCGGCTGGGCGGCAAGAAGCCCGAACTCATCCTGGTTCTGCCCTTTTTTGTTAAGGGCAAACCCCAGGCGGTGATTTACTGCGATGCCTTCAAAGGCAAAACCATCCAACGACTGCCCATCGAAACGCTGGCCACGGTGGGCGAACTCAGCCTGGATTTGCTGCCGCTGCGGCAGAAAATCATGACCCAGGTCAAAACCCAGGAATTCATTGGTGGCGGCGAGACGGAAAGCAAGCATGAAATCACCAGCATCGAGGATTTCGACGAACTCGAAAAAACATCGACCTCGCTAAAAGAGAACGATCCGGAACGTCTGGCCCGTGTCATCGTCAACGACGTTATCCTCTACAACAAGAAAGTGATCGAGGATGGCATCCGGAACAAGAACCTGTACGATGTGCTGAAGGAGACGCTGCTCCAGGCCAAGGAAATCTATTTGCGTAAATTCAATGACTTGAAATATTTTGAAACCCAGCTGATCCAGACTCTGGCCCGGGGAGATAAAAAAGTACTGAAGGGATACAATTTTGAGGTTTTTAAGTAAACGCAGCCGGCTCTTTCGTCTCCTGCTAGCGGTTGAAGCGCTGCTGGTTATTTCCCTTGTTGGCTTTCGAATGATCGTTTCAGTTGCAAAAGGCGAGTCCCCGGCCGTCCCTTCCACAGCCAGCGAAATCAGACAGCTGACCCAAAATTACCGGGTCCTGCGTTTCTTTTTAACGGCCAAACCTGTCTCCGCGCCCGAATCCGGCGATACCGACCCTTTGCTTGCCGAAGTGGCCACGCTGCGGGCGGCGCAGGCACAGTTACAGGAATCCAGATGGGATGAAGCGCTGCGCCTTCTGCAGCCACTTTCTCCCAGCCGTCCGTTTTTACAGGAGAAAAAGAGAGAACTTTATTTACGCGTACTCTACGGCAAGAAACTGTATGCCCAGTTTGTGGCTGCCTTTGTCGACCTCCCCGAACTGCCCCAGCAGCTTCAACTGATGCGGCTGACCAGCCTGATGCGGCTTAACCGCCGTCAGGAGGCCCTGCCTCTTTTTGCCAATCTGTTTGCCGAATTGCCTCTGGCCGAGGTGAAGACATTCTTGGATCCGACGGATTTAACCTGGCTGCTCGGTCGGCTGGATGCCGCTTTTTGGACTAAAAAATACACTTCCCTTTTGGCCACCAGCGCCTATTCGGAATTCCTCAAAGAGTCCAGCCGCAGCCGTCTGCCCCAGTTGGCGACACTGTTCAAAGCAGAATTTATGACCAAATTTGGCCGCTATCGAGAAGCCCAGTCGCTGCTGCGCCAGGTGCAAGCCGAATCTTGTCTGGCCCAGAAAGATAGGCTCCTGTTGCGCATCGACGTGCGCCAGGACAGGGCGAGTGACATTGAGGAACGTCTGGAAAAGCTCCGTTCGGTTCCTCAAGTGTATCGGGATACGCTCGCCGATGTGGCCGCTTATTTCCTGGCCCAAGGAGAAGCCCAGCACGCATGTGCCTTGTTTTCACGCTATCTGGAGTGTGCCCCGCAAAACGAGACTACCTATTGGCGTATACTGTGGATTGTGGCCTGGCTCCACTACCGAGCCAACGAGCCGCAACATGCCCTGCGCTTGTTTCAAAAGGGTCTGCAAGCACCGTTCTTCAACACCCGCTTGTCCAGCCAGTACTGGCGTCAACGTCTGGAGCAGAAGCCTTTTTCCGATCTTCTGAATTATCCTTATTTCTACTATACGGTCAAGGTCTACGGCCGCACCGGCATTCTCAACGACCGCCATCTGCTGTACGCGCACGGTCTTGCCGGGCCGACCGGTGTTCTGTTCCGACAACAGGTGGATGATCTAAAAAAGTTATTCCGTCGGCAATATGTCGAAGAGTGCCAGGCCCTGCTGCGCTGGACCGCCGACCAGACAGGGCTGAACTCAACGGAGCGTTTCCTGCTGCGCGGAGTGGAAGCCATCCTGCTCTGGCGGCAAAACCGGTATCAGAAGGCCTACCGCACCCTGAGCGGCAACGGCGATGGGCGGAACCCCATACCCGGCCGCTTGCCTTTTTTCCTCAGCCCCATCTATTTTCCCGCTCCCTATCTCGACCTGATAGTCAAATACAGCGGCTTGTATAACCTGGACCCTCTGCTGATACTGGCCATTATCCGCGAAGAATCGTTTTTTCGTACGGATGCGGTTTCCTTGGCCAGCGCCTACGGGCTGATGCAGGTGCTGCCCGAAACCGCCCGCCGCTATACCACCAGGGGAAAGAGGCGTCTGAAACGGAGCGATCTGCTGAAGCCGGAGATCAACATCGAGGTGGGAATCCAGTATTTCAAATCCCTGCTGGATAAATACAACGGGCGGCTTCATTTGGCTCTGGCCGCCTACAATGCGGGTGATATTCGCGTTGACCGCTGGCTGGACGAGTTCGGACATTTTAGCGAGGATGAGTTCATCGAGATGATCCCCTTCGGTGACACCCGCAATTACATCAAGAATATCCTGGTCGACTATTTCTTCTATCGGTTTTACTATAACGGCACTCTGACAATAGCAAACAGCGGCAAACAGACACCCTGAAACACAGAGTCCAGGCCGGTTTCAAGACATCCCCATTTTTCACCACGTTGCGGCATTTTGCAAAAATCTTTATTTTTATGTTGCTTTTTTGTTACTTTTATGCTATATAGTATAGGTGATGCGGAATACAGCGCCTTTCACGTTACTAAAAGAGGTGGGCAAATGACCGTTTATTTAAAAGAACGAGAGGGGAAAAAGGGAACGACTCTTTACCTGCGCTGGTGGGAGCCAAACAAAACCCACGTCATCACCAGGGGGCCGCGCAAGGGAGAAGCGACTAAGGGTGAGTGGGCCTATGACTTTCTGAAGTCCAAATTAACCGGAGACAAAACCCACGACGATGAAATTCTCCGAGAGGCGAAGACCTTACGCATAACCAAGGAGCGGGACCTGGAAGCCTCGGCCGATGGTTTTATCCCATCATTTAAAAAGAAGATCACCTTCATCGGCTTCTTTGAGTCGGTCAGTAAGAAAGACTCGAACTGGAACAATGTCCTGAAACACCTCAAAGAATTTCCAGGAGCCCACGTCGCCTTGGGCAGAATAAACAGCGACTGGGTCCGGGCCTTCCAGGAATTCCTTTTGTCGAGGGTTACAGCAAACACCGCTTACACTCAGATGTCGGTTTTGAAGTCAGCATTGAACCGCGCGGTTAAGGACAGGGTGATTTCCCTGAGCCCAGCCCGGGCGGTTGATTCGATAAAGAAAACGGATGTTGAGGTCGAATACCTGACGGAAGATGAGCTCAGGGCCTTGGCGAACACCCCATGCGGCAATCGCGCAGCCGAAGAAGTCAAAAGGGCGTTCATGTTCAGCTGCTTCACGGGGTTGAGGATCTCGGACGTGCGCCGGCTGAAGTGGGAGAACATCGAGGACGGGAAGCTCAAGTTCCGCCAGAAAAAGACGAAGGGATTTGAATACCTGCCGCTGAGTCACTCAGCCCGAGAGCCTCCTTTACCGGGGCAGCCGAAAGACATCATCCCGATGCCTGGGAACTTCATCTTCAAGTTGGTTTCGCAGCCCCGGGTAAACATCTTACTTAAGCGCTGGGCGAGACGGGCGGGAGTCAAAAAGCAGTTGTACTACCACATGAGCCGACACACCGCGGCGACCCTGTTGCTGGAGAAAGGCGTCGACCTTTACACGGTCAGCAAAATTCTCGGCCACAAGAGCATCAACACAACTCAGCGGTACGCTAAAGTCACCGGGAAGTTGATTCAAGAGGCAGTGAACAAGTTGCCAGAGATAAAGTTGGGGACCGGACGACAGGAGAAATGAAGTGAAGAAAACCGTGGGGAATGATCACCCGGCGTTTGAGGGGATAAAAGAAGAGAACATAAAAATGATCTCCACCACCACGGCCATGAGGATGCTGGATATAAAAAACCTGGCCACGCTGAAAAAAATGGAGAGAGAGGGATTGCTCACCATCTATCGGCTCTCCCGAAAAACTTTTAAGTGCAAATTGTCAGAGATCAACGCCATCCCTCAGAAAATCAAGGATCGACAGGCGCAACAACGGAGTGCACTACTTGAACTGATAGATCAGGGGTTCGAGTTCGGGAATCAATGGGGATCAATTGAGGGGCGGGCCCAAGCTGGGGGTAAGATGTGAGAGTCGAGCCCGGGCCCGCCGTGAAAATAGGTCCTCTGATTATACCTAAAGGAGGTAGAATGTCAAAAAAAACAAGTAGCGAAGCGGTCAATTACTTCCATGAGATTGACAAGAAACTCAGGGAACTTGAGACCGACTCCTTGCTCATTCTCTTGATGGACAATGCGCCGGGTGGAAAGGAAGCAGAAAAGGAGTACAGCGACATCACCCAGACCATCGAAACGGAGGGGATCCCAAAAGGAGAATATGGCAAGTGGGAACCGAAAGTGATGGAGTTGATGGACAGGTCTCGTGAAACCGGATTCAACGTCGGGTATGCCCTGGGGAAATTCGGTCTGGATGCTCTTCGAGGACCGAAGGTCTGACATGATCCAAAGAAAGGGGAGCCTCCGGCTGGCTCCTCTATCTTTTAATGAGGACTGAAAAATGAGACGAAAAAAAGAATTGCAAAAACCGATTGAGCCAGCACCGGCGCAAGAGAAGACTGCGTGGATTTATGAACTTGGGTCCTTTTCTGTTAATGGACCAAACACATTCGGTTTTAATCAAGAGGCAGTGAAGTCATATATCGATGGCTTGGAAAATCCAAAAGACAAAGTAACATATTTGAGTTGGGTTTTGGATGAATTCCGGGCGGTTGAAAATTTATTACAAGAGCAACGCGCAAAGATGATGTTGGAAATGACAGTCTTTGGGAAGGTATTAACAGAGCAAGTAACTCGAAGTCTCAAAAACATTGATATTGACGATGAAATTAAAAAGAGAAAAAAAGAATTGAAGGAATTAGACGAAATTCTATCAAATATCGATAAGGCCTGGGTCCGCGCTTCGATGCCCCTTGACATGGGGTTTCCCGAATTTGTTAATACGGAACTGAAAAAGTTGGAGCCACGGCAAAGTAAAAAACCGGTCCGTCGTGAATCTGTGATCGATTGGAAGGCGATCCTGGAGAAGGTTGACCCGAACAAGAAATACTACGCAAAAGAACTCGCTGATCTCTGCGGAGTAGCCAAGCAAACAGTTTATGGGTGGACCAAAAAAGGACTTTCCATAGGGGACTTTCATCTGGACGTTCTGGGCGGGCGGTCAAAAGAGAGGAATTTTTTAAAACAGATGACAGCCGTGAAAGGCTTTCGTGTGTACGGTTCTGCAATAATCGAATTTGCAAAAATTCAAATTTCGGGAATAGAAGAAAAAAACTCTTAATCAATAATTTTTTCTCCGCTTCTCCGGTTTCGCCAGAGAAAACCGCCCTCCCATATTATAACCGTTGCATGAAGCGCGAAATCTTTTACGGAGGTTTCAAAATGAACGCATCTACCGAACAGCCGGTCCGCATCGAGAAGGCAGCGGAATTTATTGATCGGAGTGTTTGGGCGGTCTATCAGAAAACCAGAAACAACACAATCCCATTCCACCGTCAAGGGCGAATCCTTTATTTTTTCCCATCCGAACTCGAAAACTGGATTCGCCAGGATCGTGTCGCCACGAGCGATGAGCTCAACGCCAAGGCTGCAGCTCACGTCGCCCGCAAGGGTTAAACGTCCACCGCGGAGCGACAGTGGACAAAGAAATAATCCAAACCGAAAGTCGAAATCCGGCCCCTTTTATTGACCCTTAAACACCTTGGTTAGGTAAGGAGCGCCCATGATCCGCGGCTTCGATGATTTTGAAGGCCGGTTAGCCGACATCCGATCGGATCCGAAATCCTGGACCCAGGAAGAGGTATTTGAAAGCCTGCGGCAGCGGTTACTGGTGGAGCCTTCGGGCAAGGGCAAGAGCCTGGAGAACATGGCGGCTACCTTTGGAGATGGCAACGGGAGAATAAAAGAAGAGTTTGAGCACTATTGCCAAGAGGTAGAAAGGCGGGCAGCCGTCGTTCCCGTCGTGACTCAGAAACCCAAGCCGGCCGAGCAGCCGAAACCAGAGGAACCGATCCACCGATCGGACACCGGAAACGCTATGCGCTTGGTGCAGAAATACGGATCACGTTTGCGGTTTTGTCGTGAAACCAATAGTTGGCTGATTTGGGACGGCTACAGTTGGGCGCGGGACGTGGACGGAAAGATTTATCAATTCGCACGCTGGGCGGTTGCCGACATCTACCTGGAAGCGGGAAAGATCAGGGACAAAGAGGAGAGAAAAGCCCATGCCGTTTTTGCCATCCGCTCGGAATCGAATTACAGCCTGCGGGCGATGGCCAGCGTTGCCGAAACGTTCGAGGGTATACCGATCCGCCGCGAGAATCTGGACGCGCACCCATTCAGGTTGAATGTTCAGAACGGCGTTTTGAATTTAGAAACCGGATTGTTGGAAGACCATGACCCGGAACTTTACTTTTCCAAAATCCTGCCGATCAAATTTGATCTAAACAACACGGCACCCAAGTGGGAAAAATTTTTAGATCAAATCATGGAAGGCAAACAGGAAAAGAAAGACTACCTCCAGGAGTTTGCCGGTTACTGCCTGACAGGTTCGGCGCGAGAGCAGTGCTTTTTAATTTTTTGGGGCGATGGGTTGAACGGCAAAACAACGGTTGTGAAGGTGTTGCTGGAATTATTAGGGCCTTGGGCGGCTCAAGCGCCGGCCGACACGTTTTTACTGCATAAGAATTCTTTGGAGGCCATCCACGATTTAGCCAGAATTGCGGACAAGCGCCTGGTTGTTGCGGTTGAGCCGTCTGAGGGTTCCAGGTTGGCCGAAGGCTTGGTTAAATCACTGTCAGGCAACGATCGGATCACGGCACGGCATCTATATCAGGGCGGTTTTGAATACGTGCCGGGTTACAAGGTTTTGATCGTCACGAATCACAAGCCGCAAATTCGCGGAGTCGATCTGGCAATATGGCGCCGCGTTCGCCTGGTGCCTTTCACCTGGCAGGTGCCGGAAGATCAAATTGACCTCGACCTTTTCGATAAACTCAAAGAGGAGATGCCTGGGATTTTAACTTGGGCGGTCCGTGGTTGTCTTCGTTGGCTCAATAGAGGCAAACTCCAGACGCCAGCCATTGTGAAGGCCGCCTCTGCTGAATACCGTTCCGAACAGGATCAAATCCACCGCTGGCTCGACGAATGTTGCGAACGCGGCGACGATGAAGACACGGAAACCGGCAAGGCATTGTACGCATCCTATCGTGAATGGTGCATTGAGAACGGCGAGTGCTCCAAAGGCCAGACCCCAAACTTCACCGCGACTAAATTCGGCCGCCGGCTCCAGGCATTAGGCTTTGATAAAACACACACCAGAACAGGTTCACAATATAAAAATATCAAGATCAAAATGGTGTTGACATGAACCACGACTGTGACGGGTTCGGTGACGATGTGACAGGTTTTCATGGAAATCTATAACTTTCAAAGTAATAGCCTCGTGAAAGAGGTTTTATGGAAACAGCCTCCAACCTGTCACCAACCCGTCACAAGCGATCACACACACCGGGGCAAAAGTGCCACCTGGCGAACCTGCCCGTCCGCCTTCCCGTGGGTGCGAGTTGGCGTTTTTGGGGCTGCCGAGGGGGGTGTTTATAATATGAGATATAGAATGTCTTTTTATAAAACCCCTTATTTTATGGGCTATTTGAGGGATAAGTAACAAAATGAGTGACGAAAGCGCCGAAAAGTTAACTAAGGGCAAGGGTTATTTAACTACGAAGAAGCCCTATAGACGGCTGAAAAGCAACAAAAGCGTATTTTCTGGCTATTCTCTCATTCACAAGGTCTCCCGGTTCAAGGTTCTGGCACACGTGCGGCCGTACTTGGAAGCGGCCAGGGCTGGCCTGGTGGAAGACCTCGGACCCATGGAGGCGGACTTGACGCGGGCCCAGGTCATTCTCATAGATCGGGTTGTCTCAAAGCTGGCGGTCTTGCGCATGATAGAGGAGCGTGTCAGGGAGCGCGGCGTGTTCACTCATGCGGGCAACCTTCAGCCTTTGCTGGTTGACAGTTACCTGGGCTATGACAGCGCGGTCAGGATGGCGCTGCAAGCGCTTGGGATCACGCGCAAGGTGGGCGGTGGTAGTAATGACTTGGAAGTTGTACTTGACCGGATCCGAAAAGGGAGGGATGCCCAGACGGCCGAAGGGCAGGAGATCGTTGCGCTCAAACCCCAAGGCAACGTCCCAGGCTCGCTGGTTGCCCCTGATGGCGCGGAGGGTGGCAGTGAGTAAAGATCGTAGCTTTTCTAAAATTGACCTTGGCGATGGCTGGCACGTGGAGCGTTGCGACGCCTTAAATTTTGCTCTTTATGATGGCCGGCGTCTGCATGGGTTCTATGGGGGGCTGGGTGCGGCGATCATTGCAGCGGCCGATCATGTGCGGACTGCCGACGTCAAAGAGTTACTGGCTGCATGGCGCAGTCTTGAGGCCGCGATCAAGGAGTTGAACCTGGTCGCCCAGGCGAAGGTGGATCAGCCATGAAGAAGCGCGGTCTCTCAATCATCCAAGCGCTTGACTCTGCCGATCTGCTGCGGCCGGCGTTGGGTGCTCATCCTGAGACCTGGGCGGCGTGGCGCACGTTTCACAAGGTCGTCCATGGCTTGCCGCTCGACCAGGGAGAGATCGAACTTTTCAAGAAGTGCACCACCAGGGCGACGCCTCCCACCGTCAGGGCAGGCGAGGCCTTCGGGATCATCGGCCGGCGAGGCGGCAAGAGCTTTAATATCGCCCTTGAGGCCGTGCACGCTTGTTTGATTGACGACTTCTGGCATGGTGCTCTTGCACCTGGTGAGCGTGCCTTCTATCCCATCATCGCCTGCGACCGGCTCCAGGCCAGGATCATCCTTTACTACGTCAAGGGGATCATCCAGGGGAATCCGTTATTCGCCTCTCAAGTGGAGAACGAAACGGCGGAGGAAATCGTCTTCAGGAATAGGTCTGTCATCCAAGTGAAGGTCGCATCGTTCCGATCGGTGCGGGGCCCGACATATCTCGGCGCGGCGTGCGATGAGATCGCCTTCTGGAGAGACGCGGAAACCAGCGCGAACCCGGCCTCGGAAGTCTTGGACGCCATACGTCCGGGGATCATTCCGGGCGGGATACTGTTCGGAATCAGCAGCGCCTATGCACGGCAAGGTCTCCTGTTCGATGAGCACCAGGAGCACTTCGGGAAAGAAAGCGAGACGTTGGTTTGGTTGGCAGACACGTTGACGATGAACCCGACGTTCTCGAAGGCGAAGATCGACCGAGCCATGAAGAAAGACGCAGCGGTTGCACTCGCTGAATACTACTCTCAATTCCGTGACGACTTGACCGGCCTGTTCTCCAGGACTGCGATCGAGGCAGCGATCATTCCCGGCCGCATGGAGTTGCCGCCGGTTGCCGAGGTTCAATACTATGCGTTCTGTGATCCCAGCGGCGGGCGGCATGACAGTTTCACGCTGGCGGTCTCACATGAATCGAATGGGAAGACCGTTGTTGATTTGCTTCGTGAGGTCAAGGCGCCGTTTCAGCCGGCGGCGGTGACAAAGGATTTCGCCGCAGTCCTCAAGCGGTATGGTCTTTTCACGGTGACGGGTGACCGCTATGCTGGGGAGTGGCCGCGGGAGGCATTTCAATCGGAGGGGATCACCTACCAGGTTAGCGAGAAGACGGCCTCAGAGCTCTATATCGAGATGATCCCACGGCTCTCGAATGGCGAGATTGAACTGCCTGAGAACGATCGGCTTTTCAATCAACTCTTGAGTCTGCTCAGGCGGACGGGGCCCGGGGGAAAGGATTCGGTGATCACTCCCCAGGGTAGTGATGCACACGCGGACCTGGCGAATGCCTGCGCCGGCGCCATCACCCAGGTGTCGAAGGGCGGGGATGTCTGCGGCATTGAATTCTTCGACCGAGGGAACATCGACGATGAAGCGGAAGAACGGCCCCACCCTTGGAGCCGCCGGGCATTTTTTCAGCGCGCTGACGTCAGCAGTGGCGAGCGAACAGTAGCATCGGCTGAATCAAAGGAGCCGAACGCCATCAGTGAGGCCGATATTTTGAGCGTTTTGCTGGACGGTAAAAAATGAGTACGAATGGTTTGTTGAAACGAACCATTAAGGAGATAAAAAAATGTCTGAACGTGAAAAGTATTTGAAACTGACCGGTGAGATGAATTCCCTTGCCTCAAAGATTGCTGGGTTGAGAGAAGAGTTGATTCGCCTCCAAACTGAACATGACCCAGCGGAAAACGAGTTGCTGAAAAGCGAGTTGCGCGGCGATGCGGACGCGCCGATCAAACGAGCGGCTTTCGACAAGGCGGTCCGTCGGCGTGACCAAGTCGATATAGAGATTGCAGACGGCCGGAAACGGATGCGGGCATTCCAGGAAGTCATCGTTGAACTTAGGGCAAAGGCGGCCGAGGAGATCAATGCCAACGCGGAAAGAGAATTCGCAAAGGTCTTGCGATCCTTCGTCGAAAAGATTCGGGCCGCGAAGGATGCGGAAGAGGCGTTGGAAGCCTCGCGGGTGGCGTGGCATAGTCAACTCTCTGCGATCGCCGCTCAACCTCCCAAGGTGGACTTTTGGGCGCCGGTTTTAATGCGAAATCGTGCACCTTTCAACAACAACCCGATGAATTGGGAAAAGCTTTTCGAGATTTTTAAGCGACTCGGTTTTGACGTCTAAGCGGAGGTAATTATGGCCACCGCCCCATCAAACCTAGTCGCCACGCCGATAACCCCCTACGAAATTGACCTCTCCTGGACAAACCCAAGTCAATATTACGCCATCGATGTCATGCGGAAGCCGGCCGGCGGCGCATACTCGACGATCCAGACCATCGGCGGTTCCCAGACGAATTACCAGGACTACAGTTGTCAGGATGGCAGCCAGTATTATTACAAACTCTACTGCCACGCCGAGGCGCCAACTTGGGATGGTTACAGTAATGAAGCGAACGCCATCACTCCGCTCGGCCCACCGACTGGCCTGTCGGCCACCGCTCATCCTACAACCGCTGACTTGACCTGGGTGGATAATAGCCAGAACGAGTCGGCCTTCAGAATTTATAAAGCAACGAAAGAAGATTTGTCAGATGCTTCCCTGTTATATACCACTGGGCCAAATGTCACCGCATACACGGCAACTGGGCTGACGGCGGCAACCAATTATTGGTTCTATGTCGTGGCCTACAGTGCACTGGCCGGGGAGTCCGACAAGTCGAATATCCTGCCGGTTTTCACCTCAGACCCACCGACCGCGCCGAGCAATCTAACAGCCCAATCAACCAGCACCACCACAGCCACGCTCAACTGGAAGGACAACTCGGATAACGAATTAAACTTTCGTCTCGAACGTAGTTCGACGGGGCCCTCGTCCGGCTTCGCTGAAGTGGCAGGTAGCCCGATCGGGGCAAACATTACCACCTACGCTGACACTGACTTGGTCTCGAACACCCAATATTGGTACCGAGTCCGGGCATATAACACCAGCGCATATTCAGACTACTCGAACGTGGCTACCATCGTCACCCAGGCCGCCATTGCTGCGCCAACCGAGTTGACCGTCACGCCCATATCAAACACCGTCATCGAGATTAAGTTCAGGGATAATTCCACACTTGAGGATTCGCACGTCATCGACCGGAAGGTTGCGGCTGGTGCATGGGTGGTCGGCTATGCCACGCTGGCGCCCAACCAAACCTTCTACCGTGACACCGGCCTATCCGGGGCCACGCTCTACACGTACCGCGTCTATGCCATGCAGGGTGCTACGCCCAGCGGCTACTCTGATCCGGGCGGGGTCAACGGCGTCGGCGCGACCACTCTCTCGGTGCCACCTGATCCATCCGGCTTGGCCATCACCGAGTATCAAGATACCTGGGTGCGGATCAACTGGACGCCGACCACAACCGAGACCGGCTACCGCATCGAGCAGAACTACGACGGCGGAGGCTATGCGGAAATTGCCGTCATCGGCGCAGGTCTTGGCACGTTCAAGGCCACCGGTTTGTCTGCCGGGCACACCTATGGCTACAAAGTCCGCGCCTACAATGCGGCGGGAAACTCCGGCTACACGGGCCCGGTCACCCAACTCACGAGATCTCAATATCTGCCATCCAAGTTCGAGATTTTACTCCGCAAGAGCAAACCGAACCTGGTCTACCTGGCCGAGGCCAACCCGTTGATGGAATTAGCCAGTTGGTCGCTATCCGCCGGGCAGACATATACCTATGAGGCCGCCTTCAGCGAAACCGGAGCGACGATCGACCATATCTACCAGGATGGTGCGGCGCTGACCCAGAAGTCGTCGATTGCCACCGTCGAAGCCACGGCCGGAACCTGGTGGCAAGACCGATATGCCAAGAAGGTCTACGTCCACACGACTACTGGCAATAACCCGGTCAACAACTTTCTGGCCGGATCGTTCTGGCTTTATTTCACGACCTGGCAGAAGGGCGCCACGTATTACAACGACAACCTCTATCTGCCCTTCGTGACGGCCGATGGCATCCCGGACATCAGTCAGGAGTTACAACCGTACTACGAGGGCAATTTCGTGATCACCACCGGCACGGTGGCGCTACTCAACGCTAAGGTCAAGGGTGCGTTTTACTTCGACAAGATCGCCTACAAATACTTCTGGCTGAACCGGAAAGTTAAAATACTGGCCGGTGGCGAGTCGTTCGCGTACACCGATTTTGTCACCATCAACACCGGCATCATCAACTCCAAGGCGATTACTGACCAGCGTTTCACCCTGGACTTGCGCGACTACCGGGACGGCCTTCACCGCGATTTGCCGACGGCACGGTACTCAATCGACACCTTCCCAAACTTGGACACGAACGCTGTGGACAAGCAACGGTCCTTCAGTTATGGGACAATCACGAACTTCGTCCCGGTCTGCATCGATACGATCAACCGGGTCTTCGAGTTCCAGTACGGCAGGATCAAATCGGTGACCAATATCTACCAGAACGGCGTGGCTCTGGTTGGCGGGACCGACTACTTCATCGACTACGCGAACGGGCAGATCACCCTGGCCAGAGGGCTGGCCTATGACACGGCCGACATTATCACGGTGGATTTCCACGGCGCAGTGAACTCGGCCGATGAGGAGATCACGAACGGCACCGAGATATTCAAGCATCTGATGAATAACTTCTTGGGCGTGACCGATGCCAATCTCAACCTCGATGAAATCTACGTGACCAAGTATGTTATGACCACTGCATTGGGCCTGGCCATGTACAAGGGCGAGAACAGTCAGGACATCATCCGCAAGATTGAACACTCGATGCGGGCATACAGTGGCCAGGACAGCCAGGGTAGGCTGACCCTGCGGGCCGCACTGACCGCTGCACCGTCCGACATCAAATACATCCCAGAATCGTTTATCTTAGAACTGGCCGCAGATCAAAACCAGGACTCGCTTTTCAGTGAGGTTAACATCTGGCACAGCGAGAGCATGAAGGATGATAAATACCTACGTTGCAATGCGCCCAATGGCCAGATGCCCTGGAAGTACGGCGTCACCCGGACGCTTGACATCTACACGGCACTGACCTCCGCGGCAGATGCGAAGGCCCTGAGTACGGCGATCATCCCAATGTTGGGTGACACCGCCATCGTGCAGGCGCCGATGCCCAAAGGCCCGTACACCTTCACCGTGCCGCGGG
This sequence comes from Candidatus Aminicenantota bacterium, assembly GCA_963759765.1. Classification (GTDB taxonomy): domain Bacteria; phylum Acidobacteriota; class Aminicenantia; order UBA2199; family UBA2199; genus CAVXAL01. The sequence continues at coordinate 1,103,447 of CAVXAL010000003.1, read as the reverse complement.
TTCTATTCAATGCGCTGCCTGGCGATTTAGTCTATGCCAGTCGCAACCGATTCTACTCACTATCCGGCGTGGCATCGAACCTGTTGTTGCGCATCCTTTCGATTACCAAGTCGCCGAGTTCAGGCAAGACGACGATCAAAGCCGAGGTAGTATAGAAACGGAGGTAACATGATTTTTTTACAACAGAAAAGCGAAAGCAAGGTGCACCAAAAATCGGTGTTCCCGCATTGCCCGGCCCGGACGCGGCCGCGGTACGAATACACCGACGTGCCCGAATCCGTTGTCCCAGACTCCACCCGGGCGCTGGCTGCCCGCGTCTTGATCTATTGCCAGGACCGGCTGAAGGTGGGGGGCGTCACAATTCAGTGGATGCGATCCGCAGCGGTCGGCGAGAAGCACGACTTCGACTTTATCGAGCTGGTCATAGGCTACTACCTCAACACCTCAAAGCGAATCCACGTCCGCTATGATATGCGTCCCCAGGAGATCGTCCGCGCTGTGGCAATGGGTGTTCATTCGGTCTGGTCGCAGGTGGTCGGAGTCTTCGGCCAGGATGCCGGGATTCGATCCCGCCGTGCGAACGTTTTCGCGGATTCGGTGGTGGTTCACTTCAAAGAGAATTAAGCGCCGGCCATGGACCAGCACGACGAGCCTCTACGCTTGCTTAGCCAAGCGCGATCAGCGAAGGGCGAAAGTCAACCGCTGGTTGCCCAGGGTGCTGCAGTGGAAATTCTATTACGCGAACACACCCGCGGATCAAGTGCCGCAGTTCATTCGTTCCGAGGTGCAACAGATCGTTGCCTACTGCTGCGCCGTGCTGCCCTTGAAGGGTCGGGTCGAGGTTGTCTTCATTGAACGCGCAAAGAAAAAAGCAATCCCGCACCCGGCTAACTGGCATTGCCAAGACAAACCAATTCGCGGTTTGTTTCTGAACGACCTGCGGATCGCGGTGCGCTGGGACGACAGCATCGACCGGATCAAATACGCGGTTTGCCACGAACTCAATCATTGCCACTTTGTCAAAAAGTACGGCCGTGAAATTCGCTGGGAATCGGAAGCCGACTCATTCGCAGACAGAGTGACGGCGGAGCTCGCGCAACTGAACAGGTACTGGCCCGGCAAACTCGATCCACGGCTCGACGTCAAGGTCGAGGCACGGTGAGATCGTTGCACCTGGTTGAATCTGGCAACGGAAATATGACCATGGAGGCGTGAAAAATGCCAAACGGCGAAACGGACGCAGGTGGATTCTTTTTGGACGGCCCACCGGACAAGCCAGACGGCTCCATGCTCGAGCTCTGCGGTTTGCGGAGATCCAAAACGCCATCGGGCAAGACGGTGCTCCAGGGCAACCTCGGCTCGGTCCGGTTGCTGATATACGAAAACAAAATCAAAGAGAATGACCAGGCGCCGGACTTCAAACTATATGCCACACCCGGGAAGAGCGCTGGCGCATTTGCGCCATCGCACGGCGTCCCGAAAAAGGTCGGCGATGGTTTCGATTGGCTCCGGGCCGCTGGACCCGAGACGGCACCGACAACGGACGATGCGGATTTCTAACGCCGGCCTGTCACCGGAGATAAACCCCCGGCTCCTCCATCCGGGGACACAAGCTGGGGCCGGCAGCCGATCCGGCCCTGGCTCATTTCCCCAGGTGGGGGAAAAAGATGGCGGCCGGGGCAAGGAGAACCCCTGCCCGGGTGGCCGCCGTTATATGGGTGGGGAGAGTGGAAAGGCTGGCCTTGTTTCAATATCAGCACGCCGGATTTTTATTGTCAAGGGTTCGGGTCCCCCACTGCCTGCCGTGGGTCTGAAGACTTGACCTCATTTCTTCAATGGGTGAAGTCTTGGCTATATTTCTTCAGGGGTCGCCCCTGGCCCTGGCCGTTTGGGTCGCTCCGCGCGGCCGGTCGGCTGGGGGCGGTTCCCTTGCTTCTGGGGCAACCGTTGCCCTCCCCGGTCAACATGATACAATACTGCCAGGGGTGAAAGATGATAGCGAAAATTTTAACAATCATAGGGTGTTTGATGAGTTTCCTTGGGGTTATGCTCTTGGGGATTGGAGTCAAATGGACGGGTCGTCTTGAGTGGTGGGAAAAATCTGACCCCGAAAAGGTTTTGAAAGGAATGATGCAAACAATGACTATTGAAGAATTGAAAAAGTCCGGAAAATGGGTAAACCGGGGAATATGTTTTGCCAAAATAAGTTATCGGATTTTGCCCATCGGTCTTTTCTTTCAGTTTGTTGGGGCAGTATTGAAGTAAGGATAGGAGAAGGGGTTCAACTTTCCTGGTAAGGCCGGGGACTGATCCACCCAACAACTCGCCGATGCTGATCAGGGAGCTGGTGTTACTTTTCCGCTACTTTAGTGTCCACCAGCATTCGGAAAGCCCCAATATTAAAGGGGAATATAAATTTCGCTTCAACATCGGTTTTACTATGGCCGGATGAAGGCACCCGTTTCTTAGGAAGGGACGAAAGCAGGAAGCGGGGGATGAGAACCCCCTGTCGGGCCCCTTTCAGCCAAGCGATTGAAAAATGGGCCAGCGGATGGTATGATGGGAAGCGTTCTGTTCGAACTGGACAATGCACATGAGTAAAAAAACAAAAATCAGGGTGGCTCTGATTTTCGGAGGCAAATCGGCCGAGCACGCCATATCCCTGAGGTCGGCCGCAGCCATTCACCGGAACCTGGACCGGGCCAAATTCGAGCCGCTGCTCATCTATATCAATCGCCAGGGAGAGTGGTGCCTGACCGCTGACGAAAGCTTCCAGGAAGAGGCTTTCGGCAGGGAGGATTTTCATTCCTTTCTCCCCTGGGATGGCTCGCCGCTGTTGCCCAACTCCGTGGACATCTATTTCCCGGTTCTCCACGGCCCCAACGGCGAAGATGGGAAAATCCAGGGCCTTTTCGAGATGGCGGGTAAACCCTATGTGGGAGCCAGCAGTTTCTCATCGGCCCTGGCCATGGACAAGGTGGTTTCCAAGCTGCTTTTCCAGCGGGAAGGCTTGCAGGTTGCCGATTCCCTTTTTTTTGAGGGAAAAGTCACTCCCCGGGATCGCCGGGCAGGTCCGGCAACGCTTGGGATTTCCCGTTTTCGTCAAGCCCTGCTCGCTGGGCTCGTCCGTGGGAGTGAGCCGGGTCCTGCAGGAATCGGGACTCGCGGACGCGCTGGCGCTGGCCTTCAGCTACGACAGCAAAATCCTTGTAGAAAAAGCGATCGCCATGCGCGAGCTCGAAGTGTCAGTCATGGGCAACCGCGAGGTGCGCGTGTCCCGACCGGGCGAGCTGATTCCCTTCCGTGATTTCTATGACTACGAGGACAAATACCTGCTGAACAAGACCCGCTTCCATATACCCGTGGAGCTGGGCCACGAGAAGGAGGCGGAAGTCCGCGCCGCGGCAGAAAAAGCCTACCGCAGCCTGTTCCTCAACGGCTATGCGCGGGTGGACCTTTTCCTGGAGAAGGGGAGTGACAGGGTGCTGGTCAACGAGATCAACACCATACCCGGTTTCACCGAAATCAGTATGTTCCCCAAGCTGTGGCAGGCCGAGGGCCTGAGCTTCCGCGACCTGCTGACCTGCCTGATCGATTACGGCTTCGAGTACCAACACTCCCTCAAGGTGAATGTCCATGAACATCCTGGGAGTTGATTACGGCCGGCGGCGCGTCGGTTTCGCCGTGGGCAACAGCGAGAACCGGGTGGCCATGCCCCTGACCCAGGTGGAGAGAAAAAACAACAGCGCGCTGCTGCGGGTGATGAAAAAGCTTGTCGACGATTACGGTATCCAAAAAATCGTGATGGGCTATCCCCTCCACCGGGATGGCAGCCGCAGCGCCGCCTGCGATCCGGTGGACCAGTTGATCCGCTTTTTGGAAGCGCGGCTCCATCTGCCCGTCGAACGGATGGACGAGCATTTGAGCAGTTTCGAAGCCGATGAGAACCTCAAGGCCGTTCTGCCCGGGCACCGCCTGCGAAAAAAAAGCCTGGACAGCGTGGCCGCCCAGGTGATTCTGCAGTCGTATTTGAACCGTCCATGAGGAAATTGTTGCTTCTCCTCCTGCTGGCTCTCCTGATTGGCCTCGGCACGCTGTTTTTGAACATACGGCGCAACGTGTTTCAACCTTACCAAGGATATGAGAAGAACCAGGTGATCACCATTGAACCGGGGATGACAGCGGCCAAAGTGGCCCAGCTGTTGTTCCGCCAGGGGGTCATCCGCAGTTCCTTCTACTTCAAGTTGTGTTACCGCTTCGGCCCCCGCGGCAGAACCCTGAAATCGGGGGAGTATCTCTTTGAACGGCCGCTGTCGCTCAAGCAGGTGCTCCAGAAGCTTCAGGAAGGCAAGGTGATCCAGTACAAGATCACCATCCCCGAGGGGCTCTGGATGGGCGAAATCGCCGATATGCTGCAGCAGTCGGGGCTGATTGCCCGGAACGATTTCCTGCAGGCCGCCCGGGATCCGGGTCTGATCTCCGATTGGGACGAGGGGGCACAGGACCTGGAGGGCTACCTCTTCCCCGACACCTACCTGATCCCCCGCGGGCTCACCGCCCGGGAAATGGTGGCCATAATGGTCGGTCGTTTTCGCCAGAATTTTACCAACACGCTGCGCTGGCGGGCCCGGGACATCCGCTTCAGCATACGCCAGACGGTCATCCTGGCCTCGCTGATCGAAAAGGAAACCTCCCAGCGCAGCGAGCGTTTCCTCATCTCTTCCGTTTTCCACAACCGCTTGAAAAGGCAGATGCTGCTCGATTGCGACCCGACCATCGTCTATCTGCTAAAACGGGAAAACCGCTACCAGGGCCGGCTGGGCTGGGAGGATCTCAAGCGAAAATCCCCCTACAACACCCGGCTGTCCGGCGGGCTGCCTCCAGGGCCCATCTGCAATCCCGGACTGGCCTCGCTGGAGGCGGCCCTCTATCCGGAAAACACCAACTATCTCTACTTTGTGGCCAGAGACTCGGGGAGCCATCAATTTTCAGGAAACCTCAACGACCACAACCGCGCCGTGAGGAAATACATCCTTGACCATAAAACACCAGGCAACAAATTCCCTTAAACGGGTCCCGTGCGCCGGCACCTTCGTCCTCCGCGGTGAAGATGCAAGGGTGATTTTCGGTTTTAGCGAAATCGGTTTCCACGAAAAAGATACTGGCGGACCTTTTGGCCGGACGCCAGCCGCTGCTGCTCCGGCAGGTCCATTCGGACATTATTGTGGAAAGTTCGAACTGGCAGGTGGGCGCCACTGGCGACGGCATCATCGTGCGCGAGGTGAAACACGCGGCGGTCATCCAGACCGCCGACTGCCTGCCCTTGTTTTTTTACAGACCGGCCGGAGGGCTGGCGGGCATCCTGCATCTGGGTTGGCGCGGCCTCCGGCAGGGGATCGAAAAGCGGCTGCTGGAACGAGTGCGCCAGCAGGGCGGTGACATCCGGGAATTGCGTTTTTTCATTGGCCCGGCCATTGAACAATCCTGTTACGAGGTCGGCGAAGATCTGGTCCGGAGGTTTCAAGGCAAAGCCTATTTCCCCTACCTTTTCAAGCCGGCTGGCAACAGCCGCTACCGGATGGACTTGAAAAACGGCGTCCGGGCTTCGCTGCAGGCCGGAGGAGTGGGCGAGGGGCAGATTGCCGATTGCCGGCTTTGCACCTTTTGCCTGCCGCAGCGCTTCCCTTCCTTTCGCCGCGACGGACCGGGCTGCGGCCGGATTTACAACTTCATCTATTGGCGGGATTGAAGCCCTGCCCTGCGCCGGTTCTTTTGCAACTATTTGGCGACGATTTACGTAAATAAGAAGAAATGAAGGCCAATATCAATGTCGCCGAATCGGTGATTCTCGCGCTGAGCGCCCTGCGGGCAAACAAACTGCGCTCGTTTCTCACCCTGCTGGGCATTATCATTGGCGTGACCACCGTGATCACCGTGGTCACCATCATCCAGGGGCTCAACCGCTATGTCAAGTACCAGATGTTCTCCTACGGTTCCAATACCTTTCAGGTGCAACGGATCCCGGACATGCAGACCAATCTGAAGCTGGTGCAAGAGATGTTCAAGCGCAAAAAGATTCTGTATGACGATTTCCTTTTCGTGCGCGACAACGTGCATAGCGCTGAGCTGGTTGAGGCCCAGTACTCCGGCTCGGCCACGGTCAAATTCGGTAACAAAACGCTCACCCAGATCCGCGTGTCTGGAGAGACCTACAACAACTACCTGACCGGCCGGACCATGGAACTGGACGAGGGCCGCTTCCTTACTGTCGATGACGAGGAGACTCCCGATCCATCTGCGTCATCGGCCAGGATGTCAAGAAGGAGCTGTTCGCCCAGCAACCGGCACTCGGTCAGTGGCTCACGGTGCGCACTGATAAAATGCGCGTGGTCGGTGTGGTCAAGGCCATGGGCAAGATTCTGGGCTTTAGCCTGGACAATTTTGTCATCGTGCCTATCACCACCTTCCGCAAGATGTATTCTACCCAAAAACGCGACGTCACCATCAACATCAAAGCCCACGATGTGGAGAGCCTGGACCGCACCAAGGAGGAGGCGCGGACGGTGATGCGCAACCGCCGCAAGCTCTCCTTCAATCAACCCGACGATTTCGCCATTCAGGATTCCCAGACCTTCATTGACTTTTACAACAACCTGACTCGTATTCTTTATCTGGCCATGGTGGCCATCGCCTCCATCTCCATGCTGGTCGGCGGCATTGTCATCATGAACATCATGCTGGTCAGCGTCAGCGAGCGGATCCAGGAAATCGGCATCCGCAAAGCGGTGGGCGCGCGGCGCAAGGATATCCTGCTGCAGTTTCTCATAGAATCGGCCAGCATCGCCGCCATAGGCGGCCTGATCGGCATTATCATTGGTTTCCTGTTCGCCAAGGGGATTTCTGCCGCCACCAAACTGCCCGCGGCTCTGGAACCCTGGTCGGTGCTGCTGGCGCTGCTGATGTCCACTTCCATCGGCTTGTTCTTCGGCATTTTCCCGGCCAACCGCGCGGCCAAGCTGGACCCGGTGGTGGCGTTGCGTGAAGAGTAGGGGAGAACCATGATCAACACGGCGCTGATCAAAGAAATATTTCTGATGGCCATGGATTCAATCCGCTTGAACAAGCTGCGCTCATTCCTGACCATTCTGGGCATTGTCATTGGCATCTTGACCATTGTGGCCATGGTGGCGGTGATCGAGGGCCTCAATGCCGGTTTTTCCCAGCAACTGGAGTCCATGGGTTCGAACATCCTATTTGTCTCTCGTTTTGATCCGGGTATCCGTTTCGGCCGCCCTTCCGAAGAGATGCGCAAGCGTAAAAAATTGATGTTCGAAGATGCCCAGGAAATTGAGCGCCGATGCCCTTCCATTCTTGCCGCGTCTCCCGATGCTTCCTATTTCCGCTTTCTGCCGCCGGTGCGTGTCAAGTACCGCGCCAACGAAATAGAAAATCCCCAAATTATCGGCGTCAATCAGAAGTTCATGCAGATTTACGAAACCTACGCCATTGAATCGGGCCGTTTCTTCACCGAGGCGGAAAATCTGAATAAGCGCGAAGTCTGTGTGATCGGGGCCGATGTCACGGACGCGTTGTTTTCCGGTGTCAGTGCCCTGGACAAAACGATCATCATTGACAGCAAGAAGCTGCGGGTCATCGGCACGCTAACCAAGCAGGGGAAATTCCTGGGCCAGAGCCGCGACAACTTTCTGGTGGTTCCGGTGGAAACGTTCCGCAAGCTTTATCCCGGATTCGATGACATCTCCATCCTGGTCAAGGTGCGCAGTACGGTCAATCTGGAACAAGCCAAGGACGAAATCATCAATCTGATGCGCATCCGGCGCAAGGTCAAGGTCAACGAGAAAAATAATTTTTCCGTGTTTTCCCAGGAAACCCTTTCGGACCTTTACAACCAGCTGACTGGAGCCGCTTATCTGGTGATGATGGTTATTTCCTCCATCGCCCTAGTGGTCGGCGGCATCGGTGTCATGAACATCATGCTGGTTTCGGTGAAAGAGAGAACGCGTGAAATCGGAATACGCAAGGCACTGGGAGCGCGCCGGAACGCGATACGCAGGCAGTTCCTTTATGAAGCGATGATTTTAACCATGAGCGGCGGCGTGATCGGGTTACTTTTAGGGATACTGGTCAGCTTTATCATTCGCTGGACAACCGGTTTGCCTGCCAGTGTGAATGTGATGTCTATTCTGGTAGGGTTGTTCACATCCACTTCGGTAGGGCTTTTCTTCGGTATTTATCCGGCATCAAAAGCAGCCAAGCTGGATCCTGTAGAAGCGCTCAGATACGAATAGAGGCAAAAGCCACGGTTTCATATATAGGTTAGGAGAAGGCACTTAAATTGTTGCCCAACAAGTAGCTGCAGCGGATAACACCTGACAAGCGCGAAACCATTGTAAAGGAAACAGTGCATTATTGTGACAATATTAGTTATATAATAACGTCGGATAAGGTATATTATGTAAACATTTTACTTATCTATTAAAAACCAGAGATTTTATCCTGTAAAATTTCCTGAATCAATTTCTGCAGATAGTCAACTAGCTCTTCCTTACTAACCTCTTTTTTAAAATTAAAACCGATTTTTATTCTTTTGTCATCGCTGGTTATTTTGAATTTGATATTTCTTTGTCCTTTCTTTTCACTCTTCTTTTGAAGTTTCTTTTCTTTAACAATCCCCTTTCTCTGTTCCTTAATGGCATCCCGGGAAAACGATCCTATTTCATACTCATCCAGGGTTTTTTTCATGAGTTTTTCATCTTCTAGTTTGGCCAGTTCCAGTAAAAAGGTTTTAGAATTGATTTTAAGGCCCTGGCAGCGTGCGATGATCTCTGAGGGCATATCCGTCAGGCGGACCAGTTCTGTGACCGTTACACGCGATTTACAAACCTTCTGGGCTATTTCCTGATGTGTATACCCATAAACATCTGCCAAGGATTTCAATGATTGAGCTTCCTCAAAAACACTTAAATCTTTTCTCTGTATATTTTCAATAATGGATAATTCCAATGCTTCGTTGTCAGGGATATCGTGCTCTACGCAAGGCAGCTCCTTTACTCCTGCCATTAAAGCTGCCCTGTACCTCCTTTCGCCTGCAATTATCTCAAAATTACCCTCTTTCGGCCTTACAATGATCGGCTCTAAAAGGCCTATCTCTTTTATGGATTCCATTAATTCCTGTAATTCGCCCAGGTCTTTTCTTGGCTGAAAATCGTTTGGCATGATCTTTTCTATAGGTATATTGCGGATAACTGGAGTTTTAGATCTTTGTGCTATTTCATCAACCAGGTGGTAATCATGCCTTAATTTCATGTAATCAGGTAAACCGATTTTTTTAGACATTTTTGATTATTTCCTTTGCAAGCTCTTGATATTCAGTTGCGCCTTTGGAATTTGGAGCAAAAGTGAATATGGATTCCTTGTATGCGGGGCTCTCTTCAAGTCGCACATTTTTGGAAATGATGGTCTTAAAAACTTTGTCTCCGAACAAGCGCCTGATATGGACTTCGCTGTCTTGAGCTACCACGGTCCGTTTATCATAGAGCGTTATCAATACTCCAAGAAGTGTCAATTCAGGATTGCTTCTGGCTCTCACTTTTTCAAAAGTTTCCAGAAGATCATCGCTGCCTTCAAGTGCAAAATATGAAGATTGGATAGGAACAAGAAGGTGCGTAGCTGCAACCAGGGAATTAATTGTGATCAAGCCCAAGGTCGGAGGCGTGTCAATGATAACAATATCAAACTTGTATTTAAAAGAATCCACTTTATCTTTGAGCCGGAAGTGGCCGTCGATCTCCCCTACCAGTTTCGATTCCAATTTAGCCAATGAAATGGATGCAGGCAAGAGAGTCAAATTGATGATATTCGTATTCACAGCTATTTCATCAAAATGCAGTTGGTTATTTTCCAACAAGTCGTAAACGGTTCTTTCCTGCTGGTTTTTTTCAATAAATGAAACAGTGGAATTTGCCTGTGGATCCATATCAATCAGCAGTGTTTTATAACCCATGAATGCAAAAGCTGCTGCCAGGTTAATGGAAGTCGTGGTTTTTCCGACTCCGCCCTTTTGATTGGCAATAGCAATTATCACAATCAACTCCTCTATTCAGATGTTCAGCGTGTATGCTATTTTAGATTATTTGAATTGTCAAGAGGGTAAATTTACCATGTCGACATGTCGACATTAAAAAAATTATTTTGAAGTAACTATTTTGAAAAAAACTGGGATGCCTTCCAAATCTAGTTTTTCTACAATCCTTTTTTTCAAGAAAAGTTCATCAGTGGGTTTCAGCCTCTCATTGTATTTACAGAAAAATTTGAGGAAAAAAGGCTCTTGCGTCTCTATGGAGACAAACTTCGGAACGAAAGGTCGATTTTCCACAGTGAGCAGTTTTTTTCTATTTAGAATATCCTTAATTGTTTGATTAACAACCGATGTTTTAAACCTTTTACGCAATTTCTGCTGAATAGCCTGAGCTTTATCTATTAGCAAAAAAACGTTTTTTCCTGTTTTTGCCGATATCGGGACGAAAGGAGCAAAAAAAAGTGAATTGAATCTACTTTTAATTTTCCTATAATATGAATCAAAATCGGTGTTTGGATCAAGTAAATCCCATTTATTGCCTGCAATAATCACAGGTTTTGCTGCTTTTTCTATCTTTCTTGCTATCAATAGATCGTTTTGATCTGGAAATTTGGCCAAATCCAATATGAAAATAATAACATCTGCATTCTGCATCGCCTTTTCCGCCCGGATAATTGCAGCGCTCTCTGTCTCTTCCTTGACTTTCTTCAGTTTACGAATGCCGGCGTTATCAACGAGGATGAATGTCTGAAGGTTTCTGCGTACTTCCAGATCAATGGAATCACGCGTGGTGCCAGGCACTGGAGTTACGATCACTCTTTCATCATTCAAGATTTTATTGATCAGAGACGATTTACCCACATTAGGTTTGCCTACCATGCCGATGAGCATGGCAGGAGGCTCTTTCTCTTTCTCGCCAGTCTGGTTTGCTTCCACCCTCACCTCGTTTTCAATTCTGGTCAGAATGTCTTCCAGTCCGATGTTGTGTTCTGCGGAAATATAAACCAAGTCCACTTTCAGTGAATAATAGGAGGTCGGAAGAATATAGTTCTGAGGGGTATCGACTTTGTTTATCACTGGCAGTATGATTTTTTTCATCTTTTTGATTTTCAGGTATAACTCTTTTTCATACCCCAGGAGTTCCCGCTTGCCGTCAAATAAGAATATGATCAGGATCCGATTTCTCCGCCTGCTGCAGGATCTTTGCGGTTAATCTCTTTATTGATCAGGCTCGTTGCTTTCAAAAAACCCCCCGCTGTCTTGGATGAGATAGGTCTGGCTTTTAATTTTGAAACTCTTACGAAAGATGTCACGTGTCATACCGGGCAGGGAGTGAACAAGCGCTTTCCGCTCCCCTACCAGGCGGTTGAACAGAGTCGATTTCCCGGTGTTGGGTATGCCCACAATGGTGATCAAAGGGATTCGGGTCATGTTCCAGCAGTCAGCCTTTGTAGCGAACCATGGAAACGGCATAACATTCGATTGCTTTTCCCCTGCCCACTTCACCCAACTTCTCTTTGGATTTGCCCTTGAGATTGAAATCTTTCCTGCTGATACCCAGAATTTGAGCTAAATTGTTTCTAATTTCCCTCTTTGTAGTCGGCAATTTTAACATTTTCTGCCACCACCACAGCATCAATATTGAGGATCTCGTAATTGTTTTTTTCAACAATTTCCCGGGTGCGCGCCAGCAGGACGCTGCTCCGTATTCCCCTGTACTGCGGGTCTGTGCCGGGAAATTGCTGGCCAATGTCCCGTTCGCCAATTGCGCCGAAAAGCGAGTCGATAAGCGAATGAATCAGCACATCGCCGTCAGAATGAGCAACCGCTTTAAGCTTTCCTGAAACCTTGATGCCGCCCACAAACAGCCCGGAACCCTTAGCCAGCCGATGAATGTCGTAGCCGATGCCTGACCTGATCTTGATCATATTTTTTTGCCGAAAATGATCTTGCCCGATGTGGATTGCAACACGGAGGTCACCTCGATTTCAAGATCACTGCCGATGTCCATTCTGGCGTCCTCGACCACCACCATAGTGCCGTCTTCCAGATAAGCCACGCCCTGTTTCTTCTCCTTGCCCTCGCGGTTGATGCGCACCGACATTTTTTCGCCTGGATAAACGATGGGCTTCAGGGCGAATGCCAACTCGTTGACGTTGAGCACTTTGACGTCCTGCAGTTTGGCTATTTTGCTGAGGTTGATGTCGTTGGTGATGACTCTGAAGTTGTTATCCTTGGCCAGCAACACCAGCTTCTGATCGACCTCTTTTACACCGGACACGTTCTTGTTCAGAATGGTGACGGAAATGTCCTTGTTTTTCTGAAGCTGTTCTATGACGTCCAATCCCCGTTTGCCTCGGATTCTTTTGTTCGGCATCTCCCGAATCGGCAATGAACTGCAGCTCGGCAAGCACGAATTGCGTGATAATCAGTTCGCCCTCAATGAACCCGGACTGGGCAATGGCCACGATGCGGCCGTCAATGATGGCGCTGGTGTCCAGCAAGTACGACTGGGTGAAGGCGCTGCTGCCCCGGAAGAATTCCTTGATGTTCAAGGGCGAGAATAGATTGGGCTTGTGGATGCCGACAAAAAGGCCGGTAACCGGGATACCGAAGAGAAAGAGTGCCTTGAAGAAAATATAGGCTGAAAAGGACATGGCGATCAGGTTGAACAGCTGGAACATCAGCCAGCCGATGATCACGCCGCTGATCAGTCCCAGCGCAGCGCTCCACAGGTTTTTCAATTCGGTTTTTTTTATTTTGAGTGCCAGCAGGGAAAGAAAAACGGCGAATGCAGCGCCCATCAGAGCTCCCATTTCCTTGGAGGTTCCCCGGAATGGCGGATAGGTGTAACCGATCAAGGCGAAAATGGCAATGAAAATCAGTTTATAGAAATAAATAAACATGAGTCACCTCTTGTTTCGAATTAATGCAACCAAAGATGTCATGAATAATTTTATATCAGTTCAGGGAAAATTTCAACCGAAACGGGTAAGATTCTCTAATCAGGCTTTGAGGCGGTTGAGCAGATCATAGATATTTGCCACTGGAATGATCTGGGCTTCCTTGTATCCTTTAAGCTGGGCCTGCGATTCAGGTAAAAACAATATTGAAAATCCCTGTCTTATAGCCTCTTTCAGACGATTTTCCAAGTAACTTACCGGTCGTATTTCTCCCGTGAGACCCACCTCGCCAAGGAAAATGCAGTTGGGTTTGACCTGGAAATTTTTGTAACTGGAAATGAGAGCGGCGCAGATGGCCAGGTCTGCTGCGGTCTCGCGCACCATCATGCCGCTGGTGATGTTCAGGAAAACATCCGACTTGTAGAAGGGAAGTTTGAGTTTCTTTTCAACCACCGAAATCAGCATGGCCATGCGGTAGTTGTCAAAGCCGATGGCAATGCGGCGGGGATTGCCGGCAAAGGGCGAATCAGCCACCAGCGCCTGCACTTCCAGCAGGAAGGTGCGCAACCCGCCAATGGCCGGGAAGACTGAAATGCCCGCATCGCCGGTCTTGCGGTGCTGGATGAACAGCTGGGATGGATCCTGAACCGAGGCCAGTCCTTTTTCGGTCATTTGAAAAACGCCGATTTCGTCCAACGGGCCGAAGCGGTTCTTCTCCGCCCGCAGGATGCGCACGTCGGTTTGCATTTCTCCTTGAAAATAGAGCACGGCGTCGACCATGTGCTCCAGGGTCTTCGGACCGGCCAGCTGGCCCTCTTTGGTGATATGGCCGATGATGAACACCGTGGTGCTGCCCTTTTTGGCCAGTTCGATGAGCTGCGCGGTGAGCTGGCGCAGGGCGGTCACCGAACCGCTGTTCTGCTTGGCTTTGTTGGAGTACACCGTCTGGATCGAGTCGACGATCAGGATGTCGGGCCGCAGCTCCCGGCATTGCTGCTGCACGTCCTCGATCCCGCCGCTGGTCAGCAGCAGGATATTGTCCGAATCGATGCCCAGCCGTTCCGAGCGGAGCTTGATCTGGGTGGCCGACTCTTCTCCGGAGTAATAGAGAACTCGGCGTTTCAGCTTGGCCAGGGCGGCCGACACCTGCAACAACAGGGTGGACTTCCCTACCCCGGGTTCGCCGCCGATGAGCACGACCGATTGGGGTACAAGGCCGCCGCCCAGGGCACGGTCGAACTCGCTGATCCCTGTCCGCAGCCGCTCGGTTTTGCTTTTATCGATCTCGCTGATTTTGATGGGTTTGGCTGCCGCATCGAGCACTGCTGCGGCCGGGGCCTGATCCTCGCCGGCCACTTCCACGAACGAATTCCAGGCCTGGCACTGGGGACAGCGGCCGAAGTACTTGAGGCTCTGGTAGCCGCATTCAACGCATTCGAAAAGCCCGGATCCCCCTTTCATGGCCATGGCACTAATTCCTGAACCCGATGCCCAAAAAGAATTCGTTCTTGTTCCGGTTCAGTACATTGTAATAGCCGGCCTGGATGCCGATATTTTTGGTCAATGAAAATGAGAGCACGGTGCGGAAGGTGAAATTGTCCATCTCGTAAAACCGCGAGGCGAACAGGTCCAGGCTCAACCGTTCGCGCCAGAGGCGGATATTGAGGTTGGCGCCCAGATACGATTCCACCAGACCGGCAGACAGCGTAAACATCTTGAAGCGCTTGCCGGCCAAGAGGCTGAAAACGGGATTGCCGTTTTCCGGATTCTCACTGACGCCGCTGCGCAGCAGAAAGGAGGGCGCTTCAAGGGCCAGGCCCAGGGATGTCCGCGCTTTCTTCATTTGCCCGAAGTAGTCCCAGCGGACATCGTAACGCATCTGGATTTTTTCGAGCTTGTTCTTTTTGGACTCCAGGTCCTTGAGCAGCGAGTTGAGGCTCTGTACCGAATCGTCGACCTTCCGATACAGCGTGTCATCGCTGAGCAGTTTTCCGGCCGTGCCTTTACCCTGCCGCAGGTCGTCGGTGATGCCTTTCAGCCCCTCGGTGATTTTATCGATGCGTTCGCTGATCCGCTGGATATCCGGCAGAATGCCCTTGTCGGCGCGGGTCAGCGTGTCCGATACCGAGGCCACCAGCTTGTCCACCGACTGGGCGGTCCGGTGCAACTGGCCGGCGATCCCGTCCAGGGTGTCCAGGGCGTGGCTGACCTTGCCGTTTTCGGCCAGAAAGGTTTTGAGTTCATCGCTGATGGTTTTCAAATTCCCCAGCGTACCGCGCAGGGAATCCCGGGAATACTTGTCGGAAATGATGGAGTGGACCTCGTCGGTAATGGCCACCAGCTTCTGGTAGATCACGTCCACCTTGGCTTTCACCTCGTCGAGACTGAACGGTTCCTGGGTCTGGATTTCCTCGCCGGCCCTGATGACCCGGGGCTGGGCGGTTTTGAATTCATCCTTGTAGACGATTTCGACGTACTTTTCACCGACAAAACCGATGGTCGCTATGAGCGCCCGGGCGTCGCTGGTCACGGTCACTCGGTTGCTGATCATCAAGCGCACCCGGGCCCTCTGGCCATCCAGCTCGATGCTTTCGACATTGCCGATCTTCACTCCGGCCAGGCGCACGGCGGCCGAGGGATACATGCCGGCCACCGAAGCGAAACGGCC
The DNA here is from genome assembly GCA_963759765.1 of Candidatus Aminicenantota bacterium. Taxonomy (GTDB): domain Bacteria; phylum Acidobacteriota; class Aminicenantia; order UBA2199; family UBA2199; genus CAVXAL01. Next base: position 1,087,777 of record CAVXAL010000003.1, on the reverse strand, counting down.
GATAATCGGATATTGATTGCGCTTGGTGAAGAATTCGTAGAAGGACTCGGTTTTGATGATGAAATAGCCGCCTATCAAAACCGCCAGCAGGACAAAGATTCCCAGCTTGATTTCCTTTTTCATGGTTTCACCTGATTTTGATCGGGCCCTCGGCCCTCCCCTCGATGAACTGGCGCACCACCGGGTTGCCGGAATGCCTGATTTCTTCCGGGGTGCCCGTTTCGATGATGCGGCCGTCGTGGAGCACGGCGATCTTATCCGATATTTTGTAAGCGCTGACCATATCGTGGGTGATGACAATGGAGGTGATCGCCGGGTCCTCGGCGACCTGGATGATCAGGTTGTTGATGATGTCGGCGCGAATCGGGTCGAGGCCGGTGGTCGGTTCATCGTACATGATGATCCGGGGCCGCTTGGCAATGACCCGGGCGATGGCCACCCGCTTTTTCATGCCGCCGCTCAGTTCCGCGGGCATGAGCTGGGCGATATCGGACAATCCGACACGGGCCAGCGAATCCTGGACAATGGCTCGGATATCTTCGCCTTTCATGTGCTTGCTGTCCTCAATGCCGAAGGCGACGTTCTCGCCCACCGTCATGGAATCGAACAGCGCCCCGCCTTGAAAGATCATGCCGAATTTGTGCACCACTCGGTACACTCCCATTCGGACAGACAGGGGATGTTCACCCCTTCCACCCGGATCTCCCCCGCGTCGGGCCTCAGCAGGCCGATGATCAGCTTGAACAGGACGCTTTTGCCGCTGCCGCTGCCGCCAATGATGGTGGTGGTCTGCCCCTGTTCAATGGTCAGGTCGAGACCTTTGAGCACCTCGGTGCTTTCGAACGCCTTGTAAACCCCGTGCAGTTCGATCATTACCGCAGTGAAAAAGGCAAAATCTTGCTCCAGAAAAAATCGGAGATCAAGATGATGACCGACGAAACCACGACCGCATTGGTGGTGGCCAGCCCCACTCCCTTGGCGCCGCCTTCGGTGCGCAACCCGAAGTGACAGCCGACAATGGCGATGGTCATGCCAAAAAAGAATGCCTTGATCATGCCGTAGATCACGTCCCACAGTTCCAGCGTGTAAAACAGCTGGGAATCGAACACGTTGGGATTCTGGTGGCAGACCACGGTGACCACCGCCCTGCCGCCGACGATGCCCACGGCGTCCCCGAACAGGATGAGCAGCGGCATCATCAGGGCCAGGGCGACGAGCCGCGGCGTGACCAGGTACTTGATGGGATTGACTCCGAAGGTGTAGAGCGCATCCACCTGTTCGGTGACCACCATGGTACCGATCTCGGCGCTGTAGGCAGCGCTGACCCGGCCGGCCAGGATGAGTCCGCCCAGCACGGGTATCAGTTCCTTGCACAGGCTGACCCCGACCAGCGAGCCGGTGAACATTTCCACTCCCAGCCGCTGCAGGGCGAAAAAGCTCTGCAGGGTGAGCACGCCCCCGGTGAATACCGCCATCAGCAACATCACCGGTATGGACTGGATACCGTCGAGGTACATGTGGTTGAAGATCAGCCGCGAGTTGAACGGCCTTTGGAAAAGATGGAGGATGGAACGGAAAGTCAGGATGACGATCTCGCCTGTATGCCGGGAAAAGTGCAGCAGCATCCTTTCGAAGTGCAGGATCATTGGTAATCTTTTTCGCGGTATTCCAGGTTGGCGAATTTGGTGAATTTATCGATAAAGGCCAGGAAAATCTTGCCGGTCGGGCCGTTGCGCTGCTTGGCGACGATCACTTCCGCCACTCCCTTCTTCTCGGTCTCCCGGTCCAGCTGGTCCTCGCGATGCAGAAAGATCACCACGTCGGCGTCCTGCTCGATGGAGCCGCTCTCCTTGAGGTCGGAAAGCAGGTACTTCGGGCCTTTCTCCTTCTTGAAACCGCGGGTCTCCGGGGCGCGGTTCAGCTGGGCCATGGCCACCACCGGGATATACAATTCTTTGGCCAGTTCCTTGAGCGCCGCGGTAATCACGGCGATCTCCTGCGCCCGGCTGTCGTTGCGCCGCAGGCCCTCGCCGGTGACCTTGATCAGCTGCAGGTAGTCGAGGAAAAGGATATCCAACTGGTTTTCGGCCTTCAACCGCCGCGCCCGCGACTTCATTTCGATGATCGAGAGGGCGGCCGAATCGTCGATGAACAGCTTGGCCTTCTGCAATTCGGCGGACTTCAGCTCCAGTTCATGCCACTCCTTCTGGCTGAAGTGAGGCTTGCCGGTGCGAATGCCGGTCATGCCGATCTTGGCTTCGATGGCCAGGATGCGCATCATGATCTGGAGTTTGGACATCTCGATGGAAAAGAAGCCCACGGCCTTGCCCTCTCTGAGCGCCAGGTTGGCGGCGATGTTCAGGGCCAGCGCTGTCTTGCCCATCGCCGGCCGGGCGGCGATGATGATCAGGTCGCCGCGCTGGAAACCGGAGGTGATGCCGTCCAGCTCGTCGAAGCCGGTCTTCAAGCCGGAGCTTTCGCCATGCTTCTGGATCTTCTCGATCTCGTCCATGGCCCCGGCGACCAGCTCGGCGGTGGAAAGGAATCCCTTTTTGCTGCGCTCCTCCTTGATCTTGATGATGTCTTCCTGGATCTCGTTGAGCAGCGTTTCCGTGTCGGCCGAGGGCTCCACGCCCCTCTGGATAATGCCCATCGATGCGACGATCACCTTGCGCAGGGAGGAGCGGTCCTTGACGATTTTCAGGTAACTGGTTATGTCCAGGTTGTCCGGTACGTCGTCGACGAGGGTGGAAATGAAGGAATGGCCGCCGGCGAATCTCAATTCTTTCTGTTTTTCCAGCCAGCTGGCCACGGTGACGATGTCGGCCCTCTGGCCGTTGTGGGCCAGGTTGAAGATCGCCGTGGCAATGACGCGGTGGGCGTCACTGTAGAAATCGTCGTTGGCGATCTCGGAGAAAACCTGGTCGACGTATTTGTTGTCCAGCAGCATCGCCCCGAGCAAGGCCCGTTCGGCCATCTCGTCGTGGGGCAGTGTCTTGTTCAGATCAATGGCCAGACCCACGCTCAGGCCCCCGCTGGCTCGTCTCCTTCGCGGACCACTTCAATGCGCACATCCACCTCCACGTCTTTGAACAGCTTGATCTTGCAGGTGTAGTTGCCGATCCGCTTGATCGGTTCTTCCAGATGGATCTTCTTCTTATCGATATGCACGCCCAGGCGGGTGAATTCCTCTTCCAGTTCGTGTGAGGTAACCGAGCCGAAGAGCACGTCGTTTTCCCCCGCCTTCTTGGCCAGGCGGATGATCAGCCCCTCCAGTTTAACTTTCTGGTCGACGGCGGAGAGTTTTTCCAGTTCCAACTTTTTCTGGACTTTCTTTTTCCTGGTTTCCATCAGGGTGGGGTGTGGAGCGTTACTTCGGCAGCGTAGCGCCGGGGAAACAGGAAATTGCGGGCGAAACCCTCCTTGACCTCGACGACGTCGCCCAGGCTGGCCAAGCTTCTCCACATCGGCAGTCAGAATCACTTTCATGGGATCCTCACTTCGCTTCCACGTATTTGAGCAGCGCCATGTGGCGGGCACGTTTGATGGCTTTGCTCAGCTGTTTCTGGTGGTAGGGGCAGGTGCCGGTGACGCGGGCGGGAAAAATCTTGCCCGTTTCCGAGGTGAAATTTTCCAGGAGCCTTGCCGTTCTTGTAGTCGATCAGGGTGATTCGATCCTTGCAGAAGACACAGAATTTTTTGCGGCTGCCGTAGTATTTGCGCGGGGGCTTGCCTCCCGGTGAACTGCTTCTAGCTTGCATAAGCGGCCTCCTCCTTCTCCGTCGGCTCTTCGCCCGCCGGCTCCTCCTCTTTGCTCTCCCTGAATTTCTTGCTCACCTGGTCGTCTTGCGCCACTTCTTAGTCAGTTTGTTGGACTTCTTCAGCTTGTCGTCCAGGCGCAGCGTGATGAAGCGCAGCACTTTCTCGATCTGGCGCAGGCGCCGTTCCACCGCCGTCACCAGGCTGCCTTCCGCCTCGCATTGGATGAAGACGTAGAAACCGTCCGTGTTTTTCTGGATGGGGAAAGAGAGCTTCCTCAGGCCCCATTCATCCACCTGCTCGATTTTGCCGTCGCCTTTCTTAATGATACCCGTGAGATTGTCCACGATTTTTTTCTGTTCATCCTCGCTGCTTTCGGCAGCCACGATGAAACCGATTTCGTACCTTCCGATCATCTAACCTCCTTGTGGTTAATCAGCCTCTCTTTCAAGAAGCAAGGAGTCCTGTCTCCTGTTGTATATGTTCATTGCGGAACGGACGTCTTGGGCGACGATGGCCTGGGCGGCGTCGGCGGCCCGCTGCACTCCCTGTTGCAGCAGCTCGTGCTCACGAACCGGCAGCGGCATCAGCACGTATTCGACCCGGTCAGCCACCTTTTGCTGCGGGCCGCGGATGCCGATGCGAATACGGGGGAAAAGCGGCGAACCGGTAACCCGGAGCACCGATTGCATGCCCTTGTGCGAACCGGCGCTGCCCTTTTCGCGGATGCGAATGGCGCCCAGGGGCAGATCGATGTCGTCATAAATCAGCACCAGCTCTGGCAACGCCACGTCCTGATGGGCCAGCAACTGTCCGACCCCCCTCCCCGATTCGTTCATATAGGTGGTCGGCTTGGCCAGCCCCACGTCCCGGCCGCCCCGGCTGGAATGGATGAAGAGCAGATCGCGGCCCATGGCTTTCAGCCGCAAGCGCCAGCGCCGGCACAACTCGTCGATACACATGAAGCCGGCATTGTGCGGCGTGGCGGCGTAATGCTCACCGGGATTCCCCAATCCGACAAAGGCAAAAATCTATCCCTCCTTCTTCTCTTTCTTTTCGTCGCCTTTCTTGTCCTTCTTCTCTTCGGGCTTCTTCTCCTTCTCTTCGCCTTCCGCTGCCGGAGCCGCGCCCTCCGCAGCTGCCGCTTCCTCGGTCGGAACGACTTCAGCCACTTTCTCCACTACTTCCTCTCTACCCTTGGTCACCACGGCGCAGATGACGGTCTGGGGGGTGGAAATGTATTGCACGCCCTCGCTCTGGGGCAGATTCTCGACTTTCAGGGAGTGGCCGACGTGCAGGTCGGCGATGACCAGCCTGATTTCCTTGGGGATGCGGGTCGGCAGGCAGCGGACCTGCACCTCGCGGTTGACGAAATCGAGCAGACCGTCTTCCAGCCTGACGCCCACCGGCTCGCCCTCCAGGAAAATGGGCACTGCGACTTCCACCGGCTTGTCCAGATCGATGCGGATGAAATCGACGTGAATGACATATTTGGAGAGGAAATCGTATTGAATCTCTTTGATCATGGCATCGATCTTATTCTTCTTTTCGTGGACGATGCGCAGGATGGAGTTCTCGCCGCTTTCCGAATGCAGGATGGTGCGGATGTCGTTGATATCCACGGTGACATTCAGCGTATCGTTCCGACCGCCGTAGATCACCGCCGGGATCTTCCCCAGGTGGCGCAGGGATTTGCTGACGCGTTTCCCCGTCTCCTGCCGCAATTCTGAATTGATGGTGATCAGGTTTTCCATGTGGCCTCTCAAAGAAATAGTTTGGAAACTGAAGTCTCCCGGTAGATGCTCTCGATGGCTTCGGCAAACAGCTCGGAGACCGAGAGGACTTCGATCTTCTGATTCATCCCCGCATCCGGCTGGGACAGGGGGACGGTATCGGTGATGACAATTTTTTCAAGTTGCGACTGGGCAATCAAGTCGAAGGCATTTCCCGAAAACACGCCGTGGGTGCAGGCCGCATACAGTCGGCGCGCCCCCTTGTTTTTCAGCGCCTGCACGACCTTGGTCAGGGTGCTGGCCGTGTCGACGATGTCGTCGACAATGATGGCATCCTTGCCCTGGACTTCGCCGATGATGTGCATCACTTCGGCCACGTTCGGGGCCGTCCGCCGCTTGTCGGCTATGGCCAGCTCGGCATTCAACTTCTTGGAGAAGAGGCGCGCCCGCTCGACGCCGCCGGCATCCGGAGAGACGATAACCGGGTCTGTCAGCTTCAGTTTCCTGAAATGGGCGTGAAAAACCGGCAGGGCCATCAGGTTGTCGACGGGAATGTTGAAAAAGCCCTGAATCTGCGCGGCATGCAGGTCGATGGTCAGCACCCGGGAAAAACCGGCCGTCTGCAGCAAATCGGCAATCAGCCGTGCGGAAATGGGCACTCGCGGCCGGTCCTTGCGGTCCTGGCGGGCGTAGGCGTAGTAGGTGATCACAGCGGTGATCCGTTTGGCGGAAGCCCGTTTGAATGCGTCGGCCATCAGCAGCAGCTCCATGACATGGTAGTTGATGTCGCGGCAGAGGGACTGGATGACAAAGACGTCGGCGCCGCGGACGTTTTCCAGGCTCTGGAAGCGGATTTCGCCGTCGGAAAAAATGCTCAGTTCGGCGTTGCCCAGCTTGTTGCCCAGGTGCACCGCAATTTTTTCCGCCAGAGGTGAATTGGACGACCCGGAAAAAATGAGAAATTTGCTCTTGTCCATCATAGGTTACTGGGGCGGGAGGATTCGAACCTCCGAATCTCGGCTCCAAAGGCCGATGCCTTACCGCTTGGCCACACCCCAATGCTCTCCTGATATAGTTTTCTACTCATCGTTTTAACAAAAACCAGTTCGGGAAGCAATGCGTGGAGGCGCCGAGCGAACTCCGGCGCCACCTGGCCGAAGAGCGCCGAACCTGTTCCGCTCATGCGCACGAACCGACAGCCTCCTTGCTTCATTTTTTCCTTGATCGCCTTGAGGCCTGGAAAAAGCGCAAATGTCGTCTTTTCCAGATGGTTGTCGAGAACCCTATAATCGCGATTCTTCAGGAAGAAGTCTATTTTACTTGTTTGCCGGCCTTTTGTCAAGGCATGTCTGGAAAAAACCAGTTTCGTGGGCACGGGCAGTTCAGGAATGACCAGGGCCAGTTTCTGGCTCGGCCCGTCGGCCAGTGGCCGCAGCCGTTCGCCGATTCCCTCCGCCATTGCCGTGCCGCCCAGAAGGAAAAAAGGTACATCGGCGCCAACGGCAGCCGCCATCTGAATCAGCTCGCCCAGGGGCAGGTCGAGCCGGAAATGCTCGCGCAGGAAAAGCAGGATGACGCCGGCGTTGCTGGAGCCTCCGCCCAAGCCGCTACCGGGGGGGATTTGCTTGCGCACCTGGATGTCAAATCCCCGTGGCAACTGGAAGCGTTTGGCCATCAGGCGGATGGCCCGGTAAATGGTGTTGCTCTCATCCCAGGCGATATGCGGGTCGTTCCCCCGCAGATGGATCCGGCCGCCGCTGTTCTCCCGGATGTCGATTTCATCGTGTAAATCGATGGTCTGTAATATGGTCTTCAGGGTATGGTAGCCATCCGCCTGTTTGCCGGTGACCTCCAGCCCCAGGTTGATCTTGGCGTAGGCTCTCAGCCTCATGACAGGCTGGGGTGCAAGAAAATTATCCGCAACGGTTTTTGGAAAATGAGCAGCGGACAAACATATTTATTCAACATCCGCTTTCGGGATTTTCCATTCCCCTCTGCCGAGTTTTTTCCCGAGCTTCCGTCGTGCTTCGGCTATCGTCTTCACGTTTTCTACGCTGACCACCGGAACCAGGTCGCTGCTGCCCACGGACCGAATTCCGGATGTCGGCCCGATGGCCACCGCGGATTTTTCTTCTGCATTGAAATGGCAGACATACACGCCGCCGTTTTTTACCCAATAGTCGCCGATCATTTCCATGCTACCCCTCTGGCGTCTTATCTATAGCACCAATCGAAATTGTTTTCAAACTGTTCTGAGGACGGCTCCGGCAGAGGTGTGACTTGTTGCTGCAGACCTCTTTTTCATTAACGTTTCACGGCGTTCAAGACTTCATCCAGGTTTGTTTCGCGGCGCCAGGGAGGAAGAGTGAATTCGATTTTTCCCGGGGAAAGTTTCCTGCCCCCCAGCCTGAGCAGCAGACGGGCATCGGCGCGTGTCATCTCCGCCCGTTTAACCGCCTGGGTTCGACGGGAACGGCTGACGGTAATGCGCAGGGAGTCGCTGTCCGGCCGCGGGCGGGGAACGACTCCGGAAAAAACGAGCTTCTGCAATTCATCCAGAGTCAGATCCATATCCCAAAAATGGCGGATCAGCTCGCGGAAATCGCCTTGCCAAAAGAGTTTTTTGCTGCGGTTGAGAAAGACAACCGCTTCGTCTTGGGCATAAAGGTCCGCCACCACCTGGTTGAGCGGGCTGAAAAACAGGAGGCGAGATTGTTTGCCGTCCCAGCGCCAGAGGATGCGGCCGCTCTGCCTGCCATCGGGCTGGCGGTAGAAAAATTTCACCTGAACGCTGGCCACATTGCTCATCCCGTCCGGCTGCAGCAGGGGCTCCTCCACCCCGCAGCCCAGCCCTACTAACATGAGCAGAAAAATACCCGCGATGCGTTTCACAAACCTATTGTATCATAGAAGCGGCACTGGAGCGGCCTGAAATTACTCTGGGATTTCAAGTCGCCTCGGCGGTTGTCGCTGATTTTTATGGATGTGTTATAATCCTGCTTGCCAACAGTATATCGCTTGGATCGCGCCGGGGTGGCGGAAATGGCAGACGCACGGGACTTAAAATCCCGGGAGGTTCACGCCTCATGGGGGTTCGATTCCCCCCCTCGGCACACTCCAGGGGCTAGCGCTAGCCCCTGACAAAATGCGACGCCCCTTTTGACAATACGGTGAATGTGCTTATATCATGGAATGTATGAATTCGGCTTTCCGGAGGGTCTGATATGAAAAAGCGAATCCGCTTGATTGCATTTGGAAATATCATCCTCAGGCATGTTTTTATATTTGCTGGTCTCATTTTTTTTGTTGTTGTTTTACTCGCCTTAAAGCCGATCCAGCCTCCGAGCATGGATGCGAAGGCCGGGCCGACCGGGAGCAAGGTTCAGGTATGGACGCCACTGGACCCCCAGAAATGGCAGGACCAGCAGGACATGACGTGGACAGACTACCACCCTATCCCGGGTCTGAACTGGGCCGACCCGTCGCTCGTCCCGTTACGGAAGCTCCGGGTGGCGCTCGTGGCTGTTGATTTTCCGGATCAGCCGTTCGTGATCACCTTGCCCAGGCATTCCGATCTCTTCGGCAACCCGCAGATCGACCCGATCCCGCGCGCCGATGTTCCGCAGTTTTACGCCGATTTCTTTGGCAAGCCGCAGCCGCTCAACCATGGGCAGACGATCAACGGCTACTGGATGGAGCAGTCGCGCGGCAATATCGGCATTCCGACCATCGACGCCTACGGTCCCGTACCGCATGCCGAAGAACCTGTTCCAGTACGGCCTCAACGAATTGAACCAGCAGGGAGGGTGCCCGACCGGGTTCACTGCGACGGCCGCCTCGAGCCCGACGCCGACGCGCTCTGGCGTGCGGCCGCCGGCCAGGACATCCAGTCGAAATACGACATCGTGCTGCGGATCTACGCCGGCTACGACGAAACGGGCGTCTGGCAGGAATTCGGCGAGATGAAGTTCGAATCACCCGAGCAAATCCCCCCCGAATGGGGCAACCCCGATCCGGCAAAGCCGAGATGGGTCGTCACCCGCTACGTGCCCTGGACTTCCTGGAAGGCCGGCCAGATGCAGTGGGGCCTGTCCTCCGTCCGCCAGGGTGAGAACTCCGGCACGATCACGCACGAGATCGCCCACTTCGCCTTCCACATCGGAGACAACAACAACAATCCCTACATAGACCCCCTATCGGAGAGTGGGCTCCGGCCCCTGGGACATCATGGACCGCGGGTCGTTCAATGGTCCGGGCGGGCCGCATCGGCGCTGGGTCGTGCCGGCCAGCGAGGGGGCCTCCATGCCGGCGGGATTCATGCTGCGCAGCCGAATCCGCTTCGGTTTCGTGCGACCGGAGAACGTTCTCAAGCTCAACCGCAACGGCCTCGCCGCCTCGGGACTGGCAGTGGCAACAGTCACCGCCCGGGCCGTTGATCCCGGGCCGAGCGGGCTGGCCGGCATCACCGTTACCCTGGACGGTCCCGCTCCCCAGGACCGGACGCCGCCCTGCGACATGAACCAGGATCCCCTGTGTGCCGGCGCGTCCGTCTTCAACTTCTACTCCCTGGAAGTCGTCCAACGGATTGGCTACGACTCGTTCACGCCGGACAACGGGGTCCTGATCGCCAAGAACAAGAACGACGAGAATTACTCGTGCGGCTACAATTGCTTCACCTGGGTGATAGACGCCCACCCGGAAGACATCCGCCTGGTCGATTTCGTTCGCCCGGGCGGCACGCCCGTGATGCGCACCATAGCCGACTATCGGCAACTGAACGACGCGCTCTTCCACGCCGGCCTCAATTCCGGCAGTCCGTGCGAGTGGCAGGAAACGGCGAACCGGCTGCATTTCTACGTGATCGACATCCACAAAGACGCACAGGGCATTCTGCTGTACACGGTCGGCGTGCGCTCCTTGGACGGGGCGGGTCCGCAATCCCGCGGTGTGGCCGTTGACGCGCCCGCCGCGCAAAAAGTTACGGGACAATATGCGGACGTCAGCTTCACGCTGAAAAACACGGGCACGTCTGCAGCCACGGATCCGGCCCTGCATCCACAGGACGCGACGGCGTACCTGGACCAGGACATCTACCGCCTGTCGGTTGCGGTTGACGACCCGGGATGGTCGGCCGAGCTGCGCAACGGGCTGGCGGCTGCAAAGTTCGGTGAGTCGCTGACTGTGCCGGTGCACGTGAGCCGGGCGCAGGGGAGCGCGACCACAGCCACCGTGACACTGCATGCGCAGTCCGAGAGCGATGCGACGAAGAGTGCGACGGCAACCTGCAGGCTCTCGACAAAGAAAAATGGCAAATAGAATCATGGGGCAGACACCCGGCGTTTTCTGTGCAGGGGCAGTCGTCTGGTTATGCCTCGGGGTTTCCATCCCTGCCAGGGCCGCAGTCGAAACGATTTACGTTGTGCCCGGAAGCCACCTCGACGTGGGATTCACAGACCTCCCTTCGCGGGTGCTGGAACACCGGATCGCGGTGATCGACAGCGCCATCGACGCAGCGCAGAGCGACCCCGCCTTCCACTGGACAGAGGACGGGGCGTGGGCGTTCGCAGGCTGGCTCGAGCGGCACCTCCACGATACCCCCCGCCTTCGCATCGTGCGGCACCTGCTCGAAAACGGCCAGCTCTCCATTGGCGCCACCTGGGTGATTCCCCATGCCGCCGTGTTCTGGGAATTCCTTGACCTTCTGACCACCCATTGCGACCAACTTCAACAACTCCTCGGCTACCGGCCGCCCGTTGCCCTTCTGAATGATGCGCCTTCCTATCCGGAGGCTCTGGTCGATGCACTGGCCGCGCAAGGGATCCGCTACGCACTCATTGGCGCGAACATGACTTTCTCGCGCCCGCTCCCCTCCCATCTGGTACGGACGCCGTTCTGGTGGGAATCCGCGCGGGGAGCGCGGCTTCTGGTCTACATCGATCCGGACTCTTATGTTGCAGCCCACAGCCGCTGGGCAATCGATCCCGACCTTGCCCGATTCTTCAATCCCCAGCTTTTCCCCCCTGACCGGGGAACGCTGGAGACGATGCAAAACGGCATCCGCCGGATGCTCGGCGAAACGTCGGCCCAGTTCGACGCGCTGGTGGTTCAGCACTCCTTGGACAACTGGAGTGACGTGAATGCGAGGAAGCTTCCGGGTTTCGTGAAACAGTGGAACGCAACCGGCCAGCTGCCGCGGCTGGTACTGGCCTCCGCCCAGGATTACTTTCGGCATATCGAAGAACGATACGGTGCCGTTCTGCCCGTTCTGCGCGGCGAATGGGGCGGCCAGTGGGACGATACGCGTGGCGCATGCCCGGTCTGGACCTGGCGTCTCCGCCAGGCCATGCGCGCGGCCGGCAAGGATGCTCCCGTCAAGATGAAGCTGGCGCTGGCCACGGCGATGGATCACGGCCTGGGGCTCGGGCCGGGCTGGTCGGGAATGTTCACCGAGACCCAGACGATCAAGCACGCGCACGAACAGGAGGGGATTTTCAAACGTGCCGTCAAATGGGTGCTGGGTCCTTCAGCCGTATATTTGCAGCCCTCGGTTCCTCCCCTTCCTCGCACTTCTGAATGGCCCGAAGTCTGGAAAGAACTCCTCGCTGATCCCGCTTCGGTGCGGCTGCGTGTCGGCAGAAATTTGATAGAACCGTTTGTTGGGGCCGAGGGAGAGATCCTGAAAACGGGACTGGACGTCGGCGCGGACTCGTCTCGCCTGGTTGCACGCGTCCGGGTTGATCGGGGCAAATATCCCGGCACGAAAGCGGGCAATGTCGCAGCGGTGCTCGAGTTTCCGCTGCGGGCAAAGATCGGCCGTATACGCATAGCGGCCGAGGGCTCCCCCTCGGCCCTGGCCGGAAACTACCTGCGGGGGGAACCCCTGCCTGTCACCATCGCCCCGGAGGGAGTGCGGGTGATCGGCCTTTCCAAAACTCTGCGGGTCCGATCATTTCTGGCCTTTGCCTACACGCTTGTTTCCGATCCAGCAAACGCCGATGTCACCTGGTTGCAGGTGCTCCTGTTCCGGCAGTCCCTGCGTTGCGAGCTCAAAGGGAAGAAGCTAGTGATACTTCCCTACCGGCTCCTCTACCCTGGAGAGCCAGAAATCCTGGACGTTTCCGTCGAAATAGAGGTCCTTTCCGAGGCGACTTTGGCTCCATCTTTCCCTTGACAACATGTTTATGTGTTAATATGTACTGGAAACAGGATTAAAAGAGATGCGCGTTTCGGTGATCATACCGGCTTACAATGAAGAAATCCTGATTGGTTGCACCTTGGCCTCACTCAAAAAACAGGATTTCCGAGATGAAATGGAAATCATCGTGGTTGACAACAATTGCAGCGATGGCACAGCCGAAGTGGCCGAGCACTGGGGTGCCCGGGTTGTTCGCGAGACGCATCAAGGCTATGTTTATGCCCTTATCCGGGGGTCCGAAGAGGCGACCGGAGAGATCCTGGTTTTTACAGACGCGGACACCATCGTTCCGGAAGACTGGATTTCTTCCTTTGTCCGGGCCTTTGAGAGCGACTCCCGGGTGGTGGCCGTGGGCAGCATGGTGGATTACTACGACACCAACTGGAGAGGCGACTTTTTCAATCGTTGCATACTCCCCTTTGCCCTGTTTTATGAACGCCTTTGTTTCCCTTATCCCCATCTCTGGGGGGCGACGATGGCCGTTCGCAAGGATGCATTTCTCAAGATTGGAGGCTGGGATGGCAAATTCAACCTGCAAGCAGACGCAGACCTCACCCGGCGGCTGGCCCGTATCGGAAAGATTAAAAAGCTCAAGAGCCTCAAGGTTTCCACGTCGGCCCGGCGTTGGAATAACCAGTTGATCTCAAGCACATTGGTCCAAGGGATCAACTTCCTCGGTCTGCAACTCTTGCATCGCTCGGTTTTTTTCAACTTCCCGGCAATCCGAGTCATCTTGTCGAATCCAAATAAAAGGCGATCTCTCCCACGCCGGAAATGGAAAATTCCTTCTGCCATTGGGCTGTTCGTCGCCCTGTTGAGCTTGGGGATCTTTTTCACGGCTTGCCCCTCCGTCCGAGCCTTTGGCAAGACCTATTCGCACGTCCCGACCCATGACAAGGTGATCGCGCTCACCTTTGACGACGGGCCCAACGAACCATACACCAGCGAGATCTTGAATATCCTCCGGGAAAGCCGCGTGCGCGCCACCTTCTTCTTAATCGGGGCGAACGTAAAGTATTATCCCAACGTTGCACGCGAAATCGTGATGGAAGGACATGAGATCGGCAACCATAGTTACTCTCACCCCTTCTTCTTGGCCCTGGAAGGGTCCAGAAACGAGGACCGCCAAATCGATCTCGCCGAGGAGACTATCGAAAAGACGACCGGTGTGCATTGCTCCCTTTTCCGTCCGCCGTATGGCATCCGCTCCCCGTGGCTCCTCAAAAACGTAGAGAAGCGTGGGTTGACGTGCGTGGAGTGGTCTGAAAGCGGAATCGACTGGAACAACGTCACCAGCGTCCAGATCGCCGAGAAGGTCATTGTGAATGCCCGGCCGGGGAACATCATCCTCCTTCACGATGGGATGAGGCTGAAGCATGGGGCAGATCAGAGCAAAACGGTCAATGCTCTCCCGACCATCATCGCGACCCTCCGGGCGGAAGGCTATCGTTTCATGACCATCTCCGAGCTTCTCCGTTTAGTCCACTCCACGTCTCATCAATAAGGCAAACGAGACCTCATCAGCCGCTGGTTGTCACCTTCGGGGGGATTTCTTAAAGCGATTGATTAGGTCTTGCTATTTTTTAGATATTTCTCAAACCATTTGAGCATGCGGTTGAGCATATCGATCTGGTGTTTTTCTTCGCGTAGGCCGTGGCCTTCGCGGGGATAGACGACCAAATCGCACTCCACCTTGTAGCGTTTCAGGCCGCGGTGAAACTGATAACATTGGGCAATGGGATCCGTGGCGTCGTTTTCGCCGCAGAAAATCAGGGTCGGGGTTGTCACGTTTTTGACAAAGGTCATGGGCGATCGTTCCTGGAAAAAATCCAGGTTTTCATAGGGCGTACCCATGAACCAGGTGTCATAGCTATTGATCCCTGCGGCTTCCGCTCCGTATTCCAGAGCGAGGTCGGTCATCGGAGCTCCGGAAACCGAGGCTTGGAAACGATGGGTCTGGGTCACGGCCCAGGCGGCCATATAACCGCCGTAGGACCAGCCGCCGATGCCCAGGCGCTGGGGGTCGGCGATGCCCTTTTGAATCAGGAAGTCCACTCCAGCCAGCACATCCTTGAAATCACCGCCGCCCCAGTCCCGGCGATTCAGGACCATAAAATCGTAGCCGTATCCGGTCGAGCCTCTGATGTTCGGACAGAAAACGGCAAAACCGCGCGCAGCCAGCAACTGGGCCCAGGAATTAAAGGTGTCTGACCAGGCTCCGGCAGGGCCGCCATGAAGCAGCGCCACCAGCGGCACCCTGGTTTTCGGGTTGTATCCCGCCGGTAGAAAAAGCGCGGTTTCGATCTCCTTCCCGTCAAAACTGGGATAGCGCAGGATTTCGGGCCTGATGAGCGGGACGCTTTCCCAATTCGTGTTGAATGAGGAGATTCTGCTGGCCTCACCGCCGCGGGTTTTCAGCCAGAGTTCGGGCAATTGAACGGCGGATTCAGCCACAAAAGCAAGGAGATCCCGGTCCGCCGCATTAGAACCTGTCGGCGATACGGGCAGGCCGTCGAGTTTCCGCACTTTGCCGTCCAGGTAAAAAACCATGAAGGTGCGGGTGAATCCCGACGACACATGAACCAAGATGGTTCCATCCTTTCTCCAGGCAATGGAACTGACCGGCCGGTCCAGGCTGGCGGCGCTGAGATTCCTGGGGATTCCTCCGGTGCTGGGCATAAGGAAAAGGTCGTGGGATTCGGGCCCGTCGTTCCGGCAGCCAATATAGGCCAGGGTTTTCCCATCCGGGGAAATC
Source organism: Candidatus Aminicenantota bacterium (assembly GCA_963759765.1). Lineage (GTDB taxonomy): Bacteria > Acidobacteriota > Aminicenantia > UBA2199 > UBA2199 > CAVXAL01. Next base: position 1,072,335 of record CAVXAL010000003.1, on the reverse strand, counting down.
CGCAAGTCGCTGAAAGGGCCCGCAGGACTGGCGATTTCCTCCATTTTCCCGTCCCTGACTCTCAACGAATAGATGCGGTCGCTGAACAATTCGGGCTGGACCTGGTCGCTGGCCGACAGGAGCAGACGCTCCCCCTGGGGCGCCCAGATAAATTCCCCGATCCGCCACCGCGGGTCGGTCAGCTGGCTCACTTTTTTGGATTCCAGATCAATAAGCCAAAGCGGCGGATTTTTCTCGTCACGGTCCACCACCCGCGCATCGTCCTTTTCTTTTTCCTTTTTTTCCTCCGCTTCCGTGGCTGGAGAAGATGCCAGGAAGGCGATCATTTTTCCGTCCGGCGACCAGGCAAATACTTGAACTCCGCTCTTGCTTTCGGTCAGGGCCCTGGCCTCTCCCCCATCAACCGCGATGAGGTGGATCTGGGTCGTTCCGCCGCGGCCGGAAAGGAAAGCCAAATTTTTCCCGTCCGGAGACCAGCGCGGATGCGATTCGGGTCGTTCGGAATAGGTAAACTGCTGCATTTTCTGGGTTTGCAAATCATAGATCCAGATGTTTCTCTTCTGTTCGGCACCCCTGATCGGTTCGGCAAGAACAAAGGCCAGCCTGCTTTGATCCGGAGAAAGCTGCAAATCGGTTAACTGGCGTCTATTCAGAACTTGTTCGGGAGTCAAGAGATATTTTTGATTTTGGTCCTTCTCAATGCCGGCCCGCTCTTTTTGCGGAGAAATGAAAAACAACCAGCCGACTATCACGATTACAAAAGCAGATGTTGTTTTAATTTTTTCGCTTGGCAGGGTGCGCATCGGGACCTCCTTCACAGTGGCTGCGCGTCCGCTCGTTTGCCTGACCAGATCCTGTTGATGACGCGGATCAAGACCATGCCGCTGACCGCGAACACCCCGAAAAGCATCAGGGCGTAATTCAGGCGGCCGTACAGGAAATTGCCGACCGTGAACAGGGCCGACCAGATAACGGTGCAGCCCGCGACCCAGCCGATGAGCGCCAGCGGCATGTTCTCGCCCCCGGACCGTGCCTCTGCCTCGGAGATGCCCGCTTCCCTGCGGATGCGTGCCCAACCGGGGCCAAAGGGGCGGACCTTTTTATAGAAGTTGATGAGCGTCTGGCGGTCGGTGGTCGGTCCAAAAAACGCGGTCAGCAGCCAGCAGACTGTGGTGACCGCGATGGTCATGAGCAGCGCGTAGTGGGTGCGAATGACCGTGCCGCTCTTGCGCAGGATCAGCAGCAGCAGGGAGAATGCGAACGAACTGATCATGGCATTGACTTCGCACCAGGCGTTGACCCTCCACCAGAACCAGCGCACCAGGTAGAGCAACCCCGTGCCGGCGCCGATCTGAAGAATGATGTCGAAGGTGTCCTTGGCCGTGTCCAGAACGAAAACCAGCGCGCCGGTGCAGAGAAACAAGCCGACCGTGGTCAGGCGCGCCACCCGCACGTAGTGTTTTTCGCCCGCGCCCCTGCGGAAAAAACGCCGGTAAAAATCGTGCACCAGGTAGGAAGCCCCCCAGTTGAGATGGGTCAGGATGGTCGAGGAGTTGGCGGCAATCAGTCCGCCCACCATCAGGCCGATGAAGCCCAGGGGCAGGAATTTGAGCATGGCCGGGAACGCGATGTCATGGCCCAGCAACCGCGGGTCGAGGTGGGGGAATGCTTTCTGAATGTCGGAGAGCTGCGGGTAGACCAGCAGCGAGCAGAGTGCCACCAGGATCCAGGGCCAGGGCCGCAGCACATAATGGGTGATATTGAAAAAGAGGACTGAGCCGAGGGAGTCCTTCTCGGACTTGGAGGCCAGCATGCGCTGGGCGATGTAGCTGCCTCCGCCCGGTTCGGCGCCCGGATACCAGACCGCCCACCACTGGACCGCGATCGGCATGATGAAGACCGCCAGCGCCATGTCCCAGTTGTTTTTGAAGTCAGGCAGGATGTTCAGATAGCGCAGCCCCTGGGGGCCCGTCTTGGCCGCCAGCGTGGAGACCAGCACGTGCAGGCCGCCGATGTGCTTGACGGCGAAATAGGCGGCGGCGATCACGGCCGTCATCTTGATGAAAAACTGGACCATGTCGATGACCAGCACGCCCCACAACCCGGAAAAGGCGGCGAACACCACGTTGAGCAGGCCGATGATCAGCAGCGTTTCCCAGCGCGGCAGGCCGAACAGCAAGCCGGCGATTTTGCAGGCGGCCAGGTTCACCGAGGCCATGATCATGCAGTTGAAAAAGAGCCCCAGGTAGACCGAGCGGAACCCACGGACCACGCTGGCCGCCTTGCCCGAGTATCGGAGCTCGTAGAATTCCAGGTCGGTCATCACCTCGGAGCGCCGCCACAAGCGTGCATAAAAGAACACCGTGGCTACGCCGGTCAGGGTGAAGGCCCACCAGACCCAGTTGCCCGCCACGCCGTTGCGGCGGACGATGTCGGTGACCAGGTTGGGCGTGTCGCTGCTGAAGGTCGTGGCCACCATGGAGAGGCCAGCCATCCACCAGGGCACCGCCCGGCCGGAGACGAAGAATTCCGTGGTATTTTTCCCCGACCGCCTGCCGAAAAACAGGGCCGGAACAAAGCAGATCAGCAGGGTGCCACCCACGATGAGCCAGTCAATGAGATGAAGATGCATGATTCATTTCCTTGCGTCTTGCGACAGAGCATGAGTATAAAACCCGGTCTGAACGGATGTCAATATCTTCTTGATATAGGGCCGGTGATAATATGATAGGGGCGCTCTAATTTTTTTTGAGAATAAAAAAGGGACGCCATGAAGACGTCCCTTTTGTTCAAGAATTCTCTTTTTTTTACTTTATTTCGGCGTTGATCACCAGCACCAGCGAATCGCCGTCCTTGCCGATCTTGGAAACCCCGGCCACCAGATAGCCTTTCTCCTTGATGGAGGTCGATGATGTTTCAATCAATGTCCTCCATACCTGCTGCGATGTGACGGTTCCATTTTGTTGAACAGTCGCCCAAGGAGTTACAGGATCCAATTCCCGGATTTCGAAACCGAAGCGGAACATCCGTTCGTTCCTGGCGTTCGTTTCAACAAGAATAGTAAAGAATTCCATGCGCAGCTGGGAGGCATTTGCCGATAGTGTCAGAGTGGCATTTCTGCTGCCGTCCTTGATGTTGATGGCCGAAGTGCCGTCCAGGTAATAATTCTTAAAACTGAGAACCTTTTTGAGTTCATCCAGCACCATTTTTAAATCCTTGTTTTCAATGGTCTGTTCGTTGCCCTTGTTGGTGGCGATGATGGTGAAGATGCGAAATTGGATGTTTCTTTTTTCAATATCGATTTTACGAAGCAATTCTTCGAAGGCGGCAATGTTCTCCTTGGGAATCGTTACCGTCAGCAGCTTTAAGCTTGGTGAAAGAGAATACTGCCAAAAATAGGGACGCAGAATCTCTTTGGCCTCCTCGGGGTTGATGAACTTCAACTCATACGTTTTCGTTATAGCTCTCTGTTCTTCGGTTTTGGCAACGGGTTTCTGCTCAGCGGCATTTGCCTTTTCTTGGGCGAAGGCGGGTGCCAAGAGACACGACACAAGCAGAAGCACCCAAAAAATTTTCTTTTTCATTCAATCCTCCTTGGTGGTTTGCTTTCCCAAAGGGAAGCGGTTCTTAACTCAAAATCCTTCTTCTGGATCCAGATGATTTTGATGTTTTTATCTTTAATTTCGAACTCGGTGCGGATCTCGGAAATGAGCGGCTCCGGTTTCTTCTTCAACTGGGGATAGAGGAAAAGCATGCCCACCAGCAGCAGAGCGGCGCTGGCCAGACCGGTGGCCCAGAGCAAGGGATGGCGCAAAAAGAGGTGTGGCTGAGGGGTCTTAACCTGAACGGCCCGACGCGCTTCCTGTTCCAGTCCGGCCGGGATTTCATGCTCCAGGCTGCGAACCAGCGAGCTGATCTTGTCATCCAGACGATCGTTTTCAGATTTCATTGGCTTCTCCCAAAAGCTTTTTCAGGTTTTGCCGCGCCTGGCTGAGGATGAACTTGACGTTGCCCTCCCCCAGCCCGGTGATGCGCGAAATCTCCGCAACGGCAAAACCGTTGTAGTAATAGAGAAAAAAAACCTCGCGCTGTTTCGGCTTCAACTGCTCGGCATAAACATAGACGTCGACCGCCTGTTGGGTCGGTCGGGGACTGTTTTCGGCTGCCAGCAAATCGGGATCAGGCAGCGGCAGCTGGCGCGCGTTTTTCTTATAGTGCTTCTTGATTTCGTTGTGGGCGATGGCGTAGATCCAGGCGCAGAAATTCTTGTCCGGCTGGAAGGAATGAAAATAGGTCCAGCCGCGCAGCACGACGTTGTGAAAGACATCCTTGGCATCCTCGGAAAAATTGAGCGACTTGAGAATGAAATTGTACAGTTTCTGCTGGACGGGCTCCACATATTCCCAGAACCTTTCCCTGGCCAGCGGTGTTTGCTCGCTTTTGCTCATATCAGCGGCGGTCATCCGGCAACAGGCCGTGGTTGGTGCCGGCAGGGGCACGGTCATCGTTGCGCATGCGTATTCAACGTTCACACCCATTATATCCCGGTCAGGGGTGTCTGGTTAGATGAAAAAGAAAAATTACTTGAATTTCTTTCTTTTTTTTGAACCCAGCATGCGCCAGGGATCGAGAAGCACCTTCAACTGATCTTCGGAAAAAATCTTTTTTCTGCTGACCGCTTCCCAGACAGATATCCCCCGGGCATGGGCTTCCCAGGCGATTTTGGCGGCCCGCTCGTAGCCGATATGGGGTGAAAGGGCGGTGGCCAGGGAGAGGTTCTTTTCCACCATTTCCCAGCAGCGTTTCCGGTCAGCCCGCAATCCCCGCACGCACTTGCGGGTGAACAGTTCGACGGAACGGGAAAGGATGTCGATCGACTGCAGCAGGTTATGGGCCAGCAGCGGCATCATCACATTCAGTTCGAAATTCCCTGAAAGACCGGCCAGGGCGATGGCTGTGTCGTTGCCGATCACCTGGGTGGCGACCTGGAGCAGCGCCTCGGCCATTACCGGATTGACCTTGCCCGGCATGATGGAAGAGCCCGGCTGTACGGCAGGCAGGATAATTTCACCGATGCCGCAACGCGGGCCCGAGCCCAGCCAGCGGATGTCGTTGGCGATCTTCATCAGCGAAACGGCCAGGTTCCTCAGCGTGGCACTGGTTTCCAGCACGGCTTCCCGGGCGGCCTGGGCCTCAAAATGGTCGTCCGCCTCATGGAAGCGGCAACCGCTCAGGCGGTTGATACGGGCGATGGTCAGCCTGGCGAAACGGGGATGGGCGTTGATGCCGGTACCCACAGCCGTGCCGCCCAGGGCCAGCTCGCAGAGACCGGGCAGGGCATGTTCGAGCCGTTCGATTCCCTTGCTCACCATAGAGGCATAACCGCCGAACTCCTGGCCCAGACGGATGGGCGTGGCATCCTGCAGATGGGTGCGACCGCTCTTGAGCACGTCTTGAAACTGCTGGGCTTTGGCGGCCAGGCTGCGCTGCAGGCCGCGCAGCACCGGCAGCAGTTTTTGCTTTATTTCCAGAAAGGCGGTGATATGGATGGCGCTGGGTATGACATCGTTGCTCGACTGGCCCATATTGACATGGTCGTTGGCATGGACCGGTTTCTTGGCGTTGATCCCTCCACCCAGCAGTTCATTGGCACGTCCAGCAATGACCTCGTTGATGTTCATGTGGGTCGACGTGCCGGACCCGGTCTGAAAGATATCCAACGGGAACTGTTCCAGCCACTGCCCTTCCCTGATTTCGGCAGCCGCCCGCGAAATGGCCTGGCCGCGCTGTCGATCCAGCAGTCCGAGTTTCATATTGGCCTGGGCGGCCGCCATTTTGATCAGGGCCAGGTTGCGGAGGAAACCGCCGGTGAAGCGGAAACCGCTGATGGGAAAATTCTCCAGAGCTCGCTGGGTTTCCGCGCCCCAGTAGGCTCCGGCCGGTATGCGCACCTCCCCCAGCGAATCTTTTTCCAGACGCTCGATCTCTTTATTCCCCATGGCTGATCCTCACCTTTTCTTTTTTCCTGCTTTTCTTTGCCTGGCCCTGAGTCTTGAGCAGAAGCAACTCGGCCAGCTGCCAGTCCTGCGGCAACGTGATTTTGATGTTTTGCTCCTCGCCGGCTATCACGGTCACCCTGTCCAACCCCCAGTGCCAGACCAGGCCGCTGTCGTCGTTGAACTGGAGGGTGTGGCGCTTGGCCGCCAACTCGTGCGCCCGGCGAATCAACTCCAGGTGAAAACCCTGGGGCGTCTGCAGAGCCACCATGGCGGTGCGCTCCGGCATCTGGACAACCCTGTGGTTAGCTCCAATCTGCGCCATCGTATCGCCGCAGGATACGGCCGGGACCACCGCGGCACTCTTTTTTAAAGCTGCCAGGCAGCGGTCGATGAGCCGCGAGTTGATCAGGGGCCTGGCTGCATCGTGAATCAAAACCCAGTCGTCGGCAGCCGCTGTGGCCAGAGCCCGGATTCCCAGACGGGAGCTCTGCTGGCGGGTGCGGCCGCCAGCAACGATTCCCCGTATCTTACGAAACTTTCTGCGCTGCACCCAAGTGCGGAGCCACTGCAGGTAATGGGAGTGGCAGACGATCAGGATCCGGTCGATGCGAGGATGATCTTCGAATGTCCGCAGGGAATACTCGATCAGGGGTTTCCGCCCAGGGGCAGGAACTGCTTGGGTCGACGCGCGGCCAGCCGCTCTCCCTTGCCCGAAGCCAGGATCACCACATAAACCTGTCGCTTGCCCATGCACAGCCTTTGAGTTTATCTTAATCGGCGACGCTTCCCAAGTCAAGGCGCTGCGGCCGACGGCAGTGGCCGCTTGACATTTTACCGCTGCTCCGCTACAGTGGCGATGTGAGCTGGTCCAACAGCAAAATTGCCGAACTGAAAACAATCCTCAAGAGTAAAAAAATAAAAATCTCCAACGCCGAAATACGCACCATTCTGACGCGCATCGAGGATTCCCAGCAGCTTTTCCCTCTTGCCGAGCAGCGGGCGGTGCTCATCCGCCTGCTCCATAACTACGAGCATTCCCAGAAAAATGTGGTGATCTTCTTCGAAGAAGTGGGTGGAACGAAGCTGCCGGCCACATTCATGCTTGCCGCCCTGGCCGAAGACTGGTCCGGCATGTCCAATTCCATTCTGGGCATCATCCACCAGAAGGTGGGCAACGTGCTCTTCCTGCGCGGGCTCACCCTGCCCTTCGAACAAACCTCGGTGGGGATCGTCCTGCTGGCCTTTGTGCTCGCCAACGCGGAGGATTACAACCGTTTCCGGCTGGAGCGCAGCAACCTGACCTCCCTGATCCGCCAGGCCGCGTTGGGCAGCCGCAGCAAAACCCTGCTGCTGGCGGACGAGACCATCAAGTTCGAAATTTACAACGATGTGGTCAAACGCATCCAAAAAACGTACAAGGAAGAGGACATCCAGAACCTGACCGGGGAAAACGGCGAAGCCCTGAAGTTCTTCTCCTCGCGTTCGCGCGAGTACCTCGAAGAACGCAAGCCCGCGAATCTGGCCGAATTCATCATCGACAACTACCGCTTCCAGCAGGCGCTGCGCGTAGGACAGGCGACCCGAAAAATCAAAATCAAGAATTTCGAAACACTCGACGAGCGGCTGACCGGCATCACGTTCGCCTGCTGGGAAGGCAGCTTTTCCGTGGAAAACTTCCTGAAAACCCTGGAGTTCATTGTCCCGGGCCATATCATCAAATACCACAAGAGTTTCGTCACCCGGGAAGGCATTCTGGTCTACCGCATCGAAATCGTCGACAGCGAGGAGAACCCGCTTAACCCGGCGGTCATCAAATCGCTGGAACATTCCCTGGCCAAGCAGATTCGGATTGCCACCGATGAAGAGTTTTCCCAGGTCAAGGCGATCGGCGGTTTCGAACATTACGCGCGGGCCATCATTCCCTTCCTGATGGAAGAGCTGCAGCGCACCGGCATGAGGCAGGTGTTCATTCACGTCGAGAAGAAAACCGAGTTCCTGCTGCACACCAAGCTCTTCATCGTGACCTTCCAACCCAGACAGGAGTGGCTGAATCTCCTGATCCGCAAGCTGGAAAATCACCGCGGCCTGGATATCTATTCGTCCGTCCCGCCCCGGACCTACAAGAGCGGAGTTGAGGTGAGCATCATCAACCTGCAGATCCGCCTGGCCGAGTTTCCCTCCATTGCCGCAATTTTTGACAACCTCAAGGGGATCATCCGGAAGGTCTACGGAGAGATCCGCGATTTCGACGAAGGGTTGCGAGAAAAGGAACCTGCAGACTCTGAGCGAATTGCGCGCCCTGTTGAAAACCGTCAACCCCTTGCTGATCAAAGAAATCTATTTCAATATCGACGAGCTGTACCGCCTGGAGACGCCGGTGCCGATCATTGCCGCCATCATCAAGCTCTGCTGCGAAACGGTCAAGGCGGCCGGCAGCGATCCGGAGCTGACCGTGGTCAACCAGAAGAACATCCATTCTTCGGACCGGCCGTTTCAGGACAGCACCGTTTTCATTATATCCTATAGCCGCGATAAAAAAATTTTGGAGGCCATTATCCGCAGCCAGAAGGAGGCGAAGGTTTACTTCACCCGCTTCGAATGGAATCAGAAAAATTACCTGATCCTGATCTTGCGGAAGGGCCAACAGGCCCTGAAGCCCTCCCAAGTCAAGAATCTGACGGAGCGCGTGCTCAAAAAGGCGCTGCGCCATTTCTTGTTGATTGACGATCGCAATCGCAAAAAATACGCCCCCTGTTGATCTTGCCGCTCACGTCGCTGTGGCGGGCGCAGAGTCCTGTGCTACAATAAACCGATGTTTGAGTCGACCTCTCCCTATCGCATCACCCGCGGCCAGGCTGAAACGGTGGAGACCCTCGTAGACCGTTTTGGCTGCGGGGCGACTCGGCAGGTCCTGCTCGGGGTGACCGGTTCCGGTAAAACATTCTCTATGGCCAACATCATCGCACGGCTGGGTGTACCGACGCTGGTTCTGGCGCCCAACAAGACGTTGGCCGCCCAGCTCTACCAGGAGTTCCGCGGTTTCTTCCCGCGCAACCGGGTCGGCTATTTTATCAGCTACTACGATTACTACCAACCCGAAGCCTATGTCCCCCAGAAAAACCTCTACATCGCCAAAGAAGTCTCCATCAACCCCGAGTTGGAGCGGTTGCGCCTGGAGGCCACGCGCCACCTTCTGGAGGGCCGCGACACGGTGATCGTGGCATCGGTTTCCGCCATCTACAACATCGGTTCTCCGGACGACTTCTTCACGCAGCGCCTCGCCTATTCCCTGCACGATCGCCGTGACCGCGAGGCGCTGCTGCGCGAATTCGTCGCCCTCGGTTACGAAAGGACCCGGATCTGATCGAGTCCGGAAAATTCCGGGTGCGGGGCGAGATGGTGGAAATATTCCCCACCAGCGAAGAGAATCCCGTCCGGTTGACCATGGAAAAGGAAACGATCGCCGAGATCGCTGTCTTCGACCCCATCACCGGCGAGGTGCTGCGGCAGCTGGAGCGCGTTGCCATCTTCCCCATCTCCTATTTTTTCTACAACCGTTTGCGCGTGTCCGAAGTCATCCCGCGCATCCGGGAGGAACTGGATGAGCGGCTGCGCTTCTTCCGCCGTGAGGGCAAGCCCGATTACGCCGAACGGCTGAGCCAGCGGACGCTTTACGACCTGGAAATGCTCGAGCAGTTTGGCTTCTGCCCCGGAATCGAAAATTACTCCTATTATTTAAGCGGCCGCTGTCTGGGAGAGCCCCCCTGCACGCTGCTCGATTTCTTCCCCCGCGACTATCTGATGATTATCGACGAGTCCCACATCACGGTGCCCCAGGTCAGCGGCATGTACGGAGGCGACCGCTCGCGCAAGCTGAAGCTGGTCGAGTACGGTTTCCGCCTGCCCACCGCATTGGAGAACCGGCCACTCAATTTCGCCGAATTTCGCGCCAAGCTGGCGCGCGTGCTTTACGTGTCGGCCACTCCCGCCGCATACGAGATTCAGGACTCCCGGGGCCAGGTCCGCGAGTTACTGGTGCGACCCACCGGATTGCTCGACCCGGCCCTGGAACTGCGCACGGTCAGCGACCCGGTGGCCGACCTGATCCTCGAAATTCAGAAAACGGTCAGGCGCGGCCGGGTGCTGGTTACCACCCTGACCAAGAAAATGGCCGAGAAGCTGAGCGCTTTCCTTTCCCTCAAGAACATCCGCTGCACCTATCTGCATTCCGAGATCAAGACGCTGGACCGGGTCAAGATCCTCAAGCGGCTGCGCGCGGGCGAGATCGACGTGCTGATCGGCATCAACCTGCTGCGCGAGGGATTGGATCTGCCCGAGGTTTGTCTGGTGGTCATCCTCGACGCCGACAAGGAAGGCTTTCTGCGCTCCACGACCTCCCTGATCCAGACCTTTGGCCGGGCGGCCCGCCATGTCGAGGGCCGGGTGCTCCTGTACGGCCGGTCCATGACCGGATCACTAAGCCGGGCCATGGCCGAATCCCAGCGCCGCCGGCAATTCCAGATGGAGTACAACCAGTGCCACGACATCACCCCCGCTTCCATCCGCAGTCCCATTAAGGACTTCTCCGATGACGATTACTGGATTCGCAAGACCGAAGAGGAACTGAAAGCGGATTTTCGCAGCGAGGAGACGCTGAAAAATGAAATCGAGCGTTTGACCGTCCGGATGAAGCAGAAAGCCACCGCTTTAGACTTCAAGGGCGCGGCTCAACTCCGCGACCGCATCACCTACCTGAAAAACCTGCTGCTGGAACTCGCTTGATACGCGGCGGCCGGCTTTGACTTTCCCAAGGAAATATGTTCTATTTTATATTGACCAAGGCACGCGTCCAAGGAGTTGCAGGCATGTTCAAATCGTTGGTTTCCAAAGACAAATTGTTTTTCGACCTTTTCGACCGCATCAGCACCAACATCCATAAAGGAGCGCAGATGCTGGCGCAAATGCTGGCCGAACGCGGCAAGAACTGCGAATACGCGCTGAGTATGAAAACCCTGGAGCATGAGACCGACCAACTCGTGCACACGTTGATGTCCCATCTGCACAAGACGTTCGTCACGCCCATTGATCGTGAAGACATCCACCGGCTGGCCAGCCGTCTGGACGACATCCTCGACCTCACCGAAGCGGCCAGCTCGCGTATCGATCTTTACTGCCCGCAGGCCGTTCCCCAGGAAGCCATCCAGCTCACCGCCGTGCTGCTGGAAAGCGTCAAGCTGGTCCAGCAGATGGTCGCCTTGCTGCACGACCTGAAGAAACGGGAGCAGCTGATGGCCCTCACCGTGGAGATCAACCACCTGGAAGGTCAGGCGGACTACATTCGCCGCTCCACTCTGGCCCGGCTGTTTCGCGAGGAGAAAGACGTCCGCGAGCTGATCCGTTGGAAGGACATTTTGGAATACATCGAGCGGGCAACCGACCGCTGCGAGGATGTGGCCGACATCTGCGAAGGCATTGTTCTGGAAAACACCTGAGCGCGGCCCGGCGCCGGGGCTCCCGGTCAGTCGCGCGGTACTCTTTTGGTTGAGCGAAACAATTCGAGCAGCCGTTTGAAGAAAGCAATATAGGCGTCGCTGGTGAAGTCCGGATAGGTCCACTCCAGGGGCGTCGGCTGCCGGTGGCGGATGACATACTCCAGGTGGGCGTAAATTCCCTGCTGCAGGGGAACGCGGTGATAGTAATTCTTGCTGGTGGCGATGATCACGTTGACGTCGGAAAGATAACCGGGATCGATGTTGACCGTGCGTTTCCCTGCCTCGGACAAATCCTTTTCCAGGCGGTTGGTCGCCCGCTTGATGGTCGGCAGGCGTTCGGGCGAAATCAGCTCCTGAAACGACAGAAAACGGCGATAGAGCGGTTGGCCCATTTCTGGAAAATAATAATCGGTCGACGAAAAGGGAATGGCCGTCGATTCGCTGTCGCTGGGGCCAAACATTCCCGCCAACTCCGCTCTGGCCCGCTGGCACCTCTCCTCCTCGCGGTAGATCAGTCCGCAGAAAAGTTTGACCGGCTGAAAAGGCTTAACGGCTCCCATGGCGGCAAGGTTTGGCAGGGCTGCCCCGTGCCGCTCAGAGGTCCCGGTTGAGCACGAACAGCCGGCCGTTGATGAAGGCGGCGACGGTTTTGCCGTCCGGGGATTCGGCGTGGGGCACGTCGGCAAACGAGAGGCCGACAGACTTGAGACTGTACTCCTCATTCATGCTGACGATCTCCCCGTTGTAGGTGGCAAACAGGAACGAATCATTGCCCGGACCGGCGAAGACATCGATTAAATCGTGGCGGCTGTTGATCTTCTGCTTGGCATAGGGGTTGAGGGCGACCACTTCGAGATTGGTTTCACTGTAATAGGGCAAGCGGTTCCGTTCCGATAGCGCCAGCACCCGTTCCTTCGCCTCGTCCAGGAAAACCCCGAGAACACCGCTGCCCAGCTTGCGGTAGAGCAGGGAACTGTAATTAAAAAAAATCAGTTCCCGCTCCTTGTCCTTGGTCAGAAAGAGGATTTCCTTTTTGGCAGGGTCAAAATGGATGATCTGCAGCTCGGCGTACCTGTTTTCCCCCAGGAACATGGTCTCGTCCAGGCGCACGGTTTTGTTGCTGGCGCCTTCGTAGAGCAAGGCCTGAAAGGCATTTTTGGAATCAGAAAAAAAGATGATGAAATGGGAGGGCGATGCGGGGAACACGATTTTCACGTAGGTGGAAGATGTGATGTCCAGCTTCTGACCCCGCTGGATCAGCTGGCTGACCTCGGCATCCCGGTTATAGGCGTCGGCCACCAAGAGATAGCGCTGCAGGTCGGGAATGGAAAGGAGGCGGAGTACCTGACTGTTCTTGATCTCAAGCAGTCGGTCGCTGCTGAAATTGTAGCCGAAGACGGGAAAAGGGAAGCGCGGGTAAACGGAAAATTTCTGGCCGTAGGCGCCGGAAAAGGAAAAAGGGGATTCGAAAAAGAGGTCGGCCGCACTGCTGTCGGTGAAATAGACGGCCTGTTCCTCCTGACCAAAGGCCGCCTGCACCGCCGCCATCTTCAGCGGATAATCGGCCACCGGTGTCAGCACGGCGTTCCTGACGGACACACGCAGGGTATAGAGGTACACTTTTTCGTTTTCCACCGCTGTGGTCGAGATAAAGGCCTTGGTCAGCGAGGGGGAAACGAAGACATCCTGAATGCTCCCCTTGTATTTGAAATCCTTGAGCACCGCCAGGGGATTCAGGCCAACGATGAGCAGGTCCTCCTGGTCGCCGCTGACCTTTTTCCCCGCGACCAGGTATCTGGTTGCCGGCTAGCCAGCTCACTTTTTTGATGTCAAAAAAGGGCAAAAAAGCGAATTGGGGATAATGGATAGACGAAGGAAACTCTTTCTGCAGCTCCGGTCTGCTGGCGCCGCTGAGCAGCGCCCGGTTGATCCAGTTCTGGGTGGCGCCGTTCCCTTTTTTCAGGCTGTTCAAGGCCAGCAGGCGGTTCAGGCCGGGGTGCCACTTGTTTTGGGAAAAAGCCTCATAGAGGTATTTATCCGCCTCGCGGTCGTGCAACTGAAAGAGAACTTCGGCGAAGGTGATGCTGTAGTCCGGGTGGTAATAATCAAACTTCAGGTTCTCTAACAGAGCCTTCGCTTTTTTCAGTTCGCCGGTTCTGGCAAGCCACTGGGCCTTCAACAGCAGGGTATCCTTGGAGTCGGGATTAACGGCCAGAGCCCTTTCCATATACTTCCGGGTTTCCGGCAGTTTGCTCAACTGAAAACCGGCGCTGGCCGCCAGAAAATTGTAGTAAAAATTCGCGGCTTGGTTGTCCGCTTCCGGCGTGATCGTGGCAAAGGCTTTCCCGGGCTGCAGGGACTGCAGATACAATCGGGTCAGCATAATTTTACCCTCAGGCAGGCGGGACAGCTTGACGCTCCGGCTAAGGGCCTGTTCGGCCAGCGGGTAATTCCTGCGTTTCAGGTATTCGTTCCCCAGGCAGAGATAGGCCTCGGCGCAGGCCGGATTGACGCGCAGGGCCTTGGTGAGATTTTCGAGGGTGGTGCTGCTCCTCATATCGGCCACAGCCAGGCTGATGCCGATCAATGCCTCCAGCGAGCGGTAGTCGCTGTCCAGATGGTCGCTGAATTTCTTGGTCGCCTCCCAATTTTCCTTGTCCAGCAGGAGCATGAAGCCGATGTGGATGCTGGGCTGAGGGTTAAAACGGAAATAGTTATCCAGATATTTTTTGGCCTGAGCCAAATCGTCGATGAGATAGTACACGATGCCGCGGTAGAATTCCGCCGCCTGCGGTTTGGCGGCGTGCACTCTCAGAGCCAGAACCAGCGCCATACACAACACCAGCCATTTTTTCATGCGCCTGCCTCGGTTATCCCAGCCCCCAGTTCAGCTTTTCGCACAGCAAGTGAAAATAATCGTTTTCCTGAGAAACCAACATGGCCAACTTTTTTCGGTGGATGCGGATTTCCGCACTCTGGCGAAAGGTCAAGGGAATCACCTTCTGGCCATCGATGGTCAGGAAGGTGGCGATGTGCGGGGTCAGAAGCTGGATGGCCAGTCGGGCATTGTCGGGCACGACCAAGGGCCGGAACGTCAGGGAATGCGGGCAGATGGGCGTCACGACAATACCGTTGACTTCCGGCGAAACGAATGGGTCCTCCGGCGGCCAGCGAATAAGCGGTCGAACCGGTGGGCGTGGAGATGATCAGCCCGTCGCTCTTGATCTCGGCGACCTGATCGCCGTTGATGCGCAGTGCCAGCGTGATGATGCGGGCGATCATGCCTTTGTTGATCACCGCATCGTTGAGGGCGACATCCTCCCCTTCCCGATGGCGGATGCGCAGCAACTTGCGCTCGCTGACCTTGGCCCGGCCGCTGAAGATGGCTCTGAGGTTTTTTTCCAAGTACTCCTTTTTCAGCTCGGTCAGAAAACCCAGGGTGCCCAGATTGAAACCAGCTACGGGCACCCCGGCTTTCACGGCCTGGCGGGCAATGGAAAGAAAGGTGCCGTCTCCGCCCAGCACGATGAGCACATCCACCGCTGCGGCAATGGCGTCACGGTCAAGGGAAACCGGGCGCCCGAGAAGCTGGCCGGCCGTGCGGTCCAAGACATAGCGGACCCGCAGCTTTTCCAGGATGGACAGGGTTTTTTTCAAATAAAACAGAACGTCACGCTGGGGTTTGACCACGATACCGGCGGTGTGGAAGGGTTTCATGAAATCATCATACCACCCGCCCCGGTCGGTTTCAATTGCGGACGGTGAATAAAGAATTTCGCGGCCATTACTCTGTTCAGAAGTAGACCGCGATCCCTCCAGATATATAATCACCACTGAAAGTGTATTTCGTCCCCGATTCGTGATAGTGAGTGTAACGGACGGTAAGATAGAGAGGATCCTTGGGCACCAGGGTCAATTCGGCACCATAATCAAAGTGATTGACGTCTCCAGAAAGTTTCCCCCAGCCGGCCAGCGGATTGAGATAGAATTTATCTTTAATCAATTGAAAGATGAAACCACCGCGCAGCGTATAGTTGTACAGTTTGGCATTCGGTTCATCTGGAAACCAGAGAATGGAATCCTCTCGCAAATAGTAAACACCTGTCTGCAGGCTTAACCAGGAATTGAGTTTTGGATCCACTTCCGCATCCAGCGCATATCCTTTGTAGCCATTGCTGCCAAACAGGAGAGAGAACTGAGTATTGAAGGCCAGACGATCGTTATCCAGACCTACATCCGCAGAAATTTGGTTGAAAGAGACTTTCTCGCTTTCCGGTACCGCGCCTGGGAAGGGCGATGTTTTATTGCCATGGTAAGGGTGTCTTCCATGGCCGGGAACACTCACCGGTTTGTCGGTGAAATACAGGAAATTGAAGTTCTTGAAGGTGTACTGAAAGGATAAAGAGAGCGTATCCGTCAGACTAAAGTTAACGCCAGCCCAGGGCTGATATACGGCCAGGCTGTTGGAGCCGAAATCTAAATTGACTCCTCCTTGCGGTGAAATTTTCGCCAGCAGCGGCAAGGTGGCTAGAACCACGACTGCCATAACAATTCGTTTTCGCATTTAAGTTCCTCCTTCGCCACTTTTAAATTTAAAATATAGTTTTTCTGCATAAAATAGAAAGCAAATTAAATGCCAAACTGGAAAACTATTAAAATGGACATTTTTCGCTTATTCTGCTGAATCTAATTTCAAAAATTTGGAAGAGCGTTTGACAAAAAATGTTAACTTGATGCCCTTCCAGGAAGAAATCAGGTGGCTGCCGGGGTCTGGGCCGGGGGTTCCTTTTTCTGGGCTGCAACGCTGCTCTGCGTGCTGGTAAATAGGAACGAGAGAGCAAAGAGAATGACACCAACCACAGTCACCGCTTCCGCCACCTGAACAACAGGGGCAAACAGCCGGTTGGAGATCAGGATGACCGTGTCCCCCACTCTTTCGAGAATCAGCGTCTTGAGTTGAGATAAGGTGCCGCGGTGGACATAGGGGGCGATGTCAAAGGCCCAGGGGATGATGCGGCTGACCAGCAGGGCTGAGGCCAGGGTGAGTAGACCGCCGCAGGCGGTGGCACCACCGCTCCAGCGCAGGAAGCCGCTACGGCTGGAAGAGGCCACGAGTGCTGCCAGGGCGATAAAAAGGGCGGGAATCAAAAAGAGCAGATAGGTCAGCGATACGGTCGCCCGGGCCACGTTGATGCCCCGGGGGAAATGGCGGACCCCTTCGATCACAGGCACCTCGTCGGGCATCTCGCGCGTCAGCTTCCAGCGGCTGAGCTCGATGAATTTCTTTGCCGCTTGCGGGTCGGGCCGGCAGGCCGGCAGTTCCTCGTGCCAGCCGCGATCATCGGCGATATCCTGCCAGACGGCCAGTTGCGAACCGCTGCAGGCGGGAAGTCTCTGCAAAAGCTCTTCGAAATACTGGCTGAACGCCTCATGATTGATCGCCGCTTTCAGCGGCCGTAAATCGAGATACACGTTTCTCGCATCACGGTTTCCCCGCAGCACATCCCCGACTTGGGCCAGGGTGTTGGAGAGCTCGTTTTTCAACCAGTGCAGGAGGCCGGTTTTTTCCAGCAGCTGGCGGGGAGTCATGCTGACACCGGCAGCGGCCTGCAGCCAGGCCCGGGTGTTCTCGCTCAGATCGCGGTCTTCCAGCTTGGCAGCGGACAGCATCTCATCGGCCAGGCGCGGCACTTCGGCAATCGCTTCCTGGGGCAGTTCGGAGAGTATCTCCGGAGAAACCGCCGCCCGGGTAACACCCACAGCCCAAATAATCGCGAACAGGACGGGCAGGGCCAATAAAATGATGATCAGCAAGCCGATAATTTTGCGCATCGTTTCCATCATGGCTCCTTTTTAATACATAAAACGTTTAAAAAACCATTGAGGTTCCCATTTTAATCAAAAAGAATGAGACGTGCAAGTCGGCCCAGTTGCCATACGATGAAGCGATTGGGTAGAATAACCACGGATCCAGAATGAGCGACACACCCCGCGTGCGCAAGATCATCCACATGGACATGGACATGTTCTACGCCGCTGTGGAAATCCGCGAAAATCCGGAACTCAAAGGCAAGCCGCTGGTGGTTGGCGGCAGTCCGGAGAGCCGCTCGGTGGTCACCACCGCAAGTTACGAAGCCAGAAAATACGGTATCCACTCCGGCATGTCCTGCGCCGAGGCGAGGCGGCGCTGTCCCCACTGCCTTTTCATCCCGCCCCGTTTCGCGACATACCGGCGCGTCTCCGAGCAGATTCGCGCAGTTTTCCTGAAGTACACCAACCTGGTGGAGATGGTCTCGCTGGACGAGGCTTATCTGGATGTGACCGAAAACAAGCTCAACGAACCCAGCGCTACCAAAATCGCCCGTGCCATTAAGGACGAGATTTTCCAGCAAACGGGCCTGACCGCGTCGGCCGGCGTGGCCCCGAATCTCTTTGTGGCCAAGATCGCATCGGATATCCACAAACCGGATGGCCTCTGCGTAGTGCCCCCGGACCAGGTCTTGCCCTTCATCCGCTGCTTGCCTGTGCTCCGTATCCCGGGGATCGGCAAAAAGACCGATGCGATCATGGCCCGGCTGGGCATTCGTACCGTCGCCGACCTGGCAGAAAAATCCCGCGATTTCCTGGAAGCCGAATTCGGCAAATTCGGGGCCTATCTCCACGATATTGCCCGAGGCATTGATCCGCGCCAGGTCACGCCCGACTGGGAGCGGCAATCGTACGGAGCCGAACAGACGTTTGCCAGAGATATCCTGGGAAGGGACGAACTGCTGGAGTATTTAAAGGAGTGCGCGCAGCGGGTATTTTCTGAGTTAAACCAGGAAAACAAGCGAGCGCGCACGCTGACCCTGAAAATCAAATATCATAATTTCCAGATCATCACCCGCAGAAAAACGTTTGAAAAATTTTTTGCTTCAGCCGACGAGGTCTATTCTGCTGCGCGGGAGCTTCTGGACCGCACCGAGGCCGGTTTGCGAAAAGTGCGCCTGGCTGGCCTCGCCCTGTCCAATTTTACACCTTCCAAACAAAGCCCAAACGCATCTCCACTTTTTCAAAATCCTGCCAGCTAATCATGACCGCACTTCTGCCGACTATTTTCGAACACCATACCCGCAAAGTTCCCGGTATTGGATTCCCTTTTTTCTTAATCGCCGTTTTCGGTAAGCCAATTTCACCGGGACTCCGTAATGATCCGGATGATCTCGTCGTCTCTGGTGCAGTCGCCCTTCCCCTGTTTGAAAAAGAAAAAAAATTCCTGGTTGCCCTTTCTGCCTTTGACTCCGGCAGCGGTGAAGCCGCGCACAGCAAAGCCCAGATCTTCGACCTTCCGTTTCAGGCCCAAAACGATCTCCTTCAGCCTCTGCGGGTCGCGAATCACCCCGCCCCTGCCCACCCTCCCTTTTTCCGCTTCAAACTGGGGTTTGACCAGAGCCAGGATGTCGACCTTGGCAAACGCTTTCAGCGCCGGCAGAACCTTCAGGATGGAAATAAAGGAAAGATCCATGACGATCAGGTCCGGAGAAAACGGGATATCTTCAGGTTGCAGAAAGCGGGCGTTTTTCTCGATCAGAATCAGGCGCGGGTCCTGGCGCAGCCGGGGGTTGACCTGGCTGACGGTCACATCCACGCCGACCGCGGCCGCGGCGCCCCGCTGCAGCAGCAGGTCGCTGAAACCGCCGCTGGAGATGCCAATATCCAGGATGCGCTTGCCGCCGGGGTCGATGGCGAAAGCCTCCAGCGCCCCGACGAGCTTGAAGGCCGCGCGCGACACGTAGGGGTATTTCTCCCTGATCTCAATCCGGGTCGAGGCCAGGACCGGATGGGCCGGCTTGAGTACTCTCTGACCATCCACCAGGACCTCGCCGGCCATGATCAGAGCCGCACCCTTTTCCCTTAAGGGGGCAAGACCGCGGGCAACGAGTTCCACATCCAGCCTGGCTTTTTTCTCTTTTCTTTGGCCCATGCGCGTGCGCCAGAAATTGTAACACCCCGCGCTGCGATTGTATAATCCCCTGTTTTGTGCTATTACGTTTCTCTTAATCAGGAGGTCCAATGCGTCTTTTTACCCGCCCCATCTTTCTGCTGGCATTGATTCCGACGTTTCTTTTTTCTTTGCAAGTCAAGAGAGTTGATTTTACGGCCGGCATCAACGCGGCCGGCCCCATGCTGGTCAAGGCCGACCCGGCCCGCAACCGCATCGTGCTGGTCAACACCTATACCTCGTCGCTGACCTTGATCAGCGGCGCCGATCATTCCCTGACTAATATCCCTATCCGCACCCGCATCCCCCAGTTCCTCAAGGGAGAAATCCTGACCATCGACAACCGCAGCGGCAACATTTACCTCATCGGCTACCACAGCCTGCACGTTGTCTTTCCTGAGAGCCGCACTTCCCGCACCTTCGACACCGAGCGGCAGTTCGAGATGGTGGCCGTGGACGAGGCCAGCGGCAACGCCTTCCTGGTCGGCCGCGAAAACAAGGCCTTGGCCTTCGTGCAACTAAAAAAGAACAAAATCAGCTACATCCCCTGGACGGACAAGGAGGAAAAGCTGATCAACCTTAACGCCACCCCGCCGCCGCCGATTCGCAAAGTGGTCTGCGACAGCGGCCTGCAGCGGGTGTATGCCCTGGACGGCTTCACCTCCACCCTGGCCGCCTTCGACGCAACCAGCGGCAGGCTGCTGGCTCGGCGGCCGCTCAAGCTGGTCAGCGGCGCCCGCTGGCACTACGGCGGCTACAACGAGAAAACCCATCACCTCTACGTGGCGGTGGAAACCGCGGAGCGCAAGGTGGTGCAGGCAGCCAAAATCGACGTGGTCAACGGCCGCGATCAGATTGTCGCCCTGCCCGAGCTCACCGAAGGCGTGGGCATCCTGTACAGCGCCAAGCGGGAAGAGCTGTACATCCCCTACGACAACCATCCCAGCGTGCACGTGGTCGATTTCAAGGACAATTCTCTGAGCGAGGTGCGCGTGCCCTCCTACGGCAACGACAGCTCGGTCATCGACGAGGAGAACGACCTGCTCTACGTGTCGAGCTGGGCCTGGAGCGAGGTGGAGCAGATCGACCTGAAAACGCGCCACCTGCTCCGTCGTTTCCTCAACGTCGGCATCGTGCCGCACATGTTCTCCATGGCCTTCAACCCGGCCGAGAAAAAATTGTATATCCCTCTGGGCGCGGACGCGGTCAACGGTTCGTTCGGCTCGGCCGTGACCGTTTTGGACCCGGCCAGCGACACGCGCACCAAGATCCGCGCCGGCTGGGCGCCGGTGGATCTGATCCAGCGGCCGCAACACGACAGCTTCCTGGTCTTCAATTCCGAGGACGAGTTCGCCGAGGTTCAGCCCGACGGCAGCTTCACCCTGCAGCGGCTGCCTTTCCCCTATCCCCATCAGGCGGCCTACTCGCCGGAAGGCAACATTTACCTCTCCTACGGCCCCCACCAGTCCTACTGGCCGGTGGTCTACATCTGGGGAGCCAAGAACGGCATTCTCACCATCAACGCCCAGAACTTCCAATATAACGACCGCCGCACTCCGGAGCTCTCTCAGGGCATGATCGTGGACATGCACGGTGTCCTTTATTCGCTGCAAAACAACTGGGGCGGCCAGAAGCAGTACCTGATTTCCCTGCCTGACGAGCAGCGTGCGCCCAATCTGGGCGATATGCGCATCGAGCTGGAGGATACGGTGCTGCGCGAAACCACCCAGCGCATCCTCAAGTACGACCCGGCCAGAAACGTTCTCTATATCGGCCGCATCGGCGAAAAGGACGAAGATCCGGGCGTGCTGCAGATTTTTGATATTTCCGCCCGCAAGGTGCTGGCGCGCATCGAAACCGGGCTCACCCCCACCGACTTGGCTTTTGACGAGCAATACATATACGTGACCAATTTCGATTCCCACAGCGTCAGCCGCGTGAGCAAGGCCGATTTCAAACGGCTCGATTTGCCCACTGGCAAGGAGCCCCTCAAGATCGTGGTGCTCAACCGTACGCCCTTTGTGATCAACCATCTGGACAACACGCTTCAGGAAGTCGGTACAGCAAAAAACGTTTACCGCATCCCCTTCCCCGGTCTTCCCGACAACCTGTTCGTTTACGGCAACCGGCTGCTGCTCACCTCGCACAGCGCGACGGAACTCGCCGTCCTGGTTTTCGACCCGGCCACCAAGAAGTTCCAGACGCTGCACCGGGAATCCTACCCCTTTGGCGAGACCCGATTCGACACGGCCAACTCCGCTTTCTACCAGCGCGGCCAGTTCGGGGACGCCCTTTTCGAGATCACCCGGATGAAGACGGACGGCCAGGGCCGCATCTGGCTGAGCGATTTCCTGTCCGGCAAACTGTTCATCATCAGCGAAAAATAAAGGAGTGACCATGAAAAAAACGTTAGCCTTTGTTTTCCTTGTTATCCTTTTCGTCTTTTTCCTCTCGGCCAAGGAGAAGGACGGTTGCACCACTGTCACCGTGGGCAAGCTGGCCTCGGTGGACGGTTCGGTCATGACCTCGCATACGGCCGACTCGCGCGAGGACCGCACCTGGATCGACATGGTGCCCGGCAAAAACTACAAGCCCGGGGCCCTGCGCCAGATGTGGCTGAACACCAGCTACACCGTCTCGGCCCACGACCTCTCCAAGCAGAAACTGCTCGGCCAGATCCCCAGCTGGCCTACACCTTCAAATACCTGAACTCCATGCTGCCCCCGATCAACGAGAAGCAGGTCGGTTTCGGCGAGTCCACCTTCGGCGGCAAGGGTCTGATGCGCACCGACGTCGGCCTCATTGACTATTACGAGCTGAACCGGCTGATGGCCGAGCGGGCCACCAGCGCCCGCGACGCCATCCGCATCGCCGACGCCCTGACCAAGGAGTTCGGCTACATCGACGGCGGCGAGTGTTTCACCATTGCCGACGCCAACGAAGTGTGGCATCTGGAAATCCTCGGGCCGGGAAAAGGCAAGAAAGGCTCGGTCTGGGCAGCCGAGCGCGTGCCCGACGACCAGATCTCGGTCAATGCCAACGCCTCGCGCATCCGCCAGATCGACCTCACCAAACCCGACTATTTCATGGCTTCGGAAAACGTGCTCACCCGTGCCCAGGAGCTGGGACTCTGGGATCCCAAGTCGGGGAAGCCCTTCGAGTTTTGCTACGTCTACGGTGAGCGCAGCAGCATGGCCTCGCGCCGCCGCGAGTGGCGGGTCCTGGACCTGATGGCGCCGTCACTCAAGCTCGATGCCAACGACCAGGACTACCCCTTCTCGGTCAAGCCGGAAAAGAAGGTTTCGCCCCGCGACATCATGGCCATTTTCCGCGACACCTATGAAGATACGCCTTTCGACATGACCAAGTACCTGCTGGTGCCCGAAGTCAAGGACGGCAAGCGCACCGGCAAGCTCGTCAAGAGCCCGTTTGCCAACCCCTTCATGGACTACGACGAGATGCCGCTCTTCCACATCAACGGCGGCTGGAACGAGTTGGGCGAGCGCTGCATCGCCCGCTACTACTGCACCTACGCCTCCGTGGTGCAGCTGCGCGGCTGGCTGCCCAACGACATCGGCGGCCTGGTCTGGTTCGGGTACGACAACCCGGCCATGACCTCCTACTCACCCATCTACGTGGGCAACGACAGGGTGCCCGAGTCATACAAGATCGACGGCCGGCCCCACTACAACATGGCCTGCGCCTGGTGGGCCTTTAACCGGCTGTCGGACCTGGCAGCCCAGCGCTGGGGGGACATGCGCGTGGACGTGGAAAAGGTGGCCAGGGGATTCGAGAACGAGGCCTTCGCCAAGCAGAAAGGCATCGAGTATCTCGCCATCTCCCTGTACAAAGAGAATCCCAAGAAGGCGCGCGAATTCCTCACCAAATACAGCAACGAATGGATGGAGAAGCTGGTCAAAGCCTACTGGCAACTCGGCGACGACCTGTGGAGCAAGTGGACCGGGAAGTTCTAATTTAATTTGCTGATTTAAACTCGGATTTCCAGCGCCATATCACTGCGCTTTTGCCGCAGTCAATAATTTTTCATTTTCTTGTTGACAAATCGTAAATCATGTATTATCATAGTAATACATTGGTTGCGAGAGGCAAACGTGCTTTTATTTGACATCGACACAAAATCGGCCTTGCCCGTTTACCAGCAGATCGTCCAGAAAATCAAGCTGGAGATGCTTTCCGCCCGTCTCTGCAAAGGCGATCCCCTGCCGTCCATCCGCGACCTGGCCAAGTACCTGAAGCTCAACCCCAATACTGTAGCAAAGGCCTATTACATTCTGGAGGACGAAGGGTTCATTGAATCGCGTGCGGGCAGCGGTTCGCGGGTGTGCTTTCAAGCGCAAAAAGAGCACGATCCTCTGCGCCGTGCCCTTTTGGAAGAGGAGATGAAAACCTTCCTGGAAAAGGCTGTATCCCTCGGCTTTTCCAGGCAGGAGATCGAAGAACAGATGAAAAAGGTGCTGCCATGAGCGAAACCATCATTGAAACCCGGGATTTATCATTGAAGTTCGGCCGGAAAACGGCTCTGGAAAGGATTTCCGTGGCATTCCGGCCTGGGGAAATGGTGTTGATCGCCGGCAAGAATGGCGCTGGAAAAAGCACGTTTTTACGCTGTTTGGCTCGTGTTTTGGAACCGGACAAGGGGAAAATCATCCAGGCACCGGAACTCAGGCGCTCCGACATCGGATTCATCTCCGACAGCCTGAGTTTATTCGAGGTTCTGAGCCTGCAGGCAGCCATCGAATTTCACTGCCGGGTCTACCACATTTCCGGATTCGACGGCCGGCTGCTGCAAACGCTGAAACTGGGCCGCGAGCGCAGGATCCGCCAGCTGTCCGCAGGCGAGCGGGTGCTCTTTCATCTCTCCCTGGTCCTATCCCAGAAGCCGGCGCTGATCCTGGTCGACGAGGTGATCCACCTGCTCGACCCTTACGTGCGCGAGCTGTTCCTGGAGGCGCTGATTGAAGCCATCGCCGAAATGAAAAGCGCGCTGCTCATGGTCAACCACACCTTCAGCGAGACCGAACGGCTGCCCGAGCGGGTGCTGCTCATGGATGGCGGCCGGTTCATCCTCGACGAAAAGTCGGACAGCCTGCACGCCAGGGTCAAGAAGCTGAGCCAGGAGCCAGCTGCGGGAGTTCCCGTGCTGTTCAGCAAGGAAACCGGACCCTACCGTGAATACTACGTGTATCCATTTGACGAGGAGTTCAAAAAGAAATATCCGGCTGCGTATCAGGATATCGGGTTGCCGGAAATCATGAAGGCTCTGATCGGAGGAACCTATGTGGAAAAAAGAGACCAGTGACGTTCTGAAACAGTCGCTCTATTTCATTTCGTACATGGTCATCAGCCTGGCCGTGGTTGTTTTCGTCCTGATGCGTCAAATGCAGCCCATCGCCGATTACCTGCTGCCCCTATTTCAATTTACCCTCCTCACTTTTGCCCTGCTGCTCGGCACAGCCGCTTTTGCCCTGGAAAGCAAGCAAAAAGGCATGGAGTATCTGCTCTCTCTCCCCTATTCTCGCCTTCAAATCCTGGCAGCCAAGTTCTTCACTCGCCTCTGTGCGGTCACCCTCTTCTACGTACTCCTGATGATTTTCTGGCAGGGCAAAAGCCACGTGCTCACCGCCTTTACTCCTTTCACCTTCTTCGTTATCTATTTCTCCCTGTTCCTGATCTCCTTCACCTGTTCGGTCGGAGGCGACAACTACGTGGTCCTGTCCCTGACCTCCTTGCTGCTCACCTACTGCTACCTGGGCTCGATCTACTTGACCTACCTGATCGCTTTTTCGCTCCGTACAGGCAGCGGATTTTTCCGAGTTGTCACGACCGGCCAGTTCGACAAATCAATGCTGCCGGATCTCTACTTCATCCCCATCATCCTGCTGATCCTCCCCTTTCTGATACCGTTTTTCGTGGCCTTCCGGCGGCTCGACATCCGCGGCATCACCCTGTTCAAAAAAAAGGTCTTTCCCCTGTTTCTCAGTCTCTGGGTAGTGTGCATGCTGGCATCCGGATTCTTCGTCAGGGCGACGCTCAAGGTGGATTCCTTTCACTCCTATTTCCTGACCCGGGACCTGAAACTGATCCATTTCCGAGTAAACTGGTACGACATCGAGAATCGAGGAAAAACCTGGATCCATGATGCGACCGGACGCAAGGAGGTCAGGGGATTGAGCGTTTTGAATTGGTCTGGGTTGAATGTTCTGGAAGACAGGGGATGCGTCTTTGATCGCTATATCAAAGAAGTTCAAAATCATTCAGTCTATGGGATAGGCAAGATCGACACTGCCACTGCAGAAGCTGTCAGCATTTATGAAACAACCCCGAACCGCTTTTTAGGCAACTGGATTGCGCCTTATGCAAAATCTGGGGATTTCCTGATTTTATTGGAAAAAGGGGACAAGGAACTAGCAGAAAAATCGTCACGTTTCCCGCAAACCATCAAGGAGGGAGAAATCAACCTGGTTTTCATCGATTCCCGCAACAGCAAAACCAATAGGATACAGGCGCGCAGCCCGCTTTTCAATGGATATTACAATCCCTTTTTGTTCGGGGCTGATACTTGCGAAGAGAGGCGTTTCTGGCTCCTGACCGCCTGGCGCTCAAAGCAACATCCAATCTTGCGTATATGGGAAGACGGCACGGTCGACGACTTGGGAATTGCCCAGGGCATTCCAGCGTATATCAATGGCCTCTTGTTTTTCCCCACTGACTCTTCGCTGATGATCAAACGCCCCACGCTAACCGGAACCGAACCAGTCAAGGAGATTCCAGGCAATTTTTACATTTATAACCGCAGAGCGTCGTTGAAAATTCTGGACAATGGACGAGCTGAAGAAATCTGCGCCAAATTTGGCAATCGGATCGTTCTCATTGATCCGAACACGTACTCGCTCCGCGACGTGTGTATGGCTAATGGGAAAGTCCTCTATATCTCTCCTGAAGAAATATATTTCATCGAAAATATGGATACTGAAAATCCCTCGATTGACCTCTGGAGCAGTTCAAAGAAGTTTTTTCGTGTCAAAAGCGGCGTTCTGCGTTTGATCCGTGAAATTCCCACGCCCAGTAATTTCAAAAAGAACACGTGGTCCCAACTCTATACCTCTCGGGGAGGTGTCGTGGTGAGCGACAATACCGGCCGTTTCCTCGCCGCCTATGCCTTTCCCGACCTTCACGAGATAAAATTCAAGGGCTTGACGAAATAGAGAAAATTCACTCAGTCACGTTTTGTGGATGGCCTTCAACTTGTCATAGTGCATGCGCGTCTCGGCAACGATGTTTTGGATGATCTCCTCGATTTCCGGATCGGAGGTTTCAAAAACTTCGAAAAAACGCTTCTCCAGCATCGTTTCCTCAAGTTGTAGCGCGATACTGATGGCGTTCTGCAAGGGCAAGAATTGAGAATTCATTATCTCGGTCTGGCGGCGGACGAACGCCATGGATGACTGGATCGCTTCATTTTGGAAGCGTTCCAGGTTCAGCCGCACCTTGCCATCGCGTACCCGCGCAGCCAGGCCGCGGATCCAGGAGGCGTGATTGGCTTCGTCATCGGCAAGCTCGGACCAGACGCCTCGACATTCGGGATATTTCTCGCTGAACAGGCGGTAGAGAGTGCCGATCGCCTCCTCGTGCTCGGTCAGCGGCTCCACGCGCAGGTGCAAGAACTCAGATCCGGACATGGCGTCAGCTTTTGGGCGGCTCGTCCTCCATCAGGTAGGCGCCGGGCACGACCGCAAAGCCCTTGGCATTCATCAAGGAGGCCTCCTGCCGCCGCTTGGCCGACCCTTTGATGGAGGCGCAGCCCACCTCGCCCTTCTTGTTCAGGGCGATGAACTTGACGTCGAAATTGATGGGCACGTTGCGCCGCTTGTTCACCTCGACGATGCGCTTGCATCCCTCAAGGCACGCTTCCGCGGGCTTCATGCCCCGCCCCATCAGCGAGACCACGTAAAAGCTGCCGCAGGTGCGGATGACCTCTTCGCCGCGCCCGGTCGCTCCGGCTGCGCCGATGTCGTTGTCCAAGTAAAGCCCGGCGCCGATGATCGGTGAATCTCCCAGCCGGCCTGGAATCTTGAAGGCCAGGCCGCTGGTGGTGGTGATGCCGGCGATGTTGCCCTGGCTGTCTATGCCAAACACGTTGATGGTGCCGGTCAGCCGGCTGCCGCGCTCACGGTAGATGTTGTCAACGGGCGGCAGCCAGTCGTCCTTGTCGCTCAGGTTTTCCTTCCACCTCAGCCAGGCCAGCCGCGCCTTTTCGGTGAGCAAGTTCTCGATGGTAAAACCGTGGGCCACGGCAAAACGCTGGGCGCCGGAGCCGACCAGCATGATGTGGTTGGTGCGTTCCATCACCAGCCGGGCCACGCTCGAGGGTGTCTTGATTCCTTCCAGGGCGCCCACAGCTCCCGCCTTGTGTGTCGGCCCGAACATGCACGAGGCGTCCAGCTGCACCACGCCCTCCTCGTTGGGCAGTCCGCCGTACCCGACGCTCATATCTTCGGGATCGAGCTCGGTCACGTTGGCCACCTTTTCCACTGCGTCCAGGAGCTTGCCGCCGCTGCTGAGAATCTCCCAGCCGGGCGCGCACACCTTGCGGCCCCAGGCTTCACCCCGGCTGCAAACGATCGCAGGTAGAACTCCTCCGGCCGCAGGAGCGGCAACCGTTTTATCCTTGCCTAGAGCGGGAATGGCTAAAAAGGGCAATGATGCACCTGTTTGCAAAAAGCGCCGGCGCGAAAGGATGTTTGACATGGGCTCCTCCTGCAGCGCATTCTAATTTTTCACGACTGGATTTTCAATAACATCCAAGGCTTAAAAATAGAAAATATCAAATTTATTAAAATTATAAATTAAATATATAAAATATAGTTGACAAATTATAAAATATATTTTACATTTATTTATAGGGATAAAAAAATGAAAGTAGAACGTTTGGAAATTTTAAAAATGGTGGCTGACAAGGTGATTTCCGTTGAAGAGGGTGAACGTTTGCTTGCTGCTCTGGAAAAAAACCAAGCCCATGGTGAAACGGCTGATGCCGGTTTCGGCAAGAAGCACCGCCAGAGTTCGCCCTGGCGCGACCTGTTTTCTGGCTGGGGAACACCCTTTTCCTGGGGAATGGCCGATTTTTTAAAACCCTTCCGCGGTGACCCCTCTGCAGGCTATGATAAAGTTTCCTTGACTTCCGAGGGTTTCAAGACTGGTACCGGCGAACAGCTCCTTATAACGCGACCCACGCCTCCGTTTGATTCAACTGTTGCCGACGTGGAATTAATCTCATCGCCGGCTGAATTCCTTCGTGCAGAGGGCAAGAACCTTGATGGTTTTCAACTCTTGCGTAAGGGGAATCAACTGGTCCTGCTCTGCCGCGAAGGAATCCGTCTTCAGGTTCCCGATCGGCTCTCCCGGCTGGAATTGCGCTGGCTGAAAGGAACTGTTAAAGTTCAACGCATTTTACTGCCCCTGGAAATTAAAAACGTGACGGGGGATATTTTTCTGACCGGCCTGGCCGCTCCTTTGACCTGCCACACGTTCAGCGGCGACATCGAAATCAGCGTGACCGAGAACCACCAGGGACAATCCACCCTTCATACATTCAGCGGCGATATCCGTGTGCAAGTTCCCCAGAGTTTTTCGGGCAAAATCGAGGCCAGGACCCTGAACGGCACGATCAAATGGGAAGGGGGCCTGGCTGCCGGTGTGGCTGTCTCCAAATGGGGTTTCGGATCAGAAACCGCCAAAATGGGAAGCGGCAACGAACGGAATCATCTTCAACTGAGCACGTTCAACGGCAACATCCGCATCGCCACCAGCTGAGGCCCCCATGAAGATGCCCCATCAATGCCCGTCCTGCAAAAAGCAGCTGACCGTCAGCCGCATGTCCTGCAGCAGTTGCGGTTCCGTCCTGGAGGGAAAGTTCACACCCTGTCCGGTATGCCAACTGGATCCTTCGATGCAGAAACTCTTCGATCTCTTCATCCGCTCGCGGGGAAACCTCAAAGAGGTCCAGCGGCGGATGAATCTCTCCTACCCCACCGTGCGCGTCAAAATGGAGGAGATGTTCGCCCGCTTGCTGGCCTCCGAAACGCCCCAGCAATCGCCGCTGGAGATCCTGCGTCTGGTCCGGGAAAGAAAAATCAGCGTGGCCGATGCCGAAGATTTTTTAAAAGGTTTATAATCTTCTGTTTCCGGGGAGCAGCGACATGAAGGCCATGGTCATCACCCGCATCGGCGATCTGCATCTGTACCCGAACCCTTTGCAGCTCGTGGATTGGCCGATCCCGGAACCGGCGGCAGATGAGCTGCTGGTCCGAGTTTCCGCCTGCGGCGTCTGCCACACCGAACTCGACGAGATCGAAGGTCGCACCCCGCCGCCCCGGCTGCCGGTCATTCCCGGCCATCAGGTGGTGGGCCGAGTGGAAAAGAAGGGACAGCGGGCCAACCGCTTTCCCATCGGCGAGCGGGTGGGCATCGCCTGGATCCATTCGGCCTGCGGCCAGTGCCGCTTCTGCAACGAAGGCCGGGAGAACCTTTGCCCCGCCTTCGCGGCCACCGGTCGGGATGCCCACGGCGGGTACGCCGAATACGCCTTGGTGCGGGAAGAGTTCGCCGTGCCCATCCCGGCCGCATTCAACGACTTGCAAGCGGCCCCCCTGCTCTGCGCCGGAGCCGTCGGCTACCGCTCGCTGCGGCTGACCGGGCTAGGCAACGGGCAAACGCTGGCGCTGCTCGGTTTTGGCGCCTCGGCCCACCTGGTGCTGCAAACAGCCCACCACCTCTATCCCTCCACCCGCATCCTAGTTTTCGCCCGCAGCCCGGAGGAACGCGCCTTCGCCCTGGAACTGGGCGCTTCCTGGGCCGGGGACTTCGACGACGATCCGGGGGAAAAAGCCGACGGTGCCATTGACACCACCCCGGTCTGGCAGCCGGTGCGCGCTGGCTTGCAGCACCTGCAACGGGGCGGACGCCTGGTGATCAACGCCATCCGCAAGGAAGAAACAGACAAGGCCAGCCTGCTGGCTCTCGATTACCCGGTCCACCTCTGGCTGGAAAAGGAGATCACCAGCGTAGCCAATGTGACCCGCCGCGACGTCGAAGATTTTTTGCTTCTGGCCGCGCAAATCCCCATCCGGCCGGAAGTCCAGACATTCACACTGACTGAAGCCAACCGGGCGCTGCACGAACTGAAAGAACGCAAAATAAGGGGAGCCAAAGTCCTGCAGTATCCATTGATCCCGTTTTCCGTGGCAATATCTTGATTCGGAAAAATGAATTTGCTATGCTGGCTGGCATAGAATTCACATGGCACTGAAAGAATCGCGGGACAAAAAAGGTCGGGCACAAAAAGGGAAAAAACTGATAGCCCGCAGAAAGCCCAGGTCCGACCATGCCGCAGTTGTTAAAAAAACCGCACCGCTTGGCCTTCAAAAGATTCGCCGCAGCGGACAGACTCAAAGAGGCGATTTTCAGGGTATCGGAAGCAGTCTATTCCGCACCCGACTTGAACGAGCTGTTCCATCAGATGCACCAGATCGTGGGTGAACTGATCCCGGCCCGCAACTTCTATATCGCCCTATATGAACCGGACGCGCAGACTCTTCATTTCCCCTACTTCATCGACGAGTACGATCCGCCGCCGCCAGACATGAAAATGGGACAAACGCTGACCGGCTATGTCATCCGCCACCAGAAACCGCTGCTAGTCGATCCGGGCGAATTTCAGAAACTGGTCGAAAGCGGAGAGGTGGAAAGCGTGGGTACACCTTCCATTGACTGGCTGGGTGTGCCGCTCAAGACTTCCGCGGGCAAGACCATCGGCGCCATGGTGGTGCAAACCTACACCCCGGGCGTGCGCTATTCCAGCGCCGACCTCGATATCTTGAACTTCGTCTCCAATCAGGTCGCCCTGGCCATTGAACGCAAGCGGTCCGAAGAGGCGCTGGCCATGGAAAAGGAGCGCCTGACTGTCACCCTGCGCAGCATCGGTGACGGCGTGATTGCCAGCGATGTCGAGGGCCGCATCCTGCTGATCAACCGGGTGGCCGAGGAACTGACCGGATGGTCCCAGGACGAAGCCCTGGGTCGGCCGCTGAGCGAGGTGTTTCACATCATCCACGAGCAGACGGGCGAACCCCTGGACGACCCCGTCCAGAAGACTCTGGAAAGCGGTCGCACCATCGAATTTGCCGAGCGTCCGCTGTTGCTGGAGCGCGACGGCGTTCGCCGGGTGATCGCCGACAGCAGCGCTCCCATCCGCGACCGCGAAAACCGCATTATCGGCATCGTGCTGGTTTTCCGGGATATCACCGAGAAGCTGAAAACCGATGAAGAACTGATCAAGATGCAAAAACTCGAATCGATCGGCATCCTGGCCGGCGGCATCGCCCACGATTTCAACAACATCCTGACAGCGATCCTGGGCAACATTTCCCTGGCCAAAAGCCAGCTCTCCCCCGAGGCGCGCCATTTCCAGTTTCTGAGCAATGCCGAAAAAGCCGCACTCCAGGCCCAGAGCCTCACCCAGCAGCTGCTGACCTTTGCCGCAGGTTCTGCGCCGATCAAAGAAGTTGTGGCCGTGGAGGAGATGGTCCGTGACGCCGTCTCGTTCGCCCTGCGCGGTTCAGACATTGTCTGCCGCTACGAATTCTCCCCCGACCTGCCTACCCTGGAAATGGACCGCGGTCAAATGAACCAGGTGGTCCAGAACCTCGTCATCAATGCCAAGGAGGCCATGCCCGACGGCGGAACCATTGACGTCAGGGCCAGAAACATCACGCTCACCGACCGCGAGAATCTGCCGCTCAAAGAGGGCCCCTATGTGCGCATCTCGGTGTATGACCAGGGCCAGGGCATTCCCCGGGAATTACTGAAACGGATTTTTGAACCCTATTTTACCACCAAGCTGCAGGGCAGCGGCCTGGGCCTGGCCATTGCCTTCTCCATCGTCAAGAAGCACGACGGTTTCATCGCGGTCGAATCCGCCCAGGGGATGGGCTCCGTGTTTCATATCTACCTGCCCGCCTCGGAAAAAGCGGTGACAGTCAGCCGGCCGTCCCAAGCCCAGCTGTTGAAAGGCCAGGGCCGCATCCTGGTCATGGATGACGAGTCGTTGGTGCGCCAGGTGGCCGCGGAGATGCTGCAGCAGCTCGGTTACGAGGTGACCTGCGTGGTCGAAGGCGGCCAGGCCATCGAGGAATGGAGCAAGGCCAAGGAAGCCGGACGCCCCTACCAGGTCCTGATCCTCGACCTGACCGTTCCCGGCGGCATGGGCGGACGCGAAGCCATCAAAAAGATATTGCAGCTGGATCCCCGGACCCGGGTCCTGGTGTCCAGCGGTTATTCCAACGATCCGGTGATGGCCCATTACCGGGATTACGGATTCAGCGGCGTGATCGTCAAGCCCTACACGTTCTCCGCCCTGGCCGAAGCCGTGCACAAGCTGATCCAGGCAGAGGATTAGAAAGAGTTCTCAGCCGCCGTAAATCAGCGCCACGACAAGCGGCAGTTCCTGCTCGTCCACCTCATCAAACGAATCTAAACGGTCGCTGTCCACATCGAGCACCGCTTGGATCTCTCCCCGATCATTGCACACCGGCACCACGATTTCCGACTTGGAGCGGCTGTCGCAGGCGATGTGACCGGGGAAACAGTGGATGTCCGGGACATTGATCACCTGGCGGCGGAGGATGCCGGCCCAGCAGACCCCGGTGTGCTTCTTCAGTTTCAGACAGGCCAGGCTCCCCTGATAGGGCCCGACGAGCAACTCGCCATCCAGCAGGCGGTAAAAGCCGCACCAGAAAAAGTGGTCCATCTTCTGGTAGAGCAGGCAGGCCACGGTGGCCATGCGCGCCACCGGATCCGCGGTTTTTTCCAGCAGCTCCGCCAGCTGCTTGCGGATGCGGCGGTAGCGCTGCCGTTTTGAATTTTTATCCATGTTCACCATGCCTCGAAGCGGCCAGACTATTTTTTCTCGGCACCGTAATCGATATCGTCCGCCAACTCGTTCACATCCGTGGCCGCGTCATAGGGGAAGTGAGCGGCCAGTTGCCGGCCGGCTTCACCAATGGCTTCCACCAGGCCGCCGGTAAAATCTCTGGCGCGGAACCTCTCGGCCAGCGCCGCGCTCAGCCCCTCCCAAAACTTTTGGCCCACCTTCTCGTGGATGCCGCTGTCGCCGATGACCGCGAAGCGCCGCCGGCCGGGCACGATGAAGAAAAGAATGCCGTTGCGCTCACGGGTGGCGGCCATGCCCAGCCGCCGGAACGCTTTTTGGGCGGCCTTGAACACGCTGCCCCAGAAAAACCGCGACACGGAAACGCGGATCTCTCCCGAGGTCTCTTTCTCGGCTGCGACAATGGCCGCCTTGACCTTATCCGCGTCTATCGCTTGCAGCAATTTTCGCCGGTTCATGCTCACCTCCCGGGCTACCAGGAGCCCGAGGCACCGCCACCACCGGAACGACCGCCGCCGCCGAAAAATCCGCCTCCACCGCCGCCACCGCGCCGGCCTCCGGAGAGCATGCTGAAAAGAAGATAAATGGCCAGCGAGGGATGGGTGATGAACAGCAGGATGAAGCCGATAACGACAAGGATGATGAAAAACGTCTGCAGCGGAGAGCCAACTGGCACGGGCCGCCGCGTTCGGGGTTCCGCTTTCTGCTCAGCCGCGGGCCCGCCGATCGCCTCCAGTATGGCCGCCACCCCTTCGCGCACGGCCGCATCCGGATCATTGTCCCGGATGCGGGGAACGATCACCTCGTTGATGATGCGCGAGGCCACGATGTCGGTAACGGTCGCTTCCAGGCCATAACCCACTTCGATGCGCAGCCGGCGGTCCTCGCTCATGATGAAAAGCACCAAGCCGTCGTCCAGGCCCCGGCGACCGACCTTCCAGTTTTCGAATGCCCGGACCGCCCAATCCTCGATGGGCACGCCGCCACTGGTGCGATCAATGTAAACGAGAACCTGATGGCCGGTGCTCCGTTCGAACGCCTGGAGCTGGTCGTCCACTTGGCCTGCTGTTGCAGCAGCAAGGAATCCGGCCCGGTCGGTCAGCCAGCGCGCGGGCGCAGGGGGGATCGGCGGGCCCACCCCACCCAGCCGCAAAGTGCAGAAAAGCACCCCGGCTGCCAGGCTGGCCAGGAGAAAACGGAGAGGCCGTTTCACCGGCTCAGAACTTCACTTTGGGAGCGGTTTCCGTGCCGGGCTGCGCCTTGAAATAGAACTTTTCCCGGAAACGGTCGCCGAAAAAGCCGGCGATTAGCACGGTGGGAAAGCTCATGCGCCGGGTGTTGAAGGCCTGGGCAGCCTCGTTGAAGCGCATCCGTTCAAAGTTGATGCGGTTTTCCGTGCCTTCCAGCTGGTTTTGCAGGTCGCGGAAATTCTGGGTGGCTTTCAATTCCGGGTATTTCTCGACCACCACCAGCAGCCGGGACAGGGCCGAGGAGAGGCCCTCCTGGGCCTGCTGGAACTTGGCGAAGTTCTCCGCATTGTTGAGCAGACCCTGGGCACCCAGCGATACCTGCCCCACCTTGGCGCGAGCCTCGGTCACAGCGGTGAAGGTTTCTTTCTCGAAGGCGGCCGCGCCCTTGACCGTTTCCACCAGGTTGGGAACCAGGTCGGCGCGGCGCTGATACACGTTTTCCACCTGCGCCCACTGCGCCTGCACCTTCTGGTCCAGCGCGACCAGCGAGTTGTAGGAACCGACGACCCCGGCCACCAGGATGATGGCGACCACAACGACGATTCCCAGACAACCCAATAAAATGCTTTTCTTGCCCATGATTTTCTCCTTATCGTTTCAAAATGGAATTGAAAATCTGACCTGTATATTTTATGCTGAATAACGGAAAAATTCAAGAACCGGTTGGCGACCTACCTGCTCGGGCTGCCTTTGATCGGCGAGGCGTTCCCCTGTTCCAGATCGAACACCACGATCTCGTTCTCCCCCTTTCTCAGCCAGGGAGCCGGCAGATAGAGGTCACGCTGCGGCCCGACATTCCAGAACCGCCCCAGGTTGCGGCCATTGACCCAGACCACTCCCTTGCGCCAGCCGCTCAAATCCAGAAAGGTGTCGCCCGTCTCGTTCAGGATAATGGTTGCCTTGAAAAAACCGGGGCCAGCCACTTTGGGTAGCGAACTGAAGCGGAGGCCTTGCAGAAAAGGGGTGTCCAGCGGCAGGTTAAAAACTTCCCAGTTCATGAGCGTGACGTTGTTCAGGGTCACGTACTGGGTGATGCCCTTCCTGTCCAGCAGGCCGGGCCCGAAATTGACCCGACCCAGCGCTTCCACCAGAATGTCCAACTGCGGCGCGTTTGCGCCGCTCTCGGGCAGATCCAGGCTGCTTTCACCCAGACGCCGGTCCAGTTTGCCGATCCATTTCCCGTCAAGAAAAACGAGAGCGTAATCGTGCGGTTCGCGAATGACCAGCCTCCCCTTTTTCGGCCCGATCAGCCGCGTGCGGTACAGGATGTAGCCGAAATACTGGCCATAGGATTCCATGGTCTCCGGCTGCGGGGAGTGTTTCGCTGCCGGCAGGTTGGCAAACAGCGCAGCAGTCTGGCCCGGCACAAAGGAAGGAATGGCAAACGCAGACAGCGGTTTGGGCAGCGGGGGCAATTTCCCCTGTTCCGGTCCGAATTTCCGGATCAGGTCGCGGAATACGAAAAACTTCCTGGTCGGTCGGCCCGCCTCGTCCAAAGGCGCGTCGTAATCGTAGGAAGTGATGTCCGGTTCGTAGCGCTCTCCCAGATTGGCGCCTGCCCAGAACCCGAAATTGGTTCCCCCGTGGAACATGTACAAACTGAACGATTTGCCGTTTTTCAGCATCCATTCGACATCTTTTTTCTGCTCTTCAAGATCGGCGCTCCCCCAGCGGGCGTCGCCCCAGTGGGTGAACCAGCCGCACCAGTATTCGCCGCACATCTGTGGAATACCGGGTC
Organism: Candidatus Aminicenantota bacterium; assembly: GCA_963759765.1. GTDB lineage: Bacteria > Acidobacteriota > Aminicenantia > UBA2199 > UBA2199 > CAVXAL01. Next base: position 1,035,906 of record CAVXAL010000003.1, on the reverse strand, counting down.
GGAACTCTTCGAGCCGGGGGAATTGTCTGGGCGCGTCGCCGCCGAAATTGATCACGGGCAGCGCGTCCGGCAGAGAACCCGATTCAAGCAGGTAGCGCGCCGGGCCGTCGGCGGTAGTAAAGGGAATGTCAAAACCGGCCTGGCGGTAGAGACGCGCCAGCTCGGCCATGTATTCCCGGTCATTGCCGTAGGAGCCGTACTCGTTTTCCACCTGCAGGGCAATGATCGGGCCGCCCCGCGTGCTCTGCAGCCCGGCCAGCTCCTCGCCCAGCCTGCGGACGTAACGCGCCACAGCGGCCATGTAGCGCGCATCCAGGCAGCGCACGCGGATTCCCGGTTCGTTCAGCAGCCGGGCCGGAAACCCGCCGAAATCCCATTCGGCGCAGGCGTAAGGACTGCAGCGCAGGATCACGTTCAATCCGGCCTCGCCCGCCAGACGGATGTAGCGGGCCGCGTCGAGCGGTCCGGAAAAATCGAATTGACCCGGCTCCGGCTCGTGGGTGTTCCAGAACATATAGGTGCAGACCGTGTTCAGGCCCATGGCCCTGGCCTTGCGCAGCCGGTCCGCCCAGTATTCCGGGGGGATGCGGGCATAATGCATCTCTCCGGAAATGATCTGGTACGGTTTCCCGTTCATTAAAAACCGGTTCCCCTCAATCCGGAAATCCCGGCTCTTGCTTTCCGCCATCAGGCCCATTGTTAAAAAAACAATGAATGAAAATAGCCATACCCTGTTTTTCTTTGGCATGTTAACTCCTGTCCAGATTATAAGACAAACAGAAAATAATTTCAGATGGATATCATGTCACCCTGCGGATTCGGATGCCATGCTTTTTGACGCTTTATTGACTTGCCGCGGCAACTCTGTTAAAATTTTTCAAGTCAGTGCTGGCCCCATAGCTCAATTGGCAGAGCAATTGACTCTTAATCAATAGGTTCCAGGTTCGATTCCTGGTGGGGTCATTCTTCCCCCACCCTATCATCCCAGTCAAGAATAGAAATGGAGCAATCGCTTCTGAACCAATTCCATTAAGGTTAAATCGTTACCTCGTTGGATGTGGCGAGCAAGATCCCGGCTGCATTGCGCGCCTCCAACTTGTAGGTATAAGTCATGGTTGGATTAAAGAAGTTTGCGAATAAGTCATTAAAGGTATATTTCCCGTTCTGGAACGACGATGGTGCAATCTCCCGGATGACCGAATACGTGCCGCCGCTGACCTTGCGGTACAAAATGTATTTTACTATAGGCGCGTTTCCCGGATTGGAGACTGTCATACTGATCTGGCCGTAAGGCCTGCGCACAAGCCAGAGCCTTTCCAACAGCTTCTGACCTTGAAGCAACAGAGTTGGCGCGATTACGAAATTGGCGGTGATGGTCATGTTGGAAATCACATTGGTCACGGTGAGGGGATTGGCGGTTGAGGCGAAACCGCCGGTTCCTGTCCAGTTGAAGAAACAAAACCCGCTGTTTGGCACTGCGGTAACCGGCGTGGTGCTTCCGCCCTGGTTGACCGTCTGTGTGGTGGTTCCGCTCAAAGTTCCGTTGACTCCAGCAAGGAAATTGACCGTGTAAGTGGGATTGATGGCGAAATTGGCGGTGATAGTCATGTTGGAGATCACATTGGTCACGGTCAGGGGATTGGCGGTTGAGGTGAAGCCTCCGGTTCCAGTCCAATTGACGAAATGATACCCGCTATCCGGAAGCGCGGTAACTGGCGTGGTGCTTCCGCCCTGGCTGACCGTCTGCGTGGTAGTCCCGCTCAAAGTTCCGTTGACTCCAGCCAGGAAATTCACCGTGTAAGTGCTGGTGATTGCGAAATTGGCGGTAATGGTCATGTTGGCAGTCACATTGGTCACGGTCAGGGGATTGGCGGTTGAGGTGAAGCCCCCGGTTCCAGTCCAGTTGACGAAATGGTACCCACTGTTTGGCACTGCTGTTACTGGCGTGGTGCTTCCGCCCTGGCTGACCGTCTGCGTTGTGTTCCCGCTCAAAGTTCCGTTGACTCCAGCCAGAAAATTGACCGTGTAATTGGGAGTGATGGCGAAATTGGCGGTGATGGTCATGTTGGCAGCTACATTGGTCACGGTCAGGGGATTGGCTGTGGAAGTGAAACCGCCGGTTCCGGTCCAGTTGACAAAATGGTACCCGCTGTTTTGCACTGCGGTCACCGCACTTGTGTTATAGCCATCAACAATGGTTTGATTGGCATTTCCGGTTAAATGGCCGTTGGCTCCGGCAATGAAAGAAACCGTATGGGTCAATGCCAGCTTGCTGATAAAGGCATCCCAGCCGCCATTTTTATCCGATTGAAACGGATTAGTACCAATAGGGAAATCCGAGGACTGGGTATAGCCCGTCAGATAATCGTAGCCTGTGCCGTCCAGCGCAATGCCAAAGCCATGGTCATCGGAGGATCCGCCCAGGTAAGTGGAAAAAACCAGGCTGTTGCCGCTGGCGTTCGAGCTCGCTGACAAAGGCATCGAAGCCGCCGCCCTGGGTCGCCTGAAAGGAATTGTTGGTGGGGAAATTGCCGGAAGCGGTCTGGCCCGTCACAAAGGCGCAGCCCGTACTGTTCACCGCAATGCCATTGCCTCCATCATCGGCTGATCCGCCCAGATAGGTGGAATAAACCAGCCCGTTGCCGCCGCTGGTTAGCTTGCTGACAAACGCATCGCTCCCGCCCATATTGGCCGACTGAAAGGAATTGTGAGTGGGGAAATCGTTGGCAGCGGTCTGACCTGTCACATAGGCGCAGCCTGAGCCATCCAGGGCAATGCCAAAACCATAGTCGTCGGCTGAGCCGCCCAAAAAAGTGGAATAAACCAGGCCGCTGCCGCTGGCGTTCAGTTTGCTGACAAACGCATCGCGCCCACCCGCCCTGTACGACTGATATGGATTCTGGGTGGGAAAATTGCTGGAAGCGGTTTGACCGGTCACGTAGGCGCAGCCGGAGCTGTCAACCGCAATGCCACTGCCGCTATCATCGCTCCAGCCGCCCAGGTAAGTGGAATAGACAAGACCGCTGCCGCTGGCGTTTAGCTTGGTGACAAAGGCATCCCAGCCAACGCTTTTGGTCTGCTGAAACGGATTGCTGTTCACAGGGAAATTGACCGAATTGGTATAACCCGTCACATAGGCGCAGTTGCTTCCATCAAGCGCAATGGACAGGCCCCGCTCATCGCCCTGGCCGCCCAGAAAGGTGGAATAGAGCAAGGTATCGCCGCCGGCGTTCAGCTTGGCAACAAAAGCATCCGTATTGCCGCCGCCGTAAAACATTTGCATGGGATTGTAAATGGGGAAATTGACGGAAGCGGTGTAACCCGTCAGGTAAGCGCAGCCGGAGCTGTCAACCGCAATGCCAAGCCCGTAATCATTGGCCGAACCGCCCAGGTAAGTGGAATAGACAAGACCGCTGCCGCTGGAATTCAGCTTGGTGACAAAGAGGTCCCAGCCAATACTTTTGGAGGGCTGAAAAGGAGTGTCGCTTATGGGGAAATCGCTGGAAGCGGTTTGGCCCGTCACATAAGCGCAACCGGCGCCATCGACTGCAATGCCATAATCGTAATCATCGGCTGATCCGCCCAGGTAGGTGGAATAAACCAGGACCAGCGGATCAATGACAAGTTCCAGGCTCCGGTCATACTCACCCACCGTGAATCCCCAGATGTTCCCAGCCATTTTTTTGAATGCCGCATTTGTTGTTTTCCTGGAGCCATTAGCAGTATTTTGAAAAGCGAAAGGTTTTTTATTTTTCAACACGCCGAATGGGGTTTCGACCAACAGATTGCCCTCAGCATCCACATGGGCGCTCTCAATACTCTGGCACTCAAACTGAATGGAAGCGGCATCACCCCCGGGTCTCACCAACCAATCATACTCGACCTGCTTCTCTATCCCGTGCACCTTGAGGTCGATATTTTTATAAATTCCCCTATAAAGTACCGCTCGGGCAGTCGGGATAGCGGTGCGCCATTTTCCGGGATCATTTCCTGTGAAATAATTGATCCGGTATCCATCATCCTCGAGCGTAACTATTTCAGTATTGGGATTGGCGCCGACAAAAACGAGGCGCGATACGCCGGTGGCTCTAATTGCCCCTGCATCTTTTCGAATACTGTCAAATACCAGCCCTTGCCGAGTGATCCAGAGCGTGTAGCGGGAGGTTCTGGCATAGAACCTGGCTGCCTGATCCACCTGGCCCTGGTTGGGAATGAAATAGAGCGGCAGCATGCCGAAATCAGTGCTCACTTTCATTTGCGAAATCCGATTATCAGGCTTTGGGCTCTGCCGCTGCTGGCCAATCAAGAATTCACGGCTTTTGACATCCGGCTTTCGCACGATATTGGTTTTGTCACCTGATGACGAAATCAGAAACAGACCGAGCAAACACCCCAGGCAAAATATGCCGATTTTCTTCATGGGTCGCCCCCTTTCCCTGCACACATATCAGCCACCCCGAACCACCTAATTCTCTGATATTCTTTTTAGCACAACAAAAAAACAATGGCAATACAAGCACTCACGCGGAGCCCAGGAAGGAAAAATTTTTTGCTGAAAAAAAGAATATTATTTAAGTATCAGGTTATTCCCGACCGCCCGCTGCAGAGCCAGTTGACTGATGACGCATTTGTACAGTGCCTGCAGTTTTACCCATTCCGCCTCGGAATAAGCTTCCTCCGCGTCTATTAAATCGAGATTGGTGACGGTGCCGGCCTGGTAGCGCGCTTTGGCGAATTCCCGGGCTTTCCTGGCCTGCTCGATGTTGACTTCCACGAGCTGCAATTCCTTCTCGCCGGTCTGCACGTCGGAAACGGCTTGCAACACTTCGGCGCGGATCATCTCCTCAATCTCCCTGCTTCGATCTTCAATGGTTTTCAGGTTGGCCCGCGCTTCCGCTTTCAGGTAGCGGGTCAGGTTGCCGTTGAAAATGGGGATGTCGGCCTGAACGCTTAAAACGAAATTCAGCTTCAGCTGATTCAAGTCAGGGAAATAACCGTTTCTCGTTCCGGCCAGCAGGTCTAAATTGAGAGCGGGTCTGTCGTGCAGGCCGGCCAGGTGAAACTGGATGGCAGCCGATTGCCTGATGTCTTTGACCGCCCGCATTTCCGGACGCTTCTGCCAGGCACTGGCGACCAGCTCGGCGGCGTTCAAGGCCAGCGCCTGATAGGACAATTCTCCGCGCAGCTGGAGAGCTTTTTTCTCAGGGCGGCCGATCAGGCGCTGCAGGGCGATGACCTCCTTGGCCAGGGTGTTTTCCAGGTTCAGCTCCTGGCTCTGCGCGGTCACCACCCGGACCTGGGTGGTGAGCACTTCCAACTCGGTGGCGGTGCCGCTCTGGACCTTGCGCCTGCTTATTTCCAGGTGCTCATTCAGCATGCGGATATGTTCTTCCTTGACCCGGATGTTTTCCCGCAGCAGCAGGATGGTATAAAACAACTGGGCGGTCTGGTACTCCAGATCGCGTTTCAGCAGCAGCCAGCGGTCCTCAACGGTACGGATCTGAGAACGGGCCAGGTTGATCCCCTCGCGGGTGCGATTGAAATCGTACAGATTCTGCCGCAGCGCCGCATGCATATCGTAGTTATTGGCGGGATACAGCTCGAATGAACCGAGGCCGGGAATCGAGATTTCCGAAAGCGGCCCCAGACGCGTATAGGAGAGGTCGGCCCGCACATTGGGGAAAAGGCCGCTGCGGCTCTGTTCCACCTTGGCCTGGAAAATGGCAACGGCATCCGCTGCTTCCTGGAGAGAGTGGTTGTGGGCCAGCACCAGTTTAACCGCCTCCTCCACGCTCAAGGACTCGGGCTCGTCCGCGCCTGAAAAAAGCGGGCTGGCCAGTGCGCTGACAAACAGCAGTAAAAAGAAGCGAACTCGAATTTTCATCCTTTCATCACCTTTTTGAGAAATTTCATTCCAGGGTTGCCACATCTTTTCCCTTATATTTTTTCCCCGTCCGCAAAAACAGGATGAAGATCAGGCAGACAGCAGTGATCAATGCGGCAATGAAGAAATCGTCGCCCACAGCAGACACGAATGCCTGCTGGCCGATATGGGCGGAGGCCAGCGTTTTGGCCCTGACCAGGTTGAGCGCCGGCGGGCCCCCGGCCACGTGACGGGCGAAATACTGCAGCCGCAGGACCGTGTTTTTAAAGACCGGCGAGTAGGGATCCACCGCGCCGCCGTAGATGGCGGAATGAAAGAGGAGCCGGCGGGTCAGCATGGTGCCCATGAGAGCCACGCCGAAACTGCCGCCGATCTGGCGGATGACATTGAATATGCCCGACGCCTGGGCCATCTTTTCTCGGGGGATCTCCGACAGGGCCATGGTGCTCAGCGGGGTGAAAAGCAGGCCCATGGCGAATCCCCGGATATAGAGCGTGAAAGCAATCTGGCTCTGCTCGGAAAACAGCGACAGGGAATGGTTCAGAAACAGGCTGAGGGCCATCAGCATGATGCCGATGACGGCCGGGATCTTGGGATTGACGCGGTCGGAAAGCAGGCCAGAGATGGGCGACAGGAGCCCCTGCAGGATGCCCACCGGCAGGAACATCAGGCCGGCCTGGAACGCGGTATAGCCGAGGGAATTCTGCAGGAAAAGGGGCAGCAGGAAGGTGCTGCCGAACATGCCCATGCCGAAGACGAACAGCACCAGATTGGAGAGGCTGAAATTGAAATAGCGAAACAGGCTCAGGTCCAGCAGGGGATGCTTGACCGAGAATTCCACGATGAAGAAAATGACCAGCGCCACGATGGAGATGGCAAAACAGGAGAGGATGTAAGTGGAGGTCCAGCCGCCGGTGTTCCAGGCCGAGTTGCCGCCGGTCAGGGCCAGAAGCAGGAAGGCCAGAAAAACTCCCATGGAAAGGAATCCCGCCAGGTCAAAGGTGCGCGTGTGGGCGGTCTTGTATTCCCGCTGGATCATGACGGTGGCGAAAATCCCGATGATGCCCACCGGCACGTTGACGTCGAATATGGTGTGCCAGGCAAAATGGTCGACCAGGTAGCCGCCGATCATCGGGCCCAGCGACACGGAGGCCGCGGCGGCAATGGCCCAGAATCCCAGGGCCATGCCGCGCTGCTCGCGCGGGAACTCGCGGGTGACGATGGCCATGCCCACGGGCATCATCAGTCCCGCCCCCATTCCCTGGATGACCCGGAAAAAGATCAGGGCATTCACATTCCAGGACAGGGAGCAGAGAAACGATCCCAGGGTAAAAATGGCCAACGCCGTCAGGTAGGTCCGCTTGTAGCCGAAGTGGTCCGCCAGCCAGCCGGAGGTCGGCAGCATCACGGCGAAAACCAGCATGTAAGCGGTCACCACCCATTCCACCCGGTCGAGGGTGATGCCGAAAACGCCCATGATCTTGGCCAGCGCCACATTGACAATCGTGGCATCGAGCACAGCCATGAAGGTTCCGATCATAATATTGAGGATCACCCACCAGCGGTAACTGGCATGCTCGTGGTGCAGCGAAGGGATCTGCTGCACCGCTCCGCTTCTGAGGAACCTGGCGAACTTCAGAACCATGGACTACTGAATGCGGATCCTGATTTCCACCGACATGCCGGGCCGCAGGGGATATTTCGTTTTCTCTTCCGGCGTCAGGCTGTCCAGGGAAATTTTCAGCGGCACCCGCTGGGTGATCTTGGTGAAATTCCCGGAGGCGTTGTTGGGCGGAATCAGGGAGAACTCGGAGGCCGCGTAATCGCCGATGAGAAACACCTTGCCGCGGAAGATGCCGGCCCGGGTAGGTATCGACTGTGATCTCCACATCGTCCTGGAGCCGGACCTTGCCCAGCTTGGTCTCCTCCAGGTTGGCCGTCACCCAGACCCGCCTGAAATCGTAGATGGTCAGGATCGGCTGGCCGGGCTGCACCACATCGCCCTCGAGCACCCAGCGTTTGGCCACGGCGCCGGCAAACGGCGCCACCATGACCGTATTCTGCAATTGGGTCTCGGCCACACCCAGCTGCGCCCTGGCTATGGTGATCTTGGCGAGGGCGATGGCGGTTTCGGCGCGGGCCGCCTGCAGCGTCTTCTGGGCGTGGCTGAATTGCTCCTGCGTGATGATGGCCTTCTGGAATTGCATCTCGGCGCGCTGAAAATCCTCCTGCGCCCTTTCCAGGTTGACCCGGGAAAGCGGCAGGCTCTCTTCGGCCAGAGCCAGGCCGGCCCGGGCCTGTTCGGCCTGCGCACGCCAATCCGCGTCATCCAGCTGCACCAGAAGCTCTCCCTGTTTCACCGCATCGCCTTCATCGGCTGTCAAACGCGCCACGCGCCCGAGAATTTTGGAGCTGATGGAGACGCGGTCGGCATCGATATAAGCGTCGTCGGTGGAAACGAAGTTCCGCAACTGGGTATACCAGTACCAGACCCCAATGACGACGGCAAGGATGAACAGCAGAAAAGGGATGAGCACGCGCTTCTTGCGGTAGAGCGGCACCTGGGCGATATCCTCGTCCAGCGTTTCCTGACGTTGTGGTTTTTCCATTTTTTACCTTTCAGAGTCAATCTGCGAATGACCTCGCAACGGAATCCACGGCGGTTGCGATTTCATTCCGATCCGGACGCATTGTATTAAAAAAGAAAGACCAAGTAAATAGAAAGGGACATATTGACTTCGTTCGCTTCTCCGTTTAACATGACACGTCGACAAATTCTGAACGGCGACAGCAAATTGAAACTCTTTCGCAGTCAAACGGATGATCCATGGCCGCGGGCGGTCTGATTTTCGTTCTTTTCATCATCCTCATCGCCTTGGCCTTCGATTTCACCAACGGCATGCACGACGCGGCCAATTCCATCGCCACCATTGTCTCGACCAAAGTGCTGAGCCCGCGGCAGGCGGTGGTCTGGGCCGCCTTCTTCAATTTTGTAGCCTTTCTGATATTCGGCACGGCAGTGGCCGAAACCATCGGCAAGGGACTGATCGACATCACGGTCGTCGACTCCTGGGTCATTTTCTCAGGCCTGATCGGCGCCATCACCTGGAATCTTCTGACCTGGCACTGGGGATTGCCTTCCAGCTCTTCCCATGCTTTGATTGGAGGCTACCTGGGCGCGTCGGTGGTCAAAGCGGGTTTCGGCGTGATGATCATGAAGGGCTGGATCAAAACCCTGGTCTTCATCGTGCTGGCGCCGCTGCTGGGCTTGGTTCTGGGCATCCTGCTGATGATGCTGACCATCCGGCTGGTGCATAAACAACCGCTGCCGATCATCAATCTGTGGTCCCGCCGCATTCAGTTGATTTCGGCTGCGCTCTACAGCCTGGGCCACGGCAGCAACGACGCCCAGAAAACGATGGGCATCATGACCAGCCTGCTGTTTTCGGCGGGGCTCCTGAAAAAGTTCCACATTCCCCTGTACGTGGTCCTGGCCGCCCACTCCGCCATCGCCCTGGGCACCCTGTCGGGCGGCTGGCGCATCGTGAAAACCATGGGGCAACGGATCACCAAATTAAGGCCCATTGACGGCTTCTGCGCGGAAACGGCCAGCGCCATGTCCATCTTCCTTTCCACTTTTCTGGGCATTCCGGTCTCCACCACCCACGTGATCACCGGGGCCATAGCGGGCGTGGGCACGGTCTGGAATGTCCGCGCCGTCAAATGGCAGGTGACGATCCGCATCGTCTGGGCCTGGATTCTGACCATACCCATGGCTGCCCTGTGCGCCGGCACAATCTACAGCTGCTGTAAATTGCTAATCAGATAAAACTCCTTGAAGGAGGTGGCAGCGACGTTCAAAGAACACCCCAAGGGGCTCTTCGTGGCTTTTTTCGCCAACATGGGCGAGCGTTTCGGCTTTTACACCATGGTGGCCATTTTCGTCCTCTTCGTTCAGGCCAAGTACGGACTGGACGCGGCAGCGGCCAGCCAGGTTTACGGCATTTTCATGGCTTTCGTCTATTTCTTCCCCCTGATCGGCGGGCTGCTGGCCGACCGGGTGTGGGGCTACGGGCGCACCATCAGCCTGGGACTGGTGGTGATGTTCGCCGGCTACGTGCTGCTGGCCCTGCCCACCTCCATGGGCACCGGCTTCAGCCTGACGCTGGCCGCCCTGGCGGTGATCGCCATCGGCACCGGCTTTTTCAAGGGGAACCTGCAGGCCCTGGTTGGCAACCTGTATGACGACCCCCGCTACAGCGCCCAGCGCGACCGGGCTTTCAATATTTTTTACATGGGCATCAACATCGGCGCCATGTTCGCGCCCACGGCAGCAGAAAAAATCACCAACTGGATCCTGGCTTCCTATCACTACGTGTACGACGCCCGCATCCCGGCTCTGGCCAACGCCCTGCTGAAGAACCGGCTGGCCAACGCCACCGCTTACCTGGCCATCGCCCGAACCCAGGACGGGACCGTCACGCTGGAGACGTTGAAACAGTTTTCCGAAAACTACATCAACGCCCTGAGCAAGTCCTACCATTACGGGTTCGGCGTGGCGTGCGTCAGCTTGCTGCTTTCCATGCTCATTTTCTGGGGCTTCCGCAAGCACTACCGGGCGGCCGACCTGACCGAAAAGCAGAAAAGCAAATCCGCAAACCTCAAATCCCAGATGATTGAGCTGAGCCCGCAACAGACCCGCCAACGGCTGATCGCGCTGGGTCTGGTCTTTTTTGTGGTCATCTTTTTCTGGATGGCTTTCCAGCAGAGCGGTTTGACCATGACCTATTTCGCCCGCGATTACACGGTGCCCCGTGTGGACAGGGTGACCAACCTCTGGTTCGACCTGTTCGCGTTGCTGCCCCTCTTCCTCTCCCTGGTCGGGCTGATAACTCTGTTAAGAAAAGGGAGCAAGCCCCTGGTCCGGCTTCTGGGTGCAACGGCCTTTGCCGGGTTCGCGCTGCTGGCCTATCTCCGTTACCAGGGCTATGCCGCAGCCAACCCCTTCACCCCGCAAAAGTTTCAACACTTCAATCCCTTCTTTATTGTCGCCCTGACGCCGCTGGTGATCCTCTTTTTCGCCAACCTCAACCGCAGGGGAAAAGAGCCCTCAGCCCCGCGCAAGATCGGCTTCGGCATGCTGCTGGCCGCGGCCGCGTTCTCTGTGCTCATTGTCGGTTCGTTGGGCCTGGCCAGCCCCAAAGCGCTGGGCGGCCAGGTCGCGCCGGCCACCATGCTGGTTTCCCCCTACTGGCTGATTTCCACCTACCTGATCCTGACCATCGCCGAACTTTTCCTCAGCCCCATGGGCATCTCGTTCGTGTCGAAGGTGGCTCCGCCCAAGTACAAGGGACTGATGCAGGGCGGCTGGTTCACGGCCAACGCCCTGGGCAACTACCTGCTCAGCATCACCGGCAGCCTGTGGCAGAAGGTCCCGCTCTGGACACTCTGGTCCATTCTGGTGATCTGCTGCCTGCTCTCGGCCGCTTTCATTTTCTCTATCATGAAACGGCTGGAGCGAGCCACCCAGACCTGATTCGTTTCACAGATCAAAAAGCTTACGCTGCCGATCTGCCGGCTTCTCTTTTTTGCGGAACTCGGGCTGGCTGAGTTCCAGCAGCTCCTGCTCGATGCCTTCCAGAAAGCGGCTGCGGGGCAGTTGGTAGCTTTTGCCGAAAAGCAGCCGCTTTCCGGCATGGGTCAGGAACAGATAGCGTCTGGCCCGTGTCATGCCGACATAGAGCAGCCGTTTTTCCTCCTGTTCGTCGGCGGGCTGGCTTGAGAATAGCGAGTACGGCAGCAGCCCCTCCTCGCACCCGGGAATGAACACGCAGGCGAATTCCAGGCCTTTGGCCGCGTGGATGGTCATGAGAGAAACGCTTTCCAGCCCGGGCCGAAGGGTGTCGGCCGCGCTTCCCAGGATCGCGAATTTCAAAAAATCGTCAAGCGCAGTGCCGTACGGCTCGGCCAGGTTCAGCAGCCGGTTTAGATCTTCGGCTTCCGGCGCAAACAACTCCCGCGCCAACAGGGCGAGCATCTCCTTGACACTCTTGACGCTCTGCAACCCGGGCAGAATCCGCTGCCAGACTTGGCCGGAAATCTCGTGTTGGGCCAGACGGTTTTGAACGATACTCTTTAAAAAGGGATTATCGGGATTGGCCGCCAGGTTGAGAAAATCGAGCAGGGTGCGCATCGGCTCCCGCCTGAAAAAGGGCGGATCCTCCACGCACTGATAGGGTATGTTGTGGTGCTGCAGGGCCTGGCGGATCTCGCGCAGCTGTTCATTCAGGCGGCAGAGTATGGCAAAATCTCCAAGGCTTTCGATATCGCTGGCTTTTTCGCCGCTGCTCACCTGGCTGTCCAGGGAAAAAAAACGGAGACCGCCCAGCATCCCTTCGATGGTGCGGGCAATGTATTCCGCTTCGCTTCGGTCGCTGGTATTGCGGACGATGTTGATTTTTACGCCTTCCGCCATTCCGGAAAGAGGACGAATTTCCTGATCTTTTTCACGGATTACTCCGGCGGAGGCTCTGAGAATTCTTTCGGAGCAGCGGTAGCTCCTGGTCAAACGGAAAAGAATCGTGCCTGGATAATCGCGCAAAAATCGTTCCATCAGGGTCGCATCGGCGCCGCGGAACCCGTAAATCGCCTGGTCGGGATCACCGACCAGGCACAGGTTGGCTGCCGCCGGCGGCTGCAGGAGCTTGAGCAACTGGTATTGCGCTTCGTTCATGTCCTGGCACTCATCTACCAGAACGTGCCGATAGCGCCGGCGATAGTCTTCGCTGATGTCCGGATTGCGGCTCAGCAGATCGCAGGCAACGCCAATCAGGTCCTCCAGATCGAAGGCGTCCATCTCCTGCAAACGCGCCTGATAATTGCTGAAAAAATCCCTCAGCCGGATGTCGTTGATCTCAGACTGGCTGGAGCCGTTTCTGCTTGCTGTGTGAAATGAAATCGGCCGCCGCCGCGGCTTTCATCTGTTGGGGCAAGGCGAGGCTCTTGATCAGCTGCAGGCGCTCCTCTTCGCCGATCAGGCAAAATTGCAGGCTGCGGCCGCAGCGGTCGGCATGCTCCTTGAGCAGACCCAAACCGAACGCATGGAAGGTGGCTATCAGGGGCCTGTCAGAAACTCCGGCCAGCAAGTGCCGGAGCCGTTCGCGCATTTCGCGGGCAGCCTTGTTGGTGAAGGTGACTGCCAGAATCTGCTGCGGCTCCACCGCGCGCTCCGAAATCAGGCAAGCGATGCGCTGGGTCAGGACATGGGTCTTGCCTGTTCCCGGCCCGGCAATGATCAACGCCGGCCCCTGGAAGTGGCGGATCGCGTCGAGCTGCTCGGGATTCGGCTTTTCCGGGTCGGGGGGCTGAAAAACCTTCTTGTCAAGCAAAGGTTCTTTCCCAAGTTGGAGCGAAAAACTCTCTTGGGCAGGAGATTCTCTTGGTGCGGCGGGCAGCGGCTGCTGCTCGGCAAACAGCTGCCCCTGTCCTGTGCGGCCGATTTCCTGAGCGGCAAAAACCCGGATGCGGCCGTATTCTCCGTCGTAACCCTCCTCGATGAACACCTCCTGCCGGCGCATGCGGCGGATCGCTTCGGCCAGCTCTTCACCGGCCGCTTCCCGGATCCGCTCCAGAGGCGTATCGAACAGCAGGGGCAGTTCCGGTCCCAAGGCCTTCAAGACAGAAAAATAGAACTCTTCCACTTTCCTGGAGTCCGGGCCCGTTCGCAGAATCTCGGACAATATTTCCCGCAACGGGATAAGCGAATGGAAGGGGTGGCGCAGGGGCCTCTCCTGCCCTTCGGTCCGGTCACCCAGCTTCAGCACGCGGTGGAGCACGCCAACGGTGACCGGATTGCCGCAGGCGGGGCAGAGCCCTCCCTGTCGGGACGTTTCGGCCGGATGCAGGCGGATGCCGCAGCGGCGGTGGCCGTCAAAATGGTATTTGCCCTCCTGCGGGAAGAATTCAACCGTTCCCAGAAATTGCTTGCGGTCACCGGTTTTCATGGCCTGCAGCAGGGCATCGTAGCTGAGCTCGGTATGGAAAAGATTGGCTTCGCGGCCGACCCGGTCCGGGGAGTGGGCGTCGGAATTGGAAATCAGGGTGCAGGAATCGAGAAAGCTGCATAGCCAGTTCATCGGCGGGTCGGAGGAGAGCCCGGTCTCCACCGCGTGGATGTGGCCGCTTAAATCGTCAAAACACTCGGCCAGCGAATCAAAGCCGGACTTGTCGCCCAGCAGCGAGAACCAGGGCGTCCAGATGTGGGCGGGTACAAAGAAGGCGGTTCCCTTGGAGGCGCTCAGCGCCAGTTCGAGTAGGTCGCGCGCATCCATGCCCAGAATGGGGCGGCCGTCGGAACTGATATTGGCCTTCAGGCGTGTCAACTCTTTCTGGATGTTCTCCACCGTTGCGAAGTCCGGTGCAAAAACCAGGTTGTGCACCTTGCGCACCCGTCCCCGCTTTTTGTAGATGGAACTGATTTCACTGGTGAGCAGGAAACGGACCGGGCGTTCCCCAGCCCAGGGCAGGCGTTTTAGCTCGTCCCGCTGAAGCGCTTTTTTCAACCGGAACAGTCCCGGTTCAGCTGGCTCCAGTTTCTCTTTCAGCTCCTGCAGCCAGCCCGGATGGGTGAAATCGCCGCTGCCCACCACTGTGACCCCCTTGAGTCGCGCCCAGTAATCGAGCCATTCCGGGACCAGTTGGGGGCTGGTGGCCACCGAGTAATGGGAGTGCACGTGAAAATCAACGATGAACTTCGATTTCAGCGGTTCCACGTCGATCGGCTCACTTTCCTGTAGCACTCCAGCCGACGACATGTTATCGGAAAATCGAAAAAAGTCAAAACCTGACTCTCGTTGACAGCCCCCTGGGAGTGTTCTACTATGAAAAGATGAAAACGAAGAGAGCCCCTTGGCTGTTTCTTTTTTTCCTGCTGTTGCCGCTGGTTTTTGCCACTGCCCAGAACCAGCAGACGGTGAACGAGGAAAAGGAAAAAATCATTGCCGCCATCCTGGCCAACCATCTGCCATGGACGGCAGGAGACACCGAGATCAGCGTGCTGCCGGAAGCCGAACGCCGCATGTACCTGGGCGGGATCAGACCGACCCTGCAGCGATCCCGATCGCCATTCAAAAAATTTTTGATTCCCCGCGGGCAAGCCAAGCCGGCCGCCCTTCCCGACCAGTTCGACTGGCACTCGCAAAATGGCCGCAACTGGGTCACGCCGGTGCGCAACCAAGGGGGCTGCGGAAGCTGCTGGGCCTTTGCCGCAGTGGCCGCCGTGGAGGCGATGTACAAAATAGAACGTAACCAGCCCAGTCTGGACATCGATCTGTCCGAACAGCAGATCGTCTCCTGCTCGGGGGCCGGCAACTGCCAGTTTGGCGGGGACACCTATGGCGCTCTGATTTACATTGCGACGACCGGAGTGACTCAGGAAACCTGCTTCCCCTATCAAGCCCACGACCTGCCCTGCGGGCCCTGCGCGGACTGGTACAAGAACCGCTATTTCATTCGTCAGTACCAGTACGTGACCCAGAGCTATGCGGACAGCAACGCCATCATGACCGCCTTGCAGGAGGGCCCGGTGGCGGCCTGGTTTGAAGTGTACAACGATTTCTACTACTACACCGGCGGCATCTATGAGGTCACGCCCGGCGCCATAGACGAAGGGGGGCATGTCGTGCTGGTGGTGGGCTACAACAAGACCGATCGCTACTGGATCTGCAAAAATTCCTGGGGCGTGCACTGGGGTGAAGCCGGCTACTTCAAAATCCGTTGGGATGAAGCCGAGATCGGCAGCTGGGTCATCAAGGCGACAACGGTCGTGGCGGCCAAAAGCGGCAAAGGGAGAATGTAAATGGACCCCCGCAGGCAGAGAAATCTGACCCTGGCGGTTTTCTGTCTTGCCGCTCTGCTCGTTCTGTCCTCCCCGCTCAATGCCAAATTGAAACTGCGTCTGAGCGGCTGCCTGCGCGGCAACCTGGAACTCGCCACCGGTTCGCAAGCCGATTACCAGCAGGGGACAAACGATTTCCCGACTTCTGCCGCGCACCTGACCGAGGGAGCGACCTTCGGCCTGACCCTGGGCGACCGCTTGACCGTCGGCCTGGAAGGCCATTACGTTTTTTCGGGAAAAGCCACGTTGCGCGACCCATCCGACGGCGATACCCTGCGCGTGGACACCTATCCCCATGTTCAGGGATTCCTGACCCTGGGCTATGCCGTCTATAGCCGACGGACTTCCACCGTGCGCATTCAGGGCGGCGCGGGTATGACTCGCCTTTCCCGGACCGACATGCGGGACTACACCTCCGCGCTCGGTTACCAGGTGACCATCAGCGTTGACAAGAAAACGGGTTTCTCCTGGTTCATCGGACCCAAATGGGAGGTGCGGCTGCTGCCCCATGTCGCTGGGATCGTTGCCCTGCGTTACGTCAGCACCACGCTGGATCAGAGCCAGGGCTCTCTGGCCTTTCTTCTGGGCATGGCCTGGAACCTGTGATGAGTTTTTTGCAACACCTGGAATGCGGCTGGTGCAGCGAGATTCTGGATGCGGATAAAGTCTGGAACCTCTGCCCCCGCTGCCGCAAGCCGCTGCTGGCCCGTTATGACCTGGAAGCGGCTCGGAAATCGCTGAATCCGAAAATCATCAGCCGGCGCGCTGCGAACCTCTGGCGCTACCGCGAGCTGCTGCCGGTCCGAAAACAGGAAAACATCCTTTCCCTCGGCGAAGGGTTCACCCCCCTGGTGCGGGCGCAGCGACTGGGTGAGGAACTGGGTTTCGGCAACCTGTACATCAAAGATGAGGGGCTGAATCCTACCGGCTCCTTCAAAGCACGCGGGCTGGCGGTCGCGGTTTCGCGGGCCAGAGAGCTGGGGATCGCCGCTCTGTCCATTCCTTCCGCCGGCAATGCCGCCTGCGCCCTGAGTGCCTATGCCGCGCTGGCCGGCATGGAGGCGCACGTGTTCATGCCCGCCGATGTCCCCCCACCCTTTGTCAATGAATGCCGGGTGCTCGGCGCACGGGTCACCCTCATCCCGGGCCTGATCAGCGATTGCGCCCAGGCCGCTGCCGAGGAGATGCGAAAATATGACCGCTTCGACATGTCCACCCTCAAAGAGCCCTACCGCCTGGAAGGAAAAAAAACCATGGGTTACGAACTGGCCGAGCAACTGGAATGGCGGTTGCCCGACGTGATCGTCTACCCCACCGGCGGCGGCACGGGCCTGGTCGGGATGTGGAAAGCGTTCGGCGAAATGGAGCAGCTCGGCTGGATCGGACCGCAACGGCCGCGGCTGGTGACCGTGCAGGCCGAGGGCTGCGCGCCCATGGTCAGAGCCTTCCAGGAAGGGAAAGAGTTCGCCGACCCATGGCCCGATGCCTGCACCAAGGCGGACGGACTGCGGGTGCCGGCTGCGGTGGGCGATTTCCTGATCCTGCGGGCTCTGCGTCAAAGCGGCGGCACCGCCCTGGCCGTTTCCGACAACGACATGCTGGAAGCGGCGGGGCTGCTCGGCCGCACCCAGGGCATCTTTGCCGCTCCGGAAGGGGCCGCCACCCTGGCGGCTTTTCAAAAACTTTTGCGCCAGGGCTGGATCCGCGCGGAAGATCGCGTCGTTCTATTCAATACGGGCAGCGGCCATAAGTACTCCCATTTGTGGGATAACTGCTGACCAGGGAAAACGAAACTTTTTCCAGCCGCTGGTGTTTACTGAAGCCGCGTTCCGATCAGGTGGCTGATGGCGGACACCAGGCCGCTGAGCACGATCCCCCAGATGAGGTCCACCACGGTGACCCGCAGCGGCCACTCTTTCATGGTGGCCAGATTGGTCAGATCGTACGTGGCATAGCAAAAAAAACCAAACAGGGCGCCCAGGAGGATGGCCTGCGACAGCGAGCGCTTTTCCAAAGAAGGCAGAACGGCAAAGATCAGGATACCGACGATGAACAGCAGGTAGAAAAGGATGGCCGCCGGCCAGTTCACCTTGGGGCTTAAGAAACATCCCAGGTATTTACGGTAAAAATTCCTGGCCACCAGTCCCAGCCAGATCATGTCCACCAGGAAAAAAACCGGGATCGTCAGCACATACAGCAGTAGAGCTTTGGTCAATGGCATGCGGCCTCCGATTGCTGACCCGCCACGCGCCCCTTTTCGACGGCGAGTTCGGGATTTTGATAAACGATCTTCCCGCCCAGGATGGTGCACAGCACCCTGGTTTTCAGGATCTCCTCGGCGGGCATTGTCAGGATGTCGCCGGAAAGGACGACGATATCGGCCAGCTTGCCGGGTTCCAGCGACCCTTTGATCCCCTCTTCAAACGCGGCATAAGCTCCGTTATAGGTATAGGCACGCAGCGCTTCCAGCCGGCTCATGCGCTGATCGGGGAAGAAATAGGCGCCATCCTGCAAACGCCGGGTGACCAGGGCGTAGAAATTGGGCAGCGGGTCAACGCCCTCGACCGGCGCATCGGTGCCGTTGCGATGACCGCTCCGGTGTCCATGCAGCTTCCGCCAGACATAGGCGCCCTCGCTCGGCCCGTCTTCGCGCCCAGCCGCTTGATCACCCACGGCCCGTCCGATGTGCAGTGGATGCCCTGCATGGAGGCGATGACCCCGAGTCTGGCCGAAGCGGGGGATGTCGGCCGGGTTCAGGTGCTGGGCGTGCTCGATGCGCCAGCGCCGCTCCTTTTTGTCCGGATGCGGCGCTTGAAACGCCTCCTCGTAGACGTCCAGCGTCTCGCGGTTGCCCCGGTCGCCGATGGCGTGGGTGCAGAGCTGGAAACCGTCTTCCATGGCGATGCGGCGCGCTTTCTGCCATGATCTCCAGAGGACTCGGTGTTCAAGCCGGTGCTGCCCGGGAGGTCTGGCGTAGGGCTCCAGCAGCCAGGCGCCGTGGGAGCCCAGCGCGCCGTCCATGAAGCGCTTGATGGCGCGCACGGTCAGGCGGTTGTCACCCAGGCCGATGATCCGGTACTGGCCAATCCTTTTTTTCAGGGCTTGGTTGTCTTCGCTGAGCATGACGAAAAGACGGATGTGCAATTTGTCTTCAGCGATCGATCTGCCGTACAAATCCACGGTGCGAAAGGAGACGCCCGCGTCATGGAAACCGGTCACTCCCTTGGTCAGGCACTCCTCTTGGGCCTGGAGCGCCGCTTTTTCCGTTTCCGCCCTCTGCTCCTGCTCGGCCGTAACGAGCGCTGCCAGTCTCATGGCCCGGGAAACCAGGCCCATGGCCGTCTCGCGGAAAGCGCCGATGGGCTGCCCCTGCGAATCGCGAGGATCTCTCCGCCCGGCGGATTGGCTGAATCTTTATTGATGCCGGCCAGCTCCATGGCCTTGGCATTGACCAGGCAGGAGTGGCCGCTGGCGTGGGTCAGGTAGGACCGGATTGTCCGGGGGGACACGCTGTCAGGGCCTGGTGCAGCGGCAGCCCCTCCAGGTTGGGTTGCGGCGGGTGATCCCATTTTTCCTGGTGCCAGCCCCGGCCGATTATCCACTGCCCCGGTTTAGCCTGGCTTACGGCAGCGGCCACCAGGGCCACGATCTCGTCCCAGTTGCGGGCCCTGGTCAAGTCCAGCTCCATTTTGGCGTACCCGAGAGAGGGAAATGGCCATGCGCATCAATAAAGCCCGGGATAGCCAATTTCCCTTGCAGGTCAATGACCCGGGTGGAAGAGGCGATATACCTGCGCATCTGGTTATCTTTTCCCAGTGCCAGGATTTTATCCCCCCTGACTGCCAGGGCCTGGACGATCAAGTCGCTTTTATCCACGGTGGCAATCTTGCCGTTGAGCAGGACCAGGTCTGCTTTTGCTTCGGCCCCAAAGTTGAGAACAGCAACAAGCAAAACCAACGAGAACAGAGAAAGGAAAAATTTCACTTTTTTCATGGCCAGCTCCTGACGATCCCAAGAAACCATTTTACCGTTGCTTTATAAATGTGCCGTTGCGGTACTCGGCAAAGGCCAGTTCGAGTTCTTCCTGTGTATTCATCACGATCGGCCCGCCCCAGGCGACCGGCTCGTTGAGCGGCTGGCCGCAGGCCAGCAAAAAGCAGAGTTCCTGTTCCGCGGCAGCGATTTTCAATCCGCCTCCTTCCGCGAATACGGCCAGTTCTCCGCTGCCAATCGTCTCCCCGGCATCCGGAGTAAAATGGCCGGCACCGGAATAGACATAGGCGAAGGCTTTCCATTTCCGGGGAAGGGAACGGCTGAAGGTTGCACCTGCAGCCAGGCGTACGTCCATGTACTCGATGGGGACCACGATATCCCTGACCGGCCCTGCGGTCTTGCCGACGGTGCCGGCAATCACCTTGACCCGCGTGCCCGGGCCGTCAGCAACCTCGAGGATCTGTTCCTTTGTGACGTCGCGGTAACGGGGCGCCATCATCTTGCTTGCCGCCGGCAGGTTGACCCACAGCTGAAAGCCCTGCATCCGGCCCTCCCATCTCTGGGGCATTTCCTGATGGATAATGCCGCTGCCCGCGGTCATCCACTGCACGTCGCCGGAACGGATCGTGCCGCGGTTGCCCAGGCTGTCGCCGTGCTCAACCACGCCGCTGATCATGTAGGTGACGGTCTCGATGCCCCGGTGCGGATGCCAGGGGAATCCGGCCAGATAATCGTCCGGATTGTCGGAGCCGAAGTGGTCGAAAAGCAGGAAGGGATCGAGCAGCGGTACCTCCGCATAACCGAAGGCACGCCGCAGCCGCACGCCCGCGCCCTCCAGCGTGGGCTTGCTCTTTAACACCTTGAAGACTTCTCTATATTTCTTGCTCACCAAGCCTCCTCAACCCGTAAAAACGAAATGCCGGAGCTTCTAAAGTTTCTGGAAAAAATATGTTTACTGCTTCAAGCCCTTGCGGCGCAGCAGGGCGTCGATCTTGGGCTCGGCGCCGCGGAAACGCTTGTAGAGAACCATCGGGTCCTCGCTGCCGCCGCGGGAGAGGATGTTCCGGCGGAAGGATAGTGCCGTTGCCGGATCAAAAAGCCCTTTCTCCTTGAACGCCTGGAATGCGTCGGCATCGAGCACCTCGGCCCAGATGTAGCTGTAATATCCGGCGGAATAACCGCCGCTGAAGATGTGGCTGAAATAGGGACTCCGGTAGCGGACCACGATCTCCGGAATCAGCCCGATCCGCTGCAAAGACTCGTTTTCAAAGCGATCCGCATCCTGAGTTGTCGCCTCGGTCAACGTGTGCCAATCCATGTCCAGAAAGGAAGCTGCCAGGTATTCCACAGTCTCAAAACCCTGATTGAAGTGTCCGCTCTTCTCCAGTTTGTCAATCAGGTCCTGGGGAATGGGCTCGCCGGTCTGATAATTCCGGGCAAACATTTTCAGGACCTCGGGCTCCTTGGCCCAGTTTTCCATGATCTGCGAGGGCAACTCGACGAAATCCCGAGCCACCGAGGTGCCGGCGGTCCTGAGATAGGTGACATCCGAAAACAGACCGTGCAGCGCGTGCCCGAATTCATGGAAGAGGGTGGTCACCTCCTCGAAGTTAAACAGCGCCGGTTTGGATGCGGTGGGCCGGGAGAAGTTCAGCACCATGGTGATCACGGGATCCACCTTTTTACCCTCGCGGCGGCACTGGTCGCGGTAACTGTTCATCCAGGCACCGGCGCTCTTGCTGGGCCTGGGGAAAAAGTCCATGTAGAGGATGCCCAGATGGCGGCCATCGGCTTCCTTGACCACAAAGGCGCGGGCGTCGGCATGGGGCCTGGGGATCACCGTGTTTTCAATGAATTGTAAACCGTAGAGTTTATTGGCGACCAGGAAAAGGCCGTTGACCACGTTATCCAGCTTGAAGTAAGGCCGCAGCGCTTCGTCATTCAGGTCGTACTTGACTTTTTTCAGCTTTTCGGCGTAATACCACCAGTCCCAGGGTTCCAGTTTGAAACCACCGCCCTCCTGGTCGATGAGCTTCTGGAGCTCCTGCGCCTCATGCTTGGCCACGGGCAGCACCGCCTGCCAGAGCTCGTTGAGGAATTTGTAGACGTTCTCCGGCTTCTTGGCCATGTTTTCTTCGAGCACGAAGTCGGCGTGGGTTTTGTAGCCCAGCAGCTGCGACCGCTGCACTCGCAGGGCAGCGATACGGGCCAGCGTCGCCCGGTTGTCAAGGGCGTTGCCCCGGCTGCCGCGAGTGATGTAAGCCTTGAACATCTTCTCGCGCAACTCCCGTTCCCGCGCGTATTTCAGCAAGGGGATCAGGCTCGGCTTGTGCAGGGTGAAGGTCCATTTACCGGCCAACCCCTGCGCCTTGGCGGCCTCGGCTGCAGCCGCAAGCACATCCGGCGGCAGTCCGTCCAGCATCTCCTGGCTCTCGATCACCAGCTTGAAATCATTGGTTTCGGCCAGGACATTGTCGCCGAATTTAAGCGACAGCAGCGCCAACTCCGCGTTGATCTTGCGCAACTGCGCCTGCCGCTGCGGATTCAGATTGGCTCCGCCCCGGACAAAATCGCGGTAGTATTTATCCAGCAGGGTCCGCTGCTCGGCGTTCAGGCTCAGGTGTTCCCGCTGCTGGTACACGGCCTGGATGCTCCGGAACAGCCCGGCATTGAGCAGGATATCGTCGTTGTGCCTGGAGAGCAGCGGCGCCGCCTCCTTGGCGATGGCCTGCAGCTGCTCGCTAGTATTGGCTTCCAGAAGGTTGAAAAAAACGTTGCCGACTTCGTTAAGCAGCTGGCCGCTGCGATCCAATGCCGCCACGGTGTTGACAAAGGTGGCGGGAGCCGCTGCGTGGACGATGGCGGCGATCTCCTGCTGCTGCCGTTTCATCCCCTCCTTTAACGCGGGCAGGTAGTGCTCCGGCCGGATGCGATCGAAGGGGGGAACGTTGTACGGGGTCTGGTAGGCACTGAAAAAAGGATTGCCCGTTGCAGCGGCACTCTTCTCATTGGCGGCCGCGGGCACCTGAAAAGCGAAAGCCAGCAACAGGGGAAGCAACCCATAGATCAGATGCGTATTCTTTTGATTGGCATTGTGTGAGTTATTCATGAACACCTTATACCGCAAGGTGATGAAAATGGCAATCCGCTCAGCTGCCGATCGGGTCGGGTTCCGGGTGTACCGTCACGTCGGCTCCGGGGGCGAGATTGCGGATGACGTTTTCAATCTGTTCAGTGACCTGGTGCGCCTCGTCCAGAGACTGGTTGCCGTCCAGCAGCACGTGCACATCGACAAAGAGCCGGGGGCCGGAGGTGCGCACCCGGATTTTGTGGCAGTCGCGGACCTGCGGCAATCTCTCCACCTCGGCTTTGATTTTCTGGCTCAAGCCTTTGGGTGCCGAATCCAGCAGGCCGTGGATCGTCCGTTTGCCCAGTTGCACGCTGATGACGATGACAATCAGGGCCACGCCCAACGCGGCCACGGAATCCAATTTTTCCAGAAAATTCAGCCCGCTGAAGCGAGTGCCGACAAAGACGCCGATCAGGCCGAGCAGGACCACCGCCGAGCTCCAGATATCGGTCTGAAAGTGCAGGGCATCCGCCTCCAGCGCCTGGCTGTTGTATTTGCGTGCGATGCGGTAGAGCATCCGCGACCGGTTGACATCCACGACGATGGAAACCGACATGACCAGAAAAGACCAGACAGAGACCCGCACCACGACGCTTTTGAAAAAGAGCCGGTCGACGGCCTCGGAGACGATCCAGACGCAGGTGCCCAGCAGCAGCAGGGTCTCGACCAGGGCGGAAAGGTTCTCCACCTTGCCATGACCGTAGAGGTGCTGGGGGTCGGCGGGCTTGTCGGAGAGGCGCACGGCAAAAAGCGTGATTATGGCGGCCACCAGGTCAAAACCGGAATGGGCCGCTTCCGAGAGAATACCCAGGCTGTTGGTCAGCAGGCCAATGATGACTTTGAAAAGTGTGAGAGCGACCGCGGCCACCACCGAGGTGAAAGCCGCCTGTATCTTCTCGCTTTCCGGTTTAAGTGTCATGAAGTTGAGAAAAGGGAGGGGTGGGGCCAGGAAAAACAGATAAAACAATCGGTCACTGTGACGATCCTCATGGCCTGAATCGGGGAAGTCCCGCAGCCGACGCTGCTGCCCAAGAGTTGAGCCCGGCGTGAAACCTGTTCTTCCGTTCCCAGTATAAGGCGCTGGCTTGAGCTTGTCAAGCGGAAACAAATCGGGATCGGAGTATTGCTAAATTTTTCCCTTCCGTATAGGATGGAGACTCTATTCCGCTGCAGGCGGAAGCACATATCATTTTCATGGAGGTTCTTGAATGACATTCACAAAAGTACTTATCACCTTTCTCGCTGTGGCACTGCTGGCCGGTCCCGCATTCGCCGAGCAGGCCAAAAAGCCGCAGCGCATCCAGTCCACGGATCCTGAACTGCGGCTGAAGGGATTCCAGACCCATCTGGATATGAAAGCCAAATCGCCCTTCAAGGATCTGAAATGGCAGTATCTGGGCCCGACCAACATCAGCGGCCGTTGCACCGACATTGCGATGGTGGTGCCCAAAGGGAAGAACTATACGATTTTTGTGGCTGCTGCTTCGGGCGGACTCTGGAAAACCGAGAATGAAGGTACCACCTGGGAGCCGGCTTTTGACCAGGGCCCGGCCACAGCCATCGGTGACGTGACCATCGCCCCATCCAATTCCCAGATCGTCTGGATGGGCACGGGCGAAGCCAACATCTTCCGCAGTTCCCAGGCCGGTTGCGGCGTTTATAAATCGAGCGACGGTGGCAAGACCTGGCAGCACATGGGGCTGACCGACACCTACACCATCCCGCGCATCGTCATCCATCCCAAAAACCCCGACGTGGTCTATGTGGCGGCTTCAGGCCACGAATGGACCAAAAATCCCGAGCGCGGCGTCTACAAGACCGTTGACGGCGGCAAAACCTGGCAGAAAGTCCTGTTCGTCAACGACGAGACCGGTGCCATTGATCTGGTGATGGACCCGCGGACAACGAAACCCTCTACGCCGCTTTCTGGCAGCGGATGCGCAAGAAGTGGAACGACCCGCGCAACGAGCCCAATTATGCGGGCAGCGGCATTTTCAAGACCATAGACGGCGGCAACACCTGGAAGCCGATCAACAGCGGCCTGCCGGAAGCCAAGTTCCGCGGCCGCATCGGCATCGACCTCTGCCTGAGCAAACCCAGCGTGCTCTATGCCCTGATCGACAACTACGAGATCGCCCGCATGGTCAGTGCCGAGGAAGGGAGCGACTCCTACGGCCGGCCGCGCGGCGGCATCATCAAGGGCGCGACCGTTTACCGCTCCGACGACGGCGGCGCCAGCTGGAAGCAGGTCAGCGGCCAGACCCCGGAGACGAAGCGCTACATGGAATTCCATTCGGGCACCTACGGCTGGGTGTTCGGCCAGGTCCGCGCCGACCCCAATGACGAGAACACGGTCTACATCATGGGCCTGTTCCTGAGCGTGTCCAACGACGGCGGCAAGACCTTCCGCAGACTGCGTGGCATGCACGTCGACCACCACGGCCTCTGGATCGATCCCGACAACTCCAACTACCTGGTCAACGTCAACGACGGCGGCATCTGCGTCTCCTACGACCGGGGCAAGAACTGGCGCACTTTCGCCACCAACCTGCCGGTGCAGCAGTTCTTCAACATCGCCTGCGACATGGACACGCCATTCCGCGTTTACGGCTCGGTCCAGGACCACGGCTCCTTCCGCGGGGTTGTCGATCTCAGCAACGGCCGCGACAAGATCCGGCCGATCAATTTCGAGTTCGCTCCGGGTGGTGAAGGTTCGAACCAGGTCATCGATCCGACCAACCCGAATATCGTCTATTCGGCCGGTTTTTACGGGACAATCGCCCGCTCCGATTTTTCCAACAAACAGGAGGGAGAAAAATTTCTCCTGCCGCTCCCCTTCCCCGGCGAGCCGCCCTTGCGCGGCCAGTGGTTGGCGCCCTTCATCCTTTCCCCGCACAGTCCCACCATCCTTTACCACGGCATGCAGTACCTGTTCCGCTCGCTGGATCGCGGCGATACCTGGGAACGCATCAGCCCGGACCTGACCTACAACATTGCCTCTGAAATGGGCGATATCCCCTATCACACCCTGTTCACCATATCGGAATCACCGCTCAAATACGGCCTGATTTACGTGGGCACGGACGACGGCAAGGTTCACCTGACCAAGGACGGCGGCAAATCCTGGCAGGAAATCATGAACGGCCTGCCCTACCAGAAATGGGTCTCGCGCCTCGTGGCCTCGGCCTACGACATGGCCACCGTCTACATGACCCAGAACGGCAAGCGCGACGACGACTTCACCCCTTACGTCTGGAAGTCGACCGACTTCGGCAAGACCTGGAAGAGCATTGCCAAGGGCATCCCCCTGGGCCCGGTCAACGTCATCCGCGAGGACCCGGTCAATAAGAACATCCTCTACCTGGGCACCGACCTGGCCGTTTACGTCTCGAGCGACGGCGGCAACACCTGGAACGTGCTGGGAGGCAACCTGCCCGCCACCTATGTCCACGACCTGATCATCCACCCGCGCGACAACATGATTGTCATCGGCACGCACGGTCGAGGCGTCTGGGTGCTCGACGCCAACCCGGTCAACAAAAAGGACCAGCGCCGGAACTTTTATTTTGATTTTGGAGATTAACCGGTCGTTTTAAGCATTGTTGCAAGCGGGGGTTCGGCCCCCGCTCCGCTGCTTGCGGCGGCCGGAACTCAGTAGATATGCACCGCCTGCCAGACCGTGCCCGTTGCCGTTTTGAGCACGCGATGCGGCTGGCCTGCCGGAATGAGCAGATAGTCTCCGCTCTGAAGAAGAACCTTCTCGTCGCCGATCTGCAGTTCAGCCTCACCCTGCAACAGAAGCACCCATTCATCCTGCTCCTGGAGGTACAGTTTCCCGGGGCGTGACGTCGAGCTAACGATGCGCTCGATGTAGACGTTGCGAACGTTGAGCAGCGTATTAAAGGTTTCTCCGCTTTCGGGTACATCCAACAGCTTGAAAAAATTTCCTTTCATCATCTGGGCCACCCTGATGGATGAAACGATTATAAACCGACTGCTGATAAATTGCCATCCCGCGACCGGCGTGATATATTTTCAGCGTGATGTCAATTCTTGACTAAATATAACTAACTAAGTCACATTTTATAAGGAGAAACAGATGAGCAAGCTGTTTTATACGGTCATGTTCCTGCTGATCATTCTTGGAAGCTGTCCGCTATGTCCTCAAGCCACGGCACAGGAAGTCCGCATGAAAATCCCGACATACCTGACCGGCCCCGACGATCCCAACCCGCCTCTGGTCAATCCCAATGTCTATCCCTACCCCATGCAGACCGATATCCGCCAGCGTCAATCTCTTCAGGAACACCGGGTGGTGGTGCTGGAAAATCCCTATCTCCGGGCACTGGTGCTGCCCGACCTGGGCGGCCGCCTCTACGCCGGGCTGGACAAGAGCAACCGCGATTTCGATTTCCTCTACCACAACCACGTGATCAAGCCCGGGCTGGTGGCCCTGCGCGGAGCCTGGCTCTCGGGCGGCATCGAGTGGAACTTCCCCACCCTGGGCCACACGGTGAACACGGTCGGCCCGGTGCGCTTCAAGCGGATCGAACATGCGGACGGCAGCGTCACCTGCGTGGTCGGCGCCGACGAGTGGGTGCGCGACATGAAATGGGAGGTCTTCATCACCCTCTGGGCTGACCGTTCGCTCATCAAAACCCACGTCCGCCTGAGCAACGAATCCCTGCTGCACCAGAACGCCTATTTCTGGGCCAACGCAGCCATGCATGCCTGGCCGGATACGCGGGTAATTTTTCCCCCGGCGGACCACAGCTACAGCTTCAAACGCCGCAATCCCATCCCCTGGCCCGTTTTCCAGGGCGTCGACGTTTCCTGGTACAAGAACACCGCCACGCCTTTTGACTATTTCTGCGGCGTGCCCGGCGACTTCAACGGCTGCTACAACTACGATCACGACAACGGCACCGTGCACATCGCCTATCCCTACGACAGCCTGGGAAAGAAATTCTGGACCTGGGGCACGGCCCCTTCCGGCGCCATCTGGGAAAAATTGCTCAGCGACAGCGACGGGCAATATATCGAGGTGCAGTCGGGACGCATGCTGACCCAGGGCGACGCCTGGATCTTTGAGCCGCACCTGGTCGAGGAGTGGGACGAGTATTGGTATCCGGTCAAGGGCATGAAGGGATTCGTCCAGGCCAATCCCGACGCCGCTCTCAATCTGGTCGTGGAGAACGGCAAAGTCTGGGTCGCTCTCAACGTCACCCGGCGCTTCGGCAACGGCAGGCTGCGGCTGGCAGGCCGACGGCCGGGAGATCTTTTCCCAGGCTCTGAGCCTCGCCCCGGCCGACGCCTTCGCCAAGGAGCTGGCCGTTCCCGCCGCCGCTGTCTACGCCCTCGGCTTTTACGATGCCGCCAACCGCGAAGTGATTTCCTATTCAAGCGCGAACAAAGAGATCCCCAAGCCGGAAATGGAACCGGATGACAATACCTTCGAGCCTCCGAATTCGGCCGAATCCCTTTTCCTCAAAGGGTACTACGCCATGAAAGACTGGGACATCGGCCGCGCCGCCGATTATTGGCGGCAGGCCCTGCAGCAGGATGCCGGTTTCACTCCGGCCCTGCGCTGGCTGGGCATTGCCGCATTCCGTCAGGGTCTGTTCACGGAAGCCCTGGACCGGTTCCAGAAAGCGCTGGACCGCAACGACGACGACGATGTCTGCCGCTATTACCGCGCCTTGTGCAAAATCGAGCTGGGTATCCAAGAGCGGACCGAAGAAGACCTCTACAAGATTGGGCGGCGGGCCGCCTTCCGCCACCTGGCGCCCTACATTCTGGCCGGCATCGAGATCGGCAAGGGCAACCTGGTCCGCGCCGCTGCCCTGCTGCAAAAATGTCTGGCGGTCAATCCCGACGACCTGCAGGCGAGAACAGTGCTGGCAGCGCTATGGCGCCACCAGGGCCGCAACGCCGAGGCGCTGGCCCTGCTGGATCAGGTTCTGGATACCGATCCTCTGCATGCCGGGGCGCTGATCGAAAAGAAGTTGCAAACCGGTGACAGCGATCTGTCTATCCTGCGCCTTGATCCCCAGGCCTACCTGCAGGTGGCCGAGCGCTACGCGCAGATGAATCTGGTTGACGACGCCATCCAGACCCTGCAGCTCTATCTCGGCCAGAACCATCATCGGGAATACCCACTGGTCTATTATCACCTGGGCCATTACCTGGGGCTGCAGAACCGGCACGAGCAGGCGCTGCCCTGTTTCAAGAAGGGGAGCCAATGTTCGCCGGATTACGTGTTTCCCAACCGCAGCAGTGACGAAAAGGTATTGAATGAAGCGGTGCGGATCGACCCGGCGGACTGGAAAGCCCATTACTATCTGGGCAATCTGCTCAGTGCCAAGCTGCGCTGGCAGGAAGGGCTTGCCGCCTTCGAGAAAGCGGCCGCTTGGGCGCCGCCCCTTTCCGTCCTCTACCGCAACATCGGCGAAACAGCATGGAAAAAAGTCGCTGATTTGAAAAAGGCCCAAACCTCCTACGAAAAAGCGCTCTTCTTCGCACCGGAGGATTACCGCCTCTATCTCTCTCTGGATGAACTGTACGCCCGCACCGCCAATCTGGAGGCGCGCCGGAAACTGCTTTTCCGGGCGCCGCCAGCAGTAAAAAGCAATTTCAACATCCTGCTGCAGAAAGCCCTCTTTCACCTGGACGCGGGCGATTACGGACAGAGCCTGGCCATTCTCCAAAGCAACACCTTTCTGCCCTGGGAAGGCTGGACCCGGGCCCACGACATCTATGCGCTGAGCCTGCTCAACCGGGCCCTGCTCAACCTGCGCGCCGGCAAGTTCATCCCGGCTACTCAAGACATCCGCACCGCCACCCTCTATCCGGAAAATCTGGGCAGCGGCAAGCCGGCGCGGGTGGTGGAGACCCGCGAAAACTGGCTGCTGGGACTGGCCTATGAAAAGGCGGGCGATTTTCTGAAAGCCAGCGAATGCTATCGCCGCGCCGCGGCCGAATCCACGGATATCGGAGCGGAGCTGCTGCTCTTCAAGGCTCTGGCCATGAAAAAAATCGGCGAGCCCCGAGAAGCCGAGCAATTGCTCAAAATGAACCTGACCCGCTTGCAGGCGCAACCGGCAACGGCGGAAAGCGACACGGGCATTGCCCTGCTTTACGCCGGAATAGGCGAACGACGAAAAGCGGAAGAAATTCTGGCAAACGTTCTACGCTCTGATCCCGCGAACCGCTGGGCGGCTTTTTACAGGCAACTGCTTCCTTTCCTGTTCTGAATTCAGAGAGCGAAACCATGCTGCCTTGCGGCGCGTACAGTTAGTGGGAGAAAAACATGAAGAAACTTTTCATCTCATCGTTTTTACTTTTGCTCGCAACCTCCATGGTTCTGGCCATCGACCTGGAAGAGATCATGAAGGGCAACGACTTTGTCGGCACCGAGCCGACCCAGATCCGCTGGAGCCCGGACGGGAATGCCATCTACTTTTTCTGGAAAAAACCCGAGGACAAGGCGCCCGGTCTTTACCGCTACGACCTGCGGCTGCGCAAGCTGACAGCGGTTG
Organism: Candidatus Aminicenantota bacterium; assembly: GCA_963759765.1. GTDB lineage: Bacteria > Acidobacteriota > Aminicenantia > UBA2199 > UBA2199 > CAVXAL01. Next base: position 1,005,466 of record CAVXAL010000003.1, on the reverse strand, counting down.
GCAAAGAGCAGAAAGAGGAGCTGCCCCCCGAGTCGCTGCTCTGGAACAAAAGCAAAACCCAGGGCATCCGGATCTCCGGTCCCGTGCTGAGCGTGTATGAGAAGGGCACGAAGAAATCCACGCCGCTGATCGAGGCCTGGGAACCGATCCAGGGGGCCTCCTGGTCCAAGGATGAAAGCGGCCTCTTTTTTATGACCCAAACGGGCGTTTACTTTTTTTCCCTCGGGAAACCGAAGTTTCAGCAGTTGGTGCGCTTCAACGCCGAGAAGGAAAAGGCCCCTGAAAAACCGCCCGTTGAAAAATCGGCTTTTGAAAACTATTTAATGCAGGAAGAAAAAAAGTTGATCAAAAATTTCGCCTCCGGGGGATTCTCTTTTTCCGGCAGGTTCCGCGGCGGTTTCTTTCCACCCGAGGCAGGCACAGCCATCGGCGTGACCCTGGCCAAAGGGGAAAACCCCGTCGGGCTGCAGGTTTCGCAGGACGACAGCCGGTTGATCATCAGCCTTTACGGGCCCGCTGAAAACGAAGGCCGGGCAACCCAGATTCCCACTTTCGTCACTTCCAGCGGCTACACCCAAGTCGAAGAATCACGGACCAAGGCCGGCGATCCCTTCTCCTTCGCCATGCGCTCCATCCTGGTCTCGCTCAAAGACAAAAAAGCGGTGGACGTCAAGCCGAAGAAGAAGGCCGTTCTGACAGCACTCCAGTTCTCTCCTTCCGGCAGGATCGTGGGCAACGTGACGGGACTGCAGGCGCATGATGCCTGGATCGTGGAGTTCAACGCCAAGGGTGAAGAGGAACGGGATATATTCCATCAGCATGACGACGCCTGGATCGAGGAGCTTTACCGCCGTCTGACCTTCCTTCCCCAGAAGGACGAGATTATCACAATTTTGGAAACCGGCGACCATCTGAAGCTGGTCACCATTGGCCTGGATGGGAAGCTGAACGTTTTAACGGGTGATTACGAGGTGGACGAGTTCGAACTGCTGGAGGAAAAGGGAAAAGTGCTCTACTATTCGAGCGAAGGCCACCCGGGCATCCGCAATACCTATCTGCTGGACCTGAAGACCCGCAAGGTCAAGGCCCTGACCAGCGGCATGGGATTTCATCTGGCCACCCCTTCTCCCGACCTGAAAAAGCTGGCTGTCGTTACCTCCACGGCCACCACCCCGCCGGAACTGGTCTTGCAGGAAAACGGCAGGCAAATCCCGATCACCCGCTCCCCCGCCCCGGAATTTGCCAGGTTAAAGCTGCGCAGCCCCGAAATCGTCACCGTCACCGCTTCCGACGGCGTCAAGCTGTACGGCCGCCTGCTGCGTCCAGCAAAGAAGAACGGCGCGGCCGTGCTGTTCATCCACGGGGTCGGCTACCTGCAGGACGCCCATTTCGGCTGGAGCGACTCCTACTGGCGGGAGTTCCTGTTCGGCAATTTGCTTCTCGAGAGAGGCTACACCTTTTTTGACGTCGATTACCGCGGCAGCGCCGGCTACGGCCGCAACTTCCGCACGGGAATCTATGGCCACATGGGCGGCCGCGATCTGGACGACCTGGTCGACGCCGCGCGCTACCTGAGCGAAAAGGAAGGGATCGCGGCCGACCGCATCGGGCTTTTCGGCGGCTCCTACGGCGGCTTCCTCACCCTGATGGCCCTTTTCAAATACCCGGAGCGGTTCGCCTGCGGCGCCGCGCTGCGGCCGGTGACCGATTGGGCCCACTACAGCTCCTACTTTTCGGTCCCCAGGCTGGGCGGGAAGCCCCAGGACGTGCCGGACAACTACCGCCGCAGCTCGCCCATTTATTTTGCCGAAGGTTTAACAAAGCCCCTGCTGATCCTGCACGGCATGGCCGACGACAACGTCCATTTCCAGGATTCGGTGCGGCTGGCCGAGCGTTTGATCGAGCTGAAGAAGCGCGACTGGTGGCTGACCGGCTTCCCCAGCGAACGGCACACCTTCCGCTTCAGCGAAAGCTGGCTGGACGAATACCGCCGCATCCTGGAGTTGTTCGAAAAATACCTGCAGACCACGAACTGAACGAGGGCTCCGGCTCACGCCGGCCCCATTATTTTTTTCTGGCCAGGAGAGTTCCCAAAAAGGAAAAAAGCGCGGCCACCGCCCAGAGGTAGAAGGCGATCACGCCCAAGGCCAGCCAGGGCTGGGTCACACCCAGGCCGGCCGTTTGCCCCACTGCTTTCCAGGCTGCCAGCTTGAAGCGGCAGGCGGACAGTTGCGCCAGCTCGGCCAACAGCGTATAGCAGAGTCCGAACAGCAGGGCCGCCCGCCAGCGCTTGTCCCGGGCGATGCTCTGGACGATCAGGCCGCCGACGATCAGCCCCAGCAGCAGGAGAACCGCGTTGAACACGGTGGGCAGCGTCCAGCCGATACCCAGCCAGGCCGTGTGCAGATGCAGCAGGGGGAAATACTGCAGTTGTTCTCGCAGGATGCTGCCCAAAGCCGGGAAGCCCTTGGCGGACCAGGAATTGAGGAAAAGCCCTCCCCAGGAGCAGGCAAAGGCGAAAATCAGCCCCCAGAGCAATCCCCAGAACAGGTTGTCACTTCGCATATCTCTGGGGCGATAGAGCTGGGTGGTGGACAATCCGTCGCGGCTGCGCTCCAGATCCGATTCGGCCATCACGATCGGCCGGGGGTGCCCCTCCGGGGCCGTCTTCTGGTACCAGACCGTCTCGCCGCTGACCGCGGAGATGATGGTGCGGGACACATCCACGGGATTGATGAACAGGAACTCATGGACGTCGAAACGGATGATGTCATCGGCCCGCAGCCGCTGCCGTTCGATGCGTTTCCCGTTGACGCAGGTGCCGTTGGTCGACCGCAGGTCGCTGACCTCGTAGCCGCCGCCGACGCGGCGGATGCAGGCATGGCGGGCGGATATCGTGCTGTCATCGAGAAACAGATCGCTCCCCGACAGGCGGCCAATCGTGAACTCGTCCTTGTTGAGCGGGTATTCCCGGCCCTTGTAGGTTCCGGAGAGTCCTCGCAAATGGACCCGACTCGCTTCGTTGCCAGCCATGTTCCTTTCTCCTCGTTGAATGGGAGTGAAATAATTTTAAACCTTTCGCAAGCAAATGTCAAAGCAAGCGAACTTCTCTTTCTTCTGAAGATGGTGCATAATGGCCGCCGGATATCGATGAGCGGTAAAGTCGGCTTTCTTTTCGACGGATGTTTTCTCGGCCATTTGACTGGCGCATCCCATCCCGAAACGCCGGCCCGCCTGGCCGCGCTCGTTGCCCGGGTCAAAAAAGAAAAGATCGCCGAACGCCTGCTCTGGCTGAAAGCGGCAGAAGCCTCCCGCCAACACCTGGCCCTGGTCCATGACCCGAGCTATATCGCTGTGGTGGAGCGGGAGTGCAGCACAGGCCAGACCACGCTTTCCACCGGCGACACGGCGATCTCTGCCGATAGTTTCCGGGTTGCCCGCTGGGCCGCGGGCGGGGTGTTGCAGGCCATTGATGCGCTCTTTTCCGGAACCTGCAGCAAGGCCTTTTGCGCCGTACGCCCGCCCGGGCACCATGCCTCCACGCGCCGGGGTATGGGCTTCTGCATCTTCAACAACGTCGCTCTGGCCGCCCGTTATGCCCAGAAAAGGTACGGCGTTGAGCGGGTGCTGATCGCCGACTGGGATGTCCACCATGGTAACGGCACCCAGGAGATCTTTTACGCGGACGGCACGGTCCTCTTTTTCAGCACCCATCAATTCCCGCTCTACCCGGGAACCGGCCGGCCGGACGAAATCGGCGCCGGCCCGGCCCGGGGCCTGATCATCAACCGCCCCTTTTTGCCCGGGACCGGTAACAACGAGATAATCAGCGCCTTCCGCGACGACCTGCTGCCGGCGGCCAGGGCCTTTCAGCCGCAACTGGTATTGGTCTCGGCTGGATTCGATTCGCGCCGGGGCGATCCGCTGGGCGGTTTCAACCTGGACGACGAAGGGTTCCGCGAGCTCACCCGCATCATGAACGAGATCTCCCGCATTGCCGCTGCCGGCCGGCTGCTCGCGGTTCTGGAAGGGGGCTACGACCCGGAAGGCCTGGCCAGCGCCGTTGTCGCTCATCTGGAAGAACTGAGCCAAGACGCGTGAACATAAAGAGATCACGGGAAAATTCTCAAGGAAGTTTACGGCCTGCAGGCCTCGTACACGCTCCGGGGTGATGAACTTTATGTCCGCGCCAAGGTGATCGTCAGCTCGGGTGACCTGGCCTTCACCCAGCCGGTGTTTCTCAAAAAATAGAAGCTACAGTTCCCGCAAGTCGCGGAGCAATTCGAGATAGGAGCGGGCGACCCTCTGCCAGGAGAACCGGCCGCGGGATTCGTTCCAGCGGGCTCTCAGGTCGGGGCGGATTTTATCCTCGTTCGCGAAAAAATTCAGGACCGACGCCGCGATGGTTTCGGGAGCCGGATCGTCGCTGAACAGGGCGATGCCGGCGAACACCTCGGTCAGCGACGAGGAGCGGAGAAGCAGGGGGACGGCGCCGCAGCAGAGCGCTTCCAGCGGCGGCAAGCCGAACCCCTCGTAGTCGGACAGATAAAGGAAAAGATCGAGGGCAGAGTAAAAGGGATTCATCTCCTCTTCGGGAAGCCACTCGCGCCAGATGATTCCTTCTTGGCGGAGCTGCCGCTCCAGAGGTCCCGGCCTGGGGATTTGGCCCACCAGGAACAGGGTGACAGGGAAACGGGTCTTCAGGCGTTGAAAGGCCTCGATCAATTCGCTCACGTGCCGCCTGCCGAACATGGTTCCGGCATAACCCAGCACCCGGCCCTCCCCGATTCCGTACCGGGCCTTGAATCGGGCGATCTCCTCAGGCCCGGATCGGGAAAACGAATCCTCGACTCCCAGCCACACGGTATGGACCCGCCTGTCGGGAGGGTGGTAAAAACGGGCCAGCTCTTTTTTGGTGAACTCGGAATCGCAGACGATCTTCCAGGCGCGGGAAATATTCCAGCGGCATTTGAAGTCTTTAACAAGCCTTTCCCGCAAACGAATATCTCGCGGCCGCGCCCTCCAAGATACATCGTGGATGACCAGCAGCACCCGGCCCCTGTGAGCCAGGGGAAAATGGTAGTTGGGTGCGAAGAGCAGGTCGTACCGCTTTGCGGCCAGCGCCCGCCGCAGGGGGAAGTTCTGCCAGAGGGAATAGCTGCCGGCACCGGGCAGAACCACGGTTTCGAGATTGGACGCCTGCAAAGGCGGATCCGGTTCCTGGCGGACAAACAGCGTATAGGAATTCTCGAAGTCGAGGCGCAGGAGCGCCAGCAGAAGGCTGCGCAGGTAGCGGCCCACGCCGGTCGGCCGCGGACCGAGTTCATAACCGTCTACTGCGATCCTCATGCGTTTTCTCTCGCCACTTCGCGGTAAAAATCGAGGGTTTGCGAGGCGCAAAGTTCCCAGGTAAAAGAGAGAGCGTATTCCCGTGCTTCTTCGCGTCTCGGGTATTCAGGATTCAGCCAAAGCTTAAGAAATTTATCCTCTAGATCGTCGGGACGGTTCAGGTCGAAAAAGAGGGGAAAATCGGAACCGATCTCGTGGAACACCTGCAGATCTGAACAGAGCACGGGGATGCCCGAAGCAAGCCCCTCGAGCAGCGGAAACCCGAAGCCCTCGGCCAATGATGGGAAGACCAGGAAGCGGGCGCCCCGGTACAAACGAGATAGCTCGTCGATCTCGACATACCCGGTCTCGATTACCTGCGCCCCCAGTTCTTTACGCAGAGCCTGGTACTCTTCTTTTTCCCAGCCTGGTTTGCCGGCAATAACCAGAGGGATTTTTATTCCTCGGTGTCGGAGCCGAACCAGCAGGCGCAGCAGCATAGGCAGGTTTTTGCGCGGCTCGATTGTGCCGCTGACAAGGGCATAAGCCTCAGGAAGGAAAAGCCGTTCACGGGCAACGGAAATTTGATTCAACGGGGGAAAAAAAACAGGATGGAGACCGTGACGGATGACCCGGCATTTGTTGGCATTAATAGGCCAGCGATCAAGGAGTCGGTTGCAGGCATCGTGTGATGCGCAGATAATTCCGTCGGCCCGCTCCAGGTGGGAGCGTAAAAGCTGCGGCGAGAATTGGCGGGTTTCAGGCTGAGCCTGACTTGGGGAATCAAGGAAAAACAAGTCGTGCAGTGTGACGATCTTCTTCCCGGTGCAAGGCAAGAGAAAAGGGACTGGCGAATGAGATAGTTCGATCTTTTCTCGGAAAAACAGATCAACAGAAGGTAAAGAAAAGCGCTGCCAAAAGTAATTCAACACCCGGACCGGTATCCTCTGATCGCTGAACCGGCGCTTTGCGAAAGAAGGCAGCCGGTTGAGCGGGAAGCGCTGCTTGAGGGAAGAGGAGAAAAGGAAATACGTGTTCTGTTTGTCGATGCGGGCTAGATAGTAAAGCAAGTTGCGGTAGTAGTTACCGATTCCGGTTTCGGCAGCGATAAAGACCCGGATATCGCAGGCGATGTTCATGGCCGCTTTGCCATCTCGTGGATCAACCGGGCATATTGGGCGCAGCTGGTTGTCATATTAGTGGAAGGTCAGGGGTAACTCAAACGGGATGCGTTGGGCGAGGCGAGCCACTGGGAGAGAGTCTGCGCTACCGCGTCTTTGGCGGAAAGCAGCGGGTTGGCGACAGGCCAGCGGATACCGATGTCGGGATCGTTCCAGCGGATGGCGCCTTCACCCTCCGGGTTGTAAACCGCGGTGCACAGGTACTGGATTTCGGCCCAGTCGGAAAGGGCGCAGAAACCGCGGGCGAATCCGGCCGGCGCCCAGACCTGGACGCGGTTTTGAGTCGAGGCCTCGATGCCGAACCACTTGCCCAGGGTCGCTGAATCCGTGCGGATATCCGCCGCAACCAGGAAAGCGGATCCCGCGGTCACCCGCATCAGCTTGCCCATGGGCGGATCCCATTGGAAATGGAGGCCACGCACCACTCCTTTGCGGGAGCCCGAGTGGTTCTCCTGAACGAACTGACCGGGCAGCCCCAGCTCCCGGAATTGGTCGGCGCGGAACGTTTCCAGAAAAAATCCCCTCTCATCCTCATGGACATCGGGGACCAGCACGACCACCTCGTCCAGATGCGCCGCTTCAATCCGGATACTCATGACCGCTCGTTCGGCAACGCCTCAGGGGGTCTTGGCCTGCTTGAGAATTTTCAGGCACTCGTTGCGCAGGGACTTGAGGTTCTTGTCCTTCAGCTCGATACCCTCCAGGACGTGGAGCCGGTATTTGCGCTCCATCTCCCGTGCAGAATCACCGGGCTGGGAACCCAGTTGGAAACTGGCCAGCACCAACTCCAGATCGGGCACCAGATCCCGGTTCAGAGCCAGTTCCTGCAAGAAGAGCAACGGGTCGAAACCGATGGAAGTGCCCAGCAATTTGGCCAGTTTGATTTCAAAATCGCCGAAGGAAACTGAAAAGAGGCGGAACGCCAGGCGCACGGCCGCCGGATTCCTTTCCACCAGTTGGGTTTCCAGCACGGCGATGTTGTTCAGGATGAACGAAACGGCAGTGGCGCCATCGCTGCTGCTGTTCGGCGCCTTCCTCTTTTCCGGAAGCAGCTGCAACACGCGGTTGAGCGTCTCTGCGCCCGGGCCCTGGCTGTAGGCTGTCCAGGCCTCCTGCAGGGCTTTCCAGTCCAGACCGGGGGCATTCTGGGGCAGCACCCACAAGGCCAGGGCGCCGCACAGGCTGATACCCCCCAGCCACATCTTGCTCCGACGGGTCATGCCTTTCCTCCCTGGCTCAAGCGATCCATCCGTATTGTATACCAATCCGGATGAAAAAGGAATTTCAACTATTCGTACTTGACCGCGTCCACCACGTTGATGGCGGCAGCCCGGCGCGAGGGGATCAGCGTGGCCGTCAGGCTGATCAGCAGGGAAACGGCGACCACGGCCGCCAAATCCCAGCCGTTGACGCGGAAAGAGACGAAGCTGACCTGGTAGATTTCCGAAGGCACCCGGATCAGCTGGAAGCGGTTGGCCAGCCCGCAGAACAGCAGCCCGAAAAGCACGCCGCCGAGCGTGCCGATGAGGCCGATGATGCTGCCCTGGATGAAGAAGATGCGCCGGATCAGGGGCGGGCCGGCGCCGTAGGAGAGCAGGATGCCGATGTCACGGATCTTCTGGATGACCAGCAGAATCAAGCCAGCAACGATGTTCAGAGCAGCCACAACGATGATCAGCGTCAGGGTGAAGAAGAGGACGCTCTTTTCCAGTTTCAACGCCGAATAGAGCGATTCGTTGAGTTCTTTCCAGGTGACCACCGACAACTGCAGCGGCAGGAAGCCCCGCAACCGCTCGGCCACGCGCTCGGCAGCAAACAGGTCGTGCAGGTTTACCTGCAGGTAGCTGATCCGTTTTCCCAGGTCCAGAAGCCCCTGGGCCGCGGCCAGGCCGGTGATCACCGTGCCGCTGTCAAACTCGAACAGCCCCGAGCGAAAGATGCCGCTGACGAGAAAGCGGCGCATCCGGGGAAGGATGCCGGCCGGCGAGAGAACGGGCTGGGGGGTGAAGACCAGACAGGCTGTCGCCGACGGCCAGGTTCATTTTGGCGGCCATTTCCCGGCCGACCAGCAGTTGCCGCGTGTCTGCGGGCAGGCGGCCGAATTCCAGCTTGGCCAGCCAGGGCTCGATGCCGGAGAACGCCAGGTCGATGCCGCGCAACACGGCGCCGGACACCTCTTTTCCCGGCCCGCGCAGCAGCACCGTGCCGTAGACCACGGGCACAACGCTCTTCACCTCCGGCAGTTCCCGGGCCAGCCGGGGCAGCAGCTTCTCGTAGTCGCTGATGCCTTCGCCGAAGCGGTCGCTGATCATGATATGGGCCGAGGAGGAGAGGATCTTGTCGCGGATGTCGCCCTGGAAGCCGTTGATCAGCGAAAGGGCGATAATCAGCGCGGCCACGCCGATGGCGATGCCCAGGATAGAGGCCAGGGAGATGATGGAGATGAAGGAGTTCTTGCGACCGCGGGTCAGATAGCGGCGAGCGATGAACCACTCGAACTTCATTCCTTAGGCCTGAGCAGGGGGAAGAGGATCACTTCTTTGATGGACGCGGCGCCGCTGTAGAGCATGACCAGACGGTCGATGCCGATGCCTTCGCCGGCAGCCGGCGCCATGCCCCGTTCCAGGGCATCGAGGAAGAACCGGTCGATCACCTGGGCCTCGTCGTCGCCGCGCAGGCGGTCCTGCGCCTGGGCCTCGAAGCGCCGGCGCTGGTCCAGCGGATCGTTCAGCTCGGAGAAGCCGTTGGCTATCTCCATGCCGGCAATGTACAGTTCGAATCTCTCGGTTTCCCGTTCGTCTCCGCGCGCCTTCTTGGAAAGGGGCGAAATCGCCTTGGGAAAATGGGTTACAAAGGTCGGCTGGACCAAGGTCGGTTCGGCGTAACGGTCGAAGAGCAGCTCCAGCATCTTGCCAAAGGTGGGCGGCGGCGGCTCCTCGGGGAAGCGCTCGCAAATGAGCCCCCGCACATACTCTTCGTCCCAGAGCCGCTCGGCCGCTATCCCCGACTGCTGGCTGAGCAGGTCCAGGTAGCGGACGCGGCGGAAGGGGGGTTTCATGGCGATGGTCTGTTCCTGCCAAATGAGGCGCGCCTCTGGCAATAACTCGCCGTTCAGCTTCTGCAGCAGCTCCTCGGTCAGACTCATGTAGTCGTTGAAATCGCGGTAGAGTTCATAAAACTCGAGCATGGTGAACTCGGGGTTGTGCATCAGCGAGATCCCCTCGTTGCGGAAGTTGCGGTTGATTTCGAAGATCTTCTCCATGCCGGCCACCAGCAAGCGCTTGAGGTAGAGCTCCGGCGCCACCCGCAGGTAGAGGTCAATGTTCAGGGCGTTGTGGTGGGTGACGAAGGGCCGGGCCGAGGCGCCGCCGGCAATGGGGTGCATCATCGGCGTTTCCACTTCCAAGTAACCGCGCTCGCTGAAGAAAAAACGGATGCTCTGGATGAGGCGCGAGCGCACCTGGAAGATGGCGCGCGCCTGGGGGTTGACGATCAGGTCCAGGTAGCGCTGGCGAAAACGCAGCTCCTTGTCCTGCAGCCCGTGCCACTTTTCCGGCAGCGGCTGCAGCGCCTTGGCCAGGAAGGTCAGCCCGGAAACCAGCAGGGTCAACTCCTGGCTGCGGGTCTTGAAGAGTCGGCCCTCCGCGCCGATGATGTCGCCGATGTCCAGCAGCTTGAAGAGCTGGAAATCCTTCTCGGCAACCATCTCCTGGCGTATGTAAATCTGCAGCTTCTCCTCGCCGTCGAACAGGTGCAGGAAAGCGCTCTTGCCCATCAGGCGGATGGCGATAATGCGTCCGGCGATGCGGAACGTGCTGTCCAGCTTTTCCAGTTCGGCCGCATCCCGCCCAGCGAATTGGCCGATCAGCTGCCGGAAGGTGTGGCTCCGGTCGTAGCGGTAGGGATAGATCTCCAGGCCCAGGTCGGCGATCTTTTTCAGCTTCTCGAGTCGGATTTGCACCAGGTCATCCATGGGCTTCCTCCCCGCTTCCTTGCCGATCAATTAAATCTATCTTCAGCCGGCGCATCAGGGCAGCACCTTGTCCAGAATCGCGTTGATGAACTTGTAGGCGTCGCCCTCGCTGTATTTCTTGGCCAGGCGGATGGTGTCGTCGATGACGATCGCCTTCTGGTCGTTGAAATGGGCTTCGGCGATGCCCATGCGCAGCAAGTTGCGGTCGATGGGATTGAGGCGCCGCAGCTTCCAGCCAATCAGATTCTTGCTGATCAGGCGGTCGATGTCGGCCCTTTTCTGGGCGATGTGCCGTAGCAGGCGGCGGATAAACTGTTCCTCGTCTTTATTGACCCGGCGAAAGGCGTTGAAATAGTCGTCCAGGAATTGCTCATACTCTCCCTCATCCGCCTTCAGCACATCGATCTGATAGAGTACCTTCAGAAGAATCTCACGGCAGTGTTTGACCCGGAACATCAAATCTTGGCATCGGCAAACAGGTTGAGCAGCTCCACGGCTGACAAGGCTGCCTGAAAGCCCTTGTTTCCCATCTTGTTACCGGCGCGTTCGATGGCCTGGTCGGTGTTGTCGGCGGTGATGATACCGTAGGTGACCGGCACTTTGAGCTCCAGGTTCAACTGGGCGATGCCCTTGGTCACCTCGGCGGCCAGGTAGTCAAAGTGGGGAGTTTCGCCGCGGATGATGGCCGCCAGACAGACGACCGCCTGATAGCGTTTGCAGAGAACCAGGCGCTTGGCCACCATGGGAATTTCAAAGGCACCGGGCACGCGCACGATATCGATCTCCTGCTCCTGGGCGCCATGGCGCATCAGGGCATCGAGAGCGCCCTCCAGCAGCTTGTCGGTGATAAACTGGTTGAAGCGGGATACCACGATGGCGTATTTGAAGCCCTTGGAAATCAGTTTGCCTTTGTGTTCTTTCATTGTTCTTCTCCGCGGTTAAAACATATACATGAAAAACCGGCAACTGTCAAGAGAATGCCCCGCTTTGCGACCGCACTTTTCTAAATCAGCGGGTTCGGGTTGACTTATCGGACGGCCGATGCTACTGTTCTTTTTTCAGGCTGGAGTCCCCACTCACAGGTGGATTCAATCTGAGATCAGATGATGAGTGAACTATTTGTAACCATATTGGTTATAATTTAGAAATGAACTTGCTGAAACTCGACCTGGTCGCTGCCCTGCTTGTTGTTTCCCGGACCCTCCCCTTTGTCTTTCTTCAGGTCGCGATCTGCACTCTAACAGGCCTGCTGGTGATTCTGAATTTCGGCCTGCTGCTGTTCATCGCCCGCATGGCCGGTTCCACCCTGGCGCTTGACCTCGGCCTGCTGCTCAGCGCGGGGCTCTGGTTGATGGCCTTCTTTTTATGTGATCGCTTCATTCTGCTCCGCTTTCGTGTCGCCCATCTACTGGCTGCAGGCGAACTTTTACAGAGCGGCCGCCTGCCCGCTGCTCCCCTCGCCCGTTTCAGTTTGGCAAAGGTCCCAAGAAGAATTGCTGGCCATGCCCTGCCCTATTTCCAGAAATCCATCCGCCGGGCTTTGCGGGCAGTCGACCGCGGTGAACTGGCCAGTTGTTCGGGGAAAAAATCCGCAGTTTTCACCGGCCTGGCTGCGGTGCTCTGCGCCGCCGCCCTCCTTTCAGGAAAAGAGAATCCGCATGATGCTGCCTGCAAGCAGGTGGCCCTGTATGCCCGGCGGCCAAACTTTCTGCGCCGGCAGGCGCTGCTCCTGCGGCTCGGTGAACTGGCGATTGGTACCGCTCTTTTTCTGCTGCTCTTGCTGCCCCTGCAATTCCTTTCCGGATCTTCTGCTGTTCCCGTGCTCGCTGGCGCTTTGCTCGCGGCAGCGTTGGCCGCTCTGTTGGAACTGGCGTTTTTCAGGCCCCTAACCGATTTGGCCAAGCTCTCCGGCTTCCTGCGCGAAACCCCCGGCCTCTTGCCGGATTCAGGCTGTTTGCAGGCGCTGGCCGAACGATTCTTTCCTTGACAAAGAGGAGCCAAATTTTTAGAATGCAGGCTGCAACAGGAGTCAAAACATGAGGCCAGCCATCCGTTTTCTCGAGAAAGAGTTGATCGAAATCATTTTGCTGGAGGCGCGCGCTATCCTCTGCCGCCTGGGCATAGAAATTCATAACGGCGAAATCCTCGCCCTGCTGGGCGACCACGGCGCCGACGTGGACCTGAAAAAGAACCGGGTCTGCATGAACAAGAGAATCATCGACCGGGCGCTGGCCAGCTCACCCCACTCGTTCAAACTCTTCGACGTCAACGGCGCCCTGACCCACGACTTTTCCGGCGCCAACGTCTATTTCACGCCGGGCTCAGCCGCCCTCTACCTGCTCGACGCGGAAACCCGCAGCCAGCGCCGGCCGAACACCGCCGACTACGTGCGTTACGCCAAGCTAGTGTCGCGGCTGCCCCATATCGCCTCGCAGAGCACGGCGCTGATCCCGGCCGACGTGCCGGAGCCGATTTCCGACAGCTACCGGCTCTACCTCAGCCTGCTCTTCTGCGACAAGCCGGTGGTCACCGGCACCTTCACCATCGAATCGTTCGCGCTGATGAAAGACCTGCAGCTGGCCGTGCGCGGCTCGGAGGCCGCGCTGAAAGAAAAGCCCTTGACCGTTTTTTCCTGCTGCCCCACGTCGCCGCTGAAATGGAGCGACGTGACCTCGCAGAACGTGATCGACTGCGGCCGCTACGGCATCCCGGTCGAGTTCATCGCCATGCCCCTTTCTGGCTTCGTGGCGCCGGTGACCCTGGTCGGCACCCTGATCCAGCACACGGCCGAAACGCTGAGCGGCATCGTCATCAGCCAGCTGGCTCATCCGGGCGCGCCCATCCTATACGGCGGCTCGCCGGCGGTTTTCGACGTGCGCTACGAGACCACGCCCATGGGCGACATCGAGCACCCAGATGCTCGACTGCGCCTACAGCGAGATCGGCAAGCACCTCGGCCTGCCCACCCAGGCCTATATCTCGCTGAGCGACGCCAAGGAGCTCGACGCCCAGGCCGGGCTGGAATCGGCCATGGGCGCCACCCTGGCCGCCCTGGCGGGCATCAACAACATCTCCGGGCCGGGCATGCTGGACTTCGAGAGCTGCCTGAGCCTGGAAAAATTGCTCCTGGACAACGAAATCTGCGGCATGACCCTGCACATGCTCAAAGGCATCACGCCCAAGGAGGATTTCCCCTCCTTGCCCCTATTCGAAGAACTGCTGCGCGAAAAACATCTGCTGATCGCCGACGCATACCCGGCGCTATCTGAAGACGGAGCACTACCTGCCCGGTGCGGTGATCGACCGGGCCAACCGCGCCCGCTGGCTCGAGGAAGGCGGACTCTCGTTGCTGGCCAGGGCCAAGCGGGAGGTCGAACGCCTCGTAGCCACGTGTCGGCCATCCTCTCTGCCCGCCGGCATACGCCGCCAGCTGCAGAATTTGATGGCCGCCGAGGCACGCCGTTACGGCCTGGACACGCTGCCGCAGCTGCCGGATTAAGCCCAAAAAAACTCAGGAGGAAACCATGGAGATTCTGACCGATATCGCCCGCCAGCTGCAGCAGGGCGACCGCGAGCAGGTGGCGGCCCTGACGCGCCAGGCGCTGGCCCAGAATATCCCGGCCCGACAGATTCTGGAGCAGGGTTTGCTCCGGGGCATGGCCGTGATCGGCGAGCAGTTCAAGGCGCGCGAGATTTTCCTGCCTGAGGTGCTACTGGCCGCGCGCGCCATGCACAGCGGCACTGACGAGCTCAAACCCTATTTCCTCAAGGACCCGCCGCCCTCGCAGGGCAAGGTGGTGCTGGGAACGGTGCAGGGCGACCTGCACGACATCGGCAAGAACCTGGTGGGCATCATGCTGCGCGGCGCCGGGTTCGAGGTGATCGACCTGGGCAACGACGTGGCGCCGGAACGGTTCGTGGAGACGGCCGAACAGGAGAAGGCAACGGTGATCGGCATGTCGGCCCTGCTGACCACCACCATGAGCGGTATGAGAAAAGTCATCGACCTGCTGGGCGAAAAGAGATTGCGGCCACGCGTCAAAACCATCATCGGCGGGGCCCCGGTCTCCGCCGCGTTCGCCGCCGACATCGGCGCCGACGCCTTCGGCTACGACGCGGCCAACGCCGTGGAAAAAGTGCGGCAACTGGCCGCCGGAGCCTGACGTGGAACCGTTTCTCGGCCAGCTGGCCAAGAGGGGCGTGCTGGTGGCGGACGGCGCCATGGGCACCATGCTCATGCGCGGCGGCCTGCCGCCGGGTCAATGCCCGGAAGCCTTCAATCTCGAGCAGCCGCAGGCAGTGGCCGAGATCACCCGCCTCTACCGGGAAGCGGGCGCCGAAATCATCCAGACCAACACCTTCGGCGCCTCCCCCCTGAAACTGGCCAATTACGGCCTGGCCTGCCGGACCGAAGAGATCAACCGCCGGGCCGTGGAGATTGCCCGAAACGCAGCCGCTGGCCAGGCCTACGTGTCCGCGTCCATCGGTCCCAGCGGCAAGCTGCTCAAACCCTACGGCGACGTGGAATACGAGGAACTGGAGGCAAGTTACGAGCGGCAGGTCGCCGCCCTGCTCGCAGCCGCTCCCGACCTGCTCTGCATCGAAACCATGAGCGACATCCAGGAGGCCCTGGCCGCGCTGCGTGCGGCACGCCGGCTGGCGCCGCACCATCCGGTCATGGCCACCATGACCTTCGACCGCACGCCCCGGGGCTTCTTCACGCTGATGGGCGTTTCGGTCAAGCAGGCGGCCGACGAGCTGGCCGCTGCCGGCGCCGACCTGGTCGGTTCCAACTGCGGCAACGGCATGGAGAACATGGTGGCCGTGGCCGCCGAATTCAAAAAACACAGCCGCCTGCCCGTGCTCATCCAGGCCAATGCCGGCATCCCGGAGATCCGCCAGGGCCAGGCGGTCTATCCGGAAACGCCGGACTTCATGGCCACCAAGGCCCGGGAGCTGGTGGCCCTGGGCGTGGCCGTGATCGGCGGCTGCTGCGGCACCACGCCCGAGCACATCCGCGCCATCCGCAGCGCCGTCGATTCCCTGCGCGGCTGATCCGCGCGGACACCGACGGTCGGCGCAGCGGCCGCGATTGACAAACGGTCCGGGCTATTCAATAATGGGAGCATGAGAAAGGTTTTGCTGGTCGAAGACAACCCTTCCATGCTGGAGATGCTCCGCGAGACCATCGGCGCGAAGGGTTATGATGTCAAGACCACCCGCGACGTGGCCACCGCCCTGCTGATTCTGAAGAAAGAGACCTTTTCGGCAGTCGTCTCCGACCTGCAGCTCCCGGACATGGACGGGCTGAGCTTTTACAAGCGCATCAAGCCCCTGAACATCCCCTTCATCATCCTGACCGCCTTCGGCTCCATCGAAAAAGCGGTGGAGGCCATCAAGGAGGGCGCCTTTGATTTCATCGCCAAGCCGGTCGATCCCGACTACCTGCTGCTGATGATCGACAAGGCCCTCGAGTCGCCGACCCAGCTCTGCGCGAGAACCTGGTGCTCAAGGAAGTGCTGCACCGCCGAGATGGAAAAATCGGTGATCATCGGCAGCAGCCGCGAGTCCTGCAGGACGCCGAAAAGCTGCAGCCGGTGGCCGCCACCGGCACCTCGGTGCTGCTGCGCGGCGAAAGCGGCACCGGCAAGGAGCTGTTCGCCCGCGCCATTCACGCCCTGAGCCCGCGCCGACACAAGCCGTTTCATCACCATCAACTCGGCCTCGATCCCCGACAACCTCCTGGAAAACGAGCTCTTCGGCCACGAGAAAGGCTCCTATACCGGCGCCCACCTGCGCCAGATCGGCAAGCTGGAACTCGCCCAGGGCGGCACCTTCTTCTTCGACGAGATCGGCGATTTCCCCGTGGGCCTGCAGGGCAAGATCCTGCGCGTGCTGGAGGAAAAGACGATCACGCCGCCTGGGCAGCGGCAAGGAGATCGATCTGGATATCCGCTTCATCTTCGCCACCAACCAGAACCTGGAAAACGCCATGGCCGAGAACCGCTTCCGCCAGGACCTCTATTTCCGCATCACCGTCTTCCCCATCTACCTGCCCCCGCTGCGCGAGCGCGAGGAAGACCTCCTGCTGCTGGCCGATTATTTCTGCCAGAAGTTCGCCCAGGAAATGAAAAAGGGCGGGCTGACGCTCGGCGACCGGGCCAAGGAGAAGCTGCTGCCGCTACCACTGGCCGGGCAATGTCCGCGAGCTGCAAAACACCATCGAGCGCGCGGCGATCATCTGCCCGGCCAAGGATATCTCCGACAGCGACATCATCCTTCCGGAAAAGCCCTTCACCCTCAGTGAGCAATTGAATCTCAACGGCACGCTCAAAGAGGTGTCGGCCCGGGCGCGGCAGATCAGCGAGAAGCTCAAGATCGAGCGGACGCTGCAGGAAACCGCCGGCAACCGGACGCGAGGCGGCCCGGTTGCTGGAGCATCAGCCACAAAACGCTGCTGGAAAAAATCAAGGAATATGGCCTTGCGGCGCAGGATTAAGCTCTTCCTGGCAGGCCGGCTGGAAAACTCCTGATCACGGCTGTCGTGCGCAGCTCGCGCGTCAGCTGTTCCGGGCAGGAAGCCGTCGCCGACCTGCAGGCGCGGAGCGTGCCCCTGATCTATTATTTCTGGCACCGCCATATTTTGTATGTCATCCACCATTTCCGGAACTGCGGCGCGCGGCCGCTGATCTCGCTTTCCGAGGACGGCGAACTGGTGAGCCGCGTGGCCCGGGCCTTCGGCATGCGGCCCGTGCGCGGCTCTTCCTCCAGCGGCGGCGCCCGGGCTTTCCTGGAACTCGCCGCAGCGTGAAGCAGGAAAAGACCCCGGTGCTGATCACCGCCGACGGTCCCAAGGGCCCGGCCCGCCAGATCAAGGAAGGAACGGTGCTGCTGGCCGCCAAGACCGGCGCCTGCGTCATTCCCATCAGCTGGAGCAGCTAGCCGGGTCAAGGTCCTGGAAAAGAGCTGGGACCGCTTCCTGGTCCCCCTGCCCTTCGGCCGCATCCATTTCCTCTGCGGCCGGCCGCTGGAAACGGGCAACCCGCCGGCCCAACTGAAAAAACTCTCCGTGGCCGAGTGGCAGCAGGAGCTGAAAAAACGGCTCGATGAGCTGGAAGCGGAGGCCATGCGCCGCTGCCGCCCGCAGCAATCTGTTGGCGGAGAGCCCCGATGAAAAAGATTCGCAGCCTGGGGATTCTGACCGGAGGCGGCGATTGCCCCGGCCTGAATGCAGTGATCCGCGCCGTGGTCAACACGGCCAGCCGCCGCACGACCTGGAGGTTTACGGCATCTACGACGGGTTTGCCGGCCTGATCCAGGGCAACATCAAAAAAATGGAGTTGGCCGACGTGTCGGGCATCCTGCCGCGCGGCGGCACGATCCTGGGCACCTCCAACCGCGACAACCCCTTCCAGTACCCGGTGGGCCGCCGGGGCGGCCAGACGGTGTTCCGCGACGTTTCCGAGCAGGCCATGGACACCATCGCCCAGAGCCGCCTCGACGGCCTGATCACCGTGGGCGGCGACGGCACGCAGACCATCGCCCGCGACCTGCACCGGACGCTACGGCCTGGCGGTGGTCGGCGTGCCCAAAACCATCGACAACGACCTCGGCGGCACCGACGTCACCTTCGGCTTCGACACGGCCCTGACCGTGGCCACCTCGGCCATCGACAAGCTCCATTCCACCGCCGAAGCGCACCACCGCATCATGGTCATCGAGGTGATGGGCCGCTACGCCGGCTGGATCGCCCTGCACGCCGGCATGGCCGGAGGCGGCGACGTCATCCTGGTCCCGGAACTTCCCTTCCGCATGGAAAAGATCGTGCGCCAAGATCCGCGGCCGGCTCAAAGAAGGGAAACGCTTTTCCCTGGTGGTGGTCGCCGAGGGCGCCCAGCCCGAGGGCGGCCAACTGGTGGTCGTCCAGAAAAGTGGCCAGCGCCGACGAGCCGCTGCGCCTGGGCGGAATTCCGCCAGCTGGTCGGCAACCAGATCGAGGACCTGACCGGCATCGAAACCCGCTACACCATTCTCGGCCATGTGCAGCGCGGCGGCAGCCCCACCCCGTTTGACCGCATCCTGGCCACGCGCTTCGGCTTTCACGCGGTGGAGGCGGCGGTGGCCGGAACCTTCGGCACGCTGGTGGGGGTGCGCGGGGCCGAGATCCAGACGGTGTCCCTGGACGAGGCGCTGGCTTCTCCCCGGCGCATCCGTCCAGACAACGACCTGATCCGCACAGCCTTGGCCCTGGGCACCAGTTTCGGGATTTAGCATGTTGCCGCGGCTCATCGTTTTCGAAGGCATTGACGGCTCGGGCAAGACCTGCCTGTCGCGCCTCTTCTGCGGCTCCCTGAGCGACAACGGCCAGGCCAACGTCTGGCTGCGCGAACCCTCAGACGGGCCGACCGGCGAGCGCATCCGCAGCCTGGCCCGTACCCGCTCCCATTTGCCGCCGCTACAGGAACTGGAGTTGTTTATCGCGGACCGGCGCTGGGACGTGGAGCAAAACATCCGCCCCGCTCTGCAGGCAGGCAAGATCGTAGTGCTCGACCGCTATTTTTATTCCAATGCCTGTTACCAGGGCGCGCGCGGCCTGGACATGGAAGAGATCCTGGCGGCCAACCGGGCTTTCGCGCCCGAAGCCGACATCGTTTTCGTCATAGACGTGGAAGTGAAAACTGCTCTGAAACGCATCCGCCAGAGCCGCCAGACAAAAGCCAAGCTGTTTGAAAAGGAAGCATTCCTCAAGAAAGTCCGCGAAAATTTCCTGAAGCTTTCAGGCGTCAACATCCGTCTCATTGACGGCAACGGCGAATTAGATTCTGTTTTCCAGGATATCGTTCGCGCATACCGCGCTTTCATTTAAACGAATATAATTCGGAATATCATTATTTAATCGTAAGATAAAAAAATCCGTAAAAGTGATGAAAAAATGAAAATTGATACATAAAAAAGTTGACAGAGTATTAATTTAATATTACATAATAATCGGAGATTTTGGAAAGGTAATTAAAAGAGGTGGGCAAGTTTATGCAACACAGGAAGGTGAGTTGTCTTATTCTATTTTTCTTTTTCATATCGTTATCCAGTATTGCCCAAGCGGAAGAAAAAAAAAGTTTCAAACCGAAATTCAGCATAAAGGTAACGGGTGGAGTAGATTCCATAACAATTGGAGATGTCAATAAATGCTTAGAATCTTTTAATAATAACGCTACATTTGAATTTTTGAGAAAGAATAATCCAAACCTTGTGGAAGGAGAGATAACAAAGCTCAATGGCAGGACCAGCAATTGGGAAGCGGAATTCAGAATGGATATTTCCCCCAAAATCAGTCTGGGGATTTCCACATCAGGCCCTTTTCATAGAAGCAACGAGAGCCTCTCTCACTTATACAATGACAGGGGGTGCGGGGCCGCAGATACTTGTATATACTTTTAACCCAGATATAAAAGTTGCCATGCCCATAAGATTGAATGTGTATTACACAATTCCTTTGATTTCAAAAATAAACATTTTATTCGGGGGAGGTATTGGCTTTTATTCAGGTAAAATTTCACGCTTTTCAAAAACCGATATTACATTTCCATTGGGAGGCACAGGATGGAGCTCGATATCTATGGATGCCGAGAAAAAATTCTCGATTGGATTTCAAGGTTCGGCTCTTCTGGAATACACCATTATTAAAAACGTGGCCTTGGTAATGGAATTTCAAGGAAGGCTTGTAAAAATAAGAGGTTTAAAAGGAATTAGGAAAACGGACACTGATTATGGTGATCATGATGAAGAAAAAGGGATTCTTTATTATTACACAAGGGAGGATCTACATTTTGGTGGTCGAGTTGCAGATTTACAAATTTGGGAAAAAATACCAGATGCAAGCATTTATTTTATAAACGATATAAGAAAAGCAATTTTGGATTACAGCGGAGTTTCATTAAAAATAGGCATAAGAATAAGATTATTTTAGAGAGGAGGTGAGGCAATAGATGAGATTAATAATTAATTAAAAAAATCAAAATTTATTTGCTTCTAATTCTTAATTTTTTCGCTGCCTCCGCTGCTGCTGCTTGAACTCGAGCTGCGGTGAGTGCCGCTGCTCGTCGCAGAGGACTGGCTGCCTGACGAATCATCCCTCCTAAAAAAACCTCCGGCGAATCCGCCGCCCCCATTATTGAAACCGTGGACGCTGGCATTCAATGTCTGGCGCTGAAACGAAGAGATTGTGCTCGACGTTACTCCCAGCCTCGGGAAAGCGAACTCGTTGCGTCCGGAAAGGTAACGGAAGTCAATGCCCAGTTGCCGGGCGACGCGCACATCCGGGTTCCAGTTGCGGAAACCGACATGCGGGGTCCCAACCACAGGCCTGGCAGGGATACCGGCGATGGGCTTGGTATCCGGCCGCATGCTGGGATAATAGGGTTGGCGCTGGGCCTGCTCGCCGGAGCGGATGGTTTCCTGGCGGAGCGGCTTGGGCGGCGTCAACGCCTCGCCACCCTTGATCATGGGGCCGCTGAAAAATTTGTTCGGCGGTTGGGGCATCAGTTCGGCGCGCTTTTCAGGTGACAGGCGATCCAGTTGCTTTATAATCGAACGGACAGGCTCGGGCAGCTCTTTCAGTTTAATACCAGCAGTAAAACCACTCCCGCCGTACCCTTTGATGGGAATTTCTCCCATGAGTTTACTTTCAGCAGGGCCCCCGTGGGGAGGACCTGGAATCGCTGCGTTGCGATTAAAATTGAATGTGTGATATCCATAATACCAGTCATAATACAGTACCAGCCACTCGTAGAGGTTGTTGAAACCCCAGTATCTGAACGAATAATCCATCCAGCTTTCAGCATCGATCATTCCGTATTCACCGAAATTATCGCCAGACAAGCCGAACGCATCACCGGGGATCCAGACCCAGCCGCTCTTGGCCGTCCAGTGCCACGTACCCAGGTAAGCGGGCGCCCAGCCCCAGGCTTCCTGAGGAACCATGAACAGCTTGCCGCCGATGGTCACGTAATTGGCGTTGAAGAAGGGCCGGTTGGTTATGAAGGTATCCGCATAGGGCCGCCAGATATAACCCAAAATGGAATCCCAGACCCATTCGCCGTAACGGCTGGACCACTTCTCCGCCCAGTAAATCACGCTGGCCGGGTAACGGTAAATCGGCTTGGGCAGAACGCTGGAGGGATGCGCCTCGTCGAAATTGCGGTTGATGCCCTCGTTCCAAAAAATGAAATCGGCGTCCTTTGTCGAGTCATTGAGCAACTTGCTGTCCGGGCCAATACGCACGCTCTTATCCCGACCGATCTTCTCCTCTTTCAACGCATCTTCTTTGGCTCCGTACAGAGCGTAAACCTTGCCCGAAATCACATCGATCCTGCTGCCCGCCGTCTCGCTGTAAGCCACCACGTTCTTGGAACCCGCGTCCATCTTGACCGCAGCATTGGGCGTGGTCACCTGGAACATCTCGCGGTTGTAGGTATTGATGATGCCATAGAGCTGGCCCTTGAGCAGGTTCAGCGTGGTCACCTTCCAATTGCTGGTCATGCTCTTGGAAAGAACGGTGCCGATTTTCAATTCGCTGTTCTTGTCAAGCCGGAAAATGGTGCCGTTGTCGAACTGGATCTCGCAGCGGCCGCTGGCCGGCGTGATAATGTTGTCTCCAAGCAGGATCGGCATGTTGAGCATGGCATTGCGAACTTCCTGGCCATCGGGCCGGGATATCTTCACTTCCGGATCGGTCATGGTGATGTGGCCGTAAATGATCAATGGATCGGCAAACAGCCCCAAGCCCAAGAAGAGTGTCATTAAAATAAACAAAGCGAATCTTTTCATTTTTAAATTCTCCTTTCCCTGGAAAAGGGATATTTTACTTCTTCCATATTAAAAAGGAAGCATATTCTTTGCCAACAAATAAGGGGAAAAATGTCCTTTTTTTATGACATATCGCTTTTTTTTTAAAAAAAACAGGACATTCCCTAGGAAAACCGATAAAATCGCTGTAAAATAGCCTTAATGAAGAAAAAAGGATTTGCAAGTAAAAAAAAGTTGTTGCAAGAACGGTTAAGGGCATACGGAAAGGTTTTGGTCGCATTTTCAGGTGGGAAGGACTCCTTTTATCTGCTTAAAACCGCGCTGGAAACCCTGGGCAAAGCAAATGTTTTTCCCTATTTCGTGCACACCTCGTTCATTTCCAGTGGCAGCCTGCATCGAGTCGCTTACTTGAAAAAAAATCTGGGCATACAAATTAAAAAAATATATCTTGACTATCTGGAAGATAAGAGACTTTCCGCCAATCCCCGCCTGCGTTGCTACTACTGCAAAATGAAAATGTTCCGGGCGCTGCGCGCGGAAGCGAAAAAATTCAACGTCCCCTGGATCGTGGATGGTTCGACGAACTCGGACCTCTCCGAACACCGGCCCGGCCGCAGGGCCCTGGCTCAGCTGAACATCCGCTCGCCGCTGCAGGAAGCCTCCATCAGTTCTGAAGAGATTGTCCAGCAGCTCCGTAAAAAAGGGATGGACGAATATTTCCTGACCAGTTCCACCTGCCTGGCCACCCGTTTTCCCTACGGCCATCGGTTGCAGCGCCGGCAGATGGATACCATTGGCCAACTCGAAGCGTACCTGTCGCGCCAGGGCATC
Source organism: Candidatus Aminicenantota bacterium (assembly GCA_963759765.1). Classification (GTDB taxonomy): domain Bacteria; phylum Acidobacteriota; class Aminicenantia; order UBA2199; family UBA2199; genus CAVXAL01. Next base: position 982,348 of record CAVXAL010000003.1, on the reverse strand, counting down.
TTTCCGTTGCGGGTGCGGCACATGGAAGGCGGCGTGCGCATCGAAACGTCGGAAAAGAATTTCCCGAGCCTACTGGCCCTGAGGGAGGGACTCATCCGCCGGGCCAAAAGATTCGGCCTGCGCTTCCTCACCCTGGACCTGGAGGAGCTGCGCTCCGGCTGCTGGGATTGACAGCCAGCCGTTTTTCATATATCATATGCGTTCTTCTGGAGGATGAATGGCCACTCACCAATCGGCAATCAAAAAAACCAGACGCGATGAAAAATTGAGGCTGGTCAACCGCATGAACCGGTCCAAAATGAGAAATAAGATCAAACTGCTGCGCAAAAAAATAGAAGCCGGCAACAAGGAAGAGGTCCAGAAGCTGCTGCCCCAGGCCATCGCCGTGATCGACAGCACCATCCGCAAGGGCACGATTCACCGCAACGCCGGGGCGCGTTACAAATCGCGGCTCATCTCGGAGATACCGGAAAGCGGGCATCAAGATGTAATTTCAATGCCTCTGCCCCGCGGCTACATCTCCCATAACCAGGTTCGTTCCTACATCGATTGTCCCCGCAAGTACTGCTTCGCCTATGTGGAGGAAATTCCACCGCTGCTCAACGACAAGATCCTGCTCGGTCAGGCCTTCCACTCCGCTCTCGAGCACTATTTCGGCAAGCGCATCCAGAATCTCGCTGTGGAACGCGCGGAGGTTTTCGCTATTTTCAACGACGTTTTTGCAACCTTGAAGGAGTCGGAGAACGTTTCCTGGAGCGTGCCGCCCGGCCCCACCTGCGAGCGAGGGCAGGCCTTCCCTCGCCTATTTTTTGACTGAGATCGGGCCCGCAACCCGCCCGCTTTTCTGCGAAAAGGAACTGCTGGTGGAAATCGGCGACAGCGGCATCCTGCTCAAAGGGATCATCGACTTAGTGGAAGAGGATTTCTGCATCACCGACTTCAAGACCGCTTCCAACAAATGGTCCGACCAGAAGGCCCGCAGCTCGTTGCAGATGCTGATCTACAAATTCCTTTTCGACCGCACCTACGGCTCCGTCAACTCGACGCTGAAATTCGAAATTCTCTATGCCCGGAACGCCGAGAACATCCGGCATCAGAGCCTGCGCTTCACGCTCCTGCGGCCGACGAGGTCGAGCGCATGCTGGACGTGGTCGTGCATGTGGCCGAGAACATCGGCAAGGGCGTCTTTTACAAAAAAGAAGGTGTCCTGTGCCGTTTCTGCGAATTCCGCAAACGCTGCCAGCCCTGAGGGAACCGCAGGGGCCGCGCTTGCGTTTAATAGATGGCTTAAATGCAGGACATGAACCGACGGGAGCGTTGAGATGAAAACACTGAGGCGTTCACGTAAAAACCGCATGATCGCCGGCATCTGCGGCGGCCTGGGAGAGTATTTCGATGTCGACCCGACCCTGGTGCGGGTCGCCTATGTGCTGATTTCCATCCTCAGCGTGGCTTTTCCGGGCATCCTCATCTACTTGGTGCTCTGGCTGGTCATTCCCAAGGCCGAAGCCTGACCCGCTGCCCACCCTAGGGGAAAAAGTCGAGCAGTTCTGCCGGCTTGCGGATCAAGGCAGCGGCTCCCGCAGCCGCGAGTTCCCGGCTGCTGCGAAACCCCCAGAGCGCGCCAACCGGATGCATGCCTGCCGCTTGAGCGGTGTGCATGTCCACGGACGAATCTCCCAGGTAGACGAAAACTTCCGGAGCCAATCCCATGCGGCGGGCAATTTCCAGGGCTGCTGCCGGGTGCGGTTTCCTGGGCCGTTCCTCCATTTCTCCCAGAACCTGGGCAAAGCGCCAGCGCCATAAAAACCGTTCCACCATAATGCGGGTCAGCTCCTCCGACTTGTTGGAGAGAATGGCCAGCGGTACATGTTTCTGGCTCAACACATCGAGCAGCTCGGGAACGCCCTCATAGGGACGGCTGGTGTCGGTAAAATGCCGCTCGTACTCCCGGTGGTAGCGCTGCACCAGTTCGGGGATCTGCCGGGGATCAGGAGTGCCGGGCGGCAGCGCTTTCTCCACCAGGCGGGTGATCCCTTCGCCGACCAGGTTCTTGTATTCCTCGACGCTGTGGCCGGGAACTCCCTCTTCCGCCAACAGGCGGTTCATGCAGGCGGCGATGTCGCCGATGGAATCGATCAGGGTGCCGTCCAGGTCGAACAGCACCGCCTGAAAACGCATGCCCCGGCTATTTCTTGGGATAGGGAGGCCGGGCCGGGAACTGCGGCGGATTCTTCTTGATCATCTCCAGCACCACCTCGATGGCTTTTTCCAGCTGCGGATCGCTCCCGGCCATGACCGAGGCCGGATCGTTGTCGAGGAGGATGTCCGGGATGGCGCCCTGGTTTTCCACCCACCAGTCGCCCTGTCGCCGTAGAAGGCGTTGTTGGGCTGGTTGACGCTGCCGTTGTCAATGGTCAGCTGGGCGTTGAGGATGCCGACCAGGCCGCCCCAGGAGGGTACGCCGACCACCGGGCCCAGCTGCCGCGCCTGGAAATGCTCGATGAAGGCCTCGCCGTCCGAGCCGTTGTCCTCGTTGCTGATCACGCACGTAGCATTGCCGTTGCCGGCGCTGCCCGGATAGCGGAACGGCGCCATGTCTCCAGCTCGTTGTAAGCCACCTGCTGGCGCTCCAGTTTGTCGATCAGGAAATACTCGGTCCAGCCGCCGGAGTTGCGGCGCACGTCGATGATCAGGCCCTCCTGGTAGCGGAAGGCCCGCCAGAACTTGTCGAACTCGGCGATGCCGCCCCCACCCATGGCATTGATGTGCATGTAACCCACCCGGCCGCCGCTGGCTTGCAGCACCTTGTGGATGTTGTCGGTCAGCCAGCGCAGTGTAGCGCAGGTGCGCGATCGTTGCGCAGCGGCTCGATCTCATAGGTTTTGGCGCCCGCCAGGCTGGGAACCCGGTTCACGGTGATCTTCACCTTCTGGCCCGGCATGACCTGCAGCTATTGGAAGTAATCGTCTCCGACCTTGAGCTCGCGGCCGTTGATGGCCAGCAGGAAATCGCCTTCGCGCAGGTCGATGTCCGGCCGCGCCAACGGGCCGTGAACGTCGAGGTTGTATTCGGTCGGACCGTATATCTTCTGGAAGCGGTAATGCCCGGCCTGGGCATCGGCAGCCAGGTCGGCACCCAGCCGTCCCGTGTAAATGGAAGAGGCGGGAAGCGCGGCCGGCCCCATGTCGCCGCCGCCGATGTATTCGTGGCTGGTGGAGAGCTCGCCCACCATCTGCGACAGCAGCCAGTTCAGCTCATCGCGCGAGGAGAGGTTGCGGCAGCATCTTGCGGTAGGTCTCGCCGATACCCTTCCAGTCCAGGCCCTTCATGTCGGGATCATAGTAGAAATCGCGGTACCAGCGCCAGGTGTCGTTGAAGATCTGCTGCCACTCCTGGCCGTAATCGATTTCGTAGGCCATGCCGGAGAGGTTCACTTTCCGGCCTGGGCTCTTGCTCTCGAACGCCTTGGCAACGGTGGTCAGGAAGAAATCGCTGTCCTTGCGCAGCAACAGACTGCTCGCCGTTGGTCGAGAGAGAGTAAGCGGCGATCGGCTCGTTCAGCACCACCTCTTTCTTCTCCCGCACGTCGAAGATATGCAGATCCCACTTGGTCTGGCTAGCGGGCTTGAATATCTCATCGTAATTCCTTTCGGTAAATTTGGGCACCGAGCACCAGAGCACCTTGCCCTTTCCGGCCTTCAGGTAAAAATAGTTTCCGGGAGTCACGGGCAGCGGGAAGGTGCGGCCGGCCAGGCCGTCGGTCTGGATGACCAGCGGCTCGCTGCCGCCCTTCTTCTCCTCGGTCTTGCTTTCCTCTTCCTCGGCAAAGGGCGGCTTTTCGCCGGCGCGGAGTTGAACCAGCATCACCTGCTGGGGCGCATCGATGATGTGGTTGTCCTCGTAGAAATCCATCTGCACGCTGAAGTTGCGGCTGGAAAGGTAATAGAGGTAGCTTCCGTTCGCGTCAAAGGCGGGATTGAGATTGTCGAAGAAATCGCCGCTCGCCGCGAAGTGCCGGTTCTGTTCCAGGCTGTAGATGAAAACCTGGCTGTTGCGGTTGGGCTGCACCTGGGTGTAGCAGATCCAGCGGCTGTCCGGCGACCAGTCGTAGTCGCTGATCTCCCAGTAAAACTCGTCGTTCTTCAGGCGGTTGGACTCGTCGATCTTGACCAGCTTCTGGCTCGCCACGTCAACGTAGAACAGCGCCAAATCCTTGTTGCCGAACAGAATCTTTTTCCCGTCCGGCGACCAGAGCAGCTTGATAGACGAAGCGGTCCAGCGTGCGGGTCAGGGGTTGCCACTGCCCGCCCTCGCTCTTCTGGATATAGAGCTGATATTCGCCGCTCTTGTCGGAGAAGAACGCCAGCCACTTGCCGTCGGGGGAAAGCTGGGGATGCATCTCCCGGGTGCCGGGGCTGTTGCTCAGGTTGCGGGTCTGGCCTTTTTCTGCCGGCACCAGAAACAGGTCGCCGCGGGCCTCGACCGCCAGTCTCTGGCCATCGTTGGCCACGCTCGCCTGGTGCACGTATTCTCTGGGATTGATCACCCGCGGCCGCAGCTGCCAGCGGTCGGACTGCACGAAGACGCTGAGCTTTTTCCTGGCGGCTGGCCACGTCCAGCAGGTGCAGGTAACCGTCCTGCATGAAGACGATGGATCTGCCGTCCGAGTCTCGGCATCATCACGTCGAAATCATTGAAGCGAGTCAGCGGTTCCATCTTCTTGGTGTCCAGATCCTCGAGGTAGAGGTTGGCGATGCCGTTGTCCCGGTCGCAGACAAAGGCCATCTGGCCCCCGATCCACATCGGGTAGCTGTTCTTGCCCACGTAATCGGAAACCGGGGTGAAGCGGCCGCTGGCGAAATCGTAAAGCCAGATGTCCTGGTACTGGCCGCCCTGGTAGCGCTTCCACTGGTACTCCTCCCTCCCCTTGCGGCAGTAGAGCATCTTTTTGCCGTCAGCCGAAAAACTGCAGAGCACGCCGCGGTCCAGAGGCAGCCGCTCAGGGACGCCGCCGCTGCGGCTCACGAAATAGAGGTTGGGATCGCGCTGGATGAAATTTTCGAAAAAAGAGCGAAAGACGATCTTTTCCCCGTCGGGTGTCCAGGCCAGAGTCTGGGCGTCGCCGGGATGATAGGTCAACCGTTTGGGTTCGCCGCCCTCGGCCGGGATCAGGTAGACCTGGGTCGGGCCGTCGTAGGTGCCGGTGAAGGCGATCCAGCGGCCGTCCGGCGAGAACTTGGCGGCATATTCCGCACCGGGAAAGCTGGTGATGCGCCGGGCCGGGCCGCCGCCCGCCTCAATCAGCCAGAGGTCGTTCTCATAGGTAAAGACGATCGTATTCCCGTGGATGTCCGGGAAACGCAGGAAGCGCGCCTCCTGCACGGCGACCGACGTCAGTGAGAGCAATGTCAAGACAGCGAGAATGAAAAAAATCTTCTTCATGGAACCTCCGTGAAAAGCTGATTTTACCAGAATTGGGGGCAATCAGGAAAGGGTGCGCACAAACTGGGGGATGCCGCCGAAACTGCCGTTGGAGAGCAGGGCCACCACCCGGGGCTGGCAAAGATCCAGGCCGGCCAAGAATTGCTTCAGCGCGTCGTAGTCGGCAAAGAACGACACCTCCTTGCCCCGCGTTTTCAGTTCCGTCCGCAGCGCCGCCACGTCCAGCCTCTCGCCCGGCGGAATTTTCTCCTTTTCAAACACATCCATGATGGCCACCTCATCGGCGGCGGCGAAACTGGCGGGAAGCCGAGACTGGAAAAAATTGCGGCGCAGGCTCCAGGAACGCGGCTCCCACACGGCCAGCAGCCTCTGGCCGGGATAGAATTCGCGCAGACTTTCCAGCGTCCAGGCGATGGCGGTGGGATGATGGGCGAAATCCTCGATAAAGACGGTCCGGCCGGCGCGCTGAATGAGGGCCAGGCGGCGTTCCACGCCGCGGAAACTTTCCACCGCCTCAGCGATCCGGGTTTCCGTAATCCCCAGGTGCAAGCCCAGCGCTATGCCCGCGCACAGGTTCAGAATCTGGTAGCGTCCGGGCAGATGAGTGCGGAAATGGAACGGTCGGCCGTCGCGCTGCAAGGTGAAGGCATAACCGTCGTTCTCCCGCTGCACCGCTGAGACGCGGAGCGCAGCCTCTCCCTCGCCGTAGGTCAGCACCGGGGCCAGCGACCGCTCCACCGCTTTCAGGCCCAACGGAAAATCGCGGTTGAGGATGATCAGTCCGTTGGCCGGCACCAGGTCCACCAAGTCGCGGAACACTTTCAGGTATTGCCTTTCCTCGGGATAGAGATCCAGGTGGTCGTGTTCCAGGGCGGACAGAATCAGCAGGCGCGGCCGGTACTTCAAAAATTTGGGCGAGCGGTCGAAAAAGGCGGTATCGTATTCATCGCCTTCGCTGATGAAATAGGAACCGGCTGCCGGCTGCTGGTTGGCGGCGAAATTCAGGGGCTTGCCGCCGATGAAAAAGCCGGGCTGCAGTTCCGCCCGCTGCAGCAGGTGGGCGGCGAAGGAGGCGATGGTGGTCTTGCCGTGGCTGCCCGCGACCACAATCGAGGTGTGGCCGGCAATGAAGAAGCGGTAGAGGGCCTCGGCCATGGAGCAGTATTCCAGCCCTTGGTTGAGGATGGTTTCGGCTTCGGGATTGCCTCGGCAGATGACGTTGCCGATCACGCAGAGTTCGACGTCCGCCGGAATGTTCTTTTCCGAATACCCGCGAAAGAGCGTCACGCCCAGGCCGGCGAGGATCTCCGCCCACCGGCGGATAGAAGTTCGACATCCGAGCCGCTGACCTCGTGCCCCGCCGACTTGAAGAGCCCGGCCAGCGCGCTCATGCCCGAGCCGGCGATGCCGCAGAGGAAAATGTTTCTCATGCCTTGACGCCGCTTTCTTCCAGCGATCAAGCCGGCAAACGCGGACGTGTCGACGCGGCCGCGCACACCCAGGGGCAGGGTCTGGCAGCGTGGGGCATGACCCAAGGGCAGGTCGTACAAAACCGGTATTTTTAGAGGCTCGGTGTAGGTCTGCAACCGCGCCAGAAAATGGCTTTTTTCGTTTTCATCGTTGAAACAACCCGGGAATTCGCCCAGAACCAGCGCCCGCACGCGCCCGCAGCGCGCCCGCTTGCTCGCATCTGCCACATCATGCGGTCGAGCCGGAAGGGCCGCTCGTTGACATCTTCGAGCAGCAGAATCCGGTTCGCACCGGCAGTTGATGGGGCGTGCCGAGCAGCGAAGCGAAATTGGCCAGGCAGCCGCCGGTGACAATGCCCCGCGCCCGTCCCGGACGCAAAACCTCTGCCCGGAATCGGCGGCGGCGGTTGCGGCTGGCAGAGAACGGCCAGCGTTTGCTGGTCGTCAAAACTTCCCTCGGCCAGTGCTCCGTAGACCATCGGCCCGTAGAAGACCACCAAATGCAGGCGCTCCAGCATGAACCAGAGCAGGTAGCTGACGTCGGAAGAGGCGATGAGCGGTTTGGCCGCCAGACCCTGCAGCCTACTCAAGAACGGGTAAAGGTGGTTGGAGCCGTACCCGCCCCGGCCGGCCCAGAGGGCCTTGATTTCCGGGTCGCGTAAAAACCGCAGCAGGTCTTCAAAAGCGTTTTCCGGGCGCCGGGCCAAGAAATCGTTTTTTTCGAACACATTTCCGATTTCCACGGGCCGGAAGCCCAGGCGTTGGAGTGCCTGCAGACCCTGGCTGCGGAAAGGTTCTTTGACCGGCGAGGCAGGCAGAAAGATGCCCACCGCGTCGCCGGGTCTCAGGGGACTCGGTTTCTCAAACATGGGTGTGAAAACGGAGGCGCACGCGGGTGCCGCGGTCCGGGCCGGAAACAATCTCCATGCTGCCCCGGTGCAGCTCCATGATCCGGCGCACGATGATCAAGCCCAGGCCGGTTCCCAGTTCTTTGCTCGAATAGGTATCGCTGAGCACCCGGTCGAGCTCTTTTTCGCGCATGCCGCCGCCGTTGTCGCTGACCGTCAGCTCGGCCTCCTCGCCGCGCTCTTGCAATTCCACGGCTACGCGCGGGTCCATGCCTGCCGTCCGGCTCCGTTGAAGCCGGCCAGGGCCTCGACCGCGTTGTTCAAGAGATTGCGCAGCGCCTGCTTGATCTTGAGGCGATCGATCACCGCCGAGAGCGGGTGTACCGGCAGTTCCAGATCGAAACGCATCCGCGGAAACAGGGAGCCCATGACCTCGACCTCCTGGCGCACCAAATCGGCCAGGTCGACCGCTTCGGCATGAAGCTCGTCCAGTTTGGAAAGGTCCAGGAATCCGTAAGACACTTTCCTCAGGTGCTCCGTTTCCTCGATAATGAAACGCACGGCGCGGCGCACCGTCTCCTCGTAGTTCTTGCTCTTGTCGTCCAGCGAGCGCTGGATCTGTTCGGCCGAGAGCTTAATGGGCGTGAGCGGGTTCTTGACCTCGTGGGCCACGCGCCGCCCCAGCTGGATCATCGTCTTCATCCGCGCCAGTTCGGAAATGTTCTCGCGCTGTTCCCGGATACCCTCGATCATGGCGTTGAAGCCCAGGTAGAGGCTGCGCAGCTCGATTTCCGAGGGAACGGCCGACAGCGGCTGCAGGTTCCCTTTTTCCACTTCGCGCATCCCCTGGTTCAGCTGGTGAATGGGCGCCAGGATGCGGTTGCGGGAAAAAATGGCAGCGGCCAGGCCGAAGGCAATAAGGATGAAAAAGAGGGTGGTGATGAAATCGATGTAGTCGTCGCGGGCCCGGGCCAGGTCGGCGGCGTTGGAGGAGAATTCGATGGCGAAAATATAGGCGGGCGGAACCTGCAGGTAGAGCGGAGCCAGAAAATAGAGCGCCAGGCTCTGGCCCTTCTTCTCCAGCACGAAGGGGTTTTCCCGTTCCAGGTCCTTGCCAACGGAGGTGCGCAGATAGATTGGGATGCGGCCCTGCAGTCTGCCGGCCGGTGTTGGAGGCGAAGAGCAGGCCGGCGTTGCCGCGGGCATCGTAGACGCTGACATCGTTGCCGAGAATATCGGACAGCAGGAAAACCTGGTTCCAGGAGAGTTCCGCCCCCTCCGGCACCAGGTTGTTTATCACGTTGCGGGCCATGCGCCCTTTTTCGTAAATGGCCTGGTTGAACTGCCTCTCCAGGGCCGGGAAATGGAAATTCAAGGAAAAGAGGGAAAAGAGAGCGGCGGTGAGCAGGGCGATCAGGACCAGGATGAGGAAGACCTTCATGGAAAACGAATTGAAATAGGCCCGCCAGTCGATTTTTTTCATTTGGCCGCTGCGGGCCAGGAGCAGCAGCAACAGAAGAAAGGTCAGGTGCCGGACAAACTCCGAGACGGTCTGGAACACGCTGCTGTCCGGGAAAAAGATGACCACGGTGTTCTCGTTGTCGCGGAAGGGATAGCCGCTGTAGCTCACGCCCATGGAACGGAAGCGCAGCCAGCGGTCGCTGGGCACAGACAGCGCCGCGATGTTTTCCAGGTTGACGTTGGCCGGATTGTCCATGACCCGGCCGTCTTCAGCGATGCGGATGTAGCCGAACCCCTCGCTGCGGATTTTGGGGTTGATGGTGAACAGCGAAGTCTGGTCTTCGTTCCTGAGGATCAGCTCGGGCGCATTCTTCACCTGCACCATGATGTAGCCGATATATTCGGTGTTTTCGAACACGTTGATCGCCGCCACGGCCAGGTCGAAGGTCCGGCCGAAGAGCTGGGCCCGCACCTCCTCCACATGCCAGAAAGGGAAAATATTTTCCCGCTGCACCTTGATGTAAGGGAGCCGGTAATTGGTGGAGTTGACGATCTCGTCGTCCTTGTTGATGACGTAGATACCGGAGGCAATCATCTCCTTGGCTGCCAGGCTGTTTTCCCAGATGCTTTTCAGCTCGGCGCCCGCCTCTTTCTTGAAAAATTCCGCGAACGGCTTCTGCCGGGAATTGAAACCGTAGACGATTTCGCGGGCCACCAGCTTGGCATAGGGATTCTGGCTGGAAAAAATCGTCCGCAGGTTGGTCTCGACAAACTCCCGCTTCTCCTTGCGGGTATAGAAGTCGGTCAGTTCGGTTAACGAGACGGCCAGGAGCACAACGAGTGCCAGTTGCCGCCAGGCGGGCCGACGGATCAGAAACAGGGCTGCCAGGGCCACCATGAGCAAAAGAAAATTGAAGGCGTTGGGCCCCCCCCGCACCAGATAAACCGCCCACATCAGCGGTTGCGCTGCCAGCAGCCAGGCCGGCACCGGTTTGCCGGTGTTCGCGCCCAGGGCGGCAGCGGCCAGCGGCAACAAGTGCAGCAGCAGCAGCACCAGGATCAAAGCCAGGTAACTGGCATCCAGGGTAAATCCGGAAAAGGAAAAATGGATGCCCTGCAGCACGGTCCGCATCATGATTAGCGCGACCGGGGCCAGCGCGTCGAACAGCAAAATGCTGAAAACCGGTTTGCTCCGGCCCAGGTATGTCCGCCACCCGTATCCTGCCAGCAGCAGGAAAACGAGGGTGTTGAGCAACTGAAAAATGGGGACAACCGGCGGCTGCCAGAACGGTAAAAAAAGGTTGGGGACGGTATGGAGCGCGATCACCTGGTGCAGTCCGACAAAGAGCAGCAGCAGCGCCAGAAAGCGGAGCAGGAGAGTGCGAAACGTTGAGCGGCCGCGGCCAAGGAAAAACAGCGCCGCAGCCAGAAGTCCCAGCCAGGCCAGCTCCAGCAGGCTCTTGATTTTACGATAGCGGAGAGCAATGTCGGCTGCCGAAAACACCAGGTTGAGAACCAGTTGCCCTTGGGAATTGCGCAGCAGCCGGTCCGCACGAACTGCTGGCGGTCCTGCTGAAAATAGAATTCATCGGGGGCAACGGCCAGCGGCTGGCCGGTCAGCTTCAATTCCCGGATGGCGAAGGGGAAGCGCAGACCGCTGAGGATGAAATTGGAGCCGGCGTTCATGAAAAAGCGGACGTAGTAGCTGTGGGGCTGCACCAGGCGCAGGAAAAAAATATCCTGCCCCTTTTGCAGCAACCGCCACTCTCCCTGGGGCAGCGGGTCAAGGCGGAAATAGTAAATTTCTCCGATGGTGGAAGCGACCACACCCTCCTTTTCCTCGATCAGCGCCTCCTGGGGCTCCAGTTCGGACTCGTTCAGGTTCCCGGCGCGGAAACGTGCCAGCAGCGCCTCGGAACGCTGTTCCAGCCGCTGCACCTGCAGCCGCAGCTCCGCTTCGATGCGGACGATATTCTTGTTGACCTGTTTCTCGATGTCGGCTGGCGTGAGACTGCCGGGATAAAAAAAGTGAAATCCCAGGCCGGCCGCCAGCCAGAGCCCGGCCAGGATCAGCAGGGTCAGAGGTTTAAGCCGCGCAGGTAGTAAAGTTTCCATTCTTTCTGCTTTCTCAAAAAGAAAATCAGCTTGTAGGGGATGCGCCGGCCGGAAAAGCGGTCGATCAGGATCAGGTTGAGCGACTGCACCGCGATGTTCTCCTCCACCTGCAGCGAGGCCCATTCCAAACCCGGCCGCAACGCATCATTCTCCAGGCGCAGGCGCGAAAATTTCTTGGAAAACTCGAAGACGAACTGGTCGCGATCAAAATAGCCCTTGCTGGCCAGGGGATCCTCCAGGTTCACCGCCACTTTCTCCTGGCAGATCGCGCGCCACTGCTCCCAGCGGCCCTGCTGCAGCGAATTCTGGATGGGCTGCATCAGCAGAAACTGTTGGATGATGGCCGACAGTATCCAGACGATGCGCATGACGCCTAGAACCGGATGATGCTGCGCACCGGGTAGGTCAGGAGCTTCTGCCGTCCTTTCAGGAATTCGAGCTCGATCAGGAATTCGATGCCCAGCACCTCCCCGCCCAGCCGCTCCACCAGCCGCGCCGCGGCCAGCGCCGTGCCGCCCGTGGCCAGCAGGTCATCGACGATGATCACTTTCTCGCCCGCCGCGATGGCATCGCTGTGGAGCTCCAGGGTGCTGGTCCCGTATTCCAGGGCATACTCTTCCGTAATCGTGCGAAAGGGGAGCTTGCCCTTTTTGCGGGCCGGCACCAGGCCGCAGCCGAGCTTGAAAGCCAGCAGCGCGCCGAAGATGAAGCCGCGCGCTTCGATGGCCACCACCTTGTCCACTTGCATCTTGCGGTACGGCTTGGCCATCAGGCTGACCGCCCGGCGCAGCGCCTTGCCGTCAGAAAGCAGGGTGGTGATATCCTTGAAAACGATGCCTTGTTTGGGAAAATCGGGAACGTCGCGAATGAGTTTCTTGAGCCGCATGAAGCCTCCTCAGGCCATAATGATAGTACAATCGCCACGTTTTTTAAATGGCGGCCATTGGAAGATGTGGCAAAAAAAGATAAAAACGTTGACAGAAAAAAAAATAATACTATATATATAAATGGAGATATTAAGGGAATAGTCTTGGAGAGGTGATCGGTTATGAGCAAAAAACATTTTTTCCCGATTGTGTTTGTATTTGCATTTTGTTTAATACCGAGTCTGACACTGGCGGAAGTGAGCTTCAGTTTAAAGGTGAGAGGCGGATTGAACTATCTGCAAGCAGGAGATGTGAACCCCGGCAGTCAGGGGATTTTCGATGCCTGGAGAGATGATTATTATAATGCCGGTAACGGCTGGACGCAAACCGGGGGCTACAAAGCGCTCCATTATGGTTTTGATTTAGGCGTTGACCTGATCCTTCAATTCAACCGGCACCTGGGTGTGAGCATCGGCTCCGGGTATCTGAGGAGTTCCAGGACTTCTCAGGCGACTTTTTCCCAATCCGGTACAGTAAATAAAATTACTTCGAATCCACAGTTGTGGGCATTGCCGATACGGCTGGCCATGTTTTATACCACGCCCTTAGGCAGAAGATTCAATTTCACTGCTGGTGTCGGCGGGGAATTCTATCCGACTGCCCAATTTCACGAATTTGAGCGTGTGGAAACCGATGGGATGTCTCCCTTTTGGTCAGAGCACACCTATAGTGACCATAGAATCGGTCTGGGCGCAGTGGGGAATCTGGGTATTGAATACAACATGTCTCCCAAGTTGGCCATCTTCATCGAAGCCCAAGGAAGGTATGCCCGTTTCAATGGTGGTTTTAAAGGTGAAGATGTGTATGCAGATAGCACGGGCTATACCTATACCGGATCAGGTGAGCTTCATCTTATGCATTCTCTTATAGGTTCTAGGATTTATAGCTATAAAAAATACCTCGCAAACTTTTCAGGAACAGGAGGTATACCAGAAATTATGGATTTGGGTGAAGCGAAAATCGACTTCAGCGGCGTCAGCCTGCAGGCCGGCATCCGCATCCATTTTTAACCGACTCATTTGATTTTGAACTTTATTAAATAGGATAGAAGCTGAGAAATTTCTTGACCTGGGATAAAGCCTGGGCGCGGTGGGAGACGCGGTTTTTTTGTTCTGGAGCCATCTCGGCAAAAGTTTTTCTCAGCGGCAGATAATAGAAAACTGGGTCATAGCCAAAGCCGTTTTTGCCCCTGGGCCGCTCCAGGATCTCGCCCTGCGCCTCGCCCTGGAACTGCTGCACGAGCTTGCCGTTCAGAGCCAGGCAGAACGCGGCCACGAACCGGGCGCGGCGCTCATTGATGTTGCGCATCTCGGTCAGCAGCTTGGCGATGCGCTCCTCGTCGCTGGCCCCCTCCCCGGCGTAGCGGGCAGAATGGATCCCCGGCCGGTTGCCCAGGGCAGCCACTTCCAGGCCCGAATCCTCGGCCAGCGTGTAGAGGGGAGTCAGGCGGCTGTAAAACAGCGCTTTCTCGCGGGCGATTTCCAAGAAAGTGGAGCCGTGCTCGGGCGCCTTCTCCTGAATTCCTTTTTCCAAGAGTGAACAGAGCATGATTTGCGGCAGCGCTTCAGCCAGGATTTGCTCGATTTCCAGAACTTTATTGGGATTGGCGCTGGCCAGAAGCAATTCAAAGACTCGCATGCCCATTGTCGCTAATCTCATTCATAACACAGGCATCACAAAGGTTCAATCCGCTGTTCCGGGCATCTTGATCAAGCGCACCATTTCCAATAAGATGAGTCCGGCGGGCAGCATGCCATAACCGGGAGGCAGAATGAAGAAATGGGGCGTTGTTTTATTTTTGGGCATTCTGATTTTTTCCATAACCGCATTGATCATTCAGCAGATCAGGCGGGTAAACCCGGAATATGTCGAGCTCAGCAAAGAGACGTTGCAGGACAAGATCAAGGGCGGCTGGGCAGGCAAAACCATAGGCTGCACTTTTGGCGGACCCGTTGAATTCCTGTTCCAGGGATCCATCGTGCAAGATTATGTGCCCTTGCCCTGGACCAAGGGACTTTTGCAAAAGAGTTTTGAAAAATCGCCCGGGCTCTACGACGACATCTACATGAACCTGACCTTCGTGGCCACCATGGAAAAAGAGGGACTGGATGCTCCGGCTTCTTTATTTGCAAAAGCATTTGCCCGCTCGCCTTACCCCCTCTGGCACGCCAACCAGGCTGCCCGCTACAACATCCTCAAAGGAATGATGCCGCCTGCCTCGGGGCACTGGTTGAACAATCCCCATGCCGACGATATCGACTTTCAGATCGAAGCGGATTTCGCCGGCTTGATGTGTCCGGGCATGGTGCGGAGTTCGGCGCAAATATGTGACCGAATTGGTCACATTATGAACTATGGCGACGGCTGGTACAGCGGCGTGTACGTGGCAGCCATGTACTCGCTGGCCTTTGTCAGAAACGATATCCGCCATATCGCTGTGCAAGCGGCCAGAGTCATACCTGTTGAAAGCGGAGTCGGCCGGCTCATTGCCGACGTGCTGCGCTGGCATAAAGAGAATCCGTCTGACTGGAAGCAGACTTGGTTCAAGGTGCAGCGCAAATGGGGCGAGGATCTCGGCTGCCCGGAGGGTGTCTTTCACCCCTTTGACATTGACGCCAAGATCAATGTCGCCTGGGTGCTGCTGGGCCTGCTCTACGGCAATTGCGACTACGGTAAAACCCTGTCTATCAGCGCCCGCTGTGGCGACGATGCCGACTGCAATGCCGCCACCGCGGGCGGCATCCTGGGAACTCTGCTCGGCTATTCGGCCATTCCCGCTTTCTGGAAGCAGGGGTTAAGCGCAGTCGAATCCCTCCCCTTTTCCGGCACGCCGCTCTGCCTGAATGACGCCTATTCCCTTTCCCTGAAGCACGCCCTGGCTATGGTCCAACGAAACAACGGCCAGATTCAAGGCAATCGCGTGCGCATCCGCCTGCAGCAGGCTCCGGCCCTGCCTCTGGAACAGGGTTTTGCCGGCCATTTCCCTGAAGAGCGCAGGCAACTTGGCGAGCGCCTGCCGGCCGAATCCGTGCTGGAGTTCAGCGGCTGCGGTTTCGCCATCAACGGAGAAACCCGCAGCCTGGATCAACGCGACCACGTGCTGCAGGTGGAGATGAGCATTGACGATGGCCCGCCAGAACCAATTTCCCTTCCCACCGCTTTTCTCAGCCGCCGGCCGACCCTGTTCTGGAATTACGGGCTCAGCGACGGTTCGCACCGGCTGCGCCTGAAACTGCTCAATCCAGGCGAACAGGCTGACGTATACCTCCGTGACATGGTGGTTTACGTTTCCAGGCCTGTGCTGCCTCGGTTCTGATTTCGGTCCGGAGCGACCTTTTTTTATAAGAAGCTTTCGCTGACAATCTCGCGGACACCCTGCAAAGGCATCACTTTCCCCACGAACTCCTGGTTTTTGTTCTCCGAGGTGCTGAAGGTGATCTCGAATTCGTAACCGTCCCTGTTTTTACTCAGCCTGGAGCTCAGGGATTTGACGTTCAGCTCGGTCAAAATGGAGCGGATTTCGAAGAGGATGGCGGCTCGGTCTTCGGTGCTGACCAGGTAGGTATAAGTTTTGCGCTGCCTTTCCAGGGCCAGAGCGAAATACTTGAACGCGGTCAGCACAACAACCACCAGCAGGGTCATGAACAGGCCGAGCGTGTAGAGGCCGTAGCCGACCGTCATGCCAATGGCCGACACGGTCCAGATGGTGGCCGCCGTGGTCAGGCCGTGAACGGCCAGCCGGGCCTGGATAATGGCGCCGGCTCCGAGAAAGCCGATGCCGGTGACAATCTGCGCGGCCAATCGGCCGGGATCGCCGCCCTTGCCCACCTCGGCGAACTTGAAGGAGAGAATGGTGATTAGGGCGCTGCCCATGGCGATCAGGATGTTGGTGCGCAGCCCGGCTTCCTTGTGCGAAAGTTCGCGCTCCAGACCGATGATGCCTCCCAGCAGCGCGGCCAGGATGATTTTTAGGAAGATGTCCAGTTCCATGGTTGCCTCTCCTTGCTCCCGTTACTCGGCGATCTTCTTGCCGTAAAAACTGCGGAACCAGAAATTGAGATTGGACTTCTGGTCCTCCTGCCGGTGGGCGCCGCGTAAGCCGTGGCGATCGCCCGGATAGATCATCAGTTCCACCGTCTTGCCGGCGTCGAGCACCCGGCTGATGAACTGGATGGTGTTCTGCATGTGCACGTTGTCGTCCAGGGAGCCGTGGGTGATGCGCAGCCCGCCCCGGTACTTGTCGATGTAGTTCAGCACGGAACTGCTCTGGTAGCCCTCGGGGTTCTCCGCTGGCAGGCCCATGTAGCGCTCGGTGTAAACAGAATCGTAGAGCGCCCAGTCGATGACCGACGATTCGGCGATGCCGTATTTGAAATAGTCCGAGGCGCAGGTCAAGGCCAGGGCCGTCACGTAGCCGCCGTAGCTGCCGCCCGTGATGCCGATGCGCTCCGGGTCGACAAAGGGGAGCGTGCGCAGGTACTTGACCGCCTGGATGTAGTCGTTCATCTCCCACTTGCCCAGGTTGCGGTACATCCGCTCCATTCCCTGCTTGCCGAAATGGCTGGAACCGCGGTGGTCGACAGCCAGGGAAATGATCCCCTCCTGGGCCAGGAAATGCTTCCGGATATCCCCGGCAAAACGGTTCGCTACATCCTGCGAACCGGGACCGCCGTATTCGAACATGATCACCGGGTACTTCTTGCTGCGGTCGAGTTCAGCGGGCAGATACCAGAGCGCGGGCAGTTTGTACCCGTCCTCGGTGGGGATGCGGAACAGCTCGACTTTTGCCAGACCGTATTTATCCAGAGCCGCGGAGCGGCTTTCGCCCAGAATGCGCGTCAGTCGACCGCCCAGGTCGAACAACTCCAGGCGCTCGGGGGTTTGCAGATTCGAATGGCGGTCGATGAAATAAGAACCGCGCGGCGACACCGTGACGCTGTGGGTGCCCGGCTCGGTGCTGAGCCGGCGGGGAGTGCCGCCCTTGAAGGAGGTGCGGTAAAAATCGGTTTCCGTGGAATCTTCCTTGGCGGCGCTGAACAGGATCAGGTCCTTCTGGCGATCCGCAACCTCGACGCTCTTGACCGACCAGGGACCGGAGGTCAGCTGCTCCTGGCGGCCATTGGCAATGCGATAGATGTGAAACCAGCCGTCCTTGGAGCTGCGCAGCAGCAAGCTCTCGTCGGCCAGCAGCAGGAAATCGTTGTTCTCGAAAAAATCGATCCAGCATGCCTGCTGCTCTTCATAGACCGTTTGCAGCGTCCGGCCGGCCAGGTCGTAGCGCAGGATTTTCATCTGGTTTTGGTTGCGGTTCAGCCACTGGAAGTAAAGGCGATCGGAGGCTCTGGTTCCAGACGGGAAAGGTCAGGTAATCGTCTTCTTTTCCATTCGGCACGATCCACTCCAGCTTGCGGCTGGCCAGGTCCACGATGCCCAGCTTGACCCGGGGATTGGGAAAGCCGGGTTTTGGATAACGCTGCTTCTCCAGCGTGCCGTAAATCCCTTCGGCATTGAAAATGGGAAAAACGGGAACCGCCGTTTGGTCGAAACGCAGGAAAGCGATCTTACGGCTGTCGGGGCTCCACCAGAACGACCGGTAGTGGCTGGACCGTCCCAGAACTTCCTCGTAATAGACCCAGGACGCGTAGCCGTTGAGAATCTCCTCGCTGCCGTCCTCGGTCAGCGGCGTGCTCTTCTGCTGCTCCATGTCATAGACATAGAGATTGCCGCTCAGGGTGTAGGCCAGCCGGGTACCGTCCGGAGAGAAGCACGGATTTTTCTCCTCGCCCGCGGTCTCGCTGATCCTCTGCAACCGCTTGAGTGGTCGCAGGAACAGGTGCAGATCGCCGTCCTTGAGGAAAACGAAGCGGTTCCAGTCCGGGGTGTAGTCTTCGGCGGCCAGCAAATCGAGGTCGGCCTGGCCCAGGGCCGGGTATTGCGCCGTGTCGAGAACCAGCGTCGCTTGGCCGCTGCGCGCCTCGACCCGAAAGAGCTGGCCGCCCCGGATCTGGATATAGTGGCTGTCGTCGGCCCAGCCGGAAATGGAGGGCAGCGGCAGGGTCAGCGCTTCGCCCCGGTTATAGAGCGCCTGGTCCAGCGTCAATCTCTCCTTGGCAATCAGCAGGAACGAAAAGAAAACCAGCACGAAAACGGCGAATCGTCTTAACATCGTTCCTCCTCATTGAAGTTCGTTGGCCAACGGGCGATTCAGGGATCAGATGACAAAACCGTCGGGGATCTCCATGTCCTTGGGGATGACCACGATCCCGTCGACGATCTGATAGCGCTCAGCCGTAAAGTCCTGCAATCCTTGCTCGTTGACGATGCGCACGTTTTCGCCCAGGCGAACATTTTTATCCAGAATGGCGTTCTTGATGATGGCGTTGTACCCCACCCCGACCGGAGGCCGGCCATGGCGGACGTTCTCCTGCATCTCTTCCTCCATCTCGTAGAAATCGGCACCCATCATCACCACCCGCTCCAGGTAAGAGTTGGCGCGGATGACCGAACGCATGCCGATGACCGTATTGGCCAGCTTGCCGCCTTCGATGATCGAACCGTCCGAAATCAGCGAATAGTGGACGTCGCAGTTTTCGATCTTGGAACCGGGCAGAAAGCGCTTGCGCGTGTAGATGGGCGCCTCCTCGTCGTAAAAATTGAAATGCGGCATGGGGTTGGCGAAATCGAGGTTGGCCTCGAAAAAGGCCCTGATCGTGCCGATGTCCTCCCAGTAATCGTTGAACACGTAAGCGAAGACCCGGTGGCTGCCGATGGCGTCCGGGATGATTTGGCGTCCGAAGTCCTCCTTGACTGTTGTTTTCCAGCACCTCGATCAGCACGTCGGTGTTGAAAATGTAGATGCCCATGGAGGCGATATAGTTCAACCCCTCGTCTTTCAAACCCAGGTATTCATCCGGGGTAAACAGCTCGGCCAGCAGCGTCCTTGCCGGCCGGTTTCTCCACGAAACGGGTGATCTGCTGTTGGTCGTCGATCTGCATGATGCCGAATTCGTGGGTGCGGGCGCGCGTGATCGGCTTGACGGCGATGGAGATGTCGGCTTTCCGTTCCCGGTGGCGCTGCAGGAACTCACGCAGGTTGATGCGGTAGAGCTGGTCGCCGGAGAGAATGACCACATAATCCGACCCGCTGGTTCTTGATGTAGCTGGATGTTCTTGCGCACGGCGTCGGCCGTGCCCTGGTACCAGTCGGAGTTCTCCGATGGTCTGCTGGGCGGCCAGGATCTGCAGGAAACCCTCGGAAAAGCTGTCGAAGCGGTAGGTTTGCGTGATGTGCCGGTGCAGGGAAGCGGTGTTGAACTGGGTCAGCACCATGATCTTCTTGATGTCCCAGTGCAGGCAGTTGGAGATGGGGATGTCGATCAGGCGGAACTTGCCGCCGATGGGCACCGCGGGTTTGGCCCGGTATCTGGTCAGGGGAAAGAGCCGCGCGCCCCGCCCGCCGCCCAGAATCACCGCCAGCACTTCGGGCATCCCTACCTCCTCTTGAGCCGCCGAACGATTGCTGCTCAGTTTCCATTTTATTATATCACAACCGCTGCAGGCTGCCGTTGGCCAGCAGGAAACGCTCGTCGCTGAGGGCAGCCAGCTGGGGGTTGTGGGTGGCGATCAGCGCGGTCAACCCGCGCTCACGGATCAGGGATTTGAACAGGTTGAAAACCGCTTCGCCCGTTTTCCAGTCCAGGTTGCCCGTGGGCTCATCGGCCAGCAGCAGGCGCGGACCGTTGATCAGGCTGCGGGCGATGGCCGCCCGCTGCTTCTCTCCGCCGGAAAGCTGGTGCGGCATGCAAGCGTGCTTCTCGGCCAGTCCCACGGCAGCCAGCAGTTCCGCGGCCGCAACCAGGGCATCGGCCGTGCGGAAGCGCCGCATCAGATAAGGCGCGGCCACGTTTTCCAGCACGCTCAACTCGGGCATAAGGTAATGGAACTGGAAGACGAAGCCCAGCGTCTGGTTGCGAAACAAGGAGAGTTTTTTACCGCTGAGCTGGAAGATATCCTGGCCCTCAAACAGGATGCGGCCCGTATCGGGCCGGTCCAGGAACCCACCAGGTGCAACAGAGTGCTCTTGCCCGAGCCGGAGGCGCCGCTGATGGCCACGATGCTGCCGCGGGCCACCTGCAGAAATAGGCCCTGCAAGATGACCAGCCGCTGGCGGTCGGGTTGGAGAAAACTTTTGCTGATTCCGTCGACGTGCAGCACGATCTCCTTCATTTTTCAGTGGCCGAGCACGTCGATGACCTTGCGCAGACGGTGCAGCCAGAATCCGTTGAGGGTTTCCAAACGTACAGTGCTGTTTTCCGTTGGCGCATGGGCGAAGCGGTTTTCGCCCAGGAAAATGGCCGTGTGCCAGCCGCGCTGAATGCGGAAGGCCAGAATATCGGCCGGCCGGGCCTTGGTCAGCGACACCAAGCATTTCAGCTTGGCCTGTTCTTTGGCGCTGCGCGGCAGCTTCACGCCGAAACAGTCGTAGACATAGGCGACAAACCCGCTGCAGTCGAAGCCTTCGATATCGTTGCCGCCGCTGCGGTAAGGGATGCCGGCCAGATGCAGGGCCAGTTTGCTGATCTTCTGGCGCAACAGGTCGGGCGGTGTCGGCGCGGTCCGCACCATGCAGGACCAGAAAAGAAGAACCCCCAGCGCCGGAATGGCAACGGATTTCAACCAGCGCCTGGGTTCCATGGCCCTGGTGCTCAGGTATTCTGCACGGGCAGGGTGATGATGAAGGCCGTGCCTTTTCCCGGCTCCGACTCGACGTCGATGTTGCCCTCATGCATCTTGAGGACGATCTTGGAAAGGTGCAGCCCCACACCCATGCCGTCTTTCTTGGTGGTGAAGCGGAAACGGAACAGCTGTTCCTTGGCCTCCGGCGCGATGCCGATGCCGTTGTCTTCGACGCGCAGCAGCAGCGTCTCCTCATCCTGCTTGATCGAGGCGATGCGGATCACCCCCGCCTCAGCGGGAACTTTCTCGCGGATGGCTTCGGCGGCATTGCGGATGAGGTTGACGAACACCTGGGAAAGCATCTTCTTGTTGCAGAGGACCGTCTTGTGGGCCATCACCCGCAGATCCTTGTGCAGGTCGATGCCCTTGAGCAGGTGCTGGCACTGGGCGAGGGCCTCGTCGAAAAGCGTCGAGACCGGCTCCGGTTTCTTGGAGGAGAGCCCCAACTCTTCCAGGCTCTGGGAGGTCTCCAGCACCGACTTGATCGACTCGATCCCCTGGCCGAGCATCTTCAGGCTCTTCTTCCACTTGCGCTCCTCCTCGGCCGAGGCCTTGAACAGGGTGTTGCCCATGCGCCGCAAATAGAAGTCGGCTCCGCCGATCAGCTGCAGCGGATTGCGGATCTCGTGCAGGATGATGTCCTTGATGCGCGAGATCTCCTTGACCCGCGTCTCCAGCGAGGTGGACATGTCCTGGAGCAGCGACTCGTACTGGCGCCGGGAAATCCAGTGGCCCACCTTTTCCCGCAGGATCTTGATGTTGTAGGGCTTGACGATGTAGTCGGTGGCGCCGAGGGCGAAGCCGCGCAGCTGGTCATCCTCCTTCATCAAGGCGGTGACGAAGATCAGCGGGATGTTCTTCCACTCGGGCGTGGCCATCACCGTCTTGCAGAAATCGAAGCCGCTCATGCCGGGCATCATGATGTCAGAGAGGATGAGCGAGATGCGGCCGGGATATTTCTGCAGCTTCTCCAGCGCCTCCTGGCCGGTGAGGGCCAGCATCAGGTTGTAATCGTCGCACAGCGCCTCGGCGATGACCTTCATCATGCGCGGATTGTCCTCGACGATGAGCACGGTGGGTTCGGCCGGCTTGATGTTCTCGTAGTTGTGGATATCTTCGACAAAGGTCATCTTGGCCAGGTCGTCCAGGCCCAGGGTCTGCTGGTATTCGAAGCGTCTCTGGCGCTCGGCCATGCGGCGGTCCATGCCGGTGCGGCGCTCGGCCTGGGAGCGCTGTTCGGTCCCAACATAGGGCCGGTTCTTGACCTCGCTGGTCTGGTTGATGTGCAGCGGCAGGGTATACTTGAAGGAGCTGCCCTTGCCGGCGCTCGAATGGACGGTGATCGCGCCGCCGTGCAGTTCGACGTTGCGCTTGCAGAGGTAGAGCCCCAGGCCGATGCCGCCGTGGCGCTTGGAAAGGACCTCGTCGGCTTGGTATAGCCGCTCGAAGATCTCCCCCTGGCGGCTCTCGGGGATGCCCACGCCGGTATCCGAAACTTCGGTGTAGATCCACTGCCCGTCCGTGGACACGGTGACGTTGATATTCCCCCCGGCCGAGGAGAATTTGAAGGCGTTCTGGATCAGGTTGTTGAGCACTTCCTCGATGCGCACCACGTCGATATTGGCCACCAGCGTCTGCAGGGGCAGGTTGAGGGTGTAGGTGATGTCCTCGTCGCTGGCCTTGGGCTCGAAGAGATTGAAAATGTTGCGCACCACGCCGCCATAGTCGTAGTTCTCGGTCAGCAGCTTCAGCTCCGGGTCGTCGGCGGTGGAGACGGCGATGATGCGGTCGACATGGGTGGCCAGCTGGAAGGCCGCCTGCTGGACGATCTGCAGCTGGTTGGTCATCGCCTCGTCGAGGAGTTCGGCCCGTTCGAGGATGATGTCGGTGTTGCCGATCACAATTGAGAGCGGTGTCTTCAATTCGTGGGTGATGTTGGAGATGAAGCGGTTCTTGGTCTTGGAGAGGGCGTCAATCTGCCGTCGCGATTCCTCCAGCTTCTTGTTGCGGATAGTTTCTTCTTCGGTCTTGATAAAAATCTGTCGGCGGTTGTGTTCCAACATCTGCGAAGCGATGAGGGCCATGCCAAACGAAAAAGTTAAAAAATAGATGCTGTTCCAGACCAATGGCCAAACTACTGCCTGATGGGCAAGCAAGGCCGGCAGCAGGTTAATACCATAATGAATGATCAATATCATAAATCCGGCAAAGAGAGAGCCGACCATTCCCAATGGCATGATCATGGCCATACTGATGAATAGCAGAATCTGGCCAGCGTAATAGGGACTCTCAAATGCTCCTGTTAAGTAACTCAAATAGGCAATGGTGGTGGCCACAACCACGCTTAGCACCTGGCACATGGCTCGGGGATAGTTTTTCAGGGGGATTTTGGTGGTCAAGAAATAAAGCCCTGTGCAGATTGCCATGGAAATTAAGCGAACAGTGAAAAGTCGACGCCAGAGCGTATGGAAAATCAAGTTGTCGAAAATGACCGCTGCCGGAATCAGTATGATGCTAAAAAAGAAAATTGGGATCAGCCTGGCACGTCGGATTTCCTGAAGGCTCGATTCGTATGACGTGACGAATTCTACTGGGATCTGGTAATTGATTTTTTTTAGGAGCCGCCCTAACTTAATCATCCGTTTCGTTTGGGTACGATGATCTTGGCATAAATATTGGCCTTTTTTTCATCGTGGGACAGTTCGTAGTGATATTCCTGAGGAATCAACGCTACAATCTCCGCGTTGTTGCGGTGGATGATCTCCCAACCGCCGCAGTAATCCATGACGTAGCGAGCCATGCTATCTTTGCTCACGTTGGTAAACATCGCTACACCGTCGGGCTTTGTACATTTGATAAGGTATTTGATTAGCCTTTTACAGAATGTGTCAGAAAAATAATCGAACATGCCAGCGCAATAACTCAGGTCGTATTTCCGGTCCTCGATTGATGGTTCATTACGGATCAAGTTAATTACATTGAGGTTCTGCAAATCAACTGTGAAATTCTTCTTGGGAAGATATTGCATGCGGTCTGAAAAGTCAGCCAGTGCGTAAGCGTCCATATCGATCAAGGTTGCAAATACTGGCTTCTCGAAAGAGTTGTTTTCAACAAAACGCAACACTTCTTCCGCCGGTCCAGCACCAAGAGCCAGAAAAGAAAAATCATTGGCAGAGTTCTTGTATGCAAAACACAATTGATCGGAAATGTAACGGATCCGGTCCACATGAGCAGTAACTGCATCCAAACTGCACAGATACTTGTTGACAAATTTACCGAAAAGCGTGTCTCCAGAATAGGGATTCTGAAAAAATAACTTGATCGTTTCGAAGTCCCCTGCATAGCCCAGGTCCTTGTCAATAATCGATGAAATCAAGGGGGATGAACGAAGCAGGGGATTTAAGTTTTCTCGGTAATATTTTTTATAAATAGTGCTTTCTTGTTTGCTTAAGGATTCCACCATTCGGTTCATTTGGTGAATATAACCGTGTAGGACTTTGAGAAGTCTATCCTCTATGCTTTTTAAGAATAATTCTTTATCCGATTCATTGCGATAGGTGTTTTTTAATTCCTCGTTGTCCAGAACCTGCTTTAACCGGCTCAGATAAAGACGCCAGTCACTGATCAACGCTTTATATTCCTCCTTGACTAGATCGTATTTCTGCATAGAATCCAATGCACTGAAAATCACTTGTCGGTTTTGATACACCTGGGTTTCGGTTTCTACGCGTGAAGAGTCAATCCATTTTGCAAATTGGATGATGATTTCTGCGCCCTCATCCCTCTTACGCAAGACATATCCCAAACCGTCATAAAGCAAACTATCCTCAGCATGAATGGCTACAGTTATCTCATCGCCGATCTCAAGGTCATCGGGTCTTTTGCCGTTGAATCCGATACGCGCAGTGGAAGCGGTGAAATCCATGACCTGGCCGGGATATCCTGCTCGGCGCCCTTGACCTTGACCTTCATGATGGCATTCAAAGGGATCTTGGGCGTTTTGCGCGGCACGCGCACCTTGCCGGAGATGGTGCGGTCCAGGGTCTTTTTCGTGTAAAAGACACCCACACGCATCTTCTGGAAGTCGAACTCGGCCACGTGCATGACCCGGCCTGAGGCGCGGATAATCTCCAGCTTCTCGGCGTTAAAAATGGAAATCTTTTCGAGCATCGCCTCTTTCTTGAAAAAGCAGGTCTCCTTGGGGCAGAGAAAGGAAAATCCGTGCGCGGAAAGCTCGTAGACGGTGAACTCGGCCGGATCGGTGTCAAAGCGGCAGAAGGCATTGTCCTGCGTCTTGCGCCGGGCCTTGCGGACATCTTCCTGAAAGTTCCTCATGGGCTAACGGGACCTCCTTTGTCGGTTTCCCGTTTGCTGGGCGTTTAAGATGGGAAAAAGGCTCATCGTCACTCCCTTTTCACTCCTCTTTCCTGCTGGGTTACCCTCTGTCCGCTCCCGCAAATAATCGTTAAAGATAAAATCATAACGGGTCATATATAATTATTTTATTATAAAAAAATGCGGAATTCAATAGATATATAACTAAAATTGTATTATTTTATTTATCATGCGAAAGGGGGGACTCGAACCCCCACACCTTGCGGTATCAGAACCTAAATCTGACGTGTCTGCCAATTCCACCACTTTCGCTTGCATTCCAGAAAATACAACCTTTTAAAACCCTTGTCAAATCTGGATATGACGAATATTTTCTATTGAAAAACACCCCTCCCGAACATGTGCAAGCAGTTCGTGCCGTGCTACTTATCCCTTCTCTCTTACGCGGTCAACGCAGTCCCGATACCCGCACCAATCGCGATGCCGATTGCTATGCCGGCTCCGATGTGGTGCATGGCAGTGCCAATGGCAACTCCTATGGCTATTCCCATGACAATCCCCAGACCCATTTTGACACGGATCCGGGAGGCACGACTCTGATTTCCGCTCTCTTGACTCATCGCACTACCTCCATATCATATTATATATTTTTTTAACCAGTTTGTTATTGAGATAATTTTGGAATACAATCCCAGCCTGAAATGTCCGTCTTAAGGAGTAAGAAATGAGACGTTATTTTCAGCTGCTAAAAGCAATTATATTTCTGGTTTTTCTTGCCCTGCCGCCACTCTTGGTGCTGGCCCGCAGCGCTTCGGCCCCGGCCGCGCGGCCAGCAGACACGGCGCTGCTGATCGTTGATATCCAGAATTTCTATTTCCCTGGTGGCCTGCTGCCCCTGCAGGGAAGCGAGGCTGCCAGCCTGAAAGCGAAGAGCGTGCTCGAGGCGTTCCGCGCCCTCCATTACCCCGTCATCCACGTCCGTCATATATCGCCCGGCAAAAGCGAAAGCGACCCGCAACACGCGTTCCATCCCAACGTCCGGCCCAACCCAAACGAAACCATCATCACCAAACACTTTGCCAACAGCTTTCGCGAAACCAACCTGCTGGCCGTGCTTAAAGAATTGAACATCCGCAACCTGGTCATCTGCGGCATGCAGACCCACCTGTGCCTGGAAGCGGCCGCGCGCGCCGCCGCGGACCTGGGCTTCATTGTCACGGTTGTCCACAACGCCTGCGCCACGCGCGATCTGGAATTCAACGGCAAGAAAATCCCGGCCGAGCAGGCCCATGCCGCAGCGCTGGCAGCCTTGAAAGGCACATACGCGCGGGTCATGACCAGCGAAGAATTAATCGCCGAAATGACCGGCAAAAATAAATAATTGTAATCTCAGGGAATTGTTTCTATAATTGTTCTTTTTTAAAAACCGGAGAAGGAACTGATAGCGATGAATCGCATGGAAGAAAAGAGACCGGCGGAACTGCTCAGGGAAATCGGCCTGCTGGCTGCCGTGGCCTTCGCCATCGGCTCGGTGATCGGCTCGGGCATCTTCAAGAAACCGGGGCTGATGGCCTCGCAGCTCGGCTCGCCCATGCTGCTGATGCTGGTCTGGGTGGTGGCCGGCGCCATGACCCTGTTCGGCGCCCTGAGCATCGCCGAAATAGCGGGCATGTTCCACGAGGCGGGCGGCCAGTACGTCTACTTCAACAAGTGCTACAACGATTTTGTCGGTTACCTCTACGGCTGGGCCGTGTTCATCGTCATCCAGACCGGCTCGATCGCCTCCATCGCCTACGTGTTCTCCGATTCCCTGGGTTATTTTTTCAGGTTCCCGCGGCTGGGACCCGCCTGGGAAAACTTCGCCATCCACATCCCCTGGCTGGGCGCCATCACCCCCTTCAAATTCATCGGCCTGAAGCTCTGCACCATCGGCCTGCTGCTCTTTCTGACCACCCTCAATTACCTGGGCGTGCGCCTGGGCAGCGCCGTGCAGGTGCTGTTCACCGGCCTGAAGATCGCCGCCATCCTGGCCATCGTGCTGCTGGCATTCACTGTTCGGCAACGGGCAGCTGGGCAATTTCACCCAGTCAACGATCGCCGCCGGCAGCGGTTTCTCTTCGGTTTTTCTGGCTTTTATCGTGGCCATGGCTGGCGCCTTTTGGGCCTACGACGGCTGGATCAACGTCACCTACCTGGCCGGAGAAATCAAGAATCCCCAGAAAAACCTGCCGCGGGCCATGGCCATTGCCGCCCTAGTCTTCATCTCCATTTACCTCCTGGTCAACCTGGCTTACATTTATATCATCCCGGTCCATGATATGGGCGCCAAGTATCTGGCCGCAGAGAGCAGCGGCCAGTCCTACCTGGTGGCCACCGACGTGGCCAACTCGTTTCTGGGCGGCTGGGGCGGCGCGCTGATCGCCATCGCCATCATGATCTCCACCTTCGGCACCACCAACGGCACGATCATGATGTCGGCCCGCGTCTACTACGCCATGGCCAGGGAGGGACTCTTTTTCAAGCGCCTGAAAAACATCCACCCGCGCTTCCACACTCCCGGCCCCTCGCTGATTGTCCAGGGCGTCTGGGCCTCGATCCTCGTGCTCAGCGGCACCTTCGACCAACTGACCGACATGCTGATCTTCGTCTCCTGGATCTTCTACGCCCTGGGCACGCTGGGCGTGATCGTGCTGCGCAAGACCATGCCCAATGCCCCGCGCCCCTACAAGGTCTGGGGCTACCCGGTCGTGCCCTGGATTTTCATCGCCTTCGCGTCGGTTTATATCGTGTTCACCCTCTATTCGGATATCAGCAACTATATCAGCGGCCGCGCGCCGCTGATCAATTCGCTGATGGGCGTGGCCCTGGTCGCGGCCGGCATTCCCGGCTACCTCTACTGGCGGCGCAAGCAGAAGCGTCAATCCCAATAAATATCAGCAGCTCCAGTTTGACCCAATGAAGAAAGGTCTTTTTAGCTTTTCGGCTCGTATGGATTTGTCCTCACGCATGCCCGGAAAACTCCTTTCAAGGCCATGAAGGAGAAACTTAGAGAATGGGGACGGCGCTTGACAACCCCAAACAAAACAATTAGAATTCTTTTTCCGTAAACAAATTTTCTGTCAAAAAACGTTGATAAGGAATCGAAATGGGAAGTCAACTTTTCCGAAAAAAACCCCTGCATGTCCTCCTGGAAGAATTGCACGGCGATAACCGGCTGCGCCGCATCCTCGGCCCGATCACGCTGACCAGCCTTGGCGTCGGCGCCATTATCGGAACCGGCATCTTCGTTCTGACCGGCGTGGCCGCCCACGACAAGGCCGGCCCCGCGCTGATGCTTTCGTTCGTTGTTTCCGGCATTTGCTGCCTTTTTGCCGCGTTATGCTACGCCGAGTTCGCCTCCATGGTGCCCGTGGCCGGGTCGGCTTACACGTACGCGTATGCCACGCTCGGTGAACTGATGGCCTGGATCATCGGCTGGGACCTGGTCCTGGAGTATTCGGTCGCCTCGGCAACCGTGGCCAACGGCTGGTCCCACTATTTCCAGGATTTCATCGGGATTTTCAAGATTCACATACCCCATGCCCTGGGCTGGGAGCCGCTCATGAAAAATCCTGCCACCGGGAAACTCGTCGCCAGCGGCGACATCATCAACATACCGGCGTTGTTCATCACCGTCGTCGTCACCTTCATCCTGATCAAGGGCATCAAGGAAAGCGCGACGTTCAACGCGACCATGGTCATCATTAAGCTCTGCGTGGTCGTCATGGTCATCGCCGTCGGCGCCTTCTACATTAAAACCAGCAACTGGAAGCCGTTCGCCCCGTTCGGTTTCACCGGCATCCGGTTTTTCGGCAAGACCCTCTTCGGAAAGACCGGTGTCGGCGGAGAGCCGTTGGGCATGCTCGCCGGAGCGGCCATCAGCTTCTTCGCCTATATCGGGTTTGACTCGGTGTCCACGCATGCGGAGGAGGCCCGCAGACCGCACAAGGACGTGCCCATCGCCATCGTCAGCTCGCTGTTGATCTGCACCGGCTTGTACATCATGGTCGCCGCCGTGTTGACCGGCATGGTGCCCTACAACAAGATCGACATCAACGCCCCCGTTTCCAACGCCTTTGCGCAGGTCGGCCTCCCTTGGGCCCAGGGCATTATTTCATTCGGGGCACTCGCAGGGATCACCTCCGTTTTGCTGGTCATGATGCTCAGCCAGCCCCGGATTCTTCTGGCCATCGCCAGAGACGGGCTCCTGCCGCCCAGCTTTTTCGGCGCCGTGCATGATAAATTCCGCACCCCCTACAAGTCCACCATCCTCACCGGCATTTTCGTCGGTACCTTCGCCTCCCTGCTGCCCATCCATTTGCTGGCCGAGCTGGTCAACATCGGCACCCTGCTGGCGTTCGCGATCGTCTGCACTTCCGTCCTGATCATGCGCTACACCCATCCCCACGCCGAGCGGCCGTTCAGGGCGCCTTTCTTCCCCTTGGTACCCATTTTGGGTGTGTTGCTCTGCCTGATGCTGATGTTTTCCCTGCCGGCCGTGAACTGGCTGCGGCTCTTCGTCTGGCTGGCAGTCGGTATGTTCATTTACTTTTTTTATGGAAGGAAGCACAGCATTATGTCTAAAGAACCGCAGCAACCGGCTGCGCCGAAATAACTGCAGACGATTTTAGAGGGGGATTCTACTCGTTTAGGGCTTCCTGAACGACCGCTGAGGGACGCTCCTTTCCGAACTCCCCCTCCCAACGGGCAACGACGACGGTGGCCAGGCTGTTGCCGATGACGTTGACCGAGGTGCGGGCCATGTCCATCAGCTCGTCGATTCCCAGGATGATGAAAACCGGCTCCACCGGCAGGTTGAACGTGGCCACCGCCCCGAGCAGAATCACCAGGGAAGCCCGGGGAACGCCGGCAACGCCCTTGCTGGTGAGCATGAGGGTGAACACCATCAACAGCTGCTGCCCGAAACTCAAATGGACTCCCGCGGCCTGGGCGACGAAGATCGAGGCCAGCGACAAATAGAGGCTCGAGCCGTCGAGGTTGAAACTGTAGCCGGTGGGCATGACGAAGGCCACGATTTTTCTTGGAACGCCGATGGCTTCCATGGCCTCCATGGCTCGCGGCAGCGCCGCTTCCGAGCTGGTCGTGGCGAACGCGATGGCCACGGGACCGGCGATGGCCGCGATGAACTTCTTCACCGGCGCCTTGACGATCAGGGCGACGGGCAGCAGCACCAGCAGGATGAAGGCAAGCAGAGCCGCGTAAAAAGTCAGAAGCAGACGGAACAGATTGGAGAGAACCCCGAGTCCCATGTGGCCCACCGTGTAGGCGATCGCCGCGCCGACACCGACGGGTGCGAAGAGCATGACAATGTTAGTAAACTTGAACATGGTCACGGAAAGCGCTTCGGTGAGCGCCAGCAGCGGCCGCCGTCGCGCTTCGGGAATCATGGCCAGGGCGATACCGAACAGGATAGCGAAGACGACCACCTGGAGGATCTGGCCCTCGGCAACCGACTTGGCGATGTTTTCGGGGAAAATATGGGTGATGATCTCGGTCGAGGTTTGACGGGTGGCCTCGAGCCTCTCGGCTTTCGGAGCCGGCGGCAGGGCGATCCCCTTACCCGCCTGGGAGATGTTGATCGCCGCCACGCCAATGAACAGGGCCAGGGTGGTGACGATTTCGAAATAAACCAGCGCCTTGACGCCCATCCGCCCCACCTGCTTCAGGTCGGAATGTCCGGCGATGCCCACGACCAGAGTGGAAAAGAGCAGCGGAGCGATGATGGTCTTGATCAGTCGCAGGAAGATCAGGCTCAGGACCCGGAGGCTGACCGCCAGCTGCGGCCAATCGTGACCGATTTCTGCCCCGATGAGCATGGCCACCACGATCCAGGTGGTGAGGCTGCGCCGCGCCAGCGCGTAGGCGAAGAAACCGAGAATGGCCAACCAGCGTGATGCCGTGAGCACGAGCGCGGGAACAGCAAGCAGGCGGGATTCGCGGGCGACCGTCAGAACCGCCGCCAGCGCCAGGGCGCTCAAGGCGAAAAAAAGCGCCAAGGCCTTTAAGCGCGCAGAAATCCTACGGCTCATGACCGCCAACCCCTCAGCCGCCGCATCGTCCCGCCGGCATCACCGGGCCGCAGCGGGCGGGCAGCTGGCGGCTTTCCTTTTGCTGTTCCAGTAGGCATAAACGGGGATTCCCGCCAGGATGAGGAACAGCCCTTTGCCCGAATTCAGAGGATCGCCGATGACAATATAAACGATGAAAAAGAGGGCGATGGCGATGTACAGCAGAGGCACCAGCGGGTAGCCGCTGACCCTGTAGGGCCGCGGCAGATCGGGCTTCCGGTAACGCAGCACGATCACGCCGATGATGGTCATCACGTTGAACAGCAGCGATGCGAAAGCGGTGTAGGTGAGCAGGTCGCTGTAGGTCCCGGACAGCACCAGCACGCAGGACCAGACTCCCTGGTAGATCAAGGCGACGTGTGGTGTCCGGTACTTTTCGTGAATCAGGCAGTTCTTCTTAAAGAAAACCCCGTCATGGGCCATGGCGTAGTAGAGGCGCGCCCCCGAAAGGATCAGGCCGTTGATGCAGCCGAAAGTGGAAATGAGCACGGCGACGGTGATGAAGACCAGCCCGGCCTGGCCCATCACCGACTGGGCCACGACCGCCGCCACCAGATTCTCCTTGATCTTGCTCATCTGGAAAATGGGAACCATGTAAACAAAGGCCATGGTGGTCAGCACGTAGATCAGCGTGGTGGCGCCCGTGCCTATGAGCATGGAGAGGGGCAGGTTCTTTTGCGGGTTTTTCATCTCGCCGGCCACAAAGGTCACCGAGTTCCAGGAATCGTAGGCAAAGAGCGCTTTGCTCATGGCCACCGCCAGCGCGGCAAACAGGGTCAGCTGGGCTCCGGCCGGGAGCATGGGTTTGAGCAGGGGGAGAAAATTTTTGAAACTCCCGGAACCGAAAAAGAAGGCGGCGCCGATGAGGATGAGCAGCGCCCCCATTTTTGAGAAGGTGAAGATATTCTGCACCAGGGCGCCGGCTCTGACACCACGGACGTTGACATACGTCAACAGGGCGATGCAGATGATGGAGACCAGCTGGGCCGACGAAAAGGCAAAGTTTTTGGCGAAGAGCTGGAAGGAAAAAAGTATCTTTGCTTCACCCAAAGCCGGGAAAAAAACGCCCAGGTATTTGGCAAAGGCGATGGCTATGGCGGCGATAAACCCGGTCTGGATGACCAGGAACACCGTCCAGCCGTAGAGGAAACCCCAGATGGAAGAATAGATTTCCCGCAAAAAGACATACTGGCCGCCGACATGGGGATAGGCGGAAGCGAGCTCGGACAGCGACAGGGCCCCGCAGATGGTCAGCACGCCGCCGATCAGCCAGAGCATAACCAGCAAGCCGGGGGTCTGGATGTAGCCGGCCATCAACGAAGGGGCAATGAAAATGCCCGAGCCGATCATCGAACCGATAACGATGTTGGTGGCACTGAGCACCCCGAGCCCTTTGACGAAACTGTCGCCGCATTCTTCTCTGGCCATGCCGGTCTCCTCAGTGGTTGGCTTTAACGCAAAATTCAATTTTTACCAGCCTGTCGACGTTTTGTCAAGGCAGCTATTTCTTGACCAGCTTGGAGAGGAAGGGCGCCACAATCAAGAAAAACGTCAGGACGATCAACAGGAAACTCGTTGACCAGCCGATCACGTTCTGGAAGGGCTTGTTCACGTGCTCGCCCATGATTTCCCGGCGATTGACCATGATCATCATGCAGATCAGCACCACCGGCAGCAGGATGCCGTTGACCACCTGGGTCCAGATGGTGATGGTGATCAGCGGGGCGCCGGGAATCAGGATGATGATCACCCCCAGGGCGATGATGGCCGTGAACAAGGCGTAAAATTTGGGAGCTTCATGGAGCTTTTTGTCTATCCCGGCTTCAAAACCGAAAGCCTCGCACACGTAAAAAGCGGTGGCCAGAGGAAGAATGGTGGCCGAGAAGATGGCGGCGATGAACAGGCCGAAGGCGAAAATCTGGGCCGCGATGGCGCCGGCCAGCGGTTTCAGGGCCATGGCCGCGTCCTTGGCCTCGGCGATGACGATCCCCTTTTCGTGCAGGGTGGAGGCGCAGGCGACGATGATGAAAAACGCCACCACCACCGTGGCCGTGCAGCCGATGATCACATCCCAGACGACGAATTTATAATCCTTCCATTTGATGCGCTTCTCAATGACCGCCGACTGCATGTAGAACTGCATCCAGGGCGCGATCGTGGTTCCGACCATGCCGATCACCATGCCCAGGAATTCCCGGTTCATCTGGAATGTGGGTTTGACCAGGGCGACGCCGATCTCGCTCCAGTGGGGCTTGGCCAGCACGGCCGAAACAACGTAGGAGAGCAGGAAAAAGCTGAAAACGAGGAAAATCCGTTCGGCCAGCTTGTATGTGCCCTTGACCACCAGAAACCAAACGGCCAGAGCCGCCAACGGCACGGCGATGTACTTGCTCACGCCGAAGATCATCATGCTGCCGGCCACGCCGGCAAATTCTGTCGCCGTGTTGCCGATGTCGGCTATCACCAGACCGATGAAGATGAAAAAAGTGACACGCACGCCGAAGTTTTCCCGGATCAGGTCGGCCAACCCCTTGCCCGTGACAATGCCCATGCGGGCGTTCATCTCCTGCACCACCATCAGGACCACGAAAGCCGGCAGCAGGGTCCACAGCAACTGGTAGCCATACCGGGCGCCGGCCACCGAATAGGTGGTGATGCCGCCGACATCGTTGTCCACGCTGCCGGTGATGATGCCGGGGCCCACCACGCTCAGAAAAATCAACAGGTTGCGCCAAAAATGTTTTTTCTCGGCCGTGGCGGGCAGGTCGCGGCTCATTTCTGCTTATAGCGGCTGCGCTTCTTGAGCGACGGGATGAGCACCTCCAGCGTATCGTCCACGGTGATGATACCCAGGAGCTTGTTGCCCTCCCCGACCACCGGCAGGGACAGGAGGTTGTACTTGGCCATGATTTCCGCCGCCTCCATGTCGCCGCGGTCGCTGGTCAGGCTTTTGACGCGCACGTTCATGATGTCACCGATGCGGGCCTCCAGCCGTTTGCAAAAAAGGTCGTTGATCGGCAGGTAGCCCAGGAGGCGCTCCTGCTCATCCACCACATAGATTTGATAGATGTTCTCGATTTCCGGGCTCAACTGGCGCAGCAACGCCAGGGTGTCGGCCACCGTCAGGTCGGGCTTGATCGCCAGGAAATCGGTGGTCATCAGGCCACCGGCGGTGTCCTCCTGATGCTGCAGCAGCTCCTTGACATCTTCCTGAGCCTCGCTATCCTCCATCTCCTGGATGATCGCCTCGGCCTTGGCATCGGTCAGGTCTCCCAGGATGTCGGCGGCGTCGTCGGGCGACATGGCCTCGATGATGTCCGCGGCCTTCTCCTCGTCAAGCCGTTCGACCAATTCTTTCTGGTGCTTTTCGTCCATTTCCGGGATGGCGGAGGCCACCGTGTCGACACCCAGGGTGTTGATCAGCGACTCCTGGTTTTCCGGCGGGATCTGGGTCAGGATCTCGGCGATGTCGTAGGGGTGCAGGTCGACCAGTTCTTTGGACACGGTCAGCGACAGGTGGGTAATCTCCGGCTCCAGGGCTTGGAGGTATTTCCAGGATATCAGGTCATAGGGGATATTGTGCACCAGTTTTTTCCAGAAGGTCCAGTCGTTGCGCTTCAGGCCCAGGCGGCGCAGGATGCCGCGCATGCCGACGTCCACGGCGATCAGCGAGAGCTTGCCGTCGATTTCGCGCACCTTGATGTCGTTGACGCGCACCACCTTAGCGCCGTTGATGTCGACGATCTGCCTGTCCATGATGTGCTTGACGGCCAGGATGTCCCGCCCTCCGATGGGGCGCGGCTCCACCTGTTCGCAGTTGAGACGGGAGACCGTGAACAGGCGGTTGAACAGCTCGATGTCCTCGTAGCGCAGTTTGAAGCGCTTCCCCCCCTTCTGATAACAAAGCTATCGATAAAAGGCAGCACCTCGCCCGGGGTGACGACGAAATCGCGCACTTTGCCGATCCGCTCGCCGTCGGGCGCCAGGACCTTCTTGCCGACCAGCTCGCTTAAAAAGACCTCACCTTGGAATTTCATGGTGCCTTCTTATCTTCAACCGTCACGGCATTAAAACAATGCTAAAAGGCAGCGGGCTTTGCCTCTCAAAAGCCTCAAGAGAATTATAGCACAAGCATGGATAAATTCAAATTGGACGTCGTATCCTAGCGGGAAATGCCCTGGCCCCTGCGGATGAGTGAATTCAGGTAATCCCAGAACGGCAGGATGATCAAGGGGGTGAAGACCAGCAGGCCGAGCACGCCGCCGGCCATGTCTGACAGGGTATCGTCGAGCCAGGATTGAAACGAATCGAAGGCCATCTTGGTATGGAAGAAATGGTCGCAGGCGACCTGATAAAGTTCCCAACCGAGGGCGAAACAAACACCGAAGATAAAAATCAGCCAGGCCGCCTTTTTCGCCGAAAAATCCGGCTGACTCTTGCGCTCGCGACGGATGTTTAATCCCAGGACCAAGAGAAAGGCGATGATGAAGTTTTCGGTGTAGTGCACGAGGATATCGAACTGGTAATGCAGGTAGAAGAGATAGGCGGATCCGGACACGCTGAAGATGATCATGAGGATCAGGCAGTATTCGTAGGTCTGCAACAGCTTCAGGTTGTAGCGTTCGTGCAGCCAAGAGACTTTTTTATAAATGAATGCCGGAGCGTTGAGGGCCAGCGGCGCCAGCACGGCCATGGGGATGGCCAGAACCAGGTTGCGGTCGCGAAACCAGAAAAAGAGCCCGGTCGGAATACACAGGAGGGCCACGATGTTTTTCAATTGTCCGGAGAACGATCTCCGAAACTGTTGCCACTCGTTCAATTGTTCCCTAGCCATGTCTGCACCCGAATCCTTGCCGCCTGACCGTCAGGCCTGCGAAGTTGATGGAACGAAAAGACGAATCAAAGAAGCGCCATTATACACTGCCCGGGGAGCAAAGCAAACTCAATGATCAACGCTGATCTGGCTAAAGCTGGAGCACACGCGGGTTCTGGCCGCAGTGCTTGAGAAAACGCACGAAATCGGCAAAAGAAATAACCAGCGTCGCCGTGTTGATGTTGGGGTGAAATCCGACGCGCTCGGCCTGTTGCAGCTCGGCGTCCAGAATGACCTGAACCTCGCGCTGCCGGTCATGAATGAGCCCGAAGGGCGAAACCGAACCGGGCGTCACGCCCAGGTACCTGTCCATGCGCTCCGGCGAGGCGAAGGAGAGCCGGTCCTCCTCGAGCAGCCGGTTTAAGCGGCGCAGGTCGACCTGCCTGCTGCAGGGGGCGATTACCAGGTAGTGGCGATTCCCCTTCTTGTTGCGCAGAAAAAGATTCTTGCAGTGAACGGCGTCGATGCCGGCCCAGTGGATTTCGGCCTCTTCCACGGTGAACACCGGCGGGTGCTCGTGCCGCTCAAAGGCGATCGCCAGGCGGGTCAGCAGGTCGAGCACCTCCTGTTCCATGGGCGCAATCATCCCTGGGCCTCAGAGTTGAAAATCGCGGACAGCCTGCCACATGGCGAGGATATTTTCCGGCGGCACCGTCGGCATGATGTTGTGTACCTGGGCGAAGACGAAACCGCCCCCCGGCGCCAAAATCTTCAGCCTCTCGCGCACGTGCGCGGCCACCCTCGTGGGGCTCGCTTGCGGGAGCACTGTTTGCGTGTCGCAACCGCCGCCCCAGAAGGTCAGATGGTTGCCGTATTCCCGCTTGAGCTTCTGCGGGTCCATGCCGCGCGCGCTGGTTTGCACGGGATTGATGATCTCCACACCGCTGTCAATCAGGTCGGGCAGCAGGTCCGCGATGGAACCGCAGGAGTGCAGAAAGAGGTGCATGCCCCTGCGCCGCCGCACGCGTTCATAGAGCAGCCGGTGGCGCGGCTTGAAGAGTTCGCGGTAGGTTTGGGGAGATATCTGCGGCGCCAGCTGGGTACCCAGGTCATCGCCCATCTGGATGATCTGCACGTAGCCCTCCACCGCATCAAGAAATTTCTCCAGATTTTCAAGATGGACTTCAACCAGCCGGTCGAGCAGCCGTTCCACCTTGGGCCGGTCAGCCAGAATGTCGAGCAGGAACTGGTCGAAGCGGCAGAGGAACTGGCCCCACTCCAGCAGGTTGCCGCCGAACCCGGCCATGATGGCGTAATCGCTGGTCTCATAAAGATGTCGGGCCTGGCGGCGGATCTCCGCCAGGTGCTCGGGAGTCAGCGGCCGGTGGAAAGGCGCGGTGGGGAATGCGGCCCAGGTGACTTTGGCCATCAGGCGCGGCAGATCGTTCAGCGGTGCCGGATCGCGGCCGTCCCAATCCTGCAGCGGAAAATGCTCCTGGTGCAGATAGGGCGCTCCTCTGGGCATGGCGCCCAGCAGCGTGTTGTCTTCGCTCCGGGCCTGCCAGCCCCCCCGGTCGTCCGAAACCAGGTTGACGTAACCTGGAATCCGTGCCGGCGTACCGTCGGCAAGGACGAATTCCTTCCAGTCTTTCTCAGCGGTGAGGAAAACGCGGCCCAGATCAACCACATCGGCTCCTGCCAGCTCGAGAATTTCCGGTTCGGGCTGGGCCAGCTGCTGCACCACGTCATAAACCAGAGTACGGCCGGAGCGCAAACCCAGATGCGCTTTCAGGTGGTTGTAGGCAATGGCGGTGATGCCGGTTGAACGCATGCCGCCCAGGTCGACCGGCACGCGATCCGCTTCCTGATGGCCGATGGCAGCCAGCACCCGTTCACGCCGGGTCACCGGGCAACTCCTTTGTTTTCCCCTTTTGCAGGGGCTTAAACCAGGTAAAATACAGGACCAGAGTCAAGAGCACGGCCAATGAGAAAAAAGTCGCGGCCGAACGCCACTGGCGTCCCACCAGATACATGGGAAAGACCCACAAGGAAAAAAGCCAGGGAATTCCCAACACCACATTGAGCATGCTGGGGCCGAAAGCCTCCTTGCGGAAACCGGGATCGAGCTCCCGGGCTTTCCTGGCTACCGGGCCCCAGAGCCCGGCCGGCTGCACCGAGCGGTAGAAACGGATCAAGTCCTCCTGATCCGTGGCCGGGGTCAGGAAGGAAACGAGCAACGCAGCCACGAGCCCCAGACCGGCGATGACCGGAAAATAGAGGTAGAGGGGTGCGCTTTTGAAAAAAACGGCCTGCACGAGCGACGCCGCGATACCGACCAGCACGCCGGCCGTAAATCCCCAGCCGTTGAGCCGCCACCAGTACCAGCGCAGGAAATTGGGCAGCAGCACTCCCGCGCCCAGCGCCGCCATGATCCACTGGAACATCCGGTGGATGGAAGTGGCAAAGGTACCGATCAAAACGCCGACGGCGATCAGCGCCAGCGAAGAGATGTAGCCGGCCCGCACCAGGCTGCGCGAGGAGGCGCTCGGCCGCAGGTAGCGCCGGTACACATCAATGACCAGGTAGGAGGCCCCCGCGTTCACCGTGGAGTTGAAGGTGGCCATGAAGGCGGCCAGCAGCGCGGCCAGCACCAGGCCACGCAGGCCCACGGGCAGGAAGCGCTGGATGACCGCCGGCAGCACCTGTTCGCTGTCGGCAACCCCCTGGAAACCGCTGAGAAAAAGCAGGGCGATGCCCATGGCCATGGGCCAGCGCAGGGTATGCAGCAGACCCCAGAGCATGCCCAACTTGGAGGCCTCTTTTTCGTTGCGCGCCGACAGAAAGCGTTGAAAGTCGTAGAGCTGCTCCGGTCCGCCGAAACAGAGCAGCAGCCCCTTGCTCACCCAGACGATCAGCAGGGCGCCGAAAAGGAAAAATTCCGTTTCAGCGAAAGCCGGATCTTTCCAGCGCACGGCCAGGCTGGCCCAGTTGAAGGAAAATTTCGCCGCCACGGCAGCCAGCCGCACCTGTCTGAAGCCGAGAAAAGCGATGATCAGGGCGCCCAGGCTCATGATCAGCGTCTGCACCACCTCGGTGAAGATGATCGAGTAATAGCCGCCGAAAACGACGTAAAGACCGGCGACTCCCAGAATCAGGACCGAGCAGAGCTGGCGGGAGAGAGGCAGATACTGGCTGCCGAACTTGCCCATGCCCACCGCGCCGTAGGCCAGGAACCCGACCACGGTGACAATGGCCAGCAGGGCGTAGGCCAGGCGCGCCGCCTGGCCGGCCGCGCCTTCGCCGAAACGGGTCTTCATCCATTCAGCGGCGGTCAGCACCCGCGAGCGGTTGATCCAGCGGCCCATGAACGAAGCAAAAAAAACCGGCAGCGGGAATCCCCAGATCCACTGCAGCCACATCCCTTTCATTCCCAAAACGCAGAGCAGTGAAACAATCCACATCGTTCCCGTCACATCCCAGTAGGAGGATGAACCGGACATGGCCAGCATCCACCAGGGCATTTTCCGGTCGGCGAGAAAATAGGCACCTTCGCCCCGGGCCGCGCGACGGCGAGTCCAGAGGCCGATGGCGATCATGGCAGCGAGATAAACCGCAATGATCAAAAGGTCGATAATTCCCAGACCTTTCATGGAACGAAAATAACAGAAAGGTGCGGCATATTCAACCTCAGCGGACGCAAAAAGGAGCCCGGCAGCAGACCCGCGGCGTATTGACGGGAGCCCATTTTTATAATAGAATATTCGCATCCAAGGTAATCCCTCCTGGCACTCCCACAAAAAAAATACGGACAGGGTCATTACCGCGGAGGCATTTAATGAAAATCGCATCTCTGATTGACAAGCGCCTGGTTGCCGCCCACCTGAAGGCGCGGAACAAGGAAGCGGTATTGGAAGAGATAGTCGCCCTCATCGTCAAGCACAAGAAACTCAAGGAGAGCCGGGAGATCCTGCGCTCCTTGCTGGAACGGGAAACCAAGGGGAGCACCGGCATCGGCCTGGGCGCGGCCATCCCCCATACCCGCATAGAAAACCTGAATGAAGTGATCCTTTTTGTGGGCATATCCAAGAAGGGGATCGATTTCAATTCGCTCGACAACAAGCCCGTCCGACTCATCGTCCTCTTCCTGACGCCCCTGGCCGAAACCGGCACCCATCTGCAAATCCTCTCTAAAATATCCGCCCTGGTCAAGAACCAGCAGTTGGTCAAGCAGCTGATCATGACCGCCAATGACGACGAACTCTACCAGCTGCTGCGCGCCAAGGAAATCGAGAAAGGCGGCTTCATGTCGCTCAGCAAGGACGAGATTTACCTCGAACTCGATACCTCGGAAAGCGGCCTGAGCGAAGCGCAAGCCAGGGAACGTCTGAGCGAATACGGCACCAACGAATTGAAAAAAGTCCGGCGCAGCGACCTGTGGAAGCGCTTCCTGCACAATTTCACCAACACCCTTGCCGTGATGATGTGGATCGGTTCGATATTGGCTTTCATCGTGCAGATGCCCGAAGTCGGCTGGGCCATCATGGCTGTCATCGTGATCAATGCCCTGTTCAGTTTCTGGCAGGAGTACAGGGCCGAAAAGGCGCTGGCCGCCCTCAAGCACCTGATGCCCATATATGTCCGGATCATCCGGGCCGGTCGGGAAAACAAGATCCTGGCCTCCGAGGTGGTGCCGGGCGACATCATCCTGGTGGAGGAAGGCGACAGCATCCCGGCAGACGCCAGGCTAATCGAGGCTCATGAACTGCGCGTGGACAACAGCGTTTTCTCGGGCGAGTCGCGGCCGGGCTACAAGATGGCCGAACCGTTCCGCGACGGCGTCAACTTCATCTGGAACGAACTTCCCAACCTGGTTTTCGCCGGCACCAGCGTCGTCTCGGGCCAGGGCAAGGCCGTGGTCATCGCCACCGGAATGAGCACCGAAATCGGTAAGATCGCCTACCTGACCCAGACCATCCGCGAGGAACTCAGCCCCCTGCAGAAGGAGATCGTCCGGCTGACCAAGGTCATCGCCCTGCTCGCCGTGGTGATGGGCGGCGTGTTCCTGGTTGTGGGCAGACTGGCGGCCGGGCTGACGTTCGCCGGTGCGGCGATCTTTGCCATCGGCATCATCCTGGGCAATGTGCCGGAAGGGCTCATGCCCACGGTCACGCTGGCCCTGGCCATGGGCGTGCAGCGCATGGCCAGGCGCCACGCGCTGATCAAGAAACTTGCCTCGGTGGAGACGCTGGGCTGCACCAACGTCATCTGCTCGGACAAGACCGGCACCCTGACCACCAGCCAGATCAGCGTCCGCAAAATCTGGCTCAACGGCAAACGGATCGAAGTCAGCGGTTCCGATTACGAACCCAGGGGCGAGTTTTTCCTGGGCCAGCAAAAAATCGACCCCGCCGACCTGCGGGCGGACCGTTTCGACCTCTTCCTGCAGGCCGGCATGCTCTGCAGCACAGCCAAGCTGCTCCCTCCAGACGAGAACCGGCGCTACTGGATCGTCAGCGGCGATCCCACGGAAGGGGCACTGCTGACCATGGCAGCCAAAGCGGGCTATGACTGCGACAGCCAGCGCAACGCCTGCCTCTACGTCCAGCGCTTTCCCTTCGAATCGGTGCGCAAGCGCATGAGCTGCATCAACCGCCTGGAGGACGGCAGGCTGCGCGCGTTCATCAAAGGCGCGCCCAAGGAGATCCTTGACCTTTCCTCCCAGATTGTTCTCGGTGACTCATTGGAAAAACTGGGTGAAGATAAAAAGAATGAGATCATCAGCCAGATCGACGCC
The DNA here is from genome assembly GCA_963759765.1 of Candidatus Aminicenantota bacterium. Taxonomy (GTDB): domain Bacteria; phylum Acidobacteriota; class Aminicenantia; order UBA2199; family UBA2199; genus CAVXAL01. The sequence continues at coordinate 940,278 of CAVXAL010000003.1, read as the reverse complement.
CTGGCCAGCGAAGGGCTGCGGGTCCTGGCCCTCGCCTATCGCGATGTCGAACCGGAGCAGTCCAAGTCGGCCAGCGCCGAAACCATTGAAAAAAACCTGGTGTTCATCGGCCTGGCTGCCATGTACGACCCTCCCCGTCCCGAAGTGCGCGCGGCCATCGCCCGCTGTCAGAAAGCCGGCATCCGCGTGGTGATGATCACCGGCGACTACGGCATTACCGCCATGACCATCGCCCGCCAGGTGGGCATCGTCTCGAGCGCGGATGCCCAAATCATCACCAGCGCCGAGCTCAACAACCTGACCGACGAAGAGTTGAAAAAACGACTGGCCAAGGAGGTCGTGTTCGCCCGCGTCAATCCCGAGCACAAACTGCGGATCGTCAACGCCTTCAAGGAACTGGGAAACATCGTGGCGGTGACCGGCGACGGCGTGAACGACGCCCCGGCACTCAAGCGCGCCGATATCGGCGTGGCCATGGGCATCCGCGGCACTGACGTGGCCAAGGAAGCAGCCGACATGGTGCTGACCGACGACAATTTCGCTTCCATCGTTTCCGCTATCGAAGAGGGACGCGCGGTCTTTGACAACATCAAGAAGTTCATCACCTATATTTTCGCCCACCTCATTCCGGAAGCCGTGCCTTTCATCTTCTACGTGATATTCAGGCTGCCCGCCCCGATCACCGCCATGCAAATTCTGGCCATTGATCTGGGCACCGAGACCCTCCCCGCCCTGGCCCTTGGAGTCGAGAAACCGGAAGCGGGTATCATGGAGAAGCCGCCGCGGCCCAGGAAAAAGGGGCTGGTTGACAGGATCGTCCTGTTCCGGGGCTATGTGTTCCTCGGCCTGCTGGATTTCGGCCGCCGTTCTGGCCGCCTATTTCGCGGTGCTCCTGAGCGGCGGCTGGAAATGGGGCCAGTCGCTGGAGCCCAGTGAAATCACCTTCGCCAACCCGCTGCACCTGAAAGCGACCACCATCGTCTTTGCCGGCATCGTGGTCATGCAGATCGCCAACGTCTTCGCCTGCCGCAGCGAAGAGCAGTCGGCGTTTAAAATCGGATTTTTCAGCAACAAACTGGTTTTCTGGGGCATTGTCTTCGAAATTCTCTTCATGCTGGCTCTGGTCTATATTCCCTTCTTCCAGAAAACATTCAACACCATCGGCATTGGCCTGAAAGAGTGGGGCATGCTGGCGGCTTTCATGTTGGTCATCTTTTTCCTTGAGGAACTAAGAAAGAAACTGATTCGACGCCGACCTGCCTGACCATTGGCCTTGATTGACAGGTGGGATATTAACGGATACAATTCTTTGGCTGATGCCTGATACCCCGCAAGACGAACGCATTTCGTTCCTGAGCAAGCTGCGCCATAAAATCATCGGCAGTCCGCGGAACATTCACGACCCTTCCATATTCCACAAAATTTCCCTGATTCCCATTTTGGCCTGGATCGGCCTGGGAGCGGATGGGCTCTCCTCATCCTCCTACGGCCCGGAAGAGGCCTTCCGCGCCCTCGGGGCTCATATTTCGCTGGCCGTTTTCCTGGCCCTGGCCACCTCGATTACCGTGTTCATTATCTCCTATGCCTATTCGCGCATCATCGAGCATTTCCCCACCGGCGGCGGCGGTTACATCGTAGCCACCCACACCCTGGGCGAAAAAGCCGGCGTGGTCTCGGGCAACGCGCTGCTGGTCGATTACATGCTGACCATCACGGTCTCCATCGCCTCCTGCGGCGACGCGCTGTTCAGTTTTCTGCCCCTGCCGTTGCATTCCTTTAAACTGCCTTTCGAGTTCGTGTTGATCCTGACCCTGATCGTGCTCAACATCCGCGGCGTCAAGGAATCGGTAACCGTGCTGGCGCCGATTTTCATCATCTTCGTTCTGACCCACCTGTTTCTCATCGGCTACGGCATAGTCGCCCACCTGCCGCAGATCGTGCCCGTGGCCCGCGAAATAAAGGCCAATTTCCGGCTCGGCGTCTCCAGCCTGGGCGGCATCGGCATGCTGGCCCTCTTTTTGCGCGCCTATTCACTCGGCGGCGGCACCTACACCGGCATCGAGGCCGTTTCCAACGGCATGCAGATCATGCGCGAGCCCAAGGTGCATACCGGCAAGCGCACCATGCTCTACATGTCCACGTCGCTGGCTTTCACGGCCAGCGGACTCTTCCTCTGCTATCTGCTGGCCAAGGTGCAACCCGCGTCCGGGCAAACGCTGAACGCCATACTGGCCCACAGCCTATTTGGCAACTGGTCTCCTTCGGCTACCTCCTGGCCCTGGTCACCATCCTCTCGGAGGGCGCACTGCTTTTTGTCGGCGCCCAGACCGGTTTCATCGACGGGCCCCGGGTCATGGCCAACATGGCCGTGGACTCCTGGTTCCCGCACCGTTTCGCCTCGTTGTCCGAGCGGCTGACCATGAAGAACGGCGTGCTGCTCATGGGCGGCGCCTCGCTCTTGCTGCTGCTCTATACCCGCGGCAACATCTCGAACCTGGTGGTCATGTACGCGATCAACGTGTTCCTGACCTTTTCTATTTCGGAAATCGGCATGTCCACTTATTTCATCCGCAACCGCAAGCGGGAAAAGCAGTGGAAAAAACATTTACCCGTGCACCTGACCGGGTTCGTTCTCTGCGCCACGATCTTGACCATCACCTCGATTGAAAAATTCCGCGAAGGCGGCTGGGTGACGCTGCTGATCACCCTGGGCTTCATCACCGTCTGCTACCTGATCCGCAGCCATTACAAGCGGGTGCGCAAAAGCTATCCGGCAACTGGACGATCTGCTGCTGGACATTCCCACCACGCGCAAATCCTGCTGCACCTCTCCGGACCCCGGCCAGATGACCGCCATCCTGTTGGTCAGCGGGTTCAACGGCTTCGGCATGCACACCTTCCTGTCGGGTATCCGCAATTTCCCGAGTCTCTACAAACAGTTCATTTTCGCTTCGGTGGCCGTGGTGGATTCCGGATCGTTCAAAGGCGCCGAGGAGGTGCAAAACCTCGAGCGCTCGGTCCGCCAGGGCCTGGGAAAATACGTGGAGGTGGCCAATCGGCTGGGCATCCCCGCCGGCTACCGCATGGCCACGGGCATCGACGTGGTGGAGACGGCAACCAACCTCTGCAAAGACATCAAGAAGGAATTCCCCAGATCAACCGTTTTCACAGGCAAACTGGTCTTCCGCAGCGACAAGTTCTTCCACAAGATCCTGCACAACGAGACCTCTTTTGCCATCCAGCGCCAACTGCATTGGGATGAGATTACCTCGGTGTCCTTGCCGATCCGCTTGAATCTCTAGGCTTCACCGCCAACCGAACTCGTTCGTCTCTTGGTCTTAAGCGGAAAATTATTGAAGGGATTATAAAACCAGGGCAGTCAATATTCCGGAGGCATGTCTTTCAACTGAGCGAAGGTGAACACCGGGCCGTCCTTGCAGACGTAATATTTCCCCACGTTGCAGCGGCCGCACTTGCCCACGCCGCACTTCATGCGGTTTTCCAGGGTGGTGTAAATGTTTTCGGGGGCGAAGCCCAGCTTGGTCAGCACCGGGAAGGTGAACTTGATCATGATCGGCGGGCCGCAGACAATGGCCACGGTTTTTCGGCTGGCGGGGGCGACCTTGTCCAGCACGGCGGGCACAAAACCGATCTCCCCCTTCCAGTCGGGCGTCTCGCCGCCCGGATCGACGGTGGTCACCAGCTTGACGTCCGGACGCTGCTGCCCACTCGGCCAACTCCTGCTTGTAAACCAGGTCGGCCACGGTGCGGGCACCGTAGATGATGGTGATGTCGGCAAATCGCTCGCGCAGGTCCAGGATGTTCCAGATGACGCAGCGCATGGGCGGCAGGGCGATGCCGCCGGCAATGAAGAGCAGGTTCTTGTCCTCGCCACTCCTCGATGGGAAAGACGTTGCCGTAGGGCCCGCGAAAGCCCACCGTATCGCCCGCTTCCAGGTTGGCCAGGGCGCTGGTCACCCGGCCCGCGCTAGCGGAAGGTGCATTCGATGTATCCGGAGCGTGTCGGCGGCGAGGCGATGCAGAACGTGCTTTCGCCCTTCGCCGAACACGGAGTATTCGCCGAACTGGCCGGCCTTGAAATGAAATTCCTGCCCTTCCTGCTGGTCGTTGAAAACCAGGCGCAGGGTCTTGCACGTCCGGCGTCTCGTCGGTGATCTTCTCAATGTTCAGCAGGTACGGCTTGTAAATGTCTGGCGTCGCTCACGGCCGTTCCTCCAGCGGCGGCGCGCAGGTGCTCGCGCAATGTTCATATCCACCGGGCAGGCGCGCGAACAGCGACCGCAACCGACGCAACCCAGCAGGCCCAGCCGTTCGGGCATGTAGGAGAACTTGTGCATCAGGCGCTGCCGCCAGCGCTGGCTCTGCAGATGGCGGGGGTTGTGCCCGGAGGTATGCAGGGTGAACAGCGAGAAACCGCAGGAATCCCAGCAGCGCAGCCGCTGACCGTTTTCGGCCAGCCCTCGTCCTGGATGTCGAAGCAGGCGCAGGTCGGGCAGACGTAAGCGCAGGCGCCGCAGCCGATGCAGCGCAGCGACTGCTCCTCCCACAGTTTTTCTTTGGCGAACAGGCCGGTCAGCGTTTTTTCCAGCTGCCGGCTGTCAAAGACTTTCTCCACCTTGGCCAGCAGCTTTCCTTATCCACCGCCGCTGCCGGTGCAAACAGGTCTTCCGCAAGTTGGACAAGAGATTTTCCCCTGCCGCTGACGACCTCGACCAGGAAATCGCCGTTGTCCATCCGGGTCAGCAGGATGTCGCTGCCGCGGCTGTCGCCCGGACCGCCGCCCAGCGAGGTGCAGAAACAGTATTCGTCGGCCTGGCGGCAGCTGAGCCCGACCACGAAAAGCTTATCCTTCCTTTTGGGCCTGAAAGGTGCGTCCGTCGTGTCCCACATGAAAATCGCTTCCAACGCGGAAAAGGCGGCGGCGTCGCAGGGACGCACGCCCAGCAGCACCGTCTCGGGCAGGTCGTTCCATTGCCGCTCCCGCAGGCGGCCCGGTTTGCCGGTGCCGAAACGGAACAATTCCTCCACGCGGGGAAAAAGCGCGAACTTGGGCGACTGCACGGTCTGGACGACATCGTCGACCAGGTCGGTCAGCACCTCGCCCGGCTCCAGCCGGACGAAATCGACCTGCTGGTCCCGTTTTTTTGGGGCGTAGATCTGCCGGCCGGACTGCTGCAGCATCCTGACCCAGGCGCCGAGGGATTCTGCCTTGAGATACACGTCGCTCGTTCATGGTCTAGCCGATGAAATCGTCCGTGTCGTTGGGTTTGAACGTGGACAGGGCGTTGTCGCCTGCTTGCGCGGCCGTGCCGCTGCGCAGAGCCGAAACGCCGAAACACTTCCTCCGCCATCTTCTAGGTCAGCAGGTGGATGGGGATGCCCGACGGGGCAGGCGCGGCCGCACTCGCCGCAACCGACGCAGCGGCCGGCCAGGTGCATGGCCCGCATACATGTGCCACTCCAGGTTACCCAGGTCATGGGCCGGCACGCGGATCCACTGCGGCTGGTTGCATTCAACCGTGCAGCGGCCGCAATAACAGAGCGGGCAGGCGGCGCGGCAGGCGTAGCACTTGAAGCAGCGGGACAGCTCTTCCTGCCAGAAGCGCCGGCGCTCTGCCAGGCTCATTTTCTCAAGTTTCTCCACTGCCTGGCGATCCGCTTCCGCCAAGTTTAGATCCTGTGAAGCGACGATAGGTTTCCACGGCCTGGAAATCGGGCCATTCCAGCAGTTGGCCGTTACCATCGATACCCAGCAGCTCCAGATCTTCTTCGGCGAGCTGGTTTTCCTGCGATCAGCTGCAGCACGCTGCGCAGCACCGGCAGGGTGGCCACCAGCGCCGGTTTCCCGAGTTTCCTGATTTCCGGTTTCAGCAGGTAGACGGCCAGGTTCTGCTGGCAGCGCTCGTCAAAAATCAGCTTGCCCGTTGCGGCCGGATCCCGGATGAAAACGGCCCGCACCTGGCGGCCGCTGCCGTTGGCGTAGCCGATGACCACTGCCACGCGGCGGCTTTCGAGCAGCTCGCCGCGCCTTGTTCCTGCAACTCTTCCACGGCGCTCTCCATCAGGCGATTCCCGCCTGGGCCAGCTTCTGGTAGTCGCTGAAGGGGCCGAGCTGGCGCACGGCGGCCACGGTGGAATTGACCACGTCGGCCCATTTGGCGCCCTCGGCGGCCGACACCCAGGAAAAGCGCACCCGCCGGGTGTCGATGCCCAAGAAATCAAGCAGGCTGCGAAACACGATCCAGCGCCGCCGGGCGTGGAAATTGCCCGAGGTGTAATGGCAGTCGTTGGGGTGGCAGCCGGAGACGATGATGCCGTCGGCGCCCTGGGCAAAGGCCTTGAGCAGCAGCATGAAATCGATGCGGCCGGTGCAGGGGAAGCGGATGATGCGCACCTGGGGCGCGTACTTGATGCGGCTGGTGCCGGTCAAATCGGCGCCGGCATAGGTGCACCAGTTGCAGACGAAGGCCACGATCTTGGGGTTCAAATTCCGGCATTCTCGTCTCTCCTGTGGAGCAGGGCCAGCACTTCGGCATAAATCTGTTCGTTGCTATACCCCTGCATGTCGATGGCCTTGGTGCGGCAGAAGGCGACGCAGGTGCCGCAGCCCTGGCAGAGCCCGGGGTTGACTTTGGCCACGTTCTTGATCAGCTTGCCCGTCGCGGCCGCGGATCTCCTCCTGCTCGATGGCCTGGTAGGGGCAGACGCTCTGGCAGAGGAAACAGCCCACGCAGGTCGAATAGAGCGGCGGCGCCTGGCGGTTGACCACGGCGATCAGCGGCTCGCGGGTCAGCTCGTCCTGCGAGAAAAGCGCCGCCACCTTCGCCGCGGCGCCGGACGCCTGGGCCACCGCTTCGGGGATGTCCTTGGGCGCCTGGCAGGCTCCGGCCAGGAAGATGCCGGCCGTGTTGGTTTCCACCGGCCGGAGCTTGGGATGGGCTTCGGCGAAAAACGTGTGGGCGTCATAGCTGACATGCAGCTTCTGGGCCAGTTCCTCGGCGCCGCTGTTGGCCACGCCGGCCGCTGGCCAGCACGACCAGGTCGGCTTCGATCTCCAGGGGCTGGCCGCCGAGCAGGGTGTCGGCGCCCTTGACGACCAGCTTGCCGTTCGCGTCGTAGATGCGCGAGACGCGGCCGCGCATGTAGCTGCACGCCGTCCTCCTCGATGGCCCGGCGCACGAACTCCTCGTACATCTTGCCGCCGGCGCGGATGTCCATGTAGAAGACGTAGGGCTGTGCCCTGGTGCACCTTGTGCTTGTAGAGCATGGCGTGCTTGGCCGTGTACATGCAGCAGATCTTGGAGCAGTACTCGATGCCCTTGGCCGGGTCGCGCGAACCGGCGCAGGCGATGAAGACCACCGTTTCGCGGCACCTTGCCGTCGGAGGGCCGGCGGATCTCGCCCAGGGTGGGCCCGGATGCCGAAGCCAGGCGCTCGAACTGCAGCCCGTGATCACGTCCGGGTATTTGCCGTAACCGTATTCGGGAAAGAAATCGCCGTGCTTGCACGTCGAAACCGGTGGCCAGAACGATCGGCGCCGACGTCGGCTTCGACGATCTCGTCTTCCTGGTCGAAGCGGATGGCCTTGGTCGGGCAGATCTTCTCGCAGAGGCGGCACTTGCCCTTCAGGTAATAGGTGCAGTGCTCGCGGTCGATGACCGGCTTGTTGGGCACCGCCTGCGGGAAGGGCACGTAGATGGCCGGTGCGCATGCCCAGGCCGGCATCGAACTCGCTGGGAATCTTGCGCACCGGGCATTTCTGGATGCACAGGCCGCAGCCGGTGCAGAGCTTTTCGTCCAGGCTGCGCGCCTTCTTGCGGATCTGCGCCTTGAAGTTGCCGATGAAACCGTCCAGGCTCTCCAGCTCGGCGTAGGAGTAGAGGGTGATGTTGGGGTGCTGGGCCACTTCGACCATGCGCGGCGTCAGGATGCACTGCGAGCAGTCGAGAGTGGGGAATGTCTCGGACAGCTGCGACATGTGGCCGCCGATCGATGGCGTCCGTTCCACCAGGATCACCTTGTGGCCGGCGTTGGCGATGTCCAGGCTGGCCTGGATGCCGGCAATGCCGCCGCCCAGCACCAGCGCCGTCTTGGTCACCGGCACCTTGATGGGCAAGCAGGGGCTTGTTGCGTTTCACCTTGGCCACCAGCATGCGCACCAGGTCCATGGCCTTCTGGGTGGTCGGCGTCGATTTTTCGTGCACCCAGGAGCAGTGCTCGCGGATGTTGGCCATCTCGCAGAGGATACGGGTTCAAGCCCGCCTCGGCGCAGGCGCGGCGGAAGGTGGGCTCGTGCATGCGCGGCGAGCAGGCGGCCACCACCACGCCGGTCAAGTGCTTCTCGCCGATGGCGTTCTTGATCATCTTCTGGCCGGGGTCGGAGCACATGTACTTGTAGTCGACGCTGTGGACCACGCCCGGCATGCGACGCGCTGGCCGCGGCGACCTTGACGCATCAACGGTGGCGCCGATGTTTTCGCCGCAGTGACAGATGAATACGCCGATGCGCGCCATGGCACTACTCCCTGTTCGGCGGCCGGCCCGCTTCGGCGGGCCGCAGCGCTCTGCCATTTGACGGGACACCATGTGGCGGTGCAGCCCCAGTTTTTTGGCAGAGAGGCCCAGCGCCAGGCCCGATGGCCTGGGTGATGTAAATGACCGGCATGGTCGTATTTCCTCTTGGCCTGGCGTTTTCGATGCTCTGGCCGGCGCATGTCCAGGTTGGAGTGGCACATGGGGCAGGCCACCACCACGGCCTCGGCGCCGCGGGCTTTCGGCATCGTCGAGAATCTGGCCGGACAGCTTGGCCACCAGGTCGGTGCGCGACACGGAAAAACCGGCGCCGCAGCACTCGGTCTTGAAGGCCCATTCCACCGGCGTGGCGCCGATGCGCCGCACCAGGTTGTCCATGGACTGGGGATCTTCGGGCCGGTCGAAATCCGATACCTTGGGCGGCCGCACCAGCAGACAGCCGTAATAGCAGGCCAGCCGTTTCTGCAGGGGCTTGACGATCCGTTCCGCGATTTTATCCATGACGTATTTATCCAGGAATTGGATGATATTCAACACCTGGGTGGTGCCCCGGTACTCCAGCTCGATGAGATCGGAAATGCACGCGCGCAGGGCGCTGTCCTCAAGCAGTTCGTGGCGGGTGACGCATCAGACGGCTGTAACAGGCGGCACAGGGCACCAGCACCTCGTCCATGCCCCTGCTTCTCGGCCAGCAGCCAGGATGCGGGCCGGCAGGGCCAGGGCCAGGTCGCGGTTGAGGTTGTGGGCCGCAGTGGCGCCGCAGCAGTTCCAGTCGGGAACTTCCGGCAATTCCATATCCAGGGCCCGCGCCACTGCCAGCAGCGATTCCCGGTATTCGCGGGACGACCCCTTCAGCGAACAACCCGGGTACAAGCCGATGCTCATGGGCCTCTCCTGGCGGGGGGTGCGGCTGCGTCGGAAAATCTGGCGCATCTGCCGACGGTTGCGGACCCGTTCCGGAAACAGATGCAGCTTGCCCTTGGCCAGCATCCAGGGCGCCAGCAGCAGGTCCTGGAGGAAATGCCAGCAACGAAGCTTGTAGTCGGCGATCAGCCCCACTTCGATAGAGCCGGCCGGTGGAGCGCAGCGGTATCGAGAAACGAGCGGTGGAAAGCGAGAATCTCTTTGGCTTTGGGAGAGACCATCTTCCGGCGCAACGACTCGCCGCGCAAAAAATCCATCAGCTTGGGGATGTCAATTTCCATCGGGCAACGGGCGAAACAGATTTCGCAGGAGAGGCAAAGCCAGATGGTATAGGAACGCAGCACCTTCTCTTCCAGATCGGCAGCCCCGGTTTGCAGCATGCGCATGATCAGGCTGGGGGGATAATCCATGTCTGCGGCCAGCGGGCAGCCCGCCGAACACTTGCCGCACTGGTAACAACGAATGACGCTGACGGCGGTGCGCTTCAGGGCCTGATCGGCCAGGGCTGAACGGTTGCGGGCAGTGATGGTGTCGCCACTCATCGGCGTCTCCTGAAAAATGAAATACGGATTTTATACCAATTTGGTTATAAATGCAACTTTCCTGCGCCAAGCTCGGATAGGATCGACTATATGAAGAGGTAAAAACTTAATTCTTTTGGACCAGTTGCAAGAGAAGTTGAAATTTAATAAAATTCTTCGTAATATCTTTTCGAGGGGGACAAATGCCATCAAAAAAAGAAAAAAATCGTTATGTTATCTTGTTAGTTATTTTGTCATTGTTTTTTTCGAGCTATATGAAAGCCGCTAAGCCGAAAGATGCAAAGGCATATTGTGATAGAGGGTTTGCAAAGTATAAACTTGAAGACCATCATGGAGCCATAAAGGATTTTACAAAAGCCATCAAGTTAGATCCGAAATTTGCAGATGCATATTTTTATAGAGGGATTGCAAAAGAAGAACTTAAGAATTATCTCGGAGCCATAGAGGATTACACGAAGGCTATCGAGTTAGAAGATCCGGAATGTGCAGTACGTAGCTTCATAGTATATTTTAAAAGAGGAGATGCAAAAGTTAGTATTCAAAACTATCGCGGAGCCATAGAGGATTACACGAATGCCATAGAATTAGATCCAAAATATATAGATGCATATTATAATAGAGGGCATGCGAGAGGTGAACTTGAAGACTATCTCAGAGCCATAGAGGATTTTACAAAGGCCATTGATTTAGATCCGAAAAATGAAAAAGGATTTATTCTCAGAGGATTTGCAAAGTATAAACTTGAAGACAATCATGGAGCCATCCAGGATTATACGAAGGCCATCGAGTTAAATCCGGAAAATGCAATGACATATTTTAACAGAGGAAATGCAAAGTATAAAATTGAAGACTATCTCGGAGCCATAGCCGATTTCACGAAGGCAACCGAGCTAAATCCGAAATATGCAATGGCATTTAATAATAGAGGATTTTCTAAGGGTAAACTTAAAGACTATACCGGAGGTATTCAGGATTGCACAAAAGCCATCGAGTTAGAGCCTAAAAATGCAGAGGTTTATCATCAAAGAGGAGTTTTAAAAGCTAAACTTGCAGACTATAAAGGAGCCATTGATGATTTTACAAAGTCTATCGAGTTAGATCCGAAATATACAGATGCCTATTATAATAGAGGGATTGCAAAAGACGACCTTAAAGATTATCACGGAGCCATAGCTGATTTAACGAAGGCCACCGAGCTAAATCCGAAAGAGGCGAGTGCATATTTTTATAGAGGGATTGCAAAAGACGACCTTAAAGATTATCACGGAGCCATAGCTGATTTAACGAAGGCCACCGAGCTAAATCCGAAAGAGGCGAGTGCATATTTTTATAGAGGGATTGCAAAAGATAAACTTGAAGACTATCGTGGTGCTATAGATGATTTTACAAAGGTCATTGAGTTAAACCCGAAAGATGCAAAGGCATATATTGGAAGAGGGCTTTTAAAGATTGCACTTGGAGACAAAGACGGCGGATGTCTTGATTTAAGAAAAGCTGGTGAACTTGGATCTACTCAGGCATACGATTTAATAAAAGAACATTGTAAGTAGAGAATATCGCACAAACGGACGGAGAAGGCGCATTAGACATCGGCTGAAGCGCCTTGCATCAGCAGCGAGCGATAAGTTAATAAGCTGCACGCACATGTTAGTCCTTAGGGATTGCGTTATACCAGTCGAGTAAAAAGTGCATCATGCCCCGTTCGGCATCAGTGGCTGTGTGCGTGGGGTGCGCGGGATATGTGTAGCGAACCTTATTAATGTAGCCACCGTCCGTTCGAAGCAAAACGTGGGAGAATCGAAAACCCAAGTAGTCAACACCGGGGCCAGGTGCCTGACGGTAATAAAATGCCGCCCATAGATACATCGGGACGAGCGAATCGGCTGGGAGGTGAAGATACTGCGAGGCGCGCGTCTTAAGGTCGAGATAACTGCCACAATCTGCAGAGACAAAGACGTCGCTGCATGCCTGCTGGAAAAACTGGGTCACTGTCTCGGAGCGAATGTCGTCGGGGATGTGTTCCAAACCGAGGTCGTAAAGATACACGGTGGCCTTGGTAATGCCGCGCTCGTAGCGGAGACTAATGCCCAGACCCGGATCATCGTAAATCTCGAGACCAGTGTAAGCCAGTTCACCGAGCATCGACTGGAACCGCATCCTCGCTCCGAAAAAGTGGGATTTGACTCATAAGTGCCTGAAAGGGCTTAGCACCCCGTTCGAGGCGCTGAGGAAAGCGCGCAGCTTTTGCATATTTATCCGAACTTATAAAACGCAACTTTATCCGATTCAATATAGCTAAATGAAGATTTTTTTTTGCATTTTCGATTTCTGCGTCGGAGAGGGCGCCGATTTCCCGAGCGAAATCATCACAATCTTCATTCCACCCACCCTCTGTGCCATGATCGGCAAAGAGCGACCCGTAATAACTAGCATAAAGTACATTGAATTCCTGATTTGTTATATGGAAGCGATCAACAATTTCTTTGCGACCAGGCACATCCTTTAAATTTAGAAGTTCTTGAAGTTTTTGCGTGGTCAATTCAAATGCTTTTCCCATGTTTTCCTGCGAGAATAATGATAATCCTTGGAGTTCTTTTGGGGCGGTGGTGTCAATTGTCAGCTTCTTTTTAAACGAAAAAAAGTCCTTAATACTCATTTTTCATCTCCACCCCTACTTAAATAGTAGGCGCAGCGGGATCGTCGTGTCAAGTACTGCCTTGGGAGGAACGTTTTGTCTATGTTCACTCTAATCAAAATTTGAAATTTGTTCCCGGGTATGCTAAGAAAATATCATTAGAAGAAGCTATAGGGTGGAGATAGGAAAGAGATGGAAGGTTGTGCCAGCGGTGGAAGCATGGTTGAAGCTGCTGCGCATTACTCATCAAGTGAGCTTTTCACTCCAGCCGATTTTTCAACAGTACTAAAGAATATTAGGTGCATATAGGAGACGGGAACATGATGAATTTAATCAGGGCAATTGGGAGGGCTGCTGTGCTGTTGCTATTTTTAGCCCCTGTGTGCTCACAAGGCATTGAATGGGAAAAGTTGAATAAGGAAGTTACGGATCTTTTTCGCGCTGGTAAATATGACCGTGCAGTGGTCGTTGCGAAGAAGGCACTCGAGGTGGCAGAGAAGGCATTTGGCCCGGATCATCACAATGTAGCCACGAGCCTGAACAGCCTCGCGGAACTGTATCGTGCCCAAGGTCAATACGCGCAGGCCGAGCCGCTCTACAAGCGCTCGCTGGCGATTAGGGAGAAAGCCCTCGGGCCGGATCATCCTGATGTGGCCCAGAGTCTGAACAATCTCGGGTTACTGAATCGCGCTCAAGGCAAGTACGAACAGGCCGAGCCACTCTATAAGCGCTCTCTGGCGATCTTGGAGAAGGCCCGCGGCCCGGATCATCCCAATGTGGCCGCGAGCTTGGGCAACCTCGGGGAACTGTACGATTCCCAAGGTAAGTACGCGCAGGCCGAGCCGCTCTACAAGCGTTCGTTGACGATCTTGGAAAAGGCCCTCGGTCCGGATCATCCTGATGTGGCCCAGATCCTGAACAACCTCGCATCACTATATCAAGCCCAAGGCCAGTATGCATGTGCTGAGCCGCTCTTCAAGCGATCGCTGGCGATCAATGAAAAGGCTTTCGGCCTTGATCATCCCAATGTCGCGATGAGCTTGAACAATCTTGCAGAGCTGTATCGCGTCCAAGGCAAGTATGAACAGGCCGAGCCGCTCTACAAACGCTCTCTGGCGATTAATGAAAAGGCCTTCGGCCCTGAGCATCCCGATGTGGCCACGACCCTTAACAATCTCGCAGAACTGTATCACGTCCAAGGCAAATACGAACAGGCTGAGCCGCTCTTCAAGCGTTCGCTGGCAATTAGGGAGAAATCCCTCGGTCCGGATCATCCTGATGTGGCCGCGAGCCTGAACTATCTCGCGGAACTGCAATGCGACCAAGGCCAGTACATATGGGCTGAACCACTCTTCAAGCATTCGCTGGCAATATATGAGAGAACCCTCGGCCCGGATCATCCCTTAGTGGCCACCAGCCTAAACAATCTCGCAGAACTATATCGCGCCCAAGGCAAGTACGCGCAGGCCGAGCCGCTCTACAAACGCTCGCTGGCGATCTATGAGAAGGTCCTCGGCCCGGATCATCCCTTTGTGGCCGCGAGCCTTGAGAACATGGCAAAACTCTTTCGAAAAACCGGCCGTATCAAGGACGCCGAATCACTGGAGGCCCGGGCGGCGCGCATTCGATCCATACAACGATAAGCAACCTAAAAGAGGACGGTTCTTGAATTTTTCATTTTCAAATGCGTAAACCGAGGCATGGAAGTTAAGAGATATTTTCAAAAGCAGACAATTATATAGTTTAATGACTGGCCTGAACCCTATCTAAAAAAATTACAAAACGTTTTCATATGCTGAAGTTAAAGGGCTCAAGGTATAAGCCAATAACGCCAAGCCGTAAAATACAAAACCGGTCCAGAAGGAGGCGGCAATACCGGAACTGAGGGCAATGGCAGTGGCCAGCACCGATGCGAAAACGGAAGTCGCGCCGTTGATTCCCCAGAGCCAGGGCGTCAAGGCGTGCGCCCGGTCGGCCACCCAGCGCAGGCCCAGGGGAAAGGCCATGCCCATGAAAATACCCAGGGGGAACAACAAGCCCACAGCCACAGCGATCCGCAGCGGGGTGGAGGCTCCGGCAAGTGACGAAGTGACCAGTGGCGTCAATTTCCCGAACAGCAGCAGCAGACCCAGCAGCAGCACCAGCGGCCAGACGTTGCGGGTGTTGGCGGCCAGCCATTTGAGCTTCGCAGTCAGAAAGCTGCCGATACCGCTGGCCAGCAACAAAGAAAAAAGGACCACAGACAGGCCGTAGTTGGGATGACCGAGAAACACGTTCAGGCGCTGCATCTGGGAAATTTCCACCAGCATGAAGCCGAAGCCTATGGAGGCGAAATAGAGGAAATCGGGCCAGGTCCCCCGCAGCGGCGTGCGCCGCACCGTCAAGCCGAGCGGCACCGCAATGCACAGGAGCGTCAGCAGCAGCACGATGGTCAGCAGGATGCCCAGAACGGCCACTGCCCGCAAGTTGAAACTCAGGTCCAGTTCCTTTTGCCAGAGCCGCGGCTTGATGGCGTCGCGCAGCCGCAGCATGTTGAAAAAGAAGGGGTTGTCGTCTGTGGGCGGCGAGATGTTGAGGGGAAAGGCAGCGGTGAATGCCTGCAAATCCCGGCCCGAGGCTATTGTCGCGAAATTGGCATCCGCGGCCGAACGGGGGCTGAGAACCATCTCAAAATGGAGGCGGTCGCAGACCCGCTGCCATTCGTCAATATCCCGGTCGGAAAAGGGCGACGCGCTGACCAGCATGGTCCCGATTCCCAGGCGCCGGTCATATTTGGGCAGCATGTGACGGGCGATGAGGATATGGCGCTCGGGCTCCGTGTTCCCCAGCCGGCGCAAGGCCCCGGCAGCCAGCGAGGTCAGCCGATACATCTCCGCGGGCAGACCGCCGTTGTACCAGCGGGAGAAGGTCAGAATGCCGTCGGAGCGGAGATGGCGCAGGAAGTTTTCCCAGGCTTCCAGCGTGTACAGGGAATTCTCCGCCAGCACGAAAGCCCCGGCCGCGGTCGCGGCCCAGGTGTCGATCAGCGACACCTGGATAATGTCGAAGCGCGTCTTCAGCCTTGAAACATAGGAACGCGCCTCGTCGCGAATGAACGTCACCCGCGGATCTCGGTCGAGGTGGCCGGTGAAATCACCAAAAGTGCGGTTGACCGCGTGCAGGATGTCGCCGTTGATTTCAATGCCGGTGACCGATTTCTGGTCAAACACCAGGGCGGAGAGGATGTCGCGGCCGCCTCCGGTGCCGATGACCAGCACGTCGGATCGGGGCCGCAGGTAATGAGCCAGGTTGGTGATGTCGTACCTCAGGTATTCGCGCTCCCGCAGGTTGCCGTTGAACGAGGTGAGCACCGTGGACGCCGCGGCGTCAATGTCCATGTAAAGTTGGTCGACGTTCTGCCGGGGAATCCAGATGTCGCTCATTCCCCAGCCGATCGGCTGCTGCAAGCGATCGTGGCGAATGGCCACCCGGGCGAACGAACTCCATTTTTCGTAAATCAGCCGCATCTCCGGTCTGTCCTTGACCCATTTGACCCGCAGCAGGGGGTGTTGCTGCTGGAACAGGAATATATTGATACCGGTCAAAAGCACAAAAGCCAGACAGGCGGTCAAAGCCAGTGAGCGAACCTTGCCGCCAACCTCCCGACCGGCAAAGAACAACGCGCCCAGAGCGGCCAGCGCGGCCACGGCCAGCACCGCGCCAGGCCCATCCATGATCTCCAGGATGTAGCGCAGCAGCAGGCACCCGGCAGCCGCGCCGACCAGATCAGCCGCATACAGGCGGCCGACGTCGGCAGGGAAACGGCTCAGGGCCAGGGAAACAGCGATGCCGCTGAAGATAAAAGGCAGCGAAATGGCCGCGTAGGTCAGAGCCATGGAACCGATTCCTGCCGGCGTCCAGCGGGGATTGAACGGCACGTTCAGATGGATGAGACAGGAAATCACAATGAAAAGCGAAAACAGCAAGGCGCTCAGGGTCAGTTGGTCGTGGATCCTGGCGCGGGAAAACCAGGCCGGAACCAGGTAGACGATCAGCGCCCCCAGCGTCATGCCGAACATGGTGATGGAGATAGCCATGAAAGCGAAGTGGTACCACATGGTCACGCTGAAGATGCGGGTCAGCAGGATCTCGTACATCAGAGTGGCCAGGGTGACGAAAAAAAGACCGGCCAGCGTGCGCGTGCACACGCCGCTGCCACTTCTCATCTTTTTATTCTATTGGATTAATTTATTTGAATTCGATATTGCTGACTTTCCCGTCCTGAAAAGTGATGACCATGTCGGCATACTTGTAAACGATTTTACCGCCGCCCATATCGGCCTTCATTTTGGGGTCGCCGAGCGCTTGAACGACTTCTTCGACCGTCATGCCGATTTTCAGGCTCTTGGTGGAGGCGTTGGCGGCAGCTGCGACACCATCGCGATCATCAACAAATTTGGAAATCCGCGCCAGCACGGTATCAAAGGTGTCTGTGGGGACCACTTCAAAATACATGGCGGTGGTGCAGGGAACAGCAGTCGCCTTGCCTGCTGAATGGGCCTTGGTGGAGGTGATGAAAATTTCCACGCTCTTGCCGCTGGCATCAACCTCTTGGCTGACAAAGACCTCTTCGCCCACTTCAAAAACCGTGTTTTTCCATTGGTGAGGCGTCCATTTCCTTGTTCCCCACCTGCAATCCAGGTCAACCGTCATCGAGTAATACACGGATTTCACTGACCCTTTTGGAGAAACAAAGGAAAGAAGCCCGGGCATCTTGATCTTGAAAAATTTGTTGACGGCGTATTTTTCTTTCAGCTTTTGAATGGTCTCGCCATTGAGAACATCCCCCTTGGCCGAAACCGTTGGCGCCAGCAGACCCAAACACATAATCAAAGTGATTATTTTGTTCATCTTTACTCCTTTCTTTTGAATATAACAAATTTCCGGCTCGGTTACAATCTTGATTCACGACTTAGGCCAGATAATCTTTTCGCCGCTGCAGTTCGCGTACATCGCGGGCAACCGCCAGCGTCTCTCCGGACGGAGAGATCCCGGCATGGAACATGGCCGTGGAGAGCGTTCCCGGCGAAGGGGTGAAAATCTGGGTGCCGCTGGTCTTCAGACCCAGCGCCTTCAGTTTCTTCCTCATTTCCCGGACATCGGCAAATGTTTCACCGGGATGGCCAATGATCAGGTAGGGCAGCAGTTCAACCGGCCGCCGCATTTTGCTGTTGATCTGACGGAACAAGCGAACGAACTCCTCCAACACCTTGAAGGAAGGCTTGCGCATCAGCCGCAGCACATGCTCCTCGGTGTGTTCGGGCGCGATGCGCAGAAAACGGCCGGCATGGTGCAGGAGAATCTCCTCGAGCAGCTCGGGGTTTTGCAGCACCAGGTCGTGGCGCACACCCGATCCGATGAAGACTTTCTTCACGCCCGGTTGGCTGCGGCTGGCGTGCAGCAGCCGCAGATACGGTTCGCCGGCTCGGAACTGGCCGCAGGACTCCGGGTACACGCAGGAGACGCGGCTGCAGGAAGCGGAAAGGCAGTCGCTGCCGTACATCTCGGCGCTGGCGCCGCCCATGTCAGAAACGACTCCTTTCCACAACGGGTGGCGGGAAAGCGCCCGCACCTCGCGTAACACGGAATCCAGCGAGCGGGAGACCACCCGTCTGCCCTCGTGCTGCGTGATCGAGCAAAAGGCGCAGGCCCCGCCGCAGCCGCGGTGCGCGGTGATCGAGAAGAGGTTCATCTGCAAAGCCGGCGAGCACCCCCGGGCCTGGAGATGCGAACGGCTGAAATCAAGATCATAGATAAAATCGAGATCCTCGCTGGTATAAATTTCCGCGGGCTGCTCCAGCACCAATCGGTCGCCGCTGCGCTGGGCAATCTTTTTCCCCATCCCGCCCAGCCTTTCGAGCGCCAGAACCGCTTCCAGCAATTTCGCGGGTTCTTTCTGAATCTCTTCAGCGGCTGGAAGCAGCGCTGTTTGTTCTGGCTCGGGAATATCGCTGACCGCTCGAGCCGTGCCGGGGATAATAATTTGTTCAATTGGCGTCCCCGCTTGCAGTATCCGGGCGATGCGCACGAGCTGCTTTTCGCCCGGGCCGCAGACCAGCAGATCGGCCCGAGAATCGAGCAGAATCGACCGGCGGATTTTCTGCTCCTGAAAATCGAAATGGGTGAAGCGGCGCAGCGTCCCTTCCACGCCGCCGATGACGATGGGCACATCCCTGAAGGCCTCGCGCAGCCGGTTGGAAAAAACGATCAATGTCCGGTCCGGACGGATCTTGTACTTGATCGAAGCCGGCTGGTCGGGAAAGAACGCCCGGCCGCCGAACTGGTAGAGATCCTCGCGCCTGCGCTTGCGCAAGGAGGTGTAATTCAAAACAACGGAATCAACCGGGCCGGAAATGACGGCAAAAAAGAGCCGCGGTCGGCCCAGAGCGGAGAACGCTTCTTTGCTCTGCCAGAAAGGAGTTTCGATTACTCCGACCGAAAACCCGGCTGTTTCCAAGGCTCTCTTGAGAATCCCCTCGGGAAAAGATGGGTGATCGGCGAAGGGATACGGGAGAACGAATATCACATCAAACAGAGGCATATTATATACGCATAATTTTATTTAATAAGCCACAAATGCGTTTAAAACTGCAACTCCCCTGCCAGAACGGTCACGGCCTGACCCAGGATGCGGATGCGCTTGCCCTCCAACCGCAGCTGCAAAACCCCGCCGCGGCTGGAAACCTGGGCGGCGCTCAACTCCCGTTTGTTCAGCTTGGCCGCCCAGAAGGGACCCAGGCAGCAGTGGGCTGAACCGGTCACCGGGTCTTCGTTGATGCCCACCGCCGGCGCAAAGAAGCGGGAAACGAAATCGTATTTTTTCTTTGCCGCGGCGGTGACGATGACGCCACGGGCCCCCGACCTGGCCAGTCGGTCGAAGTCGGGCCGAGCCCCGCGGACTTCCGCCTCGTCTTTCACTTCAACCAGATAGTCCATGCCGTTGCGGCCGACAAACAAAGGTTTCAGTTTCAGGGCCTCGAGCAGAAGGGCCGGGGCCTTGACCTTCCTGGCTGGCAGCTGGGGAAAATCGAGCTCAATCCAGCCCTGAATATAGCGGGCGGTCAGCAGGCCGCTGCGGGTGTGGAAGCGGGCGACCTGGTCCTTGCGCATACAGCCGCGCTCGAACAACAGGTGGGCGCTGGCCAGGGTGGCGTGGCCGCACAGTTTCACCTCGACCAGCGGCGTGAACCAGCGCAGCCGGAAACCGTCGGTCCGGCGCAGCAGGAAGGCCGTCTCGGAGAGGTTCATTTCCATGGCGATATGCTGCAATATCCGGTCGGGCAACGGTTCATCCAGCAGGCAGACACCGGCCGGGTTACCGCGAAACGGTTCGGCCGTAAAGGCATCGACTTGATAGATCGGAATTCTCATGCGGGGCCTCCTCGGCTTGTTTCAAATGAAAATCGGTGCGGGCATCACAGCCACTCTGGTTCAGGCTTTCGAGGGCAGCCCGGCTTTGACAGAACGAGCCTTGAAATATTTCATGGGAGCCTTTTGACGAATATGACCTTGTCGTCTTCCGCCGCGTAGAAATCCTTCAGCACGGCTTCAATCGGGTAGCCGTGGCGCAGGTAGAACTGCCGGGTCGGCTCGTAGAGAGGCCGCGAGGATGTCTCGACCCAGATGGCCCGGCCGCCCAGGGCCCGGATCGCCTGTTCGGTTTCAACCAGCAGTTTCCCGCCCACGCCCCGGCTGCGGAATGCATCCAGGACCGCGATCCAATAGAGGTCGTAGCTGCCCTCGGTGACGGCGATCTCGCCGTAGCAGGTGTAGCCCACGGTCTTGCCTTCAAGCTCGGCGAAAATGAAATGGTAGCCGCTGCGGATTCCCTTGGCCAACCGCTCCTCGACCAGCTCGACGGCCACCTCGATCTCGTGGCCGTGGAAAAAACCGCTCGACTCGACGATGACACGCACGTTGCGGACATCGTCGGGAAGGACTTCCTGGCGGAAACGGATCGCCTCTTTGGTTTTCATGATTCTCTCCTTTGCCGCCGGGCGGCTACACAGCGTTCACGATCCGTTCAATCACGCCGGTGTAGGTCAGTCCCGAGCGCAGAGCGGTTGCGACAAAACCGCTGTCGGGAGAGATGCAGGGATTGGCGTTGATCTCCAGCACCCACGGTTTTCCCTCCCCGTCCACGCGAAAATCGACCCGGGCGTAACCGCGGAGTCCGAACAATTGCCAGCAACGGCGAGCGCTCTCCTCGAGACGCTCCAGCAGCGGTCGGTCGGCCTCGGTGAAATCGAAGGAATGGACGGTGTGCTGGAATTCAAACGAACCCTCGTCCCATTTGGCGCGGTAATCGACCAGCTTGGGCCTGCCTTCCGGAAAATCGACAAAGCGCATCTCGGGTACTGCCAGCAGCTCGCCCGCCAGCAGCGAGAGGTTGAACTCGCGGCCGTCGATATAACGCTCGGCGAAAAAATCGCCTCCTGCTTCTCTCCGGCGCCGCTCCAGCCGCTGCAGCAGTTCCTCGGGTCTGGCGGCCGTTGTCAGCGATTCGTCATTCAACCAGTTGGAGGCGTGCTCCCAGGCCGATTTGATCAGGAAGCGCTCGTTGCCGTTCCAAGGGGTGGGTATAGGATCCCCCGGCGAGAGCCATTCGGGAGTGGCGATGCCAGCCAGCCTGAGGATCCGCTTGGCCACGAGCTTGTTCGATGTGAGCATCAGCGCCTCCTTGGAGCAGCCGCTGTAGGGCAGGCGCAGGTGATCGAGGAGCGAAGGAGCCAGTTGGATCAGCTGCCCGTCGCCGGCAACCGATTCGCTGAGGTTGAAAACCAGATCGGGGCTGAGGCGGCGCAGTCTTTTCGCGGCCGCAGCCACGTCCAGGGAAAAGGGCAGGCGGAACGTTTTGCAACCCAGCTCGCGCAGCGCCCGCTCCACTGCCTCCACCTGAATCAACACGTCCCGTTCGTCCGGAGGCGAGTGTTCATCGACATAGTTGAACAGGATGACAACCCGCTCCGGTTTCATGTCCCGATCCGCTTCCGGGCTGAGTCCATGATCCGGCGAATCAATTCCACATAGGGAATACCCACGAAGGTGCAGATGATGGGCAGGTCCGAATGTTGAGGGTGGAGTCCGGCCAGGGGATTGACTTCCAGGAAATTGGCCACCCCGGCCTCATCCAGCCGGATATCGACCCGGCCGCCATCCCGGCAGCCCAGGCGGCGCCAGGCGTTCAGGGCTGTCTGAGCGCAGCGTTCCGCAACCTCGCCTTCGGCCAGGCGGTAGATGACCCGTTCTTCACACAATTCCTTGTTGGTATATGAGTAGACCTGGGGTTCGGCGTTTTCCTTGAGGATAACTTCCATGACGCCGACGGCCACGGCCGCCTTCCCGCTGCCGGTAATGCCTACGGTGAATTCCCGCCCCGGCAGAAAACGTTCGACCAGCACCGGCTGGTGGAAGGCAGCGAGCAGGCGACTGCAGACCTGGCGGAGTTCCTGGCGGCTGCGAATGACCGAATCCGCGTTGATGCCCTTGCCGGTTCCCTCGGCGATAGGCTTGGCGAAAAGGGGAAACGGCAAATCCACCCGCTCCAGGTCGGTTGGTTCTTCGACCTCGACGAAATCGGGCGTGGGCACGCCGGCATCCCGAACCACGCTCTTGGTCATCCCCTTGTGCAGGGTCAGGGCCAGCACCAGCGGATCGGAGAACGTATACGGGATGTCATAGGCCTCGAGCAGCGTGGGCACCTGTGCTTCCCGGCCGATGCCGCGCAGCCCCTCGCAGATGTTGAAGACCATGTCCCAGCGCCGTCTCGCGGCCAGTTGCTCGACCAGATGCCGGGCATGGCCGATGCGCTCGGTTTCATAGCCGAGCTGCTGCAGCGCCCCGGCGATGGCTTCGATGGTATCGGGGCGGTCGAACTCGGCGGTCTCTTCTTCGCAGTAGCCTTCCGCCAGATAATCGTTTCTCAGATCATAGGTCAAACCGACGCGCATGCCGTTCCTTTTTTCGCACGGGTATTTTATCTCTGCCCAACGGGCAATTCAATAGATGGGGCTGACCGTCGGAGCGCAGAAAGCGCGCCGCCGCTGCTCACTGCGGACAGACGGCGTCGGGATAGCGGAAGAGCTTGCCCTCGTAATTCTTCAGCAGCAGTGCGGAGCCTTCCCGACCCTGGACGTAGTCGGGCTGCAACGGGATTTTGCCTCCACCGCCCGGCGCGTCGATGACGAAGTGGGGAACGGCGTAGCCGGAGGTGTGGCCGCGCAGACCGGCAATGATGTCCAGGCCTTTCTGCACCGGTGTGCGGAAATGGGAAGAGCCGACGATCGGGTCGCACTGGTACAGGTAGTAGGGACGCACGCGCACCTTCAGCAGTTCGTGCATCAGCTTCTTCATCGTCTCCACGTCGTCGTTGATGCCCCGGAGCAGCACGGTCTGGCTGCCCAGGGGAATGCCGGCGTCGGCCAGCCGCTCGCAGGCTTGGGCGCATTCAAGGGTGACCTCGTCCGGATGGGTGAAGTGGATGCTGATCCAGAGCGGCCGGAAGCGCTTGAGAATGGCCAGCAGCGAAGTGGTGATGCGCTGGGGCAGCACCACCGGCACCTTCGTGCCGATGCGGACGAACTCTACGTGGGGGATGCGGCTCAGGCGGGTGAGCAGATACTCGATGCCCTCGTCGGGCAGGGTAAGCGGATCACCGCCGGAGAGCAGGACGTCGCGCACCTCGGGATGGGCCTCGATGTAAGCGATGGCCCGGTCCCACTGCTCGCGGTTGAGGTGGCGCTTGTTCTGGTCGCCCACCAGGCGCGAGCGCGTGCAGTAGCGGCAGTAGGTCGAGCAGAAACCGGTCACCAGGAAGAGCACCCGGTCCGGATAGCGGTGCACCAGCCCCGCCACGCGGCTGTGGCTATCCTCACCCAGCGGATCCACGGCCTCGGCCACCGAGATCACATGCTCGGCGGTCACCGGCACCACCGAGCGGCGGAGCGGCTGCTCCGGCTGGTCAGGATCGATCAGACTGGCGTAATACGGCGTGATGCGCAGTGGCAGATTGCCGTTGGCCAGCACCGTGGATTGCGCCTCGTCATCCGTGAGCCGGATGATCCGGCCCAGATCTTCCATGCAGGTAAAGCTGTTGCGCAGCTGCCATTCCCAGCTGCTCCACTCGGCCTTGCTGGCCATGGGGAAACAGCGGTGCAGAAACTGAATCGAACGGGCGCTGAACTTGAGCGGGGTCTTGTCGACCTTGGGAACAGGGAACTGGATTAATTCCGGGAATAGGAGAGAGGGAATGACGGGGGCGCTGGCAGGCTGGACATCCTGCCGCAAACAGCTTGGAGGCTCGGCCTCCTCACTTGATACTTCGGCTTCCTTTTTGACTACGAATGCCTGATGCGACTTTTTCAATTCACGCCTCCCTAACATATGAGGAATATAAAATATTTTTCGCTTCCTGTCAATAGATGAAAAGCAAAAATTTAAAATTTTTTCCACTCGACCCTGCGCCGCGGTCGTCGAACCCTTTCGGAAGCACCCTGTGGTTGGGATTGACTCGACTCGCCCACTTTGTTACCATCGGGTCAATGGCAATCGAGAAGCCTTTGATCTATGCGGTCGATGACGAAACCGACATTCTGCAGCTCATCGATATCCATCTGACCAAGGCCGGCTTCCGGGTCAAAACGTTTCTGGCGGCACGGCCGCTGCTCCGGCTGCTGGAAAACAAAATTCCCGATCTGATCGTCCTCGATCTGATGCTGCCCGACATCGACGGCCTGGACGTGTGCAAACAACTGCGACAAGACCGACGCTGGGCGGCCATCCCCGTGTTGATGCTGACCGCCCGCAGCGAGGAAACCGATGTGGTGCTGGGCCTGGAGCTCGGCGCCGACGACTACATGGCCAAGCCGTTCTCTCCCAAGGAGCTGGTGGCCCGTATCCGCGCCATCCTGCGGCGGAAAAAAGGCAGCGCCGAAGAAGCGGCGGCGCGGCAGCGGATCGGTGACCTGCTGGAAATCGACAGCCAGCAGCATGCTGTTTTTGTGGCCGGTGAAAAGAAAGAACTCACCGCCACCGAATTTTCCATTCTGGTCATCCTGGCCAAGAACGTGGGTTGGGTTTTCTCGCGGGAACAATTGCTGGATAAGCTGTGGGGCGACGAGAAGGCGGTACTCGACCGCACCGTGGACGTGCACATCAAGAACCTGCGCGAGAAACTGGGGCCGGCCGGCACCCTGATCAAGAGCATCCGCGGCGTGGGCTACAAACTGGAACCATGAAAAAATCGATCTTCAGAAAAACCTTCCTCAGTTATTTGGCGATGACCGCGGTCGTGGCTGTCCTGATTTTCTTTTTTGCGTCGGGTTTCTTCAGGGACCAGTACCGGGACACGATCAGCAAGAACCTTAACCATCTATCCGTTTCCTTGCGTCAGAACATCATGCCGCTCCTGCTGGCGCCGGACAGCGGGTCCTTGGACCGCCTGGTCAAGGAACTGGGAAAAGATATGGACACGCGCATCACGGTCATCGCGCCCGACGGCAAGGTCCTGGCCGATTCGGACAGCGATCCGCGGCAGATGGAAAATCACGCCGACCGGCCGGAATTCATCCTGGCCTTGCAGGGCAAGCCGGCCGAATTCTCCCGCATCAGCCCCACCCTGCATCGGGCCATGATCTACCAGGCTGTCCCCCTGCGCAGCGGCGGCCGCGTCATTGGCGTGCTGCGGCTGAGCCTCTATGTCAGCATGCTCGACCGGGATCTTGCCGAAATGAAACGAAAGATCATCACCCTGATCGCCATTCTGCTCCTGCTGGCGCTGATCGCTGCATTTTTCTTCTCCAAAAACCTGACCGACCCATTCAGCGGCTGGACCAGGCGGCCCGGCAGGTGGCCGGCGGCGATTTCAACGCCCGCGCCTGGGTGCACGGCCGCGACGAGCTGCACCAGCTGGCCGGCAGTTTCAACCACATGGTCGAACAACAGAAGGAACTCGTCGACTCGCTGCAGCGCAATCAGCTCGAGTTGCAAACCATCATTGCCTCGATCAGCGAGGGGCTGCTGGTTTTGGACCTGGACGGGCGAATCACTCTGGCCAATGAGAGCTTCCAAAACATGTGCCGGCAGCGGGATTGGCAGGGACGCCTCTATTGGGAAGTGTTCCGCGATTCCCGCTTCAATGAACTGGTCCGGCGTTCCCTGGAAACAAAAAAAGATACCCAAGGCGAACTGGACGTCAACGACCGCATGGTGTCGGCTCGCATCAGCTATTTGCCCGCCGCCGCACGCCTGATCGCCACCTTCCATGACATCAGCGAATTCAAGAAGCTGGAAAAGGTCAAGCGGGATTTCATCAGCAATCTTTCCCATGAACTGCGCACCCCCCTGACCGCCATCAAGGGCTTCGTGGAAACTCTAGAAGAAGAGAGCCCGGTCGCCAACCGCAATTACCTGGAAATCATCCGCCGCCACACCGATCGGCTGGTCGCCATTGTTTCTGACCTGATGACCCTTTCTGAACTCGAAGAACCGAACCTGCAGCGGGAAAACGAAGAAGTGGATTTGCGGAGTCTGGCAGAAAACGTCCGAAAAATTTATGCGGCCAAAGCCAAGGAAAAAAATATTCGCCTGCAGGTGAAGGCCGAAAACGATCTGCCGCCGTTTGTCGGTGACCCCTTCAAGCTGGAACAGCTGTTCATCAATCTGGTGGACAACGCCCTCAAATTCACCGACCGCGGCCAGATCAATGTCAGCCTGGCGCAGAAAGAGAGGCAGATTGAAATCCGCGTCAGCGACACCGGCGTAGGCATCCCGGCCGAACATTTGCCGCGCATCTTTGAACGCTTTTACGTGGTGGACAAATCGCGCTCCCGGCAATTGGGCGGCACCGGTCTCGGCCTGGCCATTGTCAAACATACCGTGCTGCTGCACGACGGCCAGATCCAGGCCCACAGCCAGCCCGGTCAGGGAACCGAATTCATCATCACCCTACCCTTGCAGCCCAGCGCCTGATTCCGCTGGCAACAGGTCTTTTTTCAGGTTGAAAAGCCCGTTTAAAAAATTCATAGAAAATTAACGGATTATTTATACCCGCTTCACGGCCACAACCGAGAATGTCAGCTCAAACACTTAAACCCCAAGGAGGTTCAATGTTTAAAAAACTCGTGTTTGCTCTGGTTCTGTTGACCGCGCTATGGAGCGCGCGCCTGCCGGCCGCCGTTTCGGCGTACGCCTTCGGCGACTTTTATTACATGAACAATCACAACGCCAGTTACGACAACCAGACTGGCTTCTGGCTGCGGCGCGTCTACCTCTGGTACGACCGCGACATCTCGGACAAGTTCAAAGCCCGCATCCGCCTGGAAATGAACAGCGACGGCAAGTTCGCCTCACCCGACACCATCAAGGCGTTCATCAAGGACGCGTACGTCAGCTATCAATTTCTGCCTCTGCATTCGTTTACCCTCGGCATCCAGGAGTCTTTGGCCTTCGGCAACACCGAAAAATTCTGGGGCTACCGCCAAGTGGAAAAGACGGTGCTCGACCTGTTCAAGGTGCGCGATTCCAGAGAATTCGGCCTGACCATGAACGGCAGCTTCGACAAGGACAAAAAGTTCTCCTATGCCGTGATGGTCGGCAACAACTCCAGCTACAAATGGGAGAACAACAAACAGAAAGGCTACTACGCCCGGTTCACTTACACCCCCACCGCCAACTGGCTGGTTGAGGTTTACGCCGATTGGCTGGGCATCAGCAACGTCAAGCACACGACCATGCTGCAGGGCTTCGCCGGCTTCAAGAGCGACAGCGGCCGGCTGGGCGTGAATTACATGCTCGAAAGAATCCACGAACTCGGCAAGCCCGACACCGACACCAACATCTACTCGGTCCTCGGCGCCTTGAAGCTGGTCAAGAAGCTGGAAGCCTTCGCCCGTTATGACCATATCCCCAACCCGACCCCCTGGGCCCAGGACACTTATGTCATCATGGAAAAGGGCTTTCGCACCGACATGCTGATCGCCGGTCTGGCCTGGAACATCCACCCCAAGGTGCAGATCTCGCCCAACATCAAGTTGGTTAGCTATGGCCGTAACGCCGCGGGCGTAAATGGTCCTAAAAGCGACACCTACTACAGCATGACGTTCTATTATCAATTCTAATTGTGGAAGCACCCCTTGAGTGCAACAAAAAAATTAACCAAAAATTCACAATTCCTTTACCCAGAATTCACATTTATCTGACACTATTTATATAAAAAAGAAACTAACCGGAGGAGACATGAAAAAAAGTTTTTTTTATACGGCATTGACAGTGACACTGCTGACTATGTTACTAGCGTCTGCAAGTTGCGGACGGCAACAAAGCAGCTCCAATTCCCTGCAGATCAAGGGTTCCGACACCATGGTCAACCTGGGCCAGGCCTGGGCCGAGGCTTTCATGAAGCGGAACCCTGGCCTGTCGGTGGCCGTGACCGGCGGCGGCTCCGGCACGGGCATTGCCGCGCTGATCGCAAACACCTGCGACATCGCCGAGATCTCGCGGGAACTCAAACCGGACGAGATACAACTGGCTCGCCAGAAAGGCATTGATCCCCAGCAGATCACCGTGGCTCTGGACGGCCTGGCGGTCGTGGTCCATCCGGCAAACCCCGTGTCGCAGCTGACCCTGGATCAGCTGGCCGCGATCTTCTCCGGTGCCATCGGCAACTGGAAGGACGTGGGCGGAGCCGATCTGCCGATCGTGGTGCTCTCGCGCGAGGTCAATTCCGGCACCCATGTCTATTTCAAGGAACACGTGCTGCGCCGGGGAAATCCCCAGAGCAAAACGGAGTTCGCCGCCAGTGCCCTGTTGCTGCCCAGTTCCCAGTCCATCGCCGACGAGGTCGCGCAGAATTCCTCGGCGATTGGCTACTACGGGATGGGCTACATCACGGCCAAGCAGAAGGTGCTGGCCGTGGCCCGCACCGCGACAGCGCCCTACATCCAGCCGACCCAGGAAAATGTGGTGAACAATTCCTATCCCATTTCCCGCCCCCTGCTGATGGTCAGCAAGGGGAAGCCCCAGGGGCTGACCGCCCAGTTTATCGATTTCGTCCTCTCGGCCGAAGGGCAGCAAATCGTATCCAAGCTCGATTTCGTACCCATCAAGAAGTAGCCTGAAACAGGCATGCACCGGACTCTGCGCAGGCTGAAGGAGTGGCTGATCGAAAAAGCCATCCTTTTCAGCGGGGTCTTCGCGATTCTTTTCGTTGTTCTCATTTTCCTCTTCCTGTTGCGCGAAGGGTTGTCCCTTTTCCGTTCGGTCGGCATCTTTGACTTCCTGCTGGGAAAAAACTGGTATCCCATTTCCAGCCCGCCGGCGTTCGGCATCCTGCCCCTGATTCTCGGTTCGTTGCTGGTCACTCTGGGAGCGGCCGCCATCTCCGTGCCCATTGGCATCGCTGCCGCCCTGTTCATCGCCGAAATCGCTCCGCTCCGTCTCAAGGAGATCATGAAAGCAGGCATAGAACTGCTGGCCGCCATTCCTTCGGTGGTGATCGGCTTCATCGGCATGATCACCCTCGGGCCCTGGATCAAAACCGTTTTCCGGGTGCCCACCGGCCTGACGGCCCTGACCGGTTCGATCACGCTGGCCTTCATGGCCATGCCCACCATCGTTTCCATCGCCGAGGATGCCATCACCGCCGTGCCCCGCCAGTACCGCGAGGCGGCCATTGCCATGGGCGCCACCCAGTGGCAGACCACCTGGCGCATCGTGGCCCGCGCCGCCCGGCCGGGCATGCTGGCGGCGGTGATGCTGGGCATCGGCCGGGTGGTCGGCGAAACCATGGCCGTAATGATGGTGACCGGCAACGCCGCCCTCATCCCCCGTAGCATCTTGCAACCGGTACGCACGCTGACCGCCACCATTGCGGCCGAGATGGGTGAAACGGTCCAGGGCGGGGCGCATTACTCCGCCCTCTTTGCCATCGGCATCGTCCTGTTCATCATCACCTTTTTGATCAACGGCGTCGCCGACCTCTACCTGCACCGTTCCCGTCGCTGACCATGAACTCGCGCACCACCCAGAAGATCGCTTTCGCCGTGCTGTTCCTGGCCACCCTGCTGGTGGTGCTGCCGGTGGTGCTCATTCTGCTGATCATCCTGTTCAAGGGCGGCAGCGCCATCAGCCTCTCTTTCCTCACCACCATGCCCCGCAACGGCATGACCGCGGGCGGCATCCTGCCGGCCATTCTCGGCACCCTCTACCTGGTCACAGGGGCGATTCTCTTCGCCGTCCCCCTGGGAGTGATGGCGGCCATCTACCTGGTCGAGTACTCCAGCAACAACCTGCTGTCGCGGCTGGTCAAGCTGGCCATCGTCAATTTGGCCGGTGTGCCCTCGGTGGTTTACGGACTTTTCGGCTTGGGCATCTTCGTCACCTTTTTCGGTTTCCGGGCCTCCATCCTCTCCGGCTCCCTGACCCTGGGTATCATGATCCTGCCCGTGGTCATCACCTCCTCGCGCGAAGCGCTGGAAAGCGTGCCCAAAGCCTTCCGCACCGTCAGCCTTTCCCTGGGTGCCAGTCGTTGGCAGACCATCCGCCACTCGGTGCTGCCCCACGCCCTGCCGGGCATTCTGACCGGAACGATTCTGGGCCTGGGCCGTGCCGCCGGTGAAACCGCACCCATTCTTTTCACCGTGGCCGCCTTCTACCTGCCGCGTCTGCCGCAATCGATCTTCGATCAGACCATGGCCCTGCCCTACCACCTCTACGTCATCTCGACGCAGGTGCCGGGCATTGCCGAGAACATCCGTTACGGCACCGCCCTGGTGCTGCTGGCGCTGGTGCTGTTACTCAATCTGACCGCCATTCTGGTGCGCTCGCGGTTTCGCAGGAAGAAAAAATGGTGAAACCGGCAATTAAATTTTCCATTCGCGACCTGAGCATTCACTACGGCCAAAAAACCGCCCTGCGACATTTGAACCTTGAAATACACGAACATGAAATATTTACAGTTATCGGTCCAGCCAATTCGGGAAAAACCTCATTCCTGCACTCACTCAACCGCCTGAACGACCTGGAGCCCGCTGCCCGCCAGAACGGTGAGATCCTGCTCGACGGAATCAATATCCGGGGCGGTTTCGAAGTCGAGGCTCTGCGGCGCAAGGTGGGCATCGTCTTTGCCCTACCGCTGCCGCTGCCCATCTCTATTTTCGACAACGTGGCCTACGGCCTGCGTATGCAGGGCGTGCGAGACAAAGAGCGCCTCAGCGAAGCAGTCGAGCGCAGCCTGCGCGAGGCCTTTCTCTGGGACGAAGTCAAGGACCGGCTGCGCACCCCGGCCCTGAACCTGTCCGGCGGTCAGCAGCAGCGCCTGTGCATGGCGCGCATTCTGGCCGGGAAACCGGACGTGCTGCTGTTTGACGAACCCACTTCGGGTTTGGACCCGCTTTCCACGGCCAAGATTGAGGAGACCATGCTGGAGCTCAAAGAGCGCTACACGATCGTGCTGGTGACCAACAACGTCGCCCAAGCGGCCCGCACGGGCGACCGCACCGCCTTTTTCCTGATGGCGGAAATGGTCGAGGTGGGCGACACCGGGCAAATTTTCACTGCCCCGCGTGACAGCCGCACCAGCGACTATATCACCGGCAAGTTTGGTTAAGATGACCGAGACCAGTATCGAAACCCGCGGCTTGAACCTTTTTTACGAGGACTTTCAGGCCCTGAGCGACATCAACCTACAGATCCTCAGCCAGCAGGTGACCGCCCTGATCGGCCCCAGCGGCTGCGGCAAGAGCACGCTGCTGCGGGTTTTCAACCGCATGAACGACCTGATCGCCGGCGTGCGCATCAGCGGCGAGGTGCGCATCGAGGGTCGGGACATCCTGTCCGCCCAAACCGACCTGCTGGAATTGCGCGAAAAGGTGGGCATGGTCTTTCAGCGGCCCAATCCCTTTCCCCTGTCGGTTTTTGGAAATATCATGTTCGGCCTAGGAATTCACCGACTGACGCGCCGCAGCGAATACGACGCCGTTGTTGAATGGGCGCTGCGCAGCGTCCTGCTCTGGGACGACCTCAAGGACCGGCTCGGCGATTCCGCGCTCAGACTCTCGCTGGAGCAGCAACAGCGGCTGTGCATTGCCCGCGTGCTGCCGCTCAGGCCGAAGATTTTGCTGATGGATGAGCCCTGCTCGGCGCTCGATCCCATTGCCACCCTGCATATCGAGGAACTGATGCAGGAGTTGAAAAAAAATTACACCATCGTCATCGTCACCCACAACATGCAACAGGCGGCGCGCGCCTCCGACTTCACCGGCTTCCTGTATCTGGGCAAACTGATCGAATTCGGGGCCACCGCCGGCATCTTCACCGCGCCCACGCAGCAGTTGACGGAAAATTATATCAGCGGCCGTTTCGGCTGAGGAGGAAACCATGTCTCTACATTTGCAAAAAGAAATCGAGAAAATTAAAAAACAGATCATCTTGCTGGCCGGGACGGTTGAAAAGAGCGTGGAGAACGCCGTCAAATCGATCGAGAAGCGCGATTCGCAGCTGGCCCGGCAGGTCAAGGATTCGGATTACCGCATCGATGAAGCGGAGATCGAGGTCGAGGAGGAGTGTTTGAAGATCCTCGCCCTGCACCAACCGGTGGCCATCGACCTGCGCTTCATCGTGGCTGTGCTCAAAATCAACAGCGACCTGGAACGGATCGGCGACGAGGCGGTCAACATCGCCGGACGGTCACTCAACGTCAGCGCTTACCCCAAAAGCGACATCCAGTTCGATGTGACAGCTCTGTCGCGCAAGGTCCTATTGATGCTGAAGAAGAGCCTGGACGCCCTGGTCAACCTGGACGCCCAAATAGCCCGCGACGTCCTGACCGCCGATGACGAGATCGACGAGGCGGTGAGCGTCCTGTTCCAGCAGGTGAAGGATGCGATTCGCAAACGCCCTGAGAAAGTGGACTCCCTCATCGAATACATGCGCATCAACCGCCACCTGGAGCGCATCGCCGACCACGCCACCAACATCGCCGAAGATGTGATTTACATGATCGAAGGTAAGATTGTGCGCCACGGCCACGAAAAATAATTCGAATTTTCAGCAAAACAACTTCGCGCGCACCTTCCTTACACACGGAGCTGCGTGAAAAATTTGCGGTTGGCTGCGGGCAGCGGCAGCCGTCCAGTTCGCTTAAACTCACCCAGCGGTACGGCCGGCTCGGCTGCAAGCGGCCGGACAGCCAGCGGCAGGAGAACACATGCAGCTCAACCTTAAAATGGCTGTACCCGTGTTTGACCACGGCGATTTCCTTTTCCCTGCCGACGACGATTCCCAGCTCTTCGCGGATTTCGCGTTTCAGCGCCCGCGTCATCGTCTCACCAGGTCGAGCCTTGCCGCCGGGAAACTCCCAGAGACCTCCCAGATGCCCTATGTCGGGCCGCCGCTGAACGTAGATTTTCTCCTGCCTGTCAATGACACCCAGAGCCACTCGGTGGAGCGGAACTGGCGGCCGTTTCTTTTTGACCGGAAGCGAGTCCGTTTTTCTCAGGACCCGGGCCGTGCAGGCTTGCCGCAGCGGACACATCGGGCACAGGGGATTGCGCGGCAGGCAGACCAGGGCGCCCAGCTCCATCAGCGCTTGGTTGAAATCGCCCGGACTTTTCGCAGGCATCAGGGACAGCAGGCGGTTAAAAATTTTTTTCTTGGTGGCTGTCCGGCCGATGTCGTCCGCCAGACCCGACCAGCGACAGAAAACCCGCAACACGTTGCCGTCCACAACCGGAAGACGCTGGTGGTCAGCGATGCTCAGCACGGCTGCCGCAATGTAGTCTCCGACTCCGGGAAGGCTGCGGAACTTGTGCGCATCGCGAGGCACCCGGCCATGGTGTCTCTCTTGGACGAGTCGCGCGGCTTGCCGCAGGTTCCTGGCCCGGCTGTAATAACCCAGACCTTCCCAGACTTTGAGCACCTCCTGCAGCGCTGCCCGCGCCAGTCGTCCGAGGCTGGGAAAATGCTTTAAGAAAAGACGGTAATAGGGAATCACGGTGGCAGACTGGGTTTGCTGCAGCATCACCTCGGAAACCCAGATTCGGTAGATATCATTTGCGCGGCGCCAGGGCAGGTCGCGCTGCCAGCGACCATACCAATCGAGCAGGGCACTAACCGGAAAGCAACGGTCTCTTCTCATCGCGTGAAAACCCATGGTGGTACGAAAAACCATGCGCCGCCATGACGCCGCCAGGTATGATACAATAAAACACCAAGGAGTAAAACATGCGATTCAAGAAGCGTACGCTCTATTTCCTTTGCTTGATTCTGGCTGCCGCGCCCCTGACCTTGGTCGCAGACGAGGGCATGTGGCTCCCCCACCAGATGAAGGAGCTGAACCTGCAGACGCTCGGCCTGAAGATGAACCCCGCTGATCTGTACAAAACGGACGGCACCGGCCTGATGAGCGCCGTGGTGTTGCTGGGCGGCGGCACCGGGGAATTCGTCTCTGCCGAAGGACTAATTCTGACCAACCATCATGTCGCATTCGGCGCCCTGCAGCGGGCCGCTGACAAGGCGCATGATTACATCCGCGACGGTTTCCTGGCGTCGAGCCGGCAGAACGAAATTCCGGCCCTGGGCTACATCGCCGACGTGCTGCTGGGGTACGAGGACGTCAGCAACGAGATCCTGCCCAGACTGCAAGCCGCCGCCAGTTTCAAAAAGAAGGCCAAGACCCTGGAAAGCCAGATCAAGAAAATAGTCGCCCGCGAGGAAAATAAAGCCAAGGACCTCAACTGCACGGTGCAGTCGATGTGGAGCGGCAATCGCTACTACCTGTTCCGCTTCAAGCGCCTGAAGGATATCCGCCTGGTCTACGCCCCGCCGCTGGCGCTGGGTAACTTCGGAGGCGAGACCGACAACTGGATGTGGCCGCGCCACACCTGCGACTTCTCCTTTTTGCGCGCCTATGTGTCCAAGGACAACACCGGCAGTGAATACAACCCGGGCAACGTCCCTTTTCGGCCGCGTTCCTTTTTGAAAATCTCCCTGGCCGGATTCGACGAGGGGGACTTTACCTTCATCATGGGCTATCCGGGCCGCACCTTTCGCAACAACACCCTCGCCGAGCTTTCCTTCAGCTTCGACAACCTGAGCAAACGCATCGCCCAGACCCAGGACCTGATCCGCTTTTTCGAGGAAGCGGGCAAACGGGACCGGGCCGTCGAGATCAAATACGCCTCTCGGGTCAAGGGGATGTACAACGGCATGAAGAATTCGCAGGGAAAACTCGAAGGCATCGAACGCTACGGTATCCGGGAAAAGATCTCCGCCCGGGAAAAACAATTTCGCGACTGGGTGAACTGCGATCCGCAGCGGCAGAAAAAATACGGTGACATCCTCGAGCGGATGGCCGCCTTCATGAAACGCTACATCGCATTCACGAACATCCAGGAAGTCATTGCCAGCCCGGTGGGCCAGTACGCCTCGACGCTCGCGTCCCAGGGGTACCAGATCTACCGCATCGTGACAGAGCGCCAGAAGCCGGACAGCCAGCGCGACCTGGGGTTTCAAGAACGTTACCTGCCCCAGATCCGCCAGAGAATCGAGCTGGCCGAACGGAGTTACGACCTGGCCAGCGACAAGGCGTTTTGCCAATACGGCCTGCGCAAAACCGTTGAACTCGCCAAAGGCAGGCTGCCCGACTGTTTAAAAAAAGTCATCGGCAGCGGTTCGGACAAGGAAATCAGCGATTACGTGGAAACCCTCTATGCCCGCACCGTGCTGTCCGACCCCAAAAAACGTCTGGCCCTGCTGGACCTGAAGCCCAAGCAACTTCTGGCCCTGAACGACCCGATCATCGCGCTGGCGGCCGACCTGGAAAAGAAGCTCAAAGTCATGCGCGACCGGGGCAAAGAACTGGGCCAGGAAATGACGGAATTGAAAAAGGTCTATGAGCAGGCCCTCAGCGAGCAGCACCAGGGCCAGTTCGCTCCGGATGCCAACGGCACCATCCGCTTCACCTACGGCCTGATCCAGGGCTACCGGCCGCGCGACGCGGTGCTCTACCTGCCCCAGACCACCCTGACCGGGGTCATCGAAAAAGAAACCGGCCAGGATCCCTTCATCGTGCCGGAAAAGCTGAAGCAGCTTTACCGCCAGAGGGATTTCGGCCCCTACCTGGACAGAAAGCTGAACGATATCCCCGCCTGCTTCCTGAACACAACCAACATCACCGGCGGCAACTCCGGCTCACCGGTGCTCAACGCCCGCGGCGAGCAGATCGGCATCGTCTTCGACATGACCTACGAGAGTGTGGTCGGCGACTACTGCATCATCCCCGAGCTGCAGCGTGGCATCAGCGTGGATATCCGTTTCGTGCTGTTTGTGCTGGACAAGTTCGCCGGCACCACATCCATCATCAAGGAACTGGAAATACATTGATACCCGCAGCATGCACCCTTTTAGGTGATGCCAGTGGCCGTTGAACAAAGCAGCCTGGCAGCCATCGAGCGGAGCCTGGTGCGCCGCTTCGGCAAACAGGTGCGGCCGCGGTTATCTCGCGGCCTGCGCCAGACGGCGCTGCTCTGGAGCGAAAAGGACGGGAGTTTCAGCGATTTCCGGGATTTCTGTCTGGGAAATTTCCTCGCAGAAGGACAGCAGCTCGATGCGCAGCGGAAACGGCTCGAAGGCAACCTGGAGACGCTGTACGGTCACCTGAATAAAATCAGCCTGGACCTGAAGCGGCCGCTGCACGTGGAGCTGGGCGAACGTCTGCCCCTGGACCTGCGCTTCAGCCAGTACGATCCCTACGCCCACCTCGTCGAGGACCTGTTCGCCAATAAAATCGCCTTCTGGGTCGTGCTCAATTTCCCTTTTTCTCCCCTGGCCGAAAAACTGGAACGGGGGCCCGACTGGAGCCGGCCGCAGTGGGCCGCCGCCCGCCTGGGCGACCTGTTCACCTCGCGCCCGCCCGCCGCCATCCACCAGGCGGTGGCCGCCGCGCTGGCCGGCGCCGAAGCCTACATTTCCGAATACAAGATCCCCATGGACCGGCTGCTCGACCGCCAGGGCCAAGCTCCCTTTCGCCGCGGTCTGAAGCTGATCAGTCACTGGGGCCTGCGCGACGAACTGAAAGCCCTTTACGCCGATCGGCAAGGCCGCCAGCGGCAGGAGATCATCTACCGCCTGATGCAGAGCATCGTTCGCCAGGAATTCCCTTTGCCCCTGTTGTCGGCCGGCGACAGCCTCTGGGATTCCCTGACCCGCCGGCTGGTTGAAAACAACAAGAGGACAGCCTTCATCTGCGAGCCCAACACCCGCTACCAGAACTGGCTCCAGGTGTTTCGCGCGGTCCGCGATCTCGATCCCTTTTTTCCGCTGCTGCCCAGCCACATCCGCAGGAAGTTCGAGTCCGAAAGGGAAATACCGGAAGCGGAAGTGCGCGGCCTGCTCGAGCGCGTGCTGACCAGCGACGAGGTCCGGCGGCTGGCCCGGCTGATTGTCCGCAGACTCGACCGCCCGCTGCGTCCCTTCGACATCTGGTACAGCGGCTTCAGTCCCAAGGGCCGGCTCAGCAGCCGCACGCTGGAGGCCGCGGTGCGCCGCCTCTTTCCCAGCTCCGGGTCCTTCGTCCAAAAAATTCCCGCTCTGCTGCGCTCGCTCGGCTTCAGCACCGAGCTGGCCCGCTATGTGGCCGAGCGTATCGTGGTCGAGCCGGCGCGCAGCGGCGGCCACGCCTGGGGGGCTCAGATGCACAGTGAAAAATCCCACCTGCGAGCGCCCGCGCCGGACGGCCGGCTGAATTTCCAGGGATTCAATGTGGCCATGCACGAACTGGGCCACTGCGTGGAGCAGACCCTTTCCCTGCAGTTCTGCGACCAATACATCCTGAACGGGGTGCCCAACACGGCGTTCAGCGAGGCCTTTGCCTTCGTGTTCCAGGGGCACGACACGGAACTTCTCGATTTCCCCAGCCCCGACCGTTCGGCCCGCTGCCAGGGAATCCTGAACAGCCTCTGGATGACCTATGAAATCGCGGGCGTCGCCCTGATCGACATCGAGGTCTGGCACTGGCTCTACGAGCATCCCCGGGCCACGCCGGCTAAC
This sequence comes from Candidatus Aminicenantota bacterium, assembly GCA_963759765.1. Taxonomy (GTDB): domain Bacteria; phylum Acidobacteriota; class Aminicenantia; order UBA2199; family UBA2199; genus CAVXAL01. The sequence continues at coordinate 902,541 of CAVXAL010000003.1, read as the reverse complement.
CTGAAACAGGCCGTGCTGGGAATCGCCGCCGCGATCTGGAACCGCTACTATGGCGACGTGTTTTCCTGCCGCGACGAGGTGCTCCTGGCCATCTACTCACACCTGGTCGAAGCCGCACTCTATGTCCCCGACTATCCGCTCGGCCATTTGATAAAGTTCCAGCTCGACGAATTCCTGCGCGGCAAAAAACTGGGAAAAGAAATGGAACGCATGTGCCGCCTGGGCCGGCTCACACCGCACCTGTGGATGAGGCGGGCGGTCGGCCAGCCCCTTTCGGCCGAACCGCTGTTAAGCGCAGCCCGGAGCGCACTCGATCGAATTGCCGATTAGGAGCCGGTTGCATCCTCCGGTGCAGGCAGGAAAGAGCTATATCTGCCGAATGGCCACGTGCATGAAATTGAAAAAAATCTTATCTCCCCATTGGGGCGAACGCTCGGGATGGAACTGCACGCCGAACAGGGGCAGCACGCGGTGGCCGATGGCTTCCACCTGGCCGTTCTCGTTTTCAGCCAGGACCTGGAATTGAGCGTACAATTTTTCATTCTTCAGAACGTTTTCATAGTGGCTCTGGCGCATGGGGAAGCGTTGGGGGAAACCGGCGAAAAGGCCCGAGCCGGCCCGCAGAAACACCTCTTCATCCCCGTCGTGGTATATTTTATCCTTGACCACTTCGGCTCCGAGAGCCCGGGCCAGAATCTGGTGACCGTAACAGATGCCGAGCAGCGGCTGGCGGTTGCGGCGCATGAAATCGGCCAGCTCGGGAGTATACTCCTCATCCCCCACCATTTTATAGGATCCCGAAATCACCGCCAGGTCGAAGGCCTTGCCGGCGGCCGGCAGCTGCCGGTCGTTGACCACGAGAAAATCAGGGGCTAGCGCTAGCCCCTGCGCCGCCCGTTCCAGCGCCTGGCGATAAGCGGCGATCTTGTTGCTCCCCGCCCGCTTGTAGCAGTTGACCAGCAGGATTCTCTTCCTCACCATCAATGGCCCTGCAGCATTTCCTTGAGCTGCATCAGATTCCTGACCGCGCTCCCCTTGTAGTGGTTGTTGCCGGACACGAAAATTTTCTTCACCTGCTCCTGCAACTTCTTGATCACCTCGGCGATCTGGCCCAGCTCGGAGAGCGAGTAGAGGTAATCGTAACGCGCGTCACGGCCAGCGTCAGCAAACCAGTTGGCGGCGTTGCGGCCGTGCAGCCGGACATAGGCGGTCTCCGGGTGGCTGGCATGCGCCGTCAGCGGCAGCGACAGCGACACGGCCGGCTGGTCGATGTTGGTGAAGATCAGCTTCGAGGCGCGAAAAAATTCCAGCACCTCCACGCAGTCCCAGCTGCGGTGGCGGAACTCCACGGCCAGGGGCGGGGGGCCGAGCAGGCCGGCCAGCCGGTGCAGGTAATCGAGGTTTTCCGTGCTGTACTTGAAGGAATAGGGAAACTGGGCCAGCAGGCCCTGCAGCTTGCCGGCATCCGCCAGCGGCTGCAGCGACTCCCTGAAGGCGGAGATCTCCTGCCGCTCCAGCGTGCGCTGGTGCGTGAAATTCTGGTGGATTTTAATCCAAAAGCTGAAGAGCGGCAGGTGGCTGGTCTTACGCACCCAACCCGTTGTCAGCTGCAGGGAGGGCGTGCGGTAGAAACTGGAGTTGACCTCCACGAAATCGAAACGCTCAGCGATGAAGCCCAGGGCGTTGAAGCGAGGCGGCTGGGGCTGGGGGTAAACCGTGCCTTGCCAGTCGGCGTAGCTCCAGCCCGCCGGGCCGAAGTAGAGTTGAGCGCTGTTCATCCCCGCCTGCCGAGACACTCAGATTCTGGAATCAAGCGTTTCCCTGACTTTTTTCAGCAGGTGCTCGATCTGGTAGGGCTTGAGGATAATTCCCTTGGCGCCCAGGGCCAGGCTTTCATTCAGTTTCTGCCCTTCACCGAAGCCGGTGGAGAAAAGCACCTTGACCTGCGGGTCGATGGCCAGCAAGCGGCGCAGGGTCTCCTGGCCGCTGAGCCGGGGCATGACCATGTCCAGAATGACCAGCTGGATCTTCTGCCGGTTCTCGGCAAAAAGGCGGAGGCCGGCCTCGCCGTTTTCCGCCTGCAACACCTGGTAACCGAACTCTTCCAGGATATCCTTGCAGATGGTGCGGATCATCTCCTCGTCGTCGATGACCAAAACGGTTTCCCCGCCGCCGATCGGCTCAATGCCGTGTTCATCGTTCGCGTTCACCCTTGTTCCCTCCTGGGCACCGTCGGTGCGCCTGCATTATATAAAAAAAACGCGGCCGAGGCAAAATCGCTCCGTTTGACAAGCGGCCGGTTCCCGCCTACAATGGTGGGCTGATGCAACGGAACAAAAGTCCCCGGACCCTGATGCTGCTGGCGTGGACGAGCCAGGTGCTGACCGCCGTTCTACAGTTGCTGGCTGCCGCAGCCTGCCGCTCCGCGGCTCTGCTCGCCGCGGCCATTCTATCCGGCGCCGCCGCCTGCAACCAGGCGTTGCTGCTCCTCGGCCGACAGCGCTACGAAAAAAAAGCCGATGAACTCCATCCTTTCGGCTTCGCGCCGGACACCTATTTCTGGTCATTTGTCGTGGCCATCTTCCTGTTTGGCACGGGCGCGCTGGCCACGATCTTCGCAGGCCTTCATGGGCTGCGTCAGCCGCTCCTGCCCGACCGACCGACCGTAGCCTACGGCGTGCTCCTGTTTTCACTGCTGGCCACCGGCCTGTCATTGCGCGCGCTGCTGCGGGCCGTCAACCGTGAACGGGGTCAACAGGGCGTGTGCAGCCACCTGCGTACCTTCAAGAAAATCGAACAGAGCGTCGTGCTGCTGGAAAACGGAGCCGTTCTGGCCGGCTCGCTGATCGCCCTGGCCGGCAGCGCGCTCACGCAGTCAGCGGCAAAATCTTTTTTGTCGGACTGGCCCCACTGCTGATCGGCGCGCTGCTGACGCTGCTCGCCTTTCTTCTGGGGCTGGAGATGAAATCCCTGCTGGGCGGCGAAGGGGCCGACCCCGAGCTGTTGCGCCAGATCTACCGGCTGCTGCATCAGGAAGAAAGCATCCAGCGCATCATCCACATCCGCTCGCTGCAGCTGGGACCGCAGGACGTGCTGCTGACCATCAAAGCCGAATTCAACGAACGCCTCAACAGTGCGCAGACCGCCATCCTGATCAGCGGTATCGAAAAAGAGATAATCGGCCGCTTCCCCTTCATCAAAAAGATATTCATCGAACCCGACCTGCCGCGTCCCGCCTGACAACGGCCGGGCAGGGCATCAGATTCGCTGATCTTTCTTGCCCAGGATCAGCAGGTAAAGGCGCAGCAGCAAAACGCCCAGGATCAGAAGGCCATAGAGGGCGCGAAAATGGAACCGGTTCGGCCAGGAGCGGCCCCAAACTTCCACGCCGACCAGAGCCAGAACCATGGCCAATCCAACGTAGAACAGCAACACGCGCGACGGCCCGCGCTGGGCATAAAATATCATCGCTCCCCAGGCCAGAGCGGCCAGGCCGGTCAGCAGGGCCAGCGCCAATCCCTCTCCTTTCAGAGCCGGTCGATAAATGAAAAGAAAAAAAAGAAAATTGGCCATTGCGAAAAACGGCGGCCACACGTAAGCGGTCCATTTTCTCACTCTTTTCATCTTAGGTTATCACCGTTCCGATGTCAATGCACCGGCTATTTACTTTTTGCCGGCCCTTCCCTATAATTAGATTGGAGGCAGCCGTGTATACACTCAATGCCTTGAAGTCCTTTAACGGCGAACCGCTGACCAATTACCCGCGGTTGAAACACAACAGCCTGTTCGAGAGGATCCGTACCAACCTTCACCTGGAACTGATCTACCAGGGGGAAAAATACCTGCTCACACCCTTCTACACCCTGATCCGCGGTGAATGGTTCCCAGAGCTGAAGAGCTTCATCGACTCGAACGAGGCCTTTCTGGATAGCCTGAAGGAATTCATCATCAACACCCTCTTCCTTTACAGCTCGGTCATTGAGGAGAACGCCTATTATATTTCCCACGACCAAGACGTGATCATCGGCCGGCTGGTTTTCCACGAGGGGCAGAAATTCGCCGTTAAGTTCTATTCCCATTACCAGGACGAATTGGTCAAATCCTACAGCGACAAGATCTACCTGGGGCGCATCTTCGTCGACCTGAAGAAGTTCGAGAAGAAGAATTTCGGATTGAACGACTATTTCCTATCCGTCCTCGACCAGAACACCAAGATCCAGGAGCGGGCCCGGCACAAACTCCGCTTCTACGATGAATACGAGAAAGCGGACCTGAAGGAGATCGACTACCTCTGCAAGGAGCTGACCGGTGAAGCGCTGGAACGGTTGAAGACCTTCCCCAAAGCGGACCCGAAAAGCATTCCCACCGTGGAACTGCTGAGCATGGTCGACCACCTGCTCACCATCCAGAACCTGATGATCGAGCTGAAAGAGTTCACCCAGGAATTCGAGAACAAGCTGCGCTTGCATGAGGAAAGCAATTTCGCCAAACACCTGACCAAATTTTCCAAGGACACGGTCAACGACATCAAGTACCTGACCAAGCTCGCCTGCTTGTTCAGCCTGAAGATCGCCAAATACAGCGTCATCTGATGCTCAAATCCTCGCGCTGGATCCAGGAGCAATGCGAGCACAGCCAGATGATCGCGCCGTTCATCGCCCATTCCGTGCGCCAGGGGGTGATCTCCTACGGGCTTGGCCCCTACGGCTACGACATACGCCTGGACCGCGCCCACAAGCGGCCGCGGGCTTCCGACCGGCCGCTCGACCCCCACCACGTGCGCGAGGAGGATTTCGATACCCTGAGCGAAGAGCCCATCCGGCTGGCCTCCGGCCACTACATCCTGGGTCGCTCCCTGGAATACTTCCGCATGCCCAAAAAAATTCTGGGGATCGCTTTCGGCAAATCGACCTACGCCCGCTGCGGCGTCATCGTCAACGTCACGCCGCTGGAGCCGGAATGGAGCGGCTACCTGACCATCTCCATCGCCAACAGCGGCCCGCAACCCGTCACGCTTTATCCGGGCGAGGGCATCGCCCAGGTGGTCTTCCTGGAGAGCGACGATTTTCCGGTTTTCTCCTACAAGGACCTCCAGGGCAAATACAATGGGCAGTCCGCTATCACCCTGGCCAAAATCCAGGGTCATTAAAGCCCTCAGCCGCCAGCTCGTCCGCGCCGCCCTGCAGGCGGTTGATCCCGGACTCCTGCTCAGGGAGAAGCTGACCGTCCGGCCTCGGGAACTTCTCGTTTGCGGCGAACTTTTTTCCCTTAGGGGAGTTGAAAAGATCCACCTGCTGGCTGCGGGAAAAGGCGCCCTCCCCTTCTGGCGGGGCGCGGCGCACGTTTTAAAAAACAGGATTCACGGCGGGGTGATCGTGGCTCCGGCTGACAGCCCGGCACAGTCGGACTCGAACATCGAGGTTGTCTCCGGTGCCCATCCGCTGCCCGACCGCCGCAACCTGCAGGCGGCATGGGCCTTCCGCCGCTACGCCAACAATCATATCGGCGCCAACGATCTGGTCCTCTTCCTGGTGACGGGCGGTGCGTCGGCGCTGCTGACCGAACCGTTGCCGCCTTTCCGCCTGCGCGACAAGATCGCCATCACCCGCCGGCTGCAGGCCGCAGGTGCCCCCATCCGCGAACTCAACTGCCTGCGCAAGCACATGTCAGCCATCAAGGGCGGCCGGCTGGCCGCGCGGCTTCATCCGGCCCGGGTGCTGACCCTGATCGTTTCCGACATCATCGACTCACCGCCCGAGGACATCGGCTCGGGGCCGACCATCCCCGATCCGAGCACCTGGCCGGAGGCGCTGGACATACTCGAGCGCCACGATCTTCTGGCCCGTCTGGGACCGCACCTACGAAATTGCTTTTCGCGAGCGCGCGCAGGGGAAATACCGGAAACGCCCAAGCCCGGCGATGCGCGTTTTGCCGGCCATGGCCACGCCATTCTCGGCGACAACCGGGTGGCGCTGAATTCGCTGTGCGCGGCGGCCCGGCGCCAGGGGCTGCGCACCGACATTCTAACTTCCCGGGACAGCGGCGAGGCGCGCCAAGCGGCCCGCGTCTATGCGGCCCTGATCAAAAAGATCTCTCAAACCGGTCAACCCTGGCAGCCGCCCCTGCTGCTTCTGGCCGGAGGCGAACTCACGGTCACGGTGAGCGGCCGGGGCCAGGGCGGCCGCAACCAGGAGTTCATGCTGCAACTCCTTAAAGAGCTGGAAGAGCTGCCCTATCCTTTTTTCGCCCTGAGCCTGGGCAGCGACGGCATCGACGGTCCGACCGACGCAGCCGGCGCCTGGATCGACCAGCAGACCCGAGCCAAGGCTCAGCGCCTGGACCTGGATATCGACCGCCACCTGCGCCAGAACGACTCCCACCGTTTCTTCAAAGCCCTCAATCAGCTCTGGATCACCGGCCCCACCAGCGCCAACGTCATGGATATACGTATGTTTTTTATTGGATAAATCATTAATATTGACTAGAACAAATAATTGATCTAAAAGTAAAGATGTAAGTTAACCTCGAAAAAGGAGATCCCTTGTGTATAAACAATATAAACCTTATCACTCAGATTTTATTATTCATTGGACAGGAAAAAGAGATATTGATGACAAATATGATAAAAATTGGTTCGAAAAACATTCATCAAGTACGAATAATGAAGTTACTGAGCTTTATCTGAAGCGATTAAAAAGTATATTAAAATATGGACTATGGATGACAAGGGACGAAAGTGAAAGATATCTTTTAATTAATGGAGAAAAAATTGAGCGCCCATTGACTGCAAGAACTTGTTTTACGGAATTAAAATTATCTGAAGTTCGATTACATGCATCAAGATTTGGAAGATTGGGTATCGGATTTAAACGGTTTTTTTTGTTTGATCGTCTTGGATGTCCAATGGTTTATTATCATCCATCGAGAAAGAATTGGTTTTTCCCACCATTCTTGTCAATTGCAAATGAAAATACAAAATTCAATGAATTTTTTTTATGTTTTCTAAAACAGATGGCTGAAAAATCAATCCCAGATGGAACATGGGAATATAAATATTTTGATGAATCAGAATGGCGAATAATTTATTCAAATGAAATAAAAGAAAGATTAGAACAAATAGGAAAAAAAGAAATATTGGAAAAATTCAGAATGCCATCTTATTACATGGATGATAAAGAATTCAAAGAAATGTATATGAATACTCAACAAAAACCAGAGTTTTTAATTCCATTAAAAACAAATAAAGAAAAAATTAATCAAGATCCTTGGTTTGCGATGATAATTTATCCCAGTTTAAAAGTGAAGGTTAAATCTGAATCAGATCCTGAAATTCGAAGTCTTATAGAAGAATTGAAACTAAAAATACCATCAAAATGTATTTCAAACACCGAAAAACCAGCTCCATTTGAACCTTATAGTAAACCCCTTGAAATTGACTTGGATGCATGTAGAAATTTTTAATTAACAACAGAAAACTACTTTTTTATTTTGAAGAATTAAATTTAACCAACTTTTTCCAGTTAATTCTTCCATTACGACTAAATTCTTTTCCAAAGGCATAAGTAAATTTATTGATAATTTGGGCATACTTTTCAATAAATTCATCGTTCCGTTTTCTTGCCTGATGTCCTAATGGCTCTATAATCTCAGTAAATAAATTTTCATTTCCAGAAATGAATGCCCAGAAACGTTGTCCACATAATTTTTGATACTCTTCCTTTTCAGGATTATCGTCCTTACCGTAACAGCATCCATTTACTGCGACGATGTTTACTCTAGCAGCACTAGTGCCCAACACCTTCTTGGCTTTCCGAAAATTATCTAGCATTTTTTTGATTTGACTATTGTTCCCCCAATTCGGCACTGATTTTATCGTAACGATATACTTTATCCCATCTTTCACAAATTCTAAATCAATTCCTTCAGCAGCGGATTTTTGTCCGTTATGAACTTTACTGCAAATAAAAATTGCGAGCCCTTCCAAAAACTCTCCGAAAATAGTTTCTTCTTGGGAAGAAAGATGGGCATCTAAGATTACCTTGACAAGTTCATGCGAAGTCAAAATATCTTTGGCCCTGAAAAGATATGGATTTTTCCTCTTGAGAATTTTTTTTAATTCAAGTTCTTTAAGACTTCTAAGTCTTCGCTCATGGAATGTCCCGATGTTTTCTTCAACATATTTAACTACATCAGAAATTTTTAGCTTGTTCATAAAATAAACCTTGATTAAAAAGAGAACGATCTTCTTTAATTTTATTTTTTATAATTTCAAAATACTCAGGAACTATTTCAATTCCGATGGCATTTCTATTCAAGTTACGAGCAACTAATATGGTTGTACCGGAACCCATAAAAGGATCCAAAACGGTATCAAATTCATTTGTAAATAATTTTATAAACCACTCCGGAAGTGATGCCGGAAATGCCGCACTGTGATTTTTATTACTGCATTCGGTCGCGAGATGCAATACATTAGTTGGATACACATAAGTTCTATTAATCCAATTAGAAATTTTTTTTCCAAAACCGCTTCCTACCTTCGAATTATCTCTGATCCTGTCAATTTCACTCAAATTTCTCAACCTGTCTTTCGACCATTCACCGACAGCTACCATAACCCGATCCTGGAACATATTGAATTTTTTTGTTTTGTTGAATTGGAGCAATCGCTCCCATGCGTCCCTGAACCTATTTGGCCACTTTCCTGGATAGCAGTTCTTTTTATGCCAAATGAATTCCTCCGTCCAAAGCCAACCTTGTTTTTTCATCCCCAAAATCAATTCCATAACGTACGTATGGCGCTCACTATTTACAACTTTTTCTTTTATATTCAAAACAAATGTTCCAGTGGGCTTTAAAACTCTTAACAATTCATATGAAATCGGGAGAAACCAATCCACATACTTGTTGGGATGAATGCCGCCATAGGTATTTTTTCTACTGTCGGCATATGGTGGTGAAGTAAAGATTAGATCAACAGAATTATCCTCGATTTTTTTTAGCTCAACTCCACAGTCCCCGAGGAACAAATTTATTGATATATCTTTCATATCAAACTCAAATAAATTATACTATTTTTTATTTGAGTAAACAACCAAGTCAAATTTAACAATTTTTAGTTTTCCAAAAAAATTTTTTATAATGAACATTGTTTAAAAGAATGATTCAATCAAAAAGTAAAAAAGGGGCCTTCATAAAGCCTTGCCCCTGCACGCCGGGCGCCGTCTCCTGCGGATATTACAATTTAAACCTCCATACCGGCTGCCCCTTTTCCTGTTCCTACTGCATCCTGCAGAGCTACCTGCCGAGCAAGCGGCCCCGTTTTTTTAGCGACTTTGCTGCGGTGGAAAAGGAGGTTCGCCAGTTGGCCCCCGGGCACCGGGCCGTGCGCATCGGCAACGGCGAGCTCTCGGATTCACTGGCCTGCGAGCGGCAAGCCCCTTCTGCCAGGAAATTACTGGAGCTTTTCGCAACCCATCCGCAGATTGTTTTCGAATTCAAAACCAAGTCCGACCGGGTGGCCGACCTGCTCGCCTACCCCCGCCCGCTTCCGAATATCGTCGTCTCCTGGTCGCTCAATCCCGCGGCGCTCATTCGCCGCGAGGAAGCGGGCACAGCAAGCCTGAAACAACGGCTGAGCGCCCTGCGGCGAATCATGGAAAAAGGCTTCAAAATCGGCATCCATTTTGACCCGCTGATTCTTTTTCCGGCCTGGCTCACACACTATGCCGCGCTGATTACGGAAATCGGGAAAATCGTGCAACCGGGGCGCATCGCCTGGTGGAGCCTGGGGGCGCTGCGCTTTCCGCCGGAACTGAAGGAGCACATTTTCAAACGTCGGCAATCTCAGCTGTTTTGGGGCGAACTGGTTCCCGGTTTTGACGGCAAATACCGCTACTTCAAGCCCCTGCGCCTGGACCTGTTCAGCCGCATCAAACGCTTGATTGAGAAACGGATTTCGTGTGACCTGCCCCTGTATTTGTGCATGGAGGACGAGGAGACCTGGGAAGAAATTCTGCCCGGCCGCGAGCCAGACAAAGAGAAAATCAATCAATGGCTCTACGAATCCGCTTTGGCTGACCCAGCAGGCAGGCACTGATACCCAGCTTGATCCTCTTTTCCATTTCAGAACATCTCCTCCAATTCCCCCCAGTTGCCCCCCCTCTGCAGGCTGACCTTGATTGGCACGTCCAGCTTCAGGGCATGTTCCATCTCCTGGCGGACGATTTCTGTCAGCCGCTTTTCCTCAGCGGGAGGATATTCGAATACAAGCTCGTCGTGCACCTGCATCAGGAGCCGGCTGCGCAGCCCCGCCAACCGCCGCTGGATGCCGATCATGGCCAGCTTGATGATATCGGCGGCGCTGCCCTGGATGATGGAGTTGATGGCCATGCGGTTGCCGTTCTCCTTCACCGCCCGGTTGGAGCTCTGGATCTCCGGGATCTGCCGGATGCGGCCCAGAATGGTGCGCACCTCGGCTGTTTGTTCGGCCTCGCCGATGACGCGGTCAATGAAGCGTTTCACACCGCTGTACTGGGCAAAGTAGGTGTCGATGAACGTTTTTGCTTCGCCGTAGCCGATGCCCAATTCTTTGGAAAGGGAAAAGGGACCGCTGCCGTAGATAATCGAGAAGTTGATGATCTTGGCGCGGCGCCGCATTTCCGGCCGGCCGGCTTCCGGGCCGAAGACCAGGCTCGGCGGTGTGCTGGTGGATGTCGCGGTCGTGGCGGAATGCATCGAGCAGGCGCTCGTCCTGGGAAAAATGGGCCAGCACGCGCAGTTCGATCTGGGAGTAGTCGGCAGCCAGCAGGGCCAGGCCCTTTTCGGCGATGAAGGCGCAACGCATGTTCACTCCCCCCACCTCGCCCACGGGGATATTTTGCAGGTTGGGGTTGGATGAGGAGAGGCGCCCGGTGGCGGTGACCGTCTGGTTGAAGGAGGTGTGGATGCGGTCGTTGTCATCCATGGCGACCAGCAGTCCTTCCACGTAGGTGGAAAGCAATTTCTTCAGGGTGCGGTAGTCGATGATCTTCTCCACCACGGGGAAGCCCTTCAATTCGTTGAGGACTTCGCTGTCGGTCGAAAAGGCCTTGGTCTTCTGGGTTTTCTTGCTCAACGGCAGGTTCAGCTTGTTGAAGAGCAGATCGCCCAGTTGCTGGGACGAATTCAAGTTCAACTCGCAACCGGCCAGACGGTATATCTCGGCTTCGATCGCGGCAATCCTTTTTTTCAACGTGCGGGCGGCGGATTTTAAGAAATTCCGGTCCAACTTCATGCCGGCAAACTCCATGGCCTCCAGCACACCGACGAGCGGGATTTCCACATCGCGGTACAGGGCGAGGAGCTTTTTCTCCTCCAGGTTGGGCCGCAGCTTCTCGGCCAGCTTCAGCGGCAAGTAGGAATCATCGATGCAGTAGCGGCTGATTTTTTCCAGCTCGATGTCGGCCAGCGCCCGCTGCGCCTTGCCTTTTCCCGTCAGCTCGGCGTACTCGGTCTGCTGGTAATTGAAGAATTCGGCGCTGAGCTCTTTGAGGCTGTGGGAACGGCGGTTGGGAAAGAGCAGATAGGACATGAGCATGGTATCGTCGGCGATGCCCGCCACGGCAATGCCCAGCTGGCGCAGATGCAGCAGGTCAAACTTGAGGTTGTGGCCGGTTTTTCTGATGCGTGGGGTCTCCAAGACTTCCTTCAGCGCGCCGACCGCATCCTCAAGGGTCAGCTCGACCTTCCGGCCGGGTTCGGGCGGGTAGAGGAAAGGGATATAGTAACCCTCGTCGTCAAAAGCGAAGGAGATGCCCACCGGCCGGGATTTGAAAAATTCGATCTCCGTTGTCTCCAGATCCAGGGCAACCAGCGGCTGTTTGCGGAGCTTTGCCTTCAGCTCGCCCAGCTGTTTGCGGTCGGTCACCAGGTGGTAAGTCACGGCCAGTGTTGAGGGGGCGGCGGGGATCTCGGCCGCCATCTTCTTAAGCAGGCTGTTGAAGGAAAAACGCTGATACAGAGCGATCAGCGCTTGGCCGCTTTGGTCACGGAACTCGCCGATCTTTAGGTCGGCGGTGATGTCCGGAACCCGGTTGAGGTCGAGCAGTTCACGGGCCAGCTCCAAATGATCCGCATTCTTCTCTATTTTCTCGCGCAGCTTGGGATCCACATCGGCCAGATTTTTCAGCAGGCTGTCCAGGCTGCCGAAACGCTCGATGAGCTTGAGCGCCGTCTTCTCCCCCACACCGGGAATGCCGGGGATATTGTCCGATACGTCGCCCACCAGCGCCAGGTAATCGACCACCTGCTCGGGGTAGACCCCGAACAGCTCCTTCAACTCCTGGCGGTCGAGCTTCTGCTTCAGCTTGGGATGGTAGATGGAGACGTTCTCCCGCACCAGCTGGAAAAGATCCTTGTCGGCGGAAAAAATGAACACCTGCTTGCCGGCCGCGGCGCATTTTTTCGCCAGCTGGGCGATGAGATCGTCGGCCTCAAAGCCGGGGACCTCGAACAGGGGGATGTCGCGGGCGGCGAGGTAATCCCTGACAAAGGGAATCTGCTGCAGCAATTCTTCCGGCGGCAGCAGCCGCTTGGCTTTGTATTCCGGGTAGCGCTGCTGGCGGAAATTTTTTTCCTTGGAGTCGAAGGCCACGGCGATGCGGTGGGGTTTCAGCTCCTTGAGAAGATATTCGACCCGGGTGACGAAGCCGTAGAGGGCCCCGGTGGGCTCCCCTTTGAGCGTGCGCATGCCGCGGTTGGCATAAAAGGAGCTGAAAATCAGGAACATACCGTCGATCAGTAGCAGGGAGTCGGCCATCGATCAGTCGTGCTCTTTTTTCAGATACTCCAAAACCAACTCGTCGAGGGTCAGATCTTCCACGTTCTGGGTATCCATGGCGAGCAGATGGGAAAAATTGCCGCCTTTAAGTTCAGATATCATCTGGTCGTGCTGGGACTTCATCATGGCCTTGATCTTCTTCATCCGGTCCTCGTAGTTGACCAGATGGGCGTAAGAGATCCTGCGGGAAAGCAAAATCTCCCCATGCAGGTAGACCAGGGTCTCGATGATCGGGTTGGTATCGCCCTTGTCCTCGGTCTGAATGTGGAAGACTTCGTTGCGGTATTTGATGTCGGTGTTGAAGCCCACGATCATGGGGCCATGATAAATGATATCATCGGACCTGTCAAGCCGCGGGCGGTTGGTTACCGATTGAGCAGGAAACGGCGGATGTCGGTGTAGAGACCCTCTTCGTCGAGACGGTATTTGGCGAGCAGTTGCGGGCGTGAGGCCAGGGGCACGATCTCTTCCGGGATCCCCAGGAGCAGATGCCGATGGTCCTGGCAGTCTCGCTGCATCAGGTAATCCTGGATCAGCATGCCAAAACCGCCCCGCTTGACGCCATCCTCGATGGTGACGATCTTCTGGGTCTGGGACAGCAGTTGGTCCAGCACTCCGTATCCAGCGGTTTGAGGTAGCGCATATTGACCACGGTCAGATCGATGCCCTCCTGGCGCTGCAGTCGTTCGGCAACGGACAGCGCCGGATAGGCCAACGTTCCCACGGCCAGAACCGCGCCGTTACGGCCCTGCCTCAGCACCTCGGCTTTGCCTTCCGGGATGAATCGCAACTCCTTGTCCAATGTCACGCCCCGGCCCGGCTCCTTGGGATAGCGGATGAACACGGGCTTTCGCAGTCGGCTGGCCGGTGTAAACCATGTGCTGCAGCTCGTTTTCGTCCTTTGGCGCCATCAGCACCGATGTGGGAACCGGCATGCAGCAGGGCGATGTCGTAGAGCCCCTGGTGCGTCGGGCCGTCGCCGCCGACCAGACCGGCCCTGTCCAGGCCGACCACCAGCGGGATGCGCATCAGTGAAATATCGTGGATGATCTGGTCCACGGCCCGCTGCATGAAGGTGGAATAGACGCCCATGCACGGGCTTCAGCCCGCCCAGGGCCAGGCCGCCGGCAAAATCGAACATGTACTGTTCGGCGATGCCCACGTCGAAAAAATTCTCCGGGAATTCCTTTTGCACCGGGTCCAGGCCCGTGCCCTCGGGCATGGCCGCGGTCAAAGCCACGAGCGCGCGGTCGTTCTCGACCAGCCGCAGCACGCGTGCGGCCGAACACCTGCGAGTAGGAGACCGGCTCGTCCTTGTCGATGAACTTGCCGTTCTCGATGTTGAAGGGCGACGACGAATGATAGGAAGCTGGGATCGTCGACCGCCGGCTCGTAGCCCTGGCCCTTGCGAGTCACCACGTGCAGCAGCACCGGGAAATCGTATTTCTTGGCCGTCTTCGAATTCCTTGAGCATCTCGGCGAAGTCGTGGCCGTTGACCGGGCCGATGTACTTGATGCCCAGCTCATCGAAAAGCGACCCGGGCACCATCATGGTGCGCATCAGCACTTCGATTTTTTTGGCCAATTCGTACAGCGACTTGCCGACCGCGGGGATCGACTTGAGGATGTTCTGGATCACTTCCTTCATGCGGATGTAGGGCCGGCCCGAGACCAGGTAGTTCAGATGGCGGGAAATGCCGCCGACATTGGGCGATATCGACATCTTGTTGTCGTTGAGGATGATGATCAGCCGCTGCTTGACCTGGCCGATATGGTTCAGCGCCTCCAGGGCCACGCCGCCGGTCAGCGCGCCGTCGCCGATGACGGCCACGATATGAAATTTTTCGCCGCTGGCGGTCACGGGCAATGGCCAGGCCCGAGGCGAACCCCAGCGAGGTCGAGGCGTGGCCGGTGTTGAGCACGTCGTACTCGCTTTCCTCGCGGTCCGGGATATCCCAGCAGGCCGTCGCTTTTTGCGGATGGAGAAGATCCGCCCCCGGCGGCCGGTGATGATCTTGTGGGTGTAGCACTGGTGGCCGATATCCCAGATGATCTTGTCGCGCGGAGCGTCGAAGACCCGGTGCAGGGCCAGGGTCAGGTCGACCACGCCCAGGTTGGACGACAGGTGCCCGCCGTTGCGCGCCACCACCTGGATGAGCAATTCGCGGATCTCCTCCGAGAGCTCGGCACAATTCCTCCAGGCTCAGTTTCTTGACAGGTCCGAGGGAAAGTCGATGCGTTTCGAGCAAGCGCCATTATTGGCTCCGGAAAAGCATGTTTTCCATCAAGAGCCAGGAAGGGAGGAAAATCGATGCCCAGCTCGCCGATCCGCTCCGGGCTTCGCCGGTGGTATGCGCGTCGATGCTGGCGCGCACCGCCTCGCAACCCAGATAGACAGACGGCATTGGGCGCTGCTGGTTAGCCGGTCTTTGTTCAGCTTCTTGCCGACCTCCTGTTCGTCGCCGGTGATGTCCAGCAGGTCATCGGCCAGCTGGAAACCCAGGCCCAGGGCTATCCCGGCCCTGGCCAGCAGACCCCTGTTCTGCCCGGGATCAAATTCGAGCACCTGGGCGGCGGCCAACAGGCGAGCCCTTGATCAGTTCGGCGGTTTTCAAGCGGTGGATCGTCAGCGATATTTGCCTGCGTCGCCGCTGAACTCCAGGTCCAGGGCCTGGCCCCTGGGCCATGCCCTCCTTGCCGATGCAGCGGGTGATCGATGCCCGATGATCGCCACGCTCGTTGCCGCGCGGCAGCGGGGCGGCGGCGATCTTCTCGAAGGCGAAGGTCAGCAGGGTGTCGCCGGCCAGCAGCGCCACCGCCTCGCTGAATTTGTTGTGCACGGTGGGCATGCCGCGGCGCAGGTCGTCATTGTCCATGGCCGGCAGGTCGTCGTGGATCAGGGAATAGGTATGGATGATCTCCAGGGCCGAGGCCAGGCCGCCACGTGGCGCAGGCTTCGGCCCGGCGTGCGTCCAGCAGGGACAGAAACAGCAGGGCCGCAGCCGTTTGCCGGACAGCACAGGGCATAATGCATGGCGGCTTCCAGCGTGCCTCGCGCCGGATCGATGCCCTGCAGCAGCTCGCGGTCGACCGCCTGCGGTCAGCCGCTGCAAGATACTCATTCATTTTCCGCGTCTTCAAAATCGGCCTCGTGCATCTCCCCCTTGGCGTCTCTTTTGCAGGATCTTCACCTTTTTCTCGATTTCGTTCAGTTCCTTTTTCATCTGGGCGGTCAGCTTCATCCCCTCCTCATAGAGGGCGAAACCCTCCTGCAGGGGCACGTCGGGATCCTCCAGTTTCTGCACGATCTCTTCCAGCTTTTTCAGTGCCGCTTCGAAATCCAGTCGTCTCTTTTTTCATGCGTTCACTCCTTGATCACCTCGGCGGCCACCTGGCCGCGGGCAAAACGGATACGGATCCGCTCATCGGCGGCCAGGACGGCCGCGTCCTTGACCACTCGCTGGCCGTGCCCGGTGGTGATGGAATAGCCCTTGGCCAGGATGTTCTCCGGGTTCATGCCGGCCAGCTTGGCCTGCCAGCACCCCGCTCGTTTCGCCGCTGCTGCTGCACGCCGTTCGCCGAATCCGGTCTGCCGGCTGCACGCGCCAGGTTCTGGACCTGCAGTCCGCTGTTCTTCAGCAGGCGCCCATATCGAAGGCGGCGAAACGCTGCGCCGCCCGGTTCCAGCGCCCCAGCTTGCGGTTCAGGGACTGCTGGAACAGGCGCGCTCAGGGCGAATTCGCCGCTGTCCAGCCGCTGGGCCAGCTCCTGCAGGCCGCCGGGGAAATCGGCCAGGGCCGAATCGCTGCGCAGCCCTCCAGGCGGATTTTTTTCGTGCAGCCGCTTTTCCATATGGCGTCATCAACGGCCCAGACGGCTGAAAAAATCGATGCGGTTGCAGGAACTCCTCCTTTTTGCCGACCACCAGCTCGGCGGCGGCCGAGGGGGTGGCGGCGCGCAGGTCGGCGACGAAATCGGCGATGGTGAAATCGGTCTCATGGCCGACCGCCGAGATCACCGGGATGCGGCTGCGGTAAATGGCCTCGATCACCGGCGCCTCGTTGAAGGCCCACAGGTCCTCGTAGCTGCCCGCCGCCCCGGCCGACGATCAGGACGTCCACCGTTTCTGCCGGCCGGCGTCGTTGAAATAGTCGATGCCGCGCGGCGATCTCGGCGGCGGCGCCTTCGCCCTGGACCTTGGCCGGGTAGATGACGATCTCGATGCCCGGGAAAGCGGCGGCGCAGGATGCGCACGATGTCGCGCACGGCCGCCCCGGTCGGCGACGTGACCACGCCGATGCGGCCGGGCAGCAGCGGCAGTTTCTTTTTCCGTTCGGGATCGAAATAGCCTTTTTCCTGGTAAGCTTTTTTCAGTTTTTCCAGGGCGGCGAAAATATCGCCGATGCCCTGCAGGCGCATGTCGCTGGCGATGATCTGCATTTCGCCGCGCGGCGGGTAAACGCGAAAGCCGTCCCGCGCACGATGATCTGCTGGCCGTTCTTCCAGTTTGTTCAGGGTGCTTCGCAGCAGGCTGCCGCGGAACATGACCACCTTCATGGCCCCGGCGCTGTCCTTGAGGGTGAAATAGAGGTGGCCGGAACTGGCCAGCACCACCCCCGAAGCCTCGCCCAGCACCTGGATGGAGGCGAACTGGCTCTCCAGCGTCAGCTTGAGCAGGCTGGTCAGTCTCCGAGACCTTGAAGATCCGTTCCTCAACTGAGCTGCTGCTCATAGGTCGACTCGAAGAGGCGGCGGGCCTCGATGGCCAGCGCCCGGCCGCTGGCCGGATTCGATGTCCACTCGCGTCATGTCCAGCACCAGATTGTCCTTGGCCACCTCGAAACGGCCGCCGATGCCACTGACGAACTTGCGGATGATCACCTCCCGCTCCATGCCGATGATCGAATCGGACGAACCGGTGAGCCCGACGTCGGTCTGGTAGGCCGTCCCCTTGGGCAGGATGCAGGCATCGGCCGTGGGCACGTGGGTGTGCGTGCCGAGCACCGCCGAGACCCGGCCGTCGAGGAAGAATCCCAGCGCCTGCTTCTCGGCCGTGGCTTCGGCGTGAAAATCGACCAGCACCGTCGCCAGTTCATGTTGCTTGAGGAAATCGTCCATCGCGGTGAAGGGATTGTCCACGACCGGTTCCATGAAAACGCGACCCTGGAGATTGATCACGGTCAAGGAGCCACCGCCGGCCAGCTGGAGTGTGGCGAATCCCCGGCCCGGGGCGGCGGCCGGAAAATTCAACGGCCGCAGGATGCGCGGCTCCCGTTTGAGCAGCTCCAGCGCCTCCTTCTTGTCCCAGACGTGGTTGCCGCTGGTGATCAGGTCGACGCCGGCGGCGAATATTTCCTCGGCCGTGCGGGTGATGATGCCCAGGCCCCCGGCCGAATTTTCTCCGTTGGCGATGACCAGGTCCGGTGCATATTTCTGGCGGATCTGCGGCAGTGCGCTTTTGAGAAAGCGCCGGCCGTAGCGGCCGATCACGTCGCCGATCAGCAACACGCGCAGGCGGTCAGCGGGCATATTCGATAGCGCGCACCTCGCGGATGACGGTGACCTTGATCTGACCCGGGTATTCCATTTCTTCCTGGATTTTGTGCGCGATATCCTTGGAAACCAGGAAGGTCCGGTTGTCGTCGAGTTCGTTGGCGTTCACGATGACCCGCACTTCCCGGCCGGCCTGCAGGGCAAAGGCCTTGTTCACTCCCGGGAAGGATTTGCTGAGTTCCTCCAATTTTTCCAGGCGCTTGATGTAGGTCTCCAAAATCTCGCGCCGGGTTCCCGGACGGGCCGCCGAGATGCTGTCGGCGGCTTGGATCAGCACCGCCTCGATCGACTTGAAATCGGTGTCCATGTGATGGGAGGCGATGGCGTCCTGGACCGCCTGGGTTTCGCCAAATTTTTTTGCCAGGTCGACCGACAGCGACGTGTGGGTCCCTTCGGTTTCGCGGTCGATAGCCTTGCCGATATCGTGCAACAGGCCGGCCCGTTTGGCCACGTTGACGTTGACGCCGACCTCGCGGGCCAGCATGGCCGCGATCAGCGCCACCTCCTTGGAATGCTCGAGGTTATTCTGGCCGTAGGAGGTGCGGAATTTCAATTTCCCCAGATAGAAATAAAGTTCGGGATTCAGGTCCTGGATACCCAGCTCCAGAACCACGCTCTCGCCCTCTTTGCGCAGGTAGACGTCGAAGTTGGCCTTGATCTTCTCCACCACCTCCTCGATGCGCGCCGGATGGATGCGGCCGTCGGCGATCAGCGTCTCGAGGGACTGTTTGGCGATTTCGCGGCGGATGGGATCGAACGAGGAGACCAGGATGGCCTCGGGGGTGTCGTCGACGATGAAGTCGACGCCGGTGGCGTTCTCCAGCGCCCGAATGTTACGGCCTTCACGGCCGATGATGCGGCCCTTCATCTCGTCCGAGGGCAAGTCGATGACGGTGACCGAGGTGGAAACGATGTGGTCGGTGGCGATGCGCTGCACGGCATTGGTGATGATGACCTTGGCCAGCTGGGTGCTCTTTTCCTTCAGTTCTTCCTCGATGGCCTTCAGCCTCTGGGCCGATTCCAAACGGGCTTCGCTCTCGTACTGTTTGATGATCATCTCTTTGGCTTCCTGAACCGTCAGCCCGGAAATCTTTTCCAGCTTCAGCCGCTGCTCCTCGACCAGCTTGTTCAGCTTGGCCTTCTCCTGAACGATCTCCTCCTCGTGCTGCGTGAGTTCCCGCTCCTTCTTCTTCAACTCCTTTTCCTTGTTGTCCAGGTTGATGTACCGCTGGTCGAGGTTTTCTTCCTTTTGCAGCAGGCGCTTTTCCATGACGTTCAGCTTGTTGACCCGCTCGCTTTGGTGGCGGTTGTATTCGTTCTTCCAGTTGGCGAACTCCTCCTTCAGTTCCAGGGAGATTTGCTTTTTCTGGTTTTCCGCCGCCTCCTGGTTCTTGCGCAGCAGATCCTGCTTCAGTTCCTCGAGACGGCGATAATTGCCGGAAAAGATCTGCCGTCTGAATAGCAGCAACAGGGCGCCGCCCAGCAACAGCCCGGCAGCGAACAACACTATATTCAATATCATGGTTTTCCTCCTTTGGGTGGGGGGGTGGAAAAGCGGATGCCCAGCTTTTCGTCGTCGGCGCCCGGGGAGAGCAGTGTATCGATGCGGCCGAGGATCTCCCGCAAGCGCTCGTTTTCTTTCCTGAGGTGAAAGAAATCCTGGGTGATGTTGATGGCGGTGAGCAATCCCAGTTTGAAGGCATCCAGCTCATTCACCCGCTTCCTGATCTTGGTGATCTTGTTTTCCACATATTCGACGATGCGTAGGAACTCGTCGGTGCTGATCTCATCGGCCAGATGGAAGGTGAAAGGCTTCCCCAAAATCTGGACGTTGACTTCCTTAGCCATCTTGTTCCAGCGAGTCCACCAGCGCCATCAGCGAGGTGATTTTCTTTTTGATCTCCGTCCGTTCCGTGTCCTTTTGCGAGGTGCTTTCCTGGAACTCGTGCAGCTGCCGTTTCAGCCGCTCGTTTTCCTCGCGCAGTGCCCGGACGGTCTTGACCAGGGCGCGGATCCGTTCTTCCAATTTATCGAACTCTTTCAGATTCGCACTCATGTCTTCCTCCTTAACGTGGCCTGAGGCCCAGCTGCCGGGTCAGTTCGCCGGTCAGTCGCAGATGCAACCCGTTGACCTCCTCACTGGTCAGCGTGCGCTCCGGACTCCGGTAGGTGAAACTCAGGGAAAAGCTGATTGCCCCGGCTCCGCCTTGGTACACGTCAAACAACTCATAACTTTCCAGTTCCCTCGGTCGCACCTGCTCGATGCAGGCGCGGAGCTGATCGTAGGCCAACGCGGCGGGAATCCGGAAGGAGAAATCGCGCTTGGCTGCCGGAAAACGGTTCCACATCCGGAAACGTTCCTCGCGGCGCAGGGAAACGAGCGGAGCCAGCTCCAGCTCCGCGGCGAACACCGGCACTTCGTTGTCGTAAAGCCGGCGGCAGTCGCCGGACACCTCCCCACACACTCCCAGCGATCGGCCCTGACTGACCAGAGCAAACGTGCACTCCGGATGCCATCCCGGCTTGACCAGCGCCTGAAAAGCCAGTCCCAGATGCAGGCGCTGAAAGAGCGATGCCAGCAGGGATTTCAGCAGGTGAAAGTCGGCCGCCACTTCCGGCCACCGCCAATCCTTTTTCAAAAACTGGCCGGCAAGCGCCAGAGCCAGGTAATTTTTTTCCTGATCCCCGTGCAGCGGACCAAAAACCTTGCCGATTTCAAACAACAAAACCCCGTTCAAACCCTGGTGCAAATTGAAGGCGATGTTGTGCAACAGGCCGGGCAACAGGGAATTCTTCAGCACCGAGAAATCACGGCCCAGGGGATTCTTGAGGGTGAGGGACGCGCCGCCCGGATAAAACAGCTCGTTCTCTTCTGGGCTTTGGAATACGTAATTGATGGCTTCGCTGAGGCCCAGCGACGTCAGATGCGCACGCACGGAGGCCAGCGTCTCCCGCTCCGGGCTCGGTGCCGGCGTCGGCGCAGCAGACAGCGGCAATTCGGAGCGCAGATGCTCATAACCGTGGACCCGGATGATCTCCTCCACCAAGTCTTCTTTGCTGACGATATCGACCCGGAAAGAGGGTACCATCACCTCCCAGTAATCCCGCCGGTCCTGCAGTTGAAAGCCCAAGCGCCGGAGAATGGTTTTGCAGGTGGCGCCGGGAATGGCCACACCGGTAAAACGGGCGGGGAAATCCTTGGGCAGACGAACGGGCGGGCTCTCGGTCCGGCCCGGATACTGGTCGGCGAAAAACGACACAGAAATGTGAGAATCCTGATCTTCAGCGATTAGCCCCAGAGCCAGGCGCAGGGCAGCGACGGTGGCGCCAACGTCCGAACCCCGTTCGAAACGGAAAGAGGCGTCGGTTTTGAGGGACAGCGAACTGGCGCCGCGGCGGATGACCTGAGGCCCGAAATGGGCACTTTCGATGAAGATATCCCGCGTCTGTTCGCTGACTCCCGACTCCAGGCCGCCCATGATGCCGGCCAGGGCCAACGGGCTCCTGGCCGTCGGCGATGACCAGATGCGAAGCATCCAGTTCCACCTGCCGGCCGTCCAGCAGAACCATCGACTCCGCGGCCCGGGCGCGACGGACACGGATTTCATTTCCCGTCAGCCGCTGGAGATCGAAAATGTGCAGCGGTTGACCGCAGGTCAGCATCACCAGGTTGGATAAATCGACGAGGTTGTTGATCGGCCGCAGACCGAAGCGGAAAGTAACTGTCTGCGGCTGGGGTTTGGATGCACGCACCTTCACCCCGCGGACGATGCAGCCGCTGTAGCGCGGGCAATCGCCCGCATCCTCGATGGCGACCGCAAAGGCCTCCATTTTTTTGGCCCGCCGGATGGGCGGCAAGGCCAGAGCGCGACAGGCGGGCCCCGGGAACCTTGGCGGCGATTTCGCGGGCAATGCCGTAATGGGAAAGCCAGTCGGGGCGGTTGGGGGTGACCTCGATCTCCAAGAAGTGCCGGCCATCCGCGACACCGGCCTCGGCGATCTCCAGGCCGAGCGACCAACACCTCACGCAAGCGGGCCGCGTTCCATGTCGAACGCGACGAATTGTTTCAGATAATCGACATTGATCTCTCATGGTTCACCCGAACTGCCCGAGCAGGCGCAGATCGTTTTCATAAAGCAGGCGCAGGTCGGGAATGCCGTACCTGACCATGGCCACGCGCTCGATGCCCATGCCGAAAGCGAACCCCGAATATTCCTCGGGGTCGATGCCGCAGTTGCGCAGCACCTGGGGGTGGACCATGCCGCTGCCCAGGATCTCCAGCCAGCCGCTTGCCCTTGCAGACGCGGCATTCGATTTCCTGCCGGAACAAAGGAAACAGCTGATGTCCACTTCGGCCGACGGTTCGGTGAAGGGAAAATAGCCGGGGCGGAAGCGCAGGACGATGTCCGCGCCGAAGAACGAGCGGCAAAAGCTTCCAGCGTCCCCTTGAGGTGGGAAAAGTGGATGCCGCGGTCCACCAGCAGCCCTTCCACCTGGTGGAAGACAGGCGAGTGGGTGGCGTCGGGATCGTCCTTGCGGAAGACCTTGCCCGGGAAGATGATCTTGATGGGCGGCGGTGACTCAGCATGTAGCGCATCTGCATGGGCGAGGTATGGGTGCGCAGCACCAGCGGTTCGGAACCCTCGAGGAAAAAGGTATCCTGCTCGTCGCGGGCCGGATGGTGATCGGGCATGTTCAGAGCGGTGAAATTGTAGAACTCCGTCTCCACCTCCGGCCCGTCGGCGATCTCGTAGCCCATGTTTAAAAAGATGGCTTCGACCTTTTGCCGCAGATGGGTAATCAGGTGCAGCCGGCCGACGGGGAAAACGATTTCGGGTAAGGTGAAGTCGTGCCATTCCGGGGCGGCGCGTTTCTGGCTCCCCGCCTCCGCCTGCTGCAACTGCTCCTCGATGAACAGTTTCAGGCTGTTGATTTCTTTACCGGCTTGCGGCTTCTGGTCGGCGGGGATTTCCCGCAGCCGGTTGAAAAAACCGGTGACAATGCCCTGCCGGCGGCTGAAGTACCGCTCCCGCAGCGGGCCGAGTTGCTCAGGGGATTGAAGTTGCTTCAGCTCTTCCAGAAACGATCGCTTGACTCCCTCAATCTCCTTCTTCAGTGCATCCATCAGACCAGCGGTTTGACTTTTTCGACGATGGACTTTGAACGTGTCCGGTTCGCTGGCCGCCAGGTTGGCCAGCATTTTTCGGTTGAGCTGGATGTGGCCCTTTTTTCAATCCGTGGATGAACATGGAATAACTCAGGTCGAATTCACGGACCAGCGGCGTTGATGCGGATGTTCCACAGAGTGGCGGAAATCCCGCTTGCGGTTGCGGCGGTCACGGTAGGCATAGACCATCGACTTTTCCACCGCCTCCTTCGCCACGCGATAGTTTTTCCGCTTGGCTCCCCAGAACCCCTTGGCCAGTTTCAATATCTTTTTCCGGCGCAACAGTTTCTTGTTTCCTCGAGTGACTCTCGGCATGTATCCTCCTAATTGCAATACGGCAGCAAACGTTTGATTCTTTTCTGCTCTTCACCGGACACGAGCGTGGACTGCTTCAGGTGCCGCTTGCGCTTGGCGCTCTTTTTGGTCAGCAGGTGCGAACCGAAGGCTTTGCTGCGCTTGATCTTGCCTGTGGCCGTGATCTTGAACCTCTTGCTGGCGCCTTTATGGGTTTTTAGTTTTGGCATCTTTTCCTCCTTTTTTTGCTCCGATTAAAATATGGCAGCTGAAGGTCTCCCGCTTCGGCGGCGATTCGATGTCGGCCATCTCCTTGAAAATTTCCATGATGCGCAGCGACCATCATGTCGAGCATCTCCGGTTTGCGTTTCTGGCGTCCGCGCAGCCAGACGGTGACTTTGACCTTGTTGCCATCCTGCAAAAACTCACGGATTTTGCGCAGTTTAACCTCGATGTCGTGCTCGCCGATGACCGGGGTGAATTTGATTTCCTTGATCTGCACCTTGCGCTGGTGTCTCTGGGCTTCATGGGCCTTCTTCTGCAGCGAATAGAGAAACTTCCCGTAGTTGAGCAGGCGGCAGACAGGGGGCGAGGCCTCCGGGGATATCTCCACCAGGTCCAGTTCCTTCTGGCGGGCGAGGGCCAGCGCCTGGTCGATGGGAATGACGCCGACCTGTTTCTTCTCTTCGTCGATCAGCCGGACTTCGCGGGCCTGAATCTCCTCGTTGATCCGGTGCGGATGCTTTTTGACTTTGGGGGGGATGTTAAATCTCATAATGTAGACTCTTTTCCTCGCTTATTTTTTTTATTTTTTCTATGAACACGGACAAGGCGATGGAACCCTGGTCGCCCTGCTTGTGGATGCGAAAGGAGATCGTGTTCTCCTTCTGCTCGCGCTCGCCAACCACGACGATGTAGGGGATCTTGCGCAGTTCGGCGTCGCGAATCTTCTTGCCGATCGCCTCGTTGCGCCGCTCCAGTTCGGCGCGGATGCCGCTTTCGGTCAGCCGCCGCCAGACCGCTTCGGCGTAGGCGGCGTGGCCTTCGGCAATGGGAATGACCAGCGCCTGCACCGGGGCCAGCCAGAGCGGGAAAGAATCCGCGGTAATGCTCAATCAGCACCCCGAAGAAACGCTCCAGCGAACCGAGCAGCGCCCGGTGCACCATGTAGGGACGGTGGGCGGAGCCGTCGGCTACCGATGTATTTCATGTCGAAGCGCTCGGACATGTTGAAGTCGAACTGGATGGTCGTGCATTGCCACAGGCGGCCCAGGGCATCCTTGATCTTGATGTCGATCTTGGGGCCATAAAAAACCGCTTCGCCTTCCAGGCGCTGGAAATCCAGGTTGCGGGTGTTCAGGGCGTTGAGCAAGGATTTCTCGGCCTCGATCCACATCCCCTCGCTGCCGGCATACTTGCCCGGGTTGCCGGATCGCGCACCGAGAGTTCGATCTTGAATTCGCTGAAGCCGAAAGCCTTCAGCAGGTCCAGGGAAAAATCCAGCACGCGCAGGATCTCCTCGCCGATCTGCTCGGGTGTGCAGATGATGTGAGCGTCATCCTGGGTGAAGCCGCGCACGCGCAGCAGCCCGTGCAGCACCCCGCTGCGTTCGTAGCGGTAAACGGTGCCCAGCTCGGCCCAGCGCAGGGGCAGCTCGCGGTAGGAGCGCAGGGTCGATTTGTAGACCATGATGTGGAAAGGGCAGTTCATGGGTTTGAGGTAGTAATTCAGTCCGTCGATGTCCATGGGCGCGTACATGGCGTCCTTGTAAAACTCCAGATGCCCCGATGTCTGCCAGAGCCACTCGCGCCCGATGTGCGGCGTGTAGAGGAGCTCGTACCCTCCCTGGTAGTGGCGCTGCTTCCAGTACTCCTCGATCAGGTAACGCATGCGCGCGCCCTTGCGGGTGCCAGTAGACCAGCCCGGGACCGGCCTCCTCCTGCAGGGAGAACAGATCGAGGTTCTTGCCCAGCAGGCGGTGGTCGCGTTCCTGGGCTTCCTTGAGAAATTGCAGGTACTGGCTCAGCTCCTCGGCGCTGGGAAACACTGCGCCGTAGATCCGCTGCAGCGAAAGACCGCGCTCGTCGCCCTTCCAGTAGGCGGCGGCCAGCGAGAGCAGTTTGAAGTGCTTGAGCAGCCCGGTGGAGGAGAGGTGCGGCCCGCGGCAGAGGTCAACGAAGTCACCCTGCTTGTAGACGCTGACCTCGTCGCCGCTGACCTTTTCCGCGATCAGCTCGTTTTTCAACAATTGACCTTTGCCGGTGAAAATAGTCCAGGGCCTGCTGCCGGGTCCAGACCTGCCGTTCCACTTTGAGGTTTTGCTTGGCGATCTCGGTCATGCGCCGCGAGATCTGCTCGCAGATCCTCAGGGGTGAAAGGCACGGCGCGCAAAAAATCGTAATAGAAGCCGTTTTCCACCGCCGGGCCGACGCCGTACTGAACTTCCGGATAAAGCTCGAGTACGGCCTGGGCCAGGAGGTGGGCACACGAATGGCGGTACACCTCGAGCGCTTCCGGCGAGTGGGTGTAAACCTCTTGCACCTGATCCTGCGGGGAACGCGGCGCAAAAAGATGCCTTCAGCTCGCCGTTTATCTTTAATAAAACTCGCTTTTTCTTTCGCCATGAATTAAGTATAGGCGCGGGCGGGCTCGAACCGCCGACCTCTACCGTGTCAAGGTAGCGCTCTAACCAAACTGGGCTACGCGCCTGTTTCGCAATCTCTATTTGACCAGAGCCTTCAGCTCTTTGCCGGCGATGAACTTGGGGACCCGTTTTTTGGGGATGTTGATCCTGGCGCCCGTTTTGGGATTCCTCCCTACCTTGGCCTTTTTTTCAATGGTCTTAAACGTCCCGAACCCGACCAGGGTGATTTTTCCGTCCTTTTTCTTCAGCTGATCCGCGATCACGTTGAGCATTGTATCCACCACCTTCAGGGCGGTGACTTTGGTCAGGGTGGTATCTTTGACCATTTTCGCGACCAGTTCGTTCTTATTCATTGTAACTTCCTCCTGAATGGAAAGACCATACTTTAAACGAATTCAATCGCAAAGTCAAGACAGTGCTGGGTTAAAAACTTTCCCGCCGCCGCGATTATTCCCATTTCCAGGTCACCCAGGCAGCCATGGCCAGCACTAGCCCACCGCCGGCCAGCGTCCGCCTCCCCGGTATTTCTCCCAACAGAAAAAAGGCCAAGACAATGGCGTACAGGGGCTCGCTCAAGGCGATCAGACTCGCGGTTCGGGCCTTGACCCGGCGCATGCCGCCGATGAACAGCGAATGGGCCAGGGCTGTGCAGAAAATACCCAACAGCAACAACAACCACAGGGAATGTGCCGAGAAGTGCACGCGAGCGAAAACCATGGCAGGGGAAAAAAGGGCTGCGGCCAGCCCGTCCTGGTAGCAGGCCACCAGCAGCGCCGAATGGCCGGCAGACAAGCGGCGGTTGAGCAGCACCAGAATGGCGAAGGTGAGGCCGGCAGCCAGCCCCAACCAGATACCCGCAGTCGGCTGCGGCCCCGATGAGCGGGGAGAAAAAAGCAGGGCCACCCCCGCCAGAGTCACCAGGACGGGCAGCAGCTGCCGCGGGCGAAAAACTTCCTGAAAGAGAAGCGGCTCCAGCAGGAGCACGAAAATGGGAAAACAGGAATAGGCCAGCAGCCCGAGGGCCACGGAACTGAGCCGGATCGACTGAAAGAAGAACAACCAGTGGAGGGCCAGAATCAGCCCGGAGAGCAGCAACCACGCGAGATTCAGCCGGCCGCGGATGCGCCAATCCGACCGGCGCAGGAGTAACAGAACGGCCAGAAACAGAGCGGCAAAAATGGTCCGCCCCCAGACGATGGCCAATGCCGGCAGGTCGACCCACTTGGCGAAGAGTCCGGCGAAGCCGAACAGGACGACCGCCAGGTGGATCCCCGCCAGACTCTGCCAGCGGGGCGTTTTTCCCCCGGACCGACAGGCGCGGGAGTCTGCAAAACGGCACTATCCATCGACCGATATTGTAAAGGAAAAACAGCGACCGGGCAATGCCGTCATTTGCATTTTGGCAGGAAATCCATTATAATTTCCGGTTACCAATGAGGACGTTGGGGACATTGCATGGCAGAAGAATTGTTAGCGAGCATCAAGCAGATCAGCAAAGAGCGGGGCATCAATCCCGACATCTTCTTCTCTGCCATCAAGGAAGCCCTGCAGGTCGTCGCCAAGAAATACTTTGACGCCGGCGCCGACGTCCATGTGGAAATCGACGAAAGAAAGGGCGAAATCCACGTCTATGTCACCAAGCTGGTCGTCAAGGACGTCAATGACCCGCTCATGGAAATCAACTGGAAGGAGGCCCTGCAGTTCGACCCCCAGGTCAAGGAAGGCGATGAGATCAAACTGTTCCTGCCTGGCGAAACCCTGGGCCGCATTGCCGCCCAGTCGGCCAAACAGATCATCCTGCAGAAGATCCTCAAGGCCGAACAGCAGAAGATCTACAGCAAATACCTGCCGCTGACCGGGGCTTTGCAGTCCGGCGAGATCCGGCGCATCGAAAACGGCAACATCATCCTCGGCCTGGACGGGGGTGAGGCCATTCTCCCCCCCAAGGAGCTGTCGCCGCGCGACAGTTTCAAGCGGGGTGAAATCATCAAGTTCCTGATCAAGCGGGTGTTCCCCGAGGGCAAGGGCCCGCTGATCCTCGCCTCTCGTTACATGAACGATTTCGTCTTCGAGCTGATCAAGAAAGAAGTGCCGGAAGTCTCTGAAGGCATCGTCAAAATCTACGCCATCGCCCGCGAACCGGGGATCAAGAGCAAGGTGGCGGCCTATTCCACGGACAAGGCCATCGATCCTGTGGGTGCCATCGTTGGCATGAACGGCAACCGCGTGCTGGCCATCACCAAAGAGCTGCGCGGTGAACGCATCGACGTCATCGCCTGGAGCAACACGCCGGAGCGCTTCATCGCCTCGGCCCTGACTCCGGGTGAGACCCTCAAAGTCACGCTCAGCGATCCGGTCAACCGCGTGGCGGAAGTCCTGGTCAAGGACGAGAGCCTGTCGGCGGCCATCGGCAAAAAAGGCATCAACATCCGCCTGGCTTCCAAACTGACCAAATGGGACATCCAGATTCTGAACAAGCGGCCGGACATGGCCACTGGCAGCCCGCAAAAGAAACTTTAGGAGGAAGCGACGATGTCGACCATCAAGCTCCATGAAGCCACCAAGCAGTTCAAGCTATCCAATAAATTGGCCATGTTTTTCCTCGAAAAGAAAAATCTGGCGGTCAAGTCCCATTCCTCGGTGATCACCTTCGACCAGCTGGAACTGCTGCGCGAGTTTGGCGCCCATCCCGAGCGCTTTCCCGACGTCATGGAAGCGCTTGCCGGGCCGGCCAAGAAAGCGAAGGCGGCGGCCGGGTTGAAAAAGGAAGAGAAGAATAAAGAGGCGGACAAAAAACCGGCCGAGGAAAAGAAGCCGGCCCCAGTCAAAGCCCCGGTCAAGGAGAAAGCGGTCCCCGAAAAGAAACCGACCAAGGAAGCCATCAAGGAAAAGGTCGAAAAACCAGTGGCCAAGAAAGAGGTGAAGGAAGCCCGACCGGTCAGCGAAGGCAGAAAAGAAAGAACGCCCGCGCCGGTCGAAACGAAAGTGCCAGCGGCCAAAGCCAAGGAAAAAATTCCTGAAAAAAGGGAAATTCCCCGAGTCGCCCCCTCCCCGCCACCGCCCCCACCCCCCAAGCGGGTCGTCGCGCCTGTTTCGGAACCTGTTAAAAAGGCAGAGGTGGTCGCTCTGCCGGAGCGGATCCAGGTCCCCGATCTGGTTACCGTCAAAGAGCTGGCCGACAAACTGAACTGCAAGTTGAAATTCCTGGAAGAGAAGATGACCCAGCTGAAAATGAGCTACAGCAGCAACGAGCTCATGGAAACAGAGAACTTAAAAAAGCTCTGCCAGGAACTGCACGTCCAGCTGGACATCCTGCCCTTTGAAGACTACGTCTTCGCCTCGCAAGTGGCCCAGGCCAACGCCCAACCGCAGCCCCGTCCGCCGGTGGTCACCGTCATGGGTCATGTCGACCACGGCAAAACCACTCTGCTGGACACGCTGCGCAAGACCCGCGTGGCCGAGAACGAGGCCGGCGGCATCACCCAGAAGATCGGCGCCTACAAACTGAAAACCAAAGACGGCATGATCGTTTTCATTGATACCCCGGGCCACGAGGCCTTCACCAACCTGCGCGCCCGGGGCGCCAAGGTCACCGACATCGTCATCCTGGTCGTGGCCGCCAACGACGGCGTGCAGCCGCAAACCGTGGAAGCCATCCTCCACGCCCAGGCCGCCCAGGTGCCGATGATCGTGGCCATCAACAAGATCGACCTGGCCGGTGCCGATCCGAGCAAAGTCAAACAGGAACTGAACAAGCACAACCTGCTGGTCGAGGAGTGGGGCGGTAAGGTCGTCTCCGTGGAGATATCCGCCAAGCTCAACCAGAACCTGGACACGCTGCTGGAGATGATCCACCTGGTCGCCCAGATGCAGGAGCTGAAGGCCTACACCGGCATCCCGGCCCGCGGCACGGTGATCGAATCCCGGCTGGATCCCCAGCTGGGCCCGATCGGCTACCATCCTGATCCAGCATGGCCGGATGAAGAAGGGCGATTCGTTTCATCTGCGGCAACTCCCTGGGCAAAATCAAATCCATCTTCGACGACAGCGGCAAGGCCCTGGCCACCGCCCAGGTCCCCGACCCGATGGAGATCATGGGCTTCGACGCCCTGCCCCAGGCCGGCGACATCTTCCAGGTCGTGGAAAGCAGGAAAAGGCCAAGAAAGTCATTGAGATGCCGCCAGGTGGCCCGAACGCAGCGCAAGCAGCCAGCGACTTCCTGGCCGAAAAGAAACTCAGCCTGCAAAATCTTTTCCAGATGGTGGAGCAGGGCAAAAACCAGGTCTTCCCGGTGATCGTCAAAGCCGACAATTTCGGCTCGCGCGGAAGTTCTGGAGCAGGTGCTGCAACAACAGAGCCAGGAGAAACTCAAGATTGAAATCGTCTACAAGGGCATCGGCAACATCAGCGAGAGCGACATCCTGCTGGCTTCCACGGCCAGAGCGGTCATTCTGGGTTTCAACGTCAAGGCGCCGCAGAAGATCCTGGCTCTGGCCAAGCATGAGGAATCGAGATCCAGCTGTACAACGTGATCTATCACCTGATCGAGGATATGGAAAAAGCCGTCAAAGGCAAGATCGGCACCGGAATACCAGGAAACTGATCGGCAAGGTGGAAATCCTGCAGAAATTCAAGATCTCCAAAGTGGGACTCGTGGCCGGCTGCCTCGTGCGCGAGGGCAAGGTCACCCACAAATCCCAGGTCAAGGTCATGCGCGGCGACGACCTGGTGTTTGAAGGCGAGATCGAGTCCTTGAAACGGATCAAGGACGAAGTGAAAGAAGTCAACGCCGGGACCGAATGCGGCATCAAAATCAAGAACTTCAACGCGAGCGAAATCGGCGACCTGATCGAAATCTACGAAAAAACGCTTGTCTGAGCATGATCGGTCTGATGGTGCTGGACCTCTTCGGTGAACAGTTTCACAGTCTCAAGGACAAGCGCCAGATCCTCAACAGCCTCAAGGAACGGCTGCCCAACCGTTTCAACGTGGCGGTGGCGGAAACCGATTTTCAGGAGACCTGGCAGAAGGCCCAGATCTCGTTGGTTTCGGTCGCCAACCGCCGGCAGATTCTGGAAAAACTCTTAAGCCAGGTCGAGCGTTTCGTTGAGGACCATTATGCGCTGGAGATTCTGGCCATCCGCATCGATTTTTTCTGACATGGCGCACCGACTCGAAAAATTTGCCAGCACCTTGCAGCAAGCGCTGGCCGACATCCTGCTGACCGAACTGGACAACCCGGTACTGAAGACCATCTCCGTTTCAAGGGTCCACGTGTCGGCCGATCTGCGTCAGGCCCGCGTCCAGGTTTCCACCTTCGCCAGCACGACAGAACAGATGTTGGCCGAATTGGAACGGGCTCAGAGCCCGATCAAACGCCTGCTGGCAAAAAAGATGTATTTGCGGTATATTCCCGATCTCGTTTTTGTGCCGGACGACGCCTTTGCGCTCGACCAACGGCTCTCCCGGCCTGCCTGCGAAGGAAACGATGAAAAAAAAGATCGCCGCGAAGATCCGCCGGGCGCGCACCATCGCCATCAGTTCCCACGTCCGTCCGGATGCCGATTCCATCGGCAGCGGCCTGGCGCTCTGCCTGATGCTCCAGCAATTGGGCAAGCGGGTCTGCTTTTGCAACACCGAGCGTGCCCCGCATCCGATCAACCGGCTGCCGGCGTACGACCAGGTGCAGTACCGGCAAATCTATCCCGAGCCCTTCGATCTGCTGATCCTTATCGAAGGCTGCAACGAGGAGCGGACGGGCCAGAAGCACATCGAGCGTTATTTCACCATCAACATCGATCATCACGAAACCAACTGCCGGGATGCGGACATCAACTGGGTGGTCCCGCAGGCGGCGGCCGTGGGCCAGCTCATCTACGAATTGGGCAAGGAACTCGACGTGCGTTTCACCCGGGACATCACTTTCAACCTCTACGCGGCCATCGCCTCGGATACCGGTTCCTTTAAGTATTCGAACACCACCCACCAATCGCTGCAGATCGCCGCCGATCTCGCCCGCCGGGGCCGTTTCTCGCCCCACGAGGTGGTCAACCTGCTGTTCAACTCCAATCCCCTGGAAAAGATCCGCATGCTGACCCGGGTGCTGGGCACGCTGCAGCTGGCTCTGGACCGGCGCGTGGCGATTATCGTCTTCCGCCGACACTTTCTCAAGGGGCTGACGCTCAAGGACATCGAAACCGAGGACATCATCGCCATCGCCCGCTCGGTGGACGGCGTCCAGGTCCTGCTCTTCTTCAAGGAGATCG
This sequence comes from Candidatus Aminicenantota bacterium, assembly GCA_963759765.1. GTDB lineage: Bacteria > Acidobacteriota > Aminicenantia > UBA2199 > UBA2199 > CAVXAL01. The sequence continues at coordinate 869,796 of CAVXAL010000003.1, read as the reverse complement.
CCGACGACTACTTCCGCGTCTCCATCCGCTCCCGGCAGAACATCTCGGCCCAACAGGTGGCCCAGGCGTTCGACGGCGGCGGGCATCACCACGCGGCGGGCTTTTTCTACCGCGGCGACCTGCGCCGCGCCAAACGGGAGATCCTGGCCATCTTGCGTCGGCAATTGCCATGATCCACGGCTTGATCGTCGTCCACAAGGAGAAGGGGATCAGTTCGCATGCGGTGGTCGAGCAGATCCGCAAGCTCTTGGGAATGCAGAAGGCCGGCCATTTCGGTACCCTCGACCCCTCGGCCACCGGCATCGTGCTGATCGCCCTGGGGCACGCCACGCGCCTGTTCAACTTCTATGTCAGCAAGGAAAAACTCTACGCGGGCGTGATCAAATTCGGCTACGCCACCACCACCTACGATGCCGAGGGTGAACCCCTGGGCGAGGCGCAGGCCATTGACCTGCGGCGCATCGACATCGAAGCGCTCCTTGAACAGTTCACGGGCGCCCAGCTCCAGTACCCGCCCCCCTATTCGGCCAAGAAGTTCAAAGGCCAACCGCTGTACAAATACGCCCGCCGCCACCACCCGGTGGCGCTCAAACCCAGCCGCATCCAGATCCACGAGCTGCGCAGCCGGATCATCGACCCAACGCGTCTCCATTTTGAGGCGCGCACATCCGCGGGAACTTACATCCGCTCCCTGGCCCACGACATCGGCCAGCGGGTCGGGGTCGGCGCCTATCTCGAGGAGCTGACCCGTCGGCGCATCGGCGAGTTCGGCCAAGAGCAGGCCCTGCCGCTGGAAACGATCCGCCAGCATGCCCAGGCCCGGCGCCTCGACAAGTTCATCATTCCCATCGAGGCCATGCTGCCCGAATTGCCCAAGGTGATCGTTTCGGCGGGAGGCCAGCGCAGCATCCTCAACGGCATGCCGCTGCCACCCGGCGACATTCTCAAAATCTATCCCAGCGAGAGCCGCGAGCACTTCCGCATCTTCTCCGCGGAGGGGAAGCTACTGGCCATCGCCAAGAAAAATTCGAGCGGGGTCAGCTTCAAGCCACACATCGTGTTCCCCGAGGAGAGCGGCGAAGAAAAATAATTTTCGGCAGCGGGCCAGGCAAAGTCCTCAAATCGTCTCAGAGAAATATTCTCCTGAACAGACGATCCGGGTTCGGCTTTCGACAAAGATCACCCCTCTCTCAACGACAAGCTGAATGAGCTGGCCTCCGCAGGCGATGGTCAGGCGGTCACGGACCAGTCCCAGCCTACGCAGCACGGCGAACACGGCGGCACTGCCCGTTGCGGAGGAGAGGGTCGGCCCCACTCCCCTTTCGTAGAAAAAAACCCGGCACTCGTCTGCGGACTGGAAACGGACGAATTCCACGTTGGTGTGCAGGGGAAAAAGCCGGGAAGTCTGGAACATCGCTCCGCTGGCCAGCAGTTGGCGGTGCTGCCAGATACGCGGGCTCAGCACGACGCAGTGGGGATTTCCCACGGATACCGGAAAAAATTCGTAATTCTTCAGCCGGTAGCGGTCCCTGCCCTGTTTCAAAAAGGGGAAGAACCGGTTCCGGTGAAAATTGGGCCTGCCAATCTCGGTGCGCACCTGGAACTCCTCGCCCTGCCGTGCCAAACAGACCACCCGTTTCGGCCCGGCGCGGGTGCTCAGCAGCACGTGGCCGCGACCCGGGGCGCGCGAAAAAAGCAGTGCCGCCAATCCGGCCATGCCGTTTCCCGACAGCTCGGCCTCGCTGCCGTCACGATTGAAGACGCGGAACGCGACGCTCTGCTTCTGGGGCTGGTAAAAAACCACGCCATCCGCGCCCGGACCACAACCGGGTCGACAGATTTGGCGGGCCAGCCGCGACAGTTCCGTCGCTGTCGACCTGCCGCCGGATTCAATGTGGACGAATTCGTTGCCGGCCGTGCAGGTCTTGTAAAAGGTCATTCCTCGGGGATGGTGAAGCGGATGGCCGTCTCCTCACCGCTGCGGTTGATGTACATCAGCACCGAGCTTCCCGGCTCGCGGCCGTTCATGATGCGGCGGAACTGCTCGACGCTGGTGATCTCGGTGCGGTTGATGGCCACGATGACATCGCCGGGCCGCAGGCCGTTCTGGTAAGCTGCACCGTCGCGCACGACATTGGTGACCACCACGCCGGCCGACGTTTTCAACTCATTCTCACGGGCCACGGTCGGGCTGTTCTTCTCCAGGCTCATGCCCAGGTCCACGCCGCCCGCATCTGCGCTCGAACCGCGGGCCTTGGGCGACTGCTGGGCCTCGCCCACCTTGACGCTGATCTTCTGCTTGACGTTGTTGCGGTAAATGGTCACTTCGACCGTGTCGCCCGGATTGGCGTTGGCAATGGCCAGTTGCAGTTCGTTGCTGGAGGTGATACGCTTGCCGTTGACCTCGACAACCAAGTCATTCTTCTTCAATCCCGCCTTCTGGGCCGGAGAGTCCGGCACCACCGCCGTGATCAGCGCGCCGGTGGTCGGTTGATCGTACTCTTTGACCACGGACTCATCCACGTAAATCATCGTGATGCCGAACCAACCGCGCACCACCTTCCCCTTGGTTTTCAGATCGCTGACCACTTTTTTTGCCAGATTGGACGGCACGGCAAAACCGATGCCGATGTTGCCGCCGGCTGGAGCCACGATGGTAGAGTTGATACCGATGGCCTCGCCCTTCATGTTGATCAGAGGGCCGCCCGAGTTGCCCTGTTGATGGCCGCGTCGGTCTGCAGGAAATCTTCGTATGTCCGCCATCTGCAGCTGCCGGCCCTTGGCCGAGATGATGCCGGCGGTGACCGTCGAAACTGAGGCCGAAGGGATTGCCGATGGCCAGCACCCACTCGCCCACCTCCACCTTGCCGGAGTCGCCCAGGCTCGATGAAGGGCACGTTCTTGGCGTTGATTTTGATCAGCGCCAGATCGGTTTTGGGATCGGTGCCGATGATCTTGGCGGTGAACTCCTTCCTTCCGACGGTGGCCACTCTTCACCTTGACCGCATCCTGGACCACGTGGTTGTTGGTCAAGATATAGCCGTCGGCAGAAATGAAGAAGCCGGAGCCCTCGCCGGATCGCCTCTGCCTGGCGCCGCGGGGCGTTGAAAAACTGGCCGAAGAAATCGTCGTTAAAAAAGGAGCGGCTTTCCACGATGAAAGTCGGAGGTGACCTTGCACCACCGCCGGCTTGACCTTGCGCACGATGGGCGCAAAATCGACACTGCCCGCCCCCGCGGCCGGGCCAGCCACGCTTTCGGCCAGGGCCACCGCGGGGCTGATGATCGGTTCATTCTTTTCCGATTTCTGCAGGAACCCGAAACTCAGGGCGAAAAACAGAGCGCCGGCCAGAAAACCGACGCCAATCAGCAATCCCGATTTTTTCATGACTTGCCTCCGTAGCTTCTTTTCCGATAAATCCGGATATATTGAGACGCGTTACCCAAACAAAAAGTTTCATGTTTTCCTCAGGCTCTGGATGAAAGCCACGATCCCCAGGTGGAGTCCGGCGGCGATGGTCTGGCGGTAGGTCGGATCGGCCAAGCGCTCGGCCTCCGCCCGGCTGGAGAGGAAAGAGACCTCGATGAGTGAAGACGGCATCTGGGCCCCGACCAAAACGTAAAAGGGCGCCCTCCTCACCCCCAGGTCCTCCACGCCCGGCTACTTGCGCCGCAGGTGGCTGACCGTGTTGCGCTGCAGGCAGTCGGACAGGATGCGCGACTCCTCGACTTGCTGTTCTGCATGATCTGGTCCAGGATGGTGCGTATCTCGCCCATGGACTTGTTGCTCATGGCGTTTTCCTGGGCGGCCAACTGCCATGGCCCGCGGATCGGTGGTCAGGCTCAGGTAAAAGGTCTCCACGCCGCGGGCGGTCTTGCGCGGCGCCGAATTGGCGTGGATGGAAATGAACATGTCGGCCCGGCTGGAATTGGCGATGGCCGCCCGCTCCTCCAGGGAGAGATATTCATCGCGGCTGCGGGTCAAGATGATCTCCAGTTCCGGATGCTCGGTCAGCATGGCCTTCAGCCGCAGCGCGATGTCCAGGGTGATGTCTTTCTCGGTCATGCCCAGGCGCGATTGACCGTGCCCGGATCGCGTGCCGCCATGGCCGGGATCGAGGACGATGCGGTGCACGCCCAGCCCCAGCTGGCGGGCCACCGAGGGGCTGCCCGCTGGGGAGTACGGCGGGTTGCGGCGATTCCTGCGAGCGCCGGATGAATTTGTCGCCGGCGGTAAATGTCGAAGACGATGCGGAAGGGCGAGGTCAGGTAAAAGCGGCTGTACTGGCCGATGTGGTCGAAATCAAAGACCACGCGGATGGCGGAGGCGCTGCCGCCGCCCAGGCGGATGCCCTTGAGGTTTCCGGATTCGATGCGGATCTCTTTGCGCTTGCTGGCGGGATAGTCGGCAGCGAAACGGCAATTTTTCAAATCAAAAAAGAGCCGGGCGCGATCGGCCTCCTGCAGTCTTTTTTCCTGGATTTTCACCTGGCCGCTCAAGTCCAGGACCACGCGGGTGTATTCCGGATAGGCGTAGTAGCGGATGTTCTCAAGCTCGACCCTGCGTCCCGCTGGCGCAGCGGCCGACAGCAAAAAAAGGAGCACCCAGCCGGTCCACGCGCTTTTCATTATTCGTTAATTTACTAAAAAACGGTGCAAAAATCAACAGCCGCGCGTCCCCTGCAGGTCTCCCTGATCCCTTCGATCAGGGCTGCTTCTTGATCGGGAACGGAGGAATCGGCGGCAGGTTTTTCTCCTTGCTCTTCAGCTCTTCAAGAATCACCTCAATGGCCTTGTTCAGCTGCTCATCGATACCGGCAAACTCCTTGGCCGGGTCATTGTCCACCACGATGTCGGGATCCACGCCGTAGCCCTCGATGATCCAGCCCTGGCCCTCGGCCCCGTAGGTGGCGAATTCGGGCTTGAACAGGTAACCGCCGTCGAGCAGCGGCAGGGAATTGCGGATGCCGACAACACCGCCCCAGGAACGCTTGCCGATCAGCTTGCCGAGTTCATGCTTCTTGAAACGGTAAGGGAAAATGTCACCATCCGAAGCGGAAAACTCGTCGAGCAGGCAGACCTTCGGACCCAGGAAGGCCTCGTTGGGGTCTGGCGTGGGGCTGGTGTTGCGCGCCACGGAGACCATGGCAATTTCCCGACGCAGCCGGTCAATGACCATCGACGAGACGCTGCCGCCGCCATTGCCGCGCACGTCGATGATCAGCGCTTTCTTGCGTAGCTGCGGATAAAAATATTTGACGAACTCGTTGAGCCCGGCGTCGCTCATGTCGGGAATATGGATGTAACCGACCTTGCCGGCCGTGGCCTCGGACACTTTGCGGATGTTGCTTTCCACCCAGTTGAAATAATAGAGCGGCGCCTCGTTGGCAATGGGCAGCACCACCACCTCGCGGCTTCCCGGCTCGCCGGGCTTGGCATTGATCTTCAGTCTCACCTGCTTGCCGACGCTGTTGACCAGCTGGGCGTAGATGTTGGTCATGGCCGGTGTGGGCTTTCCGTCCACGGCCAGGATGTAATCACCCTCACGGGCATCCACGCCGACTTCGGTCAGGGGCGAGCGCCGGCTCTTGTCCCAGTTTTGTCCGCGCAATATTTTTTTGATCCGGTAATAGCGCGAAACGGGATCCGTTCCAACTCGGCACCCAGCAGGCCGGTCTGGATGCGGCGCGGCGCGGGCAGGTCGCCGCCGCCCACATAGGTGTGCCCGGCGCTCAACTCGCCGATCATTTCGCCGATGATGTAGGTCAGGTCGGCGCGATGGCTGACGTGGGGCAGCAGGGCGGCGTAGCGATCGCGCAGCCCCCGCCAGTCCACGCCGTGCATGTTGGGCGCGTAAAAGAAGTCGCGCATCTGGCGCCAGCATTCGTTGAAGATCTGCGCCCATTCGGCCCCGCGGTCCAGGTTGACCTCCAGGCCGGAGAGGTTCAACGTCTCCTGGATATCCGCTTTGCCTTTGGGCAGGTCGATGATGGCATAGGTTCCCTCCTGGCTGAGGATCATCTTCTTGCGGTCGGCCGAGAGTTCAAAACCAGTGCAATCGCCCACGGCCGTCTCTTTCTGTTTGGCCAGGTCGTAGTACAGCAGCTTGCGGTTTCTTGTCGTTGCTGCCGCTGCGGATGTAGTAGAGGCTGTTGTCGGCGGCAGCCAGGTTGCTATAGGCGGAGGGCTGCAGCGGCAGGCCGACGATGCGCTCGGCGATTCCATCGCTTTCGACCTTGATCTTGAAAGGCTCTTTCGGCTGGGGGTCCCCTCCTTTTTTGCTGAGCGGTTTTTTCTCCCCCGCTTCCGCCTTCCGGTATCTCCACCTCGTCGCTCTGAGGCTTGAAAGGCGAAGCGACATCCTTGGCCAGAGTGACCAGGTAGATGCGCGCCATGTCCAGATAGGCGTGGTCGAATTCGGTCCAGCTGTAAACCGGGTTGAAATCGCGCAGGGAGACGAAGAACAGATACTTGCCGTCGGCCGAAAAAGCGGGCTGGGCCGAGGCGTACCAGCCGTCGGTTACCGCAAAGGAATTCCCTTTCTCCAGCGAATAGAGGTACAGGCGGGGCAGCACTTCCTCTTCGGGTTTGGCATAGGCGATCCAGAGCGAGTCGGGCGACCAGGCGTACTGGCTGAACTCGAAGAGCTTGGCCTGGGCGACCTCGACGATTTTCTTGCTGGCTACGTCCAGATAGCGCAAGCGCAGTTTCTTGTCGGCCCAGAGAATCTTCTGCGAATCGGGAGACCAGTCAATCTGGTATTTGTAGGTGTCCGAACCCGAGGTCAGCTGCCGGGCGGGGCCGGAGCCGTCCTGGGGCACAATGTAAATCTCGTCTTCGCCGCTGGCATCCGAGATGTAGGCGATCCAGCGGCCGTCGGGCGACCACTTGCCGTTGCGCTCGTGCACGCCGGGCGTGGCGGTCAGGTTGCGGATATTGCCGTACTTGGCCGGCACGGAGAACAGGTCGCCGCGGGCGCCGAACAGGGCGCGCTTGCCGTCGGGCGCTATGTCGAAGGTGGTGATGACCTTGCTGACGTTGACGATGCCGCCGCGGCTGCCCAGGTGGTCATCCCCGATATAAACCGAAACCTTATCGGCTTTCTGCGATTGCAGTTCGAAACGGTAGATATAGCCGCCATTTTCGAAGACAATGGCCTTGTCCCCCAAAGAAGGGAACTTGATGTCAAAATCTTTGAAATGAGTCAACTGCCGCGTCTCCTTGCTGGCCGTGTCATAGACAAAGAGGTTGAAGCGCTTGGCCTCGTCGCGGTCGGACAGAAAGTAGATTTGGTTCCCGTGCCACATGGGAATGATGTCACCGGCGGGATTGTGGGTGATGTTCTCGGTCTTCTTGGTTGCGAAATCGTAAACCCAGATTTCGTCGGCCATGCCGCCGCGGTAACGCTTCCAGGTGCGGAACTCGCGGAAAATGCGGTTGTAGGCGAACTGGCGGCCGTCGGCTGAGAAGGAACAGAAACCGCCTCGCGGCAGGGGCAGTTGCTCGGGGATATCGCCCGCCAGAGACACCTTGTAGAGTTGGCCAAGGAAATCGTTGCGTTCGCGCATGCGCGAACGGAAGACGACGGCCTGGCTGTCCGGGGTCCAGGTCATGACGATGTTGTTGGGCCCCATGCGGTCGGAGAGTTCATCGCGGCCGAGCGTGGCTGTGTAGGTCAGACGCCGGGGCACGCCACCCTCGGCGGGCATTAGATACACCTCGGTGTTGCCGTCGTACTGGGCCGTAAAGGCGAGCCAGCGGCCGTCGGGCGAGAAGCGGGCGAACATCTCGTTGCCTTCGTGACCGGTCAGCTTGCGCGCCATACCGCCGGCAGCGGCCACGCTGTAGAGGTCCCCGGCGTAGGTGAACACGATGCGGTCTCCGCTGCTGGCGGGGAAGCGGAGCAGCCGTGCCTCGTCCAGGGAAAACAGATTCAGTCCTAAAATCAAAATGAAAGCCGCAGACAAACGTCTCATTGTCTTTCCTCCATGAGCAAAATGAAAAGCGTTATTTTACCGCAAATCGCCTAACTTGTCGAAAGCGCCGAACATTTTCCCCCAGTCGCCCCGCAGGGATTCATGTTTCAACTCTTCATTTAGGCGGCGGAGATATTCCGAGCGCGGGATGGGCCGGCCGCCCAGCCCCTCCACCAGGCCGGTGCGCACCTGGCAGTCGATCAGCGGGAATCCGGCCTGCCGCAGCCTCCGGCAGAGGGAGACCAGCGCGACTTTGGAGGCGTTGCTGCGGCGGTAAAACATCGATTCGGCGAAAAAAATATGCCCCAGAGAGACGCCGTACACTCCGCCGGCCAGTTCGTCGTCCTGCCAGGCTTCGGCCGAGTGGGCGTAACCCAGCTTGTGCAGTCGGATATAGGCCGCGGCCATGGCGGGGGTGATCCAGGTGCCTTCCTGGGTGCGGCGAGGCTGGCGGCAGCCGCCAATCACGGCCGCAAAATCGCGATCGCAGGTGACGCGGAAACGGCCCTGCTTGAGGATGCGACCCAGGCGCTCCGGCACGTGCAATTCTGCGGTGAAGAGCACGAAGCGCGGGTCGGGCGACCACCACAGAATCGGCTCGTTCTCCTCGTACCAGGGGAATATGCCTTGGCTGTAGGCCGCCAGCAGTCGCTGCGGCGACAGGTCGCCGCCGCAGGCCAGAATGCCCTCCGGCTCGGCCAGAGAGGGATGGGGAAAAGCGATCTCGCGGTTCAACCGGAAGAGGGGCATCCAGGCTATTTCTTTCTTGTTGCTTTGCCCGCGATGCGGATGTGCAGGTCGTCAGACTCGAGCACCGCCCGCGCGCGGCCGCCCCGCTGCAGCCGGCCGAAGAGCACCTCATCCACGAAGGGGTTCTTAATCTTCTCTTGCACCAGCCGCGCCACTTCGCGGGCGCCGTACAGGGGTGAAAAGCCCTTGACGGCGAGCCAGTGCAGGCAGGGATCGGGCACGTCCAGGGTGATCCCTTTCTGCTGCAGCTGACTCTGGAAGTCGCCGACCAGCTTGCCCACGATGCGGGTGACGATCGCCTCGTCGAGCCTGGCGGAAGCTGACCACCGCGTCCAGGCGGTTGCGGAACTCGGGCGAGAAGATGCGGTCCACAGCGGCCGTGACCACGCTGCCGGCCACATGCTCCTGGCCGTAGCCCACCCGCGCCCGGCCGATCTCCTTGGCGCCGGCGTTGGAGGTCATGATGATAATCAGGTTGCGGAAGTCGGCCTTGCGGCCGGTGTTGTCGGTCAGGGTGGCGTAATCCATCACCTGCAGCAGGGTGTTGAAAATATCGGCGTGGGCCTTCTCAATCTCGTCCAGCAGCAGCACGGCGTGGGGCGACTTGCGTACCGCTTCGGTGAGCAAGCCGCCCTCCTCGTAGCCGACGTAACCGGGCGGCGAGCCGACCAGCCGCGACACGGTGTGCTTTTCCTGGTACTCGCTCATGTCGAAGCGCAGCAGGGCCACGCCCAGCACCTCGGCCAGCTGCCGGGCCAGTTCGGTTTTACCCACGCCGGTAGGGCCGACGAAGAGAAACTGGGCCACCGGCTTATTCTCCTCGCGGAAGCCGGCGCGCGAGCTCTTGATCGCCCAGGCCACCTTCTCCACCGCCTCGTCCTGGCCGAAAATGCGCCGTTTGAGCTCCGCCTCCAGCTGCAGCAGCCGGTCGCCCTCGCTGGCCGACACCGTGCGCTGGGGCACACGGGCCATGCGCGCCACCACCTGTTCAATGTCGCCCACACCGATGGCCACAGGCCGGCCCTCCTTGTCGGGCCGGTTCATCCGCGCGTAGGCACCGGCCTCGTCCAGCACGTCGATGGCCTTGTCGGGAAGGAAACGGTCGTTGAGGTACTTGGCCGACAACTCGGCCGCGGCCTTCAGAGACTCCGGCGTAAAGGTGACCTGGTGGTAGGTCTCATATTTCTCCCGGAGACCGGCCAGGATCAGGCCGGTCTCTTCCACGCCTGGCTCGGGCACGTCGATTTTCTGAAAACGCCGCGACAGCGCCCGGTCCTTCTCGAAGTATTTCCGGTACTCCTCGTGGGTGGTCGAACCGATGCAGCGCAACTTGCCCGAAGCCAGCGCCGGTTTGAGGATGTTGGACGCATCGAGCGATCCGCCCGACACGGCACCGGCTCCGACGATCGTGTGGATCTCGTCGATGAAAAGGATGGCATTGACCTCTTCCTTCAGTGCCGCCAGCACCTTCTTGAGCCGCTCCTCGAAATCGCCTCGGTACTTGGTGCCGGCCAGTATCGCGCCCATGTCCAGGGCATAGATGCGCGCCCCTTTGAGCGGCGTCGGCACTCGGCCGGCCACGATGCGCTGGGCCAGCCCTTCGGTGATCGCCGTTTTGCCCACCCCCGGTTCGCCGACATGCACGGGGTTGTTCTTGAAGCGGCGGCAGAGAACCTGCAGGGTCCGCTCCAAAATATCCTCGCGACCGATGAGCGGTTCGAGTTCGCCGGCCCGCGCCCGCTCGGTCAACTCGCTGGTGAACAGTTTAAGAAAACGAAGCGACGGGGCTTCCCGGCTTTCCTGCTTCATGGGCCGTTCGCCCGCCTCTTGCTCCTCCTCCGGTTCGTTACCCGCCGGACGCTCCTCGCCGAGCGGCGTGACTCCGTGGGAGATGAAGTTGAGCAGCACGTAGCGGTTGATTCCCTGGCCCTGCAGCAGGCGCGCGGCGTGGGAGTTCTTCTCCTCCAGGATGGCGGCGAAGATATCCCCGATTTCCAGCAGTTTTTTCTCCGCGGCCACGGTGTGCAGCACCGCCCGCTCGATGATGCTCTGGAAACCCACCGATTGTTGGGGCTCGGCGCTCTCGGCCACCGGCACATGCCTTTTCAAATAGGCTTGCAGTTCCTTTTTCAGCCGTTCCAGGTCGCCGCCGCAGCGCTGGATGATTTCGGTACCGCGTCGGAAAAAGAGCGACGCGTAGAGCAGGTGCTCAGGCGTGAGATACTCATGGCGCCTCGCCTTGGCCTCGTTGAGCGCGGCCAGCAGTACTTGGTTGAGTTCTTCGGTGATGTCCACGGGTCGTTCCCGCTGGTTCAATCAGGAGGCTTCACAGCTGCACTGCAGGGGGAAGGCGTGCTGCTGGGCCAGGCGCTGCACCTGGGCCGCCTTGGTCATGGCGATGTCGTAGGTGTAAACGCCGCAGACCCCCCACCCCTTTTTATGCACGTCGAGCATGATGCGTGTGGCTTCGGCAGCACTTTTATGAAAGACCGAAATCAGCACCTGGACCACGAAGTCCATGGTCGTGTAATGGTCGTTGTGCAGGATGACCTTGTAGAGGCGGGGCGAAACCGTCTCGCTTCTCGCGTGAGTCTCAACCCTCTCAGCCAACCCGTTCTTCGTCGCCATCCTGCAGCTACTCCACAATAAATTTTATTTAAAATTCCCAGTCTTGTCAACTTCCGCTGCCCGGCCATGATTGGGCGGGTTGATTCAGCGGGGATTTTTCAGTATAATAAAAAAAGGGCGGCGTAGCTCAGTCGGTAGAGCAGACGGCTCATATCCGTTACGTCGGGGGTTCAAGTCCCTCCGCCGCTATTTTTTTTAATTGAATTTTCGGATCACTTGATGCGATAGGTTAACTTGAGAAGAAAAATGTTATCGCCCGGCGCAGAAAAGAGCCTGCCCAAGTCGCGGCCGAAGTCGTAATCGCCGGGATGGGAATAATCGGCCCGGTTCTGAGTCCAAACCAGGTAAAGCACTGACCCCGGGTGGTACTCCCAGCGCAAAACCACAGTACCGCGCAGGGATTTCAAATTGAAATCGGGATTGGCGAAAGAAAAGCTCGATGCCGGTCCGGGCCCGTCCGGATCGACCGTGTAATTCCCATTATCGAGGGAAATGGTGGAACCGTTCTGGCCAAAGATGTTGAACTCGAAGCGCCGCGACCGGGCCAGCTCCTTGAAGGTGTTGTTGGCGCCCACCGCAATATAGGGCTGCATGTATAATTGCAGGCTGAGACGCGGATTGAAGGCCCAGTTGAGGCGGATGTCCGCGGAAACGGAGTGCAACACAAGATTGGAAAATACGGAGCGGACGCCCCCCGTGGCGGTCATCAGCGGGTCATTGACATTGCTGATCCAGAGAGCGAAGGAACGGCGGAAACCGAAGTTGGGTCCGAAAGAGAGGCTGAGCGCATCGGCTGGTTTCCAGCGCAGTCTGCGTCTCCACATTGACGTTGATGCCGCCCGAATCGCTGCGATTGTATTCCCCCATGGCGAACAGGACCCAGGGTTTGCGGTTATCGCTGCCCAGCAGCAGCGACACGTTCCGCGACGCCGGGTGGAGCATCAGCGCTCCGCCACGGCTGAGCTCGCTGTCCATGACCGGCCGGTTATAGCCAAAACCCAGATCGATGTTCCAGTAGTTGAGCAACTCGAATTCTGAATCCAGGCTGTAACTTTCTTCAATCCGGTCGCCGCCGAAATTGTAGCTCCGTGACGTCGACAGGGTGACCGACCAATTGCGGAACACCCGGCCGGGCTTGAACCAGCGGTAACCGATGATGGCACGGCCGTTGATGAAATCGCCGTTGGTCATGAAACCAATGTCGTTGGAATCGAAGCCCGGCGATACAAAACCCGCCGACGCGTTGACGATGACGTTGCCTTTCTCTTTGTTGAGCGTGAAGCGCCCCGCCCAGCCGCCCAGGGCTGTCGCCGTGGGGTCCAGGTGCAGGTAGCCGGCATCGGGGCGCTGGAAGTAATGCTGCGCGGACTGCTGAACGCGGAGCAGGTCCTCGGGAGTGCCGTTGATCCGGCTGCCCCCGAGCCAGCCGCTCAGGACCCAGCTGCGGTTGCGGTTGAGGAAGCTCCAGCCGTCCAGGGCCAGGGCAAAGGCATCCTTGTTCAATAGGGAACGCACGTTCTCCGTTTTCAGGTCGCGAACCACCGAGGTGACGATCAGGCCGAAACCCTGATTGCCCCGGTTAAACTCCCTCTGGGCGCGCAGAACGCCGTAATAGGCCAACGGCTCGACCTCCTGCTCGGAGCGTTCGCCGCCCGAATCAATCTCGGCGTGCTCCTTTGAAGTGAGAACGTTCATGAAGCCGAGATTCCAGCCGTTGGCAATTTTTCCCGAGATTTTGGCCGCTCCCAGAATAGTTGTCCATTCGGGGAAATCGACATAGCCCGGGCCCGACACGCTTCCTTGGGGCGGCCGGCCGATACGCCGGCTGTAAAAGAAAGTCGGGATCCTGCTTCAGGCCAAAGTTAAAATTTTCCGAGGAACCGCCTTTGCCGAAGTTGTAGATGCCGGCCCCCTCAATGAAGAAAGGCCGCTTTTCGTCATAGAAGGTCTCGAAGGCGGTCAAATTGACCACCGCCGGATCAACCTCGACCTGGCCGAAATCGGGATTCACCGACAGGTCCATGGTCAGGTTGCTGCTCAGGCCCACCTTGGTGTCCAGACCAGCGTTGAAGGAATAGGCATGCCCGGTGCGGAAGGGATTTCCCGGCTCGGCCGACGTGAAATCCGCCTTGCCCACCGTGTAAGGCAGGAACTCCACATGCGGCTTGATTAAGATATCTTTGATGCCAGTCAGGGCAGCGAAATGAGAAACATAGCCCTGGTCTCCCTTGGGGATCCAGACAAAACAGTCCACTTCGTTCCTTCTCTTGATGGTGCGGCGGAAATTGATACCCCAGACGTACTCTTTTTTCCGGGCGAAACGGAGCTGGTCGTAGGGTATGCGGATCTCGACGTTCCAGCCGCGTTCGTCGCTGCGTGCCTTGCTTTCCCAGATTCCGTCCCAGGAGTAATCGTAGTGGGTGTCGCTGAACAGGGTGGCGTCGGCAATCGAGCCGGCCGGGTTGATGACGAAGTGGAAGCCGCTCAGCCGGTCGTCATACGGATCGAGCGAGATTTCGAACCAGTCCGAGTCTTGCAGGTGCTTATCATAACTGTCCACCAGCGCGTCGCGCCGGGCCAGCGGCGCGATCATCTGGCTCACCTGGGAATCGTCGAGCCGAGCGGCGATATAGATGGCTTTCGCGTCATAGGCCACCCAGACGGCGGTCTTCTCTGTCGGCTTCCCGCCGTCCACCGGGTCCGACTGCACGAAGTCGCTTGCTCCGGCCCGCTGCCAGACTTTTTCACTCAGGATACCGTCCATGACGATGGATTCTGCGGTCCGCACAGCTGCCAGGCTCTTGCGCTCGGCAGCCGCAAGGCTCCCCAAGGCCAGGCAGAACGCCAGAAAAATCGTTATTCCCCTCTGTTTCATGAATCTCGTCAACGCGGAAAAATCATTTTACGAAAAACAGGCTGTAAAGTTCCAGTCGGGTTTTGGCTGTGGTATGATGTACTACAGAATTCATGGAGTCCTGACCATTATGGATAAGATGTTCATTCCCTTCCGGGAAAATATCCAAACACATAAACTCATTGAGCCCGGGCAGACGGTGATCGCCGGGTTCTCCGGCGGCAAGGACTCGGTGGCCATGCTCCTGCTGCTGCTGGAACTGCAAACGCATATGCCTTTCAAGCTGCTGGCCGCCTATTTCAACCACCGCCTGCGGGACGATGCACGGGCGGAGGAAAACTGGGTCAAAAAATTCGCCCGGCAGCACCACATCGAGCTGGTTGTCGGCAGCCGCGACGTGCGTCGCTTCCGCCAGGAGCAAGGACTCAACCTCGAGCATGCCGCTTCCCTCTCCCGCTACGATTTCTTCTATTCGCTGGCCGACCGCTGGGCCAACGCCCGCATCGCCACCGCCCACACCCGCTCCGATCTGGCGGAGACCTTCCTGATCAAGCTGCTGCGCGGCAGCGGCCTGCAGGGGCTGTCGGCGCTTTACCAGAGTAAAAAACGGATCATCCGGCCGCTGCTGGTATTTGACGAGGAGGAGATCCTGGCGTTTGTCCAGCGCCGGGGCGAAGGGTTCTACCAGGATCCCAGCAACCTGCAGGCCGATTTCCTGCGCAACCGCATCCGCCAGCAGCTGCTGCCGGCCTTCAAGAAAATCGAACCGGATATTGAACGGCGCATCTTTAAAACCGTGATGCTGCTCCAGGAGGAGTTCGACTATTTCCAGACCCGGGCGTTGCAGAAGCTGCCCCACCTGCTCATCCGCGAAAGGATTCTGCCGCTGGCCTCCTGGCAAAGCCTCCACCTCGCCCTGCAGCGCCACCTGCTGCGTGAATACATCCGGCTGCTGAAAGGCAACCTGCTCAACATCGGGTTCGAGCACATTGACGATATTCTGTCCCAGACAGGAAATAACACCGGGCTCTCTGTTCCCGGTTTGCACCTGAGAATGGAGAAGGGATTCCTCTTCCCGGCCGACGTCGCAGTGCCCGATTACCTTTACCGCATCCCCCGGGAAGGGGACTACTTCATTGCCGAGATCGAACGGGAGATCCGCATCGAAAAAATTGAATCCTTCCGCCAGCCGCCAAACAACCGGGAAATTCTGGTGCCGGCGGCGAAGCTCGTTTTCCCGCTCCTGATTCGTCCCGCCCAGCGGCAGGACGCGTATCAGAAGATCCATTCCCCCTACCGCCAGAAGGTGTTTGAGATGATCCGCGTCGCCGGATTTCCGGCACCCCTGCGCAACCTCTGCCCGCTGCTGGTCAACGGTGACGGCGCGCTGATCTGGTCTTGCGGCGCTCCCCTGGCCGACTCCTTCCGCACCGATGATGAAAAAGCCGGCCCCTTCTACCGCATCTCCTTCAGCGGCCCTTCTCCCGTGGTCCCCTGAGCCGATAATCCGGAACCATCACGGGGTGTGAAAGACCTCTTCCATCTCCGCCCACCATTCACCCGGAGCGCAGGTGTCCAACGGCTGCTGCATGGGATCTGTGACCGTCCACCACTCCCGGGTCTTGGGATCGGCGGTCATTTTCGCCATGTCCGCCTGGAAATCACGGCCGTGGTATTCGAAGTAGCTGAACAGGAAGCCGTCGCGGTGGAAGATGGAATAATTTCGGATGCGGCAGCGGCGGATGGTCTCCAACACCTCAGGCCAGACTCTGGCGTGGACGGCCTTGTATTCATCCAGCCGCTCCGGTTTCAGCTTGACGACCCTGCCGTAGCGTTTCATTGGCGCACCTCCTGTTTGAGTACCTCTCTCTCAGTTATCCGCCGGCACGGCGTGCAAACGCCCCTGAATCCAGAAAAAACCGATTGCCAGCAGGATGCCGACAACTCCGGAGCCATGCCAGAGCGTTTCGGGCCCGAACCGTTCGTATGTCCGCGTGCCGATGAGGGGGCCGAGAATGGTCGCCAGGGAAAAGGCAATGCTGAAAAATCCCTGGTACCT
The DNA here is from genome assembly GCA_963759765.1 of Candidatus Aminicenantota bacterium. Taxonomy (GTDB): domain Bacteria; phylum Acidobacteriota; class Aminicenantia; order UBA2199; family UBA2199; genus CAVXAL01. Next base: position 853,530 of record CAVXAL010000003.1, on the reverse strand, counting down.
TCCCTGCTGGCCCTCCCCGGCCCGGCCGGCCACGAAACTCGAAAGCGTCGGGATGGTGAGCATCTCGCCCATGGTCCAGACCGCGACCGTGAACCCGGCATAAAGGAATCCCCGCCCGACGGGCATCAGGGCGAAACCTCCGCCCAGGCAGAGCGCTCCGATGGCGGCGAGGCGCAGCGGCTTGGTTCTTCTCGTGCCGTGCATCAGTAGCATCTCGAAAAACACAATCATCACGGTGTTCACCGCCAGGAGCTGGCCGATGCGGTTTTCACGGAAACCGTAAACCTGGCGCATGTACAGGGAGAGCGTGCTGAAGATTTGGTTAAACACCATGGCCAGCACGAAAACAAGCAGAATCAAGAATAGAAAGGGAAAATCATGCCAGGGAGAGCGATCTCCACCATTTCGTTCGGACCGACGGACGACTTTTACCCGAAAAAAATAGGCGAACAGGCCGGCTGCCGCCAGGCTGGTCAAGCCATCGACCCAGAAGAGGAAGCGATAATCGAGTAGTGCCAGAAAGCCGCCCACGACCGGGCCGATGGTCACGCCGAGATTCCGGGCCAAGCGGCCGAGCGAAAAGCCCTTGGTCAACAGCGCGGCCGGGCAGACCTGTGCCAGGGCGGTGGCATTGGCCGGAAACAGGGCCGCGCTGAACATCCCCACGGCGAACATCAGCAGTATGATTGCCGGCGCCGAGGAGAAGAAGCTGAGCAGGATCAGCGACACGCCCAGAAACAGCAGGCCGAGTCCCTGGACGCTCCGGGGACCGAGTCGGTCGCAAAACCAGCCGCCGAGATAGGCGCCGACCAGCGAGCCGACCCCGTAGACACCCAGGACGCGGCCGGCAAAAATCAGAGAATAATGGAGTTTCTGCACCAGGTAGAGGGTCATGAAAAAGATGACCATGGTGCCGCTGCTGTTGACAAAATCGACGGCCGCCAGCATCCAGGCCACTCTGGGCAGCCCGGAATAGGCTTCCTGGTACTGGCGTGCAACGCTTTTCAACATCGTTGGCCGGGGCGGATTATAGCAGATTGAAAAAAAAACCTCCCCGGTATATAGCTCATGCTCAGGAGCAACCCATGAAAATATTCGCGGCCTTGTTGATGCTGTTGATCGTAGGGCAGGTATGCGGCCAGGACCTGGCCGCCCTTTTCCCGCCCCGCCAGGAAAGTGAGGCCTGCTTTGCCCGCCGCCTGGATGCCCAGGTCTTTTTGCCTGAAAAGAGCAGCGCCTATGAGATTCTGGCTGCTGCGGCCGCGGTCAACCGGCTCTGCCAGGAGCGACTCTCTGTACCTGACGAATTTTATACCACTTCATTCCCCGGCCATTCCGGCCTGGTCATCCTGCCGCGCGAAACCCCGCGTCCGAACGACCCGCTGCCCGTCCAAATCCGCAAGCGCATTCAGGAGCTGACTCCCAACCAGGCGCTGGTCTTTGTAGAAAAGATTCAAAACCAGACTCTGCTCTATATAGTCGGCCAGGGCAAGAACCTCGAACAGGCCGCGACCATTTTCTTTTCCCGCTATCCCTTCCTTTCCGAACTCCTGGGACCGGAGGTGTCAACCGATTTTAAAAAAATCAAGGCCGGACTTTTATCCGCCACCGGCAAATCCCATCGCATCCGCGGGCTGGTTTATGAATTTCCCATCCAGACGGGACTCAAGAGCTTGCGCCTGGACCAGTTCCGTTTCAACCCCTTCGCCATTGTCCGGGTGATCGCCGAGTGCGAGCCAGCCGATCCCCTGGTAAACGAGAAGATCCTGCGCCTGATCCAGCTGCGCAGCCGCGGCGAGCAAACCGATACCCTGAGTTACGCGGAAGCCCAGGCCCTGGAACTGGTCAACGGCCCGAGCCGCCTGGTCCTGAAGCGCAGCGGCTACACCCTGGCCGAGCTGACTCCCGCATTCAAGCCCTTTTTGAAAAACCGGACCAAATCCTATACCGGCCGCTTGGAAGAAGCCCTGACGCTGAAAGGGATTTTTGCCGACGCCAACGAGGACGGGATCCCCGATTCCCTCAAATCGCTGGTGATCGTCAACGAAAAAGAGGTGACCCCGGAGCTCATCCGCCTGAGCGGACTGCTCTCCTCCCATATGGCCGGGACCTCCTTTCCTTTGCTGAAGCTGGACAGCGAGATCGAGGATATCAGTCAACTCGACTTTCCCGTGCTTTACGGTTCCCATAACCGGTTCCTGGAAGAATTGAGAAAAAAAGGGAAAATAACAGCGACTGAAACCCAGGCCTCGCTGCTCCGCGTGCTGAACAACGGCCTCGGTGACTACCCGCTGCTGCTGGTGACGGACCAGGCGGCGTTGAATTTTTTTCTCGACCATCTGCAGACCTTCGGTGATTTCAATTGGGGCGGCCCGCTGCTCAAAAATTCGCTGCTCAACTTCCGCGACACCTTCACGGCCAAGCGCGGCGGCGATGCCTGGTATTTCCTCTCCCAGGTCGAGCGCCAGAAGCCGGCCGCCTGCTCTGCCCGGTTTTCTGATTTTCTGTCCAGAGAAAAGATCAGGGAACTCTTTCCGCCGGCCCTGACCAAGTTCGAACGCAGCAGCGACCCCCAGCCGGTAAAAGAGTGGGAGCTCAAACTCCCCAGCGAAGAGAAACGGCTGCTCAATAAACTGGAAAAGGAGGTCCTTCCCGAAATCAGAGCCAGCAGTGCCCGGACTCTGGAAATCCGCATGTCCGAGTCGCCAGCCACGAGGGCGCGCAGCGAACACAGGATACGGGAGTGGTTCAGCCAAAAGGGTATCCCCGACCTGGAGGTTCAGATCAACTGCTCCTACAAGTTCGCCTTTTTCTACATCTGGGAGCGATTTCTGCCCAGACTGAAGGATCAGAAAGTCGAAAGGATCATTGTCCGCTTCCCCCTGCTCAAGGAGGATTTCAACAAGGCCAAACGCTTTTACCAGGACCCGTTGCGCTGGCTGTATGAGCTCTATCCCCTGGACGCGGTCGTCGCCAAAGAACTCGGCCTCGATTCGCGGCAGCTGCTGGAGCTGGAGGCCGACCCCACGCTGGACAACGAGTATCGCCTGGAAGCCGTGGGCCCCAAGGGAATCATCGCCAGCGATCGGATAAGAATCTATCCTTCCCAGAGACCCTACCTTTCCCCGCTTCCCGGCTGGGGCGAGGTCACCGTGGCCGGCGGCGCCATCCTGGCCAACAAACCGGGCGGCTCCAACCGGCGCTGGGAGTTCAAGACCGATCTCGAACTCTTCTGGGACTTCTACCAGAAAGAGGTCCTTTCCTATCTGCTCGATCATGTCAATCGCAAGACAAATCACAACCCCAAGCTGGACAATCAGCCCTTTTTCCAGCAGCTGAAAGTTTCCGTCGATTGCAGCGAGCCTGACCTGCGCCTGGGCGTGGACGAGGAGACCGTCTCTTCCCTGGAAGCGCTGCACGATGAAATCTACTTTGACACACTCGATTTCCTGGCCGGCATCCTGCACATCGAAAAGAGCGACCAGCAGTTCAACATGCGCAAGTCGTCGCCGGGAAACGTGCTGCCTGTGATCAAGACATCCAACGAAGGCCAAGGCGCCCTGTTTCAAGTCAGCCTGACCGACAGCCCGGACGCGCCCCAGCTCAGCTGGAGCGAGGAGGGGCGCGAGATCAAGAAAACGCTTCCCGATTTAGCAAAGAGCCTCAAGGTTGAGCTGGATGCCATCCAGATCGCTGGCCCTGTTGCCCGCGCCCGTATCCGCCTGAGCGCGGACAAGGAGAGCGATTTTGTTGATGCCGCAGCCATTCTGGAGGCCCTGGCCGGCCAGGTCGAACGCAAGCGCTTCGCCTACCAGGACGAATTGTTCAGCGCCATTCAGGCCGAACTGAAATGGGGAGAAAGCGCGCGCTCCTTTACCGTGGCCTGTCAACCGCCGCCCTATGCCCCGGCCAGCTTCTCCGCTCCGGTCCCCGAAAAGATACTTTCCCCGGAAATGGTCGGCGCAGCGGCGGCTGCGCTTGGCCGCCAGCCCGGGTTCAACGTTTTCCGCGCTGGCGAAAGCCTCCAGGGCCGGCCGCTTCCCGCTCTTTTCGTCTGCGCCGGTGACCTCGGCCGTTACTCCCTGAACAAGCTGCTGGTCGAGCGGCCCACCCTCTTTTTCTCCGCCCGCCAGCACGCCAACGAAGTTTCCTCCACCACCTATTTGCTGAAAGTCCTGGAAAAGCTGGGAGGCGACCCGGCCTATACTGCCTATTTGCAGAAGTTCAACGTGCTGGCCCTGCCCCTGGAGAATCCCGACGGCAGTGAACTGGCTTACGAGCTGCAGAAGCTGACGCCCAACCATTCGCTGCACGCCGGTCGTTACACTGCCCTCGGCGTCGACGTGGGCTATGTCCAGGACGAGGATGAGCCGTCGCTTCCGGAGGCGCGGGTGCGGCCGCTGCTGCTGGGCGTGTTCAAGCCCGATCTCTACCTCAACCTGCACGGCTACCCTTCGCACGAATGGGTGCAGCAGTTTTCCGGCTACATTCCCTTTCTCTTCCGCAACTACTGGATTCCCAAGGGTATGTTCCTCTATTACACCTACGTCAACAGCCCGGAACGAGAGCGTTTCCAGAAAACCGGCAGCCAGCTGCTGCAGTTTCTGGGCGAGGGGCTGACGGCCATCTCCGACAATCCGAAATTCTACGACCGCTACCGCTTCTGGGCGACCCGCTGGGCGCCGCACCTCAACGAGTTGGACCGGGCCGGGCCGAGCGTGATCTATCACAAGCGCGAGAATGCCGGGGCCCGCCGCTACCCGGCCGCGCCCGTCACCCTGGCCTCGGAAACGCCGGAGCTGATGGATGAAACCGCCCAGAACGGCTGGCTGGCCGGTTTGCTGCGCCAGGGCGAGACCTATTTGAAATTGCACTTCGATTTCTTCGCCCGTCTGCACCACGAGTACCTGACCGATCACTACCAGGCCGATGAGCGGGTGATCCTGGCCCGCAAGCGGCTGCGGCCGGGAACCTTCCCCGAGCATTGAGGGACAGGGACGGCATGAGTCAAGCCGGACGTTTAAAACTGATGCGCAAGCCCTATGTCTGGTGCTTCACCACCTACTTTGCCGAGGGCTTCCCTTATTCGATCATCCGCAGCATCTCTTCCGTATTCTTCCGCGACCGCCACGTGTCTCTGGAGGGGATTGGCTTGACCTCTCTCTACGGCATTCCCTGGATCATCAAGTTCCTCTGGGGACCCCAGGTCGACGAGTACGGGACCAAGAGGCAATGGCTGCTGGGCATGCAGGGCACACTGGCGCTGTTCATTCTGGCCGCTGCCCTGGTCTCCCCCCTGGCCGCGGGAACACGCCTGATCGCCCTGCTCTTTTTTGCCGGCGCGTTCATCGCCGCCACCCACGACATCGCCATCGACGGCTACTACCTGGCCGCCCTGGACAAGCAGGGCCAAACCAGGTTTATCGGCTACCGCATCATGGCCTACCGGATGGCGCTGATGACCGGCAGCGGCATGATCGTTTTCCTGGGAGTCAAGTTCGGCTGGCTCTCCGGGTTTCTGGCAGCCGGCCTGCTCCTGTCCTTGCTTTTCTTCTACCACCTGCTGTTTCTTCCGGAACCGGAGACGGTTCAACGGCCATGGCGCACACTCTGGTCAGGCCTGACCCGTGCGACCCTCCTGCGCTGCGTCGTGCTGCTTCTGGTTCTGGCCCTGACCGCCGCTCTGCTATTCTGGCAGCGGCTGCCGGCAGCGATCAAGGAAACATTCTCTTTTTTGAACGAAAGGAATCTGGCCCGCATCATCTCTCTGCTCCTGTTTCTGTCTCTGCTGGTTCTTGCCGCTTTCCGCAAAAGCATCAGGGCTCGGCTGACGCGCGACCGCGACTCCTTCTACGGCCGGGCTTTCCTCAGTTTCCTGGACCAGGAAAAGATCGGCACGATCCTGCTGTTCATCGTGCTGGTGCGCGCCGGCGAGTGGATGCTCACCAACATGGTGGGCCCATTCTTCGTGGATCTGGGCATCAAAATCCACATCAGCTGGATTTCCGGCATCGTGGGCTGGGGCGCATCGATCGTCGGCGCCCTGCTGGGAGGCTGGCTGATCTCCCGCTTCAGCCTGAAAAAAATGATCTGGCCCCTGCTGCTGGCCCAGAACCTGACCCACCTCGTCTACATGGCCTTGGCCCTGGGCCTGAACCGCTACGTGCTGCTCAACACCGGTTCATCGCACCCGCTGCCCCTGCCGCTGGTCAGCCTGATGGCTGTGGCCGGCGTCCACGGCTTCGAACAGTTCGCCTCCGGCCTGGGCAACGCCGTGCTGGTCACCTACCTGATCCGCGTCTGCAAGAGCGAGTTCAAGGCCGCCCACTACGCCATCGGCTCCGGCCTGATGAGCGTCACCGGCGTGTTCGCCGGCATCGTCAGCGGCATCATCACCGCCGCTCTCGGCTACGGGATATTTTTCGGTATCAGCTTCCTCGCCTCCATTCCCGGCATGCTGCTGGTGTTTTTCATTCCCAAAGATTGATATTGCCCTTTTGTAATTATGATTGTTAAAAATGGATGCGAATACCTGCCTGCAGGCTGACCCCGCTGAAATCGATTATCGCTTCGCGGACTGTGTTCGGGGGTATGGCTGGAGTATGAGTCTCTTCGTTTCTAAAATAGCGATAAACACCGCCAGAAAATTGGTCTTCGTGGTAATAGAGATTCCCCGGAATGGTACCAAAGTCGAAATTGGAATTCCAATACTTATATACTCCTTTGAAACCACCATTGAAACGAGCGTATCGCCCCTGAGCTTCGATGAAGAAGGCCAATTTGTGATACATTTTGTATTCCATACCTAGGGATCCTACTGCACCGAGTCCAACTCTGTGCTCACTGTATGTCCGTTGAGTCGACCAGAATAGGCCGTTGGATATCAAATGAAAATGAGCAGTCGGATAGAATTCTCCTCCAGCACAGGCCGTGAAATTCAATTTGTTTCCCAAGTGCTGGGTGAAAAACAGAGCAAGACGTACCGGTAATGCCCATAACTTCGGTATTGTGGTAATTGTAACTGCTATCGCACCGGATTTGGAAAAAGTCGCCTGGGAAGTCTTGGAACTCTGCAGATATCCTGTTCCGATACTCATACCCAAGTGTCGGTTAAACTGAAGAATAAGGTCAGCGCCTATATCAAAACCATAATGGAGTGCTTTGTATCCACCAGTTTGTGACCAACCGTTACTAGGATTATAGTAATATTTACCTAAATCAAAAATCCCTTGACTCCCAGGATTCACATCCCCAGCTTGAAGATAGTTTAATCCACCTCTCACTTTTAAACTGAGGTTCACCTTTGCTAATGTCAGGCTAGGAATCAGGAATAGCGCCAGTAAAGCTAATACTACAAACAATCGTTTTTTAATCATAAACGTTTTTTAGAAATGGATGCGGATGCCGGCCTGCAGGCTGACGCCGCTGAAATCGATTATCGCCTCGCGGAGAACTACTGTTTCTGGAAAGCCTATCCAATCGTCAGGTAAGTTCGCGAAGTAATGATAGTAATATCCCATGAGATGAAGCTTTCCTGATTCGGTATATGTTAAACCAGTACTATCTTTATACACATCCTCACCTTTGAATCCACCATTGAAACGGGCATACCTTCCCTGGGCTTCGATGAAGATGGCCATCTTGTGGAACATCTTGTATTCAATACCCAGATTCCCAACTGCGCCAAGGCCAATTCTGTGGTCACTATAAGTGATCTCTGACCAGTAAGGGGGCATGCCTTCGGTTTCCCAACGCTGTAATCCGTTATATTGGAAATTCGTATAAAATTCTCCACCTACACTAGCAGTAAAATTAAATCTGTTACCTAAGGGCGTGGTAAATAATAGGGCCAGCCGAACCGGCAATGCCCACAATTTCCGTACTGAAATTGCAGTAATTGAAACACCGGATTGCGAGAAAGTCGCTTGGGAAGTCTTGGAACTCTGTAGATACCCAGTGCCGATACTCACACCCAAGTGTCGGTTAAACTGAATGATTAGATCAGCCCCTAAATCAAAACCAAAGTGCAACGGTGTGTAGCCCCCAGTTTGCGTCCAGCCGTTCCCTGGATTAAAGTAGTCTTTTCCATAATCGAAGATCCTTGACTCCCAGTGTTTAAATCTTCGGCCTTACGAATGTAATTAAATCCACCTCTTACTTTTAAACTGAGGTTCACCTTCGCTAATGTCAGACTGGGAATCAAGGATATTGCAAGCAAAGTCATGACTATAAATAATTTTTTTTTACTCATGAGCTTTAACCTCCTGAATGTTCATATCTATCTTTTTATCGAATTTGCTGATCATTTTTTTTACCTAATTATTAATAACCTCCACGATAATTACATTTGAATAAGCAGAATTCCCAACTGGATTATTGGCTCGAACGCGATAATAATAGGTGCCAGCTCCAACTTGAGTATCTGTATATGATGTGAAATCTGGAACAATCGTAGCTATCAGAGTCCATATGCCACTGCCCAATGGCTTTCGTTCGATCAGATAATGAAGTTCATTATTCGCATTGTCATCCCATGTGAGATTAACATTATGACTAATACTCGGATTTGGAGCATAAAGATTAGTGGGGGCAGTTGGAACAGTATTTGGGATTGTCACACTGGTTGATGTAAAAGAAGACATCCCTCCTAAATTTCCAGCACGAACTCGGTAATTATTAGTCCCTCCATATACAGTTGTGTCCTGAGCAGCATTAACGTTGCTATCGACACTGAAAATAAAATAGAAACCTGGCTGACTAGGAAGTTGTCTTTGAATCTCAAAACCAAGTTCATTATTCGAGTTGTCATTCCAATAAAGATAAATATTATTCCATGCAGTTGAAAAACCTGTTAAATTGCTCGGGGCATTCGGAGTTGTCGGATTGGTCGAATCATAGAGCACATTGTATGCATTTATTCTCCCATTTGACACACATTTTCCTTGGAGGTCAGCATTAATATCACGGCCAGATATTATTCTACTCTTAAGTTGAGCATAATACATTGCCGGGCACATTCCAAGGGCTAGTGCAGCCGTTCCTGATACAAAAGGAGTTGCCATGGATGTTCCGGATAAATATGCATATTGATTAATTTGACTTGAAACCCAAAAGGTACTAAATATGTCTCCTCCGGTATTCCCAGTGGAGTTACAAGATTCTTGGACATATGGACCTGGAGGGGGATTTGGCGGGGGAGTAGGAATCGTCCCCCCGCCGGGGGCACCAATATCAACAGATGTACTTCCATAATTAGAGAATGTAGATAGGCAATCATTATCATCAGTAGCTAGAACTGAGACAATATTATCACAACTATAATTGGCAGGATAGAATGGATTTTGATCGTTGTCTCGCCTAAAGTTTCCAGCAGCAGCTATAAAAAGTTTACCTTTTGCAAGAGCTCTTAAAATTGCATCGCTTTCTGATTGAGAATAATCTCCTTTTTTACCATAACTATTGTTTGATAGATAAGCTCCATTAGTTGTTGCATAATCTATAGCACTTATAATTCTTCCTGAAGTCATTGATTGGCTACTACCACCAATTCTTAGAATCATGATTTTTACATTCCAACAAACTCCATGGATTCCTTTTCCATTATTACCAACACCTCCTATTATTCCTGCGACATGAGTGCCATGCCCACAATCATCCATAGGATCATTATTATTAGATACAAAATTCCATCCATGCCAATCATCGGTATATCCATTATGGTCATCATCAATTCCATTTCCAGGGATTTCACCAGGATTTATCCAAATGTTTGCCGATAGATCTTCGTGATTGTAATCAACCCCAGTATCTATTACTGCTACAATAACATTTGAGCTTCCGGTAAAAATATTCCAGGCTTCAGGAGCATGAATATCTGCTCTATATGTCCCCCCATTTGAGCCATCGTTAAAAAGTCCCCATTGATATTGGAAATATGGATCATATTGAAGATGGCGTACTAAATTTTTCTCTACATATTCAACATTTGGGTTTGAACTTAAAAATGATATAGCTTGTTCAGTTCCAATATATTCAGGAACCCTAATATGGAAAAGATTAGGATCATCATGAAATGACCTATGAGTTAAAATATCTGGATCCCAATCAACTGTGCTCATTTCTTGTCCTAAATAGGTTCTTATTTTCCCATGGACAAAATTAATAACATCAGTAATGAGATCTTTACCTTGAATAAGATTCTTACCTACATCTTCTTTAAATTTAACCAGCACTTCATTGGGGACATATTCTTGATTATTAAGACCTGCTTGATCCGCTTGGGTCGCTTTTGAAATTTTATTTGTGATCAATAAAATCAAGACAACAAACAAAATTGTGAAAACTAACACTTTTAGTTTTTTCATAAGTCCCCCCTCAAAATCTCATCAAAATTCTATTATCAATTTTCATGCCAAATTGGTATGAAAAACCCGAAACTTTAATCCCTAAAAGGTCTCCAATGATTTCCACAGAATTTTCGTTTTGTGGAAAACTTAAATAAGTGTCCCATTTTGGGACACTTATTTCATTTAAGTATTTTATATTTATCTTTATTATAGCCAGTTTCTACCGAAAAAAAATCAAAAATGTCCCATTTTGGGACACTTTTGGGAATTCCTAATTACCCTCTATTATTGGCAATTTTCGCATTTTTCGAGTGTCCCATTTTGGGACATTATTTATCCTTTTTTATCGGGCATTTTCGCCAATTTGCAAGAAATGGGCAAATTTTATACATATTTTTGATTTAACAGCTAAAATAAAAATAAAGTTATTTTTCTCAAATTATTTAACAACATTTCCTTGTCCACGGAATGAAGTGAGGAAAAGCCCTGTTCCACATAATAAATTTATTATCCTGATGCTTCAATTTGCGGGGGGAATTGCGCCAACAGAGTGCCATAAAGAGGTTTCTTGATTCTCCGACATTTATAAGTTAAAATTAAAACCTTACCATGAGGAGGTTTTCATGTCCATTGACTTGAAAGGCAGGCATCTGCTCACCCTCAAAGAATTCACTCCGGACGAAATCGACTATCTGCTGCAGCTTTCCCTGAAGCTGAAAAAGGACAAGCACGCCGGCCTGCGCGGCCATAATCTGGAAGGCAAAAACATCGCCCTGATCTTCGAGAAGCCCTCCACCCGCACCCGCTGCGCGTTTGTGGTGGCCTGCGTGGACGAGGGCGCCCACCCCGAGTACCTGGGCAAGGACGACATCCAGCTGGGGAAAAAAGAGAGCGTCAAGGACACGGCGCGCGTGCTGGGCCGCATGTTCGACGGCATCCAGTTCCGCGGCTTCAAGCAGGAGACAGTCGAGGAGCTGGCCCGCTGGGCCGGCGTGCCGGTCTGGAACGGCCTGACCGATTTGTACCACCCCACCCAGGTGCTGGCTGATTTCCAGACCGTTCTGGAACAGAAGGGGCGCCTTCAGGGCATCGTCTTCGCCTATGTGGGAGACGGCCGCAACAACGTGGCCAACACGCTGATGGTCGGGGCGGCCAAGATGGGCATGGACTTCCGCGTCGTCTCGCCCCGGTCGCTCTTTCCCGATGCCAAACTGATCAACGAGTGCCAGGGGTTTGCGCAGAAGCGCTCAGCCAAGATAAACATCACCAACGACGTTTCCCAGGGCGTCAAGGACTGCGACGTGATTTATACCGATGTCTGGGCCTCCATGGGCGAGGAGGACAAAATCCCCGAGCGCATCAAGATGCTCAAGCCTTATCAAATCAACAGGACGCTTCTCGACAAGACCGGCAAATCCGATGTCACGTTCCTTCACTGCCTGCCCGCTTTCCACAACCTGGAAACCAAGCTGGCCCAGCAGTTCCCCGACATCTGCGAGGTGAGCGACGAGGTTTTCGAGAGCCGGCACGCGCAGGTCTTCGACCAGGCCGAGAACCGCGTGCACACCATCAAGGCCGTGATGGTCGCCACCCTGGGGAAATAACTGTTGCCTCTTCTGCAACCATCGCTACGTGATTGAAGGGTAGGCTCGGCGGCGCCCGGGCCTCCGGCACCAACGACAAGTCGGGGAGCTATCTAAACCTGACCCGCTGGACCAGTGCCCGCGCCATCAAAGAGACGCTGACCCCGGCCACGGCTTTCCGCTACCCCTTCATGAAGCCGGACAGCGAGTGCCCCCCTATTTCCAATCGTTCATGACCGTTGCGAAGCATGCGAGCCCGGAGGGGATTACCGCGCTGTAGCCGTGCCCGGGCTGGGTCCAGGCGCCGGCCAGATACAGGTTCTTGATCGGCGTCTTGTACGGCAGACGGCGCGGGCCCGAGTTGTCCAGGGTCTGGTTCCAGCCGTAAATCGCGCCGCGCGGATTCAGGGTGTAACGCATGTGGGTCAGCGGCGTGGCGATTTCCTTCACTTCAATGGCCTCCCGCAATCCGGGTAGGAACGCTTTTTCGGCTTTGCCGATCAAAATATCGGCCAGACGTTCTTTCTCGGTCCGGTACGCTGTTTTGTTGCCGTTGAAATAGTCCGCTTGATAGGGCTGCCAGTGGTCGAAGCCCTGGAGCGCGATGATGTTGACGGTGTTCTTGCCCTTGGGCGAGTAGCCCGGATAGAGGTTGTCGTAGAGGGTCAGGCCGAAACCGCCGTTTTCCACCTCCGCCTTGAGCGCGGCCTGGAAATCGGCTTCGGCATCGTAACCGGTTCCGTAGAAAATTTCGGAGTCGCTGATTCCCACCTGGCGCAGCAAATCCTTTTTCAGCCCCAGGAACACCTGGAAGCAGGAGACGCTGATGGAGAGGGAATCGAGCCGGGTCAGGTACTCTTTGAGGTATTCGCCCTCGTCCAGCATCCGGTGGAACACGTCGGGCGCATTGGCGTTGGCCACCACCACCCGGGCCTTGTATTCCCTGCCGTCCGCCAGGCGCACGCCGTAAGCGGCATGATCCCGGGTCAGGATTTTTTCCACCCGGGCGCGGCGCTGCACCTGGCCGCCATGCCCCTCGATGAATTTGACCAGGGCGTCGCTGATCTTCTGCGACCTGCCGATAGGGTAATACCCGCCGCCGGCCAGGTAACCCCAGAGCGGCAGCGCGTAGTAGAAGGCGGCCAGCTTGGAAGGAGGCAGGCCGAAGTAGCCCCAGAGGGAGGAGACAATGGCTTTCAACTTGGGATTCTTGATGTAAAGGTCTTGAAACTCGCCCCAGGTCCGCGAAAAGGCTTTGAACAGGTTCGGGAAATCCTGGGGGAAGGTCGCCATGTTGACCTTGCCGCCGGCCTGAGAATATTTATTGATATCCGTCACCAGGCCCTGCATTCCCTGAAAAAGGTTCTGGATACCCTCTTTCTCCTCAGGGAAATATCCGGCCAGCATCCGGGCATACGTATCGGGATCCCGCGGCGGCACGCGGATGTCGTAATCGGGGAAGACCGCCCGGTAAAGCACCCGGTGCGGCACGAATTCGACGTCCGTGATCTCGGGGAAGCCGGGGATCAGGTTGCGCACACCGTTGCGCTCCCCTGCCGAGGTGGAGTGCAGCGAGGCATCGAACACGAAATCCTTGCGGCGGAAACAAGTGGCATAGCCACCGGCCACCACGTGCTGTTCCAGGACCAGGGGCTTGAATCCCTGGCGCGCGAACGCCGCAGCGCAGCTCAAGCCGCCCAGCCCGCCGCCCACAATCAGTGCATCCCAGCTCTGGCCAGCCGGTTTGCTTTCATCCCCCCGGGGAAAGGAGCCCCAGTCCAGAGCCAGGACCGGGATCCCGGCCAGAACGGTTTTCAAAAAATCACGACGCTCCATCTCTTTTTTTGTCATCTGGTTCACCTCCGTCCATCACCTGCAACCCGCTGCGGAAAGATCAGTTTTCAACCGTGGGCGTCTCGTCGGTGCTGCGCTGGCTGCGGATGATGCGACTGCTGCCGTAAATACAGAGGCAGTTCTTGCCGGCTCGCTTTCCCGTATAAAGCGCTTCGTCGGCCTTGCGGATGAACTCCTTCTTTTCGCAGGCATCCTTGGGAAAGGAAGCCATGCCGATGGTCACGCTGATTTTGCCCAGCGAATGGCCCTCGGGCGCCACGAAGTTGAAGTCGTCGATGGTATTGAGCACGCGCTGACCCACGCGCACCGCCTTTTTACCCGCAATCTCGTGCAGGATGACCACGAACTCCTCGCCGCCGTAGCGGGCCACAAAATCGCAGCCGCGGATGGAGTTCTTGATCAGCGAGGCCACCTGCACCAACACGATGTCGCCGACCAGGTGACCATAGGTGTCGTTGTAGTGCTTGAAGTCGTCGATGTCGATGATCATCAGGGTGAAGGGGTGGTTGTAGCGTTTCTGCCGCTCGACTTCCAGGTGCAGCACCTGCTCGAAGTAGCGGTAGTTGCCGATGGTGGTCAGCGGGTCGATATTGGAAAGTTCCTTGTAATACTCGCCTTCGCGCGCCAGCTGCTGGACCTTGATGTTATCCAGGGCGCGGTTGATGATGAAGATGACGTGGTCCAGCTTGAACGGCTTGGTGATGAAATCCGCCGCTCCGGCCTTCATGGATTCCACCGCGTATTCAATGGAACCGTAGCCGGTCATGACGATTACCGGGATTTCCAGCCCCATCTCCCGGACGGCCTTGGTCAGGGCAATGCCGTCAATACGCGGCATGACCAGGTCGGTGATGACCACGTCGAAAGGCTGTTCATCCAGCTTTTCCAGCGCCTGCTTGGCGTTCTCCACGGTGACCACATCGAAGCGGTTCAACCTGAGGAAATCCTCCAGGGTCTCCCGGGCATCGATTTCGTCGTCGACCACCAGGATTTTTTTCACCGCCTTGGTTTTGGCTTTAGACGCCGCCGGGGCCGGCGAACCAGCCTTGGCTTTCTTCTTGGTTTCGGCTTTACCCGGACTCAGCTGCATCATCTTCTTCTCTTCCATGATTGAATTTCATTGATTGTATAAAAAAAGCAATACCTTGGCAAGTAAAAAAAATTCCCGACGCCGCAGACGCGTGTCAAGGCTTCTCGTGGCGGATAAAGGTCTGGATCCCTTTGGCGGTCAGGCTGCTCTGCGCCTCGGCCGCCTTGGCCTCGCTGGAAAAAGCGCCGACCACCACCTTGAACAGGCGGCTCTCTTCCAGAATCAACACCCGGGCTTCCGGCAGCAGCGCCTGCGACCCGTTCGGCCAGCTCGCGGGCATTCCCGTATTCGCCGAACGCGCCGGCCTGCAGCCAGACTCCACCGCCGCCCTCGACAGCGGGAATGGCCGGGCCCTGGCCCATCCTGACAACGCGCAGGCAAACGCGGGCCGTTCCCTGGTCGGCCATGCCCAGACGCTGAGCCGCCTTGAAGGAGAGGTCAATGATGCGGTTCTTCAAAAAGGGGCCGCGATCGTTGATGCGCACCCGCACCGTCCTGCCGTTCTCCACATTTTCCACATCCACCAGGGTATCGAAAGGCAGGCGCTGGTGGGCGGCGGTCAGCTTGTTCATGTCGTAGACTTCACCGTTGGCCGTGGTCTTGCCATGGAAATCCTCGCCGTACCAGGAGGCCTCGCCAGTCTGGTAGATCTCGGCCGCCGGCGTCTCCAGCGGCTGAGCCTTGGCGGGCAGGGTGCGCGGCGGTTTCTGCAGCGAACAGAAAGAAAATCCCAAAACCAGCAAGGAAACGATCCAGATGCGCCCGGGCATTTTTCCATTATAGCAAAAGCGAATAAAAAATATGCAGGGTGCATGGCCGACCGGCCCGGCCATTCAGCCATTTCTGATTTTTTCCGATTTGGTATATAATCATTGACAGCCAAGGTTTGCTATGGAATGCCAACAAAAGGCCAACAAGCAAGGTTGCAACTGCAGCTATGAGCCCTGTCCGCGCAAGGGGATCTGTTGTGAATGCATGGTCTACCACCGCCGCCACAACGAGCTCCCCGCTTGCCTCTTCAGCCCGCAGGCGGAACGGACCTATGACCGTTCGTTCGGTCGTTTCCTCGAGGATCGGGGGCCGGCAAGGAGAAAACCATGAACATTGATGACCTGTTGAAGATAGCCGTGGAAAGGAGCGCCTCGGACCTGCACCTGAAAGTGGGCAACCACCCGGTGGTGCGCATCCACGGCACCCTGCACCCCCTGGTCGAACTGAAACGGCTGATGCCCGAAGACACCATCGCCATGTCCTTCGCCATGATGAACAACGAGCAGAAGGACAAGTTCAAGAAAGACCACGATATCGACATGGCTTACAGCATCCCCGGCCTGGGCCGTTTCCGCTGCAACGTCTTTTACCAGCGCGGTGCCGTGGGCATGGTGCTGCGCGTCATCCCCACCCAGATCAAGAACATTTCCGAACTCAACCTGCCCCTGGTGCTGGAAAAGATCGCCGACGAGCGCCGCGGCATGGTGCTGATCACCGGCACCACCGGCAGCGGCAAGTCTACCACCCTGGCGGCGATGATCGACTACATCAACGTCCACCGCATCGAGCACATCGTCACCATCGAGGACCCCATCGAGTATCTGCACCGCGACAAGAAGAGCATCATCAACCAGCGCGAGGTCGGCGCCGACACCAACGACTTCGCGCGGGCCCTGCGCAGCACCCTGCGTGAAGACCCGGACGTCATCCTGGTCGGCGAAATGCGCGACCTGGAGACCATCGAGACGGCGCTGCTGGCGGCCGAAACCGGCCACTTGCTGCTCTCCACCCTGCACACTCTGGACGCGCCGGAAACGATCAACCGCATCATCTCCATGTTCCCGCCCTACCACCAAAAGCAGGTCCGCATCCAGCTGGCCTCGGTGATCAAGTCGGTCATTTCCATGCGGCTGCTGCCGCGCGCCGACGGCAAGGGCCGGGTTCCGGCGGTGGAGGTCATGCTGACCACCCCCTTCATCCAGGACTGCATCGTCAACCCGGAGAAGACCAAGCTGATCCGCGAGTCCATCGTCCAGGGAGTCAGCCAGTACGGTATGCAGACCTTCGACCAGTCGCTCTTCTATCTCTTCCAGAAAAACATGATCACCTTCGAGGAAGCCCTCAAGTGGACCTCCAACCCGGACGAGTTCAAGCTGCGCAGGCTCGGCGTGCAGACCACCAAGGATGTAACCCAGGAGGAAATGGAAAAACGGATTTCGGATATCGGCGGCGACAAAGGCAGCTTCGACGACATGTCCAGCGACCACAACCTGCTGCAAATCGAGTGACATGACGCATTCGGAGATCCGCGCCGCCTTCTTCGACTACTTCACCCGCCACGGCCACCAGCGGGTGCTCTCCTCGCCCCTGGTGCCGGCCCGAGATCCCACCCTGCTCTTTACCAATGCCGGCATGAACCAGTTCAAGGGGGTGTTCCTGCAGGAGGAGAAGCGCGGCTACCGGCGCGCCGTGACCATTCAGAAATGCTTGCGCGTCTCGGGCAAGCATAACGACTTTGACGAGGTGGGCAAGACCGAATTCCACCACACCTTCTTCGAGATGCTGGGCAATTTTTCCTTCGGCGACTACTTCAAGGAGAAGGCCATCGCCTACGCCTGGGAGCTGCTCACCGGGCCTTACCGGCTGCCGGCCGAGCGGCTCTGGATCACCGTCTTCCGGGACGACGACGAGGCCTTCCGCATCTGGGAAAAAGAGATCGGCGTGCCGGCCGCCCGTATCGTCCGGCGGGAGAAAAGGACAACTTCTGGCAGATGGGCGACACCGGCCCCTGCGGGCCCTGCTCCGAGATCCACTACGACCGCGGTCCCGGGCAGCGGACCGGCGGATTTCGTCGACGGCAACCGCCGCTATGTGGAGATCTGGAATCTGGTTTTCATGCAGTTTGTCCGCGATCCGCGGGGCGAGCTGCAGCGTCTGCCCGCGCCCTCCATCGACACGGGCATGGGCATGGAGCGGCTGACGGCGATCCTGCAGAACTTGCCCAGCAATTACGCCAGCGACCTGTTCCGCCCCCTGGTCGAGTTCACGGCCGGGCTGGCCCGCGTCGAGCCCCAGGACCCGCGTTTCCAGGTCGATCTGAAGGTGATCGCCGACCACGGCCGCGCCCTCCCCTTCCTGATCGCCGACGGCGTGGTCCCGGCCAATGAAGGCCGCGGCTACGTGCTGCGCCGCATCCTGCGCCGCGCCGTCAAGCACGGCCGCTCCCTGGGCCTGGAGGGCAATTTCCTGGGCCAGGTCAGCGGCCGGGTGATCGAACTGATGAAGCCTTTCTACCCGGAGCTGGAGCACCACCGCGACTTCATCCGCCGCCTGCTGGACGCCGAGGAGGAGCGCTTCAACCGGACCTTGCTCAACGGCCTGCGCCTGTTCGAGGAGCTGGTCGAGCGCTGCGTGGCGCGGAAGGAAAAAGTCCTGCCCGGCCCGGAACTGTTCCGCTCGCCGACACCTACGGCTTCCCCCTGGACTTCGCCCGCGACCTGGCCGATGGAAAAGGGGCTGGCCATCGATGTGGCCGGTTTCCAGAAGGAGCTGGCAGGCCAGAAAGAACGGTCGCGGCTGAGCCAGCAGGAAAAGCGCAGCCAGGCCCAGGCTCTGCCCCAGATTCAACGCTATGCCAGCGAGTTCCTGGGCTACGAGACCCTGGAAGCAGAAGCCAAACTGCTAGGCGATATACTCGGCTCAAAACCTCGTGCCCGAGGCAGCGGCGGGAACGGAAGCCATCCTGGTTTTCGACCGCACCCCCTTCTATGCCGAAGCCGGCGGCCAGGCGGCGACAGCGGGAGCGGCAAGAGTGAAAACGGTTTTTTCTCGGTGCGCGACTGCAAAAAGAGCGAGAGCGGCACGCATCCTCCATTTTGCCCGGGTCGAAGAAGGCGTCCTGCATCCGGGGGATACGGTCCGGCTGGAAGTGGACGGTGAACGGCGCCAACGCATCGCCGTGCACCATTCGGCCACTCACCTGCTGCAGGCGGCGCTGCGCGAGGTCCTGGGGCTGCACGTCAAGCAGAGCGGTTCCAGCGTCGGACCGGACAAGCTGCGTTTCGATTTCACCCATTTCCGGCCGCTGAGCCCGGAAGAAATCGAAACCGTGGAAGCCAGCGTCAACGCCCAGATCCGCGCCAATCTCCCAGTGACGGGGCGCATCAGCCCCTACGAGGAAGCCGTGCGGGATCGGCGCCATCGCCATCTTCGAGGAGAAGTACGCCGACAGGGTGCGCGTCATCTCCATGGGCGACTTCTCCCGCGAACTGTGCGGCGGCACCCACCTGGCCGCCACCGGCGAGATCGGCGTCTTCAAGATCGTCAGCGAAGCCTCCAGCGCTTCGGGCATCCGCCGCATTGAGGCGCTGGCCGGCGAACCCGCTTTCAGCCTGCTGCAGAAACAGGCCAAATTCTTCAACGACATTCTGAGCCGTTTCAACCAAAAAGCCGAAACCATCGGCGAATTTCTGGCGGGACTGGAAAGCCGCCTGAAAGAGAGGGAACGGCAGATCAAAAAGATCAGCCACGCTCCGGCCGACAGCGATGAGATCATCCGCCGCTTCACGGTCAGCGCCTCTCCGGCCGCGGTGGTGGCCCCGGTCGAGACAATCGACGCCAAGGAGCTGGCAGCCCTGGCCGACGAAATCAAGAACAAAAACCGCGGCCTGGTCGTGCTTTTCAGCAGCGGCGACGAGCGTTCGCAAATCGTCATCTCGCTGCACAAAGACTTGACAAGCCGTTTGGACGCCAATATAATGGTCAAAAAGGTGGCGGCCATGGTCCACGGCAAAGGCGGTGGCCGGAAGGATTTTGCCCAGGCTGGCGGCGAGAGAATCGCCGATCCCGAACGTTTTCGGGAAACCGTGGGGGCTATGGTGCGCGCAGAACTATGAAAAGAATAGTAGTCGCTGGACTCATGATCTGCGTGCTGGCCCCTGCCCTGGCAGGGAAGATCGTCGTGCGCCAGGGTCCAAACGGCCGCATCGTGTTCTCCGAGACGGCGGACGCCCAGGTCTGGAAAAAATCGGTTCCCGCGTCCGAAGCGGCCAATACCGTGGAAATCTCACTGGCCGTGCAGCAGAAGGTCGCCGCCCTCTGCCGCACCCACGACCTGCGGCAAGACCTGGTGCTGGCGGTTATCCGCGCTGAGTCCAGCTTCAACCCCTACGCCGTTTCCCGCAAGGGTGCGGTGGGCATGATGCAGCTGATGCACGAGACGGCCCACCAGTACGGCGTGCGCAACCGCTTCAACATCGACCAGAACCTGGAGGGGGGCATTCGCCATCTGAAAAAACTCGCCACCCGTTACAACGGCGACCTACCCCTGGTCCTGGCCGCTTACAACGCCGGTTCGGAGGCGGTAGAGAAATACGGGGGCGTCCCTCCCTACAACGAGACCCGCCAGTATGTCCAGCGGGTGATGTCCTACATGGGATTGACCTATTCGAGTTCCTCTCTGAGGCGACAAACCAGGATCTTTAAATACACCACCAAAGAGGGCCGGATCATGCTCAGCGACACGCCGCCCCCGCCCTCCCTTGTCTGCGGACAGGTGGAAATCATCGACTGATGGCCGACGCTCCGCCCACCGCCCGCCCCCCTCTCAACCAGTGGGGCAGGAGCATCCTGCTGGGCGGGGGTGTGGCCGGCGTGCTCTCGCTCATTCCCCTGCTCAACCTGATCAATCTCTTTTTCATGTTCTGGATCGTTTTTGGCGCCGGGCTGACCGTCTACCTGCTCAGCCGGCACAACGAGGAGCTGCGCCCCTCTGACGCGGGACTGGCCGGAGCGCTGAGCGGCTTGCTGGCCGGCGGCCTGTTCGCGGCCGTCTCTCTCCTGCTGGTCAGCGGCCTGGATCCGGAAAAAATCCAAGAGGCCGCTGAACGGAGCCGCATCCTCTTCCGTAACCTCGATGCCGACAGCCTGTCGCTGTTGCAGAGCCCCCACCTCAAACTGATTCTGGCCGTTGCCCTGGCCGTCTTCGTGCTGCTGGCCGTGGTTGCCGGCGCCATCTCCGGCTGGATCTCGCGGCTGCTGTTCCGCCGTCCCCGCCCACATCCCGATGGATAAAGTTCACGTCATTGTCAACCCTTTCTCGGCCAAAGGCAAAACCGGCCAGCGCTGGCAAACCATCAAAGAGGCCATCCGGACCTATTTCAAGGAGTTCCAGTACATCTTTACCGAGAAACCCCGCCAGGCCACCCAGATCGCCCGCCAGCTGCTGCACGACGGCTTCGACCTGATCATCGGCGTCGGCGGCGACGGGACGCTCAACGAAATCAGCAACGGCTTCTTCAAGGACGACGCCCCGGAAACCATCAACGACGAGGCCTCGATGGGCATCATCCCTTCGGGCACCGGCTCCGATTTCATCCGCTTCATGCGCATTCCCCGCGATTTCCGCAAATCGGCGGAAACGATCAAGAATGCCCGCAAACGCAAAATCGATATCGGCAAAATTACCTTCCCGGCCGGAGAGCAGGCGGGGCGACCCACCTATTTCATCAATGTCGCCGACTTCGGCCTGGGCGCCGAGGTGATCCGCACCCTCTCCCATTCCGATCCCCTCAAGCGCGGGCCGTTCACCTACTACAAAGGGCTGCTCAAGACCATCGTCAACTTCCGCAGCAAACACATCCGCCTGCAGATCGACGGCCAGAAGAGCCTGGAAGGCCGGTACATGATCGGCGCCGTGGCCAACGGCCGAATCTTCGGCGGCGGCATGATCATCGCCCCTGCGGCCGAGCCCGACGACGGCTATTTCGACCTGGTGCTGGTCGAAGACATGAAACGGATGGAGATTGTGGCCAACAGCCGGCTTCTTTACGCCGGCACCATCGACCGCCACCGCAAGGTATCCATCATCAAAGCCCGCCACATCCGCGTCGAGTCCTACGAGGACGTGCATATCGAATACGACGGGGAAATGGGCGAAGCGCTGCCGGCCGAATTCAGCGTCGTGCCACAGGCCATCAACTTTCGCGTTTAAGCGAGTGCGGATGAAATATATAACCATTCTGCTCATAATTTTAGCCTCAATTTTCACCTCCTGTTCCGCTCCGCCCTCAGCCGACGCCTCCCCTAAAAGCCATCCGCCCCACAGGATCACCATGGTCAACACCCCTTCCCCGCGCAGTCTCGTGCCCTGGGAAGGAACCACCTATTTCGAGACCCAAGTAACCGATCTGATATTCAGCAACCTGGTGAGCGCCAGTTATTCCGGGCAAATATCTCCCGAACTCGCCGAACGCTGGGAGATTTCCGGCGACAAGCGGGAATACACCTTTCACCTGCGGCAAAATATTTTTTTTCACAACGGCCAGCAGCTCACCAGCGACGATGTCATTTTCACCTTCCAGCAGCTCATCCGCAGCAAGCTTTACCACGAACTGGATTTCATCGAAGGCAGCGAAGCCTACCAGGCCGGCCGCAGCCCGTCGGTTTCCGGCCTGAAGCGGCTGGACGCTCTCTCTTTTAAAATCAAACTCAGCCGCAATTTTAAGTACTTCCTGGAGTTCCTGGCCGGCGAATACGCCGCCATCCTGCCCGCCGGTTATGCTGGCAAGAGCCTCGAGGCGTTTCGCCGCTCCCCCGTCGGTTCCGGCCCCTTTGTTTTCAAGGGCGAAAGCGAAGAGACGCGTAACGCCGTCCGCTTCCGTGTCCTGCATTTCGAGAAATTCACCCGCTACTTTAATCCGGTCACGGATGTCGAAACCATTGATTTCTATGTGCTCAACAACCGCGTCGATATCGCCCACAAGCTGCATTTCGACATTTTTTACGTCACCCCCGACGAGAGCGCCCAAGTAAGCGCCCAGGGTTACCGCATCGTCAACACCTCTTACAACACTCTCTTTTTCATCATTCTCAATCCCAACGGGAATCCCTTCCTGCGCGATCCCCGGGTGCGGCAGTTGATTCAATACGCCGTCAACCGCGAGCAACTGGTGGAAGCCGTGTTCGGCCGCCAGGCCCAGCAGCAAGCGCAACCGGCTCACCTGCTCATCCCCTTTGGACTGCTCGGCCAGAATCCCAACTACCACATCGATGGTGCCCGGGCCAAACGTCTGCGCTCCGAACTCGGCAGCACCGAGATCCGCTTCACCCTGGTCACCGCCGTGCGCCATCAAACCGACCGGGTGGCCGAAGCGCTGAAAGAGCAGCTGCAGCGCTACGGCATGCAGGTCCGGGTCGAATTGATCATGGATCATTTTCAATTCTTCACCCAGGTCCTGCACCAGAACCGCGACAGCATCATCCTCGGCGGCATGCCCGATTACCCCTCGCCTTACAATTTCCTGATCAACCTGGTCGACCGCAACGGCCTTTACAACGTGTTCCATGTCGACTTCCCCGATCTCGACAGCCAGGTCGGCCGGCTGCCCACGCTGGACATTGTCGACGAGGCGGCCGAGCTGCAGAAGATTTGCGCCCGCCTGGAAAGCGAGGCGATCTACATCCCCCTCTACTACTTTTCGGACCAGATCGGCCTGAGCCGCCAAATCAAGAGCGTCCATTTCAACTTCGGCCAAATCATCGACTTTACCCGCATGGAGGTCAGCGATGAATAACTCCCTCAATTTCATCAAGGATTCCATTCTGGCCGGACAACCCATCATCCAGATCACCTCCTACGAGGAGAAACGGGTAGAAGGCCTGCTCAAGAAGCTGTGCCAGCAGGTTCTGAAGAACCAGAACGTTTACTCCTGGGACATGCACAACGGCCTGAGCAAGGAGGGGCAGCCCGTCGCGGACACCCGCGATCCGGTGGCCGCCCTCCATTTCGCCCTCAAGGCTCCGGAACAGGGCTTCTTCCTGTTCAAGGACCTCAACCCGCTGCTGCGCAACTCGGTCGAGATCAGCCGCAAAATCCGCGAGTGCTACGCCCAGCTGAAAAATTCCAAGAAGGTCATCTTCCTGATATCCCCCGACGACTACACACCGGCCATGCTCCGCAAGGAGATGGATCTGGTCCAGTTTGAACTGCCCGACGTCGAGGAGTTGGAAAGCCTGTTCCAGCGCTTCCTCGAATCGCTCGAGCGGGCGGGCGTCCGCTCGCAGCTCAGCGCCGAGGACAAGCGCAACTTCGTCATCGCCGCCCAGGGTCTGACCCTGGACGAGGCCTACAAGGCCTACATGAAGGCCTTCCAGGGCCAGAGCACCATTTCCATCAGCCTGATCGAAAAGATCCACGAGGAAAAGAAACAGCTGATCCTCAAGGAAGGGGTGCTCGAATACTTCACCCACAAGCTTACCCTGGGCGACATGGGCGGCATGGAAAAGCTGAAGGACTGGCTGGTCAAGCGCCAGAAGGCCTTCTCCAAGGCGGCGCGCGATTTCGGCCTGGACAAGCCCCGCGGCGTGCTGACCATGGGCGTCACCGGCTGCGGCAAGAGCCTGGCCTCCAAGATCATCGCCTCGCTCTGGAACCTGCCCCTCTTCCGCCTGGACATGAACCTGGTCTATTCGGGCATGGCCGGGGCACCGGAGGAGGTGTTCTCGCGAGCGCTCAAGACCATGGACTCGGTGGCGCCGGCCATTCTCTGGATCGACGAGATCGAGAGCGGCATTTCGGACAAGCACACCGACAGCTCCTCCTCGCGCATCCTCGGTTACTTCCTGACCTGGATGCAGGAGCACACCTCCGAGGTGTTCATCGCCGCCACCGCCAACCGCATCGACATGCTGCCGGCCGAATTGCTGCGCCGCGGCCGCTTCGACCAGATCTTCTTCCTCGACCTGCCCGGCCAGAAGGAGCGCGAGGAGATTTTCCGCATCCACCTGGCCAAGCGGGGCAACGACATCGGCATTTTCAACGTCCCCCAGCTGGCGCAGATCACCAAGAGCTGGTCGGGCAGCGAGATCGAACAGGTGATCGTCTCCGGCATGTACGAGGCCTTCAACGAAGGCCGCAAGCTCAACGAGGACGACCTGTTCGTCATCTTCGGCAACTCGGTGCCGCTGGCCACCACCATGGAGGAGCAGATCAAGAAGATCCGCAGCTGGGCCCACAACCGCGCCGTGCGCGCCAACAGCGAAAAGGAATATTGACCCCGCCGCGCTTTGCCGCCGACGTCATGCTGGGCAAGCTCGCCCGCTGGCTGCGGCTGCTCGGCTTTGACACCTTCTACTCCAACCGGGCCGAGGACGCCTTTCTTAAAGAGCTCGTACGGCGCGAGGAACGCATCCTGCTGACCCGGGACTCGCCCCTGCACTGGAGCCTGGATGCCGGCCGCAGCTATCTGGTCAAGACCCAGGAGCTGGCCGGGCAGCTGCACGAGGTCGGGCAGCGCTTCCGGCTCGACCGTTTCCCGGCTGTTCCCCGCTGCACCATCTGCAACGGCGAGCTGCGCTCGATCGCCAAAGCCGAAGTGGAAAACCTGGTGCCGCCCTTCGTTTTCAAGACCCAGCAAGAATTCAACCGCTGCCTCGCCTGCGCCAAGATCTACTGGCCCGGAACCCACTGGCAGCGCATCCGCGGCTTTGCCGGCCTGGTTCAAGAAGGAAAGACAGAATAAGAGATCGGCCTATTTTTCAGCTATTTTCTGGTTGATCAGGGTGGCCAGAAAGGCGGCGCCGAAACCGTTGTCAATGTTGACCACGCCGATGCCGCCGGCGCAGGAATTGAGCATGGAGAGCAGGGCCGACACGCCGCCGAAATGGGCGCCGTAACCGACCGAGGTGGGCACCGCGATCACCGGCGTGCTGGTCAGGCCCGCCACTACCGACGGCAGGGCGCCCTCCATGCCGGCCACGGCGATCACCGCCGCGTAGCCGTTGAGCCGGGGCTGCAGGCTCAGAACGCGAGGCAAACAGGCCACGCCCACGTCGTATTCGCGGTCCGCCGGATTGCCCAGGTACAGGGCCGAAACATAGGCCTCCTCTGCCACCGGCTCGTCCGAGGCGCCGGCCGAGAGCACCAGGATCTTCTTTATGAAAGCGGGTTTGGGTGGCGGCCCGGAAGCGATGATTTTCGCCCGGGCCTGGTATTGCAGCTTGGGAAAATCCCTTTTCAGCTTGCGAAAGGTCCCCTCCTCCACCCGGGTGATGAGCAGCGGCTGCTTGAGCCTCGGCGAACTTGGCGGCAATGGCGCGCAGCACTGCTCCAGGCTCTTGCCGCGGCCGTAGATCACCTCGGGCAGCCCGCGGCGCAACGGCCGGTGGAAATCGATCTTGACATGGGAATCGTTGCTGAAGGGAAGATCGCGCAGGAACGAGAGGAATTCCTCGGCGCTCAGCCGGCCGCGCTGCAAGGCCTCAATTTTCCTGCGGAGCGTTTCCTTCATGGGGAGGCGGGCTCTGCTGCTCCGGCCGCGGCGGCGCGCCGCTGCGGTTGTTCTGCGCGGCATCGCGCCGCTTGCGCTGGCGCTGGAACAGCGGGTGCGGCCGGTAGGGGAAGCGCACCAGCTTGGGATCAACGCCGCTCACGTTCTGCCACTGGTTGTGGCCCAGCCCCTCGCGGTAGGCCTCGACCAGGTAGGGCACGTCCTCGACGTTGAAGCCCATGACGAACGTGGCCAGGGAGTCGGCCAGCACGGCATCCTCGGAGGCCAGGGCGAAGCCGTGAAACACGGGACTGCCCTTGATCGGGCCCCGGCCTTCCATGCCATAGAGGCCGTCAATCAGCACGAAATGCGGCTGGATCTGCTTGAGCAGGGAAATAAAATTGCGGTTGGCGCACTGTATCAGCTGGAAGTAGCCTTCGCCCTGGAAGAAGTTGATGCGTTTCATTTCCTGGACTGTGGCGCCGAACATCAGCACCCGTTCCTCGGGCTTGACGAACCCGATCAGGTTGGGCACGGAGAGGTAGACCGGCAGGATGTTGTGCGTTTTGGGCGGCACCACCGAGATCAGGTAATCGGCAGCAAAAGTCGTAAAGTGGACCTCGCGCGGGCCGCCGACCGTTTCCACCGTCAGCACGCGCTCGTGGGGAAGATCGTCGAGGTTGGCCAGCTGGCCGCCGTGCATTTCCACTTCCTTGTACTTGAATTTGTAGAAAATGTCCCAGGTGCTCTTGCCCGAAAAGTAGGCGCCGTCCGACCCTTCGATTACCGTGATCTGCGTCACGCCGAAGCGCGCCCGCAGAAAGTTGATCAGCCCTTCGACCGTTTCGTAGTGGGTGTTGGCGTAGATTTCCTTGGAACCGGAGAGGTTGATCTTGATGGCCACCCGGTCGCTGCCGCGCAGGTTCATGCAGGGCGCAATGAGGTCCATGATCTTGTGGACGAACTGGCCCTGGCGCGTCTCGCGGATCAGCGCGATCTCTTTTCGCTGCATGGCCAAACATTATACCTTAATCATTGATGAATTTACAATGCGACACCATATCTAAGGGATAAGAAGTCTGTCATTAGAAACAGGAAATTTAATGACCGTTACGGTTTTGCCGATCATTTTTTTTCATTCCCTTCGAGGTTCAAGCGGCGAAAAAGGTCCTGAAAGCGCGGTTCGGACCGCACGGAGTCGTACATCGGCAATCGGAGATAGGGCAGGTTCGGATCGCGAGCTTCGTAGGCCCGCTCGAGCCACTCCAGGACGTGGTCCTTTTCTCCGGTCAGAAGGTACAGACTCGCGATCTCGGTCGGGAAGGCGGCCAGATTTTTGGGGGCGCGGAGGGCCAGGATTTCGGCGGCAGCCCTCGCCGCTCCTGGGAGGCCGGCCGCGGCGAATCCCCGGTCCAGCGCCGAATCCAGATCAGGGATCTGACGAGGTTTATTGTAGTCTTTAAGCGCCGCGAGAGCCTCTTTGTCCATTCCCTTGGCCCAATAGAGGACGAAGAGCTCTCCAATGGCAACGGGATTGTCCGGCTGCAATGCCGCCATCTTATGGACCTGGGCGATGGCGTCGTCATAGCGCCTCGCGAACTCGAGGTCGACGACGTAGAAGCTCTGGACCGTGACGTTGAACGGGTCGAGGTTCAGGGCGCGCTCGATCTGCCTCATGGCCTCTTCCTGACGGCCCATGATCATCAGGAAGTGCGAGTACGTGGCCAATCCTTCCGGGTAATTGGGATTGAGCTCGACCGCGCGTGCCCATTCCGTCCCGGCCGCGGACATGTTCCAATCGGCGTAGGTATAGACAGACGCCAACGCATAGTGCGACTCGGCCAATGTGTCATCGAGCGCCACGGCCTTGAGCGCCGCCGCCTTCATCTTCGGCACGGCCTCGCTCGGGGGGGACATCCCATTCTGGTTCCGGCAGGCCCAGACCGAGAAGATGCCCGCGTAGGCGGCGGCATAAATCGGGTCTTTCTGGAGGGCCAGCTGGAAGTACCGTTCCGCCGTGTCGAGGTCCTCTTTCGTCATCCTGACCCAGTACTGGGAACCTTTGATATAAGCTTCATAGGCCTCGGGGTCGACCGTCCGGACTTTCGCCAAGCGCGCCTGCTGGGCCGGGAGGAGCTTGACGGCCAGCGCCCCGGCCACCTTTTGGGCCACGTCACCCTGCAGGGCCAGGATGCCGGACATCTCTCGATTGAAAGTGTCAGCCCAGACCTGTGTCTGGTTCCGCACCCTGATCAGCTCAGCCGTGATCCGGACCCGGGTTCCTTCACGCTGCGCGCCCCCCTCGAGCACATATTCGACCCCGAGCTCGCGGCCGATCTGATCGATCGTTGTATTGGTCTTCTTATAGCGACCCACCGAAGTGTTGCCGATCACACTGAGGATCTGCGGGTTCAGGCTGCCGATTTGCGTGTTGATCTCCTGCGTCAGGCCGTCGCTGAAGTACTCCTGCTGGGAGTCGCCCGTCAGATTCTTGAATGGAAGCACGGCCAGCTTGATGGCTCGCGCCGAGCCGCTGCCAAGCAGTCTGAAAAATTGATTCCGGATTCCCCCGGTATTAAGACCGAATAGAACCGAAATAACTGCCAGAGTGGCATAAACATAAATCTTTTTTATGCCGAAAATTTTACCCCTGGCCCATTGTCGCCTGGCCTTGAGGGGCTTGAGACCTTCGGACACGGCCTGCAGGTCGGCCAGGAACTCTTCCATAGTCTGGTAGCGCTTTGCCGGATCCTTGGCCAGGGCGTGGTTCACGATCTGCTCTATACCGGACGAAGCGTCCGGCCGACTCTTACTCAACGGCTCCGGCTCCTCGTTGAGTATGGAATAGATCAGCGCCTGCTCGTACTCTCCCTGGAACGGCAGTTTGCCCGCGAGCATTTCGTAAAGCACCACGCCCAGGGACCAGATGTCCGCCCTGCGGTCCACCTCTTTGCCCATGGCCTGCTCGGGCGACATGTAGGCTGCCGTGCCCATGGTCGTGCCGGTCTTGGTCAGCTTGGTCTGACCCCCGGCCAGCTTGGCTATGCCGAAATCGAGGATCTTGACCACCTCGTCCCTGGTGACGAATACGTTGGCCGGTTTGAGGTCGCGGTGGACAATGCCCTTTTCGTGAGCTTTGGCCAGGCCGCGGGCGATTTGGGTGGCGATGGCGATAATATCGTTGATGGGTAGGGGCACGGCGCGCCGTGCCCCTACATCATCGAGCATTTGGTGTAGGGTCTGCCCCTCGTAGCAGGGCATGACCATGAACAGCTGGCCTTCCGGGCTCTCCTGGATGTCGTGTACCGTGCAGATGTTCGGATTGTCGAGCGCCGAGGCGGCCTGCGCTTCATGGATGAACCTGGCCTTGGCCCCCGCGTCCCGGGTCAGGTCAGCCGGAAGAAATTTCAGGGCCACCAACCGCTTGAGAGTGGTGTCCTCTGCCTTGTAAACCACTCCCATGCCGCCTTCGCCGAGCTTCTCGATGATGCGGTAGTGGGAAACGGTTTTGCCGATCATGCTTCTCACATGGTTGATTGAATTGCTTTGAGCCGTTTCTGCGCGTCCTCAACCTCGGGCAGGCCCGGATCGGCATCCTTCCAGAGAGATAGAAATCTCTGGTATTGCTCCAGCGCTTTCGCCTTCAGGCCTTTCTGCTCGTACAGCTTGGCCAGCCGGTAATGGTACTTGGGATGGATGAGGAAGCGCGACGGATTTTTCGGGTCAAAGGTGATCAGCCGCTCGTATTCGACTATGGCTCTGTCCAGATCACCTATTTTCACATAAGCCCTGGCCGAGACGTCTTTGAGAAAAGGCGTATTATAAAAGAGGTCAAATACAGCGACCGGTAAAAACTGAGGCGCCTCTGGAGGCTCGGTTTTTGCAAAACTGTCTATGGCTTTTCCTGGAGCTCCTTCGGCAAGAAAGATCTCCGAACGGAGGAGATTT
The DNA here is from genome assembly GCA_963759765.1 of Candidatus Aminicenantota bacterium. GTDB lineage: Bacteria > Acidobacteriota > Aminicenantia > UBA2199 > UBA2199 > CAVXAL01. Next base: position 823,451 of record CAVXAL010000003.1, on the reverse strand, counting down.
AGGTAGAACGAGATTTCCTTTTTTGCAACTGAGGATAACCGGGATAACCCGGGCAGCAGGGATTCCGCCTCCTTCAATCTGTTCTTTGCCGAATCCAACTTCCCTTCTGCCAGTTCAATCAATCCGATACAGACTTTGTAGCCTGGCTCCGGTACGGATTTGAATTGCGTGAGTTCTCTTCTGCTGCCAGAAAACCAGGCATCCCTGCATTTCCGGCTCAGTTCAAGTTCATGCCGGTCGAAATAAATCCAGGATTTGATGGCGTTTATTTCACTTATCCAGGTTTTATCACCCATGGCCTCTCCCAGGTCTTCAGCCCTCTGAAGATAGCGCAGCGATTTTTCCAGGCTGCCGAGCCAGGCACTGTAGAATCCTTTTCGGATGTAACCCAGGAGCTTCGAACCTGGAGAGAGAGTCGTTTCAATGTATCGGTCGAGCCATTGCAGGGCTTCGGAATAATCTTCCCTGAAGGCATGGACATAGGCAAGGCTATCCATGGATTGGAAAAAATCGGGCTTGATGGCCAGCGCTTTCTTGTAGGTTTCAATGGCCTCGTCGATTTTCCCCATCCGGAAATAGGTTTCAGCCAGGGAATCGAGCGGATTCGGAGTCCCGGGTAAAACCGACGCATATTTTTTGAGATATTCAACGGCTTTTTCAAAATCCTTCATCTCCATATAGACATAGGCAATTCCATTAAGAGCGTTGGGAAAGTTGGGATCAAGGTCCAGCGCTTTTTTATATTCCTCGAGGGCTTTTCTTAGATCTTTTGAAAAATATTGCAGCTGACCAGCCAGATAAAAGTGTATTTCTTTATCTTTGGGATATTTGTCTGCTGCTTCTCTGACGAGCCGCAGAGCTTTCTCATTATCTTTCTCTATGTTTTGGGCGTAAAGGAATTCAATCGCAAGCCTCTCTTTTTGGCTTGCTTTTTTAGAAAAATTCCAGGCTTTTTTTATGGCCTCTTCCATCTGCCGGTTTTCATTTAGAAAATAATAGTTATCGCTCAAGTGAATATAAGCCGACGCAAAGGTCGGATCGATTTCAACGGCTTTTTCATAGGCCTGCCTGGCCCCATCCCAGTCAAAATTGGTTTCTGCCTCTCTTCCCTTCAAGTAATATTTATAAGCCTCGGACGAGGCAGTGGTCACGTCGCGGACCTGCATGTTGGCGGCTTCTATTTTACGCTCGGAAAGACCGATGCCTTTGGCAATCTGCCTGCTCAGCTCGTCAATCTGCTTGTTGAGGATGCTGTCCGGCCCCTCGCCTTTGGAGCTCGCAGTACCCAGGAGGTTTTTCGTCCCCACATCCAGCACCTGCGCGTTGGTCACAAAAACGTTACCCGCCTTGGCAAAACTGCCCAGAACAATGGCGCCGACTCCGTCCATCCTGCACAGCTCAAATCCCAAATCGGAATCAATGAACTTCACCTCCCCCTTGCCCATCTGCTTGAGAAGGTCGTGGAGCCGCTCCCAGGTCGCCACGTAAAAAAAGCCCGATTGCTCGAGGTTCGTGATCAGGAGATTCTGGATCACCTTACCCAGGTTGTCATAGTTTTTGTCGCCGGTCTGGTTCTCAAAGCTGATCACGGCAATGGAGCGTTTCTGCTCGGGGACAAGGGGAAGTTTTTCTTTGAGCACGACTTTCCAGACGATAAGGGCCGCAACAGCCAGTGCCAGCACGGAGAAAATCGGGATCAGCAGCTTCTTCAGGCTGAACTGGACCGTGATCTGCCGCGAGGTGCTGGTTTTGCGTTTGGGTATAATCTTTTCGGTTGTCGGAATCCCTTTTGCGATTTTCGAGAGTTCAGCATAGAGATGGTCCACGCTCTGATAACGCCTCTCCTTCTCCTTTTCCAGGCACTTGAGGATCACCCGGCTCAGGTCATCGGGAACCTGGGCGTTCCATTTCCTCGGATCCGGAGCCGGTTCGGTTTTCTGCTTCACAGCCACGCTGAGCGCGGTCTCGCCCTCGAAGGGCAATCTGCCGGTAACCATCTCGAACAGGATTACTCCCAATGCATAAATGTCCGCGCGCGCATCCGCCTCTTTGCCGTCCACCTGCTCCGGCGACATGTATTCGGGAGTGCCGACAATCATGCCCGCATCCGTGATCCCCTTCCCTTTCAATGACCGGGCAATGCCGAAATCCATGATCCGGGCATGGCCTTCACGATCGATGATCACGTTGGCCGGTTTCAGGTCACGATGCACCACTCCCAGCTTGTGTGCCTCCATCAGCCCTTCGCAGATCTGCCGGGCAATGGTCACTGCCTGGCCCGCGCTCAATTGCCCCATCATGTGGAGCACACCGCGCAGATCCTCTCCCGATACATACTCCATGGTGATGAAATGGGTGCCTTCCCACTCGCTCAGGTCGTACATCCGGCACACGTGCTTGTGGGATATGCGACGCGCCAGCTTCAACTCGTTGCGGAACCGCTCCACCCGTTCTTTGTCCAGGGCCACCTCGGGGTTCAGCACTTTCAGCGCCACCTTCTCGCCCACCTTCTCGTCGAACACCTTGTAGACTCGACCCATGCCGCCCCGACCCAGCTCCTCCAGCACCTTGTAACGGCCGGCAAAGTCGCTGCCTATGGCCAGCTCCTTGAACGGCGCAAACGTGGTCTGCATCCGCGATACCGCAGGCTTGCCGCTCAGGGCCGTCCCGCACCGGCTGCAGAATTGGGAATCTTCCTTATTCTCAAAATCGCATTTGGGACACTTCATTACCCTCACCTTCGCGTTTATATCATAAGCCTGGAAAACAGAAATAGTCAAACATGAATGAGTTTCCGGGAATGGCTCTGTTTCTATTTGATCAGGATGATCTTTTTCTGCGGCGGGCCGAGGAACTCGGCGCCGTTCCCGGTCACGACCACCATCTCCTCGATGGTGACGACCCCTCTGCTCGGCACGGTCAGGCGCGGCTCCAGGGTGAAGACCATCCCTTCTTCGAGAACCTGGAAGGGCTTCTGAGCGTACTTTTCCCATTGCGGTCCGAGCAGGGCCGTGCCGTCGTGCGGAAACCAGCCCACCTGGTGGCCCAGGGCGTGGGGGAATTCGGTGTAGCCGGCCCCGACCACGATCGAACGGGCGACCGCATCAATGGCGAGGCCCTGGACCCCCGGTTTCATGGCCCGGCGCGACTCTTCGATGGCCCGGACAATGGTGCGGAAGCCCTTGGCCACGTCACTGGGCGCAGCCTTTTCACCGCGCCGGCAAATGTAAAAGGTTCTTTGTATGTCGGAGCAGTAGCCGTTGACCCTGACCCCGAAGTCCATGTTGAGGACATGGCCTTTCTCCACCCGACGGTCGGTGGGGGAGTAGTGGGCGCCGGCCGTCTCCGGTCCGCTGAACACAGCCGGGCACGTGGCCTGGCCCCAGGCGGGCTGGACCTTTTGGCGCGCGACCTGTTTCAGCATGAAGGAGGCGATCTCCTTCTCCGTTTTGCCGGCGGCGATGAACCCGGCCGCGGCCTGGTAGATCTCTTCGGTGACGCGAATCGCCTCCTGGATGTGGGCGATTTCGGTCGCGGACTTCCTTTCCCTCAGGGCTGAAACGATCTTTTCGGCCGATACCAGCCGTTCGGCAAAGCCGATCTCGACCAGGAACTCCTGGAGCGTCAGATACATGCCGTGGGTCAACCCGTCGCAGATTTCGCTTCCCTGGGAATAGTTGATGGCAATGGTGCGGGGCGCGAGCTCTTTGAGGTATTCCAGCAGCGGCTCCTTGATTCCCTTGACGTAGCCGACGACCCTGTCGTAGGCCCCGGCGTCCTCCACGGTTTTCTGATCGTAGAGGCCGACAATGGCCCGCGTGCGGCCGTCCGCGCTGACGATGAAGGCCGAGTGCCAGGTCACGGGACCCGGGGCCAGGTAGACGAGCGTGGGATCGCCGTTGATTTCGCTTTCCCGGGTGAACGTGATCCAGCAGTCCGCGCCGAACTCGCGGAGAAGGCTCGCGGCCTGCCTCACCTTTTCCTGAATGAGCATGAGGATCCTCCTTGCGTCCTAGGACGAAAATCGCTTGAGCTTTTTCATAAAAACGAGAACGAGGAACGCCGCTAGGATCAGGAGCGCGGTCAGGAAGAGGAAAAATTGGTGGTGGGGGAAGCGGCTATAGGACTTGCCCAGCAGCCCGCTGCCGTAGCTGCCCGCGGCCGTGGCCGCGAACCAGCCGCCCATCATCAGGCCCTGGATTTTCGGGGGCGCCACCTTGGAGACGAACGACTGGCCCATGGGCGAGATCAGGATCTCGGCCAGGGTGACGATGAAATAGGTCCCGATGAGCCAGGCCGGCGACAGGATGTTCTGTTCCCTGTTGCCGCCGGCAAGCGAACCCAAGACCATGACGACCATGGCCAGACTCATGACGAGCATGCCGAGAAAGATTTTGACCGGAGTGGAGGGCTCCCGGCCCTTCCGCCCGAGCGCGGCGAAGAGGGAGAGGAGCAGCGGCGTCAGCACGAGGATGAAGAACGGTTCGAAGGACTGGTAGGTTTCGGGCCTGAGCCATTTCAGGACCACGGTCGAGCGCGCGGCGAAGAGGGTCAGGGCAAAGGCATTCTGGTAGAACGCCACCCAGAAAAAGATGACGATCAGGAAGAGGATGACCAGGGTCAGGATGCGCTGGGCCTGCTCTCTTCTGTCCATGGCCGCAGCGTTCTCGTGAACGCTCCTCCTTGCCGCGCTCCGGACGTCGGCGATGCGGAGGTGATCCCCCCGGAAAATGAGCAGGGCGACGAGCATGCCCGCGGCCGCCACCCAGAAGGAGAGGTTGTAGCTGTGGAAGACCGCGTTGTTGATTGTGGCCACCAGGGGAGCGATCATGGCCCCCAGGTTGACGCCCATGTAGAAGATGTTGAAGCCCGCGTCCTTGAGGTGGATTTTGTCGGCGTAGAGGTTTCCGACCAGCACGGACATGTTGACCTTAAAAATGCCGGTGCCCACGGCGATGAGCAAAAGGCCGATGTAGAACGGCGCCAGCCGGCTGGCCGACGAGAGGGCCAGGCCCGCGTAGCCGAACGCCATCAGAACGGCGCCCGAGCGGACCGAGCGGATCTGGCCCAGGACCCGGTCGCCGAGCCAGCCGCCGACCAGAGGCGTGAAATAGCAGAGGGCCAGGAAAATGCCGTAGAAATCGCCCTTGCGCGAATCGGACCAGCCCAGGGACCTGTCCATGTAGAGGACCAGGAGGGCCATCAGCGTGTAGAAGCCGACCCGCTCCCACATCTCGGTGAAGAAAATGACTGCCAGGCCTCTGGGATGTTTTTTCAGCATCGGCTCCCTTCCGGGCGTGTCACTCTTCCCATTGAGAATAATCCAGCCCGCCAGCGTCTTTATCTATTGAGGCCTTAATCCGCCGTCAACGGCGTCCCGCAGCAACAGGGGAGCGCCTGGAAAGTCGGCCTCTATAGTGGACTCCCCCGCCCTAACTGTGCTCAAATTGTGCTCAGCCGAGGCCGGATGGACGTTGCCAAGCTCGCGATAAAAGAGATCGCCGCCTGAATCACTTCGTATTAATATACCCGACGGGGTGGTTCAGGAGCGGATATTGCGTGTCCTTAAGCTTAAGGAGCTCCCTGATCTTGTCTTTGGAGATGGACGCGCGGGGCCTCGTGCCCAGGCCCGTCGCGGCACAGAAGAGCGAGATGTTCTGCGAAACGATGCCGGTATCGATGGCCGCCCATTCCAGCTTCAATTCCGGCGTTCCGCCGCCGAAACGGGAAATGTCGGAAACCAGGATAATCTGGACCGGCGCCGGGGAAGGCGGTCCGCCGGTCCGGGCCCCGCCTTGCCTTCAGGCTTGGCTCCCGGAGGCGGGCCCTGCGGCTTGGCATCCGGTTTTTCTCCCGGCTTAGCTCCAGGCCCACCGGGCCTCATCATCATGAGCTCTGACCGATGGTCGCCGGCGAGGACGGGTACCAGCGCCTGATCAGCGGCATTGTAGAGGTAAGCGCCGCCCTTCATGAACACGTAGATGTCAACATCCTGGGCGTTCTGGGCCGACGAAGCCGTCCGCTTCTTGCTGTCGGGCCGGTTGATGCCGTTGGCGGCCCATAAGAGGTCGGAGAGGTCCTGCAGGCTGAGCTCTTTGTCGGACCAATCCCTGACGGAGGCCCTGACGGACAGAGCCTGCATGACGGGTAGCCCTCGCGTCTTGTTCGGCTCGTTGAGCTTGATCGTCTGCAACTCCTGCGCCTGCCCCCAGCTCAGGACGGGAACGAGGAGCAAGGCCCCCAGTAAAAACACCGCCGGAAATGACTTTTTTATCATGATACCTCCATAATGTTCGCGTGCCTGTTTTCTCTCCCGCTTCAAATTGTTATCACCTCCCAGCCCTTCGGTCAAGCCACCACGAGCCGCGCTCCCGGTGCTACCACGGGGTTCTCCAATCCTTGTAAATCCTCTGTCCCGTATGCCAGTCGCCTTCGTGGAATTGCACGATGACCCGCGGGGATTGGTAGGTCCTGCCGGCGAGTTGGTTCGCGAAGTCAACGAATGAGAGCGTGATGCCCAGCGGCTCATTCCTGATCTCCTCGGGCCTGGGCCAATTGCCGTCCCAGCGGGGAGCACCGGATGTACCGGGGAGCATTTCCAGATGTACTGTCAGTTCGCGATTTTTGGGGTCGTGGGCAGCGATGGTGACGGACTTCTTCAACCGGGGAACACCGAACTCGACCCAGGGCTCCGGCATGTCCTTGGGGTAGGAGTAGAATTGCTCCGGGGCCGTGGATCCTCTCCTTCAGAGTCCGGCCCTCCACGTACTCCATGGCCGTGGGGTCTCGGCTCAGGTCGGCGGGAAGAAACTTGAGCGCCACCTTTCTTTTCAGTTTCGTGTCCTCTGCCAGGTACACCACGCCCATGCCGCCCTCACCGAGCTTCTCGAGGATGCGGTAATGGGAAACGGTTTTGCCGATCATCCGGTCCTCTCCACGCAACATTCCGGTTAGAATTGCATTAATTTATTAACAAAAATAGAAATTATTTTCAACAAGGGCGCAGAACGAATACCAACAAAAACCCGGCCCAGAACAGGTTAAAGGCCCAGCGCCAGATTTTCGGCTTTTTATCCTTGAGATATTCGTAGATCAGGGACACGCCGAAAACAAAAAGTTGTAGCACCAGGAAGAGCCCCAGTGCCGGGATAATGGTCAAGGTATCCTTGAAGAAAGGCTCCAGCCCGGGGCTGAAAATGCAACCGAAGATGGCGAACATGTGGAACACGTAGACAAAGAGCGATTCCTTGGCCGCCCGTTTCATCAGCTCTACCAACTTTCCCTGGCAGTGGCGGATCAGCCAGTCGCAGAACCAGAGCAGCAGAAACACGCCGCCGAATTTATTCAGGTTGCCGGAGAGCGTCAGCTCCGCCTTGAAAACAGTCTGGCTCTTGTAGAAGAAAAACCAGGGGAACATCAGCGCGCCCAGCACCAGCAGCAGCCGGAAAAAAATATCCCGCCGCAGCCGTGAATAGAGAAAAGCGGCCAGGATACCGCTGAACAGGAACCCGGCCCAGGGGAAAAGCGGGAACACCGACAGTCTCGTGGCTGAAATAAGTGTCAATCAGGGGGTGCAGACGGATCTGTTTGGCCTGTTCGGGGAGCAAAAAGAAGGCCAGGGTCAGCAGCAGGGATGCGGGGATGATGAATTTTTCTTTTTTCAACAGCAGAGCCAGGATGGAAAAGAGCAGCAGCCCGATGCCGATGCACTGCAGGATATTGACCCGGATGAGCTCGGGCACCTCGACCCCGCGCATCTGGGAAAGGGTCACGCGCAGGGAGCCGGAGGGCAGATGGATCCAGTAGCCGACTAAAACGATGAACAGGATGCGGCGCAAGCGCTGGAAAAAAGCACGATTCAGCTGGGTGGCCTTCTCTTTTTTGTTGTGGTACGAAAGGAAGGCGGCAAAACCGGCGGAAAAGAGGAACCCGGGCGCGACCACGCCGTGAAAGATTTCGTGAATGACAAGCCAGTGCTGCGCGCGCAGAGCGGGTAAAAGGTAATCGCGAAACAGGTGCCCCTGAATCATCAAGAAAAGCACGAAAAACTTGAACAGGTCCACCGCCTCCACCCGCTTGATGCCCTGAGGGTAATGGGCCTTCCATTTTTCAGGCAAACGCATGATCCCTCTTCTCTCCACCGCTATCTTACCATCGGCAAAAGAAAAAATGCAAATTGGTTTGCTGCAGCGGCTGGTTTATAATCTGCGCGGGAGGACTCATGAAAAGGCGCAGCTTTATCAAAAACGTTCCCCTCGCCCTGTCGAGTCTGGCGGGCATCCAGGCCATGGCCAAAAGGAATTCGTCCGGAGCGGCGGCCGAAGTGCGCCTGCATCACGGCACACCCACTCTTTTTCTCAACGGCGAGCCGGTATTTGCCGGCATCTACTGGGTGAGCGCCCCTACTCCCACGGGCTGGGAATTCAGTTCCGGAGCCAGGCAGAGCCGCCAGACCGGAATCCACATTTACGCGTTCGACGTGGGCGTGGGCACGGAATGGCGAGGGCCCGCGCCGGGACGGAGCAGCGATTACGATTTTTCCACGCTCCAGGCCCGCTTCCAGCAGGTGCTCCGCGCCGACCCCCTGGCCCGCTTCCATCTGCGCTGCCACCTGGAAATCGGCCACGATGACGGGTGGGAAAAAGAGTACCCCCAGGAGTGCGAGGTCACCTCGGAAGGCAAACGCAACGGCCAATCCTTCGCCTCGAGCCTCTGGCGCAGCCAGGCCCACGATTTTCTGCGCGCCTATATCCGCCAGCTGCAGCGGCTGAAGCTGGCCGGGCGGGTGGTCGCCATCCAGGTGGGCGCCGGCCACACCGGCGAATGGGTCAAGGGCGAAACCTCGATGCACGCACCCTGCGGCGATTTCAGCGAGCCGATGCGGCACCGTTTCCGCGCCTGGCTGCGCCAAAGATACGGCAGCGACGCCGGGCTGCGCGCAGCCTGGAAACGCGACGACGCCGACTTGGAGACGGCCGAAGTGCCGACCGCGGCCGAGCAGCTGCAGAGCCGGCTCTACACCTTCCGCGATCCGCGGCTGGAGCAACACGTCATCGATTACTTCCGCTGCCTGGCCGAGCTCTGCGGCGATCTGGTGGCCGACTTCTGCCGCACGGTCAAGGAGGCCAGCAACGGCCGGATGTTGGCCGGGGCGTTTTTTGGCTACCTGCTGGACCTGGCCTGGAACGGCGGGTTTTTCCGCGAGCGTCCGGACAGCGACTATTCCACCTACCAGCGCAGCGGCCACCTGGGGCTGCGCCGCGTGCTGCAATCGCCGCATGTGGACTTCCTGGTCAGCCCCTACAGCTACGGATTCCGCGGTCTGGGCGGCGACGCGCCCAGCATGCTGCCCAGTGAATCGGTGCGCCGCCACGGCAAGCTGCTGCTCATCGAAGACGACAGCCGCACGCACATCGATGCACAGGATCCCCATTACGGCCACGTCGAGACTCTGGCCCAGAGCCAGGCCATACTCAAGCGCAATTTCTGCCAGGTGCTGTGCCACGGCCAGGGCGTCTGGTGGGCGACCTGGAAGGTGGACACGGTCAAGGAGCCCGCCTTTATCCCGCTGCTGGCGCGCTTCCAGAAAGTCGGCCGCTTCGCTTTGAATCTGGAACGCGGACCGGCAGCCGATATCGCGGTGTTTGTCGATGACGAGAGTTTCTTTTATCAGACCGCCAAAAACAATCTCGACCTGCCCCTGATCTTCCAGCAGCGGCTCTGGGGCCTGCCCCACTGCGGCGCGCCCTTCGACCTCTACCTGCTCGAGGACCTGCTGGCCGGAGAGCTGAAACCCTACAAACTGTACATATTCCTGAACCCCTTCCGCCTGGACCGGGAGCGTCGCGCGGCTCTGCAAAAGAGATCCGCCGCCAGGGCCGCGTTGCGCTCTGGATATATGCGCCCGGATTCATCCGCGACGAACCGGGTCTGGCACACATGGAGGAGCTGACCGGCATCCGTTTGGCCATGGGCGAGCAGCCCTGGGGGCCGCTGATGCACGTGACCGACTTCACGCATCCCCTCACCCGGGGCCTGCCTCAGGACTTGGCCTGGGGCACCAACAGCAAGCTGGCCCCTATCTTTTATGTCGCGGACCCGCAAGCCCGCATCCTGGGCGAGGTGGTTTTTTCCCAGGGCGACTGCAAGCCGGGCCTGGCAGTCAAAGAGTTCGGCGACTGGACTTCGGTCTATTGCTCCGCCCCCAACCTGCCGGCGCCGCTGCTGCGCAACCTGGCGCGGCTCGCGGGCGCCCACCTCTTCAGTGAGGCGGGCGACCTGCTGTATGCCACGCCCCAGCTGCTGGCCGTGCACACGGTGGCGGGCGGTCCCCGGAGCTTCCGCCTGAACCGGCCGGTCGAAGCGGTCTGCGATTTGTTCACGGACCGGCTGCTGGCAGAGAACGTATCCGAATTCAAGGTGGAGTTGGCACCATTTTCCAGCGTTCTCTATTACACGGGAGAAGCGGCGCTCTTGCGCCTGCTGGCTGCCCCGGCTTAAAAAGGGGAGTCCGGAAACCGGGTATGGAAAGGTTTATGACTTAGAAAGGCGTCCAGGCGCAACAGCCAGAGGCCGATGCCCGCGGCACCCTGCATCAGGCCGGTCTGGGCCAGCAGCAATTCCGGGCGCACCCGGTGCTCGGCCTGAACCCATTTCAGACCTTTGCCCTCCACCGTGGCGCGTGAAAGCAGGTTGGCGCTGAGCTGCTCGGCAAACCGCAAGCAGACCGGATCGCCCAGGACCCTGTAGCAATCGAGTAAGAACCAGGCCACACCGGCCGTGCCGCAGCAGATGCCGACATTGTTCCAGAAACCGGGAGTCTCCTTCTGAGGAATGCCGCTGGCGAGCAGCGACCGCGCCGAGCGCTTCAGCCACTCGAGCCACGCCCTGTCGCCACTGGCCAGAAAAAGCGAATAGAAGAGCCGGGCGGTTCCGGCCGGACCGTGGCACCAGCCCAGATAATAGAGGTCCTGGCCGTCAGGCTCATGGTGGAAGATCAGGCAGCCGCCGTTGTCGCTGCGCGCGATGGCCTGCAAATAACGGCCGCCGGCCAAGCCGCCCTCCAAGAACTCCCTCCTTTTCGTGGCCCGGTACAGTTCGGAAAGGAAATAGGCCACGCCGGCAGTGCCGTGGGAAAAATTGGGCATCAGCCGCGCATCGTCCGGGTTCATCGCCCACTTCAGGCCGCCGCGCTCCGGCCGACCCAGCGCCAGCAGCCGCCTGCCGGCCCGGGCAGCCAGATCCACCAGCGAGGGATCATTCACCTCCCTGGCCGCCCAGAGCAGGAACAGCCCGGTACCGGCACCCCCGCTGATCACATCGGTCACGTCGCTCCACTCCACGCCCTCGCCCTTGGCCACGGCCCGCTGGCGGATCAGCGCCAGACAGCGCTCGAGCCCTTGGCGATAGCGCTCCTGACGGGAGACCTTCCAGGCCTGCCCCAAGGCAAAACCGATGCCGGCCAGGCCTTCGTACAGGCCGCACTCCATTTCACCGGCCACAACCCGCAGCAGGTAATCAGCGCCGGCGCAGCCGTTTTTCAAAAACTCCTTGCTTTCCGTTTGCCGAAAGGCTTCGGCAAAGAAAACGACCACACCGGGTACACCCGCATACAGAGTGTGGCTGACGCTCTGAGGCTCGCGCGGGTCGGACGGCCAAACCCGACCCGGCTCCCCGGCGCGGGACGACAGCGATATCCATCTTGCCGCCCGCACCGCGGCGTCGCGATAAGGCCGCTGACCGGCGCTCAGGGTTGACAGCAGGATAAGCAGTCCGGCCAGTCCGCCAGAGATAATTTTTTGCAACTGCAAAACCTATTTTCGATGCTGGAAAATCAGTTTGAAATCCGCAGACAGGACGATAAAGTCACGCGCGCCAACCTGAATGTCGAAAAAGCGGCAGGGGTTACGGGTGGCAGCGGCGACCAGCTGGGACAGCGGAATGGAGGTGTGGAGTGCCAGCTTGCGGATCTGGGCGGGAAGCAGGGTTTCGCCGCCGGCGATGAACCCCTTGCCGTCGCGCAGCACGCCGTTCTCGCGCACCAGCCCGTTGGCCCGCAGCACCGTCTCGTCCTGATAGGAGGAACACATGTTGTCCGAGATTAGGGCCAGGTTTTTCCCCTGGCGCAAGCGGAAAACCAGCTCCACGAAAGGATAGACCACGTGCGCACCGTCACCGATGATTTCCAGGAAAACGTCTTCGAAAAAAAGGCCGGCCCCCACCAGGCCCATCTCCCGCTGATGCAACGGCGACATGCGGTTGCCGAAATGGGTCAGATGGCGCACACCCAGGCGGTGAAATTTCTCAAACTCGCTGAAGCGAGCCGCCGAGTGGCCGGCGGAAAGGAGGATGTGGTTCCGAGCCGCGCTCCGGGCCAGGCTGTCGGCACCGGCGATTTCCGGAGCAAAGGTGATCAACCTCGAGCTCGCGCCGCACCCGTTTGAGCCGCTCGCGCTGCGAATGAACAAAAGGGAAGATGCTGGTTTCACTCTGGTAACCGCGCATGGGCTGGCTGATGAAGGGGCTTTCCATGCGCAGGAACGGGAAGAAACGCGAACCGCTTTCCTTCTTGTAGCGGCGGTAGCGCTGGACAATCTCCTCGATCCGGTACCAGTGATGGTTCATGTAGGTGGGCAGGGCCGCACCGAGGCCCGCCTCGCTCAGTTTCTTCTCCAGAAAGGCGAAGCTTTCTTCGTCGACAAATTCCCGCCCCCAGCCGCCATGGATGTGGGTGTCAACGGGCGGCGGCAGGATGAAGCCCGGGCCCTCCAGCAGGCGGTCGGCGTCAGAGTTTTTAAGCCTCCCGGCTGGAGCCAACGGTTGCAGCCGGCCGGCCTGGAAAAGGAAATCCCCCACCCGGGCTCTCTTTCCCAGGAATTCCTGGAAACCTCTGAACAGAATTCTCATCCCAGGCATTATATACCGGCCCGAGGAATAAAGCCAGAATCAGCGGAAATTCTGCAAGAAAACGCGCTGATTTTTGTTGTGCTGTTGTTGAAATGAGGGAAAAAAACATTAGAAGGTCAAAATCCGTAGTAAGAATTCAGCATCGGCTGTGATCCCAATAACAAGGAGTTAAAGATGCAGAAGAAGAAAGTGAAGAAGATCGCCTTTATCGCGGCTGCGGTGATTGTCATCGCGGTCGCGGCCTGGTTCCTGCTCCAGCCCTCGAGCACCGAAGGGGCCACCTTTCAATTTGCCAAGGTTGACCGGGGCGACATCGAATCGGTCGTTTCCAGCACCGGCACCCTGTCGGCGGTGACCACCGTGCAGGTGGGTGCGCAGGTTACCGGCCGCGTTTCCAAGCTCTATGTTGATTTCAACAATAAAGTCAAGAAAGGGCAGCTGATCTGCGAACTTGACAAATCGGTGCTGCAAAACCAGGTCTACGATGCGCAGAACAACGTGACCCGCGCCCGGCTGCAGTACGAGCAGTCCGACCTTGATCTGAAGCGCACCAAGTTCCTGTTAGACCAGAACTTCAAGACCCAGAACGACATGGACGTGGCCCAGTACAACTTCAACGTGGCCAAATCCAATATGAAGTCGGCCGAATCCAACCTAGAACGGGCCAAGCTCAACCTATCCTATGCCGAGATTTTCGCGCCCATCGACGGCACGGTCATTGACCGCAAAATTGACCTGGGCCAGACCGTGACCTCCGGTTTCTCCACCCCCACTCTGTTTCTGATCGCCAACGACCTGTCCAAAATGCAGATTCTGGCCAGCGTCGACGAGAGCGACATCGGTCAGATTAAAGAAAAGTTGAATGTGCGCTTCACCGTGCAGAGCTACCCGGACCGCAAATTCGAAGGCCAGGTCAGCCAGATCCGCCTATCGCCGACTACCGTCCAGAACGTGGTCAACTACACGGTGGTGGTGAACGTCGACAACAAGGACGGCACGCTGCTGCCCGGCATGACAGCCACCCTGGACTTCATTCTCGGCCAGGTCAAGAAAGTGCTGCGCGTGCCCAACGCCGCCCTGCGCGTCAAGCCGACGACGGAAATGGCCCAGGCAATGATGAAGAGCTTCCAGGAGGAACTGGCCAAACGCAACCCGGAAATGGCCAAGCGCATCCAGGAACGGCTGGCTAGTTCCGGCAACCGGTCGGGCGAGGGTTCTGGCGGCGGCACGATGATGTTCGGCGGCCAGGGCAACAACGGCAACAGTTCGCGCCGGCCCAAGGATAGCGGCATGCTCTGGTACCAGGATGAAAACGGCAAGTTCAAGACCCTGCGCGTGCGCACGGGCATCACCGACGGCCAGTTCACCGAGATCAAATCGGACGAGGTCAAGGAAGGGATGAGCATCATCAAGTCGGTGGTCCAGACGGTCAGCCCAACCGCGGCCGCACAAGCCGGCAGACCGCCCATGCGGATGTTCTAATAAAGTCCGGAGAAACCCGTATGCCCAAACCGGACACAATCATTCAGACTCCGCGACCTGGTCAAAGTGTACGATACCGGCGAGGTGGCGGTGGAAGCCCTCAAGGGGATTGACCTGCAGGTGCACAGCGGCGAACTCGTGGCCATCATGGGCGCATCGGGCTCAGGCAAATCGACCCTGCTGAACATCATCGGTTGCCTCGATTTGCCCACCCGCGGCGATTACTATCTGGACGGCGTGCACATCAACGACCTGAACAAGGACGAGCTGGCCGCCATCCGCAACCAGAAAATCGGCTTCGTTTTTCAAACCTTCAACCTGCTGGCTCGCACCAACGCCCTGGAAAACGTGGAGTTGCCGCTGCTCTATAACCGCTCGCACATCAAGAGCCAGGAAATCCGCAGGCTCGCGCGCGAGGCCCTGGAAAAAATCGGCCTGGCCGACCGCATCCACCACCATCCCAACCAGCTCTCCGGCGGCCAGCAGCAGCGCGTGGCCATCGCCCGCGCCCTGGTCAACAAACCGTCGATCGTTCTGGCGGACGAGCCGACGGGCAACCTAGACAGCCGCACCAGCATTGAAATCATGGCCACTTTCCAGGACCTGAACGATCAGGGCATCACCGTGGTGCTGGTCACCCATGAGCACGACATCGCCGCCTACGCCAAACGCGTCATCGAATTCCGCGACGGCCATATCCTCAAGGACTATCCGGTGTCCCAGCGGCGTCAGGCGACCGAGGACGTGAAGCAGTTCAAGCAATCGGCCGAAGAGAGCGAAGGAGAAAGGCCATGAAGTGGCAGAACCTGATCAAAGTCGCTTTTATTTCGATCTTCAAAAACAAGATGCGCACCCTGCTGACCATGCTGGGCATCATCATCGGCGTCGGCGCGGTCATCGTCATGGTGGCCATCGGCGAAGGCGCCCAGGAGCGCATCCAGGCATCGATCAACAGCCTGGGCACCAACCTGATCATGGTCTTCCCCGCTTCCTTCCAGCAGGGCTCGGTGCGCATGGGGGCCGGCACCGCCCAGCAGCTCTCCAACGACGACTACGAACGCCTGAGAAAGAACAGCACGCTGTTCCAGGGCATCTCACCGGTGGCCCGCACCGGCGGCCAGGTGATCGGCGGAGCGGGCAACTGGAGCACCGGCATCTGGGGCGTGTCCGAAGACTTCCTGACCATCCGCGAATGGAAGCTGGAGTCGGGCGAATTCTTCACCGCCATGGACGTCAAGGCGCAAAACAAGGTTTGCGTGGTCGGCAAGACCATTGTCAAGAATCTCTTTCCCAACGAAGACCCCGTCGGCCAGCAGATCCGCATCCGCAGCGTGCCCTGCAAGATCATCGGCGTGCTTACAGAAAAGGGGCAGAGCACCTTCGGCTCGGACCAGGACGACGTGATCATGGCCCCCTACACCACCGTCATCTGGCGTTTGAGCGGCGGCCACTCCCACGGCATCAACCAGTTCTATATCAGCGCCACGTCGCTGGCGCAGATGCCCGCGGCCCAGGAGGAGGCTCGCGCCATTCTGCGCGAGTCCCACAAGATCGCCGAGGGCATGGACGATGATTTTACCATCCGCAACCAGACCGAATTCGCCCAGCTGGCCACCGAGTCCACGCGCACGATGACCATCCTGCTGGCGGCCATCGCCAGCATTTCGCTGCTGGTCGGCGGCATCGGCATCATGAACATCATGCTGGTCTCGGTGACCGAGCGCACCCGCGAAATCGGCATCCGCATGGCCATCGGCGCCCGCGGCCGCGACATCCTCACCCAGTTCCTGATCGAGTCGGTGGCCCTCTCTCTCTCCGGAGGCCTGATCGGTGTTGTGATTGGCTTTATCTCCACCTTCATTGTCCGGTGGGCCACCGACTGGAACACGGCCATCACCGTGCCCACGGTCTTCCTCTCCTTCGGATTCGCCGGCCTGGTGGGCATTTTTTTCGGGTTCTATCCTGCCCGCAAGGCGGCGGCGCTCAACCCCATCGACGCCCTGCGCTACGAGTAAGCGCTCCTTTCGCAACCGAGGGCTGGCCGCAAGCCCGAACACCGCTGGTATTGCCGAACCAATGCACCATTGACCGGCTCCCGGTTTTCTGTTATGATTTTTTTTCTCCGAGCAGGAAGTGCTACAGCGCCCGCAGTCGCCAGGCCTTGCTGCCGTCAGGGTGAAACGCGGAAACGAGTTCGCCTTCCATTCAGAAAAGGAGAACCATTTGGTCAGCGTCGAACAGGCCGAAGCGATATTGCATATGCATTCCCCGTCCCCCCGCGCCCAACAGGTGCCTCTGTCGCGTTCGCTGAACCGCATTCTGGCCGAAACCGTGTCCGCGCCCAGCGACATGCCGCCCTTCAGCAAGTCGGCCATGGATGGTTACGCCTGCTGCGGACCCCTCGAGCTGAAGGAATTCCGGATCATGGAAACCGTTGCCGCCGGCGCCTCCCACCCCCGCCGGCTGCACGCCGGGGAGTGCGCCAAGATCATGACCGGGGCCATGCTGCCGCCGGGCAGCGACCGGGTCATCCGCAAGGAACTGGCCCGCGAAACCGACGGCCGCCTCAGGGTCACGGGCGAGGAGCAGGGCCTGAACATCCTGATCCAGGGGGAAGATTTCCGCAAAGGCGACAGGATTCTTGAGGCCGGCACGCTCATCCGGCCGGCCGAAATCGCCCTGCTGGCCTCGCTCGGACAGGCCCGGGTGCGGGTGTTCGTTCGGCCGCGGGTGGCCATCATCACCACCGGTTCGGAGCTGGTGGCGGTGGGAAAACGGCTGGCCCGGGGACAGATCTTCAACAGCAATGCGCCGGCTCTGGCCGCCCAGATTGAAGCCCTGGGCGCGGAGGCGCGTCCGCACGGCACGGTCGCGGATTCGCCGGCAGCCATCCGGAACCGCCGTCGTCAGAGCCTTAACCGGTGCCGACGTGCTTATCCTCTCCGGAGGCGTGTCCGCGGGCGATTTCGATTTTGTGCCCGATGTGCTCCGGCAGCTGGGAGTGCAATTGCACTTCGAAAAGGTCGCGGTTCAGCCGGGCATGCCCACCGTGTTCGGTACCAAAAAACAAAAGGCGTTCTTCGGGCTTCCCGGAAACCCGGTTTCCACCTTTGTTATTTTCGAAGTGTTCATCAAGCCGTTTCTTTACCGTCGGATGGGATACGCCTTCCGACCGCTCAGCGCAGCGGGAACATTCAAAACCGGCTTTCGCCGCAAGCGAGCCGAACGAACCCTGTTTTTGCCTGTCCGCTTCCAGGCGGGCGAAGTGGAAGCCGTGATCTACCACGGCTCGGGGCACCTCCAGGCCCTGAGCCGGGCCAACGCTCTGCTGACCGTTCCCTCCGGAACCGAAGAGATCCTGGCCGGGAGCCGCGTCGATGTTCGACTCCTATAACCGCGAAATCAACTACCTGCGCATTTCCGTCACCGACCGCTGCAATCTGCGCTGCATCTACTGCATGCCCAGCGCAGGCATCCGCTTACTCCCCCACAGCCAGATTCTCAGCTACGAGGAAATTGTGCGCATCGCGGGGGAAGCCACCGCTCTGGGGATCCGTAAAATCCGCCTGACCGGCGGGGAGCCCCTGGTGCGCAGGCATATTGCCGACCTGGTGGCCGCGCTCAAACGCGTGCCCGGCATCGCCGAGGTGGCCCTGACCAGCAACGGCATCCTGCTGCCGGGCCTGGCCCGGGACCTGAAACGCGCCGGCCTGGACCGGATCAACATCTCACTGGACACGGTCGACGAGAGCACCTACCGCCGCATCACCCGCTGCGGCGAACTGCGAGCCGCGCTGGCGGGCATCGACGCCGCGCGCGCCGCCGGATTCCGTCCCATCAAGATCAACATGGTCCTGCTGCCGGGAATCAACGACGGCGACGGCCAGCGGCTGCAGGAGTTCTGCAACCGGCAGGGGCTGCAGCTGCAGCGCATCCACCACTACCGCCTCGACAGGCCGCGCAGCCACCGGCCTCTGGCCGAGGCCGAGCGGCCGCAGGCCTGCAGTGAGTGCAACCGCATCCGGCTCACGGCCGACAAGAAGCTGAAGCCCTGCCTGTTTTCCGACCGGGAAATAGCGGTCGACTTCGGCCGCATCCGCGCCAGCCTGCAGCAGGCGATTCGCAGCAAACCCCGCCGCGGCAGGCTCTGTCACACCCGCCAGATCTGGCAGATAGGAGGCTGACATGGAGTTGAGCCACCTCAATGAGAAGGGCGAAGCCCGGATGGTGGACGTCAGCGGTAAAAGCGTCCAGCGCCGCTGGGCCAGGGCCGAGGGGAAAATCGTGTTGCAGCCGCAGACCCTGGCCCTGATCCGCGACCAGCGGGTGCCCAAGGGCGACGTGTTGGCCGTGGCTCGCGTGGCCGGCATTGCCGCGGCCAAGAAAACGTCCGACCTGATTCCCCTGACCCACAACCTGCCCTTGGACCGGGTCGAGATCGGCTTTGAATTTGCCGCCGACGGCATCCGTATCACGGCCGAGGCCTCCTGCGATGCCAAGACCGGCGTGGAGATGGAGGCGCTCAGCGCAGTGGCGGTGGCCGCGCTTACCATCTACGACATGTGCAAGGCGGTGGACAAGCAGATGCGCATCGACGCCATCCGCCTGCTGGAGAAGCGCAAACGTGACCTTCCGGGTTGAAGCCGTGGCCATCTCGGAGCGTACCGGCACGGCCAAGCGGGCGGTGCCCGAAATCCGGGTGGTCGCCGGCAGCGGCATCGCCGGTGACGCCCACGCCGGGCCCGGATTGCGGCAGGTCTCGTTTCTGGCCGCCGAGGCCGTCGAAACCATGAAGCACAAAGGCCTGAAATTGGCGCCCGGTGCGTTCGGCGAAAACATCGTCACCCGCGGCCTGGACTGGACGCAGTCCCGGGTGGGCGAACGGATCATCATCGGCACGGCCGAATTCGAAATCACCCAGATCGGCAAGGAGTGCCACACCCCCTGCGCCATCTACTACCAGACGGGCGACTGCATCATGCCGCGGCAGGGAATATTTACCCGCGTGCTCAAAGGAGGGACCATCCGTGCTCAGGATCGCGGTGATTACCGTATCCGATAGGGCGTTTCGCGGCGAGTACGCCGACCGTTCCGGCCCGGCCGTGCGCGACCTCCTGCGGCTGCACAAGCCCGATGCCGAGATCACCCTGGAGCTGGTGCCCGACGAAAAAAAGCCGCTCCGCCAAGCGCTCGAAAAGCACCTGCAGTGCGACTACATCCTGACCACGGGCGGCACCGGCATTTCGCCCCGCGACATCACGCCCGAGGTCACGGCCGCGCTGTGTGAAAAGGAGCTGCCCGGCATCAGCGAATGGCTGCGCCGCGAATCCCAGGCCGAAACCCCCTTTGCCGTATTCTCGCGGAGCTATTGCGGCATCAAGGGAAAAACGATCATCATCAATCTACCCGGCTCGGTCAAAGGCGCCAGTTTCTGCGCCAGGCTGCTGTTGCCCATCCTCGACCACGGCCCGGAAATGCTCCAGGGCCACGAGCATTAAAACAAGCGGATCAAAGCCACAAGGAAAAGCGCATAGCGGGTTTCCATGAACCAGCGCGGCAGGTTCCGGGCCTGCAATTTACAGGCTTGGCAGGGATTTTCGTCAGCAGCCAGGGAGCGGATGCGACTGCCGATGCGCAAAACGCTGAGCAAAAAAACCAGCAATAGAATTCCTCCGACCGCCTGGCGCAGGAATAATCCGTGCCGCCAACCGGAATAGCCGACCAGAACAACCGCCGCAACAGTGATTCCTCCAAGCCAGACGAAAAATCTCCCCCATTGCAGAACCCGGCGGATGCCGAGCAGATGGGCCCAGGTTCGGATGTGGCAAGAAAAATCTTCTTCAAAGTCCTCGCCGGTGTTGACCAGGGTGATGCCCTGCATGAGCGCGGCATATCCCAAGGCAAAAACGAGCAGCGGCCATGAGAGAAAATCTTTTACCAGCAGCGCCCCGGCCGGAAGCGGCAAAAAGTATAAACCGAACATGACCGGCAGCCCGCTGACTATTCCCCGCTTTTTCAGGCGCCAGGGCGGGGCCGAATAGAGATAGCCGGCAGCCAACCCCAGCAGACTGAGCAGAGCCGTGGCTCTTTTTTTCAACAGGAAAAGCGAAAGAATCAGAACCAGGCTCAGAGTCAATTCAGAAAAAACGAAGAAGCGCAGCCGACGAACACCCAGGCCCTGCACGGCCGCACTCAGGTGACGCTTGTACTTGCCATCCACCTCCAGATCGTAAAGACAGTTGAGCTGACAGGAAAATGTCAGAATCAGGAAAAAGAGCAGCACATAGAGCAGAACTGGAAGCGCCAGAACCTCTGACCATTTTCCGGCGGAAAAAAGAATGCCCAGCGAGGCTGTGGGCAGCGACGCCATCTGGATATTGGCACGGCTGACCGTCAAGAAGTTTTTCAAATCCAGCTCAGCCAGCGCGCAACGGAATAAACCAGCACCAGACCGTAGCCGGCAAAGCAGATCGGCAGATAGCCGCGGCGATAGAAGAAATAGGCAACGGCCAGAGCCACAGGGAGCAAGAACAGAATGTCCTGGGGCCGGTGGAAGAGCAGCAAGGGAGTCAGCAGGGAAAGCGCCAGAAGCGGAGAAACGAGCCTCTTGCCCCTGGCCAATCCGAAAACGGTGAAAAGAGTCCGGATAGCATTGGCCCGGTCTCCACTGTAGTCTTTCAGGTCTTTGGTCAATGGGCCGATGGACAGGGCCAGGAAAACGATCAGGCCCACCGTCAAAGAGCGGGAATCCACGACCGGACGGAACCCGGGTGCGCGCAGCCAGTAACCCAGTAGAAAAGCCAGCAGCGAGCCCCAGCCAACGAACAGGGTGCTGAACATGGTGCGCCGCAGCCGCAGCGGCGTCAGCGAATAGGCCAATGAACTGAGAAAAATAAGCAGAGCGACCAGCAGGCAGTTCAAACCCAAAAGCAGAGCCGGCAGCAGGCTGACGATGGCCAGGATGAAACTCAGATTCCCATATTGGGCCACGCTCACCTTGGCCAGCACCAGCGGCCGGCGCGGGTTGGAGATGCGATCAATCTCAAGGTCATACACGTGGTTGAGCAGTACGGTGCTCAGCCAGAGAAGGATGATCAGGGCTAGGCCAAACAGGATGTACACATAATCCGGAAAAACGAAAAACGAGAGGCGGCCGCGGATCAGCACGCCCAGCAGCACCATCAGCATGAAGTGGGCGGTGCGGAACGAGAGCAGCTCCCGCAGCAGGGCGGCCGGCAATTTCCGGTTGACTCGCCAGAGAAACAGCAGGCCCAGCACGACCAGCAGGAGAAAATTGAAAGAGGTGTAAAGCAGGGCGCGGTTCAGCCACTGCAGAGGCTGGTAGATGGAAGGCAGCGGCAGGTAGAGACGCGGTGTGGCACCGAGCAGCACCAGGATGTAAAGAAAGTAAACGGCCCAGAGCGCCGGCGCCAGAGAGCGGCGCTTGATCAGCACATAGACAAAGGCAAGGATCAGGATGGCGCTGATTTCGATGCGGGTGCCGGTCCCGGCTTTCCAGGTGTTCAGGCAGAAAGTGAAAAAATGGTAGAGGAATTCCCGAGGCTCCAGGTATTCATACATGGCTTGGCGGAAAAAGACAAAGCGGTCGATGAGCGGCGGAAGCACGATGAGCCAGGCGCCGGCAGCCACGATCCGACTGCTCTTGCCCGGTTCGGTTCTGGCCAGCAGCGAAACGATGAGTATCCCGGCCAGCAATGAAACGCCGTAGAAGAAACAGTGGTGGACATAGGTCAGCAGGTCATAATGGCGAGCCAGCAGCGCCTGCTCAAGAAATTCCCGCAGCGAGCAGAGCAGGAAAAAATAGAGAAAGAGCACAACGGCATTGACGCGAAAATTTTCGATCTTGGTGATTGATTCTCTCAGCAAATTTGCAATATTCCTCAATAATTCTTTTAAAATAATCAACCAATGCAATCACTCAGAACGGCTATGTGTGGGTACCCCAGCTGTTTGTAGTTGAAACCCAGTTGTTCCCCACAGACGCTACTGCCGCAATTAATACCCCCACAGCGGCGACAGGGACGCCAATCGCGAGCAGGGTCAGCCAGAGCGAGTTCTCCTTTCTCTTGACCACCAGGGATTGGATATCGGCCCAGGGAATCTTCACTTGCTCGATCATAGCGGTCGAGACAGAAATCGCGATTTTTTGGTCATCTTCGGAAACGACTTTCAACACTTTGTAGCCAATGCCGTCACCGCAAAGGATTCCAGTGATTTTTCCTTCAGGATTTTTTTCAATTTTTCTGATCTTGCTCTTTTCAAGTACGATTTCTTTCTCAGCAGGAACCACGCGTTTGACTTCCATGGCACTTGGGGTCGCAACCCCGGAATTAGGAGACTTCAACAAGATTCGCTCCCCGTTGGTTTTCACCAGTTCAACGACCCTGTCTTTTTGCTTTACCTCCTGGGGCAGTACCACCCTGGTTTTGACAACCTGGCAGGTGGCCACAAAAAAAACGAAAATCATCACTGTAGCCCAGGTGGAAACACCCTTGATTGAAGAGAACTTTTTTACCATGATTTATCCCCTCATTTATCAATACTTTGAAAAATTTATTCTCTTACCCCGCGAAAGTCAATAATTTAACCCAAAATCTTTTTTTAACTTAATAAACCTGCTTTCTATCTTTTCGATTATTTCTCTGAGCAGAGTCTCTATTTTTTGGGTATTTTTCACAAATTGTCAAATGACCAAACTCATAAGTATGGATACTCTCTCTACGCATTACCCCAGCTTATTGTTGCACGAATGATGGATACAATATAAACCGTTGTCACCACAAGCAAACCCACAGGAACGCCAATCGCGAGCAGCGTCAACCAGAGCGATTTTTGCTTTCTCTTTACTATCAGGGATTGGATATCGGCCCAGGGGATTTTCACTCGCTCGAGCGCAGCGCTCGGCATAGAAATTGTGATTCGTTCGTTATCTTCGGAAACGACCTTCAACACCATGTAGATAATGCCATCGCTGTAAATGATTTTAGCAATTTTCCCTGCAGGATTTTTCATGATTTTTTTGATTTTGCTCTTTTCCAGCACGACTTCTTTCTCGGCAGGAACCAAACGTTTGACCTCCATAGCGTCTGGAGTTAAAACCCCCGAATTAGGAGACTTCAATGAAATTCGTTCCCCGTTGATTTTGACCAATCCCACAACCTTGTCTTTATCGTTAACCTGCTGGGGCGGTATCACCTTGGTTTTGACAACCATGCAGGTAGACACGAAAAAAACGAAAATAATCACTGTTGCCCAGGTGGAAACATTCTTGATTGAAGAGAACTTTTTTACCATATTTATTCCCCGCTCTTATCAATGCTCTGAAGAAAATTTATTCCCCTTTTCCGCGACAGTCAATAATTTTTCCCAGGAATTTTATTTTTGTTTCATCCAGAATCGGTTATTGTCTATTTTCCGGCACACAAAAAATGTCGAACTGTTTCCATTTCACCATATCATCGCGATAAATACGTTCGCCAAGAAGATCAGAGTTGCTGTTGGTTTTGTAAACAGCATAACCCTTGGAAGCGAAGAAGTCGTATAGTTCCCGTCTGTACTCCGCGGATGTCCATTTGAAGACTTCCGCTTTTATATAGGGTTTGAACTCCGCCACAATGTCGGCCAATGATTTCAGCACGTACAGATCGTAGCCTTCCACATCCACTTTGATAAATTTAAGCCGCGGCAACAAATCGTAAAAGGAGTCTCGCAACTCCCGGGCCAGGTTCATCCCCTGCACGTCGAGTTTAAATGCATGGCCATGCCTGAACCGGCTGATGCCCTCATGCCGACCGCCGTTGCAGAATCCCGAATCCGAATATTCAAAGGTGACGGTTCCCTCGTTGGCCATGGCGGCGGCCAGCACCGGATAAATGTTGATGCTCCCGCGATTCAGACGCGCATTTTTCTCCAGAACGGGATAGACATAGGGATTGGGCTCGAGCGCCATCACGAAGCCGGATTTTCCTGCTGCGATGGCCATGGGTATGGTGGAATCTCCGGTGTGGGCGCCAATGTCTATGCAAAAATCGCCTTCACGAATGAATTTTCGATATTCCTGAATTTCTGCTTCAGTAATCAATTTCTCCGACTCGCCGGGGTGTTGCCACTGGGCATAATAGATTTGGCCATACCCGGTCAGAGTGAAGCTCTTTACGGTATAGCCATAGTGCTTTGGCTTCCCGCGCAACCCGAGAATGGGGAGCAAGTTTTTCAACTTCATTGTAATTCCGCTGCCGGAAAAATTTGCCTGATGATGCCTGGAAGTTCTTGCGGAGTGTGGATGGTGGTCCACAATTCGCTCTCTTTGTTTTCCCTGGTCAGGGGGTTGAACCAGACGCCGAAGACATCGGCGCGGGCAGCGCCCAGGATGTCGGTCTCGAAATCGTCACCGATCATGACCAGGTGCTCAACGCCCAGAGGCTGCAGGTCCTCTTTGATGAATTCGAAAAAACGGCGATCGGGCTTGCGAAAGCCGATTTCGCGCTGGCAGTAGATGCGCTCAACGTATGGGTCAATCTGGACCCGCGCTAGGGCGCGGCGGATCATCGGGCTGTCCGAGTCGGAGCCATTGGTGGCCAGACCGATGCCGTATTCGCGGTGGAGCGCCTCGAGAGCCTCAGCGATTCCGGGAACCGCAGCCACCGCGCTCCAGTCGGCCATTGGCCCTCGCTCGCCGGCGATATTCTTCATGAGCGTATCGCCCCAGTCAAAAAGGAGGAAGATCTTTTTTTACTTGCCATTACCGGTTAAATTGTAACCTATATAGTTATATTTTGGGGAAGATAAAGGCAAGGTCAAAACCTGTCGATGCGCATGATCTCGGCCAGCGGTTTGCGCTCCGGCCGCTGTTTTTCCGCCTCCCTCTGCTTTTCGCTGAGCAGCGGCGACAACTCCAGGGAATGGCGGCCCACGATGACCAGCGTGATCAATCGCATATCTTCGGGAATTCCCAAGATTTGTTTGGCCTGGGCCTCGTCGTACCCGGCTATGGGATGTGCTACCAGACCCAGCTCGGTCGCGCGCAGGATGAGGAAGGCCGTGGCCATGCCCGTGTCGAACAGGAAATATTCCCGCTCCTTGACCAGGCAATCCAGCTCCTTCTTACTGGCCACGGCGATGATCAGCGAAGCCGCCCGCGTCCAGTCGTTGTGCTTGGACATGGCCGAAGCCAGCTGGGCAAGCAGCTGCGGGTCGCGGACGAAGACGAAGCGCCAGGGCTGGTTGTTGTTGCAGGAAGCCGACAGCGCGGCGGTTTCGGCCAGGTCGCGGATCAGTTCGTCGCCGACAGTCAGCTGGGCCAGCGAGCGGTAAGCCCGGCGCTCGCGGACAATTTCTTTGAGATCCATGCGCACCCCCCTGAATGGCAAAAATCTAGCGGGCCTGCAAGCGGCTGCGATAATCCATGATTTTGCGGATGTGCACCAGCTCTTCGCGGATGACCTTCTCCACCGGTCCGCTCTGCTCGCTGTGGACCACGCCCTTCAGTTCGCTGAAGAAGACCACCGAGTCCTTCTCGAATCCCAGGGCCATGTCCAGCACCTCATTCATGGTCTTGAGCTTGGCCAGCTTCGGCTTGATGGCCTCGCGATTGGCCAGGCTGTGGGCCTTGCAGAACTCCTTCATGTAAGCCTGGTATTCGCCGTCGTAAGACTCGGGCGGGGTGAAATGGCCGGCCGCTTCCTTGAGCTTGGCGAAAAACTTCTCGTGCTTGAACTCCTCGTCGGCCAGGTATTGAAACAGTTCGGTCATGTCCGGATCGGCGAATTTCTTCATCGCTTCCACGTAAAACTCGTAGCCGTTCTGCTCGATGTATACGGCGAATTCCAGCACTTCGCTGACGTTCAGAAGATAACCCATGTCCTTCTCCTTACCACAGGCAGGTTTCCGCACAGGGAAACAGGTGGAGTAGAATATAATACAACGAGGTCTGTTTTTCAAGCAGCAGCGGCCGCCCCCAAAGTATTTAATGAATGGTTAAATTTTAATTTTATAATCAATTGTGCTACAATGGCTTTATGAAACGAGCGGGCCCTTTTGCGTTGACCATCTTCCTATGGGTCCTCCTTTCCGCCCTGGCTGCCAGGGCTGAGCAGGCGCCCGATTTTACAACCCAGGATGCGGCCGGAAACCCGGTCAAGCTCTCCGCCCTGCACGGCAAGGTCGTTTTAATCGATTTCTGGGCCACCTGGTGCCCGCCCTGTCGAGCCGAAATTCCCAACATGCTGGACATTTTCGGCGCCTTCAGGAACCGGGATTTCGTCATCATCGGCATCAGCCTGGACCTGGACGAAGCGTTCGCCCGCCGCTTCGTCAGGGACAAGCGCATGAATTGGCTCCAGGTGATCAACATCGGCGAGGGTTCCCGCCTGGCCCAACTCTACGGGGTGGAATATATCCCCCACACGGTGCTCATCGACCGCCAGGGAAACATCATTGCCCGCGAGTTGCAGGCGGCCGAGCTCAAAGAAGCTGTCGCCCGGCAATTCTAATCCGGACTATTTGATTTTGACTTCAACGTCATGGCCGGCGATCCGGCGCGACACGTAAAAGGTTTTCAGGTAGGCCAGCTTGGAATTTTGTGACTGGGCGTAGACCTCGACGAAGGCGTTGCGCCAGTTCTGGCGGTTGCGCTCGAAGGCGTCGTCGGACGAGGCCCGGTAGCCGAAACCGCAGCGCAGCACCACCGTTTTGCTCTCCTGGCCCGGGTCGAGGCGCCGGCGCAGGATCATCTGGTACCCCTCGCCGATGGTCCTGCCGTTGTCCAGAAAGCGGAACACGCCGAGCAACTGGACATAGTGCAGGTCGCGCCGGCCGACGTTGCGGATGCGAAAGGAGACTTCGGGCACCAGGATCACGCCCTTGAAATCGGGCGTATCCACCCGGTCCTTGACCACCCACTGGCTGTCTATGTCAAACAGTCCGATGGAAGACTTCAACACCACGTCGGTCATCGAGGGATCGAGCACCGCCCACTTGAAAACGAAGATGACGCAGACCAGAATCAGCAGCCCGGCCAGGCCCAGCCAGAACTTGGACGTGAAGCGGCGCTGGTACTCCTCGAAGAGGATCTCCGAAGCGTCATCACCGGATGGGGGTTTCATTGCAGCTCCTCTCTTTCATTATACCACAAAACCCCTGAATCCACGCAGGAAAGCCCTTTTCCGCTCCCTTTGACCACGCGAAGGCGCGTTGACATCCCGCCCGATATGGTCTACAATGGCGGCTGATGAAAGCGGAGAAAACGGACTGGTTCATTATTCATACCAAGCCCAAGCAGGAATTTTTCACCGAAAAGCACCTGAAAGCGCAGGGCATCACCGCCTATTTGCCTGTCTATCTGAAAAAAAAGATCAAAAAACGGGAAAGGGCCGAGGTGCTGACCCCCCTGTTCAGCGGCTACCTGTTCGCCCGCTTCGATGTGCAGCGCCATTACCATAAAGTCAAATACACCAAAGGGGTCAAGGCCATTCTCGGGCAACGACAGATGCCTCTGGACCATCGCCGACGACAAGATCCAGGACATCCGGTCACGCGAACAGAACGGCGTCGTGATCATGCGCCAGCGGCAGGAGCAATTCCAGAAGGGCGACCGATCGTCATTGATGAAGGCGAATTCGAAGGCTGGGAAGGGATCTTCCAGGAGGAGCTCCCCGACCGCGAACGGGCCATCATCCTGCTGACCAACGTGCAACTTTTCCAGCACGCTGATCCTGCCCAAGAAGTACCTGGTCGATCAATCTCTGACAGGTCGGCAAATGCGATGAGAAGGAGCTACCAATGAAAGGCGTAACGGTTTGGTTCACCGGTCTTCCCTGTTCGGGGAAAACCACCCTGGCATTGAAGCTGAACGCCGAACTGAAGAAGCGGGGCTATTCGCCCCGAGGACCTTGGACGGCGACGTCACCCGCAAATACCTGAGCAAGGGGCTGGGCTTTTCCAAGGAAGATCGCGATGAAAATATCCGCCGCGTGGGCTTCGTCTGCTCCCTGCTGACCGCGCCACGGCGCGGTCACCACCGCCGCTTTCGTCTCCCCCTACCGCAGCATCCGCGCCGAGATCCGCCAGCTGATCGGCAATTTCGTCGAAGTCTACGTCAATTGCTCGCTGGACATCTGCATGCAGCGCGATGTCAAGGGCATGTACAAGAAAGCCATCGCCGGCGAGATCAAGAATTTCACCGGCATTTCCGACCCCTTCGAGGAACCGGAAAAGCCGAGCTGGTGGTCGACACCGACAAGGAGAGCGAGGACGAGTCCCTGGAAAAGATCCTGGCCAGGCTGGAAGAGCTGGGCTTCATCGCAAGCGCCGCGACAAGGAATCTGTCATTCCCGAATACCTGCGCAAGGAGCCCGCCCCTGCTGGCCAGCCAGAATTTTCCCGACCTGCCCACCTTGATCATCCACCTCCTCAGCGAGTACCTCGCCCCAGAACGGCAGCGCCGGCGCTCTCCCAGGACGAAGAAGACGAAGTCCGCGAAAAACTGAAAAAACTCGGCTATTTGAGTTAGGGGAATCCCGGCAACGGTGCAAGGAGCGAGCATGATCGTTAAACCTCACGGCGGCGCCTTGATCAACCGCATCCTGTCCGGAAAGGAACGGGAGGCCATCCTCTCCTTCCAGCGACAAATTCCTCCACCTGGAAATCGACGAAGAAAAAGCCATCGAGCTGCAGAACATCGCCACCGGGGTTTTTTCGCCCCTGCAGGGTTTCATGAACCAGGACGATTACCGGGAAGTCATCCAGCACAGCCGGCTGGCCAGCGGCCATGCCTGGACGCTGCCCATCGTCCTGGCCGTGGACCGCGCGACGACGAAAAAACTCGCCAAAAACGACACCATCATCCTCAACACCACGGAGGCGGTCGATCGCCTCCATGCAGGTGGAGGACATCTACGCCTGGGATTTCGACGAATACGCCCGCAACGTCTACGGCACCACCGACGAGCAAGCACCCCGGCATCCAGGCAGTTGAAGCCAGCGGCGAATTCTTCGTCGGCGGCAGCATCAATTTCCTGAGCGAGCCCCATCACCCACTTTCCCGACTACTACCTGACCCCGCGGGAGACCCGGGTTCTGTTCAAGGAAAAGAAATGGAACACCGTGGTCGGTTTCCAGACGCGCAACGTCTCCCACCTCGGCCACGAGTACGTCCAGAAATCGGCGCAGTCGCATCGTGGACGGCCTGTTCATCAATCCGGTCATCGGCAAGAAAAAAGCCGGCGATTTCACCGATGCGGTGATCCTCGATTCCTACAAGGCGCTGATCGACGAATTATTACGTCAAAGAACGCACGGTCATGTCCATCCTGCAGACCGAGATGCGCTACGCCGGCCCCAAGGAAGCCATCTTCCACGCCATCGTGCGCAAGAACTTCGGCTGCTCGCACTTCATCATCGGCCGCGACCATGCCGGCGTGGGCAGCTATTACCATCCCTTCGCCGCCCAGAAGATATTCGACTTCTTCCCCGACCTGGGCATCACGCCCATCTTCTTCATGAGTTTCTTTCTTCTGCAAGAAGTGCAACTCCATCGCCAACGACAAGACCTGCCCCCACCCCCAGGCGACCACATCGATTTCGCCGGCAAGATCATCCGCGAGAAGCTGGTCCAACAACCAGATGCCGCCCGAATCGATGATGCGCAAGGAAGTCGCCGAAGCAGATCCTCAAGCATGGCAACCCCTTCGTGGAGTAACACCGTTGCCGTGTGGGCCCGGCACCGGCTTCGAGGTACGGGCCATCGACAAGCGGGCAAGAAACTGCTGATCATCGGCCTGGACGGCGTGCCCATGATATGCTCGCCGGCGGCGAGGGCCGTCCTTCGCTGCTGCCCGGCTGAACGATTTGCTTCGCCGGGCCAGCGGCGCCGATGTCGGTTTCCATTCCGGAAATCTCCGCCGTTTCCTGGTCCAGCTTCATGACCGGCACCCAGGCCGGGGAGCACGGCATCTTCGGTTTCGTCGACCTGGTCCCCGGCACCTACCAGCTATCGTTTCCCGGATTTCCGCGACCTGAAGCGTCCGCGCGTTTTTCGATGAGCTCGGAACGGTTGGCAAGCGCTCGGTGATCATCAACCTGCCGGCCACCTATCCCGCCCGCGCCCATTCCCGGCGTCCTGATCTCCGGCTTCGTGGCCCTCGACCTGGAAAAGTCGGTCTACCCCTCCCGGCTACTTCCCGCTGCTCAAGAAACAGGGCTACCAGGTCGATGTCGACGCCAGCAAGGGCAAGGAGCGCAAGAGCCGAATTCCTCGCCGACCTGCACTACTGCCTGAAGGTACACAAGCAGGTCGCCGACATGCTCTGGGATTAAGGAGTCCTGGGACCTGTTCATGTTCACCGTCACCGAAACCGACCGGCTGCACCACTTCCTCTACGATGCCTATGAGGATGCCGATCACCCATTGCACGCGGAATTTTTGCAATTCTATCGCGATGTCGATGCCGCTGATCGGCGATTTGCTGCGGCGCAGCCGCCAGCAAGGAGACACCGAGGTGCTGATGCTTTCCGACCACGGCTTCGGCCCGGTCCGCCAGGAAATTTACATCAATCCCATCTTGCAGCGCTACGGCTTTTTCAGCCTGGACACGGAAGCCGGACCCGGCCGCAGCCTGGAGGGCATTGGCGGCCGAGCCAAGGCTCTGGCCATCGACCCGGCGCGGATATTCATCCACCTGCGGGACAAATTTCCCCGCGGCCGCGTGGCGCTGCGGGACTACGAGAAAATACGGGGCGAGCTGCGCGAGCTGTTTGAAAACTACAAGGTCAATGGCCGGAAGGCGATCCGGCGCGTCTTTTACCGCGAGGAGCTTTACAGCCCGCCGCTGCGCCAGCAGGCCGCCGATATCGTGCTGCTGGCCAATCCCGGCTTCGACCTGAAAGCCGGGGCGGATAAAAAGGAGGAGTCCGGCCTCAACCATTTCACGGGCATGCACACCCAGGATGACGCCTTCTGCTTCTGCACCCGGCCAGACCTGCTGCCCGACCCGCTGACCATCTGCGACGTGAAATCCGTCATCGAGAAGCTGCTGGCCGACTGATTGTCGTCAGCCCCGGACCTTATCCTTGTTGCGAAAGTAACTGGCAGCCAAATTGCGGATGACCGGATTGATGTTCTTGTCCAGCATCACCAGCTTCAAATCGCGCTCGTGCAGTTGCTTGATGAAACCCAGGGCCCTGTTGATCGGTGTCTTGGGATTCTGTATCAGTGACAGGATGATGGTGTAATTCCTTGTCCAGTCGCGGCTGTTGGCGATCTTGCTGACCAGGTCGCCGGCCAGGGCTTTGTCCTTGGAGTAAATCAATATCTCATCCTCGTTGATTTTCGGGCTTTCCAGCACGGCCAACTGCACCATCTTGTTCGAGTCCTTGATCAGCACCATGCGTTCGGTCTTGCTGCCGGACAAGGCCAGTTTGATGCGCTCGGTGATCGACATGCGGTTGATCTTCTGCAGCGTGGTCAGGGCGATCTTTTCGACCTCGATTTCGAGCGGCGGGAGCTCTTCCCCTTTTTTCTCTCCTTGCTCTTCTGTTTCCTGTTTCTGCTGCCGTTCCGCCTTCTTCTCCTCGGCGATCACCTCGGTCAGGCTCGGCAGCACCGCCGCCGCCGGGATCTCTTCCGCCTTCTGCTCCCTCAGGTAAAAGTCACGGACTTCGCGGATGCGCCCCAGGAGGAACGGCGTCACCTGCGGGTTTCTTTCCATGGCATCCAGGATTTCCGGATAGGCGATCAGGCGAATCTGGTTCTCGATCAGCACATCCAGGGCCGCGGCCGGCCCCCTCTCGCCGACGGCCACGAGGAACTCATAGGGCAAGGCCGCATTCTGGATGACCGTCGTCAGGATGGCCAGGTTCTGGCGCTCCAGCGCCTCCAGCAACAGGAAATGAGCCACGCGTTCGTTGGCCTCTTTCTTCTGGGCGTAGCTCTTCTTGACCGAATCGCTAATCTGGGAAAGCAGCTGCCGAGCGCGCTCCCGATGAGCCTCGTTCTGCATCACGAAGACTGCGCTTTCCAGGTATTCCTCTTCGGTGAAGGCCAGCTGCTTGGAAAGCAAAAATTGCAGCAGTTCCTCGTTGGTGTCTCCGAAAATGATCTTTTCGACCAGGGGATTCTTCGACAGGATGGAGCTCATTGCTGAAAAAGGGTGGCCAGGCTGGCTGGCGTTAACAGCAGCCTTTCCGACCTGCCCAGCTTGCGCAGATAGGTCACCTCCCGTCCGTTCACCCGCAAGCGCACGCCCGCGGGATTGCCCAGCACCAGCAGGATTTGGTTTCCCGACAGGGTCAAGCTCTCCCCTTTGCCATAGACCCTTTCGCTGAGCTTCTGGCCTTCCTTCTCCACCCGCAGCCAGCAGGGCTCCAGAAAATCGATGGCCACCTGCAGCGGGGAGGCCTGGCCCGGGGTCGCGGGCACCGCGGCAGGCAGGGAGGCGGTCAGGGCCGCGCGCTCAACGGTCTGGGAGCCAGCCGGCTGGCTCCAGAGACTGAAAATGAGCCGGCGCAGGGCGGAGCCGTACCGGCCGATTCCCCAACCCACCAGCAGCATGGCGGGGAGCAGCAGCAGGGCCAGCAGGAGTTTCTTGTTTCGCTTGAAACGGGAATAGGGAAATTTGTCCAGGCACTGGGTCAGGTGCTGTCGCTCGCTTCCGCCGCACAGTTCATCCAGCTGGTTCTTGTATTTATTAAAGAAATAATTTTCGTCCGCGCCGCAGGCGCGCAGGAAGCATTTGATGTAGTAGCGGCAGTAAAATTCGCCGGGGACCAGCTCGAACGCCTGGCGCTCCAGAGCTTCCAAATGCTTTACGGCGATGTGGGTTTCGCGGGAAATCTCCTCCAGGCTGAGGCCGCGCATCTCGCGCTCGTTGCGCAAGGCGTTTCCCACGACGTTCGTCTGCATGAACAGATTGTAGCGTTTGCGCTTTTTTTAGTCAACCGGCAGAAAAAAAGGTTCAGCAACTGCAATTTTTACTATTCTAACATATCAAACATTTCGGTAATTATCGAGTCTGTTTTTTTGAATTGAACAGACACTTTATAATCTCTTATCAATGCTTCTAAAAAATCTTTTTTATGACAAGCAACAAATCTCTGAGCTTTTTCAATGATTGATACATTAAATTGTATTATGAACTCAGGAGGGAAATCTTTATTTACTGGCTTATTGGTATTTATCAAAAGTATATTTCCGGAAACAGGAAAGACAAACTCACTAAGACAATTCACGGGATCATGATCATTATCGCCTTTGGTAATAATGGGATTGTCTCCGACAAGATACCATCTGTCTCCGTCTCCAGTATATAAAAACCTCCAATTTTTTAATCTTTCGCCCCAACTACCATCATAGAATGGAGCAAATGGAAGAATTAGTTTGGAAGATTTTTTAAACGCGGAAGAGTTTTTTATTTCATCTAGGACTTCTTTCGGAACATTTTCATCGCTCTTACTTTTAAGGGTAAAATAATTTAGATTTTTATTATTTTTGACAAAAAATTTTTTTGATAATTCCTCAACGTGCTTAATATTGCTTGGCAACCTCCAGTGCAAAAATAATAGAAAAAGAAAAAGGTGCATTTTATCTAATAGTTTGATAGCGGTTTTACTGGTAGAACTCCTAATATTATTTAACGGACCCCATGATTGATTTTCAATATCTCTATAGAGGTTCTCTAAAAAGTCCGACGACTCTCCTTCGGGAAAAATTACTGTATTCAAGTCGTTTTCAAAGAAAACAGCATTGGGGGTCATCGGGGAAGGTAAAATTTTATCTTCCTGTTTATCATAAATAAAAAAACAGTTTTTATTATCAGTAAATCCCTTTAAATAGTTCCTTGGTAAATAATGATGTTTTTTACTGGGATTGTTCTTCAATTGATCTGATTTCCTCTGTTGTAAGTCCATATAGTTTATAAATTGCTTCGTCAATTTCTCGCTC
The DNA here is from genome assembly GCA_963759765.1 of Candidatus Aminicenantota bacterium. Taxonomy (GTDB): domain Bacteria; phylum Acidobacteriota; class Aminicenantia; order UBA2199; family UBA2199; genus CAVXAL01. The sequence continues at coordinate 789,106 of CAVXAL010000003.1, read as the reverse complement.
TAATTTTTCAATTTCATTTTTAATCGAGTGCCATTTGTCGGTATTCGCTGAAGTTATATGAAATTCAGCGTTGCGCGCCATGATTGTATCAACCATTATCGCAATATCTTCTTGTTCATTATTGGAGGTTTTAAACAATGGAATAGCCATAAGAGGTTCTTTATCAATCTGCAGTTGTTCGCCTTGTTTCTTTCCTTTATGTTTGAGCCAGAAGTAGATAAGTTTAGAATTCAGCAATGCCGTTAAGTATTTCAGATTGATTTTTTCCGGTTTTAGCACGAGAAAAGCGCGTGTAACATAACACGGGAAATCAACATAAGTGAACGCCGGATACATCGTTTTTCGCAAAAGAAAAATTGCTTTCCCTTTGAAAAATTTTTCTTCTCTTGGGCGATGTAGCCCGTAAGGTGCAAAAGCGGAAGTAAGAATTTTCTTGAAACGATCGATATGCGCTTTAAGATTTGGAAATTCGCCAATGTTTTCTCTGAAATACTTATCAGCATAAATAATTTTGTATTCATTTTTTTGTTGGCTCAAATATCTGTTAATTTGCGCAGTAGTGTAATATGGCTTCAAATATTCCCGCTCGATTTTGTTGAGTTTCATCTTTTCTACAAAAGAATTTTCTAACACAAGCACGCCATCATTTTTTTTGATTGTATCGTCTTTCAATTTAGCCAAATGTTTTTCGGAAACAAAATCTTGCAAAACATCTATGCCGTTTCCAATATCATCTTTGGACAGCTTGAAATTACTTGCTTTCCCAATTTTGCCTAAAATTTCGGCAATAGTATCGTTTGAGAAACTGATTGATTTACTGCCAATTTCCGATGGCTTGATAGCCGATTCATAAACATCTGAATTTTCGACTTGCTTGTTTAACCCAGAAGCCAAAAGCCTCGCGACAGCCTCGTTCTCAACATCTTTGCTCGTAATTTTTGCATATCGTACCTTGTATGATTTTCGTGGCTTCTTTTTCTGGAAAACGAAAATCATCGTTTGAATACTCGCGTCTTTGAATATCCGGAAATCAGTAAAATCAACAAACTTGATAATCTCACCGCTACTTAAAATCTTTTGGCGAAAAATACTCGCTCCAGCACTTCCAACCCAACTTGAAGGTGCGATGAAGCTGAAATAGCCACCGTCTTTAAGTAGGTCAATGGCACGACAGGCAAAGAGAGTCCAAATATCCATTTTGCCTTGGTAGTAGGGATTGTCATGCAGGCCGTCAAAAGCTGATCGGTTTGTATCTTCCTTGATATACGGCGGATTACCGATGATTATATCAAAACCACCCTGATCAGATACTTCTTTGAATTCGGTTTTAAAATTGAACGGTTTGTATTGTGCGTCACCTTCGGAAATTAGTGAATTGCCCATTCGCAAATTGTGCTGAAGTGTTGGCAATTTTATTTTTTGTGAAAGGACTTTGAGCAAAAGATTAAGCTGGGCGATTTCAACTGCTTGCGTGTCCAAATCCACACCGTAGATATTATCTTTGAGAATATCAAGCTTGATAAAAAGCGAAATTTGCGGATTCCCTTTTGTCAGATTTTCCAAAATTTTGTCATAGGCGGCGGTGAGGAAAGATCCAGAGCCGCAAGCGGGATCAAGCACTTTTATTTTATGCATCTCTTTTGGCTTGGTATTTTTTAAAACCTCGCCTAAAGTTTCTTTGACAATAAATTCAACAATGTATTTCGGTGTGTAGTAAATTCCTTGCAATTTGCGCTTTGATTTTGCTTTTTCCTCGCCCTTACGTCCCCGTACAAAACTCAAATACTGCTCATAAATTCCACCCAAAACATCAGCAGAGATAATAGAAAAATCATAGCGGTAGCCGTCTTTTGTCTCATATAGACCTTTTATAATTTCGGCGATTACTTTATCGTCCGCTTTCCATTCCTCGCAGTAATGATATGCAAAAAGTTTAGAATTAAAATCGACGTCGAAGTCGCGAAAAACTTTTACGAACTGCTTGTATAAATCAGTCTTCCCGCCTCGTAAAATACCAATCAAAACATTTGGCTCGATTTTTCTGTCTTCAGCGGTACGGATAAAGATAAGACGATCAAGAATTCTCTGCACTCCTTCGTCTAATTCTTCATCAGTTAAAGTATTTTGCTTTTTGAAATCTTTTGTGAGCGAAACCCGCCAAGACATTAAATCCTCAAAAAGTTTTTCGCCGACTTGTTTTCTGGTGGTGAGTTTACCCCATTTTTGGGCTTCTTTGTCCAATAATTTTTGTTCAAAACTTTCTTTTGATAAAAGCCAAAGCTGTTCAAAACGATCAACATAATCCTGACATTTAATTTCAATAAAAAGATTTTGTGAGATATTTTTCGGCGGAATTTCGGCATTAAAAATTTTAATAATTTCAAAATCAGTCAAAATTGCCCAAGTAACGCTTTTGTTCCAACTATAATTTATTGCCTGTTCCGCCCATTTCCACTCGTCCAGATCAACCTTCATTGCTTTGGCTTCTAAAAACATCACGGGAATATTCCCTAACCGAAAAGCCAAATCAACCCTACCACCTGAAATATTTTCTTCGGTGGTAACTTCGTTATCGGTAGCGAGATTTCGCATATCCCAGCCCAAAAATTCAAAAAGCGGCTCGATAAATTCATTGCGGGTTTGTGCCTCGTTGTAGGATTTTATCTTGCCTGCTTCCGCAACTCTTTGATATTTCTCAACGAGTTTTTGTATTTGTTGCTTTGCTTCCTGTTTGTTCATAGGATTATTTCAAAAAAATAAAAATTTCCATTTTAAAGGGAAAATCGGCTGGCGAATTCTCGCCAATTCCCTCCAGTGTCAAATTGGCGGAGAGGGTGGGATTCGAACCCACGGTCCCGGTTTACCCCGGAACAACTGCTTAGCAGGCAGCCCTGTTCGACCACTCCAGCACCTCTCCATTTGATTGCCGAGGAGGGGACTCGAACCCCTACAAGCAAATGCCCACAAGCACCTCAAGCTTGCGTGTCTACCAATTCCACCACCTCGGCATCCCGAAACGGGTTGGCTCTATTTCTTGGGCGCGCGCTGTTCCTGCCGCTGGCTGCTCGTTGCCCAGGATTGAGCGGCTGCGCGCCGCCTTCCTGGCCGACAGAATCCAGAGCATCAAGGAGGACAACATGAACAGGATGGCCAGCGTGGTGGTCATCTTGGAAAGGAATGAGGCCGTGCCGCGCGGGCCGAAGGTCGACTGGCTGCCGTAGCCGCCGAACGCTCCCGCCAGGTCGGCGCTCTTGCCGCTTTGCAGCAGCACGACGATGATCAGCAACATGCAAACCACTATATGAAAAAAAAGTAAAAGACCCTTCACCGGTTACCTCCTAATTCTCGTTGCAGCTTCAACCGCATGTTCAATTATAGCAAAAAACTGGCCACGTTCAAGGAGGCGCCGCCCACCAGCACGCCGGCAATGTCCTCCTGGGCAAGCAGCGCCGGGCTGTTCTCGGGCTTGACCGAGCCGCCGTAGAGGAGCGGGATATCCGCCCCTGCCCGCAGCTCCGTTCGGCCAGCAGGCCGCGGATGAAACGATGCACCTCCTGGGCCTGTTCGGGCGTGGCGTTGCGGCCGGTGCCGATGGCCCAGACCGGCTCGTAGGCGATGGCCAGCCGCGCCAGGTCTTGGGGCCCCACTCCCTGCAAATCCTTCTCCAGCTGGCCGCTGCAGCTTGTTCCAGGTCTGGCCGGCTTCGCGCTCGGGCAGGGTCTCGCCGACGCAGAGCACGGGCCGCAGCCCGTTGCACCAGCGCGGCCTGCAGTTTGCGGTTCATCAGTCCTCGTCGGTTTCATTGAAGATCTCGCCGCCGCTCGGAATGGCCGAGCAGCACGTACGTCCACCAGCCCCTGCAGCATGCGCGGCGATATCTCGCCGGTAAACGCCCCCTCCTCCTCGCAGTACATGTTCTGGGCGCCCAACCGGACCGGGCCGGCCAGGGAGCGCAAGGGCGGCCAGCGAGGTGAAGGGAGGGAAAATGACGACTGTCATTCCTGCGCAATCCGGCCCAGAGGCTGCGCCAGTTCCTCGAGGAAGCGCCGGCTCTCGGCGATGGTCTTGAACATCTTCCAGTTGCCGGCAATAGATTCCGTGGTGCCCATCAGGCCTCCGGGAAGCGCTTCGATGCCGGGGAGTTTTTCGCCGGCGAGGAACTCCAGCGCCGCGCCGCCGCCGGTGGACATGTGGCTGATGCGGCCGGCCACGCCGGCCTTGTTCACGGCGGCCACGGTATCGCCCGCCGCCGATGATGGTGGTCGCCTGGGAGGCGGCCACGGCCGCGGGCGATTTCCATGGTGCCGCCGGCAAAGGTGTCCACTTCAAATACGCCCATCGGCCCGTTCCAGAAGATCAGCTCGGCTCGGCGGATCTCGTCCTGGTAGAGCATCGCACCGTGTCGGGCCCGATATCCAGTCCCATCATCTCGCCGGGCATCGTCCTCCCCGGGCCTGATGATGCGGATGGTGATGTTGGGCTCGACCTCGGTGGCGGCGATATGATCGACGGGCAGCAGAATCCGCACGCCAATCTCTCTGCGCCTTGTCGCAGGATCTGCGGCAGAGGTCCAGGCATTCCTTCTCCACCCGGGACTTGCCCCACCCCCTGCCCTTGGCCTTGAGGAAGGTGTAGGCCATGGCGCCGCCGATGGATAGCACCCGGGCCTTGCCCAGGAGATGCGTCAGCAGCGGGATCTTGTCGCTGACCTTGGCGCCGCCCAGGATAGCAGGTATTTGGCCGGCGGGTTTTCCGTGGCCAGGCCCAGGTAATCCATCTCCTTCTTCATCAGGAACCCGGCGGCGGCCACCGGCACCATGGCGGGTGATCTCGTTCGATCGAGGCGTGGGCGCGGTGGCAGGCGCCGAAGGCATCGTCCACATAGACATCGATACCCTTGGCCAGTTCGCGGGCGAAGGTCTCGGTCGTTCTTGGTTTCGCCGGCATGGAAGCGCAGGTTTTCCAGCAGCAGCACCTGGCCGGTTTCAACCCGGCCTTGGCCTTCTCCACGGCCTGGCACCGACCGTTTCGCCGACAAAGCCACCTCCTGGCCCAGCAACGCCGCCAGGCGCGCGGCCACCGGCTTCAGGCTGCAGTCGGGGATGACTTCGCCCTTGGGCCGGCCCAGGTGCGAGGCGCAGACCACGCGGGCGCCGTTGTCCAGCAGGTAGCGCAAGGTGGGCAGCGCCGCCTGGATGCGCGTGTCATCGGTGATCTCCCGGCTGGCTGTTCAGCGGCACGTTGAAATCGTTGCGCAGGAAAACCAGTTTGCCCTTGACGGTCACGTCCTGGATGAACTTCTTCTGCCATTTTAATTCCCCGCCATTCGAGCATCAGGTCGCGCACCCGGCAGGAGTAGGCCCACTCGTTGTCATACCAGGCCAGCACCTTGACCAGGTTGCTCGTCCATGACCAGGATGTTGTCCATGTCGACGATCGCCGAACGCTCGTCGCCCATGAAATCGATGGACACCAGGGGTTCCTAGGCAGCAGCCCATGATCCCCTGCAAGGCTCCCCTTCGCCGCATCCGCAATAGCCTTTCGCACTTCTTCGACCGTGGTGGGCTTCTCGACCAGCGACCACCAGGTCGACCACCGAGACGTCGGGCGTCGGGCACGCGGATGGAGGTTCCGTCCAGCTTGCCCTTCAAGTCCTTGATCACCAGGCCCACGGCCTTGGCCGCCCCGGTGGAAGTGGGAATCATGCGAGAGCGCGGCGGCCCGCGCCCGGCGCAGGTCCTTGTGCGGCAGGTCGAGGATGCGCTGGTCGTTGGTGTAGGCGTGCATGGTGGTCATGTTGCCCTTGAGGATCTTGAAACGGTCGTGCAACACCTTGGCCACCGGCGCCACGCAGTTGGTGGTGCAGGAGGCGTTGGAAATGATCTGATGCTTTTTCGGATCGTAGTCGCTGTCGTTCACGCCCAGCACGATGGTGACGTCGGGGTCGGTGGCCGGCGCGGTGATCACCACCTTCCTGGCCCCGGCCGTCAGGTGTTTCTCGGCGTCAGGCTTCTTGGTGAACAGGCCGGTCGATTCGACCACCGGTCAATGCCCAGCTCCTTCCAGGGAAGCTCCGCCGGGTTCTTGCTGGCGAAGACCTTGATCTTCTTGCCGGCCACCTCGATGAAGCCCTCCCCGTGTCCTACCGTTTCGGCGAAAATCCCGAACAGCGAATCGTATTTCAGCAGATGGGCCAGTGTCCTGCTGTCGGTGATATCGTTGATGGCCACGATGTCCAACTGCCTGTTCTGGTATGCGGTGCGGAAAAAATTGCGGCCGATACGGCCGAAACCGTTTATGGCGATTTTCAGACTCATCCTGAACCTCCTCGCAGACTTAAAATTATCATAGCGGCCGGCGTTTTGCAATAGGACTCGCCACGGTCTCTGCGGCATTCCGGGTGACCTTGCTTTTTCTCTGGCGCTCTTCTATAATGAACGGCAGCGGAGGTCCGGCATGGGCATCAACGAGAGGGCGCGCGGAGGGCTGAACTGGGCGGAGAAAGTGCTGCACGCACTGCCGGGGTTCCAGGGCTATTGCGAACGCGAGCTGCGCCGCGATGCGGACAGGCTGCAGCGGGAGTTCATCGCCCAGAAGCTGCAGAAGGTCAAGGACGTCATGGCCGAAGCGATCAACGTTGCCGGACGGCAACAGAAGATGGATCTGCTCAGCGGTTACGACGAACTGACCCGCCTGCTGGAGCGGACGCTCAACGAGTATCCGCTACAGCGATCGCGGCTACAGCGCTTTCTTCGACCTGATCAAAATCAAGGAGAAGGAGCTGGAGTCAAGTCTATCGCTGCGACGCCGAGCTGATCGAAATGGCCCTGCAGTTCGAGCAGAGCGCCAACCAGCTGGCGGCCAACCCCCTGGATGGAGGTTTGCTGCGCATTCTGCAGTCGAGCCTGAAAACCATCGCCGAACAGTTGGGCAAACGCGCGGAGTTGCTGCAAGGTTACCGTTAAGGAGAGAACCATGAAACTGGAGATCATTCAATATTTCGACGAGAGCGGCAAAGAGCTGGCCCACCGCATACCCGAGGCGGGGTCGGCCGATATCAAGCTCGGCGCCCAGCTCATCGTGCAGGAAAACCAGGCCGCGGTCTTTTTCCGCGACGGCAAGGCGCTGGACACGTTTGCCCCCGGCCGGCATGTGCTGGCCACCATGAACATCCCCCTGCTGACCAAACTGCTCGCCCTGCCCTACGGCTTCAAGTCGCCCTTTCAGGCCCAGGTCTATTTTGTCAATCTCAAGACTTTCCTTGATCTCAAATGGGGGACGAAAGAACCGGTCAGCTTCAAAGACACCGAACTCGGCTACGTGCGGTTGCGCGCGTTCGGCGTGTTCACTCTGAAAGTGACCAATCCCCCGCTCTTCATCGCTGAAGTGGTGGGCACCCAAGCGGTCTACAGCACCGACCGGATCGAGGATTTCCTGCGCGATCTGCTGGTCGGGCGCCTGAACGATTTTCTGGGCGAAACGGTCAAGACCATTTTTGACCTGCCGCAGTATTTCGACGAGCTGGCCGCCGGGCTGAAAGCGCGCATCCACAACGACTTCAACAAATACGGACTGGAAATCGGCGACTTCATCATCAACGCCATCACGCCGCCCGAAGAGGTACAGAAGATGATCGACGAGCGGGCCGGCATGGGCGCGGTCGGCGACATGAACCGTTTCATGCAGTTCAAGGCCGCCAAAGCCATGGAAAAGGCGGCGGAGAAGGGCGGCGAAGCGTCGTCGGGCATGGGCATGGGCCTGGGCGCGGGCTTCGGCATGATGATGCCGGGCATGATCAACCAGGCGCTGCAGCAGGGCAAGCAGGCAGCCATGCGGGAATGCCCCAAATGCCAAAAGAGTATTCCGGCCGATGCCAAATTCTGCCCGGAGTGCGGCGGCAAGATCGGCTGACGCATGAAGCTGGCCTGCCCTCAGTGCGGCGGAATCAACCAACCGCAGCACCCTGACCCCTTTATCCGCTGCGATTTCTGCCACTCCTCGCTGTTCATCGATCTGGACGCGGTGCGCCAGGTGTTCACCTTCAGCCCGGAGATTGAAAGCCAGCGGATCGGACTCTATCTGAAAACGCATCTCGAAAAGAGCGGTTTTCACGAGAACATCGTCATCAACACCATTCGGCCCGTTCAGATCCCCTTCTGGTCGTCGCCGGTAAAAAACGAACTGCTCAGCGGCCATTCCATTTTCCCCTCCACCGCCATTCCCCTGCCGGCCGGGAACCAAATTTTTTTCGAACGGGAGACCGGCAGCGGCGAAGCGGCGACTGTCTTACAGCCCAACCTCCTGCCCGCCAACCTGAAAGACCCCGCCCTCATCTACATCCCCTTCCACGAAGCCGGGGTCATCTATAAAGAAAAAGAGCACACCTTTTTCATCAGCGCCATCACCGGCCGGGTGTACGGCGCCCCTCTGCCCTTCATTCCTGCGGCCAGGACCCTGCCGCTCTTTCCCCTCTTTTTTTTAATACTGGCGGGCTTCCTGGCGGTCAACCTGGCCAGCGACCGTTTTCTGCCGCTGCTCCTGCTCAACAGCGCCATGGGTGCCGGCTCCTTTTTTTTCACCGACTATTGGCTGGCGAAAAAAATCCAGGCGGCTAAAACCGCCAGGACGGTGCAGCGGTGAACATTCAGGTCTTCACCTGCGCCCACTGCGGCTCGCCCATGCCCGCCGGCGACGGGCAATCCGTCCTGCAGTGCCCCTACTGCCGGGAACGCTTTTTCTACGCCGCAGCCGACCAGCCGGCAGTGGCCTTCAAACCGGCAATCAGCCTGCCGGAGGTGAAACAGATCGCCCTGCAACAACTGCGCCATCCGCAAATCGACCGCGGCTTCCGCCAGGCCTCGTTTTTCGAAAAGGCAACGCTTTTTTTCATTCCCTTTTTTGAAGTTCGCGGTATTCGCGCCGGTTACCTGAAACTTGAGAAACCGCTTCCCCCGCCTCAGAAACTGCCCCCGCCACCCCGCTTTTACCAATCGCCACTCAAGTCAGCGACCGACAGCGGCCAGCCGACGCCGGCCGTGTCCGAGCCGGAAAGCGATTACATCTGCAATTCGCTCCAGTACCTGGAACGGGCCAACGACCTGCGCGACCTCGCCCTGGGATTCATCGACCTCAACCTGATGGAAGACATCATGCTGCAGGCCGAGCAGATCGATTTCAATCCCGCGGAGTTAAGGAAAAAGGGGGTGATCCTGCCCGTCACCCACTCACAGCCGGGCGCTTTACCCCCGGAACCCCTGGCCCTACCGCTGATCGAGTACAACCTGCGCACCGTCTATTTCCCGGTCTGGGAGATCTGTTACAGCCAGCAGGGTATCCTTTTCAAAAGCTATGTCGAGGCCGTGGGCGGCCGGCCCCTGAAAATCCAGGCCCTGAAAAGCCGCCGGCGCAATCTGCTCAAGGCCATTGGCGGGCTGTTCGCCCTGGGGGTGCTGCTGGCTCGGGCTATCACGCTGCTGAGCTCGACGGTCATCTCCGGCCTCTTTCTGGCTGCCGCCATCGGCCTGACGCTGTTTCTGCTCCCCTATTTCTGGCAGCTGTTCGCCTTTCAGGAAATGATCGAAAAAGGGCCGCTGCTCACCGACACCTTCCCCATCCAATACGGCGAAAACTCGCTGCTCGCCCACTTTTACCGCTTGCTGGAAGGCGTGGCCCGCTTCTTCGGCATCCGCTATAAAAAAAAATGAGCGAACTGATCAGTTTAAAATGCCCCCACTGCGGAACGCCGCTGCTGGGCGAAAACAACAGCCACCTCTTTTTCTGCCGCAGCTGCGACCGCGGCTGGGACGTGGAGCGGGAGGAAAACCGCCTGCAGGAGTATCCGCTGGCTTACGCGAAAGCCGGGAACGAAATGAAATTGGCTGGGCGCTACTTCCCTTTCTGGAGAATTGAAATTCCCTATGCGTTGACCGAGCCGGCGACGCAGGAAAAGGAGAGCGGCGTGCGCATCTCCTTTGTGCCGGCCTTCTTCATCAAAAACATCAATTACTTCGGGGACATCGGCTTTTTTTACACCCAGAAAAAAATCCAGGTGGAAATGGAACACAAACGCGATTACGTTATCTTCCCGGCCGACCGCGGCCTGAAAGATGCGCTGGCCTATCCGCTCGTCTATTTTTTCAAAGAGCGTTCCTTGAGCCGCTCGGTAGAAAAAACCGAGATCCGTCTGGAGCCCGGGCTTGCCTCGCTGCTGCTGATCCCATTCTTCCGCAGCGACAAGGAATATATCGACTCGCTCATCCTTTGGAAATACCCGCCCGGCGCTTTGATTTGATCCGGGTATTGCCAATCCGGCTCGGGTGAATTAAAAATAGTCCTGGGTTTTTTTATACTTGGAATCATGGAGGCGTCATCATGGACGTGAAGAGGAAATGGTTGGTTCCGCTGCTTTCCATACTTCTGGTATTGGCCTCTCTCTCCGTTTGGGGTTACAGCGCCAGCGACCCGGAACTCGATCTAAAGGATTGGCGATTGCGGGGCTCCCTCGAACCGCTGAAGAACACGATTGCGATCAACGGCCAGTTCAACGGTTACCTGAATTACTGGACCAACGACTACTGGCAATGGGTGCGCTACGGCAACCTCTTCCAGATGGGAGCACCGCTGCCGGGAGCTGGATATCGTGCAGAACAAGCTCGACCTGGCTGAGGAGATGGGTGTTACCGGTTTCTGGATGGAGGAGGGATTCCTGGCCGGGCTGATCGCCGAACCATTCGGCATCCTGGAGCGGCCCACCGCCGAAATCCTGGGAAAATCCCTGGGCCGGGGCAACTGGCTGGTGTATGCCGATTCGGGAAGCCCACTCGGTAAAATGCTGGAAGCCAAGCTTCCCGGCGGGGACCCCTGGCGGGAAATTTTGAAAAGCAACCAGTACCGCAGCGACCAGTATCGGCCGGTGCACGCCTTTCTCCTGGAGAATGGGTCGGCCAAGCTCTTCGCGGTCTGCTCCCCCGTTGCGGAACGCCTGGATGCGGTCCGGACTCTGATCAATGGTACTCTGGCTGCGATCCAGCGCTACGACCTGCACCGCGGCTGGCCGGGGATCGGTACCCGTCACTACAGCGTCACCTGCTGGCCGGGGCACCCCCTGCAGGTCATCGGCCAGTCGCTCAACCAGGGCAACGACTGGATCCTCTTCAGTGGCTACATGGACTTCATGCTGCAGCAGGACCTGAAAGAGTGGCTGGCTAAGGTGGGTTTTGACAAGATTCCCTTCGTGGCCGACGTGGGCAGCGGCAAGGCCACCCGCAGCCTGGGTTCGTTGCTCTATGGCTGCCGCAGCTACGACGGTTTCCAGCCCCAGGATATCGCCGGCGAGGATGAGTGGATCCGCTTCGCTCACGAGCGGGGCGGCTACGTGTTCCGGCCCGTCTACGGGGAGGGGTTGGACCGCTATCGCTACGACGGGGTGATCGGCGGCGCGGGAAACAAGGAACAGGTCGACGAGGAGAACACCCCGTTCATCATCACCTGCGGCGAGATAAAAGAGAACGTGCCTCCCTGCATGGTGTTGTTCGTTGACAAGGGGACGCCGTTGAGCCGGGATCAGCTCTACAGCGCCATGCTGAACCGCCGCAACGTGGCCGTGCTGGAGCGCGGACAGATGATGGGGCCGAAGCCTCTGCGCCAGGCCCTGCAGATGCTATTGCTGGACCGCGTCTTTCTCGAAGAATATTATGGCGATCAAGTCCAGTTCGCGGCTGAAACAACCGGGAACGATTTATCGCTTACCCTGACAAATGTTTCGGCCCGGCCGGTTTCCGGGACCCTGAACCTGGCCCTGCCGCCCGAACTGACCGTTCGCGCTGCCCTGGTCACCGCCGTCACTTTGCCGGCCGGAGCCACATGCACACTCCGCTTCCCTCTCCTTCCCAGCGCAGCGGCGATGGGCAGAGACAACCCCGTGGGGGCTGCCTTCCACTGGCAAGGCCGAAGCAAGCGGGCACTGACCGTGCTGCAGCTGCCGCGGGCCATCTCGGTCCAACCGCTTCTCTTCGCTCAGGCGCCCCGGCTCACCTACCCGGTCACGGTCCACAATTTTTCAGCAGACAGCCGTGTCCCCGTGGAACTGCAGGTTTCCCCCCGCCAAAGGCCTGATCACTCCATCATTCGGATATTCAGGGAAGCCCGCATCGAACCCGGTTCCTTCGCCACCCTCTCCTTCGACTTGAAACTTTCACCCGGGCACTACCGCATCCGGGTGCAGGCCCTCGGGGTGGAGCAGGTCAGCCAGCTGGGTGTGGGCGAGCCGTCGGGAACGCCGAAGCTCTACGAGGTCGACCTGAACCACGACGGCATCAACGAGTACCGCATGGAGAACAACCAGGTGCGGGTGACGCTGCTGCGCACGGGCGCGCGGGTCATCGAATACATCGTCAAGGAGCGGAACGACAACATCTTCTTCAAGCTCTGGCCCGAGAAAGAAGACACGGACCGCGCCCCCTTCCGCAAGCGCGGCTTCTATCCCTACGGCGGTTTTGAGGATTTCCTGGGCCAGGCCAGCATGGAAACGCACCGCGTCTACGACGCCGAAGTGCTGAAAAAGGAGGGCGCCGCTGTGAGCGTGCGCATGAGTGCCGATTATTACGGCAACCGGCTGGAAAAGACGTTCACCCTGTACGGCGATTCCCCCCTGCTGGAGGTGCGCTTTGCCCTGACCTTCCGAAATCCCGAGGCCAACCTGATCGGGCCGCAACCGATCCTGGAGCTGGGTGACCGGCACTGGACCGAGGATGCGTTTTTTATTCCCGCAGCCGACGGGATCAAAGAGTTCCGCATGCGGCCTGACGAGTATTACGGCCGCGCCATCCAGCTGGCCGAAGGCTGGAACGCCGGTTACGACAGCCAGAAGGATGTGTCATTTGTCGGCGCTTTCCCGGTCAGCGAGCCGCTGTTCCTGCACCTGTGGATGAACCATCCCGTCCAATCCCGAATCCCACCATTACTACGCCGAATTCCAGCCCTGGGTACCTATTTTTCAACGCAGCACCATGTACTTTTCCTACTACATCTGGGGCGCGGCCGGGCCCTGGCAAGAGGGAGTTCGCGCCCTCGAGCGATTGGGGCTGATTACCCGGCGGGAAACGAAGCCGCAAAGCGTTCAGGGTTTGTCCAGGCGGTAGAACAGGCGCCGGTCGTCGGGCGAGAACACGACCTCGCGCGCCTCGTAAGCGCGGGCGAACGCCTCTTCAAAGAGAGCGCGCGTGCGCAACCGCCACGCCTCGGCCTCCGCCAGGGAGTGCTGCTTGAGCCCGCGCACGTCGCGGGGAATTTCGATATAGACCGGCGTGGCGCCGGTTATCTCGTCGGGCCGGACGAGGGCCGGATCAACGACGAGCGGCGGCCGCTTCTGCTCCAGGCACTGGCGTACCCGCTCCGAGTCCAGCTCCCAGGTGGCGATCAGCCGGTCGGTGGGCAGCCCCTGGTGCAGGCCGCTCTCGCCGTGGCCGTATATGTCGCGCTCGTATTCCCGGACCACCACGCCCAGGCGGTGGACGTTGAAGAAGGAGTTGGTGGCCTCGAGGGGATCGTAGTTCCAGCGGATGACGCGGTAGCCCATGTTCAGCACCTCGTCGCGCTGGGCCTTCTTGATCAGGAAACCGTAACCCCGGCGCTGATGCTCGCGCCGCACGGCCGCCATGTGCGAATACATGAAATATTCGCCCTGCCACTTGCCGATCAGGGCATAGGAGAAGCCGACCAGCCGGCCGTCGACGAACAGGCCCATGACCAGCCCGCCGTACTTCTGCACCCGCGTCATCAGCTGGTGCGGCTCCAGGTCCAGCTCGGAAAAACCCCAGGCGCTCTGCTGGATGGCGGGCAGTTCCTTGAAGTCCTCCATGCGCGTGAGGCGTTCGATGCGGATGGCCATCAGATTTCCTCCACCAGCCGGGTGAGCAGCAACGCCCGGAAAGGAAAATCGTCAAGATCAACATGTTCATGCGCGGCGTGCGCACCCTCGCCGCGGATGCCGATGCCGTCCAGAACCGGAATACCGGCTGCCGACAGGGAGGAGCCGTCGGAGGCACCGCCGCTGGAACAGGAAGTCAGCGGGTAGGAAACCTCGGCCATGATCCGCGCCGCCCGCTCGTACAGCCGGCGGTTGCGCTCGCTGGCCTCCAGGGCCGGGTGCTGGAGGCAGTTGGTGAAGCGCACCTGTACGCCGTCGATGTCGCCGATCGTTTCCAGCTCGGCCAGGACCTTTTCCAAGTCGCTGTTGGCGAAGGTGCGAATCTCGCCCTGCAGTCGACTGGCGGCCGACACCATGTTGGTCTGGCTGCCGCCGGCAATCACCCCGGGATTGAAGGTCATTTCCGGGAAGGGTTTGATCCGCTCATCAATGAGAGCGATCAGCCGGGCCAGGGCGCGATTGGCGTCGCGGCCCTGCTCCGGCGCCAGGCCACTGTGCGCGGCGCGCCCCGCCAGATCCGCACGGATCTCGGCGATGGCTTTGCGCCGCAGCTTGACGCCGCCGTCGGCTGCCGGCGGTTCGGCCAGCAGCACCGCGGTGGCCCTGCCGCAGATCTCGAGCAGCGGGGCCGACGAGGTCTGGCTGCCGGTCTCCTCATCGGGCACCAGCACGAGCTTGACCGACCGGCCCAGGTCAGGATGGAATTTCGCGCTGGCCTGCAGGGCAAAATAAAAGAGAGCGATCCCGCCCTTCATATCGTAACTGCCGTTGCCGAAAAGCCTGTTTCCCTCCCGGCGCGCCACAGGCGGGCCGGCGCTGACGTTCACGGTGTCGGCGTGGCCGAGAAAAACGATATATTCGGGGTGTTCCGCAAAAAAAGTCAGGACCAGGATATCGCCTTTCTCCTTCTCCAGCCGCAAGACTTGAGGCCGGAGCGGAGAAAAGAGTTTCTGCAGATAATCCAGGAAGCGGTTGATATTCTCTTTCTCGCCCGAATAGGTTTGAAAGTAAACCATTTTGGTCACAATTTGAGCGTACTCCTCGCGCCGCTCCTGAAAATATTTCAGCAATGAGGGCGAATCCATGGCTCGATTATAATTCAGCTCGGATTAAAAAAGCAAAGCCGCCGACGTGCCTCTTGACATTGCCAAACGCTTGACAAGCGAGTATAAGAGATGGGTATAATCGCTTACAAGGAGGATGCATGAACAAAGCCGAATTGATCGACAAACTTGCCAAGGATGTCAAACTGACCAAGACTCAAGCCGCGCAGGCCATCGATTGTTTTCAGGAAGCCGTACGCTCCACCCTGAAGAAGAGGGACAAGCTGACCCTGGTCGGTTTCGGGACCTTCAAGGTTCTGGACCGGAAGGCCCGCCTCGGCCGCAACCCCCAGACCGGCGCCGAGATGAGGATTCCGGCCAAGAAAGTCGTCAAGTTTCTCGCCGGCAAAAAGTTAAAGAACAAAATTTAACAAGCACAATTTTCGCCGCGCTCATTCGCGGCATCGGGGGGCGGAGGTTTTTCAAGCAGCGGGTAAGCGCTGCCACTGAAAGGATCAAAGGGAATCCCGGGGTAGAGGTGTTTATTTTACTTCAGGATTTTTAAAGATCGGCGTGATGGCGCCGATGCCCTGAAAGAGGATGTTCTGTTCGGCTTCCTCCATGGGCGGCGCATCGGGGAGCAGATCCAGAGCCAGCCG
Source organism: Candidatus Aminicenantota bacterium (assembly GCA_963759765.1). GTDB lineage: Bacteria > Acidobacteriota > Aminicenantia > UBA2199 > UBA2199 > CAVXAL01. The sequence goes on along the minus strand of CAVXAL010000003.1, from coordinate 773,477 downwards.
AAAAAGCTGCTGATCGCCGGGGGGGATCAGCGCGGTCACTCCCTGGGAAAGGGTGAAGCGCAACGCTTTCAACGCCATGGCCGGATCGTCGATGGGCTTGTACCAGCAGTTGGGATAGAGGCGGGCATCGCCTGTGTACCAGGGCCGGAAAGCGAGCGCTTTCAGGGCCAGCAGCGTCACCCCCTTCTCTTTGGCTTTGGCCGCCAGCCGCGGTCCGAACTTGCCCCGCCTGAAACAGAAGAGATTGATGGGGAAAAGCACCGAATCAAAGGGGAAGCGCTCCAGCAGCTGCAGCGCCGCCTCTTCCGCGTGGGCGGAAAATCCCAAAAAACGTACCTGCCCCTTTTCGCGCGCCTGGATCAGAGCCTCCAGGGCGCCTCCCGCGGCCAACACCTGTTCCACATCCTCGGGGCGGCTAACAGCATGCAGCTGGTAAAGGTCGAAATGATCGGTGCGCAGGCGGCGCAGGGATTCTTCCAGCTCCCGTTGCGCGCCCTCTCCACTGCGCTGCAGGGTCTTGCCGGCCAAGAAAATATTCGGGCGCAGCGGCTCAACGGCCTTGCCCATCTTCATTTCGGCTTCGCCGTTTCCGTAGGAGGGGGATACGTCAAAATAGTTCACCCCGCGCGCCAGCGCCTCGTTGACCAGAGCCTTGACGTTGGCCTCGGTCATGCCCAGCAGGGTCATGCCCCCCAGGCCGGCGCAGGAGAGTTCGACCCCCGGCTTGTACAGCCGTCGCGGCAGGGGCGCGCTGCTTCTCTTGATCTCGTGTTTTTTCTGATCGCTGGAACGGATGACGACCGAAGAGGTGACGGCCATTCCGGCAGCTTGCAGAAACGTTCTCCGTTTCATCACACCTCCCAACGGTTTGGACCCCGGGAATCCCGGCGCCTTTTTAACACAAAGGGAAAAGAGTTGCAATTTTTTTTAATTTTTCTATAATCAAATCGCGACATGACGGGGTAACACCATCGCGCCATAAAGGAGCGGCGGTGGGGAGTGTTTGATGACTCAAGACGAGAAAAACGGAGAAATCAAGCGGTTGCAGAGCGAAAATCTGCGCCAGCGCCGAGCCCTGGAAGAACTCGCCATCCTCAACGAGATTGCCACGGCCATCAATTCGACGCTGTCACTGGAGCGCATCATGGATCTGATCGTCCAGAAATGCCTCAAATTTTTCCAGGTCGAGCAAGGTGCCATCCTGCTGCTCGACGAGGATAAGGAGAAACCCTTTCAGACCATGGTGCGCAAGGGGGCGACCACCACCAACCGTCTCCCTTACCGCCTCGACGACCAGCTGACCGGCTGGATGCTGAAAAACAAGGCGCTCCTGCTGATCAGCAATTTCCAGAGCGACGAGCGCTTCCGCCAGGCGGCCGCCAACGAGGCCGCCTCTCTCCGTTCGCTGCTGGCCGTGCCCCTGCTGCTGAAGGGCCAGATGACGGGCCTGATCACCGTGATCAACAAGAAGTCGGCCGAGGGCTTCAACGACGCCGACCAGCGGCTGCTGGCCATCGTCGCCAGCCAGTCGTCCCAGGTCATCGAAAACGCCCGGCTGCTGGAAAAGGAACAGAAGCTTATCCGCATCCAGGAGGAGCTGCGCCTGGCTCACGACATTCAGATCCAGTTGCTTCCCGCCGTGCCCCCACGCGTGCCGGGTTACGACATCGACGGCCGCAGCCTGCCGGCCAAGGAAGTGGGCGGCGACTACTTCGACTTCATCCATGTCAACGACCACCGCCTGGCCTTCTGCATCGGCGACGTCTCCGGCAAGGGCATGCCGGCGGCACTGCTCATGTCGCACCTGCAGGCGGCCGTGCGTGGCCAGTCGCTGCTGCAGGCCAGCTGTAGCGATTGCGTGCACCGGGCCAATCGCCTGCTCTACCACAGCACCGGCTCGGAGAAATTCGCCTCGCTCTTCTACGGCATCCTCGACCCCGTCGCGCACCGCATCTGCTTCTGCAACGCCGGCCACAATTACCCCTTCCTCATCTCCGGCGACAAAAAACCCCGGCTGCTGGACACGGGGGGCATTGTGCTCGGCTGCCTGGAACTCTTCGACTTCGCCGAGCAGAGCGTCAGTCTGAAACCGCAGGACCTGCTGCTGCTTTACTCCGACGGCATCAGCGAAGCCCTGGACAGTGCGGGCAACGAGTTCGGCGAGCAGCGGTTACTGGACATCGCCTTGGAGAACCGCCAGGCACCCGCCGCCAAGCTGCTCGACACGATTATGCGGGCGGTGCAGCACTACAGCGGCAAAGTACCGCAATTCGACGACATGACACTGGTGGCCATTCGCCGCGAAAAATGATCGGTCGTCCAATAGCCCACTAATGCTAGGACTTCGCTGCCGAAAGGATGATCAGCGGACCGGCTTACCCTGAAGCGGCGAATCCCCTTTCAGCGCCTCCTCCTGGGAAGGAAAGACGGTAAAGATGCGGTCAAATCCGGAGATGGCAAACACCTCGCGGATGCGGTCGCTCAGGCAGCAGAGCGAGAAACGGCCGCCGGCGTTGCTCTGAGTCTTGAGCATGAGCAGAAAGACCCCCAGGCCGGCACTGCTGATGTATTCCAGCTGGTGGCAATCGACCAGGATCTGTTTTTCGCTGTCGCTGATCTCGATCAGGCGCGTTTTCAACTCCTCGGCATGCAGCGAATCGACCCGCCCCTGCAGTTCCACGACCATCACCTGGCCCTTCTTGTTTTCCCGAATTTCCATGCTCAGTTCTCCTGGGTTGGCATTTTCTTAATTAAGGTCAGCCGGTTGCGGCCATCGCGCCGTTCGTAGCGCACGCCATCCAACAGATGCCGGACCAAATGGATCCCCAGCCCGCCGACCGGCCTCGCCTCGAGGGGGGCTGCCACATCCACCTCCGGCGTTTGCAGAGGGTCAAACTCGCGGCCGTCGTCCTCCACGGTGACCACCACCGTTCCCGCCCGGACATCCACCCCAATAACGATTTCATGCTCGCGGCTGTCCGCGTAGCCGTAGCGGACGATGTTGGTGAAGATCTCCTCCAAGGCCAGATTGACCTTGAAAAGGGTGTCGCCCCTGAGGCCCCGGTCGGCGGCGACACCCTCCAGGAAGTGCTGCAGCGAGGAAAGTGCCTCCAGCCGGTTTTTCAGCTTCAGCGTCAACGCCATGAATCCAATCCGTTGATTACCATGGAGGGTTCATTATAGCAAAAATCCATTTTTTTTGCTGCGTCGTTATTCGCGAACGGCTCGCGTAATATTGCCGGCAGTGACTTGACATCTGATTCGGCACGGGGTATATTGAAAAAACAGGAAGAGCGCAGAGGGGCAGATGAATCATTGGAGCGGACGGAATCCGGACGGATGAGCCAGATTGTCGAACAGTTCTACGTTTTCATCAAATCCTCTTTCGGGGAAAAAGAGAAAAAGCAGCTCTACGACTATATCTGGAAAAACTACCGCCGCCGCATCGCTTACTACATCACCAGCGTCATCCCCTACCGCCACGCCAGCTTTAATGACATCCTGCAAGAGGTGATGCTGAAAATCTACAACAACCTGCACACCTTCAACCCGCTCAACTCATTCAAGGCCTGGATCTACACCATCGTCCGCAACCATTGCCTCGATTTCGTCAAGAGCATGAACGAACGGTTCCAGCTCACACCGGGCAGCGACCTGGACCGGGTCGGCCAGACGAACAATCCGGAGACCATTTCCATGAGGGACGAGCTGTTCAGCCGCATTGACCGCGCCCTCCGCTGCCTGGACCCCGTGGACCAGGAAATTTCTTACCTGCGCTTTTACGAAAACATCAAATACCGGGAGATCGGCCGCATCGTCAGCCTGAACGCCAACACGGTCAAGGCGAAAATCCACGACATCAAGAACAGGCTCAAAAAAGAATTAAACCGCTAATAAGCCGGCGACCTTTTTCGTTGCCGGTCGTCTATTTAAGCGTGAAAGGAGTGGGCGATGAAGATTGAAAGCCAACTAAAAAAGTATTATCAAAATAAATTAAACAAGGAGGGACCCATGGTCCAAAAAGAAAGACGATCTGGCTCGCCGGTGGTATCGTGGTGGCGTTGGCGGTGATAATTTACTTCGCCTTCGTCTTCCCCTGGCCCGGATCGAAAGAAACCCAGCAAACGGCCGGCACCATCGGCGGTGTCGAGAAAGCCGAGAAGTACAGCACGGAACAGATGACCGAAGCGAACGTCGTGCTCAGCGATGCCGACATTCAAGCCGCGCTGCAAAACGACCAGGTGTTAAGCCTGATTCAGAACCAGGACTTCCAGAACGCCCTGCACAACGAAAACTTCCGGGCGCTGCTGGCCCAGCCGGCCTTTGCCGCCCTGGTCGGCGATCCTCATTTTGCCGCCCTGCTGGGCGATGAGAAGTTCGCCGCGCTCCTGGGCGACAAGCAGTTCGCCGCCCTGTTGTCCAACCCGGCGTTTGCCGCCATGCTGGGCAACGGGCAATTCGCCGCCCTCGTGGGAGACGAGAAATTCGCCGCCCTGGTCAACAGCCAGAAGTTTACCGCACTAATGGGTGACAAGCGCTTCGCTCAGTTGTTCGGCAATCCACGCTTTGCTGCGCTGAAATCCAATGAGCACTTCATGGCGCTGATGGCCAACGAGCACTTCGCCCAACTGCTGCGCAAAGAGAGCGTGGCCAAGCTGCTGAACAACGAGGCGTTTGCCGCGTTGCTCGGCAACAAGAGCTTTGCCGCCCTGACGGGCAACGAGCACTTTGCCGCGTTGCTCGGCAACGAACGGTTCGCCGCCATGATGTTCGGTCAGTATTTCCGCCAGCGCTGGGGCAATTCCCGCTACGCGCCGCTGCTTGCCGACGATCGCTACGCGGCGCTGATCAAAGACCAGCGTTTCGTAGCACTGATGGCCGGCGGCAAGTTCGCCAATCTTGTGGCTCACCCGGCATTCGCCCAACTGCTGGCCGATCCGCGCTATGCCGCGCTAAAGGCGGATGAGCACTTCGCCGCCATGATGACCAGTGAACACTACGCGTCGTTGCTGGCCGACAACCGCTTCGCCAGCCTGGTGGGCAGCGCGCACTTCGCGAACCTGCTGAGCAGCCCGCACTTTGCCGACCTGGTGGGCAATCCGCATTTCGCCCAATTGATTTCCGACAAGGCTTTTACCAACCTGGTGGGCAATCCCCGCTACACCGCACTGCTGGGCAACAAAGCGTTCAGCGCACTGGTGGCTGACCGCAACTTCGCCCAGCTGGTCAACGACGAAGCGTTCGCCGCAATGATCAACCACGGCCACGATAACTATGCCAAGCTGACAGCCAGCCAGAAATTCGCCAACCTAAGGAGCCACGAAGGCTTTGCCGGACTGATGGCGGATCAGCACTTCGCCAATCTGATGGGCAACCCGCACTTCTGCGCCTTGGTGACTCACCCCCACTACGCGGCCCTGCTGGCCAAACCGGGATTGGCCGCGCTTCTCGGCAACAAGACCTTTGCCAACCTGATGACCTCGCCGCACTTTGCGGCCCTGATGGGTAACGGCGGCCTGGTGGCGCTGCTGGCCAACCAGAACTTCGCCAACCTGCTGACGACCAATCCGAAATTCGCCAACATGCTTGCCGATACGCGGTTCGCCCAGGCGATGGGTTCGCACAGGGAAGGCAGAAAATAGGAGCGAAGCAGATTCACTAAGCTCTTCGTTCTAGTTCAATTTTGGGATCGGGTGTGTTTTCTCTCCAACCCAGGGAAACACACCCGATCCCTATTTTGTCGTAAAGAAGGGGGAATACGTGAGCATGCGCAGAACTTATGGCCAAAGCAAGTGCGGGATCGTTCACAGATGGGTCAGCGCCTTTCTTTTGTTGTTGCTGGCGGGAGCGCTCAACCTGGGGGCGGCGCTGGAGCGGCTGGAGACCAAGGACCTGCGTCTAATCTACTTTGGCGGCATCCATTCGTTTATTGCGCCCTATGTAGCCCAGTGCTTTGAAAACGCTATAACGCTTCATCGCCAGACCTTCGGCTACCAGTCCCGGGAAAAGACCACCGTTTTTCTCCACGATTTCGGCGACTACGGCAACGGCGGCACGTCCGCCATTCCCAACAACCGCATCTTTATCGGCATCGCGCCGCTGAATTACGTCATGGACATCATCAACGGTAACGAGCGCATGAACTGGATGATGCACCATGAGCTGGTGCACCTGATCACCGGAGACCAGGCCGCTCCGGCCGACCGCTTCTTCCGCATCCTCTTTTCGGGCAAGGTGCTGGCCACTGCCGACAACCCGCTTTCCCTGCTGTACAGTTACCTGACCACTCCCCGCGACTACACGCCGCGCTGGTTCCAGGAAGGCATCGCCATCTTCATGGAAACCTGGAGGGCCGGCGGCCTGGGCCGCGCCCAGGGCGCCTATGACGAGATGGCCTTCCGCGCCCTGGTGCAGGAGCGGGCCGAAATTTTCGACCTGCTGGGCCTGGAGTCGGCGGGGACCCGCATCAACTTCCAGGTGGGCGTCAACGCCTATCTGTACGGTGGCCGCTTCTTCTGCTACCTGGCGCTGCAGCATGGCCCGGAAAAGCTGATCCAGTGGGTCGCCCGCAGCAAAGGCAGCAGCGCCTACTTCGCCACCCAATTCCGGCACGTCTTTGGCCGGCCACTCAGCCGGGCTTGGGCGGATTGGATCCAGTGGGAAAGGGGTTTCCAGCAGGCGAACCTGGAGCGTCTCGGCCGCAACCCGTTCACCCCCTTCAAGGCCGTCGGTCGCCAGGCCCTGGGCTACACCTCGCGGGCCTTCTACGACCCGGCAGCACGGAAAATCTATGTGGCCGTCAACTATCCCGGCCAGGTCGCCCATATTGCCGCCATCGACGTCGACAGCGGCCAGCGCAAGAAAATCTGCACGATCAAGGGTCCCCGACTTGTTCTTTGTCAGCTCGCTGGCCTATGACCGGTCGCGCGGCATTCTCTTCTACACCACCGACAACGACGACTGGCGCGACCTGAACCAGGTGGACATCAAGACCGGCCGCACGCGGCTGCTGCTCAAAGACGCCCGCATCGGCGACCTGGTCTTCAATGCCGCCGACCGCTCGCTTTGGGGCGTCCGCCATTTCAACGGCATCTCCACCCTGGTGCGCATCCCCTCCCCCTACCGCGAATGGAACCAGATTTATTCCTGGCCCTATGGCAAAGATATTTACGATATCGATATCTCCCCGGACGGTCGGTCCCTGGTCGCCGCGCTGACCGAAATCAACGGCCGCCAGTCCCTGATTCTGATGGACACATCGAAGCTGCTGGGCGGTGACGCCGGCTTCGAGGCGCTCTCCGATTTTGAAAACAGCTCACCGGCTAATTTCGTCTTCGCCGAGGACGGCAACACCCTCTACGGCTCTTCCTATTATTCCGGAGTCTCCAATATTTACCGCTGCGACCTGAAGACCAAGGAGATCCGCATTCTCAGCAACTGCGACACCGGCCTGTTCAAGCCGCTGCCCCTGAGCCCCGATTCGCTGCTCGCCTTCCGCTATACGTCCACTGGCTTGCTGCCGGTGATCATTCCCAGCCAGCTGGAGCCCAAAGCCAGCAGCATTGTTTTCCTGGGCACAGAAATTGTGAACAAGTACCCGGTGCTGAAGAGCTGGGAGGCGCCGCCGCCCTCTTCGGTCGATATCAATAAACTGATCGTGGCCCAGGGCAGGTATGCGCTGCTCTCGCATCTGGGGCTGCGTTCGCTCTACCCGATCGTGGAAGGATACAAAGAGAGCCTGGCCTATGGCCTGCGCCTGGACCTCTCCGACCCCGTCGGACTCAACAACCTCGACCTGACCCTCTCCTATTCACCGGACACCAGCCTGAAAAACTCGGAAAAGGTGCACCTGAAACTGAACCTCGCCTTCTCCGACTGGAAAATCTCCCTCAGCCACAATAACGCCGATTTCTACGATATCTTCGGCTCCAGCAAAACCAACACCAAGACCAGCTTCAAGGGAGAAGCGCTGGAGCTTCTCTACAGGAAAAGCCTGATCTTCGACGAGCCCAATCGCACCATGGATTACAGCGTCCTTCTGGCCGGCTATTTCAACCTGGAACGGTTGCCTGATTACCAGAACGTCTTGGCCAGCTTCAACCGGCTCTTTTCGCTAACCCTGAATTACAACTACAAGTACCAGCGCGCCTCGCTGGGAGCGGTGGACTACGAGCAGGGCTTCCAGTGGCAGAGCTATTTGAGCTCGAGCTATGTCAACGAGAGGCTCTATCCCCGGCTCTACACCAACCTGGATCTGGGTTTTCCCCTGCCGCTGCGCCACTCTTCCATCTGGCTGCGGAGTTCGTTCGGCCGCTCCTTCGCCAACCGCCAGAACCCCCTGGATCCCTTCCCCAATTTCTATTTTGGCGGTTTCGGCAATACCTGGATCGACCATCTGGCCCAGCGGCGCTACCGCAACTTCTACAGCTTCCCGGGCGTGGATATCAACTCCGTCGGCGGCTGGAATTATGCCAAGGCGCTCCTGGAATGGAACCTGCCGCCGCTGGTCTTCAAGCGGCTGGGATTTCCCTTCTTCTATGCCAACTGGGCCTCGCTGTCGCTCTTCTCCTCGGCCCTGGCCACCAACGTCAACGGCACCGGCGATCGGCAGCTGCTGGACTTGGGCGGCCAGTTGGACATCCGCCTGATCGCTCTCTCCAATTACCAGTTCACCCTCTCGCTGGGATACGCCTGGGCCTGGGAAAAGGAGCAGCCGAGAACCACCGAATGGATGGTTTCGCTGAAAATTCACTGATGATGCCCTGGTTGCGTCTCGCTCTCGGTCTCGGACCGGTGCTCTTCTTCGCCCTGGTTCTCTATTTCTTGGACAACTACCGGCTGCTCCGGTTTTTGGCGGTGCTGGAATCCATGAGCAGCGGAGTTCTGGCCGCCGGAATCTGCTGGCTGATCAACATCTGGCTGAATAAAAAACTGCACGTGGACCTGGCCGACATCAGACTCTTTGTCGCCCCCGCGGTCGAAGAAATCGCCAAAGCGCTTTACATTTTCATATTGCTGAAACGGAAGCAAATCGGCTTCGTGGTCGATGGCGCGATCCTGGCTTTTGCCGCCGGTGCCGGGTTCGCCGTGCTGGAAAACATTTCCTACCTCACCGCCCTCAGCCCCGGCAGCCTGCACATCGGCGTCTGGGTGATCCGCGGTTTCGGCACGGCGGTCATGCACGGCAGCGCCACGGCGATCGTGGCCATCGTGGCCAAAAACCTGAGCGACCGCCGCGGCGTGGACCGTTTCAGCTATTTTATGCCCGGCTTGCTGATCGCCATACTCCTCCACGCTTCCTACAACCGCTTCATGCTGGTGTCGCACATGAATCCCCTGCTGATCGTGGCGCTGGTCATCGTGGTATTCCCCCTGATGATCACGCTCTCTTTCGCCCGCAGCGAGCAGTCGCTGCGCGATTGGCTGGAGGTCGGGTTCAGCAGCGACAGCGAGTTGCTGGAAATGATCCGCACCGGCACGGTGCTGCAATCCAAGCTGGGCCAATACCTGCAGTCGCTCAAGGTGCGCCTGCCCAATACCGTGCTGGCCGACATGCTCTGCTACCTGCGCATCTACATCGAGCTGTCGATCAAGGCCAAGACCGTGCTGCTGTTGCAGGAACAGGGGTTCTCCATCCCGCCGGAACCGGAGATGCGCGAGAAGTTCGCCGAGCTGAAGTATCTGGAAAAAAGTATCGGCAAGATCGGCAAACGCATTCTCGCCCCCTTCCTGCACACCAGCACCCGCGAGCTCTGGCAGCTGCACATGCTCAAGGGGAAAACAGTGGAAAAAGCCAGAAATCAGGCCTGAACACGCGGTCGAACCAGCCCTCAGGCAGAAAGAAACATTCGTTAAAATTATTTTTTTTTCTTGAAATTTCATTTGACTTGCAGTATAGACAATTTGGAGGGGTAATGCCCGAGGGGAAAAGAGGGGCAGCAGAAGCACAGAATAGTATAGCTTTCACCTCTTTTTTTTCTCATCCCCGGCCCATGTCAAGGGGTACATACATAAAACCGTTATGTTAAGAGACCTCAAACGCCGCCAAACTCTTTTGCTGCACGCCTGCCAGCAAGGCTGCCGCAATCTTTAAGAGACCTAAAAAACGCGCCTCATGTGAAAAGAAAATCGGCATGATCGGCCAGATCGTCTCGCACTACAAGATCATCGAAAAACTCGGCGAGGGCGGCATGGGCGTGGTCTACAAAGCCAGCGACATCCGCCTGAAACGGCAAGTGGCGCTCAAATTCCTGCCTCCTGAATTGACCAAAGACCCCGAGGCCAAACACCGTTTCCTGCGCGAAGCCGAGGCCACTTCCCTGCTCGACCATCCCAACATCTGCACCGTCTACGAGATCGATGAAACCGCCGACGGCCAGGTCTTCATCGCCATGCCTTTTTACGAAGGCCAGACTCTGAAGGACAGAATTTATGGCGGAGCCAAGCCGGGGCCCCTGGAATTCCCCGAATTACTCGATATTTCCCTGCAAATCGCCTCCGGTCTGGCCCGGGCCCACGAGGCGGGCATCATTCATCGCGATATCAAGAGCGCCAACGTCTGCCTGACCAGACACGGCGAGGCCAAAATCCTCGATTTCGGTCTGGCCAAGCTCAAGGGCCGCACCCAGCTCACCCAGACCAGGCTGGCCATGGGCACGGTGACCCACATGTCGCCCGAGCAGGCACGCGGCGAGGAGGTGGACCAGCGCAGCGACATCTGGTCCCTGGGTGTGGTCATGTACGAGATGGCCACCGGCCAGGCGCCCTTCCGCGGCGACTACGACCAGGCCATCATCTATTCCCTCATCAACGAAGAGCCGGATTCTGTAGCCGCATTAAATCCGAAGATCCCCAAAGAATTCGAACCAATAATTAAGAAAGCATTGGCTAAGGATCGCGCCAAACGCTTTCAAAATGTCAGCGAACTCATTGATGAACTTCAAAGAATTGAGGAACTGCATGTCAAAAAAAATAAAACAGGCAAAGCCTCAATCATAGGGAAAAAACATTTAATCTTTACGTGGAGATCGGCAACAGCAATATTCCTATTGTCTTTGATAATCTTAATGGCCTATTTTTTAACCAGACCTCCTCGCCTGCCTTCATTGGCAGTGCTTTCATTCAAAAATGCAACCGGTGATAACAAATTTGACAAATGGAAAATGGCATTACTTGGAGGCTTAATAGCCAATCTGAATCAATCCAGATTAATCAGAGTTATTAACGACGACAGGATGATTGATATATTACAAAAATTTAATTTTCAAAATAAAGAAAGTTATACAAAAACAGATCTAAAAAAAATTGCCACCAAAGCCTCGGCCGACCACATATTGCAAGGTTCGATCTTGAAATCAGAGAACACTCTTTATGTTGAAACAAATTTGACAGAAATGAATTCAGAGACAATGATTGACTTACCCAGAGTAGAAGGAAGCGGAGAAGGAAGTTTTCCCGACATCATAGAAAATTTAACGAACGAAATTAAACGGGCATTAAAATTAACTCGTAAGCAGCGTGACATGGATAAGGGGAAAAAATTCGTAGAAATATCTACGCCTTATCCCGAAGCCTGGGATTTTTACATACGCGGAGAACAATTATTCAACCGCCGGGAATACGCCCAGAGCATTGACGCATTCAATCGGGCGATAGAAATAGATCCGAATTTCCTGCTTGCTTATTGGAAAATATATATTAATTATAGTTATTGGGGCTACCCTGAAAAAGAGAATGAGTTTCTAATAAAAACAATCAATTTATTAAAAACCCAATCGGGCCGCATTTCCTCGCGAGATAAGCTGCTTATAGAAGCCCATATCTCCTGGAATCTGCATAATTCATGTGAGGAGGCAATTGCGAAATATCGGGAACTGCTGAATCAATACCCGCATGATGAAGAAGGCCAGATCCTGCTGGGAGTTCTGTATCGGAATAATGAGGAATGGGACAGCGCGTATTCCTTGTTTAAAGAACTGTTTAAAAGCAATCCTCATGCAGAATATGTGTTACAAAATCTCATATTAGTTAACAATTCAATGAACTCGTATGCTGATTCTTTAGAAATTATTCAAAACAATCCGGATTTATTTGAAAAAAAGGATGAGTATTACCAATTATTAGCGCAAATATATTGTGCCCAAGGCCAATTCGAAAATGCATTGGAAAAATCCAAAGAAGCCATTCATCTGGAACCCGGCGATTACACCAACACCGAATTATTGGGGAATATTTATCAGTTGCAGGGAAAAATGGAAGCGGCGGAGAATGAATATCAAAACCTCATTGAACAAAAAGATATCAATGCGCAAATTCGCGGCCGCATGGAAAAAACAAATCTTTACATTCAACAAGGTGAATATCAAGAAGCTCTGAAAGAGGTACAGCAGGGGCTTGCCATCGCTCAGAGGGAAAACCGGCTGTATGATGAATACGATCTCCTAATAATTCAAGCATACATTAATCTGCAGAGCCACCGTTTCGCTGAGGCTTTTTCAAATTCGCAGGCGGCTGAAAAAAAAATAGCAGCAAGCAATTTCTTGCAGGGTCAACTTATCGCTCTTCATTTGCAGGGAATTGCCCAAGCCAATCTAGGCAATTGGCCGGAAACTCAAAAAATCGAATCCAGACTCGGTGACCTGTTGAACAAGAGCGGCAGCAGAAAATGGTTGAGAGAATTGTATCACCTTCAGGGGGTGATAAATAAATTAAAACATCAGTATGAACAAGCGATAATCAAATTTGAAAATGCATTTTCGTTGCTTCCTTCACAAAAAGATAGTAATGATATGCATGCATTCTTTTTAGATGACCTGGCTTCAACAAAATACCAAAAAGGCGATTGGGATCAGGCACTGAAGGAATATGAGAAAATCATGAATCTGAATTGGGGCCGCTTAAATACAGGCGACATATATGCCAAAAGCTATTACTGGGCCGGGAAAATATATCAACAAAAGAAGTTATACAATGAAGCCACCAATTATTTCAAAAAATTCATAAAATTGTTGGAAAAAGGCGATCCGAATATCAAAGAAAAAGAAGACGCTCTGAAACAATTGCAGATATTAAATAAAATCAATTCAGCGGCTGATTGAGTTTTTCCCTGAGATCTTTTCTCGCTTGATAAAGGATATGGTTGCATTCACAGATCCAGTCTGGAATCTTTCCGATTTCACCGGTTGCTTTAGCGACCTCAAAAGGACAAATCCTGCACACAGACAAACTGGAACAAAACAAGCATGATTTTTTATTCGAATAAAAATGGTTCTGACTCAAGTGTTTATACTGGACAATAGTTCTTTCGTACAAACGTGAAAAATTCCTTTTGAGATCAGCAAATTTTCCAAAACAATATTTTTCAAATATCGCATTTGTTTTTTCATCCTTGAATCGCTGGGCAAGAACATGACACCCCCACACCAAGCCCTCGGGCGTCAGCGCCAATCTATCCTTGCCGGCAAAACAGCCGAACAACCCACTGCTCGGTTCAGAACTGTACGAAGATACTATCAATTCCCCATTTTTTTTGAAATATTCCAGAGCGTATTGATTCAGATTTCCCAATTCGCTCCGCAATGCGTTCAAGGATGTTGCATTCCAGGGTGGTAAAGTACTAAGGGAAAAGAAAATATCAGGAACTCCCGCATCCATCAGGAATTTTAAAGATGCGGAAATCAACTCCACCGTGTCAGAGGTAAAAACAGCGTTGACATGGCAATCCAAATTATCGTATTTTTTAATCTTCCCAATTATTGAGACCAACTTCCTAAAACTGCCCTTTTTTCTGGTAATGTCTTGAGCCAGACCGTCAAAACTGAGCAAGATTGAGAAGCGATGTTTATCAAGAAACCGAAGTTTATCATCCGTTAATAGACTGCCATTGGTGCTTATTGAGTAGAATATTTTTTTCTTCAGTTCCTTTTTCTTCTTTTCTATGTGGTTAACCGCATAGCGGATTCTATCAAAAGCCAGTAAAGGCTCACCGCCATAAAAATTGACATAAGAACAATTTTTAAGAAAAGGTAAAAAAAAATCTATGGCCTGCCTGGTTAATACAGGATCAATGATTTGCTTGCCTTTCTTTTGCGAACAGTAATGACAGGAAAAATTGCATGAATCGGTGACACAAAAAGTGACACTCTCCAATCTCATCGCTTTCGCAGCTTAAATAGTATAAATTTATTATTCTATTTTGTTTATTTCTTTATCATCTGTCTCGGATCCACTGAAGGCAAGCAATGGATACATTTGCATCTTGGAGATACCACGTCCTGCAATATGCACATACCCTGAGCGATGAGAGAATAGGCCATTTCTATCTGAGTGTCTTTTGGTAGTTTTGGGAAATCGGTACTTTCAATGACCTGACCGAGTCGATCTTTGGCTTCCTCCAACATGCGCACAATGGAATCCGGATTTGCCATTTTACCCTCCTTAGAAGAATAAACTAATTTAAGTGATTGAAAAAGTCAACCGTTCAAAGAGGTTTATTTAAAATGGCAATAGCAATTTTTTACGGACTTGAGTATTATCTGAGCGAAGGAGTTTGATCCATGAAGCGGATGAAGTTGCATACAGCAATAATGGTTTTTTTTGTTTTCCCTATTACTGTATTTTCTCAGCAATTAAATATTGCACCGGCAAACCAGCCCGCACTGTGCCAGGTCAGCGGCAACACGATCGAATTCACCTACGGCGAACAGCTGATCTTTGCGGCCCGGGTCAACTCCATGGAGTTTACCTACCGCATGCTCAGCGACAACAAGGGCGAATGCATCACCCAGGTGCTGTTGCTCAGCTCGGACAAAGCGATTACCCTGGAGGGCCTGATCACGGCCAGCGGCCAGGCCTTCCCCTGCGAGGCGGAGCCCCGCTCGCGCGGGCTGGCGGTGGTGCGCCACGCCTACGGCATCGGCTTCAACCGGCTCAATCGGGCGGTCTACGACCGGCAGAAAGATTGGCTGCTCTCCATTGACGAGGGGCCCGCGGTCACCGTCAGGCCCGAGAAGCTGAGCGCCGAGAGCCGCGAGTTCCAGGTTCAGGCCAGCGGCCGCGAGATCGTCATCCGCTTCCGGCCCCACTTTTACCAGAAACACAAGGGCCTGGCGTTTTTCAAGCCCTGGACCTACAAGCTGGACAAAAAGCCGGCCGTGGGCTGGTGCTCCTGGTTCGCCTTTTTCGACAAGGTGCGCGAAGAGGACATCGTGCAGACCGCCGACGTGCTGGCGCGAGTGCTCCGGCCCTTCGGTTACGATTACCTGCAGATCGACGACGGCTACCAGCGCGGAAGCGGCTCGCCACAACTGTGGCTGAAAACCAACGAAAAATTCCCCCGCGGCCTCAGCTACCTGGCCGATTACATCCGCAAGAAGGGTCTCAAGCCCGGCATCTGGACCAACGTGGCCTTTAACGAAGAAGAGGCGGTGCGGGAACACCCGCAATGGTTTGTCCGCAACCCCGACGGCACGCCGGCCAGCGGCAACTGGATCGGCTACCCCATTGACGGGAGTTCCAGCCAGGCGATCGCCTCCCTGATTCAACCGCTCTACTGGGAACTGCGCGATCAGGGCTGGCAATACTTCAAGCTGGACGCCCTGCGCCACCTGCGCTACGAAGGCTATAACGCCCATGCCGACTATTTCAAGAACAGGGGCATGGACCGGGTGGAGGCGTTCCGCAACCTGGTGCAGGCGGTGCGCACCGAAATCGGACCGGAATCCTTCCTGCTCGCCTGCTGGGGCATCCGGCCGGAACTGGTCGGCCTGATCGACGCCTGCCGCACCGGCACCGACGGCTTCTCGCTGGCCGGGTTATCCCAATTCAACTCGCTGAACAACGTGGTCTGGCAGAACGACCCCGACCACATCGAGCTCAGCGACGAGGAGGCGTACCGTTCCTGCACGGCCACCTCCCTGACCGGCTCGCTGTTCATGCTCACCGACCGCCCCGAACGTTATCTGAGCGAGGCCGTGGAGCCGGCCAAGCGGGCGGCGCCGGTGCTGCGCACCCTGCCCGGTCAGGTGTACGACCTGGATCCCTCGCGCCTCAGCCAGCTGCGCCAGGTGGACGCCGAGGTGAGCGGTTCGGGGCCGCGGGTGTTTGATGCGGGCCTGACCCCGTCCGTGCACCTCTATGCGCTGGAGGTGCACAAGCCTTTCGAGAGCTGGATCGCCCTGGCCCGAACCGGAGGCGCGGAGCAGACCATCCCCTTCTCCGACCTAGGGCTGGACCCGGAAAAGAACCACCTGGTCTTTGAATTCTGGTCCCAGCGCCTGCTGGGCCGCTTTCGCGGCCGTTTCGCGACCGGCCCCCTGGATCCGCGCTTCAACTGCCAGCTGTTCATCATCCGCGAAGAGCAGGACCAACCCCAGGTCGTGGCCACCGGCCGCCATGTCAGCGGCGGCGGTTATGACCTGCAGGATTGCCGCTGGGAGAAGGACCAGCTCAGGGGCAGCAGCCTGGTGACCGGCCGCGATCCCTACCGCATCTGGATCACCCAGCCGCAGGGCTTTCGACTGCGCGACGTCTCCTGCCAGGGCGCGGCAGTGAAAGAGATTGTCCGCCGGCAGCAGCTGCTGGAAATTGTTCTCTGGCCGGAAAAGAGCGGGACAGTCAGCTGGCAGGCCCAGTTCGATATTCTGAGCGGCGAAAAAGAGCACTCCGCCATCACCCTCGGCACCCTGGTCGAAGAGATGATCGACCTGGCCCATCTGACCGATTATCCCAACCCCGCCTTCCGTACCGTGCAGTTCTCTTCCTATGACCGCCGCAGCCAGACTCCCGGTGCTCCGGGGTGGTTTGCCAATAACGACGGTTTCGGAGGCGAACCCCTGCCCAACTTCGAAAAGGTCCTGAAAGAACCGGACAGCCAAGGCATTGGCGAATATCTGATTGCGGACGTGCCCGGTCCGGGCGCTATGGTCCGGCTCTGGACAGCGGCCATCTCCGGTTCCGTGCGCCTCTTCCTGGATGAGAATCCCAGACCGCTCTACGACGGCAAGGCCGAGGATTTTTTCCTGCGCTTCTACAGCCTCTTTCCGCAAGCGGCGGCGCTGGACAGCAAACTGCTGGAAGGCACCTTTTACCAGCGCAACGCCTGCTACTGCCCGGTGCCCTTTGCCCGCCGCTGCCGCCTCGTCTGGGTCGGAAAGCTCCAGGATATCCATTTCTATCACGTGCAGTTCAGACTCTACGAACCGGGAACCGCACTGGTCACCTTCACCGCAGAGGACCTGCGCAGCCAGCATGAGACCATCGAGCGGGTGGCCCGGATTCTCGCCGATCCGGACCGAAACTGGCCCTACCGCTCGACCGCGCCCGCCGTCTCGCTTCAGGAAACCCTCAAGCCCGGGGAAACGAAAGAGATATTGAGCCGCAGCGGCCCGCAGGCGCTGGAGCGGCTCGTTCTGAAGCTGGAAGCGACCGACCGCGATCGGGCCCTGCGCCAGACGCTGCTGTCCATCACCATGGATGATTTTCCCGTTCCCCAGGTTCAGGCGCCGCTGGGCGATTTTTTCGGATCGGCTCCGGGCATCAATCCCTACGCCTCGGTCCCCTTCTCGGTGCAGGGAGACGGCACCATGGTTTGCCGTTTCGTCATGCCTTTCAAGACCTCATGCCAGATCCGCTTGGAAAACCGGGGTGCGCAGCAGCTGACCGTCAGCGGTTCGGCCCTTTTCCAACCTTTTGACTGGGAAGACGACAACTCCATGCACTTTTACGCGCGCTGGCGCGTCGACCACGACCTGGTCGCCTCCAACCGCGATGTGCGCGACCTGCCCTTTCTCAGCGCCGACGGACAGGGTGTGTACGTGGGAACGGCCATCTTCCTGCTCAATCCCAACCCCGTGCCGAGTTCCGCGGGCAACTGGTGGGGTGAAGGCGACGAAAAGGTGTTTCTGGACAACTTTGCCAAACCGGCCCTGTTCGGCACCGGATCGGAAGATTATTTCAACTACGCCTGGTCGGCCACCGACATTTTCGCTTTCCCCTATTGCGGCCAGACCCGCAACGACGGGCCGGCCAACCGCGGTTTCGTCTCCGATTACCGCTGGCACCTGCTCGATCCGCTGCCCTTCCGCCGCCATATTCGCTTTGCCATGGAGCTCTTCAGCCACGAACCCACGCCGGGCTTCTCCTACGGCCGCATCGGCTACCATTACGGCCGACCGGGGCTGGTCGAAGAGCTCCCGCCTGTGGGCGAATCGGAACTGCGGCCGCTGCATTTGCCGGCCAATTGGCAACCGGCCGCCCGCGGCGCTGCCCGCAACGCCCTCTTTTACCAGGCCGAGCAGATCATCGCCGGACGGCGCCACACCGTCCTGGTCAAGGGCGACCTCTGGGCAGGAGGCAAACTCCTGGTCTGGCATCCCGGCAAAACCGGCGAGACCAAGGAATTCCGCCTGCCGGTGCAGCATCAGGGGAATTACCGCATCTGCATCACGGCAGCCCGCAACGACCTTTCGGGAAAATTCTCGGCACTGCTGGACAGCCGGCCCCTGCCTCTGGATGATGCCCCGGGCCCCTGCAACCTCTACCTGCCCCAGCGCACGCTGCTGCAGACCTACTGCGCGGCGGCCCAAAACCTGGAACCCGGCAAACACCGATTGGCGCTGCGCTATGAGGGTGCACAGACCGGGCTGGTCAGACCCGAGATCGGCATCGACTTCTTCTGGGTCCAGGCGGTTAAAGAGCCCTGAACCTTTCTTATTTGACCAGCAGAGCACTGCGGGCCGGCAGGCTCCTTCCTTGCAGCTCCTGCTGGCCGCTCACCCAGATTGACCAGAAGTTCGTGATCCCCGGACGGGGAACCGCGGGATTCGATGCGGTACAGGTCGTCGGCAAAAACGCCTCTGACCCGCACGCGGCCACCTCGCAGATTCAGCGCCTGTTCGAATAAAGCTCTGCCGCGGGCATCCACCAGCGCCAGGTCGTCGCTTTCCAGAAGCATGTTGTCCAGGATGCCGGCCACCAGGGCGTAGAGCCGCCGTTCATCCGCCCCGATCTCGATATCTTTATCGCGCAGCAGCAGGCAGTCGGGGTCGTTCAGCCAGAGGGCGCGGTGGAAAAAGTAACGGTTCAAGGTGTTCTTGATTGACCAGTAGGTGTTGGGCCCGCCGATGGGCGAACGGCGGGAGTCCCAGAAAGTCGCCACGTCCTCGCTGATGCGCATGCCGTCGACCAGTCCCGCGGCCGGGAGCAGGGGGGAGCCGCAGCCCAAGACAAATCGCTCCGGTGCCGCCCGGCGGATCAGCGCCAGACCCTGGCGAAAAGCCTGAATCGGCGTGAGCGCCTGGCACCGCTGTCCCGGCATGGCCGCCGCAAAAAGAAAATCGATTTTGAAATAATCAAATCCGGAGCCGGCCAACTGCCGAAACGTGGCGGCCAGCCATTCCTGCGCCTGGGGATGGGTGGTGTCGAGTGCGTAGATATTCTTGTTCCAGTTGCGGTAACAGACCTTCGGCCGGCCGTTTTCCGCCACCAGCCATTCCGGGTGGTTTTCGAAAAGCGGCGCGGTTTCGGATACGCTGAAGGGGGCCGTCCAGATGCCTGGCCGGAACCCGTGCGCGCGGATGACGGAAGCCATTTCGGCCAGGGCGGGGAATCCGGGCCTGGGGGTCAGCCAGTCGCCGATGTCCGCCTGGTAACCGTCGTCGATTTGAAAAACGTCGAAGGGATGCCGCTCGCGAGCCAGCCGCAGGTTGTGCCGGAGATCGTCCCAGGTCAGGTGGGTGAAATACTGGTACCAGCTGCACCAGCCCACCGGATTGGCTGGAAATGAATCCCGCGGGTATTGCCTCTGCAGCAGCGCGGCGTACCGTTCCAGGAGTTCTTCCGGCCCCTCCCCCTCGAGAATGACCAGCGGTTCCAGCGGAACCGCATCGGCGAAAAAGGAGTCAAAGTAGTCCAGGTACCTGACCAGCTCTTCTCCCTCCACCGTGAAAAAGGGGTGGGCAATCTCGGAACTCAGGAAACCAACCAGCATCTTCTCGCCGGAAATGAAATAGTCGGAAACCAGGAAAGTCTGAAACGTTTCCGGCAGGGGCGTGAACACATAATGGCTGTACTTGGCAAAGACCCTCGCGATGTCGGCAAACCGCTCGTTCCGCCCCATGGCCAGCGTCGGTCCCCAGGACTGCCAGTTGTTGACCAGCAGCCGCTGCGGCGCCGGGGCCCGGAAAACCTCGAACCGACCCGGCCGGCCTGTCACCATTCCGGACACGGTGCGCAGCCGATCCCCGGATTCAAGGTTGTAATTGAGCCTCCCCTGTTTTAGCCGGATAGCGCGGCTGCCTCGGGCAAGGGATTTTCCAAAAATCTGCATCGCATCTCCTGAACTCCAATTATAGAGGATTGACATTTTTTTCGCTGCCCTTATGATTTACCCCAACAGGAGCGAAACCATGCCGGTGGTGCTGATCCATATGCTGGAGGGCAGAAGCAAGGCGAAGAAACGGGTCCTGGTCCGGAAGGTGACCGAGGCCCTGACCGAGACGCTGGCTGTGCCGGCCGAGCGCGTGCGCGTGATCATCTCGGAGGTGCCCGGAGAGAACTGGGCGGTGGCCGGTCTGCCGATCGCCGAATACATGAAAAAGCGGGAACACCAAGCCAAGCGGCCGTCCCGGCGTCGCTGACACGGGCGACGTCTGCTCGCGATTTGCATTTCCAGCGAGGTTCTGCTATAGTGGCCCTGCAAACCACAAGGGAGCGCACATGAAAAACAGATGGTTCTTGTTTGCAGCCACGCTGCTGCTGGCATTTCCTGGATGTCAGAAAGACAAGTCCGCCACCGGCCAGGACATCATGGCCACCCCCAAAGGGAAACTCAGTTACTCTTTGGGATACAATATCGGGACCAACCTGAAGAAGGCTTCTCTGGATCTGGCCCACGAAGGCCTGAGCCAGGGGATTCGCGACGCGTTGTCTGGCAGCCAGTCCCTGCTCAACCAGGAGGAGATGACCCAGATCCTCAGCCAGTTGCAGCAGGACATGGGACGACGTCAGCAGGAGCAGAAGCAGAAACTGGCTGAACAGAACCAGGCGGCGGGAGAGGCTTTCCTGAAGGAAAACTCCAAAAAACCGGGTGTGCAGGTGACCGCCAGCGGGCTGCAGTACCGCGTCCTCAAGCCCGGCAGCGGCCCCAAACCCAAGGCGACCGATACCGTCCGCGTGCACTACCGCGGCACCTTGATCAACGGGCAGGAATTCGACAGTTCCTACAAGCGCAACCAGCCGGCCGTGTTCCAGCTGAACGGAGTGATCAAGGGCTGGATCGAAGCGCTGCAGCTGATGAGCGTCGGTTCCAAGTGGGAGATCGCCATCCCCGCCAGTCTGGCCTACGGTGCGCAGGCCGCGGGCAACATGATCGGCCCCGGCTCCACTCTGATCTTCGAGGTGGAACTGCTGGGCATTGAAAAGCCCGCCGCCGCTCCCCAGACCAAACCGAACACGCAAAAGAAATAACGGCGTTCAGCGCCGGCTTTCCAGAAATCTCTCCTTGATCTGCCGCGCGGTATAAGGTATGCGCGGGTAATTGCCGGACACAGCCGTGGTCACCCGCACCTGCAAAAAATGGGGGCCCGGTTCTGCGGCCATCTCTATTAACCACGCCCGCAGGTCGGCTTCCGATTCCACGACTCCGCTGGTTCGATACCCGCAGCTGCGCGCCACCTCGGCCAGGGAGATCTCCGCCGACAGGGTGGGCTGGTTGCCCGTGGTGCCGTAGACACGGTTGTCCAGGACCAGATGGCTGAGGTTACGCGGCTGGCGGGCGCCGATCAGCGGCAGGTTGCCCAGGCCCATCAGCAGGTTGCCGTCGCCGTCGAGCACCAGCACCCGGCGCTGCGGTTGGCTCAGCGCCAGCCCCAAACCGACCGAAGAGGCCAGGCCCATGGCACCCAGCAGGTAAAAATTCTCAAGGCGGTCGGCACAGGCAAACGATTCGCGGCTGATGGCGCCGTTGGCATGAACCAGCCACTCGTCGCCGCGCAAGCTATTGACGATCACCCGGATGGCTTCCCAGCGGTTCACGAGAGCCCTCCCTTGCCGACCAGCAGGAAAAAGGGCTTCTCCTCCCGGAGCAGGCGCTCCTTGATGTTCGCCAATTCCTTTTCCGTGAAGGGCTCAGCCAGCGGGGCATAGGGCAGAGCAAACGTATCCAGAATCTCCAGCGTGTGCTCGCCCATGACCAGGTGCTCTTCCCAGCCCTGATCCTCCGGACCGCGGTAACTCAACAGCACCAGCAGCGGTAGACGGTAGATCAGGTGCAGGGACGCGAGCACCTCCAACGAGTAGCCCAGCCCCGAATTCTGCATATAAACCAGCGGCAGCTTGCCGGCCAGATAGGCGCCGGCGGCCAGCCCCAGGGCAATATCCTCGCGCGGGGCCGGCACGTGGCTGGCGCGCGGTTCCAGGGCGCGGCAAAAAGGGCCCAGGTACGAGCAGGGCACGCCGCTGAAGAAATCGAAGCCACTTTTTTCCAGCCAGGCGAGAAACTGCTGCGCGTTCATGGCTTACGGTTTCTCAAGAACGGACCCTCCCCTGCGGTCGGAGCGCAGCAGCAAAACGGCAAAAACCAGCCCCGCCACTCCCAGCAGGGAGAACACGACTTGCGAAGCCGTGTAGGTGTGCGTCAGATCGCGCAGGCCGCCATTGATCACCGGAAAGACCATCAGGCCGATGTTCTGGATCATGGTGGTCAGGCCGAAGGCCGTTCCCACCTTCTCCTTGGGCACCGACAGGGTGATCGACGGCCAGAGGGCGGCCGGAACCAGAATGAACGCGATGCCCAGAAAGATCATGGGATAGGCGGGATAGATGCGGGTGGTGCCGAGCAACAGGTGGGAGGGAATCAGGATCAGACAGCCGACGATCATCAACGACGCGCGCCGGCCGATCTTGTCCACCAGACCACCGGCAAAGGGCGCAAAGACCATGGAGGCGAAAATCACGATGCTGGTGATGCCGGGGGCGGTGTGCAGCAGGGCGGAAAAACCGGGAATTATGAGGATCAGCACGGCCAGCGCCGCAAAAAGAACGCTGAGGGATCGGTTCAACCGGGAATCACCCCTGTGCCTGGCAATGAGCCGCAAGCCCAGCGCGGCGAAAAGAGAAAACAGGAGCAACAGTGTCATCCGGCTCGGCTCGCGGAACAGCAGCGAGATGCGCTCCAGAAAGCCACCGCCCTGCGCCTGCACATCGGGAATCCGCCACTTGTCGGCAAAGAAATTGGTAGCCAGGGCGGTGAAAGGGAAAATGGCGGAATAGAAAGTCAGGCAAAGCAGGGTCACATACCAGTAGGTTGACTTGAAAAACCGGATGTCTGAAAATACGATTTTGTCCACGCTGGCCGCATCCCGGCGCTCCAGTTTCCGGTCGCCGTGGGCATCCATCAGCCAGTAGATCAGGTTGATGAGCAGCGAAAAAAGGCAAAACAAAGCCGCTGCCCAGAGCGCGTACTTGTAGCCCAATTTCCCCAATTTGTCGTAGTGTTCAGAGATCTGCGCCTCGGTATTGAAGCTGATCAGCGTGCCCAGGCGGCTGATGGTCAGCGAGACGCCGAAAGAGAGCGCCAGCTCTTTGCCTTTGAACCACTTGGACAGAATGGCCAGCTGCGCCACCACCAGGGATTCGGACCCCGGCACCGAAAATGAAGCGCCCCACGAACAGCACCCAGGTCGTTTTGGCCAAGGCGACGACCAGCGCCCCGATAAAAACCAGGACGGAGAAAAGAAGGCTGGCCTTGCGCGTTCCCAGCCGGTCGGTGATGACGCCGCCAAAAAAGACGATGAAGATGGCGGCAAAGGAATAGGCGGAGTAAAGACTGCCGATGGTGCTGGGCTTCAAGTTCAGCGCCCGGATGAGAATGTTGGCGATGGCGCCGATGCTGTCGTAAGCGAAGTAGCTGCCGAAGGTGAGCAGGCTGACGATCAACAGCAGACTGTAACGGTACAGTTTTGTGGCGGGGTGAAAGAGAGAAGCGGGGGCTTGACCGTCACTCATGCGCGATTTCCTCGGGGGTTGTCGGGTACTGCCGCCGGACCGATCCGGGCCGGTGTTCCCCTTTCACCGGCCGCCGGAGAGGTCTTTCTCCTCCCTTTCGTGGGCCTGGCGCTCGCTGTCGAGGCCGAGCTGGTGGGCCTGAATCTTGGTCACAATATCGATCAGCGGGTTTTTCACCCGCAGCGTTTCGCCATTGACCAGGGTGATCAGGGTCTCCCGGTCATTATCCAGCGATTGGATTAAATCGGGATTCAACATGATTTCGGTGCCATCGCTGCGGATTACGCGGATCATGACTCTATCATATCACCGGGATCAGGCTATTGCAAATGGCAGCGGCGACCGCTATTCCTGCCCATTCTTGAGGAAAAAAACCTCCGAGAGCTTTTCAAAGCGGATGAAATTGCCAATGTTTTTCAGGGCATTCATCGCCGCCTGCTGCTCGGCTTCCCGGCGGTTCTTGCCCTGGCCGCTGCCGATCTCCACGCCGTCCAGGAATACGCCGACCCGGAACGTGATATCGGGCGGCTTGCCCGTCTCGCTGAGCACGCGATAGGCGGGCAACGCGCCGCGGTGTTTCTGGATCAATTCCTGCAGCTCGGATTTGTAATCGTTGATGCGGATCTCCTGGCCGACCAGCTGCTCCAGGAATTCCTGAAAGAAGCGGATGACCAGGCCGGCGGCGGTCTTCAGGCTGGCATCCAGATAAACGGCGCCCACCACGGCCTCGAAGCAGGAGGAAACGATCTTTTTGTTGTCGCGTCCGAGGTTCTTCTCCTCGCCCCGGCCCAGGAGCAGGTGGCTCCCCAAGTCGATGGTGCGGGCGACCTTGAACAGCACATCGCTGGAAACCAGGTGGGCCTTGATTTTGGCCAGGTCTCCCTCCTGGCGCTCCCCCAGCCGATGGAAAAGGTAATCGGTGATCACCAGACCGATGACGGCATCGCCGAGAAATTCCAGCTTCTCATTGTGCGGCTGGCGGTCCGGGGCGCCTTCGTTAAACGATTTGTGGGTCAGCGCCTGGTTGAGGAGCTCCTTGTTCTTGAAGCTGTAACCGATCCTCTTTTCCAGCTCCTCGCTCATAGGACCTTGACCAGCACAAAGGTCAGATCGTCGGCCGGTGATTCCGACTGGGCAAAGGCGATGCTGAAATCGAGAATTTTCTGGCGGATTTCGGCCGGCGACAACCCGGCATGGGACTGGAGCAATTCCTGGAGGCGCTCATGGCCCAGTTGCTGGCCCTCCTCATCCATGATCTCCGACAGACCGTCGGAGTAGAAAAAGAGGATGTCGCCGCTGGCGTAGGGCAGATCCACTTCTTCGACCGCTGCCGCGCTGAACTGGTTCAGGCCGATGGCCATGCCGGCCGGCGTCAGTTCCCGGCAGCGCCCGCTGCGTGCCTCATAATAGAGCGCCGGCGTGTGGCCGGAACGGGAGAAGAGCAGGCGCCGCTGCCGGATGTTGAAGCGGGCGATGTTCATGGTGATGAAGGTCACCCGGTCGAACGAACCGCTCAGGCTGCCGTGGCATTCGCGGATAATCATGGCCGGGGAGCGCTCCTTCTTCTGCAGGTAGTTGATGATGCCTTTCAACTCGGCCATGTAAAAGGCCGCCGAAGCGCCCTTGCCGGCCACATCGGCCACCAGCACGGAAAGGAATTCGCCCGGACGGTAAAAATAATCGAAATAGTCGCCGGCGATCTCCAATGCCGGGATGTTAACCGCCGCCACTTCAAATTCCGGGCTGGAGAAGTCTTCGGGCGGAAGCAATTTCAGCTGGATGCCCCGGGCGATGCGCAGCTCCTCCTCCAGACGCTCTTTCTCCTTGGTTTCGGACATCAGACGGTCAATGCCGGAGGCCATCTCGTTGAAGGAATCGGCCAGGGATTTCATCTGGTCGCGGGACTTCATGCGAACGCGAAAGGAGAAGTCGCCCTTGCGGATGCGTTCGGTGCCGCGGCTGAGCTGGTTGACCGAACGGGTGATTACCCGCACCATCCGGTAGCCGATGAAAAACGAAATGATGATGAAAAAACCGAATAGGCCGATCATGAAGCGGATGAGATTGGAAATGGGATAAGCGGCTGCCTGAGTATCCCTTTGTCGCAACATCTGCAGTTTATCCTGCAGCTCGACCCGCTTGTCTTCCAGGAGCTGGCGCCGGCTGGCCAGGGGCTCGGCGGCGATCTCCTTCTCCAGACTGCGCATTTCCCCCTGAAGCGTGCGACCGGGGTCGGACGACTTCAGCTTCTGATAGACCTTGGAAATGTCGTTGATCAGCCAGAACATGTCGTGTTTGAGCGCCACCTTGCCCTGGCGGATATGGTCCAGGTCCCAGAATTGATAGAAATAGGGAAAGGGGAAGCGGTATTTTTCAAAGGCCGCGAATTCCTGGTCATTTAACTTGCTGGTGATTTCGCGGGGATTGCGGCTGCTGCCGATTCCCCCGGGTTGGACATACATGGCCCGGAAGGTCCCGATTTTGGGCAACTCGTTAAAATAATCCTGGTTGACGGTCACAAAGACCCAGGCGGCCAGGTTATCTTGAACCTTGAGGATGCCCTGGTAAAGGCGGTCCTTGAGGATGAAATAACCGCTGTGAAAAGCAGCCGCCAGCGTGTCCACGTCTGTGGGCAGCGACGGCAGGTCATCGGGAAAACGACAGATCTCCTGCCAGCGGCCGCTGTTTTTCCGGAAAAAAAGTATATTGAGTAAGCGGGGTGGGCGGTTCAGGTTCCGCAAACGCTCCAGTTGGGCCGACATTTTCTGGGCATCCTGCATGTTCAGATAGTAATCGATCATCCCACTCAATCGGTCCAGTTCGTAGGTCATCTGGTTTTCAAAAATCTGGCTGTTGTACTGGTAAATGATCAGGTTGCTGACCAAGTAAAAGAAGATGGTCACCAGCACGATCGGCGTCACGGTAAAGAACAGGCCGGAGATGATCAGCCGGTTGCTGATTTTCCACAGCCATTTGCGCAAGAAGAGGGCCAGCAGGCGCAGGGCCAAGGCAATGCCCAGGATCCAGAGCAGAATCTCAAATACCTGCCGGGACAGGGCAATATAGGAGAGCGCCGTTAGCAGCGCCAGCAGCAGCAGGCCGATGTCGATGAGTTTTAACTTCCTTAACATGAACGGATTATATTATGGGCCGCCGCCAATGACAATCCGAAACGGGCAACGCTCATTTCTGACCTTCGGACGCCAGGTCCTCTTCCTCGTCGTAACCCACCCGCTCATCCTGGTCCTCGATGTAGACGCGGCCTCCCTCATCTTCCTCGTAGGAGAGGCAGCACATCAGCCGGCCGCAGCAGCCGGAGATCTTGACCGGATTCATGTTCAGGTTCTGCTTCTTGGCCATCTGCAGGGTGATCGGTTCCAGGTTGGTCAGAAAGGTCTTGCAGCACAACTGCCGGCCGCAGATGCCCAGGCCGCCGATCATCTTGGCTTCGTCGCGGATACCGATCTGGCGCATCTCGATGCGCATTTTGAACTTCTTGGCCAGGTCCTTGACCAGATCGCGGAAATCGATGCGCCCTTCCGAGGTGAAGTAGAAAATGGCCTTGCGTTCACCGGTGAAAAAAGTCACCCGGATCAGTTTCAGCGGGATCTCCCTCTCCTGGATGCGCGACAGGCAGTATTCGAACGCCCGCTTTTCCTCCCGTTCCTTGCGGCGGAAATTGTCCAGGTCGCGGGCCGTGGCCTTGCGCAGAATCTCCGGAAACGCGCCCATCTTCTTGATGGCGTTGAACATCTCTCCGTACTGTTTGCGCACCCGGCCCAGGTCCTCGCCGGTCAGCGATTCGATGATCACGTAATCGTCCGGACGGATCTGGTCCTGGGTCTTGTAATGGAGCAGGTCCTGGCGGCTTTCGATCTTGACCAGGATGACCTTATCCATTGTTAAACTCCCCCGCAGCGAAACTGTTGATGAATTCCAGAATGATCACCCGCGAATTCAGGTTGCGCTGCACATCGCGCAGCAGCAGCTCCATCTTGCGGATCAGTGCAAATAGCTTCTCGCGTGTCAGGCAGGATTTCAGGTCCATCAACCGTTCCTTCATATCAAAATTGATGATCGCCGACAGGTCGGATTCGATCCAAAGGATCATTATATCGCGTAAGAGCAGGGAAAGCAAATTGATCAGCTCGCGGAAGTACGGGATAAAGGTGTCGCGGTTGCGACTACGGTCGTAGAGGTCGAGCAGGACATCCTCGACCTCGTCCTGGGCCAGCAGGCGCTGGAGTATCCGCACGCCCCCCTGACGCTTCTCCAGCAGCTCATTCCAGGTGGACTGGGAAAAACCCTCGTTCAGGCTCTTGCCGAACGCGAAAAGCACGCGGGCCTGCTCGGCGGAAAGTCCTCTCTGGACCAGTTCCTGACGGTATTCCGCCTCCGACAAGGGGACGAACTTGAGCAGCTGGCAGCGGGAGCGGATGGTGGGCAGGAGCAGGTTGACGTTGGCGGTGAGCAGGATGAACACCGAGGAGGGCACCGGCTCCTCCAGGGTCTTGAGGAACGCGTTGGCGGCGCTCTCGTTCATCTTCTTCGCCTCGTTGAGGATGGAGACCCGCTTCTCGGCCAGGATAGGCTTGCGGGACGAGATCTCGATCAATTCGTCGATCTGGGCCTTCCTGTAGAACTGACCCTCCGGTTCCAGGACCTGGACGTCGGGAAAGAGACCGCGAGCAATGGCCCGGCAGTTCTTGCAGAGCTCGCCGGCACCCGGCTGGTTGTCGTGCTGCGGTTTCAGGCAGTTCAGCTCCTGGGCGAAGGCCAGAGCAAAGCCCAGCTTGTCGCAGCTGTCGGGACCCGCAAAGATCATGCTGGAGGGAATCATGCGGCGCTCGCGATAGCGCCGCAGCACGTGTTTGACTGCGGCGTTACCCGGCAGCGCGTCCAGCCCCATGGGCCATCTTCTCCCGCAAATAGAAACCGGTCAGGGACGCATCGCTGTGCAGCAACCCGGCCAGCGGGCCCTGGTAGACAATGCGGCCGCCGTGCTTGCCGCCGCCCGGTCCCAGGTCGATGATGTGGTCGGCGGCGCGGAGGATCTCCAGGTTGTGTTCGATGACCACCAGCGTGTGCCCCTGGTCGAGCAGGGCGCGGAAAACCGCCAGCAACTGCTGAATGTCCTCGAAGTGCAACCCCACTGTCGGCTCATCCAGGATATAGAGCGTTGGCCTGGCCGACAGCCGCGAGAGTTCGCGGGTCAGCTTGATGCGCTGGGACTCCCCGCCCGACAGGCTCACCGAACTCTGCCCCAGCCGCAGGTAGCCCAGGCCGACATCGACCAGCACCTTGATCTTCTTGGCCAGAAACGGGAAGGCCTTGAACAGCTCGTAGGCCTCCGTTCCGGTCAGGTCCAGGACGTCGGCGATGGAGTGCCCGCGGTATTTGATCTTCAGCGTCTCCGAATTGTAGCGCTTGCCCTCGCAGATCGGGCACTCGATTTCCAGCTGGGGCAGAAAGCTCATCTGCAGCCGCTGGAAGCCGAGACCCTCGCAGGCCTCGCAGCGGCCGCCGCGCACGTTGTAACTGAAACGGTTGGCGCTGTAGCCGCGCAGCTTCGCTTCCGGCAAGCCGGCGAACAGCTCGCGGATCACGGCCATGACGCCGATGTAGGTGGCCGGGCAGGAGCGGGAATTCTTGCCGATGGCCGCCTGGGTGACCATCAGCACGCGGGCGATGTCGCCGCTGTTCCGGATCTCCTTGAAACTCAAGCGCGCGCCGGTCAACGGCACATCGTGGAGCTTGCTCTGCAAGATCGGATAAAGGGCGTCGACGATCAGCGAACTTTTCCCCGAGCCGGAGACTCCGCTGACCACGGTCAGGGCGTTGAGCGGGATCTCCAGGTCGGTGTCGCGGATATTGTTGATGCCGATGTGGCGGATGGCCACGGCTCCCCGCTCGGGTCGGAACTGGGGCTTGAGCGGCTGAATCGCCTTGCGCAGGAAGATGTAATCGGCGGTGAGCGAGCGCCGGCAGGCATGGAAACGGCGGTATTCGCCGGCGTAGATGACTTCCCCGCCCCGCTCGCCCGCACCGGGGCCCATGTCGACTATGAAATCGGCGGCCTTGATCGTGGCCTCGTCATGTTCGACGATGATCACTGTGTTGCCCTTTTCCTGGAGCACGCGCAGCAGCCGCAGCAGGTTCAGCTGCTCGGAGGCGTGCATGCCGATGGAGGGTTCGTCCAGGATGTAGATGATGCCGTTCAGGCTGAAGCCGATCTGCGAAACCAGCCGCGAGCGCTGCAGCTCACCGCCGGAGAGGGTGGTGATCTTGCGGTTGAGCGAGATGTAGCCCATGTTCAGCCGCACCAGCGATTCCAGCCGCTGGACGATCTGCGGCAGCAGCGGGCGGGCGATGGGTGTCTCCCTCTCGTCAAGTCGCACCTCCTTGAAAAATTCAAGCAGGTCGACCACCTCCATCTCGCCCAGGGCAAAGATGTTCTTCCCCCGGAAATAAAAGGAGCGGGCCTCGTCGTTCAGCCCGGAACCCTGGCAGGCGGTGCACGGTTGATCGTTTGCGTCCGTGCCGCGGCCCTGGCACTCCGCGCAAGCCCCTTCGGGGGAGTTGATGGAAAAAGTACCCGGCTGCGGCTCCTTGAGCGCCAGCTCGCAGTCCGGGCAGTAGAGGCGGGTCGAGAAAAAACGGCTCTCAGCGCCGGCCTGCAGCAGCATCTCGCCGTTGCCCTCGGCCAGCGCCAGGTTGACGCTTTCGGCGATGCGCTGGCGGTTGGCCGAGTGGATATCCAGGGCGTCGATCTGGATGGCGATGTGGTGGCGCAGGTGGCGGTCGAGCGGCTGGACATTGTCCAGATCCTGGACCGTGCCGTTGATCAGCGCCTTGAGAAAACCGCGCTTGCGGTATTTCTCGAACAGCGCCCCGTACACGCCCTTGCGGTTCTTGACCACCGGGCTGAACAAGCGGACCAGCCGGCCGGAGAACTGGCCCAGAACGTGCTCGCTGATCTGCTGGGCGGAATAGCGGCTGATGGGCTTGCCGCAGCGCGGGCAGCGGGCCTCGCCGACCTTGGCCAGCAGCAGGCGCAGGTAGGGCGTGATCTCGGAAATGGTGCCGACCGTGGAATTGAAATAAAAGGAGGAGTGCTTCTGGTCGATGGAGATCGTCGGCGAAATGTTCTGGATGGTCTGCACGTCCGGCCGCTCCAGCGACTTGATGAACTGCCGGGCGTAGGTGGAGAGCGATTCCAGGTATTTGCGCTGCCCTTCCTGGAAAATGGTGTCGTAGGCCAGGGAGGATTTCCCCGACCCCGAGACGCCGGTGATGACGATCACCTTTTTTTTGGGGATCTTCAGGTGCAGGTGCTTCAGGTTGTGTTTATGGGCGTCGATAATTTCCAGCTCGGGCATGGCTCATCATATTACCACAAAACAACCGCCCGGCCAACGTGGCGGCCTTAGCCGCGACGTCAGGACCGGGTTTCGGGGCCGGTTCCTAACTTGACAAAGAGCCGAAAAAAACTTACATTCAATCTTTTAGGAGACCCGCCCATGCCCCGTGAAATGCTTTCCGGAAATGAGGCCATCGCCCGCGGCGCTTACGAAGCGGGCATCAGCTTCGCCACGGCCTACCCGGGCACGCCCAGCACCGAAATATTGGAAAATATTGCCCGTTACAAGGATGTCATCTACGCCCAGTGGGGGGTGAACGAAAAGACGGCTCTGGAGGAGGCCCTGGGCGCCAGCTTCACCGGCGCCCGCGCCCTGGCGGCCATGAAACACGTGGGGCTGAACGTGGCCGCCGACCCGCTCTTTTCGGCCAGCTACATCGGCGCCACCGGCGCCCTGCTCATCGTTTCGGCCGACGACCCGGGCATGCACAGCTCGCAGAATGAACAGGACAACCGTCACTACGCCATTGCCGCCAAGCTGCCGGTTGTCGAGCCGAGCGACTCCCAAGAAGCCAAGGATATGGTTATCGAAGGCGTGCGCATCAGCGAAAGCTTCGACACGCCGGTGCTCATCCGCATGACCACCCGCACCTCCCATTCCCGCTCGGCGGTGGAGCTGGGCGAACGGCAGAGGCCGCCCGATCCCGAATACAAGAGCGATTTCGCCAAGCGCAACCTGCTGCCCGCCAATGCCCGGCTGCGCCACATCGCGGTCGAAGAGCGCCTGAAAAAACTGCAGGCTTTCAACAACGGCTGGGCCTTCAACCGCATGATCAAGGGCAAGAGCCGCATCGGCGTGGTGGCCTCCGGCATCTCTTACCAGTACGGCCGCGAGGTGTTCAAGGATGCCTGGTTCCTGAAGGTGGGCATGCCCTACCCCTTCCCCGACCAGATCTACCTGCAGTTCGCCAGGCATGTCGACACCATCTACGTGCTGGAGGAGAACGACCCGATCCTGGAAAACGCCATCCGCCTGCTCACCCCGCGCAAGAAAATCGTGGGCAAAGACCTCTTTCCCCTGACCGGCGAGATGAGCCAGGACGTTATTTTAACCGCGCTGGGCAAAAAGAAAAAGTCGCGTTTGGATACCGCCGCCATACCCAGGCGGCCCCCTTCCCTCTGCGCCGGCTGCCCGCATACCGCCCTTTTCTACAACCTCAGCCGCCTCAAGGTCAGCTCCAAGGGCGACATCGGATGCTACTCCCTGGGCGCGCTGCAGCCGCTCAACGCCATGGACACCTGCGTGGACATGGGCGCCAGCATCACCGTGCTTCTGGGCATCGAAAAAGCCCTGGACAAGGCGGGCAAGCCGGCCAAACAGGTGGCCGTGATCGGCGATTCCACCTTCCTGCACTCGGGCATCACCGGCCTGATCGACGTTATTTACAACCGCGGTCGCTCCACGGTGATCATTCTCGACAACTCGATCACCGCCATGACCGGCCACCAGCAGAATCCCGGCTCGGGACGCGACCTGGCGGGCGACCTGGCCCCGCGCGTCGACATCGTCAAACTGGTGCGCGACGGGCTGGGCATCGAGCACACCTACGAGGTGGACGGCTATGACGTGGGGAAAATCCACGAAATATTGAAAAAGGAGATGGCGCGGGAGGCGCCTTCGGTCATTGTCGTGCGCCGGCCCTGCGTGCTGCTCTTCCGCAAAGCGCGCTGGTCGCCGATGAAGGTCCTGGCCGAAACCTGCAGCAAGTGCCACCTTTGCCTGCGGCTCGGCTGCCCGGCACTCAGCGCCGATGAGAACGGCACGGCGCTGATTAACCCCGGCCTCTGCAGCGGCTGCACGGTCTGCGCCCAGATCTGCCCGGCCAAGGCCATCGTCTTCGTCGACGAGCAGGCGCCGCACATCCAGCAAGCCTGCCTGGAAACATCCCCGTCCGGAGGCGAATCATGAAGACCACCTCGATTGCCATCTGTGGCGTGGGCGGCCAGGGCATCCTGATGGCCAGCGATCTGCTCGCCGACGTGCTGCTGGCAGCCGGTTTCCAGGTCAAGAAGAGCGAAGTGCACGGCATGAGTCAGCGCGGCGGCGATGTCATCTCCACCGTGCGTTTCGGCCGGGAGGTCTTCTCGCCCCTGCCGGCGCTCAACGCCACCGACTACATCCTGGCTTTCGAAAAGCTGGAAGCGCTGCGCAACGTCAACTACCTCGCGCCCAGGGGCGTCATGCTGGTCAACGACTTCCGCTGGGACCCGCTGCCCGTGGCCGCCGGCCTGGAGCGCTACCCGGAAGATATCGCCCGCACGCTGCGGCCGCTGTGCGGCGAACTCGTGTTGATTCCGGCCACCGCCATGGCCCAGAAACTGGGCAACGAGCGGGTCTCCAACGTCATCCTCGTAGGCCTGCTCGCCTCGCGGATGAAGATCGCCAAGGAGATCTGGATCGCCACGGTGGACCGCAAGGTGCCGGCCCGCTTCCGCGAACTGAACCTGCAGGCCTTCGAAGCCGGGTACCATTTTCATGCCTGAGGCGCCGGCGCAGCGACAAGAAGGAGAAGCGATGATCCGATCGTTCAAGGAACTGGTCCGGGAAGCCAAGCACAAAAAGGGGATCGTGGTGGGCGTGCCCAGTCCGGAGGACGACAGCAGCGCGCTGACCGTGATCCGGGCCCGGCGCCAGGGGCTGGCCGATTTCGTGCTCTGCGGCGACCGGGAAAAGACGGAGCGGTTGCTGCGTCAGCACGGCGGCCGGCCCGCCGATTTCGAGATCGTTTCCGCCGCCAGCCAGGAGCAAGCCGCGGCGCACGTTGTCGAGCTGGCCCGCCAGCGCAAGATTCAGGTGATCCTCAAGGGTTTCCTGCCCACGGCCGCGCTGATGAAACCGATTCTGGACAAAGAGCACGGCCTGCGCACGGGGCAACTGCTATCGGACATCCTGGTGGTGGAAAACCCGGCGGACAACTACCGCGGGCTGCTGGGCATGAGTGACGGAGGCCTGAACATCCTCCCTGACCTGGCCCAGAAAAAGCAGATCGTCGAAAACGCCGTGCGCGCCTTCCACAAACTGGGTTATTCCTTGCCCCGGGTGGGAGTGCTGGCCGCCATCGAAACCGTCAAGGAGTCCATGCCCGCCACCCTGGACGCCCGGGACCTCACGGCCATGAATCAGCGCGGCGAGATCGGCGGCTGCCAGGTCTACGGCCCGCTGGCTCTGGACATTGCCGTGTCGCCGGAGGCCGCCCGCCACAAGGGCATCGACCAGCCGCTGGCCGGCCAGGCACAGATTCTCATCGTGCCCAACATCGAGGCCGGCAACATCCTGGGCAAGGCCTTCACCTACTACCTGAAAATCCCGGTGGCCCACGTGATCATGGGCGCCGCCATCCCCGTTCTCATCCCCTCGCGCAACGAAAGCGAAAATGACAAGTTTTATTCGGTCGCGCTGGGAGTGGTCATTGCCGAAAGCTAGGTATATTATAACCGCATTGGTTATATTTTCCCTGCCCCTGTGCGCCGACCTCCTCCAGGAGGTGCGCACCCGGCTGCAGGCCAGCCAGCCCTTCCGTGTCGACTTCGTGCACCAGGTGTTCATTGAGGGTGAGAAGGAAATCGAGGAATCGGGGGTCATCCTGCTGGAAACGCCGCGCCATCTGCTCTGGCGCTACCGCCGGCCGGATGAGAAAATCTTCCTGCTGGAGGAGAGCCGTTACCAGTTCTATATTCGGGAGAGCAACCAGCTGATTCGCGGCCGTATCGGACATGGCCAGGAACGGCTGTTCTGGGAGCTGCTTGCCTCGGGCAGCCCCTCGGCGCGCATCGTCTGCGACGAGGGCAAACGACGGATCCACATCCGCAGCGAATCCGCGCAAGGGACACTGGACCTGGACATTCAGTTCGGCGCGGCAGGGTTGCCGCTCCAGGTGGTGCAGCAGGACGAATCGGGCGCCCGCGCCGTCTACCTTTTTAAAAACTACCGTCCCAAAATCCGCTTCAAGCCCGGGGAACTGGCCCTGCGGGTGCCGCCCGATGCCGAAATCATCGAAGAGTAGGCGGAAAAACCTTTTTCCGCCCCAGCCGTACAATATGTTGGATGAAGACCAGACCCTGATCAAGAAGATCCTGAAAGGGAAGAAATCATCCTTCGAGGAATTGATGCGCAAGTACAACAAGAAGATTTTCAACTTCGTCATTCGCATGGTGCGCAACGAGGATGTGGCCAGCGAACTGACACAGGACTTCTTCATCAAAATTTACACCGTGCTGGACAAGTACAATTTCGAATACAAATTTTCTACCTGGGCCTACCGCATCTGCTACAACCTGGTCATCGACCATATTCGTAAAAATCCCGTCCAGCCCGATTCCCTGGACAGCCTGACCAACGCCCCCCACGACCTGCTGCTCTCCGACAACGTCGTCAAGGACAGCGGCTTCAAGAATCTGGCCGACGAAGAACTCAAGAATTATATCTGGAATGCGGTGGAACGCATCCCGCTCAAATTCAAAGAGGTGATCCTGCTGCGCTACATCAAGGACCTCAAGTACGAGGAAATCGCCGAGGTCACCGGTCTGCCGGTGGGCACGGTCAAGAACCGGATTTTCAAGGCCAAGGAAATTCTCAAACAGGAGTTGCACAACGATGGCATGCTTGACGGATGAGCGAGTCCAGGAGTATCTCGAAGGCGGCCTGACGGCCATCGAGGCCGCGCGGGTGCGCGACCATCTGCTGACCTGCACCGCCTGCCAGGCGCTGGCGCGCCGCTACCAGAAACTCAATACTCAGCTGCAGTTCCCGGCGTTGCGCGAACCGCCCGAGACCATCATCCAGAACGTCATGCGCCGGCTCTACCCCGAATTCCCCCTCGCCTCCTCCATCGCCGCCCTGATCGCCGCCTCCTTCCTCTTCCTGGTGAGCTGGATTTACATCTATTTCGATTTCGACCACAACAGCCTGGTCAAGGCCCTGCAGTTGACATCGCAACGGACCTCCACCTGGCTGAGCGGGACGATCAAGGTCATCTCCGCCGTCTTCTCGGTCACCTACGGCTCTTTCAAGGCCATCAACGCCTTCCTGAGAGCCTTCCTGAAGATCAACTTGGGAACGGAAATCGTCGCCGGCCTGTTCCTCACTCTGTCGCTGCTTTTCTTCTATTCCCTCATCCACTTCTACGGCCGGAAACTGAAGGCCAGAAAAAAATGAGACGAACCCTGGCGCTGGGATTGCTTGCGGTTCTGCTGCTGATCGCTCCGGCAGCCGGCCTGCAGGCCCGCGGCCAGAAAGTGGTCGCGGCCGGTACGGTTCTGGCCGACAATCTGACCACCCTGTTCGTGGATGTGCGCATCGAAGGCAACGTCAACGCCTCCGTTTTTGTCATCGGCGGCAGCCTGACCCTCAGCGGCGAAGTGGCCCAGGACGTGATTTGCCTGGGCACCGATATCGACATTCGCGGGACAGCGGTCATCCGCAACGACCTGATCGTGCTCGGCGGCCGGCTGCGCAAGGCCGAAAACGCCAAGGTCTGCGGCGAATTCTTCCATATCAAGACCCACGAAGACCTCAAGCAGATCGCCCAGTCGCTGCTGCCCTTCCTGCCCGCCAGCGGCGACCTGTCGCTCTTCAAGATCGCCAAGATCATCTTCTGGTTGATCGTGTCGCTGGTGCTGCTGGCGCTGATGCCAGCCAAGATTTTTCAGGCCAGCAGTCTGGTCGAGGCGCAGCCGCTCAAGACCGCCCTCATCGGCCTGGTCTCTCTGGTGCTCTTTCTCTTCTTGCTGCTCAGCCTGATCATCCTCAGTTTCATTTATATCGGCATTCCCCTGCTGCTGGCGCTGTTTGCCGCTTATTTTGCAGTCCTGGTGTTCGGCCGCACCGTCATTTTCTACTTGCTGGGCAGCAAGTTGGCAGCGGCCCTCAAGATCCGCTCCGCCCAGGCGGCGACACTCTCCTTGCTTCTCGGCGTGCTGATTTACGCCGTCTCCAAGTTTCTGCCCTATGCGGGCCCGCTCTTCCTTCTGCTGCTGGACATTTTTGTTGCCGGCGCCGGCATCGGCTTTATTTTTCGCAAGAAGCTCTTTTCCTGAAGCGGACCGGTCAGCGGCCGGGGCCGATGAATTTTTCCCGGAACTCGGCGGGTATACGCGTCGGTCGGTTGTGCTTATTTACAAAGACATGCACCGTTTCCCCTTTCAGCACCAGGCGACGGGTGTCGCTCTGGCGGATCTCGTACTGGAGGGTGAAGCGGGTGGCCGTGTGCACGGCCACCCAGCCGTCGATGTCCAAACGGTCTCCGGCCCGAGCGGGATAACGAAAATCCAGGCCGGCACGCAGGACCAGCGGATAGGCGCCCCATTTGAAAAAATCGTTAAACCCCAGGCCCTTCTGGATCATGAAGTCGTTACGGGCCTTTTCCAGGTAATTGAGATAGACGGCGTTGTTGACGTGGCCAAACGCGTCGAGCTCGTAGCTCATCACGGTGTGACGGCTGCGCAGGATTTCCCGCTCCCCCACTGGCCGCTGGCTCTCTTGCTGCACGGGCGGACTCCGGGCCTAATCTTCCAGGATATGCTTCTCTTTGTCCTTTTCCAGTTCGTCGATCTGCTCGATCGACTGGCTCGACCATCTTCTGCAGTTCGTCGTAGAACTTCTTCTCCGTCGTCCTCGGTGATCTCCTTGTCGTCCTTCATGCTGCTTGACCATCTCGCGGTATTCGCGGCGGACGTTGCGGATGTGGGTCTTGCGCTCCTCAGTGTATTTCTTCATCGTCTTGATGATCTCGAGGCGCCGCTGCTGGTCCAGGGGCGGAATGGGCAGCTTGATGACCTTGCCGTCGGAAACGGGGTTGATGTTGA
This sequence comes from Candidatus Aminicenantota bacterium, assembly GCA_963759765.1. Taxonomy (GTDB): domain Bacteria; phylum Acidobacteriota; class Aminicenantia; order UBA2199; family UBA2199; genus CAVXAL01. Next base: position 735,250 of record CAVXAL010000003.1, on the reverse strand, counting down.
GGTTGGCGGCGCGGATGGCCTTGTCGACGTCGTTGATGATCTTGTTGTCCCAGGGCTGGACGATGATCAGGTTGGCTTCGGGAACGCCCAGGGTGGCCAGCTGGTTGATCGGCGTGGGGACGCCGTAATAGTCGATCAGGATGCCGTCCAGAATGGAGACCGATGCCCGGCCGGTGCGGAATTTGGATATCTGCTTCTTGAAATCCTCTTCGACCTTCTTGCAAGTCGTTTTTGGCTTCCTCCAGGATTTCTTTGATCATCGCGTTCTCCCTTGCAAATTGATCAGCGTGCCGATGTCGTCACCGGTGACGGCCTTCAGGATGTTGCCTTTGCTGGGTGATGTTGAAAATCTTGATGCGCAGCCGGTTGTCCTTGCTCAGGGAGATCGGCCGTGCTGTCCATGATCTTCAATTCCTTGGCCAGGACGTCGGCGTAGGAAATGTGGCTGAACTTGGTGGCAGTTCTGGACCTTCTTGCGGGTCGGCGGAAAAGACGCCCGTCCACCTTGGTGGCCTTGAGCAGGATGTCGGCCCTGATCTCGATGGCCCGCAGGGCGGCGGCCGTGTCGGTGGTGAAGAAGGGATTGCCGGTGCCGGCGGCGAAAATGACCACCCGCCCCTTTTCCAGGTGGCGGATCGGCCCGGCGGCGGAATGAACGGCTCGGCCATCTCCTTGACTTCCAGGGCCGAGATCAAGCGGGTGATGCAGGCCGTTTTTCTCCAGGGCGTCCTGCAGGGCGATGCCGTTGATCATGGTGGCCAGCATGCCCATGTAATCGGCCGAGGCGCGGTCGATGCCCAGCTCGCCGGCGCGCACGCCGCGGAAGAAGTTGCCGCCGCCGGTGACGATGGCAATCTGCACGCCCAGGTCGTGGACTTCCTTGATCTCGGCGGCGATGTCGCTGATGATCTCCTGGCTGATGCCGAATGGCTCCTCGCCCTGCAGGGCTTCGCCGCTGAGCTTGAGCAGGACGCGCTTGTACTTGGGCGAGGGGCCGCCAGTCATTTTAGATTCTTCGCCCATCTGGAAGCGGACGAATCGCTTGACCACGATGTTTTCTCCGGTTTTATGGATTTTTTCGGCGATCAAGTTTTTCGATGGTCGTCTTGTCGTCCTTGAAAAAGGTCTGGTGCATCAGGCAGACGTCCGAGTAGAACTTGCTCAGCTTGCCCTCGACGATCTTCTCGATGATCGGCGCGGGCTTGCCGCTGCTTCTTCAGCTGTTCGCGGTAAATTTCCTTTTCCTTTTCCAGCACGGCGGCGGGGATATCCTTTTCCGAGATGTAGACGCGGGTTCATGGCCGCGATCTGCATGGCGATGTCCTTGATCAACTGCAGGAAATCCTCGTTCTTGGCCACGAAATCGGTCTCGCAACCGCAGTTCCACCAGTACGCCGATCTTGCCTTTCATATGGATATAGGAGCCGATCGCCCCCTGGTTGGTCGTACCCGCGGATTTGGCCTTGGCTTTTTCGAATCCTTTCTTGCGCAGGATCTCGGCGGCCTTTTCCAGGTCGCCGCCCGCTTCCTCAACGGCTTTCTTGCACTCCAGGATGCTGATGCCGGTCTGTTCGCGCAGCTTTTTGACCGCTTCCATGTCGACAGGCCATGTCAGTTCTCCTTTTCCTTGCCTTCGCGCCCGGCGGGCCCGGCCACCGCTGCCGGCTCTTTCGGCGGCCAGCTGCTGGGCATTGGCCGTTCGACCATCTTGCGGTTCTGGCCCTCTTTGACCGCCTCGCCGAACTTGCTGATGAACAGGCGGATGGAACGGATGGCGTCGTCGTTGCCCGGGCACCGGGTAGGGCACGTCTTCGGGATTGGCGTTGGTGTCGACCACGGCGACGATGGGGATGTTCATGCGCTGGCCTCCTTGATGGCGATGTCCTCGAAGGTGGAGTCGATGACGATGACCACGCCGGGAAGCTGACCATGTTGCGGATGCCCCAGAGGCTGCGGTAGAGTTTTTTGTATACCTTTTCCAGCCGCGACTGCTCTTTCTTGGGCTTGACTTCCCAGCGGCCGTCCTTCTTCATCTCGTCGAGCTCCAGCAGCCTGTCGATGCTCTTCTTGATCATCGGGAAATTGGTCAGCAGGCCGCCCAGCCAGCGCTTGTTCACGTAGTGCATGCCGGTCTGCTTCGGCCATTTCCTCGATGATCGCCTGGGCCTGCTTCTTGGTGCCGACGATCAAGGGCGTCCTTGCCGGCCGCGACCGCGTCGGAGATGAACTGCAGCGCAGTTTTGAACATCTCGATCGAAGTCTGCAGGTCGATGATATAGATGCCGTTCTTCTTGCCGAAGATGTAGGGCTTCATCTTGGGATTCCAGCGCCGGACCTGATGGCCGAAATGGACCCCCGCCTCGAGCATTTCTCTCATGTTGATCTGCACCATAAGCCGCCTCCTAGCGCTTGTGGTACTGGGGGGCCTTTCTGGCCTTGAGCAGACCGTACTTGCGCCGCTCTTTCTCGCGAGCATCCCGGGTCAGCAAACCCGATTTTTTTAAGCGCCGGCCTGAGTTCCGAATTGAACTCCAGCAGGGCGCGCGCCATGCCCATGCTGGACGGCCCCGGCCTGGGCGGACACACTGCCCCCCACGATGTCGATAAAAAAATCGAAGTTGTTCAGGGTGTTGGTCAGGGTCAAGGGCTTGAGGATGCTCATCTTGTGGATTTTAAGAGGAAAGTACTCATCAAAGACCCGATTGCGGCTGTTGACCGTCAGGCTGAAAATTGCCGGTTCCCGGGCGTAAAAAGACCCGGGCGATGCTGGTTTTTCTTCTTCCCGTTCCGTAATACTGCATGATGCTCAAACGCGTCCTCCTTTAATTTTCAAGGGCTGGGGTTTCTGGGCGGCATGCTTGTGCTCGGGCCCGGCGTAGACCTTCAGCTTGGTCAGCATTTTGCGGCTCAGACGGTTCTTGGGCAGCATGCCCTTGACCGCCTGCAGCACGATCCGCTCGGGATGAGCCGCCAGCAGGCGCTGGTAGCTGATTTCCTTGAGACCACCCATATATCCGGAATGCCGGTAGTAGATCTTCTGTTCATCCTTGCGGCCCGTCACCTTCACCTTCTTGGCGTTGATCACCACCACAAAGTCGCCGCAGTCGAAAAAGGGCGTGTAATAGGGATGGCCCTTGCCGCGTAAAAGCAGGGATATCTTGCTGGCCAGCTTGCCGACCACCACGTCGCATCGGCGTCGATCAGCCACCATTTTCTGACCAGTTTTTCCTTTTCAGGCAAATAGGTCACGTTCCTTTTATCCGCTTTCATTTTCAACCTCTGGGAAAGTGAATAATTTATACTATTTCAGGGCTTTTGTCAACCCGAAATAGAGGGGTTGATTTGGGTGACAAAATTTGTTATGATTACAACGATGAGATTGAACAAACAGCAGATCGAGCACATCGCCTTCACCCTGGTCAAACAACTGCTCAAAGAAAATCTCATTATCACCGATAACAAAGAAAAATTGACCGAAGACCTGCAGGCGGTCATCGCCCGAGAGCTGGAAAAAGAGGATCTTCTGGATGAAAAGGTGAAAGAAATCCTCAAGGAAAAACTCAACGAAATCCGCAACTCCAATATCGATTACTACGAGATGTTCAGCATGGTCAAGAAAAAGCTGGCCGAGCAGGAGAACATCATCCTATGAGCCTGAAGCTGTCCAAGAACAAAGTCAATTATCTGACCAAGCTGATCGTGGATTTCATTGAAAAGAACGAGGAAATCGACTACAACGAGGATATCGGCAATCTGCGTTTGAAAATCTACCAGCTCATCCTGGAAGAGCTTAAATTGTACGAAGACTTCGAGAACTACGCCCGCGAGAAGATCATTTCCCAGAAAAAGAACGTCCCCGAGGGATCGCGGGAATGGGAAATCCTTTTCCGCAAATACACCAACGAGGAGTTGAACAAGCTCGGTAAAATCTGGGATTGAGCACCCGCCCCCTGCCCCACATGAAGAGGAAGGGAAGATCACCTGGAAAGAAGGAGTTACGATCTCCTACGCCATCCGCAGCAAAAGCCAGACCCAGCCTGATTGAATGCGATCCCGTCCGCATGCTGGCCGACATCGGCCGCTTCATCCGCGCCTATGCCCCGCCCGTGTTTGCCTTTGAAAAGAGGATCCGCCGCACTCCCTTTCGCATCCTGATATCCGTGCTGCTCAGCGCCCGCACCAAGGATGCGGTGACCGGGGCTGCGGTTGAACGACTGTTTAAGGCTGCCCCCACTCCGGCGCGTATGGCCCGCCTGAGCCCGGAGACCCTGCGCCGGCTCATCTATCCGGTCGGTTTCTACCGCCAGAAAGCCCGGCATATAGCGGAAATCTGCCGACGCCTGGCCGCAGCCGGCCATTTTCCCGATACTTTGGAAGAACTCCTGGAACTTCCCGGAGTGGGCCGCAAAACGGCCAACTTGGTCCTGGCCCTGGCGTTCCAGCAGCCGGCCATTGCTGTGGACACCCACGTCTTCCGCATCAGCCGCAGGCTGGACTGGGCCCGGGGGGGCAAGCCGCAGCAAGTGGAAGAGGAGCTGCAGCGTCTTTTCCCCCGCCGCCGGTGGCGCCGGATCAACGGCGTGCTCGTGGGATTCGGGCAGACGGTCTGCCGCCCGCTGCGTCCGCTCTGCCCTGAATGCATCCTGCGCCGGCTCTGCCCCTATTTTAAAAAACACCACTGAACAATGGCTTGGGCTGCCTGGATGGGCCGCTCCTGTTGATTATTTACTTACAAAGGTCTCCTTGATCAGGTTGACCATGCGGGCGTTGTCGCTGTGGCCCGTTTTCTGGGCCGTCACCTTGCCACGGATGGGCCGGCCCAGCAGATAAAAATCGCCGATGATGTCCAGAATCTTGTGCCGCGCCAGTTCCTCGGGAAAACGCAGGCTGGTGTTGATGACCCGCCCGTGGTCGATGAGGATGAAATTGTTCATCCGGCCGCCCTCGGCCAGGCCGAGCTCGCTCATTTTGTTGAAGTCCTCCACGAAACCGTAGGTGCGGGCCGGCGCGATTTCGCGCCGGAAGGCATCCGTTGACTCCATGACAAAGGTGTAGCTCTGCCGGCCCAGGGGAGCGGGGTAGATGCAGGTGTAAGTCACGGAAAAGGTGTCGGCCGGCTCCACCTTGATGAACTTGCCGTCTTCGGTCTCTTCGCCGATGAGCAGGGTCTTGCCGATGACGATGTCGGGAATCATCTCTTCCTGCTCGACCACGCCGCTCTCCTGGATCAGTTCGCAGAAGCGCAGCGCCGAGCCGTCGTCGATCGGCACCTCCCTGTTGATTTTCACCGACAGGTTGGTGATGCCGAAGGCGTGCAGCACGGCCAGCAGATGCTCGATGGTGCGGGCCTCCAGCGCGTCTTTTTTCACCGAGGTGGCGTAGCCGGTGGTATTGAGGTACTCGATGCGCGCCGGCATATAACCCGGCTCGGAGATGTTTTCAAAGCGGATGCCCTTGGCCGGCGGCAGCGGCCGGATGACCATGCCGGTCTTCTCGCCCGAATGCAGGCCGATCCCGTAAAAAATGTTGCTCATGGCCACGGTCTTCTGCGGGCGCAGGTGCTGGGCCTCATCGAGATTAAATTCCAGAACGGCCGTGTTATCCCGACTGAGCTTGTACCGCCCCTCCGCCGGCCGCTCGCCCTCCTCCTCGCCTTGGATGAACAAGCGCAGCTGTTCGTTTTCTTCGCGCACGCGGCGGTACTCCAGTCCCCGCTGCAGCACGAACATGACCTTGTCCAGGCCCAGCGGCTTCTCCAAAAAATCATAAGCCCCGGCCTTCAGCGCCGACACGGCGGCCGAAATCGAGCCGTGCCCGGAAATCATGATGATGATCTGCAGCGGATCGATTTCCAGCATCTTCTTCAGAACTTCCAGGCCGTCCATGCCCGGCATCCAGATGTCCAGAAAGACCGCATCGGGACGGATGTTTTTAAACTTCTCGAGTCCCTCCTGGCCGTCCGGCGAATAGAACACGCGATAGCCCTCATCTTCCAGCACGGCGGCCAGAGATACCTGGATGTTCTTCTCGTCGTCAACAATCAGGACTGTCTCTTTCATGAGATAAAATTATAATCCATCCCCCGCGCGGAAAAAAGCCCAGCCGGCCACGCGCTCAACGGTCGCTACCCTTGTGGTCCCTGGCCTTTTCCACTTCGGTCTGAAAGAAGTCCCTGACTTCTACTTTCTGACCTCTGTAAAAGAGAGCCAGAACCCGCGTGGAGGTCTCCAGAATATCGCCGTCGGTCACCACCAAGTTGGCTGTCTTTGCCGGCGCCACCGCACCCAGATCGTCCAAGCCGAACAAGGCGGCAGGCGTGCAGGTCAGTGCCTTGAGCGCTTCCTCGGGCGGCAAACCATAGGCCACCGCCCTGCCGGCCTGCACGGTCAGGTCGAACGCCGTGGCTGATCCGGTCGCCGAGAACGCGACGGGAACGGCGGCCCGGGCCAGGAGTCCCGGCAGCCGGTAGGCCTGGTCGTAACCATCCTCCCACTTGCGGTTGGCCGCGTACATGCTTCCCAGAATGACCGGCAAACCCGATTTCTTGATTTCCTCTAACACCTTCTCGCCCTCGGCCACACCGTAGAGGATGGCTTTCAATTCGAACTCTTTGGCCAGCTGAATGGCCTCGCGGATGGCATCGACACTGTTGGCGGCCAGGATCACCGGCAGCGGCTTCTGCCAGACGTCGCGCATGGCGGCCAGCCGGATATCGAAATCGCCGGCTTCCCCCTGCTTCCACTTTCGGTAATGCTGCCGGGCCAGGTTGAAGAAATCGCGCAACTCCTTTTTGCGTTTGCTCAGTTGGGCCGCATCGGGTGCGCGTTCGCGGGCCATCATCATCCGGCCACCGCTTTCCTCGGGAACCTGGACAAAGAGCGCGGCTTCCGGTCGGATCAGCATCTGGTCAGGCGGACCATCGTTCAAGCCGAAGAGGAACCCCTTGCCGCAGACCAGGCCGCCCTGGGGCACGCTCAAGGCGGTCATGGTGCCGTGGCTGAAGGAAATGGGAATCAGATTGCTCCAGGGATAGAAGGCGGTGTAGGCCGATATGTGGGGGTTGAAATCGCCGCTTTCGCGGCTGTCATTGGCCACGCCCAGGGAGCCGATGCCGGTCAAACCCAGGGTGGTCAGGGCATTGATCAGGCCGGGATAGACCGCGCCGTCCTTGAACTCATAGACCCGTTCAACAGCCGGCGCTTGCGCCACGGGGCCGACCGCCACAATCTCGCGGCCGCGAATCTGGACGTACCCATTCTCGATCACGCCCTGGCTGACGGTATAGATTCGGTGCGCGCGAATCTGCACCGGCTCTTCGCCGCCCAGCAGCGGCAGCAGGCAGAAAAAGGATATCAGCAGTGCGATGGCTTTCATTTCTTCTCTCCTTTGGGCGCTTCTTTCTCCAGCCGGGACTGGAGGTCCTGCTGGCGGTCAAAGTAAATTTGCCCTTCGATCAGGGTCAGCAGGCACTTGCTCTGCGAGCTGAGCGGGTGACCGTCGAACACGGCCAGGTCCGCCTCCTTGCCGACGGCAATACTTCCGGTAAAGGCCTCAACTCCCAGCAGCCGGGCCGGGTTGAGGGTGACCGTTTTGAGCGCATCCAGGTCGTTCATGCCAGCATAGCGGCGCATCTTGCCGGCCTCGATGAAGAGCCGGCGCATGATTTCCGAGCTGTCGGAATTCAGGGAGATTCCACACCCTTCTCATACAGGATCTTGAAGCCGTAGGGCGAAAACTCCGACGCTTCCACCTTGTAGTTCCAGGAGTCGGCAAACACCGAGATGCCGATATGGTTGGCCTTGAGCGCATCGGCAATGCGGTAGGCCTGGTGGCAGTGTTCGAAGGCCTGAAGGGTGAAGCCGATCTCCCTGGCCAGGCGGATCAGTTCCAGGGTTTCGTCGGCGCGGTAGGAGTGGCAGCGGACGACCATCTTGCCGTCCAGGGCCTCGAGCAGCGCTTCCAGCCGCAGGTCGCGCCGCGGCGGCACGGCCGTTGTCCGGCCGGCCTTCTTGGCCTGGCGGTAGGCGTCCCACTGGCGCCGGTACTCGCGGGCGGAGAGGAACGCGCCGCGGATGGCCTCGGCCACACCCATGCGCGAACTCGGGAACGTGTAGGGCGGCTCGGACACCTTGGGGTTTTCACCGAGGGCCATCTTCAGCGTGCGCAGGGCCCGTTTCTCGATCATCTCCTCGGCACTTTTCCCCCACTTGAGCTTGAGGGTGACGTTCTGGCCGCCAATGGGATTGGAGCTGCCGTGCATGGTGTGCACCATGGTCACGCCGCCGCTCAGGGCGTAGTAGATATTGGGATCGTCGGGATAGACCTGGCAGGCCATATCCACTTCCGGAGTCACGTTTTCGGCAAATTCGTTGATGCCGCCGGCCAGGGCAATATGGGTGTGGGAATCGATGAGACCGGGGATGACTGATTTACCCTGCAGGTCAATTTCCTGAATCGGGGCGTTGGGCACGATGCCCTTCTCCACTTTAGCGATCTTGCCGTTGAGGATGAGCAGGTCATAGCCGGCCAGCACGCCCCGGTCGAAGGTGTAGACCGTGGCGTTCTTCAACAGCAGGTTCTGGCCAAAGGCGAAGGAGGCCAGCACCAGGAGGCAAGCACACAGAGGCAGCAAGCGTTTCATTGTTCTTCTCCTGAAAGGGTAGCGGCCTCGGGTGTGGCCGACCAGCTGGCCTCCCCGAAGGATCCGACATTGACTTTGCCCTCGAGTTTCTGGTTCTCAACTGTTCCGCTGAAGGTCATGGTCATCTGTTCGCCGCCGATCGGGGCGGTCACCGAGAAGCTGACGTTTTTGCCGGAAATGAAGCCGTCCTGAATGTCCAGCGAGCCGATCATGGCCGACACCAGCTTGCCGCTGAACTGATTGCCCTCGTGGCTGATGGTCATCTTCAACTCGAAATTGCCCATCGGGCTCTCAATTTTGACTTTCCAGGTTCCAGAAAGCGAGGCCGCCGGCGGCTCCCCTTTCCTCTCCTGGCCTTCAATATCGGACAGTTCTCCTTCCACCCAGACCTTCTTGATTTTCATCTTCTCGGCGAACATCCTCTTGTCGCTGACCGCGATGTTGGCCAGTTTGCCGGGTTCCAGCGAACCGGTCCAGCGGCTGATGCCCAGCAGGCGGGCGGGATTGGCCGTCAGCATGCGGATGATCTTGTCTTCGGGAACGCCCTGCTTGAGCAGCACGCCGATGTTCTTGAACAGCGCCGGATAGTCACCGGCGGCTGGCGGGGCCAAGACCGCTCGTTCGTTTGTTTTCAGCCAGGCGGCGATTTTCTGGGGATAGAGACTCTCTTCCGCCGCTTTCTTGTCCCTGTCGCCGTGCAGGGCATACCAGCTGACCGCCGGAGGTTTGAAGTCCAGAGGCAGGATGGTCTCCAGCCGGGAGTCAACCGCTCTGCGCCAGAAATCGGGATTGAGCACCAGGACGGGGTTGGCTGCCACATCTTTAACGAAGAACTCGGCCAACCGCTGTTCGGTCAGGTTCCGGGTCAGCACCAGCCACCTTTTTTCACCTTGAAAATAGGGATTCAGCACATCCAGTTCCGGCTGAAAAGGCTGCCTTTTTTCCGGAGCGGAAAATTGCAGGATTTTCATCTGCTGGTAATAGGCGACGTCCTCCTTAAGCTGGCGCAACTCGGCCAGGATGCTGGCAGCAGTGGTCGGATAGGCGTTCGGGTTCGGGTTGAAGGCCAGAGTCATGAAGGCGCCGGGCACCAGCACCGCATCCTTAAGGTTGGCCGACACCAGGGAGAGCACCGCGCTTTCACCGCCGATGATGCCGTTTTCAGGCACCACCTGGACAACGGCAAAACCGCTGGCAATCAGCTTGTCCATGGCCGCCTTGGTTGGCTTCAGGGCATCGACCAGTTTCCGGCGAATGAACAGATTGCGCTCCTCATAGGGCTTGCGTACATTCTTGTCCACGGACCTTCCCGCCGCATCGGGAGTGGCACCGCCTTCTTGAAGCCGCCGCTCCCGCTGCTCCCCAAAACCGGAATAGAAGGCATCAATGAACGCCGGGTAGGCAAAAGCCCCTTTCAAATCGTATTCGTAATCAACCACCATCGGCGCGAACGCCTTCATCAGGCCCGTCTGAGCAATCTTGGCACCCCGAATGAGGATGAACGAATCATTCTGCAGGCTCCCGTTCGGCAACCAGAGGGAGATATTCTTGATCAAGGTTGTCTTGGGGAAGAGCAAGGAGTGAGCCAAGAGCGCCAGCATGATCAGCAGTGGCGTTTTTTTGGGCATGACACCTCCATAAAATCCAGTATACGGATTATACCAGCACGGGTTCACTGTTGGCTACCCCCGCTGAGGCACAATGGACCAGGGCTTGTTTTTGCGGCCCGGTTGTATTAAAATAAATAATGCGACCTTATCTGATTTTCATCGTCTCCTGGCTGGTTCCGGGCCTGGGGCATATTCTGCAGAAGCGAACGGTGAAAGGCGTGCTTTTTTTCTGCGGCATTGTCCTGCTGCTGGTTCTGGGGCTGATCATGGAGGGTAAATTCTACGACACCCGGAGCTTTCACCCGCTGCTGATCCTGGGCTTCCTCGGCGACCTGGGCAACGGCCTGTTTTATTTACTGATCAAGTTCAGCGGCTGGGCGGCCGGCAACATCCGGGCGGTGACGTTTCACTACGGGACCACCTACATGGCCAGCGCCGGCCTGATCAATTACCTGGTGGCCCTCAATGCCTTCGATATCGCCAAGGGGAGGAAACCCTGATGTTCCGCAGCCACCTGCTGTCGCTGACGCTGTTCGCCGCCATCGTCTCTTTCCTCCTGGCCCTGATCAAGTACAACGACCGCGCCGACATTCTGCGCTACGCGGGCAAGCTGTTTTTCTACATGCTGGGCGGCGTGATTCTCTTCAGCTGGCTGATGCGTTTCATCTGAGCGCGGGAAAACCGAAGCGCCTCAACCCTTTAGCAACCCAAACCCCTGGAAACATTGAAGTTCCGGCGTTTTAATACTGGAATTGCAACGCACTATTTGGATTTCGTTTGCTGCTTTTCCTTCCGCGCGATAAATCCGCCAGCGCTCATCCTCGGCGCCGATCGAAGAAATGAAAAAGGATTTTGTTAGGCGCTTGATTCTAATGAGTTCGTAAAACGGTAGCCGAGAGCTCGTAGCCCTTCTAAGAGCGGTATAAACGCCTGCTCGATTCGTGGCGCAGAGAAAGGAATAAATTCATGATCGGCAAGAAGGCCTGACTTGAATTCCGCTTTAGCCTCCTTCACCAAAAGCAGTGGCTTTCCCACGAGACTCGAGAACAAAGACTCCTGAACAAGCCATGTAGAATCTTCGCCTGGTGTCATCACTACGACGACTACCGCTTGAGCCTGTAGCCTTGACTTTACCTTGTCCACCACCGAACCCGGAGCGTAGCCCCGTCCAGAAACGCACTCGAATCCAAGCAGGGTTAGAAAACGGGAGACCTTTATTGCCGCTTCTTCTCCAGCATTGTCGAATCGATGCGCAATGAACACTTTCCGCGGAAGCTCTTTTTCAGACTGAACGGGCTCCTGCGGACTCAAATTTAGTAGTTGCATTACGGAGGCGAGAGGTTCCTCTGGACTTTTCGAGTCGAGAGAGATCGTTAGGAACTTCTGGCCGTGAATGTTGGATCCTCGGAATAATGAAAGAGAGAAGCTCGACATTTTTTCCGTGCCGCGAAGAAAGATTTCGTATCCTTTTGGGGGACCATTGCGATTGATGTACTTCAGCATCTGTTCAAGCGAGTCCATCGTGACATCGAGTGGGAATCGGTGCAGCCTCGCCGTGACCGATGTAGTTTTAAGGTGGAAGCGGTGCAAGTGCGACGGCAGCTCAGCGACCGCGGACCAATTCACATCCATTAACTCGCAGTAGTATGACACATCCATAGCGTGACCTCTTTGCGCCCACCATTCTCTTTTATGATTATTCTCTTCCCTTCACAAGTATAGAGTTGGATTTTTTGTATGTCAAGACAAACCCGGCTCAAACCGTTGAAAAAGACATTGATTTGCAATATGCGGTAGTCGGTCGGCTTCAGCGACTTATTATGCCTCCACCTTGTTGACATGTACCTTTGAATGCAAGGTCAGACCAAAGTCCAACTTTAGAGTGAAATAACTCGGTTTTCTAGCTCCATTTAGGCCTCGTACAGTTCCACTGAGTGCAAGGACATCGATGGTCACTCCCAGTACGCGCAGAGCAAACCACTCAAAGCCCGGAGGTGGGTGTTCAGGTTGCTCGCGACGAATAATTTCACTTGAAGGAGCAGGGCCATAGATTGAGGTTTGTTCGCCTTCTGACGACAAGGTTGGGATGGCGAGATTTGCAAAACCATCCTCGCTCCGGCCGAGAAACAACTTAGCCAGATCACGCGCCAGATTACGGAAATCGTCCTCCGTTATGCGGACCAGGACAAGCATGTTGCCGATAGAAGCAACTCGGTGGATCAATAGACTCTCGTTCATCTCCTTAAGCTTTGGACATTTGCGGAGCATTGCATTGAGGGCATACACGAAGACGCGTCGCTCTTTAGGTGAGCGAAGGGCCAAAATATCTAGGCCAGCCGTTTGCAGCGTCTCTTGAATGAGTTCGGTGTCGAACGGTAGGCCATCGAAGCAGTTGTGAGGGCAGCCATTGATTCGCGTCTTTGGACCAGGCAGTTGTGCACACCCGTCAACAAAGTCCGCGAGCTTTTGCATCAACTTAGGTAGGTAGGTTTTCTCGATTTCTGAGGAGAGAGGTACAAGGCTGATGGCGTAACTATTCGCGAATTCGATCGCGGGTTTTGAGAAGGCGATAGTTGAGAAGAGGGCTCCGGCGTATACGCAGGATACTGGTTCTTCGGATAAGGGCTCGAGCGTCAGTTTCTTCTGGCGCGGCAAGGTTTGCTGCAAGTCGGTTGCCTCGGCAAAGAGGTTACGCACATAGGACACCCCGATAGATCGTTCTCCAATCTGGGAGTAGCATTTGGCTTCACAAAGGATTCTTGTAGGGAAAACAAAAGGCATTGGTAGCGGGTCGATCGCCAACACGTCTATCTGGTGCTTAGTACCGCGTCCTTGGAGGTAGCGTTGGGGAACGCCAGCCCGATAGCCATTTCTAAGAAGGAGAACCGCAACAACGTATTCAAACAACTTCGCATACTTTAGCCGATCGGTTGACACTGGCACCTCCCGTTCTCGGGCATATCATAAGTCTAGTCCTCTAGATTCAACAAGGCCAATATTCTCTTTTATGTTTATTCTCTTCCCTTCACAAGTATTAGGTTGGATTTTTTGTTTGTCAAGAAAATTTCCAGGATGTCTCCGCCAAAATATCAATGAACGCACTTTTCAAACCTGATCCGGAAAATATCTTGTCACCTACGTGTCCCAGGTTCAGCGCATGGTGTAAAGCTCCCGTATAGGTCAATCTGATCCGCTGCATGATTCAGCATATCGTAGGTCCCGCTGACAAAGTCAAAAAATCAAGCACCGAATAAAATCTTCTATGCAGCGGCGTGTTGGGCGGCGGTTAGGGCTTGCCATCTCGCTTGCTGATGGCATCCTTTGCCCCACTAGGCAGGCCGCTATATAAGTCCCCGACCTGTTTCGGCAACGAGATCATGTAGTCGACGATGATGTTTGTAAGTTCGAAAAGCTTGGAAACCGTTTCTTGGTCGTCAACGTCGATTGTTCCTGGGTGAACTGCATTGTTTCCCACTACTCGGACCACATCCAGCGACTTCTGAACGATCTCTGGCAGACCCTTCTTGACTAGCAAGCCAACGTCTTCGTTGATGTTCTTGCCGACTCCACCGAGGTGGATGCAAAGGTGCTGAATTGCTAGGCGAAGGAGCGCGGCCGCCCCGCGAGGTGAGTGTCCAGAGATTGCGGCTGCCTCATCGTAGGACTTCCGAACGTCCGCGGGCATATCGGGATTCGCCGGCGGTGCCACTCCGCGGACCGGGAATACGAGCTCGTCGAGATACCAGAGATGGTACTCCTTGCAGTGACAGCAGTACGAGGTTCTCACCTCGTTCTTACTCGAATCAAAGAAACGGCCCTTGAGGTCCCAATCGCTTTCATAGTGGATCTGCTCTGCAAAGGCGCCGCAATGGGGACACGTGTAACCGTTAAGGCCATATTTCGGAGCTACGTAAACCATGGTGTCTCTCGTCCGCCGTCTAACATTCTCTTTTATATTAGAAGTATAGGTTCAATATTTTGTTTGTCAAGACAATTCCCGGCTCGATTTCTTCTTTCGTTTCTCTGCTGCCGTTGTCGTTTTTTCACGGCCGCGCCCTTCTCTCTTTTAAGGTCTCGCAGATCTCGGGGATTAAGGAGAAAAGCGGCCTTCTCTATTTTCCCCGAGGAAAGTAACGGGGTCTGGAGATCGCCACCCTCAATTGATTGTTGAGAACCGGGGGCGGCCGGGGTTTTTCGAATCAGCCTATGTATCCTTCCAAATGATGACAAGGGATTCTAATTTCATATAAAGCTTATTGAAATGGGTTACATGAAAAGGCGAAAGAGGAACCGGAAAGAAGTTAGGAAAAACTCCGAGTTGGGGAATCGTCATCTTGTCTGCTGACTTGGGGATTGGGTAGCGGCCAGCCCATCTGACGAATTCAGAAAGGCGCCTTAGGATGTCCTTCTCTATTTCGGTGAGGTTAATTTTAGCTTTATTGGCAAGAAGAATTTGATTGTGTCCATCTCCGGGCCATTTTTTAATAATTATCTTTTTTTCATCATCAGGTAATTCGTTGAGAATAACAGCCTTGAGAATGTTTTCCATAGCAAGACCAAAGAGTAGAGAGGCGACTGAAATGAGCCCAGCTTCAAAATTTTGAGGTTTGTTTGTGGATGTCTCGCTCATTAAAATTCTTAGGTCGTCATCGACTTTCTTAAAAAGAATATCAGCGCCTTTTTTTAAGCTGTGAGCTTGAAGAGCCCATTTTGCAGGGATGGTGGCTGCTAACTCAAACTGTTCATCAACAAATTTTTGTTTCATAACCAAAACGAACCGTCAACTATTGTCCAGATGACATACTACCTCGGGTGGAATTCCCCCGGTCCAAACTTCTCTTCTAAAGCCTTAATCAAATTGTTAATTGCCTCTTCTTTGGTTTCTGCCCTAACTTGAACTTGTGGGCCCCTCCATCCTATATCTCTTTTTGGTAAAGGCCCAACGGCCTGCGCCATTTCAGCCCCAGGGGAAAATTGGCAATCGTATTCCTCGCCCTTTTCTGAATGCCAATTTCCAAGTTTTATTACCGTCATCCCATTTCCCATCTTCTCCTCCTCAATCAAATCAATAGCACTTTCCGATTCTATTTTCAATATAAAAGGGCGACAGGATCGGGCGTCGGTGGCTCTGAAATGCTTGACAATAAAAATCCGGCGTGCTGATATTGAAACAAGGGTCAGCCTTTCCACTCATCTCCCCCCATATAACGGCGGCCGCATGGGCAGGGGTAAATACCTTGCCTTGGCCGCCGTTCTTTCTTTTAAAAAAGGGCTTCCAGGATCATCACCCAGCAAAAAGCTTGATTATTTTCTTCGTCTGTGCATAATCAGAAGCAAATGATTGTTTCGATAAAAGGAAGAGAGGCAGATCAACATCGGATTAATATTGATACTGTTATAAAACTCTTTTCAAATTTCAGTCGATGTGTAAAAGAGATAAGTAGAACCCATGATATTGCTGATTTGGAATTACAGATTGTTGATATTAAGAAGCAAAGCTTCGATTTTCAAATCGAACCTGTTTTTTCCGCACCACTTTTTTCGGAAGAAAGAAAAGAGGCCTTTTTAGAAGAAACGGAAAAAATATTTACAGATTTCCAGAATGAAAACGAGGAAAACCTTGGAAAATATTCACCAAAAATAAGGTCCTATTGTGCAGCAATTTATTCGGATATTAGTAAATTAAATAAAATGGATTATACCATTTCTATTGAGATAAAAAAAAGACTCCAGATCACTCCCAAAACAGAAAATTTTCTTCAAAAATACCTAAAAATTTATGAAGAAAAAGGTGAAAAGAAGTTTTATGGAATAGTATCCGGGCAAGTCATCTTAAAGAATAATCGTGTAACCAAAGTGAATGATGTTGAATATTATATGAATGAGAAAGAGAATCAAATTGTTTTTAATTCAATAAATATTGGAGATAGGATTTTGCGTTTTAAAAATCCCATAAGTACCTTAATTAAAAAAAATGAAGATGGAACGATAGAGATCCCATTACCAGAAACAAATCAATCCTCATTCGGAATGAGTGAAGAGGAGGCAATCCATAATTTTAGGGAACTTATTGAAGTGCTTCATGATGAATATTGTAAGGTCCCTGATGATGAACTCCATAGTCAAGCCTTGCAGCTTAAATTAAAATTGAAAAAAATCATTTCTGAAGAATAGAAAATTGAAAACTTACAGGCCATTGGAATTATCCGGGGCGCTTGAAAGAAAAAGATGCTTTTTCAAAAAATCCAAACGTGACCATAATTATTATTTTTTGATGGTTGATGGTAAAAAAACAGAAATATTTACGAAGGTTTCATTTTCAAGAAGTACTGAATATGGTGATGGGCTATTAAGTTTAGTGAAGCGTCAATTAAGGTTTTCTTCTCAAAAAGAATTATTTGAAAATTTTCTTGAATGTAGCTTTTCTGCTCAGCAATATATCGATTTTCTTAGGTCGAATGGAATTTTATAACCTCGTTTCTTCAATTTGACAATTAGAAGCTTGGTGATGTAGTCGGCGACTTCCGCCCCCGCCTTGTACATGCTCAAGTCCGATTCCAGCAGCACGGCCAGGGGCCATTCCTGGGGCAATCGCCTATCTTATAGGCGGGCCACCATTGACAGCAAAGGCAGCATTGCTGCTGTGAAGAATTCGGGCATTTTCTTCAACCGCTGAAGAAACAAGACCGAGTCTTCAGACCTGGGGAAAAGGGCCAGGGCGGTGACCAGCCGGTCCAGCTGACCCGGGGGAGATGCCGGGTACCGTCTGTATCTGGAGAGGAGACTGGGCCCACTCACATTAAAGTAACATCGTAAGAGGCCCGGCGGGGGGAAAGAAAATTAACCCTTGACCCGCAAGTTGAACTTTTCGATCAGGTAGCGTAACGAGCGGTAGTTGAGCTTGAGCGTATCGGCCGTCTTCTTGAGGTTCCCGCCATGGATCTCCAGGGCGGCGTTCAAAATCTTCTTGCTGACGCTGTCGATGTATTCGGAATAATTCAAATCGTTGTGGCTGAGCAGGCCGCGCCATTCTTCGGCAGCGCCGCGGACCGGGCCGCCCGCGGACTCGAGCAGTTCCGGAGGCAGGGCGTGCAGACCGATCGTGTCGTTCTTTTCCAGGGCCACCGCCCGCTCGACGAAATTCTCCAGTTCCCGGACATTCCCCGGCCAGGGGTAATGGAGGAAGCGTTCGACCACCTCGCTGGCGAAACCGCGGATGGCCTTGTTCATCGAGGCGTTGAAGCGGTTGAGAAAATGATTCATCAGAATCGGGATGTCTTCGCGGCGCTGGCTCAACGGCGGCACCTCGATCGAGATGACATTGAGCCGGTAAAAGAGGTCCTTGCGGAATGAGCCGTCTTGGATGGCGCTCGCCATGTTCTTGTTGGTGGCGGCAATCAGGCGTACGTCCACTTTGATCTCTTCGTTGCCGCCCACGCGGCGAATGACTCGCTCCTGGATGGCCCGCAGCAGCTTGACCTGCATGTTCTGCGACATCTCGGCGATCTCATCGAGAAAGAGGGTCCCGCGGTCGGCCACCTCGACGAGGCCGATTTTCTCCTGGTAGGCGTCGGTAAACGAGCCGCGCTGGTGCCCGAACAACTCGCTTTCCAGAAGATTTTCCGGCAGGGCGCCGCAGTTGATGGAGACGAACGGATTGGCGGCGCGGCGGCTTTTGCTGTGGATGGCGCGGGCGATCAGTTCCTTGCCGGTACCGCTCTCGCCGCTGATCAGAACCGTGGAATCGGTCTGGGCGATGGTGTCGATGAGATCAAAGATTTTCAGCATCTGCGCGTGGGTGCCGACGATGTTTTCGAAGCGCTCCCGGTCCTGCAGCTTCTCTTTCAGCTCGACGTTTTCCTGCTCGAGCACCTTCTGGCGAAGCACCTTGCGGACGACCATTTTGAGCTCATCGTTTTTAAAGGGCTTGACCAGGTAATCCTCGGCATGGAGCTTCATTGCCTCCACGGCGTCATTGGCCGAGGCATAAGCGGTCAGCATCAGCACCGGCAGGTCGGCCCACTGGTTACGGATCCGCCGCAGCAACTCGATACCGCTGATGTCGGGCATCTTGATGTCGGAGATCACCAAATTGAAACGGCCCTCCTTCAAGCGTTTCAGAGCGGCCAGTCCCGATTCGGCCCCCTCCACCTCATAGCCCTCTTTTTGGAGCACGATGGCCAGCAATTCGCGGAGGCTGCGGTCATCGTCAACGATGAGAATTCTCACTGCTTTCGAAAGCATACACTCACCTCGGTGCCTTTATTTTTCTCAGACTGGATGTCAATGCGGAAACCGTGATCGTCGACAATGCGCTTGACCAGGAACATGCCCAGCCCGATGCCGGCGGTGAAGCGGGAGAAAAAGGGGGTAAACATGCGCGCCATCTCTTCGCGACTCATCCCCACCCCGTTGTCGCGGATGGAGAGGATGACGGCGCCGTTGTGGCGGTAGACGGTGATCTCAATCTCGCCGCTGTCCCCCACCGCCTTGAGGGCATTGGTGATGATGTTCCAGACCAGCCGCTGGATCCGTTCCCGATCAGCCCGGACGTCATGGCCCGGGCTGTATTTCCTGTAAAAGCGGACCTCGGGATAATTCCGCGTCACCATCTCCAGCACCTCGTCGACCAAGGGCACCAGGTCGAATTCGGCGATGTTCAGGGTTTTGGTCTTGGAGAAGTTGAGGATATCCTCGAGGGAGCGCGACAGCCGCTCCGATTCTTTGACGACAATGGACATCAGGTTCTGGTAGTCGGGGGCCAGTTTCAGCTCCTGTCGGAGAAACTGCACGGAACCGGAAATGGAGGCCAGGGGGTTGCGGATCTCGTGGGCGATGCCGGCCAGCATCTGGCCGATCAGGGCCAGGTTCTCCTTTTCCTTCAGCTGCCTCTCAATTTTCTTTATTTCGGTCAAATCGGTGATCAAGAACACATAGAGTCTCTCGAATCCCGAAATCCGCTCCAGCAGCGAGACAGACACCCCAAGTTCCCAGCCGCGGTAGTTTCTCTCGAAGTAATAGCGGTTGTGTTCGGCCGAAATCTCCCGAACCTTCTGGAGGTCGACGGGGCTGAGTAGCAGGTCGAAGACGTTGTGCGAACCGCCCACGCCCAGCAGGGCGGCGGCTTTCTCGTTGTAGGTTACCACCCGGCCGTTCGGGTCGGCGGTGATGAAACCGTTTTCCATCTTCTCCATGACCGAGCTGTTGAGCAAGATCAGGTCCTGCAGGTTTTCCTGAATGTGGCGCAGCTCCTCACCGGTTTTCTTGATCCGTTCGAAGTAGTAGGAGGAGAGCACCGCCACGCTGGCGAAGGCGATGAAGCCCATCAGCAGGTTGTAGATGAAGGTCTGCAGGGTGACATGGTTGTAACCGACGGCGGGAGAAAAGGGGATGATCCGCAAATAGAGCAAGTCGGACAGGCCGCCGAAGGTCACGAAGGAGAAGGTGGCCACATAGATGGTTTCACGCCGGGAGAGAAAGATGGCCGAAACGATGATCGGCAGAATGTAGAGGAAATAAAAAGGGCTGATGATGCCGCCCGAAAAGTATACCAGCAGGGTGATCAGCAGGATATCACCGCCCAGTTGCAGAAAAATCAGCAGCTTCAGCCGACGCCAGCGGGAGAGGGGGAAGAAGAGGATGCTGACCAGGATGGCCGCCAGCAGCGAACCGATGATGGGGACGATCGAAAAGGAGATGTTGAAAAAGAGGAAAATGGCGGCGCTGACCAGGATCAGTGCGGCCAAAATGGCGATGCGGATAGAGTTAAGGAATATTAATTTCTGGCGGATTTTCTTCTCTTCGAAAGCGATCAACGGTTATGGTTTATCCGACCTTGCCGACGATGGCAAAAAGGGGCAGGTACATGGCCACAATGATCGACCCCACCAGGCCGCCCAAGAACAGGATCATGATCGGTTCCATCAGGGAGACCAGCGCGTTCACCGACTGTTCGACCTCCTCATCGTAGAAATCGGCCACCTTGCCCAGCATGGTGGCCAGCGAACCGGTCTGCTCGCCGACGGCGATCATCTGGGTGACCATGTAGGGGAAGACCTTGGTTTCCTCCCAGGATTCCCAGAGCGGTTTTCCTTCCTGCACGGCGGCGCGGCTCTTGAGCACCGAGTCCTCGACGATGGCGTTGCCCGAGGTTTTGGAGGTGATGGTCATGCTCTCGATGATTTCCACGCCCGAGGTCAGCAGGGTGGACAGGGTGCGGGTGACGCGGGCGATGGCCACCCGCAGCAACAGGCTGCCGAGCACCCAGACGCGGAGCTTGATGCGGTCGACCACACGGCGGCCGCTTGAAGGTGGCGTAGTAGGAGCGAAAGGCGAAAATCAGGATGCCGATGCCGATCACAATGAACAAGATATTGCCGGCAAAGAAGTGGGACGCGCCGATGACGATCTGGGTGGGCACGGGCAGTTCGGCGCCCAGGTTGCCGAACATGTCTTCAAAGACCGGCACCACTTTCCACAGAATCACCGCGGTCAGCCCCAGGGCGATGATCAACACGGCGATGGGATAGGCCATGGCGCTTTTGACGCGGCCGACCAGCTTGGTCATGTTTTCAATGTACTGAGAAAGACGGCAGAGGATGGTGTCCAGGTTACCGGAAGCCTCGCCAGCTTGGATCATGCTGGTGTAAAGTTCGTTGAACACCTTAGGGAATTTGTGCATGGCGTTGGACATGTTGGAGCCCGCCTCGACGTCCTTGCGCACCTCGGTCAGCACCTCCTTGAAATACTTGTTCTTCTGCTGCGTGGCCAAGATGCCGATGGCTTGGGTGATCGGCAAACCGGCGTTGAACATTACCGACAGCTGGCGGTTGAAGATAGCCAGGGTGCGCAACCCCACCTTCTTGGAAGCGCCCAGGAAAGGGATCTTTAACTCGCAACCGCTTCCGGTCGATGGTCAGAACCTGGATCTGTTCCCTTTCCAGGGCGGCCACCACTTCGAAGGAGGTGCGGCCGGCCCGTTCGCCCTCGACAATATTGCCGACCTTGTTTTTCCCTCTGAATTTGAAAATGGGCATTCGCTCCTCCTTTAACTACTGCGGGTTTTAGCCGCTGACGCGGTCGCCATGCCGCCGGCATGGGTCGACCTGAACTGGCTGGTCAGGGCCGATGGACCGCGGTTGACCAGTTCCTGCAATTCCTCGCTGTTGTGCGACATGCCCATGGCCAGTCTCCAAGGTGATGTCGCGCTTGAAGTACAGGTTGGCCAGCGACTGGTTGAAGGTGATCATGCCGTATTTCTCCTGACCGGTCTGCATGGAGGAGTAGATCTGGTGGATCTTGTTGTCGCGGATCAGGTGGCGGATGGCCGGGTTGGGACCAGCACCTCCACGGCCAGGCAGCGGCCGCGGCCGTCGGCCTTGGGCAGCAGGGCCTGGGTGATGATCCCCTCCAGATTCATGGAGAGCTGGGTGCGCACCTGGTCCTGCTGGTGGGCGGGAAAGACGTCGATGATGCGGTTGATCGTCTGCGCCGCCGAGTTGGTGTGCAGGGTGGCGAAGGTCAGGTGGCCGGTTTCGGCGATGGTGATCGCGGCCTGGATGGTTTCCAGGTCGCGCATTTCGCCGATCAGCACGACGTCGGGATCCTCGCGCAGAACCGAACGCAGGGCCAGGGGGAAACTCTTGGTGTCGGCGATGCAGCTCGCGCTGGTTGACCATGGCCTTGCGGTGCGAGTGGAGGTACTCGATGGGGTCCTCGATGGTGATGATGTGCAGCGGCTTTTCCTTGTTGATCTTGTCGATCATCGCGGCCAGGGTGGTGGTCTTGCCCGAGCCGGTGGGCCCGGTGACCAGGATCAGACCGCGTGGCTTTTGGTCATTTGGGGCACGATCGGCCGGCAGCCCCAATTTTTCGAAAGACCAGATCTCGTACGGGATGCGGCGGAAGGCGCCGGCCACGGCGCCGCGCTGCATGAAGACGTTGGCGCGGAAACGGGCCAGCCCCTTGATGCCGAAGGAAAAATCGAGTTCCCAGTTCTCTTCGAACTTGTATTTCTGGTTGTCGTTGAGAATGCTGTAGATCATCTGCTTGGTTTCGGCCGGCGACAACGGCGGGATGCTCGATCCGTTTCAGCAGCCCGTGGACGCGGATCAATCGGCGGCGAGTTGGTGGTGATATGCAGGTCGGTCCCGCCCTCATCCACCATGATTTTCAACAGTTGCGGCAAGCGGCAATGCCATGCCTTCTCTCCTTATAGCTTGGAGGTCTCGCGCAGCACTTCCTCGATCGAGGTGATCCCCTGCTTGATCTTTTCCAGGCCGCTCTGGCGCAGGGTGAGCATTCCCTTTTCCTTGGCCTTCTGCCGCAGTTCCGAGGTGGAGGCGCCGATCATGATCATCTCGCGGATCTCCTCGTCGATTTCCATGACTTCGAACAGGCCGACCCGGCCCTTGTAGCCCGGTGTTGTTGCACTTGTCGCAGCCCTTGGGCTCGAAGATCTTGATTGCTCTTGGCCTCTTCGGGAGTGAAACCGATCTCGATCAGCGTCTGGGCCGGGAATCTTGGCCACGGTTTTGCAGCCGCCGCACAGGCGGCGGATCAGCCGCTGGGCCTGCACCAGTCGCACGGCGCTGGCCACCAGGAAGGGTTCGATGCCCATGTTGATCAGGCGGGCGATGGTCGAGGGGGCATCGTTGGTGTGCAGGGTGGAGAGCACCAGGTGCCCGGTCAACGCCGCCTTGATGGCGATGTCGGCGGTCTCGAAGTCGCGGATCTCGCCCACCAGGATGATGTTGGGGTCCTGGCGCAGGAAGGTACGCAGCGCGGCCGGGAAGGTCAGGCCGATCTGCTCCTTGATGTTGACCTGGTTGATGCCGAAGATGTTGAATTCCACTGGGTTTTCGGCGGTCAGGATGTTCACTTCCTCGGTGTTCAGTTTGGAGACGGCCGAATAGAGGGTGTTGGTTTTACCCGAACCGGTGGGCCCCGTGACCAGGATGATGCCCCAGGGTTCCTTGATGTTCTTTTCGAATTTCTGCAGCGACATGGGCTCGAAGCCGAGCTGCGTCAGGTCCAGCTTCAGCTGGTCCTTGTCCAGGATGCGGATGACGATCTTCTCGCCGTGGATGGTAGGCAGGGACGAGACGCGCATGTCGACACTTTCTTCTGCTTGTCGATTTCGATCTTGGTCTTGATGCGGCCGTCCTGGGGCAGGCGTTTCTCGGCAATGTCCATGCCGGAAATCAGTTTGACGCCTGCGAGGTGACCTTGTTTTTCAGGTTCATCGGCGGCGACATGTATTCGTGCAGCACGCCGTCGATGCGCAGCCGTACCCGGAACACCTTCTCGTAGGGTTCGAAGTGGATGTCCGAAGCTCCCTTGATGATGGCGTCGTTGAAGATCAGGTTGACCAGTTTGATCGCCGGCGCGTCCTCGTCGATATCCCCCCCTTCCGCCGTCAGCTCGTCTCCTCGGCCTCCATGACCTCGACGGCGGAGTCATCGCTCAACTCGATCTCTTCGAAGAATTTCTGGGCCTCGATGCCGGTGGAAGAGCCGTAATATTTGTCGATGGCCTCGAGGATCGTGGATTCCGGGGCGATCACCGCCTGAATGCGCAGATTGGTGGAAAAGCGGATTTCTTCCTGGACGAAGAGGTTGGAGGGGTCGGCCATGGCCAGAGTCAGGTTGGAACCGATGCGGTGGATGGGTATGACCACGTGCTTGCGGGCGATGTCCGGTTTGATCAGTTCGATCACCTTCTCGTCGATGTCGAACTTGGAGAGGTTGATCGATGGGTAGCCGAACTGCTTGCTCAAGACCTGGGCGATTTCCTCTTCGCTGACATAGCCCAGGCGAATCAGAATGCTTCCCAGCTTGCCCGGTTCCTTTTTCTGCACCTCCAAGGCGTGCTGCAGCTTGTCTTCCTTGATCTTGGTTTCTTTAAGTAAGAATTCCCCGAGTCTCATTCCCATGTTTCAGTATTGTATGGAAGTCCCGCGCATTTGTCAAATACCTAACGCAAAATGAAAAACCCCGATAGGGCCAGGTTCCGCAGGTGGCCCTGGCTGTCCAGGCCGGTGGCCAAATCAACCAGCAGACGCCCCAGGCGGAATCCCAAACCCAGACCCAGAAGAGCGTTGGACTTACGGCCCAAAAAGTACTTCTCCCTCAGGTCATTCCAGAGTCCGACGCGGAGCTGCAGCTTGTTTTGGAAAAAGCCCTTTTCCACCCCCAGGGAAAAGGGCTGGGTGGCGGTGCCATTGTGGAAAAAATCACTCTTTTGCAGGTCACCATCGATGTAAAAGCCCCACTGCGCGGTCGGGCGGAATGCCAGGCCGGCAATAATCCGCCGGGGAATCGGCAAATCATCCTGGGGCGCGTGCACGACCGGAGCAAAGGCGTTGCGCACGGCCAGCCCCAGCTTAAAATAGGTGCCGAACGAGGCGGCCAGGGAAAAATCCCAGTTCAGCTTGGAAAAATGGGTCTGGGCATCCTGCCACCCTTCCTGAAGGTAGTCGCGGACGCTGCGTCCGGGGCGAAACGTGGCATCCAAGAGTGAAAGGTCGGTTTCACCGACGTGGCCCTTCAGGTAGTGGGCCGTGACGCCGACATCGAGCCATCGTGCCAGGGGAATCCCCAGGGAAAGCGCATAATCCATATAACGCAAGCCGACCCGATGCAAATGCAGGGAGGCGATATCGGAGTCGCTGACCTGGTCGTACGTGCGACTGAGCACGGCATTGTCGCTGCGCGGCACAATCCAGGCGGCATCGATAACTTCGAGCGCTGCCCCGTATCCGCGTCCGGCAAAGGCCGGGTTGTTGGCCTGAAAACCGAACATTCCGTTCTTCAAGCCAAACAGCTCCTTCAGCTTGGACCAGAGGAGTTCTCTTTCCGCGGCAGGCAGGGAGGTGAATTGGCTTACATTCGCGCTCAAAACCTCATCCAGTCGGCCGCCAAAATTCTTGTAATCCCGGAAGCTCTGACTGTACTGATAACCGCTGACCGTTGACGCCAGGTAGTTGAGCAGCGCAGGATTCAGGTAAATGGCGTTGGTATCGTTATTAAACGCCAGAGAGCCGTATCCCAGAGAGAGCGACCGGGCGCCATAGAAGAAAGGAAAAAACGCGAACAGACGGCCGGCAACAAAGACCAATAAGAAACACAAGCATACTTTTCTCATTGGCACTATTTTAAAAGAAATTAACAAAAATTGTCAATCGCTTCGGGAAAATTCCCTTCCATCCGGGCCCCTTGACAGAAAAAAGCAATTTTGTTACCCTAAGTGACTGGAGCAGGGGTCTATAGCTCAACGGCTAGAGCTACCGGCTCATAACCGGTTGGTTCCAGGTTCGAATCCTGGTAGGCCCAAACGCTGGCATGGTAAGGAGTGGCATTGAAAGAAGGTTTGGAGCATCTGTTCGGGCTGCAGCAAAAAGATGACCTGATCAAAGACATCGAGCTTCTCATCAAAGACATCCCCCGCAAGATCAAGCAACTGGAAGCCGAACGGGACGCCAAATCCGAGATGATAGAAAAAGCCAAACAGAAACTGCAGGGCAACATCGAGGAACGGAAAAGCCTGGAACGGGAGATCGTTCTGATCAAAGAGAAGACCGGCAAATACAAAGAGCAGATGAAGAAGGTCACCACCAATAAGGAATACCAGGGCTTCATCAGCGAAATCAAGTTCGAAGAAGGCAACATCGCCGCGGTGGAGGAAAAAATTATCGAGAAGATGGTCGAATCCGACGCCATCATGGACTCCATCCGCAAAACCGAGAGCGAGTTCAAGCAGATCGCCACCACCTACGATGTGAAAATCAAGGAGCTGCATGACCAGCTGGATGACAACAAGAAAAAGCTGCAGGAGGAGATGAAGAACCGCAAGGACCTGCGCGCCCAGATCAACAGCCAGCTGCTCAAGGTCTATGACAATCTGTTCGGCAAAAAAGCGGGCAAGGTCGTCTCGCTGGTGGAAACCGAATTCTGCGGCGCCTGCAACATCAAGATCCGCCCCCAGCTGCTCAGCGACCTGGTGATAGCCAACGACCTGCTCGTCTGCGAAAACTGCGGCCGCATCCTCTACAAAAATCTGACCCGCGCGACCGACGAAACGCCCTGATGCAGTCCCCCGGGCCCGCGCCGAACGATCGCCGAAAACGCCTTGAACAATGATCCAGTTTTTCCACATCTACAAGCAGTACGTGAAAAACAGTTATGCCCTGACCGACATCAATCTGAATATTGAGAAAAGTGAATTTGTTTTCTTGACGGGGGCCTCGGGCGCGGGTAAAACCACGCTGCTCAAGCTCATTTACAAGGAAGAGACCCCGAGCAAGGGCCAGATCCTGATCGACTCGGTGAACATCAACCTGATTCCCGACAACAGGCTCTACCGCCTGCGGCGTCAAATCGGTATTGTCTTCCAGGATTTCAAATTGCTGATGAACCACACGGTCCAGGAAAACGTGGCCATTCCCCTGCGGGTGCGCGGCGAGAAACGCTCGCTGATCGAAAAAAAGGTGGCCGGAGCCCTTTCGCTGGTGGGCCTGCTGCACCGGCGTAAATACCTGACCGCCCATATCTCCGGCGGCGAACAGCAGCGGGTGGCCATTGCCCGCGCCGTGATTGGCAATCCCAAAATCATCATCGCCGACGAGCCCACCGGCAACCTGGACACCGAACTGTCCATCGAAATCATCAAGATCTTCGAACGGATCAACGCCAACGGCATCACCGTGATCATCGCCACCCATGACCTGCACCTGCTCAGCCTTTTCCCCAAGCGCACCATCAAACTGGACAGAGGGCTGCTGGCCTTCGACAAGCACAGCGAGCCGAGCGGATGAAATTCCTTTGGCAGTCTCTGACCGATGCCCTGGCCAACATCTGGCGCAACAAGCTGGTGAACATTCTCTGCCTGGGGATCATCGCCTTCACCTTGCTGGTGTTGGGGATCTTTCAAACCGTTTCCTTCAACCTCAACCGCGCCATTGCCCGGCTGGGCGAAAACATCGAAGCCATTTTCTATTTCCGCGACGGTGCGCCCGCTGCCCAGGTGGAAGAGGTGCGGCAGGCCATCGGCGAGAGCCCTCTGGTCAAGGAAAGCCGTTTCGTCGATAAGGAGGAGGCGCAGACCCGCTTCCTGCAGGAATTCCCCGACCTGCGTGCCGTCCTGGCCGAATTCAACGCCTCGCCTTTCCCGGCCTCCCTGGAGGTCCGCTTCCAGCCCGGTGCCGAACTGCTCGCCCAGGTGGAATCACTGGCCCGCGACATCCGCCGCAACCCGGCCGTCGAAAGCATCCAGTTGAACACCGACTGGGCCAAGAAAATCGAAATGGCCAAGCGCCTGGTGGCCGCGGTCGGTTATTTTCTGGGTTTCATCCTAATTTTCGTCTCGGTGTTCGTCATCTTCAATGTCATCAAGCTGAACATCTTCTACCGCCGCCAGGAGATCACGATTTTCAAGCTCGTCGGCGCGACCCGCTTCTACATCCGCGCCCCCTTCCTGCTGGAAGGCGTCGTTCTCGGTTTGCTGGGCGGCGCCTTGGCCGCCCTGCTGCTCATTCTGACCCTGAAGCTCTACTCGCTCTATGGCGGCGTTATCCTGACCTTCATCCGCCAGATGGTCGACGTGCGAGCCATTCCGCCCCGGCTCTACCTGCAGCTGGCGGCCGCCGGAGCGTTGATTGGAGTCGTTTCCTCGCTCTTCTCGCTGCAACGCTTTCTGAAAACCAGGCCGGAATAATTTTGTAAATCTAACGCGCTATATCCAGAACGGCGAGATAGATCAACCGCGCCAGATCCTCCATGATTTCGGGCGTCAGCAGCTCCGGCCGATCCCGCGTGCTGTGGTAAGTCGAGTACGGCAGAGGCTGGGTGTCGAGGGTGTTGAAAGAAAGGGTAGGCACGCCGGCCCACAGGAAATGGGCGGCATCCAGCCGCTGGCGGGCCAGATTGGCGAAATAGACCGGCAGCAGGACCCGGTGGATATAACCTTTGTTGGCTTTTTCGAAAGGCGCCCAGAGCTTCGGGAAGTTGACCCCGGCCAGGGCCAGCAGCCGATCGCCGCGGCCCACGCCGTCCAGATTGATAAAACCGACCACCCGTTCGTTGGCCACGACCGGATGTTTGACGTAGAACTCCGAACCCAGCACCCCCTGCTCCTCGGCGCCGAAAAAAATGAAAAGCACAGAGCGTTTCAAGGGAAGCGGAGACCGGGCCAGAGCCTCGGCTGCGCCCAGAACCACGGCGACTCCCGACGCGTTGTCGTTGGCTCCCGGCATCATTTCGTGATTTCGGCCCAAATGGTCGAGGTGGGCACCGATGATCAGCGCCTCCCTCTTTAACTCGGGATCGCTGCCCTCGATGCGGCCGATGACGTTGAAACCAATTCCTTCGGGGTGATGCTCGGTGTCGTTACGAAGGGTCACTGTCTTGCCCGTGCGGAAGGATTGGGGGCGGCGCAGTTTCTGTATGGCCTCGACCACCCGGCTGTACTGGCGGCCCGTTCCCGCAAAGATGTCCTGGATGACCGAGGGCCCCACCGCCGATTCCAGCAAACCTTTGATGAAGGGGGCGTTGGGATTGGCGATAGGGTAGTTGTAAAGGATGCCGGCCGCGGCATGATCCCTGGCATTCTGAAACTTGTATTGATGGAAGGAATAGGGCCGCCACGCTTTGAACAGCTGCGGCTCCCTATCGGGTGAAACCGGCACTTCCGGCTCCATCATGACGATCTTGCCACGGACATCCATACCCCGATAATCGTCATAGCCCAGTTCGGGAGCCGTGATGCCGTAACCGACATAGATCACCTCGGCGGTCACTGCCCCGCTGTCCGAGGTCGAGCCCGGGATATAGTCTTTTTCAAACTCGTATGTTTTCTTGACTTCCGCGCCATTCTTCAACGGCAGATGAAGCACCAGTTCTCCCGCCTTCAACACCAGCGTGTAGGGGTCGGGAAATTGTTGAAAATAGGTGCCGCCTTCACCGCCAGGCCGAATGGACCAGTTCTTTAACCGTTCAATCACCCAGGCGGCTGCCTGCCTGTATTCTTCCGTGCCGGTCAGGCGGCCGCCGTACTTGGGCAGGCAGAGTTCCTGCACGTACGCCTGCAGCGTCTCGCTGGAAATGGCATGCATCACCGCCAGGATCTTTTCTTCCTCGCTGGGCGGCGCCATTTCGCGCCGGGCTTGACCTCCCAGCGCCAGCGGACCCAAAACCAGCAGCAAAAACGCAAGCACCCCAATCCATTCTCGTCGTCGCCAACTCATGATTCCTCCTTGCGGGCGTATGTCGGAAGGGCAGCGGCGGCTCGATCCGGCCGGTTCCTTCGTCTGTACTATAACAAAAACCCTGGGGAGTGACAATCCCACTGGCCGCCAGCGACTGTGATATAATTGTGGCAGGATGAGGAAAGCCGCGGAACGTATCTTGGTCATTCTCAATCCCGCCTCGGGGGTGGTTTCCAAAGAGATCGCCACGTCGATTATCTTCAAAAAGTTGCGTCAGCACTTCGAAACCGTTTCCCTGGTCAACACCCTTTCACCCGCCCACGCCCAGGAGGTCACCCGCCAGGCCATGACGCACTTCGATGTCTTCACCGCTTTCGGGGGTGACGGCACGATCAACTCCATCGCCTCGGTGTTGCTCAACACCGGCAAGACCCTGGCGATCCTTCCCGGCGGATCGGGAAACGGGCTGGCCCGCAACCTGGGCATTCCCCTCTCCTGGCGGCGGGCACTGGACATCCTGTCCCAGGGCCGCGATGTGGTCATTGACACCGGCAAGATCAACCGCCACCATTTTTTCAACGTGGCCGGCGTCGGCCTCGACGGCCTGATCTCCAAGAAATTCAACCTGCAAGCGAATATCCGGGGCATCGTCCCCTACATCTATTACGCCCTGATCGGTTATTTTGAGATGCCTTTGTTCCGCGTTCAGGTCACCCTGGAGGATACCCAATTTGACGAAGAAATCATCATCATGGCCTTTGCCAATTTTAAACAGTACGGCGCCAAGGCCATCATCGCCCCCCAGGCCTCGCCCTATGACAAACAGCTCGACTTGTGCATCCTGCAGCGGTTCAAGCTGCTTAAGACGTCGCTGAGCCTGCAGCGGCTTTTCACCGGCAACATCGACAAGTTCCCCTATTACCGATCATTCAAATTCGAAAAGATTCACATCAAATCGCTGCACGGCCCCATTCCCTCCCATTTTGATGGCGAATACGGTGAAGAGGTGGACGAATACGACGTGGAAGTGCTTCCGGCCAGCATCAAGGTGCGCATTCCCCCCTTCAACGGCTAACTGTAAAAAAAAGGGAAGAGTTCCTCTTCCCTTTTATTTGCCAAAAATCCGTCTTACTCGACTCCCGAGGTTTTCTTTTCTGTCACCAGCCCAACGACTTCTATCTGAGCATCACGGATGGCGTTCATCACATCCACCAGCCGGCCGTACTCCACTTCCAGGTCAGCCCGGAGGAGAACCTTCTTTTCTGTCTTCTGCAATTCTTCCATCCGGTCCAGAATCATCTGGCCCAGCTTGGACAGGTCCTCAACCAGTTTGTCATCGAGGTAAGTCTCTCCGGTCTTTTTAACGTTCACCGTCAGCAGTTGCCCTGGTTCAGGCAGGTCTTCCGTGTAGCGTGCCTCAGGTAGGGTCACATTGGCTCCTTTCTGGATCATCGGCGTGACCACCATAAAGATGATCAACAGCACCAACAAGACATCGCAGAGGGGAACCACATTGGGCTCGGATTTGGCAGTTTTGGTACCACCAAGTTCACCGCCCATCGCTATCTCCTATACCCTTTTGTAGGGAACAACACCTTACGCTTTCAGTCTCAGTTTGATGAAATGGTCGATCAGTTCGGAGGAGGCGTTGGCCATCTCACCGGAGAAAATATCCACGCGGTTGAGCAGGTAGTTGTAAAACCAGACCGCGATAACGGCCACGATGATGCCGAAACCGGTGGTGATCAAGGCTTCCGCAATACCCGAGGCCACGGCGCCGATGCCGCCCGACCCGGAAACGGACATGCTGTTGAAGGCGGTGATGATGCCGAACACGGTGCCGAACAGACCGACAAACGGACCGGTCGACCCGATGGTGGCCAGACCGTTCAGGCCTCTGCGGAACTCCTGCACGCCCTGGATGGTCGCCCGCTCGATGGCGCGTTTGGCGGATTCGACCTTCTCCGCGTGACTGGATTTGCTGTTTTCCTGGAACTGCAGTTCATTCAGACCGGCAACCAGCACCTTGGCCAGATGGCTGTTCTTGAAGCGCTTATCGGAAGATATCTTGATCGACTCTTCGACTTTACCTTCCTGCCAGAGGGAGGAAATCAGCTTCAACAGGATCCTGGGATTGCTTCTTGGCTTTGGAATACACCATAAACCGTTCAATGCCCACGGCCACAGAATAGATAGAAAAACCAATCAGGACAAAGGCGACGGTTTTGGCGATAGGACCCATTGAACTCCATATACTCACTAAATCAAATTGCATAACAACCTCCTACTATATTTTTTGTATATTGCCTTCATTTACTGATTCTGCAGGCTGAAGGTCACCGTCACGGTGAAAATGACCGGCTTGGGAATACCGTTGATGATGTAGGGTTCGTAAATCCACTGGCGCACGGCAGTCAGCGCCGAATCGTTGAGCAGGGGGTGACCGGTGATGATGCGGGCTTGCTTGACCCGGCCGTAGATGTCGGTCATGGCCTCGACGACCACCACGCCCTGGATGCGGGCGGTCAGTGCCACCTGGGGATAGGTGGGCTTGACTTGTTTGATCAGCTTCGGGCGCTGCACCGAGGTGACGCGGATGGCCTGCTGCATATCGGTCAGCTCGCCGCCCTCCACGCCGCCCGAGCACGCCACCGATCACACCGCCCTCGACGCCGCCTTCGACGCCGCCCTCTATGCCGCCTTCAATGCCGAAGCTGGCCACGTCCTCCTGCTGAATGGTCTGGTGGGACTTCGATCGGCGCCACCAGCCGGCCGGCAACGTCGGTTTGGTCTCTTTCTGCTTCTTATCCTGTTCCTTATCGGCACTGGAGCTTTTCTTCTTGGCTGGAGGGGGAGGTGGAGGGGGAGGCGGAGGCGGGGTGGTCATGAACACGTTGGTCACCCTGGCTTCCGGTAAATTGCCCTCGGCCATCATCAAGGGAACAACGATGATGGCCCCGATGAACAGACCGTGAATGAGAAGCGAAACCGGCAAAGTCAACCACCGGTCTGGTCGCTTCGCGCTTGCCCGCTGATCTGATTAAGGAATCGCCAAACATGCTAAACCTCCCTAATAATGATTTCTAATATTTCCAAATTATCTTATATAACAAAAGCGAGTAAAATGCAAGTCAATAATCAAATTTTTTTTCTTTTTAGGAAAGATTTTTCCCAGACTTTCAGCCAGGCGCAGGACTGGTAGATGGTCGAGTAGGAACCGGCGATGACGCCCACCAGCATGGTGAAGGCGAAAGGCATGGATCACCTCGCCGCCGAAAAGGAAAAGGGACAGGACGGTCAGGAAGACCGTCAACGAGGTGAATGATCGACCGGCTCAGGGTCTGGTTGATGCTCTTGTCCAGGATGGCCTCCAGGCTCTCCTTCTTCATGATCTTCAAATTGTCGCGCAGGCGGTCGAAGATGACGATGGTGTCGTTGATCGAATAGCCGACGATGGTCAGGATGGCGGCGATGACCTGCAGGGAAATCTCCACGTTGAAGAACAGGATGAAGGAAAGGGTGACCAGCACGTCGTGGACCAGGGTCAGGATGCCCGACAGGCCGTAGAGGAACTTGAAGCGGAAGGCGATGTAGACCAGCATGCCGATCAGGGCCCAGATGCAGGCCAGGGCGGCCTTGCGGCGCAGGTCCTTGCCCACCTGCGGACCGACGATTTCCACGCTCAAGATGGAAATTGCGGCTGAGGAAAGCGGCCTCGCGCAGCAGCGACAGCACGACCTGTGCTTAGACCGCCGGCCTTTTCCAGGGCAGCGAAATCGCCGATGATGCCGTTCGCCGCTTCTTGCGCAGGTCGATGATGATGCCGGCCGCTTTCCTGGGCGTCCTCATCGGCGATGCCCTTGTTCGCGCAGGAAGCGGGCGATCTCGCCCTCGGCCGTTGTTGTTCAGGTCGATTTTCCCGCAGCGGCCTGGTTCTTTTCGCTCGCTCATGAGTAACGCGGTCTTGATCTCTGCGGGCCACGATCTCGTATTCCTCGATGTCTTCCATCTTCTCGTCTTCCATGTTCATTTTCTCGGAACGAGGCCAAGGTCTTGATGAAGAACTTGTTTTCCGCTGCCGATGCGCGTGATCTGGGCGTCGCCCAGGTTGATCTTGTCCAGCGAGGCGCGCAGCTGGTTGACCGTGGTCTGCGTCTTGAAAGCTGACCTCGATCAGGGTGCCGCCCGAAAAATCGATGCCCAGTTGAATCCGCGGGTCAAAAAAGCGACCAGGCCGGCCAGGATGATCAGCCCGGAAAGGGCGAAGGCGATAATATCTCTTATTGATGAACTTGAATGTTGGGTTCCTCCTTGAATATATTTCATCTGCTGCTCCTATATGCTGATCTTCGACCAGTTTCTTGCGCCGGCCGTAGGTCAGGTCGAAAATCACCCGCGAGACGAAGATGGCGGTGAACATGCTGGCCGCGATGCCGATGATCAGGGTGACGGCGAAGCCCTTGATCGGGCCGGTGCCGAACTGGAAGAGGAAAACAGC
This sequence comes from Candidatus Aminicenantota bacterium, assembly GCA_963759765.1. Classification (GTDB taxonomy): domain Bacteria; phylum Acidobacteriota; class Aminicenantia; order UBA2199; family UBA2199; genus CAVXAL01. The sequence continues at coordinate 701,300 of CAVXAL010000003.1, read as the reverse complement.
GGAGATGACCGTGGTCAGGTTGGAGTCGAAGATGGTCCAGAAGGCTTTTTTGAAACCGGCGTCGATGGCCGACTTGGGCGACTTTGCCCAGCCGCAGTTCCTCGCGGATGCGTTCGAAGATGAGCACGTTGGCGTCCACGGCCATGCCGATGGACAGGATGATGCCGGCGATGCCCGGCAGCGACAGGGTGGCGTGAAAGTAGGCCATGATGCCCATCAGGATCACCATGTTCAGCAGCAGCGCCAGAATCGAATTGATGCCGGCGGCTTTGTAGTAGACCAGCATGAACAGCAACGACCAGCAGCAGCCGCCGACGGCGCAGGCCGTCAGCCCCTTGCGGATCGAATCGGCGCCCAGCGAGGGACCGATGGTCCGTTCCTCGATGTATTTCATCGGCGCCGGCAGGGCGCCCGAGCGCAGCACCAGCACGATGTCGTCCACCTCCTCGACGGTGAAACGGCCGTGGATGATGCCGTCGGCGGAGATGACGTCCTGGATCGTGGCCACGCTCTCGACGCGGTCGTCAAGAACGATGGACAGCAGTTTGCCGATGTTGGCAGCGGTGAACCTCTCGAATTGGGCGGCACCCTGGCGAATTGAAGGAGAAACCGACGGCCGGCGCGCCGTACTCGTCCTGGGCGCGGCGGGCGCTCTTAAGTCCTTGCCGGGCACCACCGGTGGCCGCCTTCAGCACGTAAAACCCCTTGTCCAGCGGCGGGGGTTGGTCTTGACGATCTCCAGGTCCTCGGGCAGCTTGCCGTTGTATTCCTTCAGCGCCGCTTCCTCGGTCAGGAAAGGCCCGCTGACCACCGCTTTGAACTCCAGCATGGCCGTGCTCGTGATCAGGTTCTTCACCCGCTCGCGGTCGTCGATGCCCGGCAACTCGATCAGGATGCGGTCTCCGGCCAGCCCTTCCTTCTGGATGGTCGGTTCGGCCACGCCGAACTCGTCGACGCGGTTGCGGATGGTCTCCACCGCCTGGTCGACAGCCTGATCGCGCAACTGTGCTTCGATGTTCGGGCGCAGGGTGAGCGAAATCAGATTGCCGCCGAAGGTATACGGCCCAGTCGCGGAAATCATCACTCAAGATGTCCCTGATCTTGCGCTCATCCTCAAGGAGGGTGCCGGTGATTTCGATCTGGTTGAAGCCCTTGCGTACGATGGTCTCGTATTTGATGCTGCCGTCCTTGAACTGGCTCTTCAACTGGGCGACGCTCGATGTCGGTCTGGGTGGCCATCGCCTTGTCGGCTTCCGACACTCCATGATCAGGTGCATGCCGCCGCTGCAGGTCCAGCCCCAGGTTGATCTTCTGCTTCGGTGGGTAAAGCATCAAGATGGAAAGTACCGACCACGGCGATGATCAAGCCGATTTTCCAGCCCATGGATTTGTCCATATTGACCTCCGGTTATGTGCTTATCTGTTTGGGGAGCGGGTGGCTGTCGTCAACATGCCGCGACCCGCTTTGGCCCAGGCTCACTTGCCCTTTTCAGCGCCGGTGACGTCCAGCACCGCGGATATGGAAGATTTGGTTATTTGCAGCCGGGTGTTGCCGTCCACCTGGACTTCCAAACGGTCGTCCAGCATCCGCGTCACCGTTCCGTAAATGCCGCCGGCGGTGATGACCCGTTCGCCGCCTTTGAGCGAGCCGATCATGCTCTGGTGCTGTTTCTGCTTTTTGCGGGCCGGCAGGATGATCAGCATGTAAAAAATGACAAAAATGACGACAAAGGGGATCAGCCTCGCACCAGCTAGTCGGGGGATTTCCGCTAGCGGTCTGTGCGTGTAGAAACATCGTTAATCTCCTTTTGTAAAGAGCCAAAAAATCCTCTTTAAACTTCGTGAATCGTTGCGATCGAATAGCATACCTTATTTTGGACATAAAATCAAGGTAGAAATGGATATTGTGGATGGTGTTCAGCACGGAGGCCAGGATCTCGCCGCGAGATGAACAGATGGCGCAGGTAGGCCCGGGAAAAATGGCGGCAGGTGTAGCAGGCGCAGCGCTCGTCCAGCGGCCGCTGGTCGCTGCTTGTATCGTTCATTCTTGATCCGCACCTTGCCGCGCGAGGTGAACAGGGTGCCGTTGCGGGCGTTGCGCGATGGCAGGACGCAATCGAACATGTCCACCCCCCGTTCCACCGCGAAAAGGATGTCCTCGGGCGTGCCCGAACCCATCAGGTAGCGCGGTTAGTCCGGCGGCATCAGCGGCAGCAGGAAGGAGAGGACGCGCTCGAAATCGCGGCGGCTCTCGCCGACGCTCAACCCGCCGATGGCATATCCCTCGAAGTCCGATCTCGCGCAGCCGCTCCAGCGACTTGCCGCGCAGGTCCTCGTGCAGGCCGCCCTGTACGATTGCGAACTGGGAGTTGCCGCGCGGTCGTCTGGAGAAAGCGCTCCCGGGCCCGCGCGGCCCAGTCGCAGGTCAGCCGCAGGGCCCGTTCTCGTCCTGGACGCGGCGGGCCGGGGAAGAGCGAAATAGTCAAGCACCATCTGGATATCCGAATCAAGCACGTTCTGGATGTCGACCACTTCCGCCGGGGACAGAAAGAAGCGGCTGCCATCCAGGTGCGATTTGAAGGTCACCCCCTCATCGGCTGAGCCGGGCATTTTCCTTGAGGGAAAACACCTGAAAACCGCCGCTGTCGGTCAGGATCGGCTTGTCACCAGCCGATGAAGCGGTGCAGCGAGGAAAAGGCCCGGATCACCTCCAAACCCGGCCGCAGAAACAGGTGGTAGGTGTTGGCCAGGATCAGCTGCGCACCGGCTGCGCTCAACTGCTCGATGGTCAACGCCTTGACGCTGCCGGCCGTGCCCACCGGCATGAACACCGGCGTTTGCACCGGGCCGCGACGAGTGTGCAGAACGCCGGCGCGCGCCGTCTGCAGGGCGTCCCGGGCTTCGATCAGGAAAAATGGGTCTGCCATCGCAGAGTGATTAAAACATAAAAACCGCCAGCCGGCAAACTCGCTGCCGAACCTAGCGGACTAGTCCCACAGACGCAGCAGCATCATCAGGCAAACGCCGCAGAGGATGGCCAGCAGCTGGGCCAGCGATTGGCTGGGCTTGGACTCCTCGTGCAACTCGGGCAACAGGTCGGATCCGGCAATGTAGATGAAACCGCCGGCGGTCAGGGGGATCATCAGCCGGGAAAACTCGGCCATGCGGCCGCCGATGAGCAGAGCCGCCAGCGCGCCGACTATGGCCAGGCAGGCCGAAAGGAAATTGAAGAGCAGCGCCCGCCGGCGGCTGAAGCCGGCGTGAATCAGGATACCGAAATCGCCGATCTCGTGGGGAATCTCGTGCAGCACCACGGCCGTGGACGTGGCCAGGCCGACCGGCAGGCTGACCAGGTAAGCCGCGCCGATCATCAAGCCGTCAAGCAGGTTGTGCAGGCCGTTGGCCACCAGGTTCATATAGCCCAGCGGACGCACGCTCGAGCCGCTGTCGGTCAGATGCTGGTGCCGCCAGTGCAGGAACTTCTCCAGGATGAAAAAAAGGAAGATGCCGCCAAGAACGGCCAGCGAAGGCGCCATACCCTTGGCGCTGGCGAACGTCTCCGGCAGCAAATGAATGAAAACATCGCCAAATAGCGCGCCCACAGCCAGGCTGACCAGTAAGAAGACGAGGCGCCGCAGCCGCTGATCGTCCAGGGAAATGAACAGCACGCCGATGAGCGACAGCAGACTCACCAGCACCACGCTGACCAGCGTGTACAGCCACACCATGGGCATTGACCGCTCCTTATCCTACCTGTTTCCCTCGGGAGAAATTATACGTGAATGCCAAAACGAAGGCAAACCCGAAGATGGTCAAAATATAACTATATCGGTTATAATATCCGGCATTTCCTGAAAAATTAACTTTCGACTATAAATTAAAAGAGATACCCAGGGCCAGACCGCCAAACTGATGGCTGTCGGATCCCAGCAAACCCAAATACTTGATATAGGCGGCGAGCCTGGGCGAAAACAGGTAACGCGTCCCGAAAAAGAGTTTGACGGAGAAACCCGAATCCATCAACTCGCCCTTGCTGTTGATGCTCAGTGCCGGTCCCCGCCCCCAAAAATATCCCATTTCCGCACCCCCAAATCGACATGGAAAGAGATATCTGGAGAAAGAATCAGCCCCAACCCTCCCGCGTCCTTGGGTACCAGCAACACATCCCCGCCGACCCCGACATTTTTCGTGATGCCCATTTCGAAGTTTACGCCGAAGGGAAAAGTGTCACTGATGATGAGCAGTTCCGGGGTCAGGAACATGGTATCCTTGGCGAACGCGACTCGCGGACTCCGCTGGGCATAGGTGGCCGGCGTGAGCAACGCCGCGCTCAGAATTAAGAGAACCGAAAAATAGATTACTCTTTTAAAATTCATTCATCCTCCTGAAGCCCCCATGGTGTACCGGGGGAGAAAAAAAGTCAATAAATTGACTTTTCATTATTTTTATTGATAATACCTTTTCATGTCCATTCTGTTCTTTTATATGGCGTGCTTCTGCATCAGTTTCCTCCTCTGCATTCCCATCGGACCGGTCAACCTGGAGGTTTTCCACCACGCGGTTAAAAAAGAATACGGCCACGCCCTGATCACCGCCCTGGGCGCCGGTTGCGGCGATGCCGTCTGGGCCATGGCCGCCTTTTTCGGCCTCTTGCCCTTTTTGAAAAACGGCTACGGCAACATCCACCTGGAAGGGATCTTCCTGCTCTGCACCACCGTCCTCACCTTCGCCCTGGGGCTGATCGCCCTCAAGGATGCCCGGCTGATCGACAAAATCGAAAGGAAAGAGGAAGAGTTGGTCGCGAAGATGATCATCAAAAAGAAGAGCTGGTCGCTGCTCAAGGGTCTGGCCATGGTGCTGGTCAATCCCCTGGGCATCGCCTCCTGGGTGATCACTCTCTCCTTCCTTAAGAAACTGAAGATTTACATCCCGCTGCGCCTCCCCTACGAGGTCGTTTTCCTTGGTGTGGTCATCGCCGGCGCCTTCACCTATTTCACCCTGATCGTCTTCATCACCAACAAAATCAAGGACTGGATCAACCCCGAGCGCACCAGCCGCATCATCAAAGTCGTGGGGTATCTGCTGATTTTCTTCAGCCTCTATTTCCTCTTTTTTACCCTCAAAGCATTCATCTTCCACTGAGGGACACCGCATGCCCCAGGGTGTGGCACAGGCGCTGGTACTGGGAAGCTTCCCTTTCCGGGAGCAAGACAAGATCGTCTTCCTGCTGACCCTGCAGCGAGGCATCATCAAGGCCGTGGCCCCGGGTGCGGGCAAGGCGAAAAACCGCTTCGGCTCCCTGCTGGAGCTGTTCAGCGAAGGGGAGTTCCATTACTATTGGAACGAGGAGAAGGAAATGGTGACTCTTTCCAAAGGGGAGATCCAGCGCAGTTTTTTTCCACTTGTCTCACGGCCTGAAGCCCTCTTCCACTTCTCGCTGATGGCCGAGACCGTCCTCAAGTTCCTCCCCCCCAGCAGCGCAACCGCCGTGTCTACCAGCTGTTGCTGGCCATCCTCAAAGGGCGCCAAGAGGGATTGGAGATGAACGGGCTGCTGCTCTATTTTCTGATCTGGCTCCTGCAGCTCGAAGGGCTGCTCTTCAATCTCCACGCCTGCTCCAACTGCCAGGCCAAGAACCTGACCCAGGCCTGGATCCGTAAGGATTTTCGTGGCCTGCTCTGCCGCTCCTGTCGTCGCGACGAAGCGCTCGAGCTGGGTCCGGCCGAGCTGGATTACCTGCGGGCGGTGCTGCGCCAGCCGCCCCGGCAAACTGCTACCGCCGCTGCCGGCGTGGACCTGCCGCGCCTGTTACGACTGTTCATCCAGCAAATCGAATACCACGGAGAGTTTTCCCTGCGTTCCAAACAGTACGTCGCAGCCTGCCGCTGAAGAGCTCCGGCGTCGGCCTATTCCGAACTCATGGCCGCGGCCAGAGGCTTGAGCATATCCACGTGTTCGAAGATGATCTTCATCGCCGAGGTGAGCGGCACGGCCAAGAACATGCCCACCACGCCCCAGACCCAGCCCCAGAAGATCAGCGATATCAGGATGACCACCGGTGAGAGGTTCAGGCTGCGGCCGGTGATCAGCGGCTCCACCACGTTGCCCATGACGAACTGCATGGCCATCAAGCCCAGGGCCACCAGCAGCACGCGCAGCGAAAATCCGTATTCCAGGACGCCGATGATTACCGGAAAAAGGGTGGAGACAACGGAACCGAAGGTGGGAATGTAATTGAGCAGAAAGATGAGAAAGGTCGAGAAAAGGACGAAATCGATGCCGCCCACCTGCAGGATCAACGCTCCCAGCAACGCCGTGGCGACGCTCATCAGGGTCTTGATCAGCAGGTAGCGCCGGACATCGGTTTCGATCGATTGGGAAATCTCCCGGAATTCGACCGTGCGCCGGCGCGAAATCGTCTTGCTCAACCGTTCGCCCAGAGGAATGCGGGGTGCCAGCATGAACATCAGCAGCAGCAGAACCAGGACCAGGTACCCCAGAAAGGAGGAAAAGGAGCCCATGGTCGACGAAATCATGGCGGTGAGCTGGCCGGGATTGAGGATGCTGTTCCAGTCGACCTGCGCCAGGTATTGGTTGAAGCTGCTCAGGGGAATCTTGAGTTTCAGCAGCAGCCCTTGAACCAACTGGCTGAACTTGTCACTGTAGAGAGGGAAATTTTCGATAAACGAGGCGGCGCCGCTATAAATGAGAACGGTGAAGACATACAAAACCACAAAGAGCAGCGCCAGCAGCAACAGCAACACCAGCGCCCGCGGCACCCGCCAGGCCACCAGGCGGCAGACAAAATCGTGGAAAAGGAAATAGAGCAGCAGGGCGATGGTGAAGGGCAGAAAAATCTGCTTCAGCTCGCGCAGGGCCACGATGCAAAAGACGAAAACCAGTACCCCGGCAAAAATCTTGATGTAAAACAGGTCCCGGTTTTCAGATGCCCGCATTATCCATTTCGTCGGCAACTTCGATGGTTTCAATTTTTTTGAACAGCAGGTAATCGGTCGTAATCTCATAGGAGAAGGAGTAGTCGATCTGACCCTCGCGGAATTCCACATTAATTTCCAACGGTTTGACCCCCCGCTTCACCAGAACTTCATTGATGGCTCCTTCCATCCGCTCGACGGTCACACCACCGCCGCGAATGGTGCCGATGGTATCATACACCTCTCTCTTGATCTCTCTCTTGCTGAAGTTGCTGGAGAGGTACTTGAAGGCCATAAACCCACCTACCACCAGCAGCGCCAGCATCAATAGGCTGAGAACCGTCACCCTGCCTGTTTCCCTTTTCATCGTTGACCTCTCTTTGTTTTTTTTCGCCCAAGCACCTGTTTAACGGTTATACCGATTTCGGCCGGATTGTCAACCACCCGGATGCCGTGGCCGCGCAATACCGCCATTTTATCCTTGGCCGCGCCTTTGCCCCCGGAGATGATCGCTCCGGCATGGCCCATGCGCCTTCCCGGAGGTGCGGTCTGGCCGGCGATAAAGGCCACCACCGGCTTGGGCAACGCCTCGACGAATATAAGCGGCGGCCTCTTCTTCCTGGCTGCCGCCGATTTCACCGATCAGCACGACCGCGTCGGTCTGCTCGTCGTCCTCGGCAAAAAGCCCGAGCACGTCGACGAACGTGGTACCGATGATCGGGTCGCCGCCGATGCCGATGCAGGTCGATTGCCCCAGACCCTGCTCGCTGATCTGGCTGACCGCCACGTAGGTCAGCGTTCCCGGAACGGGAAACCACGCCCACCCGCCCCGGCCGATGGATGCGCGAGGGCATGATCCCGACCTTGGCACTTCCCCGGGGAAATCATGCCCGGGCAGTTGGGGCCGATCAGACGCGAGCCGGTGGTCCTGAGGAAATTCTTGACCCGCACCATGTCGCTGACCGGAATGCCTTCGCTGATGCAGACGATCAGCCCCATGCCGGCCAGGGCCGCTTCGACCATGGCGTCCGCGGCGAAGGGAGCCGGAACGAAAATGACCGAGACGTCGGCACCGGTCTGCGCTACCGCTTCCTCCACCGTGTTGAAAACGGGCCGGTCGAGGTGCATCTGCCCGCCTTTACCCGGGGTCACGCCACCGACCACCCGGGTCCCGTATTCGATCATCTGCTGGGCATGGAAAGTGCCTTCCCTGCCGGTGAATCCCTGGACGAGCACCCGTGACTTCCGGTCAATCAGGATGGACATCAGGCCGCCCCTTTCTGGCCAACTCGACCGCCCGGCGCACGGCATCGGCCAGCTGAATCTCGGTAATGAAATGCAGCCCCGACTCGCTGCAAGATGCGGCGTCCTTCCTCCTCGTTGGTCCCCACCAGGCGGATGACGATGGGCACCTTGACGTCCATGCCCTTGACGGCATTGACGATGCCGCTGGCCACCAGGTCGGTGCGCACGATGCCGCCGAAGATATTGACAAGAACACGCGCGCACGTTGGGATCGGCCAACAGGATCCTGAAGGCCTCCGCGCACCCGCGCCGCCGAGGTGGCGCCGCCCACATCCAGGAAGTTGGCCGGCGCACCGCCGTAGCACTTGATGATATCCATGGTGGCCATGGCCAGGCCGGCGCCGTTGACCATGCAGCCGATATCGCCGTCGAGTCGAATGTAGTTCAGACCGTACCTGGAGGCTTCCACCTCCAGCGGCTCCTCCTCGTCCGGATCCCGCCATAGCCAGCGACGTCCGCATGCCGGAAAAGGGCGTTGTCATCGAAAAGTTGACCTTGGCGTCCAGAGCCACCAGTTCGTCGGATCCGGTCAGCATCAGGGGATTGATCTCCACCAGAGAAGCGTCCTTCTGCAGGAAAAGATTGAAGAGCCGGCGCAAGAGGTCGGCAAAGTGCTGCTGCTGCCCATTGTCCAGGCCCAGCTTGAAGGCCAGGTTGCGGATATGGCACTCCATCAGTCCGGTGGCGGGATGAACGTGCTCCCTGAAGATCGGCCTGCGGGTTTGGTCGCGCGCCACCTCCTCGATGTCCATGCCTCCCTGCGCCGAGGCGATGACGACCCAGCATTCCCGCTCGCGATCAACCAGGATGGCCAGATACATCTCTCGGGCAATCTGCAGGCCCTGCTCGACCAGCAGCCTTGCGGACCCGTTTGCCTTCCGGGCCGGTCTGACGGCTCACCAGCCGTCATGCCCAGGATCGCCGAGGCGTGAGCTTCCGCTTCGGCGCGGTTGCGGGCCAGTTTGATGCCCCCGGCCTTGCCGCGGCCGCCGGCATGGGCCTGAGCCTTGATCACGCAGGGATAACCCAGACGCTCGGCAATGGCCACGGCTTTCTCCACGCCATCAGCCATCTCCCCCTGCGGCACCGGGAGGCCGTACTGCCGGAACAGCTCCTTGGCCTGGTACTCGTGGATGTTCATGGTCGCCCTTTATTTCCGCTCGTAGCGCCTGCGACCTTCCTCGTAGATGTCACCGCCGTACATGTCGTTGATCACCTGGGCCGGGAAAATCCTCCACTTCGAGTTTATGGATGGCCTCGGGACCCAGTTCCGGATAGGCGACCACCTCGGCTTTTTTGATGCTCTTGCGAGACCAGGGCGGCGGCACCGCCGGTCACGGCCAGGTAAACAGCTTTGAACTTTTTCAACGCCCCTTTGACCTCTGGGCTGCGCGACCCTTTGCCCATCGTGGCCTTCAGACCAAGTTCGTGAAGCTTGGGCGCGTAGGCGTCCATGCGGTAGCTGGTGGTCGGTCCGGCCGACCCGATCGGTTTGCCGGGCCGGGCCGGAGTCGGTCCCACGTAAAAAATGATCTGGCCCTTCGAGCTCGAGGGGCAGCTTCTCGCCTTTCTCGATCAGCTCCATCAGCTTTTTATGGGCCGCGTCGCGGCCTGTGTAAATCGTGCCACTGATCAGCAGATTGTCGCCCGCGTGCAGTTGGGCGATCAGCTCGTCGTTCAATGGAGTGGAAATGCGCTTGCTACCGGCCACGCCGACCTCCTAGATTTCCTTCTGAAAGACTTTATAATTCTGGTATTCATCAACGACTTTGATGAACAGAAACTTGTTCGCCTTGAATCCGGCCAGATTGAGGGAATAGTGCTCGCTGCGGGAATCGGCAATGCCGCTGTCGGGAAAGAGCGGTTGCCAGAGGTTGCCGTCGCTTGAGACCAGAACCTGGCTGATCGCCGAGGTCTCGTCCACCGCCGTGAAGCTGAGCGTCCCGCCGCTGACTGTCAGATCTTTGATCAGCGGTGCCGTGGAATCGATGACAAAGGGAGCGGAGATCAGGGTAGCGGTCTTGACCAGGGAGGCGGGATTGTCCGGGGAGTCGTCGGCGTCCACCTTGATCTGGTACTTGCCGTCGGCAAACAGGTCGGATTTCAGTTTCAGGCTCTTCTCCTGAATGTTCTTTTTCAGCGGCAACCACTCCAGGCTGTCGCTCCTCTTGATATACACGTTGAAACTGAGACGATCCTGGTTCGGAGTCTCCGCCGTCCAGCTGACCTGAAGGGTCTTCAGACCGGATGGCGAAGCGGCTCTGCTCAGCCGCCCCTCGTCCTCAGTCCCGCGCCGTTCTTCTTCGCCGCCGCGGCGGACGGTGATCTCTTTGATCTCCGGCTTCAGATTGGACTCCAGATAATAAATTTTATAGCTGTTCAGCACGGGAGTGGCGAGCGGGTTGTTGGAATTCAGAAGCGCCTTGATCTGCAGGAAGCGGTAGCCCTCGACGGCGATGATGGAGTTTTCCGGGCTGGTGAACGGCGCCGACCAGGCCGACCAGGTTTTGTCTGGATTTTCGGAATTGCCATAGCGCACGGCCAGACTGATTCCCGTGGAGCCGGGCAGGTCGGCCTGCCAGTTGATGCGGCCGAAGCGGCAGGTGGTCCGCGCGTCGAAAACGTCGGAAAAGTAGGTGCCGCTGCTGGTCATGCCGTTCTCAAACTGGGTCAGCGAGGCCGTGTTGTTGGCCAACGCCAGGAAACCGCGGCCGTTGCCCACGATGCGGTAAATCTGCGCCGAATCGCTCTCGTATATCTGGGCCCAAGAGCCGTCCCGCTTCACCCGGTAGATGCGGCCGGCATTGCCCGTGCCGACGATGACCGCCGCCGACTGCGGGTCGTAGTAAACCGAATAAATGGTTTCCTCTTCCGACGACCAGAGCCGCTCCAGCGTGCCGTCGCTCTTCAGGCAATAGAGGATGCTCTTCTCTTTGGGGGTCGGCTTCTCGTCGGCGCTGCTCTTCTTGAAGACGGATTCGATGTCAAACTCTTTGAGGGTCAGTGGCTTGGCAGGGGCGGCATTGCGTACGGCGGCGAAATAGATGTTGCCTTCGCCGTCCTCGCCGATGCTGCGGATCTCCTCGAGCAAGGCCGTGCAAAGGACCCGTACCTTGCGGTTTTTGATCTGGTAGAGCATGCCGCGGTTGCCGCTGCCGGCCAGAATCGAGTCGTCCCGTGAGAGCCAGAGGCTGACGATGTGGCTGTCTTCGCCGCCGAGCAGGGTCTCCACCTGACCGCTTTTGTTGATGCTGTAAACGGCGCCGTTGTTGCCCACGGCACAGATGACATTGCCCTGCCGGTCCTCCTTCAGGTCCCAGATGAAGCGTTCCTCCGGGTCAAAAACCTGAATCGGTTTTTTGTCTTTGCCGATGCGGTACACCCGGCCATTGGGTGACGTGCCGACCAGCACATCGCCGTTCGCGCCCAGCGCCAGCGCATAGATGTCGAGCTGCTCCGCCTTGAATATGGATTCGCTCTTGCCCGACGCATCCAGGCGGTAGACCTGGCCGTTGTGACCGGTGCCCAGAATGAGCTCGCCCGCCTGGCCCACGGCCAGGGAAAAATAAAATTCCTCCGGCCGGTCCTCCGAGCACTTTGCTCTTGGGCCCCAGGGTCAGCTGGCCGCTGCTGCTGATGGCGATGCCCTGCGGGCTCCCTTTCTGGAAATCCGCAACGCTGCTCTTTTCCACGGTTTTAACTTTGACCGCTGGCAGCTGGACCAGCAGCGCCAACAGTCCCACGACAAAGACCGTTCGCTTACTCATTTTTCCTCTCTTTGATTCGCAATTTGAAAATCTTCCTGCCGCTGACCACCGCCGGCACTTCAAACTGGTACTCGGCGATAGTGGAGACCAGCATCGGGCTCTGGTCTTTGGTCAGTGAATTGAAGGTCAGGATGTTGTTCAGGCTGGAGGGCAGATAGGGGTATTCGAAGCCACGGATAAAAACCCCCTCGCTGGGCACGAACAGCTTGAAGTAAACGCGGTCGTTCTTGCGCAGGTTATTGATTGCCCGGATGATGCCGCTCAATTTGGCAGGGAAGAATCCGGTCCTGACCGCCTTGGAATCGAAATCGACCATTTCACCTGCATCACCCACCAGCAGGTAAAAGTACGGATCCGGGCCGGAGGTTGGGGGCTCTCAGGCTCAGCTGCTCCTGGAAAGCCGCTCCCTTCTCGTTTTTCAAAAACAGGCTGACGTTGATCGTCTCGCCGGGAGCAAAAGCGCTCTTGGCGATCAGCACGTTCTCCAGGTCGGCGCGTTTGACGGTCTCCAGGCCGCTGATCTCGAAATCCATTTTCTGGATGCGGATACTCTTCTCCTTGTTGTTCATTAGGAAGAAATCGACAGCCAGCACGAGGCTGGCGAACTCGTCGAACGAGGAGGTGCCGCTGAACATGTCGCTGAGCACCACGTTGTCTTCGTTTTCAATGAAGATCTTGCCGGTCACGGCCAGCGACTGGAACCCGACCTCTTTGAATTCGGAGGCAAAGGTGTTCAGCAGCGACAGGTAAGTCAACCCCGGCGTGAGCAACGGGTGGTTGACTATCTCCAGTTTCAGGCTGCGGTTGCGGTTTTTCAAGAAAATGCGCACTGGGATCAGGTAAGGGGATTTGCCCAACTGCGCCTGCAGGCCGGAGAAACGGTCCTGCTCGACCATACCGACCGGATTGCGGGTGACGGCCAGCTTGAAGGCACTCTCGTAGGAGGGCACCACCGAGATGATCTCGGCGCGGTGCAGGGGGAACTCCACCGTGCCCAGGTTGAAAAAGGGGTGGCCGAACATGTAGACCTGGTTACCGTCCACATGGGTGACCGTGCCGGACACCGAATATTCGTAGTCGCCGCGGACCAGGGGAATCGAGACGGCATCGCCGGCGGAAACCCGGAACATATCTTCGGGCAAGGGTTTTTGGGCCAGGTCGCTGCGGATCTTGAGGTCCTGGGGTGCGGAAATGAGCGGCTGCAAAAAAGAGAGGATTTCGCTCTTTAAACCGCGGCTGGAGGAGAGCAGCTGGATGGGGAAAACGGAAGGCTGAGGGGAATAGGCGCTGCGGGCCTGCAGCTCCTTGAACAGAAGTTCGGAAATGCGCCGGATGTTCTCTTTGTCGAACTTCACCTGGATGTTGCTGATATCGATGCTGACGTTGGGATTGTTGTTCTCGGCCACCCGGATCATGTCCTCGATGGGGGTGACGCCGGCGATGGGTTTTTTGGCGAAATTGAAGCCGTAGGCTACCGCCCCCGCGATCTTGCCGCCGATGTAGACCGGACTGCCGCTCATGCCGGCGATGATGCCGCCATCGCTGAGCTCCGGAGATATCAACTCCACCATGATCAGGTTCTTATCGGGCGCGAAGCGCTCCATGACGCCTAGCACCCGGAAACGGAAGGTCTCCACCTGAGTGCCCTTGAAAATCGTCTTGCCCTCGCCTTCCATGCCGGCTTTGATGTCGGCCAACTTGATGATATCCGCGCCGCAGAGAGCGACGCTCAACAGAATCGCTCCCAGGAAACACGCACCTTTTTTCATGTCTTCTCCACAACCGGCATGGTTCGGCAGGATCTCCGGACCTTCAGCCCCTGGAAAACGGACTATCGTATTATAAAATGGAGAAAAAATCAAGCCGCTGCAGCGCCCCGGTTTTACCGTCCCAGGATTTCGTTCTTTTTCAAATCCACCCGCAGCTCGATTCCCGAGGTGACGGCACCCTGCTTGCGGATTTGGGCGGAGCGGCGGAAAACGGCCAGGTCGTCGCGATAGCGCCACTCCAGCTCGTCGGCCTGGCCCTCCAGGTCGCGATTGGAAAAATGGGTGTCCTGGCGGCCGATCACCGACTGCAGCTCCTGGCCGCTGAAAAACAGCTCCAGCTGCCGGGCTTTCAGCAGATTCGTCCCGCTGGCCAGCTGGGCCTGGCCGCTGATCAGCAGCCGACGCTGCTGCGCATCGAGACGCAGGCTTTCTCCGCCTGCAGTGACCCTGTTCTCCCCGCTTTGGAAGGTGAGGGAAATCTGTCCGCGGGCAGCCATGGCCTGCCGGGGGCTGTCGAACTCCACGCGCCCGCCGCTCATCTCCAGCTCATCTTGGCGAAGCCTGAAACCGCTGCTGAACGCGAACCGCTGCTCGCGCTGGCTGAACTGCATCCGGCCGGCTCGCACGAACATCGGCTTCTTGGAAAAGAGGCTCTCGGCTATGTCGGGCTGAATGGTGGCTTTGACCAGGGTGGAAGTGCTCAGCAGCTCCTGCGAGGTGTCGATGACGAATTCACCGGCAGCGAAACGGTTGCGGTCGTCATAAACCTCGCAGGCCGGACCGCTCAGGGTGATTCGCTTGACTCGGCCGTCATAGACGACATCGCCGCCGATACCGCGCCAATCCCCCAAGCGCCAGAGGCTGCCGGTGCGGGCCTGGAACGACTCGATCTCTGCGGCCGCAGAGAAAGTGGCATCCAGCACTCCGGCCGACAGGAAGAGGGCTCTCCGTCCCTCCTGGGTCAGGGTGCCGGCAGAGGCATGGGCACTGCGGATGGCGCCGCTGTGCGGATCGAAGAGCAGGCGGATCTCGTCGGCTGCCAGGTCGGTTCTGACGCTGCCGCTGCTCGTCCGCAACCGGCCATTTTCTCGGATCACCGTCTGGCGCAGGCGGCCCCGCTCGTCATATAGGTTCTCAATCGTGCCGGATTCGACCAGCCGGGTCTGGAGGCGACCGTCGGCCAAGCGTTTGACCTGTTCCAGCCGGCAGTTCTCGCTCGCCAGGATGCGTTTTAAAAACTGCGAATCCGCCGCCGAGAATTCCACGCGCAGGTGTGAGCAGCCGGCCTGGGTACCCTCTCCATGTATGTCTTCGACCCCCTCAAGCAACAGCAGCTGCTGATCACGGAAATAATGGAGGTATTGCTCCCGGTGCTGGTACGTGCTGCCTTTGACCTGCACGCTGCCCGCCACCGAGGAGAGGCGGTAGTCGTTTTTGGGCAAATCCGCCTGCAGGCCCCGTTCGGCCCGGCCGGCGATATTCTTGATGCGGAAACGCACCGGCTGCGTGGCGCGAACCTGTTCCAGATCGAGCAACTCGAACCGCCCGCTCTCCAGCAGCAGGTCGCTGCCGCTGATGCGGGCGTTCCGGGTAATGGCGAAGTTGACGAAGTTGCTCGAGGCATTGCCGCTGTCGCCGGTGATGGTCAGGTCTCTGTCCATCTTCCCCTTGCGGAAGACCAGGGCCCGGATGCCGGTGAGCAGCAGCCGGTCCTCGCCCTGCTTGCGCGACGTGCGGCACCAGACCTCGAGGCTCTTGCGATTCTCCCGGTCGAAAAAAAGGTAATGGAGATTGAGCGAGTCCACGCCGGTGTCCACCGCACGGCCCGCGGCGCCGCCCTGGCGCAGGCGCCAAACGATCAGAACGGAAAGGATGAGAAGAAAAAGGGCAATCCCGATACGAAAGATTTTTATCTTGCCCATCCGCCGGTTGCGGTTGCAGGGCCGCTCATTGCGGGTAAGAGGCGAACAGGCGGCCCCAGGGACTGGCCCGCCCCATGCGTTTCATGATGCGCCTGCCCTTGAAAGGCCACCAGAGAAAATCGTGATAGAAGAAGCTCGCGAAAACGAACAGGTAGACCAGCGGGGTGCGGAAGAACAAGCGCTGCAGGACGCGCAGGGGCGAAAACCAGAGCAGGTCTCCGGCGCGCGAGGCCAGGTTGTCGCCCACGCGGAAGGAGAAATTCCAATCCCGGACATCGGCGCCGACCACCTCGATGCGCGACGGCTCGCCGTTGCCCAGCCCCCGTTCCGTGGCCAGACGGATGTAAGGGATGGCCAGCGGGTCGAAGCCCATGATCCTGGCTGCCAGTGCATCGATGGCCACCGGGTCAAAGGAAAAGAGCATGATATCCTTGTCTATGGGCGTCATGGTGCGCGGGCCCGGGCCGCTGCCGCACACGGTGCCGTCCATCACCGTGAAGATGGAGGGGTGCAGCCGCTGCTGGATCTGCAGCAGATCGACCAGCGTTTCGTGAATCAGCGAGTGGGTGTAATGTCGCTTGCTGCTGAGCAGGCCGCCAAAGGCGTTCTTCATCGAGCCAGTGGTGGTCGTGTAAATGTGCGTCTTGCAAGTGGGCAGGTGGATGATCTGCTTGCCGGCGAAAAAAGCCGGAACGCGGATCTCGTCGCCGTAAATCCGGGGCAGGGCCAGAAAATCGAATTTTCCCTCCAGCCGCTGCCACTGGAAATCACCGGAAAAATTGTAAAGCTGGGGAATCTGAAAGCGCCGGTAAACGGCTTCCAGCTTGTTCAGCCTCTCCCCTTTTCGGGCGTTGGTGACCACGGTGTTGTTGTGCACCGCCACGACGTTTTGGTACTGGTTCTTCTGCAGGTAGCGGATCACTCCCTCCAGCTGCCAGGGAGTGGTGTTGGCGCTCAGAAAGGGCAAATGCCAGGAGATGTTGTCCTTGAGAATGACCGGGATGTCGCGGCGTGCGATCTGGCGGTAACCGGCCAGTTCCATGCCCCGCTCGATGTCCGCCCACACGGTCTGCGGCGAGGTTTTCAAAACGACGACCTTTGACGTTTTCACGCTAATGAATGTTACCAGAACGGTCCAGCCATTGCAATGCGCGTAATCGGCGCTGGTGTTATAATTCGAAATCTTGCCAACGGAGAACGAATGAACATGTATCAGAAGGACTCCCTGCTTTCACTGCTGGAATGCTTTCTGGCAGGGTATGTGCTGGGCTACCTTATTCCTCTAATGAGAATGAACCCCCGGCCATTCTTCGCCCAGCTGGTCGTGATGAGCATCATTATTTTCCGCTGGATAACCACCCGACCCAGGAAAAAGGCACCTTGATATTCAATCAATCAGGGGCCGACGTGGACCATCTCCTGCTCTTCGCCGAACTCTTCCAGCCGCTCGGTGTTCTGCTTTTCGCTCTCCAGCAGTTGGTAATGGCTCATTTCCATGGCGGCGAAGTAGCCCAGCAAGTTTCTCTTGCGGATATCGTTGGGAAATAGCAGGGCCAACTGTTTGTAAAAATTGTAGGCCGCCTCTTCGGCATCCATGGCCTTTTGCAGAACCTGGCTCAGCGGCACCCGCTCGTCGCCGATCGTGAGCTGCGGCAGGGGCACCACCGGCTTGCGCGGCAGGATCAGTTTGCGGTCGGGGAAAAGGTCGTGGAACATGGCTTCCAAATGCTTCTTGTGCTTGTTTTCCTCTCCGGCCAGGAAGCCGAGCCGCTCCTTGAGGAAGGCGTTGCGAACCTGCCTGGACAGGCCGGCATAGAGCGCCCGGCTCTGTTTTTCGCTCTTGATGGCGGCCCGCAGCAGGTCGACCAGCTGGTAGCGCTGCAATTCAAATGGGATCTCTTTCATTCCATCCCCCTGGGCACTCAATAATTTTCTACAAAGACCTCGAAATATTCGCGGCCGTGGTCGCAGACCGGGCACTTGCCCGGCGCCTGCGCAGACTCGATGATATGGCCGCACTTGCGGCATTTCCAGAGAACCTTGGTCTCCTTTTTAAAGACCTTGCCTTCCGCGACGTTCTGCAGCAGCTTGCGGTAACGCTCTTCGTGCCGCTTTTCGACCAGGGCGACGCGCTTGAATGTCTGGGCCGCCTCGGGGAAACCCTCCTGCTCGGCGACTTTGGCGAACTCGGGGTACAGGCTGCTCCATTCCTCGTGTTCTCCGCCCGCCGCATAACCCAGGTTCTCTTGGGTGGAGGCCAGAGCCACCGGAAAGGCCGCGTCCATGGTCACCATCTCACCGTTGAGCTGCCCGACCAGATGCTGGTAGAACAGCTTGGCGTGCTGCCGTTCGTTTTCGGCGGTCTCCAGAAAGATTTCCTCGATCTGCCGGTAACCCTCTTTGCCCGCGGTCTTGGCGTAGAATGTATAGCGATTCCTGGCCTGGGATTCCCCGGCGAAGGCCTTCATCAGATTTTCAGCCGTACTGCTGCCTTTCAGCTTTTTTCCCATGCGTCCTCCTTGCGATTGTAGCTCAGGAATTGAGGGAGTCATTTTAATACAGATTCCGCCGAAGTCAAGAATGTCTCAGCGGATGTTCTCGGTCACCAGCCACAAGACCACCTGTTGATAGGCCGCATCGCCTTCCTGGAGCAATTCGCCCGCGGCATCGAAAATCTTGAAATGAGGAATCGACTGCAGGTTGAACTGCCGGGCCAGGGGCGACTGCCAATCGATGCCCTTCACGCCCTTGCGATTGATGTCAATCTTCACGACCGCAATGTCGTCGCGCTTGTCGTCCAGTTTTTTCAGCAGCGGACTGATCTGGCGGCAGGGCGGGCAGTAGTCACTGTAAAAATCAAACACCGTGGTTCTGCCCCGCTGCACATAGCGGCTGATATCAACTTCTTCACCCGGGCTCAGGGCATTGACTGCCCGGGAGCCACCTTTCTCACTCAGGTAAAGAAACAGGAGCACAGCGGCGATCAAGGCCAAGAGGGTGACCGGCAACCACACTTTCCGTCCTCCCTGCTCCGCTGCGACCGGCCGCTGGTCATAGGCCGAGGCGGCCGGGGCACGGTTGACGTACAGGATGGCGCCGCAACTCATGCATTTGTAACTGTCATCGGGAGTATACATGTCGCATTTGGGACAATTCATGTCAGCCTCTCACTTCTTTTCCTTGCTGGCCAAAACCTGCCGTTCGTGTTGCAGCAGCCACCGTTTGCGCCAGAGCCCGCCGCCGTAGCCGACCAGCTTGCCGTTGTGACCGATCACCCGGTGGCAGGGCACGACAATGCCGATCGGATTGCGGTGGTTGGCCCCACCCACGGCCCGGGCCGCCTGCGCCTTGCCCACGGCCCGGGCGATCTCGCCGTAAGAGCGGGTTCGGCCAAAGGGAATGCGCCGCAACTGCCGCCACACTTTCTTTTGAAAACCGCTTCCCTCAAGCCGCAGAGGCAAAGAAAAAGAGTGCCGGCGACCGGAAAAATAGTCAGCCAGTTGCCGCTTGCAGGAGCGAAGATGGGCGGGAGCCTGGCGGCTCTCCTGCACCCGGCGCGAGACAAAACTGATCTCCAAAATGGATCTGCGATCGCCCTTGATCTCAATCCATCCCAGCGGCGATTTCATGCCCGTTTGAAAAAATTCTGTTTTCATCCTTATTTTTCCTCCAGCAATATCTTGCCTCTGAATACGCGATAGGCATAAAGCGAGTAGAGAATGACCAGCGGCATGCCCAGCAGGGCAATGGCCAGCATGATCTTCAAGGTCAGCGCCGATGAAGAGGCGTTGAAGAGCGTCAGGCTCAGGGCCGGGTTGTTGCTGGCCCTGACCAGGTTGGGGTAAAGAACAGTTCCCACCAACAGCCAGAACAGCAGGATCAACAGGGAGGAGCAAAGAAAAAACCAGCGATCAGTCGCTCGACGCCGCAGCCTCAACATGGCCGCCTGGACTCCGAAAATGAACAGACAGACCGCCCAGGCAAATGAATTCTTGATTATATTATTTAAGTAGGCCAAAGCCAGGATGGCGGTAAAAACAGAAAAAGCGAATACCCCCAGCCTCGAAAAACGCAGGCAGCGCCGAGCCCTCTCCTGCAAAAAGCCGGTAGTCTTGAGCGCGGCATAGGCGCTGCCCTGCAGCAAAATGACGAAAAGACCGAGCACGCCAACGGCCAGCGGATAGGGCCGGAGCAGGGTGAAGAAATTTCCATAAAATTCGCCGCGGCTGTCCAGCGGCACCCCTTGAATCAGATTGCCCAGAGCCACGCCCAAAAGCAGCGCCGGCAGCAGGCTGCCGGTCCAGAGCGCCCCGGACCAGAAGCGGCGGCGCGGCAGGTCGTGATGCCAGAATTCAAGGGAAACGGCGCGAAAGATCAGGCCGACGAGCAGCGCCATCAAGGCCAGGTAGAATCCGGAAAACACCGTGGCATAGGCCAGGGGGAAGGCGGCAAACAGCGCGCCGCCGCCGGCCAGCAGCCAGACCTCGTTGCCGTCCCAGACCGGGCCAATGATTCGCAACAGGGTTTTCCGTTCCTCATCGTTCCTGGCCAGCACGGGATGCAGGATGGCGATACCCAAGTCAAAGCCGTCCAGCACGGAATAGCCGGCCAGAAGCACTCCGATCAGCCCATACCACACGTGCTGCAACACATTCAGCTGGCTCATACCCTGCCTCCTGTCCGGTCAATAACCGCTTGCCGCCTGCTCCGGGCCCTGGCGGATGATCTTGAGCAGAACTTTCACGAACACGATAAAAATGAACACATAGAGCAGAGCAAACAGAATGAGCGTGGCCAGCACCTGGCCTGCAGCGAGGGAGGACGAGGCCGCAGCGGCAGTCCGCAACACCCGGTAGACCGCCCAGGGTTGGCGTCCCACTTCGGCTGCGATCCAGCCGGCCTCGCAGGCCACATAACCCAGGGGGACCGAAAAGAACAACAGCTTCAAATAAAAGCGGCTGGAAAAAAATCTTCTTTTCAACGCCAGGTAAATTCCCCACAGGGCGAGGCCGATGAACCAGAAACCGATAAAAAACATCAGATGATACATGGTATAAGATAACAGGACCGGCGGCCGGTCGGCGCGCGGCACGCTGTTCAGGCCGGCCACGGTCGATTGCGCCTCTCCGTAAATCAGGAAGCTGAGCATGCCGCTCACGCCCAGATAGAAATGGTTTTCTTCCCTCTCTTCATCGGGAATGCAGAAAAGGGTGAGCGGCGCACGCGCCTGGGTTTTCCAGAGCGCCTCAAACGCGGCCATCTTTTCCGGCTGGGTGTGGGCCACCTGCCGGGAATGAATGTGGCCGGAACCCAGCTGCAGCAGCGAGGCGGCGGCAAAAATAGAGAGGGCGAGCCGGAACAGGATCCGGGCCGCTTCAGCCTGCCGCTCCCGCAACAGATACCAGGCGGCGATGGCCAGCAGCAGCAGCGAGCCGGTGATCCAGCTGGCCAGAACGGTGTGCAGGAAACGGATCAGGGTGGAGGGGTTGAATAGCGCCGCGTAAAAATCGGAGAGTCGCGCCCGCCCCGCCTCGATCGTGAAACCGGCCGGGGTCTGCATCCAGGAATTGGCGGCCACGATCCAGAAGGCGGAGAGGTGGGCACCCAGAAAGACAAGGCCGGCCGACCAGCGAAAGGCGCGGGCCGAGATCCGTTCCCTGCCGAATACCAGCACCCCGAGAAACACCGATTCCAGGAAAAAGGCGAAAACC
Source organism: Candidatus Aminicenantota bacterium (assembly GCA_963759765.1). GTDB lineage: Bacteria > Acidobacteriota > Aminicenantia > UBA2199 > UBA2199 > CAVXAL01. The sequence continues at coordinate 679,891 of CAVXAL010000003.1, read as the reverse complement.
GCTTCGGCCGCCAGCGGCGCGCCGAAGATGTCGCCGACAAATCGGGAGTACCGCGCCCAGTTGGTGCCAAAGGAAAATTCCATGACGATGCCCGTCGCCGTGCCCAGAACAAACACCAGGCCCAGGAGGCGTACCAGAAAGCGGGAAAGATCACGGACACGTTGGCGTTCGCTCGCGTGGCGGCGGGCGGCAAGGATTTCCAGTATCACGATGGCCAGAGTCAGGGCCAGGGTGGTGGGAGGAAAGAGAAAATGAAAGCCGATGGCCAGGGCAAACTGCAGCCGGCAAAGAAGGACCACACTCATCTTACAACTCCTTGATGATTTCCTCGGCCTCGGCGCAGCCGGCGCCGGCCCGGATGATGCGCGGCGGCACGCCGGTCAGGTCCACGACCGTGGATCCCGCCGAGGGGGGAAGGGGACCGGCATCGATCAGGACGGCAATGCCCGGAAACAGGCGGGCAATGGCAGCGGGATCGTTGAGCGGCAGCTCGCCGCTGCGATTTACCGACGTGGATATCCAGGGAACACCGCAAGCGCCAATCAGTTCGAGCAGCGGCGGCAAGGCCGGGATGCGGATGCCGATCTTGCCGCTGTTCTTGAGCAGTTCCGGCGCCAGGGTCGGTGCCGGGGTAAAAAGAAACGTGTAGGGGCCGGGCAGCAGCCTCTGGAAATGTCGGACGAAAATCTCGGGTTCCTCGGCCACCAGCGAGCGCAGCATGTCCCGGTCGGCGACGGCCACCGAACAGGGCACGTTGACCCGGCCCTTCAGCGCGTCCACGCTGGCTGCGGCAGCGGACGAAAAGAAATTCCCGCCCAGGCCGTACAGGGTATCGGTGGGATAAACCAGCACCCCGCCTTCCCGGATCCAGGTTCGGATGAAGGCGACGTTCTCTTCCTGCCGCAGGTCGCTGAAACGGATGATTTTCACGGTTGACGCCTTTGCCCCGGTGGGCGGTCCCTTGCACCGGCCAACAAGAATAGTATGGGGGGACGCAAAAGTCAAGGCAGCCCGGCAGCGATTCGTTAAATTTTGATGATTTCTGCCCTTGACTGCCCGGCGGATTCTGGTATAATGCGTGTCCAGGAGGAAGCGGTGCAGCAATACAAGGGCATAGACAGCAAGTTTCGGGTGGTGATCCTGGCCGCCCGCCGGGCCAAGCAGCTCATCGGCGGAGGCAGGAAAAAGCTGGATATCAAGGCCGAAAATCCGTTGACCATCGCCCTGGAGGAGATCCGCCAAGGCAAGATCGATTTTGACACCCTCAACGAAACACCGCTGGACAGCGCCCTGATGGAAGCCGCTCCCGACGCAGCCGCCGAGGAGACCGCCGAGTCCGACAAGAGCAAGGACAAAGACAAGTAAGGCGTACAGCGGCAGTTGTCATCATTCCACATTTCGCTTACAATACCGCCATGTTTCAGATTTTTTCTCCATTCACAAGCCGGCGGGAAATCAACAGATTTTTATGCTTGGGGCTGATCCTGATCCTGGGGGCGGGCTGCGTTGGCTATCATCCCAAACCCATCACCGCCGCTCGCCAGCTGACTGACTTCGAAAAGAGGGCTCTGGACGCGCCGGAGCTGAAGCGTTTTCTCCAAGCCACACGGGAGAGCGGGGAATGGCCGCCTGCGGCATGGGACTTGAAGTCTCTGACTCTGGTGAGTTTCTATTATCATCCCGACCTGGATGTGGCCCGCGCCCAGTGGGGGGTCGCTCAGGCCGGCCGGATCACCGCGGGCGAATGGCCAAACCCGACCGTTAACCTTCTGCTGGGATACAACAGCACCACGCCGACCGCCGAGGTCACCCCCTGGATCCCCGAAGCCGTCCTGGATATTCCGATCGATATTGCCGGCAAACGCGGTTATCGGATCTCCCAGGCCCGGCATTTGGCGGAATCCGCCCGCTTGAACATTCTGTCGGTGGCCTGGGAAGTCCGGAGCCGGTTGCGCCAGGTTTTCCTCGATTTCTATGCGGCCCAGGAAACCGAATCGCTCTTGTACAAACAACAATCCCTGCAGATGGAAAGCGTCCGGATTCTCGAGGCCCAGCTGGCCGCCGGCGAAGCCTCTCCCGCCGACGTTACCCAGGCCCGCATCGCGCTCAACCACAGCCGGCTGGCCGCGCTTGAAGCCGCCGCCCAGAAGGCTCAGGTCCGCGTCCAGCTGGCCGGCGCTCTCGGCCTTCCGACCCGCGCCCTGGACGGCGTCGCCCTGGCATTCGACAGCCTTGTTCAAATTCATCCGGATCTTCCGTCCAACGAGATCCGCTGCCGCGCCCTGGTCGGCCGCGCCGACATTCGGGCTGCCCTGTCCGAATACGAGGCCAGCCAGGCCGCGCTCCAGCTCGAGATCGCCAAGCAATATCCGGATATCAACCTCGGCCCCGGCTACCAGCTCGATCAGACCGACAGCAAATGGACACTCGGGCTCTCCTTGATCCTGCCCCTTTTCAACCGCAACCGAGGGCCGATCGCCGAGGCCGAAGCCCGGCGAACCGAGACCGCTTCGCGTTTTCTGGCGCTGCAAGCCAAAGTGATCGGAGAGATCGAAGGTGCTGTCGCGGCCTGCCGGTCCGCTGCCGAAAGGTTCGCGACCGCCGCTCAACTTTTAACGAACCTCAAAAAGCAGGAAACAGCCGCCAGCGTCCGCTACGAGGCCGGAGAGATCTCGAAGCTCGAGCTCCTGGGCGTTCAGCTGGAGCTCGCGGCCAGCGCGCTCGCCCGGTCGGACGCCCTCGTCAAAGCGCAACAAGCGGTTGGCGAGCTGGAAAACGCCATGCAGAGCCCGCTCGACCTGAAGGAATGGGTACTCCAATCGCCGGGAAGGAGTTCCGGACAAACCAAGGAGCGAAAAAATGAGTAAACGCCGGATAAGGATGGGTTTGGTCGTTCTGGCGACAGCGCTGCTGGTCATCGTCATGGTGTGGATACTGGTCAAATCCCATGCGGGCGAAAAGAGCGAAGAAGTGGCCGCGGACATGGCCGTTCACGTCGGCACGATCACGCGCGCGACGCTCCATCGTTTCGTCACGGCCTACGGCACCGTGGAGCCGGAGCCCGCGGCTATGGGACGCCAGCCGGCTGACGCCGAGGTGGCCTCGCCCGTGGCAGGCATTGTCGCCCGCATCGACTGCGTGGAAGGCCAGCGCGTGACCCGAGGGACCATCCTCTTTCACCTGGACAGCCGCCTGGCCAACGTCGCCCAGGAAAAGGCGAAGAGAGCCCTGGCCTTCGCCGAAGAGAATTTCGAGCGGCAGAAAAAGCTGCTGCCGGTGGAAGGAACGTCCAAGAAAAATTATCTGGAAGCCGAACAGCAACTTCATGCGGCCCGCAGCGAGCTCGCGGCCGCCGAGACCGACCTCGCCCTGCTGCGCATCCAAGCGCCGCTCGCCGGAACGGTGGTCAAGATCAATACCGAGCCGGGCGAAGCGGTCGAACTCAACACGGTGCTGGCCAAGATCGTCGACCTCGGCCGCCTGGTCGCGGCCCTCAGCGTCCCGAGCCGGGAAGCCGCACTGCTGAAGGTCGGACAACCGGCGCAGTTCGAATCCGGCGGCAGCACCACGGGGCGGGTGGTCTACGTCGGACAGCAGATCGACGACAAGACAGACACGCTGCCGGTGCGGGTCTCGGTGCCTGCGAGCGCCGGATTCCACCCGGGCCAATTCCTGAGCGTGCGCATCGTCTGCGAGGAACGCCGTAACTGCCTGGCTGTTCCGGAAGCCGCCGCGCTGTCCGATTCGGTGAGCGGCGAAATCGGCGCGATCGTGCTGGTCGAAGGCGACAAGGCCGTCCGCAAACCCGTCACCCTCGGCCTGCGCGAGACCGGCCTGGTCGAAGTTCAGGCGGAAGGCCTGAGGGAGGGAATGGTCATCGTCACCGAAGACGCCTATGCGGTCCCCGGCGAAACGAAAGTCCATATCATCAAATAGGGCATGAAAAAAAATTCGGCTTTGGGAACATTCGCCACCCACCATGCGCTCTCGATCACCTTCATCTGCTTGGCGCTCTGCCTGGCCGGAGCTTTTTCGGCCCTGACCATTTCATCGTCGGTCTTTCCCCAGACCAACTTCCCCCGGGTGGTTATTCTGGTGGACAACGGCGTCATGCCGGCCGACGAGATGATGGCCACCATCACCCGTCCCATCGAGGAGGCGATGAAAGACATTCCGGGCGTGGCCACGGTCCGCTCGGCCACCGGCCGCGGCTCGGCCGAAGTGAATGTCTTCTTCAAATGGAAAGCCGACATGATCCAGTCGGAGCTTTACGTGCTCGGACGGCTCTCCCAGATCCGCGGCTCACTGCCCGCGACGGCCGAATCCGAAGTCTATCGCGTGACCTTCTCGAACTTCCCCATCATCGGCGTGAGCCTGACCAGCAAGGTGCGCTCGCTCACGGAGCTCTGGGAGGTCGCCCGCTACAACCTCAAAGTGCGTTTCCTGCGCATCCCCGACATCGCCCGCGTGACCCTGATCGGAGGCCGCACGCCCGAATATCACGTCGTGGTCGATCCCCTCCGCCTGCAGGCGGCAAACCTCACCCTCACCCAAGTCCGGGAGGCGTTGACGAAAAACAATCTCATCTCCTCGACCGGCCTGCACGAGGAGAACCACATGCTGTACCTGGCCGTGGTGGACGGCCGCGTCCACTCGATCTCCGATATCGAGAACTTCCCGCTGACGGTTGTCCAGGGGCATCCGATATACGTCCGGGATGTCGCCCGGGTCGTGCGCGGCCCCCAGCCCGTCTTCAATGTCGTCACCGCGGACGGGCAAGAGGCCGTGCTGCTCAATGTCTACAGCCAGCCGGACGGCAGCACCCTGGACATCGCCCAGAAACTCAAGAAGGAACTCGCGGTATTAAAAGGCGAATTGCCTCCCGACATGAAGCTGGCCTTTTTCTATGATCAATCGCTGATCGTTCGCTCATCGGTGGCCAGCGTCTGGGAGGCCATCCTCTTCGGCCTGCTCCTCTCGATCTTCATCCTCTTTTTCTTTCTCAAGAACTGGGGAACGACGCTGGTGGCCACGCTGGTCATTCCCGTCACAGTCTTGACCACATTGCTGTCCATGAAGATGACCGGCCTGAGTTTCAACCTGATGACCCTGGGAGGCATCGCCGCGGCCATTGGCCTGGTCATCGATGACGCCATTGTCGTTGTCGAGGCCATCCACAGCAAACGCACTGCCGGGCTTGGACGGTTGGCAGCCATTCAGGAGGCCATCGGCGAAATATTCCGGCCTCTGGTCGGCTCAACCCTGACCCCGGTTGTCGTCTTTATCCCCCTGGCTTTTCTTGATGGCATCACCGGCGTCTTTTTCCGCGCCCTGGCCCTGACCATGGTCGTTTCCCTGGTGACCTCGCTCGTGCTCGCCATCACCCTGACGCCGTCACTGGCGGCCTGGCTGATCCGCACACGCCAGACGGATAAAGCGCCAACCGCCGGTGAAGCGGGAGGCCCCCTGCTCGGCCGGGTGATTCGCGTTTACGAGACGGTCGTGCGCGCCGCCCTCCAACGTCCCTGGCAGACGCTGGGCGTTTGCGGCGTCGTGCTGATTTTGGGAATTTTAATCTATGCCAACCTGGAAAGCGAATTCCTCCCGCCCATGGATGAGGGCGGTTTTGTCATCGACTATCTCACTCCGCCGGGGACCAGCCTGGCGGAAACGCACCGCCAGCTGCAGTACGCGGAGGAGATCATCCGGGCCACGCCGGAGCTGGAGAGTTATTCCCGCCGCACCGGGGCCCAGCTGGGCCTGTTCATCACCGAACCGAACAACGGCGATTTCCTGCTGAAGTTAAAACCCAACCGCAAGCGAACGACCGCAGAGGTCCTTTCCGAACTGCGGCAAAAGCTCAACGCCGCCCTTCCCGACATCATCTGGGAGTTCCCGGGCATTCTCGGCGACCTGATCGGCGACCTGATGTACGCCCCCCAGCCCATCGAAGTGAAACTCTATTCGACCGACACCCAATTTTTAAAAACAGAGGCACCGCAAATCGCCGAGCAGCTGAAAAAAATCAGGGGGGTGGTGGACACGTTCAACGGCCTGATCTACACCGGACCCGCCATCAGCCTGCGCCTGCGCGCCGTCGATGCCCAGCGGTTCGGTTTGACCGCCGAAGACATCGCCGCGTCCGTCAACACGGCCATGCTGGGGGAAACGGCCTCATCCGTGCTGGAAGGAGACCGGGTGATCAATATCCGCGTCAAGGCCGAAACCTCGCGCATCAACCGCCTGGCCACCCTGCGCAACCTGCCGCTGCGCACGGCGGATGGAACTCTGGTCCAACTTTCTCAGGTCGTGGACGTGCGCGAGGAACCGGGGCAGCTCGAGCTCCGGCGCGACGACCTGCGCCAGGACGTGGCCATCACGGCGCGGCTGGAAGGCCGCGACCTGGGCAGCGCCATGGCGGAAATCAGAAACACGCTGGGCAAGGATAAAACCATCCCTTCGGGAGCCATCGAATACGGGGGCCTTTACCAGCAGCAGCAGGAGTCTTTCCGCAACCTGGTGATCGTTCTGATCATGGCCATTTTTTTCGTCTTCACGGTGCTCCTTCTGGAGTTCCGCTCGTTTTATGAGCCGCTGGCCATTATCTTCGGTGCTGTGCTGGCCATGTTCGGAACGATTCTGGCCCTCTGGATCACCGGCACATCCCTGAACGTCGTCTCTCTCCTGGGGGCCATCATCGGCATCGGCATCGTGGCCAAAAACGGCATTCTGATGCTCGATTTCGTGAAACACCTAATGGACGAAGGGCTCGGCCTGGCGGAAGCCCTAGTCCGTTCCGGCCGGCGCCGCCTGCGGCCGGTTCTGATGACCTCCCTGGCAGCGGCCCTCGGCATGCTGCCCCTGGCTTACGGCATCGGCTCCGGCTCCGATATGCTCAAGCCGCTGGCCATCGCGGTGATTGGCGCGCTGTGCATTTCCGTGCTGCTCTCACTGGTGGCAACGCCCACGGCCTATCTTCTCATGAGGCGCTGGCGCCGGCAGGAACACGAATCATAGGGAACCTCGGGGCATGAGTCGGGTCGTCAACGTCGGTCCATGAAAACGTCAGCCATCGCCATCCGCGCTCCCAACTGGATCGGGGACAGCGTCATGTGCCTGCCGGCCATCCGCGCGCTGAAAGCCCTGCGTCCCCGGACCCGGCTGGTGCTGGTGGCCAAGGAGTATCTGGCCGATCTCTTCTGCCATATTCCCGAGATTGACGAAATCGTTCCCATCCCCAATCGCCTCAACCTGCGGGCCACCCTGCAGACCGCCCGGCGGTTGAGGAGGCTTCAGTTCGCAGAGGGCCTGCTCTTCACCAACTCTTTTCACTCGGCACTGCTCTTCCGTATGGCCGGCATCCGCCGTCTCTGCGGCTACGCGCGCGACGGCCGCAGCCTCCTCCTGCAGCAGAAGATCAGAGTGGTCGAAGAGGGCCTGCATCACCAGCACTATTACCTGCGCCTGGTGGAAACGTGCCTGCACATGCGTAGCGAAATCGTGTACCCGGCTTTGTTGAAGGTCAGCGAGCAGGAGAAAAACCGCGGCCGCTTCCTGATCGAGGAAATGGGAATCGCTGCCGCCCGGCCGCTGGTGGCCGTTGCCCCCGCCGTCGCCTATGGCCCGGCCAAAGCCTGGCCGGCCGACCGCTTCCGCCGCCTGATCCAGGAAATCCGACGTTCCTGGCCGAGCGCAGCAATCCTGATTCTGGGATCGGCTGCGGAAGCCCGAAAAACGGAAGCGGTTGCCGCCGGGCTGGAGGGAAACGTCCACAACCTGGCAGGGCGACTGCCTTTGCGCGACGCGATCATCCTCCTTTCCTTCTGCCACCTGGCCGTGACCAACGACTCGGGACTGATGCACCTGGCCGCCGGTCTGGAGGTTCCCCTGGTCGCCCTCTTCGGTCCCACCCGTCCGGAAAAAACCGCTCCCCTTTCGCGCCGCTACATACGCCTCTACCATCCGGCCGACTGCGCCCCCTGCCTCCACCGCGAGTGCCCACTGGATCACCGTTGCCTAAAGGCCATCAGCGTGGAGGAAGCCCTGGCCGCCTGCCGGCAGTTACTAGAGCCATCCCCTCCGCCCGGATCGCGCCCATGAGCTGGGCCGTTTTCCTCGACCGCGACGGGACGCTGCTGCAAGATCGCCCCTACATCTGCCGTTTCCGGGATGCCGAGTTGTTCCCCTTCAGCACGGCCGCCATCCGCGCCTTAAACCGTCTGGGCTGCCTGACTGTCATCGTCACCAACCAGTCGGCTGTGGCCCGTGGGCTCTGCACGGTTCGCCAGATCAACTCCCTGCACCGCCGGCTGCGTGCCCACCTGATCCGACAGGGCGCCCGTATTGACGCCGTCTATTACTCACCCTACCTGCCCGAGGGGGTGATCCAGCGCTACAGCAAAGAGCACGAATCGCGCAAACCCAGGCCGGGCCTGCTGCTTGCGGCCGCCGCCGATCTGGCCATCGACCTCGGCCGCTCATTTATGATCGGCGACAGCCCAGCCGATATCGAGGCCGGAAAGAGGGCCGGCTGCCGGACCATCCTGGTGCAGACGGGCAGAGGCCAGCGAAGCGAAGAAGAGTTGCGGGGAAGTCCCTGGCAACCTGACATGGTGGCCGAAAATATCCTGGCCGCGGCTGAAGCCATCGCTACTCTGATGCCAGCGGGCCAGCACTGAACATGCAAGAAAGGCGATGGTGAGCGGTTAACTAGGGAGAATGGAGCACCCGGCATTCAGCGATGACGAAGTCATTACTTCTGTCATGGAGGGCCGCACCCAGAATTTTGAAATCCTGATTCACCGCTACGGACGGCGGATCACCCTGTTTATCAATCGCATGATTGGCGACCCTGACGAGGCGCAGAACCTAACCCAGGAAACGTTCCTGAAAATTTACGAAAACCTCCCCTATTATAAAAAAGAAAACAATTTCAGCGCCTTCATCTTCAAAATCGCCCGCAATCTGACGCTCAACTGGTTGCACAAGCAGAAGCGGCTGGTATTTTTTTCCCGAATGGTGGGCAGAGAGAGTCGCCATCCCGGCTTCGCCCTTAAGGAAATCCCCGGCCAGCGTCTGGTCGAGCAGCAGATCGAGAGCCGGATTGTTCAGGGACTGCTCGGCCTGTCGGAGGAACAGCGCCTGGCCCTTATTCTCAAGGTCTATCTCGATTTTTCGTACAAACAGATTGCCGAACTGACCGCCTGGTCAATTCCCAAAATCGAAACCCTGATTTCCCGGGCCAAGGGTGCCCTGAAAAAGCATGTCCTCATGCAAGAAAAGGGATCATCGGCTGTTTATAGAGCGAGACCAAAATGACCTGCCAAGAGTCAAGGAAACAACTGAGCGTCCTTCAGGACAACGAACTGGAGGCAGATTTCCGCACGGCTCTTTGCCAGCACCTGGAAAAGTGCGCCGCCTGCCGGGCCGAGTGGGGCGGCCTGGAAGAACTCCTCACCGTCCTGCAGCGCCTGCCGGAGAACGAACCGTCGCCGGCGCTGGCGGCAGCGGTCATGTCCCGCATCGTTCCCCGCCCGGCTGGGAAGCGGCGCTGGCTCCCATCGCTCGCCTATACCCTGACTTTTCTACTGGTCTTCGTAGGTGGGTTTCTGCTGACCCTGCCCCACCGCCAAGAACAGGTTGCGGTCCAAAACGAAATGACGGCCACCCAGATCCTGCTCAACGGTTGTCGACTGGGTCTGCTCAACGTCCAGGATGCCACGCTGGCGATTTTCCAGGAGTCTGCTCATGGGCAGAAATAAGTGGCTGTTTCTAGGACTGCTGGTATCGCTGGCTGTGAATCTGGCCTTGGTCGCCTCGCTGATCTACGGCCGAATCGAGGCCCGCCGGCCGCCCTCGCTTCCCCCGCCCCACTTCCGCAACGACTTCCAGGTTCCACCCGAGAAACGCCAGCAGGTCCACTCCCTCATCCATGGATTTCGCATCCGCTCGCTGGAGCTCAAGGAAGAGATCCTGACCAAACGGGTGGAGATCATCGAAGAGCTCGGCAACCCCGATTCCAATCCGGATACCATTAAAATCAAGACCGCTGAGCTGAACCAGCTGGAGAGCCAGCTGAACGACGCCTTCATCAACATCCTGCAGCAAATCAGCGACTTGCTCGACCCGGGCCAGCGGCTGAACCTGCTCTACCGGCTCGGCCAGAACTGGTTCTTTATTAATCCTATACCCGAAAAAGGAGGCTCACATGATTAAAAAACTTATTTTCCTGATCCTGGTACTGACAGTACTCGGAACCGGAGCGGCCGTCCTGCCGGCCCAGCAGGGCCAGCGGTCGCACCTGATGCAGAACCTGCGCTTCGGCCTGTTCATGGCGGAAAACAACCTGTTCGAGGCGCGCATGATCCTGCGTTTCAAAGCGGAAATCGGGCTGAGCGACGAGCAGGCCAAAAAGATCGAAAACATGATGCTGGCCTACGACGAGACGGCCATCCGCCGGGAAGCGGACATGAAGGTTCTTGAGCTGCACTTCGCCTCGCTGCTGAAAAACGACAAGGTCAACCGCCGCGAAATGGAAAAGATGGCCCGCGAGATCGGCGACATGCGCACGAACACGCAGATCGACCACCTGAACTATCTACTGGACATTCGCGATACTCTGACGCCGGAACAGATCGCCAAGCTGGAACAGTTGAAAATGAAAGGCCGGCAGATGATCCGTGAACGGCTCATGGAACGTCGGCCCGACCGGCATCTTCCTCCTCCCCCAGAGAAGAAAAATCCGGCTGAGGGCGATTAACGGCGACACAGGAGGAGGGGCACCCTCTCCCCTCCTCCTCTTTTTTTTTATAAAACTATCTTAATATAATCCATTCCCCTTAAAATCCATACCCCACTTTAACACCGACATTAACACCGTTAAAGATGTGTTCTTTTTCTGAAAGCGGCGGCTCGACATAAAAGGTGAGCTTGAGTTTCCCTGAAAACAGACCCAGATTGAATATCGGGGCAACCGCAACCCTATCGGAGTGGATGCGACAGACCGCACCGGCGCCTACAAAAAAATTGGAGGACCTGTAGTTGAGCACCAGGCCCGGCGTTGGATACTCCCACTCACTAAAAATAGTGAGGATATCAAACTGAGGAGAGAGCATCCAGTGCGATCCCATCATCACGTCCACTTCGCCGCCCAGCGTAAACCTCCCTGGGAAACTCCCAACGTTTACGAAGGGATAGAACACGGCCCCGAAATTAACCGTGAAGGTGACTTTCTTTGCAGCGTGCAGGTTCGCCACAAGCAGCAATCCAGCCGCTGCCACGATTATTTTTTTCATGATTCTCCCCCTCTTGAATTCTAGAAAAAATCGTGAAAACAGGCAAGCGAAATCAACTCAAAAAATTAAAATAAAAAAAAAGAGGAGGGGAAATAATCCCCTCCTCTGTGAGGATTTAAACCAGCGTGTCTTAAACCAGCGTCTCTTTTTAGAACAGGGCGATACCGAGCTGCGCCCCGAACTGGGTGAAATCCTTTTTCAAGAAATGAGACGACATTCCACCCATGGATCCGCCCTCGGTCAGGGCATAGATCGTAAACTTGAGATTGCCGAAGGTCAGACCGGCGTTGATTTTCCCTTTCCATTTCTCCAGCAGCGTCAGCGCGCCGGTTTTGGAGATGTCATAGGAATAGACCGCACCGACACCGACAAAGAAAAGGGAGAGCTTGAGGTTGAGCATCACTCCGGGCATGAGCAGGAACGTCTTAAAATCCTTGTAGGCGTAGACATTCACCTCCGGGCTGAGCATCAGGAACGACATCAGGCGCAGGTCGAGCTCGGCGCCCGCCGAATAGAGCATATTGGCGGTTGATTTGAGGTCACTCGTCATAGCCCCCAGATTGAGCCGGAGATTGACGCCAGCCACGGCATACAGGCTGGAAACGAGCAGCAAGCCCGTCAATACCACAATGGCTTTTTTCATGGTACCTCCTTCCATTTTAGTTGGATATTCTCCATCTCAATTGAAGCAAAATATATGCCAGGCAAAATGGAGAAAAAATAAGCAGTTTTCACCGATTTTGCAGGTTTAATTTCTAAAATCTGGCAAAAAAAGTGACAAAAAATGTTAATTTCTTTTCTATTTTTTTTCCAGCTGCGGCAACACCTGCAGGCAATAATTCTGGAATTCCTGCCAGCGCTCCCGGGGCAGAGGCTGTACGGAAGGCGACTGAACGGTCAAAGGATTGAGGAAGCGGCCGTTGTTAAGCAATCCGTAGTGCAGGTGGGGACCGGTGGAGAGACCGCTGTTGCCCACATAGCCGATCACCTCGCCCTGCTCCACCCGCTTCATCACCCGCACCCCCTGGGCCAGGTGGCTCAGATGGAAGTACTGGCTGCTGTAACCGTTGGGGTGGCGGATCTCCGCATAGATGCCGCGCAGCCGGTCACGGCCGGCAGCGCGGATAACGCCGGCGGCAGTGGTGCGCACTTGCGTTCCGACAGGGGCGCCGAAGTCGACGCCCAGATGGCGGGCGGAGAAACCCAGCACCGGATGCTGGCGCCAGCCGTAGCGCGAGGTCACGCGGGGGGTAAAGGGGAGCGGACTGCGCAGAAACATCTTGCGGTTGGAACGGCCGTCCGGATGAAAATAGAGGCTGCGGCCCTCCAAAGGAAAGCGCACGACCTGGAGGCGCTTGCCGTTGTTGTCCAGCTCGGCGGCCAAAATATCGCCGTACACGGCAAAGCGGCCGAACAGGTATTTCTTCTCCACCAGAGCGCTCAACTCGTCGTTGGGTTGAATGTCGCGGTTGAAATCCACGTCATACTCGAAAAGAGTTGCCAGCTCTTTGGCGAGCTCCAACTTTTCGCCGGCGCGCACGGTTGAATCAGACAGGTTGTCGGCAATGGCAATGCGCACCAGCTCCTGCCGGACCTCGTAGGGAAAATGATAGATCGCGGCCGGAAAGCGGTTCTCCGGTTTGAACGCGACCTCCAGGTACCGCTCCCTGTCCAGGGGATAGAGCAAGCGCTCCAGCCGGCCGCGGCGCACAAACAGGCTCAGCGCCTGCCCCTCGTTGATGCGGGCCAGATCGTAAACAGGCCGCACCGCCGCCACCAGCTGCGCCGCTTCGGCCCCGCTTACGCCCCACTCCTGCAGCAGCGGGCCGATGCGGTCGCCGTGGCCGATGCGCCAGGAAATCTCGTCGGCTTCATCCAGCGGGACGTCGCCAAAGAGGGGGCGTTCCCGTACGATCGGCACGGCCGCGGAGGGGAAAAATCGGAGTCCCACGATCAGCAGCAGGAGAGCGGCGAGCGGCAGCAGCAACAGCCGGCGCCGCCGCTTGCGCCGGTGCCAATCGGGAAGCGTGGCCATGGGCCTCTAATTGTACACTCGGCCCAGCAGCCGCTTCAGGATGAAGAGGGCCACGCTCTTGTGGTTGCCCTGGCCGCGCAGCGAGGGGCCGACGCAGGAGGGGCAGCCGCCGGGGCAGGCGCAGCGCTCGATGATCTCGACCAGCTTTCTCAAGCAGCGGCACGCCCTTCTCGTAAAGCACTTCGGAGAAACCGATGCCGCCCGGATAGTTGTCGAAAATGATAGATGTTGGGTTCGAACTGGTCTGGCAAAGGCTGTCCGGCCCGCTGCGCGCAGCTCGCCAGAGCGCCGGTCAGTGCAGCGGCGTCGGCTTGGTCATTGTCCTCGACCGCCACGCCGATGTCGCGCACGTCGCAGAGCAGGATGACCGGGCTGATGTTGCGTCATCAGGTAGGCGATGCCGGTGACCGCCTCGATCTTCTCCTCGTTGCCGAAATCGAGGCGTCTGCAGCACCTCGTTCTTCACCGTCAGCCAGAAGGCGGTGGTGTGCATCTCCTGCTGCGGCAGCTGCAACTCGCCGGCGCCGACGTTCTCCATGGTGAAGAATTTCAGCTTCTTGAAACCGACCACCTGGGAAAAGACGTGGACGTCGCCGTAGGAGAAGGTGTGGTTCTTGAATTGCGTCTCGTCGAAGATATCCAGCACCTTGATCTTGGTGTAGGTGATGGAATCGGTGATAGTAATCGGCGTTGGATTCTGGTCAGGAAGGCCTTGCGGTTTTCGTAATCGAGCTCCTCGACGATGTACTGCTCGCCCTCGAGGATGTAGATCGCCTTGGGGTGAAGCGTTTCCAGGGCGGAGCGGAAATCAACCTCGGCGATCACCCGCTCGCCCTCGGTGCGGTCCACCACCACGAAGTTGTCCGAGGAGACGCGGTTGAGGCTGACGGCGTCGGCCGGGTAGCCCTCCTCGGTCCAGAACCAGCTTGTCGTCCTTGCGGTAGCAGGACCTGGCTCTCGGCCGAGGTAGGTCGAGGATCTCCTCCAGGTTCTCGCCGCCGAAGTTGTCGCCCCTGGCAAAAGGCAAGTTCAAAAGCGGCGCACTTGATATGGTCGATGAGAATGGTCAGGTTGTCGGCGTTGATGCGGCCCACCTCCGGCGACTGGCCGGTGAAATATTCGGGGTGGCTGACGATGTACTGGTCGATGGGCAGCGAGGAGGCCACCAGCACCCCCAGCGAACGGCTGCTGCGCCGGCCGGCGCGGCCGATGCGCTGCCAGGTCGAGGAGATCGAGCCCGGGTAGGAGGCCAGCACGGCGGCGTCGAGCGAGCCGATGTCGATGCCCAGCTCCAGCGCATTGGTGGACACCACGCCGCTGATCTTGCCGTCGCGCAAGTCCCTTTTCGATCTCGCGCCGCAGCCGGGGCAGGTAGCCGCCGCGGTAACCGCGGATGGTGTCGCGGTCCTTGACGGTCTTTTCGAAATCGTTCTTCAGGTACTTGACCAGAATCTCGGTGATCAGCCGCGAGTTGGCAGAAGGTGATCACCTGCAGGTCGGTTTCGCAGCAGGATGCCGGCGATCTCGCGGGCTCATGGAGACATAGGAGCGGCGGATGCCCAGCTGGCGGTTGACCACCGGCGGATTGAAGAAAACCAGGAATTTTTCGCCGCGCGGCGCGCCGCTGCGGTCGACCAGCACGACCTTCTCCTCGATCAGCCGTTCGGCCAGCTCGGCCGGGTTGGCGATGGTGGCCGAGCTCATGATGAACACCGGCCGGCGTGCCGTAGAAGGCGCAGACGCGCTTCAGCCGGCGCAGACGTTGGCCATGTGCGAGCCGAACACGCCGGTATAATAATGCAGTTCGTCGATGACCACGTACTTCAGGTTCTCGAACAGGCTGGCCCACTTGGTGTGGTGCGGCAGGATGCCCGAGTGCAGCATGTAGGGATTGGTGATGCACGATCTGCGCCTGCTTGCGGATGGCCTGGCGCATGGTCTGGTCGGCGTGTCGCCGTCGTAGGTGTAACAGCCCCAGCTTGTCGCCCAGGGCCTTGTTCAGGTCGAAGAGCTCGGCCAGCTGGTCCTGGGAAAGGGCCTTGGTGGGAAACAGGTAGAGCGACTTGGCCGCCGGGTCGCGGGTCAGCGCGTCCAGGGCGGCGGCGTTGTAGATCAGGGTCTTGCCCGAGGCGGTGGGCGTGGCCACCACCGTGTGCCGGCCCGGCCAGTGACGTTTCAGGGCCTCGGCCTGATGGGAGAAGAGCTGCTCGATGCCCCGCTGCTTGTAGACCTCGACCACCGGGGGCGCCAGATTTTCGGGAAAGGGCGCGAACTCGCCGGCGAAAGCCTCCAGCCTGACCATGGCCGCCTGGGTGCCGCTCTCCTCCTTCAGCTGGAAGATTTCCTTGAGCGCCTGCTCCACCTTGACGTTCTTTTCCCAGTCCATTCCGCCCGATTGTAACAGAACGCCAGCGGCGTTGCAAGGCGATGGATTCGCATCCGCGGGCGATCTGTGGTATAATATAAAAAGGAGGACGGGATGAGAAGAAGAGGACCGACCAGGGAACAAAGAAGAGATAAAGAGTTCCGCCTGAAATATAACCAATGTTTGAAAAGGTTGAATGGCATCCCGCAAAAGCTGGGCGAAAAAGATGAGTCTTCGACTTACATGAACGTCAGGAAGTTCACCCAATTGGTGGGAGTCATCGATGCCCGTCTCGCCGGCTCATCCGCTGCCGATTCGGAACTCTGGTTGAAGGATAAAGAGTTCCTCGAGAGTCAGATGAAATGGATGAGGGACTATTCAGGCCAACTTGAAGAAGAGTTGGATAATTTGAAAAAGAAAAACGTCCGCATGGGCTGAATATATCTTGGCAGATATCCAGGCCGGTTAGTCTCGGAAACAGGCAAAGGGAACCAGCGGCAGGTTGAGGGCCTGGTTCAGGCGATAGAAGGGGTAGATCTCGTTCTTTTCCCCCAACCAGCTTCAGGCTGCGGTAGCGCAGCAGACCCAGTTCCGATTCGGGCTCAAGCAGCAGGCAGATCAGGGCTGAGCCAGGCTGGGAAACGGGAACATAGAAGTCCCCTTTCCTGACTGGAAGTTGGAGGGCGGTCGGGGTGACCGCGATCCTATCCGGAGCCAGGTAATCGTCGGCAGCGGGCACGACCTCATCCACCCGGTAGCCTTCCGCCGGCAGCAGGCCGCCGCTGTCCAGGGTGTAAACCTGAACGCCCAGCCGCGCCAGCAGCAGCGCGACATCCTCGCGCTCGGCCGCGAACAGGTAAGCGGCCGGACGGTTGCGGCTGAGCAAAATTTCGCTGCGCGGGAACCAGTTCTTGATCTGTTCGGTCACCAGGCTGCGCCTTTCCGGCCTTTGAATATCGGAGCGGCTGACCCGCTCGCCCTTTTTGATATCCCGGACAGCAGTGCCAATGGCCGGAACATCGTTCTCCTTGAACTGTTTGATTTCCAGAACCGGCTCGTTGGGGTCGCGGGTGTAGCGGGTGCGCAGCTTAATGGCCTGAACCGCAGCCTGCGTGCTGCGGCACTGGGCAACAAGAGCCTTAATGTTACTGGAATGGTTATATATTGTCTTCAGAAAAGCACTCAGGCCGGCGAACTGGATACCGGAGCGTTCCCGATAGGTGGCCAGTTCGTCCCCGTGCGAGGCCACCTCCTGGATGAAGGAGAAGGTTTGAAAAATGCCGAAGCTGTTGCGGCCGTCGTTGATGTCGGTGGTGCTGTAACGCATCATCGGTTCCCGCTTCTCGGGCTCCGGTCCGCGCGCGCCGGCAGCCGACACATCGCCGATGTAGCTGTGGATCAGGTATTCGTGGAAGGGGATTTCCCCGAGCTCTTTTTCCATTCCGGAAAGGATCTGCTTCTGGGAGAAATCACGGATGGGCGCGGCGATGTTCGAGTTGGTCACGGTGCCCACGTTGACCTGGTAGTAATCGTCGCCCTTCTCGTGCATGTCGAAGGTCACCTCTGGGAGCAGCTCGGCGAACACGCGGTGGAGGGCTTCGGTTTCCGGGGCTTCGAGCTTGCTGTGGTCGCGGTTGAGGTCGAGCCCCTGCTCGTTCTCGCGCATGTTCTTCTCGTTGCCGAAGGGATTGGCCTGGGGAAAGACAATCAGGTCCAGCCGCTCGAGCAGCTTGTCCAGCCGGCCCTCGGCGATCTGTTTGAGCAACTGCAGTGATGCCTCCACGCCCGACTGCTCGTCGCCGTGTTGGGAAGCGATGAGCAGCACGCGCAGTTTGCTGGCAGCAGGGAAACGGGGATCGGAAACCAGGCCGCACAGGATATCGCGGCCGTAGCGGTTTTCGGAAGCCCGCTCCAGGGTCTTGCCCGCCACCTGCACCCGCAGGCGCGGATCGATTTCCTGCAGGCGGCTCAGAAAATGAACGACCTCCCTGTGGACCGTGTAGGCCGAATAGCTCTTTTCTTCAGCCGGTGTCAGCAGCTTGAACCGAGCACCGGCAAAAAGAGCACACGCGAAACCGCAGGCGCTAATAAAACAAAGAGTTTTTTTCATCGGCACCTCGTCTGAACCATTTCATATCGGTAAAAAAATTTTAATCCCAGCGGAACGCCCGGCCGGCGATCAGGCAGCCGGAGACCAGGACCAGGAGCAGAACGGCTGTCTCGATCAGGTGTTTGCCCCAGGGTTCGCCGATCCAGAGTCCGCGCAGCAGGTTGACCACGTGGGTCAGGGGAAGCACCTGGGAAAAGGCCCGCACCCCGGCCGGCAGGACCTCGCGCGGAATCGTCGCCCCGGAGAGGAAAATCATCGGATAGTAGAGCGCCATGGCCACGACCTGCGCGGTCCGGGCCGTGGGCAGGAGCGCAGCCAGCACCAGGCCGATGGCGCAGATGCTCAGGCTGCTCAGCAGGTAGGCGGCCGCCACGGACAGGACGCTGCCGTTGAAGCGCAGATGGTAGAAGACTTTTCCGGCCAGCACCAGCAGCATCATCCCCGCCGTCATCATGGCCAGGACCACCAGCAGCTGGGAAAGCAGCACAGTCAGCGGCGCCAGCGGGGTGCACTGCAGGCGGCGCAGGATCCCCTGTTCCCGGTAGGAAGCCAGAAAAATGGCCAACGAAAAGAGGCCGGCCGAGCCGATGAGCATGGCGGTGTAAGCCGGAACCGAGACGTCGACCGCGCCGTAACCGCCGAAAAACGGCGTGGGTTTGTTGCCGTAAATGCTACCGAAAAGGAAGAGCATCAGCAGCGGAAATGCCAGAGTGAAGAACGCCGCCATGGGCTCGCGCAGGTAGAGCTTCATTTCGACCCAGGTCAGTTTGGCCAGTCCCCTCATCGTCTCCTCCCTAATCGCGCATGTGGCGGCCGGTCAGGGCGAGAAACACGTCCTCGAGGTCCGGCCCCTCGCTGCGCAGGTCGCGGAAGCGGAGCCCCAGGCCGCTCAAAGCCTTCACCACCTCGACCACCAGTTGGTCGCCGTGGCCGTAGACCGCCACCCGCTCGCCTCCCGTTTCGACGGCCGTCACTCCCTCCAGCCGCCGCAGCACAGCGGCGTCTACCGGTGCGTCGACGCTGAAAACCACCCGGTTCTCGGCCCCCAGGCCCCGCACCAGGTTGGCGGGGGTGTCGAGGGCCACAATCCGTCCGTTGTCCATGATGGCCACGCGGTCGCAGAGCCGTTCCGCCTCCTCCATGAAGTGGGTGGTCAGGAACACCGTCTTGCCGTTCTCGCGGATGTGGCGCACCAGATCCCACATGGCCCGGCGCGCCTGGGGGTCCAGACCGGTGGTCAATTCGTCGAGGAACACGATCTCCGGGTCGTTGACCAGGGCCAGGGCAATGAAGAGGCGCTGCTTCTGCCCGCCCGATAACTTGATGAACGGGGAGCGGAGTTTGTCAGTCAGCCTCCAGGGTGGCCAGCAGCCCGTGCCAGTCGACCGGCCGTTCGTAGAAAGAGGCGAACAGGTCCAGACTCTCCCAGACCCGCAGCCGGGACTGCAGCGCCGCCTGCTGCAGCTGCACGCCGATGCGGCGTCGCAGGGCCGTGCGCTCGCGCCGCGGATCGAGGCCCAGCACCTGCACCGTGCCGCCGCTGGGGCGGCGCAGCCCCTCGATGCATTCGATGGTGGTGGTCTTGCCCGCGCCGTTGGGACCGACCATGCCGAAAATCTCGCCGCGCCGCACCGCAAAGGAGACGCCGTCCACGGCAGCCAGCGAACCGTGAGATCTTGCGTAAGCCCTGAACCTGAATGACGGCCCCGTTCGCATTGCCCATGAGTGGTCTCACCTATCCCCTACTACGCAGTTTTTTCACCCGCTGTTCGATCCACCTTCTGATTTATTCATATTCTGCACATATCCTCCCGCGTCGAAACGTCCGTCAAAAGCTCCTTTTAAATCTTTACTTTTTGGAAAGAGCCCAAAAGCCCAGCAGGTTGAGTATGCTCAGGTAAACGATGGCCACGCCGAAGGGCCAGAGAAAGTGCTCAGGAAACAGAACCTTTACCAAAAAGAAGAGCGCGCCGAACACCACGGACACAATCAGCCAGTACACAAACAATTTTTTAAACATCAGCAGTCCCTCCTCGAAGATATTTTATATATTTACCTTATAATTAATATTCCCATCTCGCTCACGGCTTTTGGAATAGCAACGAACGGCTCCAGCGTATTTTGACAGCGGCGAAGGGTTTGAGGCCGGCGCCGGAGGCGATCTGAACGATCTCTTTAAATAACTCTTCGGTCACATGCATTTTCGGTTCGACCAGCAGGAAGAACGCGCCGGGCTTGAGCCTGGCTGCAATCTGGCTGAAGAACCCCGGCAGATCCGCCACCTCATGGGCCATCCAGAAGGCCAGGGCGAAATCCACAGGCTCATCCATGCCCAGGTCGTTCTCCCGGCTCTGGCCCAGACGAATGCGTTTTGTCAGGCCGGCCCGCCGGGCTTTGCGGGCCAGCTTGGCCAGCATCCCCGGTTGCAGGTCCAGAGCCAGCACCCGGCCAGACTCGCCCACCAGCCGGGCCATGGGCAGGGTGAAGAAGCCGGGGCCGCAGCCGATATCGGCCGCAACGAATCCCGGCCGCACGAAGGGCGCCAGCAGCCTCTGCGGGCGGTGCAGCAAGCGGCGCAGCGAGTTGTCCAGAAAAAAAGCAAGCTGCGCCGGGCAGACGCGGCCGCAGCGTTCCAACCGTTTTTCAATCCCGGAACTCATCCGTCCCATTATATCAATCTCCGCTCAAAATGGAAGCCCGGCAGCGCCTTGACTTTTTCGCGCTCCTATTCTATAAATCATTCTCTAAATCCGAAGCCTAAGTCCAAACAGACGGAACAAGGAGGAGCATCTGCCATGTTTAATATCGGCAGTTACGAAAAGGCGTTGAAAAAATCGAGCTGGAACATTTCCGAAAAGGAACTGGAATACAAGAAGGGCGGAGTCATCAATATCGGCTGGTACTGCAGCGACCGCATCTGCCAGAAGGGCAAAGGGGACAAGCTGGCCCTGATCTGGGAGGGATTCGCCGGCGAAGAAAAAAAATTCACCTTCAACGACATCCGCCAGCTGACCAACACCATCGCCCGTTTTCTGCAGAAGCTGGGCATCCGGCCCGGCGAGCGCGTCTGCCTGTTCATGGACCAGGTGCCCGAACTCTACCTGGGCTTCCTGGGTATCCTGAAACTGGGCGCCATCGCCCAGCCGCTCTTTTCGGCGTTCGGCCCGGAGTCGCTGCACACGAGGCTGGAGGACGCCGGAGACCGCGGCCATCTTCACCCAGAAGAAGCACGTGGCCAAGGTGCGCACCATCCTCGAGCGACTGCCGGCCCTGCGCCACGTGATCGTGGTCGACGACGACGGCAGCAAGCCGCTGCGCGAGCGGGAGGTCGCCTTCTTCATGGAAAAGGAGGAGCGCGTCGACGCCTTCGACAGCTTTCCCGCCACAGGCCGAAACCCCCTCGGTGCTGCACTACACCTCCGGCACCACCGGCAAGCCCAAGGGCGCCCAGCACGTCCACTATGCTCTGATCTCCCAATACATCACGGCCAAATACGTGCTCGACCTCAAGGAGAACGACCTCTACTGGTGCACGGCCGACCCCGGCTGGGTGACCGGCACCTCCTACGGCATCATCGGCTCCCTGGGCCCTGGGCGTCACCCAGTGCGTGCTCGACGCCGGATTCAAGGCCGACTCCTGGTATTCGTTCATCGAAAAACACAAGATCACGGTCTGGTATTCGGCGCCCACGGCCATCCGCTCGCTGATGAAGGAGGGCGACGAGATCGTCAAGAAACACGATCTCTCTTCGCTGCGCCACCTCTGCTCCGTGGGCGAACCGCTCAACGCCGAGGCGGTGCATCTGGTCCCAGAAGGTCTTCGGCCTGCCCTTCCACGACACCTTCTGGCAGACCGAGACCGGCTCGCATCATGATCTCCAATTATCCGGGCATGAAAATCAAGCCGGGCTCCATGGGCAAGCCTTTTCCCGGCATCACCGCCACGGTGGTCGACCTGAACACCCACGTGCCGCTGACCAAAGCGGGCACCGTCGGCCTGATCGCCATCCGGCCGGGCTGGCCCTCGATGTTCCGCACCTACTGGCGCAACGAGGCCACCTACCAGAGCAAGTTCAAGAACGGCTGGTACATCTGCGGCGACCGCGCCTCCCTCGACGAAGAGGGTTACTTCTGGTTCGTCGGCCGCGACGACGACGTGATCAACACCGCCGGCCACCTGGTCGGCCCCTTCGAGATCGAATCGGCTCTCCTCGAGCACGAGGCAGTGGCCGAATCGGCGGTGGTCGGCAAGCCCGACCCGGTGAACATGGAGGTGGTCAAGGCCTTCATCACCCTCAAGCCGGGCCACGCAGCCTTCCAAGATGCTCGAGCTGGACATCATGAACTTCGTGCGCAAGAAGCTCTCGCCCCTGGCCATGCCCCAGGAGATCGAGTTCACGTCCTCCCTGCCCAAGACACGCTCGGGCAAGATCATGCGCCGCGTGCTGCGCGCCAAGGAGTGGGGCCAGGACATCGGCGACACCTCGACTCTGGAGAACGATTAGTCCCGATTACGATGAGCGCCCTCGCTACCGGGCGCTCAGAATTGCAGCAGCGGGCCCTATTTGCTGCGGACCGTCTCGTCCCGGTTGCCCTCTTCGTAAAGACCGACAAGCTTGACCGGATTCCCCTGCTCATCGCACTCGATCTTGAGCCGGAAGGCAGGAATTCCCTCCAGAATGAACGTATCCTTTGACATGGCCACCAGCGGGCGGTAATCGGGATACGTGCCGGCTTCGCGGAAATAGTAAAGACGCCCGGCCCGGAACTGAATGTGGCGGACCCCGTAATCACCGGCGATCTTTCTCAGGTAATCTTCTTCGAGCCGGACCGGATTGTCCAAAGCCTGGACATATTCCAGGTTCCAGTTGATGGTGGCAGGCTCCACCCTCTCCTCCACGGCCTGCCGGGCTTTTTCGAGAAGGAGCCGGGCCTGGGTTCTGTCTCCCGCGCTCAGATAGACCCTGGCTAGGGCGAGTTGCGCGGAACCCGACCGGGGATGCTCCCGGAGGTTGAATTCGCAAAGGGCGATGACCTGGGGCAGCAGATTTCCCTCCTGGAAAGTCTCCGCCAAAAAATCCAACGTGTCGCGATTGAACACTTCAGGATATTTTGCCAGCAGCCTCTTGAGCCGGGTGACGGCCTGCGGCCCTTTTGCTTCCAGCTCCCAAGCAAACCGGTAGAGCGGCGAATCGTAAGGCCGATATTTCAGCGCCACGCTGCCCAGCTCCTGCCCACCCAGGCTGTGACCGACGATATCCGGCCCGATGCCGAGTCCATAAAAGCTGTTGGTCAGGTAGACAACGCCGATTTTTTCTTCGGGGTAAGCGATGATGTAGTTCCGGAAAATTCCGTAATCTCCCCACTGCCAGATGGCCCGGCCGTTGGCGTCGGTCTGGGTACCAAAGCCTAGGCTCCAACCGAGCCCTTTCTCCTGGTTCATGCCGATCTGTGAGCGCAGCATCTCCTTGAGCGTCTCCGGCCTGAGCCCGGCACCGTTGAGAATCGCGCAGACAAACTTGGCGTAATCCTCGGCGGTCGTGTAAAGCGTGGCAGCGGCGTGGGCTTCCTTTCGCTTCCGGAACTCTTCAGACTTACCGAAGAAGCCATGACCGTTGGCCATGGTTTTCTCGTAATCATTTCTCCACACCAGGCAGCTTCTGGTCATGCCCAGCGGGTCGAGGATTTCTTTCTGCAGCAAGTTTTCAAGCTTGTCGCCCCGCAGCTGCTCGACCGCCTTTTGCAAGAAAAAATAGCCTGCGGCCGAGTACTTCCAGCTCGTGCCGGGTTCGAAAAAGAGCGGGAAAGGCTTGCCGCGCTCCCCATGGGGCATGCCGCTGGAATGGCTCAGCACATGGCGGGCCGTGATCTTCTCGAACCAATCGCGGTGGAATCCTTTTTCATCCAGGGCGTGGCCGAGCTCTTTTTCCACCACCTCTTTGGGCAGGTAACCGCTCAGCGGTTTGTCGAGGCTCACCAGGCCCTGGTCGACCAGTTTCATTACATAGTAAGCGAAAAAAGGCTTGGTCAGGGACGCGGCCTCGAAGATGGTCTCGTCGGTGACCGGCTCCGCGGTTTTGGCGTTGCGCACGCCGAAGTTCTGATGCCAGGCGATCCGGCCGTCACGGATCAAGGCGATCTGCAGGCCGGGAATCCGGGCCTGCTTCAGCAGCCGCGGATCCGGCCCTGGAGTTCGGCGCTGACCGCCTGCACATCCCTGTGATTCAGCAGGCGCGGGACCTTGTCTTCCCGGGCCTGGACAGAAAACCCGAAAAAGGAAATTCCCAGCAAGATGAAGATTGAAAGGGAATGAGTTCTTTTCATGGCGGTTCTCCTCTTCTTGATTGGAAGCGATCACTCACTAAAACGGCTCTGTCAATCAGAAGGTTCCGGTGAAAATAATCCACCCCGGTTTCTGCCTGGCCATTTCCGGCCGCCTTGACAGTGGTCCACGCCCGCCTTATAGTCGTTTCAAGTTTCAAGGAGGCTGGCATGTCCAAACGAGGTCTAGTGGCACTTTTCCTGGCAACGGCGGTTATCGCCATCGGTCTGGCTGCAGTCGAACACCGGCATGAAGGTGCGGGATTGGGTACCACCCCGGCCAGAAGCGTGGTGCCAACCCTGCGCCGCTTCGCTGTCCAGAAAACGACCTTTACCCCGCTCCCCAAGCAGCTCGGCGCGCCGGTCGCTTA
This sequence comes from Candidatus Aminicenantota bacterium, assembly GCA_963759765.1. Taxonomy (GTDB): domain Bacteria; phylum Acidobacteriota; class Aminicenantia; order UBA2199; family UBA2199; genus CAVXAL01. The sequence goes on along the minus strand of CAVXAL010000003.1, from coordinate 655,395 downwards.
CGGCTTTGTGCAATACGACGGGAGCCTGTATGCGGGCAGCGGCAACGTCACCAGCGAATGGCACGAAACCGGCCATCGCTACTACATCCGCATTGCGGGCGTGATTTATCAGCGCGGGCCCTACATCACCTTCGTGACTCCGGAAGGCAACGGCGGCATCTATTTTCCGGCGACCTGGGACGACAACGGCGCGCTCGTGATCTGCATGGGAATGGTGACCGGTGATACCGGCGCCCAAGCCGGGTTTCAATTCATCACGTACAAATTGAACTGATTGGCGTTTTTTAAAACTTTGGGTTGTGGAAGAATCCGAGCCTATCGCTTGCTCAGCGGACGGCCGTCGAGGTCATAGAGCAACCAATTTCTTTTTTCATGTCCCACTTTTATTGTTTTATTAATCCAACCTTTTTCAGCAATTCAGTGGACCTCTGGTCATAAGGAACATGATAAATATCGTCCGGCCAGATTAAGGCGTAAGCCAAAAAATTGGCGCTGTCTTCACAAGCCTTCTCCAACCACTTGAAGGCTTGATCGAGTTCCCCGCGGGCTTTATAAACAGCGAAGAAATAATAGGAGGGCACAAATTCATGTTTTGCCCTCTCCTGCAAACTGGCAAACAGATTATCAGCTTCTGGCTTCGCACCAATTCTATAATAAGTAGTAGTGAGAGCCAACACAATAAACGGATTTCCACCGGAAAGCTCGAACGCTTTCTTGAACTCTGCAATGGCCTCCTTCATCATCGATTTTCCCAGATAGGCATTCCCCAGAATCCAGCGCGGATAGTATTGACTCGGATCCATCATGATCGTTTTCTTTAAGTCTTCTATGGCCCTATCAAATCGACCTGCAAATACCAATGTTTCGCCTAAGCCGCCGTGAATTGCGGCCGATAGCGGATCAAGCTCCCTGGCCCGCGTTGCTTCCACAATTGCTTCTTCATGCCGTCCTTTCACTGTTAAGAACACCATATGAAGAAGATGAATGATAGACGAATTCGGATTCAATTCCAGCGCCCGTTTGAATTCCTGTTCTGCCTCAATCCAATTCCAATCATATACAGCGATGATGCGACCCAAAATCGCATGAGTTTCAGCCAGGTTTTCATCCAGAGCCAAAGCCTTTTTCAAGTATGTTTTTGCCTTTGGGATCGCTTCTTTGGGTGAAAGAATTCCCCAGAACGGATATTCATAGTAAACATCCGCAAACCCAGAATAAGCCAGCGCATAGTTTGGATCTATTTGGATCGCCTGCTCGAAACACTTGATAGCCTTTTCCATTCCTTCGAAGGTTAATGATAAATGTAAATATTTGCCCCTTAAATATAGAATATTGGCTTCAATATTATCCGTATTCCGCTTGGTGACTTTAGCTTTCTCGTCGTCTAACAGCGTAAACTTCAGTTTATCTGCGATTGTTAAGGCAATCTCATCCCAGGTGTTGAATACGTCCTTAAGCTCTCGGTTGTATGTTTCCGACCAGAGATGATAACCGTCAGAGATGTTAATGAGTTGAGCCGTGACTCTAAGCTGGTTGCCCATTTTTCTAATACTTCCTTCGAGCACTGTCCGTACATCGAGCTTCCGGCCGATTTCTCGGATATCCTCGGCTTTTCCTTTGAACATAAAAGCGGACGTTCTGGCCGGAACTTTGAGACTCCCTGATATTGCTCAGCCGGTTGATGAGTTCCTCGGTCATGCCGTCACAGAAATACTCCTGGTCTTTGTTGGGGCTCATGTCAACAAAAGGAATCACGGCGATTGAGTTTTTCCATTTTGGGGCGGGGATGGCCTCTGATTCGGATCCTTTGAATTTGAGGATGAGATTGATATCCAACAGAATTGTGATCAGGATAACCAGCGGTATGGCAATTCGCTCCAATTTGAATTTTCTCGATTTCTCTCTGCCAGAAAACCAGCGCCAGATCAGGGTGCAGAGGAGAGAACCCAATATCGTGAATAGTGTTATATCCAGAAGCTTTTCAGGAAAGTGGTAATGCGCAACCAACACCCAGTGGACGATCTCATAAATGAGCCACCCGCCGCCGATGAACGCGGCCAGGATTTCAATAATCCTCTTTTTTCTCAAATCGCTGAAGAAAGCCCGGACTGAGGATTGTTGCCCTTTGCCTGAGGTCGGAGCAGCTTTCTTTGCTGAGCTCATGCCGCTTTTATTCCTCAAAGTGCTCCCATTCGTATTTGACGCGCTCCATGAGCTTCTTGAACCGTGGCTCGCCGCGGATGTTTTGGAGCCACGGGTCTTTTTGCGCGAGCAACGGATAATTTATAAAACCCCGATCGATTGCGTTCTGCAGCCAATCCAAAGCATCCTTCTTGGAACCCAAAAAAGAAAATATACCAGCCAGATGGTGTGAAAAAGTGATGTCGCGACGGCAGGTCTTTTGGAAATCAGGCGTCATCTCTACGAATATTTTATCCTGGTCCTCCATTTTTGCGTATTTCAGTACGAGTCCCAACTTCGTAAAAGCGTTGTCCGGTGTTGCACTCGCGCTCTGGTCAATGATAAAGAACGCCGAATCCAATTTGTCCAGATAGGCCATTGTCGCCGCGAGATAAAATTGGGCAATTGGATTTCCCGGAAATAGGTCATACAGTTTCTGCCACGCCGGGAGGGCAAGGCTGTATTCTCCATTATAAAAATGGATTCCGCCCTGCATCCATTGTGTGGTTAAATCCAAGGGATCGACGTGGTTCAATCTCTCGAGCAACCGGAATGCCGAAGCAATTTTCCCCACCTCTTGAACATAATAAACCAAGAAACCTTGCAATACCAAAGTATCATCCGGGGTGATCGAAAATGCCTTTTTAAAATGATCATTGGCCGCACGTGGATTTTTCCACATGGCAATCCACCCCAGCATGGCGTGAGCCTTCGCAAGTCCCCGGTCAAGTGCCAGAGCCTTATGCGCAAACTCTTCTGCCTTGGCAAGACCCTCTTCATGTTCGACACCGACATTAACGAGCTGCAGATACGCGTAAGCCATTCCTGAATACAAAAGGGCATTAGCGCCCATGATATCGAGGGCATTCCGCAAATAGCGGATAGCAAGATTTATGGCGTCGCCGGTGAATTTATTCACCTCCGCATTTGCTTTGAGGTAACATTCGTAGGCTGCGATATTATCAATAGGCCTTGCGGCAATTCGCTGCGTTTCTTCGGAAGTCAGCATCAGCTTGAGGGCTTTGACAATGGAACGAGATACTTTCTCCTGAATATCGAAAACATCATCAAGAGTGCCCGAGTACTTCTCCGCCCAGATGTGAGCGTCATTTGTGGCATCGACGAGCTGGGCGGTGATCCGGAGGTCGTTTCCGGACTTCCGGACACTTCCCTCCATGGCGTAGCGGATATTCAGGTCTTTAGCGATATCACGGACAGTTTTTGGACTGCCCTTGAACGTCATCGCAGAAGACCTGGAAATCACGAGGAGTTCATGGACATGAGAAAGGTCCGTGATGATCTCCTCGGTCATGCCGTCGCAGAAGTATTCCTGGTCTTTCTGCGGGCTCAGGTCGGTGAACGGAAGGACGACGATGGATCTCTCGGGAGGAGCCAAGGCCGGGCTCGGGGATTCAGTGGGCTTCTGGATTGGGCCCGGCGACGGTACAGGTAATGCGGCCGCCCATTGGAGGGATTTCAAAACAATCCAGGCTATTCCTATGCAGAGGGCGACTGCGGCAATCAGAAGGATCCTGCCAGGAACGCCAATGATCCGCAGGAGAATGGCAAGGTCGATGGAGAGTGTGGCAATGATGATCAAGGGGACCAGAAGGACCTCGACCTTGATGTTCCCCGGCCGCTTTTCTGTAGCTCTAAACCAACGCCATACGATGGTTGATAGTAGCGCGCCGATAACAGAGACGACGGTCAGGTCGATTGCTTTATCAGGGAATTTGTAATGGCCGACAAGGAGACGCTCGACGACCTCGACAAGCAGCCACCCGCCGCCGGCAAAGGCAACAAGCGTTTCGATAATTTTGCGCTTGCGGAGCTTCTGGAGGAAGAAGCGGAACCCCGATTTCTCCTTTCCTCCCTCAACGGACGCTGTTTTCTTCCCCGCCTGGCTCATGGTTCCCCTATTCTGAATCTTATCATAAGCGCGCCGGGTTGACAAAGTCAATCAGCCGGCAAGTTTACATTTCAGAACCAGTCTTTCAGTGTTTGCCGGAGGGGCGGTCCAGCTCCTCGACGATGGCGGCCACGTGGCGGTTGAACTCGTTCGGACGCTCCAGCATCGGGTAGTGGCCCATGTGCTTCATGATCACCGCGTCAAAATCAGCCTTCACTTTTCTGACCGCCTGAATGTCGGTCGGGTAAAGGTCGCCGTTGATAGCCCTCAGGGGCCCGGCCAGCCTGCGGGCCGGCGCGGCCTGATCGTAGTCGCCCATGGAGACAAACATGGCGTAGGCCGTCTCGGGAGAGCTCCGCGACATGCGCCGTTCAACGTCTGCCAGCAGTGCCGGGTCGGCATCCGGGTGGAAAAGGGAGCGCACCATCTGCTTGACGCTGCCCGCATAATCCCTGCGGAAGGCCTCGGCCCGCTGGCGCGCCGCTTCGGCTGAGAGGCGGTAGTCCAAAGACTGGAACGTATCGATGCCGACAACGCCGAGAACGCGTTGGCCAAGGAGCAGCGCCGCCTCGATGGTCACCGGCCCGCTGAGGGAATTCCCGAAGAGAATGACCCGCTTCAATTTTTCGGCATCCGCGACCGCCTGGATATCGGCCCCGAATTCCGGGATGCCCCATTGGCTGCGGTTCGCGCCCGACTCCCCGTGACCCGCCAGGTCCAGGGCAATGACCCGGTAGCGGCCGGCAAAGGCCCTGAGCTGGGCAGCGAAGAAGCTGCGGTCGGCAAGGCCGCCGTGGATGAAGAGCAGGGCCGTGTCGCCCGCTCCGGCCGCCGAGTATACGATGGTCACGCCGTCGGGCGCCAGACACGTTTTCCGTTCACTGGGCGCAGTCATGTGTTTCTCTCCCCGCTCATTTGATGTTCTGGCTGAGCGTCTCCTGGGTCGTGCCGATCTTCTTCATGATATTGGACAGGGTCTCAATGAATTTGGAGCGCCGGTCCATGGTCATCTGCAGGCGCAGGGAGGTCATCTCCGACATCTCGTTCATGCCGTCGAGCTGGCTTTTGAGTTCGTCGCGGAGCGACCTCAGGCTCTGGATCGTTGCGCCGGATCGGTTCGGCGGCAGGAGCGGAATGACAGGTGCCCTGACATACTCCAAATGGAGGATCGGCGAGGTCGCCTTCTCAAGGCGAATCGGAGGGATCGGCAGGGAACCCGTCATCGGAGTGGGCCTGGCGACCTGGCGGGGGGCACCGGTGGCGCTGACCTTTTCCTGATTGATGTCCTTCGACCCGGAGTCTCTTGGACATTTCACTCGAGATCCATTCATTGAGTTCCTTGATCAGGTCACGGAGCTTTTGCTTGGCCGCGTTTGTCGCTTTGATTTCAGCCATGATCAGGCGCAGGTCGTCATCCATGTCCCGGGTGGCCATCGCCAAGACGATGAAAGCGGCCTCCGCTATGTCCGTGTTTGAGAGACCAGAAAATTCTCTTTCCAGGCTCGTTTCCACCCGTTGCTGGATGCTGGAGAATTCGCTCCCGGAAGCGATGGCCGGAGCGAACGAATTCGCAAGCCGTTGAAGCTTCTGCAGCCCTGAAGGGGCAAGGGCCTTTCTCGCCCAGACCAGGCGTGCGGAAGCTGCGGGCGGCAGCACCAGCTGCCTCTCCCAGAGTTCGAGTTTCTGTTGACCCTGGGCTTCGCTCATTGAGGCGGTCTCGGACATTGTTCTGCCAGATGGCGCGGCAACAGAGACCGCAGCCATGAGTCCCAACACGGTAAGCCCGGCTGCAGCGGCTCGGAACCCATCCGGGAACAACTTTTTTCCCCTGTCACTCCTTCTTTGCCATTTAACCATCATGCCTCCTCTTTTGACCTTGAGCGGCAAGCGCTTAAGGTATTCGGGCGAGGGCCAGGGCCTAACCGCGCATATTGTTGATGATCGCCTTCAACGTGTCGTGCTGGTTCTTCATGATGTTGGAGATGGTCTGAATGAATTCCTGTTGCTTCTGCAGCGTGTCCTGCAGATCGAGCTGCATCTGCTGAGTCATGTCCGTGAGTGTTTCCGCGAAAATCAGTGCCATGAGGAGTTGAAGCTGCTTGTCTGTCGGCTTGAAAAAACGGGACTTGAGATCTCTGGATAAGAATCCGTAAAGGTTGCAATCCCGTTGACACTTGACAAGATATTGTCTGGTTGCCTGGGCCGAAGCGCTGATTTTCGCCCTGACCTGCGGCGCAGCCTGAAAGATGAGTGATCCATAAAGCTCGAGAGCTTTACTCTTGGTGGATTTAAAAGCCGTTTGGGACGTTGAGGCCTGAACAGTTCCAAAAACCAACAGCCCGGTTATCAATGTGACTGCCAATTTCCCTTTCATATAAGAAATATAGCACAGGGGCAGCGGGGGAACAAGGGACTTTTTATCCTTCCATCCCACGATCCTTCAAGGCCCCCTAGAAATATATTCCCCCATAATTGACCGCAGCGCCTGTCTCATAAATTAAATGATGAAATAGTGAAATAGACAAGCAACAAATTTTTCTTGAGTCTCATGAGGGCCCTGCGTTCAGAAGCCCTTGGGAGGACGGAAGCCGCCCAGGATCTCCTCACACTTCACCGCTAAATCAATTGGCGTTGCATCCTCCAAATACGGCCCGATGATCTGCATGCCGACCGGGAGCCCTGCTCTTGTCAGCCCGACGGGCACGACCGTGGCGGGAAGTCCGGTATGGGTGGCGAAGGAAATCCAAAACGACAAGTCGTAGTAAGGTCGCGGGCCCTCGGGAGTCTCCAGCACGCGGTCTTTCCACGGGCGGTGGTCATGTTTGAACGCCGGCACAAAAGCGGTCGGCAAGAGAAAGACATCGTGTGTGCGAAAGTACTCTTGCCAGGTCGCTTGAGCCGCCATCTGCTTGCTTCGCGCGGCGATGAAATTCTTATGAGGTCCAGCCTGAGCCAGCGCGGTGAGGGCTTCCCAGCTTCCGTCCTGCTTGTCCGCCCTGGCTCGCACTTCGGCGAGCTTCTCGTCGGGCATGTCATCTGCGAAAAAGGAATCAAGGAGGAAGACGTAGTTTCGGTGCTCCCCCTCGGGATTCACCCCGGGAGGCCAGCCTTCGGTCAGGTTCGCGCCTGCTTCGCGTAATGCGGCCACGGCATCGGTCAGCACCGTCCGCACATCGGAGGACAGCGGGCAAAGCTTGTCGTCCAACAGGTAGCCGATGCGGTAGTCCTTCAGATGCTGCCGCCGCGGCGGAGGAAGTTTCCAACTGTAAGCCACCGCGTCTTGGTCATCAGGACCTCCGAGGACCTCAAGGGCGAGTTTTAAATCTCTAGCCCAGCGTGCGAGCGGTCCGCTGACGGCAAGGTAGTTTGGCTGGCCAAAATCGTCTGGAGACAGTTGCACGTGTCCCCGAAGCGAGACGAGATTGAGGGTTGGTTTATGGCCGCACACACCGCAGAAGTGCGCCGGGACGCGGATGGAACCGCCGATGTCGCTGCCCGGCGTGATGTAGCCGATGCCGGCGGCAAGTGCCGCGGCGCCCCCGCCGGTCGAACCCCCCGGCGTGTGCGTGAGATCCCATGGATTGTTCGTCTGCCCGAAGATGTCGTTGTAACTCTGCCAATCGGCCAACATGAACGGCACGTTGGTCATGCCCAGCAGAATGGCGCCGGCACGGCGGAGGCGCTCGACCGCTGCTGAGTCCCGGGTGGGGATGTGGTCCTTGAAGGCAGGATTGCCGAACGTTGTTCGTACGCCTTTAACGTCAAACGCATCCTTGACGGTGATGGGCACCCCGTGCAGCGGACCGAAGAAAGTGCCCTTGGCGCGGGCCGCGTCCGCTTCCTTGGCGCGCGCAAGCGCCTCCTCGCGCATCAGCGTGACCACGGCATTGATGCGCGGATTGATCGCATCGATGCGTTTGAACATCAATTCCGTTAACTCAAGCGAGGAGATGTCGCCGCGGCGAATCGCCTTGGCCACCTCAACCGCGGAAGAAAAAGCCAGGCCTTCCACATTCGGGCCGTGCCTGGTCGTGGATTCAGCTCGCACGCCCAGTTTCATAAAAGGAAGCGTTGCCGCAAGCCCGGCGGTCTTGCTGAAGAATTCGCGACGGGAAAAGTGGTTCATCGTATAGCCTCCTGATTGACGCGGCGCTCCTCGAGCTTCCACAGCGAGAAGCCGTAGCGATTTTCGCGCTTGTTCTGAATGGGGCTGACAACGACCAGGCCGCCCGCGCGCAGGAAGGAGACAGCGAGGTATTCCCCGGCGGGATCGGGAGTCTGGGGATCTTCTGGCCATGTCCGGTTTTGCCGCCAACTGTCGGGTTTGAACGGCGGCGATTCGATCATGCGGGGCGGGGCTCCGCCCTCGCTGACGTTGATGCGGGCCGCGTGCGCTTTCCACGTCCCGGTCCAACCTGAAAACCAGGTCGCCGCCAGTTCGCCCTGCCCGCGCGCAACCAGATAAGGGTAGTACGCCACCTCAGGGCACTCCTTGAGCTGCCAGGTCGTCCAGGTCGCGCCGCGATCGACCGAGCGCGCCAGCCAGACTCCCTTCAAGTTGGTCCAGAGCGAGTAGAGGGCGCCTTGGGCGTCCCAGGCCAGTGGCTCCACCCAGCGCGGGACGGGAAAGTAGTCCGGATTCCACTCACGATAGCCCGGCGCCGCCTGCTTCCGCCAGGTCGTGCCCCCGTCGGTGCTCACGGCAATGAGGTCGATGCCCTCGTCATACTTCGGGCCTGCCGCCGATGTCGGAGTCACCCGCACCGCAATTTCACCGTTCGGGCCGACGGCCAGATGACTCGAGCCGCCCTTGGGGTGAATCCTGGCCCGCTCCGTCCAGGTCAGGCCGCCGTCCTGGCTGACGGCGTGGCAGACGCCGCGGCCGTCATTCCAGATCGCGTGGGCCGTGCCGTCCGGCGCCACCTTGACCCAGGGGCGATCGTCGAACCGGGTTTTCGAAAGCAACGTCCACTTCCAGGTCGCTCCCGCGTCCTTGCTGACGCCGACGCTGATCTGCTTGCCCTCATTCACCTTTTCGTCGAAGACCAGCGTCGCGAAATAGAGGGTGCCGTCGCGGGCCACGGCCAGATCCACGTCGGAGTTGCCGGCTGCTCCGTCCGCCTTGGTTCCGACATTGACCCGTGACCAGGTCGTGCCTCCGTCGCGGCTCTTCCAGAGGGTCGCCTCATCCGTATCCTTCCCGCTCATGAAGGCCGCTCCGTACCCGCTCACGAAGAGCGTGCCGTCGGGATGCTCTACGATCATCGGCTCACGGGCAACCACGTCGAGATGATCGATGGGAGCGGCCATGCTCAGCGTCCACGAAGATGCCGTTTCAGTCGCCGCGCGGCGCATGTCGCCGGAGCGGCGGCACGCGATCATGACGGCGAGACACAGCACCGTCACGCCCGACCACAACAGCAGCCGAATTTTTCTTGAGTTCATCGCATACACTCCCTTCATTTTATTCTCCAGGCTAGTTTTACTTAGAGGCCTTGCCGGTCGGCGCTTGATCGTTCAATTTATCGGGATCAAAGAGCCAGCCGCCCTTGATGACGCGCCAGATCGCCTCGGTGTTGTGGATGTCCTGCAGCGGGTCAGCGCTAAGCAGGACGATATCCGCGATTTTGCCCGGAGCCAGCGTCCCGAGGTCGCCGGCGCCGACCGCTGCCGCGGCCTCTTCGGTCGCCATCCGCAAAACCTCGAGCGGAGTCAGGCCCGCCTGCACGAATCGCGCCAGCTCCCAATGAAGCGATTGGCCGGCGAAACAATCCGGTTCCGGGGAGCCTGTGCCCGCATGGAGTTTCACGCCGCGGCGGTGAGCCTCGCCGACACGAGCCAGCAAGTCGGCCACGTATCCACGCAGAGCAATATCATCCACTTTGCTATAGGACTCCCATAAAGCGTCTCTCCGAAAGCCTGCTCCGAAATGAGCGACCGGAGCTTCGGGTCTGAAAGTTTTTCCGGCTCATCGCGCAACAGCAAGGCGTCGGACCCGGAAAACGCCATCACCGGATCCCAGTGCGTGCCGGATAGCGAAAGCATCTGGACGACATCATCATAAACCTGCTCGGCGTCGCCGTACTCCAGGGAAAAGCAGCCTAATGTGACCCCCTTGGTGATCTCCTCAACGTCTACGACATTAGCCACGACAGGCAGACCCAGCCTTCGCGCCTCGTCCGCGACGGTACGCTGCAGCGGCCAAGACAATGAGACAGCCGCCACGCCGTAGAGCTTGATGAAATCGGCACTCCATTCCTTGTATCGGCGCACATAATCTCGCGCAACCTGTTCATCGTAAATTTGCAGGAAGCTGTCTCCCCAATCGGGATGCTCTCCCTCAAACATCCCTCCTGAAAAGAAATAGCGCGGAACCGGGCCAGCGGAAAACTCCCCCCGGTCCCTCAGGGCGTTCATCCAGAAGATGCTACCCTCCATATCGCGAAGCGAGGTGACGCCGTAGGCAATGAAGGGAACGGGCTTGTAGCCGGCGGTGTAGGTATGGAAGTCAAACAGGCCGGGGATAGCGAACCTGCCGGTGCAGTCGATCAATTCGGAATTGGTAGGAATCTGATGCCCGCTCTCGGGACCGGTCCAGGCGATTCTTCCCTGCTTGATGAGCATGCTCGTCGGCGGGCCGAAGCCGCCCGATTGGAAATCCAGCACACGCAGGCCGCGCAACAGGAGCGGCTTCGGCGTGAGCCTCGACAACTCAAGTCGCACGGGGATTTGCTTGCGCTCTCCGCCCGCGAGCGGCTGCCGCCAGACGTTGTTACCGGCGGAGTAGACCAGGGCCGAACTGTCGGAAGTGAAGGCAAAGGAATCTCCCCCTTCCCCGCTAAACTTGCGCACCTGATCATCCGTAATAGGCGGGCTGCCGAAGGGAGCGATCCAAATCTCCTTATTGCGGCGGAAGGCCAGCCACTTTGCGTTCGGGGAGATCAGCCCGTCGCTGACGTTGCGCGATAGACGCGTGAGCATTTCCTCCTTGCCTTTTTCTTTGAGCGACAAACGATACAATTCACCCGTCCCGGACTTATCAGACGTGTAGTACAGCCACCGGCCGTCGGCAGAAAGATGCGGGCATGGCGACCACTTGCCGAATTCGGTGAGCTGTTCCTTCTTGCCGTCGGCGAGGGATACGGACACGACGTGGGGTCCCGAATACCGGTACTCTGCCAAGATCAACTTCCGCCCATCGCTGCTCCAACCGGGCTCCCAGTAGTACGTTCCCGAAACGATGGTGCGCATCTGCCGTGTCTTGAGATCGTAGGCTACGACCGATGCCAGGTCTTCTTCGAACCGGAGAAAGGCCAGCCTGCTTCCGTCCGGCGAAAGCGAAGGGCAGTCTTCGTATACGTCACCGGATGAGATGCGTTCCGCCTTGCCGCCCGCAAGCGGCTGCCGCCAGAGGCAACCGGCGGCGCCGAAGACGAGCGTCTTCCCGTCCGGCGTGAGACGCGGCGTCATGATCGAGCGGGACGCCGCCGAACTACGAGCCGCCGGGGCCGCGGGCGGCGGCGTGGGTGTTTCAACCTCCAGCTTAACGTGGGTTTGCAGGGGGATAGGCAAGCGGGCACCTTCAGGCAGCCTTACCTTCCACAGGTGGCCGGCTTGTCCGAAGTAGAGTGTCTTATTGTCGGGCGTCACGGCGAAGCGAGAACGGCCGCCAGTGGCAGGCAGAACGGATCTTTCGACGCCGTCGGGCAGGGACAAGAAAACGATCTCGTCGATCTGCACAAAAAAAGACTCGTTCACCTGCCGGCGGAAGTAAAGACCGTCTCCGGCAGGACTGGCAAGGACGCGACGAGCAAGACCATTAATGGTGGCGAGTGTCGATCCTTCTCCCCGTTGATTGACCGCTTCGACTCGAGTGATCCATCGGGAAGTTTTGCCATCACGTTCGGTCACAGTCCAGGCCAGACGGCCGTCCGGCATATAAAAGAGTGAACTGAAGTCGTGCGGCGAAGAGCTGATAGTTTCTAATTCACCGCCCTTCGGGGAAATGCGCCGAAGAATTGCGCTCGCCGACCTTGGATTTCTGGATGCAAAGCGCAAGTAGACAATAGCCTGTCCGTCGAGCGACCACGCGGGCCGGCCTGCCCGAGCCTCAGTCGTCAGAGGCGATACCTGTTTCGAACCGAGATCCAAAACGAAGACATTGCCTTCGCTGCCGTCGCGGTCCGACACGAACGCGACGCGGCTTCCGTCGGGCGAAATGGCAAGGTCTGTGTCGTAGAAAGGCCCGAAGGTGAGCTGCTCGGCGTTGCCTCCGGCGGCCGGCATGCGGAACAGGTGGCCCAACATCGTGAAGATCAGAGTCTGCCCGTCAGGCGTAACCGCCACATCGGGCTGGGTCACTTGCCGGGTGTCGAACTCGATGGTTCTCGTCGCCGGCATCCCGCATAACACGCCTGTAGATATAAGCAAAGCGTAAACTCCTATCAACGCTTGTTTTTTCATTCTCCGCCCTCCTTGATCCTTATCCCACTCAGGAGACTTCATCGCTGGAAAAGTTCCATCCAAACACCGTGCGTCAAGTCCGGCGAGATCATGACACTCTGGCCGTAGAAACCCTTGTACGGCTCCAGTTTATGCCCGGAGTGACCTTCCACCCAGGAACGTGCTTTGTTCAGGTCGGAAACTTCGATGCTGATACCGATGATGTCTCCGTCATCGTGATCTGAAAGAAACTTATTCAACACGCCGTTCTTATCAAAGGATCGAAGCAGGAGCATACTGCCCTTGCCGGCCTTCACTTCCCGGCCCTTGGCCCCCAAGAATTTCGCCTCACGAGTCTCGCCGGATTCGAAGCCCGCATCATGAAGGTTCCGAAGGCTGGCATCCAGGTCGCGCACGGCGAACCACACTGTGCGAATACCCAGGGCGGTATTGGGATGGGCCATCATGCCCTGTTCTCGCCGAGCGGCGAGCTTCGCGGCCCTCTCGGGGGAGACATGCTCGATCAGCCAGATCCACAACATGAAGATTTGCTTGTTTCCGGAGGGCGTGTCAGGAATCGAAACAGAGTAAAACTGAGCCGGCGGTGGCTTTGTTTCTCCTTCCTTCATAACCCTTGGCCATTCAGAAATCTTGACCTCGAAGTTGTGAGCCTTCAGATAGGCAGCCGCGCCCTTTGCGGACGAAGTTTCCAACGCTAAAGACATCGCCCCTTCGTGCTTCTCGACAAAAGCGACTAGATCGCTATTAACGGCTGAGGCTGGCTGGGGAGGGGAGAGAAATTCCAACATGGTTTCGTCCTCGAAAAATATTACGCTGCGAAGGGCGCCGCTGTAACCAGGCAGGTTTTCAGTGCACTTGAAACCGAGCACCTGTTCATAGTTATGGTTGGTTCTTTCGAGGTCTCGAACGGCTATCCCGACGTGATCGACGCCGCGACCATGACCGAGAAGAGGATTGGCCGGTTCCTGGGCTTGAGTGACGGACACAAGCCGTATCGCCAGCCCGTCAATTGTCCCAGGAGAGATGGCGATATGACCGGCATCGTCCTTGGCCAGCAACTGGCGCTCCTCCAGAAACTTCACTGGCTGGTCGACAGATCGAACGCTCAAAACAATACCTTGAATGCCGGGCGATTCGGCCTGAACAAGATGAATTCGCGGGCCGGCGTTGAAAACAAAGGCATCATCAGAAATCCGCGGAGATGGCTGGAGCAGAGCGCTCCACTTCTTCCTTGCGTCCTTTAAATCCTGGACACCGACCGTAATTTCGGCGGCCCCGACGATTCCCAACGGCCCTCCCATTCTCATGGCCAGCTCATGGCTTGCCGCTCTTCGCCCTTGGGCGACCGCTTGTCGATCCTTATAATCGCAGAAGAAGATGTCCGCGTTGGTGGGCGGGAAGTCCGTCAGCGCCACCCTCGACCATTCGACCTGAAATTGCCTGCCAGGAATCTCCGACTTGTAGGATTGGACATCCGAATGGAGGATATTCCTCCTGGCGAGCTCTGCCGCAGTCGCGTTAGCGCCTGTCGTGGGCTCGAAGGCAATTCCTCGGAACTCAGTCTTCAGGGGCTTGTTCTTTGTTTTCGGGAATGATACGAATTCCAATACGGCGTTGCCGAGCGAAAGGCCGCCGCTCGAAAATGTACCGTGCTCGAAGAATGGCCACACCTCTGGGATTTGGAAAGTATCCTTGAAATAGGTGAAAAGCGACTGCGCTTTATCGGATACTATGAAGAAATGCTCGACTCTTGTCGCCAGAGGCTGATCCTCCGCCTGCAAAGCCATCGCGAAAAAACAAAACGATAACACTGCATAGACCAACAAGACTCGTTTTATGGCATCCTCCATTTCATAAATATTGCCCATAACCGGCAAATAGCGTGAGCCCGATATCTGCCCTCCTAGAGCGGCTGCGCGACGTGACATCCTTTATTTCTCTGCCAGAATATGATGGACATAACAAATCAAGCACTTTCAGCGATCCGGCTCTCAATTTCTTGATCTCTGTAAGTGAGAGCAAGGATGGCGAACCAGATGATGTCGATAATGTTCCACCATCCGTCGTACAACGGCAGGCTCAAAGGGGCTGGAACGTAAACGAGCGCAAAATCCAGACGCCAAGTAAGAAGCGGATAGAAGAGAATGGTCCAGCGGGGCACGCCGGCCTTTTTCCCGAGCGTCAGGAAGATCCAAATCGCAGCCTTAATATAGGCAAAGGGCGTCATGAGGGTGATCAACATACTGTCCAGTCTCAAGATTTGAGAGACTGCGTCGCTGTTGTGGCCGCAAAACCGGATGGCAAATCCCATCGGCCCACCGATTCCATGTTGGAGTAATACAAAGAGCTCCTCGATATATATGCTGGCTAGCATCACGGCGGCGAGGCGAGGCGCCGCTCGGCGGCAGCAGGACCAAAGCCCCACCGCACCGAGCAGCCAAAATCCCACACCGACCGGTCCGGTGATAGACCCGAGGTGCAGCCGCCACGGAGCGACTTTGGCCATCATGGAGAGGAAATAATCGTGGGACCAAACGCGGGCAGAACCCCATTCGCCATAGAACAGTATGTCCCCGGCGAAAAGCACGACGGCTCCCAGGCAGCCCGCCCACAAAAGCAGGCGGATTTTCTTAGGGCTCATTTTTGGTCCCGCCTTTTCCCTTCTCCGGATGATTCATTGTAGAACCCGGGAAGCGGAAAAGTCAATGCCGACAACGCTTCTGGGAAACCCCCTTGACAATCCCCCTGTTTTGCATATAAAAGTATATTCCGAAAGATTAAGGAGAAAACATGCCCGAAAACGTCAAGGACATTGTCCTCAACTACGTCAAGAAAGAATACCTGGAGAAGGACGACGAGCGCGAAGTGACCTACAGCACGCCTCTGATTTCCGGCGGCATCGTCGATTCCTTCTCCATGGTCTCGCTGAAACGCTTCCTGGAAACCAAATACAACATCCAGATTCCCGACGCCAAGGCCACGCCCGAAGCTTTCGATTCCGTGAACAACATCATCGAGCTGCTCAAAGAGTTCAACATCCAGTAGGTGCACCATGGCATTCAGCGACAAGACATCCGCCAGATTTTCCAGAATGATCTGGCAAGCTGCGCAGCGACGGCATCTTCAAGGAGGAGCGCATCATCTGCGCGCCCGCAGAGCTCCGAAATCGAGGTCGAGTTTCCGGCCGGCGCCGCGCACAAGAAAGTGATCAACATGTGCGCCAACAACTACCTCGGCCTCTCCTCGCACCCCGAGGTGGTCGAGGCGGCGCACAAGGGCCTGGACCACCGCGGCTACGGCATGTCCTCGGTGCGCTTCATCTGCGGCACCCAGGACATCCACAAGGAGCTGGAAAAGAAGCTGACCGAGTTCCTGGGCACCGAAGACACCATCCTCTTTCCCTCCTGCATGGACGCCAACGCCGGCGTGTTCGAGGCCGTGCTCAACGAGCAGGACGTGATGATCGCCGACCGGCTGGTGCACGCCTCGATCGTCGACGGCATGCGGCTGTGCAAGGCGCAGCAGCGACACCTTCAAGCATTCCGACATGGGGCATCTGGAGGAGAAGCTGCAGCTGCACCAGAACGCGCGGTCTGCGCGTGATCATCACCGACGGCTCCTTCTCCATGGACGGCGACCTGGCCAAGCTGGACAAGATCGTCGAACTGGCCGAGAAATACGACGCCCTGGTCTTCGTCGACGACTCGCACGCCAGCGGCTTCATCGGCAAGACCGGCCGCGGCACGCACGAGCATTGCGGCGTGATGGGCAAGATCGACATCATCACCACCACCCTGGGCAAGGCCCTGGGCGGCGCCTCGGGCGGCTGCGTGTCCGGCCGGCGCGAGCTGGTGGAGATGTGCCGGCAGAAGGCCCGGCCCTACCTGTTCTCCAACACCATCCCGCCGGTGGTGGTTTCCGGGGCCAACGCCGTGCTCGACATCATCTCCAAGACCACCGAGCGCCGCGACAAGCTGGAGCGCAACACCGCGTTCTGGCGCAAAGGGCTGACCGAAGCCGGCCTGATCATCAAGGAAGGCGAAACGCCGATCGTGCCGGTGATGCTGTTCAACGCCAAGCTCTCCCAGGATTTCTCCCGCGACCTCTATGCCAGGAGGGCATCTACGCGGTCGGCTTCTTCTTCCCGGTGGTGCCCAAGGGCCAGGCGCGCATCCGCACCCAGCTCTCGGCCGCGCACGAGCCGCACCATCTGGAAAAGGCCCTGGCCGCCTTCACCAAGGTCGGCAAGAAGTACGACATCCTGCACAAGACCAAGCAGCAGATCATCGACAAGTACGGGATGTGAGGGCCGGGATCCTATAACTTCAGCGCAGCCAGCCTTTTTTTAGCGTCCTCGACCTCGGGCAATCCCGCATCGGCGTCCTTCCAGAGGGAGGAATTTCGTGTAATGCTCGCGGGCCTTGACCTTGTCGCCCTGTTGCTCGGCGATCTTGCCCAGCATGCAGAACGCTTTGGCGTATATATCGCCGGTGTAAATCCTGCCGGTTGTAAGCAGCGTGATCTTTTCATATTCTTGGCGGGCTTTATCCAGCTCACCTGATTCGTACAGGGCCCGGGCCAGGGCGTCAAAGTACCCGGCTTGCTCGAAAGCCTCCGTACCACCATAATTTTCGAAATCCAGCCGACTGCATGCTCTGCTGAAGAGATCCGCGGCCTGACGATAGTTCTTCTTCCCGAGTTCGATCAGCCCTAGGATGTATTCATACCACCGCAACTCCTTCATGTTGATGCCCTTCTCGATCAAGGATCTTAGCTCTTCGGCCGTCTTTTTGGCTTCATCGAAGGATTTCATTTCTGCTTGCAATATCCCTTTGAAGAATGAAATATCCACCTTCTGCTGGAAGGGCAAATAGGGCAGGACGGATTCGCCTGCTGATTTTCGATATTCGGCGGAGAGCCTCAGATACTGACCAGACGCCTGATAGGCGTCTTCATAACGACCCGCGATAGATAACGCACCCGCCAATTCCCTATAGGCTCCTGCCTCCTTTTCCTTGTTCCCTTTTGATTCTTCCAGCTTACGCCGGCTCAGGTTGATGCACTTATTGAATTGTCCGCGAATCATCATCAGAGGAACCGCATCACTGCCCAGGATTTTCTCAGCCCCGGCCAGATCGTCTTTGCACAGAAGGACATAGCCCATCCAATCCTTCAATGTCGGGTTAAGCAGATAGGCTTTTTCCTGCTCGGAAATAGCTAGGTCGAACTGCCTCCGGCAAAGGTAACTGAAACTTAACATAGAGCGAACAAGAGCATTATCTTGGACGTCCTTGAGGAAGGACCTGCAGACATCCTCCGCTTTCTGATAGAATCCTTTGATCATATAGTAGGAAGCGAGGCCAGTGACCTGGTCTGCCGTTTTTTCGTTGTTGACGACGAATTCCTGGAGTTCGATGGCTTTGTCAAGATTGCCCGCCATGCTATAACTTGCGCCCAGCCAGCTGTTTCCCAGTATATGGCCCGGATAGATTTTCACCAATCTTTCCAAGACCTCGATGGCTTTCGCGTAGTTTTCCTCCCCGACGTCAAGCCAGATGGCTTCGATGAGCAACCGCTCATTTTCAGGAAGACGGTCGCTCAGATCAAGGGCCTTCTTGAAGCATTTTAGCGCCTCAACTTGATGCCCGGGCTGCAGTTGCCCAAGCGTCAAATGTGAAACGCCCATGGACCTATAAGCCATGGCGAATTCGGGGTCTATGTCCACCGCTTTCTCCATGTGGGCGATGGATTTTTCGTTTTCTATATTCTCTTGGAGTCTCCGGCCTTCGATGTAATATTTGAGAGCTTCGGGGGAAGAGGTCGTGATTTTGCCTGCTTCTTTTTCGACATCACCGGCAATCTGAGCCGCAGTGAGGTTGAGCCCTTCCTTCACTTGACGCGTCAGCTCGTCCACCTTGGGGATGATGTCTTTCTCGTCGCGAGCCTCGAGGCGAAGGACACGTTCGCTTTCTCCCGCGCCGGGTTTCTGGAGGCTGGCCGTGATGACAAAACTCTCTCCTGCCTTGATGAAGTTGCCCCTCAGGACATGAGTGGCCCGGGTTTGGGCTGCGATCTTTTCGATATCTTCGGAGGAATATTTCCGGGCATCTGCCAAGCCGAGACGCTTGAGGATAGTGTACATTTCGTCGCCGGATATGACACGGATGTATCTTGACTGGGAAAGGTCGGCGATGAGCAGTTCGGCCAGGGCGTCGCGCCAGTTATCCAATTTGGTGTCACCCGATTTGTTCTCGAAATAGAGAACAGCGAGAGTGGGCCGGCCCGAGGCGGAAAGCGAAGGGCCGAGTTTTTTTGAGGGGATTACACGCAAAAGGAGCACGCCCGCAATGATGAGAACAAGCAGCGCAACGGTTGGGATAAGGAGCTTCTTCGGGCTGAACTTCAGGGTGATTTCGCGCGACGTGCTGGTTTTCTGTCTGGGCACCACCCTTTCGGTCGTGGGTATACCCTTTTCGATCTTCTCCAGCTCGGAACGAACTTCAGCAGCGCTCTGATACCTTGCGGCTTTGTCTTTCTCAAGGCATTTTAAAATGACGCCGCTCAGGTCGTCCGGGATATTGGGATTGAACTGCTTCGGATTCCTGGGCATCTCACCCTTGTGCTTCATGGCGACGCTCAGCGCCGTGTCCCCCTCGAACGGCACCCGGCTGGTGGCCATCTCGTAAAGAATCACTCCCAACGAATAGATGTCGGAACGCTGATCCACCTCTTTGGCCTCTGCCTGCTCAGGGCTCATATACTCGGGAGTCCCGATCATCACTCCCGCTCCAGTGATCCCCTTCTCCTTGATTGACCGGGCAATGCCGAAATCCATGATCTTGGCGTTTCCCCCCTTGTCAATCATGATGTTCTGCGGCTTCAGGTCCCGGTGCACCACTCCCAGTCCATGCGCCTCTGCCAGCCCCTCGGCCACCTGCTTGCCCACGCTCAGCACCATGCCGATGCTCAGGCTCCCGGTCATCTGGATCATGCTCTTGAGGTCCTCGCCGTGCACATATTCCATGGTGATGAAATGGACCCCATTGGCCTCGCCCACATCGAACATGGCGCACACGTTCTTGTGCCTGAGTTTCCGCGCCAGCCGCAGCTCATTGCTGAACCTCTCGACCATGCTTTTGTCCAGGACGATCTCGGGCCTGATCACCTTGAGCGCCACCTTCTCCTTGACCTTGGTGTCCAACGTTTTATAGACCCGGCCCATGCCGCCGTGGCCCAGCTCCTCGATCACTTCGTACCTGCCGGCAAAGAGCGTTCCGGTGGAAAGCTCGCTGGTCGGGGCTTGGAAGGGCCCCAGCCGCGACAGGTTCTCCTCCCCCGCCAGTCGCGTGCCGCACGTGGCGCAGAAAAGGGAGTTGTCCGGATTGGTTGTTTTACATTTCGGGCATTGCATGGTCTATCCCCTTGTTATCGATCGGCTGGAGAACATCATCACTTCTCCTTCAGCCCGGCCAGGCGTTTCCTGGCGTCCTCCACCTCGGGCAGGCCAGGGTCTGCATCCCTCCAGAGCTCGAGGAAGCGCTCATATTGCGTCCTGGCTTTCACGACCTCCCCCGCTTTCTCGTACAAAATAGCGAGGCGGTAATGGTAGAGGGGATGGACAAAAAAAACCGATTTTAAGGTAAAGGGTGTTTTGAACAGTTTTTTGTATTCCGAGATAGCCTTAGGGACGTCTCCTTTTTTAGCGAAAACCCTGGCCACAAGGTCCAAATAGTACGATACGTTTTCATTGAACTGCCAACCGTAGCCCGGGCTCAAAAAGAAAGATTCGGGTCCGCGTACCTTTTGGCCGAGGGCCAGAGCGCCATCCAGGTCGCCTCGAGTGAGCAACGCCTCGCCTTGAAGCAGATCACGCAGGCCAGCTATCCGCTCCTTGTTTTTGCCCTCGATCTCCGGCAATACCGCATTCATTTCTGAAATCTTGGTATTGGCCTGGTCCACTTGTCCTTGTTCCACAGCAAGAAAACCCAATCGCCAGGCCATATAGGCTTCATAAAATGGGGCCGATGCTCGCACGCGCTCGACAAGTATCTTGAGCTCACCTTCGAAAGACTTGCGGCTGAGTTCCAACTCGCCTGTCGCCAGGTAAACGATTCCTTTCCCCTCCAAAGCATTAGCTTTAGCAACCCAATTTTCGGCTTCTTCCGCCATTTTGTCGGCCAAGTCGAAATCGCTGA
The DNA here is from genome assembly GCA_963759765.1 of Candidatus Aminicenantota bacterium. Lineage (GTDB taxonomy): Bacteria > Acidobacteriota > Aminicenantia > UBA2199 > UBA2199 > CAVXAL01. The sequence goes on along the minus strand of CAVXAL010000003.1, from coordinate 634,647 downwards.
GCGCGTCCTTGAATTTTCCTCGCCAGTAGTGACAAAAACCTCGTTGGCCATAGGCGTCGGATTTCAATCCGGCAGAGGAAGCCCGGGATACATACTCGTTGGCCCACTTCAGGGATTCTTCGTATTCTTCCCGCATGGCATAACTCAGGATCAGGCTCAAACTGGCGATATTAAAACCAGGCCGGATTTCGAGAGCTTCCTTGTATTTAGCGACGCCTTTGTCAAACTGACCCATCAGCACGTACATCATTCCTTGCACGGTCAAATTATAGGGATCGGGGGGAGCAATGGCATCATGCATTTTGATATATTTCGCCGCTTTCTTGAAATCGCCCATCAAGGAGCTTACACTGATGATATGACTCAACGCATTCACATCCTGCGGGTCGAGCTCATGCCATTTCTCAAATTGACGGGCCGCCCCAGCCACATCCTCTCGATTCAACCAAAGAAAATCCCCCAGGTAATGAAAGGCCCATTTCTCATCGGGATATTTTTCGACCAGCTCTTTGAAGAGGGCATAATGTTTGTCATAATCTTGCTGGATAAATAAGGCATAGCCGGCTTCAAGATAAAGCCTGTCTCTTTGAGACGTCTTGTTCGATAAAGCCATCGCCTTCTCGATTGTCTCGTTTCTGGCTTTGTCATCGCCCGTATTATGGTATGCCCAGGCCAGGTACACATAAGCCATGGCGAAGCTCGGGTCAATCTCCAAAGCCGTCTTGAAATTTTTCTTTGCCTCCTGCCAGTCGATCAAAGCATAGGCTTGTTTTCCTTTGAGGAAATAATCGTAGGCTTGGAGAGAGCTTGTGGTGATATCCTTGACCTTAAGCGGCGCCGCCTCGATCTTCGCCTTCTCGATTCCCAGACCTAAAGAGATTTCCCGGCTGAGTTCATCGATCTGGCTGTCGAGAATGCTGCCGACGCCCGTCCCCTTGATATTGGCGCTTTTCAGGAGGCGCTTGGTTTCGGCGTCGAGGACCTTCACGTCCGTCCGGAAGACCTCGCCCGCCTTGGTGAAGCTGCCGATGGCGATCGCCTTGATGCCTTCCCGCCGGCAGATCTCAAACCCGAGGTCGCTGTCGATTGTCTGCGCCTGCTTGACCCCCATTTGTTTGAGGATGTCCTGCATTCGCTCCCAGGTGGCGACGTGAAACAACCCGGTGTTTTCCAGGTTCGTGATCAGGAGGTTGGGGATGGCTTTCTGGAGATGATCATATGTTTTGTCGCCGGTTTGGTTTTCGAAGCTGATGACGGCGATCGAGTTCTCAATTTTTGGCGCGGCAACAGCTTTCTTGTTAGGGATGAATCTCCAGACAACGGCCGCGGCTGCCAGGACCATGACGGCTGATAAGGGCCATAAAAGTTTTTTGAGGTTGAATTTGACCGTGATCTCCCGCGAGGTACTGGTTTTGCGTTTGGGTATGACCTTTTCGGTTGTGGGAATCCCTTTTTCGATTTTCGAAAGTTCGGAATAGAGATTGTCCACGCTCTGATAACGCCCCTCCTTCTCCTTTTCCAGGCACTTGAGGATCACCCGGCTCAAGTCATCCGGAACCTGGGCATTCCATTTCCTCGGATCCGGGGCCGGCTCGGTCTTCTGCTTCACAGCCACGCTGAGCGCAGTCTCGCCCTCAAAAGGCAACCTGCCGGTAACCATCTCAAACAGTATCACTCCCAACGCGTAAATGTCCGCGCGCGCATCCGCCTCTTTTCCGTCCACCTGCTCCGGCGACATGTATTCGGGAGTGCCGACAATCATGCCCGCATCCGTGATCCCCTTGCCTTTCAATGACCGGGCTATGCCGAAATCCATGATCCGGGCGTGGCCCTCGCGGTCAATGATCACGTTGGCCGGTTTCAGGTCACGATGCACCACTCCCAGCTTGTGTGCCTCCATCAGCCCTTCGCAGATCTGCCTGCCAATGGTCACTGCCTGGCCAGCGCTCAACTGGCCCATCATGTGCAGCACGCCGCGCAGATCCTCTCCCGACACGTACTCCATGGTAATGAAATGCGTCCCTTCATACTCGCTCAAATCGTACATCCGGCACACGTGCTTGTGCGAAATCTTGCGCGCCAGCTTCAGACTCGTTGCGGAACCGCTCCACCCGCTCCCGGTCCAGGGCCACCTCAGGGTTCAGTATCTTGAGCGCCACCTTCTCGCCCACCTTCTCGTCGAACACCTTGTAGACCCGGCCCATGCCGCCTCGGCCCAGCTCCTCCAGCACCTTGTAGCGGCCGGCAAAATCACTGCCTATGGCCAGCTCCTTGAACGGCGCGAACGTCGTCTGCATCCGCGACACCGCAGGCTTGCCGCTCAGGGCCGTTCCGCACCGGCTGCAGTAAAGTGTATCTGCGGGATTTTCAAATTTGCATTTCGGACATTGCATGGCCTATCCCCCGATCTTCATTTTTCAATGCCGATTTTTTTGAGGAGAGCTGTAAAACGCGGATCGGACCGCACCGGGTCAAACATATGCAAGGTTTTCACAAACATTAGCAGAAATGGGTCGCGCTCACGGAAGGCTTTTTCGAGCCAGGCAAAAACCTGTTCCTTATCTCCAAGATCAGAAAAAACCCACGCAATATATACAGATGGTACATAATTCACTTTTGAATACTCTATTAAATTGTTGAGTATCTTTCGTGCCTCTTCTTTTTTCCCCATGAGCGCATAGCAGCCTGCGACATAAGGACTCAAGTCTTTGGGCATTCCACTTAGCTCCATAGCACGAAGATAACATCTGAGGGCTTCTTCGTACTTCCCCATCGCTTCATAAGTCCATCCAAGCCAGGCGTAAGTTGCAACGTGACTGGGGTCTACTTCAAGTGCTTTGTTCAATTCTACGAGAGCCTGATCATACCGGCGATCATAATAGAGGGAAAAGGCCAACATTCGCGCTTATCCTGGGCGATAAGGGATCAAGATTCCGGGCTATCTTGATCTCTCTCATTGCCTCCTCGCGCCTGCCCAGGTTTGACAAATGGTACGCATAATACTGGTGGGCCGTGGCATAGCCGGGATTGAGTTCAATGGCCAGCTTGAATTCTTTCTCAGCGCCGACAAAATCCCAATCAAAATCACTGATAATGGTTGCTAGAGAAGCATGAGCTTCGGCGAGCTTGTCATCAATTTCCAATGCCTTCAATGCCGCTGCCTTGGCTTGGGGAAATGCTTTTTCAGCCGGCAAAAATCCATTGTTCCCAAGAATATAATAAGCATCGCCCAGGCCGGCATAAGCCAGCGCATAATTTGGATCTACTTCAATCGCATTCTTGAAATATTCGATAGATTTCGTCAGGCCTTCTCTGCTCCTTTTATTCCAAAAATTGCGGCCCAGCTGGTACAGCCTGTAAGCCTCGAGATTCTCGGTATAATTCTTCACGATAGGCGCGCCCTTTTCACCCAACAGCTTAATCTTCAACTCTGATACTATCGCCTTGGCGATGTCATCCTGGATGGCAAACATATCCGCCATTTTGCGATTGTAGATCTCAGACCAAACCTGGCGGCCATCCTGGACTTTGCTGATTCGCGCCGTGACCCGGAGATTGTCCCCGGACACCTGGATGCTTCCTTCAAGCACATTGTCCACGCCGAGCTTCTGGCCGATCTCACGGATGTCCTGGGTTTTCCCCTTGAAGAAAAATGCCGAGGTTCTGGCGGGAACCCATAGACCTTCGATATTGGTCAGGGCGTTGATGAGTGTATCTGAAATGCCATCGCACAGATATTCATAGTCTTTCGCCTTGCTCGAATCCACAAAGGGGAGAACGGCGATAGAGGGTTTCAGCGCCAGAGTGGCGGGAGCGTGTTTCTTTGGGATAAACAGCCAATAGGCCGCGGCGGCAAGAAGGATGACAGCGACGATCAGAACCGGAGCCATGAGTTTCTTGAAGCTGAACTTCAGGGTGATCTCGCGCGAAGTGCTGGTCTTGCGCTCGGGAATGACCCGCTCAGTCGTGGGTATCCCTTTTTCGATTTTCTCCAGCTCGGAACGAACTTCAGCTGCGCTCTGATACCTCCTGGCTTTATCTTTTTCCAAACATTTTAAAATGACGCCGCTCAGGTCATCCGGTATATTCGCATTGAACTGCTTCGGGTTCCTGGGCATCTCCCCCTTGTGCTTCATGGCGATGCTCAGCGCCGTGTCCCCTTCGAACGGCACGCGGCTGGTAGCCATCTCGTATAGAATGACACCCAAGGAATAAATATCGGAACGATGGTCAACTTCCTTGGCCTCCGCCTGCTCCGGGCTCATGTACTCCGGGGTTCCGATCATCACCCCTGCGCCCGTTATCCCCTTCTCCCGGACCGAACGCGCGATGCCGAAATCCATGATCTTGGCGTTCCCCCCCTTGTCAATCATGATGTTCTGCGGCTTCAGGTCCCGGTGCACCACCCCCAAACCGTGCGCCTCGGCCAGCCCCTCGCACACCTGCTTGCCCACGCTCAGCACCATGCCCACGCTCAGGCTCCCCGACATCTGGATCATGCTCTTGAGATCCTCGCCGTGCACGTACTCCATGGTGATGTAATGGACCCCATCGGCCTCCCCCACGTCGAACATGCCGCACACGTTCTTGTGCCGGATCCTACGCGCCAACCGCAGCTCGTTGCTGAACCGCTCGACCATGCCCCGGTCCAGGGTGATCTCCGGCTTGATGAGCTTGAGCGCCACCTTCTCCTTGACCCTGGTATCAAACACCTTGTAGACCCGACCCATGCCGCCTCGGCCCAGCTCTTCGATCACCTCGAAGCGGTTGGCAAACAGCGTGCCTGTGGTCAGTTCGCTGGCATGCGCCTGAAAGGTCTGCAGCCGCGATACCGCGGGTTCGCCGGTCAATGGGGTCCCGCACCTGGCGCAAAACTGGGCACCCCCCTGGTTCTCAAAATCACATTTTTGACACTTCATTACCATCCCCTGGTCGGGAATATCATAGGCGAAACAAACCGGAATAGTCAATCGGAAGGGCGCGAAAAGCTTGACTTTCAAGGGAATATTCATTAAGGAGCCTATCATGCAAAGAAAATGGACGGGGGCGATGTTCCTGGCCTTGGCGCTGGCGGGTTTGGGCGCAGCCCTTGCGGTCGGCCGGAAGCCGATAGAGACGACATCCCGGCTGACCTTCGCCTCCTCTCTCGAGAAGCTCGACAAGGCCTTCGCCTGGGCCAAGGGCCAGGCACTGGCCTACGTGTTCACGAAAGACCCGGTGGGCGACTGGTACGAGGCTGCCCTTCCCGGTCGCGAGGCCTTCTGCATGCGCGACGTGTCGCACCAGGCAACCGGAGCCAACGCCCTGGGCCTCCAGGCCTTCAACCGCAACATGCTCCGCAAATTCGCCCGCAACATCTCCGAAGCCAAGGACTGGTGCACCTTTTGGGAGATCAACCGTTACGACCGGCCCGCTCCGGTCGACTACAGGAACGACAAGGAGTTCTGGTACAATTTGCCCGCCAACTTCGATCTTCTCGACGCCGCCTGGCGCCAGTATCTGTGGACGGGCGACCGGACCTTTCTGGATGATCCCGCTTTTCTGAATTTCTATGTCCGGACGGTCCGGGACTATGTCGAGCGCTGGGCCCTCTCGCCGGAAAGGCTCATGACCCGGCCCGAGATCATGAACCTGGCCGTTCCCCTCGATCCCAAGGACCCCTACCGGGCCAGCAGGGGTCTGGCGAGCTACAACGAGGAGGAGCCCGGCCTGAACGCGGCCGCCGATCTGGTCGCGGCCCAGTACGCCGCCTTCCGGGCCTACGGCCTGATCTGCCGGGAGCGGGGCGACGCGGCCGGGGCCGCGGAGTTCGCCGCCCGGGCGGCCGAGATCAAGGCCTCCTTTCACCAGAGGTGGTGGAACCGGGAGCGGGGCAGGTACGCGGTTTTCCACTACCCGGATGGACGGTTCGGGTTCGGCATCGGCCAGGAGTTCCTGCTCTACTTCGGGATCGCGGCTCCGGACCGGCCGACCCTGGAAATCCTCGAGGAGATGCGCAGCCGCAGCGATTCCTACATCGAGATGCGCTCCTATTATCCGGAGATCTTTTTCCGCTTCGACGACAAGACGGCTGCCCTGGCCGCGATCCTGTTTCTCTGCGACCCCTCGACCCAGAGGCGGGAATACCCGGAGGTTTCATTTGCCGTGATCGGCAGCCTGGCCAGGGGCCTCATGGGCATAGATCCGGACAGCAGGGACGATTCAGTTTCGACCCTCCCCCGCCTGCCGAAGGAGGTCTCCTGGGCCGAGATGGCGGAGATCCCGTGCTGAAAACAACGATCCGGGTCAGGCACGCGGGCCGGGCCGAAACCCATTTCTGGAACACGGGCTCGCGGCCTGTCACCTGGAAGGCCTGCTTTCCCGGCGGGCACGACACCATCGTGGCCAACGGTACGCCGCTGAAGACAGAGCACGACCGGACCGAGGCCGAGGATGAATTTTCGTACGTCAGGGTCCGGGTCGAACCCGGGCACAAGGCCTCCGCTACCCTCAACAGGAAATAGGCCGGACCGGACCCGAGAGCATCGAGGCCGCTCCGTTCATCCCGGCGACAAGGCCGGGCACGCTTGACTTTCAAGGGAATATTCATTATTTCATTAGCGTACCCAAAGGGAGGGCGTGAAAACGCAGACCCATGCTGGACAGGCCCCACAAAATGATCATCCGCACGCCGGGCAAGGAGCCGCAGGCCATGGTGCTGGGCGATGAGCCGGTGCGCGTGGGCCGCGCCTCCAAGAGCGAAATCTGCCTGGACGACCTGCTGGTCTCCCGCCAGCACGCCGTATTCCACTGGGAAAACGACCGGTTCTTTCTCAGCGACCTGAACAGCGCCAACGGCACGCTGCTCAACTCCATCCGCCTGAGCGGCAGCGCCCGGGTGCGCGCCGGCGACCGGGTCCAGATCGGCAATACGGTCATCGAGCTGGAGGGGTTCCCCGAGGTGCGTTCACCTGCGGACAAAGCAGGCGACGCGATGGCGCTGCGGCCGGAAACCACCCTGTCGCTGCCGTTGCAATCCAAGACTGACGCGGCGCTCCACTCCCTGATCGCCAGCGTGCGCGATACGGGCCTGGTCAAAAAAAAAGCCAAAGACGCCAACCCGGCCAGCGAGCGGCTGGCCATGATCAACGACGTGGGCCGGGCGCTGCTGGCGCCGCGCACCCTGGACGAGGTGCTGCGCGAGATCGTGTTTCTGGTGCTCGAGGTGGTTCCGGCCGAGCGCGCCTTCCTTTTTCTCAAGCAGGAAAACGGCGAGCTCGTCTGCAAGGTGGCCTGCCACCGGCATGAGGACGGCACGCGCGACGCGGAGCCGATCCGCATCAGCCGCACCGTGGCCGATGAGGTGGTCGGCAACGGCCGGCCGCTGCTCACCTGCGACACGCGCAGCGACGAACGCTTCCAGCAGCGGCAGTCGATCGTCGGCCCGGGCATCCTTTCGATCATGGCCGTGCCCCTGGCCATCGGCGGCCGCAGCGCAGGCATGATCTATGTGGACAGCCGCACCGGCAGCGACTGCTTCAGCAACGAGGACCTGGGTCTGCTGGCCACCGTGGCCTCGGTGGTGGACATCAAGGTGGAGAACGCGCTGCTGCTCGAGCAGCGGCTGGAAAACGAGCGGATGAAGCAGCAGCTGGAAAACGCGCGCCAGATCCAGGTGCGCCTGCTGCCGGCGGAGCCGCCGCGTCTGAAGGGCTACGATCTGGCCGGCTCGAGCATCCCCTGCTTTGCCGTGGGCGGCGACTATTACGATTTCATCCAGCTGGGGCAGGGCAAGATCGCGCTGGTACTGGCCGACGTGGCCGGCAAGGCCATGGATGCGGCGCTGCTCGTCTCCTGCCTGCACGCCTGCCTGCGCAGCCAGGCCAAACAGCAGGCGCCGGCTGCCGAAAAGATCGCGGTGGTCAACCGCTACCTGTTCGAGAACACGCCGGAAACCAAGTTCGCCACCCTGTTCTACGCCGAGCTGGACTCGCTCAGCCACACCCTGGAGAGCGTCAACGCCGGCCACAACTTGCCGCTGCTGGTGCGCGCCGACGGCCGGGTGGAAAGGCTAACCAGCAACGGCATGCCGGTGGGCCTGATGGAAACCGCAACCTACGAAACCACGCGGTTCGGCCTAAAGCCGGGCGACCTGCTGCTGGTTTACAGCGACGGCCTGTCCGATGCCGAGAACAGAGCCGGCGAGCAGTTCGGCCTGGAGCGGCTGGAAAAGGTCGTGAGCGAAAACAACCAGGTTCCCGCTCTGCAACTGCTGGAACGGATCGACCAGATGCTCAACGCGTTCCAACGAGGGAACCGGCCGACCGACGACGTCACCCTGCTGGCGCTCAAACGGCTGGCTTAATCAGGTTTCCCCTTTCAAAGAATCTGAGATTTACAGGTTCCCATACTTGGCCATATAGTCATCGTACATCTTCCGCTCTTTCCCCAACAGCTCAAAGAAACGGGGGTCCGGCCGCAGGTTGTTGTAAAACAGATTGTGAAGCAGGTATTGATAGTAAAGATAAGGGGTAGAATAAGTTCCCCGTATCTCTTTTTTGAGCTCCTGGAACGCCTCGTCCCTCATCCCCAGAAGGGAATAGATTTCCGAATTCCGATAAAGTGCCAGGGCTTTCTCTTTTTCGCCTTTGAGGGCGTACATGACGGCCCGGTACTTTTTGACCCATTTCGGCGTTGGCAGTGGCCTTTTCGCCCCCGGCCAAAATCTCCTCGGCTTTCCGGAGCCGGTTCATCCAGATGTTGAGAGCGATGTACCTCCCGGGCCAGATCAGGGGCTCGATGGGGGTAATCTCAAAATATTTGTCAAAATTCAAGGCCGATTTTTCGTATTCCCCCGAACCCATGTAACAACAGGCCAGCTTGTAAGGGGCCCATAAATAGTAGGGATCGAGTTCGACAGCCCTGGTCAGGAAATGGATGCCCCGATCAAACAGGCCGGCATAAAGATAGCACATCCCGACCAGGAAATTCACCTCGCCGATATTGGCATTGGTTTCCAGGGCTTTTTTTAAAAATCCAAAAGCCTGCTCATATTGCCCATCGTATTCATACAACATATATCCCCTCAGGGCATTGCCCAGGGCAGAGTTCGGATCCAGGCGCAACAGGATATCCGAATTCTTTCGCGCCAACCTGGAGTCCCCCTCATCGCCGGTAACCTGATAATGGTGCTCGTAGGCCCAGCACAGGCCGAAATAGGCCATGGCATAATCGGGTTCGATCTCAATCGCCCTGTTGAACATCGCCACCCCGGCCCGGAAATCCTCCTCCCGGAAAGTGAGGACATACTTGGTCTTGATGAAATGCATGCCCTTCATGTAACACTCGTAGGCTTCCATGTTTTTGGGCTGCGCGGCCGGCTTCGGACCTGTGGCCGCGGGTTCGAGTTGAAATTTCAGCGCCTCGGCAATCGCCTGCGACATTTCGTCATGAAATTCAAATACGCTTCCCAGGGAACGGTCATAGGTCTTGGACCAGATATGGGAGTCGTCCGCCACGTTGATCAGTCTGGGCGCTGACGCGGATTCTTTCATTTTCCCGCAGGATGCTTCCTTCCAGGATGGTATTGACACCCAGCTCCTGGCCGATTTTCTTGATGTTTCGCTCCTGATGTTTGTAAACCATGACCGAAGTCAGAGAGATGACTTTCAGCTCGGGGAGCCGATTCAGCCTGCCGATCATGGCGTCGGTCATGCCGTCGCAGAAATATTCCTGGTCCTGGTGCGGGCTGAAATCGCGGAAAGGCATGACGGCGATTGAATTTTTCCAGGTTGTTTCCCGAATGCCTGACAGCTCCGGTTTTTCCTTTCCCAGAAACAAAAAATAACTCGCTGCCACTAGCGCCGAAATCAAAAGCACAACAGCGGCGATCTTGAACCCGATCCGATACCTTGCCCGCCCGGCCATTCTCTTCTTCTCAACCGCGCTCTTCAACGGCTGCACTTCTTTGCTCACTCTGCGCAGATCGGCAAGCAGGTCCGCGCAATCCTGGTAGCGCTCGGCAAAATCCTTGGCCAGGGCTTTATCTATGATCCGTTCCAGTTCCAGGGGAATGCCGCTGCGCACCGCGGTCACAGGCTCCGGCTCCTCGTTCAGTATGGCATACATCACCGCCTGCTCGTATTCCCCTTTGAAGGGCAGCCGGCCGGTGAGCATTTCATAAAGGATGACCCCCAGCGACCAGATATCCGTCCGCTGATCCACTTCCCTGCCCAGCGCCTGTTCCGGGGACATGTACGCCACCGTTCCCAGGGTCGTGCCTTCTCTGGTCAGTTTCGTTTGCCCTTTCAGCTTGGCCAGGCCGAAGTCCATGATTCTGGCCTGGCCCCTGTCGCTGATCATGATGTTGGCCGCTTTGATATCGCGGTGGACAATACCTTTGGCATGGGCTAGCGCTAGCCCCTCCCCGATTTGAATGGCGATCTCAATGGCCTCGCTGATCCGCAAGGGCGAAGTCGCCTCGTCCCTGCCCCCACCCGATATTTTCTCTTTCAGCGTCTGGCCTGAGACATAACCCATGGCGATGAAGATCCGGCCTTCGGCTTCGTCGATTTCGTACACGGTCGCAATGTTCGGATGCTCCAGCGCGGCCGCGGCGCGCGCCTCGTGGAACAAACGCTCCTTGGCTTCCCTGTCCCGGGACAGCTCCGGCGGCAGGAACTTGAGCGCCACGGTGCGCTTGAGCTTCGTATCCTCGGCCTTGTAGACCACGCCCATGCCCCCTTGGCCGAGCTTCTCCAGTATCCGGTAGTGGGAGACAATTTTATTAATCATTCATTTTTTCCCTGCTAATTTTGCCAGCCTGGCTTTGGCATCCAGCAGATCAATCAGGTCGCTATCGGCATCCTTCCACATGGTAATGAACGCCTGGTAATTCTGAATGGCTTTGGCTGTCTCGCCTTTTTTTTCGTAAATTCTACCCAGCATGTAATGGGCGGTGAGCCAATACTCCTGAGCTTCCCAGCCGAAATCTTTTTTTTCAATCACCAACTCATACTTGGCAATGGCTTGAGCCCACTCCCCCTTCTTGTAATATCCATAGGCTGCGGACTCCAGCGGGTAGCCGTCATCGCGCAGGGTGCAGGCCAGCTCAAACAGATCCACAGCCGCGGCATAGTTGGCTCGCGACAGTTCGATCTCTCCTTTGAGGATAGTGTAGGCGGCCTGATCAGCCCTGTTTCCTTGAATCATCTTGCCGGCGATCTCTTTCAGCAGGCCGTTCGCTTCCTGGACCATCCCCAGCCGGGCGCAGATTTTCCCGAGCAACAGCAGCCACCAGGGTTCGGTCGGATTGCTGCGAACCAGCTCGCGGGCCGCGCGAATTTCCCCGGTAAAGGCTTCCCCCATCCCCTTGGCCCGGTAGGCCACCGCCAGATACAAACGTCCGCGCAGTTCGCTGGTCCAGCTTTTGAGTGCCCGGTAAATCATCAGGGATTCCTTGAGTTGCTGGATCGCGGCCGAGTATTTTCCCTGAATCATGTTGAGCAAGGCTAGAGAACGGTAACCCCGGGCTTTCTCCTCCTCCCCTTTGGACAACATTTTCTCGAAAACGTCCCGCGCCTTTTGGTACTCACCCATCTCCGCATACATAAAACCAAACTCATTATTGAGATTGGTAAAGGTGAGAAGAGCGGGATTCAGTTTGAATGCTTTCAAGTAATTGTCAATGGACTGCGGATACTTCTTCATCGCGTTGTAACAGGTGGCGATGTTGACGTAGGCGCTTGCTTCGTTCGGGTTTATTTTCAAACAGTTGGTGAAGGCGGCGATGGAATCCTCATGACGTCTTAAACGCAAGCAGTTATACCCCAGTTGGAACCAGCCGTTGGCGTCGTCCGGGTATTTCTCAACGTATATTCTGTATTTGACAACTGCCTCGTCCCATTTCTCTCTGAACGCCGCGGCCTGAGCTTCGATGGCCAACCTCTCTCTCTCGGTGATACGGTCCATCAGGCTCAACGCTCTCTGGAAATATTTCTCCCCCTGAACCCGGTTATTTCTCATATAATAGCAGGCTCCTAAACGCGCAAGAGCCAGGGCGAAGTTGGGGTCAAGTCCAATCGCCTGCTGCAGGTTGACAATAGACTTGTCATCGTCAAATCCGCCGGCAACCGCATAAATTTTTAACGCCTCCAAGGACGAGGTGGTGACCCGCGGCAAGGCCAGGCTCTGATGCTTGATGCTCTGCAGAGATTCGCCCAGATCTTCCCTGATTCTCTTGGACAGATTGTTCAGCACATCCAGAATTTTGTCCTTGCCGTTGGCCTGCGCCGCTTCGGTCCGCAAGGTTACCTGGGTGTTGGGATCGATGATACTCGCAGTCAAGTTGTAGGTCTGACCCACCTGGCCGATGCTGCAGGCGACCAGCACCTTGATTCCCTCCCGGAGCGCGATCTCTCTGCCCAATTCCTCGTTGACGGCATCCGTCGTCTTTTTCCCCATGCGCTGGAGCGTTCCCTGTGCCCGTGAATGAGGAAAGATGTTGACATACCGGGACTGCTGCAGGCTCACGGTCAAGGCGGTGTTCAACGACCGATCAAAGACCGTGTCCCCCGTCTGATTATCGAAATCGGTGATCAGGATCCAATCCCGGGCGGAAAAAGGGATGGACCGGGAAGGATGGAAAAGCCACAGCGCCGCGGCGACCAGCGCCATGACCGCCAGCGCGATCCAGGGGACAGGTGAAAACAACCAGCGCCGGAACTTTGTTTTGCCGGGCAGCCGCCGCCCTGATTTTTCAGCAAGCCATTCCCGAACCGGCAGCAGGTCGGCCAGCAGTTCTTCCATGGTTTGGTAGCGCTTTTCAGGTGTTTTGGCCAGGGCTTTTTTAACGACCTCCTCCAGCAGCGGCGGGACGTCGGAACGCCAGGCGGAGAGCGGCTCCGGCTCTTCGTTGACAATCGCATACATGACCGATTGCGGGTAATCGCCTTTGAATGGCAGCTGACCGGCGAGCATCTCATACAGCAGAACTCCCACGGACCAGATATCCGAGCGGCCATCAACCTCTTTGCCAAAGGTCTGTTCCGGCGACATGTAGAAAATGGTTCCCAGGGTGGAAAGTTCGCGGGTCAGTTTGCTGGTTCCCTTCAATTTGGCAATACCGAAATCCAAGATTTTGACTATACCGTCCTTGTTGATGAGAATGTTTCCCGGCTTGATATCGCGGTGCACAATGCCGGCCCGGTGAGCTCTGGCCAGGCCTTCACCCAACTGCACAGTCGTGTCGATGACGTCGCCGAGCGGAAGCAGTTTGTCCAGCACGGACTGCTGCACCGGCGGGATACCCAGAGACTGAATTTTATCTGTTAAGGTGCTCCCCTCGACATATTCCATGACCATGTACGTGCCGCCGGCAAATTCATTGATTTCATGAATGGTCACGATGTTCGGATGGTTGAGCGCCGCTGCAGCCTGGGCCTCCCGTTCAAAGCGTTCCCTGGCCTCCCGGTCAGCCGTCAAATGCGCGGGCAAGAATTTCAGTGCGACCCGGCGGTGCAGCTTCGTGTCTTCGGCCAGGTACACCTCGCCCATACCCCCTTCGCCGAGTTTCTCGATGATGCGGTAGTGGGAAACGGTTTGGCCGATCATTTTTCTGAAGCGCTGGGGAGGTTCATCCGGCGCAGGAGGTCCTGAAACCTGGGGTCGGAGCGAAGGCTGTCGAAAGAAGGACTCCGGAGGTAGATCAGGCCCGAATCATGGATGGCCAAACCCTTCTCGAGCCAGTCGAGGGCCTTGCTCTTCTCTCCCGCCAGGGCATAATATTGCCCGATATCGCCCGGCAGCGTGAAAGTCTCGGAAGCGCGCGCGATCAGGAACTCGGCCGCACGCTTCATCGCTTCGGCGTATCCTCCCCGAGCATAACCCTCGTCGAGCGCCTTCCCGATCCTCGGATCGTTATACAAGACTATCGCAGCGGCTCGAGCGGCCTCGAAGGCCTCTTTCATCATCCCCTTCTTTTCGTAAGCGTACCAAAGGACACCCAATAAGGGGGGATTGTCCTTTTGAATACGCTGTCCTTCCTGAGCCGCCGCGATGGCCTGGTCGTAGCGCCGCGCGAAATACAGGATGCTCGCATGCCAAGCGAGCACACTCGGGTTGAACGGGTCGAGCCCGACGGCCCGTTCGCTGTGGATCAGCGCCTCTTCGCCCTGCCCCGTGATGAACAGGAAGTGGGCGTAGAGGCCCTGCCCGTTCGCGTCGTTGGGATTGAGATCGAGGGCTCGCCGCCAGGATTCCCGGGCGCCGTCCCAGTCCCAATCGATGAACGTCCTGACCGAAGCCAGAGCCGCCTGAGCGACGGCGGAATTCTCGTCCAGCTCAACGCCCCTCTGTGCCGCCGCCCTGGCCTTCGGAGCGGCCTCCTCGTGCGAGACGAGACCAAACTGGTAGCGGCTGGCCCAGACCCAGGCGCGACCGGCATAGGCCGGTGCGTAGGCGGGGTCCTTCTCGATGGCCTTGTCGAAGAATATCTCTGCGGTATCCAGATCCCCGGGCGTCTGCTTCATGAAGGAGAAGGAGCCCCTGAGGTAGGCTTCGTGGGCCTCGGGGTTGACGGTTGGGGCGTTGGCCAGACGCGCCTGCTCGGACGGCAGCAGCTTGAGCGCCAGGGCGCCGGCCACTTTTTGCGCCACATCATTTTGCAGGGCCAGGATGCCCGACATCTCGCGCTCATAGGTGTCCGCCCAGAGCTGGGTCTGGTCGCGCACAGCGATGAGCTCGGCCGAGATGCGAACCCGACCGGCCTCCCGACGCGCGCTGCCCTCAAGCACATAGTCCACCCCTAGCTCGCGCCCCACCTGATCAATAGGTTTGTCGCTCTTCTTGTAGCGCATCACGGAGAGGCGGGCGATCACGCTGAGAACCTTTGGATGCAAACGGCCAAGCTGCGTGATCATCTCCTGGGTCATACCGTCGCTGAAATATTCCTGTTCGGGATCGCCGGACAGGTTGGCGAACGGCAGAACGGCCAGCCTGATGGCTCGAACCGGACCTCCACCGAGCAGTCTGAAAAATTGACTCCGGATTCCCACGGCATTTAGACCGAATAGAACCGAAACAACTGCCAGAGTGGCATACACATAAATCTTTTTTATGCCGAAAATTTTACCCCTGGCCCATTGTTGCCTGGCCTTGAGCGGCTTGAAACCCTCGGCCACTGCCCGCAGGTCGGCCAGGAACTCTTCCATGGTCTGGTAACGGTTTGCCGGGTTCTTGGCCAGAGCATGGCTGACAATGTTCTCCAACCCGGACTGTATGTCCGGCCGGCTCTTGCTCAACGGTTCCGGCTCTTCGTTGATGATGGAATAGATCAGCGCCTGCTCGTAATCGCCCCGGAACGGAGGATTACCGGTGAGCATTTCGTATAGCACCACGCCCAGGGACCAGATGTCCGCCCTGCGGTCCACCTCTTTGCCCATCGCCTGCTCGGGAGACATGTAGGCTGCTGTGCCCATGGTCGTGCCGGTCTTGGTCAGCCGCGTCTGGCCCCCGGCCAGCTTGGCGATACCGAAATCGAGGATCTTGACCACCCCGTCCCGGATGACAAATACGTTGGCCGGCTTCAGGTCGCGGTGAACAATGCCCTTCTCATGGGCTAGCGCTAGCCCCTCCCCGATTTGAACTGCGATCTCGATGGCCTTGCTTGTCTCCAAGAGCTTGGCACGGCCTGCACCCACATCATCAATCATCTGGCGCAGGGTCTTGCCCTCGTAGCAGGGCATGACCATGAAGAGCTGGCCTTCGGGGCCCTCCTGGATGTCGTGCACCGTGCAGATGTTCGGATGCTCCAAAGCTGAGGCGGCCCGCGCTTCGTGGAAAAAGCGGCCCTTGGCCTCCTCATCGCGGGAATACTCAAGAGGCAGAAATTTGAGAGCCACCAGCCGCTTGAGGGTGGTGTCCTCGGCCTTGTAAACCACTCCCATGCCGCCTTCGCCGAGCTTCTCGATGATGCGGTAATGGGAAACGGTCTTGCCGATCATTTGTTATCATTCACCGACAGGTTCATTCGGCGCAGCAGATCGTGGAAGCGGGGATTTCCGCGCACGTTATCGAAAGAAAAGTCGCGAACAAAGAATGGTAAGTTCGGATTTCTTTCGGCAAAACATCTATCCAGCCAAAAAAAAGCTTGATCGGTCATGCCCATGATTGCATACGACATTGGAAAGAAAATAAGATTGTATTCGGTGCTTTTTTCACTTTTAAGAATTAATTTGAGAACATCTTGCGCTTTCGATTTTTCTCCCGCCAGGGCAAAAGCGACGGCAAGGTAGCCTGAATCAGGCGGAAGACCTGATTTGATTGATTTTTGATATTCGGCGATACCCTCCTTGAGCTGACCATTCCGAAGATATAACATGCTGAGAAAAATGTGAAATTCGGGATCGTTAGGATATTGGCGGAGGGTTTTTAGACCAAAGGCAAGGGCCTTATCAAATTGGCGTGTAAAGTCATAGACTGTCATGAGAAAAGTGACCACCTGAAAGCTCTGAGGGTCGATCTCCAGGGCATGCTCAGCGTGGAAGATGGCTTCTTTGTCCCTTCCTTGAGTGACGAGAAAGTTGGCGTAATAGGAGTGAGCCAGTGCATAATTAGGATTGAGCTCGAGGGTGTGTTTCCACTCTTTTTCCGCTCCCCCCCAATCCCATTCGTAACCTGTTTTCATGTCTGCGAGCACCCCGTAGGCATCGGCTAGAGAATCATCCAGGCTCAAAGCTTTCTCTGCGGCCGACTTTGCTTTTTGCCATGCTTCTTTTGGAGAGATAACAGCTGAAAGGTAATCATAAGCCAAGGCAAGACCGGCATAGGCGAGGGCAAAGTTCTGGTCAATTGCAATGGATTGGTTGAAACAAGCAATGCTCTTCTCCAAATCTTCAGGCACACCTATGGCAAAGTTGAGTTTATTGATAATAGATATTCCTTTGAGATAGGCGTCGTAGGCGTCTGGATTGACTGTCTTTTTTTTTGCCAGAACCTTGGCTTCTGCTGGTGTTAAACTGGCTTGGATTTGTTTGGCAATGGCCAGAGCCGCCTCGCTCTGCAATGACAGAACATCGTGGTATTCCCGGTCGAAATTGTCCGCCCAAAGATGCTTATCGTTTCGCCCGTCGATCAGCTGGACATTGATCCTGACGGTGTTTCCTGACCGGACCGTCGAGCCTTCAACAATAGCCGCCACGTCCACTCCTTGGCGATCTCCGGGATTCTCTTTTTTGTCCCCTTGTAGCCCATCACCGATGTCCGGGAAATAACTTTTATGGCCTTGATCCTAAGAGTCTCCGTTATCAGCGCCTCGTGCATACCCTCTGAGAAATACTCTTGCTGGGGATCCCCAGAAAGATTCTCGAGGGGGAGGACGGCGATCGAATCATAAACCTGGCCACGCTTTGGGAAAAGAAAAAGCCAGGTCAGAGCAATGAGGGCGAGGAGGCCAGCGAGCCCGGCATAAGCATAGATTTTCTTGATTCTCAGGAAGCGGCCGCGTGATAAACCTGCCTTGGTGCGGCTCGGTTTCAAATCCTCGGCAATGGTCTTCAAGTCTTTCAGGAGCTCGTCCATGTGCTGATAGCGCTCTGCAGGCTCCTTGGTCAGAGCCTGGCTCACGATCTGCTCCAGACCGGACGAGGCGTCCGGGCAGGCCTTGCTCAAGGGCTCCGGCTCTTCGTTGATGATGGAATAGATCACCGCCTGGTCGTAATCGCCGCCGAACGGCAACCGGCCAGTCAGCATCTCGTAGAGGATGACCCCGAGAGACCAGATATCGGTTCTCTGGTCCACCTCTTTACCCATGGCCTGCTCGGGAGACATGTAGGCTACAGTGCCTATGGTCGTGCCGGCTTTGGTCAGCCGGCTCATTCCTTTTAATTTGGCCAGCCCGAAATCTACGATTTTTGCCGAACCCTCATCGGTAATCATCACGTTGGCCGGTTTTAAATCTCGATGAACGATCGATTCCTGGTGCGCTTTTTTCAAACCCTCCGCGATTTGAATCGCCACCTCCACCGCATCGCCAATCGGCATCAGCCCCGATTCTATCTTGTCTTTAAGAGTCCGGCCTTTGTAATAGCCCATGGCAATAAAAAGTTGGCCTTCAGCGGTCTGGCCGATCTCGTGCACCGTGCAGATGTTGGGATGGTCCAGGGCGGAGGCCGCCTTGGCCTCGTGGATGAAGCGCTTCTTCTCTTTATTGTCAGCGCTTATTTGGGAAGGCAAAAATTTGAGTGCCACCAGCCGGTCCAGGTTCACATCCTCGGCCTTGTACACAACCCCCATCCCGCCCTCGCCGAGCTTTTCGAGGATGCGGTAATGGGAGACGGTTTTGCCGATCATGTTTCTCACATCGTTGATTGAATTGCTTTAAGCCGTTTCCGCGCGTCCTCGACCTCGGGCAGGCCGGCGTCAGCGTCTTTCCAGAGGTCGAGGAATTTGCGGTAACTAGTCGCAGCGCCGGCCTTATCGCCTTTGTGCTCGAGGACTTGCCCCAATCTATAGAAGCTCCTCACATAAATCACTGCGTTTGCTGGCTCCTTTACAATCGGATATTTCAGAGACTGGATTTCCTCATAAGCCTTTTGGGCTTCAGGCCATCGGCCGGCTTGAGCGTATGCCTCCGCCAGGTAATCAAGGAATTCGGGTCGAGGTAAGAACATATAACCCTTTTCAACACCCGTGAGGGCCACGGCTTTTTGGAGGTAATCTTGGGCTTGAGATGGTTCTTTTTTCTTGAGGGCGAGCATCCCCATAAGCGCATGATGGTAGTAAATCCTTTTTTTTGCCGGACCGCTTTCCACAGTCCGTTGAAGTTCCTCAGCCGTGCTGCGGGCGGCTTCGAAGTCGTTCTGCCGGGCCTGGATGATTCCCCGGCGAAAGAGCGCCTGGCATTGGTCACAAATGTCTTCCAGTTCTTTCCCTTCCCGCAAGCCCGAATCGCACGCGGACAGGGCCCCAGAAAAGTCCCCCGTCTTTTCCAGGAGATGAGCGGATAGCAGTATTCCTTTGGTCGCCTGCTCAGATTCGCCTGCACTATTGCTTGCCTCAATATCGCGGCTCATGCTTGTTTTTGCCCCTTTGAGTTTCCCCTGCAGCGCATGGAAGATACTTCGAAGTCCTATTTGTCCCGTACTCGGGCCAATCTCTTGGAGAAGAGGTTCCGCTGCAGCATAGTCCCGCGTCCACAATAAGAAACAGAATTTATAATATTTATCCAATTCCGGGGTTTGGGCGTAAGCCCGCTCGATTTCCGTTTTCGCTCTTTCCGCATCGCCCAAAATATAATAGATACACCCCAAGTTGGCTCGAATATAACTGTTATCACCGAACGTGTTGAGGTAGCCTTCCAGAACTTCGAGCGCCTTCTCGACCCGGCCTTTGCACAGATAGTTAAATGACAACATGAAATAGGTTACGGAGTCACTGACATTGTATCGTCTTAGAACTTCGTAACGTTCGATAGACTTGTCCCATTCTTCCATACTCCAATAAGTAAACCCAAGGTCGCCGTTGCCTATGCCGTCCCAGGGATAAAGATTAAGAAGTTTGGTAAAGGCATCGATCGCTTTATCCCAGTTCCTCTCGGACATCGACCCGTAGTACTCAGCCTCGATTAGGAAACGTTCCCTCTCAGAAACATGCTGCCTTAAATCGAAGGCCTTTTGAGTGTGGGCTCGGCTTTCTTTATTACGTCCTAAGTACAACTCACTAGCGGCCAGCCCCAAATAGGCCGTGGCGAAGTTCGGATCAGCCGCAACTGCTTTTTCGTAAAAAGGGATCGATTGCTCACGTAATCCTTTCCATTGCGAAAGCTCTTCACCCTGCAGGAAAAATTTAAAGGCCTCTGGGGAATTCGTGGTAAGCGCGCCAAATTGGCGCTCCTCTTCTGATGCGATTTGTTGAGTTTTCAGGCCCAGGTTCGCTTTCAGCCGGTTCGCCAGGTCGTCCAGCATGGCGAAGATGCTTCCCTCGCCCGTTCCGTCTGCGCTCTCTGGAGCGATGATCTCCTGGTTCGAGGCGTTCTGCAAGATCAGTTCGATACGAAACTTGTCGCCGGCTTTTGATAGGCTTCCTTGGACGATGTGTGTGGCAAGACCGAGCGAGGCGATCTTTTTGGTCTCTTCTGGTGTGAAATCGCTTTTGTCGAGGAAGTTCAACCGCTGGAGAATCCCATAGATCTGATTCTGGTCCAGGACGCGGATGTAGCGGGACTGGGAGAGCTTGGTGATCAGCGAAGTGCAGAGCCCATTTCTCCATATATCCAGGTTTTTGTCGCCGGTATTATTCTTGAAATAGAGGATGGCCACTGCGGGAACTGTAGAAATGCCGGGCTGGGCGGAAGGCGCAGCCTTTTTGGGAAGGAATTTCAACACAGCGAAAATGGTGACAATGACAACAATCAGTGTGGCTACGGGTATGAAAAGTTTCCTGTTCTCTTTTGCAGCTGATATCTCTGGCCCGGACTCCTTTTTCACCCTGCGCAGATCAACAACCATGTCAATGACATTCTGATAGCGCTCGTCCCGGTTTTTCTCAAGGGCTTTTTGAATGATGCGCTCCAGCTCCATGGGTACGCCACTCCTGAGAGCGGTCACGGGCTCCGGATTTTCGTTCATGATGGCGTACATGATGGACTGGTCATATTCGCCCTTAAATGGAAGCTGCCCGGTCAGCATCTCGTACAGGACCACTCCCATCGACCATATATCGGTCCTCAGATCGACTTCCTTGCCCAGGGCCTGCTCAGGCGACATGTAGGCCACAGTGCCCATGGTCGTGCCTTCCCTGGTCACCTTGGTCTGCCCCTTCAGTTTGGCCAGACCGAAATCCATGATCTTGACCTGGCCCTTGTCAGTGATCATGATGTTGGAGGACTTGACGTCGCGGTGCACGATCCCATTCTCATGGGCTAGCGCTAGCCCTTCCCCGATCTGGATGGCCACGTCGATCGCCTCGTTTAGAGGCAGAGGAGCGGCGTGCTTCTCGCTTTTGTATATTCTGTCCTTCAGCGTCCGGCCTTCCACGCAGCTCATGGCAATGAAAATCTGGCCCTCGGCTTCCGCTATTTCAAAAACCGTGGCGATGTTGGGGTGCTCCAGGCCGGCCGCGGCCCGGGCTTCGTGGAAAAAGCGGCCCTTGGCTTCCTCATCACGGGAATATTCGGGAGGCAGAAATTTAAGTGCGACAAGCCGCTTGAGGGTCGTGTCCTCTGCTTTGTACACCACTCCCATTCCCCCCTCGCCGAGCTTCTCGATGATGCGGTAATGGGAAACGGTGCTTCCTATCATGGGCGCTTTCCTCTATCTATTCGTCTCCGCATCATGACTCGTCGAACCGTTTGCCGGAGACCAGGGTGTACAGGTTGACCGCCCCGTCCTCGCTGGTCTTGACGTGCGACTCGTGCATTTTGCCGAGATCGATTTTCCACTGGAAAAGCTGGGCGAAGGTGTGCTTGACCCTGTCCACCAGCTCCCGGAAGCGGCCGCTGCGCTCGTACTCGTCCGCATCCTGCGGATTTTCCCAGATGGTCGCCGACATGAACTGTTGGGGGTCCCGGACGTTTTCCATCAGGTAGGCATAGCAGCAACCCCGGATGCGCTGCAGTTCCGGCAGGATCTCGCCGGTGTAGATGCGCTTGAATTCGGCGACTTTGCCGGGCTGGAGCTTGATCGAGAAGATGCGGACATACATCTGGCAGGCCTGCGGCGGGGTGTCCGGCTTGAGGCTGGCCTGCACGGCGACCACAAAGGAATGGATTTCCGGCTGGTGGGAAACCGGGGCGTAGGTCAACTCCATGTCCGGGGAGAGCTGGATTTTCCATTCCGAGGTATCGGCCAGCTGGGGCGATATTTCGGCCCACAGCTTCTGGAACAGCTCGCTTTTCTCGTACGCCTCGGCATGCTCCTGCGTGTCCCAGAGGGTCATGGATATGAACTCTTCCGGCCGCTGGCGGTTCTGGATGAGATTGGCGAACTGGCAGCCGTCCACCTGCTGAAGCTGCGAGACCACCGTCTTTTCATAGAAATCGGGGAGTCGCTCCTCCTCTCCATTTTTAACCTTGAGTTGCAACAGCCTCATGAACATGGCATATCCTCCACCCCAAGCCCGCCCTCGCCGAGCTTTTCCAGAATTTGGTAATGGGAAACCCTAGTGCCGATCATGGTGACTCACCCTCTCATTGTGCCGCCCTTCCCTTTAGTTAATAAATAACATAGCGCAGAAAAAAAATCAAAAAATCATAAAACAATCGGACTGGATGGGGATCAAAGCGATTCAAGTAAAAGGGAAATTGAGGTAAAATGTCCTTGGCAAGGAGATTTCCCATAAAAAGCATGGAGTGATCTGAGAATCCGCCGGCCTGATCATTGGTGGGCGGTGAAAAAGAGGAGCACTTATGTTATAATTGATTTACCCATGTCAGGCAAGGAAATGAAAAGAAAATGAACAAAATAAAAGCAAAACCCCCGAAAGGAATCCTGTTCTGGATTATTTCGCTGACCGTGCTGGTCTTGCTCTGGAACATGCTGGGCAACCGTGTCCGGCGGCAACACCAAAAAGATCACGTTCTCGGAATTCATGGACAAGGTGGAAAACGACCAGATCATCAGCGCCTATATCAACGGCAACGTCGTCAGCGGCGACATGAACCCGGAGGAAGACTCCGAATACACCAAGCTACGAGACCATCATTCCGCCCCGACTACCCCGACCTGATCACCATCCTGCGCAAGAACCAGGTCGCCATCGAGGTGGAGAAGCTGGACAAGAACGAATGGCTCTCCATCCTGCTCTCCCTGGCCCCCTTTGTGGTCATCATCGTCTTCTGGGTCATGATCATGCGCCAGCAGGGCGGCAACAAGGCCTTCACCTTCGGCAAAAGCAAGGCGCGGATGTTCTCCGGCGAGCGAAAAACAAGGTCACCTTTAAAGACGTGGCCGGCGTGGAGGAGGCCAAGGACGAACTGGAGGAGATCATCGAATTCCTGCAAGGAGCCCAAGAAGTTCCAGCGCCTGGGCGGCAAGATCCCCAAGGGCGTGCTGCTCATCGGCCCTCCCGGCACCGGCAAGACCCTGCTGGCCAAGGCCATCGCCGGCGAGGCCAACGTGCCCTTCTTCTCCATCTCCGGCTCCGATTTCGTCGAGCTCTTCGTCGGCGTCGGCTGCCTCCCGCGTCCGTGACCTCTTTGACGAGGGCAAGAAGCACGCGCCCTGCATGATCTTCATCGACGAGATCGACGCCGTGGGCCGCCAGCGCGGCACCGGCCTGGGCGGCGGCCACGACGAACGCGAGCAGACCCTGAACCAGCTGCTGGTGGAAATGGACGGCTTCGACGCCAACGAGGGTGTCATCATCATCGCCGCCACCAACCGCCCCGACATCCTGGACTCGGCGCTGCTGCGCCCGGGCCGGTTCGACCGGCGCATCGTCGTCTCCACCCCCGACGTCAAGGGCCGCGAGGAGATCTTCAAGGTGCACACGCGCAACACTCCCCTGGCCAAGAACGTCGACCTGCCAAGGTGCTGGCCCGCTCGACCCCCGGATTCACCGGCGCCGACATCGCCAACATGGTCAACGAGGCGGCGCTGTACGCCTCGCGCAACGGCAAGAACGCAGTCGACATGGAAGACTTCGAATACGCCAAGGACAAGGTGCTGATGGGCGCGGAGCGCAAGAGCATGATCATTTCCGAAGAGGAGAAGGAATCACCGCCTACCACGAGGCCGGCCACGCCCTGATCGCCTCGCTGGAGAAGGAGGCCGACCCGCTGCACAAGGTTTCGATCATTCCCGCGCGGCATGGCCCTGGGCGTGACCCAGCAGCTGCCGCTCAACGACAAATACACCTACTCCAAGACCTACCTGGACGCCCAGCTGGCGGTGCTGCTGGCCGGACGCATCTCCGAGGAGACCTTCCTCGGACATGCTCACCACCGGCGCCGGCAACGACTTCGAAAAGGCCACCTCCATCGCCCGCAAAATGGTCTGCGAGTGGGGCATGTCCTCGCTGGGCCCGCTGACCTTCGGCCGCAAGGAGGACATGATCTTCCTGGGCCGCGACCTGATGTCGCACAACGAATACTCCGAGCAGACCGCCGCAGCTGATCGACACCGAGATCAAGAAGATCATCGACAAGGCCTACGACCATTCCAAGACCATGATCCTGCAGAACAACGCGACAAACTGGAGATCATCGCCCGGCAATTGCTGGAAAAGGAGTCCCTGACCTCCGACGACATCGCCGCGCATCCTGGGAGAGCCCCAAAAGACCGAGCCCCTGCATGCCCAAAGAAACGAAAGACGCGAAGCGGTACCGGCCCCGGCCGGACGGATAAGCGCAAGTCGATGATCATCGAGAACATCCTCAGGCGTTCGCCAAATTCCGCCTCAAGGACATGCTGGATATTTTCCTCCTCTTCCTGCTGATCTACTACCTGCTGCTGCTGATCAAGGGCACCAAGCTCCTACCAGATGGCGCTGGGGCTGATGCTGATCGGCCTTTTCGCCCTGATCGCCGACCTGCTGAATCTGACCGCCTTTGCCTTCATTCTGAATAATTTTTTCGACCTACCTGATCTTCGCCATCATCGTCCTGTTCCAGGGCGAATTACGCAAGATCCTGGCCGAAATCGGCAGCAAGCTCAAGACCACCACTTTTTCCCCGCCGACATTCCCACATCCGCGACGAGATCGTCAATGCCGTGGTGGCCATGTCGCTGGCCAAGGTCGGCGCGCTGATCGCCATCGAGCGCGAGATCAAGCTGAAATCTTACATCGACAAGCACATCCGGCTGGACGCCCTGGTCTCCAAGGACATGCTGCTGACCATTTTTCACGCCCAACACGCCGCTGCACGACGGGGCGGTGATCATTTCCGAGGGGCGCATCGCCGCCGCCAACTGTTTTTTCCCCTACCCGCCGCTGATGGAGCTGACCCCGGCCGGCGGCCGGCACCTGGCCGCCATCGGCATCAGCCAGGAGACCGACTGCGTGGCCATCGCGTTTCCGAGCAGACCGGCAAGATATCGCTGGCCGTCAATGGCGAGCTGATCCGCGGCCTGGACCGCGAGGGCCTGAAGAACCGGCTCAAATTCCTAAGATCTAACATGACCGAACGGCTGAAGAAACTTTTTTCGGCAACCTGGGGCCTGAAACTGCTGGCGCCCTGCTGCTGGCCGTGCTGGTCTGGGCGATCGTGGCGGGCCGCGAGCGCACCTTCTCCGAGCGCACTTTCCGCGTGCCGGTCGAAGTCAGCCACGTCTCCGACAACCTCGAGGTGCGTAACCTCAATCCCGAAGAAGTGCGGGTGACGCTGCGCGGCCCCTCGCGCACCGTGGGCGCAGCTTCCGGTCGAAGCCCTGCGGCTGGTCATCGACCTGAACAATGCCCGGCGCAGCGGCAAACTCAACTATCTTCAGCGAAGACCACCTGTCCACCCCCTCCGGTTTCAGCCTGGTGGCGATGCAACCGAAGATGATCGTGCTGTCCACGTCGAGGAGTTCGTTACCCGCCCGGTGGCGGTGCAAGTCCGCATTCAGGGCCGGCTGGCCGCCAACCTCAAACTGAAAAAGGTCACCCTGCTTCCGGACAAGGTCACGGCCATCGCATACAAATCCCAGATCAGCGATCATCGATGTGGTCCTATACCGAAGAAATCAACCTGGCCACGGTCAGCCAGACAACCACCCTCACCGTGCCGCTGAAACAGGCCAGCCCGATCATCAAGTTCAGCGACAGCGCGACGGTGGGTGCCCCTGGAAATCGAAAAGAAATAGGCCGAGGAAATGACGGACAACCTCTTCGGCACCGACGGCATCCGCGGCCGCGCGGGCGAATACCCCCTGGATGCATCCTCCCTGCAGCGGCTGGGGGCCATTCTGGCGGAACTGCAACCCGGCGCCCGCTGGCTGGTCGGCCGCGACACCCGCGAATCGGGCCCGGCCATCGAGAGGGAACTCGGCCGCGGCATCCTTACGGGCGCCAGCCTGTTCAGCGCCGGGATCATCCCCACGCCCGCGCTCTCCTATCTGGTACGGCGCTTCGGTTTCGAGTACGGCGTGATGATCTCGGCCTCGCACAATCCTTACCGCGACAACGGCATCAAAATCGTCAACCGGCATGGTGAAAAAATTTCCGCGCTGCTGGAACGGACGATCGCCGCCGCCTTCTCTCACAGCCGGCGCTCCTTGTCCCGGTCTCGGGCCGCGACCGGCAAGATCCGCCCTTTTGCCCAAGGGCAGGAGGCCTATCTGGAATTCCTGCGTCGGCAGGGGGCGGAACTGGGGAAACGACCGCTGCGCCTGGTGATCGACTGCGCCAACGGCGCGGCATTCGCCCTCGCCCCCCGGCTCTACCGCGACCTGGGCCTGGCGCTGACGGCTATCCATGCTCGGCCCAACGGCCACAACATCAACGCGAATTGCGGTTCCACCGCGCCCGAGTCGCTGCAACAGGCCGTCCGCCGCCGGCAGGCAGACCTGGGCCTGGCCTTTGACGGCGACGCCGACCGGGTGATCTTCTGCGACGGCAGCGGTCAGATCCTGGATGGCGGTCACACGCTGCTGGCCCTGGCCCAGTATCTGGAAAAAACCGATCCCTCGTTCAACCGCACGGTGGTGGGCACGCAGATGGACAACCTGGGCCTGGAAAAGGCCCTGGCCGAGCGCTCCATCCGTTTCCTGCGCGCCGCCGTGGGCGACAAGGCCGTGTACCGCTTGATGCGGCGCAGCGGCGCGAGGCTGGGCGGAGAACCCTG
This sequence comes from Candidatus Aminicenantota bacterium, assembly GCA_963759765.1. Classification (GTDB taxonomy): domain Bacteria; phylum Acidobacteriota; class Aminicenantia; order UBA2199; family UBA2199; genus CAVXAL01. The sequence goes on along the minus strand of CAVXAL010000003.1, from coordinate 607,907 downwards.
CGGCCACACGATCATCCGTCCCCTGCAGGTCACCGGCGACGGCCTGCTCACCTCCCTGGTCTTTCTCAAATCCCTGCTCGCGCTGGGAATCGGACCGGAGGATATCCGCCGGCAGCTGCCGCTCTTTCCCCAGAAGCTGCTCAATCTGCCGATTCGCCGCCGCCGGGACCTGAACCGCTGGCCACAGTTGCAGCGGCTGCGCCAGGAATTCCTGCAGAGACACGGGCACCACTCCCGCCTGCTGATCCGCTTTTCGGGAACGGAAGCCAAAATCCGCCTGATGCTCGAATCCGCAGACGAGCAGGCGCTGGAAACCTATTTGCAAAAATTCGCCGATTTGATACAATCGGAGATCGGGGTGAGACATGAAACTGAGCGTTAACATTGATCATATCGCCACCATCCGCCAGGCCCGCCAGGCCAACGAGCCCGACCCTGTCTACAGCGCGGTGCTGGCCGAACTGGGAGGCGCCGACGGTATCACCATCCACCTGCGCCAGGACCGGCGGCACATTCAGGAACGCGATCTGGAGCTGCTGCGCAAGGTGATCAAGACCCGGCTCAACCTGGAAATGGCCGTGTCCATGGAGATGGTCAAACTCGCCCTCAAGCACAAACCCGACCAGTGCACGCTGGTTCCCGAGAGCGACACGGAAGTGACCACCAGCGGCGGCCTGGACGTGCTCGTCTACGCGGACAAGATCGAAGAGGTGGCCAGCAACCTGCGCGCTTCGGGCATGGAAGTCTCGCTGTTCATCGACCCCGGCATCGATCAGGTCAAGGCCGCCCACCGCCTGGGTGTCAAGGCGGTGGAAATCAACACCGGCGAGTACGCCAAGGGCTATCCCGGCACCCTCGCCACCCTGGAACTCGACAAGATCCAGAAGACGGCCGCCTTCGCCAAGAAGCTGAGTTTCAAGGTGCTGGCCGGACATGGTCTGACCTACCAGAACGTCGGGGCCATTGCCGCCATCACCGATATCGAGGAGCTGAACATCGGCCACTCGATCGTTGCCAACTCCACTTTCCTGGGTATGACCGAAGCGGTCAGCCGGATGAAAAAGCTCCTGCAGCCTTGAAAAAGACCGGTTATCTCCTGATCGGCCTCTGTCTGCTGCTCCTCCTCACCCAGGTCTGCGCGCAGCTGCGTTTCCAAAAACAGATCAATCCGCTGCCCCTGCCCGCCGGTGTCCAGAAGGGGGCATTCCATGTCCACTCCCGCTTCTCCGACGGCCGCGGGGATATCTTCACCATCAGTCGCGCCGCGGCCCGCCGCGGATTGGACTTCGTGCTGCTCAGCGACCACGGCCGGCCCAACCGCTACTCCTTGCGCTCCACCTTCCGCTTGAACGGAACGCTGCTGGTCGGCGGTGCGGAATTATCGCTGCACAGCGGCCACCTGGTGGTCAGCGGTATCCCGCTTCCCGCCTACCTGTTTCCGCCCGAACCCGACGAGGCCATCGCCGAGATCAACCGCCAGGGCGGCATCAGTTTCATTGCCCATCCCTTGGACCGGCGCATTCCTTGGACGGACTGGTCCGTCACCGGGTTCAGCGGCATGGAGATACTCAGCCTCTACAGCAGTTCCCAAAACGCGTCGCCGTTCAAACTTCTGCTTTTCCCGCTGAACTACCTGCTGGGCCGCGATTACGCGTTGACCTCGATCTTCCGTTACCCCAGCAACGAGTTGAACACCTGGGACCGCTTTAACCGCCGCGGCCGCTATTTCGGCATTTACGCTCTGGACGCGCATGGCGCGCTGCCCTTCCTCAAAGGCCATGACCTTCCTTTCCCCACCTACGAAGCGCTGTTCGGCATCTTGACGGTTTACGTCCAGAGCGGAGAGCTGCTGGCCGCCGACGCCCGACAGGCTGCGGCGGGCATCGTAGCGGCACTCAAACAGGGGCGTTTTTTCAATACCATCGAGTCTCTCGGGCCGGCCAACGGTTTCAAAGAATTTTTTATTGCCGACAACGGCCAGGTCGTGCCGCTGGGCGGAATGTCGCTCAACTCCGAGGGCGTGATGGTTTGCCGGTTGCCTTTCGATTTCGCCACCGACCTGCTGGTCAAGAAGGACGGGGAAATATTCCAGACCTTCCACAACAACCGGCAAAAAGAGCTGCGCATTCCTATCCACCAACCGGGTGTTTACCGCAGCGAGGTGTTTCTCAGTGCCGGCCCTTTCACCCGCCTTCCCTGGATCCTGGCCAACCCCTTTTTCATCGGGCAAACGGAAGAGCGGCAGCCGCCGGCCGTTACCCCCACTCCCCATCTCATCTTACCGAGCGGCGAAGCGGACTTCCGTATCGAAAAAAATCCTCGCTCCAACGCTGCATTGACCTGGGAGCGCGGCCCGGCCGCAGAGCCGGTCCTTGCCTTTTCCTTTCATCTGGAAAAAGAACCGGGCAGTCCCGATTTCTGGAGCGCGCTGGCCAGCATCAAAAAAAGGGATCTTTCCGGATACCGAGGATTCGTCTTCGAGGTTCAGGCAGACCGCCGGCTGCTGGCCTGGGTGCGTTTCCGCAACGGCAGCGGAAAAGATGAAAAACTTTACCAGCATTCTTTCCTGGCAGACAGCCAGTGGCAGCGGATCGCCATTCCCTTCAACCGCTTCCATCAGGAGAGCGGCCAGACCCAGCCCCCCGATCTCGTTCAGACGGAAGCCTTCTTCTTTCTAGTCGACGGCGGCTGCGCCTACAGCGGCCAAAGCGGCACGCTGCGCCTGAAGAACATCGGCCTCTATTAAAAAATTGTTTGCGTAAGATCGCTTACCCATGCACTTTCACTTCTCGTATTTTGAAAAAATTAACCGCCATGGTCACCAGCGCATGGGCAAAAACCAAGGCATAGCCAGTGGGCAAATCAAATTGGTAAGAAACAGAGATGGCCGCTAAATTGATCAGCATACCAATCCCCCAGGCGGCGATTATGGGTCGCTTGGCTTTCAAACGAAGAGAAATGGACGCTGGCCCGACCAGAATGGCAAAAACCACCAGCACGCCAGCCAACTGGACTGAACTGGTCACCGTGGCAGCAAAGGCCGAAAAGAAGAGGAGATCCTTGGCTAAACCGGACAAGCGGCGATAAAAAAGAGCCAGGAACGAACCAAGAAGCGAATACGCCACAGCTATTTTAGCGATTTCCTTAACGGGTGTGAAGAGTATGTCGGCGGCCAGCAGAGTTTGAAATTCTTCCATACCGTGTGGAGAACGGGAAAGGACAATGAACACTCCGGAAAGGCCAAAGGCGTAAAGGATCCCGATGAACGCTTCCAAGTTTGCAACGCGCTTGGATGCTATCGCTATTAAAAACGCCGCAAGAAGCGCGAAGCAAAGCGAAACAGGATACAAAAACCGCCCGTTGAAGACCAGGAGCGCCACGGCAGCTCCCAAAGCCGACATCTGTCCGATAGCCAAGTCCGTGAAAATGATCCCACGCCGAATGACCTCCAGCCCGAAATAGGCATGAATGCCCAACAGCACCAGCGACAACAAGAAAACGGGAGCCAGTATGCTGATCATCGAGTTAATCTCCGCACGATCTCATCAAACAAACTGAAGATGTCAGACGCTTCGGGCACGGCGTCTACATCATGGGGCAACACGATCATCTTCGCACCAGTTTTGTCTGAAATGAAGCGGGCGGCTTCAGGGGAGTGATAGACATCCTGCAGGATAAAGCGGACCCGCGAGTTGCGCACAACAGAGATCAGTCGGTCGATATACCGAGGATTTGGGGGTATTCCAGGCAGGGGTTCGATGGTGCCGGCAGAAGTCCAAGCGAAACGGTGGATAAGATAGTCGAAGAGCTGGTGGTACTGAATAATCGTGAGGCCCCTCAATTCGTGCAAGCGGTTTTCCCAGGAAGTTAAACTCTCTTGCCAGCGGCGGCCAAACTCCTGCAACCGTATTTCATAATCAGCGCTGTTGTCGGGATCGATATCTTTCAGCCTGGCGGCTATCGCAGCGGCGAGGAGAGGAACATTGTAGGGGTCCAGAAGGAAATGGGGATTGCCTTCGGGATGCACGTCGCCCAGCGCGCGCGAAACCGAGGTGGGGACTTCGATCAATTGAACATGGGTCGATAAGTCCAGAAATCCCCTTTCTCCCGGGAGTAAACGCGGATTGTTCGCCTGGCTAAGAAGGGGCGGCAACCAGCCGATTTCCAATTGGGCGCCGTTGATCACCAGCAGATTGGCGCGGCGCATTTTGGCTATGAAGGATGGTTTGGGTACCACTTGGTGAGGATCCCAGTAACCGTTGGCCAGAGCGACAACTTCCACCCGCTCTGCTCCTATCTTTGCTACGATATCGGCGATATAGGGATAGGTGGTTACCACCCTGATTCTGGCCGCAAAAACGAGCACGGTTACATTCAAAATCAAAAAGAACGAAAAGAACCTTTTTTTCATCGGGCACCTCAAAAGGCGTGCGCTCCATGGGCGCCAATCGCGATATTTAAACTGAAGACCAATTCGTTTACCGTCTTCCTCATTGCGGCGGAAAAATGGGAATGGTCATTGACATACTCGATGCGCAGCCGGGAAAATTCCGTCGGGATGTATTCGACCATCAACGTATAGCGGGTCAGGTTAGAAGGAAGGGGCTCATGGACACCTGCCTGCCGGATGTCATTGTGATTGAGGAAATCGCCCCGAACCCCCCATCGGAATTGCCGCTGGAACCTCCAGACCGCTTCCAGATATGCGCCTGCTTGGCTTTTTTCCAATGGCCCATCCAGGCCTGCACTCCATTCCTGTCCACTGGCTTGACGGCCGATCCATTCACCCTGAAATGTGACAGAACGGTATGAGTCAATCAAATACTTCAAGGTGAAATCCACTCCCCATATACTCGTGTTCCCGGCGAATCCCGTGGCTTCGGCATTGAATTCAGGAATTCGACTCTTTCCACTGGCGAAAGAAAAGCCGATCAATGTAATCAGTTTCTTCCAATCGAATGAAGTTTTTACGAATCCCACTGCGAGATTGGGAACCGGTGCATCTTGGACTCCCGCCCAGCCCTGGGTTCCGAAGCTGGTTTCGTTTTCGCCCTGAAGCGCCTCAATGCCAAGCTCCAGAAAAAAAGGAAAAGGGGAAATCCAGCTCAATTGGATTCCCTTCTCATTCAAGCCTTCATCACCGAAAAAGACTTGGTGGACCAGTGGAGCCTCGTTGAAATTCCAGAAATGAGCATGTTGGGAATTAAGGCGGCCGAAATCGCTCAGGAATTTTCCGGCCTTTAACTTAAGCCCCAGCGGCAGGGAACGTGTCCGGATATATGCTTCTTCGATCTCGAAATGATTTTGACCAAGATGGAAGTTGGTAAAAAGGTCGAAATAAGGATCGACGGTCGCCCCTATGGCCAGTTCCCCATAGTTGAAGTTGAAGCCATTGCCCGCTGACCCAATATTCTGGCCAGATGCGGCACCCCCTCCTATGGAAAAACCGGGTATTTCAAGACTCGACATGTCATCCGCGTTGAGGTTAAAGCGATTGAATGAAAAATCAATGATCAGAGATATGTCGGGAACGAACTTGGCCTGAGAAAACGGATGATCGCTCTTATTTTCTTCTGCCACGCTTTGTTCAGCGGTCGCGATCATCAAAAAATTAGCTAAAATCAATATCCGAAAACATTTTTTTTGCATTGCAATACCTCCTCAGCACAAGGCAATGACTTAGATAGCGTAACGGCAGAGAGGAGGCCCGCGCAAAAAAATACAAGAAAAAATAAATTTTATGTGAACAAAAGATGAATTTCGTAAATTAAAAAAAACTAAATGAATAAATCCATTCAGGACCAAAACAATCGACACGACCAAGAAAGGCATGACCAGACAGACGCACTCCGGGCAATCACGATGGAACCAGCCATCCGCATGATGATGAAGAAGGGGTTGAACGAAGAATAAAAAGAAAACAAGAATCACCGCCAGATTACTTAGCCCTTTCCGCCCGCAGCGCATCATTAAACCTTGATCAATAAATTTGCTTTCGCTGAATCATTATACAACTCAAAATCTTTTTTAACAATGCAACTTATGTTATAATTAGCTTTACCTCCGAGTCGGACGGGCTAAAGCCTGTCGACCATGCCCGCCGACCGGCAGGGTGCAGGCGGAAACGTCTGTGCCTCCTGGACTCGGAAAGGAGGTTCCGGTGAAAAACAAATTTTTTTCCTGGTGCGGCGTATGCTGCATCCTGATGCTGGCCGCGGTGGTATCACCCCTTCCGGCCAAAGAAAAAATCACTCTGGCATCCACCACCTCGACCCTGGACTCGGGGTTTTTCGATGTGCTTATTCCGGCTTTTGAAAAAAAATTCAACTGCTCCGTCAAGGTGATCGCGGTGGGCACCGGCCAGGCCATCCGCCTGGCGCGCGACGGCAACGCCGATGTGCTGCTGGTGCATGACCGCGAGTCGGAAGAAAAGTTCGTGGCCGACGGTTTCGGAGTCAAGCGGCTAGACGTGATGCACAACGATTTCTTTATCGTCGGCCCGCCCGGAGATCCGGCTGGCATCAAGTCCGCCCAGGCCTTGGAAGCCTTTAAAAAGATCGCCGCCGCCCAGGCGCTTTTCGTTTCACGCGGGGACGATTCGGGCACCCATAAGAAAGAGCAGTGGTTCTGGAAAGCGGCCGGAGGCAAACCGACCGGCAGGTCATATATGGAAAGCGGTAGCGGCATGGAGGCGACGCTGCGCATCGCCAACGAAAAGAAGGCCTACTGCCTGGTCGACCGCGCCACCTGGCTATCCCACCGCAAAGAGATCGCTACCCTGGACATACTGGTCGAAGGGGATCCCAGCCTGTTCAATCCCTATTCGGTGATCGTCGTCTCTCCGTCCAAATTCCCCTGGGTGAATTACAAGCTGGCCACCCGCTTCGCCGAGTTTATTCGGGGTCCGGAGGGCCAGACGATGATCCGCAACTACGGGGTGGACAAGTTCGGCTCCCCCCTCTTTTTCCCCGACGTGATCAAATAGCGCGACCGACGCCATGGAGGAGACCATGAAAAAAAGTGGCATCGCGATACTGCTGGGGCTCTGGTTACTGGCTGCGGCTGTTTACGGCTTTGAACAGTCCACGCAGACGAGCGAGGAATTCCCGAAAATCAAGCCCACCGGATATCTCCGCATCCGCTACACCCAGGATCAGACCCCGGGCAGGCCGGACGGCTTCAATCTGGCCGCCGCCCGTTTCGGTTTTACCGGCGATATTTCCAAATACTTTTCATTCACCTTCACGGTCGAAGGGACCAACACCGACAACGAAAACAGGAAACTGGTCTATGACGCCTTTATCGAAACCACCCTGATCCGCAACTTCCGCATCCGCCTCGGCCAGTTCAAGTACGGTTTCGGCCTGGAGCAGACAACCCCGGATGCAGACAACGACTGGATCAACAAGGCCGACGTGGTCACCAACCTGATCAAGCCGACCCGCGATATCGGCATCCAGGTCTCCCGTGACCTGGCGTTCGGCGGATTCCGTTCCAGCTTTTTCCTGGCCCTGATCAACGGCAGCGGTTCCAACGCCGATGATGAAAACGACCGGAAAACGCTGCTCGGCCGCCTGGTGCTCAATCCGTTACCCGGGCTGTTTATCGGCAGTTCCTACTACGACGGCACCACCGGAGTCAGCGACAAGAAAACACGCGCCGGGCTGGAACTGAAATGGGAATGGCGGCGGCTGATGCTCAAGGCCGAATACATCGCCGGTCAGGATAAAGCCGTAAAAAAAGAGGGCTACTATCTCACCTTGGGGTATACGGTATTACCCCGCACCGTGCTCCTGCTCCGCTACGATACCTGGAACCCCGACAAAAGTCTTGCTGATAAGGACACGGCCAGGTGGACCTTCGGCGTCAACTACTTCTTCAGTAAAACGATTCTGCTGCGGACCAATTACGAGTACAAAATCGAAACACCTGGGGTCAGGAATGATGTCATCATGACCCAGCTGCAAATCAAGTTGTAATGGATTTTTTCTGGGAGGGGATGAAGCAGGGAGTGCGACTCCTGCTTCCTCCCAACCGCGAACTGCTCGCCATCGTTTCCCTTTCGCTCCTGGTCTCAGGCAGCGCCACGCTGATTTCCTCCGCGCTGGCGATTCCCCTCGGCCTCTGGCTTTCCCTCAAGGAGTTCCGCGGCAAGCGGCTGCTGGTCGGACTGATCAACACCTGGCTGGCCCTGCCAGCCGTGCTCATCGGCCTGCTGGTTTATATGCTGATCAACCGCAGCGGCATGCTCGGTGCCCTGGGCCTGCTCTTCACTCCCGGCGCAATGATCGTCGCCCAAGCCATTCTGGCCCTGCCGATCATCACCGCCCTCTCCCTGGCCGCGGCCAAGGGGGTGGCCCGCGACACGCGCGACCTGGCCCTTTCCCTCGGCGCCTCCCGCTGGCAGACGGCGCTGGCCATCATCGGCGAGGGCCGTTTTGCCTTTCTCACCGCCATCATCGCCGGTTTTTCTCGCGTGATCGGCGAAACAGGCATGACCATGATGGTCGGCGGGAACATCAAGGGCGCCACCCGGGTGATGACCACCGCTATCTACCTGGAAACCACGAAGGGCAACTTTGAAACCGGCATCGCCCTGGGCATCGTGCTGCTGGCCGTGGCCCTGGCTCTCAATTTCCTTCTGCAACTGCTTCAGGGTAAATAATGGAAATCAGCCTCCGTCAATTAACCCGGGTGTCTGCCACTCGAACAATTCTTCAGGCCATTGACCTCGACTTCCTTGGCCCGGGCGTGAACGCGGTCATCGGCCCCAACGGCGCGGGCAAAACCAGCCTGCTGCGACTGCTGGCCCTGCTGGAAAAACCCAGCAGCGGCGAGATCCGGGCCGATGGGCGACCCCTGACCCATTTGAATTCGCAAGAACGCACGGCCTGGCGGCGGCGCATCGGCTTTGTCTTTCAGACGCCTCTGCTGTTCAGGGGTACGGTGCAGCAGAACCTGCTCTTCGGATTGAAAGCGCGCGGCCGGTCGCTCTCAGCCGCCGGCATCGAGAACCTGCTGGGCCAGGTGGGGCTGACCCAGCGCAACCGCCAGGATGTCCGGCAACTGTCGGGCGGTGAAAAACAGCGGCTGCAGCTGGCGCGGGTGCTGGCCTTTGACCCCGAACTCTACCTGCTGGACGAGCCCACGGCCAACCTCGATCCGCTGAGCACCAAAAGAATCGAAGCGGTCATTTCCGAATTGTCCGCAGCTGGCAAAACGATTATCCTGGCCACCCACAACCTGTTCCAGGCGCGAACCATGGGCCAGAAACTTTTCTTTCTCCGGGAGGGAAAGCTACTCCAAGAAGGTTCGCCCGAACAGCTCTTCTCCATGCCGCACTCCCTGGAAGTCGCTGAATTCTCCCAAGTGCAGAACATCATTGCCGGCCGACTCGAGCGCCAGGGCGATGCGGCAACCCTGACCTGCCACGGAGTCGCGATCGAAGCAATCAGCGATTTACAGTCGGGGCCGGCGGTTGCCGTCATTCGCCCCGAAGACATCTTGCTTTCGGAGCAGCCCCTGCGTTCGACAGCGCGCAACTGCCTGGCGGCTGCGGTCACCCGCATCGACAACCTGGGAGCGATTTTCGCGGTTTCGGCTGCCAGCGGCGAGCTCACCCTGACCGCCCTGGTCACCAAACCGTCGCTGCAGGCCATGGGCCTGGTTAAAGGCAGCCGGGTTTATCTGACTTTTAAGACCACCGCCGTTCACGTGCTGCCGGGAAGTTAAAAAATTATTGTCCCGGAATTATTATATTTCGCAACATTCCACACAGATAATGGCACACCATGGTGTGACCTTTATACGCTAAAAACTTTGTCCAGATGGATGGCACGGAAAACATCGCGCAAATGGGGATTGAGATTGGCCAGGCGCAACCGGCCGCCGCGTCCCGAAAAAACCTTGTGAAACTCCGTCAACTCGCTGATGGCGGTGCTGCCCAAAAAATCAACGGCCTGCAGGTCCACCTCCACGTCCAGGTTCCCCGACTCCATCTCCGCCTGCAGAAACTTCCTCAGTTGCGGCCAGCCTTCCCGGTCCAGGGCTCCGGCCACCTGCAAGCGGGTCCAGGCTCCGGCACTCTCTTTCTTGATCGTCATGGTCAATCGCCAAAAATACGAAACCAGTATAATACGGAGGCGGCCCGGGAGCAAGAGCCGGCAATTGACTTCCAGCCGGGATTCTGTTAGATTGCCAGGGGTAAACCCCCGACGAGGAAACGCATGCCCAAGACCATCGGCATCCGCCGTGAAGACAAGAACGAATGGGAGCGCAGGGCGCCCCTGATCCCCGAGGACATCCGCTGGCTGAAGGAGCAACACGGCATCCAGACCCTGATCCAACCCTCGCCCATCCGGATCTTCCCGATCGAGGAATACCTGAGCGCCGGAGCCAGGGAATCCAAGGACCTGAGCGGCGCCGACGTCATCTTTGCGGTCAAGGAGATTCCCGAAAAACTCTTTCGCCAGGGCAAGACCTACGTGTTTTTTTCCCACACGATCAAGGGTCAGCACCACAACATGCCGATGCTGCGCCGGATGATGGAGCGGGGGTGCAACCTCATCGACTACGAGCGGGTGAACAACGAGCAGAACCAGCGTCTGATCTTCTTCGGCCGCCACGCCGGCCTGGCCGGCATGGTCGATACCCTGCACGCTTTCGGCCAGAAGTTGAAATTGCTCGGCTACCAGACGCCATTCGCCCGCATTCGCCAGGCTTACCAGTACCCCTCCCTAGAGGCGGCCAAGGCCGAAATCTCCCGCATCGGCGAGGAGATCGACGAACGGGGGATTCCCCATCGAGCTATGCCCGCTGGTCATCGGTCTGAGCGGCTACGGTCACGTTTCCCAGGGCGCCCAGGAGATCTTTGATCTATTGCCCCACAAGATGGTCTCCGCCGATGCCCTTCTGGAAATGAGCGAAAATTTCGCTGCCGATACCCTCAATCTCTTCAAGGTGGTCTTCAAGGAGGACGACCTGGTGCGCCGCAAAGAAGGCGTGTTCGAGCTGCAGGAATACTATGACCACCCGGAGCGCTACGAGTCCAAATTCGAGAACTATCTGCCGCAGCTGAGCATTCTGGTCAACTGCATTTTCTGGAGCGAAAAATATCCGCGGCTGGTAACCAAACGTTTCCTGCGCGACAGCGCCCCGCTGAACTCCAGCCCGAAGCTGAAAGTCATCGGCGACATCAGCTGCGATATCAACGGTTCGGTGGAAATCACCCATAAGGCCACCCCACCCGATCAGGCGTTTTATACCTACTTTCCCCAGGAGGACCGCAGCCAGGACGGCATCCAGCGACTGGGCGTGACCGTCATGGCCGTGGACAACCTGCCCTGCGAATTCTCCCGCGAGTCCTCCCAGGAATTCTCGGCGGTGCTGCGAAACTTCGTGCCCGCCATCGCCCAGGCCGATTTCCGCCGCCCTGGCCAGAATGTCCAGCTGCCGCCCGCCATCAAAAAAGCGCTGATCCTGCAGGGGGGAAAATTGACGGCGGACTACGCCTACATGGAAAAATTTCTATCATGAACGAGGAGGACACATGAAAAAGATACTGGTGCTGGGAGCCGGTCTGGTCAGCCGGCCTGGAGTCCGTTATCTGCTGGAGCGCAAAGAGCTGACAGGTCACCGTCGCCTCGCGCACGGTCAGCAAGGCCCAGAAACTGATCGCCGGCCACCCCAACGGCCGGCCTCCCCGTCAATGTCGAGGACGCCACGAACTCACCCGCCTGGTGCGCGAGAACGATATCATGATCAGCCTGTTGCCCTGGATTCACCACCTCAAGGTGGCCCAACTCTGCCTGGAGCAACGGCAAGCACATGGTGACCACCTCCTATGTCAGTCCGAAGGCATGCACCAGCTGGACGCCGAAGCCAAAAAGAAAGGCCTGGTCTTCCTCAACGAGATCGGTGTGGATCCGGGCATCGACCACATGTCGGCGATGAAGATCATCGACGGCGTGCAGGCCGAGCGGCGGCAAGGTCCTGCATTTTCACTCCTATTGCGGCGGTCTGCCGGCCCCCGAGCACAACGACAACCCCTTCGGCTACAAGTTCTCCTGGAGCCCGCGCGGCGTGGTCCTGGCCTCGCGAAACTCCGCCCGCTTCCTGGAAAACGGCAAGATCAGTGGAGATCGAAGGCAAGAACCTGTTCCTGAATTATCAAACCGAGGAGATCGAAGGATTGGGCACGTTCGAAGTCTACCCCAACCGCGACTCGGTCCCCTACAAAGAAATCTACGGGCTGAAGAATGCCCTGAGCGTGAAGCGCGGCACCTACCGCTATCCCGGCTGGTGCCCGACGTTTAAAAAAATCGTTGATCTGGGTCTGGTCGATGAAACGCCCGACGCCCGCCTGAAGGGCAAGACCTACCGGCAGATGCTGGCCGACCTGGTCGACGCCGCCAGCGGCGAGGATGTCGCCAAAGCCGCCGCCCGCAAGCTGGGACTGGCCGGCAGCGACGAAATCCTCCGGCGCCTGGAATGGCTGGGGCTCTTCGAGAACGATCCGCTCCCCGCCTTGGACAACCGCCTGGATGTCCTCTGCCACCGCCTGGAGGAAAAGCTCTTCTACAAAGAGGGGGAGAAGGACATGCTGCTGCTCAAACACACTTTCATCGTGGAGAACAAGAAAAAAAAGAAGGAAAAAATCACTTCCACCCTGATCGACTACGGCATCCCCTTCGGCGACACCTCCATGGCCCGCACCGTCAGCCTGCCCATGGCCATCGGCACGCGCATGATGGCCGAAGGCCGGATCGCCCTGACCGGCGTCCTGATTCCAGTGCTGCCCGAAATTTACGAACCCATCCTCAAGGAACTGGAAACGCTGAACATCAAGATGGAAGAGAAGCGGGTTCCCCTTGCCTGATCAACCGGGAAGCAAGGGCGAAACCGGCCAGCGCGCGGAGCGCAGCGCGGCGGAATACCTGAAGCAAAAAGGCTACACCATCATCGCCTACAACTGGCGCGCCTCGGGCTGCGAAGTTGACCTGATCGCCAGCCACGACGAGACCCTCTGCTTCATCGAAGTCAAGAGCCGCCGCTCCACGGATTTCGGAACGCCGGAAGAGTACGTCGGCTGGCGCAAGCGGCAGAAGTTCATCCGCGCCGCCAAACTGTTCACCGCCCGCAAGCCCTACCGCGATTACCGCATCCGTTTCGATATCGTCACCCTTACCGGCAGCGAAGGAAATTTCACCATTTCCCACATCGAGAATGCCTTTGAGAATGATTGAACGTTCCGGCCCTCACTCGTCCAGCGTTTCCGCTGTTTCCCGGTAAACGATTCCCTTCTCCTGCAAACCCCGGAGCATGAACTCCCCGCACTCGGAGGTGGGAGACAACCCGGCTATTCCCATCCGTTTTATTTCATTGTAAAATGAGCAACCGCAGGAAATGAAGGATGCCCCGATGAGCAACACCGTGCGATTCAAGCTGCCGCACACGTTGGTCCTGATCTACATTCTGGTGATCGGCGTTTATCTCATGAGCCTGCTGATTCCCGCTGGCGAGTACAAACGGTCCGAAAAAACGTTCAACGGCCAGACCAAGCTGATCACGGTCCCCGGCACCTACGCCAAAACAGCAAAAAAACTGCTGGGCCCGGAATGGCTCCTGATCGCTCCCATCCGAGGTTTCCAGGACGGTGCCTTGATCATCATCCTGATATTCATTTTCGGGGGGACGTTTGCCATCCTCGGCCAAACCGGCGCCATCGAATCCGGTATTCAGCGGCTGGCCCGGTTTTTTTCAAAAAAACCGAAATGGCAGACTGCTGTCGTACCGGTCCTGATGGTGGTTTTTTCCCTGGCCGGCGGGGTTTACGGCATGGCGGAAGAATCGATTCCCTTCGTGCTGATTTTCATTCCCCTGGCTCTGGCCCTGGGCTACGACTCCATCGTCGGGGTGGCCATTCCCTTTGTCGGGGCGGCAGCCGGATTTGCTGCCGCTTTCTTCAATCCGTTCACCGTGGGTATTGCCCAAGGTTTTTCCGATCTCCCGCTCTATTCAGGATTGACTTATCGCTTGATCCTCTGGGTGATCAGTACCACGATCGCGATTGTCTTCGTGACACGGTATGCAGAAAAAGTGAAGAAAAATCCGGGAAAAAGCCCTGTCTTCGAACTCGACCGGCAGCGCCGGACGCCTGCCGGTGGCAACCCGGCAGAGGAACGGCCCTGGAGCGTGAAGCAGAAAATTATTATCGGCCTGCTCCTGGGGGGCATCGCTTTGCTCATTTTCGGCATCCTGTCCCGCGGCTGGTACATCGAAGAGATCGCCGCCCTGTTCCTGGCCATCGGCCTCCTGTCCGGACTCATCGCCCGCATGCCGCCCTCCGACATCGCCCTAGCCTTCATCGCCGGGGCCAAGGATGTCTTGAACGTGACGCTGATCATCGCCGGCGGCCGGGCCATCCTGATCATCCTCAAAGAAGCGCTGGTGATGGACACGGTGCTGCGCTTCGCCGCCGGCTTGATTTCCACCGTTCCCAGCATCATCACCGCCCAGATGATGTTTATCACCCAGGGGATCATCAATTTCTTCATCCATTCCGGCACTGCCCAGGCGGCGTTGACCATGCCGGTCATGGCGCCGCTCAGCGACCTGGTGGGAATTACCCGGCAGACCACGGTACTCGCCTTCCAGCTGTGCGAGGTGATCAATCCCATCCTGCCCACATCCGCGGTCACCATGGGCGTTCTCGGGGTGGCCAAAATTCCCTGGGAAAAATGGGCCAAATGGTTCCTGCCCTTGATGCTGCTGCTGGTGCTGTTCAGTCTGATCGCCCTGGTCCCGCCGATTCTGACCCACTGGGGACCTTTTTAATCGTCTCTGACCAAGTGATCTGGCTTTCCTCGGCCGCTTTCCACTATTTCTGTATTTCGACCCGGACTTTCAGGGGAAACATGTCCAGATGGACATTCAGCACCGAGTACAGATCCCTGCCCTCTCTCTCACCATAATAGCCGACGGTCCTATCCTCTTTCCGCAAGGTCATGAAAATGCCGCGGCCCGTACCATCTTTTTCCAGCAGGAAGGACATCCCGTCGGAGCGATTCTGGCGGTTGTCAACCAGGCCGCTGGTGAGAAGGTCGACCAGGGAATCCCGACCGAAAATATTGGTATTCAGGAGATATGTTTCGTTCTCTTCATTGCCTTTCTTGATCGGCTTCTTGTCTTGGGAAATGGTGAAAACGCCGGTTTCCGGGTTATACGAATCCCCGTCCGACAGGTAATGGAGAATGACGTTCTCCGCTTTCCAACCGAGAGGCGTTTGAGCGCTCCGCGCCTGGCGGGTGTCCACCATCAGCACACCGGAGCTGCCGACCACCCGGATCGTATGATCATGAACAACCAGCGCCGTGTCCTCGTCAATGCCGAAACCGACAGCCGGGTCCTTGAGGAAAAGCAGCGCGACGATCAATCTGCCGAACCGCCCCCTTTTCAGGCAATGCTGATCGACCAGGCCGTCGCCGAAGAATCCGAGCCCCTGGGTAAGCCGGACGCCGGGCGTTGTCGCGCAGTCGCCCCGGAGGTAAACGGCTCCCGCGCTCACGGCTTCCTGGCTGCTGCCAGCGCAAATCATGGGATTGCTCATGATGGCGGCTCCGGCGCTGTGCCCCCCCAGAACGCCCCCGTGCTCGTAGATATCGCGGATGGCCGCGAGCAGAGGCGAGTCCCGGCCTGTCGTATCGACCAGAGCTTTGAGGTAGCGGAGCTGATTCCCGCCCACGAAGTAAACCGAATTGTACCCGGCCATTTCTTTGGCCAGGAGCGGATCAAAACCGTTTTTCTGCCACTGCGATTCGTCCGTTTCCTTGGTTTCGGGCTCATCGACCAGAGCCACCGGGAAAACCTTGATTCGCTCCGCCGCCACCCCGAGCCGGATGAAATCGTTCGCCACACGCTTGCCGCTGGAGGTCGGCGTGGCGCTGGCCGCCGGGATAATCGCCAGGCGCATCCGCTCCCGCCCTCCCGCCAAGTCAATCCACTGCTGATAGACCCGGGTTTTGGCAGCGGCCAGTCCCCCGCCGATGATGACCAAGCTGCCCTGAGAATCTTGTTCGGGAAACAGGTGCGACGCCGAAAAACAAAGCATACTTGCGAAGAGAATTCTTTTTAGCACGTTGAACCTCGCTGAGAAGCCACACTATAAAAAAAAAGGGGCGAATATTCAAGCCCGCTTTCTCTCAGCGACAACCGGAAGCGTCATTGAAAAACCGGAATAAACATGATACATTGATTCTTTGAGTGAACGGGTGAACAGCCATTCACCCGAGGAGTGAATCGTGCCCGAACTGCGCAAGGACCCGGTGACCGGAAGCTGGGTAATCATCTCCGCCGAGCGGAGAAAAAGGCCGCAGTACTACCAGATCGTGGTCGATAAGGACATCTCGCTGCCGGAAAACTGCCCATTCTGCCCCGGCAACGAATCGCTGACCCCGCCAGAAATTCTGGCCTTTCGTCCACCCTCCGCCCCGGTCAACGGGCCCGGCTGGGACCTGCGGGTCATCCCCAACAAGTTCCCCGCCCTGCGCATCGAAGGTGAGTTGAACCGCAGCGGCGAGGGCCTCTACGACCGGATGAACGGTATCGGCGCCCACGAGGTGATCATTGAGACCCCCGACCACCGGCTGACGCTCGCCGATTTCGGCACGGATAAAATCGCCAGCGTCTTCCGTGCCATCCATCTGCGCCTGCTCGACCTGAAAAACGACATCCGCTTCCGCTATATCATGGTCTTCAAGAATTTCGGCGCCACGGCCGGCGCCACCCTCTCGCACTCGCACACCCAGCTCATCGCCCTGCCGGTCATACCCATCCGCGTACAGATGGAAATCGAAGGCGCCCGCAGCCACTTCAACCTGAAGGAACGCTGCATCTTCTGCGACATCCTGCGCCAGGAAAGCGATTCGGGCCAGCGGCTGCTCCTGGCCAACGAGCACTTTCAGGTGCTGGCGCCTTATGCCCCGCGCTTTCCTTTCGAGCTGGCCCTATTCCCCCGCGAGCACCAGTCGGCGTTCGAGAAGGCGTCGGAACCCATGCTGCGCAGCCTGTCCGAAATTCTCAGAGAGACCCTCATTCGCATCCGCCGAGCGCTGAACAATCCCGACTACAACCTGATCTTGCACAGCGCACCGCTGCGCAACGAGGTCGAGGCGTATTATCACTGGCACATCGAATTCATGCCCGTGCTCTCGCGCGTGGCCGGCTTCGAGTGGGGCAGCGGCTTTTACATCAATCCCGTACCGCCCGAGGAATCGATCCAGGCTCTGAAAAGCATCTGAATCGCGATGCAACGATGCTCTTTTTCAGGGGCGCAATATCGTTTATTGATTTTTTGTTTTTTAGGTTGTAAAATTTGATTTATTTTTCAGCAAGGAGGAGGTACATGCCCAAAAAGTATAATTTTAACCCCGGTCCCGCCATTCTTCCCCAGGAGGTCTTGAAAACGGCCCAGACCGAGTTGCTCGACTACGCCGGTACCGGTATGTCGGTGATGGAGATGAGCCACCGTTCCAAGGAGTTCGAGGCCATCATCCAAGCCGCCGAGGACAAACTGCGCCAGCAGCTCGCCATTCCCCAGAATTATTCCGTCCTGTTCCTGCAGGGCGGGGCGTCGCTGCAGTTCGGCATGATCCCCATGAACCTGCTCAAAGGGAAAAAGGCCGATTATATCCACACCGGCGAATGGGCCAAAAAGGCCATCAAAGAAGCCAAGCTCTTTGGCTCGGTGAACATCGCCGCCTCCTCCGAGGACAAGAACTTTTCTTACATCCCGGAAAAATTCAACTTCTCCCCCGACGCCGTCTATGTCCACTTGACCTCCAATGAGACCATCGGCGGCATCCAGTGGCACCATTTCCCCGACACCGGCAAAGTGCCCCTGCTCGTCGACATGTCGTCGGACATTCTCAGCCGCCACATCGATATGTCCAAATTCGGCCTGATCTACGCCGGCGCCCAGAAGAACATGGGCCCGGCCGGCGTGACCGTGGTCATTATCCGCAACGACCTGCTGGAAAGCGGCGCGGACGGCCTGAGCACCATGCTCTCCTACAAGACCCACGCCAAGGAAAAATCCCTTTACAACACCCCGCCCTGCTTCGCCATCTACATCGTCAAGCTGGTGCTGGAGTGGATCGAAAAAGCGGGCGGCCTGGCCGCCATCGAGGCCCGCAACAACGAAAAAGCCAAGCTCCTGTATGAGGCCATCGATGGCCAGCCCTTTTACCGCGGCACGGCGGCGGTCAAGGACCGTTCCAAGATGAACGTCACCTTCCGGCTCCCCTCCGAAGAACTGGAGGAAAAATTCGTCGCCGAGGCCAAAAAAACCGGTCTGATCGGCCTGAAAGGCCACCGCAGCGTGGGCGGCTGCCGCGCTTCTCTGTACAACGCCATGGACCAGGCGGGTGTGAAAGAACTGGTCAAACTGATGGAGAAATTCGCCAAAGAGAATAAATAAATCGCGGTAACAGCCCGTTTTCCTTCTGCCAGAGCAGCTTCCGGTTGACAGAAAAGCCGTATTCTGGTATTCTTATGTGGGATGATCAAAAAAAAATACTTGCTGACTCCAGGACCCACTCCCGTTCCTGAAAAAGTCCTGGCAGCAGCCTCCCTCCCCCTCATCCATCACCGCACCCCTGAATTCAGGGCCATACTGCATGAGGTCAGTGAAGGCTTGAAGTACGTTTTCCAGACCAGGCACCCGGTGTACACCCTGGCCGCCTCGGGCAGCGGCGCCATGGAGGCGGCCGTGGTTAACACCGTCTCGCCCGGCGAGCGGGTGCTGGTGGTTAACGCCGGGAAATTTTCTGAACGTTGGGCACAGATCGCCCGCGCCCACGGTATCCAGGTAGTCGAAGAACAGGTCGCCTGGGGCGACGACTACAGCCCGGAACAGCTTCGGGCGGCGCTGAAGAAAAACCCCGATGTGCAGGCGGTTTTCACCACCCTGTCGGAAACTTCCAGCGGGGCGTTCTACGACGTCCGGGGCTATGCCCAGGTCACCCGCGAGACTCCGGCGCTGCTGGTCGTCGACGGCATTTCCGGCCTGGGCGCGCTTCCTTGCCCCATGGACGAGTGGCAAATCGACGTGCTGATCGGCGCCTCCCAGAAATCACTGATGACCCCGCCCGGGCTCTCCTATATTTCCCTCAGCCCCAACGCCTGGAAGAAGGTTGAAAAGGGATCCAGCGGTCGGTATTATTTTGACCTGAAAAAATACAGGCAGAGCCTGGACAAAGAGACCACCCCCTTCACCCCGGCCATTACCCTGGTGCGCCAGCAACAGGAAGCGCTGAAGCTCATCCGCGAAATCAAGCTCGAGGAGTTACACCAGCATCACCGCATCCTGGCCGATGCCGTGCGTGCCGCGGCGCGGGCGCTCGGCCTGGAACTGCTGGCCAAGAAACCGGGCAACGTCCTGACCGCCATCAAGGTGCCGGCCGGCCTCAACGGACAGACGCTGGTGCAGCTGCTGCAGAGCAAATACCTGACCCACGTGGCCAGCGCCCAGGAGCCGCACCAGGGCGAGTTTTTCCGGATTGCCCACCTGGGATATATGGACGGCGTCGAAATGCTCGCCGTGATCGCCGCGCTGGAAATGGCGTTGCAGGAACTCCGTTTCAAGTTTCCCGCTGGCCAGGGGCTGCTGGCGACCGAAAAGGTCCTGCAGGAGAACTGGACATGATCCGCATCCTGGTCGCCGACAAGTTGAGCCCGCGGGCAATAGAGAAACTCAACGAAATCAGCGAATTTGAAATCAGCGAAAAAAGCGGCCTGTCTCCCGCCGCCCTGAAGGAAGAGATCCGCGAGGTGGAGGCGGTGGTCGTGCGCAGCTCCACCCGCCTGACCCGCGAGATCCTCGAACGGGCGGATAAACTCAAACTGATCATCCGCGCCGGTATCGGCTTGGACAACATCGATGTCGCCGCCGCCCGTTCCCGCGGCATCGACGTGCGCAACACCCCCGCCGCCACCTCGATCAGCGTGGCCGAATACACGCTGGGCCTGATGCTGGCCGTCAGCCGTTTCCTGGTGCCAGCCGCCCAGGCGCTGAAGGAACACCGCTGGGAGAAGAAGCTCTATTCGGGCGGTGGCGAGCTGTTCGGCAAGCGGGCGGGCATCATCGGCTTCGGCCATATCGGCCGCGAGCTGGCCCGGCGGCTGCTGGCCATGGGCATGGAGGTGGTCATCCACGACAGTGTGGAGATCCAGACCGACCTGCCGGTGCGTCCGGTTTCCCTCAAAGAGCTGCTGCGCACCTGCGATTTCGTCTGCCTGCATGTGCCGCTCAGCGAAGACACGCGCCACCTCATCGCCGAACGCGAACTCGGTTGGATGAAGAAAAATGCGGTGCTGGTCAACATGGCCCGCGGCGGCGTGGTGAAGGAGGAGGCTCTGCTGGCCGCGCTCAACCAAGGCCGCCTGCGGGCCGCCCTGGATGTCTTCGAAAAAGAACCGCCCGACGACTTCACCCTCATCGCTCACGAACGGGTGCTGGCCCTGCCCCACCTGGGGGCGGCCACCGAGGAAGGCCAGGAACGGGCCGGCATGGATGTGATCGCCATCCTCAAGGAATTTTTCAATGTCTAATCCATTTGACCCTCAGGGGTAAACCATGGCTACGATCATAGGCAACCGTTTGAACTCGGCCAACAAGAAAGTCCTGGACCGCATGAACAAGATGGACTTCGAGTTCATCCGCAAGGAAGCCCAGGCCCAGATCGCAGTGGGCGCCGATTACATCGAAATCAATGCCATCTCCCTGCTGCACAACGAAACCCCCTTTCTGCGCCAGACCGTTCCCATGCTGGAAAAAATGGGCGCCAAGCTGATGGTCATCAGTGACAACGTCGACGCCCTGCAGCGAGACCCTCTGACTCTCCAAAAACGAGATCATCGTCGGCGCCGTGGAATACGACCTGGAGAAAATCGACTATTTGCTGGATGCCGTCAAGTCCAAAAACGCCAAGTTGATCGCCCAGATTCGTGAGAAGCACGGCGCCCACTCCTATTCCCCCGAAAACTCGCTGCTGATTGCCCAGCGCTACATCGATTACCTGCTGGACCAGGGCATCAGCCGCCAGAACATCCTGCTCGATCCGCTGGTTCGGCCCCTGGAGGAGGACCTCAACAACGGCAAGATCTTCCTGAACACCCTGGAGCTTTTCAAACTCGACTTCCCGCAGGTCAAGACGCTGGCCAACGTCTCGCAACTCTCGGAGGGCCTGCCCAAAAAGCCAGCTGCTCACCTCCTATTTTGTCGCGCTGGCTCTCGCCAAGGGCTTGGATTACATCGTGACCAACGTCCTGGACGAGAACTTGAATGAATCGATCATCACCACCATGTCGGTGGTCGGCAAGGACAAGAACCTCAACGCCTACCTGAAATACTGCCGCAACCACAAGGAAAGCAAAGGGAACAAGGATGGAGGATCAAAAAATAAAAGAGATCCTGATTGAGAAGAACGGCCATTCAAAAAGCTGTTCCTCCAGCACCAGGAATTCGAAGAAAAACTGCAGCAGTCCAGCAGAAGAAATACAAGAACGAGGAAGAAATCATCGAAGAAAAAAACATCAAGAAGAAAAAGCTGAGGCTGAAGGACGCCATGCAGAAACACATCTGCGAATTCCGGAAAAAACTGAAATGACAGCGGAAAGGAGGAGACATCCGCAAGCGTTCCCAAGATTAAAAAAGCCAAACGCGGGAAGGGCACCAAGTTGACCCAGCGTTTCCTTCCTGCCCTCGGTGTTCACCATGCTGAATCTTTTCCTGGGCTACCAGGCCCTGCTGCACGTCATCGGCGCAAGACAGCTTCAAGACGGCCATCTACTACCTGACCGCCAGCGTCATCATGGACGGCTTCGACGGCACCATCGCCCGCCTGACCAAGACCGAATCCAATTTCGGCGTCCAGCTCGACTCCCTGGTCGACGCCGTCACCTTCGGCCTGGTCACCTCCATGCTGGCCACTTCAGTGGGGCTTCCAATCCGGGTTCCCCAGGTCGGCACGATCGTCAGCTTTGTTTTTCTGAGCGCCGGGCTGATCCGCCTGGCCCGCTTCAACGTCTTCAAGGAAGCGCAGGCTCTTCCCGGCCAATATTTTCATCGGCATGCCCATCCCCATCGCCGCCATGGCCATCTGTTCGGTCGTGCTGGTCTTTGACGGAACCCGCCGGCAGGCCAACTGGGCATCCTGCTCTTCTCACTCTACGTCATCCTGATCTCCCTGCTGATGATCTCCAACATCAAGTACAAGACCATCAAAAAAATCGTGCTCTAGAACAGCCTGAAGACTGCTTTTCCTGCTGGCCCTGCTCATCGCCTGCCTGATCATTTTCCCCGACACCACCATCCCCGTCCTGACCTTCACCTACATGCTCTCGCCCCTGTTTTTCTTCCATTTTCCAGTAAACGCACGGCCGCGCGGAGCGCCGAATCCGCCGCCAAAGCCAGCGAAGGATCCGCCTCGGCCAAGACCGAAGCCTGAGCAAGCGGTTCATGAGCGGAAGAAAACTCGCTGTATCGCCACTTCCGGCCCTTTTTAAGGCGCTTCATCCTGGCCCTGTTCTTCATGGCCATGGTGGCCGCCGTTCACCGCCTTTTTTGCCGTGATCATCCAGCCGATCATCGACGAGCTGCTTCATCCAGGGCGGCGGCCAGTTGGCGGAGAAGAGCCAGTTCATCCGCAACCTGATCATGCGCGCTGCTGGGCGTCCAGCGAGAACAAGCTGGTGCTGGTGCTGCCCCAGCTGCTGTTCCTCTGCCTTCCTGGGCCAGGCCATGTTCTCCTTTCTCTCGCCCTCTACTCGATGAAAACGCTGGGCCTGAAGGTCGTGCGCAACATCCGCGACCGGCTCTACCGCAACCTGATCTACCAATCGCTCGAGTTCCTGAGCAACGCTCCAAGACCGGCGACCTGGTCTCGCGCATCTCCAACGACATCGAGAAGATCAAATTGGCCGTAGCCGAGACCCTCGCCGTCTACATCCGCGAAAGCCTGACCCTGGTCTGCCTGCTGGCCGTGATCTTCTACCAGGACTGGGAAATGGCCTCGGTCTCGCTGATGCTCATTCCCCGGTCGCCGCCGTGCCCCTGGTCTACTTCGGCCGCAAGGTGAAGAAGCGCGGCATCCAGTCGCAGGAGACCATCGGCGACCTGGCCAACTTCATGAGCGAATCGGCCAGGGCAACAAAATCGTCAAGGCCTACAACATGGAAGAATTCGAAATCAACAAGTTCCGCCAGCTCAACCAGCAGCCACTTCCGCATCAACGCCAAAATCGCGCTGGCCTACTCCCTGGCGGCCCCGGTCATGGACATCATCGGCGGACTGGTGGCGGCCGGGCCTGTTCACCGTCGGCATGCACCGCATCTCCAGGGCACCCTCTCGCCCGGCCAGTTCACCTCTTTCCTGACGGCCCTGTTCCTGATGTACAGCCCGATCAAACGCCTGTCCCAGGCCCACAACGATTACCAGCAGGGCAAGGCCGGCTAGGAGCGGGTGCAACAGATCATCAACACCGTCAATCCCATCCAGCGACCGGCGCCTACGGCCCTGGACATGAAAAAAGTCCGCGGCGAGGTGGAATTCCGCGACGTCTACTTCGCCTACCAGCCCCGGGCCGCCGGTTCTGAAGACATTTCCTTTCAGGCGCAGCCCAACGAGATGGTCGCCCTGGTCGGGCGCCAGCGGCTCGGGCAAGACGACGCATCATGAACATCCTGCTGCGTTTCTACGAGCCGGAGCAGCGGCGAAATTCTCATCGACGGCAAGGACATCCGCGCCATCACCCTGAAGTCGCTGCGCGAGCAGATCGGCCTGGTCACCCAGGACGTGTTCCTGTTCAACGACACGATCCTGAACAACATCGCCTACGGCCGCAAGCCGCTACACCCTGGACGACGTGCGGAACGCCGCCGCCATCGCCCGCGCCGCCGACTTCATCGCCGAACTGCCGCTGGCAGATACGAAACCGTGGTCGGCGAGCGCGGCATCTTCCTCTCCAACGGCCAGCGCCAGCGCATCTCCATCGCCCGGGCGATCCTCAAGAAACCCCAGATCCTCATCTTCGACGAGGCCACCTCCTCGCTGGACTCGGAGTCGGAAACGCTGATCCAGGAAGCCATGGCCGAGGTGATGAAGAACCGCACCACCTTCGTCATCGCCCACCGGCTGAGCACCATCATCGAGGCCGACCGCATTCTGGTCATCGACAACGGCGAGATCAAGGAGAGCGGCAACCACCGGAACTGCTGAAAAAACGCGGCCTCTACCACTCGCTGTACAATTTGCAATTTCCCGAAATGAATATTATAATCTGAGCCATGAAAAGCATGACCGGATTCGCCCAGGGGCGATTTGTTTACGATGCCTTCACCCTGTTCATTTCCTTCAAACTAAACAACCGCTTCCTGGAAATCAACCTCAAGGGCAGCGGCGTCTCCCCGGCGGTGGAAAAACTGATCACGGACCTGATCAAGGACAAGCTGCAGCGGGGCAAGGTCGACATCGTTTTCGACATGTTCCAGACCGATGCCGGAAACTGGGACATCCAAATCAACGAGGCGCTGCTGGAGCACATCCTGCAGCACCTGGCCGCCGTGCGCCGCAAGGTCGGCCGCCGGCTGACTCTTTCCCTGGACCCGCTGCTCAGGTTGCCGATGGTTTTCCACCTCGAACACGCCCTGGACCGCCTGGAGGGCCGGATGCTGCAGAACGTCCGCCAGGCCCTGGAGACGGTGCTCGACGAATTCCTCAACCAGCGCCGCCTGGAAGGGGAAAGCATCCGCTCCGACCTGCAGGCCAGCCTCGCCCGCATCGACGCCGGCATCACCGCCTTGACCGCCCGCCAGCAGCAGGTGGAACAGGAACTCTTCAACACCTACCGGAAGCGGATCGCCAAATTCCTCGAGGGCGTTCCCCTGGACGACAAACGGCTGCTGCAGGAAGCGGCGATCGCTGCCGAAAAAGGCTCGATCGCCGAAGAGATCAATCGCCTGACCACCCACCGGCAACGGCTGCAAGCGCTGCTGGCCGATGAGCGCTGCGCCACCCAGGGCCGGGAAGCCGATTTCTTAACGCAGGAGATGCAGCGCGAAACCCATACCATCGCGGCCAAGAGCAATTGCCTGGACATTCACCAGCGTGGTGCTCGATTTGCGCCGCGAAATCGAAAAGGTCAAGCAACAGGTGCAAAACATCGAGTAGGAGCGAGAGCCGCCGTGCAGAACATGATCGTCATTTCCGGTCCGTCGGGGTCGGGCAAGTCGACGCTGATCGAGCGCCTGCTGCGCGAGCATCCGCACCTGCAGTTTTCCGTTTCCCACACCACCCGCGCCAAGCGGGCGAACGAGACCCACGGCAAGAATTATTATTTCGTCACCCCGGAGCAGTTCCAGCAGCTGGTGCGCGGCGAACGCTTCGCCGAGTGGGCCGATGTCCACGGGCATCTCTACGGCACCTGCTGGGAAGAAATCCGCGAGAAATCGGGCCCCGGCCGCATCCTGGTTCTGGATGTCGACGTGCAGGGCGCCCGGGCCATCCGGCAGCGCTTTGCGGAAGCGCTGCTGGTTTTTGTGCTTCCGCCGTCGCTTTCCGAACTGCGCCAGCGGCTGCTCAAACGGGGACAACCCTCCGGCGGCGACCTGGAGCGGCGCCTGCAGGACGCGATCGACGAAATCAAGCAATACGAACAGTACGATTACCTGGTGGTCAACGACGACGTCGAGCAGGCCTACCAGATCCTGCGCAGCATCGTCGTCTGCTTCCAGAACGCCACCGTCCGCCGCCGCGAAGCCGTCGAAAAGCTGTTGCGGGGCAAAGGATGAAGCGCGCCGTGGTGCCAGCCGGGGACCAGGACCTGCGTTCCGTGCTGCAATTCTACCAGGAGCTGGGCGCCGAATTCCTGGAATTCCAGGCGGCCACTCCCCAGGCCCTGCTCACCGAGTTGAACAGCGAGATCCTGCAGTGTTGCAAGTGCCACCTGCACGAAAGCAAGACTCATTACGTGCCCGGCGAAGGTTCGCTGCATCCCGACATTCTGTTCATCGGCGAGGGGCCGGGCGAGACCGAGGACAAATTCGGCCGCCCCTTCATCGGCAAGGCGGGCCAGCTGCTGGACAAGCTGATTCAGAAAATGGGTTACCAGCGTGAGGAGACATTCATCAGCAACATTGTCAAATGCCGGCCGCCCAACAACCGCGAACCTCAAAAGGATGAGGTGGAGGCCTGCCTCCCCTACCTGCGGCGGCAAATCGCCCTGCTGGCACCCAAGGCCATCATCTGCCTGGGCAAGATCGCCCTGAACAACCTGCTGGGCCTCAACCAAACCATCACCCGCATCCGCGGAAAACTGTTCCACTATGGCTCCATCCCGGTCATCCCCACCTACCATCCCTCCTACATCCTGCACAAGCGCGAAAAGGCGGAAATCTCCCAGGCCAAGTGGGAGGTCTGGGAGGACATGCAAAAAGTACTGACCCTTATCCGGCAACCGCCCCTTGCTGATTAAGGTTTCTCTCTCCGTCAACATTTTTGAACCGCTGACCTACCGCTTCAGCGGCACGGCGGAACGCGTGCCGGTCGGCACGCGGGTGCTCGTCCCTCTGGGCCGGCGCCTGAGCGGCGGCTGGGTGGTCGGCGCCGATTCCGCCTACCGGGGGTCGGCCAAGCCGGTGATCGGCACCATGGGCAGCGGTTTTTTCCCAGACGCCCGCCTGCTCGAATTTTCCCGGCAAGTGGCGGAAACCTATTTCGTGTCCCAGGGAAGCATTCTCGATCATGCCCTGCCCCCCCGCAGCAAGCCGCTCGCCTCGTTGCGCTTCCGGGACGGGGGGCAATGCGCAAGCTAAGCGACATCCCCCAGGATGAGTTGTTGGAGCGGGCCGTCCGCCAGCCGCTGGACATCGTTCCTGCCGCCGACGTCGCCCAGGTCCCGGCAGGCGGCAAAGAACTTCTTGCCCCTCCACTCGCACCGGCCATCCCCCCCGGTGCCTCGACTCCCCCGCCGCGCCTGCTGCTCGCCCTTGAGCGGGTCGACGAATACCAGCGGCTGATCGACGAGCAACGGCAACAGGGGAAATGCGTGCTGCTGATCGTCCCCGACAGCCTCACCGCCGCGTACTGGCAAGGCGTCTGGCCCGACAGCTCCCTGTACCTCTCGGATCGGAAAGTCTCCGATAGGGAAAAAATCTGGAACGAGCGGCAGCAAGGAACGGGCGGCATCGTGACCGGAGGGCTGGCGGCGGTCTGCCTGCCGCTGCCCAACCTGGGTGCCATCATCGTCGACCGGGCCGGCGCCAGCCTCTACCACCTGGCATTTTCCGGACTCCATGTCGGAGAGCTGGCCCGCATTCGCGCCCGCATCTGCTCCATCCCCCTGCTGGAAGGCGCGGCCGCTCTCACCCTCGATGCCGCCGCCCACCGCACCCACTACCTCATCCAGGATCAACGGCCGCAGCCGCCCGTGCCGGTTGCGGTGCGGATGCTTAAAAAAGGCGAAAAAAAGATCCCCCCGATCTGGACGAGCTTCTGCGGGAAGCCGGATGCGGCGGGCAAAAGACCTGGATTATCCTCAACCGGCGTCGCAGCCACAGCGTCCTGTTTTGCGCCGCCTGCCAGCGGGTGAGCGACTGTCCCCGCTGCGGCCAGACGCTGAACGCCGACGATGCGCAGACGGTCGCCTGCCCGGGCTGCGACCACCGTCAGCCCCGCGCCGAGGCCCGCTGCCGCCGCTGCCGGGGGGAACTGACAACGGTTCCCGATCTCAGCCTGGATTCGCTGCAGGCCCATATCCGCCGCTATGTCGGCGCAGCGGAGACCGCCGTGCTCACCCCGGAACTTCTCGCCGATGCGGCGGCGGCCGCAGCGCTAGCGCGCCAACACCGGCTGCTGCTCTCCACCGCCCAAGCCATCAACCCGCTGTTCAAGGGGATCTTCGACCACATTCTCTATCTCAAACCCGAATCCCTGTTCAGCCTGAACCGCTTCCGTTCGGCCGAGATGATCTTTGCCACGGTCGCCGAACTGAAGGAGCTGCTCCGGCCGGGCGGTCGCATCACCATCTTCTCGGCCTTTCACTTCCACTACGCCCTGCAGTCTCTTGGACCAGGAGCAGGCTTTCTTCGACCGCGAATTGAAATACCGCCACTGGTTCCTGTTGCCGCCCTACGCCCGCGTCTGGCGGCTGGAACTCAAGCAGGACGACCTGCGCTCCCTGGCCGGCCGCATGCGCGACCTGTACCGTCAATGGAAAGAGACGCTCCACATCCGCCGGGCCTATCTGACCTCGCGCCGCAAAATCCGCAACAGCTACCGGGGTGTGCTGGAACTGCACTGCCAGACCCAGGAACTGATCCGTTCCGGACTGCCGCAACAACCGCACACCATCCTCAGCCCGCTGGAGGATCAGGCCGAACCGTTGCCAAAACGGTTCTCTTCCGCTACCCTATAACCTTTCCACATGCCAATGCGTATACTTTCGCAAGGAGCACCCATGAATGAGTTTGCACTCCGCTTGCAGGAACTGGTCAAGGATTTCGACGGCAAACGGGCCGTCGACCATATTTCCTTTACCGTCAAGAAGGGCGAAATTCTCGGCCTCCTAGGGCCCAACGGTGCCGGCAAAACCACCACCATCCGCATGGTGATGGACATCATCGCCCCGGACAGCGGCGAAATTGAGATCCTGGGCGAACGTTTTTCCGAAAAGATGAAGGAAAAAATCGGCTATCTGCCGGAAGAGCGGGGGCTCTACCGCAAGATGAAGATCATGGACACCCTCGTTTTCCTGGGCGAATTGAAGGGCATGCGCGCCCCGGAGATCCGTGCCCGCGGCCGGCAACTGCTCAAACAGTTCGACCTGGAAGGCTACGAGCAGAAGAAGGCGGAGGAACTGTCCAAAGGCATGGCCCAGAAACTCCAGTTCATTGCCACCATCCTCCACTCCCCAGAACTGCTGATCCTCGACGAACCGTTTGCGGGTCTCGACCCGATGAACATCGAACTGGTCAGGGACATTATCCTGGAGAAAAAGAAAGAGGGCGTCTCGATCATCTTCTCCACCCACCTGATGGAGTACGCCGAGAAGATCGTCGATTCCCTGGTGATGATCCACAAGGGCCGCAAGGTGTTGGACGGCAAGATTTCCGACATCAAAGCGCGCTACGGCAAGAAGTTCGTGAAAATCGAGTACGAGGGCGACGCCGCGTTTGTCGGCACGCTGCCCTATGTCAAATCGGCCAAGAATTACGGCCGCGAGATGGAGATCGAACTGGCCGACATCGGCGATCGCGACCGTCTGTTGCGCGACCTGCTGGGCCGGCTGTCGCTGAACGCCTTTCAGCTCAGCGAACCGTCCCTGCAGCACATTTTCATCCGCAACGTCCAGGAGGAAGCGTGACCATGAAAATTCTGCCCATCATCAAAAAGGAATACAAGGCCATCGTCAAGAAGAAATCGTTCATCATCTCCACCATCATCACGCCGATCATCATGGGCGGCATGATGTTCGTGCCGGTGCTGCTGATGAAGGTCGGCCGCACCGAGAAAAAAATAGCCGTGGCCGACTACGCCGGGGGCATCTACGAGAAGCTGGTGCAGTTCAACCAGAAAAAGCCCCTGGCCGACCCCAAAAAAAAATTCGACGTCAACGAGGCGATGCGCAATTCCAAGCCGGACTCCGAGGACAGCAAGATTCGCTTCCAGGCGGCGGTCCTCCGTGGCCGCGACCCGGCCGACATCGTCAAAGTCTACGAACAGAAGATCCTGAACAAGGAGGTCGACGCCTTCCTGCTCATTCCCGCCGATGTATTCCAGACCCGCAAGATGTCGCTCTACGCCAACAACATTTCCGATTTCGCCACCAACCAGTTCATCACCTCCACCATCCGCACCGTCATCTCCCAGAAGCTGCTGCTGGAAATGAAGATTGATCCGGTGCTCGTCAAAGAAGCCACCCGCGACGTCAACCTGGATACCTACAAGGTCAAGAAGGAGGGGACGACCAAGGCCTCATCCGGTCTCGACTACATGATGTCGCTGTTTATGATGATCATTCTTTTCTTCGTTCTCGTCAGCTACGGCCAGCTGATCATGCGCGGGGTGCTGGAAGAGAAGAACAGCCGCATCGTCGAAATCCTAATCTCCTCGACCAAGACCACCACCCTCTTCTTCGGCAAGATCCTGGGCATCGGCTTTGCCGGTCTCACCCAGGTGGGGATCTGGATCTTGTTCGCCGCGGCCTTGATCGGCAAGTTCGCCTACACCCTGGACCCCGGAATCATCAATTTCCTGACCCCGGAAATCGGCCTCTATTTCGTCATCTTCTTCATCCTCGGCTTCTTCATGTACTCGATCCTCTTCTCGATCGTCGGCGCCTCGGTCAACACCGACCAGGAGGCGCAGCAATTCTCGGCGATTATCACCTGGACGATGCTCATCCCCTATTTCATCGGCATCTCCGTGACCCAGAATCCCAACACCACGCTGGCCACGGTCACCTCGCTGATCCCGCTGTTCACGCCGATTCTCATGTTCATGCGCATCACCGGCTCCATGCCTTCGCTGTTGCAGGTCTGGGGATCGATCGGCGCCACCGTCCTGACCATCTACCTGCTGGCCTGGGTTGGCGCCAAGATACTTCCGCACCGGCATCCTGATGTACGGCAAGAAGCCGTCGCTGGGCGAAATCTTGCGCTGGATCAAATACAAGTAACGGTTTAAACGTTTAAAACTAGTCCCACTTATTAAATATATAACCATATTAGTGTTATTTTACTGTCTGAATCTAGGCTCTTTTATTGGCCGTCTCAATTGGTTCAGGGACGACTTTTCTGGAACTTTATATCTAACGCCGCTACGCTTACAGCCTATCTTTTCCCAGCATGAGCAGCAGCTCATTGCCATCGGTAAATATCACCTGCAAGGTATCCGATCCCGTCGCCTTCACCACCTTGATATTCTTCAGAGATTGCAAGAAAGCGACCACCCGGTCTCGTGCCTTTTCTTTGCTCAGGCCCAACCCGATAGCTTCTGCATATTTGACCTGGACCTGGTGGCTCATTTCTTCAACGGTCATCTCCTGTTTCATTTCCACCGGTTTTTCAGCTCCCCTTTTCGGCCTGCCGCATCCGCAAGGGAAACAGAAGAGCATCCCAATTATCAACCCAAGCGCCAAAGTTTGTTTCATAGCCGGCACCTCCCTCCCCGCACGTTCCCGACGTGGGGAAGACAGAAGGCGGCGTCGCTTCGCCGCCCTCTGCCGACCCAATGATGAAAATGGAAATTCTTGGCGTTATTTAACGACAACCACGCTCCCCGCGTCTGGCAAGCGGTCCTTGCCTGTCATGTCGTACAACCATACTTTGACCACCGGGACAGAACCAAAAGCCGTGTTCCAAGGAATTGCCAAGCTGTATTTCATACCGCTCTTGACCGGGGTACCGGTGTAGACCTTGATGTTGTACAGTCCGGGCGTCGACTGCTTGTACACTTCAAAATTGTTCAGATGGCACTTGACCAGAACCTCGGCCGCATTCGTGCCGCCGGTATCCACGTAAAAGAAAATCTCATCAAAATTGGGCACAGCATAAAAAGAAATATCGGCATAGAGACTGGCGCCATTGGATACCAGCCGCAGGAGTTTGAAATCCCTCTGATCTGGAACCGCGGGTTCATTCGGGTCCGCGCGCCAAGCAGCCAAGCGGCAACTGCTCTTGTCGGCCGGATGGGCTGTCAGATCGGGAGGACGGCAGCCGGTGGCATGCACAGCGGTCAGGACGTCAGCGACAGATCTCTGGTTACTCAGTAACTGGAAGGCCAGTTTGGTGCCGTTGTCGCCGCAATTGAAAGTGACCGATTCATTCCAACCCAACCACACCGCAGCGCCATGGTTGACAGTCCAGGTTGGCATGCCTGCCAGGCCCGTGGTGTCCGTTCCGTGGCAGCTTTCCAAGAAGAACAGGGTGGATGGGAGCGGCTTATTCTGCCAATAGGCATTGGAAAATTGCCCGGAAATCACATAGATGAACATGGTTTTCCCTTGCGCTTGGCAATAAGCGCTGGCCCGAAGAGTGCCAGTGTAGCCGCTGTTGGCCGGTGGATAGGAGTCATACCAGGGTCGGATCTGGAATACAAAGTAGTTGTCGCCGAACACGCCGCCATGGCCACGCATGAAGACCACGCCGTATTCGCCGTCATCCATCAACGTTGCGTTGGCCAGGTTGGCGTTATTATTCAACTGGGAAGTGACCGTGTACCCCAACGCTTCCAGATCCATCTTGACCTGTTGCGCGATTTTGGGGGTGACCACATTGGCGTCATCCTCGAGGCAGTCAAAGATCAGGGCTTTGTGGGAGTTGGGGGCACAGGGATAATACATCTTGAGCAATTCCGGATTGATTTGGGCAGCCTGCTGGGGCTGCTTTTGGACCTGAGGGACCACCTGCTTGGCTTTCTGATCTACAGCGGAACCCAGACGGTCCTCGCCCAAGAACATCAACAATTCGTTGCCGTCTTTGAAGTGCACAAATAGGTTATGGCCGGGCACCTCGATCGCTTCCCGGACATCGGCATTCTGAAGCAGAACTTGCCGTTGCTGCTGTAGCGCATTGGCCACCGGGACCTTCTGCACCAGCACCAGGTTGCGGAACATGCTGTGGACCTGGTTGGCTAACAGCTTGACCTTTTCGGCTTCAACGGACCAGCCGAGGTCAAGCAAAAAAACAAGCAAAACCGAGAAAAAAAGAACCCGACAGATTTTCTTCATGCCTCCTCCTTTTTCTTTTCTTTCAATATTATCGAAAAGAATGATCCCCTCTGTCAATGAAAAAAGAAAAATATCTGCAATCCTCACCCCAACGGCAACCTCGCGTCAATACGTCGGTTGCACGATCTATGCGAGGAGAATACGAGGGCTACTCGATCAATTTGTAGGTCAATGCTTCCTTGAGGTCGAAGAAGTCGCTGCCGCGCGGCACGATGCGCAGCTTGGTCAGCAGCGTCTTTTCGTCGATCAGTTCGGCGAAAGGCACACCGACGATCTGGAAGTTGTCGGAGACCGAGACCATGCAGTTGACCTGTTGGTTCTTAAAAAGTTTAAACGCGCCGTAGCCGAGCATGCTGGCCATCACCACGTCAAAACTGATCGGCAGGGCGTTTCGTGTCTCGTAGCCGACCTGCTTGTAGGTGATTTTTTTGCGCCGGCCGGTGCGCGCCTGGTAGGCATCCTCGACGGCGTTGCGGATGACGCGGCCCATCTCGGCCGTGCCGTAAAGGATGTTGCCGTGGCGGTCGCGTTCGGTCGGCCGGTACTTCTCGGGCAACCGTTCGGCTAGTCCCTCGGCCAGGCAGATGACGCCATAGAATTTGTCGCTCTTCTCGCGCAGCAAGATGGTGTCGAGGATCTTCTCGGCCAGTTTGCCGATGTCCAGCACATCCTCCTGGATGTCCTCGGTGGCCACCATCATAACCGCCTCGCCGGCGATGCCGGCGGCATAGGTGATCCAGCCGGCCTTGCGGCCCATCAGCTCAACGATGAAGTAGGAGCTGGTGCTCTCGGCATCGGCCTTGAGGTTGAGCAGCGCCTCTTGGGCCGCCTGCACGCTGCTCCAATAGCCGAAGGTCCAGGGGATGCCGAAGTAGTCGTTGTCGATGGTCTTGGGGATATGGATCACCGGCACACCCATCAGGTTCAGGTAGTTGGCCGTTTTCAGGGTATCGTCGCCGCCGATGGTGATCAGGTGGCCGATGCCCAACGTGTCGAAGGCCTTCAGGATGGCCATCAGTTTGGCGTTTTTGGCCGGGTCCTGCAGGTCCTCGCGGGACTTGATGTTCTTGCCGGGATTGGCTCTCGAGGTCTTGAGGTAGACGCCGCGGTGGTTGCGGATGCGCGAGATATCGGGCTTGAGAATCTCGTAATGCACACCCTCGTTGAGCGAGAAGCGGTTGTGGTCGTCATAGTTTTCCAGGAATTCAAAACCGTAGTAAAAACCAATGAGGGGGATCTTGGCATTGATGAAGCTGAGGGCCACCGAGGAGATGACCGCATTGGCGGCCGGTGCCGGGCCGCCGGAGAAGAGCACCGCCACTTTCCTGTGATTCTTGAAACCGTTCATGGCCCCCATCCTAGCCCAATCCGCCCGTCCTGTCAAGGCAATTTGGTTTTGACGATTTGCCCAGGCACGCGGCCCGGTCCCCCAAAGTGTGCTACAATGAAACGCGATGAACCCATTCAACGACAACAACCGCTGTTTCGTATGCGGTCCGGCCAATCCCGCCGGATTGGGTCTGGTCTTCAGCCAGAATCCGGACAGCGGCGAGACTGAGACGACGGTCACTTTCACCGACCGGTTCCAGGGTTGGGAGAAGGTTGCTCACGGTGGGCTGGTGGCCGCCGTGCTGGACGAGGTGCTGATTCAGGCGGCAGCCGCCCGCGGCCTGAAGTGCGTCACTGCCGAGATCACCATTGCCTTCAAGTCTCCCGTGCCCATCGGCGCGCCGCTGCGGGCGGCCGGCCGGGTCACGAGCGAACGGGGCCGGCTGGTGCAGGCCGAAAGCCGCTTGCACGACGCCGGGCACCGTCTGCTGGCCCAAGCCCGGGGGAAATTGTTTAAGATTTAACGGCTGGGTAGCGTTGCG
Source organism: Candidatus Aminicenantota bacterium (assembly GCA_963759765.1). Taxonomy (GTDB): domain Bacteria; phylum Acidobacteriota; class Aminicenantia; order UBA2199; family UBA2199; genus CAVXAL01. The sequence goes on along the minus strand of CAVXAL010000003.1, from coordinate 573,253 downwards.
TAAAAATTGACAGGCCGATCCGATTTTGTTAAGATAACTTTTCGTTCCAGTCCAGCTGTCAGGGGTGAACCGCATGGTCGCACACGACATCAAAGACATCAAGCTGGCCGATGCCGGCACGCGCAAGATCGAATGGGCATCCCGCTTCATGCCCGTGCTGGCTTCCATCCGCAAGCGCTTTGCCCGGGAAAAACCGCTGGCCGGCATCCCGATCGCCGCCTGCCTGCACGTGACCACCGAGACCGCCAACCTGATGCTGACCCTGCAGGCCGGTGGCGCCGACGTGGTGCTGACCGCCTCCAACCCCCTGAGCACCCAGGACGAGAGCGCTGCCGCCCTGGTCAAAAAGCACGGCATCCCTGTCTTCGCCATCAAGGGCGAGGACCAGGCAACCTATTACCGGCACCTCAACCAGGCCATCGACCACCGGCCGCAGATCACGATGGATGACGGCGCCGACCTGGTCTCGCTGCTCCACTCGCAGCGGCGCGGCGAATTGCAGCGGATCATCGGCGGCACCGAGGAGACGACCACCGGCGTCATCCGCCTGCGCAGCATGGCGGCCGAGGGCGTGCTGGCCTACCCGATTATCGCCGTCAACGACGCCGACACCAAGCACCTCTTCGACAACCGCTACGGCACCGGACAGAGCACCATCGACGGTATCCTGCGGGCGACCAACATCCTGCTCGCCGGTCTGAACGTGGTTGTGGCCGGCTACGGCTGGTGCGGCAAGGGAGTAGCCATGCGCGCCAAGGGCATGGGAGCCAGCGTCATCGTCACCGAGGTCAACCCGCTCCGCGCCCTCGAGGCCAGGCTGGACGGCTTCGGCGTGTTACCCATGGCCGAGGCGGCCGCCCTGGGCGACGTGTTTGTCACGGTCACCGGTAACAAAAACGTCATCCGTGGCGAGCACTTCGGCAGAATGAAAGACGGAGCGATCGTGGCCAATTCCGGCCATTTCAACGTGGAAATCGACATCCCGGCGCTGGAGAAGCTGGCCCAGCGGTTCCAGCAGCTCCGGCCCTTCGTTGCCGAATATCTGCTGGCCGACGGCCGGCGCATCCAGTTGCTGGCCGAGGGCCGTCTGGTCAACCTGGCCGCGGCCGAGGGCCACCCGGCGATGGTCATGGACATGAGCTTCGCCAACCAAGCCCTGGCGGTGGAATACATCCTGGGCCACCGCCAGGAGATCGGCCCGCGTGTCATTGGCGTGCCGGAGGCGATCGACCGCGAAATCGCCCGTCTCAAGCTGGAGACGATGGGAGCGACCATCGATACGCTCACCGACGAACAGCGGCAATACCTGGCCGGCTGGCAGGAAGGAACATGAAATCTCGAGGGGAGCGAGGCGTGCGATGCAGCCGCTGAGCCGACGCGCTCGCGTCCTGATCGTCGACGACGAGCAGGACATCCGTGAACTGCTGAGCGATTTTCTGGAGAGCGATGGCTACCAGTGCCTGATCGCCAGCGACGCGACCGAGGCGCTGGAGAGATTCAAATCCGAGGGACCCATCGACCTGGTGATGTCCGATATCCGCATGCCCGGTAAAACCGGCATCGAATTGCTCGGCGATATAAAAAAGATCGATGAAGACGCCATGGTGGTGATGATTTCGGCGGTCAAGGATATCGAGACGGCCATCGCCGCCATGTCCAAAGGAGCCTACGACTACATCGCCAAACCCTTCAAGCTCAACGAGGTCACCTTCGTAATCAAGAAGGCCCTGGAGAAGCGTCAACTGCTGCTGGAAAACAAAGAGTACCAGAAACATCTGGAGAAAATGGTCGAAGCCCGGACCATGGAACTGCGTTCGGCGCTGGAAGAACTGGACCAGACGTACAACTTCACTCTGCGCGCCCTGGTCACCGCCCTGGACACCCGCGACACCGAGACCCAGGGCCACTCGCTGCGCGTCGTCCGCTACACCCTCATTCTGGCCGAACTGCTGGGCATTACCGATAAGCAAAAACTGAAGATTTTCGAATACGGAGCCCTGCTTCACGACATCGGCAAGATCGGCATCCCCGACTCCATCCTCAGAAAAGACGGCCGGCTGAATCCCCACGAATGGGAAATCATGAAACGCCATCCCGCCATTGCCTATCAAATTCTCAACCGCATCAAATTCCTCGAGGAACCTTCCAAAATCGTGCTGCATCACCATGAGTACTTCGGCGGCAACGGCTACCCGTCGGGTCTCAAGGGCGAGGCCATTCCACTGGGCTCGCGGATATTTGCGGTGGCCGACGCCCTGGATGCCATGACCTCCGATCGCCCCTACTGCAAGGCCCACAGCTTCGAGGAGGCGGCCAAGGAGCTGAAGCGTTTTGTGGGCCGTCAGTTCGACCCGCTGGTGGTCAAGGCCTTTGACAGCATCGATCTGAAATGGTGGAAGGAAGAGCGCAACAAGATCGCCAGCCAGATCAGGGCCGATGCGGGTTTATTTTAGAAGAAAGCTCCAGTTCATATACCCACGCGTCTTCGGCCGGAAAGGGATAGTAATCGCGCCGGATCCCCCGGCGCCGGTAACCCTGCTTCTCGTAGAGACGGATGGCCGCCGCGTTGGAGGGGCGCACCTCCAGGCGGATGCGGTCGGCACGGCGGTGGCGCGCCTCGGCAACAAGAAAATCCAGCAGCCGCCCGCCGATGCCCTGATTCTGCCGGTCCGGCCGGACGGCAATTTGGTGCAGTTCCATCTCCCCTTCCAGCAGCCAGCCCACCATAAACCCGACCAGCAGACTGCCGTCGTCCTCGGCCACAAAGAAAAAGCAGAGGCGCTGACTCAGGACGGCCTGCAGATGCTCGGCCGTCCAGGGAAGGGGAAACTGGCAACGTTCGATTTCCATCACGGCGGGGATATCGTCGGTGCCGGCCGGCCTAATGTGCATCGGGGAGCGCGGCGCTGATCGGGTTCGCTTTCACGTCCGGCTGCCGGATGTAAAAGGGCAGCAGCTGCTGCGGATCGGTCAGATAATTGTTTTTGTGAAATTCTCTGAAGGCGATCCGGCCAATCTCGGTGGCCAGAAAGTTGGATCGGTAATGCAAGACGCTTTCGGGAAATAGCTTTTTGAGCCAGTCCTTGTGGTTTTCCGCGCCGCTGCCCACGAAAATCTTTTCCGGCAGTCCGGCCAGCACGTCGCCCAGCCGCGGCACCGCTGCCAGCTGCGGAGGCAACATCTCGGCGAACTCCCCCTCCGCAAAACGGTAGGCCCCCAGATAGACCTCGTGGCGCCGGGCGTCGATCAGGGGCACGACGGTCTCGCCGTCATCCTTGAACTTGTAGGCCAGGGCGTGCAGGGTGACCACGGGCACCAGCGGTTGGCGGCGGCCGAAGAGCAGCCCCTTGAGTGTGGCCAGGCCGATGCGGATGCCGGTGAACAGGCCGGGGCCGACGCCGATGCCGTACAGGTCTATGTCCTCGAAGGTCAACTTCAGGCTTTTGAGCAGGAATTCCAGGCTGGGGATGAGCAGCGTCGAAACGTTGTCCGCCGAAGAAAAGTTGTACTCAATCAGAATCTCCGCTTCCTGGAGTACCGCCAAGGAGGCGTGGCGGGAGGTGGTGTCAATGGCCAGGATATTCATCGCAAACGCTTTTCCAGCATCACTTCGTTGCCCTGACCGGTGCAGGTGAACTCGAACTTGTCCATGTAGCTGCGCATGATGGTGATGCCCCGGCCGTTGAAGGAGAGCAGGTCGCAGGAGTTGATCTTCTCCTCAATTTCGCGGAAATTCTTGACCTCCGTGTTCTCGTCCTTGATCCACATCCGCAACGCCGATTTGTCCCAGCGCAAGGTCAAGGTGACGAACTTGTTCAGGTCCAGGTGATTGCCGTGGACAATGGCGTTGGTGATGGCCTCGCGCATAGAGATTTCGACCTTGAAATAGTCGTCATCGGTGATACCGAGGAAAGGTTTGATGAAGTTGAGGGCCATGATGCTCAGCTCGCTGAACTTCATGCTGCTGCGGAACGACATGGCAATGGAATAGTCTGCCGCGGTCATGGGTCAGTCAGTATAACAGAAAAAGATCCCTTTTTCCAGAACAGGCCAGGCGGCGCGGATTTACTTCGCGCCGGGGCCATGATATAATTTTTTGATCCATGAACTTGAAATACATCGCCGTCGAGGGCCTGATCAAGTCGGGCAAGACCCAGCTGGCCCGCATTCTGGCCCAAGAGTTCAAGGCGCGGCTGATCACCGACAGCCCCGACAACCCCTTCCTCAAAGAATTCTACGAATCCTCCACAGCCGAATACAATCCCCTGGCGTTGAAAACGCAGTTGGTCTTCCTGATCAACCGCTTTCACCAACAGCTGGAAATCCGCCAGAAAGACCTGTTCCAGAAGCTGACCATCAGCGACTACATCTTCTTCCGGGACGGCATTTACGCCCATACCATCCTCAGTGACGAAGACCTGGAGATCTACAAGAAAATCCTGAACATCTTTTCCGAAAAGGTGGCCGCCTGCGATCTGGTCGTCTACCTGCAGACGTCTTTCTCGGAAATGCTGCAGCGCATCCACCGCAACGGCAACGAATACGAGAAGCGGGTACCCAGCGAATACTGGCGGGAAATCTTCGAGGCCTACAACTATTACTTTTTCAACTACAAAGCCTCGCCGCTGCTGGTGGTCAACGTTGAAAAGACGGACTTCAACAACCGCAAGGATATCCTCAACCTCTGCAAGGAAATCCAGAGTCAGAAAAAGGGGATCACCTATTATGCGCCGGCCTGATCGCCTCCACCCCAATTTTCTCGCCACCCGGATCCTAACCGGGGAAGGTCGAGCCGCCGAGAGCCGGGCGACTCCGCAAAGGATCTGAAGCGCATGGCCCCGGCCTCCGTCCTGGCCATGGGCAATGCCCTGGTCGACACGCTGATCCATGTCGACAATCTCGAACTGCTTTCCCGCCTGAAGCTGGCACCCGGCGGCATGACCCTGATCAACCGCCGCCAGCTGGGCCGCCTCCGCGAGGCCGCCGCCGAGCTGCCCCGGCAGCGGAGCTCCGGCGGCTCTGCCGCCAACACGATCGGCGGTCTGGCGGCCCTGGGTGCGCCTTCCGGCTATATCGGCAAGGTCGGCCGCGACGCCGACGGCCGGTTTTTCACCCAGGACCTGGTGCGCCACCGCATCCAGGCCCTGCTGCTGGAAAGCGGCAGCCCGACCGGCCAGTGCCTCAGCCTGATCAAAGGCGACGGCGAACGCACCATGGCCACCTTTCTGGGCGCCGCCGTGGAATTGCAGGCCGCCGACCTGAGGCCTGAATTCTTCCAGGGTTACGGTTATTTCCACGTGGAAGGCTACCTGGTCCAGAACCACTCCCTGCTGGAGAGGGCCTTGCAATTGGCCCAGGCGGGGGGTTTGCGGATTTCCCTGGATCTGGCCAGTTACAACGTGGTTCTGGAAAACCTTGATTTTTTGCGGCGCATGGTCCGGGAGCACGTGGACATCTTGTTCGCCAACGAGGAGGAGGCGGCGGCTTTCACCGGCCAGCCGAACCCCGAGCAGGCGCTACTCGAACTTTCGCCCCACTGCCATCTGGCCGTAGTCAAGATTGGCAAAAAGGGTTCCCTGGTGCGTTGCGGCGACACGCAGCACCGCATCATTTGCCAACCGGCAGCGGTGGTGGACACCACCGGTGCCGGCGACCTCTACGCCGCCGGATTTCTGTACGGGATGATCAACGGTTTTGACCTGCCGCGCTGCGGCCGCATCGGTTCGCTGCTCGCCGCCAAGGTGATTGAGGTGATCGGCACCAAGATGACCGACGCCACCTGGCAGGAGATCCAGCAGTCTTTGTCCGCCCTTTCCGCTCTATAAATCCCGGTTGACGGTAGCGCCTGCCGCGTGGTATGATGGCTCATCCGATCCCGCCATTCCCGGGGCCATGGTTTAATGGGAGAACGCGACCTTCGCAAGGTTGAGATGGCGGTTCGATTCCGCCTGGCTCCAGATTGACCTCAGCCAAAAAATAGATACCGCGAGTTACTCGTCAGCGCTCTCTTTCTTGCCGGGATTCGACCACGGCGGCAATAATGATGCCGATGCCGTAAAGCAGGATCATGGGCACGGCGAATATCGTTTGGGTGACCATGTCGGGCGTGGGCGTGATCACGGCGGCGATGATGAAGATCAGCACCACGGCATATCTTGAAATATTGCAGCAGGAAACGCGCGCTCACCATGCGCAGCTTGGCCAGCAGGAAGACCAGCACCGGCAATTCGAAGACCAGGGCGATGCCGAAGAGGATCCTGAAGGCCAGGGAGAAATACTCGTTGATGGTGATGATGGCCGGGAAATCCTTGCCCATGCTCAGGAAAAAGCGGCAGGCGAAGGGGAAGACGACGAAATAGCCGAACAGGCCGCCCAGGATGAAAAAGAAGCTGGTGAAAAAGACGAAGGGCACCACCCATTTTTTCTCTTTGGGAAACAGGGCCGGCCGGATGAACAGCCAGAGCTGGTGGAAGACGAAGGGCGACGCCAGGAACAGGGCTGCGATCAGCGCCACCTTGATGTACATCATAAACGGCTCGGTCAGCGCGGTGAAGGCCAGCTTCTTCTCCCCCGTCGCCCCGGCGGGAAGGAATTGGAGCACCGGCAACGAGAGCCAGTAATACAGTTTCTGGACGAAACCCCAGGAGGCAATGAAAAAGACGACGATAAAGATCAGCGAATAGATGATGCGCTGTCGCAGCTCTCCCAGGTGCTCGAAAAAGGACATCTCATTCGGTCTTTTTTTTCTCATCGGGCTCGTTTTTCTTTTCCGCGGGAGGCGCCGGATACTGCAACTCCTGGCCCAGCTTCTGGATGTCGGACTGGATATCCCCGTACACGGCGTCCTTGACTTCGCGGTCGATCTTTTTCAGGTCCTGGGTGACGTCGGCTTTCTCGATCTCTTCCTCGATGGCCGATTTGGCCTCATCCACGGTGCTGCGGAATTCACGGATGGCTTTGCCCAAAAATTTGGCGAATTCCGGCAGTTTCTTGGGCCCGAACAGCAGCAGCACAATCACAAAAACCAGCAGCAGTTCTGGAAATCCCACCGAGCCGAACATCGGTCAACCTCGCCCTATGCGCATGGTTCATCCTACCACAGACTCACCCCGAAAGCAAAGCCCCCCTTCCGTGCAGGCCTGCGCTCGATCGGCCGCTTCCTATTCACTTTTCAGGACAACGCGCTTCTCGCTGATGATCTCCTTGAGAATGCGGGTCAGGAAGGAGTGAAAGGCGCGCAGCATGGGCTCGAACTCGGCGGAAAAGTTGCTGCGGCTCAGATTGTTGTAGTAGCTGAGGAACTCGTTCCAGTCTTTATAGAGCAGGTAATTGAGATCGCTCTCCATGAACAAGTTGACTTCAAAAAAGATCTCCGCGGGCGTGATGGCGCCGCTGTGAACGAAGTAGTCGTTGATCATCGTGTGCAGCTTGATCAGCTTCTTCTTGACTTCGATCGATTTCTGCTTGCGGGAGATGTAATTTTCGAAAATACTGCTCCCCGAAATTTCGGGACGGAAGAGCCGGGCCACCGTCTCGATCAGTTCCTGCATGGCAATTTCAGCAATGATCAGGATGTTCTTGACCACCTTGCGCCGCTTGACCTTGGTGCCTTCGTCCTCAAAGAAGAAGGGCAGCTCGCCGGTGCCGATCTTTTTGAACTCCAGTTTCAGGTTCTTGGACATCTCGCCCACCACCTCGACCTGCTTCTTCTCCAGTCCGGCCTCGGTCAGGCCGGGGATCAGGTTGGTGTCGATGAAAGCGATCAGGCGGCCAAGGCTCTTTTTCAGAATCAGGATCAGCGGCACGGTCAGGTCCAGGTTCTTACTCCGGCTCAGGTGCATTTCGATGAAATTCGTAATCTTGAGGATGCGGAAGGCCAGGATAAAAAAGATACCCAGCGCTTTCTTCAGCTGCCGGTCCCGGGAGCCGGAGATGATCTTGGTGATGTCGGGCTGGTAAATGCGGTCCATCTTGGGGATGAACTGCTTCTTGAGCAGCGAGATCAGAATCGGGTTGTTGATCAGTTCGCGGTGGAAGAGTTTTTTCACAGAAGAGTAGGTCTTCGGGGAAACGAACTCCTTGGCCAGGATCTCGGCAATCAGCAGGCGGAAATTCTGCAGGAAGAGGCGGAAACTGTAAAACCAGGACTCGGGCGAATAGAGGGTTTTGAGGTAGGAGAGCGACTTCTCCATATGGTCTTCCAGCAGTTTCTCAACAATAAACTCCTCGAAGTTCAACAAGTATTTGTCCTTCTTGAAATCCAGCTCCTTGAGCAGCTGGGTCAGGCGCAGCGCCACCTGCTGGAAGGTGGTCAGGTAGAATTCGTAATTCTTCTGCCCCGAGGGCTGGCCGCGAAAAACCAGCTCCTCTATTTCCGGCGAGGTGTTGAACTCGTCCAGCGCCTCGAACCACAGCTTCAACTCGAACAGGTTGAGCATCATTTTCTCCTGGTCGATCTTGTCGATCCAGGAAGCGAAAATTTCCTCCCATTTCCTCTCCGGCTGGGCCACCGCCGTTTTTCTCTCTTTGGGGAAAAACTCGCTGATAGGTTCGATGTCCTTGTTCTCCATGAGCATATTGTAAACAAGGGCAACGCCTTTTGCAAGCCGCTCCGCGCCGGCGGTGTCTTCTCCCGCCGGGAGGGAAATGGTATAATCAGACGACAGGAAGCCCATGAAAACTGTGCGCATCGTGCTGCTCGCCTTGCTGCTGCTGGCGTTGCTGGCCAGCATAGTCGTGTACTTCTTTTTGAAAGCCACCCTTCCCGAACGGCAGGGGGTCTTGACCAGCGGCCGCGTGGCACGACCGGTCAGCATTACCCGCAACCAGTGGGGGTTCCCTTCATCGAAGCGGAAAGCCTGGAAGACCTGGGCACTGCCATCGGTTTCGTCCAGGCCCAGGACCGGCTGTTTCAGATGGATCTGTCCCGCCGTATGGCCAGAGGCCGGTTATCGGAAATTTTCGGCGAGCGGACCAGGGAACTGGACATCTCGCGCCTGGACCTGCTGGTCCCGCGGCGCTGGACGAGGCGGAAAACAACCTGCCGCCCGACCTGAAAAAATTGCTGGACCATTATTGCCGCGGCGTCAACCTGTTCATTGAAACCCAGAATCTGCCGCCGGAGTTCCATCTCCTAGGCTACCGGCCGCAACCCTGGCAGATTATTGACTGCCTGGCCATCTTTAAGAACATGGAGGCGTTGCTGGCCGATTCCGGGGGCGAGCTGAACAACCTGAAACTGGTGCAGGCCCTCGGCGAGAAATTGACCCGGCAGTTGACCGGCGGGAACGCCGGCATCAGCATCATCGGTCCGGAAGAGTGGCCGTCGGCCCTGCGCCATCCGACGCTGGCCACGGAAATGGCCCGGGAGTCCGAGATCGCCGCAACGGCCATTGGCAGCAACAACTGGGTGGTGTCCGGTTCGCGCACGCTCAGCGGTGCGCCTTTCCTGGCCAACGATCCCCACCTGCCCAGCCAGTTTCCCTCCTATTTCTACCAGATCATCGCGCGCTGCGGCGACCTCGAACTGTCGGGCAACACCCTGCCCGGCGAGCCGCTGGTCATCATCGGCCGCAACCGCGACTTGGGCTGGGGATTCACCAACATCGGCACCGACGTCATTGACTACTTCATCCTCACCCGCCACCCCCGCAATGCCAACCTCTACCGCTGGGAAGGACGCTGGCAGGAATTGCGGCGAATTCGACAGGTCCTTCTGGTCAAGGGCCGCGGCGAGACCAGCCACGAGACGCGGATTCTCGGTTCTCGGCCCGGTTTTCGAGGAGGGCAACCTGCTGCTGGCTCGCCACTCCATCGACCAGTACCCGGCCACTGTTATGGAAGCCATTTTCGGCATGAATCTGGCCAGGAACAGCGCCGAGTTCCTCGCCGCTCTGAAAAAATTCTCCTCACCGGCACAGAACGTGGTTTTCGCCGACCGCCAGGGAAACATCGGCTATTTCCCCACCGGACGGGTCCCCCGGCGCGGCCGCGGCGACGGCTCCCTGCCGCAGCCCGCCGAATCGGCCAAAGACGGCTGGCAGGGGTTTTTCAGCGAAGAGGAAAAACCCTACCTCTTCAATCCCGCCAAAGGCTATGTGGTCACGGCCAACAACGCGGTGCTGCCCGAAGGGAAGCTGCCCCTTTTCTCGCGCGTCTGGTCCCCCACCTTCCGGGCCGAACGTATCGACGAACTGCTTCGCCCGCCCCGCCGCCTGAGCAGCGAAGACATGAAGGCCATCCAGACCGATACCCTGCTGAAAAATGCCGAATTCCTGATCGGTCGCATCCGCAGCCTGCAACCGGTTTCCAGCCAGACCCGGGCCGTGTTCAAGATATTGACGGAGTGGGACTGCCGGGCCGAGGAGGGGTTGGCCCCCTACCTCTTTTACCGTTTCGAACGCTGGCTGGCATTCAACATCTTCAGCAACCGTCTGAGCACGCCGCGGCTGCAGAAACTGATCAGCGCTTCCTGGCTCTACCGGCTGCTGGGTTACCCCAGCGTCAGCGCTGCGGCGGACTTCGCCTTCTGGCTCGACGATCCGCGCACCCCCGCCCGCGAGGGCTGGCCGGATGTGGTCGAGAAGAGTCTGCGCAACACCCACGAGGAATGGCAGCGGGAAACAAAAAATATTCCGGAAGGATTGCGCTGGGAAAGCGTGCACACCCTCGAATACAACCACCCGCTGGGCTCGCTCTTTTTCTTGAAACCCTTTTTCAACCGCGGCCCATTCCCCGTCAAGGGCGGCAGCGGGTCGGTGCTGACCACCGGCTTCCGCCGCGACAGCGATTTCTCAGTGGTCCACCTCTCGACCTTCCGTATGATCCTGGATTTCACCGACCATTTTTCCCGTTCGCTGCTGGTCAACTCCTCGGGACAGAGCGGCCATTTCCTCAGCCCCTTTTACGACGACCAGATCGCCCTGTTCACCGGCCAGCATTACCGCCTCATGGACGAGCTGGGCAAACCCTCCTGGCGACTGCGGCTGCTGCCGGACACCGCTCGTTAAAGCAGCGATTTGACAGGCCGCGGCCGCTTCTGATAGAATTTCCTTCCCGGAGGGATGGCAGAGCGGTCGAATGCGGCGGTCTTGAAAACCGTTGTCCCTTTGCGGGGACCGTGGGTTCGAATCCTACTCCCTCCGCCAATTTCCTGATTGATAGATATCACTGCCTATTGACCACCGCGAAAAGCGCGAGAAGGAGCAGCAGCGATGGGATTTACGGTTCGCGAAATTGTGACGATCATCCACGGCATGGTAATGGGCGGTCTCCTGTTGCTGGGATTTCCAGCCGTGCTCATATTTTTCTGGCTGATCCGGCCCGACAGCCTTGACGCGGACAAACAGCAATGGTATTTCCGCATCGCAATTCCGCTGTTTGGACTGCTGACGGTTTTCGCCTGGCTGACCGTGATCAGCGGCACCTATTTGCCCTACCCCTGGTATCGGGCCGAGCCGTTGGCCGGAGCCGACCTCGCCCGCTATCCGTCCGCCTTCCTGACCGCCCACCCGCACCTGGCCTTTTGGGAGGACTACGGCATGGAGTGGAAGGAACACCTGGGCTGGTTCGCTCCGCTTTTGCTGACCGCGGTTTTCGCCATCCTCTCCCAATACCGGAGCCGATTGCTGGAACAGCCGAACATTCTTAGAGCTGTGCGCATTTTCATTTCGCTCGCCTTTGTCGCCGCCGCGATCTCCGGCTTGGTGGGCGCCCTGGTTACCAAAATAGCGCCCGTACGCTGAAAGGAAATTCACCAATGGACACAAGCAAATCCCGCCTGACCAATGGAGCTGCAGCAGCGGCCGTTTTGGCGGTTGGTCTCGGCTGCGTGGCGCTGGGCGTGCTGACGACACTGAAGGCATCGAGCGACACGATTAAAAGGCTCCTGGCTTTTTACACGCCGACCGGCCCGCTCAGCGGCCAGACGGCAATCGCCGTGGCCGTATGGCTCATCTCCTGGCTTCTCTTGCACAAACGCTGGGAAAACAAAGAGGTCAAGTTCAAAAAAATTTTCATCATTGCCCTTGTCTTGATTATCCTGGGCCTCGTCGGCTGCTTTCCGCCCCTGTTCGAAGCCTTTTTCGAAGCGTACGAATGAAAGGAGCACCCAAAATAAAAAAACGGCGGTAATCTTCCACACTCGCCGTTTTTGGCTGCAAAAAAATGCTTTTTATGAAAAATTTTTAAAAAAAATATAAATTCGACCTGGATTAGGATCAGGGAGAGTGCTCAGTCGGTTATTTCATCACTCACATAGGCTCTGGCGATATGCTCAGGCGTCAGCCGGGCACGCAAGCCCATCGCATGCCGAGCCAGTTCCGCATAGGTATCTTTTGCCTGGATGCGGAGCATTGCCTCGCGCAGTTGCCCTGGCGTGCGCACGACCAGCCCCGCCTCCCGTAAATCCGAAAAGGCGGGCAAGTCCGAAAAAATACAGGGCTTGCCCGCGCCAACGGCCAGGCTCGCCACACCGCTCTGGAAACCATCTGCGTAATAGAATACGGCCGCATCGGCTGCCAGCAGGCATTGCTCCATTCGCTCATAGTCGTGGATCAACCGCACGCGCTCGCAGTTCTCGCTCTGCGCCAGGTGCGTCTTTATCTCGGCCAGGTAGCCGGGATCATACTCGGATTCGGTCCCCACGATCCACAACTCGGCAGCAGGTGGAAGCTGCTCAATGACCTCGATAATCCGCTTGCGGCGAAACAGGAACCCCGGCGCGATAAAGGCGAAACGATCTATCGGAAACCCCAGCTCTTGGCGGATTTTTTCTCGGTCGCCTTCCAGCGGCTTGATGACGTGCGGCACGTAGCGCAATTTGCGTCGGTCCGCTAACGCCAGGCCAATGTTCGCTTCGGCTTTGCGCGAGTGGACGATGACGCGCTGAGGCAGCCAGCCCATCAGCACCAGAAACAGGCGCAGGGTCAAATAGCGATAGGTCACGGTCAGTGTTGCCCATATCAGCCGACCTAACTCCCAAAGCCCTTGAAATCGGGCTGGCTGGCTCAGGCGGTTGAGGATAAAGTGATATTCGTCATACATGGCTGGCTCGATCTCATGAACCGAGAGCAGCACGTGTTTGCCCCTCAGACGCAGCCACGCCATCTGCCTGACCAGTCCGCGCATCTGAAAGTAACCAGTCTGGTATTCAATAATGACGACTTGTTCATCCGCGCGCACCAGTTTCAACTGGCGGGCCAGGTCACGGTTGTCTTTATTGCGCACGCCAATATAGCGCACTTGATGGCCTGCCTGGCGAAATCCTTCTAAAAGAATCTGCGCATACTCATAGATGCCGCACTGCCCGGTACTGCCGACCAACACAATGTTCATACCATATTCACTCATACTCCGAGATCCCGTAACAGCTCCCGCAATCGCCCTTCCACCTTTTCAGGCGAAAAATCCCTCAGACGGTCACGCTGCCGGGCGACGATCCGAACCTGCCAATTCCGATCCTCCAGCAACAACCCGATCAACTCTGCCACCGCCGCATAGTCCTTACGCTTCACCAAGACGCCACTGCCGCCTAATGTCTCAGGCACGGCAGCCGCCTTGTAGGCGACGATCGGCACGTCAAAGTACATACTCTCCAGAAACGGTACGCCGAACCCTTCGTGTTCGCTCATGCTGAGATAGACGCTGGCACACCGGTAGTACGCAGCAAGTTGTTCTGTGCTCACGTGCCCAGTGAACACAACATCCGCTAGGCCCAGCCGTTTCACCAATAATTGCAGATATTCGAAATAAGGCTCCATTCCCCGCGTCGAACCGACCAACACAAGTCGGGCATCCGGCCGCACATGGCGCTTGAAGTGGTAGAACGTCAGGATCAGGTCCACGAATCGCTTGTTGGGCGCGACCCGCCCCACAAACAGAACATTGACGCCACCCTGCCATTGCTGCAGCACTCGTCGGTCCGGACGAACCGCATACCGTTTTGAATCAAAGACAATCGGCAGAACTCCAAGACGGCTCGATCCTCGCCCGGCCAACTCCTGGCAGTTGAACGTCGAATCCCCCCATCCCGCTTCCGTCAAGGCTGCAAGCTTCTCCAACTGTTCGCGCCCCGCTTGCGCAGCTTCAAGGATGACATCGTTGACACCAGCAAAGTAAGCGTGGGGAGTGATATTGTGATAGACAAGCACCTTACGATCCGGACACTGCTTTAGCCAAGCAATCACTTCGGGTGAATAGACCAGAGAAAAGTGCAGCAATAACACGTTGGCAGACGACGAGTAACGAGCATACTGAGTTATCTGCTTAATGTGTCCCTTAAAATGGCTGGGCAACTGCTCGCAAAATACCTCGCTGCGGTATCCCATGCGTCGCAGGAGATACTGCAGGCTTTGAACCTGTTCGCTAATCGCGTCCCCGTAATGAACCGTTGGATGAAACTGATGAACCTGCACGACTACAGCTTCACTTGTGACGCACGCCTGAGTTCTTCGACCTCTTGGCGCAGGCGCACGTTTTCCTGGCTGAGGCTTTCCAGTGCCCGCTGCGTCTGCCGGTTAAAACGTGATTGTTTTACCAGTGAAGGGAACAAGTAGCGGCGTATCTCGGCGTTAATGATCCGCCGGACCATCGCATGGATCGGCCCCAGGATCGGTTTCCGCCAATCAATCACATAGTAGCGGGGCACAATATCCCAGACACGATCGCCAATCGTCTCTTTCCAGAGAGTCTCGGCAACAGCCTCGGGTTTCTCTTCGTCGGGCGGAGTTGTGCCGCAGCGGCTGGCAACTCTTTCTTTGATCTGCCGTATGATTTCTTCGACGTTAACGTTTTCATCCGATGTTTCGAGCCAGTTATCACCACTAATAGTAATATCTTTTTTAACCATGAAAATATTCTAAAGAGAATTCAAATTAATTTCAATTTATGGCGGTGATATTCCACATTCCACGTTTTTGACTGCAAATTGAGGACTCTTCGATGCGCCCCCCATTCCAGAGAGTATCATTTCCCATAATGCGCTGGATTTGTTATGCTATTCCCTGAGGCAACACTTGGTTTTTCGAACACGATCCGTCGCCAAAAGGAGTTCCGCTAATGAAAAAGCAGATGATCATTGTTAGCCCCTGCATTCTTCTCCTGGGAACCTGGCTGCTTTGTTCCGCGGCGCTGCAGGCTCAGAATCCCTGGAAGCCGGTATATCTTCCTTCCGGAAAAATCCTGCGGGATCCTCCGGCCGGCACTTTATTATCCGACTTGAACGCGTTCCCCATCAATTCCGCCGTCAGCGCCGACGGTCAATACATGGCTTTCCTGAACAATGGCTACGGCAACGCGTCGTCGGGCTTCCGCAAATCCATCGCCATCCTCAATCTCAACACGCTGCAAGTCGCGGACTATACCGAGCCGGGAACGGGATTGAACTTTGACGGCCCCGGCGACATATCGACCCCATTCTACGGCATCGCCTTCAGTTCAGCGGGGCATCTCCTTTATCTCTCCATTGCCTCTACCAAAAAGGATGCCAAATTGGGCGACCGCACCCAGAACGGCGTCCGCATCTACAAGGTGTCCGAACAAAAGCTGGAACCGCTGACCTGCATCCCCATCACTCCCAAGGATGTCCCGCTGCCCGCCGGCCTGACCCTGAACAATCCGGCGCCCACCCCCTCGGGGCTGGCCGTGCGCGGCGATCCGCAAAACCCGGGCGAGGACTTGATTTACGCGGCCCTGACCCTTAGCGATGCAGCGGTGGAGCTCAGCACCAAGACCCGTTCCATCAGACGGGTCTTCAACCTGCACAGCAATCCCGCCCATCCGGCGCTGCCGGCAGAATATCCCTATGCCTGCGCGGTCAGCCCGGACGGGCGAACGCTTTACGTCAGCCTCTACAACGGTTCGGCTGTGGCCGTCGTGGATCTGGCCACAGGCGCAGTCAAACAACTTCCCGTGGGGCTCCAGCAGACGGGCCCCTCATCCCCCAGCAGCCATCCCAGCCACCTGGCCGTGCATCCCGCCGGGAAAGCCGTCTACGTCGCCGTTGAAAACAGCGACCGGGTCAGTGTGATCGACAACGACCCGGCCTCTCCCCGCTACCGCACCATCGTCGAGACTATCGATGTCCGGCCGAAGGAATTGCAGGAAAAAAATTGCTGGGGGGCAGGTCCGAATCACCTCACCTTCACAGCGGACGGCAAACGGCTGCTGGTCAGCCTCGGGTTGCTCAATGCCCTGGCTGTGGTCGAAGTGGAGCAAACCCCGGAGGCAGGCGCTCGCCACAGCATCAGCGGTTACCTGCCGACCCTCTGGTATCCCCATACCATGGAGATCAGCAAAGACGGCCAGACTCTCTATTTTACCAGCGGCAAAGGACGGGGCACCGGGACCAACAAGCCCAACCGACCCTTCATCCCCGGTTCAAAGCAGGGGATTTACGGCCCCACGCTGCTCAAGGGAAGCCTTCATCACGTCCGCATGCAGGAGATTGATGAAAAACTGGCGCAGTACAGCGAAGCGGTGCGGCGCAACAATCAAATCGATGGCGAGTCCCTGACTTCCGTTCGCCA
Source organism: Candidatus Aminicenantota bacterium (assembly GCA_963759765.1). GTDB lineage: Bacteria > Acidobacteriota > Aminicenantia > UBA2199 > UBA2199 > CAVXAL01. Next base: position 556,727 of record CAVXAL010000003.1, on the reverse strand, counting down.
CGCGCTCACCTTCAATCCCTTCCAACATGTCATCTACGTCATCAAGGAAAACCGCACCTATGACCAGATATTCGGCGACCTGAAAGAGTCCAACGCCGACGAGGGATGCCTCTATTTCGGGGAGGCCATCACGCCCAACCACCACCGGCTGGCGCGTGAATTCGGCATATACGACAATTTCTTCTGCAGCGCCGAGGTGAGCTTCAATGGCCATACCTGGAGCACGTCCGGCATCAACAGCGGCTGGAACGAACAACAGTGGCAGATCTACTATTCCACCCGGAATTTCACCTACGATTCGGAAGGTAAAAACAACGATGCGTTTCCCAGCGAATACAATCAAAGCGATGTCGACTCGCCTCAGGGCGGTTACATCTGGGACAGCGTGCGGGCAGCGGGAAAATCCATCGGTATATACGGCGAATATGTGGACAATCCCGGGAAACCGCTGGCCTGGATAAAAAAAGGAGAGCGCCTCCCCTTTTTCCTGAGACACCCCCAGTTAGGCGAATTCAGCCTATTCCCCTGGAAGGTTCCCTTGTACGGACTTTTGGACAAGGCCGGTCAAGTCCAGGGAGGGACTATCCCCACCAAGCCGACATTCCATGGGGCTTTCCAGCCCCTTTTCCCCGGTTTCGACCTATCGTTCCCCGATTCCTTCCGCTTCCTGATATGGAAACGCGATTTCGACCGAACGGCCGCCATCCAGCAGCAGACCGGTGAAGACAAGTTGCCGGCTTTCAGCATCGTCCGCTTGGGCAACGATCACACGCGTGGAGTCTCTCCCGGCGGGCCCTCTCCCGACGCCTGCGTGGCTGACAACGACCTGGCCCTGGGCTGGCTGGTGGAAACCATATCCAGCAACCCCTATTACTGGAGCAACACGGCCATCGTCGTGCTGGAGGATGATGCCCAGGCCGGCTGCGACCATGTCGATTCCCATCGCAGCCCCCTGCTTTTCATTTCGCGTTACAACCGGGGCAATTCTCAGAATCTCCACATTGACTCCCGCTTCCTGACCACCGCCAGCGCCGTGTGTACCATCGAAGCGTTGCTCGGCATCGGCGCCAACAACCTGATGACCGCCACCGCCCCCCTCCTTTTCGAGAGACTGGAGCAGGAATCCACCGCCTGGCACGGTCCCTACCGCGCCGATCTGTCGAATCTGAAGAACAGCCTCATCTTCCAGGAGGGCAGTGGAGCCATCCGCGAAGCCCCCAAGCGTTACGAGCTCGGTTTACCTCACCCGGTCTCTCGATCTTGACGATGCCGACGAGGCTGATGCCAACACGCTGAATTATATTCTGGAACAATGGGTAATCGCCCGCGGCCGGCTGGCGAAAAAACAGGGAGATTTTGAAAAACCAGAGAGATGAAAAGAGTAATGTTTTCTTTTGAATAATGAAAAAGTACGTCCTGAAGAAAAAACGCTACCTGTTGTTTGTTTCCGCGCTGGATACAATCGGCGCATGGATTTCTTATCCATTCAAGCGTATCAAGCCTGCTCGACTGCCGGATCCTGTTTCCCGGATTCTGCTGATTCGCCTGGACCACATCGGCGATGTCATCCTGACGATACCGGTTTTGAAACCATTGCGAAAAGCATTCCCTCGAGCCAAAATAGATTTCATCGCAGCCCCCTGGGCCATTGAACTGCTGGAGAATCACCCCTGTCTGGACCGGGTGATGGAATTCAACCCGGTCTGGTTTAATCGGGAACAATCCGCCCGATTGTGGCAGCAGCTAAAGGCTGTTTTTGCTCTAACCGCAATCATCAAAAGGGGACGATACGATGTGGTCATCGATTTTAAAGGAGACCTCCGGCACAATCTGGCCATGTACCTGTCGCAGGTGAAATGCCGGATCGGTTACGGGATAACGGGAGGGGGCTTTCTCCTATCGCACGAAATGGATTATCAGAGAGGCAGCCATGAGCTGGAGCATAACCTGGAACTGTTAAAAATTCTGGGGGTTCGGGAAAGAAATGCCACCATGGATATTCCGCTGCCGGAAGAAGCCAAGCAGGAAGCGGAAAAAATGCTTCGCGACCATGGTATTCCCAAACGTTTTGCGGTTGTTCATGCCGCAGCCGGGCAGACAAAAAAAAATTGGAACGATGCGAAATTTTCTGCCCTGCTTGCTTATCTCGCAAGTCAATACGATCTGGCCAGCGTTATGGTCGGCACCGCCAGGGACACTCCGCTCATTCAGGGTATCGTTTTGCACGCCAAGTCCAAGGCCTACGATCTTTCCGGAAAGACGGACTTGCATTGTCTGGCTGGGATCATAGGTCAGGCGGCTCTTTTTGTGGGTGTGGATTCTGCTCCGGCGCACCTTTCCGCCGCGCTCGCCATCCCCACCGTGGTTCTTTTCAGCGGCATCAATGACTTCAAGCAATGGGCCCCTCGCGGCGCTCATGTCAGAGTCGTCCACCCGGGCAAGGGGGAAGACCTTTCCCGGCTGAGCCCCGAAGAGGTTCAGCGGGCTGTCACTGAGGTTTACAATGGCATGTAAGGATGGACGATGACCAAGGTCTTATTTATGACAGGAAACAAGCGCTCGGGTACGTCGCAGCTCGCCAGGATCCTCAATCTCCATCCGAACATTTTTATGTCCCATGAATCGGATGTGATCTGGATCCTGTACCAATTTCACAATCATCTGCCTTTTGCCGCGCATCCGTGGGATTCTGCCAAGGGTATGGAGTATACCCTGACGCATTGCGGACAGGTATTGAAAAAAGAACGATCGCCTGCGGAAAACTTTTTTGCCATCCAAACCTGCGCGATGGAAAAAGACAATCCCTGGCTGCCGCCAATGAAAAAAACCGATGTATCATGGATCGGAGATAAAAAACCCTTTCAATACACGGATCCCCGCTTGATCCGATTCATGCTGGACATGTTCCCGGAGGCCTATTTCATCCATCTGCTGCGGCATCCGTTTGCCGTGGCCGCCAGCGTGGCCCAGTTCAACCAAACCGTGAACGGCGATTTCTGGAAGGGCCTGACATTGGCCGAAGCGGTGGAGCGCTGGACCTATCATGAGAAAAACGTGCTGGAGCTCAAACGCATGGACAGGGTCAAGGTGTTGGATGTCCGGTATGAAGATTTATGTCAGGAGACCGAAAAGGAATTGCGGCGCATTTTCGCATTTTTAAATTTAGCTGTGAATGAGAGAATGATCAGACGAGCAAACCGGAACATGCTGTATATTATAAAAAATTTCCCTAAAATTGACTGCAGCGCAGAAACCCAGGCGCTGATGGAACAATACGGTTACAAACCCGAAGGCGTGAGCCAGACTGGCTGGCGAGAGCCTCGAGCCATGCCTATTGGCGGCTAAAGAAGCGATTGCATTAGGAGCGGGCCCGTGCATCCCAAAGTATTCCAGGAGTTCGAAAAAATTTGTTCAACACTGCACGTGCGCGGAGCCTTGTTGGAAGTCGGCGCCACGCCGGACGGCTCCAGCCTGCTGAACATGAAATCGCTCAAGGATGCCCGCGAGAAGGTGGGGATCAATCTGGCAGGGCCTTCCGCCTACAACGATTTTTCCATACTGAAGGGCAACGCGAATTCCATGACCTGTTTTAATGATTCCCGATTTGACCTGGTGTTGTGCAATGCCACGCTGGAGCACGATAAATATTTCTGGAAAACAATTTCCGAGATCAAGCGGGTGACCCGATCCGGAGGGTGGATCGTCATCGGCGCACCCGGTTATGGCGTGACGACAATGGAGAAATACATTCACGCTTTTTTAAAGCGAATCCCCTTCATGAAATCCGGATCCCTGGCTCATTCGACAAAGACCCTTGGCATTCACAATTATCCCGGAGACTACTACCGCTTTAGCCCGCAAGCGTTCGCAGCGGTGTTTTTTGAAGGAATGAGAGACGTCACTGTACGCCTGGTGATGTCTCCACCCCGAATAATCGGCTGGGGCAGCAAACCCTGAAAAAAGGATGACATGAACGTACTGCATGCGGTTGCCAGCCTGAATAGAGAAGACGGAGGAGGCGTTAACGTCGCCATTGAGCTGACGCAGTTTCTGGCTAAAAAAGGCATAGATGTAACCATTTTCGCTCCCGCCGTCAGCGAAAGCGCGGGCGTCCGCCATGCCAACGGGGTGCGGATCAAATATTTTGCCAGGGGGTATCTTGCGAAATTCTGGTCAGGATACTCCAGGCCTCTGGCCGACGCATTAAAGAGGGAATCCGCGGAATACGATTTAATTCATACCCATGGCCTATGGTATTTCCCGCAGTATGCCGCATATCAAGCAGCAAAAATTTCAAAAAAACCAGTTTTGGCGACAATCCACGGGGAACTGTCGGCCACGGCTTTGGCACACCGGGCCCTGAAGAAAAAAATATTTTCCGCCCTGATTCAAAAAAAAATCCTAAGAAACGCAGCCGCCATTCATGCCGTTTCCGAAAAGGAAGCCCGCGACATTGCCGAGTTTGTCGCTCATCCCCGCATCGTCGTTGTCCCCAATGGAATCAATGTCGGGGAGTTTGCAGGCCCCGCGGACATCGAATGGATCAGGAAAACATACCCGCAGCTGGCCGGCAAAAAGGTGATTTTGTTCATGGGCCGGATCCATGCGGCAAAAGGGCTCGCTGTGCTGGCCCAGGCGTTTGCCCGAATGGCGAAAAAGCGGAACGATCTGCGTTTGCTTATCGTCGGGCCCGATAACTGGGGATACAGAGTCAGGCTGGAAAAACTGCTGCAACATCTGGGTGTTATGGATCAAGTCATTTTCACCGGCATGTTGGTCGGCCTGGAAAAGAGAGCGGCCTGGGGTGCAGCGGACATATTTGCCCTGCCGTCCTATTCCGAAGGTTTCAGTATCGCCACCCTAGAAGCGATGGCCTGCGGTCTGCCGGTGGTCATCAGCCGGCACTGCAACTTCCCGGAAGTGGAAAAGGCCAGGGTGGGCAGAATTGTGGATACGGATGTTGAAGCGCTGTCCGGAAGCCTGATGGAATTATTGGAAAATCCCGGCCTCTGCCAGGCGATGGGCGCCAGAGGCAGAAATTTAGTCAGGGAAAAATATTCCTGGGATGCGATCGCAGGCCGGATGATTGCCGTCTATGATAAAATCATCGAACAGGGAAAACGGCAACAATAATTTGCTAAAAAAAATAGAACGCCTAAACACATTTTTTATCACGGTCTTGAAAAAATCCCTGTTTTGCCTTGCGGAACGGCGGCTGCCTTTCAGATCCCTACGCCGGGTGAGTTTGGTAAATAAAGAGTGGCTGGCAAAATTGGAAAAAGAAATACGGACCACGCAGAAAATCAAAGTCGGCTTCGGGCCGATCGTCAGCGGGGAAGATGATTTGCACGTCCGGAAATGGAGGATCGATCCGATTGTCAATGGCATCAATCAGGCCAGCGCAAAATACTGCGCCTCCATTTTTCTCAATGCCCAACAGATGCCTAAATTTGACATACTCGTGATGGTCAGGGAGGTGGATGAGATAGACAGCTCCATCATTGCCCAATTAAAAAAAGTCGGGAAAATCCTCATTTACGATATCGTCGACAGACCTTACCTGAAAGAGAACGCCAAGAACCACGCGCACCTCCAAGATTTTATTCAAGCGCTGGATGGCCTGATTGCTTCCAGCCCGCTGCACATCGACGACTTTGGCAATTGGGTGAAGCACCTTTCTTTAATCGAGCACCCGATCATCAACACCCAAACAAAGGATTATTCGCAAAAGCCCCCCGGAGAAATAAAAATAATCTGGCAGGGATACTCGGAAAATCAGAGCCGGATGCAGCTGCTGCAGCCCGTAATAAAAAGAGTCGCCCTGGAACTAAACAAGAAAATAAAGATTATTTACCACACCAACATGCTGCCCAGGAAAAAGAAATTCAGCGAATACAAAATCTGGACCATTCATAATTGGGAGAAAATGCTCGTCCGCAGCGACATCGCCGTTGAAATCAAGCCGCTGGAAGACCACCATGCCCAGAGAAAACCCGCTACCAAGATCATCAGTTACATGGCGGCCGGATTGCCCGTGATCTGCACTCCGTCCCCTGCGGATAGACTGGTCCTGAAACATGGTCAAACCGGATTTTTTGCCTACAGCGAGGACGAATGGTACGCCTGTTTAAGGAAATTGGTTGAAAGCCCCGAATTGAGAAAAACAATGGGTGAGGCAGCCAGAGAACGGGTCTTGAAGGATTTCTCCGCTGCCAGAATCACCCAAAAATATCTCGCTTTTTTTGATCGGCTGCTCGAGCACCGCCACGGGCACACCCCCGATAACTAAAAAACAGCCGCGCTGGTTTCAAGAGAACTTATTTCTTCGGGAAGCCGACTGTCATGGCGAAGATGATGAGCTGGTTTTCGCCGAGCTTGATGGCTTTGGCCAGGGCGGGCTTGTCGATTCTTGCCCGCACCCCGGTGGCCAGCCCTTCCGAAGCGCAGAACAGGTACACGTTCTGGCCGATGAAAGCGGCTGCAGCCCAGGCGAAGGGTTCCTTCGTCTCCTTCGGCGCATTGCCCATACGGTTCAGATCGGCCACAAAAACGAGCGTCAGCGGGGCCTCTCTAACGAACTCCTGCATACCGGTCAGGGCACGGAAATCGCCGGCAACCACCGGCTGGAGCGCGTGGGCGACGGCGTCATAGACGTATACTCCCTTGTCCATGACCGCGTACAGGTCGATCTCCTGCCAGTTCATGGCCGACGGCGCCGTCCGTTTCTTCGTTTCCGGGCGGTTGATCCCCCAGGCCGCCCAGAAAAAATTGGCAAGGGTCTGCAGCGGCAGCGGGTCGGGGGCAAAGGCGCGGCTGGTGGCGCGCAGCCCGAGGGCCTGCATCAACGGCTTGCCGCCATCGGTCTGGGGCTTGGGAAGCTGGATCGGGGCCAGCTCCTGGGCGAGCAGAGTGCCGACCATTCCCGTCATCAACACCATGACCGTTATGACCATCCGGGTGCGTAGATTTTTCATGTCGACCTCCTGAAACAATTTTATAATCCAATTGGATGAAGATTGCAATTTTTTCATTGCAGAAAAAAATCAGCGCCATCGTCTTGAAGATTGACAAGAAATGAAATATGATTTTGTTGACATGCGGAAAAAAGGACGCCAGCGAGCGGGCATGAAGAAATTGCGCATCGCGCTGATTTTCAATGCCTTCGCCGAAACCGTTCCCGAATCGCGCGCCGACCACGGCGGTGTTTGGCACCTGCGCCAGATGGTGCGGCGCATGGCGCGCGCCATCCGCACCCTGGGCCACGATGTGCGCATCGTGCCGCTGGCCAATGACCTGGCCGCCTTTCAGCGCAAACTGCTGCGTCTGCGACCGGACGTGGTCTTCAACCAGTACGATGATGTGGTGCACGGCGCCCTTTACGAGATGCGCGTGGCCGCGCTGGTCAAAATCATGGGTTTCCCGCTGACGGGTTCGCCCGCCGTGGGACTGGCACTCAGTCGCTACAAGTACATGTCCGCCAGTCTGCTTCAGGGCGCCGGCATCCCTGCCCCCCACACCACGCTGGTCGAGCGCATCGGCGACGTGGACAGGCACGCGTGGCAGTTCCCGCTCTTCGTCCAGCCCAGCCAGGAGCACGCCGGCATCGGCGTCGACCGCCAGTCGGTGGTCGAGACCAAGAAGGCGCTGCGCGACAAGGTGCGCGAGATCCTGACCGTTTACAAACAGCCGGCGCTGGTGCAGCACTTCCTGCCTGGCCGCGAGTTCAACGTGGGGATCATCGGCGGGAAAAAGCTGCGCGTGCTGCCCTTGGCCGAGGTCGACTATTCCCGCCTGCCCCGGAGCATTCCCCCGATCATGTCCTACGCCGCCAAGTTCATGGAGACATCCACCGAATACCGCAAGATCCGCGTCATTTGCCCGGCCCGGGTCAAACCCGAACTCGCTGCTCACATCTCCGACACGGCGGTGCGTGCCTTCCGGGCCGTGGGCGGCTGGGGCTACGGCCGGGTGGACATCCGCCTGGACCTCGAGGGGGTACCGCGGGTGCTGGAAGTGAACTGCAATCCGCTGCTCGATTCCGGCGTCGGCCTGGCCCGCTCGGCCAAACGCATGGGGATCGCCTATCCCCAACTGTTGCAGTTAATCATCAAGGCGGCTCTGGAGGGACCCCCTTCGACGCCGACCTGCCCATATTCTACTTCCCCCACCGCTCGGCCAAAACGCAGCGCTGATCGTCAGCCGGTGAAGCGCCCGGTGTAGGCGTAGTCAATGGCCAGGGAAATCACCAGGGCCACGATATCCATGATTTTCTCGCCGCTGCGGCTGCGGCGGAAGTGAAGCCCCAGCACATCCGAGCGATTCTCCAGTTTTTTTAGAATCGTCTCCGCCTCCTCCTCTTCCAAACCCGACCAGCGGCAGACGCGTTGCAGCAGGTCCCCGTGGTGGCGGTGCAGCAGATGGGCCGCCGGAACCAGGTACATGCCGCGGGCCGGCGGGAACACCTCGCGCAGTTTGTCATCCACATAGCCCTGGGCCGCCCGGCGCAGGCGCTTGGCTTTCTGGCCGTAATGGTCGGCGAGCAACAGCTGCAACGACTCCACGGGCCGGAGAAGTCGGTGGCCCAGCCGCCGCGGTATTTTGCTGCCGATGGTTTTCATCAGCCGGTCGACGTAGCGGAGCTTCTGCAGGGCCGGCCACTGCTTGTAGCGCCGCCGCCAGGCGGAACGGGGGGTCAGCCAGACGGCGAAGGTTTCGGCGAAATCCTCGTCGGGGTGTTTCTGGGCGTAGGTCCGGCCGTAGCGGTAGGCATCGATATGACGGACGAACAGGCGGCTCAGGCGGTCGGGCCGGAAAGCGTCGCGGTAGGGAGCGGTAAAGGCGCCAAAGACCTCCCGCCAATCGGCCATTTTCCAGAGCCGGTAGGCGTAATTGACCGCATGGCCCGCCTCATGGCGCAGCAGCATCATGATCGAGCTGGCGTCTTCAACCTCGCCGGTCTGCTCCTCCTCAAGACGGCGCAGGCGCGGATCGGCCAAATAAAAGGGGATGCCGATGATCGGCACTTGATCCGGGCAGCCCCAGACGTCGGTCAGGTAAAAACCGGGATTGAAGCGGACCCCTTTGGCTTCCAGTTCGTTATGCAACCGCCGAGTCAAGGGCTCCAGGGGAGAATCTTCGATGCGCAGCTTCAGGTCGGAGATTCGGGTGTTCAGCACTCGTAGCGGACAGTGTCCCAGCCGTGAACCAGAGAGAGAATGTGCCTGGCAGCCATCTTTTTTTTAGCCTATGTAGGTTACAAATGTATAAACGTAATTACTACGACCAGAAATCAAAAACAGGCCATAATCCTATCACCAAAAATATGCTTGTCAATAACTTTGACAATTTTTGTCAAAAAAATATAAAATTCGTGCAAATTCCACCATTCTATACATTATCAGCCTGTTTTAATGAATGGACTTGACTAGGTAGAGGCCTGCACCATGGATCGGCAGAATGGCTGCGAAGCGGTTTTCAAACGTTCCCAGATTCTTTTCAGCCACAGATCGCGGACCTGGCATTTGCCTTTCATCCCCAGCTCGGGCCAATTCACTGAAACCTCGGCAGCCTGGCCGTCGCGGGTGTTGAAAAGGGCGAAATATTTGTCTTTGGAACCGGGGACATCGGCGACCCAAATGCTCAATCCGTCTTTGGCCCGAAGCTCCCGATTGTTCAAGCTCTCCTGGTCCACGGCCAGAACCTCCTCGTTGGTCAGCAGAGACAGGGTAAACGCATCGTTGTCGGGCAAATTGGCCCCGACCATCAGCGGCGAACGGAAGATGCTCCACAAGCTCATGACCGTGATCTGCTCATCCCGGGTCAGACGGGTCCAGCGCGTGCTCTGGTTCTTGAGGTCGGTGCGGATGCTCAGCCGGCCCAGGGGTAGCATGTCAGCATCGGGCCAGTGGCCGGGCTCGATCAACGGAGCCCAGGCGCGGCAGAGATTGAATTGTTCGAGAACTTTCGGCCACTCGTCCCAGAAATCGCCGGAAATGCGCCAGAGATTGGCCTGGCCCCTGACGTGTGCGGCCCGTTCCAGAGGCATGGGACCGGGCGAAAGGCTGAGCACGATCGGCCGGCCGCTTTTTTTTATGGCCCGGCTCAGTGCCGCGATTTCGTCACCGTGGTAGGGATAGGCCATGTCGTCGGCCTTGATGTAGTCGACCCCCCATTGGGCATAGAGCTGGACAAGCGAATCATAATATTCCTGCCCGCCCGGCTTGCCAACGTCCACCCCGTACAGGCCGGCGTACCAAGAACAGCCGTCGGCCGGATTGGCAATGGCCCGGGCTCCCACCCCGGTTCCCAGCACGGGCGTGTTCTGTTCAACCGCCTGCCAGGGTATGCCGCGCATGATGTGGATGCCGAATTGGAGCCCCTGGGCGTGCACGTAATCGGCCAGGGGCTTGAATCCCTTTCCTCCCCGCGACGAAGGGTGCAGCACGGTGGAGGGAATCAGCCGGCCATGGGCGTCGATATTCTGCTGGGGATTTTTTTGCCGGACATTGTCGGCTGTGAGGTTTTCGGCATACCAAAGGTAATCGACCACCACGTATTCCCAGCCGAATTTTTTCAGGTGCTGCGCCAGGTAATCGGCGTTGGCCTTGACGTCCGCTTCCGTGGCCAGCATGCCGAAACAGTCGTAGCTGTTCCAACCCATGGGCGGCCGCAGCGCCACCGCGAGGGCGTCGGCCGGAGACCGATGATACTGAGGTCCTTCGCCGGCGCCAAAAGATTGAACCATCAACAGTGCGGCCGGCGCCACCCAGCCGGCCATGTTTCTTTTCCGAGGGAATACCATCCGTGCCTCCTGCTCGCCCCTCATTTTAATATGGCGCCAGACGATATGCCATAGGCCGATTGTATCTCAGGCCCGGCTGTGGTAATTTGGCCGCCAGGAGGAGCCATGGGCAAAGAGAGCAAAAGGGAGTTCCAGGAGAGGATAAAAAAGGAAGAGTCCATCGAACAGGGGAAAGGCGGCATTTCCGCGTTTGACAATGCCCTGAAGCAGTTTAACAAGACGGCCGGGCTGCTCAAGCTGATGCCCAACCAGATCGCCATGATCAAGCTGCCGCGCAAGATCGTCGATCCTTCCCGCCTTTCCCAAGCCGAGCTGGAACGGCTTTCCCGGCGCTACTTCGCCGACCTGATCGAGTGCTTCGGACCGGACAAGGATATCCCGGCTCCCGACGTCAACACCAATCCCCAGATCATGGGTTGGTTCATGGATACCTATTCCATGCACCACCGCGAATACACGCCGGCGGCGTGACGGTCTCCTACCTGGAATGGGTCCAGAACCGCACCGGCTACTACTGGGCCCAGGAGCAGGTGATCAATGAATTGCAGCGCATCAGCAAAAAAGCGTTCGCCGACGTGCTGGAAGTGGCCGAGGAGTACCGCTGCAGCCTGCGCATCGCGGCCTACATCATCGCCATCAAGCGGGTGACCAAAGCCTCGGAAATCAGCGGGGCTTTACGCCTGAGCCTGGGCCACGCTAGACATCGATGACAACGGCCTGTTCCAGGCCAAACGTTTTGATCACCCGGTCGACCAGGCTGCAGCGCACGCTTAAATAGAGGTCCTTTTTCGTCTGCAGCAGCAGGCGCAGCAGCGAAGCAAAACCTTGGCCGCGAAGTTCCAGCGGTCCGATCTCGTCAATGAACACCGGCTGGATGTTTTCCCTACCGATCTCTTCGGCGATCGCAGCGGCAAAGGTGAATCCCTGACCGGAAAAGCTGAACCGACCCAGGTGGACACATTCGTCCCAGCCGTCAGGCCGGAACCGGCGCAGGCGGATGAAGGGGCAACGCTGGCCGTTGGCCAGCCGGATCAGGTCATAGCCCAAGAACTTTTGCTCCGCTGAAAATACCTTGGCCGACACAAATCCATCTCCCTGCCCGATCTCATTATAAAGGGAAACAATTTTCCCGGTTTTACCCGTATCGGCAGCACCGTGAATAATCCAGACCATTCGGCTTCCTCGTCATATTGTAACGGCAATCAACTACACGTTCAACCCGCTGGTTTGAATTTTAACCAACGAGTGTGGTCTAATGGCCCCAATTGGGATGTTTCAAATAAAAAGGAGAAGCTCATGACGAAAAAATCAATTTCCCTGATCTGCTTGTTCAGTATGGCGGCCGCCCTGCTGCTGGCAATACCGACAAAAAATGAACCGACTGCGGCCGGAACCGATATCACCTACCCGGCCATCGCCGTCAAACCCGGCGTCCCCATTCAGGCCTATCCCTTCGACCTGCGTCGGGTCAGGCTGCTGGCCAGCCCTTTCCGCGAAGCCATGGAGCGCGACCGGAAATATCTATACGAACTCGACTCCGACCGGCTGCTGCACAACTTCCGGGTCAACGCCGGCCTGCCCTCCACGGCCCGCCCCTACGGCGGCTGGGAGGAGCCCAAGTGCGAGCTGCGCGGCCATTCGCTCGGGCACTACCTCTCCGCCTGCGCCCTGATGGTCGCCGGCAGCGGCGACGAAAAGCTCAAGGCCAAGGCCGACGCCCTGGTCGCCGAGCTGGCCAAGTGCCAGCAGGCGCTCAACCGCTCCGGTTACCTGAGCGCCTTCCCCGAGGAGTTTTTCGACCGCGTCGAATCGTCCCAGAGGGTCTGGGCGCCCTACTACACCATCCACAAGATCATGGCCGGTTTGCTCGACATGTACGCCTGGTGCGGCAATCGCCAGGCCCTGCAGGTGGCCGAGGCCATGGCCGGCTGGGTGAAGAAACGCTGCGACCGGCTGGACGATGCCCAGATGGAAAGCATGCTCGAGCACACCGAGCAGGGCGGCATGAACGAGGTGCTCGCCAACCTCTACGCCCTGACCGGAAACGGGGACTATTTGAAACTGGCCCGGCGCTTCGACGAAAAGGGCTACACCGAACCGCTGGCCAAGTATCAGGACCGGCTCAAGGGGCTGCACGTCAACTCCTTTATCCCCAACATGATCGGCAGCGCCCGCGAATACGAGATGAGTGGCGACCTGCCGACAGGCCGTATCGCCGAATTCTTCTGGAAGCAGGTGACCGGCGCCCGCAGCTACGCCACCGGCGGCACCAGCAACGACGAGGTCTGGCGCAGCGAGCCCTACGTGTTCGCCTCCGAACTGGGCCGCAACAGCCATGAATCCTGCTGCACCTACAACATGCTCAAGCTGACCCGCCACCTGTTCGGCTGGACGGCAGACCCGCGCCTGGTCGATTATTACGAACGGGCCCTGTTCAACGGCATCCTGCCCACCCAGGACCCTGCCAGCGGCATGATGATGTATTACGTGCCCATGGGCTCCGGCTTCTACAAGACCTTCATGACCCACGACGACTCATTCTGGTGCTGCACGGGCACGGGCATGGAGAACCACGCCAAGTACGGCGACTCCATCTACTTTCACGACGACCAGGGCATCTACGTCAACCTGTTCATCGCTTCGGAGCTCGAACTGGCCGGAAAAAGGGTTTCGTTTGCGCCAGGAGACCCGTTTCCCGGATGAGCAGGGAACGGCCCTGGTCTTCACTGTCTCCAAGCCGGCGGAGCTGGTTCTGCGCGTCCGCATCCCCTTTTGGGTTGAAGCCGGCGGCCGTGTTTTGCTTAACGGCAAGGCGCTGGAATCGTTTGCCAGCCCCGGCAGTTACCTGGTCCTGAAACGGACCTGGAAGAACGGAGACCGCCTCGACATCGCCCTGCCCATGGGCCTGCACCTGCAGCGCCTTCCCGACGCTCCCGATATCGCGGCCATCATGTTCGGGCCGCTGGTTCTGGTCGGCCAGCTGGGTAGCGAAGGTTTGACCAACGAGAAGGTTTACGGCCCCTACGGACCGGAGGGCGATCCGGTGGCCGCTCCCGAACTTTACCTCAAAGGAGATGACCTGGCGACTTCGATCCAACCCGTGGCCGGCCAGCCCCTGACATTCCGCACGCTAAACGCCGGAAAACCCAAAGACGTTACCCTGGTTCCCTTTTACAAGCTGTTCGGCCAGCGCTACGCCATCTACTGGCAGATCCATCCCGTCGAGCGTTAAATTCAGTCTCCCTTGTTCGGCTCGGTTTCAAGGGGCGAGGCCTTGTACAAGCCGAATGCGGCCAGGGTCGGGCAGGATCGCGATTGTTCGATCTCCAGCCTGACCTGCTTGGCTGTCACGGCCGGGAAACGCAGCAACCGTTTGTAACCGATCGTGGTTCCTTGAGCGAAGCTCTTCCATTCACCGTCCGCAAACGCCTGCAGTAAAAACTTTTCCACCCGCTGGCCGGATTCGATATGCTCCTGCAGCAAGGCGCGGTCAAATACACATTCCCGGCCCAGGTCGAATTCCAGCCAGGCCGAGTCTACGCCTTCTTCCGTTGTCCAGTAGGAACTCCTATCTCCAGCCAGCACGGACCGGGCGCCAAAACCGCTGCGTTCGCTGGACGTTTTCACCCTGGCTCTGGCTGCGAGATTCATCCTGAACGTCTCGTCCAGGATGCGGCGCATGGAGCGCAGGCTACGGATGTCGTTCTCGTGGATGAGGCCGCGCCGGTCGGGCGGGATGTTGAGCAGCAGCACGCTGTTGCGGCCCACGGAACTGTAGTAAATGTCCACCAGCTTCTGCGGGCTTTTGACCTGGCCATCCTCGGCGGCGTGATAGAACCAGCCCGGACGGATCGAAACGTCGGTTTCGGCCGGATACCAGAGCAGCGCCCGGGCCGCGGTGAGCTTCAAGCGGCTGCCCAGGTCTTCTCCGGTCATGTCGCCGGGGACAAACAGCTCGTCAACCGGCCAAACGCCGGGATTCAAGACCCCGTCTTGCAATGCAACCGGCACCACGCTCCACTCGGTTTCGCGGCCATACCCGGACTCGGTTCCCACCCAGCGCAGGTCGGGTCCCATGCCGAAGATCACTGCCCGGGGCTGCAGCTCGCGCACGACCCGGTAATAAGAGGCCCAGTCGTAGACCTGGCGCTTGCCGTTGGGCCCTTCGTCGCAGGCGCCGTCGAACCAGACCTCCGCCACCTCGCCGTAGTTGCTCAGCAGCTCGCGCAATTGGTTGCGGAAGTGCTCGTTGTACCTGGGCGAATCGCCATAGCTGGGCTCGTGCCGGTCCCAGGGCGAAAGATAGACGCCGAACTTCAAACCCTCGCGGTGGCAGGCTTCGGCCAGCTCGCCCACCACGTCGCCCTTGCCGTTGCGCCAGGGGCTGTTTTTAACGCTGTGCTCGGTGTAGCGGCTGGGCCAGAGGCAGAAGCCGTCGTGGTGCTTGGCGGTGACGATGATCATGCGCATTCCGGCCTGCTTGCACACGCGGGCCCACTGCCGGGCGTCGAAGGCGCCGGGGTTGAAAAGGGAAGGACTCTCGGTTCCCTGACCCCACTCGCGGTCGGTAAAGGTGTTCATGCCGAAATGGGTGAAGGCGATGAACTCCCGCTCCTGCCAGGCCAGCTGGGGGGCCGACGGCGCGAGGCGCGCCGCCCGTTGCACGATATATTCCGGGCTGGCTCCCGCTGCGCTGCGCATGGCATTGGTATTTGCCGCAGGCCAGATACGAACCAGGGTCACGCCGTGGCGGCCCACCGTCGCAGAAAACTGATCGGCAAACACCCCGATATCTTTCTGGCGCCAGAGGTCGCGCACCCGCTGCCTGCCGCTTAAGCCGAGATCGGCCCAGCGGGCGGTCACCCGCGCCTCTGTTTCGCCGCGGTTGAAAAGGCCCACTGCCAGCGAGCCGTCCTCCAGCTCCCGGGCCCAGACCTCCAGGCCGCCCTCCTTGGCCAGGCGCCGGCCCGGTTTGCCCAGCGGGTCCTGGTCCACCTCGATCACCTCGTCGTTGGCCAGCAGGTTGAAGGTGAAATCGTCGAGCCGGGTGATATCGCCGCTGAAAATCAGCGGGGCGGCCAGCAGCGACCAGAGCGACACATGGCTGTACTGTTCGCTGGGGGTGAGCGGGGTGGGCACGGTCTGGCCCTGCCAGTTGCTCAAATAGCCAAGCAGCAGGTAATCCGGATCGTTCCAAGCTCCCGGCCCGCCGAAGCGCTGAAGATTTTTTTCTGCGTAGAGATCAAAGCCGTCGCGAAACAGCGCCGCGCCGATTCCCTCAAAGCTGCCTCCCAGGTCGCCGGCCGTGCGCCAGCTGTTGCCGCCAACTTCCCTCCCCCACTCCCAGACATCGCCCAGGCCGTACTGGCAGAGGTTGAGCACGATGTCGCGCGGCTGCCGCCGCAGGATTTCGCTGATCAGCCGGTAGGGCTTCTGCAGCTCCTGGCGGCTCTTGTCCCTGGCGATCCGGTCGTAGGAGCACCAGTCGTATTTCAAGAAATCGAATCCCCATTCCACAAAGCGCCGCACGTCCTGCTCCTCGTGGCCGTAGGCGCCCACATGACCGGCGCAGGTCTGCTCCCCGGGCGAGGTGTAAATCCCGGCTTTCAGGCCCAGCGCATGGATGTAAGCGGTGAGGGCCTTCATGTCTGGGAAGCGCCGGTTGGCGTTGACCCGGCCCTGGCTGTCGCGCGGTTCGCCTGCAAGCGCTGAATCGCTGCTGCCCGGCTTGACCGCCCAGCAGTCGTCGATGTTGACGTACATGTAGCCGTGGTCTTTCAGGCCGCTGGTGACCATGGCCTCGGCTGCGGCGCGGATGATGGCGTCGCTGACATGGTTTTCCCAGACATACCAGCTGTTCCAGCCCAGGTGCGGGGTCAAGGCCAGCCGTTCGCCGCAGACAATGCAAAGCGGACGTTGCGCCCGGCCGTGGCGGTTGATCGCACTCAGTACCACCCGGTATTCGCCGGACTTTTCCAGGCTGCCGCTGATCTGGCCGCTCTGCGCATCGAGTATCAGACCGGCCGGCAGGTTTTCCGCGGCAAAGCGCAGCGGCCGTTCGCCGGTTGCCGCGATAGTAAACAAAAAAGGCGAGCTGGGCCGCACCCCGAAGACCTTGGCGCCGTTGATGCGCGGCGCCGGCCCGGGCTTGGGCGTGAGGATCGGGGCCTCCACGGCGGTCATGAAGAATGAGGTCAGAAACAGGAAACACCCCAGCCAGGCAAGAAACCGCGGACAGAACCGCACGATGCGTCCATGCATGCGGACCTCCTCGTTTGGGAAAAGAGATGAAGATAACACGAAGAGACTATTTTTTACAATCCGGAACCGGGTCTTCCCCCTTTTTGCCGAACACGACCACCACCGCTCCGAGAACGAGAAAAAGTAGATCCCGCAATACGAAAAGCAGCGGAGGTTCGGGCTCCCCACCCAGCGTTGAGAAGCAGCCGCAGTCGAAATTCAGGCCGCGCAGCGCGCTGATCCCCAGGATCAGCATGAAAAGCATCAGGAGTCCGGAAAGCCAAAGCGCGGCACTCCGCGCATACAGGCCGCTGATGAGGAAGAATCCAGCCGTGAGCTCCAGCCAGGGGAGAAAAAGGGCCACGCCCGGAACAAGGATGGAGGGAAGCAAGCGGTAATTGGTCAGGATGAGGGCAAACTCCCGGGGGCGGACGATCTTGTCGAGCGAGGCGTACACGAATAGGGTTCCCAGGGTCAGCCGGCAGAGGAGCTGAATGGGTCGGGAGCTCAGCCAAGTCCCGATTTTACCGCTCCAGTTCATGGTTTCCCCTCTGCCACTCTTCCATTCCGCCTCGGAAAACAAGGATGTTCCGGCAGCCACTGCGGAAAAGGTTGGCAGCCAGTTGCAGGGAGTCGGTACAGGAAAGGCCGCTGCAGTAAACGATCACCGTGCGGCCGGCCAGGATCCGTTCGCGCAGGGAAGCAAAACCGGATGCAAACTCAGATACGGGAAGACTGAGCGCTTCCGGGATGTGCCCCCGTCCGAACAGCGCGGTGGGCCGGGCGTCGACCACCACGGTCACCGGGTCACGGCGGAGCTGCTCAACCATGTCGGCGTCCACTTCGGAAAAAGGGGGAACGGTCTCTACCTGGAAGGAGCGGAACAGGGGGAGAGGGCTCCCGGAAAAAAAATAATGGCCCAGTCCAAGGAGGATGGCTATGCCGGCGATCATGGCCATCTCGGAGGCTGTCCGCTGGATCCGTTCCCTTTTCATTTCACTCGCTCCACTCGCCATTATATTAAGAAAAGGGGAAAGGGTCAAAAGGGAGAAAACAGTTGAAAAATATTTCGCAGTCCGCTATGAATAGGTGCGGACGAATTGGAAATGGAGCCATCATGAGCCAATCCCGCCAAATCACCCTGCTGGGCGCCGGCCTAATCGGCACCTTTTACACGATGGCCATCCACGGGCAGCGGAGCCGCGACCGCATTCACACGGTCTGCGCCCTCACCCAGGACGAGGCCGAAGCCTTCGCCAGGAAGTGGGCAATCCCGAAATGGACGGCCGACATGGCCCAGGCCATCGTCGACCCGGAGACCGACCTGGTGATCGTCGGACTTCCGAACAATTTGCATAAACAAGCGGTGCTGCTGGCTGCCCAGGCGGGCAAGGCCGTCCTGTGCACCAAGCCGCTGGGCCGGAGCGCGGCCGAGGCCCTGGAAATCCTGCAGATTGTTGAAAAAGCCGGGATCTTTGCCGGGTATCTGGAAGACCTGGTTTACACCCCCAAAACCCTGAAATCCCTGGCCTCGGTCAAAAACGGGGCGCTGGGGAAGATCCTCTGGGTGCGCTCGCGTGAAACCCACCCCGGCCCGCACAGCGCCTGGTTCTGGGATAAAGAAATCGCGGGCGGCGGGGCCATTATCGACATGGGCTGCCACTGCATCGAGATCATCCGTAATTTTATCGGCAAAGAGGTCAGGCCCGTTGAAGTCATGTGCACGGCCGACACCCTGGTCCATCCCATTGCTGCCGAGGACTCCGGCATCGGCCTGATCCGTTTCGAAAACCGGGCCATCGGCCAGTTCGAAGTGAGCTGGACATTCCGCGGCGGCATGGATTTGCGCGACGAGGTGGCCGGCACGGAAGGCACGATCTGGCTCGATCATTTCCTGCGCACCGGCTTCGAATTGTTCACCGCTGTCGGCCAGCGAGGCTACGTAGCGGAAAAGGCCGAAGGCGACAGGGGCTGGCTCTTTCCGGTCGGCGACGAAGTGCATGAGCTGGGGTACATGCACATGTTCGCCGACATGTTCGACGCCCTGGACGAAGGGCGCCAGCCCAGGGAAACGTTTCTCGACGGCTATGTGGTGAACGCCGTCATCGATGCCTGCTACAAGTCCGCCGCCTCCAGGCAATGGGAGCCGGTCCGGCTCGAGCGCTGGCAGGCATCAGCGGGGATGGTGAAGGGGGCGGCCGGACGCACGAGCGCGGATGAAAAGCTCGTGCGGATCAAGGAAGAGCGCATGCCGGACGGGAAAATAAAATTGATTCTCAAGGACAAGCATAGCGGAAAGATCGTCCAAAAAATCAAAAAAGAGTAAAACGCTCCAAGAGCGGAGCGTTGTTTCAGCTCAGTAGACGCACTCTCGGGCCGCGGCAGCGAAAGCTTTGAGATTGGCCAGCGGCGTCTCGAAGAAATGGTCGGAAGCCGAGCAGATGTAACCGCCGTCGGCTCCGACCGACTCAAAGAGCCGGCGCACGGCCCGGCAGATGTCGGCAACGCTGCCGGTGGTGAGCATGTTGTTCTGGTCCACGCCGCCGATCAGGGCGATGCGGTTGCCGACCTTGCGCTTGAACTCCCAGGGCTCCTGATTGCCGCCGACGCTGACGGGGGCCAGCGTTTCCGACACGTCGGCGCCGTTGGCCAGAATCTGCTCCTCGATGCCTTTGGTGCCGCCGCAGGTGTGGTAGGTCACCTTGAAACCCAGCCGGTGCAGGGCCTGGTGCATCTGCCGGTCATAGGGCAGGCAGAACTCGGCGTGCAGTGCCGGCGAGACCACGGTCGAAGAGGCCGCGCCGCCGCCGGTCTCGATCAGATCGAACTTCGCTCCTTTCAGGGATTCGATGAACTGCAGCTTTTTTTCCAGCAGGATGCGCAAAAGCTCGTGCACCCAGAGCGGCTTTTCCAGCGCGGCCATGATCAGCTCACCGATGTCCAGCAGGCAGGCGGCGTGCTGCCAGCAGCCGGCCTGATCGCCCCAGACGAAACCGCGCAGGATGCCGCTGTCGCCCACCTCGGCGTAGCGCCGGGCCACCGGTTCCAGCTGCAGCCTGGGAACGGGCATGTATTTTTCAAGCAAATGAATATCTTCATCCCGCTTGAGCAGGTATTCGGTGATCCAGGTGGTCTTGCGGTCGCCGGCGGTCTTGTAGGTCAGCGCGCCCTCTGGTGTGCGCACCGTGTGGTGCACGACGCGCTGGTCGGGATCGGAGGAAATGACTCGCGGCTCGTCGCGCCACGCCGGGGTGTTGAAGCGGCTGAAGTCGGCGTCCGCCAGCCAGAACTGGCCCATCTCCTGGAAATACTGGATCTGGGCGTCAAGGCCGCAGAACCGGAACGCCTCCAGGTCGGACATGCCGTTCAGGTAGGTGTCCAAATGGTAAGCCTGCCACTGATGGATGGACACGGGCAGCCGGTCCGGCTTCTCGCGGTTGAGGGCCAGCATCATCCTTTCCTTTGCGGTCATCGGTCACATTATCAGGAAAATCACCCGCAACTTCAAGAGTCAGTATTGTCGCCCTGGAAGGAGCCGCCGGCCCGGTTCGCACCCTTCTCAGGCTGCGGCGGCTTCTTGCCGAAAATTAAAAAGTTAGCGAAGCCTCTGCCTCCCGCTACCGTTTAATGGGCACAAGCAAAATGAAGGGTTGCAAGGTGGCCTGGCAGCCCACGGTGACGCAGGAGCCGCTGGTCGGATGCTCGTTCCGGTTGTCATGGCTCTTGGCATACGCATGGGCTTCGTCCATGCTCACCTTGCCGTCGCCGTTGGTGTCGGCGTTGACCGCCGCGCCGCTGGGCGTCTTGCCGAACACCGCCGCTGTCCAGTAATAGACATATTCGTCGTATGGACCTTCGGTGTCGCAGCCCCAGGAAGGTTCGTTGTAATTGGCCGCGGTCATGATGCAGACCTTGGGCTGGGTGCAGGGATAGGGCTGCTGGGCCAGGATGTTGTCGACCATGCCGCCACTGAAGCACTGTTCCATGACGTAGATCGCCTCGCCGCAGACCAGGCCTTTGGTGAGCGCGGCGAACTCGTCATCGCGGATAAATTCTCCCCACAGATAGAGCACTGCCTTGTTGGTGCCATCTTCCTGCTGGCCGCCGTGGTTGGTGGAATAGAAGAAAAATTTGCCGTCGCTGCCGATGTTGCTCTTGACGAAATTCATCACCGTGGTGAGATTGGCCTTGGTGGCCGCGTAATCGATGTCGTTCACCCCGTCCCCGTCCAGATCGCCGTTGGGACTGTGCGTGCCGGTGGCATAGAGAACGATGATCTGCGCGTCGGTGTAGCCGTACTTCTGTTTCAGCGCCTTGTAAATGAAGGAGAGGTCATTCCAGTAGCGGCCGTAGTTGTAGGCCGGGTCCCAGCCGCCGCTCACCAGAACGGCATAGACCTTCTGGCGCACCAGCCGGAATACCGGCAGGGCCACGGCCCGGTTGTGTATCTGGAAATTCGTTTTCAATACGGCCAGCTGGCTGCTGGCTGCCGGATTCAAGGCCTGAAGCTGAAGCACCTCGCGCGGAGGCGTGTTCACCGGGATGCTGCGCAGGGCCCCGCTGACCTTGTCCACCAGCACGTATTTGGCCTTGTGCTCCCAGTTGGCGCCGGGTTGTTCGTCGACAAAGAAAAACCAGGAGTCGTTGTCCACGCTCAAGCGGGCGGGATTTCTCCAGTCCCCGATCTTGGCTCCGCGCAACTTCACCTGAGAGGCGCCAAACAGCGGCAGGTTGCCCAGATTCCCCCGGTACAGCTCATTGACCAGTTTGTTCCTGGCCTGGTCCATGCTGATTGCTCCTCCTGACTGTCCCACCATGGGCAGAAGGAAAAATAGAGCCAGGGCCAAAGCGAAAAGGCTCACAAAAACCAGCTTCCCGTTTCTCTTCATGGTTGCTTACCTCCTTGCAAGCAGCTATTTATCTACAGGGAAGATTTTATCCATCTTCCCCGGATCAGCCACAGGGGTGGCGGCGTTGATCACTTTCAAAACGCCCGTGGCCGTATCCACGAACACATAGCGGCAGGGATGCTCCCAGTTCGCCTGCGGTGCGTCATCAATGAAAAAAAACCAGGCGCCGGCCATCTCCTGAGGAACCTTGAACGTTCGGATCCAGCTGCGAATCTCGCTCCCGCCGGCCAGTGGCGTGCGGGAGACATAGACCGCCGCTTTGATCTCCCCCGCAGCGAACAAGTTTTTTTTCACCCTTTCCCAGGCTTGCTGGCGATTCAACGGCTGTCCGGCGCAGGCGACGCTCGCAGCGAGAAAGAAGATAAGGAGAAAGAACCGTCCACCCGCTCGCTGGATCATCTTGCGCCCGATCATATATTCTTTCCCATCCGCATCATCTACTTGAGCAATAGCATAACAGGGAAATCAATCTTTTTGCAATAATTAGGCGTTTTGACAAAGTTTTTTTGCTGAATCAGAAATCGCGAAACAGGACCGTTCCGCAAGAAAAAGGGGACGAAAAAGGTTAAAAATGCAACGGCCGCCATAAAACGGCGGCCGTTGCTTTAAAGAGGTGGGGGGATTACTTGGTTTCGACTTTTTCAGCCTTCCAGGGGTTGGTGCCACGAGGGGTCGTCACGTCGCCCTTCATGGTGTTGCCCTCGACAGTGCCCTTGTAGGTCATGGTCATCTCGCCCATCTGGGTCTGGCGGGTGAAGGACCACTGGATTTCGTTGCCCTTAACCGTGCCCTCGGCCGTCTGGTCTTCACCGTTGCGGCCTTTCCAGGTGAGGGTAAGCTTCTCGCCCTGCTGGGCCATGACATAATCGCGGGTCATCTCGCCCTGGGGACCGGTAAAGGTCATCTTCCAAGTGCCGGTGACATTGACGTCAGCGGCAAACAGGGCGGTAAAAGCAAAAACCATACAAAACAGCACAAACGTTGAAATTGTTTTACGCATACGTTCTCCTTAGCTTGTTATTATACATCGTTTAAACAAAATTGTTCGCTAAAAATTGCATAATTTTTCAGCTGCGGCCATATTTAAATTACAGAATTAGCATAATTATAACTATAATAGTTATATATCAAACTTTGATTTTCAATTTCGAACTGTATCCCTGGGTGCAAATCAATCGTCTTGACAGCAATTCGATGAAAAGTTAGGATGACCGATGCGCGCCAGATTCACCTTGGCATAGGAGCTTAAAAGGAGATTCCATGCTTAATTCAAGCGCCGCGACCCAGCGCGAAACTCAGCCCTTCAAGTGGTTCGTGGTGGGAGACATCAACGGTTTCCTGGGGCTGATGTTCGACAACATGACCGTGCTCTCCTTCCTGGCCGGGATTCTGATCTTCGCTTTCCGCTTTCCCGCGGACGTGGTCTACAAGAAAATGTTTCCCGGTACCGCCTTCGGGGTGCTTTTCGGAGACCTCGTCTACACCTGGATGGCCGTGCGCCTGGCCAAGAAAACCCGCAACCCCCTGGTCACGGCCATGCCCCTGGGGCTGGACACACCATCGACCATCGGCATCGCCGTGGCCGTGCTCGGACCGGCCTTCCTCGCCTTCAAGGCCAAAGGGCTGCCGGAGCACGATGCCGCCATGATGACCTGGTACCTGGGCATGGCCACCATGGTGATCATCGGCATCGTTAAAATCATTTTCTCTTTCATCGGCAAGTGGGTGCAAAAGGTCATTCCCCGGGCCGGGCTGCTGGGTTCGCTGGCCGGAATCGCCCTGGCCCTGATCGGCTTCATTCCCATCGTCGAGATTTTCGGCATGCCCCTGGTGGGACTGCTGGCGCTGGGTCTGGTGCTCTACACGCTGGTGGCCCACATCAAGCTGCCCAGGAATTTCCCCGGCGTTCTGGCCGCGGTGGCGGGCGGCACCGTGCTCTATTACCTGCTCGGGCCGCTCGGGCTGATTGGCGGAACCTACTCGGCTCCCACGGCCGCCCTGCACTTCGGGTTCCCCGTCCCCACCCTCGGTTTCTTCAAAGGAGTCGCCGCCGCGCTCCGCTTCCTGCCCATCGCCATTCCCTTCGGCATTCTCACCGTGGTGGGCGGCATCGATGTGACCGAGAGCGCCCGCGCGGCCGGCGACGATTTCAAGACGCGGGACATCCTGCTCACCGAGGCGTTGGCCACCCTGCTGGCCGGCCTCTGCGGCGGCGTGGCCCAGTCGACCCCCTACATCGGACAACCCGCCTACAAGCACATGGGCAGCCGGGTCGGCTACACCCTGCTGACCGCCATCTTCATCGGGCTGGGAGGCATATTCGGTTATGTGGGCTATATCGTCGAGCTGATTCCCCGGGCGGTTATTGCACCCATCCTCGTTTTCGTGGCCCTGGACATCATGTCCCAGGCGTTTCTCGCCTGCCCGGCGCGCCACGCTCCGGCCGTGGCCTTCGCCTATCTGCCGAACATCGCCAGGCTCCTGCAGATCAAGCTCGCCGATCCCAAACTGGTTCCCCTGGCCAACTTCAACACCCTGATGGTGGCCCAGGGCAAGAGCCTCCCGGAGGTATTGGTCACCGTGGCGCTGGGCAACGGCTTCATCCTGACGGCCATGTTGTGGGGGGGATTCCTGGCCAAGCTGGTGGACCGGCAGATCAAAACGGCGGCGCTTTATTTGCTGATTTGCGCGCTGCTGACCTTTTTCGGCATCATCCACTCGGCCCTGCCCGACGGCAACATCTATCTCCCCTGGACCCTCGCCGCCCCGGCCCGCCAGATTCCCTACCAGTTCAGCGCCGCCTACGTGCTGCTGTCGCTATTGCTGTTTGCCCTGGCCCAGACGCGGGCGGGCAAGGAAAAACCGGAGCAGGAGTAAACGCATGAGCGCAGGGAATTTGCCGGACGCTGAAACGACATCCGCCGCCAGCTACAACCTGACCTACATCTGGACCATTTCGCTGGTGGCGGCCCTGGGCGGACTGCTCTTCGGGTACGACTGGGTGGTCATCGGCGGCGCCAAGCCGTTTTTCGAAAAGTTCTTTTCGCTGACCGGCGAAGCGCAGCGAGGCTGGGCCAACAGTTGCGCCCTGCTGGGGTGCCTGCTCGGGTCGCTGATCTCCGGCGCGCTGAGCGACCGGCTCGGCCGCAAACGGCTGCTGCTGGCAGCGGCGGCCCTGTTTGCCCTCTCCTCGGTTCTGACCGGCTGGGCGCCGGCGTTCTCCTGGTTCGTCCTCTGGCGCATGGCCGGCGGCGTGGCTATCGGCATGGCGTCCAACCTCTCGCCGATGTACATCGCCGAGGTGGCTCCGGCGCACATGCGCGGGCGGCTGGTGGCGGTCAACCAGCTGACCATCGTCATCGGCGTGCTGCTGGCGCAGGTGGTCAACTGGCTGATCGCCGCCCGGGTGCCGGCCGGCGCGACCGCCGAAATGATCCGCCTCTCCTGGAACGGCCAGTTCGGCTGGAGGTGGATGTTCACGGCGGTGACCGCGCCTGCGCTGGTCTTCTTCGGCGGTACGCTGTTCATACCGGAGAGCCCCCGCTGGCTGGTGAAAAACGGCCGCAGCGGCCGGGCGCACCAGATCCTGGCGCGCATCGGCGGCACGGCGCATGCCGAGGCGCAGGTGCGCGACATCCAGCAGACCCTGGCCAGCGAGGAAATCCAGCACGTCCGCTTCCAGGACCTGCTGGAGCGGAAAATGGTCAAGATCCTGCTCGTCGGCGCCGCCCTGGCCGTGCTCCAGCAGTGGAGCGGGATCAACGTCATCTTCAATTACGCCGAGGAAATTTTCCGCGCCGCCGGCTACGGCATCAGCTCGATCCTCTTCAACATCGTCATCACCGGGGTGGTGATGCTGTTCTTCACATTCATCGCCATCCGCACGGTGGATCGTTTCGGCCGGCGGCTGCTGATGCTGGTCGGGTGCGCGGGCATCGCCGTGTTCCATACCCTGATCGGCTTCGCCTACCGCTTCCAATTGCAGGGACCAATGGTGGTATTGCCCGTGCTGGCCACCATCGGCTGCTACTCGTTCTCGCTGGCACCGGTCACCTGGGTGCTGATCTCGGAAATCTTCCCCAACCGCATCCGCGGCGCGGCCGTGGCCGTGTCCGTGTCGGCGCTCTGGAGCGCCTGTTTTGTTCTCACCTACACCTTCCCCCTGCTCAACTCCTCGCTGGGAGCGGCCAAGACCTTCTGGCTCTACGCCGCCATCTGCGCCGCCGGTTTCGTCTTCATCCGCCTGCGCGTACCAGAGACCAAAGGGAAAACCCTGGAGCAGATCGAACGGGAACTGGTGGATTGATCCGGTTCCGTCAAAATCAACTCACGTAGGAGGGACAGATGGTCGGCAAAAACTCAATGAAATCGCTCACCGGGCTCTGGCTCCTGTTCTGCCTCTTGGCTCTCCCTTATTCGATTCCGGGGGCCCAAGAAGGAGTGCGCATCTGGCAGGAGCCGCTGCTCATCCCCACCTACCGGGTGGAGGCGCCGGAACCCAACCCGATTTTTTACAACGGCCGGGCCTACCAGGGAGCCCGGGGGCTCGTCTATCCCTATCCCCTGCTCGACCGTTTGAGCGACCAGCGCCTGGACAGGGCCTATGAGGCCGTTTATTTAGAAAATCGCTACCTGAAATTATGCGTGCTGCCGGAGATCGGCGGCCGGCTCTTCGCCGCCCAGGACAAGACGAACGGCTACGATTTCATCTACCGCCAGCACGTGATCAAGCCGGCGCTGATCGGCATGCTCGGCGCCTGGATTTCCGGCGGCGTGGAGTGGAACATTCCCCACCACCACCGTGCCACCACCTTCCTGAGCGTGGACCACACGCTGGTGCAGAATCCGGACGGCAGCGCCACGGTCTGGGTGGGCGAAATCGAGCTGCGCCACCGCAGCAAGTGGCTGGTCGGCCTGACCCTCTATCCGGACCGTTCCTTGATCGAAGTGACGATCAAGATGTTCAATCGCACCGCCCTGCCCTATTCCCTGCTCTGCTGGGCCAACGCGGCGATTCACGCCACCCCGGAGTACCAGATTTTTTTCCCGCCCGATACGGAATTCGCCACCTTTCACGGCAAGAACCAGTTCGCGCGCTGGCCCGTTGCCCACGAGATCTACAACCATCAAGACTACAGCCGGGGCGTTGACATCAGCTGGTGGAAAAGCCACGCGGCCCCCACCTCCTTCTTCGCCTGGAACTCGCTGGGGAATTTCCTGGCCGGCTACGATCACGGCCATGACGCCGGGGTCGCTCTTGTGGCCGATCACCATCAGGTTCCCGGAAAAAAACTCTGGACCTGGGGCACCGGATCCGAGGGCAAACGCTGGGAAAAAATCCTGACCGAAACCGACGGGCCCTACGCCGAACTGATGGTCGGTGCCTTCTCGGACAATCAGCCCGACTACAGCTGGTCGCAGCCCGGCGAGGTCAAGACGGTCCGACAATACTGGTACCCGCTGCGCGGCTTGCGGGGGGTCAAGGAGGCGAATGCCGAAGCGGCGGCCAACCTGGAAATTCTGGAAGCAAACCGCGCCCGCATCGGTTTGAATGCCACCGCGCCGCACGCGGGAGTTCGGGTGTCGCTGCTCGTAGCCGACCGCACGCTCGCGGAAGAGACGATCAGCATCGGCCCGGACCAACCCTATAGCAAGGAGATCGCCCTGCCCGCGGGCACGCGCGAAGAGGAGTTGACGCTGCGCGTGCGCACCGCGGAGAACCGCGAACTGCTCACTTACCGGCCGCCGCAAAAAGAGTCCCGGCCTCTTCCCGCAGCGGTTGCTCCGCCGCCGCCGCCCAAAGATATCCAGACAAACGAGGAGCTTTACCTTGCGGGCCTGCGGCTCGAGCAGCTGCACAATCCCGCATTCGAACCTGTACCCTACTACGAGGAGGCGCTGCGCCGCGACCCGGACGATTACCGCAGCAACACGGCCCTCGGCATTCTCTATCTCAAGCGGGCGCTGTTTGCGCCAGCCGAGGAGAAGCTGCAGCGGGCAGTGCGCCGCTCCGGCCAAAACCACGTCCGCCCCAAGGACACCGAAGCCTGGTATTACCTGGGAGTGGCCCAGCGCAGCCTGGGCCGGAACGGCGAAGCCGATGAGGCATTCAACCGGGCGGCGTGGAGCCCGGCCTGGCAGGCGGCCACCTTTTATCAGCTGGCCGAACTCGCCTGCTGCCAGACCGATTGGCCAAACGCCCTGGAGCAGGTAAACCAGGCGCTGACGGTCTCCTCGCTCAGCACCCGGGCCCTGGACCTGAAAGCGGCCATTTTGCGAAAACTCGCCAGCTGGCCTGAATCCGCTCAGGTTGCCGCCCAGGCGCTGGCCATCGATCCCCTCGATTTCTGGGCGGCGAATGAACGTTGCCTGGCGCTTTCCGGCCAGGGGCAGACGGAAAAATCCCAGGAACTTCGCCAGCAATTATCTAAACTGATGCGCGATGTTCCAGCCAACTACCTGGAGCTGGCCGTGAGCTACGGCAACGCCGGGTTCTGGCCCGAAGCGGTCGAGGTTCTCAGGCTGGTGGCAAGCCGCAACCCCAAAGGGGCCGGCGGCCTGCCACTGGTCTATTACTATCTGGCCTACTACGCGGAAAAAAGTGGCGACCTGGACCAAGCGCAGCAGTGGTTGCGGCTGGCGCCCCAGGCCAACCCGGATTACTGCTTCCCCTTTCAGGCCGAATGCATCCCCATATTGGAATGGGCCCAGCGGAAGAATCCAGCCGACAGCCGCGCCCCCTATTATCTGGGAAATTTCCTCTTCGACCTCCAGCCCGACCGGGCGATCGGCGAATGGGAAAAAGCGGCGCGCCTGGACGGCCGCTTCTCGGTTCCCCTGCGCAACCTGGGCCTGGCTTACGCCCGCACCCGCAACGATCTGACCCGGGCGATTGCCTGGATGGAGAAAGCGATTGCTGCCAATCCGCAGGACCCGCGGCTCTATTTCGAAATGGACCAGTTCTGCGAGGCGGCCAACAGGCCGCCGCTCAAGAGGCTGGCTCTATTGGAAAAGAACCAGGTGACCGTTGCCCGGCGCGACGACGCGCTGGCGCGTGAAATTTCTCTGCTGATCCAGGCAGGCGCCTACGACCGGGCGATCCGCCTGCTGAGCTCACACCACTTCCACGTCTGGGAGGGGGGCGGCGAAATTCACCTGCTCTTTGTCGAGGCCCTGATGCTGCGCGGGCAGCGCCATATGCAGAAGGGAAACTATCGGTCGGCCCTCAACGATTTTGCCACCGCCCTGACCTACCCGGACAACCTGGAAGTGGCCGCACCGTCTTCCGGAGCCGGCTCGGCGCAAATTTTTTACTGGATCGGCAGAGCGCGGGAGGCATTGGGCCAGAGTCAGGAGGCCGGGGAGAGTTACCGGAAAGCGGCCGGTTTCGGCCAGGACTGGTCCGAGGAGAGCTACTACCGGGCCCTGGCCCTGCAAAAACTGGGCCGGGAGACAGAGGCGCAGGATACGTTTTCCGGCCTGCTCCGCTTCGCCGAGCAGAGACTGGCCGCAGCGCCCGCTCTCGATTTTTTCGAAAAGTTCGGAGAAAAGCAGTCGGCACGTCAGTTCCAGGCTCAGGCCCATTTTTTGCGCGGCCTCGGGCTGCTGGGTCTGGGAAAAAAAGAGGCGGCCCGGGCGGAGTTTGCCAAGGCGCTCGAGCCTGAACGTCAGCCTGGTCAGCGCCGGACAGCAACTGTCCCGGCTGCGCTGAATCCGTCAGTCCGCCGGCCCCCAGATTATCTTGCCCTTGGTATCGATATAGGCCAGTTTGCCCTCGATCTGCACCAGGGCCAGGCCCTGATAAAAATTTTCCGCGCGGTTGTATTGCAGCGGGATAACGACTTTTCCCTGCTTATCAATAAAGCCCCACTTGTGGTTGATCTGCACCGCGGCCAGCCCGTTGCTGAAATCATTCGCTTCAGCAAATTGCGGTTTGATGGCCACTGTGCCTTTCTTGTCGATGTAGGCCATCTTCCCTTCGACCATAACCGCGGCCAGCCCCTCGGAAAAGAAATTGGCCATGTCAAACTGCGTCTGGATGATCCGGTTGCCCGTCTTGTCGATGTAGCTCCACTTGTCGCCGGCCATCACCAGGGCCAGGCCTTCGGCAAACCCGCGCGGACGATCCGGCAGGTCAAAATCGCAGCGCGCGTCGGTAAATTGCAGGGCGATAACGACCTTGCCGGTCTTGTCGATGAAGCCCGTTTTGCCGCCGCTCTGCACTGCGGCCAGCCCTTCGGCAAACGGGCAGGCCCATTCGAATTTCAGCTCAATGACTGTTTTGCCGGTCTTGTCGATATAGCCGTATTTGTCCCCCACATTGACAGCGGCCAACCCGGCCGAGAAGGGCATGACTCTTTTGAATTTCGCCTCTATGAGCAGGGCCCCCTGCTTGTCGATAAAACCCCATTTCTCGCCAACGCGCACCGGAGCCAGCCCTTCCGAAAAGACCCAAGCCTCGTCGAATTGGGGCTTGATGATCATGGCGCCCTTGGCGTTGATGTAGCCCCATTTGCCGTCAACCTCCACCGACGCCAAACCCTCCGAGAAATAGTGGGCCGCGCCGGCAAACTGCGGCTGGATGACCACTTGCCCGGCCTTGTCAATATAACCGTGCTTGCCGTTGGGAAAAATGGGATACAGAATTCCGGCTGGCTGCGTCTGTTCGGCCGCCTGGCCGATGATGACCAGTGCAAACAAGCAAAAGATGAACACCCCCGGCTTTCTCATTCCTTATCCTCCTGGCCCCTATTTTACACCAAGCGGAAATAAAAAATTGCAAACCGCCTGGCTGCGGATTACAATGAACCTGGGTTTGAAGAGCAGACCATGGCTATGGGCTGGGTCGTTTACATCCTCCGCTGCGCGGACAGCACGTTGTACACGGGCATCGCCCGCAATCTGAAGAAGCGGCTGGCCGAGCACAGCAGCGGCGCTGCCCGGGCTGCCCGCTACACCCGCGGCCGCCGGCCGCTGAAGCTGGTCTGGCAGCAAAGGACGAAGAATCGTTCCCAGGCCCTGAAACGCGAGAGCGAGATCAAGGGGCTGCGCCGCGCCGAGAAGCTGGCGCTGATCGCCCCAGCACGACAGCGGCAAGAGGGACAATGCCGGAAAGCCTGAAAAACAAGGTGTGCCTGATTACCGGCGGCACCTCGGGAGTGGGCAGGGCCACCGCCCTGGGCCTGGCCCGGCTGGGCGCCCAGGTGATGATTGTCGGCCGCAACCCGCAGCACGGCCAGGAAGCGCTGGACGAGATTGAGAAAAAAAGCGGCAATTCCGAAGTCGAACTCCTGCTGGCCGACC
Organism: Candidatus Aminicenantota bacterium; assembly: GCA_963759765.1. Taxonomy (GTDB): domain Bacteria; phylum Acidobacteriota; class Aminicenantia; order UBA2199; family UBA2199; genus CAVXAL01. Next base: position 525,473 of record CAVXAL010000003.1, on the reverse strand, counting down.
TCTCCCTGCAAGCGGAGGTCCGGCGCCTGGCCGCCAGCGTCCAGCGGCGCGTCGACCGGCTGGACATCCTGGCCAACTGCGCCGGAATCCTGATGCTGCGGCGCAGCCTGACCTCCGAGTCCATTGAAACCACGCTGGCCAGCGACTATCTCTGCCATTTCCTGCTGACCCGGCTGCTCCTGGACATGCTCCTGCGCAGCGCACCGGCGCGGGTGATCACCGTGGCCGGCGGGCCCGGGGTCCTGCGCCGCGGCCGCATCAACCTGGATGATCTGCAAATGGAAAAAAAATACAACGGCGTGAAGGTCGCCGTGCAGGCGGCCCTGGCCCGCGTTTACTTCACCTTCGAACTGGCCCGCCGCCTGCAGGGCAGCACCGTCACGGCCAACGCCTTTTATCCGGGACTGATCAAATCCAATCTGGACCGCCACCTGCCCTGGCCGCTGAAAGTGTGGGCCCGAATTGGCCAGCCTTTTCTCCATGCCGAGTGTCCGACCAGCGTTTTTCTCGCTTCCTCTTCCGCAGCCGCAGGAGTGAGCGGCAGGCTCTTTGCCCACAGCCGGCCGGTACAATTTCCTTTCGGGCCCGAAGACCAAGAAACCGCCACAAGGTTATGGGAAATCAGTGAAGCGCTGACCGGCCTGAGCGAGCCCTTTCCGAATGGAGCGTTCGTCAGTCCAGGAAACGCTGCACCTGGTCGAAAACCTCCGCGACCGTGATCGCTTCCAGACAGCGCACCCGGTCGCAGGCCGGGAAGCGGCCCTCTTTATAGCAGGGCGCGCACTCCAGTTTTTCCCCTTTCCAGAGCGTCACGTTGCCGTCGCTCAGCGGTTTCTTCTCCTCCGGACGGGTGGGGCCGAAAAGCGAGATAATGCGGCCGCCCGCGGCTTCGGCCAGGTGCATCAGGCCGGAATCGTTGCACACCACCACCCGCGCCAGTTTGAGCAGACCGGCCGCTTCCACCAGCAAGGTTCGGCCGGTCAAATCGATGACATCCGGGTTGCGGCCGCTGATCGTCTGGCCGATGGGCCGGTCCTGCTCGCCGCCGATGATGATCACCTTTTTGCCCGCTTGCAAAAGTTTTTCCGCCAGCTCGCCGTAACGGACGGCCGGCCAGCGCCGGCTCTCCATTTTTTCCTTGACATTGGCGGCGCCGCCCGGCGCCAGAGCGACAAATTCTTTCAATCCCGGCGGTTTCAGAAATTTCCGCCGCATGGCCAGAAGGTCTTCCTCGGCCAGGACGAACTCCATCCGGAAATCAAAGCAGACAATGTTCAGCGCGCGCAACAGCCAGCAGTACTGGAAAATCTCGTGGTTGATTCCCTCAGCCGCCACCGCCTCGGTGAGCAACCAGGATTTGCGGCCGCGGCGGAAACCGATGCGCCGCGGGATCCCGGCCAGAAACAGGATGAGGCCGAAACGCCAGTCGCGATGGAAGTTGAAGCCGACGGCGATCTTTTCCCGGCGCAGCAGCCGCGCCACCCGCCAGACCTCGCGCGCCTTCTGGAAGAAAGAACCGTGGTAAATGAGCGCGTCGTCGAGGTAGATCACGCGGTCCAGGCTGCGGTTGCGCTCGACCACCGGCCGGAGCGACTGGCCGGCGAGCAGTATCAGCCGTAAGACCTGGGGGCTCTGTTTGAGCGCGCGCAGCGCAGGCGTGGCCATCAGGAAATCGCCCATGGCGGCGATCTTGATTACCAGCACGTTTGCGGCTGCCATTCTTAAACGGGCATGCGGCGCCAGTATTCGAGCACCTCTTCCAGGGTCTGCTCGAGGGGAATCTGCGCCTGCAGGCCGAATTTTTTGCGCACCCGGCCGCAGTCGGCGACAATGACCGGAGCGTCCAGCGGGCGGAATTTCTCCTGATCCATCTCCAGGCGGATGGACGTTCGGGACAGCGAGATCAGCGTATCCAGGATCTGCTGAATGGAGCGCGGCCGGCCGGAGCCCAGATTGTAAATTTGTCCGGCTTCGCCGCGGCCGGCGATCACGGCCAGGAAGCGCACCGCCTCGTGCACGTCGGTAAAATCACGTACCGCCGAGAGATTGCCCACGCGCAGCACGGGCTCCCGCAACCCTTTCTCAATGGCCGCAATCTGGGCAGAGAAATCGGAAACCACGAACTGACGGTCCTGGCCGGGGCCGATGATGTTGAAGGCACGGACAATGACCGCCTGCATATTTTTCGCGTTCCCGTAGAGCAGGCCCAGCTGTTCCATGGCCAGCTTGGAAAGGGCGTAGGGATTGCGCCAGCAGACGCGGCCCCTTTCTGTAATCGGCTTTCCCGAGCTCTCATACACTTCGGCCGAGCTCAGCAGCAGCACCCGGGTCCCCTGCAGTCGGGACAGAGACTCGAGCAGGTTGGAGCTGCCGATGATGTTCACCTCGTAGGTCAGCTTGGGGTTTTTCCAGGAGAGAGCGACGCTGGTGAGTGCAGCCAGATGAAAACAGAGCTCCGGCTTAATCTCTTCTACGACCCGGATCAGGCCGTCGCGGTCACGGATGTCCAGGCGGATGACTTTTATTTCCGGGCAGGCAAATGATTCAACTTCGGTGATGCCAACCAGCGGGGTATCCGGGTTCTCTTTTTTGAGCAGCGGTATGAGGTGCGAGGCCAGAAACCCGGAGCAGCCGGTGATCAGAACAGGACGGTTCATCTGGGTTTCATTCTATCACAGGCCAGGTGAATAAAAAAAAAGTGCAAAGACCATATTCAAAATTTTGAATTAAAATCAAAAAAAATAGATTCCGAGTGACCTATTTTTTTTGAAAAGATGGAAAAGCGTCCTAAAAATAGGCCAATTTTGACCAAATTTTCTGGCAAAAAAAATGCTTGTCCATTAAAGGAGAGATATAAAAACATCTGTTTGTTGGAGTAAGGAGAATCTAAAAAGAAGAGGGTGGGAAGTTGAGGGTTAAAAAAGAAAGATCTTCTTTTCTATCCATTTATTCACAGACCGGTCCAATATGCTCCGCATCTTTCCCTTCCACCCGCTTCAGGGAGGGTGCATGAATAAAAAAATGGCTTTCACTTCTATCATTTTGCTGACCTTCTTACCGGTTTTAGCGCAGCAGCGGACAGGGGATATTTATGGAAAAGTGATCGGGCCGCGGGGAGCGTCTTTGTCGGGAATCAAGATCACGCTGAGCGGTTCGTTCATCAGCCCCGTGAGTGTTTCTCCCAGTAAAAAGGGCAATTTCCAATTCGTTTCCCTGCCGCCCGCCTGCGATTACGGGATCATCGTGGAGCTGGATGGTTTTAAAAAATCAATCCTGAAAAACATCCAGGTCCCGGTCGGCGGCCATACCCGGGTGAACATCAGCCTGGAGCAGGGAGACAGCAGCCAAGAGGTTGTCACGCTTGCGCCAACGCCGCTGACCGATGCCAGGAGAGTGGCCGTGGCGCAAACCGTCACCCGCGACGAGCTGCAGTCCCTGCCCACAGCGCGCGACCCCTGGGTCGTGCTGCAGCAGGCTCCCGGCGTCATGGTGGACCGAGAAAATGTCGGCGGCAGCGAATCGGGCAATCAGAGCGGCTTCGTGGCCAAGGGTTTGCTCAATACCTCGAACAACATCTGGACGCTTGACGGCATGGATATCACCGACCCGAATGCAATCGGCGCTTCATTGATCTTCTATGACTTCGACACTTTCGAACAGATATACATCTCGACCGGCGGCAACGACCTGTCCCTGCAAACCGGCGGCGTAGCCATCAACCTGCTCACCGGCCGCGGCTCCAACAAACACCATTTGTCCGGCCGGTTCTATTTCACTGACTCCACCTTCGAAGCCAAAATCAAGAAGGAATTGTTCTGGTGGGATTCTGTAATCCAATCCGGTTATTTCCCCGGTTATTACCTCAGTGAGAAACCGGTCAACAACATCAAAGACTATGGATTCAATGTGGGCGGGCCCATTTTAAAGGAAAAATTATGGTACTGGGGTTCAGCCGGCATGCAGGACATCAAAAAGACCACAAATTTCGAACTGCCTGACAACGCCCTGCTCACCAACTTCAACTTTAAGCTGAACGGTCAGCTGATCGCCAATAACCGATTCGAGGCATTGCTGAGCGTCTCAAACAAAGAGGAGTTCGGTCGCAGTTCTACGGCTTCCAATCCGCAGGGTTGGTACGAGCGCAACACCCACCGTTTGGGTTCGCCTGTCGTCAAGATCCAGGATGAGCATAACTTCGGCTCCAGCCTCTTCGTGTCGGCCAAGTACGCCTTCTCCAACGTCGGCTTCGGCCTCTGGCCCATGATTGACAGGGACCTGCTCTACATGCCGGGGTGGGACAATGGCAGGGGTCAAAACATCGACTCCTTGGATGTCTACCTGGTCAAGCGTCCCAAAAACGTCATCGGCCTGTCGGCCAACTATTTCAACGACAAGTTCCTGGGCCTGAGCCAGGAAATCAAAATGGAGGGCGAGTTCCAGCAGAAGCGCGAGGAGTACACCGGATCCACCAAGCAGGCAAGCTACAGCTTCAACTACTCTTCACCCCAGTTCGACCTCAACGGCAACAATGCGCTGGACTGGGGCGACATCACTCGCAACGCCAAATATTTCTACTTCCACCGCCAGTACACCAATGCCGTGGCCGTCCAGCAATACATGGGCTACATCTCCGATACCATCAGCAAAGGCAACTTCACCCTTCTTCTCGGCCTGCGTTATGACCGGCAGAAGCCCTACCTCAAGCCCTATACCGTGGCCAGTGTCCCCATCAATGACAGCGCCTGGGCCTTCGGCTCGGGTTCCGCCAATTTCAAGGGTGTTGACCCCTATATTTACATCGCCTTATTAAACATCATGCCCGCGGTGGACATCGCACCATCCAGCAAACCCGCTTACCAGTGGAATACCTGGTCTCCGCGCCTCGGCCTGACCTATGACCTGGGCGGCAAAGGCAAGACCATCATCAAGCTGGGCGCCTCCATGTACGGCGACGTCATGGGCGCCTATTGGGCCGAGAACTTCGCTCCCATCAACAGCGGCGGCAAACTCAATTTCTACTGGTTCGACCAGAACGGCGACAATAGAGTGACGATCGACGAGCTCTACTGGCGCAACCACTTGGCTCAGCAACCCTATGCGACACACCTGGGCCTCTACCGGGTGTTTGATAACCTCGGCAACTTTGTAGGTGCTACTGGCGTTGCAGATCCCTGGAGCGTCGGCTTTGAGGACGGCGGCTGGGAGGGCTTTGATCCGTATCATCCGAACAACGTCGACTACGCCCACCCCTTTAACTATTTTGCCAATAAAGCCCAGTCCTCCCGCACCAGCGAAGTCATTGCTTCCGTTGAACATGAGTATCTTCAAGGATTTCGGCGTTTCGCTGACCGGCACCTATCGCCGCTTCGACCACTTCAATATTGGTGAATGGTACTACCCCGATGAATGGGAGTGGCCCTTTGTTGATTTCCAGAGCTACTACTATGTGCCGGCCGGCACGATTCCCGCTTATGTCGGCGGCTATTCAACCGGTGACGCAGCAGGCAGGACCTGGTATGTGCTGGACCCGAACCTAGTCACTAGAACCGAATACCGCTACTACATCCGCGATACCGAACACTACTATGCCTACATGGGCGCTGACCTGGTGCTGACCAAGCGCCTTTCCAACAAGTGGATGGCCAACTTCTCCTTCACCTATCAGGACCAGAAAGACCACTGGGGCAAGTACCAGGGCGATCCGACCAACAAGTGGGCGCTGGACAATGGCGTGTACGCCGCTTACACCGGCGGCGCCTCCGGCAAGTTCAACCAGTACATCTTTTCCAAGTGGCTGGTCAAGCTGTCCGGCATGTACCAATTGCCCTTCGGGTTCAACATCTCCGCCACCTTCAATGCCCGCCAGGGCAACATGATTCCCAATTATTTCACCATCCAGGACGACAGGCTCACCGGCATCCAGAACTCCAATACGATTTACATCCAGAAGCTGGACCAGGACCGGCTGCCGACTTTCTGGGAGGTCAACCTGCGGCTGGAAAAAATGTTCCGCCTGGGCGACTTGGGTAAAATCTGGCTGATGGCAGACGTCTTCAACCTGTTCAACAAGCAACTGGTCACCCGCCGCTCCGACGGCTACCTGGGCATTTTTCATGTGGACACCGGCATCCTGATTCCCTACGCGCAATACCAGGAGAATCTCAACCCGCTCCTGCTTCGACTCGGCGTCCGCTTCGAATTATAATATGCAGCAGAGCCTAAAGGAGTAGTTTCAACTGCCAGATGGACTTTCGCCCGGCTTCTCGATAATCTTGTAATGGGAAACGGCCTTCCCGATCATTTCTTTTCCCCGCTGGGGAGGCCGATCCGCTTCAGCAGGGACTGGTAGCGCGGGTCGGGGCGTAAGGAGTCGTAATAGGTCCCGAGGTAGGGCATCCCCGGATCATGGACCTTCAAAGCCCTCTCGAACCACTCGAAGGCCTTGTCCTTCTCCCCGGCCATAGAATAATACCACGCGATATCGCCCGGCAGACAGTAAGTCTTGGGGAGGCGTGCAACAAGGAACTCGGCCGCGCGTTTCATTGCCTCGGCGTATCCTCCCTGAGCATAACCCTCATCGAGCGCGGCTTCGATTCTCGGGTCCTGGTACGCGACTCTCGCAAGGAGTTTAGCGGCCTCGAGGGCCTCTTTTTTCATCCCCTTCTTTTCGTACGCGATCTGGAGGGCGAACGAGGCGACGTAGTGGTCCGGTTGAAGACGCTGGGCTTCCCGGGCCGACGCGATGGCCTCGTCGTAGCGCCGCTGGGAATACAGGACGACCGCATGCCAACCGTGGAACAGCGGATTGAGCGGGTCGAGCACGACGGCCCGTTCGCTGTGAATCAGGGCCTCTTCGCCATGCCCCATGATCATCAGGAAGTGGGCGTACAATGCCTGCGCGTTCGCGACGTTGGGATTGAGCTCGAGGGATCTCCGCCAGGATTCCCGGGCGCCGTCCCAATCCCAATCGATCCATGTCCTGACCGAAGCCAGAGCCTCGTGGGCGCCGGCAAGATTTTCGTCCAGCTCGATGGCCCGCAGCGCCGCGGCCTTGGCCTTCGGTCCCGCCTCTTTGGGCGGCGCGAGGCCAAATTGGTTGCGGACGATCCAGACCCAGGCGCGACCGGCGTATGCCGGTGCGTAGGAGGGGTCCTTCTCGAGGGACAGGTCGAAGTACTTCTCGGCGATGTCCAGATCCCCGGGCGTCGCCTTCATCCAGTGGAAGGAGCCCCTGAGGTAGGCTTCGTGGGCCTCGGGGTTGACGGGACGCGCCTCGGCCAGCTGCGCCTTCTCCGAGGGCAGCAGCCGGATGGCCAGAGCGTCGGCCACCTTTTGCGCCACATCATTCTGCAGGGCCAGGATGCCCGACATCTCGCGCTCATAGGTGTCCGCCCAGAGCTGGGTCTGGTCGCGCACAGCGATGAGCTCGGCCGAGATGCGAACCCGACCGGCCTCCCGACGCGCGCTGCCCTCAAGCACATAGTCCACCCCTAGCTCGCGCCCCACCTGATCAATAGGTTTGTCGCTCTTCTTGTAGCGCATCACGGAGAGGCGGGCGATCACGCTGAGAACCTTTGGATGCAAACGGCCAAGCTGCGTAATCATCTCCTGGGTCATACCGTCGCTGAAATATTCCTGTTCGGGATCGCCGGACAGGTTGGCGAACGGAAGAACGGCCAGCCTGATGGCTCGAACCGGACCTCCACCGAGCAGTCTGAAAAATTGACTCCGGATACCCCCGGCATTGAGACCGAATAGAACCGAAACAACTGCCAGAGTGGCATACACATAAATCTTTTTTATGCCGAAAATTTTACCCCTGGCCCACTGTCGCCTGGCCTTGAGAGGCTTGAGACCCTCGGCCACGGCCTTCAGGTCGGCCAGGAACTCTTCCATGGTCTGGTAACGGTTTGCCGGATTCTTGGCCAGAGCATGGCTGACAATGTTCTCCAACCCGGACTGTATGTCCGGCCGGCTCTTGCTCAACGGTTCCGGCTCTTCGTTGATGATGGAATAGATCAGCGCCTGCTCGTACTCTCCCCGGAACGGAGGATTACCGGTGAGCATTTCGTATAGCACCACGCCCAGGGACCAGATGTCCGCCCTGCGGTCCACCTCTTTGCCCATGGCCTGCTCGGGCGACATGTAGGCCACAGTGCCCATGGTCGTACCGGTCTTGGTCAGCCTGGTCTGGCCGTGAGCCAGCTTGGCTATGCCGAAATCAAGTATTTTGGCTACATGGTCACTGGTCACGAACACGTTGGCCGGCTTGAGGTCGCGATGCACGATCCCCTTCTCGTGCGCCTTGGCCAGGCCCTGGGCGATTTGAGAAGCAATTGTTATGGCATCGGTTATAGGTAGGGGCACGGCGTGCCGTGCCTCTACGGGAATCATGTCTTTCAGTGTCTGGCCTTCCATGTATTCCATGACGATGAAGACTTGGCCCTCGTGCTCGTTGATTTCGTGCACGGTAACGATATTTGCCTGGTTGAGGGCGGCCGCGGCCTGCGCCTCGTGGACAAAGCGGCTCTTGGCTTCTGGGTCACGGGTCAGGTCGGCGGGCAAGAACTTCAGGGCGACCTGACGCTTGAGCTTCGTGTCCTCCGCCTTGTACACCACTCCCATACCGCCTTCCCCCAGCTTCTCGAGAATCCTGTAGTGGGAAACGGTCTGACCAATCATTTCTTCTCACCTACGGGGAGGTTCATGCGGCGCACCAGGTCCTGGAAGCGCGAGTCGGAGCGCAGGGGTGAATAATAGGGATTGTAGTTTAGCCAGGGTAAAAAACTATGGTGTTCCTTGTAGGCGGCTTCCAGCCAGCGAAAGGCTTCGTCCTTTTCCCCCAGGGCTGCGTAAGCCTCAGCCAGAAACCATCCTGCCCAGGAGCCGGCCGGCTTGGGTTTCTCCACCTGGAACCTGGCCAGTGTTTTCCGCGCCTCGTCCTTGCGGCCGGCCTGCACATAGGTAAGCGCAAGACCCCATTTCCAGTCAGGGTCGACTACAGCCAGTTTCTGGTGAGTGGCAATGGCTTCGGCGTACATCCCCTTTTCCGCATTCAATACACCCAGGAGGTAAAGCCCCTCATTGAAATTGGGATCCAATTCGAGCGACTTCCGGGTTTCTTCCATGGCCTTGTCATTTTGTCCCGTCCACTTATACTGCCATCCCCGATCCGCGTAAAACAAGGGATTGAGCGGTTCCACTTCCTGCGCCCGTTTCATTTCCGCCAGGGCTTCATCCCGCTGGCCGATCAATAAGAGATACCATGAATAATCGCGATGGGCCTCGCCGATGTTCGGATTGAGTTCAATGGCTCGGCGCAAATCCTTTTCCGCGGCCGCATAGTCCCAGTCCGATAGGAGTTCGATCATGCCCAACGCCGTGTACATTTCCGCCAGCGGCTCGCCGCCCAGCTCTTCCGCCTTGCGCGCGTTGGCTCTGGCTCGCTCGAACGCGTGCACATCTCTTTCGTGGCCGATGATGCTGTACCCGAGAGCCAGCGCGGCGTAGGGCAGAGGATTCGTCGGGTCTTTTTCGATGGCCTGGTTGAAATAGGCCAGACCTTTTTCAAATCCTTCCGGCGTCATCTTGTTCAGATAGAATTTCCCCTTCAGATAGGCCTCGTAGGCCTCGGGATTGATCGGCCGGGTTTTGGTCAGCCGCGCCTTCTCCGTCGGCGTCAGGTTGAGCCTGATCTCCCTGGCGATGGCCTGCGCCACCTCGCTCTGCAGGGCCAGCACGTCGCGCAGGTCGCGCTCGTAGCTCTCCGCCCACAGATGCGTGTCGGTGGCGGCGTTGATCAGCTGCGCCGTGATCCGCACCCGGTCCCGGAGCGCAGCACCGAACCCTCGAGCACGCCGTCCACGCCCAGCGTTGCCGCGATCTCGCGCATTGACTTCTTGGTGCCCTTGAACGGCATGGTCGATGTCCGCGAGATGACCTTCAGGGCCCCGATCTTCGACAGGCTGGTGATCAGCTCGTCGGTCATGCCGTCGGAAAAGTACTCCTGGCTGGGATCGCCGGAAAAGTTCGCGAACGGCAGCACCGCAATCGAGCGAATGATCGATTCCCGCGATTTCTTCAGCAAAAGGTCGCGCACGCCGGCCACGTTCAAAGCAAAAAGAATTGCCAGCACGGCCAGACCGGCGTAAACATAAGCCAGCCGCATCCCTACGAATTTCCCCCTGGCCCACTGTCGCCTGGCCTTGAGGGGCTTGAGACCCTCGGCCACTGCCCGCAGGTCGGCCAGGAACTCTTCCATGGTCTGGTAACGGTTTGCCGGGTTCTTGGCCAGAGCATGGCTGACAATGTTTTCCAACCCGGACTGTATGTCCGGTCGGCTCTTGCTCAACGGTTCCGGCTCCTCGTTGATGATGGCATAAGTCACCGCCTGCTCGTAATCGCCCCGGAACGGCGCTTTGCCCGCGAGCATCTCGTAGAGGATGACTCCCAGAGACCAGATGTCGGTCCTCTGGTCCACCTCTTTCCCCATGGTCTGCTCGGGAGACATGTAGGCCACCGTGCCCATGGTCGTGCCGGTCTTGGTCAGCCGGCTCATTCCCCTCAGCTTGGCCAGGCCGAAGTCAACGATCTTCACCGTGCCGTCATCGGTGAGCATGACATTGGCCGGCTTCAAATCGCGGTGAACGATCCCCTTGCCGTGCGCCTTTTTCATGCCCTCGGCGATTTGCCTGGCGATCTCAAACGCCTCGTCCAGCGGCAACGGACCGTCCCTGATCTTTTCGCTCAGTGTCTTGCCCTCGTAATACCCCATGGAGATGAACAGCTGCCCTTCCGGGGTTTCGTTGATCTCGTACACCGAGCAGATGTTGGGATGGTCCAGCGCGGAAGCGGCCTTGGCCTCGTGGATGAAGCGCTTCTTCTCGTCCTCATCCGCGCTGATCTGCGGCGGCAGAAACTTGAGCGCCACCAGCCGGTCCAGTTTGATGTCCCGGGCCTTGTACACCACCCCCATCCCGCCCTCGCCGAGCTTCTCGAGGATGCGGTAATGGGAAACGGTCTTGCCGATCATTTTTTCTCACTCATCGGGAGCTTCATGCGCCGCACCAGGTCCTGGAAGCGCGGGTCGCCGAACATGGCGTCCCAGCCGACCCCGCGCTCGCGAACCCAGGGTAAGGTCGGCTGATGGACCTTGTAGGCGGTCTCCAGGATCTGCAGAGCCGTGTCCTTGTCCCCGAGCGCCAGATAAGCCATGCCCCCCAACGTGGCGATGGGATAGTTCTTGTCTAACCCAGGCGCAATGGCCAACGCCTGATCCCGTTGGCCGGCGGCGACATAGGCCATGATCATCTGTATCTTACCTGCTGTGGGATCTAACTCGGTGAGACGCCGGGCCGCGTCTATGGCTTCCTTGTGCATTCTCTTCTCGGAATACGCGCGCCGCAGGATGTAATAGCTCGGCCAGAAATCCGGTTCCAGCTCGAGCGCCTTCTTGGCTTCGACGATCGCCTCATCGTACCGGCCGGCATAGTTATAAAGATCGCCGAGCCAGCCGGTGTTGAGCGCCCGAAGCGGATCGAAGTCGCGGGCCAGCTTGTGTTCGGCAATCGCTTCGTCCAGGCGATCGAAGAGAGCCAAGTACCACGCGTAGTGGTAGTGGGTCATGGCCAGACTGGGATTGAGCTTCAGAGCGCGCTTGAAAAGCTCCTCCGCTTTGGCCCAGTCCCAATCGTAGTAAAGGGCGATTTCCGCCAGCGCGCCCACGGCCTCGGCCATTTCGGGGTCGAGCTTGAGGGCTTGGACAGCGGCGGCTCTGGCGCGCGGGTACACGTCGGCTTCCTCGGAGCCGCCGTGGCCGAGCGTGATATATCCCTGGGCCAGGCCGGCATAAGCCAAGGGTTCCGCAGGGTCGATCTCCACGGCCTGATGGAGAAACCGCATGCCCTTTTCAAAGCCCTCCGGGTTGTTCTGCGACACGTAGAACATCCCTTTGAGGTAGGCGTCGTAGACCGCAGGATTGACGGTCTTGACCGAGGTCAAACGCGTCTGCTCGGTCGGGAGCAGTTTGAGCGCCAGCGCCCTGGCCACGCCCTGAGCGACCTCGCTTTGGACCGCCCGGAAACCCGAGAGGTCTTGCTCGTACGTGTCGGTCCAGATCCGGGTCTGGTCCTTCACCTTGATCAGTTCGGCCGAGATGCGGACGCGGTTCGCGTCGCGCTGCGCGCTGCCCTCCAGGACATACGTGACGCCCAGCTCGCGGCCGATTTGGTCAATCGGCGTAGCGGCCTTCTTGTACCGCAGGACTGACGTGCGCGCGATTACGTTCAAACCTGACGGATGAATACGTCCGAGCTGGGTGATCATTTCCTGGGTCAGACCGTCGCTCAGGTACTCCTGCTCAGGATCACCGGACAGGTTGGCGAACGGCAGAACGGCCAGCCTGATGGCTCGAACTGGACCGCTGCCGAGCAGTCTGAAAAATTGATCCCGGATACCCCCGGCATTTAGACCAAATAGAACCGAAACAACTGCCAGAGTGGCATACACATAAATCTTTTTTATGCCGAAAATTTTTCCCCTGGCCCACTGTCGCCTGGCCTTGAGGGGTTTGAGACCCTCGGCTACGGCCTTCAGGTCGGCCAGAAACTCTTCCATGGTCTGGTAGCGGTCGGCAGGATTCTTGGCCAGGGCGTGATTCACGATCTGCTCTATACCGGCTGAGGCGTCCGGCCGGCTTTTACTCAACGGCTCTGGCACCTCGTTGATGATGGAATAGATCAGCGCCTGCTCGTAGTCTCCTTGGAACGGCAACCTGCCTGCCAGCATTTCATAGAGCACCACGCCCAAGGACCAGATGTCCGCCCTGCGGTCCACCTCTTTTCCCATCGCCTGCTCGGGCGACATGTAGGCTGCTGTTCCCATGGTCGTGCCGGTCTTGGTCAGCTTGGTCTGGCCCCCAGCAAGCTTGGCTATGCCAAAATCGAGGATTTTCACCACCCCGTCCCGGATGACAAATACGTTGGCCGGCTTCAGGTCGCGGTGCACGATCCCCTTCTCATGGGCTAACGCTAGCCCCTCCCCGATTTGAACAGCGATCTCGATGGCCTCGCTTGTTTGCAGGGGCTCGGCGCGGCCTGCCCTAACCTCATCGAGCATCTGGCGCAGGGTCTGGCCCTCGTAGCAGGGCATGACCATGAACAGCTGGCCTTCAGAACTCTCCTGGATGTCGTGAATCGTGCAGATGTTCGGATGCTCCAGGGCCGAGGCGGCTTGCGCCTCGTGGATGAACCGGGCCTTGGCCTCAGCGTCCCGGGTCAGCTCGGCGGGCAGGAATTTCAAAGCGACCTGGCGCTTGAGCTTCGTGTCTTCGGCCTTATAGACCACCCCCATGCCACCTTCACCGAGCTTCTCAAGAATGCGGTAATGGGAAAAGGTCTTGCCGATCATCCGGGCCTCCTGGAGCCCCTCAATCCGATTGCCTGAATGTTTTAACGGAAAATGAAATTTTTATCAATAGGACAAGCGCTGGACGGAAACCGGCCAGGCTGGAAGCTCGCCGCTCATCATTTATAGGTGATTTTGACGTGTTCCTTGAAGGACTTTTTTTCAATTAATTTTTTCCACCAGGGTTGGTTGTTTAGATACCAGTCCACGGTCTTTTTCAGGCCGGTCTCGAAATCGACCTGCGGCTGCCAGCCGAGTTTCTTCAGTTTGGTCCAGTCCACCGCGTAGCGGAAATCGTGGCCCGGTCGGTCCGCGACAAAGGAGAGCAGCGATTCCGGTTTGTCGAGGATGCGGAGCAGCGCCCGGCTCACCTCGAGGTTGGTGCGCTCCTGGGCCGCGCCCAGATTGTAGACTTCGCCCGCTTCTCCCTTTTCCATCAGGGTGAGAATGCCGGCCACCGTATCCTCGACAAAGAGCCAGTCGCGGCGGTTGGAGCCGTCGCCGTACAGGGGCAGGGATTGGTCCTCCAGGGCGCGGGTCAGGAAGAAGGGGATCAGCTTTTCCGGATACTGGCAGGGGCCGTAATTGTTGCAGGGCCGGACAATGATGACCGGGAAGCCGTAGGTCTTGAAAAAGGAAAAGGCCAGCCGGTCGCCGCCGGCCTTGGATGCGGCATAGGGCGAAGAGGGATTGAGCGGGCTCGCTTCGTTGAACGAACCGGAAGCGATGCTGCCGTACACCTCGTCGGTGGAAACGTGGACGAAGAGCCGCAGGCTGCGGACTTTTGCGCGCGGCCTCCAGCAGCACGTAGGTGCCGTGCACGTCGGTCAGGATGAATTCGCCCGGATCCAGAATCGAGCGGTCCACGTGGGTCTCGGCCGCGAAATGGACCACCGCCTCCACCCCTTCCAGGTTGCGCCTGACCAGGCCGGCGTCACGGATATCGCCGTGCACGAATTCGTAATTTCCCTCGATGCCCACCAGGCTCTCCAGGTTGCCGGCATAGGTCAGCTTGTCGTAGTTGATGATCGCCACATCGGGGAAATGGCGGTGCAGGTGGCGAATGAAATTGGAGCCGATGAAACCCGCGCCGCCGGTGACCAGCAGGCGCTTGGCTTTCTTGCCTGATACGTTCATCTCTTCCCCCTGAAAAAATCGGCCGCCTCGCCCAGGTTGCCCAGTGACATACGCAGGCGGAACTGGGTCTCGACGCGGCCGAAATACGAATACACCTTCAGTTCGCCGGTGAACACGAAGCACTGATAATCGTAGGCAACGGTCAGGGCGCTGTAGCGGACGGTGCGGGCGGTAATATCGTAATCGGCGTCCACAGCGATTTTGAACGGCGTGCGCGGCGGGTCCAGCCGCAGGTTGGTGCGCACCACCGAACGGTTGAAAACGAAATCAGCCGGCATATAAGGATCGCGGTAGGAGCTGTAATAGAGCGAACCGCCCCAGACCGATTCCCTGCGGTCAAAATTGAAACCCACGTTGAACTGGGAAAGAGCATGGATATAGAAGTTGTAACTGGCCTTGGCGTTCAGGTACATATCGGATTGCAGGGCGATGCGCAGATCGCCGGCCAGTTCGGAGAATTTGGGATACACGCCGTTCACCTGCCGGTAAAAATTGGCCTGGGCCGGGTCGAAGTAATAACGCTGGCTGATCTTGAGGCTGACGACCTCGGTCGCGGAACCCTTTTCGCCCTTCTCCTTGGCGAGCAGCCGCGAGGTCAGGGAGAACCCGGCGTAGGAGAAGCCCGGGTAATCGACCAGGTCGACCGGCACCACTCGATCGCGGTTGGGATCCTGGCTGGCGTAGTGGAACTCGAACGACGGTTCGACGGAATGCTTCAGGCGGGTGTCGCCGACCTCGAAGACGCGGGCAAACACGGGCCCGCGCACGGTAAACTGGGCGCTCTGGGAGTGGATGGAGATCGGCTGGTCGACCACCTGCTGGGTCTGCACATCGAGGCTCTTGGCGTAAAAGGTGTTCTTGGAGGCCAGGTCGGCCGACACGGCCAGCCAGGGCAACTGCAGCAGGGCAATCTGGTAAGAGGGAACCAGACTCAGGCGCCGCGAGTCAAAACCGGTGCGGAAGGTCGGCTCGCCCTCGTAGCTGACGCCCTTGCGGTTGATGTTGTCGAAGTCGGCCGTCAGCGAGAAATAGCCGGGGAATTTGCCCAGCTTCTGCTTGTTCAGCCTGAAGGAGAGGGAGGGCAGCTTTTCGATGACGTTGGAATCGTTGGCGAAGGTGTAGTAGGTCTGCTCGCGGGCGAGCAGCAGCGAGAGGTTGGCCTTGCCGAAGGAGGAGGTCCAATAGAGCGAGGTGAGATAGTTGTTGCTCAGCAGGCGGTCGAAGTTGTTGTCCAGCAGGCGCAGGAAATTGACCCGGCTCTGCTGGTTGACCTCCAGCACCAGCCGCGAGTGGAGGAAACGGAAGCGCTGTTCGTGTTTGGCGTCGATGAAATAATCGCTCTTCAGGGTGCGATCGACCGGGTTGTCGGGGTTGTATTTGAAGAAATAGAAACGGAGATTCCCCGTGGCCTGAGGCAGGAGGTAGCGGAACTCCTCGCCCAGGCCGACGCCCAGTAGGGAATAGTAATCGGCGTTGACGGTCAGGTCCAGGTTGGAGCGGATGGCCCAGAAGAAGGAGTTGGTGATGAAGAAGCCGCGCAGCGAGGAATTGCCGAAGTTGGGCATGAGCAGGCCGGTGGCGCGGCCGTCCTTGGCCACCGGGTAGCGCAGGTAGGGCAGGTAAAAGACCGGAATGCCCTTGATGGTGAACAGGGCGTCGTTCATCTCCACGTATTTTTCCTTCTTGATCTTGCCCTTGCGGCAGGTGATCTTCCAGCGCGGCCGCACCTGGGCGCAGCCGGTCAGGCTCAGGCGATTGAAGGTCAGCGTCTGCGAATCGCGCTGGACGATCTTGTCGGTCTGGTAGTTGAGGAAGGGGCTCATCAGACCATAGGTGTCGTCCAGTTCGCCCGCTTCGGTCTTGATGTTGAAGCGCAGCCTCTCGCCGCTGAGGATGGCCTGGCGGTCGGCCAGGGTCACCCGGCCTTCGGCCAGCAACTGGTTGGTGCGGCGGTTGAATTCCACCGTATCGGCATAGATTTTGTAATCTTCCCAGCTCATTTCCACGTGGCCGATGGCCCGGAACACGTCTCCGCTGGCCTGGAGGTTGTCGTAGCGCACCAGCAGCGGCTTCCCCGCGATATCAAATATGGTCTTGAGGCGGTTATCCTGGCCGGTCAGCAGCAATCCCAGGGAGAGCAGCGCTGCCAGCCGCCAGAGAAAACGAATTCGGGTGGCCATGCCCCTTGAATGTAGCACACCTGCGCCGCTTGAATCAATAGCGTTCCCGTCTGCGGTGGCGGCGGGGAGGAGTGAAAAACCAGGGCCAATGTGATAGAATGAAAGCATGAAAAAGATTATCCTATTCGCTTCCCTGGTGCCGCTGCTCCTGCTGTGGACCGCCTGTTCCTTAAACCTGCCCTATGAGGATTACGAATACACGGGCGGCTACACGGTGCTGCTGCGGGTGGATCCGGATGACGCCGAGGTGCTGCTCAACGGCCGCCTGGTCGGCATGGCCTACGAATTCTCCACAGGCGATTCGGCGCTGCGCCTGGCCTCCCGGAACAACGAGCTGGTCATCAAGAAGCAGGGCTACGCGGAAGAGGCGATCAACCTGCGTGACTACAGTTCGCACCGCATCACGGTCACCCTGAGCCTCAAGCCCGAACGGCGCTCCCCGAACGCGCCGGCCACGGCCACGGCCAAAGAGAAGGACGCTTACCTGGCCAAGACCGAGCCGGTCAAGGAATTGCCTCCCCTCGCTGCCCAGGCCAAGCCCGAAATCCCCGGACCGGAACCGGTGCAGGTCATACTCGACGTGACCCCTGTCGAGTCCGCCATCTACATCTCCGGCGTATTCTGGGGTATCGTTCCGGAAAGCGGCAAGATCGACAACCTGCGCCTGAAGCCGGGCAAGTACCTGTTGGAAATCATCAAGCCCGGGTACAAGCCCTACAGCAAGGAGATCACGGCGACCAAGGAGAAGCTCGCGCTGAAGGTCGAGTGCAAAAGATCTGACCGTTTTGCTGCTCGGCGCCTTTTGCCCGCATACGGGCTAAGCGAACTTCTTGTATACGTGCGGAAATTCTTTTTTCAACCAGGCAAAATAGGCGCGCGCCTGCTTCTCCCCCTCCAGCCACCAGTCGCTGGCAATGCCGTGTTGCCTCAATTCGAGCAGTTGCTGGCGCTCCCGGGCAGACAAGAATGAAGGCAGTCGCCACGCATAGTCGCTGCCGGCCAGGGGAAAGAAATGGTGCAAGTGGACGTGGAGGCGGCAGCGCCGCTGCAGGTTGCGGATCCAGGCGATCGTCTCCCGGCGCTCGCCGCTGGTTTCGCCGGGGAAGGCGAAAATCAGGTCCAGGTTGACGCGGAAGCCGCCCTCGTTGGCCAGGGCGATCGCCCGTTCAATGTCGGCAACGCCGTGGCCGCGGCGGATCTCTGCCAGCCGCTGCGGATCGCCGCTCTGGCCGCCGATGGTGATGCGCCGGTTGGCCACGTGGTTCCGCAGCAGGGCCACGGCCTCCGCCGTGACCGTGTCGGGCCGGACCTCCGAGGGAAAAATCCCGTACTCGATGAAGCGGAAACCGCTGCGGCGGCAGAGTGACAGAAGTTCTTCCAGGCGCTCCCCGTTCGGCTGGCCGGGCCGGCGCGCACCGAACTCCAGCGCCGAGGGGCTGATGAACGAGACCCGTTTGAAACCGCGCTGACGGGCCTCCCGCAGGTAGCGCTCCAGAGACTCCCGGCCGCGGAAAAGCGGCGGCCGCGCGCCGGTCTGGCAGTAGCGACAGTTCCAGAAGCAGCCGCGCATCAGCTCGAGCGGCGGCAGGGACTTGAAATATTTCGAAACCGGGATATAGGCATCCCAATATGGAGGGGCACGGCGCGCCGTGCCCCTGTCTTCGTAAACGACCCGCTCCTTGCCGGTTTCTCTGGAAAGCAAATCGTGCCCCAGGCGCAGGAACAACCCCTCGCCATCGCCCGCGTAGACCCGGTCGAAACCGCAGGCCAGGGCCAGCTCCTGCTCGCCGCGCACGTGCGGACCGCCGGCGACCAGCAGGGGTGCGCGGCCGGGCGCGCCCGGCGCTTTGAGTTTTCTGATTTCCTCGGCGATCAGGGGCAGGTGCGGAGACATGAAAGAATAAACGAAAACGTCATCGGATCGTATGTCAGCGATTCCCCATGGCCGGGGCACGGCGCTCCGAGCCCCTCCTGCCGTCATGGCATCGGCAATGCGTATGTCAAATTCCCCATCCAGCCCGTGGGTTTCCCAGATGTTGAGCAACAGAGGCCAGGTCAGCCGGTTGAACGGGAACACGCGGATGATGACGCGGGGCTTTCTCATATCCGATGCAGGGGTTGCGGCAGCGCCACACTCCGGCGCTCAGCGTTTGCGGATTTTATCGGTGATGGCCAGCTTGAGGCGCAGCTGCAGCTGCCGCTCCAGCTCCTTTTCCAGCTGCTCCGGCGTGATCTTGCCGGCAAAGCTGGATTGGATGAGCGCCTCGGTTTCGGCCAGCTGCGCCTGCAACTCCTCGGGTTTCAGTTCTTCGCCCCGTTCGAAGCGGTCGGCGATGACCACAATGCGGTTGTCGCGCACTTCCAGGAAGCCGTTGGTGATGAAAAAGTAGTGGCGCCGGCCGGCCAGGTCGAGATAGGAGATCTCACCGGTCTTCAGAACGGAAATGTAAGGCAGGTGATGGGAGAGAATGCCGGCTTCCCCGTAAAAGGCAGGGATATAGAAATCAACGGCCCGGTCGCGCAGCACCACCGCCTCGGGGGTGACGATTTCCAGATCCAGCGCCGCAGCCATCAAAAGCCCATCTTCTTGGCGTTGGCCACGGCGTCCTCGATGCCGCCGCACATGTAGAAGGCCTGCTCGGGCAGGGCGTCGTATTTGCCCTCGACCAGCTCCTTGAAGCCGCGGATGGTGTCGGCCAGCTCGACGTACTTGCCTTCCATGCCGGTGAACGGCGCGGCCACGAAAAAGGGCTGGGAAAGGAATTTCTGGATCTTGCGCGCCCGGGCGACGATGACCTTGTCCTCGTCGGACAGTTCCTCCATGCCCAGGATGGCGATGATGTCCTGCAGGTCCTTGTAGCGCTGCAGCACTTCCTTGACTCTGCGTGGCCACCTGGTAATGCTCCTCGCCGATGATCTTGGCGTCGAGGATGCGCGAAAACGAGGCCAGCGGGTCCACGGCCGGGTAGATGGCCATTTCGGTCAGCTGCGCGCGAGAGGTTGGTGGTGGCGTCCAGGTGGGCGAAGGTCGTGGCCGGCGCCGGGTCGGTGTAGTCGTCGGCCGGCACGTAAATGGCCTGGACCGAAGTGATCGAACCCTTCTTGGTCGAGGTGATGCGCTCCTCCATCTCGCCCATCTCCGTGGCCAGGTTGGGCTGGTAACCGACCGCCGAGGGCATGCGCCCGAGCAGGGCCGACACTTCGGAACCGGCCTGGGTGAAACGGAAGATGTTGTCGATGAAGAGCAGCACGTCCTGGTTCTCCTCGTCGCGGAAATATTCGGCCACGGTCAAGCCCGGACAGGGCCACCCGCAAGCGGGCGCCGGGCGGTTCGGTCATCTGGCCGTAGATCAGGGCCGTCTTTTCGATGACCCCCGACTCGCTTCATTTCCAGCCACAGGTCGTTGCCCTCGCGGGTGCGCTCGCCCACCCCGGCAAACACCGAAAAGCCGCCGTGCTTGTTGGCCACGTTGTGGATCAGTTCCTGGATGAGCACGGTTTTGCCGACGCCGGCGCCCGCCGAACAGGCCGATCTTGCCGCCCTTCAGGTAGGGCTCGAGCAGGTCGATCACCTTGATGCCGGTCTCGAACAGCTCCAGCCGGGTGTCCTGCTCGTCCAAGCGGCGGAGCGGCGCGGTGGATGGGATAGCGCTTCTTCGGTCGTTGATCGGTCCCTGGTCGTCCACCGGTCGCCGATGACGTTGATCATCCGGCCGAGCACCTCGCGGCCCACGGGCACGGTGATCGGGCCGCCGAGGTCGCGGGCCTTCATGCCGCGCACCAGGCCGTCGGTCGGATGCATGGAGATGGTGCGCACGCGGTTCTCGCCCAGGTGGTACTGCACCTCGGTGATGATGCTTGATCGGCGCCGGGACTGTCGAAAGCCGTCGGAGACGATTTCGATGGCATTGTAGATCTCGGGCAGTTCGCCCTTGGCGAACTCGATGTCGACCACCGGCCCGATGACCTCGATCACCTTGCCGACGTTTTTGTGCGTTGCTTGTTCCTTGCTCATGCTCACTCCTATTTGTTCAGGGCTTCCGTGGCGGTGATGATCTCCAGAAGCTCCTTGGTGATGGATGCCTGGCGCATCTTGTTCAGAAGCAGGGTCAACTGAACGGATCATGTCGCTGGCGTTGCGCGTGGCCAGGTCCATGGCCACCATGCGCGCGACCTGCTCGGCGGCCATGGACTGCAGCAACATCTGGTAGACGGCGGCGTGATGTAGCGCGGCAGCAGCGCCTGGAAAATGGCCTCGGCACCGGGCTCGAAGATATACGTTCCTGCTCCTCGTCGTCCGAGCGCTCGTCCAGGCGGCCTGTCGAGCGGGAACAGGCGGCGCACCGTGAATTGCTGCCGCGAAGCCGAGACGAATTCGGTGGAAAGCGAATTCCAGACGCTGTGACGTCCTCCGTGCAGGTATATACGTCCTGCAGCCCGGCGGCCAGGCTTTCGGCATCGGCGAAATGCAGCCGGCTGATCAAGCCGTTGTAGGCCTGCGGTTTTTGATCCCAGGTTGCGTTTGCTGAAATAGCGGCTGGCCTTGGTGCCCACGGTGACCAGGGAAACCGTTTCGCCGCGCGCAACCAGCTCGCGGTAGCGGCTCTCGCTCTGCTTGAGACGTGGGAATTGAAGGCCCCGCACAGCCCCTTGTCGCTGGCGACGACCACCAGCAGCACCTCGCCCTGCTCGCGCGCTTTCAGCAGCGGCTGCCGGCCGCCGGGTCGATCATGGCCGGCCGGTCTGCTGCAGCAGCCGAAGAGCCGATCTTGTCGCGGTGCGGCGCGCGGTTTTTCAGTTCGGCCGTTGGCCCGGCGCAGCTTGGCCGCGGCCACGGTCTTCA
Organism: Candidatus Aminicenantota bacterium; assembly: GCA_963759765.1. Lineage (GTDB taxonomy): Bacteria > Acidobacteriota > Aminicenantia > UBA2199 > UBA2199 > CAVXAL01. The sequence goes on along the minus strand of CAVXAL010000003.1, from coordinate 503,909 downwards.
TGGCCTTGGTCAGCTTCTGGGTGTTTTTGACCGACTTGATGCGCCGGCGCAGGTAGATCAGGTTTCCAGCCATCAGGCGCTTGGCGGTTTTCTTGAATTCGGCGGCGAACTCTTTGAGCACGGCCTGCAATTTCTGCTCCAGTTCGGCGGCTGATCACTTTTTTCTCAGTGATCTCGCGGAAAGATCTCCGGCTGCGCGGCCGTGCCACGAATGTCCAGCATTTCCGTTCTCGAATGCGCGCACGCGGTCCACCGGAAACTCGTCCAGAAAACCGCGCGTGCCGGCAAAGATCGAGACAATCTGCCTTTCCACCGGCATGGGCATGCCCTCATCCTGCTTGAGCAGCTCGGACAGCCTCTTGCCGCGCTCGAGCTGGGCGATGGTGGTCTTGTCCAGGTCGGAGCCGAACTGGGTGAAGGCCTCCAGTTCGCGGTACTGGGCCAGGTCCATTTTCAGCGAACCGGCCACCTGCTTCATGGCCTTGATCTGGGCGTTGCCGCCGACGCGCGAAACCGAGATGCCGACGTCGATGGCCGGGCGCTGGCCGGCGTTGAACAGGTCGGGCAGCAGGTAGATCTGGCCGTCGGTGATGGAGATGACGTTGGTCGGGATGTAACCCGACACGTCGGAGGCCTGGGTCTCGATGATCGGCAGCGCCGTCAGCGAACCGCCGCCCTTCTCGTCGTTCAGCTTGGCCGCCCGTTCCAGCAGCCGCGAATGGAGGTAAAAGACGTCGCCGGGATAGGCTTCGCGTCCGGGCGGCCGGCGCAGCAGCAGGGAGATCTCGCGGTAGGCGGCGGCGTGCTTGGACAGGTCGTCGTAGACCAGCAGCGCGTGCCGGCCGTGGTCGCGGAAATACTCGCCCATGGCGCAGCCGGCATAGGGGGCGATGTACTGCAGGGCGGCCGGGTCGGAAGCCGAAGCGGCCACCACCACGCGAATAGTCCATGGCCCCGGTTTCGCTCAGGGTCTTGACCACCTGGGCGACGGTCGACTGCTTCTGGCCGATGGCCACGTAAATGCAGATGACGTCCTGGCCCTTCTGGTTGATGATGGTGTCCAGGGCGATGGCGGTCTTGCCCGGTCTGGCGGTCGCCGATGATCAACTCGCGCTGGCCGCGGCCGATGGGGATCATGGCGTCGATGGCCTTGATGCCGGTCTGCAGGGGCTCCTTGACCGGCCGGCGTTCGACTACGCCCGGCGCCAGGGCCTCGATGGGCATGAACATCATCGGCGTCGGATGGGGTCCTTTTCGTCCAGGGGCTCGCCCAGCGGGTTGACCACGCGGCCGATGACGTTTTCGCCCGGCCGGCACGGAAATGATCCGGCCGGTGCGTTTGACGATGTCGCCTTCCTTGATCTTGTGGCTTTCGGCCAGCAGGATCGAGCCGACGTTGTCTTCCTCCAGGTTCAGGGCGATGCCGTAGATACCGGCCGGGGAATTCCAGCAGCTCGTTGTACATGACATTGTCCAGGCCGTAGATGCGGGCGATGCCGTCACCGATCGAAATCACCACCCCGGTCTCTTCCTTCTTGAAATCAAAGGCGAAGCCCTCGATCTTCTGCCGGATCAGTTCGCTGATCTCGTCCGCTTTGATTAGCATTTATCTTTCCTCTACCAGCGATTCGCGCAGTCTCTTCAGGTTGGCGCGCCAGCGAAAAATCATAGACGACGCGAGCCCCGCTGCAGGCGCAGGCCGGCCATCAGCGCCGGCTCGACCCCGGCCTGCAACACCACCTGGGTGGCGAAGGCCTTCTCCAGCTGCCGCTGCAACTTCTGGCTCTGCCGGGAGGTCAGGGGCACGGCCGACGTGACGCCGATCTTTTCAATGCCGCGCGCCGCATACCAGACGCCCCTCGAGTTCGGTGAGGATGGCCGGCAGCAGCAGCAGCCGGTTCTCCTCGGCCAGGATCTGCAGGAAGCGGTGAGTTTTCGGGGAACCGGGAAAGTTCTCCTGGATGAGCGCCACAATCTCCTTTTTCTGCGCCGCGCTGATCAGCGGCGTTTCCAGGGCCATTTTCAGCTGCCGGTTTGTGGCCAGCAGCTGGCTGACAGCGGCCAGTTCCCCGCTCAACCGCCGGTACTCCCGGGCATCGCTCAGCGTCAGGGCCAGGGCCTTGGCGTAGCGCTTGGCCAGCCTATTGCCGGTCATCCAGGTCTCCGCTCTGGGCGATGTTGCGGTCGATGAACTTGCGCTGGGCGCGGGTGTCCAGGCGCTTGCGCGCTTCGACCGCGAAACGGTCGATGGTCAGGTCGGCGATGCGCTCCTTCAGCTGGCGCAGCGAGGACGCCAGGCGCACGTTGATCTCTTTCTCGGTCAGCGCCAGCAGCCGCTCGGTTTCGCTCCGGCCCTGTTCCTGCAGGCGGTCCATTTCCGTGCGGCCGGCTTCCTCGGCCGCCTGGCGGATGCGGCCGAGCTCCTCCTCGATCCGGGCCAGCCGCTGGTCCAGGGCCTCCAGCTTCCGGGTATTGGCCTGCAGGTTCTGCTCGCGGCCCTGGATGTCGTTTTGGATATCCTGGCTGCGCCGCGACAGGAAGGCGATCAGCGGCTTGCGCAGCAGATAGATCAAGCCGCCGAAAAGGATGACCGAATTGAGGACTTTGCCCAGAAAAGCGGCCCAGTCGAAGTGCTGCGCCCCTTCCCCGTCCGTGCCCGAGGCGGCCAGCACAGTGGCGCTGCACATCAGGAGGACCAGAAGGATTCGCCACAGTTTCATAACAGGGTTTCCTGCAGTTGCCGGCTGAAGGCGGCAACCTCCCGCTCCAGCTGCCGCTGGGCCTGGGCAATTTCTTTTTCCAGATCTGCCATTTTGGCGGTCAGCAGGTCGGCGGCCCGCTGCCGGGCCTTTTCGACCAGTTGCTCGCGCAGGGCCTCACCCTGGCGGCTCCTTTCCTGGCGGATGCGCAGGGCATCCTGCTGGGCCTCCTGGACCTTTCCCTCAAGGGCGCGGCTCTTGGCGCTGATCTCTTCGAGCAGCCGCTCCAGCCGCTGCCGGTCGCCGGCGATCTTTTCTTCCCGCTGGTTGATGATGGCGCCCAGCGGCTGGAAAAAGATGCGTGTGAGCACGGCCATCAGCAGCCAGACGAGGAGAAAAACAGCGACCACGGAAAAATCCAAGCTTAACATATTGGGAATTTACCACAGAACAACTCCGAAAGCAACACGCTCCGGCCTACCGGCCCTGTTCCCAAAAAAGGGCGGCTATGGTACACTGGCCGGTAAGGGGAATGATGAAATATGCGCTCCTCCTGATCGACATCCAGAACGATTTCTGCCCGGGCGGGGCCCTGGGGGTGATCGAGGGCGACCGCATCATTCCCGGTCTTAACGGGCTGATGGCCAAGTACCGCAACCACCTGGCGCGCATTGTCGCCACCCAGGACTGGCATCCCGCCGACCACGTCTCCTTCGCCCAGACCCACGGTCTCCCGCTTCTCTTCCGCATCGAAGTGGCCGGCAGGCTCCAGACGCTCTGGCCCGCGCACTGCGTGGCCGGCACGCCGGGCGCCGATCTTCATCCCAGCCTGGAGCGGCGCCACGTGGACCTGATCCTGCGCAAGGGACAGCGCCCGGACCTGGACTCCTACTCGGCCTTCCTGGAAAACGACCAGCAGACTGCCACCGGCCTGGAAGGCTACCTCAAAAGCCTGGGCATCGGGGCGCTGTTCGTGGCCGGGCTGGCCCTGGACTACTGCGTGCTGAACACCGCCCTGGACGCGGTGCGGCTCGATTTCGCCACCACCGTGATCGAAGATCTGACGCGGGCCGTGGACAACTCGGCACCGGCCCTGGAGCTCACGCGCCAGCGGCTGCGCCAGGGCGGCGTCTACCTGACCCAGAGCCGGGAACTGGCGGGCATGTTCTCGTGAAGCCTGCGCCCGCTTCGCCGCTGCTCACCGACCTCTACGAGCTGACCATGATGCAGGGCTATTTCCTCCGCGGCCGGCGCGAGCGCAAGCCGCAGCGGGTGGTCTTCGACATGTTCTTCCGGCGCCCTCCTTTCGGCGGCGGCTTTGCCGTGTTTGCCGGACTGCAGCCGCTGGTTGAGAAGGTGCTGTCCCTGCGCTTCCGCCGCGAGGAAATCGCTTTCCTTGCCGGCTTGAAGCTCTTTCAGGAACCGTTTCTGGAGCACCTGAAGGATTTCCGTTTCCGGGGCACGATCCACACTTTTGTTGAAGGCAGCGTGGTTTTTGCCAACGAGCCGCTGCTGCGCGTCGAAGGTGAGATCGGCCAGTGCCAGCTGCTCGAATCGCTGCTGCTCAACACCGTCAACTATCAGACCCTGGTGGCCACCAAGGCCGCCCGCCTGGTGACCGCCGCCGCCGGCCGACCGGTCATCGAGTTCGGCCTGCGCCGGGCGCCTGGACCGGACGGCAGCCTCTCAGCCGCGCGCGCCGCCTACATCGGTGGCACCGCCGCCACCTCCAACCTGCTGGCCGCCAGGACCTTCAACATCCCGGCCAGCGGCACCATGGCCCATTCCTGGGTGATGACCTTCGGCAGCGAGCGGGAGGCCTTCCGGCGCTACGCCCAGCTCTACCCCGACCGCTGCGTACTGCTGGTCGACACCTACGACACCTTGGGCAGCGGTATCCCCAACGCCATCGCCGTGTTCAAATCCCTGCCACGCCGCCCCGGGCAGATCTGGGCCGTGCGTCTGGACAGCGGCGACCTGGATTACCTGAGCCGGCAGGCGCGCCAGGCCTTTGACGCCGCCGGCCTGAGCGAGGTGAGCATCTACGCCTCCAACGAACTGGACGAGCAGATCATCGAGCAGCTGGTCGCGCGCGGCGCGCCCATCGACGCCTGGGGCGTGGGCACCAGCCTGGTCTCGGCCCAGGGCGATCCGGCGCTGAGCGGCGTGTACAAGATCGTGGCCATCGCCCAGCGCGGGAAGTTCCGGCCGGTGATCAAGCTTTCCAACGCCATGGAAAAGGTGACCAACCCCGGCCGCAAGAACGTGGCGCGGCTCTATGACGGGAAGGGGCTGATGATCGCCGATCTGCTGGTTCGCGATGACGGCCCCGACCCGGTTCTGAAAGCACTGCGCCGAAACGAGCCGGTTCTGCTCTGCCACCCCAGCTACGAGCACCAGGAAAAGAGCGTCAGCGACTACAGCGGCCACGAAACCATGCTCCGGCCGATCGTGCGCAACGGCGAGCTCGTTTACCACTTCCCGACTCTGCAGCAGGTCCAGCGCCAGGCCCGGCAAAACCTGGAGAGGCTGCACGAAAGCCACAAGCGCTTCCTCCATCCCCACCTCTACAAGGTCAGCCTTTCCGAAACACTGAAGGCAAGCAAATTCCGGCTGATCAACGAACATGGGAATATTAAATAAATTCATCGACCTGGTCGTGCACCTGGACAGGCATCTGGACCTGATCATCCGCCACTACGGCCTCTGGAGCTACCTGGTCCTTTTCCTGATCATTTTCTGCGAGACGGGGCTGGTGGTCACTCCCTTTCTGCCGGGAGACTCGCTGCTCTTTGCCGCCGGCGCCTTTGCAGCCCGCGGATCGCTCCACGTGCTCGGCCTGTTCCTGGTTCTGGCCGCGGCAGCGGTGCTGGGCGACACGGTCAATTACTGGATCGGCTATGTCGTCGGCCCGAAAGTGTTCCACAAGGAAAACGTGCGCGTCTTCAAGAAAGAATACCTGGAGCGCACCCACTCCTTTTACGAGAAATACGGCCCCGAGACGATCATCATCGCCCGTTTCGTGCCCATCATCCGCACCTTTGCTCCGTTTGTGGCCGGCATCGGCCGCATGAGCTACTGGAGGTTCATCTCCTACAACGTGCTGGGCGGGGTCGGCTGGGTGGCGCTTTTTGTGTTCGGCGGCTATTTCTTCGGCAACATCCCCTTTGTGCGCCGCCGCTTCACCCTGGTGATCGCGGCCATCATTTTGATCTCCCTGATTCCGGCGCTGCTGGAATTTTTACGCCAGCGGCGGCAGAATCGTCATAAGGTGAGGAGACAATGAGTAAACTTTTTTCGCCATTGCAGGTCAAAAACCTGAGCTTCGCCAACCGCATCGTGCTGCCGCCCATGGCCGGTGACCGCGCCGAGCCCGACGGCACCATCAGCGACGGACTGATCGCCTATTACCGACAGATGGCCGGCTGCGGCATGGGCCTGCTGATCATCGAGCACAATTTCATCGACCCGGATGGCAAGGTCAGCGCCCGCCAGATATCTCCATCTCCCGCGACGAGGACATTGCCGGTCACCACAGACTTCTGGCCGGCCTGCCGTTGCCGCGGCCGCCTGTCGCCCTGCAGATCAACCATTCGGGCAGCCAGCGCGTCGCGCCTTTCAACCAGGGACTGGGCGCCAGCCCTATCCCCCACCCGGTCAGCGGTATCACCCCCAAGGAGATGACCAAAAAAGATATCACCGACGTGGTCCGGGCTTTCGGCCAGGCCGGCCGCCGCGCCAAAGCAGCCGGGTACGACCTGGTGGAGATCCACTGCGCCCATGGCTACCTGCTCTCCCAGTTCCTCTCGCCTTTGACCAATCAGCGCCGGGATAAATACGGCGGCACTCTGCTGAAACGCATGCTCCTGCCTTTGGAAGTTCTGGAAGAGGTCAGGTCTCAAGTTGGAGAAGATTTCCCAGTCATGGTGCGCCTGGGCCTGGCTGACAACCCGCCGGCAAAGACGCTTTACCCGGGCGGACTGCCCGTCGAGGAGGGGCTGGTTGCGGCCCGGGCGCTGGAACAGGCCGGCAGCGCCATCCTCGATTTGTCGGCCGGCATCTGCGGCTCGCGACCGGCGGGAGTGAGCGGCGAGGCCTATTATCTGCCCTTTGCCCAGGCCTGCAGCCAGGCGGTCAAGCTGCCGCTGATCTGTACCGGCGGCGTCACCCTGGCCCAGACCGCCGAGCACATCGTCGCTTCCGGGACGGCCGCTCTCGTGGGCGTGGGCCGCGCCCTTGCCGCAGACCGCTCCTGGGTCGAAAAGGCCAGGAAAGAATTAACATAAAAGCAGTTTTTTCAGAATCTTAAAAACAGAGGCAGGAGAAGAAAGAAGAGAATCATTCTGTCGCGCAAGGGATTGTATTCGGCTTTGCGGCGGGCGGGTATGCCGAGGATTCCCAGGATCAGGAACAGGAGCACGATCAGCCCGGCCAGCGTGTACCAGAGCCACAGCGGCGGCTCCCAGTTGAGCAGGTTAAAAAGCGGCGCCAGCGGCACGCGGGCCAGCGCGGTGGGAAAATCGAAAAGCAGGTGAAACCCGGCATAGTAAAAAAAGGCCGGGAAAATGGCGCCGCCGTACTGGACCGAAAGCAGCAGAATCAAAACCAGCGGCAGGAAAAAATAGACCAAATACGGGAGGCGCAGGTAGTCGGAATTGGCCGGGCTGCGCAGCAGGTAGGAGGGCGGCGGCTGGTCGGCAGCAAGCAGCCGCAGCAGCGGTGAAAGAGGCGCCTGACCGAAATAACGGTGTCGGTGTTCGCCGCGCTGCTCCAAGGTGATCCGGTCATCCAGTCCCAGCCCAATACGGGAAAACCCGGGACCGACCCGAACCAGGACCCGGCCGCAATCAACAAAAGCGGACGCACCGCCGTTGTGCACGAAAAAGAGCGCCGGTTGCCAGAGATTATAATAGGCGGAAACGCGCAGCGAGCCGGACTGAACGAGGGAAGCCAGAGAGAGCTGCGCGCGGTTGTCCGAAGAGAAGCCGAGAAATCGGTAATTCACGCCCAGAGAAACGGGCCGGCTCTGGAGTTCGAGGCGGATGGCGGTCCAATGCAGATAGAGATTTAAAAAGCGGACGATCAGCAGCGAAAAAAGGATCAGCAGACCGAGAGCGATTTTGCGGGACAGAGGTTCACGAATTCCAATTCTTTTAAATTTTTTTTTGTCGTAAATGGATGGCAGGCCGATTCTTTTCAGTTTCATCTCACCTCTCCTTTAAAACCAGCATCAATATATACTCATGTTGGTTATATTTTCTTGATAATGACCAGGGTCGCGTCGTCCTCAAGAAGGGAATTAAAAGACAGGAAATCGTCCTTGATGCAGGCGAACAGTTGGCGCGCCGGCAGTCGCTTGCACTCGCGCAACTTGGTCTCCAGGCGCTCGGGGAAATAGCGTTCGCCGCGGCTGTTGCGGTGATCGGAAATCCCGTCGCTGTAAATCAGCAGGATATCGCCGCCGCCCATCAGGTTGATTTCGTTGACCGTGTAAGTCTCCTTGTAGCCCAGCTGGGGCACGGACTTTTCACTGTTCTCCTTGGAGGGCATGGTGCCGATCTGGGGGAAGGTGACCAGCCGGTCCTCGCTGATGCGCACGATGCGGTCGAACTCCTGGGAAAAAACCTTGGGCGGCGGATGAGCGGCCGACAAGAAGCGGAAGGTTCCGTTCTCCATGATCTCGCCGTAGATCATGGTCAGGGTCTTGCTGATCCCCGAGGAGTTGTAGAAACGGGTGTTGATGTTCTCGAAGAGGTGGGTGGTGACCTCGCCGAACATTTTCAGCTCGTAGGAAACGCCCAGCAGGAAGGCCTGGTGGAAAACCGCCGCGATGAAGGCCGCGGCCAGGTCGTGGCCCTCGACATCGATCACGGCCAGGCCGGCCTTGTGGAAGTTGCCTGCGAGTTTCAGGCGCAACTGTTCCGACGCCTCGCGCCGCAGGGCGTCCAGCTTGTAGCGCTTCTTGAAGTCCACGTAGGTGATGTGGTCGCCGCCAAAGCGGCCGTTCTTCTGCAAGCACTCGCCGTAGATGTCGATGCCGGGAATGTCGGGCAGGTCGCCCGGTTCGGGATCAAATAGGTGCGCCAGTTCGGAAAAATCCTGGACCTGGCTGATCAGCTCCTGCAAATCGCTGGCGTTGCGGTCGACCGCTTCGCGTTCCATGTGCGTGCGCATCCTCCTGGTGTTGGCAATGCCATTGTATCACGACGGCGTCTCCGCGGCCAAGAGCCCGGGCCGCCGCGCGATTTTTGCCGGCTCACGGGCGGTTGATTTTCTCCGGTAAAACCGTTACATTCAGACGCGGTTCTGCCCTGCGGAGCAAGGAGGCATCCATGGTCAAGCGAAAAATGGCGCGCCGGGAATTCCTCAAGGGTTCCCTGGCTGCCGGTGCCCTGCTGACGATTGTGCCGCGCCGCGTACTGGGCGGTCCCCTGTTCACGCCACCCAGCGACCAGTTGACCAAGGGGGTCATCGGCACTGGCGTGATGGGCATGGGCCACCTGGGCTACTCCGGCGCCCGGCTGCTGGCCGTCTGCGACGTGGACGAGCAGCACCTGCAGCACGCCCTGATTGCGGCCGGACCGGGCGTGGCCGGCTACCGCGATTTTCGCGAGCTGCTGCAGCGGTCGGATATCGACATCGTGCACATCGCCACCCCGCCCCACTGGCACGCCCTGATTGCGGCGGCCGCCGCCGCGGCCGGCAAGGACATCTGGTGCGAGAAGCCCATGACCCGGACCATCACCGACGGGTGCCAGGTCATCGAGGCGGTCCGCCGCCATGGACGCATCTTCCGGCTCAACACCTGGTTCCGCTTCGCCGATTCGCCGTTCTACGGCATGGGCGTTCCCGTCAAGCCGATCAAAAAAATAGTGCAGGGCGGCCTGCTCGGCTGGCCCCTGACCGTGACCGTCAGCGCCAGCACCGGTTTCGACTGGAAATTCTACTGGAGCGGCCGGACGCAGCTGCCGCCCCAGCCCGTACCGGCGAACCTGGACTACGAGATGTGGCTGGGCCCCGCGCCCCACAAGCCCTACCATCCGCACCGCGTCCACGTCTCGTTCCGGGGTTACTGGGACTATGACGGTGGCGGCCTGGGTGACATGGGCCAGCACTACCTCGACCCGGTCCAGTACATTTTGGGAAAGGATGAGACCGGCCCAATTGAAGTGGAGGCGGACGCGCCCCAGCAGCACCCGGATGCGGTCGGTTCCTGGCGCCGCATCGAGATGCACTACGCCGACGGCTGCCGCATCATCCTCGACGGTGAAAACCGCGACAAGAATGCGCCGTTCATCGCCGGTCCGCAGGGCAAGCTGTACCGCGGCTTTATTTCCGATATTCCCCGCCTGCGCGAAAAGCTGGCCGCCCTCCCCGACCCGGAGCCGCAGCTGAGCGACTTCGCTCAGGCGGTGCGCGGCCGCCGCAAATTCGCCCTCAACGAGGAGAACGGCCACCGCTCCTGCACCTTGATCAACCTCGCTAAAACCGCGGTGCGCCTGGGGCGGAAAATCCGTTTCAACCCCCAAAACCAGCAGTTCATCGGCGACGAGGAAGCCCGGCGCATCGATAACCAGCCGCCGCGCGCGCCCTGGCACTTCTAACGGAGAAAGCCATGAAAAAACAGATACTCTCTATACTCACCCTTCTGGCACTGATGCCCGCATCTGTCGGGCTTGGTGCAGCAGCCGATTCCGGCTGGCGCGCCAAATTATCTGTGATCCTGAGCAGCCTGCCCGCTGCCGGCAGCGGCCAAAGCAATAAATGGATTTCCGAGTTGGTCGGCCTGGGGCCGCGGGCTGTCGAGGAGCTCTGCCGCCGGCTGGCCGGTCCGCAAGAGAGCGCCGCTGTCCGCTTCGCCCTGAGCGGCCTTGTCGACCATGCCGCGCGCGCCGGCGCCGTCGGCGAAAAGAAAATGGTTGTTGCCGCTTTCAACCGCATGCTACCCGCAGCGGGTATGGAAGCCAAACGTTTCCTGACCGAGCAGCTACAGTGGCTGGCCGGGGAGGAATCGCTGCCCGTTCTGGCCTCGCTGCTGGCCGATGCCCAGGTCGGCGATGCGGCCGTTCGGGCGCTGCAGGCGATCGGCACAGCGAGAGCCCAAAAAACGCTGCTCGATGCGCTGCAACGACCCGCAGCAGTCCAGGCACCGGCCATCATCCAAGCCCTGGGCGAGCTGCGCTCCCGCGCAGCCAGCCAAACCCTGCTCCGCCTGGCCGCCGGCAATAACCCCTTCCTGCGCCAGCCAGCTCTGGCCGCTCTGGCCAACCTCGGCGTCAATGCCGCCACGCCGCTTTTCTTCCGCATGCTGGAAATCCCCGCATCTGCTCAACGGGCCGAGGCCCTGCCCCTCATCCTGCTCCATGCCCGGCGCTTGGCCGAGAACGGAGAGAAAAAAACGGCGGAAACGGTCTGCCGGGTGGTGCTGGCCATGCCGCTGGAAGCGCGGGAGAACCAGTGGCGGGTTGCCGCTCTGGATACGCTGGCCGCGCTGTTGGGTCCCCGGGTGCTCGCCGACCTGCTGCTGACCGCGCCGAGCGAGAACCGGGCACTGCGCCAGGCCGCGTTGCGGCTGGCCTTAAACATACCGGGAGAGCAGGTCACCGCTGCCTGGGTTTCGCTGCTGGAACGAGCGCTTCCCGAAATCCGGGCCGATATCGCGGATATGCTGGGTCGGCGCAAGGACCGCTCCGCCCTCCCCGCTCTGCGCCGCTGCCTGCAGGACGACGATCCGCAGGTACGGCTGGCGGCCATTCCGGCCTATGCCCGCCTGGCCGGCAGCCCATCCATGCCGGCGCTGTTCGCTATCCTGCAGAAGGGCAGGTACGCTGAGATTGACGCAGCCAGGGAAGCGCTGCTGACCCTGGAGGCCGGCCCGCTGCTGGCGGAGTTGGGCACTCTCATTCCCCAGCTGCCGCCTACGGCCGCGCCGCGGCATTGGATATCCTGGCCGAACGCGGCGGAGCCGGCCAGTTGCCGCTGCTGCTGCAGCAGGCCCGGGAAAGCGACGACCTGGTCCGCCAGGCAGCCATCCGCGGCCTGGGCCTTCTGGGCGGGAGCGCAGAGATCCCCCCTATGGCCGACCTATTGCTGCAGGCGACCAGCAGCGAGGAGATCGCAGCGGCGCAAACGGCTCTGGACGTTCTGCTGGCCAGAACAGCGGACCCGGCGCAGCGCTTGGATGCCCTGCTTCCCAAGCTGGCCGGAGCCGGATCCGGCCGCGCCCGACTGCTGAAACTGCTGCCCCGGGTGGGCGGCGACCGCGCCTTGAAACTGATTCAGTCCGAGATCGGCAAAACCGGAGGCGATGTTCAGGTGCAGGAGGCGGCCTGGGCCGCGCTTGCCGAGTGGCCGGAAATAGAGGCGGCCGAGCCCCTGCTGGCTCTCTGCCGCGCCGCCACCGCTCCTTCCCGACGCGTGCAGGCGCTTCAGGGTTATTGCCGCCTGGCAACCGGCAGCAGCGACAACGAGTGCAAGCTGCAGATGCTGCAGCAGGCCCTGGCCGCGGCCGCAAATCCTGAGGAGAAACGGACGGTCCCTCTGCTCTGGGCCAGGTGCACAGCCCGGAGGCCCTGCAACTGGCCGCCTCCTTCCTGGAGGACGAACAGCTCAAGGGCGACGCCGCCTATGCAGCGGCAGCCAGCGCGCTGCCGCCGGAGGGCTCAGCCCAGGGGTTGGCTGGACCGGACGTTCGCCCCATTTTGCAAAAGGCAGTGACGCTGCTGGCTGACGATCCCTATTTCCACGAAATGGTTGAGAAATATCTGGAAACACTGGAGCAAACCATTCCGCCCGGTTTCGTCTCCCTTTTCAACGGCAGAGACCTGTCGGGCTGGAAAGGGCTGGTCGGTGATCCGCCCGGCCGCGCCAGGATGAACGCCGCGGAGCTGGCCCGCCGGCAGGCCGAGGCCAACGAGCGCATGCGCGCCCACTGGAGTGCGTGCGACCACGTTCTGGTTTTCGACGGCCGCGGTGAAAACATCTGCACGGCCGGGGACTACACCGATTTTGAACTGCTGGTCGACTGGAAAATCGAAAAGGGAGGCGACAGCGGCATCTACCTGCGCGGCTCCCCCCAGGTGCAGATCTGGAACCCGGCGCAATGGCCGGAGGGATCGGGCGGGCTTTACAACAACCAGAAAAACCCAAACAAGCCGCGGCGCCGGGCCGACCGGCCGGTTGGCGAATGGAATTCCTTCCGCATCCGCATGGTCGGCGAGCGGGTGAGCGTCTGGTTGAACGGGCAGGCGGTGGTGGAGGGAGTGCCCCTGGAAAACTACTGGGAACGCGATAAGCCGATATACCCCAGCGGCTCAATTGAACTCCAGGCCCATGGCGCACCGCTCTATTTCAGGAATATCTATATTCGCGATCTCCGGTCGGACGCCCAGGCGCAAAGCCGCCAGAGGTAAAACCGGAACAGCAAGTAAGGAGAACATGCAGCGAGCCATCGGTTTCGACAACGAAAAGTACCTGGGAGAACAGACGGCGGCCATCCGCGACCGCGTCCAACTGTTCAGCAACAAACTCTACCTGGAATTCGGCGGCAAACTGCTCTACGACTTCCACGCCGCCCGGGTGCTGCCCGGCTTCGATCCCAACGTCAAGATGCGCCTGCTGCAACAACTGGGCGACCAGATCGACGTGCTGCTCTGCATTTACGCCGGTGACATCGAACGCAAAAAGATCCGCGCCGACTTCGGCATCACGTACGATGCCGACGCCCTGAAGCTGATCGACGAGCTGGGCGAATGGGGCATCGGTATGGCCGGGGTGGTGATCACCCGCTTTGACGAACAGCTGGCCTCGGCGCAGATCTTCAAGAACAAGCTGGAACGCCGCGGTGTCCTGGTGTATACGCACCGCTTCACCAAGGGCTATCCCACCGACATTGACACGGTCGTTTCCGAACAGGGCTATGGCGCCAACAGCTACATCGAGACAGCCAAGCCGATTGTGGTGGTCACCGGCCCCGGGCCGGGCAGCGGCAAGCTGGCCACCTGTCTCTCGCAGCTCTACCACGACCATCGGCGCGGCGTGCACTCCGGATTCGCCAAGTTTGAAACGTTTCCGATCTGGAACCTGCCGCTCAAGCACGAGGTCAACGTGGCTTACGAGGCGGCCACCGCCGACCTGAAAGACTTCAACCTGATCGACCACTTCCATCTCGATGCCTACGACAGCAAGGCGATCAACTACAACCGCGACGTCGAGGCCTTTCCGCTGCTCAAGCGAATCCTGGAGCGGATCACCCACACACCGCTGCGTTACCGGTCGCCGACCGACATGGGGGTCAACCGCGCCGGTTTCGGTATCGTCGACGACAAGGTGATCCGCGCCGCCGCCGCCCAGGAAGTGATCCGCCGTTTCTTCCGCACCGCCTGCGAATACGCGGTCGGCATCGCCGATCACGATCGGGTCGAACGGCTGGAACTGCTGCTCGAAGAAATCCGGGTCAAACCCGAGGACCGGCGGGTGGTGCTGCCGGCGCGGCGCGCCGCCGACGAGGCGCGCTCCCTTGGCAAAGGCCATGCCGGCGTGTACTGCGGTGCAGCCGTCGAACTGGCCGACGGGACGATCATTACGGGAAAAAATTCCCCCCTGTTCCATGCCGCCTCCAGCCTGATCCTCAACGCGGCCAAAGCCCTGGCCGGAATTCCCGATGCCCTGCACCTGCTGCCGCCGGCGATCACCGTCTCGCTGGGCCATCTGAAAACGGATGTTTTCGGCGGCCGTGAACTCAGCCTGGATCTGAGCGAAACGCTGATTGCCCTGAGCATCTCGGCGACCGGCAACCCGGCGGCGCAGATGGCCCTGGACAAGCTGAAGGAACTGCGCGGCTGCGACGTGCACATCACCCACATCCCCACCCCGGGCGATGAAGCGGGGTTGCGCAAGCTGGGGGTCAACCTGACCAGCGACCCCGACTTCTCGAGCAAGTCGCTGTTTATCAGTTAATTATTCAGCCATAAAACCAGCTTGATAAAAACCAGGGCCAGACTATTCACCTTGACTTGATATTCCCAGGCAAGTAGAATTCGCTTGTCTGAGAGCCCGCCATGGGAGAGATAACCAGCACCCCAATCGCCTGGAAGAAAAAGTTGGCCAAAGGAATCGAGTAGTGATCGGCAAAACTGTTTCCCATTACCGCATCATCGAGAAGCTCGGCGAGGGCGGCATGGGGGTTGTATACAAGGCCGAGGATACAACTCTCAAGCGGCTGGTCGCCTTGAAATTCCTTCCGGCGGACCTGACCCGGGACGCGGGGGCCAAGGCCCGGTTCATCCATGAAGCGCAGGCCGCCTCGGCGCTCGACAATCCGAACATCTGTACGGTTTTTGACATTCTGGAGACCGCTGACGGTCAGCTATTCATGGTGATGCCCTGCTACGAAGGCCAGACGTTGAAGGAAAAAATCGAACGGGGCGTCCTGGATATCGACGAGGCGGTCTCGATCGCCGAACAGATCGGCCAGGGGTTGGCCAAGGCGCACGACAAAGGGATCGTGCACCGCGACATCAAGCCGGCCAACATTTTCATCACCCATGAAAACGTGGTGAAAATCCTTGATTTCGGCATCGCCAAGCTGGCAGGCGGCCGGACCAAACTGACCAAGACCGGCTCGACCCTGGGCACTGTGGCCTACATGTCTCCCGAGCAGGCCATGGGTAAAGATGTGGGCCAGAGAACCGATATATGGTCGGTGGGAGTGGTCCTGTACGAGATGCTGACCGGGCAACTCCCTTTCAAGGGCGAATATGACCAGTCGGTGATCTACTCCATCATCAACGAAGAACCGGAGATGCCCTCGCGCTCCAGGTTGGACATTCCGGAGAAAATTGAAAAGATTATCATGAAGTGTCTGGAAAAGAAACCAGAAAATAGATTCGGCTCAACAAAAGAAATCAGCACCGAATTGCAAGTGAATGTTGAAAAAAAACGGGAAAAGAAAAAAAAGAAGAAGAAAATATTTGTCTATGTATCATTATTTCTTTTATTCATCGTTTTCACCTTTGGCGCTCTTTATTTTTACACGCCCCTGATAAGAAAAAAAATTGCCAAAGAAACCGAGACGGTGAAACCCCCGCCGGTCGAAACCAGTTCGACGGTGCAACTCGAGAGCAGTTACCAAAAGAATTTTGCTCAGGCCCAAAGCTACTACCAAACTGGACAGTATGAGAACGCCTTGCACAGCATTGAACTGGCCAGGAAAGAAAAGAGCACGACGGAGCTCACGGATCTTGAGACGTCGGTGAATAAAGACTGGGATAAGCAAAAAGCAGAAAAGGCGAAGAAACAGCAGGCGAATCAAGAGAGGCAGAGGAAGGCGACCGAAGCGGAGAGAGCAAGGGATGCAAAGTATCAGCAACTTTTCGATCAGGCCAAAAACTATTATCGAGCCGGTCAGTATGAGAACGCCTTGCACAGTGTTGATCTGGCCAGGATTGAGAAGAGCACAACGGAGCTCACGGAATTTGAGACTCTGGCGAAAAGAGATTGGGATAAGTACAAGGAGGATCAAGAGAAGCAGAAGAATGCCCTGGAGGCGGAGAAGAGAAAGGATATCAATTACCAGCAACATTTCGATCAAGCGAAAAGCCAATATCAATCCGGTCAGTATGAGAACGCCTGGCACAGCATTGAACTGGCCAGAATTGAAAAGAACACAAAGGAGCTTGCGGATTTTGAGGCTGTGGTGAAAAAGGATTGGGATAAGTACAAAGAGGATCAAGAAAAGCAAAAGAATGCCGTGGAGGAGGAGAAAAAAAAGGATACCAGTTACCAGCAGCTTGTTGATCAGGCGAAAAGCCAGTATCAATCCGGTCAGTTTGAGAACGCCCTGCGCAGCATCAAACTGGCCGAGATCGTGAAGACCACGCCAGAGCTTGCCAACCTCAAAGGATTGGTGCAGGGAGAACTGGAACAGACCAAACTCAAAGAGGGCGATCTGGTGGCTCTGGGCGATGTGACGCAGCGGCCGGTCAAGGTGTCGGGCAATCCGCCGGTCATCCCGGTTGACTTGCGCGGCAAGTACGGAGGCATGGCCATGACGGTGAACACCCTGCTGCTGATCGACGAGAAAGGCACCGTCAGCAAGGCGAACTTGCTGGGCACAGCAACGCCGGACGACATCCGTTCGCTGGTTTCCGAGACTCTGCTCAAGTGGAAATACAACCCGGCCCAGAAGGGCACCGCCAAGGTCAAGGTCTGGCTGCCGGTGCAACTGCGGCTGATCTTTTAATGTGGGTGGGAACGGCTGACGACACATCCACCTTATTAGCAAAAAAACCAACGTCGGTCAGAGCTCAACTCTCAAAGACAAACAAAAATTTGTATTACGAATTTCACAACTTTTGAAATGCAAACTTGCGTCTATTTTAGAAAGAGTCTGACGCAGCCCGTGATGGTGCATTTTTCTACTCCGTCTCGGACCTCAAGATCCGCACGGGTCCCAGAAGCCCTGATGGCAAAAGCGGCGAGTCAGCCCGATAGAACGGCTGGGTTGTGTATGTGAACTTCTTGGCCGCGTCGGGCTGCTGGTCGCCGATCAGCCGGTTTACCCACAGGTTCGTCACTTTGATCTGCAGCTCGTTCGGGCCTGGTTTCATCGCTCCGGTCACCTCGACCCGGAAAGGCGCTTTCCAGACGATGCCCAGCGGCCGACCGTTGACGGACACCTCGGCCAGGTTTTTCACGTCGCCGAGATCAAGCCACAGCTTTGCGCCGGACTTCATCCAGTTGGCCGGCGCCTGGAAGGTCTTGGTGTAGGTTCCCGTGCCGGAGAAATACCTGACGCCAGCGTCGGCGCTCTCGCTCCACGAGATCAGCGCGTCGAGCGTGACCTCGGCGGGCGCCCCGCGCTCGGCCTGGAAACGGACCGTCCAGGGACCCTCGACCGTGCCGAGCGGCGTTTCGATCCCCCGCGGCTGCGCCCTCGCCTGCATCGTGGCTGGCTTGAGGAACACAACGAACACCGCGTCATAAGGATCGAGGCGCAGCGGTACGGTCGTGCGTCCGTTCGCGATCAGGTAAGGGGCCGGCTCCACTTCGCCGGTGTCAGCGTGCCAAAGCTCCACATTCTTCCCCTGGACCCGGAAGCTCGCTTCCAGCGTCTCCGCGCGTTTGTTGCGGTTGTTGACCCAGAAGACGTCGCCGTCGACCAGCTTGCGGTGCACGAACAGGAGCTTCGTGTCCGCCCGCGGCTTGGTGTATTCGAAGTCAGGTTCCACCCGCAGGGCGGCCAACGCCTGTTCGATCGTCTGCCCTGCATAAACCTTGCCCTGGCCGTAAGCGCGTTCGCCCTCACCCGAACCCCAGAGCTGATCGGCGATGGAATGGAACTCCGCTTGATTGTCGCTCAAGCTCGGCGCGTCGGTGGGTTTGGGACCTACGACAACGGCGCCCGCATTGACCAGTTCGCGAACCTTGCGCAGGATGGGTAGCGTCATATGCAGGCTGTTGGCATCGAGGGCCAGCACGGCGTAGCTCATGCCGCTGGGCGTCGTGATCCGTCCGCCTTCCGTGGACAGGCGGTGCAGGATCGCATCGGCGTTAACGAAGTCGAAATCGTAGCCGGCGGGGATGTCCGGGGGCTTCGCTCCAAAGAGGGCCGTGATATTGGAGTCCTCGCCGTAGAAGTAAAGCACGTCGGCGACGAACTTTCCCTGCTGAAGCATGTAGGAGCTTCGGGCCAGATAGGTGGTCCAGGGCTTGGCCAGCTCGGCCCAGGTTTCGTGCCGCGTAAACCACTGACCGAACGGCCCGAGCGAGAGGCCGGGGACCTTGTCCGATACCGGCTGATGAACCGAGGTGTGGATCACGAAGCGGTTCAGCCCCATCGCCAGCTCCGTGTCCGCGGTCGGTTTCAGCGTCTCGGGAGACCAGCTCCATGCGCCCCGTTCGCCGCCGTAGGCCGTCAGCGATTCCGCGGCCACGAGATTCTGGCCGTAGAGGTGAGCCACGGAAGCCGACTCACGGATGTCGACTCCGTACCCGGGCGGCTCGGCGCTGGGGGTTTCCGGCGTCCACAACGCGCTCATGGGGATCTCGGCGTTTCGCTTCACGTCCATCCCGTCTCCGATGAAAGCCCGGCCGCCTTCGTGAGATTCGCTGTAGCGGCCCATCCCCAGCTTGTGCAAGGAGGCGCTGATCTGGTCGTAGTGATATTCCGTCGTCAGGTCGCCGATGGTCTTGCGAAAGTCCCAGAGAAAGCGGTCGCTCGATTCCGCGCTCTCCACCACGTGGCCGGTGAGAACCGGCAGCCAGGGACGCGGATCATAGCCGCGGCGCCTGGTGAATTCCACGATCATATCTTCGGTCCAATTCTGAACGCCGGCTTCCCAGCTGTCCGTGATCACGTATTGCAGGCCGCGCTTGCCCATCAGAGCGCCCAGCATGTTTTTGTACCGGCCCAGATAATTGTTGAGATAGGCCTCGACATGGCCGCGATTGAGCTTATCCACCTCCAGACCGGTGGCTTCGGGCGAAGCCGGGGCGTTGCGGGCGCCGGTGAGCGAGTAGCCCAGCCGCAGCACGATCCAGCGGCCGGCCGGCGGCGTCCAGTCCAGCCTGCCGTCCGGGCGCATTTTCGCCGTCACGTCGACGACGTCGGCTTTGCGCACGGCGTCCCGGATCGGAAAGGGAGGCGTCGCGAGGCTGTCCAGGTTGGTCGCCGCCGAAAAAGCCGCCTTCTCTTCGAACCGGTTCACCCGCGCTCCGGTGTGCAGAACGATCTCGGCGATTTGCGTCCCAGCCGGGGCCCCGGGCGCGCCGCTGCCCGGTTCACCCCGATCGGGTGCGGGGGGCTGCGGCGTCTTGAACGTCAAACGGAAATATTTGGCCGTGACGGCGGGAAAGGCAATGGTTCGTTGGGGCGTTTCACCGACGGGAATCGTTTCGATCCTCTGAAATTGCCGGCCGTCGTCACTGGCTTCCAATGCCTGGCTGCTTTCGCCTCTGCTCCCGTAGCCTCTCCTTTCGGTGCTGGCCACGATGCTGAGACCCCGAACGGCCTGAGGTTTCTCGAACTCGAACTGGATCCAGGCCTTCTGATCAACTGGGGCGGCCGGCAGAAAGAAGGTTTTTGCCAGGTCTCCGTCGGTCAGCCCCGCCAGGTCGAATTGACCGCCGCTGGATGAGACTTTCGGCTGCAACTCGGCCAGCGAGAGGTCGCTGTCCGGCAGGCGATACGCGATCACGGCGCTGTCGCCATAATATTGGGGAGGGGGCGCGGATTTCTCACCCTCGGATCTTCGGCGTCCGATGTTCTGGAACGGTCCGGTCGTTGATGGCGGCTTGGGCAGAACGCCTTTGAACGGCCGCCTGCCTTCAAGACGGGTTTCACTCCAGACCAGCTTCTTCATCGCCTGGGCGGGCGGCACCCAAGGGCCTCCCGTCTCACTCCAGCCGGGCGATCCCGCGATGGCCATTTCCAGACCCAATTGGTCGGCCAGCGTCGTGGCGTACTTGAACGCGTCCTTCCACTCCGGCGTCATGTAGACCAGACGTTTCTCAACGACCTTCGGCGTATCGAGCGCGGCGTCGAAGTTCTGGAAGCCGCCGATACCGGCGCGCTTCATCCATTCCAGATCGGCCTTGATTCCGTCCTTGGTGATGTTGCCGTTCATCCAGTGCCACCAAACGCGCGGTTTGGCGCTATCCGGCGGGTTCTTGAAGCCGCGCTCGAGGGCATCGCCGGAGTTCTGGGCTCCCCCGGCCCATGTTCCCAGAAGAGTCATGAAAACGGCGACCCAGCCTATCCAATTTGTTTTAATCTTCGTCCTCATCGGCGTGTCTCCTTTCGCCACGGCTTCAACTTTCCCGCCCGCTTGATCATGGGGCTGTGCCGTCATGGCGTTTTGGCCATAGGGCCGGATTCTGCAGGGATTCCGGAGTCATGATATATCCAGCCGAGGAGCTATGTCAATAACGAGCAGATTCCCGCAGTTGGGTAAAATGGTTCCCCTATCTTGGATTCAGCTATCAATTAAATTTTGCCAACCTTCCGCTCCAGAGGCAATCATGCCTCAAACTCTAACATTGCATATGGTATAATAAATTGGGGCAAGTTAGATGGACTCCTATAGGAATCCGTAGCCATGAGAAAACGCCAGAGCATTCCTCCGCGCGTCGAAGAGCAACTGCTTTTTGAGACCCATAGGACTTGCTGTATTTGTCAAAAACCGGGAAGGTCACTCGTGCTTCATCATATCAATAGTGATCCTAGCAACAACAACCTTCGGAACCTCGCAGTACTCTGCCATGAATGTCATGACGAGGCCCATAAGCGATCCAGCCTTAGTCATGCCCTTACCCCCCGCCTGGTTAGAAAGTTTAGGGACGATTGGCTACAACAGGTCAGATTCCGTCGCGCAAGCCCTACGGCTGTTAGAAGTAAACTTCCTCATGAGGCAATGCTGGAAACCCTCGCAGTTCATGAAATCCGAAAGGTACATTCTGATTTGATGGAAGCGAATTGGGGCGAGAAATTACAGTTGCTCAAGTTACTCAATCCGTACACCGACTTTCGATACGGATATGAATCACGAACAGAATTCCTTAATACATTAAGCAACTTGGCCAGCGAGACTAGAATGGGTATGACATATAATGTTGCTTGCATGGTTGCAAACCTTACTAAATCCGTACTCCCCATTTTTAGTCTCGTGAGAACCGCCAGGACGAAACCGAAAAAGAAAGACATTGCGCTACTTCAACAAGCAGTCAGCATAGGTTCGGATATGGCGCACGATGCAGCTAAGTTCCTTCAAGATATAGGTGTAGCCGCAGAAGGAGCCGAGGTGCTATGGGGTGTATTGCGTTTCGCGCATCTGAACAAGCTAAAGGGGCTCAAAAAAGAAGTCTTGGACGAATTCCATTCGCTAGAGAAAACGGCAAAATTTGCGGATTTCACCGATGGGAAGCGATGGTTCGAGTTTGAATGCCTGGATGCTCTAGCATTGGAAAGCGATAAACTTCCACCAATGCCTGCCGACATTGCCAAGAAGCTATTGCAGTTGGCGCGTCCCACGGTCAATAAAGAAGGCGTATAAAATCCCCACCTCTCCTATCCCACACTTTCCGTTCGAATTGCCGACACCACTCCAACAGGTGCCCGACGCCCCGGGCCTGCCTGAAATCGTGGAGGCGCGGAAACGGCTTAAAGCAATTCAATCAGTCATGTTATACCTGAAGTTATTAGGACAAGATGAAGGGAGCGGATCTATATATATTGGTACCCCTGACATCAAGATTTACTAAATCCTAGTAAAAACTATTAGAGATTGTGTGTTACTTTTCTTTGTGCATTCTTAAGTAATATCATACCCTTGGCTGAGCCGGGACTTTGGGTTCCAAATCCCATGATGCCGAAATGGTCAACTGCTGTCCATCCATTAGGATCCCTTGATTGAAATGTCCGCACCTCGTTCAAGAAGAATTTTGACGATTTTATTCTTGCCATATAGCTTCAAGGATTCGGCTGCAAGCATCAGAGCGGTCTGGCCGTACTCGTCAACGGCGTTTACATCGGCTCCAGCATCCAGCATCTTCTTCACTGTATCAAGATTATTATCAAAAGCTGCGCTAATGAGCTGATCATTCAATTTCTTTTTTTCCGGATCAATTGGTTTCGGCAAGAACGTTTGGTTCTCGGATGTCTGCCCAAAGCGAAGCGATGTAAGATCAAAGGCGAGGATATAAGGATAGGGAATATTCCAGTTTGATATGGCGGTCCGTTGACTTTCTTTTCCGCTAGCCACTTTTTGATACTTTTCAGATTGATCAATATTGAGGCTGAGTCCTTTGGACAGGATCCGGGAGCCTGATGGATCGATGGAAAACGCAGGCAGGTTCGGAGCAGCCTGGGACAGAGGTTTATTGTATGGCGACAGGAGAATATCGGCACGCTTCCCCGTTTTTAGGTTCACTAGTGAAAGAAACCATCCGCGATCCTGCACGTAGCGCGGTCTGATGTAAAAGTCCTTCTGCAATGATATCGTATGGGTCTGGTGTGACTGGTTCACCTCCGCTTTCATAACCGCCACCCTGCCTATCCTCCACTCCTCCATTGCCGCTGTTCCAATTGCCCCCATGAAACTTGCAAAAGCATTGACGCCGGCAGCGACCAGTGCGAGATTTGCGGCCTGTCTCTCATATTTCATCTGCATATTAATGGCTCCGATTTTGTCATACTGCGCAACTATTCTTGTGAGCTGTGCTTGCTGTGCATTCATGAATTGCTGGTTGGATAGCACCATTTGGTAGATTAAATTGTTAGTCATTGCAGTGTTCTGTATATTTAACTGTTCCCGCTTATTGGTAGGGGTCACGCTCTTGAAAGCGTTGTTCATGTTGTGCGTAGTGTAGTTGAAAGTGAAGGGTGCTCCGTCTGTGATGGACTGGGCATACAGGAGCCTTCCATCCATTTTTTGCACCGCCATCACGCCGATTTCCCTTGCCAAGACGATCCCGTCATTGGTAATGCGAAGCATGTCAGGCAGCAGTTTTGGTGCTTGCAGATTCGGGGGTATTGCTGCTTGGAAAACAATTGATCCTCTTGAGGCGTCTACGGCGATTAATTTGCTCTCCGTGGCCAAGTAGATGCGTTGAGCCTCGACCATTATCGCACTCTGCACCTGCTCGAGGAGATTGTATTTCCAAAGCGGTTTTCCAGTTTTGCGGACCAGTGCCTGGATTGCATCCGGCGAGCTGTCTTTTCCGGCTTCCCTCAAGATGACAAAAACGGTGCTATCGCTTGCTGTCATGTTCCGAACCATGTTACCCTGGAACTCTTCTCGCCATACAATGCTTCCAGATGCGGGATCGCTTCTCGCGATCGACGAGCCGTCTGTAAAGTACAGATCCTCTCCCAACACAATCGTCGCGGCAGTCTCCCCGAATGTTCCGGGGAATGGCTTTCTCCAAAGGAGTTGACCGGTCTTTCCCGAGATTGCAACGACCTCAGGTCCGATAAGAAGCACGGCCGCACCTACTGTGTTGGCCTCGAGTGCTATGTCCTTCGCCTCTTTAAAATTCTCGACTGAGGCACTCCAGGTTGCGCCGCCGTCCTTCATATTCACCGCGCTCAATGAAACGGAGGATTTGCCTTGCGAAAACAGAACGATGTGTTCACCATCGGGCAGTATAAGAGAGTTTACATCTCCCGGGGGTCGCTCCCAGATCAGAGTGCCATCCTTGGGATTGATCGCAGCACATTTTTTATCGCCCTGCAGGAGAATCACTGGGGCCGTGAGAAGGAGCTTCTGATGATTTCCGAACGAGTTACGGGGTGAGACCCAAACTATCTCTCCATTCACGGCATTCAACAGCATGATCTCTTTTTGTTTGGGCTCCCAGGCGAGCCCTACTGCTTCGATGGTTCCAATCAGAACACGGTCTTTTGAGAGGAACTCAATGAAATCCGTTTCCTGAGCTTTCATCGCCGTCTGCCAGATTGGTTTGGGCTGACCCTGTGTAAGTTCAGGAAGCCTTTCCTTCATTGTAAGAACGCTGTCAACCTTGGGTGCCATGAAGCCGGCTACCTTCTCCAATGAACATCCTGTCATCGAAAAACAAATTGCCAGACAGATAAGAAGAAGCCCCACTCTCATAACCTTCATGATAAAAAAATTTTTTGTGCTCATCCACACACCTCCTAAAAGAAATCATTTAATTTATTACATTAAGAGAGTTGTATTGGAATGTCAATAGAGACAGGAACCGGCTCTTCACCTTGACTTGATTCTCCCCGGCAAGTAGAATTCGTTTATCTGAGAGCCCGCCATGGGAGGGAAAACCAGCGCCCCAATCTCCCGGGAGAAAAAGTTGGCCGAAGGAATCGAGTCATGATCGGCAAGACCGTTTCCCATTACCATATCATCGAGAAGCTCGGCGAGGGCGGCATGGGAGTGGTCTACAAGGCCGAAGACACCACACTCAAGCGGCTGGTAGCACTCAAATTTCTGCCTCCCGAATATTCCCGCGATGAGGAAGCCAAGGGCCGCTTTTTCCACGAAGCCCGGGCCGCGGCCGGCCTGGAGCATCCCAACATAGCCACTGTTTTTGAAATAGCGGAAGCCGAAGGTCAGATCTTCATTGCCATGAACTGCGTGGAAGGCCGGACGCTGAAGGACAGAATATACAAAAGCGAAAAGCACGCCGCTCCTCTGCCCCTCAACGAAGCGATTGATACAGCAATTCAAATCGGGGAGGGGCTAGCGCTAGCCCATGAGAATGGGATCGTGCACCGCGATGTCAAGAGCGCCAACATCATGCTCACGGACAAGAGCCAGGTCAAGATCATGGATTTTGGTCTGGCCAAGCTGAAAGGGCAGACCAAGGTGACACGGGAAGGAACGACCATGGGCACTGTGGCATACATGTCGCCTGAGCAGGCTCTGGGAAAGGATGTGGATCAGAGAACCGATATTTGGTCAATGGGAGTGGTTTTATACGAGATGCTGTGCGGTCAGCTTCCTTTCAAGGGCGAATATGACCAGTCCATCATGTACGCTATCATGAACGAGAACCCGGAGCCCGTGACCGCACTCAGGAGCGGGATTCCCATGGAGCTGGAGCGCATCATCCAGAAGGCCCTTGAGAAAAACCGAGAAGAGCGCTACCAGTCGGCCAAAGATATACTTGTTGATTTGAAGCGTCTGAAGCGCGACACCGAATCAGGTGAAGTCGCAGCGAAGCCGGGGATTTCAAAGCGACCGGCCGCACACTGGCTGCGCCTGCTTGCAGTATTCGGAATAGTCTTAATTATTTTAGCCGCCGCCTTGCTTTTTAAGCCCTGGCGCAGTGACAACGTTTCACTCACCGCAGCCAACAGCATCGTGGTCCTGCCGTGCAAGGTATATGGAGCCAAGGACGCGGAATATCTGAGCGAGGCGATACCCGGCTCCCTTTCCACATTGCTCGTGAACGTGGAAGGTCTGGAGATAAAGGCGCCGATTACCAATTCCGAATTTGAAAGCATCCGGGGCGATCTCGGCAAAGCCGCAGCGCTCTATCAGGTGCAGCGTTTCATCCAGCCTTTCGTCACGACTGAGTCGGATCAGATGACGCTCAACGTCGAGTTGCTCGATTCAAAGACTCGGCGGATCCTGTGGAGCAAGGAGTATCCAGGCCGCCGCGGCAACTATCTTGAAATGGTCCATGCGTTAGCCGAGGACCTTCGCCAGAAACTTCTGCCGGACTCAAAACCAATGGGTTCCACAGCAGGGCTGGCTACGAATTCGGAGGCCGAGCTTTTGTTCCGACAAGCCAAGTACTATTATAAGCAGTACAACTTCCGCCTTCGGCAAGCGGACTTCGACCGCGCATTTTCCGGCCTGAAACGCGCGCTGGAACTGGACCCCAGGCTGGCTGATGCCGCTGCACAAATAGCTAAACTTTTTATAGATAAGGCCTTATTTGGAGGATCTGCTCAGGAGGCACTGGCCGAAGCCGAATCTTGGGCACGCCGGGCAATAGAGATCGATCCACGATGCAGCTCCGGCTGGGCGG
The DNA here is from genome assembly GCA_963759765.1 of Candidatus Aminicenantota bacterium. Lineage (GTDB taxonomy): Bacteria > Acidobacteriota > Aminicenantia > UBA2199 > UBA2199 > CAVXAL01. The sequence continues at coordinate 477,699 of CAVXAL010000003.1, read as the reverse complement.
AAATGTTACGTACTGAATTGTTTGCTCCTCATCCTGATAGAAAAAAAGCCTTGGAATACGCTCTGAAAGCTGTTTATTTTGATCCTTACAGCCCTGGATCGCACAATGCATTGAGTAACGCCCCGATTCCTATTGTGCTAACCCTAGAAGCGAATCACGAAGCTTATCGGCTGGATGCACTCGCTTTGGGTGACGAGGCCGGCATAGGGTTGACGCTTTATTCCCTAGGACGGTCGGCGGAAGGATTGCCTTACGTCGATCAAGTTTTAGGCATCGAGCCTGGGTTTGCGTTTGGTTTGTTGGTTAAGTCTTTCATACTCGCCGACTTGGGTCGCACAGCGGAAGCGGCTGATGCGCTCAGGAAGACGGAGAAACAAATTTCTAAAGGCAGCACATTTGCACCATGGATTCTATGGGCACAGTATGTGCTCGCGCTCCAACAGCATGATTCTAAGGCAGCTGATCCTCTGCTGACGAAGATTCTCAATAGAATTGACGATCCCAAGACTAGTTCAATGGAACTCAATATGGCCAGTTTGAATCTCCTGCCTTTTCTAGTGCGCCAAGGCAAAATGGAGACGGCGCTCTACATTCTTAAACGCAACCAGGAAGCGGGGTTCTTTCCAATTTACGATGCGCTCGCTCTCGACCCACGCTTGGAGCCCCTGCGGCGGGATGATCGCTTCAAGCCGATTCTCGAGAATTTCCGCGAGGATTTCGTGGATATTATGAAGGTCCTGGCGCAGGTCCGTTCCCGCGGAGAACTTCCCCGTTATCTCGAAGCTCCATTTACCGACCTGCTCAAAAAGCTGGAAATTAAGTTATAAACCACCGGGAAAAAATAGAAATTGCTCTTTTCCGTGAATGAAGACACGCGGAACCTTAACAGCAAAGGGTCTCCGGATATTGGATTTAGCTATCAGTTAATCCAGTCGCGGTTAAAAGCTGAGCTGCAAGGTGGCGAAAAACTCCCGCGTCGGCCCCGGCTGGTAGGAGTTCCCATCGGGGTCGGGTTCAGTAAAAGCGATATACTCCGTGTTGGTCAGATTTTTGCCGGTCAGGAAAATCTCGCCATGGAACCTGCGCCCCTGCCAGCGAAAGCCGACGCGGGCGTTGAGCAACGCGTAGCCGTCAATCCAGGTGGCGTTGGTGGCATCAATGTAGGCGCGGCTCTGGTATTCGCCACTCAGACCGGCAAACCAGTTGCGGTTGAAGCGGTATTCCGCATCCAGGTAAGCCTGGTGCATCGGTGCATTGGGCAGCCGCTTGCCGGCCAGATCGGACCCGTAGGTCACGCTCTGGTAGCTGGTGTAGGTGAAATCGGAATAGGTGTAGGCCAGCAGGAAGGAGAGCGGCTCCAGCGGGAACCAGCGCAGCGAGGTTTCCAGGCCGTAGCGCCTGCTGTTGCCGGCGTTGCGGTAGAAGGTTTCCAGGGGCCGCAGGGCGACCCGGTAGCGCTCGAAATCGTTGTGCGTATCGAGGCGGAACAGCGCCACATCGTAGAAAAAACGTTCGTGCACGTAGCCGCGCACGCCGATCTCCTCGCCGTAAGAGGTGGCCGCCACCAGAGAGGCGTTGAAGCCGCCCAGCGCGTCGGGATTGGCGTAGAGCTCCTCGGTGGCCGGCGGCAGGAAACCCTGGCCCCAGCTGGCATAAAAGCCCAGATCCTTGCGGGGATTCCAGGTCAGGCCGACGCGGCCGGTGGCGCGGTTAAAGGCGCGGCTGCCCGAAAGGTCCAGGCCGCCGGCCTGCAGATGATCGGTCAATTCATTGCCGATATGGTCGTAGCGGACGCCCAGCAGCGCCGACCAGTTGGGACTGAACTCGATGCGATCCATGGCATACAGGCCGTACTGACGCTGGCCAATATCCTGGTCGGCGACCAGAGCCGGTCCCTCCACTGCCCCTCCCAGGTTGGGATGGCGAAAGTCGTAAATATCCTGGCTGCCCAGGTCCACGCCGGCGCTCAGATGGTGGCGCAGGCTCCCCTGGCTGAGCTGCAGGCTGTACTGCAGCAGGCCTCCGGGCGCGGTCAGCCTCCGGTGCTGGACCGACGAGGGAACCGATTCCAGGTAAAGGGTGTTACGCGCATAGAGAGTGAAATTGAGCTGCTGGTTGGCCGAAAGCAGCCACTGGCCGTGCACGCCGGCGGTGACGCGCCGCGTCTTCTGGAACTCGTTGTAGGTGTTGGCATCGGGGTTGGCCTGGCGCCGGTTCTGGCTCAGCCAGGTGAGGTTCAACCCCTCGGCATTTTCGTTAAAAAAGCCGGTTCCGGCCACAATGGCGGTCAGGCGGAACTTAGCGGAAACGTTCAAATTGAACTTGCCGTAGAGGTTGTTGGACCAGAAAGCGGTGTGGTCGCGGTACCCGTCACCGTTGTTGTGCGAGGCGGATACCCGGTAATTGAACTTGCCGATGGTGCCGCCCACTTCGGTCAGGCCCTTCCAGAAACCATACGAGCCGCCCGAAGTCCAGACGTTCCCCGCGACCGGCAGCGCGCCGCCGTCGCGGGTGCTGATGTTGATCAGGCCGGCCGAAGAACCGCCGCCGTAAAGGAAAGCCATGGGGCCGCGCAGCACGTCGATCTTGTCCACCGTCGTCCAATCCACATCAAAGAGGTCGGGGGCGAAGCCGGACGGGTCGTTGAGCGGGATGCCGTCGAGCAGCACCTGGATGCCGCGGATGCCGCGCTCGCTCAGGATGCCCTGGCCGCGGATCGAGATGTGCACGCGCTCGCCGTCGGCCTGGTTGTCCACCTTGATGCCGGGAACCGTTTTCAGCGCCTCGTCGGCGGCCACGGCCCGCGGCATCTGCTGCATGGTCTGCTGGTCGACCACCGAAGCGGCGGCCGGGGTTTCGGCCAGCAGCACCTGCAGGCGCGGGGCGGCGACCGTCACGTCCTCCTTGATCATTTTCAGGGGCGTGAGAAAAATCTCAAGAGAAGCGACAAAGTCGGCTTCCGCCAGAGCCCGGGTTTCCGCGTGAAAATCGGGGTGTTCAAAGATGAGGTGCGCCTGAGCCGCCCCCTCGGGCAGCGCCACGGCAAAACGCCCCTGCGCGTCCGAATAATAACGGCTGCCGGTCTCCTGCAGCACAATGGTCACCCGGGCCAGAGCCCGGCCGTAAATGTCTTTAACCTGCCCCTGGATGGTGTTGGCCGAACGGGGCCACGCCGTCAGCGTTAAGAAGAATAAAAACGCAAAAAAGACAACGAATTTTACTTGCCGCTTCATGAAGACCTCCTATTACCAATAAATACGAAAAATCGGTCTCTGAGTTTTGACTTTAACGTAAAAATCCGGTTCAGCCGAAAGGTTGGTCAATGGTCTTGGCCAGGCGGTTGCCCAACACCTCGCAGCCCTCCGCGGTGACCAGCACGTTATCTTCCAGGCGCACGCCGAACTTGTCCGGGATGTAGATGCCCGGTTCCACGGTGAAGAGCATGCCCGGCTGCATCGGGCGGGTGTTGCCGCGCACCAGGTGGCACGAACCGTCATGTCCGTCCAGGCCCAGGCCGTGGCCCAGGCGGTGGGCAAAATAACGGTAGCCCGGTCCGAAACCGGCCTCCTCGATCACCTGCCGGGCGGCCCGGTCCACCTCCTGGCAGGCCAGGCCCGGCCGGATGGCGCGGATGGCAGCCAGCTGCGCCCGGCGCACCGTTTCCCAGACCCGCCGCACCTCATCGCCGGGCTTGCCGAAAACGATCGTACGGGTGATATCGGAAGGATAGTTTTCCACCCGGCAGCCGCCGTCCACCAGCACCACCGTGCCTTCTTCGAGATTCCGCTGGGCCACACTGCCGTGGGGCTGGCCCGACGATTGCCCGAAGCTGACCCCGGCCCCTCCGCCGGCACCGAGCTTGGCGCAGGCCCGGGCTATGGTCTGGCCCAGGTCCCCTTCGCTCATGCCGGCCCGCAGGGTGCGGAAGGCCGCCGCGTAAGCCAGCTCGGTGATCTCGACCGCACGCCGGGTCAGGGCGATCTCTTTGGGCTCCTTGATCAGGCGCAGTTCCAGAGCGACCGCATCGGCGTTGCCAAAGTGCGCCTCGGGCAGCGCGTCGGCCAAACGCCGGTAATACCAGAAGGGCATGTTGCCGTCGATGCCGATCACTCCCCGACCGATCCCCCGTTCCTTGAAGATGGCTGCACTGAGCGCGAAGGGATCCTCGTCCTCCTGCCAGATGCGGATATCTTCACGGCCGTAGAGCATGCGCTCCTTGACCCGCTCCAGTTCGAAGGCGGGACAGACCGCCGCGGGCGCGCCCGTCTGGGGCAGGATCAGGGCGAAGAGCCGGTCGCTGGCTCCCATGTTGATGCCGGAAAAATAGTAGAGGCTGTTGCTGCCGCTGAGAAACAGGGCGTCGATGCCCTGCCGGCGCATCAGGCCGCGGGCCTTCTCGTGGCGGTTTTCAAAATCGGTCCGGATGATGGGTTCAACGCGGCCCGGCAGCGGCCGCAAATCAGCCAGGAGATCGGCCGGTTGCGATTGGGCGGGCAGCCGCTGGCTGGAAACGGCCAAGGCCGCCAGCGCGGCCGTGCCCGAGCGCTGGCAAAACGTTCGGCGGTTGATGGGCATGAAAAACTCCTATTGCGGAAACCCCATCTTATCACAGAGAGGGAAAGAGAACAAAAGCGGTTTGAATTTGTCTCGCAATTGTGCTACTTTTTTTCCGGATTGTTACAGGAGGCCGGACATGAAGAGCAGATGGGCCATTGTCTTATGGGCCGGGCTGGCGCTCAGCCTGGCCGGCGGCACGATTCGCGCCAAGGAGGTGGGAAAGCCGATGGGCATAAAAAAGGAACTGTTCGGGAAAACGGCCGACGGCCGGCCGGTGTATCTCTATACCCTGACCAACCGCCAGGGAATGCGCGCGACCATCACCAATTACGGCGGCATTGTCACCTCGCTCTGGGTCCCGGATAAAAACGGCCAGCTGGCCGATGTGGTGCTGGGATTCGACAGCCTAAAGGACTACGAGGGCACCCACCCCTATTTCGGCGCCCTGATCGGCCGCTACGGCAACCGCATTGCCCGCGGCCTTTTTGCGGTCGACGGCCGCGAGTACCGGCTGGCCACCAACAACGGACGCAACCACCTGCACGGCGGCCTGAAGGGCTTCGACAAGGTGCTCTGGAACGCCCGAGAAAGCGAGACCCCGCAGGGCCCGGCTCTGCACCTGACCTATCATTCACCCGACGGCGAAGAAGGCTATCCGGGGAACCTGGCGGTGCGAGTGACCTACCTGCTGACCGAGGACAACGGGCTGCGCATCCGCTACGAAGCCCGCACGGACAGGCCCACCCCGGTCAACCTCACCCACCACAGCTACTTCAATCTGAAGGGCGCGGGCAGCGGCGACATCCTGGGGGAACTGCTGCAGATCAACGCCGACAGCTACACGGCGGTTGACGCGGAGTTGATTCCCACCGGTGTGATCAAACCGGTCGCGGGAACGCCGCTCGACTTCGCCTCGCCCCACACCATCGGCGAACGCATCGCCCAGGTGGAGGGAGGCTATGACCACAATTACGTGCTGAACCGCCACGGCAATCGCCTCAGTCCGGCCGCCCGGGTCATTGAGCCGACCAGCGGCCGCGTGCTGGAAGTCTACACGACCGAGCCGGGCCTGCAATTCTATTCCGGTAACTTCCTGGACGGCACCCTCAAAGGCAAAGGCGGGAAAATTTACAACCAGCATGACGGTTACTGCCTGGAGACTCAGCACTTTCCCGACTCCCCCCATCATGCCAATTTCCCCTCAACCATTCTTTTTCCCGGAAAAATCTACCATCATCTCACGGTATACAAGTTTTCGGTAATAAAATGAGTTTCCGGATGGAAAAGTCCAGGGCAAGCAAATGGAGTAACAGTTGTGGAATTTTTATACATTGGTTGTCAGACTAAATCCAGCCGTTTCAATTTCCTCCAAATCCGGAATCAGGGAAAATGGACAGATTTCCCGAAGACCTGCATTGGAAAAGGTTTCACAAAATGGTTGACTGTTTGCAGATTATCGGCAATGGGTATAAAATGGCAGATAACTTGCTTAATTTAAAAAGGATACTTATACAATGAGCAGGCCAAAGAGCAAAAAAGCGTACCGAGCGGCCGGGCAGAACTCTCCGCGCAAGCCAAAAATTGGTCAAAGGCAAAGAAGGGAAAAAAGAATCAAGAAAAACTTGTTGGCCAATCTGAGCGAGCGCGGCTTCGAAGAACTGGGGCTGACTGCCAACATCTCCAAGAAGGGCCTGTTCGTAGCTGCGCCGGAAGTCTTTCCCTCGTGCCACGAAATCATCATCATGCTGGCCGCCGGCGATCACCTGTTCAGGCTCAAAGGCGAAGTGCGCTGGAATGTGACCCAGGCCGAACAGTTCACGGAAAACATCAACAGCGGCATGGGCATCAAGATCCTGGAAGCGCCTGACGAATATATCCAATATGTGCAAGAGCTGAAAGAAAAAAAGAAGAAGACCGTCTGATAGACTCCGCGCGCCTATTTTTCCACCTGCACGGTAAAGGGCAAAGGCGAAGCCGTGCCACCGACCTTGCAGAGTTCAACACCGCTCATCCGGCTGACCTGCTTCTTGAACGTGTCCACCTGCCAGAAAAAATCGCTCCAAAGCACGTAGCGGAACTGGTAGAGGTGGGACTCCAGCTTGCAGACCCGCCAGAAGAGAGGGTAATCGATGGCTTGATCGTAGGAGACGAGATTGAACTTGCGTTCGGGCGGATGGTAAACCAGCTGGGTCTTGACCAGCCGTAGTGTGACCTGCGTGGGTGGCATGGTTTCCGAACCGCCCCTGACCTCCACCTTGATTTTCAGATCCTTCTCCGTTCCTCCGCCTTTGCAGAACTGGACACTGTGAATTTCCCAAACCTTGCCGTCCAGCGTGTTCACTTCCCAATGCATATCCTTCCATTGCACGTGCCGCAGCTGATAGACATAGGGTTTCATGCGGCAGAATTTCCAGTCCTTGCCATCGGACAGCGCCAGGTCCCCGCAGAAAATTCTGAACAGGAAACTGGTCGGCAAATTGGCCGGTTCGAAGACCAGCCGCGTGTCGGGCAGGTCGACAGCCAGAGACTTGGGTTCGGGAACGGAGATCAGCACCATGCCCAGGTCCATGTTGTTATCCTTGCTGATTTCACTGACCTTGTTATCGGCATCAACCAGAGCGACCAGGTAATACTTGCCGGGCGGAATATCGGCCGCCAGAGTGACCGCATCCAGGACAACGGTCTGGCTCTGGCCCGGCGCCAGTTCCGCCAGGCGCTGCCGGCCTCCTGCGAGCGCCATGTCTTCCTGGAAATTCTCGCTGGCGGGCGGCGATTTCAGGGGCACCTGGTTGTCGCTGGAGAGAGCGAGATCCAGCGAGATGTCGCGTGCCGTCTGGGTTCCCTTGTTGCTGATTTTCAGGGAAATGGCCTGGCGGATCTCTTGGCCAAGCACCAAGCGGGTCGGATACTGCATGCTGATTTCCAGATCCGGCAGCTCGACGAACGAGATCTCGAACCGTTTCACCAGCGCCCGGGTCAGGTTGTCGCTCACCTGCAGCAGCAAACCGGGCCGGGCCGCCTTGTTTTTCAACTTCTCAGCGATGTCAGCGAAATTTTCCTTGGCGAACTCCGTGGGCAGGAAGTGCTCATTGACCAGTTTGTGCTCCCATTTGATGTTGCCCTTTTCCACCTTGCCCAGAACGGCCAGCGGAGTTCCGTCCAGGCCGGCGATCTCGATCACCGCGGCCAGGTTCTCGCGGTTCACTTCCGCCACGATGGCCTCCACCTGCCGGGCATCCACCCAGAGCCGGTTCTTTCCCTTGCCCTCGGCGGGTTCCTCCATCTTGAGATATTTCAAAGTTTCCTGAGCGGCCAGAGGCCGGCCCAGACACACGCCCATGACGATCAGCAATACGATGGTTTTTTTCATGCACCCTCCTCTGCTCTGCTTTCGGAAGTGTACTCCTCTGCAGACAAATTTTAAAGTCAACAGAGACGAGCAGGGATTCAGCAGATGCGCGGCAAAAGTTCTCCCGCCGCCGGCATCAGCAGCCTCTCCGTGCCCAGGACGGTGCGCAGCACCACCTGGCCTTTGGCAGCGGCCGTGACCCGGCCGATGCGCGCCGCCTTCTTGCCCAAGGGGTGGCGGCGCATCCGGGCCAGCAAGCGTTCGGCGTCTGTTTCGGCCACCACCACCAGCACCTTGCCCTCGTTGGCCAGATAGAGGGGATCGAAACCGAGGATATCGCACATGGTTCGGACAGGGCGCTCCAGCGGTATCTCCTTCTCCCACACCTCCAGAGCAAAGGAGCGGCCGGCCGCGGCTTCATGGAGGATTTGCGCCAGGCCGCCGCGGGTGGGGTCGCGCATGAATTTGACCGCGCAGGCGGAGAAGGTGCGGATCAGCGGCCAGAGGGGGGTCGCATCGCTGGCCAGCGGGGCCGTCAGGCCGTACTCGCCGCGGGCCGTCAGCACAGCGAGGCTGTGTTCACCCAGCGAACCGCTCAGCAGCAGCGCATCGCCGGGCTCGATGCGCGCGGGCGACAGCGGCTGGGCAAACACCCGCCGGCCGATGCCGGTGGTGGTGATGTAGAGGCCGTCGCCCTTCCCCTTTTCCACCACCTTGGTATCGCCGGCCACGATCCGCAGCCCGCAGCCGTCGGCCGTCTCGCGCATCGAGCGAACAATCCGTTCCAGATCGGCCAGCGGAAAGCCCTCTTCGATGACAAAGGCGGCGGCCAGATAGAGCGGCTCGGCACCCATGACCGCCACGTCATTGGCCGTGCCGCTGACCGCCAGCTTGCCGATGTCGCCGCCAGCGAAAAACAGGGGCTGAACGACAAAGCTGTCCGTGCTGAAGACCAGATCGTCAAGGACCGCGCCGTCGCTGTGTTCGGCCAGCGCCGGGTCGTCGAAATATTTCCAAAACAGGGACTCCAGCAGCTCGGCGGTTTTACGCCCGCCGCTGCCGTGAGCCAGCAACACGACACCATCCATGCTCCACCTCTCAAACAACCGTCTGGGCCGCCAGCGCCGCCTGGCCCAGGGAAATACAACCGTCGTTGGCCGGCAGGCGGCGGTGCAGCAGCACCTGGAAACCGTTCTCCTCCAACCGCTGAACGGTCAGTCGCAGCAGCAGCAGGTTCTGGAACACCCCGCCGCTCAGGCCGACCTTGGCGATGCCGCACTCCTGCCTCAGCCGTTTGGCGGTTGCCAGAAAACCATCGGCCAGCGTACGCTGGAAGCCCCAGGCCTTGTCGGCCACGGGCCGGCGATCGTCGAGCATCTCGGCCAGCGCCGGCAGGAAATCCAGCACCAGCAGCGACTGCTCGCGGCGCAGCGAAAAACCGTAGGCGGGAATTCCCGCCCGGCTCCGCTCGGCTCTGGCTTGAAGCAGCATGGGCAGCTGGCCGTCGTAGCCATTGTGCTGGCCGAGACCCAGCAACGCTGCCGCGCCGTCAAACAGGCGGCCGCAACTCGAGGTCAGCACGCCGGCTTGACGCCGGGCAACGGCTTCCAAGACCGCTTCTCCACGGCGGCCGAAGCGGCCGGCCCAGCGCCGGGTCGGTGCTGTGTCCCCGAATAGCTCATAGAGCAGCGACAGGGCAAAACGCCAAGCCTGGCGGACTCCCTGATCGCCACCGGGCAGGAACAGGTAGCGCAAATGACCGGCCCGACGCAATTGCCGCAGGTCGCCGACGAAAAACTCCCCGCCCCAGATGCGGCCGTCATCACCGTAACCGGTGCCGTCCATGGTCATGCCGATGATCGGGCCGGGATCACCGTTTTCTGCCAGCAAAGCGGCCAGATGCGCCCGGTGGTGCTGCACCTCGAGCACCTGGCAATGGGGAAAATCAGCAGCCAGCAGGCGGCTGGGATAGAGCGGATGCTTGTCCAGGACAACTACCTCGGGCTCCAGTCCGAACAGATCCACAAAATGGGCAACGGACCGACGTTCAGCCGCCAGCGCCCGGGGGGACTCCAGGGTGCCGATGTACTGGCTGACCCAGGCTTTGTTCCCGGTCAAAAGTGTGAAGGTGGCCTTGAACAATCCGCCAACACCCAGGATGACGCGCGGGCTGGCAAAGGAGAGGCATCCAGCGGCAGCGGCACGTAACCGCGGCTGCGGCGCAGAAAATGAACCTGCCCTTTATCGTCCGCCTGCACCAGGGAATCATCGCAGAAGGCCTGGATCGGGCGGTCATGGGTAAGGATGAAATCGGCGAATTCTTTGAGGGCATCATCCTCATCGGAAAACAGGATGGGATCATCTGACAGATTGGCGCTGGTCATGACCAGTGGTTCCCCCACCTTCTGCACCAGCAACTGGTGCAGCGGTGTATAGGGCAGCAGGAAGCCGACGCGGTTCAGACCCCGCGCGATCAGGGAAGGCAGACGCGCGCCCCGCCGCTTTTTCAAAAGCACGATGGGAGCGGCCGGAACCTGCAACAGCTCGCGCTCCGCCGGCGACACCTGGCAGCACGCCTCGATCATTCCCAAGGTGCCCATCAGGGCGAAGGGCTTGCTTTCCCTCTTTTTCCTGCGACGCAGTTTCCGGATGGCCTGGGGCGAACGGGCCAGACAGGCCAGATGATAGCCGCCAAGCCCTTTCACCGCCACGATGGCGCCCCGCTTGATTTCTCGGGCGGCCGAGCTCAGAGGCGAGGCCCGCCGGCCACACCGCCGATCGAGGAGGGCCAGGGTCGGCACCGCAGCCGAAACAGGAAACCGGTTGGGCATGGTAACGGCGGTTGGCCGGATCGGAGTATTCGCGGCGGCAGCGGGGGCAGAGGGCGAATCCCTTCATGGTGGTCTGAGAGCGATCGTAGGGCAGGCCTTCGATGATGGTGAAGCGCGGGCCGCAATCGGTGCAATTAATGAACGGATAGCGGTAACGGCGGTTGGCCGGATCGGCCAGCTCCGCCGCGCACGACCGGCAAAGGGCAACATCGGGGGAGATCAGCGTCTGCGCCTGGCCTTGGCTGTCACTGTGGCGGATTTCAAAAATCCGGGAGAACGCCAGAGGAAGGTTTTCGATCTGCCACTCGTCAATGTGCGACAGGGGCGGTAGCTCCTGGCGCAGGCTTTCCAGAAAGGGCGCCAGATTCTCGCCCTCAACCTCGATGATCACACCCTGCGGGTTGTTCTGGACGAAGCCGCTCAGTCCGTGCCGCAAGGCGGTGCGGTAGACGAAAGGCCGGAACCCGACACCCTGGACAATCCCCTTCAGCGCGATCCGTTTCCGTTCCATCGACGGATGGCTTCAGGTCTCCGCCCCTTCGGCGTCGCTGTCCAGCTTTTCCAGTTTGCGGCGCAGCCGGTGCAACCGTTTTTCCAAATCCTGACGCAGACGATCGCTGAGCTCCAAGTCGGCCAGCGCTTTTTCCACCACCTCCAGCGCCTGGGCGTAGTTCCGCTCGCGGTGCTCGTAGTGGATGGAGAGCTCGCGGAAGGCGGAATGCTCGCGCTGCTGGCTAAGGATCTGCCACAGGCCCAGCGCTTCTTCATACAGTTTCTGTCTCTTGAGCAGGAGGGAGAGCCGCTTGACGGATTGAGCGAAAACGTCGTCGCGCCGCGCCATCTCCTTGGCCTGCCGGTAATAGCGGCCCGCCTCTTCCAGCCAGCCGGCCTTCTCATAGAGAATGGCCAGGCCGAGCATCTCCCCCTCGTCGGCGGGCAGCGATTCGTCCTCGACATAGCGTACTGCCAGCAACAGCATGGCAGCCAGGCCGACAATATCCAGGGCGTTGTGCTCGACCACGCACTCCAGCAGCGCAAACGATTCGCTGCGCAAAAAACTGAAATAGAGGGCGGGAATGGTGCTGGGATCGATATCCTCGGAACGGGATATGCCCAGCAATATTTCACCCAGATACCCCAGCTTGCGTGAATCGTAGGTGTTCTTCCAGAGGGTGCGCGCCGGAAACAGAAAATCCAGATGCGGCAAACCGAGCAGCGGGCAGCGCCGATGGTAGAGGATGTAGCGGGTTTCCAGCAGAGGCATATCAAAGGCCTTGCCGTTAAAGGTGACCAGCGCCGAAAAGGAACGGCTGGCCAGAAAGGCATCGACCGCCTCCAAAAAAAGTCCCTCCCGATCCAGATCTTTGAGGATAAACACCTTGACCTGAAACAGGTCGTCGGCAAAAAAGCCAAAACCCAGCATGAAGGGGATGGTGCCCGTTCCGCCCGCCAGGCCGGTGGTCTCGGTGTCCAGAAAAAGCAGCTGGCGCGGCGCCACGTCCTGGAATTCCTCCCTGCCGGCGATGACGACCAGCGAATCCGACTTCACCTCATCCCATTCGGCCAGTCGCACCTTGCCATAGCGTCCCGTCAGCGGATAATAATAATCCTTGCAGATGTAAGGTTCAGAGGACGCTGCTTTTTTCCTGCTCGCGGGCTGCGGCTGCTCTTTCCGTTTCAGACTCAACTGGACCAGCTTCTCCAATTTCTCTTTGGTGCTCAAACCGTCTTTGGAATCCAGCCGGTCCCACTTTTTCTGAATATCTTTTTTGTCCAGATCTTTCAGTCTGTCTTTGAGGGTTCTCATGCGCGTCAGAGCCAGCGACTACCATACCACAAAAAAGGAGGCGGGACAACAGCGGCGGGAATCTAGGTCTTGCTGGGTGGACCGCTTTTTTTGCGGCCGGGCGCGGACTCCGTTGAGAGCCGGCGCCGGGAATCGGGCCGCGCCGGCAGCTTCCAGCGGGGCGGCCGGTTTTGCCGGCGGGTGTTTTTAAACTGGTTGAGAAATCCCTTATTGGACATAGTTAGCAGGGATGCGGATTACATCCCCTTGGACATCATGTTCATGAATTCCTGGTTGGACTTGGTCTTGGAGAGCTTGTCCACCAGCAGTTCCATCGCTTCCACCTCGGACATCTGGGCCAGGACCTTGCGCAGCACCCAGATCTTGCTCAGCTCCTCGCGATCGATCAGCAGCTCTTCCTTGCGCGTGCCGGAGCGGAAGAGGTCGATGGCCGGGAAGACCCGCTTGTCTACCAGCCGGCGGTCGAGGTTGATTTCGCATGTTGCCGGTGCCCTTGAACTCCTCGAAAATGACGTCGTCCATGCGGCTGCCGGTGTCGATCAGGGCCGTGGCCACGATGGTCAGGCTACCGCCGCCCTCAATGTTGCGGGCGGCGCCGAAAAACTTCTTGGGCTTGTTCAAGGCATTGGCGTCAATGCCGCCGGAGAGAACCTTGCCCGAGGCCGGGGTAATGGCGTTGTGGGCCCGGGCCAGGCGGGTGATGGAATCGAGCAGGATCACCACGTCCTTGCCCATCTCCACCATGCGCTTGGCTTTCTCCAGCACGATGTCGGCCACCTTGGTATGGCGCAGCGGGAATCTCGTCGAAGGTGGAGGCGATGACTTCGCCCTTGACGTTGCGGCTCATGTCGGTTACCTCTTCCGGCCGCTCGTCGATCAGCAGAACGATGAGAATGATTTCCGGGTGGTTGACCTCGATGGACTTGGCAATGCTCTGCAGGATCATGGTCTTGCCCGGTGCGCGGGGCGGCGACGATCAGGCCGCGCTGCCCCTTGCCGATGGGGGTCAGCAAGTTCATCACCCGGCCGGTGATATTTTCCGGCGCTGGTTTCCAGGTTGATTTTCTCGTTGGGATAGAGCGGGGTCAACTTTTCGAACCTGACATTGCTGGCGCTTCTCGAGTCACGGTTTCGGGGTCCTCGGAGTTGACCGCCTCCACGGTGAGCAGGGCAAAATATTTTTCGCCGGTCTTGGGCGGGCGCACCGAACCGGAGACGGTGTCACCGGTACGCATGTCGAACTTGTTCACCTGCGAGGGAGAGACGTAGATGTCTTCGGGGCTGGTCAGATAGGCGTATTCCTGGAAACGCAGGAATCCGTAGCCTTCGCTGTGCACCTCGATGACCCCTTCGGCGAACAGCTTGCCGTTGGCGCGGGCCTGGGCGTCCAGGATCTTGAAAAACAGGGAGTTCTTGTCGTTGATGTCCGTATCCTCGATGGTCAGCTCTTTGACGAGTTTCTTGAGTTCCAGCGGCTTCATGCACTTGCAGATCTTTCAATGAATACATATTTACTCCTTAATGGCTTCATCCAGGTAATGCCAGACCATGTCTCGGGAGGCATTGGATTTAATGGAAAAGGAAATGGCCTGCACCCCGAAATTGTCGGTGAAGTTGGTCCAGATGACTCTGAAGCTTGAAGAATGATAATTTATCACTTTTCGTCAGGATTGTCAAGATGGGAAATTTTTTTTCCAGCATCTAGCCGAATGATCTCAGGCATCGGCGGTCAGCACCTCCCGCCGGCAATCCAATAGCAGCACCACCAGACGCAGGTTGTCGGCGGTGCGGAAAAAGGCGTCAATCAGTCCCTCGATCCGACGTTGCTCGCCCTGCGGCAGGCGTGGCATAGCCGTAGCCGGGCAAATCGACGAAAAGCAACTGCCCGTCGAGCCGATAATAGTTGATGCTCAGCGTTTTGCCCGGCCGGGAACTGGTCTTGGCCAGCCCTTTGCGGCCCACCAGCGGGTTGATCATCGATGACTTGCCCACATTGGAACGGCCCCAGAAGACCACCTTGGGCAGATCGTCGCTGGGCAGTTGCGACGGCTGGAAGAAAGGGTCCCGGCAGTTTGGCTTCGCTTATGTTCATCGGCGAAGACAATCGCTTACTGCAGATTCGCCTCTTGCATGGGCCGGATGATCTTGCTCTTGATGTTTTTTATCTTGATCGGATTTTCCAGAACGATGTCCAGCGCTCGTCCATGGTGTCCGACGGGGTAGATACGGATGTCCTTCTTGACCTCATCGGGGATATCTTCCTGGAAATCCTTCTCGTTCTCCGAGGGGATCAGAATGTTTTTTATGCCGTAGCGGTGGGCGGCGATGATTTTTTCCTTGATGCCGCCGACCGGCAGGATCTTGCCGCGCAGGGTGATCTCACCGGTCATGGCGTAATTGGCCCGGACCGGGAATGCCGGTCAGCAGAGAAATCATCGACACGGCCAGGGTGACGCCGGCCGACGGACCCTCCTTGGGCACCGCGCCCTCGGGGATATGCAGGTGGATATCATAATTTTTCAGTTCGCTCGGTATCCATCTCCAAGTCGAACAGCTTCAGTTTGGTGTAGCTGAAAGCCGCCGAGGAGGACTCCTTCATCACCTCGCCCAGACGCCCGGTCAGGATCAACTCGCCCTTGCCGTTGCAGCATGCGGGCCTCCACCATCAGGATGTCGCCTCCGGCCGAGGTCCAGGCCAGGCCGATGGCCACGCCGATCTCGCCGCGGTGAAACATCTTCTGGTGGATTGAACTTGGGGACCCCCAGGTATTTCTCCAGCAGCGGCGCCTCGACCACCAGCCTGCGTTTCTTGTCCTTGCTAGCCTTGCCTTCCTCGACGATGGACGCGGGCCACCTTGCGCATGATGATGGCGATCTCCCGCTCCAGGTTGCGCACGCCGGCTTCGCGCGTGTATTCGTTGATGATTTTAAGGATGATGTCGTCGCCGATGTCGAGTTGCTCGACATCCGACAACCGTTCTTTTCGGCCTGCTTTTTCAGCAAGAATTTCTTGGCGATTTGCAGTTTCTCCCGCTCGGTGTAGCCGGACAGCTCGATCACCTCCATGCGGTCTATGAGGGCGGGCGGGATGGGTTCCGGAAAATTGGCGGTGGTGATGAAGAAAACCTGGGAGAGGTCCACTTCCAGGTCGAGGTAGTGATCGTTGAACTCGTTGTTCTGTTCGGGGTCCAGGGCCTCCAGCAGCGCCGACGCCGGGTCGCCGCGGAAATCCGAGTTGAGTTTGTCGATCTCGTCGAGCAGGAAGACCGGGTTCATGCTGCCAGCCTTTTTCAGGCCCTTGATGATCTGTCCCGGGTAAGAACCGATATAGGTGCGGCGGTGACCGCGGATCTCCGCCTCGTCGCTTGCACCCCGCCCAGAGAGACCCGGACGAATTTGCGGTCCAGCGCCCGGGCGATCGACTTGGACAGCGAACTCTTGCCGACTCCGGGCGGGCCGACGAAGCAGAGGATCTCGCCTGCCGGCTTGCTTGACCAGCAGGCGCACGGCCAGATAATCCAGGATGCGTTCCTTGACCTTTCCAGGCCGTAGTGGTCCTCGTCGAGGATTTTAGCCGCCCGCTTGATATCGCTGGTTCTCCTTTTTGCTGTTTGTTCCAGGGAATAGCCAACAGCCAGTCCAGGTAGTACCGGGAGACCGTGCTTTCGGCCGAAAAAGGCGGCATGGCCGCCAGCCGCTCCAGCTCCTCCTCGGCCCGACTTCGGACGTAATCGGGCAGGTCGGCGGCTTCGATCTTGCGGCGATATTCCTCGTAATCGTTCTCCTGCGGCTCGTCCCGCCGGGGCTTGATCTCCCCGGTCTCCCGCTGGCCCTTGAGCCGCAGCATCTCCTTTTTCAGGATGTTGAGCACGCGCACCGCGCGCAGGTAGACGTTCAGCTCCTCGAGCAGGGTCTGCTTGACCTTGAGCGGCAGGTTGATGATCGAGACAATGATATCGGCCACGTCCGCGAGCTGGCTCGGCTTCAGCTTGGCCACCACCCCGGGCAGTCTGACCTTCTTGATGTTGATATACTCGTCGAACAAGGCGATTAGGTTTTGGGACAGTTCGAGCATGTTCTTTTCCGCTTCGAAGATCTCTTCCAGGACCGCCAGCCGCACCAGGAAATAATCGCCCCGGTCCAATAACTGCGGTGATCTGCGCCCGCTTCAGGCCTTGGACGACGATCCGATAGCTGCCGTTATTCTGTTCCGCCGACTTTTCGATGCGGGCGATGGTGCCCACGCTGTAGATCTCGTCAGCCTCGGGAGCCTCGCTGGTCTGGTTCTTCTGGGCCGCCAGAAAGATGAGCCGTCATGCTGGCTCAAGGCGATTTTCAGGGCCTGGATCGATTTGTCCCGACCGACCAGGATGGGCATGATGACCGAGGGGAAGATCACCAGCTCGCGCAGGGGAATCAGGGGCAGGGTGACCTCTTTGACGTTCAGGCGATCCATTTTTTGTCTGTTGAGAAAATTGCGATCGATGACGCATTTTGCTTCTTCTCCTCCTTCTTGGAGGGGATGTCGAACATCAGATCGAGCATGATCTCTTCAAAAATGGCGCGCAATCCACGCGCCCCCACGCCGCGGGCAATGGCGTATTCGGTGATTTTCTCCAGGGCTTCGCTGCGAGAATTCCAGCTCCACGCCGTCCATCTGGAACAGGGCCTTGTATTGCTTGGTGATGGCGTCCTTGGGAGCCACCAGAATCCGGTAGAGCTGCTCCTTGCTCAGCTCGTTGAGCACGCCCATGACCGAAAAACGGCCGACCAGTTCCGGGATCAGGCCGTACTTGATCAGGTCTTCGGTCTGCACGTGGGCAAAGAGGTCGGCTCTGCAATGGCGTGCCCTTCTCTTTGCTGCCGGCGCTGAAACCAATTAGGTTCTTTTTCATCCGCTGCGGATGATCTTCTCCAGCCCGACGAAGGCACCGCCGGCGATGAACAGGATATTCTTGGTGTCGATCTTCAAAAATTCCTGGTAGGGATGCTTGCGACCGCCCAGGGGCGGAACGTTGGCCACTGTGCCTTCGACGATCTTGAGCAGCGCCTGCTGTACACCTTCGCCCGAGACGTCGCGGGTGATCGACGGATTTTCACTCTTGCGCGAAATCTTGTCCAAGCTCGTCGATATAGACGATCCCCTTCTCGGTCAGTTCCTTGTTTTCCCCCGCCGCCTGGTACAGTTTCGAGCAGAATGTTTTCCACGTCCTCGCCGACATAGCCGGCTTCGGTCAGGGTGGTGGCATCGGCCATGGCGAACGGCACGTCCAGGATTTTGGCCAGTGTCTCGGCCAGCAGGGTCTTGCCCGTACCGGTGGGGCCGATCAGCAGGACGTTGCTCTTGCTTGATCTCGACCTGGGAGATGCTGGCTGTGGCTGATGCGCTTGTAGTGGTTGTACACGGCCACGGCCAGCTTCTTCTTGGCCGCCTCCTGGGAGATGATGTATTCGTCCAGCTTGCCTTTAATCTCGGCCGGGGTCAGCAGCTTGAGTCTTTTTGCGGCTGACGGGCGATTTCGCTCGTCTCGGCGGCACTGAAAATCAGGTTGTAAGCGGTTTTGGTGCACTCGTCGCAGATATATACGCCGGGGCCGGCGATCAGCTTGCATGGCCCGGGACTGGGGAATGCCGCAAAAGCTGCAACGGGCTTCTTTTTCTTCCTTCATCGACCGCCTTTCTTCTCCCTCTTGCGCTCGCTGATGACCGAATCGATGATACCATACTTCAGGGCCTCGTCGGCGGACATGATGAAATCCCTCTCGATGTCGGCGGCGACGCGTTCCCGTTTCTGGCCGGTATGCCGGCGAGGATTTCAATGGTCTTCTCCTTGACTCCGCCGCATCTCCTCGGCCTGGATCAGCATATCGGTGGCCTGGCCTTCGAAACCGCCCAGCGGCTGATGGATGATGATCTTGGAGTTGGGCAGGGCGAAGCGCTTGCCCTTGGTGCCGGCGGCCAACAGGATGGCGGCCATCGAGGAGGCCTGGCCGATGCAGATGGTCACCACGTCGTTCTTGATGAAACGCATGGTGTCGTAGATGGCCATTCCCGGGCTGATGACCCCGCCGGGCGAATTGATGTAGAGCGACACGTCTTTTTCCGGGTCTTCGGCCTCCAAAAACAAGCAGCTGGGCAATGATGAGGTTGGCGATGTTGTCGTCGATGGCCGAGCCGAGAAAAATCACCCCGTCCTTGAGGAGGCGGGAATAGATATCGTAGGCCCTTTCCACATTGCCGGTCTGTTCGATGACGATCGGGATCAGGGACATGTTAAACCTCTTTCACCTTGACTTTTTCCTTAACGAAGGCGATCACCTTGGCATCCAGCAGCTGGTCCTTGAACGGCTCCAGGCGCGCCTCATCTTCTTCATAATAACGCTTCACTTCCCGTTCCGGCAAGCCATACTGGGCCGCCAACTGCTGGTACTCCTTCTGCAGATCGTCGGCGGTCACGTCGATGCCTTCGCTCCTGCGGATTTTATCAAGGATCAGCGAAAGTTGCACCGATTTTTGCGCGCTCTCGAGCAGCGTCTGCTGGAACTTTTTCTTCTCTTCCTCATCCCGGAAATGGAGGGGCGTGCGGTTCTGGGCGAGACGGCGGCTCAGCTCCCTGGCGGATCAGGGTCTGGGGGAGCGGGAACTGCGCCAGCTGCTGGAAGGTCTTAAAAATGTGCTCCAGAATGAGATCCTCGCGGCGATGCTCTTGCTGATGCTCATAATCGTCCTTGAGTTTGCGTCTGAATTCCTCCTCGTTCTGGATGCCCAGCGATTGCAGAAACTCTCCGTCCAGCGCCGGCTTGACGAACTCGAAAACGGCCTTGATTTCGATCCGATGCTCCACCTCGCGGCCGGCCCAGGCTTTTTTGGGATGCTCGGACGGGTAAGTCCGTTTCAGAGTCAGGTGCTCACCGGGGTGTTTGCCCAGCAGCTCCTCAACGAGGCCGAGGATTTCCGAGCCCGCCGTCCGGTCCATCAAAGCGTACATGTCGCGGCCGGGCGACATCTTTTTGCTGTCCAGGGTTCGCGACTGCACCCGAAAGTGGATCAGATCCTTTTCTCGAATTTCCCGCTCTTTGACCGGCACCCGTTTCTTGTTGCCCTCCAAAACCCGTTCGATTTGCTTGGCCTCATCGTAGGCTTCGCTGGCTTCAGCCAGTCCGCCTTCGGGACCGGCACCTCCAGCGTTGACAGGGCCGGGAATTCAAAATCGGGGAAAACCTCGACCACGATATCGGCGCGCAGGTCCTGGCCTTCCTGATAATCAACCTTCTCGGCCAGCGGTTGGCCGATGATCTGCAGGTTCTGGCTCCGGATATGCTGAGAGGCCAGACGGCCCAAGGTCTGGCTGACGATCTCCTCCTCAAGTGCTTTTTTGTACACCTTCTTGACGACCTCGACGGGAACCTTGCCCTGGCGAAAACCGGGGAGTTTGGCTTCCCGGCTGGTACGGGCGGCCAGCTCGTCCAGCTCCTTGGTCAGTTGCTCTTTGGGCATCCGCACTTCAAAACGACGCAGCAGCACATTGGCCGCCTCTGGTTGGTCCGGCGGATTGGCGTTGGCTGGCTGCCCGGGTGCGGCTTCTGGATTCATCGGGTTGGCTCCTCAGTAAAACGGCGGTCTTGGTAGCAACTTTATCAGATAAGCGACTCTTTGTCAAATCGGTTGACCGCCTCAATATCCCGACGAATCTGATTCTGCAGGGCTTCCGGCGAGTCGAAGCGGATCTCGTCGCGCAGCTTGCGCAGGAAAAAAACCCGCACCCGTTCACCGTAGAGCGCCCCCTGAAAATCGAGCAGATGGCACTCAACTTTTTTTGGCAGCGGCCCTTCGCCTGAAAAGGTCGGGGTATGCCCGATATTGGTCAGCGAGCGGATCTGGCGGCCAGCCACAGCCACCCGGGTGTGAAAAACTCCCTCCGGGAGCAGCGGGTTGTCGGTCTGGATGTTGAGGGTGGGAAACCCGAGCAGCCGGCCGCGACCGACACCGGGCTGCACCAGACCGTCAATGAAGTACCAGCTCCCCAGCATGCGGTTGGCCTCTTCTATCTCACCCCGGGCCAGCCGCTTGCGGATCAGGGAGCTGGAAACACGTACACCGGCAACCTCCACGGCGGCTACCGGATAGAGAGCGAACTCCATTTCTTGCGCTTTGCGGAGCAGGTATTCCAGGTTGCCTTCGCGGCCCCGACCGAAACGGAAATCGTCGGAAACAACCAGCGCCTTCATCCCCAGTCGGCTGAGCAGCACCTCTTCCAAAAAGGCTCCGGCCCGCCGTTCGACCACATCGGCGAAAGGCACGAAAAAGAGGCTGTCCACCGGCTGCTGGGCTCAGAATATCCCGGCGTTGGGCGTCGGTGTGGATCAGCTGAACGTCCTGGTGAAAAAAGATGCGGGGATGGGGGAAAAAGGTCAGTAGTATCGAAAACAGGTTGTGGCGGCGAGCGCTGGCGGCCAGTTCAGCCACAATCCGGCGGTGGCCGATATGAAAACCGTCAAAATTACCGATGGCAACGGCACTGTCGCGCCCCAGTTTTTGAAGAGTGGAGAAAACCTGCATCCAGCCGTCAGCGCCTGTCCCTATCCGCTTGCAACAGCAGCTGATAGACGCTGTCCGGGAAAAGGAGGGAGTCGGGTGCAAAGGGGCGAAAAGGACGGAGGAAAGTGAAAAGGAAGAGCAGGATCAGGGCCAGCAGCAGCAGGCGAAAAAGGGTGTTGATACGGCCCTGGACCGTTTTGCGGTACTCCTCCTCTATTTTTTTCTCATAATTTTCTTCGCTTTCGCTCTTTTCCCTTTTCTGGATAAGCCGTTTGTTCACCAAATTATAGAGATTCTTGTAAATCCTGTATTCGGTGAACATTCCCATTTCCACGAGATCGCGTGACCGAATTCCTGCCCGTTGATATATTTGAGCAGGTTGACCTCGGTTTCGGTCATGTAAAGGACCTTGTCGTTGCTCACCGGCGGCTCGTCGCTGCTTTCCGAGATAACCTCGATTTTCTTGCTGCCCAGGAAAATCGGCCCGAAAACCAAACCCTCGGCGGGGATGACCTTCTTGATCAGCGGCCACTCGTCGAGCATCTGCACGCCTTCCATGATCAGGTTGTCGGCCGACAGTGGTTTGAGGGACTTCATGCCGTCCTCGATATACTCCATCACCTTGAAGTTGTACTCCCCCTTTTTCCAGGTGAAGAGCGAGAGGACGATTTGCGTGGCCTGGGTCTTCAGCGCCTCGGGGATGATTTTCCTCATCGATCAGACCCATGGCGATGAGGATTTCACCCACCTTCTGCCCGGTCCGTTTCTGGATGGAAAGAGCGCGCTGCAACATCTCTTCGCTGATAATCTCCTGCTTAGCCAGCACGCTGCCCACCCGCAGTTCCAGTTTCTTGGGGAAAGCGTCCATGCCGACGATGTAGCCATCTTCGAAGATGATGGTGATGAAACCGTCGCTGCTGTTGAAGGTGAGAATGCCGGTCTTCTTCTGCATGGAAATCGAGCTGCAGGATATCGGGAACCTTAAACTCTTTCAACGTTCCTTTAAAAGCCATTTTCGTCTCCGCTCACCGCATAGATATTGACAAGCAAATACCAGAAAAAAGTGGCCATGCCCATTAGGTTCAGGAACAGCGGCACCGTGCCGAAATAACGGTGAAAAAGCAGGGAGGTGAACACAAAATAGCCGCCGAGCAAGAAGAACAGGCCGCTAAGAAAGACAAACAGTTTGGTCTTCTCCCGGAAATTCAGATAGAAACCCGGGATGAGCAGGGAAATGGCTAGCTGGAGGGCAAACCGGCGCCGCCACTGGCGGTTGATCTCCTTTTCCTTGATCACTTTGGCCTCATAAAAGATCGGGTCTTTGATCAGGAAAAGCTGATAACATTCGTCGCACAGGACATGGACCTGTTCGAACGCCGCTTTCTTTATGATTTTCGAACATTTTCCGCAAAACGTGCTCTGCCCCATGCGCGGGAAACCCTTTTTAAACAGGCCGATATAAACTCCCAAAAGCAGCAGGCAGGCCAGGACGGGCAGTTTGACGAACTCCAGTACTAAGATCTCTGAAAAAATCCCAGGCCGGGAAGGTGGGCTGTCCGAAGCTGAGTGCCCGTTTCCAAAGAAAACGCTCGGGAATGGAGAGCTTCTCCAGGCTCTGCACGCTCTGTTTGTAAAGCCCGATCTGGGGATACCGGCCGCGGTAGGAATCCAGCATCTTGGGATCATTGCTCTTGAGCAGCGCCAGGGTAAAATTTTTCAGCGTAGTCGGATCCTTGTCGTTGATCCCCAGGGCTTCTCGGAAATATTGCATGCTCTGGCCGATATTGCCGTTCTCGAAAAAGATACTGCCCAGCAGGTTAAACTTCAGAATGCTGCGGTAATTCTTGTCCACGGTGTTGAGCAGCTCCAGCGCGCCGGCAAACTGGCGGTGTTCGTAGAGCGTGTAGGCTTGCAGCACCTTCAGCTGGTTATCCAGTGGAGGATGGGAAGACTTCTCGGCCAGCAGCTCGCCTTCGTAAATGCGCCGGGCTAAATCGAACGGTTCGCTGGTCACACTGCGGGCCAGATAACGGTTGAACGCCAGCAGCAGCGAGAAAAACAGCAGCAAGCCCAAAATCCACCGGCAAACGGTTTTTTCGTAGCCGTTCAAGTACCCCCAGAGGAAACCGGCGATCAAGAAAGGATAGATGCCCCAGCCCCCGACCACCACGATCGGCCAGAGGAAAAAAACGATGACCAGAAACAGCCGGAGCAGGGAAAACTCGCGTTTCCGGTTCAGGGCGCAGTCGTTGATGGCCAGTTTGAAGTACTTCACAAACTCGACCATCGTGAATAAAAAAAAGACCAACAGCCAGGCAAAGAAAAGAACGTTGAAAAAATTGCTGACCAGCAAATAAGAGCTATCAAAATTCCTCAGACTGTGATGCAGCTGCTGCCAGGCATACACGGGATTGATCAGCTTCCGGCCCTGGGCCCGTTCGATCATTTCCAAACTATTGAAAACCGCCCAGGCATCCGGAGAGAGAACCAGAATCTTCTGATAGAACTCCCGGGCCAGAGCGTAGTTCTTTGTCTGAAAATAGTGGTCGGCCAGTTGCAGCAACTGGCCCGCGATTTCCTCCTTCTCCCTGCGGCTGGTCGATTCTGAACTTAACTCGGCCAAATTCCGCCGCACCTGCTCCAGGTTGTTCACGGAGCTGTAAAAATACATCTTCTTCAAATTCCCCCAGGGATTGCCGGATCCCCACAGGGACGCCGTGACCGCCAGTAGCAGCAAACCCGTCAACGATTTTTTTGCCATGCGTCAACCTTATTTGGTATAGATCGCCTTCAGATTATCGATCACGTCCAGCAGAAACTTCTCTTCCCGCTCATCCAGATTCCCCTGGCTCTTTTTCTGCAGGACAGCCAGCAAATCGATGAACAGCGCGGCCCCCGGCCGATTGGAATTTGTCTGCTTGCCCAGCGGGTCGGGAATTTCGCCCAGATTGATCATGCACTGGGTGGCCAACAACGTCACCAGGGAATGAAAATCCGCTTTCATCGCTTACCTATCGCCTTGTCGCCTTGCAGGCCCATACCTTCAGTAAAATATAACATAAACAAAAAAGATATTCAAACCGGAGTTGCACTGGGCCGGTGCCGGGGATATGATAGGGCGTTCGGCAAGCCGAGCAGAGAGAAAAAGATGAACGCATTCAGCCGCCTGGTCCGACTGATGGCCCGCCTGCGTCGGCCGCGCACAGGTTGCCCTTGGGATCTGAAGCAGACGGAGAATACGCTGAAGGAATATATCCTGGAAGAGGCCCACGAGCTTCTGGAAGCCATTGAAAGCCGAGCGCCGGAGCGGATCAAGGAGGAACTGGGCGATCTGCTGCTGCAGATCGTTTTCCTGGCACGAATCGCCCAGGAAAAAAAACAGTTTGGCATCCGCGACGTGATCGCCACCATCAACAGAAAACTGGTCAACCGCCATCCCCACATCTTCGGTAGAGCCAAGGCACACACCCCCGAAGAGGTCAAGGCCAACTGGGAGCGGATCAAGATGGTCGAAAAGGAGAAGACAAGCATCCTTTCCGACTACCCAGAGCACATGCCGGCCCTGCTCACCGCCCACCGGCTGGCCTCCCAGGCGGGCAGCGTCGGCTTCGACTGGGACGACGCCCGGCAGGCGCTGGCCAAGGTCGAAGAGGAGATCGCCGAGCTCGAACTTGAATTGAAAAAGAGAAGGAGCGACCGCGCCGAACAGGAAATCGGTGACCTGCTTTTTGCCGTGGCCAATGTGGCCCGGCTGCTCAAAATCAACCCCGAATTCGCCCTGAATCAGACCAACAAGAAATTTGGGCAGCGTTTTCGCTTCATCGAAAAAGAGCTGAAGAAGCGGGGCAAAGACATCCGCCATTCCACCCTCCAGGAGATGGAAGCTCTCTGGCAGCAGTCGAAAAAAAATTGAACTTTCTTAATCAAGGCTTAGTTTCAGAAAGAGAATTTCAGAAAATTATTGCTCGACCTTGCCGAAATCGTCGGGGGTGAGCGAATTGAACCAGGAATCGATCTTTTCCGGGCTGTCCAGCAGGTTGGAGAAGAAATCGTTGACCAGCGAGGTCTCCAGCACCTGCTCGGTGACGAAGATCTTGGCCTTGTTCTTCAGGGCCATGGCCACCGCGTCCGAAGGCCGGCAGTCGATGATCTGCACATCGTTCCCTTTTTTGACGTACAGCTCGGCGTAATAGGTGTTGTCAATGAGATCGGTGATGATCACCTTGTCCACATTGGCCCGGAACAGCTCCATCAGGTTCTTGATCAGGTCGTGGGTCAAGGGCCGCGGCGGGGCCACATTCTCCAGCTCCAGGGCGATGGCATTGGCCTCGGATAGGCCAATCCAGATGGGGATCACCTTTTTCCGGTTGAGGGGCTCCAGGATCATCACCGGGCACTTGGACACCGGGTCCATGATCAGGCCCACCACATGCACTTCATACATCTTCTGCATAAGGTACTTATATATTATTAAAACCCGGATTTGTCAATTCGCGGGCTCTTGTCAATGCCCGTAAACTGTCATAAAATCAGAAGCCCGTAGGGCCCAGACGTGGAACCGAGGAGCGAAAGAATGGTCAACCGCCTGTGGCGGATACCGCTCAATGCACTGCAGGTATTGGCCGCACTCCTCTGGTCGTTTTTCTGGATCTCGATCAGCCTGCTGGGGGTGTTGCTCACCGGCAAGCGCGGTTTCCCGCTGCGCGTGGCGCACATCGTTTGGGCGCCCTACCTTCTCAAGTTGGCCGGAGTCCGTCTGCAGGTCAGCGGCCATCCGCAGGTGGACTTTTCCAAACCCCACGTCTATGTCATGAACCACCAGTCGGCGTTGGATATCCTCGTGGCCTGCACCGTGCTTCCGGTTAACCTGCATTTTCTGGCCAAAGCCGAACTGCGCCATGTGCCGCTACTCGGCTGGGTCATTGCAGCCAGCGGCATGATTTTCATCGATCGCCGTAGCCGCAGCCGCTCCTTGGACAGCTTCCAAAAAGCCGTGGCAACCATCGGCACAGGAAAATCACTCATCGCCTTTCCCGAGGGGACACGCAGCCCGGATGGAGAAATCAAATCGTTCAAGAGCGGGGCCTTCATGGCCGCCATTCTGGCCGGAGTGGAGATCGTGCCGGTGGTCGTTGAGGGAACGGCGGCCATCCTGCCTCCCGGCACGTTGCAGCTGCGTCCGGGGCTGGTTCGCGCCGTTATCGGCGCGCCCATTCCCACGAGCGGGCTTTCCGGCGATCGGCGCCGCGAACTGACCGAGGGATGCCGGCTCACCATGCTTAAGCTGCAGCAGGGCTTGCGGCAGGCCGCTGAAAAACCCGGCTGAGCTCCGCCCCATGCAAGCCCCTGTCCGCGCGGATGCCGATAATCACTTTTCCGCTTCGTTCAGGGCCTGACCAGTTCAGAGAAGGGAACGTAAGAATTCAATCATCAGCCGGACGCCGAAGCCGGTGGCCCCGGTAGCGGAAAAGTAGTGGTTGGCTTTGCTCAAAAAGGCGGTACCGGCAATGTCGATATGGGCGAAAGGCACGCGGCCGGTAAATTCAGCGAGAAAGAGCCCCGCCTTCAAAGAGGAGGCTCCCTCGTAATTGGCGTTTTTCAGGTCGGCGATGGTGGAGCCGATATTCTCGCGATACTCCTCGAACAGGGGCAGCTCCCAGAGAAACTCACCGCAGCGTTCGCCCGCGGCAAGCAGCTGGGATGCCAGGCGCCGGTTACGGGTCATCAGGCCGGCAAAACTGTCACCCAACGCCGTGACAATGGCGCCGGTCAGGGTGGAAAATTCGACGATACAGTCCGGTTTCAAACGGCTGGCTTCGATCAGGGCATCCGCCAGAATTAGGCGACCCTCGGCGTCGGTGTTGACGATTTCCACCGTCTTGCCGTTGGCATAGGTGATGACGTCGCCGGGCTTGTAGGCGGCCCGGCCCGGCATATTTTCGGCAATGGCTGCCAGGCCGATCAGCCGGATGGGCAGACGCAGCTGGGCAACGGCCTGCAGCACCCCGGCCACCAGCGCGGCGCCGGCCATGTCGCACTTCATCTCCTCCATGGCTTTGCCGATTTTGATGTTCAGGCCGCCGGAATCGAAGGTGATCCCTTTGCCCACCAGGGCCACGGTCCTGCGGAATCCGGTCGGCGCATAAGTCAGCGTGACCAGGGCTGGCTCGCAGCATCCGGCTCCGCCCACAGCCAGCAGGCCGCGGTAGCCACGCTTTTCAAGTTCCCTCCGACGCAGCACCTGAATCCGCGACCGATTCCGTCCGGCTACCTCTGCCAGCGCGGCCACCAGGGAGTCGGGATTGACCTTGGCCGGCGTCTCGTTGACCAGGTCGCGCACCAGGCGCACCGGCGGATCGAGCATCTCGCGTTGCCGCAGCTCCAGGGAGGAGATGGCGGTCTGGTGGCGGGAAAACAGGTCGAGCTGCTGCAGGCCCTTCTCCTTTTTCTTGCGATACCGATCAAAGCGGTAATCGTTGAGCAGAAGGTAATCGACCAGGTTGATCAGGTAATCGCGGTCGAGAGCCACCTTTTGGAGGGAATCCGACCAGGGCCCGGGCCAGGCGGTTCTCCCTCAGACAGCCGGCGATCCGCTTAGCCAGCTTGCGGGCCTCGTTCAGGCTGCCCGGCTCACCGGCGCCGATCACAGCCAGCCACTGCTGACGCTCGGCGGAATAAAAAACGAGATCATGACCGGGCAGCCCGCGGATTTTGAAGCGCTTCAGCCCCTCGGCCAATTCGGGAAACTCCCGCACCAGGCCTCCGGCACCGGCGCGGCGAAAAAAGGGCAGCACAATGGCCGGGTAACGATGGGGCTGGAAAACCCTTTTCTTGCTGATTCTCATTCTGCCTCCTCCTTGCCGGCCTGAAGGAAATGGTCAAACCCCAAGCGCGGCAGGGAAAGGATCCGGCCACGATGGCGGACGACCAGCCGCCGGCTGCGGGTCGACCCGGCCGATGCGGAAATAGTCAATGGGTTCCTTTCTCAGGCGCAGTTCGTTTTTTGCCGAAACCGTGAAAAGCAATACGTAATCTTCTCCGCCGGTTAGTTGCAGCTCGCGCAGATTCCAGCCGTGACGGCGGCAGAGGGCTTCCATCCGAGCCGAGACCGGCAAAGCCTCGGCCTCCACCTCCGCCCCCACCCCCGAGGCCGCCAGGATTCTCCGCAGATCGAGCAACAGCCCGTCCGAGACGTCGATCATGGCGCTGGCGTAACGCGCCAGAGTCCGCCCCTGCTCCAGCGCCGGTTCCACTCGTTTGTGGCGGTTGACGAAATAACCGCCGGAGACTCCGGCAAGCAGCAGGCGCAATCCCAGGGCCGATTCCCCGGTCGGGACCGGCTGACGGCCAGCCAGTCGCCGGGCCGCGCTCCGCTGCGCAGCACGGGACGGTCGGCACAACCGATCACAGTGATGGCAATCACCAACTGGCGCGAGCGGGAGTAGTCACCTCCGGCCAGTTCCACCCGCCAGCGCTTGCAGCCGCCGGCCAGGCCGCTAAAAAAGCGCTTCAGGTAGTCCAGACCCAGACGGTCGGGAAAGCCCAGCCCGAGATAGAAATGGAGCGGCCGCCCGCCCATGGCAGCGATATCACTGAGGTTGACCGCCAGGGACTTGCGGGCCAATTCCCGGGGGGTCATGTCGGCCAAGCGGAAGTGGATATCCTCGATCAACAGATCGGTGGTGACCAGTTGTGTGCCGTTGAGGCCGCGGATCACCGCGGCGTCATCGCCGATGCCAACACCCTGGCGGAAAGAAAATTTTTTTTTCAGAAAACGGACGAAGCGGTCTTCATTCATTCAAATATTTTCTTGACCAGGGCCATGTTCACCGCGTCCTTGATGTCGTTCACGAAGGTGAAATCCACCCCCTGCAGGTGGCCGTCGCGGACTTCGGTCAAATCCTTGCGATTTTTCTCGGGCAGGATGATCTTGCGGATGCCGGCGCGGGAGCGCAGCCAGCACCTTCTCCTTGATGCCGCCCACCGGCAGCACCTTGCCGCGCAGAGTGATCTCGCCGGTCATGGCGATCTCCCGGTTTACGGCCACGCCGGTGAAGGCCGAAATCAAGGCGGTGGTCAGCGTGATGCCCGCCGACGGGCCATCCTTGGGTATGCCGCCTTCGGGCATGTGTATATGGATGTCGTTCTTCTCGAATTGGTCGCTGGCCAGCTTCAGGTGGCTGGCGTTGGCCTTTAGGAAGCTGAGGGCAGCCGAGGCCGATTCCTTCATCACGTCTCCCAGCGAACCGGTCAGAATCAGCGACCCCTTGCCCGGGAAGAGCTTGACTTCGATGAAAAGGATATCGCCACCGAAAGGCGTCCAGACCATGCCTGTGGCCACGCCGACGCTGTTTTCCTCGAGCAGCTGGTCACGAAACAGGCGCGGCACGCCGGCCCACTTTTCCAAATTGCTTGATGGTGATCTTGTAAAGCTTCCTCTTGCCCAGGGCCACCTGGTGCGCCACCTTGCGGCAGATGCTGCCGATCTCCCGCTCCAGGTTGCGCACCCCGGCCTCGCGGGTGTAAAGGGCGATGATGTTTTTCAGGGCGCCGGTGGTGAATTCAATCAGGTGCCTGTTCAGTCCGTTGGTCTCCACCTGGCGGGGGATGAGGTGGCGGATGGCAATCTCGACTTTCTCCTCTTCCGTGTAGCCGTGAATCTCGATCACTTCCATGCGGTCGCGGAAGGCCGGCTGGATCGGTTCCAGCAAGTTGGCCGTGGTGATGAACAGCACCTGGGAAAGGTCGAAGGGCACGCCCAGGTAGTGGTCGGTGAAGGTGTTGTTCTGCTCCGGGTCGAGCACCTCCAGCAGGGCCGAGGAGGGATCGCCGCGGAAGTCCATGCCGATCTTGTCCACCTCGTCCATCATGAAAACGGGGTTGTTCGAGCCGGAGTTCTTGATTTCCTGGATGATCTTGCCCGGTAACGCACCGACGTAGGTGCGGCGGTGACCGCGGATCTCCGCCTCGTCGCGCACGCCGCCCAGCGAAATGCGCACGAACTTCTTGTTCAGGGCGCGGGCGATCGATCGTCCCAAGGAGGTCTTGCCCACTCCCGGCGGGCCGACAAAGCAGAGGATCGGGCCGCGGGTCTTGCTGGTCAACTTGCGCACGCTCAGGTACTGCAGGATACGCTCCTTGACCTTCTCCAGTCCGTAATGGTCCTGGTTGAGAATGGCCGCCGCCCGTTTCAGGTTCAGGTTGTCCTTGGTCGCGACCTCCCAGGGCAGCTCGAACATCCAGTCCAAGTAGGTGCGCACCACGGTGCTCTCGGCCGACTCGGGGTGCATTTTCTTCAGGCGGTCGATGTTCTTTTCCACTTCTTTGTGCGCCGCTTCGGGCATTTTGATATCCTGCAGTTTCTTCAAGTAATTGGTGATCTCTTCGGCGCTTTCGCCCTCCTCACCCAGCTCCTTCTGAATGGCTTTCAGCTGCTGGCGAAGGTAATACTCGCGTTGGTTCTTGTCCATTTCGCCCTGGGCCTTGAGATTTATCTGGTTCTGCACGTTGAGCATCTCGATCTCATAGTTCAGGAACTCGTATACCTTGGCCAGCCGCTTCAGGGTTTGGGCCTCCTCCAGAATCGTCTGCGAGTCCCCGATTTTCAGTTCCAGGTTGGAGGCGATGATGTCGGCCAGTTTGCCGGGCTCCTCGATGTTTTCGATGATGATGAAAATCTCGTTGGGGATCGGCTTGCCCAGCTTGCCCGCCTGTTCGAACTTCTGGCGGGCGTTGCGCACCAGCGCCTTGTCCTCGATGCTCAGCTCCTTGGGCTCCTCGTCGTCGATGACCTGCACCTGGGCGGTCAGGGTCTTGCCGTCGTCCTCGAGCGCCTGCACCCGCACACGGGAGATGCCCTGGACCAGGACGCGTATCCGGCCGTCCGGTAGCTTCAGCATGCGCACGATCAGGGCCACGGTGCCCAGCTGGTACAGCTTCTCCCGGCCGGGATCCTCGACGTCGGAGTTCTTCTGGGTCAGGAGCAGGATCAGGCGGTCGCTCCCCAAGGCGGCATCGACCGCTTTTTTCGATTTCGGCCGACCCACGTAGAGCGGCACGATCATGTAGGGGAAAACGACAATGTCGCGCAGGACCAGCACCGGCAGTTTATCCGGAATGACCAACTTTTCCGGTTTCTCTTCTTTATTGTTCTTGGCGTTTTCGTTCTTTGCTTCTTCGGCCATAACCTACCTCACTTGATTTCGACGGAGATCTTTTGAACCTTCTTTTTGGGAATCTCGACAAACAGCACGCCGTTCTCCATGTGCGATTTGATCTTGGTCGCATCCAGGGGGAAGTCGATAACGATTCGCTTGTAGAAGGTGCCGTATTCCCTTTCGAACAGGTAATAGGCCACCCGTTCGGTCTCAAGGGGCGGCTGCTTCTTCACTCCCTTGATGATCAGCTCCTGGTTGTTCAACAGGGTAATGGTCACATCGTCTTTCTCCACCCCGGCCAGTTCCATTTCGATGACCAGCGTATCGCGGGTCTCGATGATGTTGGCCGGTGGTTTCCAGTCGATATGGGTGCTGATCCCCCCGGGGAAATTCTTCCCGATTTCAATCTCAAAGAACGGATAATCTCGTTTGCCCATCTACTCCTCCTTTTTCAGCAGACGGTGCAATTCAGCCATGAATTCCTCCAGGCTTTTGAACTCCAAGTAAACCGATGCGAAGCGAACGTAAGCCACCTTGTCCAGGCGTTTCAATCTGTCCATAATCATCTCTCCGATGGTGGTGGTGTTCACTTCGCGCTCCGCTCGGGAAACATAATCCTCGATTTGCAGGGCAATCTGCTCGATGTGCTTGGAGGGAATCGGCCTCTTTTCCACAGCCCGATAAAGACCTTTGCGGATCTTGTCGATATCGAATTTTTCCCGGCGACCGTCCTTTTTCACCACCATCAGGGGAATATCCTCCACTTTTTCGTAGGTGGTGAAGCGCTTGCCGCAACGCAAGCATTGACGGCGACGGCGGATGTAACGGCCGTCTTTGCTTTCCCTTGTTTCGATGACCTTGTCTTCCAGACGGCGACAATCAGGACAATTCATACTTCATCTCCCAGGGTAAAAGGGCAAAACCTCTGGAAGAAAAAATGAAACAGCCCGAGGTTCTGCTTTTTCGATGACATTGTGAGCAATATTAATACGATTTTCCTCATGTGTCAACCATGATCCCCTATTTCAACACGATCAAATCTCTTTTCATTAACTTGTTTGCGGTCTTATCTCTTATTCAATAAGTAAAAATCCTCTCATTCTCTTGAGACAAACCTAGACAATTTTTTAAATCAAAACAATTTTTCGCGTTTTTTGGCGTATCCCGTCCTTTTTTTCTTGACAATGAATCTGGCGTTTCATAAAATTCCATTCAACGCAGGTTAAAATGAAAAAGATTTTTTTGGGGTTGAGCGGGGAATTGCTGACCGGCTGCCTGACCCCTCTTTTCGGTTTTGCCAAGAGCCAGCCCTCCCTCTATTCCCGGAACAAGCCGTTGGTCTGGCTGGTGGGGAGCACCATCATCCTGCTGCTGGCCACGGTCCTGGTGCTGGTCATCAACAACCTCCAGCGCCGAAAAACCGAAGAGGCGCTGCGCGAGAGCGAGAAGCGGTTCAGGGACCTGGCCAATTTGTTGCCGCAGCCCGTCTTCGAGTGCGCGGGGGATGGGCGCATCACCTTCGCCAACCAATTCGCCTTTCAGGAGTTCAAGTACTCGAATGAAGACCTGAGCCAGGGACTGAACATCTTCTCCATGGTGGTGGAATCGGAGTTGGCCCGGGAGAACATGCTGAAGATGATCGCCGGCGAACCGACAGGAAACCTTTACACGGCCGTGCGCAAGGACGGAACATTCTTCCCGATAGCTATTTATTCTTCCATCATTTTCAAGGAAAAAAAATCGGCCGGCTTGAGAGGGGTCATTCTCAACCTCACCGACATCAAAGGGGCCGGGGAGATCCTGCGGCGCAGCCAGGAACGGTGGGAATTCGCCCTGGAGGGGAGCGGCGACGGCGTGTGGGACTGGAACCTGGAAACAAACGAAACCTTTTTTTCCCGGCGCTGGAAGGAGATGCTGGGATATTCCGAAAAGGAAATTGGCAACCATTTCGACGAATGGAAAAATCGGGTCCATCCCGACGACAGCGGCCGGGTCATGGAAGAGATCCAGAAGCACCTGGAGAAGAAAACAGCGGTTTATGTCAGCGAATACCGGCTGCGCTGCCAGGACGGCTCATACAAGTGGATCCTGGACCGGGGCAAGGTCATCTCGCTTCTGCCGGACGGACGGCCGCTGCGCATGATCGGAATCCACACCGACATCAGCGAGCGAAAAAAAACGGAAGAAGAGCTGCGCGCCAGCGAGGAGCGTTTCCGCACGCTGATCCAGAACGCCTCCGACATCATTACCATCCACGACAGCGAGGGGAAAATCCTCTACGAATCGCCCTCGGCAGCCAGAATCCTGGGGTACAAGCCCGGCCTCATGCTGGGCAAAAGCCCATTCGATCTCGTCCATCCCGACGACCTGGCCTATATCAGCTCCGAGTTTGCCAAAGTGGCCACCAGCAAACAACCGGGCAAACCCAACCAGTACCGCCTGCGCCGCGCCGACGGCACCTGGATCTGGCTGGAATCGATCTCGGTCAATCTCCTCGACCAGCCGGGCATCCGCGGCATTGTGACGACCTCCCGGGACATCAACGAGCACAAGGATGCCGAAAGCCTGCAATCGGCTCTGTTTCAAATCGCCGAAACGGCGAGCAGCGCCAAGGACATGAAAGAGCTCTACCGTTCCATCCACCGCATCGTCGGCGAGCTGATGGATACCCGCAATTTCTACATCGCCCTCTACGACAAGAAGAACCAGCTCATCAGTTTCCCCTACTTCATCGACCAGTTCGACCCCCTCAGAAGACCCGCGGCCTGCGCAACGGCCTGACCGAATACGTGCTGCGCACCGGCCAACCACTGCTGGCAGACGGTTCGGTGTTTCGCGACCTGGAACAGAAAAAAGAGATCGAATTGATCGGTACCGATTCGGTCGACTGGGTGGGCGTGCCTTTGAAAACAGCCGACCAGGAGACGATCGGCGTGATGGTCACCCAGAGCTACGATCCGAGCGTGCGCCACAACGAAAAGGACAAAGACATCCTGGTCTTCGTCTCCCACCAGATCGCGGCCGCCATCCAGCGCAAACAGGCCGAAGAGGACCTGCGCCAGACCGAAGAGCAGTTCCAGCAGCTGCAGAAGATTGAAACCATCGGCACACTGGTGGGCAGCATCGCCCATGATTACAACAACATCCTGACCTCGATCATGGGCAACGCCCAACTGCTGGAATACAAAATCGGCAGCAAACCGACTCCCCTGTCCAAGCATGTCCAGGCGATCATCAGCGCATCCGAAAGCGCGGCAGGTATGGTGCAGCAGCTCCTCACCTTCAGCCGCCGCGACGAGCCGTACCTGGAAATACTCAGTCTGAGTTCGCTGATTTCAGACTGGAACGAGATCCTGCGCCGGGCGGTCGAAGAACATATCCAGCTCTCCACCCGTCTTGCTCCGGACGTCTACCCGGTCAAGGTCGACCAGGGCAAGATCAAGCAGATCCTGATGAACCTGATCATCAACGCCCGCGACGCCATGCCCGAGGGTGGCGATATTCTGATCGAGACCTTCAACGTCGACCTGCGCGAGAGTCAGATCATCCAAAATGTGCTGGTCAAGGCGGGCACCTATGCCTGCCTGGCAGTCAAAGATTCCGGTCACGGTATTTCCAGCGACTACGTCGGCAAGATTTTCGAACCCTTCTTCACCACCAAGGGGAAGGGCAAAGGCACCGGTTTGGGACTCTCCACGGTCAAGCGAATCGTTGAACAGCTGAACGGATATATCACCGTGGAGAGCCGGCCATCCCTGGGCACCTGCTTTACCATCCTCATTCCCCGCCATCAAGAAACGACAGCCGCCGAAGCCGGCGAAAAGAAGATCAAAGGCAAAATTCCCACCGGCAAAGGCCAGGTGATACTGGTGGTGGAAGACGAAGAATCGGTGCGCACGATCATGCTGGAGATGCTGCAAACCCTGCAATACGATGCCATCGGCGCCGCCACCGCCAAACAAGCCCTCAACCTGTTGAACAAAAAAAAGATCGCCCTGGTGATCAGCGACATCAAGATGCCGGAGATGAGCGGGTCAGACCTGTTGAAAATCGTTCAGACCAGCCATGCTCATCTGAGCGACAAGGTGATCGCCATGACCGCCTACAGCGAAGACGGCATGGGCGACCTTCAGCGGCAGGGATTCCGCGAGGTGTTGAAGAAACCGGTGGACATGCGGCTGCTCAGCGCTGCACTGGAAAGGATTTTCACTCCTTCTGAAAAATCTTAATAGTATCAGCGGCCACCGGAACGGCTGCCTTGAACAAAGCCCACGGTCTGCGGTCCCTGCGGCAGGACAGCCATACGCGCCGAAGCACCGAAGCGCTGGCGCAAACGGTCCAACAGGGCTGGGATGTCCCGGCACGGTCGCAACAGCGCCCCCCGAATTTGCGAATCGCTCAAGCCGTCGCTGTACAAGTAGACATCGGCCTTGAGCTGCACCAGCGCCTGGACATGGGCTTCCCACTGGTCCTGGGCCAGGAAACCGGGCTGGCGGATGCGCTCCAGCACTTGTTGGGGGGTTTCCGCCTCGCGCAGCAGCTTCCCATAGAGCCCATGTTCCGGGATGCCTTCGCTGCATTCGGACACGGCGAGGATGGCACCGCCGGATTGAACCACCTGGGCGGCCGCGCTCATGCCCTTGACCGTTTGGTAGAGATTAAGGTCGAGAGGGTAACCGGAATTGGTGGTGACCACGATCGCAAACGGTTCGGAAACGGGCTTCATGGCCCTGGCCCGGACGAAATCGCAGCCGCGGCGATGAGCCAGGTCCAAGTCGCCGGCGAACACGCCGGTTATCTCCTGGTCACGGTTGAGGGCCACGTTCAGCAGGAACAAACCCTGACTTCCGTCTGGCCGATGCTGAATGCCTGCGGCCGCCTCGTGCGACTCCTCCCAGATGGGATTGCCCTCCGTGACCCCCCACATTGCCCGCGGATGGTCAATCATGCCGGCGTCGTGATTGCCCAGCACCGTCTGCAAGCCGGCCATGCCGGGCAGCACGGCCTTGCCGCCACCGGAAAATCCGGCAAAAAAATGGGGTTCGATAAAGCCGGTCAGGATCTTGAAATCGCAGGCCAGCAGCTCGCGGTTGAGCCAGAGCTCATGGCCCCGGCCGGTCCGGCCCAGACAGGCTTGGGTTTCCGACCGGAAGGCATCATTCTGCACGATGCGGTAACCATCGACCACGGGGTCACCCAGTATCCGCCGCAGCTCGGCCTCGCTGTTGGAGCGGTGCGTTCCCAGAGAATTGAACAAGGTGATGTTCTCTCTGGGCACCCGGGCCAGTTCCTGCAGCAGGACCGGGATAAGGATGTGGTTGGGGGTGGGCCGAGTCATGTCGCTGAACACAATGCCGATTTTATCGCCGGCTCTGAGCAACTCGCCGAGCGGCGGGCAGCCACTCGGCCGGCGCAGTGCCGCGCGGAGGGCCTGGCGGGGATCGGGTAGACCGGGCTCGTAATCGGGCTCGAGCAGCGTGATGTTCCAGGTATCGGGCAGCTCGACCGTCAGTCCCTTTTTACCGTAAGCCAGTTTGATTTTCATCGCCGCCCTTCATCTCATTGTAATCCAGTGAAACACTGGGTTCAACGGGGCAGCAGAGACTCCGTAAACGGCCGCACCCTCATCTTTTGTTGACGAAAATCCGGTCATCGGTTTCCATGTCAACCGCCTATACGACTGGGACCCTGACTCCGTTTAACAAAACCGCAGCCATTCAGGCACATCAAAAACGATGCGGATTCAGCTGTCCAACACATCCCGAACTTTGCGGGCCAGCGTAACCGGGCTGAAAGGTTTGGTGAGGAAATGGACCTTCCCTTCGAGAATCTCCGCGCTGTCGATGCGGTCGTAGGTGTAACCGGACATGTAGATCACCTTCATTTTCGGATACATATTTTCCAGTTTCCTGGCCACGCTGGGCCCCTTCTCGCCCGGCAGCACCACGTCGGTGATCAACAGATCGATGGCCCCGGTCAGGGCTTGCTGCACCGCCTCCTCGCCGTTGCCGGCGGTTAACAGGCGATATCCCAGCTCTCCCAAAACCCCTTTGATGAGCATCCGGATTGCCCCCTCATCTTCCAGAACGAGGATGGTCTCCTTCCCTCCAGGCAACTGGCCCTGCTCTCGGCTCGGCTCTTTTTCACCCGCAGTGATCTGTTCCCCGGCTGTGGGAAAATAAATCTCAAACGTGGTGCCTTTCCCCTTTTGGCTGTGGAGTTCAATTTGTCCGGCCAATTGCTTGACGATCCCGTATACGGTTGACAGTCCCAACCCGGTTCCCTCCGGTTTGGTGGTGT
This sequence comes from Candidatus Aminicenantota bacterium, assembly GCA_963759765.1. Classification (GTDB taxonomy): domain Bacteria; phylum Acidobacteriota; class Aminicenantia; order UBA2199; family UBA2199; genus CAVXAL01. The sequence continues at coordinate 440,160 of CAVXAL010000003.1, read as the reverse complement.
AAAACGGCTCAAAAATCCTGGCCGCAAGGTCCGGATCCATGCCCACGCCATTATCACTAACAGTGAGTTTGATGTAGTGGCCGGGGCGCACCCCGCGATGCCGGCTCTGGAATTCTTCATCCAGAATGAGGTTTTCGGTGCGGATACCCAGCTTTCCTCCCCGCGGCATGGCATCCCGGGCATTGACCACCAAGTTGAGAATCACCTGCTCGATTTGCGTCGGATCGGCATGGAGCCATTTCAGGTCAGGGGCGAGCTGGTACTGGCAATCAATATCCTCGCCAAGTAAACGGGAAAGGATTTTGCGCAATTTAATCAACGATTCATTCAGATTGAACAACTGGGGCTGGGTGATTTCCTTGCGGCTGAACGAAAGGAGCTGGCGGGTCAACTGCGCCGCCCGCTCGGCGGCCCCGCTGATCTGTTTCAACGATTCCTTGAGCGGATGATTCTCTGCCACCTTGAGAAGACTCAGCTCGGCATTGCCCATGATGGTGGTCAAGAGGTTGTTGAAATCGTGAGCCACGCCGCCGGCCAACCGACCGATGGCCTCCATTTTCTGCGAATGGAGGAACTGTTCTTCCAGCTGCCGCTGTTCGGTCACGTCGCGGATGATGCCACGAAACGCCCGGATACCACCCGCCGGATCACGGACCGTGGAAGCGGTGATCAGCGCATCCAGCCGCTGGCCCCGGCTCCCCTTCAGTGACAATTCGTAATCCTTGACAAATCCCTGTTTTTCGATGCTTTTTTTTAACCTGTCGAAATCCTCGCGATCAAGAAATGTATCCCGGACACTCTTCTGCTGCCCCAGCTCCTTGCCGGAAAATCCGAACAATTCCCAACCGGCAGGATTGAGGTCCAGCCATTCACCGGCAATGGAAAAACTGAACACGGCGTCCTTGGATTCCTCGAACAGGGTGCGGTGCTTCTCTTCGCTGGCCCGCAGGGCCTCCTCCGCCCGCTTGCGCTCGGTGATGTCGCGGATGACAATCAACAGCCCCATGGTCTGACCCCGCGCATCCAGCAACGGTGACGCCGACAATTCTCCCCAGAAGGGCGTGCGATCATTCTTGAGGAGCCTGTATTCCCGCGTGCCCGGCTTCGCTTGGCCGGAGAGGATTTGCACCATCCGTTCCTCTATTTTGCCCTGATCCTCGGCTGCAATCCAGTTCAGAATCGGCATTCCGCGAACGGGCAGGTCCGGAGGTATGACAAACAACTCGTAGGCTTTCCGGGAACCGAACAACAGACGACCGCCGGCATCGACAATGATGATGGCGTCGGGCGAGGTCTCCACCAGCGTCCGGTAATATTCTTCCGACTCCAGCAGCCGGCTTTCCATTTGCTTGCGCTCGGTGATGTCCTCGTAGGTTCCCGGAACGCCGATCACCTTCCCCTCGGCGTCGTTCAACGGTACCTTGCTGGTCCGCAGCCACAATTGGCTGCCGTCGGGCCGGGTCTGCGGTTCCTCAAAGTTGAGTTTGGCGATGTTGTTTTCCATCACCCAGCGGTCGTCGTCGCGATACAACTGGGCGGTATCCTTCCAGGAAAGTTCGAAGTCATCCTTGCCGACAACGGTATCCGGATGGTCAAGTCCGGCATCATGGGCAAACAGTTTGTTGCAACCGAGATAGGAGAAGTCGCGGGCCTTCCAAAACACGCGCTGCGGAATCGTATCCAGGACCAGCTGCAACATCTGACGGGAATTAAAGAGTTCCGTCTCCGTTCGCTGGCGCTCCGTGATGTCCGTGAGAGTCCCTTCGTAATACAGAAGATTGCCCTGACCGTCACGTACCGCCCTCGCATTCTCGAGCGCGGTTATGATCTGCCCGTTTTTGCGTTTCAAGTTGAGTGTATAGTTGCGTAGCTCCCCTTCTTTCTCCAGGAGGCCCGTCATGCGCTTCCGGTCGTCCGCATTGACGTAGTGCTGACGGAGTTCGACAGAAAGCAGCTCCTCCTCGGAGACATAACCGAGCATGCGCACCAGCGCGGGGTTTGCCATGATCAGCTTTCCTCCCTGCGTGCTTCTGTAGATCCCCTCGAAAACGTTTTTCCGAATTGTGCTTGGTGATGTCCTGGAAGACAGTCTGGGTATCTCGCCAGCCAGAGCGGGCCGAAAAAGCATGCAACGTTCTGATTTGCCCATCCTTGCGCAGGATGTCGTATTCAAAATCGGCTTGCAGGGCTCCCTCGCTGGCGGCATTTCTCATCCGGTTGACAATATATTCACGGGAGGCGGGCGCCACATGATCACCTTGAAGGGATATCTTGGCAAATTCTTCAAGATCATCGTAACCAAAAATGTCCAGCAGGGCCGGATTGGCAAAAAAGACCCGATTCCCCTGAGAGATGCCAATTCCCACCAGGGACTGTTCGACCAACCCACGATATCTCTCTTCGCTCTCCCGCAGCACCTCCTCCCCCCGCTTGCGTTCGGTGATGTCTCGGGCAATTCCCAGCACCACCGTTTGACCTTTGATCCTAACCGGATAGGTGCGAATATCCACAACAATCTGACCTCCATCTTTCCGGTTCAAGGTGAATTCATCCGGGCCGGTGGCTTTCCCCAACGCATTTTTTGCCAGCAACGCAGCGGCTCGCGGAATTTGCCGGGGGGATAACAATTTAAGCTTCGAAAAAACTTTTTCCTATTAACTCCTCTCGTTTATAACCCAGATATCTTTCCGCCTCCCTGCTCCCGTCAATGAAACAACCTTTCAGATCGCTCAGGTAAACGCATCCGGCACATTCTCGAACAGGAGCTTCAGCCGCTCCTCCGAATCCCGCAATTCTTTCTCGATACGCTCGCGTTCGGATACGTTTCTCAACAATTCCCAGAAGAATTGGTTTCTCACCCCACGTCAGTTTGCTCAACGATACCTCGGCAGCAAAAAGGGTACCGTCCCGGCGCTGGTGTTGCCAGTCGAATCTCTGCGGCTTTCCTCTCAGCGCGGCAGCGATATGGACCCGGGCCATCTCCTTGATTTTTTTCCATCCGGCTGTTTGTTGGGAGAAAAATCGAGCGGTGAACGACCGAGCAGATCGCTTTTTTTCCTGCAGCCGAACAGGGAAAGGGCCAGGGAATTGCACTCGCTGAATCGCTCGCCTTCCAGCAGGCAAATCGCGTCATTGGCGGATTCGAAAAGAGCCCGATATTTCGCTTCGCTTTCATGCAGTGCCGCATCCGCCCGCTGGCGTTCGCGACGTTCACTAACCGCGCGCATTTCCCGCTGAACGATCGGCGCCAAACGGGCCAGGTCGTTTTTGCCCAAGCAATCGTTCGCCCGCTTTTCAGACACGCGCTGAAACTCTCTTCACTGAGGGTTTCGGCCACAACGATGAACGGGACATCCAGCCCCTTTTGGTTGATGATTTTCAGCGCCCGATCAACAGCGAATCGTCGCCGCCGCTCAGCAAAAATGATCAGGTCCCACGGCTGTTTCAGGGCTTTTTTCAGTTCACCGGCGCTTCCTATGCGGCTGAGCCTCGGCTTGAAACCGGCGTTTTTCACACATTGAAGATACAAACGGGAATCTTTTTCCGAATCCCCGATAATTAAAACCCGAATGGGCGTTCCCATAGGTCCACCTCACACTGGTATTGTATTTTAATCCGAATAAAAAAAATACAAAAATATCATGAAGATCAACAAACAAGAAACCGCGCGTGGCTTGAATATTTCAATAATGAGGTTATATATAATTGGCTTGGCTCTTCGTAAAAACCATTCACAGCCATTGCCCAAGGAGAAATGCCTATGATTTCCCGCCGCGATTTCATGCAGTTTTTGACGCTCTCAACCCTGGCCCTGCCCGCTTTTCCGCAGTGGAACTTCGAAAAGAGTAAGGTCAGCGAAATGGAATTCCCAGCCGCCGGTGCGGCCGACTATTGGAAAAAACTACGCGCTCTGTTCACCATGCCCGTCGACCAGGCCTTTTTCAACACCAGCACCCTGGGCTCGCCGCCGCGGGTCGTGGTCGAAGCCGTGGTCGAACACATGCGCCAAGTGGCCGCGGACATCGCCCAGTGGGACTACAAGGGCGACGACTGGATCTCCGGGTACGGAGCCTACCTGCCCCTGCGCGGCAAGCTGGCCAAACTGATCAACGCCAGCCCGGAAGAGATCGCCCTGACCGAAAATGCGACCATGGGCATGAACACCGTCGCCCACGGCCTGGAGCTGAACGCCGGTGACGAGATCCTGGCCACAGACATGGAGCATCCGGGCGGCCGCTGCGGCTGGGAGGTGAAAGCCAAGCGGGAAAATTTGAACTACACGCCGGTTACCCTGCCCAAGCCGCCACGTTCCCCCGAAGAAATTGTTGACCTTTTTCGCAACGCCATCGGCATCCGGACCAAGGTGCTGGCCATTCCCCATATGATCTCGTTAACCGGCACCATTCTGCCGATTAAGGAGCTGTGCAGCGAGGGGGCGCAGCGCGGAATTTTCACCGTCATCGACGGCGCCCAGGCGTTCGGCCATATCCCGACGGACGTGAATTGGGCTCGCGACGCCTGTTACGCCAGCCTGCATAAGTGGTTCCTGGCGCCGCCAGCACCGGATTCCTCTACATCCGCAAGGAACGCATCAGGGAAATCTGGATCACGCTGGCCAGCGGCCAGTGGAACAACCACCAGGACGACGGCTACCGGCTCACCAGCGCGGAACCGGCAACCTCTCGCTCCTCATCGGGCTCAACACGGCCATCGACTTCCACAACCAAATCGGCCCGCCAAGAGTTTTTCAACGATATCAAATATCTCGGCGATTACCTGCGCGAGGGATTAAAAAAAATAAAGGGGGTCCAGATCAACACTTCCCTGCATCCGGCTATGTGCGCCGGCATCACCCATTACGAGGTCAAAACCTCAAAGGCAGCGAGCTGCAAGACGGATTATGGAAGCGCAAGAAAATACGCATCCGCGGCAACCGGCAATCAATTCATATCTACAACAGCCCGGAAGAAATCGAGGCCACGCTGGCCTGCGTGCGCGAACTTGCCGGCAGGTAAGTGCAGCACTAAATCGAAAACGATTGTGCCTCGGCTTGAAACCGGCGTTTTTCACGCATTGAAGATACAAACGGGAATCCTTTTCAGAATCCCCGATAATTAAAACCCGAATGGGCTTTCCCATGGATCCACCTCGCACGGGTATTGTATCTTAATCCAAAAAAAAAATGCAAAAATAAATCATGAAGAGTAAAAGACAGGAAACCGCGCTGGCTTGAATATTTCGCCAAGAGGTTATATAAAATTGGTTTGGCTCTTCGGGAAAACCGTTCGCAGCCATTGCCCAAGGAGAAATGCCCATGATTCCCGCCGCGATTTCATGCAGTTTTTGACGCTCTCAGCCCTGGCCCTGCCCGACATATCCGGCCTCTGCCTGGACATCACTTCCAAGCCGCCGGGAACCATTGAGTGGGAATGATTCCACATGGAAAAGGATGTGCGGTGTTAAAAAATTAATCATCGACTGTTAAAAGAGTATACGCCCCCCCGGATTTTGCTTGACATTTTTTTAGATTATTAACTAAAATGAACTCTCCAAAAGGACTGGTGAATTCCATGCCTGAGGCAACATGCAATCACATCTGGGAAATGGCCAATATCGCCTATGGCTTTCTGATTACCGAGAAGTGTTCCAAATGTGAAATGATATCCACCTACTTCACATTTGAAGATCGGCCGCCACTGGAAGAATATCGCGAAGGGGACCATTTCTGGAATGTGATGGAAAGCGCGCAATCCTTCCGCTTTGATTTCAAATGCAGGCATTGCGGCCAGCTGGTCAGTTTCAACGAATTGATGGGACTGGCGATGTGCACCGGCTGCGATGAAAATTGCCAGGTGGAAAAGGTCAGGAAAAAACTTGAAAAAGAGAGGACCTGGGTTTATGTTGCTTTTGGTTATTTACCCAACGACGAACACAAGCAGCTGACCAAGAAACAGATTGCCATATTGGAGGATTTTTTCAATCAGCGGCGGAAATCCTCGCGCACGCGGATTAAAATTGTGTCGCAAGAGCTGGTGAAGAATTTCGTCACGTGTTACGGAGAGGTCATCAAGGATGTGAACATGCTTTCCTTAACCGCACCCGAAGAAGAAGGATGAAAGACCAAAACGGCCAGGAGGAAAGGGATGAAGCTTCAGAAAATCATTGAAAAACTAAATTTGAAAACGTTGACCAAACTGGAAGAAAGAGATGTCCTGGGGGTGTTCATCTCCGATTTGCTCTCGGATGTCATGACCAGCGGCAAATCCGGAGACTTGTGGCTCACCGTTCAAACCCATACCAATGTTATTTCAGTCGCCAACCTGGTGGATGCAGCAGCGGTGGTCATCACCCACAACAAAAAAGTTCCGGAAAAAACCATCGAATTGGCAAACCGCTATCACGTCATCTTGCTTTCCACCCCCAAAACAACCTTTGACATCGCTTCAGAACTCAATGCGCTGGGTCTAAAAAATCAATAAACAAATTCGGTCCATGCCTGAAAAGCATCTTCATCAACTGACCATTCAACGCATCCAGGAATCCCTGCAGGCCCAGATCATTGTGGGCGAAAACCTGCTGGGAACCCATGTCACCGGCATTTATGCTTCCGATTTAATGAGCGATGTGCTGGCTTACGGTAAAACCGGATCGGTTTTATTAACCGGCATGAATGCCATCCAAACGGCCATATCGTCCTACATGGCCGAATTCAAAGCCATTATTTTCCTGAGGGGGAAAAAACCCACGGAGGACATCCGGAAGTTTGCCCAGGAAAAAGGTTTGATCATTTTAACCACCAAGGCGGACATGTACGAAGCCTGCATAAAAATTGCCCAGATCGACGGGCAACTGCTCCCCGACTCCGAAACAGTCCTCAGCCTAAAAAAAGAAGAAGAGGATGTAGCCACCCATCAATTCAAAATCGAAGGCGGCGATTTTACCAAAGCGGGCATGATTTCGACCGAAATCAAAAGTATCTTGAATTCTATCGGCTACCACCACTTGATGGTCCGACGGGTGGCCATCTCCACCTACGAGGGCGAAATGAACGTGGTGATGCATGCCCAGCGAGGGGTGGTCGTGCTGAAAGCCAGCGATCAGGAAATCGCCATCACCATCGATGATGAAGGCAAAGGCATACCCGATATTGAAAAGGCGATGCAAGAAGGCTTCTCCACGGCCACAGAAGAGCAGCAATCCCTTGGATTTGGCTCAGGCATGGGGCTCCCCAACATCAAAAAGAATTCGGATATTCTCCACATCACCTCGGAAGTGGGCAAGGGAACCCACGTGGAGATGAAATTTTTCGTCAAGCCATGAGTGCGACGACCCATTTTTTTTATCACGCCCATCAGATAATCGAAGAACGATGCCAGGCCAGGATGAAGTGCCTGCGTGTCTGCCCCACCGGGGCCATCCGGGTCAAGCAGGGAAAAGTCACGTTCCTCAATGACCTCTGCATTGACTGTGGTGAATGCATCAATGCGTGCCGGCAACAGGTTTTTGTTCCCAAGAGTGATGAAAAAGAGGATTTCAATGTGTTCTCCTATCAAATTGCCCTTCCTTCCCCCATCCTGTATACCCAATTCGGGCAGGACATCCGCCCGCAAATTATTCATCAGGCGCTAAAAAACATCGGCTTCGACGAGGTGGTGGATTACACCGACGTCACCCATGAACTGGGATTCGTCATGCGTCACCACCTGAAAACTCAAAACAAAGTCCGGCCGTTGATCAGTTCATACTGCCCGACCATCGTTCGCTATCTGCAGGTGAAGTACCCCAACCTGGTCAATCTCATCGAACCTTTTGATGTGCCGCTTGAAATAGCGGCCAAAGAAGCCAAGCAATTATTTGCCAAAAAGAAAGGCATCAAAAAAGATAAAATTGGGATCATCTATATCTCCCAGTGCCCAGCCAAAATAGTTTCCATCAAGCAACCGGCTGAAAAAGAGCGCTCCTGGATTGACGGGGCCATTCCCATCAAAGAAATTTTTAATGTTCTCTTACCGGAAATTTTCAAAATTCAGAAAAACACCGGCCCACCCCCGGGAAAAACGTTTTATTATGACAAAGACTGGGGGATACTGGGTAATCTGTCTCGGGTGCTGGGCCCGGAGCGTTGCCTGTCGGTGGCGGGCATCAGTCATGTCAAAAAAATCTTCGACGACATCGAAAATTCCAAACTGCGCAGCGTCGATTTCATTGAAGCACTGGCCTGCATGCAGGGATGCGTGGCTGGCGCCTACTGCGTGGAAAATCCTTATATCGCCCGGTACAATTCCATTTTGATGGAAAAAACCTATGCTATTCCCAAAAAACTGGACCAAAAGGCCATATACAAGAAATATCAGCGCAAATACTATTTCATGGAACATCCCATTCTTCCCCGTCCCACCCGGGCCATCGATGGCGATATCGCGGTTGCCATTAAGAAATTGAGACAAAAAGAACGGATCCTGATGAAACTTCCCCAGAAAGATTGCGGCCTGTGCGGTTCGCCCGACTGCGCCACGTTCGCCGAAGATTGCGCCCGGGGAGAAGCCGACGTGACGGAATGTATCTTTTTTTCAAAATAGATAAGCAACAATGACCAACGGAGCGTGGACATGGAAAACGAGCGGCTGCAACTGGATAAAATATTCCAAGAATTCCCGATCGAACCGGGAAGTTTAATCCCCATTCTGCAGAAAGTTCAGGAGGAATTCGGCTACCTTTCCCCAACGCTGGTTGATGAAATCGCCGGTTATCTGAAGATGACCGAAAATGAAATTTATGGGGTGGCCTCTTTTTATGCCCAGTTCCGTTTCGTCCCCAAGGGGCGTCATACCGTCACGGTTTGCCTGGGAACAGCCTGCCATGTGCGCAGAGGAAACATTCTTCTGGAGGCCCTGGAAAGGCATTTGGAAATCAAAAGCGGGGAATGCACCCTTGACCGGAAATTTGATCTGGACGCGGTCGCCTGCCTCGGTTGCTGCGCCCTGGCCCCGGTGGTCAAGGTGGATGAGCGCATTTACGGCAATATGGCTGTGATCAAACTAAAGGAGCTGTTGGAGAAATATGACTAACTTGCAGCAATGGATAAATAAGAGCAAGGCGGAGTGGGAAGACCTGCATCGTCAAGATGTTCCCCTGATCTATCTCGGCACGGCCTCTTGCGGCAGGGCGGCGGGTAGTGAGGAAGTCAAGAATGCGATTATCTCCACCCTTAAAAAGCACAAGGTGCCTGCCCGGTTAATGGAAGTGGGTTGCATCGGGCCCTGTTACCTGGAACCATTGATGGATGTCGCCGCTCGGGGAAATCCCCGTATTTCCTATGCCAATGTGAATCCGGTCAAGGCCAAAATAATTATCGAAAAGCACCTGCTCAAAGGCGAATACACACCTGCGTATGCGGTGGGACATTTTGGCGACAAACCGTTTGACAATCTCCCCCATTTTTTCGACCAGCCCATGTTCCAAAACCAGGTGCGCATCGTTTTGAAAAATTGCGGTTTCATCGACCCCGAAAACATCAACCATTACCTGGCCCAGGACGGCTACAGCGGTTTGCAGAAAGCCCTTTCTCTTTCTCCGCAAGAGGTCATCGACGAGATAACCAGGTCCGGGTTGCGGGGGCGCGGCGGCGCCGGTTTTCCCACCGGGAAAAAATGGCAGATCTGCAGAAATGCCAGCGGCAGCCCGAAACAGATCATTTGCAATGCCGACGAGGGGGACCCCGGGGCGTTCATGAACCGTTCCCTGCTGGAAGGAGATCCCCACGCCGTTCTGGAAGGTATGCTGATCGCCGGCTATGCCATCGGGGCTTCACTGGGCTACATCTATATCCGCGCCGAATACCCACTGGCCATCCAGCGCTTGAAAATCGCCATCAGGCAAATGAAAGAAACCGGCTTGCTGGGGAAAAACATTCTGGGGTCATGTTTCTCATTTAATATGAAAATCAAAGAAGGGGCGGGCGCATTTGTGTGCGGCGAGGAGACAGCATTGATCCAATCGATCGAGGGAAAACGCGGCATGCCGCGGACCAAACCCCCCTTTCCGGCCACATCCGGACTCTTCGGCAATCCCACCGTCATCAACAACGTGGAGACCCTGGGACCATCCCCCTATTCTCCGAAACGGCTCGGCCTGGTTTAGGCAGTACGGCAGCGACGGAAATCCCGGAACCAAGACGTTTTCTCTGGTGGGCAAGGTGCGCCGCACCGGACTCATCGAAGTCCCCCTCGGCACGCCTTTAAAAAAAATCATTCACGATATCGGTGGCGGGACCCAAAAGGCATTTAAAGCCGTGCAAACCGGCGGCCCGTCCGGCGGCTGCCTCCCCGAAGAATTTCTAGAGACACCGTTGACCTATGAAACTCTCGCCCAGGCTGGTTCTATCATGGGGTCGGGAGGATTGATCGTCATGGACGCCGATACCTGTGTGGTTGACATAGCCAGGTATTTTTTGAATTTTATTCAGAAAGAATCCTGCGGGAAATGCACCCCCTGCCGGGTCGGCACCCGCCATATGGTGGAAATACTGGAAAAGATCTGCAACGGCCAGGGGGAGATCGATGACCTGAAACGACTGGAATCCCTGGCCAAGACCATCCAATCGACCTCCCTGTGCGGCCTGGGGCAGACCGCTCCCAACCCGGTCATCACCACCCTGCGTTACTTCAGAAATGAATACGTCGAGCATGTGCTCAACAAGTACTGCCCGGCTTTGGTCTGCCGTTCGCTCATTGAATACTACGTCATCCCCGAAAAATGCACCGGCTGCCAACGCTGTGTCAGTGTCTGCCCCACCGGAGCAATTTCCGGACCGCGATCCGAACCCCATAACCTGGACATTTTCAAATGCATCAAATGCCGCGCCTGCCTTGAAATTTGCCGTTTTGACGCCATCGCCGGCAATGCCATCGTGATCCGCACCCGGGAGGGCAAATGACCATCACCATCGATAATCGCTTGCTGGAAATAGAAAAAAACAGCACGATTCTGCAGGCCGCCGAGGCACACGATGTCTATATCCCTCACCTGTGCTCTCATCCGGAATTAACTCCCTACGGCGGTTGCCGGCTATGCATCGTGGAAGTGGAAGGGATGCGCGGCTATCCCACCGCCTGCACCACCCTGGCCGAGGAAGGAATGGTCGTCCGCACCCAGACCAAGACACTCCAGGAAATGCGCCTGGAGATCCTCCAGCTCATTTTAAGCGAACACCCGTCAGCCTGCCTGATCTGCTCGGAAGCCGACGAGTGCCTTGATTTTCAGCAAACCATCCGCAAGGTGGGCGTATCCACCGGCTGCCGCTGGTGTCCAAAGGATGACGATTGCGAAATACAAAAACTGGTCCGCTCGCTCAAAATAGAGGAGATCACGTTCCCGGTATATTATCGCCAATTGCCGGTGGAAACCGCCGATCCCTTTTTTGACCGTGATTACAACCTGTGCATCTATTGCGGCCGCTGCGTGCGCATCTGCCAGGAACAGCGCAAGAGCGCCGTTATCACCCTGAAAAAGAGGGGCCGCTATACCTCCATCGGACCGGCGTTTGAGCAAACCCATGTGCAGGCCAACTGTGAATTTTGCGGCGCCTGCGTGACGGTCTGTCCGAGCGGAGCGATGGCGGAAAAAAGCAGAAAGTGGCAGGGCGTGGCCAAGGAATTCCAACCCTCGGTGTGCCCGTTGTGCAGCCTGAATTGTGACATCCAGATTGCCCGCAAAGAAAACCAGATTGTCGGCACACTGCCGCCAGGAGATCCCCATCAAGCGGGAGGAGAATTGTGTGTTAAAGGTCGTTTTTGTCTGAGCGAGTGGACGAACCATCCCCGGCGCCTTCAGGAACCCCGATTCCGTTTCCCGGAAGGAATGGGAATCGTTTCCTGGCCGGAAGCTTTCCAGAAAGCCAGCCAGATATTGAAAGACACCGCGGCCAATAAAATGGCTGTTTATCTCTCTCCGGACCTGACGCTGGAAGAGATGGCCGCGGCCAAACAATTTTTTCAAAAGGTCTGCAGTGCCCCACCCCGTTTTACGTCCTCGGCCCTCGATCAAAAATTGATCTCTTTCTTATCCCTCGCCAGTAAAAGCCTTGCCCTGGAAGAAATAGAAAAGTCCGATTTGCTGATTTCAATCTTTGTCAACGGGAACCACGGGTATGCGCCTCTTACTCTGGCCAGCAAACGCGCTGCCGAAAAGGGCATCCCTTACCTGCAGATCGGCTGGATCAAAGACACGACGTCGCGCTGGGCCACCCTTCAACACGTACCCCCGGCCGGACGAGAGAAGCAATTTTTCGAAGACCTCCTGCGCCATGTTGAAAAAGGGAAAGGCGGGTCTCGGGAAATAAAAAAAATCGCCGACTATCTGAAAGCCGCATCCTCTCCGCTGATCATCCTGGGGACCGAGATATTGAATCTGAGTGCAGCCGACCAGCTCCTGCCGCTGCTTGAAAGAATCATGGACATGACCCGAGCCCGGCTGTTCACCGTCCATCCCTACGGCAATCTGGCCGGATTGCTTTCTCTGATCCCCTGGCAAACGAACGAGGAGGTCGGCCGGCTCATCGCCGCAGGGAAGATTGATACCCTTTATCTTGTTTGTGACAGCCCTTTCGAAACCAGGCCCGCGGTAAAATCGCTCATTTATCAGAATGTGTTCCCGCCCGGAGATTCTCTGGCGGCAGACCTGATCCTTCCCGCCGCCACATTCGGCGAAATCTCGGGCTCCTATTATACCGGATCGGGAATCCGGAAAAAGTTTGCCGCCGCCGTCACTCCCCCCGACACGGTGCGGACTCAGCAAGCGATATTTTCGCAGATTGCCCAGGCCATGGGCCGTGAAGATATCTCATTCGACCCGGCAGAAATATCCCGGCTCATTCCGGAACAGGCCAGCATCATCCGGCCGGCACGCGTTCGGCAGCGAGCCGCAACTGGAAAAATCAAACAAATGAAAATGAACTCCGATTTCGTCTTGATCCAGGGAAAAACGGGGCACTTGTATCATCAGCTCAGCCTGAGCCGGATCATCCCGGGTATGAACGAAATCGCTCCCGAAGACACCCTTATCCTCAGCCCCGGGGATGCCGATGAAATGGGCATTGCCAGCGGCGATACCGTGGAAATAAAATCCAAACAACAATCAAAAACACTCCCCGTTGACATCCGGAAATTCATCCCGCGGGGAATGGCGTATCTTTCCTCGTCAGCCAGAACGTTCGCGTTTACACCCAACCCGCACCCGATCCAGATCGTTCCGCTCGCCCGTAAAAAAAAGGAAAATTCCCGGTCAGGGAGGAATCATGTTTGAGGTAACGGAAAGAAAGATGATTGTTCCCAACCTGCACCTCCTGACCGTCCAGGCACCGGAGATCGCCCAGGCGATCCAGCCGGGCCAATTCGTCATTGTCCGCTCCGATCCCCGTTCGGAACGGTTGCCGTTATCGGTAGCGGATTGGGATCGTACGGCGGGCACGCTGTCGATCATCTTCATGGAAGTGGGAGCCTCCACGGGAAAGCTGGCAGCATTGAAGGCCGGGGACATCATCCCCACCGTGGTGGGGCCATTGGGGAGACCCACTGAAATAGAAACATTCGGAACGGTGGTCTGCATTGGTGGCTGCTACGGCATCGGCTCCCTGTTTCCGACAATCAAATCCCTTCATGAGCGGGGGAACAAAGTCATAGTCTTCATGGAGGCCCGCAGCGGCTATCTTTTGTACTGGCAGGAAAAAATCGCCCCCTACTGCCAGCGCTTATTCACGATTACCCGGGACGGCAGTTCCGGAGCCCGAGGGCATGCCGGACGGATTGCCGACATCTTAAGGGAAGAGGCCATTGTCCCGCAGCGCATCTTCGCCAACGGCTGCACGTTTCTGATTTACAAAGTGTCCAGCGAACTGGCTCGTTTCAATGTCCCGGTCATCGTCAGTCTCAACCCGATCATGATCGACGGAACGGGGATGTGCGGCGTCTGCCGGGTGACCGTCAACGGCCGGATGTGTTTCGCCTGCGTGGATGGCCCGGATTTTGACGGCCGCCAAGTGGATTGGGAAGAACTGTTAAAAAGGCGGAAACAGTATGTAAACGAGGAAGCCTTTCTGGTTCATAATGCCGGTTGCGGGAGCAGGGAACTATGAGCGAGATCAAAAAGCTGGATGTGCAGCGCCGCGAGATGCCCAAGCAGCCGCCTCACATCCGCAGGCGGAATTTTCGGGAAGTCGCGCTGGGCTATACGGCGGATTTGGCTGTGGCGGAGGCCCGGCGCTGCCTGCAGTGTAAAAAACCGATTTGCGTGGAAGGCTGCCCGGTGGAAATCAACATTCCCGCTTTCATTAAAAAAATCGCCGAGCAGGATTTCGCCGGTTCGATTCGCATCCTGAAAGGAAAAAATTGCTTGCCGGCCATTTGCGGCCGGGTCTGCCCCCAGGAGGAGCAGTGCGAAAAAATCTGCATCCTTAGTAAAAAAGGGGCTGCGGTGGCCATCGGACGGCTGGAACGGTTCGCCGCTGAATGGGAAGCCACTCAGGGCCAGATCGAAATCCCGCCGCTGGCAAACAGGACCGGGAAAAAAATCGCCGTGGTGGGATCGGGGCCCGCCGGTATTACAGTGGCCGGAGATCTGGCCCTGCTGGGTCACGACGTGACCATTTTCGAGGCATTGCACGAAGCCGGAGGGGTCTTGACCTACGGCATCCCTGAATTTCGTCTGCCCAAAGCCGTGGTGCGCCGCGAGATCAATTACATCCAGAAACTGGGAGTGAAACTGGTTACCGATTATGTGGTCGGGAAGATCAGATCACTGGATCAGCTGTTGGAACAATTCGCCGCCGTTTTCATCGGGTCCGGAGCCGGTCTCCCCTGGTTCATGAATGTGACCGGCGAGAATTTTAACGGGGTCTATTCGGCCAACGAATATCTGACGCGGATGAATCTGATGGGCGGTTTTCTCTTTCCCGACTCCTCCACGCCGATCAAGAAACATCGCCGAGTCGCCGTCGTGGGCGGGGGCAACGTGGCCATGGACTGCGCCAGGACCGCCATGCGCCTGGGCGCCGAAGAGGTGCACATCATTTACCGCCGCTCGCGGCAAGAACTGCCGGCCCGCTTGGAGGAAGTCGAAAACGCCGAGGAGGAAGGGATCATTTTCCAAATGCTCACCCTGCCGGTCAAGCTGATCGCGGACATCCAGGGCTGGCTGAAAGAAATCGAATGCCAACGCATGAAGCTGGGAGAACCGGATCAATCCGGCCGACCCAGACCGATTCCCATCGAAGGTTCTGAATTTGTCACACCCTTCGATGCCTGCATTGTGGCCATCGGCAACAGTCCCAATCCCTTGATCCCCAAAAGTACGCCCGATCTTCAAATCAGCAAGCGCGGCACCATCATGGTTGACGAAAAAACGGGAAAAACCTCCAAAGACCGGGTATGGGCCGGCGGCGATATCGTGTCCGGGGCGGCCACCGTCATCCTGGCCATGGGCGCCGGCCGCATCGCGGCCCGTTCAATGCATGAATATTTAAGCATGGGAATTTAATCCGGCGGCGACACGCTCACCTTGCCTGCCGCAGGAAGCGGACCGGCCCCAGCAGGCCCGAGGGCAGCAGCGGCGAATCCTTGTTGAAATGCTTCCAGGTCGTGAAGGTGTAGCGACCCCGCGACGGGCGCGGCTCGCCGCGGAGGAACCAATCCGGCCAGCGGGCCAGGTTGCCGCCTCTGCCGTATTCGCAGTCGGCCGGCAGCTGTTCGTCGCCGATGAGCCGGTTGGGCCAGAGGTTCGCCACCTCGATCTTGAGGCAGTTGCCCTTCGGCTCGATCCGGCCGGTGACATCCACCCGCCACGGCGCGCACCAGACCACACCGATGTCTTGACCGTTGAGGCGCACCCGGGCAATGTTTTTCACGGTTCCCAGGTCGAGCCAGAGGCGAGGGCTGGCGCCGGAGCGGGATTTCACGACCAGCGGAACCGTCAGGTCAAATGTTTTGCGGTAGGTCGCCAGGCCTGAATAATAGCGGATGCCCGGTTCCGGCCGGCGGCTCCAGTCTTCAAGGCCGGCGAAGGTGACCTCATCCGGTCCTCCCCAGGCCGGGTCGAACGAGACTTCCCAGGGACCGCTCAGTTCGGTTGAAATTTCGAGCGGGGTAAAATTCGGGCTCGATATTTTCGTTCCGACCGCCGGCTTCCGGAAAACGATGAAAAACGACTGAAGCGGTTCGAAGTCCAGGGGCACGGTCGTGCGACCGCCTTTCATCGTGAACTCGGGAAGGTCGCGGATATCGCCGCTGACCGCATCCCACAGTTCCGGCTGTTTGCCGTGCACGCGGAACGTGCAGGTGGCAGACTGCGAGCGGTTTTCGGGGTTGGCGACGAAATAAATGTCCGTCCCGCCGTCTCTGCGGTGCGTGTGGCGCAAGCCAATGTCCGACTCGAAGTCCTGCGGCACGCCCATGCGCTCTAGCACGCCTGCGGCCACGGCAAAATCGCCGTACTGCTCGGGCTTAGAAAGGGGTGGAGCTCCCACATCCCGGGTGGTCGCAGCGGATTCCATGGGCGCCACGGCCGTGCGTTGGGTCGCGGCTGGACTCGGCACGGCCCTGGTGCTGCATTCCCACACCACACGTCCTTTACCGAAGGCGCGATCCCGGCCCCGCTGGCCGTCGCCATCCCCCCACAGTTCATCGGCGAGTCTCCTCACTTCCGCATCGCAGCCCGGATAGCCGGAAAGACCCGGCGATTGGCGCGGAGGGGGACCGACAACCGTGGCGCCGGCTGCGACGAGCTCCTTGATTTTTCGCAGCAGAGAGGGCGTCATCGTCTCTCGTTGCGGCAGGACAAGCACGCGGTAACTCATGCCGTCGGGCAGAACGAGTTTGCCATCCTTGCACCGACATGGCCGCCAGCAGCGTCTCGGGCGCGCAGCCGTCGAAATTGTAGCCCGGGCGGTCCGGCGGAGCGCCGCGCAGGGCCGAAGCGGGTGGGCGAAACACGTGCGGTGCGCCTTCCGCCACCAGGTAGCAGACGTCGGCCACCGGCAGCCCCGCACGGAGCAGGAACTGGCAGCGGGTGAGGTAGCGGTGGTAAGCGGGCGCCATCGGCCACCAGGTTTGCGTGCGCTCCCAGTGCACGCCGTAGGGCCCCATCGTCATGCCGGGCCGCACATCTGGCCAGGGCTGATGTTGATAGCGATGGAAAACGATGCGATTGATGCCGGCGGCAAAGGCCCAGTCGCCGAGCGCCTTCATCGACGCCGGATGCGCCTGCCAACGTTCGGCGTCGCTCGAGGTGAACGCCTCGGCCGCCACCACGCGCCGCCCGCAGGTGTGCGCCAGGCTCGCGGCTTCGATGACGCTGTAACTGGTGTCGAAACCGTAAAGCCAGAACTCGCCCATCGGCACGTCGGCCACCGTACCGAGGGCTCATATCGGCGCACGGGGTCATGTCGTAAGGCTCGATGGAAAGCCGGAAACCGTGCGCGCGCCCGAGTTCCTTGAGGTGTTGCGCATGGTTGTCGATGACCAATTCCTGCGCCGTCTGGCGCAGGTCCCAGAGGAAGCGCTCGGAAATCTCGAGGCTCCCGACGACCCGGCCCGTCACAGCGGGCAGATAGGGCAGCAGGTCATAGCCGCGGCGACGTCGGAACTCCTCGCGGAAGGCGGGAGTCCAGTTCTGCGCGCCCATTTCCCAGCTGTCGATGTGCAGCATGGTCCAGCCGCTTTCAGTCCTGGCCCGGCGCGGACCGATCGCACGCAGAAGCGCGCCGATGAACCTGTCGAAATGCGAATCGAGCGCCGCCCGATCGAGCTTGTCGCATTCCAGGCCCAGGCCCGGCAGCGGAGCGGGACGCGTGTTGGCGCCGGTGCTGGTGCATCCGAAACGCAGGATGGTCCAGGAACCTTCCGGCACATCCCAGCGGAGGCGGCCGTCGGCCGTGAGCCGGTCGGAGAGATCGACGATCCGTTCGGTCTCGATCACCGCGGCGGGCGGAAGCGCCGGATAGTCGGCCGGCGCGGGCAGGAATGGCCGCACGCCCGGTTGAGAGGAATAGGGCGCCCGCACGTAGAGAGCCTTCTCTTCGATATCCGCAATGGCGGGCCCGCCTGCCGGCGTCGGGAAAGCCAGCACAGCCACGTCGCGATAGTAATCGTTCTTCGCCTTTTCCAACGCAGGCGGCAGGGCGCCGTCGCCGAAAAAGGCGGGCCGGCGCAGCGGCCGGGGCAGTTCGGCTGCGAACCGCCTCGGCCCCTTGACCTCGGTGGCGCTGGCAACAATGTGCTGCATGGATTGCTCGGGCTTGACCCAGGGCCCGCCGCTGCCGGTCCAGCCCGGGTCCGGCGTTGAGCGTCGATTTCCAGACCCAGCCGCTCCGCCTCCGCCGCGACGTGCGTGAAAAGTTGCTGCCACTCGGGGCCCATGAACTCAACCGTTCCCCGCGGGACGCCGACATTCACCTCGCAGATGATGACGCCGCCGATCCCGGCGTGCTTCATCGCCTCGAGGTCCGCGCTGATTCCTTCGCGGCTCAGGTTGCCGTCCATCCACATCCAGTAGACCCACGGCCGGGCGTTATCGGGAGGGTGAACGAAATCCCGGGCCAATGCATCCCCCCTCATCGGCTCGCAGGGCGACGGGGCAGCCGCAGAGGCAGCGCGGATGTGGATCCAGAAAAAAGAGATCAAAGATGCACCCATGCCGGCCAGCAGTGTCATCTTCAAATATCTGCTCTTCATCATGCCCAGAATATATCGTTATCCATTGGCGGGGTCAAGAAAAGTGAAGGCGGCCGATTGCGGGCAAAGCGAATTTGCCTTACAATAACCCGCTGAAATCGATAAAACCGGAAACATCGAGGAGGAAACAATGATCCCCAGACAGATCATAGGCAGCCTGGCCGGGTGCGTTTTACTGGCCCTTCCCGCGCTCGCCAGCCCGGAGAATAAAGACTATCCTATCCATCCCGTGGACTTCACCCGCGTGGTCATCGATGACGCGTTCTGGAAGCCGCGCCTGGAAACCAACCGGCTCGTGACCATCCCCTACGCCTTCACCAAGAACGAGGAGACCGGCCGGGTGGACAACTTCCGCAAGGCGGCCCGGCTGATGCAGGGGCCCCATCTGGGCAAGCGTTACAACGACAGCGACGTGTTCAAGGCCATGGAGGGAGCGGCCTACACCCTGCGCCTCAAACCCGACCCGCTGCTGCACGACAAGCTCCGCGAGCTGATCCGCATCATTGGCGCCGCGCAGGAGCCTGACGGCTACCTCTACACGGCGCGCACCATCGACCCGGCGCATCCGGCACCCGGAGCCGGGCCGGAGCGCTGGTCGCTGCTGCGGGTGAGCCACGAACTCTACAACGTCGGCCACATGTATGAGGCGGCCGTCGCCTATTTCCAGGCCACGGGCGAAAAGGATTTCCTCGACATCGCCACCAAGAACGCCGCGCTGCTGCTGGCCGTGTTCGGCCCCGATAAAATGCACGCCTTCCCCGGGCACCAGGAGATCGAGATCGGCCTGGCCAAGCTCTTCCGCGTCAGCGGCAACCGCCGCTACCTCGACCTGGCGAAATTCTTCCTCGACCAGCGCGGCCGGGGCCTGCCCCTGCACATTTTCCCGCCCGATTCGCCCTTCATCATGTACAACCAGCGCGAATACATGCAGGACCACCTGCCCGTGCTCGAGCAGACCGAGGCGGTCGGACACGCCGTGCGCGCCTCCTACATGTACGCCGGCATGGCCGATGTGGCGGCTCTGGGCGGATACCCCGAGTACGTGAAGGCCATCGACACGCTGTGGGAGAACGTGGTCGGCAAGAAACTCTATCTGACCGGCGGCATCGGCGCCCGCGGTGACGGCGAGGCCTTTGGCCCGGCCTACGCCCTTCCCAACGCCTGGGCCTATGCCGAGACCTGCGCCGCCGTGGGCAACGCCCTGTGGAACCAGCGGCTGTTCCTGCTGCACGGCGACTCGCGCTACATCGACATTCTGGAGCGGATCATCTACAACGGCCTGATCTCCGGCGTCTCTCTGTCCGGCGACCGTTTCTTCTATCAGAACCCCCTGGAGTCTGCGGGGCATTTCAGCCGCAGCCCCTGGTTCGAGGTGGCCTGCTGCCCGGGCAACGTCGCCCGCTTCCTGCCGTCGGTTCCCGGTTACGTCTATGCCACGCGCGCTGACGCCGTGTACGTGAATCTCTTTGTCAACGGCAGCGCGACTGTGGACACCGCCGGCGGGCCGGTGTCCATCCGCCAGGAGACCCGTTATCCCTGGAGCGGCAAGGTGGACCTGCTCATCCATCCCAAGAACAAAGGCAGATGGACTCTCTGCATCCGCATCCCGGGCTGGGCCCAGGGACGACCTGTTCCCTCGGACCTCTACCGCTACCTCGATCCGGTTGCCGAGCCGGTCCTCCTCAAGGTCAACGGCAGGAAGACCCGCCTGGACATGGACAGAGGCTATGCCCGGATCCGGCGTGCCTGGGTGGCGGGCGACCGGGTCGAGATGAATCTCCCCATGCCGCTGCGGCGGGTCGTTGCCAACGATTCGGTGAAGGATGACAACGGCAAGGTCGCCCTGGAGCGCGGCCCGCTCGTCTATTGCGCCGAGGGGATTGATAACGGCGGTCGAGTCTTGAATCTGATCCTGCCCGACAGCGAACCGCTGAACAGCGAATTCCGCCCCGACCTGCTGGGCGGCGTCATCGTGCTCAGCGGCAAAGCCCACGTCCTGGAGCAAGGGCCGGACGGGCCGGTAAAAAAGGAGATTGCGTTCAGCGCCATCCCCTACCACGTCTGGGCCAACCGCGGCGCGGGAGAAATGGCCGTCTGGTTCCCCCGCACCGAGACGGCTCTCAAGCCTGCGTCCCCGGTGCAGAAATAGCGTTCCTTTAAAAAAAAATCGGGATATGACAGAATGAAAAAGCGATGCTGATCCGTAAAGAAAAGGCCAACCGGCTGGAGCTGCTGCTGCTCATTCTCCTGGTTCTAATCCTCGTCGACTTCGTCGGTTACATGCTGATTGAAAAAGCCAACCCCGTCGACGCCCTGTTCATGATCTTCATCAGCATTACCACCGTGGGCTATCGCGAAGTCTTTCCGCTCTCGACCAGCGGGAAGATGTTCACTATTTTCGTGATCATCAGCGGCATCGGCATAGTCTTTTCCATCGCCGAGACCATCGTCGAAAACACCCTGGAAGGCCGTCTGCGAAGGATTCTGGGGAGGCGGAAAATGATAAGGAACATTTACCAGATGCACGACCATGTCATCCTCTGCGGCTTCGGCCGCATGGGTCAGGCGGTATCCGATGAGCCTCGCCGAGCAGAAGATCGATTTCCTGATCATCGAGCAGCTGCCCGAGCGCTACGCGGCGGCCGAGGAGCGGGGCTTTCACGCCATCCAGGCCAGCGCCACCGACGAAGCGGCGCTGAAAGTGGCCGGCATCGAAA
The DNA here is from genome assembly GCA_963759765.1 of Candidatus Aminicenantota bacterium. Lineage (GTDB taxonomy): Bacteria > Acidobacteriota > Aminicenantia > UBA2199 > UBA2199 > CAVXAL01. The sequence goes on along the minus strand of CAVXAL010000003.1, from coordinate 418,721 downwards.
AAGCGAGCTATTTCATCTCCCTGCTGGCCTCTGACGCCGACAACATGTTCGCCGTGCTGACCGCCCGCGAGCTGAACCCGAGGCTCAAGATCATCAGCCGTGCCTTCGACGCGGTCAACGAAAAGAAACTCTACAAGATCGGCGCCGACCTGGTGATCTCGCCTTACCAGTTGAGCTCCACCCGCATCGTCAGCACCGTGCTCAAGCCCAACGTGGTCGACTTTTTTGACCTGGCCATCCGTTCGCAAAAAATTTCTCTTTCCATCGAGGAGCTGTGCATATCCGGGCAATCCCCGCTGGCCGGCAAGCGGATCCGCGACAACTCCCTGCGCAGCCAGTACAACGCCATCGTGGTGGCGGTGAAACGGGACGGCCAGATGTTTTTCAACCCGCCGGCGGATTTTGAAATCCAGGCCGGGGATATCCTGATCGTCCTGGGCGAAAAAAACAAGCTGCTGGAAATCGTTTGACGAAGTTGAACCAAGGAGCATGGCCATGCAACAGAACATCCCGGTGCTGACCGTGTGCGAGCGATCGCTGGCCCAGGCCTACGAAAAGGCGCTGGTGACGCTCTACCAAAACGGCGTCCGCTTCAAGACCCAGTACGACAAGCCGGGCGATCCGCCGAGCATCGACTCCACCATGAACATCACCGTCCTCGAGCCCTTCAGCCGACCCGATGATCCACAAGGCGTTTCCGGGCGGCATCGAGGACCTGCAAGGAATACGTCATGGAGCTCGATGGGCGCCAAGGACCACTGGGTCAAGAACATGAACGACCCGCAGGACACCCGCTGGGAATACACCTACCACGGCCGGCTGGCCGCGTACGGAGCCTGGCGCGAGTGGCGGGACGGAAAATCCCGGCCGGCCGGTTTTTTCTCGCTCAACCAGATCGACGCGGTCATCGCCAAACTGGTCAAGCAGCCGTTCACCCGCCAGGCCCAGATGATCACCTGGATGCCGAACCTCGACCTCGATTGCTATGATCCGCCCTGCCTGCAGTCGCTCTGGTACCGCATCATGGAAGATGACGCGGGCATCTGGTGGCTGAACTGCAACGTCCGCTTCCGCAGCAACGACGCCTGGGGAGCCAATTTCATGAACATGTTCGGCTTCATCCAGTTCAACCGCGAAATCATTGGAGCCGGTGTGGCCCGGAAGGCGGGCCGGAGCGTGGAGCTCGGCCGGATGAACTGGCACGCCGATTCGTACCACATTTACGGCAAGGACATTGACCAGGCCCGGCGGCTGCTCTTCGACCGGCTCGACACCCTGACCTTTGAGGAGCGGACGTTCAATTTCCACGACCCCTTCATCCAGGAGATGTACCATGGCGCCGAAGCGGCGATCCGCGAGAAAATCAAGAATTACGACAGCAGCCATTGACCGCCGGCGCCGGCCCGGAGACCGGGCGCTGAAACCGCTCAACCGTTTCTGGGCATTGACCTTGTCGCTGCTGCTGAACCTTCTCCCCGTCCACGGTTTTTCTCAGACAGCGGAAACGGCTTGAACGGAACGGCGGAATATTGGGAATACGTGAAGGGGCTTTCAGGCTTCGAGAACCGGCTTCTGGCCGAAAGCCGCAACGGCCTGTCGGTCAGCTACAAAAACAACAGCCCGTAACTCAGCGGACGTAGAGGTAGCGCTTGATTTTCTGGGTGGCGGTCTTTTCGAACGGCTCGTTGCGCGCGATCACCCGGCTGATCTGCGAGAAGGCGGGCAAGCGCGGATTGACGCTGTTCTTGATTTTTTCCAGTATGCCGTTGATATGCTCGAGGCGCTCCGGCTCGCTTTTTCCCCTGGTCTCCCCACCGATCAGGTCGTAATCCAGATAGACCCAGGCTTCCAGCTGCCCCTTGGCCTCCACCAGCAGCGATTCAACCACGTGCACATCGCCGTTGAGCTTGTCTTCGATGGCCTCGGGGTAGATGTTTTCGCCGTTGGACATCAGGATCATGTTCTTGGAACGCCCCCGGACGTGCAGGTTGCCGCTGGCATCGAAAAAGCCCAGATCCCCCGTTTTCAGCCACCCCTCCTCATCGATGGTCTCGCGGGTCAGCTGCGGGTTCTTGAAATATCCCTTCATGATATTGGCTCCCCGGGCGCAGATCTCACCGGTCCCCGTTTCCGGGTCGGCGTCCACGATCTTGATTTCGACTCCCGTTATCGGTTTGCCGGTCGAGCCGATTTCGATGGTCGTATCTTTTTGGGGACCGCCGCAGAGCAGCGGCGCGGTTTCGGTCAGCCCGTAGCCGATCAGGTAGGGAAACTCCGCTTCGCGCAGGAACTTTTCCGTTTCCAGGTTGATGGCCGCGCCGCCGATAGCCATGACTTTCAATTTTCCCCCGAAAAACTGGATCAGCTTTTTGCGGATTTTCTGGCAGATGCGTTTGCGAAAAACCGGGACGATAAAAGCCAGTTTGAGGAGCCGGTTTTTTTCGAGCGTGGCCAGCACCTTCTTTTTGTAAATTTTTTCCATGATCAGGGGCACTGCGGGGATCGCGTCCGGCCGCTCGGCCTGGCAGATCTTTTCCAGCACGCTGGGGCTGGGCGACTTGCCCACGTAAACGATCCGGGCGCCGTTGCAGAGGGGCAGCAGGAAGCCGATGGTGAATTCATAGGCGTGCGACAGCGGCAGAATCGAGAGAAAGGTCCAATCGGGACGGATGTCGATCACCTGGCTGGCCGCGAGCACGTTGCTGATGAAATTGCGGTGGCTCAGCATCACCGCCTTCGAATGCCCCGACGTGCCCGAGGTATAAATGATCGAGGCCAGGTCGTCTTCAAGGACCTGCTGGCTTTTCCAGCCGATCTTGTCCTGCATTTTATGGATGAAGCCGATGGCCTTGTTGATCCAATTGGAAATGGGTTCGCTGGGGAGGAATTCATCGTCCACCTTGAAGTCATCGAGCATGATCAGCGACTGGAGCTGATGGTTCTGGCAGCCGGCGATCTTTTCAATCTGCTTCTGGGTGGTGAACAGGATCTTGGCCTCCGAATCGGCCAGGATGTGGTGGATGTCGGCCTCGGGGAAATCGAGCAGGATGGGAACCGCCACCGCGCCGATGCGCACGGTCGCCAGGTAGGCGATCCCCCAGTTGGGGGAATTTTCACCCAGGATGGCGACGCGGTCTCCTTTGCCGATCCCCTTCTTCTCGAGCATGGCGGCGGTGCTGACGATGGCTTCGAAAAATTCGCCGTAGCTGAGCGGTTTTTCCAGAGCCATGGACACAGCCGGGTTCTGGCTGAATCGTTGCGCCGCCGCCTCGATCAGCGAGTTCAACGTGTGATCCTTCAGGACAATGGGATTGACCGATAAATCCATGTTGACCCTTCCTCTTGTCCCTCTACCCCTTCACCCGGCGCGCATCATCCACAGGCCAAGCCGGGTGGGGCAGAAGAATTTTTGGATTTTCTATCAAAAAATTAATCAGTGCTTGTCGATGAAAGCCAGCATCTTCTCCACGTATTCGGCGCTGGGCCGGTCGGCGGGATTCTGGCCGACGTACTTGAAGGCCAGCACGCCTTTCTTGTCCACGATGAAGACGCTGGGGATGTCCTGTTCCACCTTGCTGCCGCTCCAGTCGGTGGCAAAAAGCCCCAGTCCTTTGACGACCCTGCGCTCGGCGTCGAACAGCAGTGGGAAGGAGGCGGGAGCTTCGCCCTTTTTCCAGACAATGTCCTTGGCGAATATCGTCCGGTACCGCTCCAGCCGCTTCTTGCCGGCCTCGTCCAGTTTTTCCGGTTCGGCCGGGTTTTTCAGGGCATGGATCTTCTCGAGCTGCTGGGGAAGCGCTTCCTGCCAGGCCCCCGTCAAATCCTTACCGTAGGGGAAAACAAAAAGGATCTCGGCATGATGCTTCCGGCGCAGGTGATTTTTTTTCTCCAGTTCCGCCAGCGCCGCATACTGGTAGTTGCAGATCGGGCACCATCTGCCCTCGGCGGCAAAACCGCGCGGGAAGACGATAACCACGTTCTTGCCTTTGAACTGCGCCAAGCTCACGTCGCTGCCTTGAATGGCGGGCAGGGTGAAATTGGGCATGACCTGTCCCACGGTCACCGGCTTGATCTCCTGTTCCTGACCCCTGAGCACGGGAGCCGCCAGGGCCAAAAGCGACGCGGCGAGCAGCAGTGACACCATCCTTTTATTGGGATGAAATGCAATCATGTGAACCTCCTTGCGAATAGAGACAAAATATATCCGCGGGAAAACTTTGTCAACTTGAAAGATTTTGACTTAAAAAAAAATTTTCATTTTACCCCTTGACTCTAACGTAACGTCATAGTTTACAATCACGGTCGAGGAGAAAAAAATGACTACCTATGCGGTGCAGCGGCTGGCCCGAATGGCTGGAGTCAGCGTCCGGACGCTGCACCATTACGACCATATCGGGCTGCTCAAGCCTTCCGGCCGCAGCCAGGCCGGCTACCGGCTTTACCGGGAAAAGGAACCTGCTCCAGCTGCAGCAGATCCCTGTTTTTCAAGGAGCTCGATTTTTCACTGAGCGAGATTCGCCGCATCCTCTCGCAGCCCGACTTCAATCCGCTCGCGGCGCTGGAAAACCACAAGCGGATGCTGCGGGAACGGACCGGAGGCTCGCCCTTTTACTCAAGACGATTGACAAAACGATCGCCACACTCACGGAGGAACAGATGACGATGAAGGATGAAGAACTCTACGAGGGTTTCACCAAAGAGCAGATCGAGCACTACCGGCGCGAGGCGCGCAGGCTCTTCGATCCGGCGGTGGTGGAAAAATCGGAACAGCGGGTGCGCAAAATGTCAAAGGAGCAGTGGAAATCAGTGAAAAAGGAAGGCGAGGAGATCACGCAACGACTCGCCGGCCTGATGCACAGGAAACCCGGGGACCCGGAAGTGCAGAAATGGATTGGGCAGCACCATGCCCACATCGAGCGCTTCTACCAGGCGCCGGCCGCGGTGTATCGCGGGCTCGGCGGTCTCTATGTCGAGCATCCCGAATTCAAGGCCCACTACGAAAAATACCGGCCGGGCCTGGCCGAATTCATGAAGGCAGCCATGGAGTACTACTGCGTTCACACCCTGAAGGGATAAAAAAAGCGGAACTGTTAATACATGTAAAAATATAACAATTACAACAATAAAATCAAAAAAATCCTAAAAAAAATTTTTTTATCATGATCTTGATTTTTTTGTTAAATTTATAATATAATTATATAAAGCTGCCATTGCGAAATGACCCTTTCAGGGTAGCCCCAGCCGCTTCAACAATGGCAACGTGGGCTAAGCCTGCAGTAAAGCAGGTGAGGAAACGCGAGGCAGATGAAAACGCGCAGTTGCAGAATGACGGGCAGGCGCGGGCTGAAGGGAGAGACAGCCGACCGGGTCCCAAAACAAAGTGTCTATTACTACCCGGTTAAATTTTCAAACCTTCACACCTTTCAAGCTGTGGTCCGGATTCTAAAACCGGATTGGCTCATAGTGAATGGGAAAGGGGAGGTGGCTCATGGCTGAATTAAAATCGGTAACGAAAAAAAGAGGGGCCTCTTCTGGCGGGCGCCCGGAACATAAAGGTGTGAGCTCGGGTCTGCCGAGGCCAGTCGACTTGTTCGTGTCGCTGGCCGAGCACTCGCCGCATATGATTTTCATCAACCACCAGGGAAGGGTGGTCTATGCCAACTCGAAATGCGAAAAAATCATGGGTTACACCCGAAAAGAGATGTGTGCGCCAGATTTCAATTATCTGACCCTGATTGCGCCGGAATTCCGGGCCAAAATAAAAGAAGACCTCAGAAGACATCAGCAGGGTGAAGCGGTGCCGGCTTATGAATATTTCCTCCTGACCAAGGAAGGCAAACGGATTGAAGCCCTCATTACCACCCAGTTGATCGGCTATCAAGAAGGAAAAGCCATACTCGGCATTATCACCGATATTTCCAAGCGTAAGCATGCAGAGGAAGTGCTGCGCACATCTGAGATTCGTTACCGACGTCTTTTTGAATCGACCCAGGACGGCATATTGATCCTCGATGCGGACTCGGGGCAGATCACGGACGTGAACCCCTTCGTGATATCGAAGCTGGGTTATTCCCGCGAGGAGTTTCTGGGGAAGAGACTCTGGGAAATCGGCGCGTTTAAAGACATCAAAGAAAGCAGGGCCCTTTTCAAAAAATTGCAAAAAGAAGGGTATATCCGCTACGAAGACCTGCCCCTTAGAACCAGCGGCGGCCAATACCTTGACGTTGAGTTTGTCAGTAACGTCTATCTGGTTAACCACCACAAGGTCATCCAATGCAACATCCGCGTCATCACCGAGCGCAAAAAGGAGGAACAGAAGTTGGCAGAAGAACCCAATCTGCTGCTCTCGCTCATGGATAACATTCCGGACGCCATTTACTTCAAGGATGCCGAGAGCCGTTTTATTCAGATAAACCAGGCTCAGGCCCGGCGGTTCGGCTTGAGCGATCCTGCGCCAGCGGCGGGCAAGACGGACTTTGATTTTTTTGCGGAAGAACACGCCCGCTTGGCCTATGAGGATGAACAAACCATCATCCGCTCCGGCCAGCCTCTGGTGGACAAGGAAGAAAAAGAAACGTGGCCCGATGGCCGATTGGGATGGGTTTCCACAACCAAAATGCCGCTGCGCAACCACGAAGGACAGATCATCGGAACGTTCGGCATTTCCCGCGACATTACGGAGCGCAAAAAAGCAGAGGAATCGTTGCGCCAAAGCGAAACCAGATTCCGCGCCATCTACGAAAATTCCCAGGATGCCATCGGCGTTTCAAAAAACGGGGTGCACGTGTTCGGCAATCCGGCCTATCTGAAACTGTTCGGGTATCCCAGCGAGGAGGAGTTGATCGGCAGGCCGGTGATCGACCTCATCGCAACCGACCAGCGGCCGACCATTCTGGAAAACATCCGCCTCCGGGCGAACAAGGAAGCCGCTCCCGCCCATTACCAGACCCGCGGTTTGCGTTTCACAGGCGGCGAATTTGATATCGACGTCCGCGCCTCCACCTACGAGTTGGGCGGGGAAAGATTCACTCTGGTCATTATGCGCGACATCAGCGAGTGGCTGCAGCGGGAACGGGAACGCGTAGCGATCATCTCCCTGAGTGCCGCCCTGCGCCAGGCCCAAAACCGCGCCGAATTACTGCCAGCAATCCTCGACCAAATGATCGCTCTGACCGATGCCGATGGCGCGGCGCTGGGCCTGTTCGATGCGGGCAGCGGCGAAACGGTGATCGAATTGGGGCGCGGCAGCCTGGAGCCTTTATCCGGAATGCATCTCCCTGCAGCCGAAGGGACCAGGGCACAGGGGATGGCCGGGGACCAGCCCAATCTGTACAGCGAGCCCCGTTTCAAGCAGCCGGGAATTGAACTTCAGGCCACAGCCTGCTGGCCGCTCAGCGTGCAAAGACAAACCATCGGCACACTCTGGATCGGCCGCGACGCCGGCATCCCGGACAGAGACATGCACCTGCTCACCGCCATGGCCGATATCGCCGCCAACGCCATCCACCGCGTCAGCCTGCACGAGCAGACCCAACGCCAGGTGCAGCGGCTGGCCTCCCTGCACACCATTGACACCGCCATCAGCGCCAGCCTCGACATAGGCCTTACTCTGGACGTGTTCCTTGATCAGGTCATGGCCCGCCAAGGGGTTGACGCCGCTGTTCTGTTCCTGTTCAATCCCCACACCCAGACCCTGGAATATGCGGCCGGGAAAGGCCAGCTCCCTAAGCAAGTGGTCCACTCGCCTTTGCGCCTGGGCGAGGGGATTATCGGCCGCACCGCGCTCGAGCGGCGCCTGATCGCGATCCCCGACATGCGGCAAAGCGAGGAAACGGCCGCGCAGGCGGCGCTGTGCGGAGAGGAGTTCCGCACCTGCATCGCTGTGCCGCTGATTGCCAAGGGACAGGTCGAGGGCGTGCTGGCCACTTTTGACCGCTTGCCGCGCGCCCCGGATGCGGAATGGCTGAAGTTTTTGGAGACCCTGGCCACCCAGGTGGCCATCGCCATCGACCACGCCGGCCTGTTTGTCGACCTCCAGCACTCCCACTCGGATCTCATCCAGGCCTACGACTCCACGCTCGAGGGCTGGTCGCGAGCCATGGATATGCGTGACAAAGAGACCGAAGGCCATACTCTGCGCGTCACCCAAATGACCATGCGCCTGGCGCGCCGGATGGGGATAGCCGAGACTGAACTGGCCCACATCCGCCGCGGAGCGCTGCTGCACGACATCGGCAAGATGGGCATTCCCGACGACATCCTGCTCAAGCCCGGGCCGCTGACCGACGAGGAATGGAAAATCATGAGGTACCACCCGGTCTTAGCATTCGAATTGCTCGCCCCGATCGCCTACCTGCAGCCGGCGCTGGACGTCCCCTATTGCCATCATGAAAAGTGGAACGGCAGCGGTTATCCGCGAGGCCTGAAGGGCGAATCCATACCCCTGGCAGCGCGCCTCTTCGCCGTGGTGGATGTCTGGGACGCGCTGAGTTCCGACCGTCCCTATCGGCTGGCCTGGCCGAAAGAGAAAGTGCTGGAGGAGATCCGCGCCAGCAGCGGAACCCACTTTGATCCGCAGGTGGCGGAAATGTTCTTGAAGATCTTGGAAGAGGAAAACCGAAACGCTTAACCCCCGCGGTTGCGGTTATTGAAATTCGTTTCAAGTCCTCCTAAATTATCCTCATGGTCACGTTGTCGTGGAAAATTCTGCCCAAAAACCCGCAGGATAAAATAACCGGAATGAAAAGGTTAAGCATAACAGGCGGCGTGTAAGGCCCGCTCAATTCTCACGTTAAGGGGATCCGGGTCATACCCTCCTGGTCATCGCCACACATTTGAGGACATAGAGAAATTTATGGTTGACATTGTTATGAGCATATGCTTATAATAACGCCGTGCCAAGACCGAAGAAGTGCAGGCGCATAAATTGCACGCCCAGTACTTTTTATTTTAAGCCGAGGGGGATTCCTATGTTCCAACTTGAGGAGGTATCCCTGAGCCTCGATGAACTCGAGGCGATAAGGCTCGCCGACTACGAAGGGTGTTACCACGAAGAAGCCGCGACCCGGATGAAGGTGTCGCGGGCAACCTTCGGAAGGATATTGAACAAGGCCCACAGCAAGATTGCTGAAGCGATCGTCTATGGTAAAGCCTTACGCATAGAGACAAGTACAGACCCAGGAGGTAACAGATGAAAGTATGTTTTGCAGTTCAAAAAGATGACGGCGTTGAAAGTGTGGTTTATGGTCATTTCGGTTCTGCTCCTGCATTTATCGTTGTGGATACCGAGATCGGCAAGGCGGTGACGGTCAACAATCGCGATCTGAACCACGTACACGGGGCCTGCAATCCGATCCAGGCCCTGGGCGGACTCAGCGTCGATGCCTTGGTCGTCGGGGGTATAGGGGCTGGAGCCATCACGAAGCTCCAGGCGAAAGGGGTCAAGGTTTACCGCTCTGCGGCAGAGACGGTGAAACAGAACCTGGACCTGCTGAAGGAGAATAAACTGCCCGAACTCTCGGTGCGGAACGCATGCGGGGGGCATGCGGACGGTAACGCAAGATGAAAAAAATCGGAATGATCATCTGCGCGCGTTATAAGGATTGCGGCGGGGGCAAGTGCTTTCGTGCTTTGCGAGAACGGCGGGGCGGTTTTGCTATATACCCCGCCGACGAACCTGTGGAGATCGTCGGTTACTCGACCTGCGGCGGCTGCCCCGGCGGTAACGTAGAATACGTGCCGGCCGAGATGAAAAAGAACGGGGCCGAGGTCATCCACCTGGCCACCGGGCTGGTGGTGGGCTATCCCCCGTGTCCCAACATCCGGCGTTTCAAGACATTCATTGAGACCCAATTCGAGATACCGGTGGTAATCGGCACCCATCCCATCCCTTTGAAGTACCTGGAAGCGCACCGACGCCTGCCCTTTTGGGACGAGGCCAATATGCGCGAGATCGCCGGTCGGCTGTTGGACGAGGGCCGCGACATCATGCAAGCGTATAACTGAGCAGTCAAGGATTGTGCCATTTTATGACCATAATTTTTAAAAGAGAACCCTTGATAATAGAAGATTTTAAAGTGGAGCTGAGGAGGATCGAACTCCCGACCTTCTCTCATTTCTAAGTAAATAAAAACAAGGTTGACAAAAGAATATACAATTTTATATTATTAAAGATAGAGAGAGATCGGGAAGTTTAAAAGGAGGTCCATATTGGGAACTCTGTTTAGACACAAGATAAGCTGGAGGAAAACGGATCCTATCATGAAGATGGCCTTTTCGAAATAGTCAAAGGAACTCATATTAATTTACTGAATAAAATATAATGAAATAAATTCTCGAGGATTGAGAAGAGAGGGGAGGTAAAAAGATGTTGACTCCATTACAAAAAAAGACATCTCAAGCCATCGTTAATATCTTTGAAACTGGGAAGCCGCTTGGCGATTACGGCTGCGTTTCTGTCCTTGAAGGCGACACTGGGCACCTGACTTATGGCCGAAGCCAAACAACTCTTGCCTCCGGAAATCTGGCCTTATTGATTCATGCTTACTGCGATGTTGATGGCTTGATCTCGGATGCTTTAGAGCCTTATCTCCCCGCGTTTGACCGAAGAGATTTCAAGCTTGATGACAATGAAAAAGTGAAAGCTCTGCTCAGGCAGGCAGGAAACGACCTGGCTATGAAAAAGATTCAAGACGAATTTTTTGATAGCATTTATTGGGAGCCAGCAATAAAAACCGCCTCCTTTCTCGAGATAAATAAGCCTCTCGGCGTGACCATTTTATACGATAGCAAAATACACGGCTCATTCGCTCTGATAAGGGACCAGACTGTTCAGCAATATGGAAAGGCCCAAGATATCGGCGAAGAAGAATGGATAAAGGATTATGTCTCCACTAGAAGAGATTGGCTCGCCAATCACAGTAACGTCCTTCTTCACAAAACGGTTTATCGCATGGACTCCTTAAATGAGCTAATCGATACAGATAAATGGGAGCTGCCCCTGCCCTTGACAATAAGGAATGTCGTTATCGATCAAGAGATTTTTGATATCAATTATAAGCCTCCGGTTGAGGCATCCGCGGATGATCCCGCCGTGAGAGTCCTGTTCTACACACGGCCCATGATGAAAGGCGAAGATGTTAAAAAATTGCAGGGAGCCCTCAATTTCCCCGAGGAAGATAGCGATGGCATTTTTGGAAGCGAAACTGACAAGGCTGTCCGCGAGTTTCAGAGAGCCCACGGATTAAAGGTTGATGGAAAAGTCGGCCCGGCGACACGGGCCGAGCTCGGATATTAAACCAAAATTAAAAGGAGGTTTAGAATGGGAAACAACCAACAAACCGGCTCAGGAGGCGTAAAGATCCCGGATCAACTATTCACATTGGCTAGTTTCGGCACCTTGGGTGGTTGTGCGATTATCGCTTGGATTGTCACGAGTGTTCTCTGTGGAGTGTTCAAGCTTTCGCAAGGGTCTACCGGACTTATTGTATCTATTATTGTCGCCCTTGTGGCCGTCCTTGTCTCGCCTGAAAGACGATTTGAGAAATATGTCGTCGCAGTATTTAACGGCTTTTTGATCTACCTGACCATCATTGGCGGCACTTCGTTCACACCTTATGTCAATCCAAAAACACCCGAAGATGTCTCTAAGCCTGGGATTTTCAAACCTTGGATTCCAGATAAGAACTTCGTGAAAGAAAGTGTTCAACAAAAAGAAGCACTAGGGAAAGTTGAAACCGAACTTGATAATCTACATCTGGCCATAACTCAAATTCCGACACTTCCTGATCAACAAAAGAATCTTCTTATAGAAAGACTTAGCAGGAGTAAAAGATTCATTCTTGATACAAAAAAATATAAATAAAGTGACGGAGATATGTGACATGAAAAGAAACGGAGACGAACTATTAATTTGTTAATTCTTGTAAAACGAAAACCGATTATTTGATTGAGTAGAGAAAAAGTGGAGCTGAGGAGACTCGAACTCCCGACCTTCTGAATGCCATTCAGACGCGCTCCCAGCTACGCTACAGCCCAAGTGACAAGGGGATTCGTCTGTCTTCCTACCATGAAATTCGTCCCCCCGCGAATTGACTTTGCGTTTTTGCAGTGCTATGGATTGAGCCACATACAGCATGATTGGAGGGAGAAATGAAAAAGCTTCTTTATGTCATTCCGTTGGTCATTCTGCTTGGTTTCACCTTTGCCTGCCAAGACAAGGCGGCACGGGCAGAGCTTGAGAAAGCCAAAACACTGGCTCAATTAGAGGACCAGAACAAAGCCATCGTGCGTCAATTCTTTGAAGCAATCGACGCCCAAAACTACCCTCGCTTGAAGGAGCTCATGGCCCCAGAATTCGTCCTTCATTATTCTGGCCCTCAAGAAGACTTCAGTGCCGAGGCTCTCATCCAACTAATCCGGGAATACTACCAGGCTTTCCCGGATGGGATTCACAAGTTCGAAGACGTCTTGGCTGAAGGCAACAAGGTCGTCACCAGGATTCTTTGGGAGGGAACCCAGAAAACGGAGTTCCAAGGGATTCCTGCTTCCGGGAAAAAGGTAAGCTCCTACCAGATAAGCATATCCACCGTTGTAGACGGGAAGCTCAAAGCATGTTGGGCGGTTGAAGATAATCTGGGGATGCTGACCCAGCTCGGCATGGAGTTGAAGCCTATCGCAGAGAAGAAGAAATAGAATTCGGCACGGTCTATGAAGGAGGGGAAAATGAAAAGGTATCTCTGTGTCGTCCCGCTGGCTGTCCTGCTTTGTTTCTCTTTCGCTTGCCAGGACAGGGCGGCGATGGCTGAACTGGAGAGGTTCAAAGCCCAAGCGAAGGTCGCCGAGCAGAATAAGGAGATAGTTCGCAAAGGTGCTGAGGAGAAGAATAAGAGAAACGCCGAATATTTTATGGACGTGTATGCCCCTGACTATGCTTACTTCTATCCATCCGGAACCTCCAAGCCCATGTCCCGAGAAGAAGTCATTGAAGAGATGAAGATGATTTGGTCGGCTTTCCCTGACTGTATCTGGAGTATAGAAGAGTTGGTGGCAGTGGGTGATGTTGTCGTATCAAGAACCACCGTTAGGGGCACGCATAAAGGAACGTTTTTGGATATCCCTGCCACTGGAAACAGATTTGAACTCAATTTGATAAACATGAGTCGTGTGAGGAATGGGAAGGTAGTTGAGGAAAGAGAAGACTATGATAGCCTTGGCCTGATGCAACAGCTCGGCATGGAGCTGAAGCCGAAAGAGGCGAAGAAGAAATAGTCCAGAACATATATTAAAGCCCAGTCAAGAATCTGGGGAAAAGCGGGTTTTCCCCATATGAATGGCGTTTTCCTTCTAAGCACTTTTGATCCACGATGGAAAAAAACTAATAAGGCGCTTGCATCAGATCTAAAAATATTTGGGGGCGGACTGTTAAGCGGTCGTACAGATTTGGGGATGGATTGTCAATTGATGTAATTGCTATCTCTGAACCCAGAGGATGGCGTAGGAGGCGAATACGACCACGTCGGGCACGAAGTGGATCAGCCAGGGCCAGCCGAGACCCCGTGTTTCCAGCATCGCCTTGCCCAGCAGCCAGGCCAGAAAGCCGGTCATCAGGAATCCGAGCAATCCGGGCGGCGAGCCGTAAAGGTAGTGGGCCAGCCCGAAGAAGACCGAACTGATCAACAGGGTGTGTCCGCGGCCGATGACCTCGTGCAGGGTGGAGAGAAAGGATGCCCGGAAATAGACCTCCTCGGCAAAGGCGTTGACGGCGGCGAACAGCAGCACTGCCGGCAGCAGCGAAACCGCCCGCGACAGGATCGCCCAAGAGAACTTCAATCCCAGCAGGGTGGGAATCGCCACTCCCAGACTGGCGACAATCGTGAAGATCCAACCGAAGGTCCGCCACGATTTGCCCTCCCCGATGCCCAGCCAGCGCACCGGTTTGATGGGCGCGTTCAGTTGGCCCTTGACCAGGAAAAAATTCTTCCGCTTCCGTTTCATGAGCCAGAGTACGGCGATGACCGCGCCCGCCACCGCCATATCGCGAAGATGAAATCCGACATAGCCGGCGGTGAACGAGATCCCCGGTCCGCTGAAGCGACGCTGCCATCCGGGCAGGTTCCCGATCCAGGCCGAGGCCGCCAGGGCCAGAAAAAATACGGCCAGGAAAGCGGCGTATTGCCGGAGCGGGCGCAGGGTTTTATAGAGCAGGCTGAGTCCCAGGAACAGGAGCAGCAGCCCCACCTTGCCCCAGAAAAGCCACTTGGGGACATGATTGAAAAACCGGGTGCAGAAGATGTCGGGAAGATCGGAAACCAGCAGCATCAGCGCCCAGGCGGATAGGACCAGAAGGCGTTTTTTATAAACCTCAGGCGATACCATGATCCGGCGCTTCCTGAGCTTGGCGAAAACGGACCTGAAACCCGATTCTTTGACCTGGGGAGGTACTACGGCAATCTTTGGAGGCTTTATCTTCTCACCTTCAGGCATTCCCGATACCCTTTTCTTCTCATGAACCTTAAGCTTTAAGCGTTGCCTGAACTATAGCGTAATGCCGGTTCTTTTTCAATCACCAAAACTTATTCACTATAAACAACTGAATACTTACGCGGGAAGCTATCGCTTTTTCACCACTGTTGCATTAAGATGTCTTCTTAGTATAAATCCATTTAGGAGTAAAATGCTAAAAACAAACATTGTTTTTCTTGTTTTCCTCTCTACCCTCTTCACTTATCCACAGGATGTACCAGCCCAAAAAGAAGGCATTATCCCCTTTGAACTGAAAGAGCACATTATTCTCGTCAAAGGTAAAATCAACGATCATCCTGAAGAGTACAATTTCATAGTGGATACCGGCGGAATGATAATGCTGAATGACGAAACAGCCAACAAACTCAAATTGAAACGGCTTGGCAATATGGTAAAAATGAACAGTCTCGATATTGGTAATTACCGGATCGATTCAATTTTTTGTGTAGCCTCCCCGGATTTTTTCAAGATGTTCGAGTCAAGTATAGGCGTCACCATCCATGGCTTGATCGGTTCCGACCTCCTGGATCGTTTCAAAGTCACCCTTGACTACCGCAAAAAAACCCTTGTTCTTTCAAACGACACTGCTGTCACCGGTGACCCGCAAAAAGGTTTTCTATTCAAATTTACAAACCACCCCATCAATTCCGCTCCGATGCTAAAATGTAAACTGAACGGCAGACTTGAAGTGGAAGCCATGGTTGATACCGGCCAACCCTACCCCCTTGTTTTGCCGCCGGACATCCTAAACAAACTGGGACTCTTAGAAAAAAAAGGCTGGATCAAAGCCAAAGGATATATCTACAAATGGCCTTTCACAACTTCCCGGGACAATTATCTGGGCCGCGTTGATTCATTTGCCGCAGGAAACTTGGAAGTCCGGAATGTACTCGCCTTTTCCGCGGAACTTCCGAGTGTGCTTTCTGTTCCCCTCCTGGGCCGGGATTTTCTGGTTCCCTATATAACAATTATTAATTATCCAAAAAACGAAATATTATTTATCCCTCAGCCCATCTCTCCCGCACCCATCCCAACCAACGAGTATTCCATTGGTCTGCATCCCCATCTGGACGATAGTGGAAAAATCGTTGTTCGCGGGGTCTGGACAGCCTCACCAGCCGATAAAGTCGGTATTGGCCCGGGGGATGAGATTGTTGCGCTGAATGGAAACCCCCTCACCAGCGCAAATCTTTTGGAGCTGCTCGCACAACTCAGTAACGATGGAATAAAGGAAGTAAGCTTGGAAATAAAAAATGCTCTAGGACGGCGAGTGTTCAATATTAAGAAAGAAAAGCTCCTGCCCGAGTTAAAAAAATAGTACCTTTTTGGGCAGCGACTGTAAAAATGAATCAGCCTGGGGTCAAAGGTGTAACGGAACTTAGCTACGCTGAGAAAATTGGAAAATTGGGGTCAGGTCTTTCATTATTACTTTTCTTTTTTGCTTTCATGCCTTCTGATAGCCTGACTGACGCTGACATGGTGGATCTCCAGGTACTCCACGATTTCTTTCATCGTATAACCGAATTGCAAATAGGAAAACAAATGGGGACGTACTGTTAATTGGTTAATTCTTGCTAAAACGAAAACCGATTATTTGATTGAGTAAAGAAAAAGTGGAGCTGAGGAGGCTCGAACTCCCGACCTTCTGAATGCCATTCAGACGCGCTCCCAGCTGCGCTACAGCCCCACGTGGTAAATCTTACTCGGCGCTTGACATTATGCAAATTAGAAGGTAGACTTCTAATATGCAAAATTACATCCAACGGCGTCTGGAGGACAGAATCGTCGCGGCTTTGCTCGCCAACCCGGCCGTGGCACTATTCGGACCCAGGCAATGCGGCAAATCGACCCTGGCCAGGAAACTGGCTGGACGCCTGCCGCGCTTTCTCTACCTGGACCTGGAGAGCGACGCCGACCTGAACAAATTGGGCCAGCCGGAGCTTTTTTTCCAGCACAATGCCGACAAGCTGGTCTGTCTAGACGAGATCCAGCGGTTGCCGCACCTTTTCCCCGTCCTGCGCAGCGTTCTCGACCGCCAGGGAAGGAACGGCCAATTGCTGCTGCTGGGATCGGCCTCACCCGACCTGGTCAACCAGAGTTCCGAATCCTTGGCCGGCAGAATCGCCTACCTGGAATTGACCCCCTTCCTGGCCAGCGAGATCGAGGCGGAAACCAAGGGCGCGGCCAAAAAATTCTGGCTGCGCGGGGGCTATCCGCGCAGCTTCCTGGCTCAAAGCGAAAGCGCCAGCTTCGCCTGGCGGGGAAACTTCGTCCGCACGTTTTTGGAAAAAGATATCCCCCAACTGGGGATACGCGTCCCCGCCGCGCGCCTGAAACGCCTGTGGCAGATGAGCGCCCATTTTCACGGCCAGCTCCTGAATTTATCCAAGTTGGGGGAATCCCTGGGACTCTCCTACCACACCATCCAGAACCACATCGACCTGCTGGAGCAGACCTTCATTTTCCGGGTCTTGCGACCCTATCAAGCCAACCTGAAAAAACGGCTGGTGAAAGCGCCCAAGCTCTATTTCCGCGACTCGGGATTGTGGCATTGCCTGTCCGGCATCCGCGACTTCAACGACCTCATGGGGCACCCGATGTTCGGGGCCTCATGGGAAGGGATGGGGGTGGAGAACATATTGGCGGAATTCCCCGACTGGGACGGGTATTTTTACCGCACCGCTTCCGGCACCGAGATCGACCTGGTCCTGGAAAAGGGGCGGAAAAAAGTGGCAGTTGAGTTCAAAGCGTCGGCCGCCCCGGCCGTCGGCGACGGGTTCTGGCGGGCGCTGGAAGATCTGCGGATCGATGAGGCCTATGTCGTCGCCCCGGTGCCCGAACCCTACCCCTTGCGGCAGAACGTCCAGGTGCTGGCGATCAAAGATTTCATCCGCGTTTTTTCCGGGTAGGGAAGGGAAGAGATGAGTTCTGGAACGGAACTAATGAGGACGGATTGTTAATTGGTTAATTCTTGTAAAACGAAAACCGATTATTTGATTGAGTAAAGAAAAAGTGGAGCTGAGGAGGCTCGAACTCCCGACCTTCTGAATGCCATTCAGACGCGCTCCCAGCTGCGCTACAGCCCCACTGAGGCGAGCTTTATATCATAATTTTGGAAACCGCGCAATAGAGTCCTCTGCCCGCGTGCCGCCAAAACTCAGAAAAAGACGAACAGCTGAAGTCTTAAAAAGTTCCCAGTCCCCGGCCGTAGGGATAGGTGCCCAGGGCGATCGTGCTGACGATCAGGCCGATAATGAAATAGAGCACTATCGCCACGATCAGGGTGACCACGAAATAGCCCATCAGCTTGTCAGCCGGGACCTCCTTGACGATCTTCATGCCCAGGTAGAGCAGGTAGAGAGAATAGAGGCCGACGATGGCCAAAATGGCCAGGGCAGGAATCAGGCCGAACACGCCAGCCAGCCAGGAAGCGGTCATCGAGAAAATGGCCACCTTCAGCGACGCGTTCATGTCCTTTTTGGCGCCGAAACTCGGAGCCAGCGCGTCCAGGATAAAGGCCAGCAGGTAGGTGCCGGCCAGGGTCAAGACGTAGTAGAGCACCGCCCAAATCAGTCCGTTGAATATCGGAACGCGCCAGGAGATACCGATTACCGAATGGCCTATCAGCGAGTTGCCGATAAATCCCGCCAGGGCGGGGACAGCGGCCAGAATCATGGCGTACTTGCTGAACATGTCGGAAACGGTCAGGCTCTCCGTCTTGATCGCTTGCCATTCCTTGGCAGGCGAGACAATGAGATTTTTAGCTCTGTTAACCAGATTCATGGGTAATCCTCCTTAAAGCCTTCTCAAGATAATCAAAAGGAAAATAAAAGTCAAATCCAATCCGGCTGATTTCCTCCACGGTGAAACCAGACCGGAGGCGGAAACCGGGGCGCTTGACAGGCAGGGGGTAAACCCTTACAATGAATCGAGGAGACCATCATGTTCGGAAGCCTGGGTATTTGGGAAATATTGTTGATACTGGGCGTCATCGCCCTGCTCTTCGGGGGCAGGAAACTGCCGGAACTGGGCAAGGGGCTGGGTCAGGGGATCAAGAACTTCAAGAACGCCCTGAAAGGCAACAAGGACGAAAACAGCGACGACAGCGACAAAAACAGCAAGGATGAGAAGAGCCATTGACCAGCGCAGCGCAACAGGGAAGCAACAGCGGGATAAACTGAAAGGGAGCGGGGAAGAGCTCGCCGGCGCCAACGGAAGCCAACGATGAACCTGCTGGGCATCGACGTCGGCGGCACGTTCATCAAGTACGGGTTGTTCGACGGCGCAGGGAAACTGCTCGAAGAGGACAAAGTCAGGACCGCCAACGATTTTGAGTCGTTCTGCGGCCAGGTCCGAGAGATCGTCGGCCGCGGCCAGCGCCGCCAGGGAGTGCAGGCGCTGGGCGTCGGCGTTCCCGGGTTCATCGCCAAGCGCGAAAAACGCATCGAGCTTTCGCCCAACATCGCTTTCCTGCAGGGCGTCTATCTGCAGCGCGAGCTCGAACAGCGGCTGGGCCTGCCGGTGATCGTGGAGAACGACGCCAACGTGGCCGGCCTGGGCGAGTACATCTCGCTGCCGGAGCCGCGGCCGGAAAGCTTCGTGCTGCTCACCCTGGGCACGGGCATCGGTTCGGGAATCATTCTCCAGGGCGCCATCTGGCAGGGCGAATGCGGCTACGGCGCCGAGCTGGGGCACGTGACGGTGAACAGCGACGGCCGCGCCTGCGGCTGCGGCAACCGCGGCTGCGTCGAGACCGAAAGCTCCGAACCGGGCATCGTGCGCTCCTACCAGGAGCTGTCGGGACAAACGGCGCCGCTGTCGGCGCGCGACGTCCACCGCCTCTGGCAGCAGGGCGACGGCCAGGCCCGCGCCGCGTTTCAGCGCGCCGGCCGCTTCCTGGGCATCCTCTTTGTCACCATCGCCAATTTCCTCAACCCGGCGGTCATCGTTCTGGGCGGCGGCGTGGCCGCCGCGGGCGAGGCCATCCTGGAGCCGGCCCGGGCCGAATTCAGCCAGCGGCTCCACCCGCTCAGCGTCGCCTGCACGCGCATCGGCCTGGCCAGCCAGGGCAACCGCGCCGGCATCATCGGCGCCGCGCACCTGGCCCGCCTGCGCAGCGCATGAAAAACATCCGCAATTTCTCCATCATCGCCCATATCGACCACGGCAAAACGACCCTGTCGGACCGCCTGCTGGAGATCACCCACGCCATCGCCAAGCGCGACATGCAGGAACAGGTGCTGGACTCGATGGACCTGGAGCGCGAACGCGGCATCACCATCAAGTCGCATTTCGTGCGCCTGGAGTACCGCGACGCGCCAGGGCCAGGAATACCTGCTCAACCTGATCGACACGCCCGGGCACATCGATTTCACCTACGAGGTGTCGCGCTCCCTGGCCGCCTGCGAAGGGCGCCCTGCTGGTCATCGACTCCACCCAGGGCGTGGAAGCCCAGACCGTGGCCAACACCTACCTGGCCATGGAGAACGACCTGACCCTCATCCCGGTGCTGAACAAGATCGACCTGCCGAACAACGAACTGGAAAAGTCCCTGGAGCAGATGGAGAACATCCTGGGCATCCCCCGCCAGGAGGCGCTGATGGTCTCGCGCCAAGACCGGGCTGGACATCGACCAGATCATCCCGGCCATCATCGCAGCGCATCCCGCCGCCGGCGGGCGACCCGGACAAGCCGCTGCAGGCGCTGATCTTCGATTCCTGGTTCGACTCCTACCGCGGCGTGATCATCCTGATCAAGATCATCGACGGCGTCATGAAAAAGGGCGACAAGATCAAACTTCCTCTCCAACAACGCCGAGTACGAGATCAACGAAGTCGGCGTCAACACGCCCAAGCCCAGGCCCCTGGATTCGCCTGGAAGCCGGCGAAGTCGGCTACATGATCGCCAGCATCAAGAAGATCTCCGAGGTCAAGATCGGCGACACGGTCACCCTGGTCGCGCGAGACCGGGGTGGAGCCCCTGCCCGGGTTCAAGGAACCCCTGCCCATGGTCTTTGCCGGCTTCTACCCTTCCGAGGGCACCAGCCACGAGGAACTGCGCGAGGCGATCGAGAAACTCACCCTGAACGACTCCTCCCTGACCTACGAGCCGGAATCGTCGCCGGCCCTGGGCATCGGCTTCCGCTGCGGCTTCCTGGGTCTGCTGCACAAGGAGATCGTCCAGGAGCGCCTGGAGCGGGAATATTACCTGTCGCATCATCACCACCGCCCCCTCGGTGCGCTACCGCATCACCTCGAACAAGGCGAGACCTACGAAATCGAGTCGCCGGCCCAGCTGCCCGACCCGCAGTACTACAAAAAGATCGAGGAACCCTACATCGAGGCCATCATCATCACCCCCGACGAATTCCTGGGCAACATCCTGAAGCTGCTGCAGAACCGCCGCGGCGTCCACAAGAAAATGGAATACATCGGCCCGCAGCGCGTCTACCTGACCTACGACCTGCCGCTGGCCGAAGTGCTCTACGATTTCTTCAACAAGCTGAAATCCCTCTCCCAGGGCTACGCCTCCTTCGACTACGAGTTCAAGGACTACCGCGAATCGCCGCTGGTCAAGCTCGACATCCTGATCAACCAGGACCCGGTCGACGCCCTGGCCGTCATCGTCCACAAGGACAAGGCCTACAACGTCGGCAACCTGCTGACCAGCAAGATGAAGGAGGTCATCCCGCGCCAGCTCTTCGAGGTGGTCATCCAGGCGGCCATCAACAAGCGCGTCATCGCCAAGACCGTGGTCAAGCCCCTGCGCAAGAACGTCCTGGCCAAATGCTACGGCGGCGACATCTCCGCAAGATGAAGCTGCTGGAAAAGCAGAAGAAAGGCAAGAAGCGCATGAAGCGCATCGGCAAGATCGACATCCCCCAGGAAGCCTTCCTGGCCGCCCTCGAGCTCGAAGATTGATCCGGCGCGTCCGGGTTGGCCTGGAATGAGGGGGTCGCCGGCGAACCCGGGAGGTTGACTTTTAGCCGGAATTATGTTAAAAAGAACGGCTTACCCCCCGCAGGGGATTGAGCGTATGCCATGATCATTAACGCGAATAGAATTTCGGAAAAAGGGGTATCATTTCACGATACCATCGATGCCGACAGCAACCTGCTGCTGGAAGAAGAGAGCTATTTCCTGGAGGGGCTGAACTACCAGATAGTGCTCAAACGCGAAAACCGCATCCAGGCCCAGGGCAAGATCAAGACCGCCATTTCCCTGGTCTGCGTCCGCTGCCTGGAGCAGTTCGAACTCAAGATCAACTCCCGCTTTGATATCATCCTTTTCCCCAAGGAAATGGTCAACCCAGCGCAGCACGTCCCTGGACGAGGAAGACTGGAATATATTTTTTATGAAAACGACCAGATCGACCTGGAAAAATCCTGGTCGAGCAGGTCAACCTGTTCATCCCCTTCAAACCCGGTCTGCACACCACGACTGCAAGGGGATCTGCCCCGGCTGCGGCACCAACCTGAACCGCGCCGCCTGCCCCTGCGAAGAAGCAAAGAACGAAATAAAGTTTTTGTTTGAAAAAGTAAAGAGGTGAAAAATGGCCCAACCGAAACGCAGACATTCCCATTCCCGGAAAAATAAAAGGCGGCACCCACGACTCCCTGAAGGTGGAGGGCCTGTCCGTCTGCCCCAACTGCAACGAACCCAAGCTACCCCACCGCATCTGCGGGCAACTGCGGCTATTACCAGGGCAAGCAGATCGTCAAGGGCGCGAAGCCTGATCGCGATGGAACCCGTACACATAGCCGTTGACGCCATGGGCGGCGACCACGCCCCCGCCATCGTCATCGAAGGCGTGGTCGACTACCTGCGGGAAAACGACAGCGGCGAAGGCTTACAAGATCGTCCTGGTCGGCAAGGAAAAAGAGATCCACAAGGAATTGAAAAAATACAGCACATTTCCGCCGCGACCGGCTGTCGAGATCGTCGACGCCCTGGAAGAAATCTCCATGAAGGAGCATTTCCTCTCCTACTGGCGGAAGCGCGAAGAGACCTCGATCAAGAAGGCCATCGACCTGGTCAAGAACGGACAAGGCCAAGGCCATGGTCTCGGCCGGCAACACCGGCGCGGTGATGGCCCTGGCCAAGACCGTTCTGGGCATCGATCAAGAACATCGACCGGCCGGCCCTGGCCATCATGCTGCCCACCCTCAAAGGCACTTCGCTGCTGATCGACGTCGGCGCCAACACCGATTCCAAGCCCCACAACCTGGTCCAGTTCGCCCTGATGGGCAAGGTCTACCTGGAAAACATCCACGGCATCACGAACCCGCGCATCGGCCTGATGAACATCGGCGAGGAGGAGGTCAAGGGCAACGAACTGACCAAGACCACCCACAACCTGCTCAAAAAACTGGACATCAACTTCATCGGCAACGTCGAGGGCCGCGACGTCTACATCGGCGAAGCCGACCTGATCGTCACCGACGGCTTCACCGGCAACGTCACCCTCAAGGTGTCCGAGGGGGTGGTCGACGTCATGCTCTCCATGCTCAAGCGCGAGATCATGTCCAACATTTTTTCCAAGGTCGGCTTTTTCTTCCTGCAAACACTCGCTCAAGCGCATCAAAAAGAAGCTCGATTACGCCGAATACGGCGGCGCCCTGCTGCTGGGGGTGAACGGCATCGTCATCATCGGCCACGGCGGCTCCAACGCCAAGGCCATCAAGAACGCCATCTCCCTCAGCTACCCAGTTCATCACCGCAGAAGGTGCTGGACAAGATCTCCCAGGAAATCGAGAAAATGCAAGGAATCACTCACGGAGCTGAAATATGTCTGAACCCACGCCTCAACCGCCATCGTCACCGGCGCGGCCCGCGGCATCGGCAAGGCCATCGCCCAGCGCGCTGGCCACGGACGGGCATCGTACGTCGTCATTTCCGACATCATGCTGGCCGAGGCAGCCGAGAAGACCGCCGGCCGAGATCGAAGAAGCCGGGCGTGCGCGCCCTGGCCGTACGCACCGACGTCTCCAGTGCCGCGACGCCGAGGAGCTGGTCAAGCCGACCATGGGCGACCTTCGGCTCGGTCGACATCCTGGTCAACAACGCCGGCATCACCCGCGACAACCTCTCGCATCCGCATGAGCGAAAGCGACTGGGACCTGGTCCTGGACATCAACCTCAAGGGCGACGTTCCTCTGCTCCCAGGCCGCGGCCAAGGAGATGATGAAAAAGCGCTTCGGTCGCATCGTCAACATCGCCTCGGTCAGCGGCATCCTGGGCACCGCCGGCCAGGCCAATTACGCCGCTTCCAAGGCCGGCGTCATCGCCCTGACCAAGTCCATGGCCCGCGAACTCGGCGGCCGCAACATCACCGTCAACGCCGTGGCCCCGGGCTTTATCCTGACCGAGATGACCGAAAAACTGCCCGACGCGGTCAAGGAAGCCTATCCTCGCCCAGATCGCCGCTCAAACGAGCGGGCACCCCCGAAGATGTGGCCGAAGCCGTGCATTTTCTGGTTTCGCCTGCCGCACAACTATATTACCGGAACCGTTATCAACGTTTCCGGCGGACTTTTGATTATAAAATCCAAGGAGGATAAAATGAACAAAGAAGAAATCCTGGGTAAAGTGAAAGCCGTGGTGGCCGAGAAGCTCAATGTCGGCGAAGACCAGGTTACCGACGAAGCCAAATTCGTCGAAGACCTGGGCGCCGACTCCCTGGACCAGGTTGAGCTGATCATGGCCCTGGAAGACGAATTCGAACTCAAAATCCCCGAGGAAGAAGCCGAGAAGCTGACGACCGTGGGATCGGCCGTTGACTACGTCCTGAAAAAAGCCTATAATCCCGTTCCGCAACCATGGATCCCTTCATCAGCAAAACCATACCCTTGCGCCGCGTGGTGGTCACCGGCATCGGCCTGATCACGCCCGCGGGCAAAAACAAGGACGAGAACTGGGACAACATCCGCAACGGGCGCAGCGGCATCGGCCCCATCACCCGCTTCGACGCCAGCCGGCATGCCAGCCGCATCGCCGGCGAGATCAAGAACTTCGACCCGAACCAGTACTTTCGACCGGAAGGACCTGAGCGAAATTCGACCCCTTCATCCAGTTCGCCCTGATCGCCGCCGACGAGGCGGTCAAGGACGCCGGGTCTGGACCTGAGCGCCGATGGAAAAGGAACGGGCCGGCGTCTATATCGGCTCGGGCATCGGCGGCATCTCACACCATCGAGATCTACACAAGGAGATCCTGCATGGAAAAGGGGCCGGACCGGATCTCGCCGTTCTTCCTGCCGGCCTGCATCGCCAACCTCGCCGCCGGCCAGGTCTCCATCAAGCTTCGGCTTCAAAGGGCCCAACCTGGCCAACTGCACCGCCTGCGCCACCGGCACCCACGCCATCGGCGATTCCATGCCGCATCATCCAGCGCGGCGACGCCGACATCATGCTCGCCGGCGGCGCCGAATACCCGATCACCCCCCTGGGCGTAGCCGGCTTCACCGCCATGCGCGCGCTCTCCACACGCAACGACCAGCCGCAGAAAGCCTCGCGGCCGTTCGACAAGAACCGCGACGGGTTCGTCATCGCCGAGGGCGCGGCCATCCTGGTGCTGGAAGATCCCTGGCCAGGCCCTGAAACGGGGCGCCAGGATCTACGCCGAGGTCGTCGGCTACGGCTTCACCGGCGACGCCTATCACATGACCGCCCCCGATCCCGACGCCGACGGCGCCTACCGTTCGATGAAAATGGCCGTGGCCGACGCCGGCTCAAGCCCGACGACATCGACTACATCAACGCCCACGGCACCTCCACCGAGCTCAACGACAAGCTGGAAACCCACGCCATCAAGCGCCTCTTCGGCGACCACGCCACCAAGCTGGCACATCAGCTCGACCAAGTCGATGACCGGCCACATGCTGGGCGCCACCGGCGGCGCCGAGGCCGCCTTCACCGTCCTGGCCATCCGCGACTCGTTTCATTCCGCCCACCATCAACTACGAAACGCCCGACCCCGACTGCGACCTGAACTACACCCCCAACCAGGGCGTCGGCCCGGAGATGGAGTACGCGCTGTCCAACTCCTTCGGCTTCGGCGGCACCAACGCCACGGTGCTTTTCAAGCGCTTTTCCCGATAAACCCGCTACTCCGAGTTGTGCTACAATGACTATTCAGGAGGAAGGATGAAGACCCGATTCCAGCTTCTGCCCCTGCTTCTCGTTTCCCTGGCAACGGCCCTGGCCGGCGGCACGCCCGCTCCGGCCCCGGCAAAAACGCCGGTCATCGCCATGTGCGAGCCCACGGTGAGCCAGATCCGCAACATCGAGGAGATGTACGAGAAAGACATCCTGCCGCTGAAAACGCTCACCCTGCTCTGCATCTACCACGAGAACGAGGAGACCGACTTCCAGCCCTCGTTCGACTACGTCAAGACCAACAACCTCGACTGGGTCAAGTTCAAGGCGGTCAAAGGGTTGGTGGCGCGCTCGGACCTGTTTGCGGAAAACGCCTGGACGTCGCAGTTCCGGGAAATTTTCGCCAGCGCCGACGGCATCATCTTCACCGGCGGCATGGACATCCCGCCCGATGTCTTCGGCCAGGAGGCGCTGCTGCTGTCCGAGGTCACCACGCCGCTGCGCTCCCTCTACGAGGTATCCTTCCTCTTCCACCTGGTCGGCGGCAGCCAGAACCCGTCGTTTCGACCGCTGCTGGCCGAGCGGCCCCGATTTCCCCATCCTGGCCATCTGCCTGGGCGCCCAGACCCTCAATGTGGCTGCCGGCGGCACCTTGATTCAGGATATCCCCACCCAGGTGTACGGCCTCAAGACCGTCGAGCAGGTGCTGCAGCAGGACCCCCAGCAGGTCCACAGCTCGCTCTACTGGCGCAAGCTCAACCCGGGAGTCATGCAGCTGGCGCCCGCCTTTCACCAGATCGCCATCCTCAAGAACAGCATCTTTGATACGCGCATGGGAATTTCGGCTGCGGCCTCGCCCTACGTGCTCTCCTCCCACCACCAGGCCATTGACCGGCTCGGCCAGAACCTGGCAGTGGCCGCCCGCTCCCTGGACGGCAGGATCATCGAGGCGGTCGAGCACCGCCGCTTCGACCGCGTGCTGGGCATCCAGTTCCATCCCGAACCCTATTCGCTTTACCGCAAGGGGCTGCGTCAGCGCCAGAAACCGGGCGGCCCGCTCGATTTCAATCCGCGTTCCTTCCTGGCCGAGCACGCCAACTCGCTGGTCTTCCACCGCGACCTCTGGAAATGGTTCTGCTCCTGCCTCTGAGCTTTTACGCGCCGCCGGGGGAATAGCGTGTGCCTGGCCCTGCCCATGAAGGTGATCGAGCGCGACGGCGACAACGGCCTGGTGGAAAGCGAAGGCATCCGCCGGCAGGTCAGCCTCAAGCTCCTCGACAACGTGCGCCTCAACGACTGGGTGATCGTGCACGCCGGGTTCGCCATCGCCAAGCTCAACCAGCAGGAGGCGCGCAAGACCCGCCGGCTGTTCCGCCAGATGGCGCTGCGGCCGCCCCCGGAGGCGGGAGTTGAAAAGGGCTGAATCCGGCGCGCCGGCCGGGCTGGCGCGCACCCTCAAGCAGATGCGGCCCGACCGGCCGGTCCAGATCATGGAGGTGTGCGGCACCCACACCGTGGCCATCCGCCGCCACGGCATCCAGCAGCTGCTTGCCGACGGCGTCCGCCTTCAGTCCGGGCCCGGCTGCCCGGTCTGCGTCACTCCCGACACCTTCATCGACGAGGCGCTGGCCCTGGCAGCCCAGGGTTTCACCGTGGCCACCTTCGGCGACATGGTGCGCGTTCCCGGCAGCCTCTCATCGCTGCAGCAGGAAAAGTCCCGGAGCGCCGCCCGGGTGCGCGTGGTCTACTCCCCCCTGGATGCCCTGCAGATCGCTGCCGCCACCCCCGGCCAGGTGGTGTTCCTGGCCGTGGGTTTTGAAACGACCGTCCCGGCCATTGCGGTCACCGCCCAGCAGGCGCTGGAACGGAAGCTCGAAAACTTCTTCCTGCTCTGCGGCCACCGGCTGATCCCGCCGGCCCTGCGCCTCCTGAGCGAGCAGCAGGGCCGCATCGACGGCTTCCTGCTGCCCGGTCACGTCAGCGCCATCATCGGCCGCCAGGCCTACCTCTTCCTGGAGGAGCGGGGCATCCCGGCCGTGATCAGCGGGTTCGAACCCGCCGAGATCATTTCCTCGCTGATCCTGCTGCTCGAACAGATCGGCCAAAAAACCGCGCGGGTGCTCAATAATTACGGCCGGGTGGTGGCTGACGAGGGCAACCCCAAATCGCGGGCCATCATGGCCGAGGTGTTCAGGGTCTGCGACGCTTCCTGGCGGGGGCTGGGACCAATCCCTGCCAGTGGACTGGAACTCGCTCCGGCCTACGAGGTCCTGGACGCGCGCCGACACCTGCCCAAGAAAATCGCGCCCACCCCGCCGCCCAGCGGCTGCCGCTGCGGCGACGTGCTGGCCGGCAGGCTGACCCCGCCCGAGTGCCCGCTGTTCAAAACCGCCTGCCATCCGGACCGGCCGCTGGGACCCTGCATGGTTTCGTCCGAAGGCAGCTGCAGCGCCTGGTTCCTTTACGGCTGAGAAGCACGATGCACGAGGGAACGATTGCCGCCGCTCTCATTGCCAACGCCCTGGACATCATGGCCCGGGAGCGCATGGAAACGGCCACGCGCCTCACCGTCCTTGTCGGCAAACTGCACCACATCGTGCCGACCGTGCTGCGCCAGCACTACAACCTGCTCAAGGCGCAGCAGCCGGCGATGAGCGGCTCCCGCCTCTTCATCCGCAGGCGCGACGTGCGCCTGCGCTGCCGCGCCTGCGGCAAGAGAACGACGCTCAAGCAGCCGGCCTTCTGGTGCCCGGCCTGCACGTCGCCGGACATCGAGACCGTCGGCGGCCTGGAACTCCACCTGGTCAGCATCGTGGGAGAAACAGCCAAACGCGGGGGAAGCCGGCGCCGGGCCGGCGCCAAATCCTAGGGACGGGTCCGGGAGAGCAATTCGAGCCAGCGCTCGAAACCGGCGCCCGTCACGCTGGACAATTCGATGACCTGCGCCTGGCCGTTGATGGCGCGGATGTGGGCGCGCAGCTGGTCCAGGGAAAAGCGCAAATGGGGCAGCAGGTCGATTTTGCTGATCAGGCAGACCTGGGCGACGCGGAAGGCCAGCGGGTACTTGAGCGGCTTGTCCTCGCCCTCGGTCACGCTGATCAGCAGCACGTTGAGGTGGGCGCCGATGTCGAATTCGGCCGGGCAGACCAGGTTGCCGATGTTCTCGACGAACAGCAGGTCCAGGTCGTCGGTGCCCATCTCCTCCACCGCGGTCTGCACCCAGGCCGCCTCCAGGTGGCAGTCGCCGCCGAACGGGCCGGTGTTGATCTGAAAGGTCCTCACCCCCAGCCGCTGCAGCCGCTCGGCGTCCAGGCTGGTCTGGATGTCGCCCTCGATCACGCCGATGCGCTTGTCCAGGCGCCTCACCGTCTCCTCCAGCAGGCGGGTTTTCCCCGAACCGGGAGAACTCATCAGGTTGACCAGCAGCACGCCCTTTTTCTTCAGGCGCCGGCGCAGCCGCTCGGCGATCTGGTCGTTGGCGCTGAGGATTTTCTTCATGGTCCTGATGGTCGTTTCGGCCACTCTTTTGCCCGGCGCGCTAACCGGCCGTGCGCCCGTGCTTGAGCTCGAGCAGCCGCACCAGCTTGAAAACGAAGACGTTGCTCTTGCGCACGCGGCGGACGTCTTCGCGGCGCACGTCGAACCAGAACAGGCACCAGCGCTTGAGTGCCCCGAAGAGCAGGAAAAGCGCGCCCGGCGACGGGATGCTGGCCCGGGCGATCAGGCGCGCCATGGCCTGTTGCTTGTCCCGGATCAGCCCCTCGTAGTACCAGACGTTGGCCGCCTTGAGAATGCCCAGGTCGAGGGACTCCCGCAGCACGCCCTTGACCACGTCCTCCTCCTGCAGCAGGTTGATCTCGAATTCGACGAGCTGCCTGAACTGGGCAAAGGGGCTGAGCGCTCCCTGGCCGAGTTCCTCGGCGCCGGGCAGCCGCTTGAGAAAGGCCTGCAGGTACTGCAGGATGCGGTCGATGTTCTCGACCCGCTCGCGCTTGCGGAAATAGCGCTGGGTCTTGGTTTCGGTCGCGCCGCTGTGGTCGGCGTCCGCCAGCGACAGGACCAGGTCGCGGTTGACCGACGCCACGTAGAAGGCGATCTTCTTGTTCAGCCAGGCAATGGCCGCATCATCGAGAACCGTCTCTTTTTCGAGCTTGTCGGCAATGGCCATAAAAGTGCGTCACCCCTCCGGGCCATTGTACCACGCCCGGCCGCCCCCTGCCAGGGGAAAATTCAGCAGGTCAGGTGGAAGGCGGCGATCAGCTTTTTTCCCGGCTGCGAGCTGTTGAAAATCTCCACGGCGCGGGGACTCTTTTCGACGATGAGTTCAATGCCCCGGCCGCGCAGTTCCTCCACCAGCCCGGGCGCGATTTTCAGCGCGCCCATGCAGCCGCAGCCGACCAGCAGCAGTTCCGGTTTTTCGCGGATGATATCGTGCAGGTCGGCGGTTTGCAGCAGGTGCCCCTCTTCCCGCCACCAGAAATCCTCCACCCGGTTGGGATAAATGATCAGGTCGGAATTGTAATCCTTGCCGTCGATCTTCATCCGGCCGAACGAAAAATCTTCAATGCGCATCGCTGTGCTCCTCCCCGTCCTCGTCAGACCGGGTATTTGCTCTCGATGTAGTCCTTGAGGTACTTGATCTCGTGATCCTTGTGCGTGAGCAGCGCCTTGATGATGTCGCCCACGGAAACGATGCCGCACAGTTTGCCTTTGGCGTCGACGATGGGCACATGGCGGATGCGCTTCTCGGTGATCACGTTCATCACGTAATCGATATCGTCGCCGGGTCCGGCCACCACCAGCCGCTCTTTGGGAGTCATGACCTGGCGCACCGCCAGCCCCTTGACATTGGCCTGACTCGAATGGCAGTTGCGCATCACGTCGCGCTCCGAGATGATTCCCTGGATATCTCCCCGGTCGTCCAGCACCAGCAGCGCGCCCACTTTTTTCTCGACAAAGACCGCCAGCGCGTCGCTGACGATGGCGTCGACTTGGACCGTGTAGACCTGGCTGCCCTTGTCCTCAAGAATCTTTTCCACTTTCATGTCACCCTCCGCACGACTTTCATCGCAGCAGAATATTACAAATTCCGTTAAAGAAAATCAAGCGCCGCTCCCTTGACGAATCCGTTCAAGCTGATAAAATATGGCTTTCAGAGGTGAACGCATGCCGCGCTACACGTCCCAACAGACTGATGGAGATGGAGCACCGCTACGGCGCCCACAACTACCATCCCCTGGAAGTGGTCATCGCCAGGGCCGAGGGCATCTGGGTCGAAGACCCCGAGGGCAAGCGCTACATCGACATGCTCTCGGCCTATTCGGCCGTCAACCAGGGCCACCGCCACCCGGCCATCATCGCGGCCCTCAAGGACCAGGCCGACCTGCTGACCCTGACCTCGCGCGCCTTCTACAACGACCAGTGGCCGCTCTTTGCCAGGAAGCTGGCCGAGCTGACCGGCAAGGAGATGGTCCTGCCCATGAACACCGGCGCCGAGGCGGTCGAAACCGCCATCAAGACCATGCGCAAGTGGGGCTACCGGGTCAAGAAGGTCGAGCCCGACAAGGCGGAGATCATCGTCTTCGAGAACAACTTCCACGGCCGCACCACCACCATCGTCTCCTTCTCCACCGACCCGGACGCCCACGACGACTACGGGCCCTACACCCCGGGCTTCAAGATCGTTCCCTACAACGACCTGCAGGCCGTGGAAAAAGCCATCAGCAAGAACACGGTGGGCATCCTGGTCGAGCCGATCCAGGGCGAGGCCGGCGTGGTGGTGCCCGACGACGGCTACCTGCGCGGGCTCTGGGAAATCGCCCGACGCCACAACGTGCTGCTGGCCGTCGACGAGATCCAGACCGGGTTCTGCCGCACCGGCAAGCTGTTCTGCTGCCAGCACGAGGGGATCAAGCCCGATATCCTGATCATGGGCAAGGCGCTGGGCGGCGGCGTGTTCCCGGTCTCGGCGGTGGCCGCCAACGAGGATATTCTCGGCGTGTTCAAGCCCGGCACGCACGGCTCCACCTTCGGCGGCAATCCCCTGGCCTGCGCCGTGGCCATGGCCTCCATTGACGTGCTGCTCTAGAGAACCTGGCCGAGCGCTCCGCCGAGCTGGGCGCCTATTTCATGAATAAGCTGAAAAGCATCCGCTCCGACAAAATAAAACTGGTGCGCGGCAAGGGACTGCTCATCGGCGTCGTTCTCAACGAAGCGGCGGGCAAGGCGCGCCAGTACACGACCGCGCTCAAGGAAAAGGGCTTGCTCTGCAAGGAGACCCACGACTGGATCATCCGCTTCGCCCCGCCCCTGGTCATCAAGCAGGAAGAGATCGACTGGGCCGTGGAGCGGATCAGAGCGTGCTGGGCTGATGATCCTGTTCAGGGCCGACGCCTCACAACACTTCGGCTTCGCCCCCCTGCTGCGCTGCGCCTTTATGGCCAGCCTGCTGAAGAAAAAGCAGCCCGTGCTGATCTGCTGTCCCGAAGAAAAAGCCGCCCTGAAATTCCTGCAGGAGAGCGGGCTCCCCTTCTGCACGCCCGCGCAGTGGGAGAAAAGGGAAGAAAAAAAGGAGCTGCGCTCCATCGTTTTCGACCTGGCCGAGGCTTCGGAAAAAGATGTGCAGATGCTCGCCTGGGCCAGAAAGCAGAAGCTGCGCAGCGTGCAGCTGCGGGCGCCGGGAGCTGCCAAACTGGAAGCAGACCTGGTCATTGACCTGGCGCTTGCAGAAAACGCTCCGCTGCACCAGCAGTTCCGCCACTTCCACCAGGTGCGGCGCAAGTACCGTCCGCGCTGCAAGCGGCTGCTCGTGGCCCTGGGCAGCGGCGCCGACTACCGGCTGCTGCGCGCTGCAGTGGACCTGTTGAGCCGCCACGGTTTCCGGCTCAAGGTGGCGTCCGGCTTTTTCCAGAGAAAGGCCAACAAGAAAATCCTGCAGCGCGTGTATTCACATCTCCATTTCGTGGGTAAAGTCCAGAGCCTGGCCCGGGCCATGTTCGAGGCGGACGCGGCCCTGGTCACCTCGGGCGCCATGGCAGCTGAAGCCGCGGCCTGCGGCACCCCCGCCCTCTATTTCTGGCGCAGCCC
The DNA here is from genome assembly GCA_963759765.1 of Candidatus Aminicenantota bacterium. Lineage (GTDB taxonomy): Bacteria > Acidobacteriota > Aminicenantia > UBA2199 > UBA2199 > CAVXAL01. The sequence goes on along the minus strand of CAVXAL010000003.1, from coordinate 386,017 downwards.
GGCCCAGAAAACGACCGCTGAATTCTATGCCAGCCGCGGCGCCGGCCTGGCAGTGGGCCCGCTCGCGTCCCTGCCCAACGACGCGATGCTTTCCGCCTTGGCCTCCCTGACCCTGGAAAAACGGCAGGCCATGGGCTCTGCCGGCAAGGAGCTGGTTGATGCCAGAGGCGTGTTCCGGGTTCTCGACATGCTGGAAAAGAACGGGATAATCTGATATTTATTGAAAAAAATCGCTGTCAGCGGTTGACATTTGTTTAAATTGAGTATATACATTGTCTATACACAGGAGGTTAACCATGCATGTCTTGATTCAAAAATGGGGCAACAGCCTGGCGCTGCGTGTTCCCAAGTCCCTGGCTGAGGTACTGGGAGTCACGGCTTCATCGCCGGTCGAAATTAGCGTGGAAAACCATGCCCTGGTCGTCAAACCCAGAAAAAGAAAAAAACTCTCGCTCAGGGGTCTGGTGGCCATGATCAACGAGAAAAACCGTCATGAAGCCATAGAGACAGGTCCCGCAGTGGGTAAAGAGGCGTGGTAAAGCCCTCCTATGTCCCGCGCCGGGGCGACGTGGTCTGGCTGAATTTTGATCCCCAGTCCGGTCACGAGCAGGCGGGCCGGAGGCCGGCCCTGGTGCTCTCGCCGGAAGAATACAACAGGAAAGCCGGGCTGGCGATTTTCTGTCCCATCACCAGCCAAGTGAAAGGATATCCGTTCGAGGTTGCACTGCCCGCGAATTTCAAAATATCCGGTGTGGTGCTCGCCGATCAGGTAAAAAGTCTGGACTGGCAGGCGCGCCAAGCGGAGTTGATCAAAAACCTATCCAGGCCCGCTTTGGACAGGGTTATGGATCTTCTCCTCACTCTGCTCGGGCGGTAATATTCCCGGCATGAAGAAAGAAGGCATTCCCCAATTGAATTCCCTGGAGTTCATTTATTCCCCGATATATAATCACCCGCAGGAGTCTTAATGCCCGATAAGATTGTGTTCGTGGACAAGGCCAGGCGGCCCGACCCAAAGGAGCTGGCGCGGGTGCTGGGCAAAAGCGCGAAATCATGGGACGAGATAAAAAAGCACATCAGCGATTGCCACGGCGCCATCAGCGAGGAGTGGAAGTTTTACAGCGCCAAATCGGGCTGGCAAATGAAAGCGCTGCTCAAGAAGCGCAACCTCTTCTTCCTCACCCCCCTGGCCGGCTTATTCCGCCTGATTTTCATTTTCGGCGACAGGGCCGTGGCAGCTGTGGAGCAGAGCGATCTGCCGAAAGAGCTGAAGAAGGAGCTGCGCTTAGCCGTCCCCTTTTCCGAAGGCCGCGGTTTGCGAGTGGAGGTCAGGACCGCGCGGGACGTGGAGATTGTGAAAAAGCTTATAGATATCAAGGTGGGGAATTGAACAGGATTTGAAAGTAATATTGCAACAAATTCTTCCCCTGTGTAAGATAAATCATCATGAACCTACAAGACCTAATCAAAAGAATCATTGAATTCCGGGATGACAGGGATTGGAAGCAGTTTCACGATCCGAAAAACCTGGCCGAGGCGATATCCATCGAGGCAGCTGGCTCCAGGAGATTTTTCTGTGGAAAAGCATCGAGGGAATCCAAAAAAATCGCCGCCGAAAAAAGAGAGCGAATCTCGGAAGAGCTGGCGGACATATTCAATTTCGGGATGCTGCTTGCTCATGAAGCTGGGATTGACATCGAAAAGGCGATTCTGAAAAAAATCGAACACAACGACAGAAAATATCCGGTGGATAGAGCCAAAGGCTCGAGTAAAAAATATACTGAACTTAAATGAGGCTCTACGCAGGCACATCCAAAAATTTCATTGAAGATACGATCCGCAACCAGATCGCTGAAAAACTGCGCAAAGCCTTCTTTGATTATTACCGGCACATGCCTCCTCCCGGAGAGATGCACGCCTGGACCAATTCACTGGTGCGGATAAAAGATGTAGTTCAGCGGGCCGAGCTGACCGACCACGGCATAATCCTGGAATACCAGCTGCCGTTGAGCTCTAAACGGCTCGATTTCCTGGTTTGCGGTAAGGACGGCGACGAACGGGATAATGCTGTTATTGTCGAACTGAAGCAGTGGAGTTCCAGCCGTGAATCAGTCGGAATGAATGAAGTTTCCACTCTGGTCGGCGGCGGATTCCGCGATATGCTTCATCCCTCAGCCCAGGTCTCCTTCTACCGGCAATACCTTCAGGATACTCATACCGCCTTCTATGACGGTCCGGCACCGGTATTACTGCACTCCTGCGCTTACCTGCATAATTATCCCCGCGATCCGGGGGACGTTATCTTCGCGCCCAAGTTCGCAAAACTGCTGGACGAATCGCCCGTTTTCACAGCCGACGATTTTGACCCTATCTGCGAATATCTCCGGACCCCTCTGGTGAAGGGCGATGGCATGGATGTGCTGCGGCGCGTTGAGGAAAGCAAATACCGGCCCAGCAAAAAATTGATGGATCACGTTGCGGCCATGATCGGGGGCAATCCCCAGTATGTTCTTCTCGACGAGCAACGGGTCGTATACGACAAAATCATGGGCATCGTTGAGATGGGATTCCACCGGCGCAAAAAGTTCGTGGTCATAGTCCGCGGCGGGCCGGGAACCGGCAAGTCGGTCATAGCAATTAACCTGATGTCCGACCTGCTCAAAAAAGGCTTCAACGCCCAGTACGCAACTGGTTCGCGGGCCTTCACCGAAACCCTGCGCAACGTTATCGGCCGCAGGGGAAGCGTCCAGTTCAAGTATTTCAACAGCTATGCAGCTGCACAACCAGAAGAGGTGGATGTGTTGATCTGCGACGAATCGCACCGCATCCGGGAAACCAGCAATTCGCGGTTTACAAAAATAGTGAATCGCTCCGACCTGCCCCAGGTCGAGGAACTGATCCGGGCGGCACGGGTCTGTGTTTTCTTCATCGACGACGACCAGGTGGTCCGGCCGGGCGAGATCGGCTCCACGGATTATTTGAAAAATGCCGCGGACAAGCTACATACCAACATCGATGAATATACACTGGACATCCAGTTCCGCTGTGCCGGATCAGAAGCCTTTATCGGCTGGATCGAGAACACCCTGGGCATCCACCGGACACCCTATGCATTGTGGAATTCGAAAGAAGAGTCCTTTGATTTCCGAATTTTTAACTCACCACTGGAACTGGAAACGGCCATCCGAGCCAAAGCCAGGGATGGTTTCAGCTCCCGGATGACTGCCGGTTTCTGCTGGCCCTGGTCAAATGCCAGATCTGATGGAACACTGATCGATGACGTTATTATTGGGGAATACAGGAGACCCTGGAACGCTAAACCCGAAGCCAGTCGTTTGGCTAAGGGGATTCCGAAAGCCACCCTATGGGCCCACGACCCAGGAGGCATTGAGCAGATCGGCTGCATCTACACTGCCCAGGGTTTCGAATTCGACTATGTCGGGGTGATCTTCGGAAACGATCTAGTCTACCGCTTCGATGGCAGTTCCTGGATTGGCGATAGGTCCCATTCCGCTGATCCGGTTGTCAAAAGGGATAAGACGAATTTTCTCAACCTGGTCAAGAATACCTATCGCGTCCTTCTCAGTCGAGGATTAAAAGGATGTTATTTACATTTCCTCGACAAGGAAACCGAACGTTTTTTCCAAAGCAGAATGGAATAAAATTTTCTTATTGATTTCGCATTTATATTTCCTAGTTGGAAATTGAATTTTTTTTTGCAAGGGAGTATAAACTAAATATAAGGTATTTTAAAAATTGTCATCTTTATCGAGGTGGCTGACAGAGGAGAGAATGTCAGTGATATGTTTATATGGAGGGTGAGCTAATTAAGATTAATTTCTCAAAAAAGAGCAGTAATGGCAAAACAAATAATAATTGAGAATCCTATTTTGAACTCTCCCTTCGAGGAGCCTAAAAGACATTTCCGCTTCACCGATGAAGGAATTACAAACGAGATCGTCGCCGAGCGCCGCAAAAGCGCCTATTTCATTCCGGTGCCCAGATCAAAAAAAATGGCGGCATCGCAGCCACTGTTTAAAACCGAATGGACCGAAGACCGCATCGAGGAAAATAAATTCATCAACCAAATTCGCGAGCGTGTATCGCTTTGGAGGGCGAAAGGCCGTCCTTTTACTTCCCGGGTAACCGCTTGTCTCATTAATCATTGGACAAGATCCGATCGAGAAAAACGACTTTTTTTCTGTCAAATTGAGGCGTTAGAGACGATCATTTATATTACAGAGGCCGCAGCAAAGCTCAATGATCGCTGGATCGAAAATCAATTGCATGAGGAGAATGAGAAGAGCAATCCGCTTCTCTACCGCATTGCCTTCAAGATGGCCACCGGCAGCGGAAAAACATTGGTCATGGCCATGCTTATCGCCTGGCAGGCACTCAATAAATTCGCCAACCCGCAGGATGCACGATTCAGCGATGCTTTTCTAATGGTGACTCCGGGCATTACCATCCGCGACCGATTGCGCGTATTATTGCCCAACGACCCGGACAATTACTATCGCAAGCATGATATTTTACCCACGGAGATGCTGCAAGAGTTATGCAAAGCCAAAATTATCATAACCAATTTTCATCAAATGAAGCCCCGTGAGCGGATTTCAGCCGGGAAACTGACTAAACAAATTTTGGCCAGGGACGAAATCAACCCTTTTACTGAAACACCTGACCAGATGGTGCGACGGGCATGCCGGGGACTTGGCAGTAAGAAAAACATAGTAGTGATCAATGACGAGGCCCATCATTGCTATCGCCGCAAGCCTGAAGATGAAGAACTGGAAAAACTCAAGGGAGACGAGCGCAAAGAGGCCGAAAAACGGGATGAAGAAGCTCGCATCTGGATTTCCGGTCTCGAAGCTATTAAAGAGAAAATCGGTATCCGGGCGATCTTCGATCTCTCGGCCACCCCATTCTTTTTGCGCGGTTCCGGTTTTTCCGAGGGTACCCTCTTTCCCTGGGTGATTTCTGATTTTTCTCTCATTGATGCCATAGAAGCAGGCATTGTGAAAGTGCCACGCGTGCCAGTGGCTGACGATTCTATGACCGGCGAGATGCCGACCTATCGTAATCTCTGGTATCGTATCCGAGACGATCTGCCGAAAAAGGGGCGCAGAGCCGGAGAATATCAAGGCGATCCAAAATTGCCGGCGGAACTGGAAGGCGCTATACACAGCCTCTACAGCAATTATGAGAAGTATTTCAAACTCTGGAAAAACAATTCCGAAGCCCAAGAGAAAGGACAGACGCCACCGGTATTCATTGTGGTCTGCAATAACACCAATGTTTCCAAGATGGTTTATGATTATATCTCAGGCTGGGAGAAATGGCTTGGCGGCGACAAACCTGTTGTTGTTCCCGGAGCTCTGGCGATTTTCAACAATGAAGAGAACGGTGGCTGGGCCTTCCGGCCCAATACAATTCTGATCGACAGTGAGCAGCTTGAATCGGGCGAGGCGATGAGTGCAGACTTCAAAAAGATTGCTGCTTCTGAAATCGAGGAATTCAAGAACGAATACCGGCAGAGATTCCCGGACCGCGATGTCGATAAGCTGACCGACGAAGATATCCTGCGCGAGGTGATGAATACGGTCGGCAAGCCGGGAAAACTCGGCGAAAACGTCAAGTGCGTGGTATCGGTCTCCATGCTGACCGAAGGCTGGGACGCAAACACTGTCACCCATATTTTGGGCGTGCGCGCTTTCGGTACCCAACTTCTTTGCGAGCAAGTGGTCGGCCGTGGCCTGCGGCGCCGGAGTTATGCCACCAATCCGGATGGAATATTCGAACCGGAGTATGCGGAAGTATATGGCGTACCTTTCTCCTTCATTCCCTGCAGCGGGTCGTCTTCCGATCCAAAGCCCGGCCCGATCCCAACCCGTGTCCGAGCCCTTGAGGAAAGAATCGATCGGATGATTCGCTTTCCGCGAGTGACCGGTTACAAATACGATCTGCCCACCGAAAAATGGAAAGCCACATTCACGGCGGATTCTCATTTGGCGTTGTCAACTCAGGATCTGCCGACCAAAGTTCAGGTTGACCCGATTGTCGGCGAGTCAACTATTCACACTCTTGATGATCTCAAAAAAAAGCGTGAAAACGAAGTGGCTTTCTGGCTTTCAAAGCGCTTGATTGAAAAATATTTAAAAGACGAAGTGGAAGGGGAAAGACCCTGGCTGTTTCCCAAGATTCTTCCTATCGTCAAACAGTGGATGCAAGAATGCTTGTATTGCAAGGATAATGCTTTTCCACAGATGCTCTTGATTGCTCAATTTTCTCATGATGCGGCAGACCGCATCTACCATGCCATTGTTAGATCGACCGAAGGCGAAAGGCGATTGAAACCTCTGCTGCGCGCCTATGAAAGCGAAGGCTCGACGCGGTATGTGGACTTCGATACCACAAGGCCCGTCTATGCTACCAAACCGGACAAGTGCCATATTTCCCATGTGGTGGCCGACACCGAATCCTGGGAGCAGAAATTGGCCCAGTCTCTGGAAGACATGGCCGAAGTTTTCAGCTATGTGAAAAACCATAACCTCGGCTTTACCATTCCTTATATTTTAAATGGCGAGGAAAAGCAGTATTTTCCTGATTTCATTGTCCGGATTGATGACGGTCATGGGAAAGATGACCTACTTAACCTGATCATCGAAGTGACCGGGGAACGAAAAAAGGAAAAGGTTGTTAAGGTTGATACTACCAAAACGCTATGGGTGCCGGCGATCAACAATTACGGCGGCTTCGGTCGATGGGCATTCCTGGAGATATCTGATCCCTGGGATGCAATAAATTCAATTAGGGGGAGGTTAGGGAACGAAAAATGATTGAATCGGATCTAGATGTAATTGGATATTGGACAGAGAATAAACTTCAAATTTTAAAAAATTATTCGCATGAGTATGCAAAGATACTAAACAAACAAAAAGCAATTCGTTACTTTGACTACATAGATGGATTTTCTGGGGCGGGGAAACATATATCTAGGTCTACTGGAAAGGAAATTGAAGGAAGTCCAATGGTTGCATTGAAGATTCAGCCTAAGTTTTCGCATTTCCATTTCATTGACATGGATGGGAAACGGGCGGAAAGTCTCCGAAAGCTTTCTCAAGGAAGAGAAGATGTTACTGTTTATGAAGGTGACTGCAATAATATTTTACTAGATAAAGTATTTCCTAAATGTAGATTCGAAGACTATTGTCGTGCCTTATGTCTATTAGATCCTTATGATCTGAATCCGAAGTGGGAAGTAGTAAAAAAAGCTGGGCAAATGAGAAGCATAGAATTATTTATCAATTTTATGATTATGGATGCAAAAATGAATGTTATCTGGAAAAATCCTGAAAGAGTCCCTAAATCTCAAATTGAGCGCATGAATAATTTTTGGGGTGATGAATCTTGGCGGGACGTAAGTTATAAAGAACAAAAAGGTTTGTTCGGAATGTTCCATGAAAAAGTTCCGGATCATGAAATTGCTCAAGCTTATAAAAAGCGTCTGAAAGACGTAGCTGGCTTTAAATATGTCCCTGATCCAGTACCAATGAAAAATAATAACAATGTTGTGATTTATTATTTGTTCTTCGCTTCACAAAATAAAACAGGTGAAAAGATAGCAAAAGCAATCTTTAATAATTACAAAAGAGGAGCTTTTTATGGGCACTAAATCCAATATTGAGTGGACTGAATCTACATGGAACCCAGTTACTGGGTGCAGTAAAATTAGCCCTGGATGCACTAATTGTTATGCTGAAAAAATGTCACACAGGCTTCAAGCCATGGGGCAGCCGAATTATAAAAATGGCTTTGATCTAACAATCCATAAACATGCTTTGATGCTGCCGCTACATTGGAAAAAACCACAGGTCATATTCGTCAATTCCATGAGCGATTTATTTCACTTGGATGTACCTTTATCCTTTATTCAAAAAACATTCGATGTCATGCACCGGGCTTACTGGCATTACTTTCAGATATTGACAAAACGATCAGAACGTATGCTTGAATTAAATAAATCCCTGAATTGGCAAGAGAACACCTGGATGGGGGTCAGTGTGGAGAACGCGGAATATTTATACCGGATTGAAGATTTGCGACAGACTCAGGCGAAGATCAAATTTCTGTCCTTGGAGCCATTGCTTGGGCCTCTTGCGAATATAAACTTGTCGGGGATCGATTGGGTGATTGTCGGTGGTGAATCGGGTCCGCGGGCCCGACCGATGGATGAAGAGTGGGTCATTGGAATTCGCGACCAATGCCAAGAAGCAAATGTCCCTTTCTTTTTCAAACAATGGGGTGGAGTACGAAAGAAAAAGGCCGGCCGAGCTCTTGAAGGCAAATTATGGAATGAGATGCCCCGAGCGCTGGCAGTTTGTTAGGGGGAAGGAACAGTAAAATGGCCAAAAGAAAATTTGAAAAAACCTTGAAAGTGGAGAGCCTGAAACACAAGGACAAGCGGACCAATATTCCCACCGAGGAGCTTCGCGATTTCGTTGCTGACGATGAGGCCAAGCCCAAGACCATCCTCTATCCCCGCGATCAGTCGCTCGATCCGCAATTGATCTGGAAGGGCAAAGACGAGCAAGACCGCGAAGACCTCGCCGTACCCGTCGTTCCTGTCTATATCCAAGAGAAGATTCACCCGCAAGCCATCATCAACGCGCTGCCCCGCATCGAACAGCCCGGTGACAACCAGCCCAACCTCTTTGCCGACTTCAACGGCGGACCGGTCGAGTTCGCGCAAAAGGTCGAGTTCTACCATCACGAGCAGAACTGGGCCAACCGCATGATTCTTGGTGACTCTTTACTGGTAATGACCTCATTAGCCGAAAAAGAAGGCCTCAAAGGTAAGGTGCAAACAATCTACCTCGACCCGCCTTACGGCATCAAGTTCGGCTCCAATTGGCAAGTTAGCACACGGAAGCGGGACGTTAAGGATGGCAAGGCTGAGGATGCTACCAGACAGCCCGAACAGGTGCGCGCCTTCAGAGACACTTGGCAGTTGGGAATTCATTCGTACCTGGCCTACCTGCGCGACCGGTTAATGGTAGCCCGTGAACTGCTTACCGAGACCGGCAGCCAATTTGTGCAGATTGGCGATGAGAATGTACATCTGGTGCGTTGTTTGCTGGATGAGGTGTTCGGGAGCGAGAATTTTGTTGCAGAGATTTTCTTTAGGAAAACAGGCGCTTTTCCATCTGATACTATCGCATCTGTGGCAGATATCCTTCTGTGGTATGCGAAAGATAAACAATCTGTGAAGGTTCGACATCTATTTGGAGAGAAAGGGGAAAACAACTCCGCACACAAGGGATACGATTACGTTGAGATGAAGAACGGTGACCGCCGCAGGATAACAAACGAGCAAAGAGCCAACATATCTATTCTACCCGAAGGAAGTAAAATCTATGCTGCCATATCATTAGAATCTGGTGGTTGGAGTGACTCCGGTTCCTTGCCTTTCAGCTACCAGGGGAAACAATATGTTCCTCGCAATAATGCCCATTGGAAGACAACTCAAGATGGGTTACGCAAGTTGGATGTCAGCAACCGTATTGTAATCTCTGGGAATACACTTCGCTATGTGATGTATCAAGATGATTTTCCAGTTTTACCTTTCTCAAATATGTGGACAGATGTAATGGGAGCTACCGACGTTGTATATGTGGTTCAGACAAATGAAATGATCACTCAGCGCTGCATTCTGATGACCACTGACCCTGGTGACCTTGTGCTTGATCCAACTTGCGGTAGCGGCACAACTGCCTATGCTGCCGAGCAGTGGGGGCGGAGGTGGATCACCATCGATACCAGCCGTGTTGCCCTGGCTCTGGCTCGCACGCGCCTAATGGCCGCCAAATATCCCTTCTACCTTCTGGCCGACTCGCCCGAGGGTATCAAGAAGGAAGCAGAGATAACTGCCAAGATCCCGCCCGAATACAAAACGGAAGGCGACATCCGCAAAGGTTTTGTCTACAAACGCGTCCCGCATGTCACACTCAAATCCATCGCTAACAATCCGAACATCAAGGAGGGCATGACGCGCGAACAGATCGATGCTGCCATATCTCACCATGCCGATACCGAGACACTCTATGACCAGCCATATGAAGACGGCAAGACAGTTCGCGTCAGTGGCCCCTTTACAGTCGAGAGCCTATCGCCTCATCGGGTTCTTTCAGCAGATGATGATTTGCCACAAAGCCAAAGCGAGAAACAGACCGAGTCCGGAGGCGGTAGGTTCGAGACAATGATCCTGGAAAACCTGAAAGCCGCTGGTGTCAAGAGCACGAAAAAAGGCGAGGGCATAAAGTTTATCCGACTCGACCCTTATGCCGGTGCCTGGATTCAGGGTGAAGGCGAGTTTGCCGGTGAGGATGGAAAAACAAAAAGAGTGGCGATATGTGTCGGCCCAGAACACGGCACGGTTGGTCCGCAACTCATCAAGGAAGCGGCCAAGGAAGCGGTGCAAGGGATCGGCTTCGATATTCTGGTCATCTGCGGTTTTGCCTTCGATCCCCATGTCAACGAGGAGGCCAAGCGCTACGGCAAGCTCAACGTGATGATCGCCCACACGAACCCCGACCTGGCCATGGGCGACGAACTGCTCAAAAAAACCGGTAGTGGTAACCTGTTCATGGTCTTCGGCGAACCGGATATCAATATCAAGAAGCACAAGGACGGAAAATTGGTTGTGGAAATAAAAGGCGTTGATATCTACGATCCTACTACCGGTCAGGTTCGATCCAACTCCACTGACGATATCCGCTGCTGGTTCATCGACACTGACTACAACGGCGAGGCTTTCTTCGTACGCCACGCATATTTCTGCGGAAGTGACGAGCCCTACGACAAGCTGAAACGCGCCTTACGCGCCGAGATCGATGAAGCAGCCTGGAGCGCCCTCTACTCTACCACCAGCCGACCTTTTACCACGCCTGAAACCGGCAAAATTGCTGTTAAAGTGATCAATCATTACGGGGATGAAGTATTAAAAGTTTTTAATATAATATGATATTTTTTAAGATAAGGAGACAAAATGGAACTTGAAAAAAATACTTTCCTTGCACTAATCGAGTATTTAAAAAATCATGGATATCCAGATTCATCATTTGCGGTTGAATATAACTTTGGAAAATTTCGAGTTGATTTAGCCGTAATAGATTCAGATACAAACAATCCGATACAAATATATGAAATCAAATCGGAAAAAAATCAAAAGATAAAAGAATTTGGTGAAAAACATTTAAAAAAAGTAATATCCGAAATTGGATATGAAATTCCCTCATTCCTTGTATATCCCAAAAATTCAGAACCATACTTTTTTGCTGAAAGGGTTTCATTTAAGGCTGAGGAAAGAGATCTGTTAAGTGATGAAAAAATGCAGAATAGGTTTAAATCTTTTTCAAATTACCAGTGGCAAAAACAAACTCAGAATTCCGAATATCAAAAAAAGAAAGAGAAAAAAGTGAAAAATGTCAAAGATTATTTTAAATGGTTGTGTTGGATTTTCGCATTTATTTTAATATCTATGGTCATACTTATTAAAATAGAATTACTAAAAATAAAATTCGATACAAATGAATTAATTATTTTGGGATTTGCAATCGCTTTGGTTTTCTTTCCATTTGCAAGTAAAATTGATGCTTTCGGAATTTCTATTGATAGATCTAAAGCAAATAAATCAAATTTAAGAAGAAGGGAAAAGGGGACGGATAACATAAATACATAAACTACCTTGCCGTTCGATCTCTCGCATTCCGATAGATATGAATCAGGAGTTTATACTTCAGGTCAAAAAACACAAACAATTCCGCGATCTCTTTGGAAGGCATGAGGGTCAGGTCTTGATTCATCAAGTTGTCGCATTTCAAGACCTAGCTCCACTCACCACCTGTGAACTTTCGAATATCTCTCGCAGCCAAGTTTCAACAGCGGGGTAGTGATCGATGTCCAAGACGAACTCCTGACCAATTGGGACAGTTTTCAAGAGTACCCCATTCTTGTCTTTGCTCCATCGCTTCATATCGGAGTGATAGGAAAGAGGAGCGGCACCTTTTTCCGGATAAAACCCTAACGGAAGTCTCCAGACGCTCCGATTTTGTCCGGATTCAGTGAGACAAAGACACTTTGTGAATTTTCTAAAAATCCCGCCTCCGGAAATCCGTAGCTTTAAACCGGGGATCTGGAGTCGCTCAGCAGCAACGTATAATGTATTGGTTTTGACTGAATAATTATCTTTATATTTCACATGGGGATGATCTGCAGCCCAACTTGGAGGCTCATTTTCGGCCGCGCCCGGGTGGTAGATTTTTCCAATCTGCAGCCAGCCAAAAAGACAATGTATATCATTGGCGCCATTTAGGTAACTCAATATACCATTGAGCCGTGTGACTTCGCGGAACCATCCAAAGAACAGGAAGAGATCATCTACTTCAACATGCTGTTTGTTCAGATGGGACTGCGCAGCATCCACTTGTCCGAAGCAGGGGAGCCAGCCCTCCTTTCTTGGCACTGCATCCTTGTTCAAATCAGGATCAAGGTGCACGCCTGATTTCCCAATTCCCGCGCGTTTTGTGAGTTGTTCGATTATCTGGCCGAGATCGAACTCCCCAAAGCGCAAAGCGCCCAAGCGGGGTTCTTCATCTGCTGGGATGGGCAGTGAACAGAAAGTTCCATCAGGAAATATTGGACTTGGTACTCCCCCATTTGCGGAATCATAACCTTTCCTGCTGAAGATAATTTTCATCCGACTATTCTTTGTATCATAGTACCCTCAATATGAGATATCGTCAAATTGCGTGTATGGAGGCCGTGGCCAGGTCTCAAGGATAAAGAAATCGCTCAATAAAGTAAGCTAGGGACGGATTGTGATTATACGTAATTTTTGAAAGAATAATAGTATGAGGCAGCTACGCTTCATATGAGATCAACGGAATTAACGCATTCCCACCGCAAAAACCGCAGATCGATCCGGCTCAAGAATCACGATTACACGAACGCCGATGTCTATTACGTGACGATCTGTTCGTTTCAGAAAGAATGCATTTTTGGCGCGATCGAAAACGACGAGATGAGATTGAACGGCATCGGCGAAGCGGTTCCGGCAGGCATGGCTGGAAACAGCCCGAATGCGCCCCAACGTATATTTGGGTGAATTCGTCATCATGCCGAATCATTTTCATGCAATTTTGCGGGTCGCGGGTAGGGGCACGGCGCGCCGTGCCCCTGCGCTGGAACGATTCGGAAAACCCGTACCCGGTTCATTGCCCACCATTATCCGATCATTCAAGTCGGCTGCCAGCAAACGCGTCAATGAATTGCGCGGATCGCCGGGAACCGCGGTCTGGCAGCGCAATTATTATGAGCACATCATCCGTGAGCCAGAGGAATGGAGCCGCATCCGCGCCTATATCGCAGGCAATCCCGCCCGCTGGGCCGAGGATGAGGAGAACCCGGGGGAAACAAGCACGAAGAGAAAAAAAGGGACGGATTATATAAATAAATTACCGTGCTGATCAGGAACGGTCACTTCACCTCGGCTACAAAGGTGCGGCTGTTGTTCGTTTCGTCCGCTTCCTTGATCGTGTTGTCAGGTCGGCCAATGCCAAAAATGTTCTTCCCTTTCATCCATGGTAAATATACAGGATTGGCAAAAATATCTCCAATGGAAGCCCGATTTTTTAAAGGTATTGACATTCAATTGCGATTGTTTTATTATACAATTGCATTGGTTATATGACCAACATAATAGGTAGGTAAAAATGCTGGAAGCTTTACTGGAATCCGCGCTGAAGGAGAAAATACTCTTTTATCTCCTGGCCAACGATGAAGGGTATCCCAGTGAAATAGCCCGCAATTTCGCTTTCAATCTGAACGCCGTCCAGTATCAGCTGCTCAAGCTCGAAAACGCCGGGATATTGGACAGCCGCCTGCGGGGGAAAATCCGTCTGTACCAGTTCAGCCCGCGCTATGCCATGAAAAAAGAATTGCTGGCCCTTTTGCAAAAGGCTTTTGAATTCGTGCGCCAGGAGGAAAAAGAAAAATATTACTTCCAACGAAGGCGCCCGAGGAAAACAGGCAAGCCCGGGCAATGAAACTGGCTGACCTGTCGCTGAAAGAACTGGCTGCGTATGTTTCTCATCACTTGCGGGAAAATGGAATCGACAACGTGCTGACGGGCGGCGCCTGCGTCAGCATTTACACGAAAAACAGGTACCTGTCCTACGACTTGGATTTTGTCAATATTGCCGATGCTCCGCTGTCCAAAATAGATGCCGCCCTGGATCGCATCGGGTTCAAGAAGCAAGGCAGGATCTATGTCAACGACGCGGTCCGGTATTCCGTCGATATTCTGAATCCGCCGCTGTCGATCGGCGAGGATAAAATCAACAACATCCGCGTCATGACATTCAAGAAAATGGTTCTCAAACTGCTCTCCCCGACCGATTCCGTGAAAGACCGTTTGGCCGCATTCTACTTCTGGAACGACAGGCAGGCCCTCGAACAGGCTGTCCTGATCTGCAGGGATAATCAGGTGGACTTCAAAAACATAGCCCGGTGGTCGGAAAAAGAAAACGAAAAAGACAAGTTCAAAATGTTCATGAATAAAATAAAAAAATTGTAAAATGAGATAATTCTTTGCTGGAGGTCAAATGAAAAAAATTGATTTTGCCGGCGCGTCCCTTTTTCACATTTCATTCACGGTTTTGCTCCTGCTCATGTTTTCCACCCGCGGTATTGCCGAGAAGAAAAAAAACACCATTGAGATAAGGGAAGGTCTGGCAGGGATGATCGGGTACGGCACGTTGATGTCCCTGCGCAGCCTGGAACAGACCCTGGGGCATCCCTACGGGGGCCCGGCCTATCAGGTCCATGTCAGGGGTTATATCCGCGGCTGGGCCTTACGCCGTCCCAACAACGACCCGCAGGCGAATGTTGCGGAAGCCGGGAAAATCGACGCCTGCTTTTTACGGAACGATAAGCGCATTCCCTTCGCTGGAACGGTGAACCTGAATATCTATCCTGAAAAGAACGGCAGGATCAACTGCATTTTGTACCTGCTGTCCAGAGAGGACCTGCTCAAGATCGATAAAAGGGAAGGCGGCTATCAAAAGGTCGATGTCACAGATAAGATCGAGGAATACGATTTTTCGGGAGGCAGGGTATATATTTACGAAGGGCTGCCCGAGCATCCGGACAC
Source organism: Candidatus Aminicenantota bacterium (assembly GCA_963759765.1). Lineage (GTDB taxonomy): Bacteria > Acidobacteriota > Aminicenantia > UBA2199 > UBA2199 > CAVXAL01. The sequence continues at coordinate 370,806 of CAVXAL010000003.1, read as the reverse complement.
GTCCTCGGCCGACCCGGGAAAATACATAATCGTCAAAGAATATGTCGACCAGGTGACCATGGCGTGTGACAGCATCGGCAAGAACTTCAGGGCCGAATTCGACGGATCCACCAGGCCTATCGCCTACCAGCTCGTCTCTTACAAAATGATCGTCTGGAACAAGTCGGATAAATAAGCGGCGTTAAATCACCAACACCTTTATATCGGGGTAGCCCATCAGCTTGAGGATAAAATAGTTGGCTGCCGCTTCACCGGGATCATCGGAGAAGCAAACAAGCTCCGCATATCTCGGGACCCCGGCCTTGGCCAGGATGTTCCAGATATCTTTCGCGGCTTTGGGCGTGCCGTCGGCATTCAGGAGATCAGTGTACGGGACATGAACAACTTTGCCGTCCTGAGCTTTAGCAGGCACATTCTTGCCCGAAGCAATATATACCTTGGGATAAATTCCCTGAGTGCTCTTCGGGTCCGCAATTATCACGTCCTTGCGGAAATTCCCGGGATATTTCGTGGGAGGTATGGATACGTCGCGGGGGCCCTTTTGGGGGCCTACGACAGTTGCATCCTTGGTCACGGCGAGACCAAGCTGCGCCCATTTATCCGCGGAATCCATGAAGACAGATACTTTTTTCTGTCCCAGTTTCTCCAGCATGACGAACGCCAGGGCCGAGTCTTTGGTCAACCCCGCGCCTGAAATCACAACCGCTTCGTGAGACGCATTGACGCCGGCCGGACCCAGAATTTCAGCCAGCTTGCCGGGATTGCTGATATTGCTCTTGAACGCATCCGCCGGGATGTTGAGCGCAAAAGGCACATGCCCCTGGTTGAATGCGTCTGCAGGCCGCACATCGACGATGCTGACGGTTGTGCTGACGAACGTCCTGATCATCTGGCCGCTCCAAAACTTCAGCCAGTTTGTTTCCCTCATCAGGAACGGGGCATCATATGTCCATAAAGGGAGTTCTCTTTCATCGGACAGCCATCCCATCTCGGACTCTATGTAAAGTTTAACCCTGGGGTAATTCAGCATGAACTTAAGGGCGAAAAACGGCACACTGGCGGCTACTCCGCCCCCGCAATAGGTGTAGATCTGCTGTTCAGACCTGATGCCCAAATAGGTCAGCATTCTCCTTATTTCTTCGGCTGATTTGAAGGTCTTGTCCGGATTGTAAAAGTCGGCACTGGGCAGCAGGATGCCATGAGGGATATGGCCGGCTCTGGTAAAGGCACGGACTTGTCCAAAATGCCAGTCGGCCCCAAGTGCTTCCAGCAACACATTGCTCGCCGGGTCCCCGGATGCGGTAAGGAATTCCGGCAGCTTGACTCTCGCATCTTCGTTAAGCTTCGTTATTTTGAAAGAGCCTTGCTTCGGGGCAGGCGTAATGTCCTTGGTGACCGGCAATCCTTTCTCCTGCCACTTGGAAAGCCCGCCGTCCAGGATCAAAAGGTCCTTTGCGGGGAAGCCGTGATAATAGAGGGAGAAAAAGAGCCTGGTGGCCCCCATGGCGCCGCCCTGATCGTACATGACTATCTTTTTCCCGGAACTGATTCCGCAGGACTGGATGAGTTTCTCGATATCAGCGACCGGCGTTTCTTGGAGACCATAGCTGAACAGGTTGACGCTTATTGCGCCGGGAATGTGGTTTGCCGCGTAGTTCTGAGGGAATGACGCCTCGAGTATCAGGACATCGGCATTATTAAGATGTTTCTCAAGCCAGTCGACATTGACAAGATTGCCTTTGATTCCTTCTGCCGCCATCAAGGGCTGCGCCAGCAGCAGGCAGCCTGCAACGGCAAGCAGAAAACAATACCTAAAAACCTTCAACATGTTATCCTCCTTTCTTCATTTACTTTCAGGCGCTTCATCCATGGCAGCCTGATCCTCCCGCATGTAGCGGCGCAGCTGCCGCCGGCGCTTCCGGTCACTCCGGCCGCCACCGCTCCTCGAGCCAAAACCCTTGAAGAGGATGGTGCACAGGATCAGCAAGCCCCAGGCCTGCCAGTAGGTCAGACGCTTGAGTCCGAAGATGTCCGGCATCAGCCAATTCCATAGGAGCATGACGACCAGGCCGCAGAGGAAGACAAAGCCGATGCCCACGATGCCAAAGCAGATCCCGCAAAGTATTTTTTGGGGCAGGCTGCGGTCATGCCACCAGCCATCTGCACTGCATTTATTACCTCGGTCGGGATGTCTGGGCGATTCTTGAGACGCATCCATTCGGTTAAAACCAACATCATCAGGCCTGTCACTGCGAGTACTCTTTTGATCAGACATTTCTTGCCTCCTTCGGGACTAACCCGTTAAAATCATCGATCTGGAACACCACTTTTTCTCGGCCATTCATTCTTCGATCCAGTGCCGCAGGGCACGGGAAAGGTTGCGCAAGGCATAACGTTTGCGCGCCGTCAAGGTGTCGATGCTTTCCCCCGTAGCCGCCGCAATTTCCCGGAAGGTCTGGCCGCCGAATACCTGGGCTTCCACTACCTGGCGCTGGGCCGCCGGCAGGACACGCAGGGCATCGTTGAGGGCATCCACCAGGGAGTCCCTGACATACGCTTCCAGGGGATCAAGTCCTGTGCCTTTGATGATTTCCCGCAGGGTATCTTCGGCCACATCGGTTTCGCCGCAGGCCTTACGTACCTTCTCATGCCGCCAGGCATCGATCAGCCGCCGGGTGAACAGTGAATTGATCCAGGCCGGCAAGTTGCGGATGTTGTCCACCAAGGGCAAGCGCGCCAGGGTTTCGGCATAGACGTCATGCACCAAATCCTCGGCCTCTTCCAGACTGCGTCCGGCGGCGCGCAAACGGGCCAGGAGCCGCGGTTTTTCGCTTTTGTAGTCCTTCTCGAGCCGCCAGCGGGCATCCCTGTTTTCTCCTGGTCGATCATGCTTCATGGTGTTCACCGATATCGACGGACGAAACGCGTCTTTCGTGTATTTTATTTTTTTTTGTTGCGAGTGTGGCTCACCGCTTGTCATTCTATCAGGCTATCTTCTAAAACCCAAATTTCATTTTTGAGAAAACCTCTGGGGACGGTGATTGACATTGAGACTGTATATGGGTAAGCTCGGTTCATAATGAATGGAAGCAATATATTTGAGGTCATTGGTGCGGGATTAATCTTAGCAGGTTTTTTCATTTTGCTTCCAATATACCTGTATTCCAAAGCAAAAAAAAAGGGGCAAAAAGGCTGGGCCGCCGCAACCATTATTACCATGTTCATTGGTTATGGGTGGCTGGTGGGACTGATTGCGCTCACCAGACCATTCAGAAGAGAAATCACTTTATTGGAAAAATGTCCATTTTGCGGAAATGACAAAGGAATTGTTGAAAGTGGGACTGTGGATAAGAAAACAGGCAGACAAATTTCATCGCTGCTTGGGGTGATTGGATGGGGTTTGCTAAGTATCCTGGTAATAGGATTTCCCTTATGGATGGCCATTTCGACTTGGATAGAGGGGGATAGAGGCGCTATTCGATGGACCTACGGCCCCACATTGGCTGGAATTGGCATTCTAAGCATAGCGATTGTTTTTGGACGTTTCCCCATTCAGAAAGTTCTTCAATATTTAAGGGCAGACCGGGTGATCACAGATGTCTTTCGCTGTAATTCATGTAAAAAAAAATGGAGTGCCTACTACCACCATTCAGAATCTGTGCGAGCTTAGCGACTGCATGACGTCAGCGAAATCCGGACAGATCTGGGCTCGCCAGCGGCCTCGCTGAAACCTGGGGACGGTGCTTGCAATCTTGTAAATTCGTAGGCAAAATCGCAAGCACCGTCCCTGGCTCCCCTATTGCAAATTCACAAGTTTTTTCATAAAATCCTTTCAAGGGATATCATCACTATGCCGAGGTCTTCCGAGGCATTCAGTGATGTTATCCATATATATCCATTCCATGGGAGGCTCATGATGAAATGGATCCGCATGTATTTTCTCGGTTATATTATTCTCATCGGTGGAGTTCTGGCCGCGCTCTGGAAAATGAAAATTTTGGCCAGAATCGGCATTGCCTGGACATTGATCGGAGTCATCATGTTGATCGGCTTCGGCATCATGATCGCCGTCTCCAACAGCGGCAAAAAGGAAAACATCGAAATCGACCGTAAATAACCCGGCGGGCACCCCGTCACGCTCGCATCACACAGACACCGCTCATTCAACGAGGAACCGAGGGACGGTGCTTGTAATATTGCCCACCATTATCCGATCATTCAAATCGGCTGCCAGCAAACGCGTCAATTTTCATGACCTGACTCCTTTTTCCCGGATTTCCTCTTGAATCAGCCGCATAAATACGTCATACTTGTGTCCCGTGGTCAAAAAATATGAGGCCTGAATGAAAATCCCCAAACTGCAAATTGGCAATGTAACGGCTGACATCCCGATCGTCCAGGGCGGCATGGGCGTGCAGGGTCTCCCTTTCCTCACTGGCTTCCGCCGTGGCCAACGAAGGGGGAATCGGCACGCTGTCAAGCATCGGCCTGGGCGATTTTGTCGCCTCGTTAAAGCGAATATGAAAGGATATCCCGTGAAGCGCTCGATCCGTGAGATCCATAAGGTAAAAAAAATGACCGCCGGCCCGGTCGCCGTAAACTTCATGGGCGCGCTGAGTAACGTCAACGACCTGATCGTGACTGCCGTTGCCGAGGGAATCAAGATCATCGTCTTTGGCGCCGGCCTGCCGACCACACTGCCCGAGCTGGTCCCCGACCCGGCCGTGAACCTCGTGCCCATCGTCAGTTCGGCCCGAGTGGCGGAGTTGATCCTGCGCGTCTGGGACAAGCGCTATGGGCGGACCGCCGACGCCTTCATTCTGGAGGGGCCGCTGGCCGGCGGGCACCTTGGCTTTTCGAGGGAGCAACTCGGCACAGCCGCAGGAATTCTCCCTGGATCGCCTTTTGCCCGGACTGTTGGAAGCGGTGAAGGTTATGAGGATAAATACGGCCGCAAAATCCCGGTGATCGCCGGCGGCGGCATCTTTGACGGCCGCGACATCGCCCGCATGCTTCGCCTGGGCGCCTCGGGAGTGCAGATGGCGACCCGTTTCGTCTGCACCGTGGAGTGCGATGTCTCCGCTGAATTCAAGCAGGCCTACCTGGACGCCAAAGAAGAGGACATCGTCATTATCGACAGCCCGGTGGGCATGCCCGGCCGGGCCATCCGCAATCATTTTATTAAAGGATCTGGAAGCCCGGGAAGACTGACGGTCCAATGCCCCTACCGCTGCCTGACCGCTTGCAAGGCCGACAAAGCCAATTACTGCATCGCCAAGGTGCTACTGAATTCCTATTTGGGTGATGTGAAGAACGGGCTCATCTTCTGCGGCCAAAATGCCTACCGGATCAAGAAGATCGTAACCGTAAAGGAACTGCTGGCAGACCTGGTCGCTGAACTAAAGTCGCTGTAAGAGTCGCCTGGAGTATCCTTTACCTAAAAGAGGAGAAATACCATGAAAACGCGAGTTGCCGCGGTCTTGTTGGTCCTGGTCGTTTGTTCGAGTCTGACCTTCGCCCGAAAAAGCCAGACCCTTATCCTGGAACACGCCAATGTCGTCAATCCGCTCAGCGCTGCACCGGTACTTGACCAGACGATTGTGTTGCGCGACGGGAAAATCCAAAGCATCTCCTCCGTTCCCGCGACCATGCCCGGCGAGAGGATCGATCTGCGGGGGGCCTGGGTGCTGCCGGGACTCATCGATGCGCATGTCCATTTGGAGGGCATAGACGCGGCCCGGCGCATGCTGTCTCTCGGCATAACCACCGCGCGCAGCATGTTCACCAGGGGCTATGCCGACGTCGGCCTGCGCGCGCTGCACATCCGCGGCGACGCGGACATCCCGACCATCCTCGCCGCGGGGTATCCGGTGCTGGCCAGTCCGGTCCGATTCAAGCCTGATATTACGACGATTTTCCTGGATCATCCGGCTCTCGATGATCTCAGGAACCTAGAACGTATCGGTCCCGACGGCGCCCGCCGCATGGTCCGGGCCATTGCCGGCCGCCGCGTGGATTGGATCAAGGTCTTTGCCAACGAACGCGCCGGTATCCTGGAAACAGATCCGGGCACGCGCAACCTCAACGACGAGGAACTGAGAGCGGCGGTCGCGGAGGCCGCACGGCTGGGTCTGCCGGCTGCGGCCCATGCCTATTCGGACGAGGGCGTTACGGCGGCAGTCAATGCCGGCGTGCGCACCATCGAACACGGTTCCTTGATAACAGAACCGACGCTGAGGTTGATGCGAGACCGGGGCGTCTGCTTCGTCCCGACGCTTTACGGATTCACCATCAGCCCGGGGCCCAATGCCCCGCCCGAAGAGCGGGCGCTCGCACCGAGACTGAAGCAGTTGCTCGAGTGCGGCAGCCGGGCGGTTGCGATAGCCAGCCGGCTCGGAGTCCCCGTTGTCGCCGGAGCGGACTCGGGTTACGCGGGAGACGAACCCTCGGTCATCGACGAGGTCATTCAGCTGGCGTCCACGGGTCTCTCGAACCTGGAAGCGATCCGCTCGGCCACCTCATTGTCGGCGGAGTGCCTGAGAATCTCGTCCGCCAAAGGCGCGCTCAAACCTGGCCTGGATGCCGATCTGGTCGCCTATACGGACAATCCGGTCAAGGACCTGGCCGTGCTGCGCAAACCCATTCTCATCATCAACGGGGGGAAAGTCTTTCTGCGCAAACTGCCGTTTTGATTGGCTCTTCTTTCGTCCTCCCCTGCAGGAGGATCGGTGTCAACGACACGAACGAAGTTGAAAAAGCCCGGTTTCCCCTTGACTGGAATCCGCGGCCGAGAAAATTCTTATCTGCCTTTTTTGGCTACCGGCCAGTTTGCTTTTCTCTGCCTCGCCGCTTTTCCGGCTTTGCTCGAGCGCTTTTTATCCACGGCACGGGCGCGCTTTAAGGTCTGGATGTCCTTGAACCGCCCCTTGCTGTCGCGAACGGCGAAAAGCTTGGTGCCCGTGGAGCTGCGATGAGTTGTTCTCTTGTTCGGCATCTTTTTTCCCTCCTGCGATTAAGCTGATGATTCCTTATTTTTAAACAATTTCTCTCAATCTACTGGGAACAAAAATGAATGTCAAGCCGGTTTCCTCTTGACCAGGATCCGCAGCCGGCGCTATCATCAAACAGATCTGCGTTCACGCGTGCCGGAGGAGACACGAATCGGGACTGGAGGGAGGTCCAAAAAAATGGCGAAGAGCAAGGAAAAACGGGACAAGCAATTTCCGCTTTTCGTGAATGACAACCTGTTCAGACGGCTGTTTCTTCCGCCTCGCCGACTGACCAAACCGTACGTCGCGAATGGCCAGGTGGCGGCCGACATCGGCTGCGGGCCTGGCTTTCATACGATCTCTTTAGCCGAGTCAGTCGGTCCCGAGGGAAAAGTCTACGCTGTGGATCTGGATAAGCGGGCGATTCAGGCGCTGGAGAAAAAGGCGGAGAAACGCGGCTGTCGCAATATCGAAGCGCGCGCTGCGCCAGCCGCAGCCGAAAAAATCCCGGGGTGATTGACAGGGGCGGCCGGAAAAAGGTATATTTTCCCAACCGAGGAGAAACGCATGCGAGCCTCCGCACATATCGTTTCGCTGGGCACGATCGACATCGTCATCATCACCTTCTATTTCGCCCTGGTCCTGGGCATCGGCTTCTACCTGAAACGCTTCACCCGGACCGGCAACGACTTCTTCATGGCCGGCCGGAAGATGACGTCCTGGATCGCGGGGCTGAGCTTCCTGGCCGCCAACCTGGGCGCGCTCGAGCTCATGGGCTGGTCGGCCGCCGCCTACCAGTACGGCATCCTGGCCACCCACTGGTACTGGATCGGGGCCATCCCGGCCATGCTCTTCCTGGCCATCATCATGATGCCGTTCTATTACATCTCGAAAACCCACTCGGTGCCGGGCTACCTCCAGCTCCGTTTCGGCAACTCGAGCCGGGCCTTGTCGGCCGTCTCCTTCGGCTTCATGACCGTCCTCATGAGCGGCATCAACATGTACTCCATGGCCCTGGTCATGAAGGTCGTCCTGGGCTGGGACATCCACTTCAGCATCTGGGTCTCCTCGATCACCGTCGCTATCTACGTCGCCCTCGGCGGCCTCCTTTCGGCCATCTTCAACGAGGTCCTGCAGTTCGTCCTCATCTGGGCCGGCGCCCTCCTTATCCCCATTGTCGGCCTGATCGAGGCCGGCGGCTGGTCGAAGATGGTGGCCCGCATCCAGCACAATTTCGCCGGGGCCGACCTCACCCACCTGTGGCGGAGCATCGGCTCCTTCTCCGGGAACCCGATGGGTATCCACTGGACCGGCATCGTCTTCGGCCTGGGCTTCGTCATCTCCTTCGGCTACTGGACGACGGACTTCCTGGTCGTCCAGCGCGTGCTTGCGGCCAAGGACCTGCGCGCGGCCAAGATGGCCCCGATCATCGGCGCGGGCTTCAAGATGATGGTCCCGTTCATCGTCATCCTGCCCGGCCTCCTCGGCCTGGCCGTCATGCCCGGGCTGGTCGGCGAATCGCAGGCCGTGGCCACGGGCGCCCACAGCTATAACGAGGTCCTGCCGCTGATGCTGGCCCGCTACGCCGGGCCGGGGCTGCTCGGACTGGGGATCACCGCCCTCATCGCCGGCTTCATGTCGGGCATGGCCGGGAACGTCAGCGCCTTCGCCACGGTCTGGACCTACGACATCTACAGGCCATCTCCACAAGAAAGCGACCGACGGACACCTGGTCAGGGTCGGCCGCTGGGCCACGATCCTGGGGGTACTCATCAGCATCGGCACGGCCTACCTCGTCATGCAGTTCGCGAGCATCATGGACTACGTCCAGGCGCTGTTCAGCTTTTTCATCGCGCCGCTCCTGGCCACGGTCCTCTTCGGCATGCTCTGGAAGCGGGCCACGTCGGCCGGCGGCTTCTGGGGGCTCCTGGCCGGGACGCTCTCCTCGATCGGCATGTGGCTCTGGGTCAAGCTCAACCCGAAGGCTCTGGCCATCATCGCCCTCTCGCCCAACGCCAAGGCCATGTCGGAGAACATGTACCGGGCCCTCTGGTCGTGGATCGATCGCGGCCATCGTCACGATCGTGGTCAGCTGGGCGACCAAGCCCAAGCCGGAGAGCGAGCTCGTGGGCCTCGTGCGCGGCTGCACCGAGCTGCCGTCGGAAGGGCACTATAAGCTCTATCAGCGGCCCATCTTCTGGGCGGGCGTCGTCTTTGCCGCGTTCATTGTCCTGAACATCATCTTCTGGTAGGAGGCGGGATCATGGAACAGCGCGAACACCAAGAAGCCCACGGGCATGTCGAAACCCACGCCATGTCGATCTGGTTTTTCATCGGCATCGTCCTGGTCGTCTACGGGGCGCTGATCCTGGGCGCCGGCATCTACGGACTGTTCATTCCTCCCACCCATCAGGTGGTCCTGGCCAAGCTCCACGCCGGGGTTTGGTGGGGGGGCCTGATGCTGATCTTCGGGATTATCTACGTCGTGAAGTTCTTCCCGAAGAAAGGCCAAAACTAGGGGAAGGGTCTCCTCCGGCTTCTCTTCCCCGGGCGGCGGTCCGGTCTATACCTTCGCCGGGTAACCCACGGTCTGGGCGAAGAGCACGTGCTGCTCCGGCCGCAGCTTGAATTCCTTGACCGTGTTTTCCTTGTCGCAGTTGTGGAACCAGGCCGCCAATCCCTGCGCGGCCGCCAGCAGGTAAACGTTCGAGGCGATGAGGCCCGTGGCGACAAAATAATAGGACTTCTGGACCTCCGGATCGGAAATACGGCGGTCCGGCTGTCCCGCGACAACGTATTTCGCCAGGTCCACGACATAGAAGATATTGACCGGCGCTTGCACCGCGTTTCCTCTGCCCGCCCGCGCCCGGAAATCTCCGGCCGCGACCGGAACGAGCCGGTGCGGCAGCGCCTCGTAGAGGTAAACGCCCTGCGGCAGCACGACGTAGAGGTCGATTTCCTGCGAGTTGCTGGCCGAAGCGGCCGTCCGTCCCGGCTTGCCTCTCATGAGCCCTTCCGGCCGGTTCACTCCGAACGCCGCCCAGAGGAGATTCGAGAGGACCTGCGGCGGAAGCGGGTCCGGACTGATGTTGCGGGAGGTCTTGCGACCCCACAGGGCCGCCAGCAAGGACTTGCCGCCGTCCGTTTCGGGCTGCGGAAGTGCGATCGGCTGGCAGCTCTTCGGCGAACCCGAAATCACGAAGGCCCAGGGCGGCCAGCGTGGGCACGGCCGCCGCGGCGCCCTTGACGAATGTCCTGCGTTTCATGTTCCCCTCCTTTGTCCGTCTTGATGATGCGTCCTGATCATCATACTCCCTGCTGACTGGCTTTTAAAGACTCGGCCGCCAGCTGTTTGCCGCCGGCTTTGCCCCACCGCTTGCGGAGGTTGTCGAAGGAAATGTAGATGACCGGCGTCACATAGAGCGTGACCAGCTGCGAGAACAGCAGGCCGCCGACGACCGCCAGCCCCAGCGGGCGCCGCGATTCGGCCCCTGCCCCGAAGCCGATGGCGATGGGCAGCGTCCCGAACAGGGCGGCCATGGTCGTCATCATGATCGGCCGGAAGCGGATCAGGCAGGCCTCGAAGATGGCGTCCTCGGCCTTCTTGCCCTCCCCGCGTTCGGCGGCCAGGGCGAAGTCGACCATCATGATGCCGTTCTTCTTGACCAGCCCGACCAGCATGATCACTCCGACGAAGGCGTAGATGCTGAGCTCGGTCCGGAAGAGGAAGAGCGTCACCAGGGCCCCGAACCCGGCGAACGGCAGGGCCGAAAGGATGGTCAGCGGATGGATGAAGCTCTCGTAGAGGATGCCCAGGATCATGTAGATGACGACGATGGTCATCAGCAGGAGGAAGCCGAGCCCGCTCATCGAGGACTGGAAGGCCTGGGCCGCGCCCTGGAAGTTCGTGCTGACCGAGGTCGGCAGGGTCTCCCGGGCCAGGCGCGTGATCTCGTCCACGGCCGGGCCGAGCGAGACGCCCGGCCTGAGGTTGAAGGAGACCGTGACCGAGGGGATTTGGCCCTGGTGGTTGACCGTCAGCGGCCCGACCGTCTGGTTCAGGCGCGCCACGGAATCGAGGGGCACGAGCCTCCCCGTCGCCGACTGGATGTAGAGCTTGGAGAGCTGGGACGGGTCGTTCTGATACTGGGGCTCGAGCTCCATGATCACGTAGTACTGGTTGTTGGCGGCGTAGATCGTCGAAACCTGGCGGGAGCCGTAGCTGTAATAGAGGGCGTCCTCGATCTGGAAGGGCGTGACGCCCAGGGCCAGGGCCTTGTCCCGGTCGATCTCGACCGTGACCTCGGGATTCTGAAGCTGCATGTCGGTCGTCACGTCCTGGAGGAGCGGCATGGCGCGCATCTGGCTTTCGAACCGGGCCGCGCCGCTGTAGAGGGTATTGACCTCGGGGCTCTGGAGCGTGAACTGGTAGAGGCTTTTGGTGAAACGCCCGCCGACGGTGATGGGCGGCGGGTTCTGGAGGAAGGTGTTGATGCCGGTGATGCCGAAGAGCTTCGGCCGCAGGCTCTCGATGACCGCGTCCGCCTTGAGCGGCCTCTGGCCGCGCGGCTTCAGGCGGACGAACATGCGGCCCGCATTGCTGGCCCCGATGCCGCCGACGGACGAGACGAAGGACTCGATATTGGGATCGTCCTGGACCACCTTGGCCACCTTCGCCTGGTGCTCGGTCATGGCCTGGAAGGAGATGCCCTGGGCGGCCTCGGTGACGCCCACGAGCAGACCCGAATCCTCGCTGGGGATGAAGCCCTTCGGGATCTTCATGAAGAGGATGACGGTCAGGATAAGAATGAGCGCCGAGAAGGCCAGCGTCGCGCGCCGGCGCCGCAACACCCAGGCCAGGGTGACCCGGTAGAAATCGAGCGCGGCCTGAATGGTCTTTTCGGCCGCAATGTACAGGGCCCCGTGCTTTTCCTGGCCCGGCGCCCGGAGGAGGCGGCTGGCCATGGCCGGGGTCAGAGTCAGGGAGACGAACCCGGAAAAGAGGACCGCCGCGGCGATGGTGATGGCGAACTCGTGGAACAGCCGGCCCAGGATCCCGCCCATGAACAGGATCGGGATGAAGACCGCGGCCAGCGACAGGGTCATCGACACGATCGTGAAGCCGATCTCTTTGGAGCCCTTGAGCGTCGCCTCGAAGACCGGCTCGCCCATCTCCTGGTGGCGGACGATGTTCTCCAGCATGACGATGGCGTCGTCGACCAGGAAGCCGATCGACAGGGTCAGGGCCATGAGGGACAGGTTGTCGAGGCTGTAGCCGAGGAGCTGCATCACGGCGAACGTCCCGACGATCGAGAACGGCAGGGCCAGGCTGGGGATGAGCGTCGCCCGGACGCTCCTCAGGAAGAAGAAGATGACGAAGACGACGAGGATCGAGGGCGAGGATGAGCGTGAACCTCGACGTCGTTGACCGAGGCCTGGATGGACTCCGACCGGTCGAAGAGGATCTGGAAGTCGACCGAGGCCGGGAGCTGGGAGCGGAAGAGGGGCAGGAGTTTCTTGACGGCGCCAGCCACAGCGACCGTGTTCGTTCCCGGCTGCCGCTGGATCGCGAGCATGACCGCCCGCTCGTGCGACTTGCCCTTGTAGGCCCAGGCCGCGACCTTGTCGTTCTGGACGCTGTCGATGACCCGGCCCAGGTCCTTCAGCCGGACCGGCGAGCCGTTCCGGTAGGTCACGACGAGGTCCCGGTACTCGGCGGCGTTGTTGAGCTGGCCGTTGGACTGGACCGTGAAGGCCCGGTTGGGGCCGTAGAGGGTCCCCGTCGGCAGGTTCACGTTCCCGGCCTGGACCGCGTGGCTGACCTGGTCGATGCCGATGCCCCGCGAGGCCAGGGCGTCGGGGTCGAGCTGGATCCTGACGGCGTACGTCTGCGACCCGTAGACGGCCACCTGGGCCACGCCGTTCACCATCGAGATGCGCTGGGCCATCATGGTCTGGGCGTAGTCGTCGAGCGTCGAGAGGGGCAGGGCCTCAGAGCTTGAGGAGCAGGAAGAGAATCGGCGTGTTGGCCGGATTGACCTTCTGGTAGACGGGCGGCGTGGGCATGTTCTGCGGCAGCTAGCGCGGGCGGCAACGGCGATGGCCTCCTGGACGTCCTGGGCCGCGGCGTCCAGGTTCGCGGCTCAGGGTGAACTGGAGCGTGATCTGGGTCAGGCCGAGCTGGTTGGTCGAGGTCATGGAGTCCAGGCCCTGGATCGTCGAGAACTGCTTCTCGAGAGGTGTCGCGACCGTTGCGGCCATGGTCTCGGGGCTTGCGCCGGGCAGTCCGGCGGAGACCTGGATGGTCGGGAAATCGACGTTCGGGAGGTCGCTGACCGGGAGGAGGCGGTAGCCCAGGATGCCGAAGATGAGGAGCGCCGACATCAGCAGCGTCGTCATCACGGGCCGGCGGACGAAAATTTCCGAAAAATTCATGGCGCCTTCCCTCCTAGCGGCCGGTCTTGATCTCGACCCGCGCGCCGGGAGCGAGGCGAAGCTGCCCGTCCGTGACCACGCGTTCCCCGGGCTTCAGACCTTCGGCGATAACGGATTCCTCGCCGTAAGCCCGTTCGACCTTGACCGGCCTCATTTCGGCGGTCATGTCGTCTTTAACGACGTAGACGTACTGACCGGCCTGCCCGGTCTGGACGGCCTGGGACGGAACGACGACGCCCTGCTCCGTGGTCAACGTCAGGCGGACGTTGAGGAACTGGCCGGGCCAGAGGGCCCCGTCCCGGTTGTCCATGGTCGCCTTGAGCATGATCGTCCCCGTGGCCTGGTCGATGGCGTTGTCGACGAAAGTCAGGACTCCCGCCACGGGCGGCTGTCCGTTCGCGGTCGGGATGGCCACCGTCTTCAGCTGCTCCTTGGCCATGAACTCCTTGATCCGGGGCAGGTGCTGTTCAGGGACCGAGAACGAGACATAGATGGGCGTCGTCTGGTAGATCACGATGGCCGGGCCCACGTCGTTGGCCTTGATGATGTTGCCCGCGTCGATCATCAGGCTTCCGGTCCGGCCGTCGATCGGCGACCGGATGGTCGAGTAATCGAGCTGCAGGCGGGCGTTGGCGACGCTGGCTTCGTCGGCTTTGACCGCGGCGGTGAGAACGTCCCGGTTGGCCAGGAGTGTATCGTACTGCTCCTTGGTCACGTAATCTTTCTGGACGAGGTCCGCGTAGCGAGCGGCATCGGCCTGGGCATTCCGGAGGAGCGCCCGGTCCTTCTCGAGCAGGGATTCAGCCTGCTTCAGGGCGATCTCGAAAGGCCGCGGGTCGATCGTGAGCAGCCGGTCTCCTTTCCTTACGGCCTGGCCCTCCTTGAAATAGACGCCCGTGACCTCTCCTCCGACCTGAGCCTTCACGGAGACCGTCGCTATGGCCTCGACCCGGCCGACGGAGGCGATCTCGAGCGGCACGTCTTTTTGCACGACCTGGGCCACGGACACGGGACTTCCGGCGCTAGCCCTTCCGGACGTTTTATTCCCGGAGGACGAGCAGGCCCCGGCCCAAAGGACCGCCGCGACCGCCGTTGCTGACGATGCCAGTCTGATGAACTTGAAAAGGGAAGTCTTCATGGCCTGCGATCTCCTTTCTCGGAACTCGACGGGAGGCCGGGTTTGGCCGGCGCCGCTGGCGGCTCCAGGGCTCCCGTATCATGCGTGAACTGGACCAGGGCCAGGAACCAGTCGGACTTGGCCTGGACGAGCTGGACCCTGCCGTTTTCGAGGACGGTCTCTGCGGCCAGCAGGTCGAGGATGCTGCCGACGCCCTCCTTGTAGCGGCCGAGAGCCACGTCATGTGAAGCCTTGGCGCTTTCGAGGAGGTCCCGGGCGGTCCGGATTTTCTGCTCCGACGTCTTGAGGCCGTAGTAGCTCGTCCAGACCTGGAGCTCGATCCCCCGGCCGAGCTCCGTCATCTGGTCTCGGGCCGCCTCGGCCTGGGCCTTAGCCGCCAGGACCTGCGTATTCCTGGAGGCCGAACAGAAAAGGCAGGTTGAGCGAAATGGAGATCGAGTAGAAGGGGTTCGAGACCGGGTTGCCCTGGTAGTAGATGCGGCCGATGTTGCCGCTCAGCGAGAAGGCCGGGAAAAGCGTCGCCCGGGCTTGCCGGATACCGGCCTCGGCCTCGCGGACCAGGGCGCGTGAGGCCGCCAGGTCGGGGCGCTTGGCCTCGGCGTCTTTAATGCAGAGGTCGACCTGCTTGGCGACCGCAGCCAGCGGGATGTCCTCGGGAAGCCCCTCGGCGATATCGAAGGCCGTGTTGGCCGGAAGCCCCATCGAGTTGGCCAGAACCCCGTGGAGCGTCTGGATGAGTCCGCGCGTCGTCACGATTTGGAGGTCGATCGTCGAGAGGGCGGTCTTGGCCTGGAGGACGTCGGCGATGGTTGCGACCCCGGCCTGGTGGCGAGCGTTCGCGGCATCGTAGTTGGCCTGGGCGCCCTTGCGGTTTGTCTCCTGGGCGTCGAGGAGGGCCCGTGCGGCAAGGTATTGGTAATAGACGCTCTCGATCTGGAGGATGACGTTTTGGAGGACGGCGTTCTGGGTCCAGTTGGCCGCTTCCAGGGCCCGTCGCGCCGACTGGATGCCGGCCTCACGTCCCCCGAAATCAAAAAGCAGGAGGCTCAGGCTGGCCGTGGGAGTCAAGGTCATCTGGTCGACGATGAACCGGCCGCCGGCGAAGGCCATCTTCTGCTTGGTGGCGGGGAGAGTCGCGTCGATCAGGGGAAGATAGGCGCCCTGGGAAATGCTCACGGCGGCCGAGGCGGCGCGCGCGGCGTTCCAGGCCGCCCGGCTCTGGGGATTGTTGGACAGGCCGACATCGACGATGTCGCTGAGCGTCCAGGCCCGTCCCGCGGATTGGAGCTCGGCGGGAATCTGCGGGGAAGGAAGGGGCGCCGGCGGCTTCCCCTCCTTGGCGGGCGCTGCCCAGGGATGCGCGGGCGAATCCGCCGTCCTCTTGGTGATGCCGCCCATCGTCGCGCAGGCGGCCAGCATCGCCAGGGCCAGGGCGGCCGTCAGGGCCCTGAGGAAAAGGCCGCCGCGGTCCGGGGGCGGGCCTGAGAACGACGGGTCCGGAGCTCAGAGTTCGCGGTCATTTGGAACCTCCCAGTCGGAGAAGCAGGTCGGGATTCCGATTTTGCTATTGTCTGCTCTCTTCATTTCGGTGACGGGATTTGGGCGTCCATAATTTAGTCGTTCATTATAGCATTATTGCCGGCGATTATTCAACTTCTCCTCCGGCTAAAGAACCAGCACCAGCAGCGTGGAAAGAGCAATCATGGCCGCAACCGGGAACACCATGTAGCGGTACACGGCGGTCATGGGCGCGCAAAAATACTCGCTGGTCAGCACCAGGCAGAGGTGCAGGGGCGAGACCAGGATGCCGGCGTAGCCGATGACGTAGACGTACAGGGCGAGGTAAAAATAGTTGGGCATGCCCTGGATCAGGGGCAGGATGACCGGGAAGGCGATGGCGATGTAAGCGGTGTTGACGCCGGTCAGGAAGCCCAGGGTGAAGGAGACCAGGAAGATGAACAGCACCACCAGGCCCAGGGAAACGTGCAGGCTCTTGAGGGCCGCAAACGCGGCGGAAATCTGGATCATTTTCTGGAAGACGAGCACGGCAACGATCACCAGCACGCTGCGCACCATGGTCCGGGACAAAAAGATGTCGCGCACCTCCCCCAACCGCGCCCGCTTCAGCACGCTCAGCAGCAGGGCCACGCCGATCAGGGCCAGCCAGAGCGGCACGGTGAGGAAAAAGAGCAAAATGACCAGCAGCAGCGGCCAGGTGCCGGCCAGGAAATCCCGCGGCGCATCCTTGAGGCCGTTTCCCGGTTCCGGCGCTTCGCGGCCGATGCGGTGCCGGCCGAAGTAGAGGAAGGCCACGATCGTCCCGGTGGTGATGTGCAGCAGCGAAAAGGGAAACTGGTAGAGGATGATCCTGCGCAGGGGGATGCGCGACATGGCCTGGAAGAGCAGCAGCTGGGCATAGAGCGGCCAGACCAGTTCCCAGTCATGGCGAAACCAGAAGTTGAGGAAGGCGTTGAAGGCCGGCTTGAGGCGCATGTTGCGGGTGGAAACCTCGACCAGCGGCGCCGACACCAGGGCGCCGCCGGGCATGGGCAGCAGGCCGACCAGGGCCGGCGCCACCATGGCCACCAGCCGCCGGTCGCGGATCAGGGTGTTGAGCGAGCGGATCAGCCGGTCGAACATGCCCCGGCTCTTCTGGATGGCGCCGATGTACTGCACCAGGACAACGATCAGCAGCAGCTGCAGGCTGCTCGGTTCGCTCAGGATCCGGGCCGTTCCCTGGGCTGCCGCCTGCAGGCTGACCCGGAAAATCAGCATGGTGTAGGCCGTGACCAGCACGACGGCCAGGGCCAGGTCCACCTTCAGGCGCAGGAGCAGGATCAGCGCCAGGACCAGGGAAGCGATCTTGAGGGCGAGGAGCAACTATTTATCCTTGGGAAAGAGCCGGGCGATCACTTCGGGCGCGGGCGGCCTGGTGAAAAGGGAGATTACCAGCAGGCTCAGCAGGGAGACGGCCAGGGCCGGGTAGATGAGCGGGATGCCGAACGGGTCGGCGTTGGCGTCGCCCAGCGGCCGCATGATCGAGGGCCAGACAAAGCCGGCGATCTTGAGCAAAAAGGCGGTCGCCGTGCCGGAAATGATCGAGATCAGGCCGGCCATTCTGGTCACCCGCCTGGACGCCAGGGCGGCGATCAGCGCCGGGGTGATGGCCACGCCGTAGATGGTGTAGGCAAAGTAAGCGTTCTCCAGCACCGATTTCATGCCCACGGCCAGCAGGTAGGCCGCCACGCCCACCAGGACGATGAATCCCTTCTGCATCAGGATCACCTTGCGCTGGGAGGCCTCGCGGTTGACGAAGCGGTGGTAGACGTCGCGCATGATGGTGGTGGTGGGCGACAGCAGGTAGTTCATGCCGGTGGAGATGACCACGGCCGTGGCCGCGCCCAGCAGCAGCACGCCCACGGGCAGGGGGATCATCTTCTTGGCCGCCTGCAGCACCACCGAGGCCGGGGCGATGCCCTCTTTTCCGCCCGTCTGGGCGAAAAGCAGGATCTCCTTCCAGAAGTGGGCGCTGGCAAAAACGGCGATGGCGATGACCACGCTCTCGACGATGACCGTGCCGATCAGCCAGAGGCCCACGGCCCGCTTGGCGTCGCGGGGCGTGCGGGCCGAGTAGAACTTCTGGTACATGCTCTGCACGCCCATGAGCAGCAGGAAGGTGGAGAGCGCGATGGCCGGGATTTTCAGGTAGGGGTTGCCGCCGAACTGGGAGGAGATGACCTGGAAATGGGAGGCGGGCAGAACGGCCTTGATCCCCTGCCAGCCGCCCGCGGCCAGCATCACCAGCGGCGTGGAGATCATGGTCGCAGAGACGATGATGATGCCGTTGGGCAGGTCGGTGTTGGCCACGGCGATCATGCCGCCGATGGCGGTGAAGAGGATCACGAACAGCGCGGCCATGAACTGGCCCTGGGCCACGGAAATGGAGCCGTCGGAAATGACGTTGAGGATGTAGCCGCCGGCGCGGAACTGGTAGGAGACGATGGTCACGAACGAGATCATTATGGCGATGGCGCCCACCACCCGGGCCAGGGTGCCGTAGCGCACCTCCAGGATGTCGCCCACCGTGTACTGGCCGAAGGTGCGGATCTTGGCGGCCAGAAAGTAGATGACGATGATGCCCAGGTAGGCGCCGGCCGGCTGCCACATGGCGCTCCAGCCCGCCTTGGAGGCGAACTCGGCGCCGGCCACGAACGTGCCCGAGCCGATCCAGGTGCAGACCAGGGTGAAGACCATGCGCGTGACCGAGAGCGAACGGCCGGCTACCATCATGTCGTCCTGGCTCTTGACCTGGCGCGATTTCCAGAAGTTCATGACGGTCAGGCCGAGCAGGTAAATCAGAATGATGACAATGTAGATGTTCATGGCCACTCCTTGCAAAGATATGGAAAAAGCGATTATAGAAAAAATCGGAAAAATCTGCAAACCCCGGCCGCCCCATTCCCGTATTGGCAAATGACCCGTTTGCAGATATAATGGCAAAAGGAGGACCGGTATGGCCAATGAGGAAGGGTTCCACTGCCCGGCCTGCGGCAACAAGGACATCTGCTTCGGCTACTTCGGCACCGCGGCCAACACGTTCGTGCCCAGCGGCGTATTCACCGTCGGCGGCTTCCGCACCCGCGCCTACGTCTGCCTGCAGTGCGGCACCATCAGCCAGTACATCCCCGTGGACAAGCTGGAGAAGCTGAAGGAAAAATTCCTGGAGACCGAGGAGACGCCGGTTCCCTGAGCCGCCCCGCCGGCCGTTCCCCAAACCAGAACCGGGAAGGCAACATCCCGACCCTCCCCCGGCGGTTGTCACGGCCATGAAAAAAAATAAAAAAAAGAGCGACATCCGCAGGCTGCGCAGCAGCCGCGAAAAGGAGATGTGCGCGGCGCTGATGGCCGGCCACGATCCCTGGAAGAGACTGCAGCGCGGGTACTCCACCTGCCTGGCCATCTTCAACCAGCCGGGCCTCGAGAAATACGTGCTGCGCCGCAACGGCGCCCTGGCCGGTTTCCTGCTGATCAACATGCGCGGCGTGCTGCGCGGCTACATCCAGTCCATTTTCGTCCATCCCGCCTTCCAGAATCAGGGACTGGGCGCCCGGCTGATGGCCTTTGCCGAAAAGCGGATTTTTTCCGAAGCGCCGAACGTCTTCCTGCTGGTCTCCTCCTTCAACCGCCGGGCCGAGCGCTTCTACCGCCGCCTGGGTTACCAAAAAGTGGGCGAGCTGAAGGATTTTGTGGTCGGCGGCTATGCCGAGAAGATCTTTCGCAAGACGCGGGGCCCCCTGGTCGTTTGACCGCTACCGTTCGCTCATTTCTCCAGCCATTGTTTTTCGCAAACCAATCGGCTAGACTAATCAATGGATTCCGCAGGTTCGGACGAAGGGAGGACTCATGATTCAGCGTTTGACCCTTTGGGTTTCAGCCATCCTCGTGGCCGCCACCGTGCAGGCCGCGGTGCAGCCGGCCTTCATGGTCGGCATCCTGCAGAGCGACGGCGCGATCATCCCCTTCGGCGTGTTCGACGGCCAGAAATGGGTCAACCCCTGGCCGCAGGCCGAGGAGCAGCTCGACTCGAGAATCATCGGCCGCGAAGACATTCCCGCAGCCTGGTGGGGCGTTCTGCAGGGGGAAGCCAAAGGCTGGCTGCTGTTCGCAAGCGACGGGCAGTCCAAAAACCTGAACCTGCTCGGCGTGGACAAGATCCCCTTCCAGTGCCGGACCATCTGGGCGCTGCTCAGCGATGGCGGCACAGGGAAAGCCAACCCGCAGGTCAGCCCGACCGAGAAAATCGGAGTGGCCGTCAGCGGCGGCCGCCAGGTGGAAAAAATCAGCGTTCTCAAGAGCAACAGCGAGGAGTTTCACACCATGGCCGGCCTGCTGGCCTCCGAATTCAATCGCCAGGAAACGGAAGCCGTCCAGGAGTTCATAACCAATCCGGAGAACAAGGACGTGATCCTCAGAGACCGCCTCAACCGGGGCCAGCCGCTGGATGCGGGGCAGCGGCAGCAGGTGGCCATGAAGCTGACCTCTCTGTATCGCGCTCCCCTGGCCGGCAGCAACGCCCCGCTTTACTACGCGGAAGCCGAGAAGGTCTATGTCAACCTTGCTGCGCCCGAGTGCCAGGGCTATTCCCGCCTGGTGGGCTGGTTCCAGCTGGCAGCAAACGGCCAGCCCCACTTTTTGAAAAGCGAAATGGTCCTGGACGACTGCGACGGGATGCAGAGCCTGACGCGCGTGCCCCTGGGCCTGCTGCGCATCAACGCGAAAACCTTCTGGCTGCTGGCCGAGTACGGCTACGAGTACGAAACCTACATGGTCGTGGAAATCGACGCCGGCGGCGTGGCCAGCGTGGCCGAAACCTCCAGCGGCTGCTGAGCGACCATGCCGACGCCAACCCCTGCCTGGTGCCGCTGGACAACGCTGCACTCCCGGTTCGGCCGCCTGACCATCCACTGGTTCGAGACCCCGGCCGGGCCGCGGGTCTGGCAGATCGCCCTGCCCGGGGCGGGGGCCGGTTTTCTGGCCGCGCGGTCGAAAGAGGCGAAGCGGGCGCTGGAAGCCACCTGCCCGGCCATCGACCATCTCAAGAAGCAGCTGAACCGCTTCCTGGAGGGTTCGGATATCCGCTTCGACCTGGAGCTGGCCGCGTTCGAACGCTGCACCCCTTTCCAGAAAAAGGTGCTGCGGGCCGAGTACGAGGTGCCGCGCGGCTGGGTGACCACCTACGGCCGCATCGCCGTCCACCTGGGGACCCGGCAGGCGGCGCGGGCCGTGGGCCAGGCCCTGGCCACCAATCCCTTCCCCCTGATCATTCCCTGCCACCGCGCCGTAGCGGTTGACGGCCATCTGTCCGGCTACCAGGGCGGGATCATCATGAAAGAAGAGCTCCTGCGTATGGAGGGAATCGACATCAGCCCGAAGAAGAGAGTTCTATTCGCTAAAGTGTTTTATTAAGCTCAAACGCTGGGCGGCGAAGCGTCTCATATTTCCTGAAACCAGCCCTTCTCAATCCCGAGTTTCAGGGCGAAATCCCGGACCTGGCGGTACTCGGCTGGCCGCAGGCGACGATCCAGGCCGGCGCACTCGGCAGCCCGGTAGGCGGGGAAATACTGGCTCATCAGGCTGAGATAGGCTTTGCGGAAACTGCTCTCAGCCATGGTCTGCAGAACCTCGAGCGAATTCTGCACCTGGCCGGGAAGGATCAGGTGGCGGATGATGGTGCCGCGCACGGCCGCGCCCTCCTTGTCCAGGAGCAGCTCGCCGGTCTGGCCGAACATTTCGGCGATGGCCGCCACGGCGTGTTCGAAATAGTCCTTGGCCCCGGACAGCGTCAGGGCCAGCTTGTGTCCGGCCTCGCTTGCCGAGTATTTCAGGTCGGGCAGGTAGACGTCCACAACGGCCCGCAGCCGGGCCACCACCTCGCTGCGCTCGTAGCCGCTGGTGTTGAAGACGAAGGGCAGGCGCAGCCCCCGGCCGGCAGCCAGGTGCAGGGCCTCCACGATATGGTAGAGGTAGGGCGTGGGCGAAACCAGATTGATGTTGTGCGCGCCCTGTTTCTGCAGCTGCAGGAAGATGGCGGCCAGCTGCTCAACGCTGTAATTCTCACCGTTGAACAGGTGGGAGATGGGGTAGTTCTGGCAGAACAGGCACTTGAGGGTGCAACCGGAGAAAAAGACCGTTCCCGAACCGCGCCGAGCCGAAATGGGCGGCTCCTCGCCGAAATGCAGGTTGTGGGAGGCGATCTTCAATGCGCCGCCGGCCTGGCAGACCCCGGAGCCGCCCTCCAGCCGCCGGGCGCCGCAGCGCCGCGGGCAGAGGCTGGCAGGGGCTGACCTGCTGGCGGAAAAAGGCAAGCGTCTGCTGCCAGCCGCCCGGCGAGATGTCGAGGTAGGAGGCGACCATGCCCGGACCGTCACGCCTGCCAGTGGAAATCCTTGCCCAGAAAAAGTTGGCGGGTTTGCTCCTCTTTGACGATCTCGGCCGGGGGCCCGGAACTGAGAATTTTCCCCAGGTGAATGATGTAGGCGCGATCGGTGATGAAAAAGGTGTCCTTGACGTTGTGGTCGGTGATGATGATGCCGATCCCCTTTTCCTTCAACCGCAGGATCAGTTTCTGCAGGTCCAGGATGGTGATGGGATCGATGCCGGTGAAGGGCTCGTCCAGCAGCAGGAACTTGGGCTCCATGATCAGCGACCGGGCGATCTCCAGGCGCCGCTTCTCGCCGCCGGACAGCTCGTAGCCGAAGGAATCGCGCACATGGGTCAGGACGAACTCCTCGAGCAGGTCGTCGGCGCGCCGCCGCGCCACGGCGGCGGGCTGGCGCAGACTCCAGCACCATGGCCAGGTTCTGGCGGACACCGTGGCCTTGAGAAAGACCGAGTGCTGCTGGGGAAGGTAGATCAACCCCTTTTGCGAGCGCTGGTAGGAGGGAATCTCGTTGAGGCATGCCTCGTCGAGCAGCACCTCGCCGGCGTCGGGCTTGACAATGCCGGCGATCATCAAAAAGGTGGTGGTCTTGCCCGCCCCGTTGCGGCCCAGCAGGGCGGTGATCCGGCCGGAAGCGAAATCCAGGCGGATGGCGTCCACCACCCGGACGCGGTTGTATATCTTGGTCAACTGGCGGGTGTGCAGCTCGGCCATCAGAGTCCGAGATCGGCGGCGATTCCCTGCATCGCCTTCAGGCAGGTCTGCAGGAAATCGTCCAGCTCGAGCCCCAGGCGGCTGCACTCGGCCATCTGCTCCCGCGACGCCCCCTTGGCGAACGACTTCTCCTTGAAGCGCTTCTTGATGAAAGTCAGGTCCAGCGCCTGCAGCTTCTTGTCCGGGTGCATCAGGGCGCAGGCGATGACAAAGCCGGTGGTCGGGTCCACCGTGTAGAGGGAGATGTCCATGGGCGAGGTCGGCCTCGACCCGCCGGTTGTGGGACTGGATGGCGTGCAGAATCGCCTCGTCCACGCCCAGCGGCCTGAGCAGTTCGACGGTTTTGCCGGTGTGGGTCTCCGGCTGGCTGACCGTGTACTCGTAATCCAGGTCGTGCAGCAGGCCGGCCAGCCCCCAGACCGCCGCGTCGCCGCCGAAACGGGGGGCCAGCTCGCGCATGCAGGCCTCCACCGCCAACGAATGCTTGACCAGGTTCTTGTTCTGCAGATGCTGCTGCAATACCGCCACGGCTTCATCGCGGGTCATGGTTCATCTCCTCAAGGAGCGCATTATAAGCCCGGCCGCGGCAACATGCAAGGAGAGCGGCCGCGGTCACGGTTGGCGGAAGGTGATCAGCGCGGTAAAGCCGAAAAAAAAGAGGCGGCAGCGGACATCGCGAAAACCCGCCCGCTCGATCATCCGGACCAGGGCCCGGCGATCGGGGAAAACCCGCAAGCTGGCGGCGATATAGCCGTATACTTCGGGATTGCGGTGAAAGAGGATTCCCCAGATGGAGCCCCAGAGCCTGAGGAGAAAAAGCTGAACGGCCTGGCGTGCCTTTTTATCGGATTTGGAAAAATCGAGAAAGGCTCCCATTCCCCCCGGTTTGAGCAAGCGCCGGATTTCCCGCAGGACTCCTTCCAGATCCGGGGCGTTGCGCAAGGCATAGCCGCCGGTGATCACGTCAAAAAGAGCGTCCGGAGCGGGAACCCGGCCCATGTCTGCCAGCGCGAAGCGGATGCGCAGAGGTCCGCCGGCCTGGCGCGCCCGGCCGATCATCTCCGGGCTCAAATCGAGGGCCACGATTTGGCCGGCCGGGTATTTCCGTGCCAGGGCGCGCGCCAGGTCGCCCGTGCCGCAGGCCAGGTCCAGGACTCGGAGCGGCGCTGCCGCAGGCAGACTGTCAACCAGGATTCGCTTCCAGGCCCGGTCGCGGCCGAACGAGAGCAAGCGGGTGATCCGGCCGTAGCGGGGCGCCACAGCCGCAAAGACCTTGGCGTTGTACTCCCTTTTGCTGCGCGGATCGCGCAGATCGTAATCTTTCAACCGCGGCGAGAAACGGCTCGTTTTTTTCATTGCCAGCTTGCAGAGACCGGGGATCATGCTAAAATAAAGAAGCGACCTTGTCAAAGCTGAGGAAAATGGCTGAGCCACGGGTATTCATCCAGGAAATCGCCACCGCCGTGCCCGAGCACTCTTACACCCAGGAATTTGCCCTTGAATTCCTGCTGCATCTCCAGGGAAAAGATGCCAAGACCAGGGAATTCCTGAAAAAAATCTATGCCGGGACAGCCATAGAAAAACGGCACACGGTCATCTCCGATTACGGGAAGGATCCGGCCGAATTCAGGTTTTACCCTCCCGATCCCTCGCTGAAACCCGAGCCCAGCACGGCCAGGCGGAATTTGGACCCGGCCTGACGATCGCCGCCGGGATCCTGGAAAAAATTCCCAGCTGAAAAAGGATTCGCCCGGCAAGCGCACCCGGTTGCAAGCGAACGCGCGGCGATTGCCCCCTGCTGGATTTTATGGTAAAATAGAAACAAGAGAGCGTGCCGGTAACGACCGGCATTTTTCCAAGGAGGTACCCATGGAAAATGAGAAAACGCAGATTCTCCATGTCTCCCCAGCCTGGCAAAACGGAGACCCAGCCGATCAAGGCTCCGAAGCCGCGGCGCATCCCCCCCGCCGCCCTCTATACCATCCTGTTCGTGCTGATCGTGGCCGCCATTTTTGTCATTGTCCGGCTCGTCGGCCCGCACCGGCCTTCCGGCAACCTCAAACAGATGGAAGAAACGGTGGTGCAGATTCAGAAGCTGGAGACCGACATCCAGCAGAGGCAGAACGAGGTCTTCACCCTGATGGGCGATTACAAGAAGCAGACCGGCAAGGACCTGACCGGCATCACCGGCATCAA
Source organism: Candidatus Aminicenantota bacterium (assembly GCA_963759765.1). GTDB lineage: Bacteria > Acidobacteriota > Aminicenantia > UBA2199 > UBA2199 > CAVXAL01. The sequence goes on along the minus strand of CAVXAL010000003.1, from coordinate 345,395 downwards.
CCTGACCCCCGACCAGAAAAAACTCCTGGAAGAGAAGATCCGCGGTGAGAAGGAGGTTTCCGTCCAGTCCATGCTGCAGGACATCCTGGACAAGAATCAGGAGATCGGCCAGATGCAGGAGCGCGTCCAGCAGCTCGAGGCCCTGCTGCCGCGGCCGCACCTGGTGGAAAAGGGCGAAAACCATTACCAGATCGCCATGAACTTCCTGCTCAACGAGAAAGGCATTCCCAAGAAGCAGGCCATGAAGCTCATCGAGCGCACCGCCCTGTTCGAGCCCCTGATCCCCGGCTTCAAGGTCTGGAACTTTTACAGCGGCGAGGAGTACGGCACCTTCGTCACCCAGGGCAGCGCCGCCATCTCCCCCAACCAGATCCAGCGCCGAGTCAAGCAGGAGCTGGTCGACGCCCGCGACCAGGCCGTCAGCGCCCGCGACCGGCTGCAGATCGAAATCAAGGAACTGGAATCGCGCCGCGCCGAGCTGGTCAACCAGCTCGACCTGCTCAACCAGGAAAAGAACGCCATGCTCAACACCATCGGCCAGTTGAACGACCAGAACAAGACGCTGGAAACCTCGGTCAACTCGCTGCACTACATCCTGGACAGCCGCCGCAACCTGGAGAAAAAGCAGATTCTCAAGCGCGGCTTCCTGCGCGCCCCCAAGCTGCAGAGCCTGCCGCCCGAAGCCTTCACGCTGGCCATCGACTTGCGCCAGACCACCCGCATCGAGATCAAGGCCGCCAGCCTGGGCCTGAGCCGCATCCGCGACGTCGTCCTTTACCCGAATTTCCTGCGCCGCGGCCAGGAGTACGAGGTTGAAATCGCCAAGGACAACCAGAGCGCCACGCTGATCGTGCGCGACAGCAAGAAGCTGCGCAACGAACAGGTGGTCATCGCCGTCGAATAGCCCAACGGATTCAGAAACAGTCAGGCCGGGGCTCCGGCCGGCACGGACACCCATGATCGGCCAGGTCGAGACCATCGGTAAGGGAGGCGAAGGAATCGTCCGCGTTCAGGGCCGGGCCGTGTTCATTCCCCGTCACCGCGCCCGGCGACGTCGTGGAGTTCGATCTCGAGCGGCCCGCAGCCGGCCGCGGCCGGCTGCTGCGCATCGTGCAGCCTTCGCCCCGGCGCCAGGAGCCGCCCTGCCCCTATTACGCGGCGTGCGGCGGCTGCAACCTCCAGCACATCGCCTACCCAGAGCAGCTGGGCGTCAAGCAGCAGATCCTGACCGACAACCTCCGGCGCATCGCCCGCCTGCCTGTGGAGCAAATTCCGGAGATCATACCCTCCCCCCTTTCCGCTACCGCAGCAAATGCGAACTGCAGATCCGCAACGGCCGCGGCGGTTTTTTCCGCCGGCGCTCGCACGAGCTGGTGGATATCGGCTCCTGCCTGCTGCTGCCCCAGGACATGGAACGCACGCTGCTGCAGCTGAAAAAAAGAGCGGCCGTAACCGACGGCACGCTGACGATGCTGGGCAACGGCTCGGAAAGCCGCTGGCTCTGGCAGGGGACCGGCCTAGCGGTTGAGGCTGCGGCCGCCGCACCGCTCGCCTTTCAGGTGGGCGAATTCGCGTACTCGGTCACGCCCGCCGCTTTCATCCAGTCCAACCTGTTTCTGCTTGAAACCATGCAGCGGCTGCTGACCGAGTACCTGCAGCCGCGCCGTTTCGCCAGCGCTGCCGACCTCTTCTGCGGCGCCGGTTTTTTCACCCTGCCCCTCTCCCGCTTTTGCCGCTCGGTGCAGGCCCTGGAAAACGATCCGCCCAACCTGCTTTCCCTGCGGGCCAACCTGAAGGCGAACCGCGCGGAGAACGTTTCCGTCCTGGAGCGTGACCTGTACCGCAGCGAGATACCGGGTGCAGAAATCTATGTGCTGGACCCGCCACGCCAAGGTATAACCAAATCGGTTATAGATCAGGTGGCCGCTCACCGGCCCCGCTCGGTGGTCTGCTTCGCCTGCGACTCGGCCACGTTCGCCCGCGACCTGGCCCTTTTTCTCAAAATGGGCTTCACCCTGAGCCGGCTGCAACTCCTCGACAACTTCCCCCAGACCGATCACCTGGAGATCTTCGCCGTCCTGGAAAGGGGCTGAACGCGGGGCCTTGAAAAAGGGCCGGGTTGTGATATAGTTTGAAGATGATGAGAAGATGTGCCCTGTTCCTGCTGCTGGTGCTGCTGGCCGTGGGGCTGGCAGCCGGGCAGAAATTCAACTGCTTTTCGCTAATTGCCGGTAAAAAGGCCACCAGCGACGGCTCGCTGCTGCTGGGGCACAACGAGGACGACGGCGGACAACTGTTCGTCAGCGCCTTCAAGGTCAACGCCGGTGATCACCGCCGCAACGAAGCGCTGATGGCCCGCATCGATGCGTTGCTGCCCGCCAACCGCGCCTCCCTGGGCTTCCTCTGGCTGCAGCTGCCCAACCAGGAGTACGCCGACTCCTTCTTCAACGAAAAGGGGGTGGTGGTCACCTCCGATGCCTGCGGCTCGCGCGAGGACCGGGCGGAGCTCGTCGGCAACGGCATCGGCTACCTGCTGCGCCGCGCCATCGCCGAAAAGGCGCGCAGCGCCCGCGAAGCCGTGAAGCTGGCCGGCGACCTGATCGACCATTTCGGCTACAGCGATTCGGGCCGGACCTATATCATCGCCGACAGCAGCGAAGGCTGGCTGCTGCAGGTGGTGCGCGGCAAGCACTGGGTCGCCCAGCGGGTGGCCGATGACGAGATCGCGGTCATCGCCAACTGCTACACCATCGGCCGCGTCGACCTGGCCGACAAGGAGAACTTCCAGGGTTCGCCCGACATCGTCGATTACGCGGTCAAGCGCGGCTGGTACCGCCCCGAGCCGGACGTTGAATTCGATTTCGCCAAAGCCTACTCTGAGCCGGACAATTACCGGAGCATGGAAAACGTCCTGCGCCAGTGGCGGGGAACCAACCTGCTGGCCGACAAGGATTGCCAGCTCACGGATCGTTTCCCCTTCTCGTTCAAGGCGAAAAAGAGGTCCAGCTCAGCGACTTCTTCCGCGTGCTGCGCGACCACCTGGAGGGAACCGACTACGATCTGACTGACCGCTACCGCAAGGGCTCGCCCAACGCCACCGCCAACCGCACCATCTGCACCGACATCACCCAGTACTCCTTTGTTGCCCAGCTGCGGGAGCCATCCGACACCCTGCCCCAGGAAATCGCCAACCTGGCCTGGATCGCCTTCCGCCGGCCCGACTCCAACGCCTATTCGCCCTGGTATTTCTCCATCGGCGCGGCGCCGGACGGTTACGGCCGCGAGACGGCCGAAAGCGCCCTGAAAAACCAGTTCAACCCGGCGGCCATGCATCTGGGCAGCGACACCGACGAACCCTTTTTCACCTTCGCCAAGTTATCCGAGCAGGTCGACCGACAGTACCGCGAGCGCATCGCCAAAGCTCAGAAGGTGTGGAAGAACTTCGAAAACTATACCCAGAAGGACCTGCGCTCCAAGGAAAAGGAGTTCGACTACCTGCTGGGCGTGCACCGCGCCGCAGCCCTCGAGATCATCAGCAATTACGTGCAGGGCCTGGAATACCGCAAGTGGTTCCTGGCCGCCGGGCTGCTCAAAGAGTTCCGCAAGTAATCCCGGCCCCCGCCACCGGCTCCCCGACCGTGCGCAGGACCGGGGGAAAATATCGTTTCAACAGCAGCGACAGGCTGACCACCGTAACCGAACTCATGGCCATGGCCAGGCCGGCCACCTCGGGCGGCAGCAGGAAACCGAACAGCGGGAAAAAGAGGCCGGCCGCCAGCGGGAGCAGGGCCGTGTTGTAGGCGAAGGCCCAGAACAGATTCTGCCGGATGCGCCGCATCACCTGGCGGCTGAGCTGCAGGGCGGCCACCGCATCGCGCAGGTCCGCACGGATGAGCACGATGTCGCCGCTCTCGATGGCCACGTCGGTGCCGCTGCCCACGGCCATGCCCATATCGGCCTGGGCCAGGGCCGGTGCGTCGTTGATGCCGTCGCCCACAAAGGCCACCCGTTCGCCGGCTTCCTGCAGCCGCCGCACCTCGAGCGCCTTGTCCCGGGGCAGGACCTGAGCCAGCACCCATTCGATGCCCAGCTGCCGGGCCACGGCGGCGGCCGTGCGCCGGCTGTCGCCGGTGATCATAGCCACCCGCAGCCCCAGGCGGCGGAATGAGTCCACCGCCGCGGCGCTGCTCTCCTTGAGCGGATCACGGATGGCCAGGATGCCGGCCAGCCGCCCCGCCACCGCCAGCAGCACCGCGGTCTGGGCCTGGCTCTCCAGCCGCTCCAGCAGCGGCTCGGCAGCCGCCAGGTCGCCGACGCCCATCTCCTCGAGGAAGCGGCGGCTGCCCGCAAGAACCGTCTTTCCCTCCAGGCGCGCCGAGACGCCCCGTCCCTCGTGGCTGTTGAAATCCTGGACGGCCGCCAGGTTCAGGCCGCGTACCCGCGCCTCGTTCACAATGGCTTCGGCCAGCGGGTGCTGGGAATTCCTTTCCACCGCAGCGGCCCAGCCCAGCAGGCTCCGCCTCGGCCATTCCCAGGCCGATCACCTCGCTGACCTGGGGAACGCCCCGGGTCAGGGTGCCGGTCTTGTCAAACACGACCGTGGTCAGCTTCCCGGCCAGCTCCAGGGCCTCGCCGCGGCGGATGAGAATACCCAGCTCGGCGCCCCGGCCCAGCCCCACGGTCACGGCCGTGGGAGTGGCCAGCCCCAGGGCGCAGGGGCAGGCAATGACCAGGATGGAAATCATCGTGGTCAGGGCGAACAGGAACCCCTTGCCGGCCAGCACGTACCAGCCGACAAAATCAAGGATGGCCAGGGTCAGAAGGGCGGGGATGAAATAGGCCACCACCCGGTCGGCGAGCTGCTGCACCGGCGGCTTGCTGCCCTGGGCGGCGCGCACCAGCGCGATGATCTGGGCCAGCAGCGTCTGCTGGCCGACCTTCTCGGCGCGGAAAATCAGCATGCCGTTCTTGTTGATCGTGCCGCCCACCAGCGGATCGCCCCCGCGCTTCAGCACCGGCAGCGGCTCGCCGCTGATCATCGCCTCGTCCACGTAGCTCTCACCCTCCTCCACCCGGCCGTCCACCGGGATCTTCTCCCCGGGCCGGATGCGGATGCGGTCGCCCGGCAGCACCTCCCCGACCGGCACCTCCAGCTCCCGCTCCCCGCGCAAAACCAGCGCCGTCCGGGGCTGCAGCCCCATCAGCTTCTTGATGGCGTCCGAGGTCCGGCCCTTGGCCCGGCTCTCCAGATACTTGCCCAGGGTGAGAAAAGCGGCCAGGAGAACGACTGTGTCGTAGAACAAAAAGTCGTGGGGCAACAGGCCGGCCGTGGCCAGCAGGCTGGAGAGCAGCGCCGTGCCGATGCCCAGGCTGTACATCACCTCCATGGTCAGGTTGCCATGGCGCAGCGCCGCCCAAGCCTGCCGCAGGATCGGCAAGCCGGTGTAGAGGAAGGCCGGCAGGGCCACGGCGGCCATCAGCCAGGGCATCACCACCATGGGCAGAGGCAGCCAGGAGCGGGGCAGCAGCATCAGCGCCATCAGGGGAATACCGGCGGCAAAACCCGCCGCGATGCGCCGCAGGCGGGCGCGCCGCTCCCGCCAGCGGGCCTGCGGTTCCACATCGGTCGCGTCCGCCTCCTCCCCCAGGTACTGGTAGCCGGCAGCCTCGATGGCCTGCCGCAGCTGCGTCAGCCCGGCGCGGCGGGAATCAAAGGTCACATAGGCCCGCTCCGTGGCCAGGTTGACCTGCAACCCCAGCACGCCCTCGACCCGGCGCAGGGAGTTCTCCACGGTGCGCACGCAGGCGGCGCAGCTCATGCCGCCCACTTTGAGTTCGACCTTCCGGATCTCGTCCTGCATCTCGGCCTCCAAACAGGTAATAATAATACAATCGTTGCGGCCGTTTGTCAGGCGTTACATTTTTTTTGAGTAGGGGGTTGACAAAAACGAAAATTGATTATATATACGTATACGTACACTTAAAACATATACGTGTACGTAAGGTGATGAAATGAAAAAACAAGTTGTCAGCCGCGAGGATTTCCTCTCCCAGACGGGAATTTCCCAAAAGACCCTGCTCGAATGGGAGCAGGCCAAGCTCATCGTTCCGGCGGGCTTCAGCGAGGAGCACCTGCCTTTCTACACCACGGAAACAATCGAACGGGCCTGCCAGATCAAAAAACTCTGCGCCGTCGGCTTCGGGCTGGCGGCCATCCAGAAAATCATCCGCAAGATCGGCCTGCCCGACTCCGAGCCGACCGCCGATCGCAAACCCGGCCCCGGGCAGTACCTGACGGTCGGCACGCTGGCCGAGCGCGTCGGCGTCAGCAGCCGCACCCTCAAGCACTGGGAGGACAAAGGCATCATCGAACCCGACATGCGCAGCGAAGGCGGTTTCCGTTTTTATTCGGACGTCTTCGTTTACCTGTGCACGCTGATCAAGGACCTGCAGCTGTTCGGCTACAGCCTGGAGGAGATCAAGCACATCTCCGACCGCTTCCAGGATTTTCTAGCTCTGCAAAAAAACCTGGAGGGCTTTTCCCGCCCGGACGCGGCCGCCAAGCTGGAAGGCATGCAGGGCGAGATCACCCTCTTTTTTACCAAGATGAAACTCTTCAAGGAGGGTGTCGCCCGCTGGGAGGACCTGCTCAAGGACAAGCAGAAGGAGATCCGCGCCCTGAGCAAACAGAATGAGAAACGGCCCGTTAGCGGCCGGGAAGGGAACCATGCCTAGCGCCGCACACGGGCGGCGCCCGACGATCGTTTTCATCGAACCGAGGGCCCCGAATCTGCATATCTTTTCCCAGTTCTATTCACCACGTCTGGGCATCTTCATCCTGGGCACCCTGCTGCACCAGCGCGGCTGGGAGGTGGAGGTTATCGTTGAAGAATGGGCGACGATCGATTTCCAGCATCTGCAAACGGCCGACCTGGTCGGCATTTCCACCATCACCTCGACGGCGCCGCGGGCCTACGCCATCGGCGACCGCTGCCGTGCGCTGGGCGTGCCGGTAATCATGGGCGGCCCCCACGTCACCTACCTGCCCGAAGAGGCCCTGGCGCACGCCGACTTCGTGATTCGGGGCGAGGGCGAGCTGCCCCTGCTGGCCTTCCTGGAGGCCCGCTCGGGCCAGCGCGACCTGGAAACGGTGCCCGGCCTCTCCTTTATAAAGAACGGCCGGATCATTCACAACCCCAGCCCGCCGCCGCTCAACGACCTCGACCAGCTGCCTTTCCCCGATTTCTCCCTGCTGCGCGAGTCCGGCCGGCGGCTGAGCGAGCGGCGCGTCATTCCCGTGGAAACCTCTCGCGGTTGCCCGTTCGACTGTTCCTTTTGCTCGGTGACCGGCATGTTCGGACACCAACACCGCTGCCGCTCAACGGCCAGCGTCATCGAGGAGCTGCGCCGCCACAACCGGCGCGGCAACATCATCTTCTTCTACGACGACAATTTCACCGCCAATCGCGCGCGCAGCAAGGAACTGCTGCGGGCGATGATCCGGGAAAAATTCGTTTTCAAATGGTCCGCCCAGGTGCGCGCGGACCTGACCGAGGACCTGGAACTGGTCCGGCTGATGAAAAAGGCGGGCTGCCACACGGTGTATATCGGCTTCGAATCGGTGAACCCCGAGAGCCTGAAAGCCATGAAGAAAAAGCAGACCGTGGCCGACATCACGCGGGCGGTCAAAGTCCTGCGCCGGCAACGGATCCACATCCACGGCATGTTCGTCTTCGGATTCGACCAGGACGACTGGCAGACGGTGAAGAAAACGGTCCGTTTCGCCCGCCGGGCGCGCCTGACCTCCTCGCAGTTCCTGATCCTCACGCCCCTGCCGGGCTCCGAGCTCTACAACACCCTGAAGGCAGAGCAGCGGCTGACCTTCGGCGACTGGACGCTCTACGACGCCCACCATGTCGTTTTCCGCCCCGCCCGGCTGGCTCCCTTCGACCTGCAGCGGGCGCAGATTTTCGGGCACCGCAAATTCTACTCGCTCAAGGAGACGGTCAAGAAACTGATGCAGGGGCGCTGGATCGCCCTGGCGATTGCCCACTACGCCCGCCACCTCAACCGCGCCTGGCAGAAAAAGAACAGGAGGTTCCTGGCTGCCCTCTCGCTGCTCAGCCCGCGCAAGAACGAGCGCGCCAAAGTCACGCTCGATTACCGGGAAGAGATCGCCCTCGAGGATGCAAAATAAAACCAGACCATTCCGCGGCTCCCAGGCGCGCAACCCGTTATTGACTTAACGGGCAAAATAGGGGAAAATGGGGCGTTAAAATCGGAGCCACAATGCCCCAAGCGAAAAAAATCGACTGGAAGGACACGCTCAACCTGCCGCAGACCGATTTCCCATGAAGGCCCAGCTCAACCAGAAAGAGCCGCAGATCCTGAAAAAATGGGATGAGGCAGACATTTACCAGAAGATCCTGGAGAGCCGCGTCCGCTTGCCCGCTCTACATCCTGCACGACGGCCCGCCCTACGCCAACGGCAACATCCATCTGGGCACGGCGCTGAACAAGATCCTCAAGGACTTCGTGGTCAAGAGCCAAGACCATGGAGGGCTTTACAGCCCCTACCTGCCCGGCTGGGACTGCCACGGGCTGCCCATCGAGCACAAGGTGGACCAGGAACTGGGCGAACGCAAGAAGCAGCATGACCCAGCATCCAGGTGCGCGAGGAATGCCGGCCGCTACGCCGAAAAGTTCCTCGGCCTGCAGCGCGCCGACTTCAAGCGCCTGGGGATCTTCGGCGACTGGCAGGACCCCTACACCACCCTCGATCCGCGAGTACGAAGCGACGGTCATCCGCTTTTTCAACTCCTTCGTGCGCCAGGGCAACGTCTACCGCAAGAAGCGCCCGGTGCTACTGGTGCGCTCTCCTGCCAGACCGCCCTGGCCGAGGCCGAGGTCGAATACCGCGACCACACCTCGCCCTCGATCACGGTGAAATTTCGCCCTGCTCGACTGCCGGCCGTGCTCGAAGTAATGGCGCGGCCAGCCCGTCGTCGGTGCTGATCTGGACCACCACCCCCTGGACCATCCCGGCCAACCTGGCCATTGCCGTGCACCCGGATTTCGACTACGCGCTGTTCGACATGAACGGCGAACTCCACATCGCCGCCACCGGCCCTGCTGCCGGCCATCGCCGCGCTGAATCGGCGGCACGCTACGAGAAGCTGGCGGAATTCAAGGGAGCGGAATTGCGACGGCCTGCAAGGCCCGCCACCCCCTCTTCGACCGGACGTCGCTGCTGATCAACACCGACTACGTCCTGCTCGACCAGGGCACGGGCTGCGTGCACACGGCGCCCGGCCACGGCGAGGACGACTACCGCGCCGGCATCGGCCCAAGCTCGACATCTATTCGCCGGTGGACGCCGACGGCCGTTTCGACGACAGCACCGGGCCCTACGCCGGGCCTGCGGTGTTCGAGGCCAACGAGCGCATCGTCGCAGACCTGCGCCGGCAGCGGCAGCCTGCTGCACGGCGACACCATCGAGCACTCCTATCCCCACTGCTGGCGCTGCAAGAACCCGGTCATCTACCGCGCCACCGAGCAGTGGTTCATCGCCATGGACACCGCCGATCTGCGGCGCAAGGCCCTGGAGGCCATCAAGGGCGTGCAGTGGCTCCCCGCCTGGGGCGAAGAGCGCATCACCACCATGATCGCCAACCGCCCCGACTGGTGCATCTCGCGCCAGCGCGACTGGGGCATCCCGCTGCCCGTCTTCTTCTGCAACGAATGCGCCCAGCCGCTGCTGACGCAGCGACATCGTCGAACGGGTGGCCGAGGTCTTCGCCCGTCACGGCTCCAACTGCCTGGTACGAACGGGACATTTCCGAATTCCTGCCGCAAGATGCCGCCTGCGGCGAATGCGGCGGCAAGGCATTCACCAAAGGCCAGGACATTCTCGACGTCTGGTTCGAATCGGGTTCTTCGCAGGCATCCTGGAACGCTACCCCGGTCACCGCTGGCCGGCCGACATGTACCTGGAAGGGGGCGACCAGTACCGCGGCTGGTTCCACTCGTCGCTGCTGGTCGGCATTTCAGCGCCAAGGAAGCCAGCCCCTACAAGACCGTGATCACCCACGGCTGGATGCTCGACGACCAGGGCCGGGCCATGTCCAAATCGCTGGGCAACGCCATCGAACCCCAGAGCATCATCCGCGAGACGCGGCGCCGACATCCTGCGGCTCTGGGTGGCCATGGTCAACTACCAGGAGGACGTGCGCTTCGGCAAGGAAATTCTGGCGCGGGTGGTGGAAAGTTACCGCAAGATCCGCAACACCTGGCGCTTCATGCTCGGCGTGCTGGCCGATTTCGACCCGCAGCATGACCCGAGCGAGTCCCCGCCGTTCAGCGAATTGGACCTCTATATCCTGCAAAAACTCCAGCAGGTCAAAGAGAAGGCGCTGCAGGCGTACCGGAACTACGAATACTACACGGTCTATCACGCCCTCTTCAATTTTTTCACGGTTGACCTGAGCGCCTTTTACCTCAACGTGCAGAAGGACAACCTCTACTGCAACCTGCCCGCCGCCCCGGCACGGCGGACGGCGCAGGCCGTCGTTTTCAAGCTGCTGGTAGAGAGCCTGCAACTGCTGGCCCCGGTGCTCAGTTTCACCTGCGAAGAAGCCTGGCAGTTCGTGCCCGCCTTCAGGGGCAAGGAAGGGTCGGTCCATCTCTGCCGTTTTCCCGCCGGCGAGCCGCGCTTTCGGCAGGCGGTGGACGAGGCCACGTGGGAGCGGCTGCTGGCCCTGCGCGACCGGGCCCTCAAGGAGATCGAGGAAGCCCGCAACCGCAAACTCATCGGCGATTCGCTGGAGGCCGAGCTGCACATCGGCGCCCCAGGCGCCGCCCCAGGCGCTGACCTGGCACTGCTGCGGCAGCACCGCGACCTGCTCCAGGCCATGCTGGTGGTTTCCGGCCTGCGCCTGGAGGAGAGCGCCGTTGAAACGATCCGCGTGGCCAAAGCGGAAGGCCGCAAGTGCCCGCGCTGTTGGAACTGGTTTACCGGCAAGACCGCCAAGGGCAAACACCCCGAACTGTGCCCGCGCTGCCGGCAGGTGGCCAAGGAGATCCGGCTTGAGCCTCGCGGGTAAACGCTTCCATCTGATGCTCCTCCTGGCCTGGGTGGCGGCCGACCAGGTTTCCAAGCTGCTGATCCAATCAACCATGCCCCTCTACACGGCGCGGGAGATTATTCCCGGTTTCTTCCGGCTCTGGCACATCCGCAACAGCGGCGCCGTCTGGGGATTCTTTTCCGGCGCCCGGGGGCTCATCCCCAAGATCATCACCGCGGTCTCCATGCTGGCGCTGGTGCTGGTGGCCTACTTTTTTCTCAAGGTCAGGGCCGATCGCCGCTGGGAACTGTGGGCCTTTGCCCTGATCCTGGGCGGCGCGCTGGGCAATATCTGCGACCGGCTGCGCCTGGGCTACGTGATCGATTTCCTCGACCTGCACATCCGCAACGCCCACTGGCCGACCTTCAACCTGGCCGACAGCGGCATTACCGTGGGCGTGCTGATCCTCGTCTTTTTCCTGGGAAAGGAGAACGCATGCATCCCATCCTGATCCGCCTCGGACCGCTGTTCATTCCGACCTACGGCTTCCTGTTTGCCAGCGGCGTGCTGCTGGGCATCCTGGTCGACGTGAAACTGGCCAAGCGCGAGGGCATCGACCAGAGGGTCTTCAGCGATTTCCTGTTTTATGGTTTGCTCAGCTCCCTGCTGGGCGCCAAGCTGCTGTTGCTGCTGACCAGCCTGAAATACTACCTGGAATTCCCCGGGGAGCTCGTCTACCTGCTGACCTCGGGCGGCACATTTTTCGGCGGCTTGATCGTCGGACTGCTCTTCACCGTCTGGTTCGTCCGCAAGAAACAGATGAACTTCCGCCGCCTGGGCGACGTGACCGTTCCCGGTCTGGCCCTGGGCCACTTTTTCGGGCGTCTGGGTTGCTTCGGCGCCGGCTGCTGTTTCGGCCGCTTCGCCGACGGCTCCCCCCTGGCGGTCATGTTCAGCAGCCAGAAGGCCCACGACCTGACCGGCGTTCCGCTGCACCTTCCCCTCTACCCCACCCAGCTGCTGGAAGCCGCCGGCAACCTGCTCAATTTCCTCATCCTCCTGGCCCTGTTCCGCCGCCGGAAATATCCGGGCCAGGTCTTGACCCTTTACATTTTCAACTACTCCCTGCTCCGCTTTGTGGTGGAATACTTCCGCGGCGACCCGGACCGCGGTTACATCTGGGGCGGCCCGCAGAACGCCTTTCTCAGCCTCTCCCTGCCCCAGCTGACCTGCCTCGGCGGCCTGGCGCTGGCCATCCTCCTTTGCCGCGTCTTCCGCAAACAAGGTGAAAAAGAAGATCTACCTTAAGGCCAGGAGCGCCTCGTCCCGCCTGGACCGCTTCTTGGCCGAAGCGCTGAAAAACCTGAGCCGGACACGCATCGAAAAGCTGATCGCCGAGGGGAAAGTCACCCTGAACGGACAGTCTGACACGGCGCAAGAACCTGAAGGTATTTGCCCAGGATCGGGTGGAAATCGAGATCGGCGAACCGGAGCGCCCGCCCTTTCGCCCCTCCTTCGAGCTGGCGAAACTCTTCGAGGACGAGTGGCTGCTAATCATTGACAAGCCGGCGGGGATTTCCGTTCACCCCGGGGCCGGACCGCGCCAGGAAACCATCCTGGACGTGTTCCGTTACCTTTATCCGCAGGTCGAACAGATGCGGGAGAAAGAACGGCCCGGCCTGGTGCACCGGCTGGACAAGGATACGTCGGGAATCCTGCTGCTGGCCAAAGACGAGCAATCCATGGTCCGGCTGCAGAAGCAGTTTAAAAAGCGCCGGATCCAGAAAACATATCTCGCCCTGGTTTCCGGCCGGATGCGCTTCCGCCACGGCCTCATCGACCTGCCCATCTCGCGCTCCCAGCGCCAGCGCACGCGCTTCCAGGCCCTGCGCCAGGGCGAGGAACGGCCGGACGCGCGGGAGGCGCTGACCGAATATGACGTCATCCGGGAATTTCCAGGGTTTTCCCTGGTCCGGCTCTTGCCCCGCACCGGCCGCACCCATCAGCTGCGGGTGCACCTGGCGGCAACGGGCAATCCGGTTCTGGGGGATCAGCTGTACGGCGGCCGACGCCAAAAAGAGTTCCCGCGCCTGGCCCTGCACGCCTATTCGCTCAGCTTCGTGCATCCCCACACAGGCCAAACCGTCTGCGCCTTTTCGCCCCTGCCGGCTGAATTGCGTCTTTTCCTGGCAGAATCATTAAGAAAATCAAAAAAATTACCAGGCAAATCATAACCAGATTAGTTATAATTATTTATGAAAAATAAAAAAATTTACAATTTTTGTCACTCTTCTTGCCGGATTTTATAAAAGATTCCGCTTAAAACAGTTAAAAATAGCACAATTTCTTCCATTTCAGTTTGGCATAGATATTGCTCTGACATTATTTAAAGAACCCAGCAATATTATAAAGGAGGTTTTATGTTAAAAAAATTAACGCCCATCATGGCCGTGGCACTCTTGCTACTGGCCTTCTCACCCAGCCTGAAAGCCCAGCAGACCGCCACGGTAACGGTTAACGCCACGATCGCTGGCGTCCTTTACCTGCGGGTGGACGGCACGGACGCAGGCAACAGCCTTTATGCGGCTAATTATTCAACGGCGGAAACCTGCAACCTGGGAACCCTGGATGCCATCGGCACGGCCATTGCCGGCGGTGACGCCATGGTGACCGGCATCACCGGCCTGGCGGTCAACGCCACCGGCAACACCGTGGCCAACGGCGTCGACGATCCCAGCTGCGTCGGCTCCTTTTACCGCATCCTGGCTGCCACCGGCGGCAACGACGAGACGGCCCACGCCAATGCCGCGCTCGGCGTTTATGCCCGCGGGTCGCGCGTGACCACCTACAACCTGGCGGTCGCCGCCGCCGTGACCGGCAACGCCTCGGTGACCGTCGGCCAGCTCAAATACAAGCTCGACGCCACTGCCAACAGCGACGGTTACATCGGCTACACCGATTTCACCACCAGACTCGCAGAACCTGACCAGCGGCGCAGCCGGCGCCATCCGCTTCCTGCTCTTCTACGATCTCGGCCTGCTGGTCGAGTTCGACGACGCCCCAGGCGCCTATACCTGGACGCTGACCTACACGCTGACCACCACCTAAAGTTGCTCCCCCCCCTTCTCATCATAATACTGCTGCTAACTTCCGGGGCGGCCCAGCAGGGCCTCCCCGGAATGCAGCAGATGGCCACGGTCGTGGTTGACGCCTATGTCATCCAATCCCTGGTTCTCCGGGTCGACGGCACCGACAGCGGCTACACGTATTCCCAAAATGAAACCTGCACCTTGGGGACCGTCGACGCGCGCGGTTCTCCCATCAGCGGCGCACCGGCCGGCGCCCCCAATGTCAACGGCATAGCCGGGATTCCGGTCAACGCCAGCGGCGCTCCCTTGACCAGCGTGGACAATCCTGCCTGCGTGGGCTCCTTTTACCCTCTGCTGGCAGCCACCGGCGGCATGACCAACCAGCAGCATCCCAACAGTGCGCTTGGCATCCGCCTGAACAACAACCAGACCTGGCAGCTGAGCATGCGCGCCAGCCTGACCGCGGGCACCTCAGGCGTCACCATCGGACAGCTCAAGTGGAAATGGGACAGCACGGCCGCCAGCGGTTTCCAGGGCTATACCGATTTCACCACCAGCAACGTGCGCATCTTGACCGGGGGAAACATCAACGGCTACCTTTACATGGATCTGGGGCTTCTGGTATTATTTACCAATGGCACAGGCGCCAACCAGTGGGTCATCACCATTACCCTTGCTTCATATTAAATTAAAGCATTCCCACTTGATCGTTTCGATCACAACGGCTGCTCTTCTTTTTTTCTGCCGCTCGCCTTTTCCGCCCAAAATCCCAAGCCGACATTTTCCGGCCTGCAACTTTCCCTGAACGGCCCTGCCCCGAACACCGAATACACGGCAGCGGTGATCATCCACTTTGGCAAGCTGAGCCCCATCGGTTATCCGATAGCGGGCGGGGATTTCTCCGGCCGTCAGGCCCGGGAATTGTCCATGTACCAAGCCGACCTGCAAGTGAACAAAAGCGTCACCTACGAGTTCACACCCGCCAGCGGCGGCAACTCCGAACGCTCGCACCCCAACGCCACGCTGGCGGTACGCGTCGTCAGTCCAGCGTCCTGGCAGCTGAGCGTGTCGGCCCAGGTCAACGGCGACCCTTCGGTGACCGTGGACCAGCTCTCGTTCAAGGAGGATGCGCAGACCGCCTACATCCCCTTCACCCTGCACCCGCAGCCAGCCGGCAGCGGGCCAGCGGGAACGTTCCTGCTCTTTTACGACCTGGCCCTGCGCGTGGACAGCGACGACCGGCCGGGGAGCTATTCCTGGTCGATCACTTACACGTTGAGCGCCTACTGAGGTAAACCATGACCAAGAAACCGTATCGCCTGTTGGGCTTGATCGTCTGCCTGGCCTTTTGCCAGACCCTCTGGGCCACGCTCTCCATTTCGCCCGTCAAATTCGAGCTGCTGATCGCGCCCGGCAAATCCTTCACCGACGTCATCCACGTGCGCAACGTCACCGACGAGGAGATCGAGGTCCAGGTCTACTTCTCCGATTTCAACCTGAACGAGGAAAACGCCCTGCAATTTCTGGACGAGGGCTCACTCAAGCATTCGCTGGCGCCCTGGATCCGCATCCAGCCCACCGCGCTGAAAATCGCCGCCCAAGAGGAGAAACTGGTCCGCTTCACCGTGGAAATGCCGGAAAACAGCGACGGCGACCTGCAGGCCATGATCTTTTTCCAGAGCGTACCCAAAGGCGCGGTGCTCAAAGAGGGCGCCCGCCAGGTGCTGATCTCGACCCGCATCGGCGCGGTCATTTACGCCTGTCCCAAGGGACGCGAACAAAAACTGGGCGATATCCCCAACCTCTACCTGCGGGAAAACCAGCCGGAAGGCGGCCTGGAATACGCCCTGCTGTTCGCGAACAAAGGGAACATCCATCTGCGGCCCGCAGGCAAGATCAAGCTGCTCAACGAGCAGGGCAAAACCCTGATCTCCCTTCCCTTCAACGAGCAGCAGAATCCCGTCCTGCGCGAGGGCTGCCGCATCTTCGAAGGCAAAATCGGCAGCCTGCTCAAGCCGGGGAAATACCTGGTCCGCGTTGAAATGGACTACGGCGGTTCCCAGGACCTGCAGGTGGAAAAACCCTATCTTTTGCAGGCCGACAAGGGGATTGCAGCCGTGAACCTCCGCCGGGAAAAAAGCCAGCCCAAGGTGCTACTCGTTGCACTCCTGCGCGGGATTCCCGACAAAGGCGAACTGGCCGGGTGCGCCTTTATCGTCCGCGATCTGACCGGTAAAATCCTGGCCCGGATTCCCGCTGCGCTTAAAAGCGGCGGCCCCGTGCCGGAACTGACGGCCGAATGGAGCCCCCTTCCGCCGGCGGGCATCTACATGGTTGAGCTGGTGCAGGAACAAACCGGCCAGTCTCAGTTCAACTCCTTCGCCAAAATGATCATTAAGGAATAATTGCGCAAAAATGGCATTTGCCTATTCCTGCTGCTGCTGCCTGCCCTGCTCCTCTCCCAAGAGTCGGGCCGGCTGGACATCACCTACCAGAACCAGACATTTCAGACCAGCAGCGACGGGCTGAGCAGCCTCTCGACCTTTAACAGCTTCTTTATCAGTTTCTGGCAGAAACTCGACCACGCCGGTTTCTTGAACTTTTCCCTCAACTACCTGCCCAGCGAAAGCGACAACCGCGTGCCCTTCTACTATTTGAGCCTGAGCGAGGTGCGGCTGGGAAAATTCCACCTCAGCGCCGAGCTGGGGAACACGGCCTTCCGCCTCTCCAGCCTGCTTCCGTTCGATTCCTTCAACACCAGCGATTTCCTGAGCCTGCAGGGGGTGAGCCTGGCTCTGGAATCGGAGCGCGCCTCCTATTACCTCTTCAGCGGCCAGCTTTACCAAAATTTCTTCTGGGGTCCCGGCCAACAAAAGCGGGCACTGCTGAGCGGAATCAAGGGGGTTTTTCGGCCACTCAAGGGCTGGACCGTGGGCACCGGGTATCTGCGGGTCACCCGGCTGCCCGAAATGGGCCCCACCCCGAGCACGACCAGCGCCGATATACTCACCTTGGACAGCAGCGCCGAAATCAGCCGCGACTTTCACCTGCTCAGCGATTATAAAATCGCCCTGCCTTCCGCGGACAGGTCCGGCCTGAATTATTCCCTGAAAATCGGCCCCCACTACCGCAGCCAGAAATTCAGCCTGGAACTATACTACAATTATATTACCCCCGAATTCCCTCTGTTTGAACGGATTTTGCGCCGGGATACCCAGGGTTTGACCTTCATCGGCGAAATCCGGCCCTTCACGCGTCTCTCCCTGTTCGGCAGCGTCGACACGTTCAACGAAAACCTCGAACGGGCGTGGACGAGGCCCTTCAACGACTACCTGACCTTCTCCTCGGGCGCCAGCATGTCCCTGCCCGGCCTGCCCACCCTCTCGCTGCGCTTCAGCACCAGCCAGCGGCAGAGCGAAACCGCCGGTGTCACGACCGCCGACAACCGCTTCAATTCGTTCTTTCTTTCCCTATTTAAATACTTCCGCTATCTGCTGCTGAATGTCCGCTACCAGCGGGGCGATTACAACGATTCCCTGCAGCCGGCCCAGGCCATGACCATGGAGAACTATTCTCTGGAAGCGCGGAAAATGTTCCTGGACGGTTCGGCCATCTATATCAACACGTATCTCAGCCGCCAGAACAGTCCCGGCAATTACTTCCGCAGCGACCTGATCAATCTGCAGGCCGGCGCCTTCATTCGCTTGAAGCCCGAGTTGAATGTCAATGGCCAGCTCAGCTTCAACGCCAGCCGCATCAACACGTCCGACTTTCAGAACCTGGGGTTCGGGGCCGAAGCAGGCATCAACTATCTTTTCCGCCCCTGGCGCATCAACCTCTCGCTGTATTACCGTTACGGGTATACGGGGACAACCGTGGCGGAAAGCCTGCAGACCAATTATCATCAGGTCTATTTCAGTGTGACCAAGAGTTTCGGCTGGGGCAAGGCCACAGCCAACCGGCAGGCGTCGACGTTTGCCGATCTGTTTCGCCGAAAAGGCAAGATCAGCGGCGTGCTGTTCATCGACGCCAACCAGAATGGCCGGCGCGACCCGGATGAAGAGACGCTGGCCGATGTGGCCATTTTCCTGGACGGCCACCTGGTTACCGCCAGCGCCAAGGATGGTTCCTACCTGATCCCCGCCATCGAACCGGGCCAACACCTGGTCAGTGTCGATATGGGCAACATCCCGGTTTACTACATGCCGGCCGGCAGGGAAGAAAAAGAGATAACCGTGCGCAGCGGCAAGACCGAGGCTCTCGATGTGGCCTTCATCCCCGTGGGGCTGATCATCGGCCGACTCTTCGTGGACGAGAACGAAAACGGCCGCGCCGACGCCGACGAACCGCCGCTGGCCGACATTCCCATCATCCTGCGCAAGGACGCCCAGGCGGTGACCAACACCGTGACCAACAGCCGCGGCCTGTTCCGCTTCAACAACCTGCCGGCGGGAGAATATCTGATCGAGGTGGACGGCCACCTGCCCGAGGGTTACGTCGTCAGCGAGCAGTCACACCTGACGGTGCCGCTGCAGCCCAAGCAGGAGAAGCGCGACGCCGTGTTGCTGGTCCGGCGCAGCCATAAGCCCGTTGTCAAAAAGGATCTTTCCGTTGTCGAAAAAAAATAGTTTTCCGCGGCGGTAAAAGAAACTCATTCGGTCAGCGGCTGACGGGGGCCCTCTTTGATTCTGCCGGGGCAATTGACAAGAGCGCTGACCTACTCTAAAATGAACAACCGTTTTTAACGATTGCCATAATTGGCCAAACAAAAGAAGGAGCAACGATGAGAAGAGCGATCACGGTCAGCCTGTTCCTGCTGCTGGCTTGGACTCTGGCAGCGGCTGAGCCTTATACGTACACGGGCGTCAATGTCTGCAGCATGTGCCACCGCGGCCAGAACGGTCATCTGGTTTTTGAGAAATGGCTGCAGAGCAAGCACGCCTCGGCATTCAAGAGCCTCGACCCGGCCAAAGGCGAGGACCAGAATCCCGCCTGCCTGGCCTGTCACACCACCGGTTTCAAAGCCGGTGGCTACGAGGTCGGTTCGCCCACGGCTGCCAAATTCGAGGGTGTGCAGTGCGAGGCCTGCCACGGTCCCGGCTCCGCCTACAAGGCCCTGTCCCTGATGAAAGACCGCAAGCTCGCCCTGGCCAACGGCCTGACCATTCCCAGCGAAGAAACCTGTAAAAAATGCCACCAGGGGAAATGCGCCATGGACCAGAAGGGCTTCCATTACGCGGACGCGCTGAAAAAAATCGACCACAACTACCACCCATCCAAATAAGCGCTCGACCGGGTAAAGAATCCATGCGAGCCAGGCCTCTGTGTTGCCCCGCTGCCCTCTTGTTTCCGGCAGCGTTGTTGTTGCTTCTTTTCTCCTCCGGCGGCTGCAGGCAGAAAGCGACTGCCCGCGCCTACGAGGAAAAGGGGCAACCTCCCGCCCAGACAGCAACCCCTGCCATTGGAAAGAACGGTTCTCCAACCGCAAACTGGCAGTGGCAGAAACCCGCGGCCTGGACCCAGGAGGAGGCCAGCGGCATGCGGCTGGCCACCCTGCACCTGAGCGCCGGCCCGGCCAGCGCCGAATGCAGCATCATCCCCCTGCAGGGCGAGGCCGGCGGCCTGCGCGCCAATGTGGACCGCTGGCTGCAGCAGCTCGGGCAGGAGCCTTTCTCTGACCGGCAGTTTGTCGATTTCCTTTCAAAACAGGAAAAAATAGTCACCCGCGGAGGCGGGGAAGGGCTCATTCTCGACCTGACCAACCTGGCCGGGCAGCGGGGTGACAGGCAACACGAAGCGCTGCTGGTGGGAGTGATCCGCACCGGCACAGAAACCCTGTTTGTGAAACTGGGCGGCGACCGCAGCCTGCTTCGCGCCAACCGGCAACAATTCCGCAATTTCTGCCTCTCGTTTCATAAGGGGACCGCGCCTTGATCGCCAGACTGGGCCGCCTTCCGTTCATCCGGCTGCTGAGCTCGCTGACCCTTACCCTGGCCGCCCTCGGCCTCTGCGCCCTGCTGGTCATTGCGGGGACCCTCTTTCAGGCTCAACACGGGTATCTACCTGGCCCAGAGCCGGATCTTCGGTGCCTGGGTTTTTCTGGCCGGCGGCTGGCTTCCCCTGCCGGGGATGCTCCTGGCCGGGACACTGCTCTTTGTCAACCTGCTGTTCGCTTCCCTGTTCCGCTTGCGCTACAGCTGGCCTCGAGCCGGGCTGATCCTGGTTCACTACGGCCTGCTGTTGCTGCTGGCCGGCGCGTTCCTCACCCAGCAATACGCCCAGGAGTCACTGCTCACTCTGCGCGAGGGTCAACGCAGCAATCTCTCGCTGGCCACCCACCAATGGGAGCTGGCTGCCTGGAAAGAGCAGGCATCCGGCCGGCAGGTGCGGGCCGTGGATGGAGCCGTCCTGCGCAACGGTCAGGATGTCTCGTTTTCTCCCTTCCCGCTGCAACTGCGCGTCCAGGCCTATTGGCCCAACTGTTTGCCCGTGCGCGACGCCGCAGGCCGGATCAGCGGCTTCCAGGAAAGGCCGCTCGACCCCGAACCCGGCCGCAACATTCCCGGCTGCCAGTTTTCCCTGGTTTCACCGGAGGGTCCGGCGCAAGTTTTTTCCCTCTTCGGCGCCAGCCAAGAACCCCAGGAACTCCGGATTAACGGCGAAACATTCTGGCTGAACCTGCAGTCTGAAGCGCCTTCCTCTGCCGGCCACCCTGCAACTGATCCATTTCAAGAAAATCCTCTATCCCGGTTCCGATATCGCCAAAAGCTACAGCAGCCTGATCGAAGTCCAGCAGCAAGACCGCACCTGGCAGGAGCTGATCGCCATGAACCGGCCGCTGCGGCTCGGCGGCACCACCTTCTTCCAATCCTCCTATTCGGAAAATCCCGACGGCAGCGTATCGTCCACCCTGACGGTGGTCAAGAACCCGGCCCGGCTTTTCCCCTATGTCGCTTCCCTGCTGACTTTCCTCGGCCTGGCCTGGCACTTTTCACTCGCGCTCGTCCGCCGCTCCGAACGCAAACAGGAGAGAAGTTAAATGGCCAGGCCCTGGGGGTATGCCGTCATTCTCCTGCTGCTGCTTTTAAACGCGCTGCAACCGCTGCCAGCCAGCGATCGGTCGGAATTCCTCAAAGAGTTCTCGGGGCTGGTCATTTTGGAAAACGGCCGGAAAAAACCGCTGGATACATTCGCCCGCCAATCGCTGGGCTTGATCTCGGGTAAAACAGACTTTGCCGGGCAGAGCGCCGGTCTCTGGCTGGCCCGCGTCCTGTTCACCCCTGAACAGACCTATGCAGACGACGTATTTCGCATTTCCAGTCCCCAAGTCCAGCAGGCCCTGGGGCTGGGCGGCGCGCCGGGGAACATGTTCAGTTTTGCCCGGCTTTACGATTCCCTCGACAACCTGCAGCGGCTCGCCCGCCAGGCCGGCGGTCTGGAGGAGAAGCAGCGCTCCAAAACCGACAACGAAATCATCCGCCTGTACTATCATATCCTGCTCTATGACCAGCTCATCCACAGCCTGCAATGGGCCATTCCCCAGAAGGAGTTGATCTCTCTGGAGCCCCAACTGCGGCAACAGCTGGGCTTGCCGGCAACAACGAATGAACTCTCCTACCTCGATTTTTCTGATAAAATGGTGACCGTCCGCGCCCTCCACGACTCCCTGTCCGCTGACGAAAAATCCATCCGCGAACTGGAGCAGAATCTGACCCAACTGGCTGAAACAGGCAAAAATCCCTTGCTGGCCATCATTCCGCCACCGGTTTCAGCCGGGGAGGAAACAAACTGGCTGAGCCCCTGGGAAGCGGTCGCCCCGGATCAGCCCTCCGGCGGTATATTTAAAAAGGAGCTGAGTGTCTTGTCAGAAGCTGTCCTCTCGTTCCGGCGGGGAGACCTGCGGAAAGCGGGTGAACGGCTGCATGACCTGCGACTGTTGCTGAACCGCCGTAACCGGATCAACAGCCAGCGCATCAATCTGGAGATCCTCTACAACCGGGTTGAACCTTTCACCTGGGCGCTGCGCCTGTACGGCATGGCCTTCCTGCTCATCCTGATTTCTCTCCTCTGGGCCCAGAGGATTCTTTATCGTCTGAGCCTGATCCTCATGATACCCGGATTCCTGCTGCAGACCACGGGCCTGGCCGCCCGCCTGCTGATCACCGCCCGGCCACCGGTGACCAACCTCTACGAGACCTTCGTGTTCGTCTCCTGGGTGGCCGCCCTGCTGGGGCTGGTTCTGGAGTGGCTGCAGAAGCGGCGCCTGGGCGTGATCGCCGGCGGTTTCGCCGCCGTCCTGCTGCTGACGATTTCCGGCCGCTATGCTCTGGAAGGAGACACCATGGGCATGCTGGTGGCCGTATTGAACACCAACCTCTGGCTGGCCGTGCACGTGGCCACCGTGACCGTCGGCTATGCCGGCTGCGTGGTGGCCGGTGTCATCGGCCACGTGTACATCCTCCAGCAGTTGGTCCACCGCGATGAAGAGACGCTGGCCGGAACGTACCGCTCGCTCTACGCCATCCTGGCCTTCGGCCTGGTCTTCACCTTCCTGGGAACGGTCATGGGCGGCATCTGGGCCGACCAATCCTGGGGGCGCTTCTGGGGCTGGGACCCGAAGGAGAACGGCGCCTTGCTGATCATCCTCTGGCTGGCCATTCTCTTCCACGCCCGGCTGGCGGGCTGGATCGGCCGAATGGGTTTGGCCGCCGGCGCCGTGGTCTCACTGCTGACGGTGATGCTGGCCTGGTTCGGAGTCAATCTGCTGGGCATCGGTCTGCACACCTATGGCCTCATCTCGGGCGTGAACCGCGCCCTGATCGTTTTTTTCATTTTTGAACTGCTCTTTCTGGCTGCCAGCGGCTTGCTCTATCGGAACAGGCCGCGGCCATGAACATCAACCGCCGGTTTTTCTGCAAGCTGGCCGGTGTCGCAGCGGCCGCCCTGCCCGGCACACGGGCCGCTCAAAACGACGGGGAGCGCCAGGCCGCCTGCCTGGTGGACACCACCCGCTGCATCGGCTGCCGCGCCTGCGAGCAGGCCTGCAACCGGCGCAACCGGCTGCCGCAACCCAATCGGCCCTTCAGCGACCCGAGCGTTTTTGAATCGCTGCGCCGGCCCAGCGAGGCGGCCTTCACCGTGGTAAACCGTTATCCGGGCAGTCCCTCGCCGGAGCAGGCCGAGCTGCAGCGGACGTTTTGCAAAGTGCAGTGCCTGCATTGCCTGCAGCCGGCCTGCGTCTCGGCCTGCATCGTCGGCGCCCTGCGCCGGCTGGCCGACGGAGCGGTGGTTTACAACAGCGCCATTTGCATCGGCTGCCGCTACTGCCTGATCGCCTGCCCCTTCCAGATTCCGGCCTACGAGTACCGCGACCCGCTCACGCCGCGGGTGCGCAAGTGCGAATTCTGTGCCGACTGGAGGAGAGGCCGGGGCGCCGATCCTGCCTGCGCCGCCGCCTGCCCGACCGAGGCCATCGTCTTCGGCCGGCGTGCCGACCTGCTGCGCCTGGCGCGCCAGAAAATCGAGCAGAAACCCAAGCGCTATACCCCTTGGATTTACGGTGAACGGGAAGCCGGGGGCACATCCTGGTTATACCTCAACGGCCGGCCGGCCGCCGAACTGGACCTGCTGCCGCTGCCGTCTGTTTCACCCGCCCGGCAAACCGAAGCGATCCAGCACGGCGTTTACCGCTTCGGGGTCATCCCGCTGCTTTTTTACGGTTTCCTGGGGGGCTGGATGTGGCTCAGCCGCCGCCGCCGGTCTACCGAAGAACCCGGAAACGGCGGCGATGCCGAATCGTCCGGGTAAAAACGATGAACAGCGAAACCCGTTACCAGCGCATCCAGGCCCCCTTTTTCAGCCGCGGCACCCGTGCCCTGCTGGCTGTGCTGGCCCTCGGGTTCTGCCTGGCGCTGGCCCGGCTGCTCTTCGGTCTGGCCGCCACCACCAACCTGGACAACCAATACCCCTGGGGCATCTGGGTGGCCATCGATATTGCCAGCGGTATCGCCCTGGCCGCCGGCGGTTTCGCCTGCGCCTTTTTCGTGGATATTGCCGGCCGTGAGCGCTATCGCCCGCTGCTGCGCTCGGCACTGCTGACCGCCTGGCTGGGCTATCTGATGGAGACCGTTGTTCTGGTGATTGACCTGGGCCGCTACTGGAACGTCTGGCAACCGGTCGTCCACTGGCAGGGGAATTCGGTTCTCTTCGAAGTGGGCATCTGCGTCATCGCCTACATCCTGGTGCTGAGCGTGGAGCTGACCCCCGGACTTCTGGAAGGGTTCACCGAGAGGCTGGCCCGCCGCGACAGGGGCCACCGGCTGCTGCGACCTTTTGCCCGCTTCCTCGATGTTGCCCCCCGGCTGGTCGGGGCCGCGCTGCCCTTTCTCATCCTGGCTGGGGTGGTGCTCTCCTGCATGCACCAGTCTTCGCTGGGCACGCTGATGGTCATTGCGCCGGGCAAGATGAGCCCGCTCTGGTATTCGCCGCTGCTGCCCGTCCTCTTTTTGCTGTCAGCCATCATGGCCGGTTTCCCGATGGTGCTGATCCAGCAGACTGGTCGCCGGCTGGAGTTTCGGAGAGAAACCCGACCGGGACCTGCTGGACGCGTTCGCTCGAAACGTGCCCTGGCTGATCGGCCTCTACACGCTGGTCAAACTGGGCGACCTCATCTGGCGCCGCAAGCAGCTCCATCTGGGCCAGCGGCCGGTGGACACGCTGCTGCTGCTCCTGGAACTTGCAGCCGGCCTGCTGGCACCGCTCGGGCTTTTCCTGAGCCGGCGGCTGCGTCGTTCGCCGCGCGGTCTCTTCGTCGCTTCGCTGCTGGTTGTGGGCGGAGTGATGCTCAACCGCGTCAACGTATTTCTGGTCAGCTACATTCCCCCGTTTACCCGGAAGCGCTATTATCCCTCGCCGGCTGAAATCGGGCTTACCCTGAGCACGATCTGTGCCGTGATCCTGCTCTACCGCTTTTTCGTGCTGCAGTCTCCCGTTCTGGGGTTCACAAGGAAAACGGCCTTGCCGGCGGTTGCCGAACCGAGCGCCAAGCCGGTCCGGCGCTGGTGGAACCGCGCTCTTCAGGCCGCGGCTTTTCTCCTGGTCCTGGCCTTTGTCTTCTACTACGCCCGCGTGCACCGCCGGGCGCTGAGCGGTGCCCAGGACAAACCCTGGAAAGCGCAAGCCGTTCAGATCCGCGAGCAGTTCCCCCAGCGGCCGCTTCTGGCCAGGAACGCCCTGTACCCGCTGAAATACCAGCTGGTGTATCGCCTGAGCGATCCGCTGCTCCACGCCCCGCGCGCCGTATACCAGGCGGTCGAATTCAGCCACGGCCGCCACGACTGCTACGTGGCCGGGAACTGTTCGCTGTGCCACCACCGCGTCTCCTTTTCTCCCAGCGACCGCAGCGGCGAAACCATTTCCGGACTGCACCGGGCCATCGGTGTCGACCCGCAGGGTGCCTGCAGCGGCTGCCACGCCGACATGCGCAACAAGACATTCCAGAAATGCTCCGCCTGCCACCGGCTGGCCAATGAGCCCGACAATCCCCTGCGCGTGGGCTTGCGTGCCGCCTACCATATCGCCTGCCTCGGCTGCCACAGCCGCCAATCGCCCTCCTCGGCTGCGCCCCAGCGATGCGACGCCTGCCACGCCGCCAGCCGACGCCTCAATAATTTCAGTTCGATCAATCCAAAAAATAAATAAAAAAAATGCACCGGCCTGTTGACAAGATAAATAATTAATACTAAAATGGTTATGTTAGTGAATATTTACTAACATTAACCAAAATGGAAAACTTAACTGTCAGGCAAAAACAGATCATTGAGGCGGCCCTGGACATCATCGTCCACCAGGGCATCCAGCAACTGACCATCAAGAACCTTGCGGAGAAAGTCGGTTTCCGCGATGCCGCCGTGTACCGCCATTTCAAGAGCAAGTACGACATCCTGTTTACCATCGCCGACCTTTTCGAAAAAAGTTCCCGGTCCGTGCTGGAAACGATCGGCCGCTCCTCCTGCTCAAACCTGGAGAAAATCAAGCTGTTCTTTCTGGACCGCTGCCAAATTTTCGCCGCGGACAAGATCGCCACCACCGTCATGTTCTCCGACGATCTATTCAAGAAAGAAAGCGAGCTCGCGGCCAAGATCCTGGCCATCATCGAAACCCACCAGAAACTGCTTGAAAAAATCCTGCGTGCCGGCCAGGCCAGCGGCGAAATCAAGCCCCTGCCCGCCCCGCACTTGTTCATGACGATCATGGGTTCCCTGCGGCTGCTGGTCACCCGCTGGCAGGCCAGCGGTTGCCGCTTTGACCTGGCGGCCGAAGGGCAGAAGCTCTGGAATTCACTGGCGAGCCTGATATCCCTGAAAGCGGGTAAAGTATGATTCAGGATGCAAATCCCATGATGCGAAAAGGAGAATAAAATAAAACGGAAAATCATCACCATCAACGACACGCTCTGCAACGGCTGCAGCCAGTGCATTCCCAACTGTCCGGAAGGCGCGCTGCAAATAATTGAGGGCAAAGCGCGGCTGGTTTCCGACCTGTTCTGCGACGGCCTGGGGGCCTGCCTGGGAACCTGCCCGCTGGGTGCCATCACCATCGAGGAGCGGGAGGCCGAGGCCTACGATGAACGCCGTGTCATGGCCCACATCATCAAAGCCGGTGCCGGCGTCATCCGCGCCCACCTGGAGCACCTGGAAGAGCACGGCGAAACCGGGTTCCTCCAAGAGGCCCGGGCATTCTTGCAGGAGAAAAAAATTCCGGTTCCGGATCGCAAAACCGCTGAACGGGAAGAAATACCCTTTCACGGCTGCCCCGGCTCGCGCACCCTGGACCGGTGCGTGACTGCCCTCCCGACGCAAAAGACGAAAAAAAAATCTGCCGTTGCAGCGGCTTCCCAGCTGCGTACCTGGCCGGTGCAGCTACAGCTGGTCAATCCCCAGGCTTCATTTTTCGCTGACGCCGACCTGCTGGTGGCGGCCGACTGCGTGCCCTTCGCCCTGGCCGGTTTCCACAGCCAGCTGCTCGAGGGGAAAATCCCCGTCATCTTCTGCCCCAAACTCGACCGCACCATCGACCTTTACCTTGCCAAGCTGACGGCCATTTTCAAGCAACACTCCATCCGCTCGATCACGGTGGTGCGCATGGAGGTGCCGTGCTGCGGCACCACCACCGAACTGGTGCGGCAGGCCCTGGCCGACGCCAACGTCAATATCCCGGTCAGCGAACAGATCATTTCGGTCGGCGGCGACATTCTAAAATAGACTTCAGGAGGAGTCCATGAAAAATAGAAGCAGCGAAAAATTTGAACTCACAAGGGAAAACCTGCAGACCAATGACCTGGTCGACTATCAGGCGGGGGCGATCGTCAGCCGCACGCTGATCGATAAAAAATCCGGCACGGTCACCCTCTTTGCCTTTGCCCAGGGCCAGGGTCTGAGCGAACACAGCGCGCCTTACGACGCCCTGGTGCAGGTGCTGGAAGGCCGAGCCGAAATCCTGATTGCCAAGAAACTATACCGGCTAAAGGAAGGCGAGCTGATTCTCATGCCGGCCCGCATTCCCCACGCCGTCAAGGCGCTGGGCAAATTCAAGATGCAGCTGACCATGATAAAATAATGGGCAAAAAAAAGAGGTGAAAATGAAAGCCACGGCTATTCTTAAAGAAGAGCACCAGCTGATACTGAAGGTCCTGGCCTGGGCCGAACACGAAATCCAGAGCATCGAAACCAGCGGCCGGGTGGACATCGAGAAAGTCAAGAAACTGATCGATTTCGCCCAGAACTTCGCCGATCGCTGCCACCATGCCAAGGAGGAAGACCTGCTCTTTATCAAGATGAAAGAAAAGGGAATGCCCACCGACCAGGGGCCGATCGCCATGATGGTGCAGGAACACGAGTTGAACCGACAGAATATGAAGGCGGTCACTGCGGCGCTGCCGCAGGCTGCAGCCGGCGAAACGGCGGTCATCGCCACGGTCCAGCAAAACCTCTCCGCCTATGCCAGCCGGCTCAAACTCCATATCGCCAAGGAGGACAACATCCTCTATCCGCTGGCCGACCGCCTGCTCACTGCCAAGGATCAAAAGGACCTGAACCAAGCCTTCGCACGCGTGGAGGCCGAGGAGATGGGAGCGGGCGTCCACGAGAAATACCAGAAGCTGGCCGGAGACCTGGCCAAGGAGCTCCCCTGAATGCGAAACAAACGGAGGATAAGATGAATATGTTTTGCTACCAATGCGAACAGACCAGCGGCGGCAAGGGCTGCTCGCGCATCGGCGTCTGCGGCAAGGACGCCAAAACCGCCAACCTGCAGGACGTGCTGATCCACCTGCTCAAGGGCATCGGCTTCCTGGGATATCGGCTGCGAGCCCTGGGATTGAGCGATAACGAGACCGATTTGTTCGTTTTCGAAGCCCTGTTTACCACGGTGACCAATGTCGATTTCGATC
Source organism: Candidatus Aminicenantota bacterium (assembly GCA_963759765.1). Lineage (GTDB taxonomy): Bacteria > Acidobacteriota > Aminicenantia > UBA2199 > UBA2199 > CAVXAL01. The sequence continues at coordinate 316,794 of CAVXAL010000003.1, read as the reverse complement.
CCGAACGCCTGGCGCAGTGGATTCATAAAGCGCACCGGTTGAAGGAAAAACTGCTGACCAAATTCCAGTCGCTCAATCGGGAAACGAGCGGCAAGCCGTTTTCTGGGAAAATACCGGACGCCATCTCCTTCATCCCCGACCAGAACCTGAACGGGCTGCTCAAACAGGCCGTGGCCGTGGGCGTCAGGGCCGATGAGAATCTGAACGAGGATATCCGCAGCTTGCGTGAGCTCCTGCTCTACGGCCTGAAAGGCATGGCCGCCTACGCCGATCACGCCTGGATCCTGGGCCAGAAAGACGAACAGGTCAGCTCCTTCTTCTTCAAGGCGCTGGCCGCCCTGACCGATGACACCCTGACTCTGGAACAGCTGCTGGCGCTCAACCTGGAATTGGGCCAAACCAACCTGGCCTGCATGGAGCTCCTCAACCGCGGCCACATCGACCGCTTCGGCCAGCCGGTGCCTACACCGGTGTTCATGGGCGGGAAAAAGGAACCGGCCATTTTGGTTTCCGGCCACGACCTGCTTGATCTTTACGAACTGCTCAGGCAGACGGCGGGCAAGGGCATCCAGGTCTACACTCACGGCGAGATGCTACCGGCCCACGGCTACCCGGGGCTGAAGAAATTCAGCCATCTGGCCGGAAACTACGGCGGCGCCTGGCAGGACCAGCAGAAAGAGTTCGAGCGCTTCCCGGGCCCGATTCTGATGACCACCAACTGCATCCAGAAGCCGCGCGCTTCCTATCAAGACCGTATCTTCACCACCGGCCTGGTGGCCTGGCCGGGGATTGCGCACATTCCCGAGCGCAGGAATTTCAGCCAATTGATAAAGAAAGCCCTTGAATTCAAAGGCTTTCCAGCGGACGAACAGGCACCGACAATCACGGTGGGTTTCGGACACAACGCCGTGCTGGGTGCGGCCGCCCAGGTGATGGCGGCGGTCCGGGAGGGAAAAATCAAACACTTTTTCCTGATCGGCGGCTGCGACGGCGCCAAGCCCGGCCGCAACTACTTCAGCGAGTTTGCCGAAAAGGCACCTGCCGACACCGTCATCCTGACATTGGCCTGCGGCAAATACCGCTTCAACAAGCGGGACTTCGGAACCGTGGCCGGCCTGCCCCGGCTGCTGGATGTCGGCCAGTGCAACGACGCCTACTCGGCCATCCGCATCGCCCAGGCCCTGGCCTTGGCGTTCGGCGTCGGTATCAACGAGCTGCCGCTGTCCCTGATCCTCTCCTGGTATGAACAGAAGGCGGTGGTGGTGCTGCTGACCTTGCTGGCCCTGGGGTTCCGCCGCATCAAGCTGGGACCCAGCCTGCCGGCTTTCCTCTCGCCCAACGTGCTCAAGATCCTGGTGGACACCTTCCAGATCGAGCTGATTTCCACTCCGGAAAAAGACCTGCAGGAAGCGCTGGCGCGTTAATTTTCAAATCCCAAATGGGAAATTGACGCCGTTTCCCGAATGTGGTATAAATAGATTTCTACGGGAAAAGGAGACCCATCATGTTCGCCATTCTGGAATCCGGTAGCAAGCAGTATAAAATCGCCGTGGGTGACGTCATTCAGGTCGAGCGGCTCAAGGAGGAGGAGACCAAGAAAAAATCCGTCACCTTCGAGACAGTCCTGCTCATCCACGACGGCAAGACGGTGCACATCGGCGACCCCTATGTCAAGAACGGCAGGGTCAAGGCCAAAATCCTGGACGAGATCAAGGCCGATAAAATCATCGTCTTCAAGAAAAAACCCAAGAAGCAGTACAAGCGAACGCGGGGTCACCGGCAAATACTGCAGCCCATTCAGATCGAGAAAATTGAGATCAAGGCGGCAGCCAAAGCCAAGGAAAAGGAGAACGAATAATGGCGCATAAAAAATCAGGGGGCAGCGCAAAAAACGGGCGTGAAAGCGCTTCCAAACGGCTGGGAGTCAAACGCTTTGGCGGTGAGAATATCCCTGCCGGAACGATCATCGTGCGCCAGCGCGGCAGCCGGGTCAAGGCCGGACGCAACGTCGGCGTGGGCAAGGATTACACCCTTTTTGCCAAAACGTCCGGCTTGGTGCACTTCTACGACCGCGGCAAGGACAAATTTGTTGAGATCCAGCCCCATTAACCCTCGGTTTTTCCCCTCTCCCTTCTTTCGCACCCTGTCCGTCCCAAAAGGGATGAAGGTTCCATGTTCATTGACCGCGTGGTGATAACTTTCATCGCCGGCCGCGGCGGCCACGGCTGTCTGAGCTTCCGGCGGGAAAAATTCATTCCCCGCGGCGGCCCGGACGGCGGCGACGGGGGCAAGGGCGGTGATATCGTTCTGGTCAGCCAAAAGGGCTTTGAATCGTTGCTGACTTTCAAGACGCGGCGCATCATCAAGGCCGAGAACGGCGACCACGGCAAAGGCGCCAAGCGCACCGGCAAAAACGGCCCGGACATCTGCCTCTTCGTGCCGCCCGGCACAATGATCAAGACCTTCCCCGAGGAGAAGCTGCTGTTCGATTTCGACCGGCCGGAAATGGAATTCATCGTGGCCAAAGGCGGCCGCGGCGGCCGGGGCAACACCCGCTTCAAATCGTCGGTCAACCAGGCGCCGCGCCGAGTGGAAAAGGGCGAGAATGGCGAAACCATCAAGGTGATCCTGGAGCTCAAGCTGATCGCCTTCGCCGGCCTGGTGGGGCTTCCCAATTCAGGCAAGTCAACCCTGATCTCCAAGCTGAGTGCCGCCCGACCCAAAATCGCCGATTATCCCTTCACCACCTTGACCCCGCATTTGGGGGTGGTATACAATGGCTACCAGAGTCTGGTTATGGCCGATATCCCGGGCATCATCTCAGGCGCCCACCGGGGAGAAGGGATGGGCTTGGAGTTCCTGCGCCACATCGAACGCACGCGGCTGCTGATCTACCTCGTCGATGTTTCGCCCCACGCCGAAAAGCAACCGTTGCAGGCCCTGCAAATCCTGCAGGACGAACTGCGCCAGTACCAGCCCGCCCTGCTCCAGAAGAAGAGCCTGGTCGTGGCCAACAAGATCGACCTGCTGGAAGGGGAGCGCCAACCGCTCCAAGAACTGGAGTCCTTTTGCCGGCAGCGGCATACCCCCTTCCTGAAAATCTCGGCGCTGAAGGAGACCCATTTGCCGGCGCTGCGTAAAAGGCTGTTTGAATTTTATGCCGCATCTTAACATCGGACTGCTGGGCGGGACCTTCAACCCCATCCACCGCGGCCACATTGAATTGGGCCTGCAGGTCAAAGAGAGCTTCGGCCTCGACCAGGTCCTCTTCATCCTGTCGGCACAGCCGCCGCACAAACGCTCCCGCAAGATTGCCGATGCCGACGTCCGCTGGCGGATGTTGCAGGTCGCGCTCGCCCCGCACCCGGGGCTGGTCCCCTGCGACCTGGAGATCCGCCGACCGGAGCCCTCCTGGACCATCGCCACCGTCGAGGAGCTGAAACGGCGCCAGCCCGGCGATACCTTCTATTTCATTTCCGGCAGCGAGGGCTTTCTCAAGATCCGGACCTGGAAAGAGTACCGGCGTTTGCTGCTCCTGCTGTTTTTCATCATCGTGCTGCGCCGGGCCGCCCACCTGGCGCCGCTCACCCGCATCCTCAACGAAGAGGGCATCCCGCTCCAGGCCCGGCTCCAGCCGGGGGCGGTTCCGCCCGGCGCTTTCATCCACCGTTACCCGTCGCCCTACCTGTCTCTTTCATCCACCCGCGTCCGCCGCCTGAGGCGGCAGCAACAGAGTCTGTCCGGGCTGGTTGATCCCCGCGTCCATAAACTTATGGAGGAATACAGGCTGTATGAAAATCGCTGAATTTAAACGCATCCAGCAGGATCTCAAGAAACGGCGGATTCCCCCGCCCCTCAAACGCACGGTCCAGCTCCTGCTGGACAAGAATGCCGAGGCCATCATCGTGCTCAAGCTGAAGGGTATCAGCTCCTTCGCCGACTACCTGGTCATCTGCCAGGGCAATTCGGGACGCCAGAACAAGGCGCTGGCCGATGCCATCCAGGAGACGTTGAAAAAGGAATTCCGGCTCATCCCCTTCGGCGTCGAGGGCATGCCGCTCTCGGACTGGATCCTGGTAGACTACGTGGATTTCGTGGTCAATATCTTTCTGCCCGACATCCGTGAGAAGTTCGCCCTGGAAAAGCTGTGGATGGATGCCAAGCGCTACAATTTCTTCGCTCATTGACAACCTCCAGGACCCGCTGTCGCTGGAGATCCGCGCCCAAATTGCCCGCATCGCCGACCTCGACACCCCGGTGCTGATCTGCGGTGAAACCGGCAGCGGCAAGGACGTCTGGGTGGACTACCTCCAGGCGATCAGCCGCTATCCCCGCCTGCTAAACCTGCACTGCGGCGATGTGCCGGAAACGCTCCTGGAAAGCGAATGGTTCGGCTATACGAAGGGGGCATTTACCGGCGCCGACCGGGACTACGAGGGCAAATGGCAGAGCGCCGACAACGGCATCATCTTCCTCAACCAGGTGGACCTGCTGAGCCTGAACCTGCAAGCCAAATTGCTGCGCATCATTGAGAGGAAAAAATATTACCCCCTGGGCTCCAACCGCGAAGTCACCATCCAGGCGCGCTTCGTCTTCTCCGCCGACAGCGGCATCGAGGAGCGCGTCGCCCGCGGCGAATTCCGTTCCGATCTGTATTACCGCATCGCGGTTTACAAAATCTTCATTCCGCCGCTGCGCGAACGGCCGAAAGACCTGCGCGCCTTGCTGGCGTTTTTTGCCGGCCGCGAGGGGGTGCGGCTGGAAATGAACCCAAAGCCGAGGAGATGCTGCACCGCTATCCCTGGCCGGGCAACATCCGCGAACTGGAAAATTTCGTCCACGGCGCCGCCATCCGGCGCTGCGCCATCGGCGCGGACGAAGTCCAGGGCCTCTACGCCCATTCCCGCCAGCTTCTCGAGTATGTCAAAGCCAAGGAATTGTCGCTGGCGGAAATGGAGCAAGAATACATGGAGTACCTCCTGAAAAAATACCGCAACAAGAGCCGGGTGGCCGCCCTGCTGGGAATCAACCGCAAATCCCTCTACAACAAACTGAAAAAACAATGAGACGGGTGGAACTGCTCTGCATCGGTGACCTGAAATTCAAGGCGCTGGAGGAGCTGGAAAAAAAATATTTACAAAATATCAATTTTTTTGTAAAATTCAGCGTAAAAAAATTACGGGAGAGCAAGCTCAAGGATGAACGCATGATCCGGGAAAAAGAGGGGGAAGTGATCGAGAAGGCGCTGGCCCGGGGCGATTATGTTGTCGCCCTCGATCGCCGCGGGGTGAAGATGAACTCCGAACAATTCGCCCACTTCCTGGAGGAGAAAATCGCCTACCATGCCGGCCGCATCGTGTTTCTCATCGGCGGTTTCGCCGGGCTCTCCCCGGCCCTGCTGCAGACCTGCCAGGCCCGCATCTCCTTCTCCGACATGACCTTTGCCCACGACATCTTCCGCATCCTCTTTTTGGAGCAGCTCTACCGGGCCTTGACCATTATTCGCCATATTCCCTACCACCGATAGGAGCCAAGATGAAAGGTGAACAAATCAAAAAATTCCGCAAACGGTTGATCACGCTGCGCGACGAGATTCTCAAGGTGCTTGCCTGGAGAGAGGGGGCGCCCGAAAAAGGCGAAGCCCTGGACGAAATCGACCAAGCCAATGAAATGATCGAGAGAGAGATGGGCAATGTCATGTCCCATAATATGAGAGCCAATCTGGAACAGGTGGAAGAGGCACTCCTGCGCATCGAGGACGGCAGTTACGGCAAGTGCCTGCACTGCGGCGAGCCGATTTCAAGCAAGCGCCTGGAACTGCTGCCCTTTGCCAAATATTGCGTTCCCTGCCAGGAGAAATTGGAAAGCAAAATCCGTTGAACAGCCGGTCGGCTACCAGCCGACGCTCAGGGTTAGCCGCAGGCTGCGCGGCAGTTGAAGCTCGTTGGCATCACGGCTGCCGCCGGAAAAAACGTTCTCGGAAAGCTCGCTGCCCATGTCCAGCAGGTTGAAAACCGCCAGCTGCACTCCGGCCGACTGGCCCAGCAGCCGGAAACGGTAGGTCAGCTGCAGGCTGACATCACCGAGGGAAATCCTCGCGCGGCCCACCCTTGCGGCCCTGCGCGTCCTCTCCCTTAATCGTCTCGTAATACACGATGGTCTGGCCGTTGCGGCGCAACAGGCCCATAAAGGCAAAGGGATCGCCGTCGCGGTACTTGAGGCTGCCGCCCAGAAATAGGTTGCGGGCCAAGCGGCGCCAGAAAAAAAGTTTGGCCACAAAGGCCCGGTCCCCGTCCAGCCGGCCGTAGCCGTTGCCCCAGGCGTTGGGATCCGCCTGGCTTTCGGCCAGAATGCCGGTATCGTTGGCGCCGGGGCCGTCGCCGAAAGCGGTATAACCCATGCCGATGTGGGCCATCAAGGAGAAAGATAAAAACCAGCGTTCCGGCCGGCCGCCGCTGACCCGGAACTGCAACTCCCCGTAAAAAGGTTTCTGGGAAAAGGTGGCGTTGCCCAGCACATATTGATCAATGGGGCGGTCAAAGAAAAAGAAATCCCGGCCGTTGACGTTCTCCCAAAAACCGTAGTTGCCGCCCGGAAAGACCCAGAACGGATGGTGCTGCCGTTTCAGGATTCCTTTCATTTCCAGTTGCCAGCGCGGCGAAAAGCGCCAGCCCAGCTGGAGCAGCAACCGCTCACGGGTGGGCAGGCGCAGCTGCGGGTCGCGAACATGAAAGCGGCCACCGCTGTAGCCGACCACCTCCCCTTGCTCGCCGTTTTGAAACACGCCATCGCCGTTGGCGTCCAGCCAGCGGTAAATGGTCCCGGAGGGAGTAGACCGTTCGAGAAAAAAACTGACTTCCGGCCCGAGTTCCTCGGGCAGCCGGCCGTAGGCCAGGAGCAGGCTCAGGCGTCGGCCCTGGCCCGCACTCCATCCCAGGTCAAAGCCCTGGGAAAAAAAATGGAGGTTATTGGCATTCTGCTCAAAGGCGAGGGACTGGTAGGAGAAAAAAAATTTGGCCAGCAGCGACGAATGGGCTCCCAAGGAGTAGCGGAGCATGGCCCCGGGAGACAGGGCGCTGCGCCAGTGGTGGAACGGCGAGCCCGCATCCAACCAGAGAACCCGGTAAGGCGCACCGTCATCCAAAAGCGGATGCAGGCTCGCTTCCTGCTCTTTGCCGGTCACCCGGGTGGTGGACGCATCAGCAAACAGGCGCGCTTCCAGGGCGGCGCCGGCCAGTTTCCAGGCCCAAGAACGGTTCAGAGAAAAATCGCAGCGGCCGGCCGAGAACACCCCCGTCCGTTCGCAGGGGGAAAAACCCTCCCCATCGATATCCTTCAGATCCTTAGGAAAATTCGCTGCAACGGGCGACAGCTTTTCCTTTTCCAGAAGAAACGAGAGGTTGGCTTGCCAGTGCGGACGGCTGTAGCCCAGCCCGGCGAAAAGCGCGCCCCGGTCGCCGCGATCGGTCTCTTCCGGATAACGGCCCAGCTCGGCCCCCTCGTTGTCCCGCAACTGGCGGTTGGCCGCCAGGTTGACCTCGAGCGTTCCCCGGCCCACATTCCGCTGGTAACGTGAAAAAAACAGCAGCGCCTCCCCGTTTTCGGTAAACGTGGCATCGGGGCTGTGCAGATCGTTGAATTGCCGCTCCTGGGAATAATAACCAGCAGCCACCAGCAAGGACGAACGGCGGCCCTGACTTTGCCAGGCGGAGTCGGCAAACGCGTTGCCCACCAATTTTCTCCGCGTCTGGCTGAAAAGCCCCTGGCGTTGGCTGGCCGTATTGACCCCCAACCAGCCGGGGAGGGGGATGACCCCGCCCAGGTTCGGAAGAATTGCCGACAGCGTCAGCCGCGACTGTTTCTCGCCTGGTGCCAGCGGCAAAAAGGAGAAGCCGGAACGGTTATCCAGGGGGGTTTCGCCCTGCAGCCGGAAACCGCTCAATGAGGAAAAGGGCGGAAGCAGGGCCGGAGCACCCCCGTGCAGCGCGGAGTTGATGGGAAAGCGGCCGAGCGACCAGCGGAAATCCAGGGCCGAATCGCCCTCGAAATAGACCCGCGGCCGGTCCAGCAGAGCAAAACCGTTGCTCTCCTCGATCAGGAATGTGGCGTCGGGAGCCAGGTTTTCAATGAAGGTGGGGTAAAAGAGAGCGCCCGGAAGGGTCCGCATCAAAAAATCATCGATCTCAAAAGAGGGGGGGCGATACTCCTCCTCAGCAGCGGCGGCCCGCAGCAGGGAGGCCAGGACCAGGACCAAGACAATTCGCAACAGGATTCGCGGCATGAAAGTTCACTATACCATTTAATCGCCGAACTATAAACCGCGGCCGGTCCTCAAAGAGGGGTGCTTACAAGACGTAACTCAGCGAGAAACCCACGCCGCGAGGCCCGGCTGTCGGCAGCAGCTGCAAACGCTGCCGGTGGTGGCGCACCACCATTTTGCTGATGGCGAAGCCCAGCGCCGCGCCGACCAGCACGTCGGAGGCCCAGTGCGTGTTTTCGGTTATACGCGAAAGCCCGCAGCCAGTGGCCAGGGTGTAGCAGAGCACGGGAACCCAGACCGTGCTGCGGTATTGCTCGGCGATCACCGTGGCCAAACCCCAGGCCGTGATGGTGTGCCCGGAGGGGAACGAATCGTATTTGGAGAAACTCTCCTCGTAGCGCTTGAAGAAGCCGGCTGGGCCCGCCCAATGGTCCCTCCCTGAATCCCAATCGGGACGCTGGCGGCCGCTCAGGTGTTTAAAGACCTGCACAACGATACCGGTGTGGATCAGGACCTGCAAAGCCATGATTCCGGTGTCCCGCGCTTTTTCGTTGCGCAGGGCCAGGCCGCTCAGCAGAAAAATTCCTGAAATCCCCGTCGCCACGCCGCCATCCCCCAGCAGCGTGATTTTGGGGCTGAGCCAGTCCACCCAGGCGTGGTTGTTCTGATAGCGCTTGATCCCCCGGTACAGCCCCTCATCGTTGTGGATGAGGATGCCGGTGACCGCCACCAGCGATCCCCAGAGCAGCAGGTCCTTGGCCCGCATATGGCAGGGCGAGGTCCAGATGGCGGCTTCGTCCTTGAGCAGGGTGCGCAGAAACGTCTCTTTCTTGTGCCCCTTCTCCGCCTGGGGGTCGGCAATGGTATTGACCGACGTGGACTCGCCGGCGGCAGGAAGCAGTTGCCCGCACAGACAGAGCAACAGGCCACTGGCAAGCACTCGGGGAATTCGTTTCATACGGGGCATAATCATAAGTTCATTCGCGCTCCCGCAGGGGAAACGCCATCTTACATCAAATCGGAGCGACTGTAAACGGCTTGGCAATTCACCCTTTCCGACTTGACAAAAAGGGGCACATCGCTTATAAAATAACTGAACGCCGAAGTGGTGGAATTGGCAGACACGCCAGTTTCAGGTACTGGTGAGCATTGCGCTTGTGGGGGTTCGAGTCCCCCCTTCGGCACACTTCATCCCAGGATGGAAAGACAGTGAACCGGTCCATCAGGCTATTCCAACGAACGGCAAGCGCTGCAGCGGACTCTGTCCGGAAGGGGGACGGATGAACGGGAAAGGTCGGGTCGCCGTCCTGCTCTCGGGCCGCGGATCCAACTTTGTGGCCATCTACCGCCATTCGCTCGTGGCGGATGCCAACTACCAGGTGGTGGCCGTCCTGTCCGACAAGAAAAACGCGGCGGGCTTGCGCCGGGCCAAGCGCCTGGGCATTCTTGCCTTCCATGTGCGGCCCAAGGATTTTCCTTCCAAAAAGGAATACGAAGAGAAAATCGTTGCCATCCTGGAGGAGCAGCGTGTGGAACTGGTCTGCCTGGCTGGCTACATGCGGCTGGCGGGCGACGTCCTGCTGCAAAAATACGCCGACCGCATCATGAACATCCACCCGGCGCTGCTGCCCGCCTTCCCCGGCATGCACGCCCAGCAACAGGCGCTGGAGCACGGGGTAAAAGTCAGCGGCTGCACGGTCCATTTCATTGACAGCGGCGTGGACACCGGTCCGATCATTCTCCAGAAAGCCGTGCCGGTCAGCGAAACGGACAGCGAAGACAGCCTGTCCCGCCGCATCCTGCGGCAAGAGCATCGCCTCTACGCCCAAGCGATATCGCTCTTTTTTGCCGGCCGGCTGAAACGGGAAGGCCGCCGGGTGCACATCACCACCGATGAAACCTGAAATCCACTGCCTCGCCCGGCTGGTCGTGGTACTGGCCCTGCTGCTGCGACCGGGATGGGCGGCGGAGGAATTTTCCCCGGAAAAAGCCAAACGCGTCGACGATCTTCTCAACCGCATCGCTCGCCGGCAGCCTACGGCCATCTTTCTGAAAAAAGCCACATTCTCCGAGGAGGAGCTGAACGCCTATCTCAACCTGATTTATCTCAAGAAATACGTGCCCGAAGCGACTGCCATCCGGCTGCAGCTGAAGGAGAAGAACCAGACCAGCGGCATCATCAAGATCAAGCTGAACGACAAGGAGTACGCGGCCGTGCCGGCGTTCCTGCGCGACGTCGAGGTCCGCTTCAGCGGCCGGATCGATTGCGCCAATTACCGCCTGCGCTTTCTCTTCGAGGAACTGGCCATCAACGGCACGCGATTTTCTCCGGAAATTCTCGACGAGGCGTTCGCCGCCGCTCAGATCAACGCCAGTGAAAAAAAATCCCTATTTGACTGGTTCACGTTGCTGCCCGGGCTGAAACGCATCCAGCTCGACGACAAAAAAGTCACCTTCTTCTATTGACCCTGGAGCTGTCCACCCCCCTGGAGCAAGTCAAAGGCGTCGGCCCCGCTTACGCCGCCCTGTTTCACAGCCGCGGGCTGAATACCGTGCTGGACCTGCTGCTCCATTTTCCTGTCTACTACATGGATTTCTCCACGCCCAGTCCCCGCATCTGCCCGGGCGAGCGCCGGGCCTACCGCGTCGACGTCACCCGCGTGAAGCTCAGCCGCCATTTCCCCCGCCGGCTGTCGCTGCTCAGGGTTCGCGGCCGCGTGGGCGGAGCGGCGGTCGAAATCCTTTTTTTCAATAAGCCCTACCTGGCGGATCAGCTGCAGTCGGGCGGTTCCCTGGCCGTGTTCGGCACCTTCGTCGAGAAAGAGGGCCGATGGGAAATGCTCAATCCCCAGACGCCGAACCTGGAAAAAGGGGAAACGATCGTGCCCGTCTATCCGGCGTTGGGCAGCTTGAAATCGGGGCATCTGCGCAACCTGATGACGGAAATTTTCCGCCGGCTCGCCGATTCCTGGGAGCCCCTGCCCGAACACCTGCGGCAGCGTCACCGTTTCCGGAGCGTGGCCGACAGCCTGCGCGCCATTCATCAACCCGAGCGCCTGGACGACCGCCACCTGGAAAAACAGCGGCAGCGTTTCAGCTACAACGAATTTCTCTTTTTCCAACTGGAACTGCAGGCGATCCGGCGCTTTTTCAGCCAGCGCCAGCGGCTGCACACCTACCGCTTCACTGCCGGCCTGCGCAGCAGCATCGAACAACGGCTCCCCTTCCGGCTCAGCGAAGAACAGATCCGTGCCTTTTCCGACATCGTCAACGACCTGCTCGCTCCCCGGCCCATGCAGCGGCTGCTGCAGGGCGAGGTGGGCAGCGGCAAGACCATCGTCGCCTTCCTGGCCCTGCTGCTGGCCTGCGAGAACGGCTACCAGGGAGCATTCCTGGCGCCCACCGAGATCCTGGCCGGCCAACATTGCGCCGCGGCCAGTTCCTTCTTTCACGATCGGCCCATCGCACTGCTCACCGGCTCGACCCCGGCAGAGGAACGGGCAGCCATCTGCCGCCAGCTGGAGCAGGGCGAGATCGCCGTCCTCTTCGGCACCCACGCCCTGCTGCAGCAGCGGGTGCGCTTCAAGAACCTGGCGCTGATCGTGATCGACGAACAGCACCGCTTCGGCGTGGCCCAGCGGGCCGCCCTCTATTACAAGGGCAGCTCGGTGGACCTGCTGGTGACCACGGCCACCCCCATCCCCCGCACCCTGCTCCTCGGTCTCTACAACGATCTGGCCGTGTCCACCCTGCGCCAGAAACCGGCCAGCCGCCAGCCGGTCACCACGCGCCTCATTTTGCCGCCGCGCCGCGACGCTTTTTACCTCTGGCTGCGCCGGCATATGGAAAAGGGGGAAAAGGGATACCTGATCCTGCCGCTGATCGAAAAATCGGAACACTTTCCCGAGTTGCTGTCCATCGGCGAAGAGAAGGCCCGCTTCCAGGCCCTGTTCAAGGGAATCCCCATGGCCGTGATCACCGGCCGGCACGGCCCGCGGGAGAAGGAGACGGCGCTGGAGGCGTTCCGTGCCGGCCGCGTCCGACTGCTGCTGGCCACCTCGGTTATCGAGGTCGGCATCGACGTGAGCGACGCCACCTTCATCGTCGTCGAAAACGCCGACCGCTACGGCCTGGCCCAGCTGCACCAGTTGCGCGGCCGGGTGGGCCGGGAGAAAAAGCCTCCCGCTGCTTCCTCATCCCCTCGGACAACGTCAGCGACAGCGGCCGGGCCCGCCTGCAGGCCATGACCGAAACAGACGACGGGTTCAAAATCGCCGAGCTCGACCTGAAACTGCGAGGCGGCGGCGACATCACCGGCCTGCAGCAGGCCGGCAGTTTCGATTTCCGCAGCGCCGACCTGCAGCGCGACTACCCGCTCTTTCGCGCCGCACAAAAAGATGCGGCGCAGCTGCTCGAACAGCCCTCATTGCAAAACGAGGCGGTGACCGCATTGCTGGCCGCGCTGGAGAAAAAACTCCGCTCGCTCAGTTTCAGCTGAAAAAAGGAGCGGTGCCGGCGACGGCCGCGTTCAGGAGGGTCGGTGCAGCCACATGGTCAGTCTGCGTGCGGCCGAACTTTTTCTCGCGCCAGGGCTCCAGTCCCGCCGGCGCCTCGGAAAAAGCGACAGCCGGATCATGCTCGACGGCCAGTATGCCTCCCGCCGCCAGCAAACCGCGCCGGCCGATCAAAGAGACCACCTCCGCGGTCCGGTCGTAGCGGTAGGGCGGATCGCAGAAAACGATGTCAAAGGCAGCCGTGGCCCGCCGCACGAATTGCAGCGCATCCTGCAGCCACACCTGGGCGCCGGCTTCGGCGGCCAGCAGGCGGAGGTTTTTACGGATAAGCCGCACGGCTTCCGGGTTGGCGTCCACGAAGGTGACGGCTGCGGCGCCGCGCGACAACGCCTCGATTCCCAGACTGCCCGTTCCGGCAAACAGGTCGCAGACCGCCGCCTGCGCCACCCGCTCGGCCAGCACATCGAAGATATAAGCCTTGACCCGGTCCATCACCGGCCGGATGGTGCGGCCGGGCACCGGTGCCAGCACCCGGTTTTTATATCTGCCTGAAATGATTCTCACCGCAACAATCAATCGAGCCCGAGATCGCTGGCCATCTTATCCCGGACGATTTCGGCAGCCGGCCGGTTCTGCTGCAGGCGGCCGTGCAGGCGTCCGAATTCGGCGACCATTTGCTGGCCCACGGCCGGATCGGCGAGAATGGCCTGCAGCTGCCGGGCGATCAGCCCGGGCCGGCAGCGTCCCTGGATCAGCTCCGGCACGACCGGCCGGCCCGCCAGGATGTTGACGATCGAGTAACGGCGGATGCGCACCAGCCAGCGGCCCAGAAGGTAAGAGAGCCCGTTCACCCGGTAAACCGCGACGAACGGGACGCCCAGCAAGGCGATTTCCAGGTTGGAGGTGCCGCAGGCGGTGAGCACCAGGTCGGCGGCCCGGATCAGGTTGTAGCCTTCCGCCTGGGGCAGAACGGGCAGCAGCCGGCCCTGGAGGTGTTTGGCCAGCAAAGCGGCAGAAATATTTTCCGCCTGCAGGATGCAGGTCTTGACCCTGAATCCGGCGGCCAGCTGCTCGGCCGCAGCCAGCATGCGCGGCAGCAGCCGCGCCACCTCGCCGGGCCGGCTGCCGGGCAGCAGGACCAGCAGCTTCTCCTCGGCGGCCACGCTCAGCCGGCGCCGCAGCGACTCCCGCTCCTGGCTGACCTTGACCAGCGGCAGCAGCGGGTGGCCGGTATAGGTGTGGGCGATATTCTCTTTCTCATAGATCGGGATTTCGAAAGGGAAAATGATGAACAGGTGTTTCACCCAGCGGCGGATCTGCTTCACCCGGCCGTAGCGCCAGGCCCAGACGGTCGGGCTGATGTAGTAGTAGACCGGGATGCCGGCACGGCTCAGCCGCCGGGCCAGCCGCAGGTTGAAATCGGGAAAGTCGATGAGCAGGGCGGCAGCGGCCCGCCGCTTGACCGCGGCGCGAAAGAGCCCGTTTAGCGCCCGGCGAATCCGGAGCAGGTGGCGGAGGATTTCCACGATGCCGACAATGGCGAAGTCGCGGTTGTGAAAGAGGATCTCCACCCCCTGCCGGCGGAGGCGTTCGCCGCCGATGCCGAAGAAACGGACAGCGCCTCCCCGGCGGCGAAATTCGTCGAGCACCTGGGCGCCGTAATTCTCCGCCGAGTTTTCCGCCGCCACCACCAGGATCTCTTTCATTGGCCGCCGACATACTCCATTTCCGGCATCTCCTCGTTCTCATTCTCGCCCAGGTAGAAGGCCCACTCGTTGTAATGCTTTTTGCCGCGGTACTCCCGGAACCCCGTGTCGGGGCAAGTGCAACAGACGCCGATGAGCACGCCCCGCGCCTGGAAGCGGGCGGCCTGCTCGCCAGCCACGATCAGCAGCTTTCTGCTGCCCAGCGCCTGATAGACCAGGTCCCAGCGGCCGTCGGCGCTCAGCGGGTCCGGGTAGGGCTGGCGCAGGAATTTTTCCTGGTAGAGCACCTCCAGATTCTGGGGATAGAGATTGTTGTGCGCCTTGAGATAGAAACCGATGGCCCGGACATACTGGCGGGCACGGAACAGGAGCTCCTCCTCCCGTTCACGCTGCACCTCGCTGTTCCAGAGCGGCACGGCGGCCAGCAGAAAAATGGAAAGGATCAGCACCACTACCAGCACCGACAGCAGCAGATAGCCCGCGGCCCGGCGCCGCCTCTCCCCTCCTTTTTTCATCACCGCCCTCTACCAGTCCGAGTAGCGAGTCTTGTCCAGGGCGATCCCCTTGTTCAGGCTGTGCACATCCACGATGCCCTGCAGCAGTTCCGGATCGGGCTCCTCCCCTTCCAGCGGTTCGGGACGGACGAGTTCCCAGGTCCGCAGGTGCAGGAAAGGGTCTTCGGGAATGGCCCGCAGGTAGCGGCTGCTGACCAGTTCCTCCAGGGAGGTCGGATAGCGTTTCTTGTCTGAAAAAAATTTACCGATCTGGTCCCGCAGCTGAAAGAGGTCTTCCCGGAGCACCGCCTCTTTGGCGCGGATGACCGCGTACTTGTATTGGGGAATGAGAATGACCGCCAGGATGCCGATCAGGGTGGCCACGATCAGGGTTTCAATCAGGGTGAAACCTTTCCGCATGCAGCGATTATAGCAAAACCAGCGATAAATGGCCACACCGGAAGCCGGGGGCTAGGAACCGGCCGATTTCTGGCGGAAGGCTTCGAGCAGCAGCACCGCGGCGGCGGCGGCCACGTTGAGCGATTCGACCGCCGCGCTGTGGGGTATGGTCAGCAGCGCGTCGGCGCGCTTGAGCAGCAGCGGCGAAACGCCGCGCGCTTCGCTGCCGAAGATCAGGGCCGTGGGGGGTTTAAAATCGAATTCGTAATAGCGGAGGGAGGCGCGCGGCGACGTGGCCACGATCCAGAAACCTTTCTCTTTCAGTTTTTCCAGGTCCTGGGCGAGGTTGTGCGAACCCGCGACTTTGACCTTGGCCAGCGCCCCGGCCGAGGTGCGCCAGACCGTCTCGTTGAGCGGCGCCGAGCGGCGCAGCGACACCAGCACGCCATCGGCGGCCACCGCCGCGGCGGTGCGGATGATGGCGCCGAGGTTGCCGGCATCCTCGATGGAGTCCAGGACCACCAGCAGCCCGGAACGGGATTCCCGGAGAATATCCTCCAGCGCATGCAAACGCACCGGCGACACCTCGGCGCACACGCCTTGGTGGGGACCGCCGGCACGGCGGTCGATGGCCGCGGCGGGCACGAACTGGAAGACGACGCGCCGCTGCCGGCACAGCTCCTTGATCTGCTCGATTTTCGCCCCTTTCCGCGCCTGGCTGATCCAGACCCGGCTGACCGGCTGGCCCTCCTTCAGGGCCTCGATCAGGGCGTTCAGGCTGGTGATCATTTCACATCGAAATATTCATCGAGAATCCGCTGCTGCCCGAGCCGAAACGCGGGTTGACGACATTGCTGTGGATCGAACCGAAGGTGAAGCTGAGCCCGACGCTGATGTAATAATTGTAGTTGGTGGCCACTTGCTTGCGCCGCAACAAAACTTCTTCCAGGGTGGCCCCGCCCTTGGCCAGGGAGAGCTGGTCGTGAACCCGGGCGCCGCCGCCGTCGATGTTGAGATTGAGTCCCTTGAAAATCCGCAGCGAAACTTCGCCGTTGAGTTCGAGCTGGTACTTGCTCAAATCTTGGAAATAATGCCAACCTTCCAAGGAAGCGGAGATCGTGCCCCAGGGCTGTTTGAGATCGAGGTTCACCGAGAAATCTTCGCCCCACAGATTTTCTTTGACTTTGTCATAGATGGTTTCCTCGTAGTATTTGACGTAACCATAGCCCACCCGGTAGAGGAAACGCAACTGCCTCTTGGTGGATTGCGAATAAGGAAACAGGTCATACTCGATGGCCGGGTGCGGGCTCACGCTCAGCCGGGTGTTGCTGAAGGTGGATGAAAAAGCCTCGACGTACGCGCCAATGGACCAGTGGTCGTTCAGGCTCCTGACGACCAGCCCGTTAAAACCGAAACTTTTCGCTATGCTTTGATAGACAAAATCTTCATACGAATAATTATCTTTTTGCGACATGCCGTTGAACGAAAGCCTGATCTTCCACTCCGGCGTCACCCGGATGGCCGAAAGATTGCCGTACCACATCTTGCTCTTGTAGGATTGCTCGCCGTTGAGAAAGGCATTGGCACCGACGCTGAACACCCAGAAATGCCATTTATCAATCACGGCCGTCGGCTTGACCTGTTCCTTGAGAGCAATGTCAACGCGGCTGGAGATCGGGGTCTTGGCCACGTAGCGCAGCAATCCCAGTTTCAGCCTGCCTGCCAGTTCCTGCCTGACCTCATCGGGTTTCTGGGCCAGGCCGGCGGAGAATTTCAATGTGTCGTTGACTCCGGCGAATTCCTTTTGCCCGGAAAAGACCAGGGTATATTCCTCCCCGCTCTCTGTTTTTTGGGATGTGACCTGAACCAGGACCTGGGCCTCGGCCCGGTTCTGGACGTAGGTGACAAAGGAAATTTCCTTTTGCAAAAAAGGTAGATCCAGGCCCGGAAAGTCGAGAAAGACTCTGGGGGCATCTTTCTTGAGATCGGCTTTGGCGGGCTGGCTGCTGATCTGGCCGAATCCGCGGAGCCCGGCAACCAGTAGCAGGGGCATCAGGATCATCGCTTTGACTATCACGGTTGAGCTGCGCATGGTTCTCGTCTCCTAATTCATTACGATGCGGACACCGCCGCCGCCGATCCTGCCGAAGCGGGGGTTGACCACGTTGGTGTAGATGGAACCGAACGTAAAACTGATGCCGACGGCGACGAAATAGTCATAGTGGCTGGGAAACTCGCGGCTGCGGAGCAGAATCTCTTCGGTCGTGGCTTCTCTTTTCCGCAGCGACAGCTGATCGTGGACGTGCGAGCCGCCGCCGGCCACGTAGGCGTTAAAGCCTTTGAAAAGGTTAAACTGCACCGTGCCGAACAGGTCCATCCGGAACTTTCGCACGTTGGGGAAATAGTTGGAACCGGAGAGCGTCGTGGTGATGCTGCCCCATTTCTCCTTGACATCGAGAGTGGCGGACAGGGATTCCCCCCAGAGGGTTTCACTGGTTTTATCGTAAATCGTCTCCTCCCGGTAGCGGACCGATTTGAAGCGGAGCTTGTACAAAAAGCGCAGCTGGCGCCGGGTGGACTGCGAGTAGGGAAACAGGTCGTATTCCAGAGCTGGCGCGGGGGTCACGCCCCATTCAACGTTCTCGTATGTCGATGATTTCGGCGTCCAGGGAGAAGCCGGCAGACCAGTGCTCGCCGAACGCCTTGACGAACAGGCCGCTGAAATAATAGCTTTCCTGAATGTTGCTGTAGGTCTGATCTTCATATTCGTAGTGTTGCTTTCCGAAATCAGCCGACAGGCCCAGGCGGAGTTTGACATCCGGCGTCACGCGGTTGGCCGAAACATTGAAGTCGAAATAGTTCCGGTTATAGGACTGTTCGCCGCTAAAAAATCCCTGCCCGCTCAGGCTGAAGACCCATGATTTCCATTTGTCGACTCTGGTTTCGGGCTTCTTGGGTTCGGTGTAAGAAACGGCAATCTGGCTGGCGATCGGGCGCCGGGCCACGTAACCCATCAAACCCATTTTCAGCGCCTTGACCAACCCCTGCCGGACTTCGTCTGCGGTGTTGGTGCTATCAGAGAAATATTTTTCAATGTCGTCCACGCCCTTGAAGGCATTCTGACCGGAAAACGTCAGCGTGTATTCCCTGCCGCCGCTTCCCGTTCCCTGGGTGGTGATCAGCACATGCACCTCCGCCTCGTTGCGGTCGCGCACATAATTGACGAAGGTGATTTCGGTTTTGATGTAGTCGATATCGCAACTCGAGCAGTCGATGTAGACCTTGGGCGCGGTTTTTTTAAGGGCTTCGATGTCCGGGGTTTGCGAAAACGCCTGCGGGATTAAAGCGAAAAAAAGGATCGGAATCCAGAAACAGTTGAGCCCGACAACTTTCTTCATCAATAACTCCTCGGTTTGCACAATGTGTCCCTCTTTTTAATACAATAATTCGTTCTATAATACGGCCGAAACAGTGGGACTGTTTAGGCACAGCCAAAAAGTTGCACCCTTAACGAATGGTGAAGTTGGTCACGAGGTCTTGCTTCTCTTGCTTTTTTGTTTTATAGTGAATGGGTTGAGCCAGGGGAGCCGACCGTGAAAACAACCTACGATCCCGAACTCATTTATGACATGTTTGACCGCTACGGGTTTCCCGTGCTGCGCATCGACTGTTTCGACCGAGGCAATTACGCCGAGATCCGGGCGTCGCTCGAATGCGACGGGCCGATTACCGTCGACCAGCTGCAGGAAATCACCACCAAACTGAAACTGATCCAAAAAAAAGAGGACGTCGGCCTCAAAATCGTGCACATCGACCTGAAGCACAAGACGATCCGCATCAATATCTATACAAAAACGGATTGAAACGGGCTCACCCCGCTTTCAGGCCGTGACCGGTGAAAGCGGCGGCCAGGACCTCCCCTTCTGAAATCCGGCCGACACAGGCCAAAACGCCGGCCACGGTGGCCGCTGCGGTGGGCTCGATGTAAAAACCCCTGCGGCCGCACCACTGGCCGGCAGCCCCAATCTCTTCCTCGCTGACGCTGAGCACTTCGCCGCGGCTGCGGCGGATTGCCTCCAGAATCTGCCTGCCCCGCAGCGGCCGGGCGATGGCAATGCCCCCGGCAGCGCTGGGCCCGGGCACCACTGGCGGAACATCCGCCAGATCCCTTTTCCACGCCTCCGCGAGGGGAGCGCAGGCAGCAGCCTGAACGGCAACCAGCCGGGGCAGCCGGCTGATCCGGCCGGCTTGCAGCAGCTCGTTGAAACCCAGCCAGGCGCCCAGCAGCAGGGTGCCGTTGCCCACGGGCAGGATCAGGATATCGGGAGCTCGCCAGCCAAGCTGTTCGCACAGTCGATAGGCGAAGGTCTTGGTCCCCTGAAAAAAGAAGGGGTTCCAGCAGTGGCTGGCATAGTAGCTGTTCCGGGCGGCTACCAGGGCGGCTGCCGCAACCTCCTGCCGGGAGCCGGAGACTCGCCGCAGCTCGGCGCCGTAGGCGGCCATCTGGTTCAGTTTGGCCGCAGGCGCGTTATCGGGCACGTAGATGCGGCAGGCGATGTGGGCGCGGGCGCAGTAGGCCGCGATGGCGCAACCGGCATTGCCGGACGAATCCTCGATCACCTCGGCGATGCCCAGCTCCCTGGCCTTGCTGATCAACACCGCGGCGCCGCGGTCCTTGAAGGAACCGCTGGGCGACAACTGCTCCTGCTTGACCTGGATCCTGCGGCCGCCGCACTCGATTTCGACGAGCGGCGTCACGGTCTCGCCCAGCGAAACGATGTGGCTGTCATCCTCGAGGGGAATGGCCTGGCGGTAGCGCCAGAGGCCCGGCTGTCGCTGGCGCATGTATTTCAGGTCGAAGACCGGCTGAAAATCGATATCCAAAGGCGAACCGCAGGCGCAACGCCAGAGCGGTTCTGAAAGCGGATAGGTGGCCCGGCAACTGGAACAAACCAGCTTACCCTGATTTTGTTTCACCCTGCCGCCTTTCAAGGTACCGCCTTGCCCTAAATTGTGACTATATTGGTTTAATTTTGGCGCCAGAGCCGGTCGACCGCACAGCAATGGCATCGATTTCCACCTGGAAACCGTGATGCAGCACGCCTGCCGGAACGACTGTGCGGGCAGGCCGGTGACTGCCGAAAACGCGCGCATACACAGCATTGACCCGCTCCCAGATGCGGATATCGGAAACGTAGACGGTGGTTTTCAGCACCTGGCCCAGGTCGCTGCCTGCCGCCCGCAATATCGCGGCCAGATTCTTCAAAGCCTGCTCGGCCTGTTCCTCTACCGAACCTGCGGGTTTTCCACTTGTTCCGGGATCTACCGGCAGCTGGCCGGAAACGAATACCAGCTCGCCATGAATCAACGCCTGGGAGTAGTGGCCGGCCGGAACCGGCGCCGAAGGTGTAAGAACAGTCTCCATGTTCATTCTCTCCTGCAAGGGAACGAAAACCATAGTAAACTGCGTGGAAATGGAAGTCAAATATAAGTCGGCAAAGACCTTCACTGCCACGCCGCTGCTTTTTACCAATAATAAAGGGAAAACCGAGTTTCAAACAATTCTATGTGGAAATCTCGACGGAGCCAAGCGGCAATCATTATCCAGCCTTGCTCTTCTTGAATTGCCCAATGCGGTTATTCCGCAAATGCCGATAATAAAGCAAAAATCCGTTCATTCTCTGCCCACGCAGTTTCCCGAAGAAGCCCCCAGGCCGCTGCCAGCGGATTCTTGGGAAAAAGCAGCAGAGTCAGCGAATAGGCACCGCCGGGAAACTGGCGCGTGCGGCCAAAAGCGATGCCCAGCGCATACCCGGCCAGCTCCTCTTCCCGCAATCTGGCCATGATATCTTTTTTCAGCTTTTCCAGATCGGCTCCAAGCAGAAAAAAAGAGGTGTAGCTCCCCCACTGCTCCGCATACGCCGGCGGTTCCCTGCCCTTCAGATACGCCTCGGCGCAGCGTTGGGCAAAATCAGCGGCAGTTCGGAAATAAAAAACAGGCTGCCGGTGACGCTGGCGGGCGAAGGCCGCCTCAATGGTTTCGTTGATCTCCCTTTCCACCACGGCAGCCGGCCGGGGAGTGATCAGGGCGCCAAACTCCTCGGTCACATAAAAACCGTCTGCAACCGCCAGCATGCGGATACCGCAATGGGTGTAGTCCGCTGTCAGGATTGTCCGGCGGTGGCCGGGGCTGCGCATGAATCCATCGTGGATGAAGGAAGCGGCTGGGACCTGGCTGTAAGCAATGTTTTCGCCGCAGGAAAGAAAATAGAGCCCGCAGCCGGCCACACGTTCGGCCAAAAGGGGATAGCCCGCGAACGTGTGGCTGAGCGTGGCGGCAGCGGCCATCTTGCGGCTGTGCAGCTCGGCCGCCCTGTCGAGCAGCGGATTGCGGCTCACGGGAGGGAGGCCCCGGTCAACCCGTTCGTTATTGATCAGCTGCAGCAGCTCCGCCTCCGGCAGGCGCAGTGCAGCGGCGCGCTCGCCCTTCTCGCTTCCGACCAGGGCCGAAGCAGAAAAGCAGGCAACAAGTACTGGCAGCAGCCAAACGGGAGGCAATGAAATCCGGTCTCTATTGAAACGGATTCTCGCCGGCATAGAGCATGCCCGTCGGCTGGTTGAAAGAAATATCGCCGACGCCCAGCAGTCTCATGGCTGCAAACAGCGTTTTGCCGGCGTGGCTAAAGGCGATTGCCGTGTGATGCGGGAAGCGCTTCTCGATCAGCACGTGGCGGTAGAAGCGGCCCATCTCGTGGATGGCGATCACGCCGATGCCGCCGAAGGAGCGGGGCTCCAAGGGCAGAACCTCGCCCTCGGCCACATAGGAGCGCAGCAGGGTGTCGGCGGTCGACTGCAGCCGGAAGAGAGTGATTGGACCGGGGCGGATCGTACCCTCCAGCGTGCCGCGGGTGATGACCGGCTCCCGCCCCGACTCCATCAGCCGGTTCATGATCAGCTGGAATTTCATTTCGCCGTGCACCAGGCAGGAACTGGCGGTGTTGCCGCAATGGAAGCCCATGAACAGGTCCGTGGGCTTGTACGAGCCCACCGTCTTGCGCCCCTCGCAGATCATGTCCGCGGGCACGGTGTTGTTGATGTCGAGCAGGGTGGCCGGCAGCTCGCTGGCACAGGAGGCGATGTACTCGCTGAGTGCGCCGTAGATGTCGACCTCGCAGGAAACCGGGATGCCGCGGCCGGCCAGACGGGAATTGACGTAGCAGGGCACGAAGCCGAAGTAATTCTCGAAAGCCGGCCAGCACTTGTTGGCGAATATCCCGAACTCGGAAGCTCCCAGATTCCGCTCCATAAAGGAGGTCAGGGCGATTTCGTATTGGGCCAGCTTCTTGAGCAGGTCGGGATAGGCGTTGCCCTTGCCCAGCTCCTTGGCCATGTCGCGGGCCACGGCCTCGATGCCGGGATCGCCCTTGGCCTTAAGAAAGATGTCGTAGAGGTCCAGCTCGCTGTTTTCCATGACCTCCACACCCAGATCGTAAAGCGCCTTGATCGGTGCGTTGCAGGCCAGGAAGTCCTGGGGCCGGGGTCCGAAGGCAAAGATTTTCAGCCGGCGCAGGGCCAGAACGACTCGTGCCATGGGGACGAAGCCGGTGATCATCTCGGCCACATCCGCCGGCAGGCCCACGGGCTGCTCCGGAATATAGGGATTCAATTTTCTCAGGCCGCAGTTGTAGGAGGTGTTCAGCAGCCCGCAGTAGGCGTCGCCGCGGCCGTTGATCAGGTTGTTGCCGCTCTCCTCGGCGGCGGCCGCGATCAGCACCGGCCCGGCGAATTTCTGGGCGAGCAACGTGGTCGGCCCTTCGGGCCCGAAGTTGCCCAGGTAAAGGACCAGGGTGTTGACCCCGTTGCGGCGGATTTCGTCCAGCGCCTGCAAGGCATCCTTCTCGTTTTCGACAACGGTCTCGATTTCAGCGATGTCCAGTTTCCGGCTGCGGTACTCGGCCACCACGGCCTGGCGGCGGCGGCGGGACAGCTCGACGGGAAAACAGTCGCGGCTGACCGCCACGATGCCCAGCTTGACGGCGGGTAGGTTGTTCATTTTTTCGCTCCTTTCTTTTGCCCATAATAGGCCTGAGCGCCGTGTTTGCGGCGATAATGTTTGTCCAGCAGGTAGGGTGCCAGGGCGTGCCGACCGGGATTTAGCTGCAGGGTGCCCCAGGCCATCTTGGCGACTCTTTCCAGAATCAGGTTATGCTCGACCGCTTCGGCGGGGGTCGCGCCCCAGCAGAAAGGGCCGTGCCCGGCCACCAGCACCGCCGGCATCTGCAGCGGATCGAGGCCGGCAAAACGCTCCACGATCACCCGGCCCGTGTGGATTTCGTACTGCGCCTGCACCTCATCGGCTTCGAGCTCGCGGGTGAGTGGAACCGGGCCGTTGAAACAATCGGCGTGGGTGGTGCCCAGGCAAGGGATTTCACGACCGGCCTGGGCGAACATGGTGGCGTAGTCGCTGTGGGTGTGAACCACAGCGCCGATAACGGCAAACGCCCGGTACAGCTCCAGATGGGTGGGCGTGTCCGAGGAGGGCTGCCAAGAGCCTTCCACAACCTTGCCCTCGAGGTCGACGACCACCATGTCGTCGGCGCTCATCGTCTCGTAGTCCAGGCCGCTGGGCTTGATCACCACCAGCCCCTGCCGACGGTCAATGGCGCTGGCGTTGCCGAAGGTGAGCATCACCAGGCCGTGACGCACCAGATCGAGATTGGCCTGCCACACCTGTTTCTTCAGCTTGGCGATCATCGGTCACCTTTCAGTCGCCGGTCGCGCAGTTCCAGCAGATTCTTCATCACCGGATACAGAGAGCCCGACCATTCGCGGGTGCCGAAGGCATCGTGCAGCTGCCGGTAGAGCGAGTACAACTCCTGGTAGACGCGGTGGTGCTCCGGGTCGGGCCGAAAGATCCTCTTTTTCACGCCGCAGATGGCTGCCTGGGCCTCCTCGAAACAGCCATAGCCTCCGGCCGCAGAGCCGGCGACCACCGCGCCGGCAATGGCCGAACCGAGGGCGCAGGTCTGGGCGGAGCGGGCAATTTTCATCTCCTTGCCGATCACATCGGCGTAGACCTGCATCACCAGGGGATTCTTCTCGGCAATGCCGCCGCAGTTGATGAGCTCGGAAATCGTGACGCCGTATTCTTCAAAGCGGCGGATGATGGTCAGCGCGCCAAACGCCGTGGCCTCGATCAGGGCGCGGTAGATCTCCTCCGGACGGGTATGCAGCGTCTGGCCCAGCAACAGGCCGGTCAGGCGCTGGTCGACCAGCACCGTGCGGTTGCCGTTGTTCCAGTCCAGGGCCAGCAGGCCGGACTGACCCGGATGCAGCCTGGCTGCGGCAGCGGTCAGTGCCTCGTGGGAGCCCCGGCGGAGTCCGCCCGGCTGAAGATCGTTGACAAACCAGTTGAAAATATCGCCCACCGCCGACTGGCCCGCTTCCAGCCCGAAATAGCCGGGCAGCACCGAACCGTCGACGATGCCGCACAAGCCGGGGATGTCGGCCAGGGGCCGGTCGGAAGGCCAGACGCAGATATCGCAGGTGCTGGTGCCGATGATCTTGACGAATTTGCCGGTGGAAACGCCGGCTCCCACCGCGCCCAGGTGGGCGTCGAACGCGCCCACGGCCACGGGAATGTTGGCCGGAAGTCCGGTTTTCTTCGCCCAGAAATCGCAAAGGGTGCCGGCGGTCGAATCCGCCGTATAGGTCTTGTCGTAGAGCCGGTCGCGCAGCTCGGCCAGCCGCGGGTCCAGCCGGGCCAGGAAATCTCTGGCCGGCAGGCCGCCCCACTTGCCGTTGAACATCGCCTTGTGGCCGGCGGCGCAGCGGCTGCGCTTGATCGCCTGCGGCCGGATGGAACCAGTAAGCAGCGCCGGGATGTAGTCGCAGCACTCCACCCAGGTATAGGCCGCTGCAGCCACCCGGGGGTCGCTGCGCAGGCAGTGCAGGATCTTGCTGAAGAACCATTCGGCCGAATAGGTGCCGCCGCATTTGGCCAGGTATTCGGGATGTTCGCGTGCCGCCAGCGCCGTTATCTCGGCCGCCTCGGTGTGCCCGGTGTGGTCTTTCCAGAGCCAGGCCATGGCGTTGGGATTCTTCTTGAACTCGGGAAGGAAGGCCAGGGGCGTTCCCGTCGCATCCACGGGCAGCGGCGTGGAACCGGTGCTGTCGATGCCGATGCCGATCACCCGCTCGGGACGAAAACCCTTGTCTGCGGCCCGGGCCCGCTTGAGCACGGCCTTGACGCTGGCCTCGATCCCTTTCAGGTAGTCGACCGGATTCTGCCGAGCCAGATCGTGGTCGCCGCGGTCCAGGATGATCCCGGCTTCGCCACTTTCATAATCGTGGATGGCCGTGGCGATCTCCCGGCCGTCGTGCACCTCGACCAGCAGGGCGCGCACCGAATTGGTGCCGAAATCAAGCCCCAGGCTGTAGCGCTTCTCATTGGCCTTCATCACGCCTCCTTGCCCGTGAAGGAGCGGGAACAACATGAATTTTACTGTTTTTCGATGCGCACCGCAAGTTCGGATCCGGCCACGGGTAGCTGCAGAATCGCTTCCCTGCCCTTTTCCATACGCAGCGTTGTCAGAAAGTTGCCGCCGGCAGTCACGCGATAGACCCCCTCACCAAGCCCTTGCAGCCGCAGCAGGGTTTGATGGCTGGTGTTGTCGCGGTTTTCCAGGACGAAGCGGAAGCATCCCAGGTCGGCGCTCACTTGCAGCGGCCGCTCGGCAGCAAATCCGTCCCGCTGCAGCAGCACCTGGAAGCGTTGGCCGCCGCGGCTGAGCCAGAAGAACCTCTGGCGCAGGCCGTCGCGGGGGAGCACCCGGAATTCGCGACCCGCTTGCTGCAACTCACCCCCGTAGGCGATCCAGCCGAACAGCGGATCCTCGGCCACCACCGTGGCCGCCGAGCGCAGCGCGCCGCCGTAGCCCAGGTCGATCTCGCCGTCGTAAAACCAGGCGCCCCGGCCCTGCTCTTTGCGGATCCAGATCGGACCGTATTTGCGCGACTCGAAGGCCCAGCCGCTGGCGCCATCGTTGGCCTGGCCCGGGTACCAGTAACCGTAGTGGCTCTCCGGGGTGCCGGTGTTCATCAGGGCCCAAGAACTCAGAAAAGAAGCGTAGCCCAGGCGCAGGCAGGAGAACGGGTCCGTTGCATAGTGCAGGGCGTAGTCGAGCAGAGCCCAGCCGCCCATCTGGGACATATAGGAGAGGGTGTAACGGCCGCTCTCGCCGCGGTAGTCGCTGCCCAGGTAGTAATAGCACGGTTCGATCACACCCCGGCAGGCCAGGTTGGCCTGAATCTGCTTTTCCATGAAGAGCCGTCCGTCCTCCGGTCTGACCAGGGGGTGGGAGTACCACCGCTTCTGGTTCCGGTCGTACCAGAGGTTGCGGTCCGGCGCCAACCCGTGGTCAACCGCATAGCGGGCAAAGGCGTGGCTCGATTCGAACGCGGTGGTGTCAAAGCTGTACTCGGAGCGGAAGGGATAGGGATCGTCGTAGATGAAATATTTGACCTTTTTCTCCCACTCGGCCTGCAGCCAGTCGGCATCCCGCTGGCGGCCTTCCCGGCGCAGGGCTTCCATCAGGTCCACCAAGAGCAGCTCGTTGTAACAGCCCCACTTGTAAATCTCGTACCAGGGCAGGATACGGTAGGGATACTCGAAAAAGGCCCTGGCCGTTTGCCAGGCCCGCTCCAGGTAACCGGCCCTGTCCAGATAATGCACCTGCTGGGGATAGAGCGAGGCGATCTGGTACATGTGAAAATAGAGCATGATCAGGTGCGGGTAGTCGTACATGCGGAACAGGTGCTCCTGCCCTTTGCCGTTGGAATCGAACCCCCAGGGGCTGTTGCGGTTTTCGTACCAGTTGGGCACGCCGTAAATCCCGTAGGGATACGGCGTTTCCCGGTCGCTGCGCTGCAGCTTGCCCCAGACGAAATTCTCGATGTAGTATTCGATGGCCGCGATCTCTTGCGGGTCGGGGTAGCTCAGGTTCTTGGCGGCCAGAAACGGCGCCTTGCACAGCCCGGGATCGTCGCAGGCCAGCACGTAACCCCACCAGCCGTCAAAGCCGTCGGTGTTGTCCGGGCCGCGCAGTACGCCGCTGCGCATGTCCCATTGGGAAAAGAGGCCGTTGTACCATTTGGCCGGGTCGCGGTGCTGCTGCCTGCGGACCAAGAAGGCGGCCCGCTTGCGGATCAGGGTTTCCAGCGGCTGGGTGACGAAGAACTCCAGGTTCATCGTCCGTGCCCGGCGGTCGCGCAGCTGCAGGATATTTTCGCCCAGCCGGGAAAAGCGGACTTTGTAGATCCTGGCGTTTTTCTCCTTCTCGCCCAGAAATTCAATTGTTGTCTGCGCGGGGAACTCCGGCCGGATTTCGATTCCCGGCAGCCGGCTGCGCAGGGCGATCTGCGCCGTCAAGTCCTGCGGGACGCTCATCCCCGGAACCAGGCGCACGTCGGCAAAACCCTGGCGAAACAGCAGCTCATGCACCTCCTCGAAATCACTCGCCCAGCGAAAGGTGAAACCGTAGCGTTTGCGTTCGCCGCTGCTCCCCCTGGGCAGCAACGTCAAACCGGTGTGGGGCTGGCGCCAGGTGCCGCGCTTCTCCAGCCCGCCTTTGACCGCCGAGTGGATATAGACGTAGAAATCCTGGGCCACGTCGCGCACCTGGTCTGTCAGCTCGAAAAACTCCAGCGACGTGTCCTCATCCGGAAGCATCAGCAGCAGCGGGCCCAGGCCGTTGGGTCTGATCCAGTACAGGAAAGAGCCGTAACCGGAAATGAAATGGTGCTTGATCACCTTTTGTTCGAAGATCTCCCGCGCGTTCTCTCCGTAACCGCTGTTCATGGCCAGGGGCAGGGCGATGTCGCCGATCTCCAGCGGCCGGTCGCCGAGGTTCTGCAGCTCCAGCTCCCAGGCCAGGCTCTCGCCCTGGAGCCGGAAGCGGACCCGGAGGCTGAAGGCCGGCCCGCCCGCGGGCCGGATCTCATAGAGTGCTTCATAAAGGAGAGGGCCCGGGCCGCCGCACTGCTTCAGTATCCTTGTCTCGGAGAGCCGGTCGGTGCGCGCTTGTTTCCACTTCTCCTGCGGCCAGCGGTAATGGATGACCGCGTCGCCCAGGTTCCTTCCCGGCGCGATATAATCGGTGGGAAAGCGGTCGCCGCTGCAGCGCAGGCTGCCGATGCCCGCCTCATTGATTTTCAGCTCGAAAGGCCCGGCGCTGAAGACCGGCCCGACGCCCCATAAAAACAGGCTCAGAACAATAATCCAGCGACTCGCCATTTTTGTATGCGGGTTCTGCTCAGCGTCAGCGAATGGTCAGCTCGAACAATGAGATGCTTAACGGCGGCAGGGAGAGCCTGTTGCCGAAAGGTGCGGTGCCCAGGTCCTGAATCGGCACCTGCGGTTCCAGGCCCGGCTCGTTAAAGGCCAGGGGATCGCTGCCGCTGATCCGCCAGAGGCGGGCCTGGCGCGGCAGGCCCACACCGCTGAGCGCCAGGTGCAACGTCTGCGTTTGCGCCGTGGGATTGACCACGGCCACGGTCAAAACCGGTTCGTTCGCACGCCAGGCGGCCGCCACGTCCAGGGGCTCGGGAGCGCCGCGCAGCGCAACCGGAATCGTGCCGAAGCGGTTGCGGTAGAGCTTGAGCACCATGCCAGTGGTGTCGAATTCGGCCGCGGTCTGGCTCGTTTTGATGGCCCCGATCACATTGACCGTCTGGGCGTAATTGGCCATGAAAATGATGTCGCTCTGGCGGTAATACTCGTGGATGCCGGCGGCCACGCCCAAGCCGTCCTTGAGGTAATAGCGCGTGCCGATCTCGCCGTACAGGTCGGGTCCGTACCAGTAGTTCCATTCGTCGAGGGCGATGCGGATATCCTTGCCTTTCAACGCGGGTAGCGACGCGCGGTAGGCACGGTGGGCGTCGGCGATGTGCCGGATGGCGCGCGGGATCTGGGCCACATGGCTGAGCAGTCCAGGCGCCTCGCCGACATAGAAGTGCTCGCTGATATAGTTCATGCTGTTGCCGCACTCGGTCAGCATCCCTTCGTCCCAGCGTCCGAGCGCGCCCACCGCCACCAGGCGGATGGCGGGATCCACGGCGCGCATGGCCGCGGCAAAGCGGTTGTGCTTCCTGGCATAATCCTGCAGCGGCATGTGGCCAAGCTGCCAGTCGCCGTACATCTCGTTGCCGATCGACCAGAACCGGCAGCCCCAGGGTTGGGGATGGCCGTTCTGCGCCCGCAGCTGGCCCATGGCCGAATCCGGCGCGCCGTTGACGTACTCGACCATATCGGCGGCCAGCTTTTCACTGCCCTGGCCGCTGTTGACGGTGATGTAGGGTTCGGCGCCGAGCAAGCGGCAGAAATCCATGAATTCGTGAATGCCCACGTCGTTGTGTTCGATGCCCTGCCAGGCGGGATTCTTGCGCGGCGGGCGGCGGTCGCGTTCCCCGATGCCCTCCTTCCAGTTGTAGCCGGAAGCAAAATTTCCGCCCGGCCAGCGGTAGACCGGCGCGTTGAGCTCGCGCAGCAGCTTGAGCACGTCGGAGCGGAACCCCCCGACGTTGTCGGCGGGCATGAGCGAGACCGTGGCCACGCGGAAGGATTCGCTGCCGCTGCTGGCAATCTCCAGTTCACCATTGGTGCAATTATCTCCTGCCCAAAAGCGCAGCGGATAGGCGCGGTACTCGCCGCTGATTTCCGAGACAAGGCACGTCTGCCGCTGCTCCTTCTGGGGGCCCCAGACCAGGCTGACCCGCACCGGGACCGCTCCCGGATCGCCGGCCAGCACGATGCGGCCGCTGTATCCCCTGCTCTGGATGAGGGCCAGGCCCTGCTGGACGATGCCGCCGGCCGCCCCGTTTCCGGGAAGGCGGATTTCGGGCGCAGGCACGCCCGCCAGGGGCAGAATCGGATTCATGCGCACGTTGGCCGGCTCGCCCAGGGGCTTCCAGGGAGACTCCTTGGCGCCAACGGGAAAATAAAACTTCCGGTCCTCGAGCATTTCCGCCCAGATACCGCCGTAGATGCAGCGGCCCAGATGCTCAATGAACTGGCCGTAAATATAGTTGGAAATGGCCGGCAAGCGTTTCCCCGCGTCAATGGAAACCTCGGGTTTCATCCGGCGCGACGAGAGGAGCTCCAGCTCGATGTCGTCAAACCAGGCACTCCCTTTCACCCGGCCCCACCCGCCCAGCAAACAGTTGACCTGAACGGCATCGTTGGCCTGGCTCTCGAAGACCAGTTCCACCCGCGTCCACTCGTGGGTACCGCTGAGCGCCCGCGTCTGCAGCGGCTGCAGGTTGTGCAGGTTGAGCAGCGCGCCCTTGCCGCCCAGAGACTGCACGTTTGCGGTGCGGATCCAGCCGCTCAAACGGTAGCGGGAAAAGGGATGGACCGGGACCACAAAGGCCCAGGAGGCGTCGCCGCCTGCGAGCGAAGAAATCCTGACACTCTGTTTGCCGCTGTGAGCGATAGAATCCGTGCCCAGATCGGCTGCGGGCTGCCAGACTTCGGGTTTCCAGCCGCGCGGCAAGCCGTTTTCAATATCCTCGAACGATGAATTGGCAATCACATTCTTCTGGGCGGCGGCAATCAGCGCTGCAGTCGCCAGAACGCCCCACCCGAGCAAACACAAACGAAAACCCTGACGTCTCTTATTCATCACTCCTCCTCGGCTAAATCAATATATTGCTTTTATTTAACCTTCCATTCGTGGATGCCGGCGGACCACTCCTTCTGGAGCTGAACCTCCAGGCGCAGACCCGGAGTGCGCAGCGGCGCGAATTTCACCGTGTTGTACGCGTCTTTGGCCACTCCATAGGGGCCAACGTTCTTCACCGGCAACCAGGAATTTCCCGATTTGTAAAGCAGGCGCCAGAAAACGGGCACCCGGCACTCGCCGCCGCCCGTGTCGTCGAACCAGTAGACCGCAGCCTTAGAAACCGAAACCGGCTGGGCAAAGTCATACTGGATCCACTCCTGCGTGCCTTTCTTCGGCCACCAGTGCATGTAGCCCGTGGCGTCGTCGGAGCCCTCGGGATCGTACTGGTCATTGACGCCGTTGATTCGCACCGCGCCATTGGAGGCGCTCACCTTGGCCTGGGCCGCAAGTCCAGGCTCCCGCGCGGGCCTGACCTTGCCCGGTTCGCGGGCCAGCCACACTTCCATCTCGCCCTTGCCGCGGTTGGCCCAGGCGTAGTAAGGAATCAGCGTCACCCTCGTCTTCTCAAAAAACAGACGGCCGTTCTTCTCGACCGCGGCCAACGCCTCGCCGCCGACCACCGCCACGCCGTTGAGCAGATCCTTGCGGAACTCGGCAGCCAGCGGCGCGGAATCTTCGAGCACCAGATTCGAGACCCGGCCGCCGTTGTCCGGCCATTCGGCGCAAAAAACGAGCGGGCCGCGCTCCACCGCCACCCGGCCGTTGTCCTCCTTCACCTGCTCATTGGCCAGCACCCGGCGCACCGGCATGGGCAGGCTGAGTTCCACCGTGTCGCCCGGCTGCCAGGTCCGACGGATCGGCAGGTAACCTTTGTCAACAGCCAGCACCACCGTCTCGCCATTGACCTTGACCAGCGGGACTTGCGGTGCCGAACCCAGGTAGCGGTAAAGGTCGGAGGGAATGGGCCTGTTCATGGCCCAGCCGGGGATGCGCACCATCAGGCTGAAGTCCAGCGGCTGGTCCGCTTTGACCAAGATGCGGACATCGCCCTGCCAGGGATAATCGGTGATCTGGGCCAGTTCGATCTCCCTTTTCCCGATCGGGACCTTGGCCGTGGACTGCACGTACAGGTTGACGTAGACCCTGTCGCCGGACGCGGCGTACACGTATCCGGGCACCGAGGCCAGGATGCGGGCCACGTTGGGCGGGCAGCAGGCGCAGGGGAACCAGGGCGTGCGTTCGTGCTGGCCGAAGGAGGCCAGGGGGTTGGGATAGAAGAAGCGGTCGCCGCTGAGCGAGATGCCGGACAGGATGCCGTTGTAGAGGATGCGCTCCATCACGTCGGCGTACTTGCCGTCCGCCTCGAGCAGGAACATCCGCGAGTTCCAGAGAAAAGTGGCGATGGCCGCGCAGGTCTCCGCGTAGGCGCTGGCGTTGGGCAGGCGGTAGGCCGGGCCGTACCCCTCCCAGGCGCCGGCTGCGCCGATGCCGCCGGTAAGGTAGATCTTCTTGCCGACCACATCCTGCCAGATCCTGTCGAGGGCGGCCACATAGGCCTGCTCCCCGGTCAGCGCCGCCACGTCGGCCATGCCCGTGTACAGGTAGCCGGCGCGCACCGCGTGGCCCACCGCCTCGGTCTGCTGCACGACCGGCAGGTGGTCCTGGGAATATTCGCCGTAAAGTTTGTGGCCCGCGCTGTTGCCGCGCTGGTCTATGAAAAATTTAGCCAGCTTGAGGTATTTCTCATTCCCGGTCAGGCGAAAGAGCTTGACCAAGCCGATCTCAATCTCCTCGTGACCCGGCGGATTCATCCTTTTGCCCGGACCGAACTCGCGATCGACAAGGTCGGCGCTCTTGAGCGCCACATCGAGCAGGTTGCGCTTGCCGGTGGCCTGGTTATAGGCGACCGCCGCCTCGTAAAGGTGGCCGAGGTTGTAGAGCTCATGGCTCATGTAGAGGTTGGACCAGCGCTCCTTGCCCATCCAGTCCACGGGCGGCGGCCCGTTGATGGTGCGAATCGTGTAGAGGTAGCCGTCGGGCTCCTGGGCGGCTGCGATCTTGGCCACTGCAGCGTCAATCTTCTGCTCGAGCGCAGGATCGCGGCCCAGGGCCAGGGTGTAGGCGGCTGCCTCGATGACCTTGTAGACGTCCGAATCGTCGAAAGGGTAACGCGAGCAGAACTTGCCGCCCGTGGCGCCCTGCAGCGCGGCTGCGGCCAGCTCGAAATTCTTCAGGCGGCCGCTCTCCTCGCTCTGCTTCAGGTTGTGGGGCACGGTGACCGCGCGATTCGTCTCGAGGCGCGGCGCCCAGAAGCTGTCGCTGACATGAACCGCGGTGAAGGGCACCGGCCGCACCGGGTAGTCGGCGCTTGGCGGGGTGCCCGCCCAAAGAAATAACACGGCTGCCAGTGCAGCCCACGGCAATAATCTCATTCGCTTCATGTGGAAATTCCTCCTTCAGGTCTGAGTCAACTGAAACGTCATTATAGAATGGCGGCGGAGTGAAAAACAAGGGGGAAGATGTCGTGCCCCGGAAACGCCGGCCCTCTTTACCGCAGATCATGCACCTTATACTGCTTGACATCGAGAATCGGCAGCTTGAGGGAAGCCAGCGCGCTTGGGCTGAGGTTAGCCCACACCGAAAAGGCTCGCTTGCTAAAGCCATTGTTGCATGATAAACTGTTAAAAAAGGGGACGAAGGGCGTCCCAGGGCATTAGGTACTTTTTTCAAGGAGGAAAAAAATGACCAAAATCAGGGTAACCAAGAGTGTGGGAATGATCTTGTTGGGAATCTGGCTCATCATGACCGGGCTGATCCCGGTGCTCAAATTGTACTTTAACGGTTTACAGATGATCATGGAGATCCTGGCCATCGCCGCCGGCGTCTTGATCCTGCTCGGCCTCTAAGCGAGGCGGAAACAACGATATAATTTTGTTTCGAATCACGCCGCCGCCCTAGGACAGGGGCGCTGCGCGTTAATTGCTGCTGACCTTGCCGCGGAATGTATCGGACTTCTCACTGATCCTATGAGACGATGCTCTATTGCAATTTCAATAAATTACCCTTAAAATCCTCTCATAGGAAAAATTGATTTTCCTATAAATTTTAGTATAAAAATTGAACAAATCCTATGAGGAGGAACTACAATGAAAAAAAAGTACCGGGAAACGTTGATTATGGGAGCAGCGGCATTGCTGATGATTACTGGCTCTTTATTCGCTTCGGAAATGGACAAACAGATCGAATCAACCGCCAAAAAATCGTATGTATTCAAAACCTATCTCAAAGGCGATGATATTCAGATTCACTCCCAAGATGGCGTCGTCACTTTGACAGGAACCGTTTCAGAGGAATCCCATTTAGCATTAGCAGCTGATACTGTTGCCGATCTGCCTGGAGTTAAAAGCGTAGACAACCGGCTGGAGGTAAAGGGGGGAATTCCAGAAAAAAACTCAGATGCTTGGATCCGCTCGAAGGTAAAAACAATGCTCATGTTGCATCGCAATCTGGACGGTGCCAATACCGAGGTTGAGGTGAAAGATGGTCGGGTGACCCTGCAGGGTGAGGCCAGCAGCTTAGCTGTAAAAGGGCTGACAACCGAATATGTTCAAGATGTCGAAGGGGTGAAGGATGTTGACAATGAGATGACCGTGGCAAAAGTACCCAAACCAAAACACAGAACAGTTGGAGAATTCATCGACGACTCATCTTTAAA
This sequence comes from Candidatus Aminicenantota bacterium, assembly GCA_963759765.1. Classification (GTDB taxonomy): domain Bacteria; phylum Acidobacteriota; class Aminicenantia; order UBA2199; family UBA2199; genus CAVXAL01. Next base: position 282,026 of record CAVXAL010000003.1, on the reverse strand, counting down.
ATCGCAGATCAAATGGGTATTGCTCTTCCACCGCGGTACGAGCACCTTTAAAACCGATATTTCTGTCAGAAGAGGTGTGGTCACTGTGACAGGCAAGGCCAAGAACGCTGCTGAAATAGAATTGGTTAGCAAACGCATTGAAGATATCCGTGGCGTTAAAATAGTCCACAACCGAATGATTATCGAGTAATCATCTTTATAGGAGGAGACGAAATGGACGCAATCAAGATTCTGGCAATCGTGCTGATCGTGGCCGGGGTGCTGGCGTTGGTGTATGGCGGTTTCACCTACATCAAGGAGACCCATACGACCAAGCTGGGCCCGATCAAGCTGTCTGTACAAGACAGGAAGACGGTCAACATCCCTATCTGGGCTGGCGTGGGGGCGATAGTGGTTGGCAGCGCCCTCCTGCTTTTTGCGGGTAAGAAGAGCTAGCTGCTGCACCTGCGCCATCATTAATTTATGATTCAATTTTTTTGCACAAGCTTCAACACAGCAAAAAAGTCACTGCCCACTATTGACATTGCAAATAATTATCCTCAAAGTGGAAGCATGGGGAGATTGATTGGGCCGAAGGTCCGGGCCTCAAGACGGATATGGGGACTCCTCGCAGGCCTGGGGCTGATTACCCCCTGTCTCTTTTCCGCTCAGGTTTTCAAATACCAGAAAATCAAGCCTGAAAAGGGATATTTGATCCAGACGGTTCCCTTCGAAAAATGGCTGAAAAGAAATTATTGCGGCCCGGCCTGCTTGGCTATGGTCCTCAACTACTGGGATGAAACGCGATCCTTCAGCCAGCGGAAAATCACGGATGAGATCTATGATTTCGAAAGCCAGGCGACCTATAACTCCGAGCTGGTCTTGTATCCGCGAACCAAAGGATTTGAGAGCTACTCTTTCCAGGGAAACCTGCGGATCTTGAAGGATGTGGTTGGGAAAGGCATCCCGGTGATCGTTCTGACTAAAACCATAAAACAGATCGCCAAAGGACACTACCGGGTGGTCATCGGGTTTGATGATGACGAGGACCAGATCATCTTCCACGACCCCTATTTCGGAGACCGGAAGGCCATGACGTCCAAGAATTTCATGAAGGTCTGGGAGCTGGGGAAGGGGCGGAACCAGTCCCGGTGGATGATGGCCGTGGTCCCCGGTCAAAGCCCTTTCCCTTTTCCCGCTCTGCAAAACGACCCTCTGACCTCCATCAATCTGGCCACGGCTTATTACCGGAGGTCGGATTTCATGAAATCGAGGGAGCAGTGGGAAAAAGTCAAGGAATCTCTCAGCGAAGATCCCTATCCCCTGTACAGCCTGGCCATGGTCAGCCTTAGAGAAGGCAAGGCCGAGGAGGCTGAGGCTTATGCCCTTAAAGCCCTCAGCTTGGACGCAAAAAGCGCTTACGCCCACGACGTCCTGGGCCTGGCTTACGCCAATCAAGGAAGGATTGTCCAAGCTTTACAGTCCCTCGATCAGGCTCTCCGGCTTGCCCCGGGTGAGGAGTTCATCCGAAAGCATTATCTACAGGTCAGGGCTCTCCAAATCGAAAGGGCCCGACTTGAAAACATAAAAAAAAAGGAGAATCCAAATGAGAAAACAAGTTAAGATCTGGGGTGTCCTGTTGATGATCGTGTTGGTCTCTTCCTATGCCGCCGCTCTTCAAAAACCGGTGCTTCAACAGGCGGGCACGTCAACTCAGCTGGTGATCAGTGGGCAAGACGTGATCACGGCTTCCGATGCCGGTGGAGGCTATCTCTCCTCAAGAGATATCATCATCATCATAGCCATCGGTGTTGGGATCCTCGTACTGATCGCGGTCTTAGCTTGAGCGTGTCCGGCGGCTACTTTCTTGCGGAAGATCTGACGGGAAGTTATTCTCCCGACTGATCTGAAGAGGGCGTCCTCTCACAGAGGAGGACGCCCATTCTTATTCTGCTTGAGGCGCTTTTCAAATTAGCTGATTGATATCGGACCCCTCAAGGTCACAGCTACAGAGAAGAAGACCATCCCGCCGCCTCCGATCGTGGGCGGAGTTGCGATCGTCGCGGCAGGCGCCTGGCTTACAGTTTCGCCCCTGGCCGACACGCATGGTACACCACAACCAGGACTCCGAAAGGCACGAGGTCTTCGGAGTAAAAGAGTTCAAAAAACAACAGTAACAACAAAAAAAGAAGAACGTACCATGAAAGCAATATATTCTATTCTTCTTAGTTTCAAAATTTCCATGCACCGGCCCGAATGACTGAAGCCATCCGATGTCACACGCGTCGCAGCGCAACAGGCACCGAGAACAAGATGGCGTGAAAAGGAATATCACATGAACACGATCAGGACGAGTGAAAAACAGCACCGGGCTATTTTACAGAGCATCGCCCAGCGAGCGATGATTGATCGAGGCTTACTCCCTGACTTTTCTCCCGAAGCGCTCGCCGAACTTGACAGGATTCAGGCCCCCACTGCCGCGAATGGTGAGGCCATTCGTGACCTCACCAATCTTCTCTGGGCGTCCATCGATAACGACGACTCCCGCGACTTGGATCAGCTGACCGTTGCCGAGGCTATGCCCGGAGACAAGGTCAAGATCCTTGTGGCCGTCGCCGACGTGGATTCGATTGTCAAAAAAGGATCCGCCATTGACGATCACGCTCGCCATAATACGACCTCGGTTTATACCGCCGCCAAGATATTCCCCATGCTGCCTGAAAAGCTGTCCACCGACCTCACCTCACTGAACTTCAACGCCGATCGCCTATCCATTGTCATCGAAATGGTGATCGGCACGGATGGGTCCCTGCAGGACTCCAATATCTATCGGGCGCGTGTCCGCAATCATGCGAAGCTTGCTTATAACGGCGTGGCCGCCTGGCTTGAGGGGAATGGAGTTGTGCCGGAAGCCATCGCGGCCGTAATTGCGCTTGACGAGAATCTGCGCACGCAGGACCGGGCCGCGCAGAGTCTGAGGAATCTACGGCATGTCCATGGGGCGCTGAGTTTGGAAACCATTAAGGCGAAACCGATCTTTGACGGCGATCAACTCCGTAATTTCGAAGTCGAAAACAAGAACCGCGCCACGGACATTATTGAGGATTTCATGATCGCGGCCAACGGCATAACCGCCCGGTATCTGACGTCCAGAAAGTTCCCTTCGATTCACCGCGTGGTCCGTGAGCCAAAACGCTGGGACCGGATTGTCGAGATTGCCGGGGAACACAAATTCAGGCTGCCCGCTCATCCGGATCCAAAAACGCTGGATGAGTTTCTCATTAAGGAGAAAGCCGCCGATCCGCTTCGATTCCCTGACCTCTCCCTCGCGGTCATCAAACTCTTAGGAGCGGGTGAATACATTGCCGAGCTTCCCGGCGACACGGCCCCGGGACACTTTGGTCTCGCGGTCAGGGACTATGCCCATTCCACCGCCCCGAATCGTCGCTATCCCGATCTGATCACCCAACGCTTACTGAAGGCCGCCATAGAGGGCGATTCCTGGCCCTATAGCAAGGATGAACTGGATGCCCTGGCGAAACACTGCACCGAAGAAGAGGATGCCGCTGATAAAGTCGAGCGGCAGGTCGACAAATCCGCGGCGGCGCTTTTTCTTGAATTGAGAATCGGCGAACAGTTTGACGCCATTGTCACGGGTGCTTCTGATAAGGGTACCTGGGTGCGGCTTCTCAACATGCCGGTTGAAGGTAAACTGGTTAGCGGGTTCGACGGCCTGGATGTCGGCGACCGGGTTCGCGTGCAACTGATTTCGATCAATGTTGAGCGGGGCTTTATTGATTTCAAGAAAGTGGTTCCATCAAGACACTGAGGCTGCAGCGGATGCCTGTTATAGCGGAGGAATGAATAGGATTGCCGAAGAACACGCTGAAAGAGGCCGGGGATCTTGCGGGCAGAAACAAAGCCAAAGTCTCCGATCAATTATTGGAAAAGTCGCGCACGGATACCGACACGGTACTGAGAGAATCTCGAATCGCGCTTGAGCGGACTCCGTGCGGCAGAAGTCGAGGCGCGCCTCAAGCGCTATGGCTTGAACGAAATCGCGCGGGAGAAGCGCCAGTCTCCCCTGGTGCGACTATGGAATAACGTTAAGAATCCACTGGTCATCCTGCTGATCGCACTGGGCGTGCTGTCGTATCTGACGGGTGATCTGCGGGCAACGACCGTCATTTTCGTGATGGTGGTGCTGGGCGTGGTGCTGCGTTTCTTTCAGGAGATGCGCGCCGATAACGCGGCCGAAAAGCTCAAAGCCATGGTTAACACCACGGCCACGGTCGTGCGAGATGGCAAAGATAACGAGGTGCCGCTCAAGCTGTTGGTGCCGGGCGACATCATCCGGCTGAATGCCGGGGATATGGTGCCGGCTGACCTGCGGATTCTTTCCGCCAAAGATTTGTTTCTGAATCAGGCGGCTCTGACCGGCGAATCCCTGCCGGTGGAGAAAAAAACCGCTCCCGCCTCCGCAGACGTTCAAAATCCGCTGGATCTGCCGGACATCTGCTTCCTGGGTTCCAACGTGGAGAGCGGCTCCGCGACGGGGGTGGTCGTCCACACCGGGGGTCGCACCTACTTCGGTTCACTGGCCGCCAGTATCGTCGGGCAGCGACAGTCTGACCAGCTTCGACAAGGGCGTCAACAAGTTCACCTGGCTGATGATCCGCTTTATGGCGGTGATGGTGCCAGCCGTCTTCCTGCTCAACGGACTGAGCAAGCACAACTGGGTGGAAGCTTTCCTGTTTGCCATGGCTGTGGCCGTCGGATTAACCCCCGAGATGCTGCCGATGATCGTGACCGTCAACTTGTCCAAGGGTGCACTGGCGATGGCGCGCAAGAAAGTGATCGTCAAACGCCTGAACGCCATCCAGAACTTCGGGGCGGCAGACGTCCTGTGTACCGACAAGACCGGCACCTTGACCCAGGGCAAGATCGTCCTGGAGAAACATCTGGACGTCCGCGGTAACGAAAGTCCGCGCGTCCTGCATTATGGGTACATGAACAGCTATTACCAGACCGGTCTCAAGAATCTGATGGATGAGGCCATCCTCGATCACGGCCACCTGGAGGAAGATCTTCAGGTGAAAACGAACTACCGTAAAATAGACGAAATCCCCTTCGACTTTCAGCGGCGGCGCATGTCCGTAATCGTGGAGGACAAACAGAAGCAGCACATCCTGATCTGCAAGGGCGCGGTGGAAGAGATCATGCGCCTTTCAATTCGTGTGGAAGTCGGAGGCGAAGTGCTGGATGTCCAGCCAGAGCACGACGCCCATCGCAAGCGGCTCGTGCAGGAATTGAACGCGCAGGGTTTCCGCGTTGTCGCCGTGGCCTACAAGGTCATGGCCGGGGCTGACGACGAACCGCACTATGAAATGCGGGACGAAGCCGACATGACCCTGCTGGGGTTCCTGGCCTTCCTCGACCCGCCCAAGGATACCGCAACCGAGGCTTTAAAGCGGCTCCACGCTTTGAAACTGGACGTCAAGATTCTGACCGGGGACAATGAAATCATCACGACCTACATCTGCAAAGAGGTCGGTATGCCGGTGGACAAGATCCTGCTCGGTTCTCAAATCGAAGCGATGAGCGAGAGTGAACTGGCTGAAGCCGCCAGCGTGACCAGCATCTTTGCCAAGCTGGCGCCGGCTCAAAAGGAACACATCATCCACGCATTGCAAAGCAAGGGCCGCGTGGTGGGCTTCATGGGCGATGGCATCAACGACGCCCCGGCCTTGAAGGCCGCCGATGTGGGCATCTCGGTCGATAGCGCCGTGGACATCGCCAAGGAATCGTCCGATATCATCCTGATGGAAAACAGTCTGCTGGTGCTGGAGCAGGGTGTGATCGAAGGCCGCCGCGTTTTCGGCAACATCATCAAATACATCAAGATGGCGGCTTCTTCCAACTTCGGCAACATGTTCAGTGTCGTGGGAGCCAGCGCGTTCCTGCCCTTCTTACCCATGCTGCCGATCCAGGTGTTGACCAACAACCTGCTCTATGACTTCTCGCAGACTGCCATCCCCACGGATGCGGTGGACGCCGACTGGCTGACCAAGCCACGCAAGTGGACGATTGGCGCGATTCAGCGTTTTATCCTGTTTATCGGCCCGATCAGCTCGATCTTCGATTACCTGACATTCTACATCATGCTCTATGTGTTCAATGCCCGGAGCAACCCAGCCCTGTTCCACACGGGCTGGTTTGTGGAGTCGCTCTTCACCCAGACGCTGATCATTCATGTCATCCGCACCAACAAAATACCATTCATCCAGAGCCGGGCCAGCTGGCCGCTGATCGTGACCTCCATCATCATCGTCGCGGCAGGCGCCTGGCTTACAGTTTCGCCCCTGGCCGACACGCTCGGGTTTGTCCCGCTTCCGCCGCTGTACTGGCCGCTGCTGGCGATCATGCTGCTGGGCTATGTGATCCTCACTCAATTTGTAAAAACCTGGTTTTGCCGCAGGTTTGGCGAATAAACCAACGTCGCATGAGGACCAAACTGATCTTCAATCCCAGTGCGGGGGCAACCAGAGGATCGCCTGGTCCGTCGGTATCTGAGGCTGACGTTTGTTGCTGATAATCCGCCGCACTCCCAGGTGTTCGAGCCTGTCGCCCGGATGGCGGCCGAGTAGGGCGGGGAGCACGAAAAGCGGGTGATTTCAAGAGGGGAGATGGTCTGCCTTTGTCTGGGCAGTTTTTCAGTCGTGCGGACCGGTCGTCCAGGGCGAAGGACCTTATCCTGGGTGTTTTTAGGTTCTTGACTACGGCCCTGGGCCGCGATAAAATTATTTCGTGATGGGAGGCATCAATTCTGACCTTTATGGCCTGGATTCGCGCCCGCCGCAAAAAAATTTCCTATCTGTTAAAGGAGATTCTTGGCCTCCCGGACACAACAAACGGAGGAGATTATGGAAAGACATCCCTTACAGCATCCGTCGGCGCTAGCTATTGCCGCGCTCTTCCTGCTCATGGGCGTTCTCAACGGCTGCGCGTACCTCGTGCGGCAGGCCCAAGTCGCGTACATGAAGGTCAATGCCCAGTTATCCGACCAGGAACTCGAGATAGAGATCAACAAGTCCTTCCTTGAGAAATACAAAGACAGGGTCAGCATCAACGCGACCTTCACCGTGGACAAGGCGGTGCAGAACCCCGTCGCTCGCATCTTCGATGGCGATTTCCACCTCTCGGGCCGAGCCCCCGAGATAGCCCTTCCCGTCGTTGCGGAGATCGCGAATGGCGCTTCCGCGAAGAAGGCGTCGGACCTCGTCCATGGCGCTGAAGGCACGGGCAAACCATTGAAGATCTCCGGCGTGTGGAGGATCTGGCCGGAGCACGCAGGAAGCGCGAAAGAGGAGCAGGGGAAGCCACTCGCTGCCTCGACATCCAGTAACCCCGGCCATATCTTCGAGATTCATCCGGTCACCAGAATCAACGATGTCGAGGTACTTGATACCTTCAGGCCCATCGAGGGATACATGCCCGGGGACGCTCGTGACACTCTCGAAGGGTATGAAAAAATAGTGTGCAAGCTCACGGTCAAACCGAAGACGGTTTTGATTGTCACCCGGAAGGGGCTCTGGAATGATGTGGAATTTCTCATGGAGATCGCCGCTGACCGACAGATCGGGGTGCCCGGAGGCAGGTTCGTGATCGCCTCGGCGAGGGACCTGAAGGGAAACTTGCTCGTGAAACGGCTCCGCATGGTCTTCGTGACGGGCACACCTCCGGAGAGAGCGGTAAGACTCCTCAAACGAGGAAGCCGCCTGCATGTCTACGGACTGCCGAGGGTGGATTTTGCAGAGGTTTCGCGGCGGGTGAGGGGCTCCCAGAAAGACCCTGCCCTCCTCGTCAAGCCCTTGCCGTACGAGATCATCATCCAGGGCGTTTACAAGGATGCGAAATAGGTTGACGAGCACGGCGCGCGGACATCACTGGCCGCTGCTGGCGATCATGCTGCTGGGCTACGTGATCCTCACTCAATTTGTAAAAACCTGGTTTTGCCGCAGGTTTGGCGAATGACGGAGAGCGTGATCTGTTTTATGCGATAGCTTATCCGAGTTTAAAAATTATCATAAGGATTCTAATGAATAACAGAATCCAGCCTGCGCAAATAATAATCCACGTAATTCTTTTGTCGATACCAACAAGAAATATGAATAAGGTTAATATGATCAAGAATCCAAGGGGATCGATAATACTGTCTGGGAAAATAATACGTGGAAATATCAGCTGAACGCCCTTGATGATCCATAAACCAATCTGATGGGCAAGAAAATAAATGAATGTGAGTATCTTGTGAAGGGTCACATTCAGAGGTTTCAAATTCGTTGTTTCTTGCAAGAATAAACTATTCATTTTGTTCTGGCCTCCTTTGCCAATAGTATTTCCTGTTATTCATATAAACAAGGCGTGAATTTAAAGATACAGCATCAGATAAAGTTTCTGCTCGCTGTTTCTTTTGTGAACATCCGGAAAATCTCGCAGGTAGCTGTCCTTGTGGTAATACGAATATTCAAATCCAAGGCTGAGATTGCTGAAAAGTCTGACTGCAATTCTGGGTTTGAATATGCCGATGATTTTGTTTCCAGCCGGTCCGACATACGTATGAAGCAAGTAAAGGTAATAGATCGCCGTCACTTGTCCCCTTTTCGCAATATTAAGAGTGCCCTCAAACTTGGCTTCGCCTCCGCCGGAATAATCATAATTCCGGCCATGGATCCCGCCCTCTACAATATCAACATATGATGAATCGCTTGCGCTGAGAGGGACGATCCCGAGATGGAATGCGGATTGAAAATCAGAATTCTTGGACAACTGCCACTTCGTTATGATTCCTCCACCGAAGCCCAGAGCGGCGACTTCGAAAATCTTGCTGTCCCAGTAGTTATAATGTTGAAATGCCCCAATCAGCATTTCCAGATTCCCAGAGTGAACGGTCTTGCCGAATAAAAGACCATATCCGGTGAGATTGTCCAGATATTTCTTTTCTATATGTTTTCCGTAACTGAGATCTATCCGCATCTTGAAGAAATCAAAAGGCTTCCGGGGTCGTATTTCAAACGGATCTCCATAATCAAGATGAATCCCTAAAAATGCGTTTGCGGGGCCCGTCCCGAAGGCCCCGATGCTTGTTCCCCTATTGAACCAATGCCCCCCGGCGGCCAACGTAATATTGAGTGGTTCTTTCTGATAGACCTCTCTCGGAGTGACTCTTGTCAGCTTCCCCTGCAAAAGCCTGCCGAAAGCTCTGCCGGGACTAAGAATCGCAGCCGCAAATTCCCGGAAAAATCTCTCCACTCCGGTTGTTCGATCATCCAGGATATTCGAAGTTAATCTGTAAAGGATTTCTCCAAATAATGAGCCGCTGAGAGTCGTGTTGATAAGATCGTTATACGACGGCAGCGTCGTTTCCCCGAAATACTCCCACATCAAACTGCCCATAAAGGCAAAAGGCACGGATGCGAAGTAACCATATCCGTTGGCACGAGCGGAATTAAAAAAAGCGCCCCCGGAATAGGGATGAAAGAAAAAATTCATACCTAACCTGTCTGTATCCCATTCCCAGCCCGTTTTTAAGTTATGTTTCCAGCTCGTAGGTCCTATGCGCGCATAAGAATAATTAAAAACAAACCTATCAACCGCCCATACAAAAACATTCGTTGAAACAACCCTGAGAGCAACCGACCACAGAGGAGATTTCTTGTTATACTCTGGGTCGTCATCCCGCAACCGCAACCGAACGGGCGCCTCGCTAAACGGCTGTTGTTGGAGGGAAAATGTTATGGATCCAAAGCCGCCTCCATTCACGCTGTCGGTGTTTGTTCGAAAAGAAGATAAACAAAAATTCGCAGCATAGGCTTGCGGGGGTTGATGCAATCTCGGTCGCGGAGGATCGTTGCTCTCGGCTAATAGGCGCCCGTACACGTGTGATCCCCCACTGAGTAAGGCCGCGAAACAGACTAAGGCCATCAGCGCGAATTTCCATTTTAACCCGTAAAAACGTTGCCTTTCTTGTTCCGTCACGGCATCCTCCTTGACAGAAACGTTGATAAAGGCTCGACCCTTCCCAGCCCTACTCCTGATTGATCTTTTTCCTTTTGACCGGCTGGGCGACCCGTTTGACCTGCGCGGTATCCTGTTTGTGCCGTTCGGTCAACTGTTGCTTCTCGGCCTGATGCTGTTTCTGCAATTCGGCCGTTTTGGTCTGGTAGGCCTTCTGGATCTTCGCTTTTTCAGCCGTGTCGCGGATTTGCGCTTGTTCCGCGGCGCGCTTGCGCTGCATATCCTTCAGCTCTTGCGACTGGGTTTTCGCGAGGAGGGCCTTTTCCTCGGCTTGCCGCTTCTGAACGGCTGAGGCCTGCGCGCTCACCGGCAGTTGTTGCCGCGGCTCGAAGACCTTGGGCGGGGCCAGCTCTTGCCGGGCCTGGTCCTTGTTCAAATAGAATCTTGGTTTTGCAGCTTCATTTTGCCGGATGGCCGGCCGGTAATCTGGACATTTTGGCCCACGACCCTCGTGCGTCCCGGCTGCTGGGCATCCTGCAGCACGAACCTGGGGACGGCCCGCCCGGTGATTCGACGGACCTCATTAAGCCCGATTCCTTCGTTGATGATCCTGTCGTTGCGGACGTAGATGTTGTTGTGGATAGATGTATAGTTGACGATCGTCCGGTTACGTTCGAACGGAAGGACATAGCGATTGAGATTCCGGTCCTGAAAATGCGGGCCTTGGATGAAGATCCAGAAACTGAGAGGGATATCGATCGAAAGCGAATTGAAATTCATTCCGGCTCTGAATTCGACGCCAGGCGGAAGAGGCGCCCAGCCCATGTATTGGTCGTTCGACCTCCAGCTCACCCAGGCGGGGGCCCAGACCGTGCCGGGAACCCAAAACCAGCCGATATCGTTATCCCAGCCCCAGCGGCCATAATGGAAGGGAATATCTCCCCATTCCTCGTTCGCGATCCAGGTCCAGCCGTCGTCGGTCCAGACCCAATGTCCGTCGCTATAGGGCCGCCAGCGGTAGCCCATATGCCGGGGAGTCCAAACATAGCCATAGGGAGCCAGATTGACCCAATTTCCATAGGGAGTCAGATAGTTATACATGTAGTCGCTATCCATATCCGCTCCGTATCTTTGCGGCCCGCCGACATTGGGACCGCTCACATTCGGGAGATAGCCGGTCTCCGGCGGCGAGATGTAGGCTGCGCAACCCGTGACCATTAAAAGAACTAACGTAATAATCCACAGAACATTTTTCATGCTCGGCCTCCTTATCTCATAATTGATTAGGCAAGCTATATGCCAATCCATTTATAATGTTATCACCCCTGTGTTATTTTGTTCTCTATTGTTTAATCATGTACATTTTTGTACAAGGTATTATTGTATGTCAAGTTCTTTTTTTAAAAATTTTTCAGAATTTTTTGTTTTTTCGCTTGACAAAAAAAAAGTGGAAATTGTATATATCCGTTATGAAAACTGCATCTAGACAGGTAGCTTCTCCCCAGTCCATCGTGCCGTTTAATAACGGCTGGGAGCAGGACAGCGAGAGGCAAAAGAAAAAAAGGAGGTCGGCATGCTTGCGGCAATTTTAATCATCCTGGTCATTGCATGGGCTCTGGGATTTTTCGCGTTCCACGTCAGCGGCCTGATCCACGTTCTTCTGGTCATCGCCTTGGTCGTTGTGATCGTACGACTGTTGCAGGGCCGGAGAATTTTTTAACGGTCGTATTGCTCTCTTCCTTTGCCGCGGCCGTTCAGAAACCGGCGGTTCAGCAGGCGGGGACGACGAATCAGCTTGTAATCGGCGCGCAAGGCTTGATCGCGGTACTTTAGTTTGAGCGGGGCCCGCGGCAACTTTCTCAAGGGGATCCCCTGTTTTTAAAATTGAGGAGGCATAATTCCATGAAGCTTGCGGGTATTATTTTAATCGTTCTCGGAGTCTTGGCTCTGGTCTATCAGGGTATCCAATATACGACCAGGGAGAAAATCCTTGAAATCGGTTCCCTCAAGGTCACGGCCGATACGAAAAGAACCATCCCGCTACCTCCCATTGTGGGAGGAGTTGCGCTGGTGGCGGGGATCGTGATGGTCGTTTTGGACCGCAGAAAGACATCATAGGATCTTCGCGGAGCCCACTCCCCATTAGGGAAATTTCATAGTCGTCTGGAACGATGATCCAGCCTGTCGGCTTCCCTCGTGGCCATTTTCCCTTTCTTGACGGCAATCTACGACGGCAATATAGTCGTTTTGCGATGGGCGGTCTCGAAATTCCGAGCTTATGGGGTGCTTAAGTCGCACGGATAGTAAAAAGGTAAAAAGTTAAAAAGGGTCGGACTGGAAAAACGAGCGAAACGAAGGCTATAATGTCCCCATGAACTTCCACACGATTCGCCTTTTGTTAGTCTCGATCCTGCTCTTTCTCCTCAGCGGCTGCGCGCGAGCACCGGTCGCGGACCTGATCCTGAAAAACGGCGCGGTCTATACCATGGACAGCGGCCGGCACCTAGCCGAGGCGCTGGCCGTGGCTCAAGGGAAAATCATCTACGTGGGCGACAGCCACCTGGCGGAAAAGTTCGCTGCGGCAAACACGAAGGTGATGGATCTGCAGGGGAAAATGGTCCTGCCCGGTTTCTGCGACTCGCACGTGCACCTGATTAGCGGCGGCATGAAATCGAGTCTCTGCGATCTGAGCGGGATTCAGACAAAGGAAGAGGTTTTCAATAAAATCTCCGCATACGCTGCCGGCCATAAGCAAGACAAGTGGCTCATCGGCGGCGGCTGGGAGCTGCCCGTTTTCCCCGCAGCCAATCCGACCAGCGAGGAGCTCGACAAGCTGGTCTCCGACCGGCCGGTCTACCTGAGCGCGGCGGACGGCCACTCGGCCTGGGTCAATTCGCGCGCCCTGGCCCTGGCCCGGGTCACGGGCCGCACGCCGAGACCCGGCGGGCGGCCGCATCGAACGGAATTCAAAGGGCGAGCCCACCGGCTGCTTGCGCGAATCTGCCAAAGGCCTGGTCTCCAAATTCATTCCCGACAACACGGCCGAAGAATATCTGAACGGCCTGAAAGTCGGACTGGACCTGGCCCACCGTTTCGGCATCACCGCCATCCAGGAGGCGAGCGCCGACAAAACGCTGCTCGAGACCTACGCGACCCTGGCCCGCACGGGCGAACTGGGCCTGCGCGTGAACGCGGCCCAGTACGTGGACCCGGATCAGGGCGAGGCACAGATAGCCGAACTGGTCAACAGACGTTCGCAATACCGCATCGGCAGCCTGCGCGCGGACAGCGCTAAAATATTTGTCGACGGTGTGCTGGAGTCGCACACCGCAGCCCTGCTCGAACCCTACCTGGACCGGCCGAACGACAGCGGCGCTCCCCTGCTTTCGGCCGAACTGCTCAACCGGCTGGCCGCGGCTCTGGACAAGGCCGGATTCCAGATCCACATCCACGCCATCGGCGACCGGGCGGTGCGCATGGCGCTCGACTGCTTCGCGGCGGCGCGGAAAGCCAACGGCCGTAGCGACTGCCGCCACACCATCGCCCACCTCGAGCTCATCGACCCGCAGGACATCCCGCGTTTCAGAACGCTGGAAGCGGTGGCCAATTTCCAGGCGCTCTGGGCCTACGCCGATCCTTACATCACCAGGCTGACCGAGCCGATCCTCGGCCCGCAGCGCTCGCGTTGGCTCTATCCCATCGGCAGCGTGGTAAAAACAGGTGCCCTGATTGTCGGCGGCAGCGACTGGTCGGTCTCCTCGCTCAATCCCCTGGATGCCATCCAGGTGGCGGTCACCCGCCGCGGTCCGGAAGAGGGCGACGGCCCTGCCTGGATTCCGCAGGAAAAAGTCGATCTGGGCACCATGCTGGCCGCCTACACCATCAACGGCGCCTATCTCAACCACCAGGAAAAGCTCACCGGGTCGCTGGAAATCGGCAAAGCAGCCGATCTGATCGTGCTCGACCGCGACCTTTTTAAAATCCCCGCGAGCGACATCCACAAAACCAGAGTGGTGTTGACCCTGCTTGAAGGCCGGACGGTTTACGAAGTCGGAAAATAAGAATCTGCGGCCGACCAAAGACTGACTGCTATTTTGCGGCGTAATCCCCCAGAAGAATGGGTAAAGTCATACTATCTCAATCCGTCCCTGCTGGCAGTCTGGGACAGAAGTTATTGAGAATCGGATGTCAGTTGATTAGAGCCGGATAAAATCCAGGTGACCTCGTCTTCGTATTTGACGCCGTTCCGATAACCGACCGCGCGGACGCTGTTGCTGCCTTCTTTCAGGGCCACGTTGTCCCACACCAGGCAGGCCTCGGTCCCGACCCGGGCCGGCGGGCCGAGCGCCTGCCCGTTGACCGTCAGCTCCACTGCTTCGAGGTTGCTGAATACAGTCACGCGGATGGTCGGGTGCGTGCGCTGCCTCACTCGTTTCTCCGCAATGTGCAGCACCGGCTGGTCCGACCAGTTGGCCTGGTAATAGTAAAACGCGTCCTTTTTGGTCTGGCGGTCGTAGGTGACCAGCCCTTTCATGTTGCGGCCGGCCACGCCGCCCCGGTGCCAGAGGGGGACGGCGAAATCGAACATGTTCCACACGTAGGAGGCCCAGATGAACGGGTGCGCCTTGATGATCGGCCACTGCACTTGATGGAAATAGGTCTGGTAGTTTTCAGGGAAGTACTGCCCTTTCTCGGGATCAAAGGTCATGATGAGATCTTCGGATTGCTGCTGGATGTTGGCCTCCGCCCCGTATTCGGAAAGAGCGAACAGAGTCCCGGGACGCTCCCGGCGCGTGCTCAACAGCCAGCCCTCCAGGTCGGTCGCCTGGCCTTCGTACCAGCCGAAATAGCGGTTGACCGCCTGCAGGTCCGCGTGGTAATTCATCGCCCGGGTCAAGTCGCCGGTGCCGCTGGTGGACACGTCGAAACGATCCGGGTCCTCGGTTTTGGCGATATCGTGCAGTTCACGGGTCAGGCGCGCCGGATAGTCGAACTCGTCTTTGGCATACACCTCGTTGTGCAGCCCCCAGAAAAAGATGGCCGGGTGGTTGTAGTTTTGCCGGATCAATTCCAGCAATTGCTGCTTGGCGTTCTCGCTCTCCCGGCCGCTGAATTCATTGACAAAGGGGATCTCCGCCCAGACCACCAGCCCCAGCCGGTCGCAACAGGAATAGGCAAACTCCGCCTGCTGGTAGTGAGCCAGGCGGACCGAGGTCGCGCCGATTTCATAGATCAGGTCGAAGTCCGTCCGCTGCTGTTCATCGCTGAGAGCGTTGCCGCAGTCCAGCCTGTCCTGGTGCCGGCACACCCCGTACAAGCGGTAGGGCTGGCCGTTGAGGATGAAGCCCCGGTCGGGGTCAATGCGAAAATAGCGCAGCCCCAGCGGCTGCGTTACCGAATCCAGCACCTGTCCGGCAGAGATGATCTCGGTGGTCAGTCGGTAAAGATAGGGATTCTTGCGCCCGTTCCACAGAATCGGCTTGCGCAGGTGAAGCTCCTGGGTCGCCTTTACCACCGTTGTCGGCGGAACGATCACCTCGTTGACCCGCATCGCCACGGCCTGCCCTTGCCGGTCATAGACGGAAGTCCTGAGCGTGACCTGCTTGCGGTCCGGGTAGTCGCTTTGCAGCTTGGCGGCGATGCTGATGTCGGCGAACCGCTCGTTGACCTCCTTTTGCCGGATATAGATTCCCGGCGAGGCGTTGTCAATCGGGGTAATGGCAATCCGGCTGGTGACAATCAGGCAAACCGGGCGATAGATGCCTCCAAAAATGCCGAAGAGAAAGTGGTTGATGGGAATGACGTCCGGCCGGGCTTCGTTGTTGACCCGGACCGAGATCAGGTTTGTAGCGCCGAGCTTGGCGGCCGGCGTGATATCGAAACAGAAAGCCGAATAGGAGCCTTTGTGCGAACCTACCAGGCGGCTGTTGACATAGACATCGGCCACCTGCCCGACGCCTTCAAAGCGGATGAACACGCGCCTGCCCGCGAGTTCGTTTTCGAGGTAGACCTCTTTGCGGTACCAGGCTGTGCCGGCATAAAAATCAGGCCCGGCCTGCATGTCCTGGTTGTTCCAGGTGTGGGGCAGATCCACCTTCTGCCAGGCTGGTGCGGGGGCTGGAGCCGCCTTTTCGATATCGCCTTTGAAAAAATCCCACGACTGGTTCAGCGATCGGACCTCGCGTCCCGGCCCCTGTCCGACCGCGTTTGTCAACGCCACGAGCCAGGAAAACAGAAAAATCGCCGCTTTCCTCATCGTGTGCATCTTTCTGCGTGAGCGGCCCTACACTCCCTGACTGGGCGGGCACTCTTCGGGATTCGGGAACGACGTACCTGTCGTATCCCAGCACAGAGGCGTCATGTACATTCCGTGGACGAACACCATCGTTCTGGCTTTCATGTCCCTGCTCCTTTCTCAGCAAGGATTTTACTATATTCAGCGATTCCTTTTGTGATTTTACGGAAATTGACAAAAACTTGATGTTCGATGGCCTGCGGATCCTCTTTTCGTATTTCCGCGAGCCTGGCAATGACGCTGCGCAGCACAACGGGCATGCCCCTGGTTTTTGCCAGCCACTGGTATCCGCCAGGATTATCGGTTTCGGTAAGGAGCCTGTCGGCGGGAATGATCTTCGCAATTTTTTGTATTGTCGGAGACGATATGACCTCGACACCGATTGTAAAATAGCTGTTGGCAGCCAGAAATCCATCGATCAGTTTAACCGGCCCCGAATACCAGTGGATGATTGAACGCGGGACATTGAGTCGCTGCAGGGCGGAGAGCACTTCGCGTTCCGCTCCCTTTGTATGGACATTCACAGGTTTGTCCTGTTTGCGAGCTGCAGCAAGCAGGTACTCGAATACTTTCACCTGTTTCGGATACAAAGCCTTATCTTTAATAAAATGGAAATCAAGCCCGATCTCACCTATCATCGGCGACCGTTGAAGGTACGCATCCAGCTCATCCAGGTGGTCGGAGTAACGATGCGCCTCCCACGGATGAACGCCAAACACAGGCAAGATGTAAGAACTCTCTCTGGAGATATCCAGCGTTCTCTGATAGGAAGCGACATCCATAGAGACACCGACAGTCAGGATATGCTCATGTTCCATCTGAGCGATCGCTTCCGGCAAATCATCTTCGTATTTATCGATATGAGCATGGGCATCAATCAGCATCGCTTACTCCACTATGTGCGCCGGAATGGGCGATCTATTTTCTTCTCGAGATCGCGATACTCACCAGGCCGAGCACGCCAATCGCAATCACACCGGCAGTGGCGTAGCTCCCTCTGGCAAACAGAAACATCAGAACCGCGATGATTACCAGGATAAGACCCACAATGAAACGAGACTTGTTCAACTGAGAACCTTTCATTTTTGACCTCCCTGGATTTGTCGGTGATCGCTATGGCTTTTAACTTTTCGATATTGAAATTGATTATGCGACTGCTCCTCTGGTTCTGCCGTTTATCGCTCGGCATCAGCGCATAAGAAACTCCCAGAGCGAGGCCAGCGCAAAGAGCGGCACCACGAGCAGGTAGATCCACAGAACATCGCGCACCGCCACCTGCGGCAGGCCGATCCACGTCGGGCCGGGGTTCTGACGTCGACGCAGGTACGCCATTCCCACCCGGACTCCAGCACCGCCCGCGAGTGAATAAGGAATGAGCTGGAGCACAAGCGTGACGAGATAGTACGTCCGCTCGCCAGGATCCCTGAGGCGGCTGGCGTGCCTGTTGTCTACCGAAACAATGCCTCCAACCCACCCACGGTACATCGCCATCAGATATGGGATGCCGATGGCCAGCCCGCTGATGGTGCCTGGTATCGCCCCGAGGACGAGGTTGCGACCGAAGTCCCACCCTGCTGCCTGGAGCCGGTGGCCTTTCGCCAGTGCCAGGGAGGCCGGATCCTGGGCGTGGGCCCGCGCCACGAGCCGGTCTCCTGCCCGCAAGGCGAACGCATTCCCGCTATGCACCATGATCGCACCGATGGTCACAGCGCCTGCATAGACACAGACCATGAGCACAATTGGGATCCGAGCCCGTGCGAGCGCTAGCGTGACTCTGCGGAGCAAACCGGACTCCACTGGCTGACGTGACACGCGGCGTCTAACATTCTCTTTTATATTTATCCTATTCCCTTCAAAAGTATACGGTTCGTCTTTTAATTTTTCAAGGTAAAATCTGACTCAAACCGACGAAAAAGTGAATGGGGTCAGGTCTTGCTATTATACTTTTTCAAATTCAAAAAAGTCGTAATACAAGACCTGACCCCAAATGCCCTCGGGCTCGGCCAGCGTCATAGCCTGAGTCTTGAGATACTGGAAGAGGTTCCCGTTTCGGTCCTCCACTTTCCATGCGACTGCGACAGCCGATGGAGGTCCGCCTTTGAAGTCCGCATCCTTCCATACGAGTGCCAGCTTCTTTCCTGGTACGAGCTTGGCGTAAAGATCGAGGAGTAGAGTTTTCACAGCGAGTTTGTTCACATCGAGTTCTGCCAGAACGGCCACGCCTACGAGGAAGATAGCGATTCCACACACAACAAGGATGCGACGCATGGTGATCCTTCTTACTGCTGCACGTTCACTGCTGGTGGTTGGGTTGGGCTCATATGTGCCGGGGGGAAGTACGCTAACGTTGCGGTTCAGCGGCCGTGCGAAGCGGCAGCGAAGCGCGGTCCGCTGCAACCGCTGGTTAGGCGGATTCAGATGAACGAACCGATTGAACCCGCGATGTTGAACATAGCATGGACAATGATCGCCGGCAGAAGGCTGCGGCTCTGAGCGCGTAGGTAACCTGTGACCAGACCAAGCAGGAAGGCGAGGAGAACGGTTACCAGGCCAATTGGTGCGTGAATAGCACCAAAGAGGACAGCCACAAGGATTGTTGCGAGAGGGAAGGATGAGCGTGCGCAAAGGACACGAGCAACAACCGACTGCAGAAGCCCGCGAAAAATCAACTCTTCCTGGATCGACGCGGCGACCCAGAAGAGGAGCACGATTTGCCAGAGCGAGAACGCATCCGTTCGGAAGGAGGTGCTGGCATGGCTGAGTCGCGTCGCAACGATGACCACCATGCCGCTCACGGCGCCAACCGCGAGCGCTGCGAGAACGTGCTTCGAGCTACACGGCGCAAGGCCGAAATCAGCAGCGACCCAAGTGGGGCGCGTAAGGAAGATGATTAGGGTGAGGGATGCTGCGAGCAGGCTGATGGTGACTATGATCGGCACTGCTGCGTTTAGATTGGACAGCCGAAGAATGCTGACCGCAGCAAACGCGGGTACATAGGAAATGGCGAATAGGCCAACCATCACGCCACATGCTTTGAGGATTCTCATTCGGTCCTCCATAGAGATGAGCAAATCCGCCTAACGCTCGCGCTAAGCTGCGCCCGGGTACTCGGCACAGCCATTCGCGCCTGGGGCGCCAACCCCACCGCTGCCGCCGTGGCGAAGCGAGCGCGACAGGGCGCCAGCTTCAGCGCGTGGTTAGGCACCCGCGAGTTTCTAGTCATCGGTTGAGGGTCTGTCCGGCGCCGCCTCAAAGTGCTGCTTGAGATTGTGGAGTGAGGTCTCCAGACGGTGTTGCCACCCTGGCCGCATGAGCAGTGAATCGAGGAGAGCACCGAGTAACGGGATGGGTAGGCTGTATTCGAGAGTGTAGGTGAGCCGTGTGCCTGGCCCCTTGCTTTCGAACACCCACTGGGTGCGGTGTGGCGGGCCCTTCGTCACGACTCCGCGCCAGCCGACCTTCTCGACGAAGTCGAAAATCTCCGTCTCGAGATTCAGCTTAAGGCCCGCAATCCACGTGCGGTAGGCATACCGGGCGCCGTTGCCCCGCGTGACCTCGGTTGTCGGCCGGAAGCCGGACACGCCATCCCACCAGTCGTCCCAATGCCGCCAGTCCGAGGCAAAGGCCCACACGTCATCGAGCGGAGCATTGACCTCAACGCTTGCAGTGATCTTTGTCATCGGCATAAGCTCACCTCCGGGTTGGCAACCGCTGTTGCCAAACATTCTCTCTTAGCAGCGCTTTGTCAGGCAGCGGACTACCTGATTCAGTGCTGCTGATTGATCACACCAATTGACCGAGCAACGCGCCAGCCGCCTGAGCCTTTCCCTCCGCAGAATCGTTACCGTTTGTGAATCGAATTCTTTTGTGTCGGTACCCTTACGCGGACTGATGGTCGTATGAACTCTGGCTCGATCGAACGCCCAGTCGCCCGCGATGATTGTCTCTTCCGACTCGACGGTCTGCTTCACGTGAAAGTCCTCGAAGGAACGAGCGAAATCTGCCATGACAGCTTCTCTTCCGGAAATAATGCGGCCATTGCCGTGGATAACGACGATATCGTCGGTCATGAGCCGCCCGAGTTGTTGAACGTCTGCAGCTGCAACTGCTGTCGTCCAGCGGAGTGCCACTTGCCGAATGTCGTTTACATCTGCGTTAGTGGAAGAACTGCTTGCCATGATGCGGCTCTCGTGATTGCTGCCCTCAGCTCTGACAGCGGCGTTGGATTTCATTTCAATGCTGTCCGATTGGATGAGCGCCACCTTGCTCTGTTTATCAAGGACATAGTGCTGCAGCAGCGTAGCGTTGGCAAATTCCGTGCGATAACGATAGTTCCGCCGACCTTCCTCAACCCAGCGCGCGACAAGGGTCATCGAGATCAAGCCGCCGAGTCGTTTTAGATCGGCCTGAAACTCCTTTTGTTTGGGAGAAAACTCCTTCCAAAAGTCAGCGGCGTAGTCGTCGGCCCGGATGGCGCCAGCAAACGCATCCTGAATGATGGCGCGAAGGTGTTTCGTGACATTGGGTTCCCGGTCGGGAATCGGCTGGAGATTGGCCAAAGACAAACGCTTCATGCTGTTGAGAAGCGGCAGGGGCGCCTGGGTGAGTTGCTGGCCAATTTGCGGGATGTCGTAGTAGTGCGCTCCCTTTTTGAGTTCGCCAGCGAGGTTGAGTTTCACTTCATCGGGCCGCTCCGGGAACTGGAAGAGGAAAATGTCGCCGGACTTCAGGTCGTAGATGTTGGAGTATTTGGTGGCGTATTGACCGTCCCGCGGAAACAAACAGGCCTTCAAGATGGTGACACCGTTGGCCACGGTGGGCTCGGGAGGCTTCGCCAGCATCCTGTCGAGTATTCGACCTCCATAACCGAAGCCCCGGCATTCGTTTGATCTCTCAACCTGCAACCGGCCGTCCCTTGCCCCAATAATGACCGAGGCTCCAGTCCGATCAGCCACAAGCATTTTCGCACTGGAGAAGCCAAACTCTTGATATTTTCGATAGAAAGCGATGGCGTCTTCGACCGTGGCGCAGGTTTCGAGCATTCGTTCGCTCGGATTTCCCCGAACGCTCTCCATACCGGGATTCGGCTCCCATTTCTCCATGAATCCCGCCACCCAATCGAAGGCGAGGCCTTCCGTGTTCACTCCACCCTGGGGCTGACCGTCATCAAATCCGACATAAGCACAGCCCCAATGCCCTTCTCCGGCCGGAACAAACCAAATCCGGCTCTTGGGGTTTGACCAATCCTCGTTATTGCAGAAGAGCGCCCGTTTCGCATCGGTGAGCACGAAGATGGTGCAGGCAAGAGCTTGTACAGAGATGAAGCAAATAAAAACCAAGACAAGACCAAATCTTATCAAGGGGGTTCTCGCAAAAAGATTAATGCGTCGTTTCATCATTGTGTTTATCCTTTCACCTGCGGCCTAATGTCAAAGGTCAGCGACGGGGCTTGTCTGCCGTCGCATGCGCCCGTCTGTTGGCCGATTTCCTTCTCGTATTCGATCAGACTCTGTCTTGGATCTCGATCCCAGGGAATACGGCACACTTCCCGGAATCCGCATGCCGCATACATCCTTTGCGCGGGAACGAAGAAAGGATGGTCATTGGTTGAGACGACTGCCTTCTCAATCCCCATCCTCTGGAACCGTTGGAGGATTTCATGGATTTGTCTTTTCCCCAAGCCATTTCCCCTGAACTCGGGCAGTACGCAATTATGCCCAATGATGCCGAAGCGAGGTCTCTGTCGCGGATCCCATGAGCCAAAACCCACGAGGCGACCATCCAGCCGGGTAAGGAATATGCAGGCCCCAACAGATGCCGGTTGTCCGAACACCTCGCAATCGTATTGCTCCCAGTTCGCCTGCTCGGGCTCCCACAACGAGGGATCGCTTTTCACCAGGTTAGCATAGGCCTGCCTCAGGAGCGATGCGATCGTTCCTGGTTTCTGATCAAGGGGTGTAATGAATTCAAGGTTCATTGTTGCCGGCCAACATTCTCTTTGCAGGCGTTTAATCGTTCGCCAAATCTCATTTCTTCCTCATAAAAGCGTAAATGGCACGGTGGATTACGGATTTGCCGGCGACCTCTATGGTTTTTAACTCTGCGATATTGAAACAGGATTCAAAAAGGAGTCTCATCTCCTGTTCGGAGGAAAAATAGAGGAGCGTGCCCAGCGACGTTTTTCTGTATTTTCCCGAACCGCCGAATTGGGGATCCTCCCCGCTGAAACAGACGGAAAGATATTTTCCCCCCGGCTTGAGCAGCCTGTGCACATTTTCGCTGTATTTTTTCCTTTGCTCGGGAAACACATGATGCAGCAACTCCCAGTCATAGGCAAAGTCAAATTTCCCCTTGACTTCAGCCAGGTCAGCCAGAACATCGGCAACGATGAAAGTGCATTTGACTCCCTTCCTTTTGGCATTTTCCCTGGCAATTTTGATGGCCGCCGGAGAACTGTCAACGCCGGTCACGGCAAACCCCTGACCGGCAAGATAAATAGCGTAATTCCCGGCACCGCAGCCCAGGTCAATCGTTTTGCCGGGCTTGACTTTTTTGCTCGCGACCAGTTCAACCAGGGCTTGCGGCGGGGTCTCCATGTTCCAGGGGATTTCCTCCAGTCGCATGTTCCTGTAAATTTGATCTATTTCGATTGCCATTGTCGCATCTTCATTGAAATAACCTGCTGCCATTTATTATACCATTTGAGCCAATTTATAAGTTCCCGCTAAAATAATGGATTGACAATCTTGAGAAAAAGGAGGACTATTTTCAGCTAAAAAGTGAAACGAATTCAGGAGGCAAATTAAAATGAGCGAAACGAGTTATCTGACAAGAAAAAGAATCGTGGCTTTCAGCCTGGCCCTGCTGTTTGTGGGAGTCGGGCTGGCCAGGGCAGAGGATAGAGCCGATCTGGCCGCCATCTATAAAATCAAGGACGAAGGGCTGAACCGCTCCCAGGTGATGGAGATTCTGAGTTACCTGACCGACGTGTACGGCCCCCGCCTGTCCGGCTCGCCCAACATCCGCAAAGCCGGCGACTGGGTCCAGCAAAAATTCAAGGAGTGGGGACTGGCCAACATCCATACCGAGAAGTATGACTTCGGGCGCAGCTGGGAGCTGAAGAGATTCCAGGCCCACATGCTCGAGCCCGTGTATTCGCCCCTGATCGCCTATCCCAAGGCCTGGGCCCCGGGAACCGGCGGGATCGTCCGCGGCGAAGTCGTCCGGGTCGACATCAGCTCCGAAGCGGACATGGAAAAATATCGCGGCAAGCTCAAGGGGATGTTCGTGCTGACCCAGCCGGCCAGCCAGGTGGAGGCGCATTTCACCGCCGACGCCAAGCGCTACACCGATGAAGAGCTGGCCGACATCGCGCGCATGCCCGAGCCCGGACAGCAGGGGCAGCGCCCCAGACAGCCCGGAGGTTTTCCCAACCGCCAGCTGCTAAGGAAAATCAACCAGTTTTATGTTTCCGAAGGAGTGGCCGCCCTGCTGGATGCGGGCCGCGGCGATGACGGCACGATCTTTGTCGCCGGCGGCGGTGACCGCGCCAAAGACGCGCCGCCGGTTGCCCCGCAGGTGTCGCTGGCCGCGGAGCACTACAATCGCATCTGCCGCATCCTGGACAAGAAGATCAAGGTGACGCTGGAGATGGAGATCCAGGCCGATTTCCTCAGCCAGGACATGAACGATTTCAACATCCTGGCCGAACTGGCGGGCGGCGACAAGAAAGACGAGTTGGTCATGCTCGGCGGCCATTTCGATTCCTGGCAGGCCGCCACCGGCGCCACCGACAATGCCGCCGGCTGCGCCGTGGCCATGGAAGCGCTGCGGATTTTAAAAGCGGCCGGGCTGAAGCCGCGCCGCACCATCCGCATCGGCCTCTGGGGCGGTGAGGAAGAGGGCCTGCTGGGTTCGCGGGCCTATGTCAGCGAACACTTCGCCTCCCGGCCCACCCCGCCGGACAACCTGGAGCGCGGCAGCGAGGAGTTCCGCAAGTGGATGCAGTCCCAGGCGCAGACGCCGCCCACGTTGAAACGGGATTACGGCAAGCTGTCGGCGTACTGGAACATGGACAACGGCACCGGCAAGATCCGCGGCGTGTATCTCCAGGGGAACGAAGAACTCCGGCCGATCTTCGAAGCCTGGCTGGCACCGTTCAAGGACATGGGCGCGGCCACCCTGACCATCCGCAGAACCGGCGGCACCGATCACCAGTCCTTCGACGGCGTGAGCCTGCCCGCCTTTCAGTTCATCCAGGATGACATTGACTACATGAGCCGGACCCACCACTCCAACATGGATGTTTACGATCGCCTGCAGAAGGGCGATTTGATGCAAGCGGCGGTGATCATGGCCTCATTCGTGTATCACACCGCCATGCGCGACCAACTGCTGCCGCGCAAGCCGCTGCCCGCGCCCCAGCCCCCGGCCGACCGCTGATACCGACGGGAATAGACAAACTGGCGGAGGGGCAGGGATTCGAAACCGGTCAGTCTTTCCTGACCTTTCTCTTGATGACCTGCTGGGTATCCTGCTTGTGCCGTTCGGTCAATTGTTGCTTCTCGACCTGATGCTGTTTCTGCAGCTCGGACATTTTGGTCTGGTAGGTTTGCTGGATTTTCGCTTTTTCAGCCGTGTCGCGGATTTGTGCTTGTTCCGCGGCGCGCTTGCGCTGCATGTCCTTCAGCTCTTGCGACTGGGTTTTTTCGAGGAGGATCTTTTCTTGGGCTTGCCGTTTCTGAACGGCTGATGCCTGCGCGTTCACAGGCAGCTGTTGCCGCGGCTCGAAGATCTTGGGCGGGGCCAGCTCCTGCCGGGCCTCGTCCCTGTTCAGAAAGGCTTTCGGCTTCGCTGCGGCATCCGTCCGGAAGGTCGGCCGGTAGATCTGGACATCGTTGCCCGTGACCCTGGCCGGTCCGGGCTGCCAGACGTCTTGGATCCTGAAGCGAGGGACTTCCCGACGGGTGACACGCCGCACCGCGTCGATCCCGATTCCCTCGTTGATGATCCGGTTGTTGCGGAAGTAGATGTTGTTGTGGATGACCGTATAATTGATGATCGTGACGTTGCGTTCATAAGGGAGGGTGTAGCGATAGATGTCACGGTCCAGGAAATGCGGGGCCTGGAGAAAGATCCAGAAATTGCTGGGAATGTTGAACGAAAGCGAGGCGAAATCCATACCGGCACGGAATTCAACCCCGGGCGGCAGGGGCGCCCAACCCGCATACTGGTCGCTCCATCTCCAGCTCACCCAGGCCGGACCCCAGACCGTGCCGGGAACCCAGAACCAGCCGAAATCGTTGTCATAGCCCCAGCGCCCGTAATGGAAAGGAATTGAGCCCCATTCCTCGTTCGCGATCCAGGTCCAGCCGTAATCCGTCCACATCCAGTGTCCGTCGCAATAGGGCCGCCAGCGGTAGCCCATGTGCCGGGGACACCACACGTAACCGTAGGGGGCGAGTTCAATCCAGTTCCCAAAGGGGCTCAAATAATTATAAAAGTAGGAAGTATCCGCTTCTGAAGAATACTCCGGAACACCGCGGGGATAGCCGGGTTCATTATAGGGCATAAAACTCACGCAGCCCGTGGCGATCAAAAGAAACAAGGGAATGAACCAAAGACCTTTTTTCATGTTCGTCCTCCTTTATTCCCCATCATCAATGAAATTATAGTATCTTGAAAAAGAATAAGCAAAAGCCAAAATGCAGAGACGCTCGCTAAGCAGAATGGCGGAGGGGCAGGGATTCGAACCCTGGATACCGGTTACCCGGTATAACGATTTTCGAGACCATGGACCGGATCATCGACCACTTGAAGCTGAATCTTGACATCGCCAAGCAGCCGGGGGTATATTCCTAGCGTGTGAGGAGGAGGGATTCAACATCCGGAACAACTTTTCACCACAGCGCAAAAAAAGGAATTTCCTATCCCTCCCCTAGGTAAAAAAAATTGTTCCCAGTGATCAGAAAGAAAGCGGCATGATCGGCCAGATCGTCTCGCATTACAAGATCGTTGAAAAACTCGGCGAGGGCGGCATGGGCCTGGTCTACCTCGCCACCGATATCCGCCTGCAGCGGCAAGTGGCCCTCAAATTCCTGCCTCCCGAGCTCACCCGCAATGAAGAAGCCAAGCTCCGCTTCCTGCGCGAGGCCAAGGCTGCCTCCCTGCTCGACCACCCCAACATTTGCATCGTGTTCGAGATCGACGAGACCGCCGACGGCCAGGTTTTCATCGCCATGCCCTACTACGAGGGGCAGACGCTTAAGGATAAAATCTATGGCGGTGCCAAGCCCATAGCACTGGAATTTTCTGAATTATTGGAAATTTCCATTCAAATCGCCTCCGGCTTGGCATGCGCCCACGAGGCGGGCATCATCCACCGCGACATCAAGAGCGCCAACATCTGCCTGACCAAACACGGCGAGGCCAAGATCCTCGATTTCGGTCTGGCCAAACTTAAGGGCCAGACTCGGCTAACCCAGACCAAACTGGTCATGGGCACGGTGACCCACATGTCACCCGAGCAGGTGCGCGGCGAGGAGGTCGACTCGCGCAGCGATATCTGGTCTTTGGGTGTGGTCATGTATGAGATGGCCACAGGCCAGGCGCCTTTCCAGGGCGAATACGACCAGGCTATCATCTACTCGCTGACGCACGAGGAGCCGGAGCCGGTTGAGAAATTGAACGCGGCGATCCCCAGCGAATTTGTCGCGATCATCAAGCGCTGTCTGCAGAAAAAACCCGAACAGCGATTTTCCTCCATGAAGGAATTGGTTTCTATTTTGCAAGATTTCAAATGCAAGTCCATCCCGAAAAAAAAAGAAATCCGTTCCAAGGTCAAAAAGTGGCTTTTGCGTTTTGCTTCAGCCTTTGTCGTCGCCCTCATCCCCGTTCTCTGGTTCTTATGGCCCTTCCTGAGCAAGCCTGAATTGGTGCCAAGGAAATATGAAACCTCTGTGGCCGTCATGCTCTTCCAGGATTTAAGCCAGGAGGAAGGCTCCGGGCGTTTTGCGAGTGGTCTGACCGATGGCTTGATTTCCCGGCTCTCCCGGATAGGGAGTCTGAAAGTGGCACCGCGTTCGGACATTCTCAGATACAGACAGCAGTCGGCATCCATCAAGCAGATTTCGAAGGACCTTGACGTCAATGCGGTGCTCGAGGGCAGCTTCAAGATGGCGTCGAGAAAATTCTGGGTGACAGCGCGGCTTGTGGATGGGAAAGAAAATGTCGTCTTCTGGGAAAAAAACCAGAGCGGTAAGCTGGAGGATATTTTGGCCATCCAAGACGACCTCGCGAACGAGGTAGTGCGGGCCATGAACCTCAATATCTCCCACGCCGAAGAGCAACAGGTCCGGAAAAGGCAGACCGGGGATTTTCGGGCTTACGAGCTTTTCCTGGAGGGAGAAGCAGAACTGAAGAAATGGACCAGGGATAGCCTTGATAAATCAGTTCCTTTCTTTGCACGGGCCTTAAAACTTGATAACCGTTATGCCGACGCGTATGCATACCTGGCCCTGAGCAAGCTCGTCCCATTTTACCTTCAACCTGGGCAAGATAAAGCTTTATTAGAGTCGGTTAAGGGAAATGCCCGGAGAGCGCTGGGGATTGATCCGAGCCATGAGGTCGCGTTGATGTGTCTCGAGGGTTACTACCTGATGAAAGTGCGGGAAGGAGAGAAGCTGGGCCTCTTCGAGATTCGCGATATGCTTGTGAGGCTCAAGAAGCTTATCGCCCAAAACCCTGCTTCAGCCGTAGGGATTTTCGGCGTAGCGCAGTATTACAGGTGGATGAAACGCGATGCACAGAGAGCAAAAGAGCATCTGCAGCTCGCCCTTACCCAGTGCGAGAGGGTGCTCCAGACCGATTCGGGTAACCAACTCATCCGGGGCATTGCAGCCGAGAGCGCAGGGACACTGGGCAATATAGCCTTCAAAACGGGTCACTATCGGGAGGCCATTGACTTCACGGAGTACTCCCTGAAACTCATGCCCGGTATCGGGCGGACGTACAACCAGCTGGCCCAATTCTTCGCAGAGACCGATCAGATGCAGCGCGCGGCCGCGGTCAGGGATCGAGCATTAGCCGAAGTGAAAAATCCAAAAGAACGGGGACAAATCGCCCTGTTTCAGGGAAAGGACTACATGAAACTGGGGACCTTCGACAAGGCCGCCCAGTACTTTGCCAGCGCCATGTCTCTCTTCAAAGACCCCTCTGAATCGCTCTATGACTATGCGCTCCTCTACCGCTATCTTTCATTGAAGCACAGCGGGGCCAACGCCGAAGCGGAAACGATTCTGTGCGAGCGATTAAATTCTTCAAGGGGAGAGTCCTGGACAGAATCAATCCTTAAGTTCTACGCCGGAGTTTTGAAGGAAGATGACATCCTCAAGCTTGCAAGAGCAGAATGGCAGAAATGCGAAGCCTTCTTTTATATCGCTGAAAAAGAGCTCATTGGGGGGAACATACCCCAGGCGAAAGCCTTTTTTGAGGATTGCCTGAAAACGGAAATCACGACATACATTGAGTATGAGATAGCCCAGGCGGAATTGCGCCGCATGACCAAATAGGCACGGGATCAATGTTGGCAATGTTGCCACCCGCACAAACGTAACGATTTTTTTGAGAGAAATCTCGGTTTTTTCTGAGTCGTCTAAGGATAATGGCGGAGGGGCAGGGATTCGAACCCTGGATACCGGTTACCCGGTATAACGATTTTCGAGACCGTCCCGTTCAACCGCTCCGGCACCCCTCCGCGCTTTAAAAAATTCTTTCAACAGTTTGCTCGCCGGCACGGCCAGCAGGCCCGCCTCGGCCTCGATGGGGTGATTGTAAATATGGCGGACCTGCTCGATGGCGCCGGTGGAAAAGACCCCCGTTTTCGGGTCGCTGGCCGCGTAAAACAGCTTGCGGATGCGCGCCTGCACCATGGCGCTGTAGCAGAGCAGGCAGGGCTCCAGGGTGACGTAGAGGTCGCAGCCGGTCAAGCGGTAGTTTCCGGCGCGGCGCGCCGCCCCGCGCAAGGCCAGCAGCTCGGCGTGGGCCGTGGGGTCCTTTTTGCCGATCATGGCGTTCCGGCCCCGGCCGATGATGCGCTTTTCCCGCACCACCACCGCGCCCACTGGCACTTCCTCGGCCGCATCGGCCCGCTGCGCCAGGCGCAGGGCTCTTTCCATGAAATAGGCGTTGCTGCGCTCCATTATCCTTTTTCCTTCGATCCCCTGGATGGCGACCTGTCGGCGAGAGGGAATTGTAGCACGTTTGGCCGCCAAAGGCAAAGCCGGCCGGGTCTATTCGCTGTTGAGAAGCTCGAAAAAGCGCGAGAATTCGGGCGGCGGATCGGCAATGAAAATACCCATCTTGCTGTGCTCCTCGGCGCCGCCGCCGGTGATCTCGCAGTTCCAGCAGACCGTGCCGCGCAGCGGAATGAAGCCGCGGCCGCCTTTCATGGAAATTTCCAGTTCGATGTGGATGGGAAAGACGCGTTCCGCCAGCACCCTCATGCCGTGGGGCGACAGATCGCTGGTGGTGCCCATGGTCGCGGTCGCACCCGAAGAGGCGGTCAGATAAACGACCGCCTCGCAGCCGATCCTCTTTTCCTTTCGCTTTTCCATGGTTCTGTCTATATTATACCGAATTCCCTGCTCGCAAGGAAGCGCCTGTCAAAAGTTGCTTTTTTTTGGCAAGTGTGGATAATGATTCCAGCGGGAGGTAAACATGAAAAAGACGCTTATCGGAATTTTAATCGGCCTGGTAGTCGGCGGCCTGCTCATCTACCAGCTCGCCGGGCCCGGGTTCTGGCACAAGGCGCCGGCCGGGGAGCGCAACAGCTTTTATCCGGTAACGGACAAGCTCGACGCCGGAGGCCCTTTCTATCTCTACGCCAGCACCGAATCCGTTATCCGGGCGGTCGGGGAATTTTCGGCCAAGATCCGCGCGTTCATCCCCGCAAACCCCGAAACCACCCAAGCGGTCGAGATATTCGATTTCATTGCGGGGTTAATCAAAAAAAGCGGCCTGGCGGAAATCAGCGGCGTGGGCATCAGCTCCATTCCCATTGACGCGGAACTGCGGCGCATGCGCCTGGTCATCCACCACTACCGCGACCAGGGCAAGGGAATACTCTGGCAGGTCATGGGGGAGAAACCGCACGGGCTCGAGGAACTGAAACTGCTGCCCGCCGATACGGTGCTGGCGAGCTTTTCCGATTTCGATATCCATGCCCTGTGGCAGTGGTTCAAGAGCGAAACGGAAGCATCCAAACTGGCGGGCTTGAAAAAGACGATTTTTTCGGCTGAATCCATGCTCCAGAAACTGGGCATTCCCTTTGAAAAAATCCTGCAATCGCTGAGCGGCGGCATGGGCGCGCTGGTAACGCTGGACGCTAAGAAAAATATGGTCATTCCCATCGGCGGCACCACGCTGACGTTCCCGGAACCGGGGCTGGCATTGCTATTCGCTGTGAAAGACGACACCCTCTTCAACCTGATCGCCCAGAAAATCCCCTTTGCCCAGAAAACGGAAGAAAAGGGGGTAAAGAAACTGCTGATTCCCTTGCCGCCATTGCCCTTCCCCTTGAAGCCGGCCATTGTCCAGCGCGACGGCTGGCTCATTGTCGCCGCTCATGAAAAATTGATTGAGGCGATGTTTGCGGCCAGGGAAAAGAAAAACGGGCTGCTGGCCAGCAGCGAGTTCCAGAAGCTCGCGGCGGGAATTCCAACCAAAGGCAACGGCTTCCGGTTTCTCAGCCCGCGCTTTTCCAGGACTCTGGCCAACATCCAGAAAGTGGGCCTGGCCCGGATCCTGGCCAGCCGGAACAGGCGGCCAAGGTGAGGGAACTTTTCAGCACCTTCCAGAAAGAGTGGCAGATGTACGGCGTGCTGCAGAACACGGCCGAGGGAGTGGTGTTCACCCTCAACCATAGCATGAAGGTGGAAAACCTGATCATGCTTCCGGCCGGGGCGGTCGTGGGGGTGATCGCAGCCATCGCCGTGCCAAACATGCTGACGGCTGCGCAGAAAGCCAAACAAAGAGCCACCATGGCAGACATGAAGCAGATTGCCACTGCCATCGCCCTATACACGGCAGAAAAAGGGCAACCCCCGCCGGGAAACTCCATCAACGAAATCGCCAAGCTGCTCGAACCCGCTTATCTAAAACAGTTTCCGAGAAAAGACAGGTGGGGCCATGACTTCATCTACAGCCGCAAACCCGGCAAAAAGAGCATCTACTTCCTCGCCTCCGCAGGCAAGGAGGGCCTGTTCAAGGGGTTTGACCAGAAAGGCTTTTATCCGGTCACCGGCATGAGCGATTTTGACAACGACATCATCCTGGCCAACGGCGAATTCGTCTTCGCTCCGAAACTCAAATAGAGCAGGCTCAGACCTGCGGCGCCAGGGATTCCAGAATGGGCCGCAGCAGGAGCTCTTCCAGGCGCTTGTCGCGACTGCGCACCGTGCCGACGACTCGGCAAATACCGGTGCCGCCGTCAAAGTAGACGATGACCATCCAGTAGGAGCCCTTCTGCGGGTCCACCAGCTCGCCCCGCACCCAGAAGGTGGTCAGGCCGTGGATCAGCCGTTTGCGGGGCGGGCCCTCCGTTTTCAGGCCCGGGGGATTGAAAAAATCGCAGGCGCCGGGCAGGTCCTTGAACTGGATGTAATTCTCGCCCAGCAACTTTCCCACGGACACGGTCGCCAGGATCTCTTCCCCCTCATTGAGGGTGAACACCTGTCCGTTTCGGCCCTGCGGACCCGCTGAAAAATCGCCGGGCACGGTCAGGCGCACTCTACAAAAAGGGCAGTCGACGGCCAGCAGGGACGCGGCCAGGGGCAGCGCCAGCGCGGCGAAAGCGGCCTGGCGCAGAAAGCCTCGCCGTCCCTGCCCGTAGCTCTTCTCCTTTTTCACGCTCATGGTCATTACCCCCGGTTGCTTAATTTTCTTGTCATCTCCCAAGGAACAGCACAGCCAGGGTTGAGAATGAAGGATTGACGGAAAACCTATTTTTCAGTTTCAACTCTTTCATGAATCTCCTCCTCGCCGACATTTATTTTATCACCAGCGGATGGGGGCCGAGCGACCAGCCGGTGCGGCCCTTGATCAGCGCCTGGCGGGTCAGCTTCTTGCCGGCCGCTTCCAAGGTCACCCCGTACTCGCCCGGTTCGACCAGGGGCCAGAGGTATTCGGGGCCCTCTTTCTGCAGCCGCATATCCCAGAACAGAACATTCAGCCCGGCATTCCCCTTGGCCGTGAGCTTGCGCAGGAGGCGACCGGACAGATCCGCGATCGTCACCGTCGCCTCGCCTTTCTCTTTCAGGTAATAGGGAATGACCACCGCCTCCGATTCGTTGGGTGTGGAGAGGTGCCGGTCGCCCAACAGGCCGTAGTTGCCCCAGCCCGCGGTCACCCGCTGGGTCTTGGGTTTGATCGAGAACAGGAAAGCCGCCTGGGCGAGCACATTCTCGTCCAGTTCGCGCAGAACGGACATGTCGCCGATGAACAGGCCGCGGCCGTAGGTGGCCACCACCAGGTCGCTTTCACGCGGGTGGATGAGCAGGTCGGTGACCTTGACCCGCGGCATGTTGCCCTTCAGATAGAGCCAGTGGAGGCCGCCGTCCGGCGACAGATACACCCCGCCGTCGGTGCCGGCAAAGAGCAGGCCCGGCTTGCGGGCGTCTTCGATCACGGCGTTGACGCAGCGCTGCGGCAGGCCGGCGGAAATCGGAGTCCAGGTCTGCCCGAAATCGGTGGTCTTGAACAGCAGCGACCGGTCGTCGTCGTTGCGGAAACCGGTCTTGGCCGCATAGGCCGTGCCGGTCGCGTGCGGCGAGGCGAACACCCGGCTGACCCAGAACGGGGCCGGCGCTCCGGCCGCGGCCAGCCCGCGGCTCAAGTCCTGCCAACTGCTGCCGCCGTTGCGGGTCACTTGCACCTTGCCGTCGTCGGTGCCCACCCAGATCAAGCCCGGCTGCAGCGGCGACTCGCTGATGGTGGTGATGGTGCAGAAGCTGATCGAGCCGCCCGTGATCGCGAGCTTGGCCCTGTCGTTGGTCGTCAGATCGGGGCTGATCTCCTGCCAGTGGTCGCCGCGGTCGAGCGAACGCAGCAGCACCTGGGCGCCGGCGTAGAGGATGGCGCCGTTGTGCGGCGAGAGGTGCAGCGGCGGCGTCCAGTTGAAACGGTAGGGCTCCTGGGCCTGGGGGCGGCGGGGCTGGATGTCGGTCATGGTGCCCAGTCTCTGATCAATGCGCATCAGGCCGCCGAACTCGTGGTCGTTAAAGACCCAGCGGCTGTCGGCCGGGTCGACCACATTGTACATGCCGTCGCTGATGCCGACGGTGATCCAGTCGGCCAGGCCGATTTCGCCCGACCAGCCGTTGCTCGGTCCCTTCCAGGAGTCGTGGTCCTGCAGGCCGCCGTACAGGTTGTAGGGGTCCTCCATGATCCACGCCAACGGCGTAGAACTCGCCCAGCGGCAGGTTGTAGAGGTGATCGCAGGTCTTGCCGCCGTCGTAGGAGATGTGCACCCCGCCGTCGCTGCCCATGAAAATGCGCTCGGGGTTGCGGGGGTCGATCCAGAGCGTGCGCACGTCGCCGAAACCCTTGGCAAAGATGCTGCTCGGCGGCCAGTCGTCGTCCCGCCAGGTCCTGCCGCCGTCGGCCGAAAAGGCCAGGGTAACGCCGGTGACGTAGAGCTTCTGGTCGTCGGCCGGGTCCACCCGCAGCTGGTTGAAGGAGTAGGGCGCCTTGCTGCCGATGCGGGACTTGGCGTCGTTCATCTTGGTCCAGGTCTTACCGGCGTCCGCGCTGCGGTAAATTTCGCCGCCGATTGTCCGCGCCTGGGGCGCCAGCCCGCGCAGCTTATCCCGAGCGGCTTCCTCCGCGCTGGCCAGCCGCGGGTTGGCGTTCTCGACCACGGCGTATAGGATGTCGGAATTCTTGCGGAAAATGTCCAGCCCGATGCGGCCGATCTTGCCGGACGGCAGGCCGCCCGCCAGGCGAGTCCAGGTCTTTCCGGCGTCCGCGCTCTTGTAGATGCCGCTGCCCGGCCCGCCCTCCTCGAAATGCCAGGGCAGCCGCTCCTTCTCGTAGGCGGCCGCATAGAGGATGTCCGGGTTGGCCGGATTCAGCACCAGGTCCACGGCACCGACGCGCTCGCTGATGAAGAGCACATTCTCCCAGGTCTTGCCGCCGTCGGCGGTTTTGAAGATACCGCGCTCCCGGTTCGGGGAAAACAGGTGGCCCATGGCCGCCACGTAAACGACATCGGGATTCTGCGGATGGATGCGGATGCGGGCGACATGCTGGGAGTCAACCAGGCCCATGTTTTTCCAGGTCCGGCCGCCGTCCAGCGAGCGGTACACGCCGTCACCGTGGTTGGAGCTGCGGGCGCAGTGAGCTTCGCCCGTGCCCACCCAGACCACATCCGGGTTGGAGGAGGCCACGGCCACAGCACCGATCGAGAGCCGGGGTTGATCGTCAAACAGGGCCGTGAAAGTGGTGCCGTTGTTGACCGTCTTCCATAAACCGCCGTTGCGCGTGGCCACATAGAACGTATACAGATGATCTCTTTCCGGCTGGTCGGGCACCGCAAAATCGGTCACCCAGGAGCCGCAGCGGAAGGGCCCCAGGTTGCGCAAGCCGAACACGTTCAGCAGCTCTTCGTTGAGCCGGCCCTGGCCCGACAGAACCGGGAGGCCGCTGAAACCCAGAAGAGCGAAAATCAGAAAGGCGGCCGCGGCTATTTTTTTTCTCGGCATGGTTCCTCCTTGCTCAGGCAATCACTATAGCCGATGGCAAAAAATAATTAAACCCGGCTGTGCCCCAAACGGTCCGCGCGATTGCAACTTGCATGGCACCTGCCTTAAAATGGTTAGGCGAATCCCGATCGTTTGACGTCTGGGAGGTAAACGGTGAAAGTGAAAAAATGGATCTGGGTTGCCCTCCTCGCCTTGACGGCCATACGGATACCGAACCCGCTGCCAGGAAAAGAACCGACCGCGCCCGAACCGCTGCTCAGCCTGGAGCGCATTTTCAGCAGCAACGAATTCGCCGCCGAACGGTTCGGGCCGGCCAAGTGGTGGTTCGACGGCATATCCTACACGCTGCTGGAAAACTCCCCGGGCATCAAGGGCGGCCAGGACATTGTGCTCTGCATGGCGGCGGGAAGCTTCCGCAGGATCCTGGTCGGAGCGGAGCAGCTGATTCCCCCGGGCGCGGCGACGCCGCTGACCGTCGAAGAGTATCAGTGGTCGGCCGACAGCCGGCGCCTGCTGATATTCACCAACAGCCAGCGGGTCTGGCGCCAGAACACCCGCGGCGACTACTGGGTGTGGGACCGGGTCAGCGGCACGTTGAAAAAGCTCGGCGGCAGCCTGGAGGCCAGCCAGCTGATGTTTGCCAAATTTTCGCCCGACAACCGGCGCGTGGCCTATATCTACAAAAACAATCTCTGTGCCGAGGACCTGGAGAGCGGCCGCATCACGCCACTGACCAGCGACGGTTCGGCGACGGTGAGCAACGGCAGCGGCGACTGGGTCTACGAGGAGGAGTTTTACCTGCGCGACGGTTTCCGCTGGAGCCCGGACAGCCATTCCATCGCCTTCTGGCAACTGGACAGCTCGGCCATTCCCGACTACTACCTGATCAACAACACCGACTCCCTCTATCCGAAGATCTCGGCCATCAAATACCCCAAGGCGGGCACCAGCAACTCGTCCTGCCGCATCGGCGTGGTGGCCGCCCAGGGCGGGCCTGTCACCTGGCTGCAGGTGCCCGGCGACCCGCGGGAAAACTACATCCCGCGCCTGCAGTGGAACCCCGATTCCAAAGAGATCATGCTCCAGCACCTGAACCGGCTGCAGAACACCAACGACGTCCTGCTGGCCGACCGCGCCACGGGAAAGGTGCGGACGATTTTCAGCGAAAAGGACGCTGCCTGGGTGGAGGTGGTCGACGACTGGCGCTGGCTGGAGCGGGGCAAGCGCTTCCTCTGGTTGAGCGAGCGCGACGGCTGGAACCACGTCTACGCGGTCTCCCGCCAGGGCCAGTTCCAGCTCCTGACGCCGGGCGCCTTCGATGTGATCGGTGTGGCCGGGGTCGATGAAACGAATGGCTGGCTCTATTACACCGCCTCGCCGGACAACCCCAGCCAGCGCTACCTCTACCGGACCCGCCTTTACGGAAACGTCAAACCCGAACAACTCAGCCCCGCCTCGGCCAAAGGCAGCCACTCCTATCAGCTCTCGCCTTCCTGCACCTGGGCCTTCCATACCTTCAGCAGCTTCGACAATCCGCCGCTCACCGACCTGGTCAGCCTGCCCGACCACCGGCCACGGCGGGTCCTGGTTGAAAACCGCAGCCTGCGCGAGAAAGTCACCCGCCTCAAGCGGGCGCCGGCCGAATTCTTCCGCATCGATATCGGCGGCGGCGTGAAGCTGGACGCCTGGCTGCTCAAACCGCCCGACTTCAATCCCGGCAAATCGTATCCCCTGCTCTTCCACGTCTACGGCGAGCCGTCCGGCCAGACCGTTCTCGACCGCTGGGGAGGCGCCACCTATTTGTGGCACCTGCTGCTGGCCCAGAAGGGTTACATCGTGGCCAGTGTGGACAACCGCGGCACCCCGGCGCCGCGCGGCCGCGATTGGCGCAAAAGCATTTACCGGCAGATCGGCATCCTGGCTTCCGCCGACCAGGCCGCTGCCACACGCCAACTGCTGCACGAGCGGCCCTACATCGACCCGGCGCGGGTCGGCATTTGGGGCTGGAGCGGCGGCGGCCAGATGACGCTCAATGCCCTGTTCCGCTATCCCGCTGTCTACAAAGTCGGCATGGCCGTCGCCTTCGTCTCCGACCAGCGCCTCTACGACACCATTTACCAGGAGCGCTACATGCGGCGGCCCCAGGACAACCCGGAGGGCTACCGCGACGGCTCGCCGATCACCTTCGCCAAACAACTGCAGGGGAACCTGCTCCTCGTCCACGGCACGGGCGACGACAACGTCCACTACCAGAGTTTCGAAATGCTGGTTAACGAACTGATCAAATACAACAAGCGCTTCTGGATGATGTCCTACCCCAACCGCACGCACGGCATCTTTGAGGGGCCGGGCACCACGCGCCACCTCTATGAGACGCTGACCGCCTTCCTGCTTGAGCACCTGCCGCCCGGAGCGAAGAAAAACAAAGAATAATTATCTCAAGATCAACCTGCGCCGGGGAGGGGTGGCATTTCAATTGCTGCCCGGGCCTTCGTACTTTGCCTTTTCTGCTTTATAGATTGCCCCATATACGGCAGAGCGATAGTCCACGGACACGTAATTTTCCGTTTCCGTGATTGCCAACCAATACAATTCGGATAGATATTTCGCATCGGCAATCCGATATTCCAGGACCGAGGCGGCAAGATAACGATAATACAGACCTTCATTTTCCGGCCCCGCTTTTTTAATGATCTCTTCAGTACTCAATTTCTCGTACCTGGTTAAAATGGAATTGAAGCCGGGCCCCCTGACATAATAACTCGCCTTGTCGGACTTTATTTCAATCTTTTTTATCCTTTCGATGGTGGCCAGCAAATCGGGAACCGGTGCCATCTTATCATTCAATTTTGGCAACGGGTAATTGGTGAAACAGGAATAAATGGCCAGGGCGAATACGACGGGACAGGCATTCACGCAGCTCTCATGCGTGTATTCTTCGTTCTCAATCAATTTGATCAACAGGGGAATATACCGTTCATCGCGAATATAGGCGGCGATATAAAGCAGGAAATTGGGTATGGGTTTGGACTTGTTCACGTAATATTTGATTTCATTGAAAACCAGATACCCTGTATTTATTCGTGTTGTTGATAATTTCGAGATAGGGCGGCCGCCTGGCTGTTGAAGATGTGGACTCAAGAAAATTGCTCAACACTTTTTGTTCGCGTGACGTTTGAGAAAACAAGTTTCCGGCCATGGCCAGCCAACTGAGCCCCAAAGCCATTGCCATCGTTCGTTTTTTATCCATTTTTTACCTCGCGGATTTTCTTCATTATACCACCGCGGCCGGAAGATGCGAATATCAGCCGTGGCATCCGCTCCGCGGAACCATTTGCTTAACATGTTTAAAATATCTTCCCTTTATGTTAAAGTTTTCTTGAATTGGAGAAATGAAAAATGGCAGATGAGAAAATAGAGAACGTGACAAAAAAGATCCAATTCGGATTCAACCCCGGAGATCTTTTCGGAAGCCGCTATCAGATCATCGAAGAAATCGGTCAAGGCGGTATGGGCAAGGTCTTCAAGGCCAAAGACCTTGAACTCGATGAGGTGGTAGCCCTGAAAATGATCAGGCCTGAACTGGGCTCATCCGCCGACATGATCGCCCGCTTCAAAAGGGAGCTGCAACTGGCCAGGGAAATCAACCATGAGAATGTCATCCGCATTCACGACCTCGGGGAGATTGACGGCATCAAATTCATATCGATGAAATACATCCAGGGCCAGACCCTGACGGAAATCATCCAGACCACCGGGAAACTGAACATCGAGAAGGCCATCGATATCGCCAAACAAATCTGCGGCGCATTGGAGACGGCCCATGGCAAAGGCATCGTGCACCGGGACCTGAAGCCGCAGAACATCATGCTGGATAAAACCGGCAAAGTTTATGTGATGGACTTCGGCATTGCCAGGTCCATCAGCGGAACGACCCTCACGGATGCCAAGGTCATGCTGGGAACGCTCGATTTCATGGCGCCCGAACAGCTGCTGGGCAAACGCATCGACATCCGCACCGACATCTGGTCATTCGGCATCGTTTTCTATGAAATGGTAACCGGGAAACTGCCATTCAAGAAAGACTACCCGGAGGCGCTGGCCCATTTTATTCTGAATGAAAGGCCCGTAGCGCCAGCCAAACTGAATCCGCAGGTTCCCAAGGAATTGGAAAAACTGATCATGAAATGCCTGGAAAAGAAGCCGGAAAACAGATTCGCCTCTGCCAGAGAAATCAGCACCGCCTTGCAAGTGAACGTGGATAAGAAAATCAAAAGGAAAAAGAACAAAAAGAAGAAAAAAATATTGGTCTATGCGTCGCTGTTTCTTCTATTCATCGCCCTGGCCATTGTCGCCCTTAATTTTTACATGCCCCTGATAAGAAAAAAATTTGCCAAAGAACCCGAGGCGGTGAAACCCCCGCCGGTTGAAACCAGCGTCATAACCGAGAAGGAGCGCAATTACCAGAAATATTTTGAAGAGGCGAAAAATTACTACAAAGAAGGTCAGTTGGAGAACGCCTTGCGCAGCATCAACCTGGCCGAGATCGGGATGACCACGCCGGAGCTTGCCAAGCTCAAAGAGTTGGTGCAGGGAGATCTGGACAAGGCCAAGGCCGAAGAGGAAAGAAAAAATCAGGAACAGGCGCAAGCGGCACTGGCCAGGCAACAGCAAGTGGAACAGGAGAAGCAGCGATTGGCCGGCGAAGAGGCGAAAAAACAGCTGGCCGAGCAGGAGCGGCTGAAGCGGGGAGCCGAAGAGGCCAAGAGACAGCAGGCGGAAAAGGAACGCCAGCGGCAGGAAGAGCTGGCCAGAGCCGAAGTGGAAAAAAAGAAACAGGAAGAGGCGCAGCGGTTGAAAGCCGAAGAGGAGCGCCAGCAGCAGGAAAAGGAACAGCAGAGACTCCAGCAGGAGCAAGAAAGCAAGCGGCTGGAAGAGCTGGCCAGAGCCGGACTGGAAAAGAAAAATCAGGAAGAAGCGCAACGGCTGAAGGCAGAAGAGGAGCGGCAGAGAAAGGCGGAGGAGGAGAAAAAAAGGGCCGAGCCCCAGATCGGGCAGGTATGGAAGGAGCGGATCACGGGCATGCAATTTGTTTATGTGCCTGCCGGTGGCTTGCTGCTGGGCTCGGAAAACGGTGAAGCGGACGAAAAACCGGTGCACCGCGTGGAACTGGACGGGTTCTGGCTGGAGAAGTGCGAGGTAACGCAGGGACAGTGGGGAAGAGTGATGGGCAGCACCCCGGCTTCTTTTCAAAAAGGCAACGATTACCCGGTGGAACGGGTGAGCTGGGATGAAACCCAGGAATTTATCCGCCGCTTGAACCAGTTGACCGGCTTGGTTTTTCGCTTGCCGACCGAGGCCGAATGGGAGTATGCCTGCAGGGCCGGAACGGCCGGCGACACGTCCGGCTATGGCCGCATCGACCAGGCTGCCTGGTATTATGACAATTCCAGCGAGCAAACCCATGCGGTGGGCCAGAAGAAAGCGAACGCCTGGGGGTTGTTTGACATGCTGGGCAATGTGGGGGAATGGTGCCAGGACTGGTATGACCCCGGGTATTACGCCAAAAGCCCGAGCCGCAATCCGACAGGTCCGGCTGCAGGTGAGCGGCGCGTTTACCGGGGCGGCTCCTGGGTCAACCGCGCCAACATGCTGCGCGCGTCCATTCGCCTGCACCAGGTCCCCTCGACCAAGCGCAACAATCTCGGTATACGCCTGGCCGCCAACAACAAGTGACCATCCGAATTTATAAATAGCAGCAATATCGGGGAACTCTCAAAGGAACATGCGCGTGGAGGGACTCGAACCCCCAGCCTATTGATTCGTAGTCAAGCGCTCTATCCTTTGAGCTACACGCGCATGCAACGCCATCTTAGCACAATCTTTTTTGCCGGGCAAGGGTCGGAGGCCGGCCAGCTGATCGGCCGTGCTGCGCTGCGCTGATTCAGGGACTATTTAACCGGAGCGGCCAGGACGATTTCGTTCCAGAAGGAGTATTGCGTGGGGCCGCGGCGTATGCGGGACCTGTCGCCGCCCGGGATATAGCTGCCCCCGTAGTCGCCCATGCCAGCGACACCGCTCTCATCCGCGGTGGCTTCTTCACGCACCGGGCTGGAAGAACCCAGGACATTATCTCTGGCCTGGACGGCCTCGCCGCCCCCCACCAAGCCGGAAATGAAATTGTCCGCCTTTCCTTTTTTGGGCAGGCCGCCCCATTCGAAACCCACGTTCACGGATTTGCCCGGCTCCAGCCCGATCAGGGCCAAGGGAACGCGGAACTCGTAAACGAAAGTAGCGCCGGCGCGCTGGAAGTTGAAATCCGGGATGGACTCGTCCCCTTTCAG
Source organism: Candidatus Aminicenantota bacterium (assembly GCA_963759765.1). Lineage (GTDB taxonomy): Bacteria > Acidobacteriota > Aminicenantia > UBA2199 > UBA2199 > CAVXAL01. The sequence continues at coordinate 240,633 of CAVXAL010000003.1, read as the reverse complement.
GGGCAGGAACGCATCTTCTTTGCCTTTGATCAGCGTGTCGCGATTGATCAGGTAGGTGGGCTTCTGGCGGAGCTTCTGCTTGGTTTCATCCGCAACCGCACCGCCCTGCTTCTCCAGCAGGAGGATCAGGTTCTCGGCCGTGACCAGGGCCTTCTGGAAGCGGATGCCCAGGTCCTTCTTCTTCTTGCCTTCGGCGTTGAACCAGAGAGTGATGCCCGTGCGGTTGATCGAGCTCAGGTACTGGGGATCGTTAAAGACAAACAGCACATACATGCTCTGGCCGTTGTTCTGGAAACCGTAGTTCACGCGCACGTCTTTTTCCGTGCCGAAGGGGCCATCGCCCCACTCGCTGCGGCTGCCGTCCACGGCCACCTGGCCCTGCAGCCAGCGGCTCTGCACCGGTTCGCTCTTGGCCAAGACGCCGGTCGCTATCAAAGAAACAAGGGAGAATGCCAAAACCAGACCCAGCCACTTCGCTCGTTGCATGCTCGCCTCCTCAGGCTATCATTCTAACATACCGGGCCCGTTTTTCCAAACCGCCGCCGATTGACAAAGGAGCAGCCGTCGGCTAAGATGAAGCCCCATGAAAAATAGATCCTCTTGGCCCCTGCTGCTGTTTCTGCTGTGCCCGCTTGTGGGTTTCGGGCAGGGAATCCCCGCTGCGGAAGCCTACCGGCCCTCGGTCAGCGCCAAGCTTCAGCCTGGAGAAAACCTGATCCTGCTTTCGCTTCATGTCGACCCGCGCTATCACATCACGGACCGGAAATACAATTTCTTTAAAGTCGAACTCGACCCGAATCCCTTTGTGACCGTCCGCCGGGTGGATTTTCCCAAGGGCGTGCCCTACAACGACGAAGAGGTATTCAAGGGCGACGTGCGGATCCGCGTCCTGCTGGAGCGCAGGCAGCCGCTGGCCAGGCCGTTGACTCTCCAGCTGGCGGTCTCCTTCCAGATCTGCCAGGAGTGGCCGCAAGAACTCTGCTTCCCGCCCGACCAGACCAGACTCGGCGTGACCCTCGAGCCCGGAGCCCTGGCCGCTTCCGCGGCCCGGCCCGCAGAGTCGTTCAGCCAGCGGCTGGAGCGCATCCTCAAGGGTGATCCGCGCCAGGCGCCGCTGCTCTTCTTCCCGCTGATCTTTCTGGCCGGTCTGCTGACCAGCCTGACGCCCTGCGTCTACCCGGTGATTCCCATTGTCATGGGTTTCGTGGGCGCGCGCAGCGGCGGCCGCAGGCTGAAGGGATTGCTGCTCTCCCTCTTTTTTGTGCTGGGCCTGGCCCTGGTCTATTCCATCCTGGGCGTGGCGGCCGCACTCAGCGGCTCGCTGATCGGCGTCAGCTTCCAGAACCCGATCGTGGTCGGCGCGATCGCCACCATCTTCATCGCCATGGGTCTGAGCATGGCCGGCCTTTTCGACATACCGGTGCCGGCCTCAATCTCCTCCAGGCTGGGCCAGGGCCGCAAGAGCGAACTGCTGAGCGCCCTGGTCATCGGCGGCATCTCGGCGGTCATTGCCGCGCCCTGCGTGGGCCCGGTGCTCATCGCCCTGCTCTCCTGGATTTCGCAGACGCGCAACCTGGTGCTGGGCTTCCTGCTGACCTTCGTCTTCTCGCTGGGCTTGAGCGTTATCTTTCTGGTCGCCGGCACCTTTTCCGGCGTCATCGCCGCCCTGCCCAGAGGCGGCAAATGGATGGAAACGGTCAAGCATCTGTTCGCCGTGCTGCTGCTGGGCTCCGGCCTCTACTTTCTGGGCACCATCCTGCCGGGCTGGCTGAGCCTGGCTCTCTGGGGCGTGCTGCTGCTGGGAATTTCCGTGTGGATGGGATTCTTCTCGCCTCTGGGTGAAGAAAATTCCCGCCGCAAATTGCTTAAATTGCTGGTGACGCTGATCTTTCTGGCGGGCGCCTTCCTGCTGTTTCAGGGGCTGCAGAACCACTTCTTTGCCGGCCGCATCGCGGCGGGCACGACGGCGCCGGCCCGGTCAGCGCTTCCCTGGCTGAACGAGGCGGAGAGCGCGTTCCAGAAGGCGAAGAGCGAAAACAAGCGGTTGATGCTGGATTCCTACGCCGACTGGTGCGCGGCCTGCATCGAGCTGGACGAGAAGACCTTTTCCCGGCCCGAGGCGGCCGAGGCCCTGAAAGAGTTCGTGCTGCTCAGGCTCGACCTCACCCAGAAAAACGAGGCCAATGAAAAACTGCGCCAGCGCTTCGCCATCATCGGCATGCCCACGGTGATTTTCTTCAGCCCGGAAGGCAAGGAGATCAAGCGCTTTTCCGGATTCCTGGATATCGGCGAATTCCTGCTCACGCTCAAAGACCTGTAAGCCGATAAACTATACCCATATTAGTTATATTTTATGAATGCGGGATCTTCTTGGCCCGATTCTCCCGGCAACTTAAATGAAAAACCTGGACTGGTTCCAGATTTCAGCCAGCGGGCGCTTGAACTTCCGGCAGACATAAATGGGACGGTTATTCTCGTAGGGTATGCAATAGCGGCAGCGGTGGATGGCAACCTGCTGGACCTCCTCGCAGGAGCGGCGGTGATCCTCTTCACTGCCGCCGATAACGATCACGGTGGCGAAGCCCCGCTCGACATATTTCCAGCCCCAGTACCAGTAGGTGTTGTGCGGGCAAACAACCGCGGGCAGCGGGTAGGTGCGGCTGTAGTACTCCAGCGCCCCGGCCTCGCCGTAATTCTGGGCAAAGACCACTGTCGCGGCCCGCTCCCCGTCCGGCAGCGACTGGTACACCCCGGAGACGGTTCTGGCCAGCTCTTCCCAGCCGAACATGTCCGCGTAAAACTGCGGCAGCTGTTCCAACCTGTGGTTTTCCCAGGTTTCCGGCCGGATGCCCAGGGCCGTCGTATAGCGGATGTAGGTCGGCACAGGCAGAACCGGCAACGCCAGCGGCAGGAGCAGGATGCAGCTGACCAGCAGCAAACCGGCAACCGTCTTACCCAGCCAGCGCCAACGCGGCCTGCGGCTTGCCTGTTCCAGAAAGCAGGCGCCGGCAGCAAAGAGCGGCGGGTAGGCGGACACCAGGTATTCGGCCTTGCTGTGGCCGTTGATCAGCAGAATGAGAAAAACGGTCACCCAGATGATGCCGCCGACCCTGAACATCCGGCCCTGGCGATGCAGCAACAGATAGCCGAGTCCGGGCAGCCAGATGAGCAGGGCGAGGGGATTCATGTTGAGAATCTGCCCGCTCACGAAATCCCAGCGGCGGATGCCCGCATATTTGCCGGCCGTGGCATTGCGCATGAACTCCAGGTGGGCGAAATGGTGCTGGATATTCCAGATGATGTAGGGCAGAAAAATGAGCAGGGCCACGAGAGCCGCCAGATAGGGCCAGGGCGTGCGGAGGTGCTTCCGTTCCCGGGTTAAAAGCAAGGCCGCGGCCACGCCGCAGGCAAACCACATCATGCTGATTTTGTTCAACAGCCCCAGACCGACCACCACGCCGAGCAGGAGCCAGCAGCGGGGATTGGCGCCGGACACAATCCGCAGCAGCAGATAGGCGGCCAGGGTCCAGAAAAACAGGTCCAGACTGTTCAACTGAAAGATGGAATTCCAACCCAGAAAGGGGGGCAGGGCCATTGCCGCCAGGCTGGCCAGCATCTGGGCAAAGCGGCCGCCTCCCAGCCGGCGGGCCATCAGGCCAAAGAGAAGCGCAGTCAGCGCATGCAGCACCGCTGGCAGCAGCCGGATGGCGAACAGGGATTCACCCAGCAGCCAGCGAACCAGCGCCAGCACGTGCGCGGCCAGCGGCGGTTGGTCCACATAACCCAGCGCCAGCCGTTTGGAGCAGGCGATGTAGTAAAACTCGTCGCGAAAAATCCCGTATCCGCCCAGGGCGTTGGTGAGCAGATGGATCGCCAGCGTCAACAGGGAGATGGCGAGCACCCAGCTCCAGGCAACGGGCTGCGCTTCACTGCGCTTCTGCGGCATGTCCATATTTTCCTTTTCCATTCCTGTCATGGCACAAACTCCTTCATTTCCTCCGGCGCCAGTAACCGTAGGCCGGCAGCCCGAGAGCGACGATACCCAGGCCAATCGCCGCATCGCGGAGATCGCTGATCAGGGTGTTGAGGACCAGGCCGAGGGAAAAGAGCATGAAAACGTAGAGCGTCCAGGGATAGCCCCAGACGCGATAGGGCCTGGTGCGCTCAGGCAGTCTCCGGCGCAGGACGATCACCGCCGCTGCCGCCAGAGCATAAAAAATCCAAGAGACGAAGATGACGTAGGTGAACAACTGGTTGAAGGTGCCGGTCAAAACCAGCAGCATGGACCAGATTCCCTGGGCGATCAGTGCGGCCACAGGCGTGTGGAAGCGGGGATGAAGGCGGGCCAGCGTGTGAAAGAATTCCCGCTCGCGGGCCATGGCATAGTAGATGCGGGCGCTGGACAGAATCAGGCCGTTGTTGCAGCCGGCGGTGGCCAGCAGCACCGCCAGTGCCGCCAGGGCCGCACCCAGCGGGCCGATGGTGACGGTGAAGGCATCGGCGGCGACCAGCGGCGATTTGGAAATGGCGGTCAGCGGCAAAATGGAGAAGTAGGCCAGGTTCACCAGCACGTAAACCAGAATGGCCAGCACGGTGGAGAGCAGCAGGGAGCGGGGAATGTTTTTCTGCGGATCCTTCACTTCACCGGCCACGTAGGTGATCTCGACCCAGCCATCGTAAGCCCAGAGCACGGCCACCAGGGCCAGGCCCAGGGGGCCGACCAGGCCGGATAGGGGAAGCGGCTGGCCCACCGAGGTCAGATTGGCCGGGTTGCCCTTGAGCAGGCCGAGCATGACCAGCATGGCCAGTGGCGCCAGTTTCAAAAACGTCAAGCCGTTTTGAACCCGGGCCCCGAGCTTCACACCGAAAAATTGGATGAAGGTTAAAAAAAGGATCGAAGCCATGGCCATGATTTTGATGCCCGCCGGCGACAGCGGCACAAAATACCCCAGGTAGGTGGCAAAACCGACGGCCACGGCCGCTATCGATGCGCCGTTGATCACGGCAAAAGCCGTCCAGCCATAGAGGAATCCCCAGAGCGGGCCGTACGCTTCACGCAGGTAGACAAACTGGCCCCCGGCCCGGGGATAGAGCGCTCCCAGCTCGGCCATGGAGAGCGCGCCCAAAAGGCTGACCAGGCCGCCCACCACCCAGGCGACGATGACCAGCAGCGCGGATTGCAGATAGAGCGCGATGGTCGCCGGGACAAGAAAAATCCCGGAGCCGATCATGCTGCCCAGGTTGAGCATGGTGGAATCGAGCAGAGACAAATCGCGCCTGAGTTCCCCGGGACCCGCTGGCAAACCGGAGGTCACTCCTGTCTGTCTCATGCCTACATGATAAAATTTATCCTCAAGGAAAGAAAGAAAAATGGCTAAAAAAGTTCTGCCTCAGCGCCAGGAGCTTTGCGGGCAATAACGGAGATCCGCACCCGTTTAGAGAATTTTCATTGAACGAATTTTTATAAAAAATGAAACAGGCATTGCTTTACTTTATTGCCGTTTTTTAAAATCAGTCTTATATCAGCCTCACCGAAGCCATGATCGCCAGGCAGACGATCAAAGACGCCGCGGAGACAATCAGCTGCATTTTCCCCCTTTGCCAGATCCCTTCCCAGGCAGCGACCCTGGCCCCCAGCCAGAATCCGAGCGGCACGGTGATGAGCGAAAGACCGACCGCCAGCGGCGCATAATAGAGCGACAGCGGAATGGTTTTGCCGGGAACCACGCAGGCCGGGATGCCGGTCACGAACTTGACCAGCGGGAAAAGAGCGACCGCTCCCAGAGCAGCCAACCCACCCCGCAGAGCCTGGCCCGATTTTTTTTGCGCCAGCGCGTTTTTACCCAGGGTGATCAGAATCAGAAAAGCCGCACCCTCCGTGACGAACGCAAAGATCGGATTGGCCACGGCGCCATGCCGCAAAGGCAGGGAAAGCAGCAGCGCGTCAAACATCTTCAAGAGACCGGCCAGCACCACCAGCCCGATGAGGCCGACGCGGCTCTGTGTCAAAGCCCAAGTGGAGGCCATAAAAAACAGGGCCACGCCAGTCATCAGCGAACCGGAAACCGAAGAGGCGCAACTGCGCAACCACATGCCCAGCAGGGCTTCGGACAGCCCCCAGACCGCTCCAAACAGGAGAACGGTACCCACAGTCGAGCTCCAATTTTTCCTGTCCATGCAATCCTCCTCAGGTTTGCGACCGACTCTGCTTCAGCGCCTCTTTAACCCGCTCCGGGGTCATGGGCAGCTGCAGGAGGCGTGCGCCGCAGGCATCGAAAACCGCGTTGGCCAGCACCGCTCCCATGCAGATGATGGCTGGCTCTCCGCCTCCCTGGAAAGGCAATTCCGGCGATTCCAGCAGCACCGTGTCGATGCGAGGAACCCAGGAAAAGCGCGGGATTTGATAGGTGTCAAAATTGAGTTCCAAAATCTCCCGCCCCTTGAAATGGACCTCTTCGCTGAGGGCATAGCCCAGGCCCATGGTGATGCAACCTTCAACCTGCAATGTGGCTCCCTCGGGATTGACCACCTGGCCCATATCCTGGGCGCAGGCCACCCGCTTGACACGGACACTCCCCTGTTCCTTGTCCACTTCGACCTCGGCCATAGTGGCCAGATAGGTGCCCAGATAATCCGCGCAGGCCAGACCGAACCCCCGGCCGCTGGGTGCTTTGGCCGGCGTCCAGCCGAATTTGTCGGCCACCGTCTTGAGGACTCTCTGCATTCTCGGGTTGTTCAGGTTCCTCAACCGGAATTCAAGCGGGTCCATCCCGGCCTTGGCAGCCATGATATCCATCTGCGATTCGCGCGCAAAGACGTTGGTGTTGGAACCCGGCGCCCGCCAGGCACCGACGTCAAAGGGATGGGCGGACGCCGTGCCGCCCATCCATTCGCCGAGGACAACCGTGCGGTGATGCGGAATATTGTAGAATTGCTGGGAACTCCTTTCCCCGGCATAAAAAACCTGGTAGTCCCAGAAAACAATCTGGCCTGCGCCGTTGATTCCCGATCTGATTTTCACTATGGCCGCCGGCCGGAAGGTGTCATAAAAGAACTCATCGGCCCGGGTCCAGGCCACCTGGACAGGCTGGCCGGCCCGCTTCGCCAGCCGGGCCGCTTGCACGGCCTGCAGGTTGCGGGTCTTGCCGCCGAATCCTCCGCCGACAAAAGGCGCGATCACGCGGACGTTCTGGGGGGGCAATCCGAGAACCTGGGCGATTTCATCCCTGGCCCGGAAAGGTGCCTGGGTCGAGGCCCAGACGGTGGCCTTGTCCCCCTCGACCTGGACCAGGGCCGTGTGGGTTTCCAGGGCCGCATGGGCCACATAACTGTTCAAATAGGTTTCGTCAAAAAGAACAGCGGAACTCTTTTCTCCCTCGCCCAGGTTCCCTGCCGCGGCCATGGTCCTGCCCTCGGGCGCCGCTTTGAGCAAGCGGTCGAAAATGGTGCTATCGTTCACGTTCAGTTCCGGAACGTCCCATTCCGCTTTCACCCTGGCCAACGCGGTTTCGGCCACATCCGGATGTTCATGAAGGACGGCGATCAACTCGTCGTCGCGAATGACGCGGATCCCGCTTATTTTTTCCGCCGCCGACGTGTCCAGGCTCTTTAACTTCGCGCCATGGGCCGGCGGCCGGAGGATGCCGGCATAGAGCATGCCGGGCAGGCGCAGGTCTCCGGCAAATTTGGCTTGGCCGCTGACTTTTTCCAGCGCATCGCGCCGGAAAACGGGTTTGCCCATCACCGCGTATTCGGCATGGGGTTTGACGGCAGGCTTCTCCTTCAGATGTCTCTCAATTTTTTTCCCTTGAGCCAGTTGGGCGTAGGTCACTTTTTTCCTGGGATGGGTTTTGTCGAACACGACCCCGGCTCTGGCCTGCAGCCGGCTTAACGGCACCCGCAGCTTTTCGGCAGCCAGCTCCAGCAGGACCCCCCGCGCTTCGGCAGCGGCGGCACGGAGCACTGGCCCGAAATTGCGGGTGGTCAAGGAGCCGAACGTGCCCATATCCCAGGGGCAGAGGTCCGTGTCCCCCATCACCATGGCCACGGATTCCAGGGGGACGTCGAGCTCCTCGGCCAGCATCTGGGGCAACGAATTGATGGCCCCCTGGCCCATTTCAATCTTTCCCGTAAAACAGGTGACTTTCCCGTCCTCGCCGATCCTCAGGTAGGCGTTGAAATCCGCCGGATATCCGGCCCCGGGCGCTCTGCCCCGCGCCTGTTCCTGAGCAGCCAGAGAGTCGGCGGAAACAACCACAATGATTCCGCCGCCCAGGAGTTTGATAAAATCGCGCCGGCCCAGCAAGCCAGGGGCGCCTATTTCGTCAACAACCGGTCCCGGCAATTCATAGGGCTTGTCTTTCTTCATCACTTCCTCCCGCCATGGACTGTCTGGGCAACCGCCTGGATGGCCTGGATCACGCGCGTCTGGGAGCCGCAGCGACATAAGTTGTCGTCCATACCCTGGACGATTTCTGAAAGCGTCGCCTGCGGCTTTTTTAACAGTAAACTGTAGGCGGTGAGAATCATGCCCGGCGTACAGAATCCGCATTGCAGGGCATCGTGCTTGACGAAGGCTTCCTGAAGAGGGTGCAGGACCCCGTTTTTGGCCAGCCCCTCGATGGTCACCACGGTTTTTCCTCGCACATCGTTCACGGGCAATTGGCAGGAGCGGACAGCCTCGTCATCGACCAGCACCGTGCAGGCGCCGCATATTCCCGCGCCGCAGCCGAACTTGGTTCCGGTCAGGCCAAGCTCGGTGCGCAGCACCCATAACAGCGCGCGCTCGCCCTCGACGGCCAGGTGCACCGGCTTGCCGTTCAGTCGAAAATCAATGGTTTCTTTCATTGTTTTCTCCGTTCAAAGAATCTGCTCGCCTCTTGAATTCCCTAGCAGGAATATGATAAACATTTTATAAAAATAAGCAATATGAAGGTCATCCACAAACGTCTGGTCGATTGCCTGCGACAAAAAAAATCTGTGGCGCTGGCCACCATCATTGAAACAGAAGGTTCAACGCCTCAGGTGACGGGTGCCTCGGCCATTTTTTCTACCCGGGGGCTTTTGGCAGGGACCATCGGGGGCGGCCTGCTGGAGGCCGAAATCGAGAAAAAATCCCTGCAGGCTTTGAAACGCCAGACATCGTGCCTCTGCCGGTTCAGCCTCAACGCGGAGATGGCCGAGGATGGGGCTATCTGCGGCGGCGCGGTAACGGTTTTAATCGATGCCTGCCCGGCCGAACAGGCAACCACATTCCGCCACTTGAAACGCTCTCTCGAGCAACGGCAACCAGGCATGCTGGCCACAGGCATCAACTTTATCACAGAGCGGGATGTCTCCATGTATCGCCTCTGGATAAAAAAAGAGGCAGCAGCGGCAGCGCCATCAGACCAACGCCTGGCCGCTTGTGAAAAAGAGATCCGGAATGTTTTCGCAGCGAACAAGCCGGCCTTGTTAAACATTCAAGAGGGGAAAAGGGGCCGCCAGCGGCAAAAAAGCCTCCTTTTTTTGCAGCCGCTGTCGCCTCAACCGCAACTGGTGATTGTGGGAGCCGGGCACATCGGCCAGGCGATCGCGCACCTGGGAAGCCGCCTCGATTTCCATGTCACCCTCATCGATGACCGCCCCGAATATGCGAACAGAAAAAGGGCGCCCGAGGCAGACCGCATCATCGTCGCTGACATTGGCCGATCCCTGCGGGATCTTACCATCACGGCCGATACCTATATCGTTATCGTGACGCGCGGTCACCGCCACGACGCGGAGGCACTCCGGCCCTGCATCCGTTCTCGGGCCGCTTATGTCGGGATGATTGGCAGCAGGAATAAAATCGAACGGATGCGAAAAAAGTTCATACCCGAAGGCTGGGCGACTCCCTTTCAGTTCGACCGGGTCCACGCGCCCATCGGCCTGCCGATTCACTCCCACACGGTGGAGGAGATCGCCGTCAGCATCGCGGCCCAGCTCGTTCTGGTGCGCAGCCAGGTCCTGATTCATAAGCAGGATACCCGGTGATCGGGGCGCTGATCCTGGCTGCGGGCGAATCGAGACGGATGGGAACGGCCAAACTCCTTCTGCCCTTTGGAGAAAAAACCATCATCGAAACGGTCATTGCCAATGTCCTCGGTTCGCAGGTAAAAAAGCTGATCGTCGTGCTGGGGGCCAACCGGGAGAAAATGGAGGAACGGCTAAAAAATCTGCCGCTGGAAATCGTCGTCAATCCCGATTTCGCCTCCGGCATGCTTTCCTCGGTTCAGTGCGGGCTACGGGCCATGCAGCCAGGCGTGAAGGCCGCCCTCGTTTTCCTCGCCGACCAACCCGGCATCGGCAGCGCCGTGGTGGATGCCGTCGTCGCCGCCTACCGGCGCACGGGCAAGGGGATCGTTTTGCCCATCTATCAATCCAGGCGCGGCCACCCGGTTCTCATCGATATGAAATACCGGTATGAAGTGGAATGCCTGGATCCGGGCATTGGTTTGCGTGAATTAATCCGGCAGCACCCGCAGGACACGCTCGAGGTGGAAGTCGATACACCCGGCATCCTTCGGGATATCGATAATCCCGAAGACTACGGAAGAGAACTCAAATTAACAGGATCACCTCGTCGGCAGCGAAAGCGCTGAACGGTTATTTATTCAAATTAACGACATTGGGGAATGGCCGCAATTCAATCCGACCGGCAGCGCCATCCAGAACCACCGCCCCGAACGAAAACAGGTCGCTGCCCAGTCGTCCATCCAGGTGGAAAAAGCCCAACAAGCTCAGCTCCGGAAACAGCCGGATATCGCGAAAGGGCATCTCCCTCTCATCCAGAACCAAACGGACATGGGGAACGATCTGCAACTTGATCTTTTCCGAGCCGCCCACCGAAAAAACCCGGCCGCTGACGAAAAAGGGATCGCGGATGCTCGTCTTGCGCAGGATGTGCTCGGTCAGGCTGGTGCGGTTGGCGCCGGTATCCAGAAGAAAATAGAGGGTCCGGCCTTCCGGCGTGCGCAGGCGGACCAGCGGCGTATCAAAACCGAACAGATTGCGCTCCGCGCTGCCAGCTGAACCCGCCCGGGTGAAGAGCAGCCGTTTCTGTTTGAGGTCAATTTCCAGGCGCAGATGTCTGAGCGCATTCCAGCCCAGGATGCCGTCGAACCTTTCCAGCCGGGAAATGTGGATCAGTTTCAATCTGAACATCATGTCCCGGCGGCTGATGACCATCACCGGATGATTCTGGATACTCAGGGAGCCGAGCCGCAGGTCCTGGATGAGCGCCGGACGGAAACCGACCTTGAGACCGGTGGCGGTTCCGGCGCTACCGCTCTTGCCGCTCAGCACGCGTATCCGGTTCTGCCGGGCCACATCGGAGGCCACGACGCTGAGCGAGGAGCCGGTATCCAGCAGAAACTTCTGTCGCCGGCCGTTGACCTCGACGGCCAGCATCAGCAGGCCCGAACGGTCATCCAGGGGGATGGCTGACGACGATTCAGCAAAGCGATACTCCTCCGGCGCTGCCTGGGCAAAGGCTTCGGCAAAGCGCAGCGGCGCCAGACCGCCGGCAAAGCGCTGGCTCCACTGCACCAGTTCACGCCACTGACCCCGGCCCATCAGCAGCCGAGACCGGAGGCAGAAGGAGAGCAGGCGAATCGCCGGATCCCCTGAGGTGCCGGCCAGAACCGCCAGCCGCGCTTCGGCCTGCAGCGGATCTCCGCCCATGGCAGCGTCGAGGGTAGAGGCAAACTCCCGCTGCTCGGATCCGACCGCCAGCCCTTGCGCCTGAAGGGCATTCAGATCCCGCAGCGAACGCCAATACAGGGCGTCGCGAATGGTTGGCGAACGGGGCGTTGCTTGCCCCGCCTGCTGGGCCGGAGCAGACGGACGCCCCAACGAGCAGGCCAGGTGCAAGGCCAGCGCCAGGAGACAAAAACCCCGTTGCCGGTCCTGCCAGGAACGTATCGCCACGTCCCGTTTCATAGCACATTTTTCGACCAAAAGAAATCCTTTGGAGTATAATAAGGAGATGAATCTGACCCTTTTCGGCTATCCCAAGACGGGCAAGACCCTGCTCTTCAACCTGCTCACCGAAAAGCATGAGCAGGTGTCCAAGTTCACCGCGGCCAGCGGCGAGTGCCACAAGGCGGTGGTCGACGTGCCGGACGAGCGGTTGCGGCAGCTGGCCGAAACCCAGAAGCTGCCGGCCGTGTATGCCAAAATCGAATACGTGGACACCGGCGCCATGGCCCTGGGCGAAGTGAAGAATTCCACCTTCCTCGACCTGATCCGCCGCGCCGACGGCCTGCTCCACGTGGTCCGCGGTTTTGCCGACCCGGAGATCCTTCACCCGCTGGGCTCCATCGACCCGCTGCGCGACATCCGTTCCATGGAAGCGGAGCTCATCGCCAGCGATTTCATCACGGTCGAGAAGCGGCTGGAGCGGCTGGAAAGCGACCTGAAAAAGATGAAATCCACAGAGCTTCTGGAAGAGCACGAGTTGATGAAAAAGCTGAAATCCTTCCTGGAAACGGGTTCCCCGCTGCGCGAGTACGCGTTCAACGAGAAAGAGGACGTTGGGGCGCGCGGTTTCAAGTTTCTCTCCCACAAGCCGCTGCTGCACGTGATCAACGCCGACGAGAACACTCTGGCCTCCTGCCGGCCCCTGACCCAGCCCGCCCGAAACAAAAGGGCGGTGATCATCTTCGCCGGCCGCATCGAACAGGAACTTCTCGAGCTCGAACCCGGCGAGCGGGAGGTTTTTCAAAAAGAGTTCGGCCTCCAGGAGTACTGTTTCATCCGCGACCTGCTGATCCGCAGCAGCTACGAACTGCTGAACCTGATCTCGTTTTTCACCATCGGCAAGGATGAGACCAAGGCCTGGACGCTGGAGCGGGGCGCCAACGCGTTCATCGCCGCCGGTAAAATTCACAGCGATATCCAGCGCGGTTTCATCCGCGCCGAGGTCGTGCACTGGAAGGATTATCAGTCGGCCGGCGGTTTCCACCAGGCCCGCGACACCGGCGGGCTGCGGCTGGAAGGCAAGGAGTACGTCATCCACGACGGCGATGTGATCCACTTCCGCTTCAACGCCTGAACCGCCATGGAGCCGATTGACATCCGCCTGGTTCGCCGCCTGCGCCGGGCCGAGGTGCGGCGCCTCTACCAGGAGGCGGGCTGGTGGGAGGAGCGGGACGAGGCCGAGCCGCGCCGCATCAGCCGGCTGCTGGCCGGCACCTTCCTGCTGGCCGGGGCGTTTGCGGGCGGCCGCCTGGTCGGCATGGCCCGCGCCATCAGCGACGGCGGCAACGACGCCTATATCCAGGACGTGATCGTGCGGCCCGCTTGCCGCGGCCGCGGCATCGGCCGGCGGCTGGTCGAGACGCTGGTGGCCGCGCTGCAGAAAAAGGGAATCGCCTGGATCGGCCTGATCGCTGTTCCCGGCAGCAAGAACTTCTACCGACGGCTGGGATTCCGGACCATGCCGGGGCACGCGCCCATGCTCTGGAAAGAAAACGAATGAGCCCGCTGGGTCTATGCGGCCAGGGACGACAAGATGCTCTGGCCCGTAGGCTGGCCGCATTCGGCCCGCTCGAGCTGGAAGGCGTTAAAATCACCCTCGGGCCGGAGCTGATCGCCTTCTCCCTCTTTTCCGCGTTGAACAGCCAGATGGCCGACATCCACTTTAAAAAAGCGGATCCCGCCGTCAAGGGCGCCAGCCAGATGATCAATTGGGAGACGGCCACGCGGCTGGCCGACCGCTTCAAGTATCTCAATCGCGAGCAGGATCTGGGCATCCCGGGCCTGCGCCAGGCCAAGCGCTCTTACGATCCGGAGTGCCTGCTGCTCCCCTATCACCTCCGCCGTAAAACCTGAGCCCGCCGCAGCCGCAGCGGCCGGCAGTCGCTAGTCGTTCAAGAGGTGGACCGCGATCAAGGTGACGTCGTCCTCAAAACTGTCGCGGACCACGAACTCGCGGAGTTGCCGGATCAGTTCATTCTTGAGCTCCTCGGCCGCCAGCCCGCGGTGGCCCCGCAGGAATTCACGCAAGCGTTCCATGCCGAACGGCTCACCGTCCGGGTTTTCCGCCTCCACCAGGCCGTCGGTGTAGAATAACAAGCGGTCGCCCGGCTGCAGTTCCACCTCGGTCAAGGGATATTCCGCATCGGGGAAAAGCCCGATGACCGTGGCGCGTTCATCCAGTTCCAGGCAGGCGTCGCCGCGCAGCAGCAGGGGCGGAGGGTGTCCGGCGTTGATGTAGGAAAGCCGCTGCCGCTCGGTGTCCAGCCTGGCGCTGAACGAGGTCACGTAGAGGCTGGGATCGGTGGTTTCGGCGATCAGCTTGTTCAGGTGGCTGACCGTGCTCTGCAGGTTGTGGTCGCGCCGGCTGCAGTAGACGAAGTTGGTGCGGAAGATGGCCATCAGCAGCGAGGCGGGAATGCCGTGGCCGCAGACGTCGTTGACCGTGAGGATGACCTCGGCGGGGTTGAGCGGGATGATGTCGTAATAATCGCCGCCGACCGTCGAGGAGGGAATGTTCAGATAGGCGACGTCCAGGCCGGGCACGCGCATGCCCGGGGCGACCAGGAACGATTCCTGAATGCGGCGGGCGATCTGCAGCTCGCGGACGATCCTCTCCCGCTCGAGCGTCTGCCGGTGGTAGATGGCGTTCTGCAGGGGGATGGTGACGATGTGGGCGATGAATTCCAGCAGCTGCTGGTCGGAGCGGCCGAAGCCACCCCGTTTCTTGTTGATCGCCTCCAGCACGCCGAGCAGGCTGTTGCCCAGGCAGACCGGCACGCCGAGGATCGAGCGGGTGCGGAAGCGGGTCTTTTGGTCGGCTTTCTGGGCAAAACGCGGGTCTGTGGCGCAGTCGTTGACGATCAGCGGCTGGTTGTGTGCGGCGATCCAGCCGGCGATGCCCTCCCCTTTCTTGAGGATGATCTGCTTGAGTTCCCGGCCCTTCTCGCCGGTGGCGATTTCAAAGCTCAGCTCCTCGGTCCGGGGATTGTAGATGTAGATGGAGGCCTCTTCGCAGTTGAGGAAGGATTTAATCTTGTCGGCGATTTTGTCGAGCAGCAGGCCGAGGTCCAGCTCGGCATAGAGGCCGATGACCTCCTTTTTGAGTCGCTCGATCTTGCGCATGGGGTCTCAGACTCCCGTGACTCTTTATATGCACTCGGCAAGAAAAAGTCAATTTGCCAGACAAGAAAACGAAAGGAAAAAATGGTCCATGCTTGTGGCTCCCTAAAAATTCTTTTTCGCGCTCGCGAATTGACTTGAAAAAATCGAAATGATAAAATTTAGTTTGTTATTTCCACCGCGATTCAATGAAAAAACTGGAGATTAAAAATATTAAGAAATCGTTCAAGGAAAGGGCGGTTGTGGAGAACGTCTCGTTGCAGGTGCAGGCCGGAGAAATCGTCGGCCTGCTGGGTCCCAACGGCGCGGGCAAGACGACCACGTTCCTGATGATCCTGGGCATTCACCAGCCGGACCGGGGCAGATCCGGCTCAACGGCCAGGAGATCACCCATCTGCCGGTTTACATTCGCGCCCGCCGCGGCATCACGTTTTTGCCCCAGGAACCCTCGGTCTTCCGCGGCCTGACCGTCCTGGAAAACCTGCTGGCCGTCAGCGAGATGAGCGGCCTCAAGCCGGCGACCGATATCGAAGCCATCCTCGACGACCTGGGCCTGCAGCCCCTCAAGCAGCGCAAGGCTTACCTGCTCTCCGGCGGCGAGCGGCGGCGCCTGGAAATCGCCCGCTCGCTGATCTTCTCGCCCGATTTCCTGCTCCTCGACGAACCGTTTGCCGGCATTGATCCCATCCAGATCGGCGAACTGCAGGAACTGATCCAGACCTTCCGCCAGCGCCAGCTGGGAATCATCATCACCGACCACAACGTGCGCGAAATCCTCAAAATCACCGACCGCGCCACCATCATCAACCGCGGTCAGGTCATCTTCGAGGGCCGGCCGGAAGAGCTGCTGGCCAACGACCGGGTAAAGAAGGAATACCTCGGCGAAGAGTTCAGGTGGAATTAGATGGCAATCAAGCTGCAACTCAGAAGCACCACCCAGATCACCATCACCCCGGTGATGCACTATTTCATCCAACTGCTGGCCAGCAACCGCCTGGAATTCATCGAAAACATTCAGAACGAGGTCGAAGCCAACCCCATGCTCGAGATCGAGGCGCCGGAAACGTCCGCGCCCGACCCGGACGAAAACGACTACGAAAAGCGGTTGGATCGCGCCGACTCCTCTTTCATCACCGCCTACGAAGAACACGGCTTCTTCCAGCGCGATCCGGACGCCCTCGACAAGAACAAGGCCCTCGAAACCCTGACCCCCTCGCGCGACACCCTGGCCGAGCACCTGATGGAACAGGCCATGGCCACGCTCGCCGACGAGGGCGAAATCGAAATCGCCCGCCAGATCATCTACAATCTCGACCCCGACGGTTACCTGAAGCTGGAGATCGAATCCATCGCCACCCTGCTGCAGACCACCCCGGAGACGATCGAGCGCGTCCGCAACCTGATCACGGACCTTCGATCCGCCCGGCTGCGCCTCCAAGTCGCTGCGCGAAAGCCTGCTCGCCCAGCTGGGCGAACACGCCCGCAACGAGAAACTGGTCCAGCTGGTCGAGAAGCACCTGGAGGACCTCTCCCGCTCGCGCTACGACGAAATCGCCCGCAGCCTGGGAGTCGACGTGCCCGACGTCATCCAGATGGCCGCGCTCCTGAAGCGGCTCACCCCGCGGCCGGCGGACACCTTCGAAAAGCAAGAGGTCGAATACGCCGACGTCGACATGATGCTGGTCAAAGAAAACAACGAATACAGGGTGCTCTACATCGACGAGGGCATCCCCCGGCTGGTGCTCTCCCGCTACTACCAGGAGATGCTGGATAAGACCAAGGACAAAAAGGCCATTGCCTTCTTCAAGGAGCGCCACCGCGACGCCCAGTTCTTCATCGAAAGCATCGAACTGCGCAAAAAAACGATCGTCAAGATCGCCGAATACCTGGTCCGCGCGCAGAAGGATTACCTGGACTTCGGGGAGAAATGGAAAAAGCCGCTGATCATGAAGGACGTGGCCCAGGCGACAAACCTCAACGAGTCGACCATCTCCCGTTCGGTCAACAACAAGTTCATCGCCAGCGAGAAGGGACTGATCCCGCTTAAAACGTTCTTCAGCTACGGCTTAAAAGGCGATTTCGGGTTCACCCATTCGGTGGACACCATCCGCGAGAAAATCCGTGAACTCATCCAACAGGAACCACCGGAGGCTCCGCTCTCCGATGACGAGATCGCCGGCAAACTGGCCGGTCTGGGGATTCGCATCGCCCGGCGCACCGTGCGCAACTACCGCGAAGAGATGGCCATCCCCAGTTCCTTCGTCCGCAAGAAAGAAAAGAAAATGAAAGGAGTTCAGTCATGAGCATCAATTTCGTCGCCAAAAATGTCAAATTGCCGGGGGCGTTGAAAGGCTATGCGGAAAAGGAGCTGCGGGATATCGAAAAAATCGCCGGCGACATCATTGACGCCGAGGTGATCATCAACGAAGAGAAGATCGATTTTCGGGTGGAGATTTCCTTGAAAACCCGGCTGCACTCGTTTTACAGTCACGACCGCAACCGCATTCTCAAACAGGCGTTGCGCCAGACCCTGAAGACAATCAAGAGCCAGGCGCGAAAGAACAAGGAAAAACTGAAAGAAGAAAAAAAGCGCGGCGGGGCCAAGGCCGCCTTCCGGCAGGAACTGGCCCTCCCGCCCGAGCCGCTCCCGCCCTCAGCCAAGAGCCCGCGCGGCGGGCCACCGGCGCTGCTTGTTTCCGACAACTACTCGCGCACGCCGATCAGCGTCGAAGAGGCCATCTTCCTGCTGCAGGAAAGCAACGACAACGGCTACCTGTTCATCAACGCCGAAACCAACCGTGTGGCCGGCGTGTTTAACAACAAGCAGGGTGGCATCACCCTCATCGAGCCCAACCTGTGAGAAAGAAAACCGGCGCTTCCCCCGCCCGGCATCTGGACGCCGTCCCCGCCTCCATGACCGTGGCCGAGGTGGCCGGCCGAGTTGAGCTGAAGATCATCCGGGTGCACAACCGCCGCTGGCGGGGCAACGCGGTGCTCCACCCCCAACCCAAACGCCCCGGCCTGGCGCTGGCCGGATACCTGAGCTATATGGACCCCAGCCGGCTGCAGATCTTCGGCAAGACGGAGATGGGCTACCTGCACCACCTGCCGATCGCCCAACGGACCCGCTGCCTGCGCCGCTACCTGGAACGCAAGTTTCCCGGCATCATCGTTTCGACCGCCATGGCTGTCGACACCGAGCTGGCACAACTGGCCGACCACTACCAGACGCCGGTCCTCGTCTCCGAACTGCAAACCTCGCTGCTCATCGCCCGCCTCTCCGCCATCCTCTACCGCGCTTTTTCCAAGAAAATCAAAATCAACGGCGTACTGCTGGATATCATGGGGCAAGGCGTGATGATCACCGGCCCCTCGGGCATCGGCAAGAGCGAGACCGCCATCGAGCTGATCAACAAAGGCTACCACCTGGTTTCCGACGACGTGGTCGAGTTTTATCTCAACGCCACTGACGAACCGGTCGGCTGCGCCAGCCCGCTGATCAAGAACCTCATCGAAGTCCGGGGCTTGGGAATCATCAACGTCAGCGATATTTTCGGCGCCTTCGCCGCCATGGAGGAAAAAAAGCTGGACCTGGTGATCAACCTGGAGAAATGGGATCCCAAGAAGCACTACGACCGCCTCGGCGAGGAGAACCGGACCGCCACCATCCTGGGCAAGGCTGTGCCCTTGATCAACATCCCCGTGGCACCGGGACGAAACATCTCCACCATCATCGAGGTCGCCGTGCGCTATTTCCTGGCCCGCAAAAGCGGCCGGCGCTCGTATCTGGAATCCCTTCAGAAAACAAAGCCATGATCAAAGGCATCATCATCACCCACGGGAACCTGGGGCAGGCGCTGATCGATGTGGCTGAACGCATCCTTGAGCAGAAGCTGGACATCGTGCCCATCTCCTTCGATTGGCAAGGCGATGGCAGCGAGATGGTCAGCCAGGTCGAGCATTTCCTGGAACAGAACCGGGCGCACGACGTGCTCATCTTTACCGACATGTTCGGGGGTTCCCCGGCCAACATCTGCACCCGTTTCGTCGGGCCGACAACCGAGGTGCTGGCCGGCATCAACCTGCCGGGGTTGTTGAAATTTATCAGTTACCAGAACAAGAAGATGGATTTGCCTACCATCGTCAAACACGTGAAAGAGGGTGCGCTGGAAGGGATCACCGTCATCAGCGAATACTTAGGAGAGAAACAATGACCGAACGCACGCTGCTCATCCAAAACAAGCTCGGTCTGCACGCCCGAGCCGCCGCCAAGCTCTCCCACCAGGCCAACATGTTCGATGCCGACGTGTATCTCATCTACAACAACGATAAGATCAATGCCAAGAGCCTGCTGGGTATCCTGACCTTGGCCGCCTCCGTGGGCAACGAGATCACCATTCAGGCCCAGGGCAAGGACGAACGGGAGGCGGTGGACGCCCTGGCCGACCTCTTCATCCGCAAGTTTGACGAAGAATACTAAATGATCCGCATCAAGGGTAAAGCGGTTTCGCCGGGCATTGTCATGGGCCAGGCGCTGCTCTTCAGCGCCCGCCGGGAAATCATCCTGCGGGAAAAGATCGCCGGCGAGGCCGTGGAAAAGGAAATCTGGCGGCTGAACAATGCCGTCAAGAAGGCCCGGGCTCAACTGAAGAAGATCCACCAGGATCTACAGAAGGTGATGGGCAAGGACTCGGCCCTGATCATCGAGACCCAGTACCTGCTGCTCAAGGACAGCAACCTGCTCAACGACATCAAGGCCGTGATCAAAAGGAACCTGGTCAAGGCCGAATGGGCCATCAAAGAAACCGAAAAAAAATATCTCGACATCTTCAGCACCATACCCGAACTCTCCTTCAAGGAAAAAAGCAACGACATCTCCGACGCCCTGAACCGCATCATCAGCAACCTCAAAGCGAGCGCCCATACCAGCCCCGATCTTGCTGTGGAGAACGTCGTTCTGGTGGCCGACGACCTGTCCCCCTCGGAAGCGGCCAAGCTGATGAGCAGCAAAAAATTGCTCGGGCTGGTCCTGAACAAAGGCGGTGAGACATCGCATACCATCATCCTGGCCCGCACCCTGGGCATACCGGCCATCCTGGATACGGTCGACGCCAGCGAGAAGATCGCCAGCGGCGACTCGCTGATCGTCGACAGCATGGCCGGCGAGGTAATCGTCAACCCCACGCCGGCGGTGTCCGCCGAACTGGCCATCAAGCTCGAACAAGTACCAGAAATACCAGGAGCGGCTGCGAGCGGTCACCCGCCTGCCGGAACTTACCCGCGACGGTGAGCCCTTCCAGCTGCTGGCCAACATCGAACTGCCTTTCGAAAGCGACGCGGTCCAGAGCTACGGGGCCAAAGGCATCGGCCTGTTCCGTACCGAGTTCCTTTATCTCGATGGCAAGGCCAGTCTCTCGGAAGAAGAGCAGTGTCTGATCTACCGCGCCATCGCCCAGAACAGTGTTCCCCCACCCGCTGGTCATCCGCACGTTCGATCTGGGCCGCGACAAGTCGGATCCCGCGCTCAGCCTGCAGCCCGAAGAGAACCCCTCGCTGGGATTGATGGCCGTCCGCCTCTTCCTGCAGAAGCGGGACTTGTTCAAAATCCAGATCAAGGCCATCCAGCGGGCCAACAGCAGCGGCAACATCCGCATCCTCTTCCCCATGATCACCGAGATCGAGGAGGTACACGCCATCCGGGCGCTGCTCGAAGAAACCCGAGAAGAACTGCAGCACGAAGGGCGGCTTCCCAAAAAGGAACTGCCGGTCGGCATCATGATCGAGATTCCGGCCGCCGTCCAGCTGATCTCGCATCTGAGCCAGGAGGTTGATTTTTTTTCGGTGGGCACCAACGACCTGATCCAGTATCTGCTGGCCGTCGACCGCAACAACAGCCTGGTCTCGTACCTCTTTTCCCCTTTCCATCCGGCGGTGATCCACGCCTTGCTGGACATCCGCCGCCAGGCCGAGCGCATCGGCAAGGAAGTGACCGTCTGCGGCGAGATGGCCGGTCGCAGCCTGCCGGCCTTGCTGCTCCTGGGCCTGGGTTTCCGGAGCTTCTCGATGAATCCCATGGCCATCGCTGAAATCAAGCGCATCTTCACGGCGGTGCGTGCCGCCGACGTGCGCCGCATGGCCTCGCGCCTGCTCAGTTTCAGTTCGCGCAGCGAGATCGAAGAATACCTGACCGAGGCCCTACTGAAAAAATATCCCTCCCTCTTTTTAGCCCAGCAGCAGCTGCTCTGAGAGCACGGCTACTCCACGTATTGCAAGAACACGTCCCGCACCCGCTGCATCAATCCATCCAGGTCCTGGCGGCCGGCGACCTGCGCCGGCACCGGCTTCTCGATGATGAAGTCGACCGTCCCGGGCCGGATCAGCTTGCTGCCCCGGCGGTTGATGCCGAACGCACCGGTCTGGATGAGCGGCAGGATATCCAGCCCCGCTTCGAGGGCCAGATGAAAACCGCCCTTCTTGAACACCCCCAACTTGCCGTCCCGGGTGCGCGTGCCCTCGGGCAGGATCAGGAAGCAGAAGTCGGGCTTGGTGCGGATCAGGTCCGCGGCCTGCTCGAGGCTCTTCATGGCCTTGAAGGGATTGCGGCGATTGACCGGCACCTGACCGATGCGCCGGATCACCCAGCCGTACAGCGGCCAGTCGAAATGGCTCTCCTCTTCGATGCCTCGCGCTTTCCCCGGGAAGCCGCGATAAAAGACGAAGGCGATCGAAAAAATTGACGTGGTTCATCATCAGGATGTATTGCCGGCCCGGCTCGATGTTCTCCGTGCCGCGCACCCGGACCCAAATGCCGGTGGCCAGCAGGATGCCGCGGCAGGTGAGCTTGATCAGCCGTTCGAAAGCCGGGCCGGTGTGCACCAGGCCCACGGCCAGCAAGGAAAGGGCGCACAGGAAAAAAACGATCAGACCGAAAAACCAGGCCAGTCCCGAGACCAAGTATTCACCCGTTTTCCTCATACCAAGATGGAGAGTTCGCGGGGCCAGACTTTGAGCGTCAACGGCGTTTCTCCCAGCAGCTCGCCGTCGGCCATCAACAGCTGCTGGGGCGTGGCATCCAGCGTCACCGCGGTGGCGGTGCAGGTCTCGACTTTGGGATGGCCGATATGTTTTCCCTTGAAGACGTTTAAAAAAATGTGGACGATCTCTCGGCGGTTGACTTCGCGGAAAATGACCAAATCCACCTTGCCGTCCTGAGTATCCGCCTGGGGCGCGATCTTCATCTTCCCGCCCGTGAACTTGGAGTTGGAAATGACCAGGGCGCTGTCGCGGATGTCCAAGCGCCGGCCATCGAGGGTGAGCGTCATCCGGTTCTTCATCCCCTTGGCCAGCCGCAGCATTACCGCCAGGCTGTAGCCGAACGAGCCGAGGAACTTCAGCCGTTCGTTGGTCAGCTTCAGGATATCGGCGATCAGACCGATGCCCAGGATATTGATGTAGTATTGTTTCTGCGGACGTCCGTTTTTAAAGTAGCTGAATTCGACCAGGTCGATCTTGCGTGCCCGGCCGGCCAAGATGCGCTCCAGCGCAGCGGAATAGGAAATCTCACTGAAATCGCGGATGAACGAATTGCCCGTTCCCGCCGGAATCATACCGAGCTCGATCTCCTGCGCCGGCCGTCCCTCGGCATAAAGGCCATTGATGACCTCGAAGGGGGTGCCGTCGCCCCCGACGGAAACGATGCGCCGGAAACCGCCAGCCACGGCTTCGCGGCAAATGGCGGTCAGGTGGCCGGGATATTCCGAGACTCGGGCCTCCAGATTTTCCATCCCCTGACCCAGCCGCCGGCGGATCCAGTCGAAATGGCTCCGTCCCTTTCCCTTGCCCGCAACCGGGTTGAGCAGCAGCAGGGTCTTGGTCCTGTCACTCATGGGCGGCTTATATCACAAGCGCGGCGATTTATCAAACCGCTCCGTTTTCGGGTAGAATAGAAACGGAGGCGAACATGAGCGCGGATTCCTTCGGCGGTTTCCTTCCCCAGACGGTCGAGTTCTTCCGGCAACTGGCCCGCCACAACAGCAGGGAGTGGTTCGACCGCCACCGTCCGGATTACGAAAATTTCGTGTTGCATCCGGCCCAGTCGTTTGTCCGGGCCATGGGTCAGCGGCTGCGGCAGTTCTATCCACAGATGCAGGCCGATCCCCGGGTCAACGGCTCCATTTTCCGCATCTTCCGCGACACCCGCTTCAGCCCGGACAAGACCCCCTACAAGACTCACCTGGGCATCTATTTCTGGGAGGGCGGCGGCCCCAAGCTCGCCAATTCCGGTTTCTACTTTCACCTGGAACCGCCCGATCTTTTTCTGGGCGCCGGCATGTACATCTTTCCCCCGACCCAACTCCGCCTCTACCGCCGGGTGGCGGCCGATCCCGAGTACGGCCAGGAGTTGGCCGATATCGTCACCCACATCGCAAGCAAAAAGGGGTACGCGCTGGGCGGCCTACACTACAAGCGGGTGCCCGCCGGCGTGCCCGCCGACCACCCCCGTCCCGACCTGCTGCGCCACAACGGGCTTTTTGCCAGTTGCGAAAGCAAAATTCCCAAAGAATTATTTTCCGAAAAAATCGTTGATTATTGTTGGGAAAAATTCGACCACATGGCCGCATTGCACGAGTGGCTGGTATCAATGAACGGCGGCGAATTTTCGTTATAGGGAAGCGGAGGACCACGATTTAATTCTTCAGCAAGGCAACCCTCTCTTCCCCTAAAACCAACCCTCTTGACTATGAGCTTTTATTCGGCCTCCCCGACCGTTTGCAGCCAATCTCTGGCGGCAGTCACGTGAATCCTGCGCCCGGCCACTAATTTTAAAACAGCCGGGATGGACTCGGAATGGACGACCAGCAGCAGGGAATCGGCGGGCAGCAAAGGCAGCGAATCTTTGGGAATGAACACCAGCGTTTTCTCCAAGGCCAAAGCCAGCAATCGCCGCTGGATCGGCAGGTCGCCATTTTCCAAGGCCAGCGACGACGGATCATCGAGCACATACGTCATGCCGGCCGGGGCAACCCGCTGCTGCGCCTTTTTCAGAGCGCCTCGCACGGCAGCCAGGGTGTCGGAACGCACTTCACCAGAACGGCTGACGATGTTTCCATCGTGATGAGCGAACTGGTCGGCATAGCTTGTCCCGAAAAATTCATAAATTTGGGCGCGGGGTTTTAACATCCTGGCCGCGCCGGCAAAAAAATCCAATTCCGTCGCCTGCAGAACAGCCCCGTCGTTTTCGTTTCCTCCTTCCATGACGAATATGGGTTTTTTCTGCAGGCTCGCCAGCAGCAAAAAGTGAATCATGGCTTGCGCCGAGGCGTGCCCCCAGTCCGGATAGTCGCCGTAGGTGTAAAGCGAAAGACCCAAGGCGTCGGCCATCTGCATCCAGGCAAAAATATCCAGCGCCGCAAACGCCGGCCGCCCGATGGCCAGTTTTTCCGGGACAAAACCGCTGAATTGCCAGATGAAGGGAATCGGCCTCTTGGCAAATCTTCTCCAGACGGCGCGGCACTCCCGATATTGCCGTATCACCCAATCGTTGATCGAGCTTGCGAAGTCCCAGTAAGCTAGGGGGGCCGGCCGAATCTCGGGTCGCACTCATTTTTCGGCATGGGGATGTCGGAAAAATCGACAAATGCAGTGCCATATCTTTGGTTGACTTTGGTTAAATCGTTCGCGTATTTCTCCTGCAGCCAACCCCGCCACCACAGGCTGGCAGGAGGGGGTATATTGGGCGATCTCGTACGAATCGCTTGCAAAATCGTAGCACAGCAGGCTCCCCCGCTCCGAAACAAAAGGCTCGTTGAAAAGCCCAATACTGAAACCCAGAAGATTCTTTTCTCCGGAAAAATGTTTGGCATAATACTCGGTCTCCTCCAGCTGCCATCTTGCAAAAACGCGGTTGCCGACGGTCTCCCGGAAAAAATCGGGCGTGGGTTTCCCCGAGGGCAGCCGGCCCGGCCGGTCTAGAATATGGTCATAAAAAAAACTGTTCCGCCGATCGGGAACGGGGCTGGTATGGCTGGCGTCTATTCGCGAGAGGAGCACCTTGATGCCCCATTTCCGGGTAAGGCGAAATATATTTTTTAATATCTGAATGTCTGTCTGGTTCTCCCCCACATAAGGCGGAGGCACCACATTCAGGATTTCCGCCCCGCTGGCACGGGCGATGCGCAGCAGCCGGCGCGCCTCCTGCCAGTCGTTGAAAAAATCAAAATGCAGGGTAAAGCCGGTGAGAGTCCTTTGGGCGGCGGGCCGGGCATCCACTCGCAGCGCCAAAAAAAGAGCCAGGACAAAAAACAGTCGCGCCCGCGGGAAACCGTGGTTCAATGTTTGAGTTACAGGTGTGACCATCCATTCCCATGGTAATACACATTCTCCAATGAATTCAATCTGACAGCCCGGAATTTTATTCTGACTACACCTTCAATTTGGAAATTAGAAATTCAAGATAGCGCGATTTCATCTGCCTGCTGGCCATGATCTGCTTGAGCGGCGGCAATTTGAGGATCACGCCCAGCAGCGCGGCCAGGGCGCGGTGCGACAGCAGTACTTGGTTGTCGAAGATCAGGTTCTGCAGCTTGCCGCGTTCGATGGCCATGACCACCGCCTTGTGGGTGGAATCGACCGGCGTGATCACCCGCTTCGGCCGCAAGACCAGCGTGATCGCCTTCTGGCTGCAGCTGCGCACGCACACGCCGCAACCCAGGCAGAGCCGTTCGTCGAGTCTCGACTTTTTGCGGGCCGGCCGCGTGGGGTCGTTGGCCGAGACCAAGCCCAGCGCCTCCACCGGGCAGGCGGCCACGCAGCGGCCGCAACCGTTGCAGAGATCCCCGGCCAGCTCTGGCAGGAAGTTGCTGGTGTGCACGGGATGGAGAAAACCGAAGCGGCGGGCGGCGATCAGGGCCTCACAGCAGCAGCCGCAGCAGTTGCAGATAAAATTCACCGCGCGACGGATGTTCTCGCCGAACTGAACCAGCCCCAGATCGCGCGCCCGCTGCAGCATATCCAGGCCCTCCTGCCGGTCCAGCCCGCGGGCAATGCCGTGGCGGACCAGCGAGGCCGCGGTGTTGTTGAAAGTCAGGCAGATATCCAGCGGCGCGCTGCAGGCGCGGCCGACATGGCTCATTTTGTGGCGGCAGTAGCAGAGGCCGACGCCGATGGCCGAGGCGCTGCGCACCACCTCGCTGGCCCGCTCGTAATCGAGAACCAGCAGCGCCTGCTCCTCGGCCAGCGCCGTCTCATCGACGAACACCCGGCCCAGCTGCGTCTCTCCCCTGGTGAACAGGTTCTTGATGAAATCTTCCTCGACGTTCATGTACTCGTAGAACAGCTCGGCCAGCAGCTTCTGGTCGATGTCGTGGCGCAGACGCATCAGGGAAAATTCAAAAAAACCGGCCATGGGCGGCGGCAGGCCATAGACGGATTCGCCCTCGCGCTCCACATCAATCAGCAGCCCGCGGCCGGCCAGGGCGTCCAGCGTTTTCTGCGCCTCGGCTGGCGCCAGCTTCCAGGCGCGGGCGGCTGTTCGCACCGTGAAGGGCTTGATGGGCAGACGCGCGACCAGCCCCGCTTCCCGTTCACTGAAGAGCAGCTTCAGGATCCGAAAAAGCAGCTCAGAGGGGTGAACGCCCTGGGGAAATTTGTTCAACCGTTCGACCAGGTCGGCGTACCCCGATTTCAGCGTCCGGTGGGCCATCGTTTTATGCTCCCCTGCCCAGCAGGTGCTCCAAGAGAATCTTCAGGCCCATGCCGATCAGGATCAACCCGCCAATCACTTCCATCCTGCGCTCCAGCAAGAGGCCGAAGCGGTTGCCGACGATCACCGCCAGGAAGGAAAGGCAGAAGGTGACCGAGCCGATGATGAGCACCGGCAGGACAATGGTCATGTGCAACAGCGAAAAACTCAGCCCCACAGCCAGGGCGTCGATGCTGGTGGCCAGGGCCAGACCCAGCAGGGTCAGCAGGTGGAAGGGGTGGCGGGGCAGCTCGCAATCGGCGGGCCGGCGCGATTCCCAGATCATCTTGGTGCCGACAAAGGCCAGCAGGCCGAAGGCGACCCAGGGGGCGATCGGATTGATCAAGCGCCGCAGTTCCAGTCCACCCAACCAACCCAGCAGCGGCATCAGCATCTGGAAGAAGCCGAAAAAGAAGGCGATGCGCACCATGTGGCGCACCTGCAGCCGGCGCACCATGCAGCCGCGGGAAATGGAGACGGCGACCGTATCCAGCGACAGGCCCACGGCGATCAGCAGCAGCGTTACAATATCCACGACCGCCCCGTACGAATCACTCGCAATATTTTTCCCCTGTTGCAGAAGGAAGAATCAGTCGCACCGAACGCTCAAAAAACAGATAGTCCCATGCCCAGTCGATCAAAACCAACAGGCGGTTGCGGAATCCGACCAGTTTGAACAGATGGACAAGCACCCACAGCATCCAGGCGGCAAAGCCCGAGATCGCCCGGCGGCCAATTCTGGCCACCCCGCTGTTGCGGCCGATGGTGACCAGGGTCCCCTTGTCCCGATAGCGATAAGGCAAAACAGGTTTGCCCGCCACCTGGCGCAGCACGTTCCGGGCGGCGTGGACTCCCTGGGCGATGGCCACGGGCGCCACCATGGGCAGGGGCATGCCGTTGCTGTTCAGTGCCGCCAGATCGCCGGCCACATAGACATTGGGTAATTGGGGAGTTTGCAGAGTGGGCAGGACCGCCACACGGCCATTGGCCAAAACCGGCAATTCCGGCAGTTGCGAAAAGAAATCGCCGCGGACACCGGCAGTCCAGACCACGGTTTCTGTATCGATGATGGTCCCATCCTTTAAATAGACCGCCTTGGGATTGACCTCGCTGACCGCGGCTTGGAGAAGGACCTCCACGCCCATGCGCTGCAACCGCCGCCGGGCATAATCGCGCAAGCTATCCGGCAGCATATCCAAAATACTGTCTTTGGCTTCCAGAAGCAGGATTCGCACCGACCGGAAATCGAGACCGGGAAAATCCTTACGCAATGGTCCCTGGACAAGCTCGGCCAGGGCCCCGGCAAATTCCACGCCGGTGGGTCCGCCGCCGACAATGACAGAAGTCAGCCGCCGCCGCCGCACATCGGGATCGGGTTCATGCAGGGCATGTTCAAAACGGGACAGGATGTGGTTGCGCAAGGCAATCCCCTCTTCCATGCCCTTGAGGGGAAACGCATACTCTTGGGCGCCGGCAATGCCAAAGAAATTGCTGCTGCTGCCGGCGGCCAGAATGAGATAGTCGTAATGAATATCATGATCTTCGCACTGCACCGTCTGGTTGGCCACCGCGATACGTTTGACTTCGGCCAAGTCGAAACTCACATTGGGCATCTTGCGCAAAATGCTGCGTATCGGATAGGCGATATCCTCCGGTTCGATCTCGGCTGCGGAAACCTGGTAGAGCAGGGGTAAAAAAACGTGGTAGTTGTTCCGGTCAACCAAGGTCACCCGAACCGGTTTGCGGGCCAAGGCGCGCGCGGCCCACAAGCCGGCAAACCCGGCGCCGACGATCACCACATGCGGACAGGACGCTGGCGACATCAAAACCTCGTGGGAAATTTCATTTACGGTTTAACCTAACAAAGCTCAGCCAGGCTGTCAAGAAAAAATCCCCCCTGCAAAGCCGTTCCCTCCCCCTATCAGAGGCGGGAAGGAAGAGTCGCCGCGGTGTCAGAGAGCCGGCAGCGGGGGGATGGCCAGGGCGATTTCCGCCCGCACCAGCGCCACCTTCAAATAGTAGCGTATGAAAATTCCCACCTGGAACAGCGCCAGCAGCAGGGGCAGGGGCAGTGCCAGAACCCGGTCGCCGGAAACCAGCAGCAGCCAATAGGCCAGGTAGAGAAAAACCAGCGGCACGGTATAAAGCAGGAAAATCAGCAGCAGCGTCGCCCGGTTGACCAGAACGAAGCGCAAGGAGTCGCGCAGGCTGACAAACGCGTTGTTGCCACCGTGCAGACAGGCAATCTTAGCCAGGTCGCTGAGGGCTGCGGCAAAGAAGATCAGCAGCATGGTCAACGCCATCCAGAACAGGAGCAGCGGCGTGCCCAGCGGCAGACGGGGAAACAACTCTTGAATCTTTTCCAGACCCAGACCGACCAGCAGCGAGATCAGCGCAGCGGGCAGCCAAACGAGCAGGGTCAACAAAAAGAGCGCCACAAACTTCCAGAAATTTTTTATCCCCGCCACGACCAGATCCTGCAGCGACCCTCGTTCGCCGGCGACCAGTACCCCGAAGACGCCGGCCGAGACGAAAAGGGAAACGGGGACAAACAAGATGACCAGGAAGAGCCCCAGCTCAAGCAGCAGCCAAAAACCGGACCCGGCATGAATGACGATTTCGGAAATCAGAGTATACACGCCGTAGCGCGCCGGCTCCTGGCCGAGCAGCGAGTCTCCGGCAAAGCGGCTCAGCAGCCGGTAACACGCGAAAAAGAGGACCAGGGAAACAGCGACATTGGCCAGCCAGGCAAATGTGGCCGGGTGTACGTTGCGTCGGCTGAAGCCCTTGAGAAACGCCAGGATTCCCTTCATGGTTGCCTCCTCACAACGGCAAGAGACCGAGCAGATTCTGAAAGAAAAAGGCCAGGGCGGCGGCCAGCTTGAACAGACCGGAACCGCCGCGCCGCAGCACCCGCGAATTGTTGGCCAGGTTGCGATCCAGGGGAATTTTCAGATCCGGGTCCAGGGCTGCCCAACGGATGGGCGACGGGTCATAGGAGACGAGCCTGCGCCAGCGCTCGTTCTCCTTCCAGAAGTAACGGATTTCCTTGCCGTTTTCCAAGCGGATCAGCAACTCCACAGGGAAATAGCCTTCGTTGCGGCTGACGGTCACCTGGTTGCGGTAGAGGTCCGGCCGCGAGCCGACCTTCAGGGATTCGGCGTCGAATACCGCCTGGTCGAGGTTGCCCGCGCCGTTGATGAACTGGTCGAAGGCCCAGTTGAAATTCTCGCCCATGTAGTTGTTGAACTCGGCGATGAAATCGGTGCTGGTCGGATGGCCCCAGCGGAACTTGAGCGCATAGGACCTGAAGAAATCACGCAGGCGCTGATCGCCGACCAGGTTCTTCAGGCTGAGCAAGAGCAAGCCGGCCTTGGAGTAGACATTGCCTGCATAGTAATCGCCATTGACGAATTTCCAGGAATAGGTGTTGATCGGCTGCAGGGCGAGCAGGCCGGCGGCGGCTGTCCGCTGAAGCGCCCAGTCAGGAATCTCCAGAATCCCCAAATCCAGCAGAATCCCCTCGTCCTCGAAATACTCGCGGATCATCTCCATCTCGAAAAACGTGCTCACGCCCTCGTCCAGCCAGGGTTCGCGGAACTCGTCGCTGCCGATCAGGCCGTAAAAATACTGGTGACTGAACTCGTGGAAGGTGACGAGTTCGGTCAGGCGCGATCGCTCCCCCCACAAGGAAACAGGGCCGCTGGTAAACAGCGTCGGGTATTCCATGGCGCCCGAACCTGCGCCGTTGCGGGGCGGAGCCACCAGGGTGATGGTGCGGTAGGGATAAGGGAAAAGATAATCCGCAAAAAAGCGCAGGGCGAATTTCAAGGCTCCCAGATAACGTTCTTGAGCATCGATGTGGCTGGGTGAAAGCAGCAGGATGATCTCTGTATCCTGGGAGTTGCCCGGCAAGCGAACATGATTGATGAAGCGGGTGAAATGGGGGAAAGCGGCCCAGGCAAAGTCGTGGATCCGACTCTCTTCGAACACCAGGGTCTTGCGGTTGCCGGGTAATTTCTCCTCGCTGATTTGACGGCCGCTGGCACCGACCACAAAACGCTCCGGAACGGTGAGGCTCACCCGGTAGCTGCCGTAATCGGCGAAAAATTCTGAAAGCGAGTGAAACTGGTGGCAGTGCCAGGTCCCGTCGGGCTGGAATACCCCCAGTTTGGGAAACCACTGGCCAAAAAAATAATAATCGCCGGCTTTGCCCGTGCGCGCGAAAATGTCGGGGACTTGCAGCGAAAAGTTGATTTGCAGTTGCAGCGTTTGGCCCGGTCCCAGCGGCCGCGGCAGCTTCACGCGCAGCACCGTGCGGTCCTCGCCGTTGCCGTCGTCGGGGGCAATGGTTTCCAGACGGGAGGTCAGGTCCTCGCCGTCCACCAGGCGCAGCTCGGATACGGTGATCGCTCCGAAGCGGGCCGCTTTCTGAGCGTCAGCCGACTGGCGGAAAAAACCGTTCTCGGTCATGAAGGTGGTTTTGGCGTTGCGGAACGCATTGTAATACAGGTGGAAACGCAGCTCATCGGCGGCGGTGTTTGTCGGGTTGGTCCAGGTCAACCGCTCGCCGGCAATGAGCCGATCCGGTTCCAGCAGCTCCGCTTCGATGCGATACTGGACAATCGGCTGCTCCGGTACCGGTTTTTGATTCGCGTACGAGTTGCCCGCCGTCTGGGCTGCCAGAACGGCAACATTCAAAAAAAGCAGCATCCCAAGCGCCCGTTTCCCCTGCACCGCTGGCCTCCTTCAAGGCCGTCCCCATGGCCCTGCTGTCCAGTGTAGGTGATGGCGGTCCGCAAGTCAAGATTTTCTGAACTGGACAAAAAGAGAGAGCACCGCGTTTGAATTTTAACTTTTTTTTGAATAGAATATATGTCCTTTCACCGGCTGGTAGAAGATGAGACAAACAGGCACCCGCTCCAAGTGGCTGGCCATGATCCCTCCGGCTATCGGCCTGGCATTCTTCCTTCTGGCCATTCTGGTTCTGCACCGCGAGCTGCGCCACTTTCACTACCGGCAGATCACAGCCTATATCCACCAGCTACCCGCCACGCGCCTGCTGCTTTCCCTGCTGCTGACCATGTTCAGTTACCTGCTGCTGGTGATCAACGAAGCCCTCTATTTCCGCCACGTCCACCTGCGCCTGCCTTTTGGCAAGATCGCCCTGGCCTCATTCATCAGCTCGGCGCTCAGCCACAACATCGGTTATTCCATTCTCAGCGGCGGCTCGCTGCGCTTCCGCTTCTATTCGGCCTGGGAAGCCACCACCCTGGAAATTTCCACCGTCATCGGCACGGGCGCGCTTTTTTTCTGGCTGGGATTTCTTCTGCTGGGCGGCACTGTCTTCTGTCTGCAACCGCTGGCCCTCCCCCCTTCCCTGCACCTGCCCCTGAAGACCATCCTGCCGCTGGGCCTGTTTTTCCTGGCGCTGGTCGCCCTCTATCTGCTGGCCTCCGCCCGCCACTTCCGCTTTACCGTCCGCGGCTGGCAGTTCCACCTGCCGCCCGCGCCCTGGTCGCTGCTGATGCTGGGAATTTCTGCGGCCGACTGGTTCCTGGCCGGGGCATCCCTGTACCTGCTCTTGCCGCCCGAACTCGGCCTCCCCCTGCCCCGCTTTCTGGGCATCTACCTGCTGGCCCAGATCACCGGCGTGGGCAGCCAAGTGCCGGGAGGCCTGGGTGTTTTTGAATCGGTGTTCCTGCTGCTGCTGGGCCAGGGGCTGCACTCCCCCTCACTGCTGGGTGCCCTGCTGGCCTACCGCGGCATCTACTACCTGCTGCCGCTCATCATCGGCGCCTTGCTGCTGGGCCTGCACGAGGCGTTCCCGCGGTTGGACAAAATCAAACGCTTTTCCGGTCTCTTCGGTCGTTGGCTGTCCACCCTGGCTCCCACGGTGTTCTCGCTCCTGGTCCTGCTGGCCGGGGCTATCCTGCTCTTCTCGGGAGCGACACCGGCCATTGGCACCCGTCTGAACTGGGTGAACAATTTTCTCCCCCTGCCGTTAATGGAAATCTCCCATTTTCTCGGCAGCCTGGTCGGCACCGGCCTGATTTTTCTGGGCATCGGGCTGCAGCGCCGGCAGGATTCCGCCTACCGGCTGTCGCTGGCGCTGCTGACCGCCGGGATCGTTCTCTCCCTGATCAAAGGTTTCGACTACGAAGAGGCCATTATCTTGCTGCTGATGCTGCTCGCCCTGCTCCCCAACCGCCGCTACTTTTACCGGCGGGGCGCCCTGACCTCCCAGCCGTTCACCTTCACCTGGGTTGCGGCCATCCTCATCATCCTGAGCTGTTCGCTCTGGCTGACGATCTTTTCCAGCAAGCATGTCTTTTACTCGCACGAACTGTGGTGGCAGTTCACCCTTTCAGGAGACGTACCCCGCATGATGCGGGCTCTGGTTGGCGCCATGATTTTTGCCATGGTGTTTGCCCTGCGCCGCCTGCTCCATCCGCCCCGGCCGGTGCCTGCCGTGCCCCTGCCGGCCGAACTGGAACGGGCACTCCCCATCATCAGAAATTCACCGGAAACCGTCGCCTATCTAGCCCTGCTGGAGGACAAGAACCTGCTTTTCAGCGACAGCGGCAACTCGTTCATCATGTACGGCACGGAGGGCCGCAGCTGGGTGGCCATGGGCGACCCGATCGGCCGGGGCGAGGATAAGAGTGAGCTGGCCTGGAAATTTCGGGAAATGAGCGACCGCCACGCCGGCTGGACGGTCTTTTACGAAGTCGGCCGCAAGGACCTGCACATCTACGTCGACCTCGGGTTGACCCTGCTCAAGCTCGGCGAGGAAGCCCGGGTGCCGCTGAAGCAGGTCGCCTTGGAGGGCAAAGCCAACAAGTGGTTCCGCTATATCACCCACCATCTGGAAGAGGAGGGCTACCGCATGGAGGTGGTCCCCGCCGAATCCGTCACGCCCCTGCTGCCGCAATTGCGGGTGCTGTCCGACCAGTGGCTGAAAAAGAAGAACACCCGGGAAAAGGGATTCTCCCTCGGCTTCTTCAAGGAATCCTATCTGCTGCAATTCCCGCTGGCCCTGGTGCGCAGGGAGAACCGCATCGTGGCTTTCGCCAACATCTGGCCCGGCGCCGGCCAGCAAGAGCTCTCCGTGGACCTGATGCGCTTCAGCGACGAGGCCCCCGACGGCGCCATGGATTACCTCTTCATCCAGCTGATGCTCTGGGGCCAGGCGCACGGTTACCACTGGTTTAACCTGGGCATGGCGCCCTTCTCGGGCTTCGAGACCCATCCCCTGGCTCCTCTCTGGAACAAGCTGGGCTCGTTCCTCTACCAGCACGGCGAGCAGTTTTACAATTTCCGCGGCATACGCCAGTACAAGGAAAAATTCCGGCCGGTCTGGGAATCGCGCTATCTGGCCGCGCCGGTCGGCATGTCCCTGCCCCGCATTCTGGCCAATATCTCGACCCTGGTCTCGCGGGGCCTGAAAGGAGTGATCAGCAAATGAGTTGCCCTCGTTTTGTTCCACTGGGATTGGCGCTTGCTCTGCTGACCGCCAGCGCTGCCGGTCAGGAGACCTTCAGCTTCGGCCGCTTCGGCACGGTGACTCTCTACCAGGACACCGCCGCTCCTCACTCGCTGGCACTTTTCGTTTCCGGCGACGGCGGCTGGAACCGGGGCGTGGTCGACATGGCCCGTGCTATCGCCTCCGGCGGCGGGCTGGTGGCGGGCATCGACATCACCCATTACCGGCGACAGCTGGAAAGCAGCCGCGAGGCCTGCGTCTATCCGGCCGCGGATTTCGAAGCCCTGAGCAAGTTCATCCAGAAAAAGAAGAAATTCCCCATGTATCTGCCGCCGGTGCTGATCGGTTATTCATCGGGTGCCACCCTGGTCTACGCCACCCTGGTGCAAGCTCCGGTCAACACGTTTGCCGGTGCCATCAGCCTCGGCTTCTGTCCCGATCTGCCTCTGCGCAAACCCCTCTGCCGAGGCTACGGCCTGGAATGGACGGCCGCCCCGAACGTTAAAGGCTACAGCTTCCGACCGGCTCCCGGTTTGCAAACTCCCTGGATCGTGCTGCAGGGAGACATCGACCAGATTTGCTCACCCGTCGATACCGAGACCTTTGTCCGCCAAACCGGCAAAGCCAGCCTGATCGCCCTGGACAAAGTCGGGCACGGTTTTTCGGTGCAAAAAAACTGGTTGCCGCAGTTCAAGGAGGCGTTCAGCCAGCTGCTGCAACCGAGCTCGGAGGTAGGCACGGCGGCGCCGCCCGATATCAGTGATCTGCCCCTGATAGAAGTCCCACCCAAGCAATGGCGCCAGGATCTTCTGGCGGTGATTTTAAGCGGCGACGGCGGCTGGGCCTCCATTGACCGCAGCCTGGGCAACACCCTGGCCGATCGCGGCATCGGCGTGGTGGGTTTCAATTCACTGAAATACTTCTGGAAGCGTCGTACCCCCGAGGAAGCGGGACGCGACCTGGAACGGCTGCTGCGTTATTACCTGAAGATCTGGAAAAAGCCCAGGGCCATGCTGATCGGTTATTCGCTGGGTGCGGATGTTCTGCCCTTCATGGCCAACCGCCTGGCGCCCGAAGTGGCGGAAAAGATTCAATTGATTGGATTGCTCGGTCCGAGCCGCACCGTGGATTTCGAATTCCACATTGTGGAGTGGCTGGGCTGGTCCCGGAAAAAGAACGCCTTGCCCTTGCTCCCCGAAGTCGAAAAACTGCGGGGCAAGAAAATCCTCTGCTTTTTCGGTGCCAACGAAAGCGATTCGCTTTGCCATCTCCTCGAACCCGGACTGGCCATCTGTATCCGCCTGGGCGGCGGCCACCATTTCGGTGGAGATTATGAGTCCATAGCCGCCCGCATCCTCAAAGAACTCGAGTGAAAACGGTAGCTTGCGCATGGCCTTGAGAGTGAAGAAGACGGCTTCCCTGGCGGCTCGACTTGTGGCTTCCGGCTTGCTCTCCGTCTTTCTGACCATCCCTCAAGAGATTCGGGGCACCGGCAAAGGTGCGGCGCTGCCACCGATTTCCAGCCTGCCGCTGGTTCACATGCTGCCGGCCCAATGGCGCGGCGACAGCTTCATCGTGCTGATCAGCGGCGACGGCGGTTGGACGAAAATCGACCAGCGTCTGGGCCGCTTTTTTACCGGCCAGGGAATCGGCGTGGCGGGTTTGGATTCGAAAAAATATTTCGGAAAGAAACGCTCGCCCGAGGAGACCTCCTTGGCCTTGCAGGCCATCCTGAATCACTACAGCCACACCTGGCACAAGGAGAAAGTGATCCTGATCGGCTATTCCCGCGGCGCCTGCGTGCTCCCCTTTATGGCCAACCGCCTGCCTGCCGCCTGGTTGGATCGAGCGCGGCTGATCGCCTTGCTCGGGCTGTTTTCAAAAGAAGAATTCAAAATCCACGTCTTGGGCCATTTGCGGCTGCCGCAAAAACAGAAAGGCATGCCCGTGCTCCCCGAGCTTGAGAAACTGCGCGGCCGCAAGCTTCTCTGTGTCTGCGGAGAAGAAGAAAAAAAACCATTTTGCGATCAACTGCCCGCCGGCCTGGTTAAGGTCATCCGCCTGCCGGGCCACCACCATTTCGGGGGCCAGTATGAGCAATTGGGGGCGATAATCTTGCGCGAAGCGCAGTGAACCGCCCACCCCGTTTCAGCGGCCGGCCAGTTTTTTCTCCCAGTTCCAGGCCGTTTCCACCATGCGGTCCAGATCGCTGTACTCCGGCTGCCAGCCGAGTTCGCGGCGGATGCGCGAGGCGTCGGCCACCAGCGCCGGCGGATCGCCCGGCCGGCGGGGGCCGACCTCCACCGCAAAATCGCAGCCGCTCACCCTCCGGGCGGCGGACACCATCTCCAGCACCGAGTACCCGCGGCCATAGCCGCAGTTGAAAACGCGGCTGCGCCGTTCGCGCTTCAGGAAATCCAGGGCCAGCAAGTGGGCGCTGGAGAGATCGTCCACATGGATGTAGTCGCGGACGGCGGTGCCGTCGGGCGTGGGATAGTCGCTGCCGAAAACGGTCAGGCTCGGGAACTGGCCCAGCGCCGTCTTCAGCGCCCGGGTGAGCAGGTGGGTGGGCTGGCGGTGGTTCTGGCCGATGCGCGCCTGCCGGTCAGCGCCGACGACGTTGAAGTAACGCAGCGACACGAAAGAGAAACCGGGATGGGCGGTGGCCAGGTCACGCAGCACAATTTCGGCAAGCAGCTTGGAGTTGCCGTAGGGATTGATCGGCGCCAGAGGTGCCTCTTCGTCCACCGGAATCTTGGTCGGGATGCCGTAAACGGCAGCGGTGGAAGAAAAAATGAAATGCTCCACGCCGTTTTCCAGGCAGGCCTGCAGCAGGCGGAAGGTGTTCAGCGAGTTGTTTTCATAGTATTTGGCCGGCTGGCGCAGCGATTCTTCGACGACGATAAAAGCGGCAAAATGGAGCACGCTGCGGATGCGCCGGCCCTGCAGCAGCCGCACCACCAGGGGGATATCGCCCACGTCGCCTGTGACCAGTTCTCCGGCCAGCACCGCTTCCCGGCGGCCGCCGGACAGGTTGTCCAGCACCAGCGGCCGGTAGCCACGTGCGGCCAGGTCGCGCACCACATGGCTGCCAATGTAACCGGCTCCCCCCGTGACCAGAACGGTTTCGGCCGCCGGCATCGTTTTGCCCTTATCCATGAGCCCAGTGTATGCGAAACGAGCGGTGCCGTCAAGACAGCATCGGCCGTTTCGGGTCAGGTTTAGAAATTGACTTATTCCCATATATTGTTTATACTTGTATATCGGCGTAGGAAAAATCCAACCCAAAAAACAGGAGGAACACAATGCGCAACGCCTTGATCATGGGGGCTGCAGGAAGAGATTTCCACAATTTCAACACCTTCTTCCGCCAGAACGAACACACCCTGGTCAGAGCCTTCACCGCCACCCAGATCCCGGATATCGCCGGCCGCCGCTACCCCCCCGAACTGGCCGGTCCCCGCTATCCCAAGGGTATTCCCATTTATCCTGAGACGGAACTGCTGGACCTGATCAAAAAGCTTGCTATCCACGATGTCTATTTTTCTTACAGCGATGTCTCTCACAATTACGTCATGAACAAGGCTGCCGCCGTGATGAAAGCCGGGGCCAATTTCCTGCTGCTCGGGCCCAACGATACGATGATCAAGAGCCGCAAACCGGTGGTGTCGGTGTGCGCCGTGCGCACCGGCAGCGGCAAAAGCCAGACCAGCCGCAAGGTCGGCCTGTTGCTCAAGAAGATGGGCTTCGCGGTCGCCGCCGTGCGCCACCCCATGCCCTACGGCGACCTGGCCAAGCAAAAAGTTCAGAAATTTTCGACCATCGCCGACCTGAAAAAGCACCACTGCACCATTGAAGAGATGGAGGAGTACGAGCCCCACATTACCAACGGTTTGACCGTGTTCGCCGGCGTCGACTACGGCGCCATCCTCAAGGAGGCCGAGAAGATCGCCGACATCATCCTCTGGGACGGCGGAAACAACGATTTTTCTTTCTACAAGCCCGACCTGGAGATCGTCGTCGCCGACCCCCACCGGCCCGGCCACGAGATCGAATATTATCCGGGCTAAGTCAACTTCCAACGGGCCGACGTGATCATCATCAACAAGATCGACACCGCCGACCTGGACAATATGCTGGAAGTCCGCGAACACATCCGCCAGATCAACCCCAGCGCAACGGTGGTCGACGCCGCCTCGCCCCTCTTCGTCAAGGATGCGGACAAGATCAGAGGCAAACGGGTCCTGGTCATCGAAGACGGGCCGACGCTGACCCACGGGGAAATGCAGTACGGCGCCGGGGTCATGGCCGCCGAAAAGTTCGGTGCCGACGAGCTGGTCGACCCGCGACCCTACGCGCGTGGGCACCATCGCCGAGACTTTCGCCAAATATCCGGACATCGGCACGCTGCTGCCGGCCATGGGTTACGGTGAGCAAGCAGATCAAGGACCTGGAAGCCACGGTCAACAAAGTGGAGTGCGACCTGATCATCATCGCCACGCCCATCGACCTGGGCCGGATCATCAAGTTCAACAAACCCGCCCTGCGCGTCAGCTACGAGTTGCAGGAGATCGGCACACCCGACCCTGGAAGACATCCTGAAGCAAAAAATTAGCAAAGGGCGCAAGGAAATAGGCCGTATCGGATGCCACATGAAAAACAATCTGGCTTTGGTGGCTTTCGGCGGCAACGCCATGCTGACGGCCGGCGCAAAGGGCACGGCCCGGGAGCAGTACCGCAACGCCCAGAAAGCCGCCCAGCTGATGGTTGAAATCGTCAAGAAAGGTTACGAGCTGATCATCGTTCACGGCAACGGCCCGCAGGTGGGCAACCTGCTGCTGCAGATGGAAGCGGCGGCCAACAGCATCCCGCCCTTTCCGCTGGACGTCTGCGACGCCATGACCGAAGGCAGCATGGGCTACATGCTGGAACGCGCCCTGCTCAATGAGCTGCGCAAGCAGTCCATCGACAAGGAAGTGAGCACGGTCCTGACCCAGGTGGTGGTGGACCGCAACGACCCCGCCTTCCAGAACCCGACCAAGCCCATCGGCCCTTTCTACAACCCCTTCCGGGCCAACCAGCTGAAACGAGAGAACAACTGGCAGATGGTCGAGGATGCTGGCCGCGGTTTTCGCCGGGTGGTGGCCTCGCCCAAGCCCATCGACATCATCCCCAAGAAAGCCATCCGGGCCATGGTCGAGAAGGGCATCATCGTCATCGCCGCCGGCGGCGGCGGCATCCCGGTCTTCATCAACTCCTCCGGCTACCTGGAGGGGGTGGAGGCGGTCATCGACAAGGACTACGCCTCGGCGCTGATCGCCAAGGAAGCGGGAGTCGACCTGTTCATCATCCTCACCGGCATTGAACGGGTCTGCGAAAATTTCGGCAGGGAAAACGCCCGGCCCATCTCCCGTCTGGACGTGGAAAAGGCCCAGCGGCTGGCCGCCGGCGGCGAATTTCCTGCCGGCTCCATGGGCCCGAAAGTCGCCGCCGCCATCGATTACATCCAGGGCGGCGGCAGGGAAGTGCTGATCACCAGCGCCGAAAAGCTGAAAGCCGCGCTGATCGGCCGTTCCGGAACCAAAATCGTGCCCCAGGAGAACCCGATGCAAAAGAAAGCACAACCCACGATACAACCAGCCCAGAAGCCGGACCTGCACCCGGTGAGGGGAAGTTGAGGGGAGAGGAGCGCGTGGAAGCCCAAATCGAAACCAACCTGGAAATTACCCCGGCCGACATCGATTTTGTCAAGGCCCACATCAAGGACAAATACGCTCCGGTGGGATTTGCGGACATCGTCTACCAGGTGGCGCTCTTCAAGACCCAGGCCAAGCGCCACACCCAGGTCAAACTGTACGACCCGCACTGCGCCTACAGCCCCGGCGATCTGATCTACAAAGAGTATCCGGGCAAGCTGCCGGCCGGCGGGAAAAACTTCATCGATCTGAGAGAGGGCGTCATTTTGAAGGTGGAAGAGGTACGCAGCCGCCTGGGAATGGAGGAAATCCGCCTCAGCTACGACGGCACGTCCGATTTTCGCAAATACACCGAATACCTGAAGCGGCAGAAAATCGATCTGCTGCTCCCCCACAAGCAGGAGGATCCCCCGCGGCCGCCCGAATACCTTCGTGCCGAAGAAGATCCGCGCGACCTGCAGGCGCCGCTGATCGAACGCGATTTCTCCATCCTGCGCAAGAAGCTGGCCTCGATGCTCAACCGCGAAAACGACATCACCTTCATCAGCGACAAGCTGCTGCTCAAGCAAAATCTCAAGGAAATCAAACCGGAAGCGGTGGAACAGATCAAGGAGTTCCTCCGCGGCCAGCAGGCTTCGGCCAGCACCGAGTTCCTGGTGCAGAACTTCCTGCGCGTCGAACCCGGCGCGACCGAGTTCGAGGCTTACTGCTTCGCCCTCAACCACGTCCTCGGCCAGAATTACAAAATCGACCTGCAGCAGACCCGTTCCGCCGGCTGGGGCAAATGGCACCTGAATTCCGTCCTCTACCAGTTGAAGAAGAACGCCCGGATCAGCGAGCCCAATCCGCTACTGGCCACGATCTCCCTAAAAAACAAGAAGAACCTGCAGCAGCGGCGCAAAAAGATCGAAGACGCCGTGTTCAGCGAGGGCGACACCCGCTACTACCTGACCCAACGCGAGATCCTCTCGGGGGCCCTGCGCCTCAAACCCGGTCTCTACGATTTTGCCGATGCCACCGAGATCGAGGCCGCCGACACCGTTTCCAAAAAAATCCACGTTCTCTTCTACTACCGCAACGAGAACCTGCTGCTGGGCTTCGAAACGATCTACAACAACTACAAGGTGCTGCAGGGAACCACGCTGATTTTCGAGCAGGATGAGCAGCGGCAGTTCCACTTCACCATCAAAACCACCAAGAAGGGCACGATCACCGATCGCGTCATCTACGATCCGGAGCAGAAGCTGTTCCGCGTCAGCGAGGAGAAGGTCGCCGCCCCGGTTTTCGTCAACAAGGCGATGTTTCTGGAGGCCGATGTCTTCCGAACGCTCGAGAACCGGATCGGAGAGTTTCGCAAGTTGGAGACATACAACAAACTGATCCACAAGGTCTTCCTGGAATTCGGCATCAAGGAGAAAAACTACGAGATCCATATTCTGCGCCTCTGCCACATCCTGGACCTGATCTACCCCGTCGATTTGAAGACCGTGGGCGAAATCATTCTCAGCAGCCCCGAATTTATCCCCTCGGAAAAGATCGCCGGGGTCTTCTATCTCGATTCCGACGCCGTGGTGGAAATCGAGGAGGAGGAGCGCCAGCGGCGGCAGAAAATCGTCGAGGAGATGAAGAAAAAGCGGGAGGAACAGAGGCGGCAGCAACTCGATGAGGAACTGCGCAAGAAAGAGGAGATCCGTCACCTGCGCGAGGAACACAAACGCAAGCGGGAAGATGAGATGCGCCTGGCCGAAAAGCTCCGCCAGGAGCGCGAGCTGCAGAAGCAGCGCGAAGAGCAGGCGCCGGCCCGTTTCTGGCCTGCCGCAGCCGGGCCGCGTTTCCGCAGCCGCGAGGCCCCGCCGCCGGAGATTCCGGCGGAAGCGGCCAAAGCGGAAACGCCGCGCAAAAGCAAGCGAAAAGAGGGCCAGGAAAAGCCGTCCAAGGCTCCCAAGAAAGGACAAAAGAAAATCCTGGAAGAAAAAATCGAGATGGACGAGAGTAAAAAGGAAATCCTTCAGGAGGAACTGAAAGGGGAGGCGGCCGACAAGCCCTCGGCCAAGAAAAAAATCGCCCCGGAAGCCAAGGTGGTCTACCAGGACTCGGGCGGCTTCGGCGGCATATTCGCTTCCAAGCTGGAAGAGATCGTCAAGAAAGAGGAGAAGGACGAACCGCCCCGAGACAAGAAAAAATGAATCTTTATCTTTCCTCCTGGATGAGGGAGCTGGACGAGGCCGCCATCCAGCGGCTGGGCATCCCCTCGATCGTGCTCATGGAAAACGCGGCCCGCGGCGCCGCCGAATTCTTCAGCGCCGAGTTCCCGCTCCAGCGCTTCGGGCGCGTGCTGGTCGTTTGCGGCAAGGGCAACAACGGCGGCGACGGCATGGCCGTGGCGCGGCTGCTGCACCAGAAGGGTTACCGGGCCGAGCTGGCCCTGCTTGGCCAGCCCGGCGAACTGACGGCCGACGCGCGCCTCAACCTGGCCATCGCCCGGAAACTCAAGCTGAAAGCCCGGCGGATCACCAGCGGCCGCCAGCTGCGGCGCCTGCTGGCCGCCATCCCCGTGGGCGGCGGCTTTCTGGTCGACGCCATCTTCGGCACCGGGTTGCGCCAGCCGCTGCGTCAGGGTCTGGCCGCCGAAACCATCGAATGCCTCAACCACTCGGGCCTGCCCATCGCCGCCATCGATATTCCCTCCGGCCTCTCGGAAGCCTTCCTGCCCGAAGAGGGACGCCACATCGAGGCCATGGTTACGGCCGCGTTCGCCGGCCTGAAGTTGGCCCATATCTATCCCGACGGCAACCGCCACTGCGGCAAAATCAAGGTCATCGACATCGGCATTCCCGTCGAACTGACGACGCGGAAAAAATACTATTTGAAACTGATCACCCCTTCTTCCTTCTCGGCTCTGCTGGCGCGGCGACCGGTCGATGCCCATAAAAGCCAGTTCGGACACGTGCTGACCATCTGCGGCTCCCGGACCAAGCCGGGAGCCGGCATCCTCAGCGCCGCCGCCGCACTCAAGAGCGGTGCCGGTCTGGTCACCGCCGCCCTGCCCCCACAAAACCGCGATCTCACCGTCCGGGCGCTTCCCGAACTGATGACCCTGCCCTACGGAAGACCGTCCGAACTGAAAGATCGGCTGACCGGATTCGGCTGCGTGTTGGCCGGCCCGGGGCTGGGCGACACGCCCCAGACCCTGGAACTGGTTTCGCTGCTGCTGCGCGGGCAGCAATTCCCCCTGGTCCTGGACGCTGACGCGCTCAATGTGCTGCGGGGACGCACCGCCCTGCTGCGGGGCCGACACCGCCAACCCCTGGTGCTGACTCCCCACCCCGGTGAATTCTCGCGGCTCTGCGGCGCCTCCACCGACCGGATCCGCCGCGACCGCATCGGCCTGAGCCGCCGCTTCGCCCGCCGTTTCAACCTGTATCTGATTCTCAAGGGGCACCACACCCTGGTGGTCACCCCCGGCGGCGAGGTGTTCCTCAACCAGAGCGGCAATTCCGGCATGGCCACCGCCGGCAGCGGCGATGTGCTGGGCGGCATGATCGCCGGGTTGATCGCCCAATTTGGCGGCCGCCAGCCCCTGGAAACCATCCTGCAGGCGGCGGTCTTTTTACACGGCTATGCCGGTGATCTGGCGGCGCAGAAAACCGGCGAGATGGCGCTGACCGCCGGCGACATCCTCAAAGCCATCGGCGCCAGTGAGCGACAGATCGATGCGTTTCACAGTCCATTCCTCTTCGCCTGAGGAAACCATGGAATTCGGCCGTCACCTGGGCAGCCAGCTGCGCGGCCAGGAACTGGTACTGCTGTGCGGTGAACTGGGAACCGGCAAGACACTGCTGGTCAAGGGCATTGCCGCGGCCCTGGGTGTACCCGCCGAGGAGGTGACCAGCCCCTCTTTCGTGCTGATGACATTCTACCGCCAGAAGTTCGGTCTCTTCCACTTCGACCTGTACCGCCTGGGGGAACTCGCCCGCAGCGGCGACGTGGGTCTCGACGAGCACCTCGGCCAGGGCGTGCTGG
The DNA here is from genome assembly GCA_963759765.1 of Candidatus Aminicenantota bacterium. GTDB lineage: Bacteria > Acidobacteriota > Aminicenantia > UBA2199 > UBA2199 > CAVXAL01. The sequence continues at coordinate 196,568 of CAVXAL010000003.1, read as the reverse complement.
TCGTCGAGTGGGCCCAGTACCTCGATCCCGGTTATTTTCAAATGAAGGAAGCCATCGTCATCCGCCTGACCGCCGCCGCCGAAGGGGAGCGGCGGATTGAGGTGGAGACCGCCCTGCGCCATATCCGCCGACCATCATGAAGACCTTTGCCCGGAAAGAAACGGAAGCGCGGGAATAATGGAGAGACCATGAAAAAAACAGTATGTGCCATGTTGTTGCTGGCCCTGCCGTTTCTTGCGGCGGCTGCCAAGATCGGTTACGGGTTCAAGGCGGGCATGAGCGAGACCTTCCTCCGCGCCTGGGATCACGCCGGCCAAATAGACAAGGCCTGGACCTCTTCCAGCCTGTCGCTGCTGGGGGTTTTCATCAAACTCCCCCTGACCGGCAGGTTCAGCCTGCAACCCGAACTGTACTATGCGCCCAAGGGCAGCGAGCGGAAAACGACCGCACCCGACCCGACGCTGGTGGCCGTTGAAATGTGGCGTTTCCACTACCTGGAAGTGCCGTTGCTGCTGCAGTATGAATTCAACCGCGGGAGCGCCGTTAATCCCAAGATATTCGTCGGCCCCTACGCCTCCTATCTGTTGAACGGCGCTTCCCATGTCAACCTGTATGACGTGTACACAGGTGCGCTGGTCTCACTCGGCGACAAAGTGTCCATCCCGGGTCTGAAAAAATACGACTATGGCCTGACGTTCGGCGTCGGCGCCGAAATCGAGATCCAGCGCCTGCGCCTGTTGTTCGACATGCGCTACGACCTGGGGCTGACCTCCACCGCCGACAGCAATCCCGAGTATGGCCGCATCAAGACCGGCATGTTCTACGGCATGATCGGCGTGCGCTTTTAACCAGCCCATGGGGGACAAGGCACTGGTCCTGTTTTCCGGAGGTCTGGACTCTACCACCGCCCTGTGCTGGGCACGCCAGAACTTCCAATATGTGACTACATTGGTTATAAATTACGGCCAGAAACACTGCCTGGAAACGGTACTGGCCCGGGAGGTCTGCGAGCGGCTGGCCGTCCCCTGCCTGACCCTGCACCTGCCGCTCGACCGCCTGCTGCGCTCCGCCCTGCTCCAGCCCGAAAAAGAGATTCCCGAATCGCTGGCCGCGGCCAAAGAAGGCCAGGTCGTGCCGCCCACCTACGTCCCATTTCGCAACGGCATTTTCCTGGCCCTGGCCGCCGCGTACGGCGAATCGCAATCCATTTTCAACCTGGTCACCGGTTTCAACCGCATCGACACGCCCGACTATCCCGACACCAGCGGCCGCTTCGCCCGCCGCATGCAGCGAGCGATCAACGCCGGCACCTCTGCGGCCCGCGGCGGCCAAAAAATTCGCATCCATACCCCCCTGCTGCGCCTGCGCAAGAGCGAGATCATCACCCTGGGCATGAAGCTGGGTGCCGACTACGCCTACTCTCTCTCCTGCTACCGCGGCGGCGAAATCCCCTGCCACCGCTGCCCGGCCTGCGAAATCCGCGACCGGGCGTTTGCCGAGCTGGGGATAGAAGACCCGCTGGTCAGCCGCCTGAAACGGGAGCAACAACTGTGAGCTGGGAACTGGTCGTGCGCCAGAAATTCGCCGCCGCCCATTTTCTGAAAAATTACCGGGGCAAATGCGAACGCCTGCACGGCCACACCTTCGAACTGGAGGCGCGCTTCGCCGTTGAGCGGCTGAACGAGGCCGGCATCTCCCTCGACTTCACGGAGCTCAAGGAGTACCTGAAGGAATTGGTGCCCGACCACCGGGTGCTCAACGAGGTGGTCGATTTCTCACCCTCGGCGGAAAACCTGGCGCGCCACTTTTTCCAGCAAATCAAAGAAAAATATCCGGTGCGGCAGGTGACTGTCTGGGAATCGGACGATGCCGGCGCCTCCTATTCTGAAGGTCAATGAGATATTCTGGTCGGCGCAGGGCGAAGGCGCCCGCTCCGGCCTGCCGGCGATCTTCGTCCGCCTGGCGGGCTGTTCGCTGCGCTGCGTCTGGTGCGACACGCAGAAGGCCTGGGACCAGAGCCAGGAGAAGAGTGCCGCGCAGATCATCGGCGAGGTCGAAGACCTGCGCCGGAAATACCCCGATTCGGGGATCGTGCTCACCGGCGGCGAACCGCTGGAGCAGGAGCTCGGCGCTCTGGTCGCCGGGTTAAAAGAAAAAAATTTTCCCATCGCCATCGAGACCAACGGGCTCCATTTCCAGGATCTGGCCATCGACTGGTGGACCGTGTCGCCCAAGGAGGCAGCCGGCTTCCGCATCGAGCCGCTCCTGATCCCGCGCCTATCGGAAATCAAACTGGTGGTCACCGCAAACCTGGATATCAAAGTCCTGGAAAAAATCCGCCTGCTTTCATCCGCCATACCAATTTTTTTACAGCCTCAGGCTTTCAGCCCAAGCCGCTTGACCGACACCTTGGCGTTCTACGAGCAGTGCCAGCGCGCCGCCATCACCAATGTCCGCCTCGGCCTGCAGCTGCATAAGATGTATTCCATCCGCTGAAACCGAAGCTCAGCCCGGCAGCAACTCAATCATGAACTGCCGCGACAGGGAACGGTAACTGGCGCGCAGGGTGAAGCGGCCGGCTTTGCGGATCAGATAAAAGTTATAATTCAGGTTGCGGAAGATGAAGTCGTAGTTGGCCTGGGTCTGGAAGTACCATTTCTTGATCAAGGCCAGCGAGGCGTCCAGATAGCCGGTGGTAAAGTGGCCGGTCTTGGTGTCGTAGGAGAAGGAAATCCAGCCGTTGAGCCGCTGCCCCAAATCTTTCAAGCGCAGGATGGCGTTCCAGTCCTGTGAATGGGTGCCCGGGATCAGCCAGGAGACGGAGTGCCGCCGCGTCTGATAGTTGTAGCGGAACTCCAGGTCGGCCCCGCCGAACAGGTCCTGGCGCGCCCGCACGATCCAGCCCAGGGAAACGTACTGGTTGCTCGGTTCCTTGTCGAAAAACTGTTCGGCGGCCACCACCAGTCCCAGGTCCGTTCCCGGTCCCAGCTGCAGCTTCTCCGTCTCGACGTTCAGGCCCAGATTGGCCTTGACCTGGGTATCACGGAAGTTCGAGGAAACAAATTGGTTGAGCATCAGCACCGACTGCAGGTTGAACCGCAGCAGACCGTCGTAGAGGCGGAAGGGGGTCGCCTGCAGGCGCAGTTGGGGACTGGTCTGGGTGCTGAGCAGGTCGCGGTGCAGGGAGTAGTCGGCCGCCACGTTGAATAGCTTGTTGGTATAGGAAAGGCCGAGGGCGGAATTGCTCAGCTTGTGGCTGAGGTCCTGGCCCCAGATCAACCGCGACTCGCTGTGGCGCAAAACGAGGCTCAAGTTTTTGGCCAGCCGGTTGCTGTAAGAAAAATCGGCCACGCTCTGGTCCCGCTTCTCGTACCCCAGTTTCAGGTCCAGGATGCCCCAGCGCTTGAGGTTCAGGCTGGAATTGTGCCGCAGCCAGAGTTCTTCGGGATTGAGCAACGGCTTGATATACTCGATGATCCACTCCGTGCTCCAGGCTTTGACCAGCGGCCGGCGGTAACTCAGCGCGGTGTGCAGCATGTTGTCGGTGATCCAGTTGAGACTGAAGACCAGGTTCGTCTGCGGCGAGAAGGCCAAGGTCTGGTTGGAGTTCAGGTTGAGGCGTCCGCGCGGCGCCGGATCGTTAACGTGGAACAGATCGTACTGCAGCTCGAGCGTCGTGGCGCTTTTGAAACTGGCCGGGTTGGCCAGCGGCCGCTCCAGCTTGAGGGAACTCTCCACCACCAGGCCCCGCACATTGGTAAACCAGATCCGGTCCAGTTGGAAGGGCCGATCGCGCTCCAGACCGCTGCCCTTGTCCATGCGGAACTTTTTGAACGAGAACGACTGTAAGCCCTCGAGAAAAGGGGTGGCGCCGTAGCCAAAGACGGCAAAACTGCGGTGGACGACCACTTCCCGGCAAAGAAAATAGGCCAGGGATTTTTTTAGCTCGGGCAGTGTGATGGACACAAAACGACTCTCGGGCCTGGCCGGGCCCTCTTCGGTCTTGGCCGGCGGCAGCGTCTCCAGCGTCACCCGCTCGCCGTAGGTGAAGAGCCGCAAGCGGGCCTTGCCCAGGTCGATTTCCAGGTAGTCGGCCCGGCTGGTTTTTCCTTCGTGCTGGACTTGGCAGCGGCCGCCGAAAGCGGCGATTTTTTCCCGGACATCCAAGTCCAGAGCGTCGGCGTGAATGAGGAAATCCTGATACTTGACGTTGATGCGGCCCCGGCCGTAGAGATAGTTGTAATCATAGCTGTAAAGGAAGTAATCGCCCTTGATCGTCAGCAACTCCTTGGCCGCCGGCGCCGGCCGCCCCAGCGCGATCAGGCACCAGGCCAGAACCAGGATGCGGGCGGGCCAGCGGCGGTTCATTGAAAGCGCAGCTTATAGATCGTTCCCGACTGATCGCCGCTCCAGCAGATGCCGGCAGCAAAACTCAGCCCCGCGCCGGCGCGGCCGGGTGTCTGGTAGATGTTTTGCACCGTGCCGCTGGCGTTGAGGCGGTAGATGCGCTGCTGCAGGGCATCGAGGATCCAGAGCTGGCTGCCGTCGAATGCCACCCCGTTGAGCGAGAAGCCGGGGCTGGCGATGACCTGCTCGATGTTTCCCGTCTCCGGGTCAACCACCAGCAGGGTGTTGCTCAGACGGTCGGCGATGTAGAGCCGCGAGCCGTAATAATCCAGGGGGCCGAAATCCCCACGCCCCAAGGCCAGGGTACGGATGACCGCGCCGTTGATCAGGTTGACCTTGACGATCAGGAAGGAATTGTGCTGGCTGAGCCAGAGCCCGTCGCCGTCGTAGGCGACGCCGCTGGCCGCCAGACCGATATCCAGCTGGCGAATGACCTCGCCGGAATTGTAGTTGAGCGAGAGCAGGCGCGAGTTGATATCCACCACCCAGAGGGAGTCGCCGGCAAAGGCGAGATCGACCGGGATGATGCCGTTGAGCTGGATGATGGCCAAAATCTCGTATGCCCGGGCCTCGGCGTTGGGATCGAAGGGGTTGTCGAAGAAGCGGTCCTTGCAGCCACAGAGCGCCAGCAGGCTAAAAATCAAGCCGCAGGCCCAGGGCCACCTTTTTCTGTTCATGGTCAATCACCACCTGGGGCCTGAGACGTTTCTGCTTTCTGGCCCAGACCGCCATGTCCACCAGGTTGAGAACCCAGACCCCGGCCGCGGCCAGCAGATAGGTGTTGCGTTCCCGGTCGTAGGTTTCCGTCAATCGCCGGTAATAAACGGCGTCGTTGGCATTGCTGGCGGAACGGTAGTGTCCGTACGCATCGTCGCCCCGATGGTTTTTGAGGAAGACCTCGATCAGGCAGAAGAGCTCCGCCGAGACAAACACCATGCCCTTGGCCACCTGCTTTTCGCCCAGTTGCCCCAGGCCGGGGAAAATCAGCGATCGGACCAGCGCCTTTTTCACCTGCGCCGCATTGCGGGCGGGAGCCGCCGCCGGCCCGCGGGCCGTCAGCAACAGCAGCAGTGCCAGCGCCGGCCAGCGCCGATTACGAGGCAACCCGGCCCTCGCAGAGGTTTTCATTGATCACCCGTTCGATATGCACCCGCAGTTTCTTGCGCCGCAGGCCCTTGAGCGGGGGCAAGCGCACGTTCAGGAAGTTGCGCGTGATCAACAGCGCGTAAGCGGGGGTCTCCTCGATCAAGATGCCCTCGAGCGCCCGGCCCAGGAAATTCTCCCGGTAGTCCAGCTTCAATTTCAGGTTGAGCTCCTTGAGCTCCTGGAGGCGCCGGCGCAACGTTTCCTCGGCGACGGGTTCAAGCAGGGCGGCGCGGGTTCCGGGCCGGGAAGAAAAAGGAAAGATGTGCAGGTAATTGAGCGGGCTGTCCTGGATGAAGGCCACCGTCTTGCGGAACTCCTTGTCGCCTTCGGCGGGGAAGCCGACGATGATGTCGGCGCCCAGGTTGGCGTCCGGGAAGAAGCGACGCATCTGGCCGAGGATTTTCTGGTTTTCCAGGGTTTTGCCGCCTCGCTTCATGGCCTGCAGCACCGCGTCGCAGCCGCTTTGCAGCGGGAAGTGAAAGCTGTCGGCAATCTTGTCCAGGCCGCTCAATTCCTGAATGAAGTCGTAGCGCAGGAAGCGCGGGTCCAGGGAGCTCAGGCGGACGATCTCGATTTCCGGGATGGCGTGGATGTCGCGGATCAGGTCGAGCAGGGTTTGGCGGGGGAAGCGGTCGAAGCCAAAGGAGGAAAGGTTGATGCCGGTGAGGACGATCTCACGGTAGCCGAGTGCCGCGAATCGGCGGGCTTTTTGGACGGCCTCGGCACGCGACAGGCTGCGCGAACGGCCGCGCAGCTGGGGCACGATGCAGAAGCTGCAGCGGAAATTGCATCCGTCCTGAACCTTGAGGAACAGGCGCGACTTGAAGGAAGAATGGTAGATCACGTTGTGGTGGACGGGAAAGACCTCTTTGATTTTCTCGATCAGCTGCGGCTTTTGCTGGTTGTCAAAAAAAAAATAATTCTTGTAGCGACCGGCGAGCGCCTCTTTGGCCTGGGTCACGGTGCAACCGGCGATGAACCATTTGAGGTTGTTCTGACGGTACGTCCGGCCAATATAATGGAGCACGTCGCGCTCGGCTCTGGCGGTCACGCTGCAGGTGTTGAGGATGGCAAAATCGGCTTCGCGGACGGAAGCCGTCAGCTCGTAGCCGGAATGCTCCAGGGCAATGATCCATTCCTGCAGTTCAGCCTGGTTGCTGCGGCAGCCGAAATAGTCGACGTAAAATTTCATTTTCCCTGGATCTTCTCCCGCAGCTTCCGGCTCTTGGCAACCACGGCCCGCTGCTGCTGGCGGCGGAAACGGGCCAACACAGCACGCAGCCGCCGCTCCCGCAGGGCGAGCAGATGCACGGCGAACAGCACGGCGTTCAACGCGCCGCTTTCGCCGATGCCGAAGGTGGCCACCGGAATGCCGCCCGGCATCTGGGCCATGGACAGCAAGGAATCGATACCGGCGAGCGCCGAGGCCATGGGTACCCCGAGCACCGGCAGCAGGGTGTGGGCCGCCACCACGCCGGCCAGGTGGGCGGCGCCGCCGGCGGCGGCGACGATGACCGAGACGCCCCGGCGTTCCCAGCCCCGGACCAATTTCAGTGTGCGTTCGGGGGTGCGGTGGGCGGAACTGACCTCGATGGCGAAAGGAATCCGCTGCTGTTCGAGAAAGGCCAGCGCCTTCTGGAAGGCAGGGAAATCCGAATCGCTGCCCAGCAAGATGGCGATGCGCGGTTTCATTTGCGACTCAAGCCGATGTCCCGGCGAAAGGTCATGTGGTCGAAATTAATAAAGGAAATGGCTTCGTAGAGCTTCTCAATGGTCTCCTTCATCGTCGAACCGCTGGTGCAGATGTTGAGCACCCGGCCACCCTGGGTCACGAGCTGTCTGCCGTTGTGGGCCGTCCCGGCGTGGAAGATTTCCACGCGCAGCGCCTTGGCCCGTTCCAGCCCCTCGATCGGCTTGCCGACCTCGTACTTTCCCGGGTAACCCTTGGAGGCCAGCACCACGCAGCCGGACACCTTTTCATCCCACTCGGGGGCCACCTCCAGCAGGCTCTCGTCGGCGGCAGCCTCCAGCAGATCCACGAGGTCGCTCTTCAGGCGCAGCAGCACCACCTGGGTTTCCGGGTCGCCGAAACGGGCGTTGAATTCCAGGACCTTCGGCCCGTCGGCCGTGATCATCAGGCCGGCATAGAGAATGCCCTTGAACGACTTGTTTTCAAAGCGCAGCCCGCCGATGGTCGGCTGGATGATCGTCTTCATGATCGTGTTGAAGAGGGACTTGCTGATCTGGGGCGACGGCGAGATGGAGCCCATGCCTCCGGTATTCGGCCCCTTGTCGTTATCCATACGCTTTCTTGTAATCCATGGCCGTGGCCAGCGGCATCACCCGCCTGCCGTCGGCAACCACCATGAAGGTCATCTCCTGGCCCGGCAGATAATCTTCGATGACCACCTTTTCGCCCGACTTGCCGAATTTGCCCTCGAGCATGATCTCGCGGATGCTCGCCTCGCCCTCCTCGCGGTTCTTGCAGATGTAGACGCCCTTGCCCCCGGCCAGCCCGTCGGCCTTCACCACCCGAGGATAGGCGGCCTTGTCCAGGTAGCCGCCGGCCTCCTGCGGGGAGTTGAATACTTTGAAATCGGCCGTGGGGATGTTGTTTTTGCGCATGAACTCCTTGGCGAAGGATTTCGAACTTTCGATCAGGGCCGCCTTCTGGCTGGGGCCGAAGATCCGCAGGTTGCGGCTCTGGAATTCGTCGACAATCCCCAAGGCCAGCGGTTGCTCGGGCCCGACCACGGTCAGGTTGATGTTTTCATCTTTGGCGAAGTCGGCCAGGCCGATGATGTCCGGTGGGCTTGATGTCGATCAGCTCGGCCAGATCGCGCATACCGGGATTGCCCGGCGCCACGAAAATTTTCTTTACCCGCTTGGACTGGGAAATTTTCCAGACTAGGGCGTGCTCGCGCCCGCCCGCACCAACCACCAGCACTTTCATGCTTTCTCCTTGGGTGAAGGGATATTATAAATAAAAAAGGGGCCACAGGCAAGAGAACGCGGAGCCGCCGGCACTAGTCCTTGTTGGAAAAAACCGGATTGCGGAAGAGGAATTCTTCGGAAAAAATGTCGCGGATCACCTCGCCCTTCAGCCTCCCGCGACAGGGGGAAACCGGCATAATAGATCAGCGTCGGAAAGACGTCAACCAGGGAGACCGCATCCAGGAACAGCTGTTTCTTCAGGGCCGACTTTTCGTAAAAGAGAATGGTCCCCTGCGCCCGCCGGCGGTTGTCCAGACGAACACGTCTTTGCGACCGAGGTAATTGATCAGGATCCGCTGCCAGAGGTCCAGAGGTTCGGGCTCGGCAAAGCCGAGGACGACCAGCAGCTCGTCGTCACCCATGCTGCCGATCAGCTTGCCGATCAGCGAATCGTAATACTGGTAGTAGCGCTCGACCACCCAGCCGTATTTCTGCACCCGCCGCACATCCACGTTGCCAAACTCCTCGGGCCAGGCATAGTGGTAAAAGTGGGTGACGACCTTCTCCAGGCCTGGGAAGAAAAAGAGAAAATACTTGTACTCATCGGCCCGGAAGCGGGGCAGTTCGCGGCTGAGAAGGTCGTCGCAGAAGAAAGCCTTTTTCAGGATGTCCATTTTTTTGTCGACCTGGCCCAGGGCAGCGCTGAAGAACTGGATGAAGGTGTTGTTGTTTTTCAACCCGCGCTCGGTGTAGACGGGCAGCAGGACGGGCTGCAGGCGGCGCAGAGAGGCGAAGCCGTTGGCTTGGTAAAGTTGGAAAATCTGGTCGCGGGGCTGCCGCTCCGTCCTTTTGTAAAAACGGATCAAACCAAGCCGCTTGGCGATACCCAGGAAACGGAAGAAGAGATAGCGGGGGGAGATGTCGAACTCCCGGGGCAGGTCCTGAATTGATACTTGAAGTCGGAATGGACATCGTAGGCGGAGGGCGGACAGCCGCTGAGCAGGGTGTTGAGCAGCGAGAGCTCGAAATCGGGTTTGAAGGTGGTCAGGCGTCCGACCACGCCATTTTCCCGAATCCAGTTGAAATTGAGCAACTTCTGCTCATCCGCCATGGTCTGAAGCGTGTTCAGCGAGAGCCCGTCCATGATCACGATCATAAGCTTGCGCGGGGATTCGCTGGCAGCCGGAATAGGCGCTCGGCAGCGGCTGGCTCTCGTGCCGGCTGGCCACCAGTTGCAGGTTGACCAGCACCTGGACGGTCAGCAACGCGCCGAACAGCACCAGCAGCCACGTTTTTCTGCGGCCGTGCAGCAGTGCAAAGAGGCCACCGGCCAGAACCAGCAGGGTGTTCCCCGCCAGCAGCAGAAAAAATTTCAGCGTGACAGCCGGGCTGAAAAAATCGTGATAAAAATTCCAGTTGAGATAGATAATCACCGACAGCACGAGGATGGTGAAGGAAAAAACATAAATCAGGGTCGGGGGTCGAATGAAACCAATGGGATAGCGCCGGACGCTGAAGAACTGCCCGATGAAGAAGGCGATGAGGATGAAAAAAAACCAGGCCGGCCCGTAATAGCCGAAGAGGTTCAGGAACATCAACCAGGCGCCGTGCGCGCCCGGCTTCACCTGGTGGTTGAGCAGCAGGATCAGCACCATCAGGCTGGAAGGTAAAGAGCAGGGCCGAAAAGAAAAAATTGAGCAGCAGCTTGAGTGTACGCAAAACGTCTATTTGTCGAAAACTTCCGGCGTCGTGATCAGCATCAGGGTGGTTTGGCCAACCTTGAACTCGGTCTGGTCGGTGATCTCGGTGATGGACACTTTTTCCTCGTTGATGAAGGTGCCGTTGGTGCTGCCCAGATCCCGCAGGAAGATCTTGTCGTTGCGCACCTCGATGGCCAGGTGCTTGCGCGACACCTCCTTGTCGGGAATGATCAGGTCCACCTTGCCCCGACCGATCAGCACGTAGGGTTTGTTCAGGTGATAAATGTAACCGGCCCGGGCGCCCTTGATGATGGCCAAGGAGATTTTCTTGTCATCGGGCAGGCGCAGGTTCTCGTTGACCCAGAGCGAGTCCTCAACCTTCTGTTGGATGATTTTGGCGGTGTCCTTTTTGCTGGCCGAATCCTCTTTCGATCCCATGATCTCGAAGATCGTCTGGCAGCGGGAGCACTTGAGTTTCTTTTTCCCCTTGACCCGATCTTCCGCGATCTCGTATCTGGCCTTGCACTTCGGGCACTCAATGATCATGGCTCCATTATACCATTGTTTCAGGATTCGTCAAACGGAAAGTACAGCGTGTCCCCGATTTTCAGTCCGAGTTCACAGGCCCGGTTGCCGCGGATTTCCACCACGTACTGGGCCGGCACCTTGGACGTGTATGTCGGGCAGGGTTCCTGGCGGCAGGGGGGCACGTTGAGAAACATGTCCACCACCTGTTTGTCATGGTTGAGAAAGATGATGTCCAGGTGGATCAACGTGTTTTTCATCCAGAAACCCCGCTCCTGTTCATCCGAGTAGACAAAGAGCATGGCATAGTTGTCGGCGATGGCCGGACGGAACATCAGGCCGCGGATCTGCTTGTCCAGAGTGTCGGCCACCTCGGCGACGAATGCCCGGTCGTGGATGTAGAGCGGTATGAAACGGTTGGCCACCGGCGCCAGCAGCCAGACGATCATCAGCGGGAGGATCAACGTTTTCATCTTCATACCAGGGGTACGAAAGAGACGCCGATCAGCTCTTCCGGACGGATGCGCCCCGCCGTTTTGCGGAAACGGACCAGGCGCTGAAAGGCCATCCCCGGCCAGGTCAGGGGTGCAACGGCAATGCCCCCTTCGGCCAGCTGATCCATGAGACTGTCGGAGAAATGGCTGGCCGCGGCGGTGACCAGCACCCGGTCGTAGGGGCTGCATTCCAGCCAACCTTCCTGGCCGCGGCCGATGCGGAAATGGACGTTGCGATATCCCAGTTGCTCAGCCAGCAGCTGCTGGGCCTGGCAGCTCAGCTCCTCGATAATTTCCACCGTGTACACCTGGCTGGCGGTTTCTGCCAGCACGGCGGTCTGGTATCCCGAGCCAGTGCCGATTTCCAGCACCTTTTCCTCGCCCCCGCAGCTCCAGCAGCTCGGTCATGTAGGCAACGATGTAGGGTTGGGAAATGGTCTGGCCGAAGCCGATGGCCAGCGGCGCGTCATCGTAACTGTGGCCCCGCTCCGCTTCGGGAACGAAGCGCTGGCGCGGGACGCTTTCCATGGCTGCCAGCACGCGGCTGTCGGACACGCCTCGGGGACAGATCTGCTCGTCGACCATTTTACGGCGGAGGCGAGTGAATTCGTCTGCCACGCTCAATAGGCTTTGGCGAAGAGGCACCGCCTGGGCGGCCGGCTGGCCGCAGACGGCGCAGCGGCCGGCGGCAGGTCCGGCCTCGTCGAGGATGACGCGGATGGTGGCGGAGGTCTCATCTTTGACCCGCGTCTCGCACTCCCGGCTTCCGCACCAGAAGGCGCGCACGAAGCCGCGCTGATTCTCCATGATCACCTTGAGCCCCGCCAGGTCGGCAGCCGGCCGGGTGTTCTCTTCCTGGAAACGCTGGGCGCGCCGGAACAGTTCGCTCTGAATCCCTTCCAGCAGCTGGCCGGTTCGGGCCGCCAGCTCGCCCCAGGGTACGAAGCTTTTCTTGCGGTCCAGCCGGCTGACCAGCACCGCCTGCTGTTTATCCATGTCCTTGGGGCCGATCTCCAGCCGCAACGGCACGCCGCGCATCTCCCACTCGGAATATTTCCAGCCCGGGGTGTGGCCGTGTCGCTGGTCGTCAAGAAAGACGCGCAAGCCCGATGCCTTCAACTCGTCGCGGATGCTGCTGGGCCTGGGGCAGGATCGCTCTCTTTCCAGTTGCCCTGGCCGAGATGGGCACGATGACCACCTGGATGGGCGCCACCCGCGGCGGCAGAATGAGGCCGGAGTCATCGCCGTGGGCCATGACCACGGCGCCGACCAGGCGTGTGGTCGCACCCCAGGAGGTTTGCCAGGCGTATTCCAGCTTCTGCTGTTTGCTCTCGAAGCGGATGTTGAAGGCCTTGGAGAAATTCTGGCCCAGATTGTGCGAGGTGCCCCCCTGCAGCGCCTTGCCGTCGGGCATCAGCATCTCGATGGCGTAGGTGCGCAGGGCGCCGGCAAACTTCTCGCTGTCGCTCTTGCGGCCGGAGATGACCGGGATGGCCAGGAATTCCTCGGCCAGCCGCCGGTAAATGCCCAGGATGAGCAGCGTTTCCGCCTCCGCTTCCTCGGCCGTGGCATGCACGGTATGTCCTTCCTGCCAGAGAAATTCGGTGGTGCGCAGGAAAAGGCGGGTCACTTTCTCCCAACGCACGACGTTGGCCCACTGGTTGTAGAGCAGCGGCAAATCGCGCCAGGATTTCACCCATTTGGCGTACATCGGGCAGATGATGGCCTCCGAGGTGGGCCGCACCGCCAAGCGCTCCTCCAGCTCCTCGCCGCCGCCCGACCGTCACCCAGGCCACCTCGGGCGCGAACCCCTCGACATGCTCGGCCTCCTTTTTCAGGTAGCATCTCGGGGATGAACAGGGGGAAATAGGCATTGCGGTGGCCGCTCTCCTTGAACATGCGGTCCAGGCTGTCGCGGATTAGCTCCCAGATTTCATACCCGTAGGGGCGGATAACCATCATGCCCTTCATGGGCGAGTAATCAGCCAGTTCCGCTTTGCTTGATCACATCGATGTACCAGGCGGAGAAATCCACCGATTTCTTGGTGATCTCCTTCACGTAGTCGCTGTCGTTCTGCATCAAGACTCCTACCCTCTGGCTATTATAAACGAAATCGTGAGGCTGTTCAATCCGCCACGGCCTGGTGGCGTTTCCGGTTTTCAGCGCTCTTTTTGATCGTATTCCTGGCGGCTGGGTATAGTCAGTGTTTTTAGTTTATTGGCTTTCAGAGCGGCGTTGGTCGCCGCCAGTTCTTTATCCAGGATGACACGGAAATCGGCCTGGGCGCTGCGCACCTCCGTTTCCAGCAGGGACACGTAGTAAGTCTGGGAGGCGGTCGGCTTGCCGCCGAAACCGCTGACCGCGGTGTAGAGATCCATCAATCGTTCCCTCACTTTCTCCTCGCCGAAGATGCCCTCGGTCTGGACCAGGCGGCGACGGAAATTCTCCAGCGCGGCCGCGACCCGTTTCAGCTCGGCCAGCAGCGATTGGGGACCCGCTTTCGCCCGTTCCTGCTCGACGGTGGCGATCCCCTTTTTGAATTCCGCAAGGGAGTCCACCATGTAGGCCACATCTTCGAGCAACGCGTAGATGCGCATCACCGTCTGGTGGCGCAGCTGGCGTTCCTCGGCCGTATGCGGCGTCAGCGGGTCATTGAGCAGCTTGATCTCGCCCTGGAAAACCTGCTGTCCCCGGCTCAGGCGCACGGTGTAGGTGCCTTCGGCCACCATCGGCCCTTCGCTGAGTATGGGACCCAGCCCGCCGCTGCTACCGACTTTGGGCGGCTTCAGCCGCATGTTCCAGTAGACCCGGTTGATGCCGGCGTTCTTGCTGCTGGGCAGAGCCTTGAGCAGGCGGCCGGAGCTATCGAGAATCTCCAGCTTCAGGTCGCCAAAGATGTGCCGCTTCTTCAGGTAATAGCTGATCACCGCGCCGCCGGGCGGGTTTTCACCGCGAAACTCCGCGTCTCCCGGGAACTCCTGGAAATAGGTGGGAAGACTGATCAGCGCCGGCCGGGATGGCAGAACCGCGGCCTCGGCTCCAAGCAGCGCCGGCGTGAGCGCCCGCAGCGGGGTGAGGTCGTCAATGACCTGGATGCCCAGCCCGTGAGTGGCAATAATCAGATCGTGCTCGCGCGGGTGGATGGCCAGGTCGGTGACCGCCACTTCCGGCAATGCCTTTTTCAGGTGCAGCCACTGGCGGCCGCCGTCCAGAGAGACAAAGAGACCGAACTCGCTTCCCAAAAACAGCAGGGCGGGATTGAGCAAGTCCTGGCGGATGACGTGGCAGTAGCCCTTGAGCGTCTCGCCGGCCAGCGGCTGCCAGTGCCGGCCGAAATCGCCGGTGCGAAAGACATGGGGCTTCATATCGCCGCTGCGGTGTCCGTCAAACACGGCAAACGCTTCGGCCGCATCAAAGCGGCTGGCCTCAACGCCGGAGCACCAGGTATGCGGCGGCAGGCCGGGGATGTTGGCCACCACGTTCTGCCAGTTTTTCCCGCCGTCGCGGCTGACCTGGAGGTTGCCGTCGTCGGTGCCGGCCCAGATGACCGCCGGATCGCGGGGCGACTCGGCGACGGTCACGATGGTGCAGTGATTTTCGGCCGAGGTGTCATCAACGGTCAAACCCCCGGACTGGGCCTGCTTCTGTTTCTGGGGATCGTTGCTGGTCAAGTCGGGGGAAATTTTCTCCCAGCTGTCGCCCCGATCGCGGGAGCGGAAGAGAAACTGCGCGCCGATATAGAGCACCTCGGGATCGCTGGGGCTGGAGGCCACGGCGGCGTTCCAGTTGAAGCGGTAGCGAGGTTCGCCCGGTCCCGGCAGCGGCCGGATATCCTTGGTTTCCCTGCTCCTGCGGTTGTAGCGCTGCAGGCGCCCTCCCTGCCAGCTGTAATAGAGGATATCGTTGTCCCGGGGATGGGGAAACGCATAGAAACCGTCACCGGAGCCGATGTTCTGCCACTCCTTGTTCTGGATGCCGAAGGTGCTGAAGCTTCGCGATGGGCCGCACCAGGAACCGTTGTCTTGGAGTCCACCGTAGACCCAGTAGGGAGACTGCATATCGTAGGCCACATGGTAAAACTGCGACACCGGCAGGTTGCCCAGAAAACGGAAGCTGCGCGCCCCGTTTTCGGAAATGTAGACACCGCCGTCGGTGCCCAGCAACACGCGTTCGGGATCGGCCGGATCGATCCAGATGGGATGAATGTCCGAATGGACGCCCACGCTGTCGAGCAGGGAAATGGCGAACGATTGGCCACCGTTGTGGCTGACCGAGAAGAAAACGCCGGCCACCAAGAGCGTGTTCAGGTCGCGGGGATGGATTTTAAGGCTGGAAAAATAGAAGGGCCGCATGCGCACCGCCAGGCTGGTGTTGACCTTGGCCCAGTTCTCGCCCATGTCGTCGGAGCGGTAGAGGCCGCTCTCCTTGGCCTCGACCGTGGCGTAGAGGGTGGCCGTGCGCGAGGGCGCCAGTTCGACGGCGATGCGTCCAAGGTTCCCCGCGGGCAGGTCTTTCGCCAGTTTCTGCCAGGTTTTGCCGCCGTCGCGGCTGCGAAAGAGCCCGCTGCCCGGTCCGCCCGAATTGAAGAAGTAGGGTTGCCGCCGAAACTGCCACATGGCGGCGTAAAGCACATCGGGTTGCAGGGGATCGATGTCCAGATCGGCGCAGCCGGTGTTCTCGTCCACAAAGAGCAGCCTCTGCCAGGTTTTGCCGTCGTCGCTGCTCTTGTACACACCGCGTTCGGCATGCGCGTCCCAGAGGTGCCCCAGCACGCCGACATAAATGGTCTTGCTGTCCTGGGGATGGACGATGACCTTGGCGATGCGCTCGGAGTCATGAAAGCCTGCCAATTCCCAGCTTTTCCCGCCGTCCCGGCTGCGGTAAAGCCCGCCGCCTACCGACACACTGTTGCGCACGCTGGTCTCGCCGGTGCCCACCCAGACGGTGTCGGGCTGGGAGGGATCGATGGTCAGGCAGCCGATCGACTGGGGATACTCGCCAAAGACCGGCTTGAAGATCGTGCCGCCGTCGAGTGACTTCCAGACACCGCCGCCGGCTGTGCCCACATAGAGGATGCGCGAGTCGCGCCGCACGCAATCAATGGCCGTGATCCGACCCGACATGGCGGCCGGACCCAGCGGCCGAGCTTTGAGTTCACCCAGCAGGCCGGGATCAAGCTTCATCTCTTCAGCCGTCGCCAGCCCGGCCAGGGCCAGCAGCAGAATCGCGCAACCGACAGACTTCAGGTGTAGAGTTTTACCCATCCTTGCCTCCCCCTTTTATTTCTTTATTTCCGCAGGCTTAACCTCTTCCTTCTTGGCCGGCAATTTGAAGAAACTCTCCTCAATGGCCGGATTCAGCTCATAATTATCGAACGTCATCTGCATCTGAGTCTGGCCGTTGATTTTGGTTTCCATGTAAAAGGGCATCATCAGGCCGTTGACCGGCTTGTAATCGCCGTTAATCGTCTCCACCTGGACGTCCGCCCCGGATACCTGCAGCGTGGTCGCGGTTTTCAACTCGATGCCGCTTTCGGCGTCCAGATAAAGGAAAGTTTCCTTGCCGTCTTTCTTGGTCAGCCTGAGCTTGAAAACGGGCGTCCCCTGCATGTCCTCTTTGCCCAGCAATTCCAGTTTGTAACCCCTTTCCTTGTACACCACCAGCGGGCTCTCGAAATCGGCCTGCTCTTTGAACGTCTGGGCCTGATCGCCCGTCAACTCCTGGGGTTCGTTTATTCCCATGAAAGGCATGATCTGCCACGCCTTGTCGCCGTCAAACGCCTCCACGATGGTCTGGCTCTGGAAAATGGCTTCCATCCGCATTTTGTTCGGGGTTTTCCCCCAGATGGTCATGCTCATTTCGAGCCCCTGGGCTGGCATGACGATTTTCCCCGTGGCTTTCATGCTCTTGAATGCTTTCAGTTTGTCCAGCCCGCCGTGGGCCTGGTAATTCTTGGCTAAAATCTCATCCAGAGTTTGAGCCGCCAGGTGCAGGCCCGATACGCTCAGAAAAACGATCCACACATAGACCCAAAACCGTTTCATGGACTCCTCCTTTCTTGTTGGATGACGAAAGGCATCACCCCGCTGCTGCTCGGAACGGGTCCGCCTTCCGACGGGATGTATTCTTATTTAAAGCGGTTAAAAACCCTTGTCGCGTGGCTCGCGGCCGTATCCCTCCGCGCTCTTGGGCTTGGCTTCGTTCACCTTGATGACCCGGCCCTTTAAATCCTTGCCGTTCATGGCCTTGATGGCCGCTTCGCCCTGGTCCTTGTCCGGCATTTCCACGAAACCGAAACCGCGGGATTTGCCAGTGAATTTGTCCTTGATGATGGTGGCCGAGGTCACTTCACCGTAAGCGGCGAATGCTTCGCGCAGTTCGTTTTCCGAGAGTGTCCAGGCCAACCCGCCAACATAAATGTTCATAAAAAACCTCCAATCCGGGTACATACCGAAACGCATTTATTTTAAACAAAGGAAAAAAAAATTTCAATAGCCGTCCCTGTTTTCTCGGGCGAAAACTTTTTGGGCAGCCGGCGCGTATAACTCATCCAAAAAAACGAAACATGTCTTCCGCCATTGGCAAACCATCCGCGTTTGGGCTACAATATCATTCCTTCTGGCGGCGCTCGGCGGCTGCGCCCCGGGGGCTCGCAAGGAGAAGCAGGCGATGGATATTGTCATAGCCAACCAGAAATTCGTTTTGGACAACGGGTTGACCCTGATCGTGCACGAAGACCACAAGGCGCCGATCGCGGCCTTCAACATCTGGTACCACGTGGGTTCCAAGAACGAACGGCTGGGCAAGACCGGGTTCGCCCATCTCTTCGAGCACCTGATGTTCAACGGCAGCGAGCATCACGATGACGATTTCTTCAAGCCGTTTGAGGCGGCCGGGGCCACTGACCAGAACGGCACCACCGACTACGACCGAACCAATTATTTTGAGAACGTCCCCACCCCGGCCCTCGACGTGGCCCTCTGGATGGAATCGGACCGCATGGGGCATCTGCTGGGCGCCCTCACCCAGGCCAAGCTGGACGAACAGCGCGGCGTGGTCCAGAACGAGCTCCGCCAGGGCGAAAACCAGCCTTACGGCAAGGTGGAGGGAATCATCGCCCGCAACACCTACCCCTACGGGCATCCCTATTCCTGGGATGTCGGCGGCTCCATCGAAGACCTGGAGCGGGCAACTCTGAGCGACGTCCAGGAATGGTTCAAGACCTATTACGGCCCCGCCAACGCGGTGATCGTGCTTGCCGGCGACATCGACCCGCAAACAGCCAAAGCCAAAGTGGAAAAATATTTCGGCTCCTTTGCCGGCACCACTCCCCTCACCCGCCACCGCGCCTGGATTGCCAAGCGAACGGGAACGGTGCGCCAGCAGACCGAAGACCGTGTTCCCCAGAGCCGCATCTACAAGGTCTGGAACATTCCCGAATGGGGATCGGCGACCGGCGATTATCTCAGCCTGGCGGCCGATCTGCTCGGTTCCGGCAAGAATTCCCGCCTCTACAAGCGACTGGTTTATGACGAGCAGATCGCCACCGACGTGTCTGCCTACGCCGATCTAAGAGAAATCGGCGGCCAATTCGTCATCCGCGCCAGTGCCCAGCCGGGCGGCGACCTGGCCAGGGTAGAAAAGGCACTGGACGAGGAACTGGCCCGATTCCTGGCCAGAGGCCCGGAGAAAAAAGAGCTGCAGCGGATCCAGATCCAGTTCGAAGCCGGTTTCATCCGCGGCAGCGAACGCATCGGCGGTTTCGGGGGCAAATCGGACATCCTGGCCAGCAACCAGGTGTTCAAAGGCGATCCCGATTTCTACCGACACACCCTGCAGCGCGTCCGCCAGGCCAACCTCCGCGACGTGTGGCGGGCCGCCCAAGAGTGGCTGAGCGACGGCGTTTACATCCTGGAAGTCCATCCCTTCTCCGGCCGACCGGCAAAAGGCGGCGACGCGGACCGCTCCCGCCTGCCGGCAGCCGGACCCGCGCCCGATGTCCGTTTTCCCAGCCTGCAAAAACAACGGCTGACCAACGGCCTGCAGGTGGTCCTGGCCGAGCGCCATGCCGTTCCCCTGGTTCAGTTCAGCCTGCTGGTCAACGCCGGCTTTGCGGCCGACCCGCCGGACCTGCCCGGCACGGCCCGGCTGACCATGGCCGCGATCGACGAGGGCACCCGCGGCCGCAGCGCCCTGCAGATCAGCGAGGAACTGGAGCTGCTGGGAGCCGAACTGTCCGCCGCCGCCTCCCTGGACGTGTCCCTGGTGAGCCTGTCGGCTCTCAAAAGCAAGCTGGAAGCCTCCCTGCAGGTGTATGCGGATGTCATCCTCCATCCCGCCTTCCCGCAAAAAGAGCTGTCACGGCTGCAAAAGCAGATGCTGGCCGCCATCCAGCAGGAAAAGAGCAGCCCCATGGCAACGGCCCTGCGCCTGCTGCCGCGCTTCCTCTACGGCCGGGAGCACGCCTACAGCCAGCCGCTGACCGGCTCCGGAACCGAGGAGAGCGTCTCGCGCCTGCGCCGCGACGACCTGCTGCACTTTTACCAGACCTGGTTCAAGCCCGGCAACGCCACCCTGCTGGTGGTCGGCGACGTCACCCCGGCCGAAATCGTGCCGCAGTTGGAAAAGCTTTTTTCGGAATGGCCGCCCGGCAGCGCTCCCCAGAAAAACATCCCGCCGGTTCCCGGCCCGGAAACCGCGACCCTCTACCTGGTCGACAAACCGGGAGCGCCTCAATCGCTGGTTATCGCCGGCCAGCTGGCTCCGGCCAAGGCCAACCCCGACGAGATCGCCATCGAAACGATGAACACCATCCTGGGCGGCGCCTTCACCTCGCGCCTCAACATGAACCTGCGCGAGGACAAGCACTGGTCCTACGGCGCCTACAGCTTCATTCCCAACGCCCGCGGTCAGCGACCCCTGTTCGTCTACGCCCCGGTGCAGACCGACAAGACCGCGGAAACGGTGCGCGAGATCCTCGCCGAAATCCGCCAGTTCCAGGACAGCAAACCGGTCAGCGCCGAAGAACTGGAGCGGGCGCAAAACAACCAGACCCGACAGCTGCCCGGTTCCTGGGAAACGGCCGACGCGGTTCTGGCCTCCATCGGCGAGCTGATCACCTTCGGGCTGGCCGACGACTATTACGCCACCTATCCGCAGAAAGTGCTGGCCCTTTCCCGCGCCGACATCAGCGCCATCGCCCGGAAACTGCTCCGCCCCGACCGGCTGGTCTGGATCGTGGTCGGCGACCGGGCCAAAATCGAAAAGGAGCTGGCCGGCCTGGGCCTCGGCCCCGTCCGGCTGCTGGACGCCAACGGCAACCCCGTCCTCTAACCCTCCCCCCTTATAAAAGGAGTCCGTCCTGCTTCGGCAGGGCGGGCTCCTCACTTTTCAGCCTCTGGGACTCCACGGTTGACAGCCGCGTGCCGTTCCTTTAGATTATCCCCATGGCCCAAAAAGGCATTTTCCGGCGTGCGCGGATTGCCCGCCTGGCACTCGGCGCACTCGCTTTGCTGATTGTGGGAGCGGCCATTTTCTGGGCGACGCTGCCCGACGTCCGTCCGCTAAAGGGGAAGAATCCCGCGCAAACCGCTCTGATGCGTTTCCGACAGGAGCAGGCCCGCCGGCAAGGGAAAACGTTTACCGCGCACTGCCGCTGGGTCCCGCTGTCGGCCATATCCCGCCACCTGATCCAGGCGGTGCTGATCGCCGAGGACGACAAGTTCTTCCAGCACGAGGGTTTCGACTGGGAAGCCCTGCGCCAATCCCTGCAGACCAACATCCAGAAAAAGAAACCGCTGCGCGGCGGCTCGACCATCACCCAGCAACTGGCCAAGAACCTCTTCCTGTCGCCGGAAAAGAACCTGTGGCGCAAAATCCGCGAAGCGGCCATCGCCATGCAGCTGGAGTGGCAGCTCTCCAAGCCCCGTATCCTCGAACTTTATCTCAATGTGATCGAATGGGGCGACCAGATTTTTGGAGCCGAGGCCGCCGCCCGCACCTATTTCCAGGTGCCGGCCGCTGAACTCACGCTCAGCCAGGCCATCCGCCTGGCTTCCGTGCTGCCCAACCCCATCCGCTACTCGCCGACCAGCGACCGCAGCCGGCGCATGAACTCCAAGCGGCTCATCCTGGCCTACCGCCTATTCCAGCGCCAGCTCATAAGCCAGGAGGAGTACGAGCAGCTGGAGAGCGAGTTCCAAGCCAACGACAAAGACTGAGAACAGCGCTTCCACACCCGGCCAAATTCTGTTATAATTGCAAAATTCATGACGTTTGGCCAACCATATATTCTTTATCTACTGTTGCTGCTGGTTCCACTGGGCATCCTGCTTGCCTGGAACCGGCGCCGGAAACAAAAGCTCATCCAGGAGTTCCTCGGACCGGAGGCGCGGCGGCAGAACGTGGTGCGCGGCGGCCAGGAAATCGACCTGTTTAAAGCCCTGCTGCTAATGGGAGCGGTAGGCCTGTTCATCCTCGCCTGGGCGCGCCCCCAGTGGGGAGAGAAGGTCGAAGCCCAGGAGATCAAGGGCTTGGAGCTGGTTTTCGCCCTGGACACCTCCGCATCCATGGCCGCCGAAGACCTCCAGCCCAGCCGCCTGGAAGTGGCCAAGAACCTGATCGCCACCCTGGTCGACGGCCTGCAAACCGACTTCGTGGCCTTGATCGATTTCGCCGCGGTGGCCCTCATCCAGTGTCCCCTGACCCAGGATTACGAGGCGTTCAAACTGCTGGTCCAGGCCTCGCCCCTCAGCCCGGAAGGGGAGCAGGGCACCGACTTTTCCGGGCCGTTCCAGCTGGCCACTCGGACCTTCCGGGCGCTGCGCGGCGGCGCCAAGGTGTTGTTGCTGATCACGGATGGAGAAGACCAGGAAAAGCGCTGGCCGGAGGCGCTGGAGCCGCTCAAAAAGGCCGGCATCCCGGTGTTTACCGTCGGCGTCGGCGTGCCGCAGGGCGCGCCCATCCCCCTCAAGGATCGGGAAGGCAAGATCGTCGAGTGGAAAAAGGATAAAGCGGGCAACCTGGTCCAGACCCGCCTCGACGAGCCGACCCTGATGCGCATCGCGGCCGAAAGCGGCGGCCGCTTCTTCCGCCTCAGCGAGGCCTCGGGCATCGCCGCCTTTCTCGAGCAATTACGCCAATTCCAGCGCCAGGTCCTGGCCCAGAAAATCAAGCGCCGGAAAATCGAGCGCTTCGCTTACCCCTTGCTGGCCGGCTTCATCCTGCTGCTGGCTGAAACGGCGCTCAGCGACCGGAAGATGGCATGGAAAAGAAGCTGATCCTGCTGCTGGCGCCCCTGCTGCTCTTCTGGCACTGGTTTGAACCGGCGGCGCGCAGGAACCAGGAGGGACTGCACGCCTACGATCAGGGCCGTTACGCCGACGCCCTGCAACAATTTCTGGCCGCCAAAGGGATCAAACCCGGATCGGCGGCTCTGAAAAACAACACCGCCGCCGCCCTGTATGAGATGAAAAAATACCGCGAAGCCTTGGAAGAATTCTCCAAAATCGACCCGGAAAAATCGGGCCTGGCCAAGGAGAACATCCGCTACAACCAGGGCAACGCCTGCTACCGGCTGCAGCAGTACGAACAAGCCCTGGAAAACTACAAACAGTGCCTGCTGGCCAATCCCAATGACCGGGACGCCAAAATCAACTACGAGCTGACCCTGAAGAAGCTCCAACAAGGACAGCCGCCCCCGCCCGCGCAGTCCCCCCAGAACCTGCAGAATCCGCCGCCCCGCCAGGACCAGGCCCTAGCCCAATACCTCAACCAGAACGAGAAAGAGCAGATGGAAAAGAAAAAGCGCAAGGCCAATCCCACCCGGCGCCAGAAGGACTGGTAAACGATGAGGCGCGGCCTGGCTTTTCTGTTTCTGGCCATGCTGGCCCTGGCGCTGGGGGCCGAGGATGTCGAATTCTCGGCCAGCATCGACGCCGAGCGCATCGGCCTGGAGGATTTGCTCATTTATACCCTGACTTTCAAGGGCGTGCGCGATCCCCAGCCGCCCGACCTCTCTTACCTGGCCGACTTCCGGGTGGTGCAGACGTCGCAAAGCAGCGAGTTCCGATTTGTCAACGGCGTCTCCTCCTCCTACACCCACTTCGTCTTCTACCTGATGCCGCTGCGCCTTGGCCGGCTGCTGATTCCGGCGGCCGCCACCACTGTCGACGGCAAGGAATACAAGACCCAGCCCTTCCGCGTCGAGGTGGTCAAAGGCCGCCTCAATCCCGCCAGCGGGGCCGCCGGGCAGCCAGCCACCGGGTTTGACAAAGACTTCTTCGATTCCGCTTTCGGACGCAGGCCGGAGAGCGAAGCGGACGTGAAGCTGAAAGCGGAGATTTCCAAAGCCCGGGCCGTCCCGGGCGAACAGCTGACCTACCGCGTGCTGCTCTACACCACCGGCCGCGTGGAAGCGGTCAACCTGGTCTCCGCGCCCTCGTTCGAGGGTTTCTGGCAGGAGTGGTTTCCCGTGCCCCAGAGTATCAGCGGTCGCAGCGAAACCATCGGCAACACCGTCTACCAGGTTTTCGAAATCCGCAAGGCCGCGCTCTTTCCCACCCGCAGCGGTTCCCTGACCATTCCGCCGCTGCGCTTCCAGATGACCCTGGCCGACAGCGCCTCCCTCTTTCTTGCCTCCCGTCCCGTAGAGCGGGCAACGCCGGAAATCAAGGTTGAGGTGGATGCGCCGCCGGTTGAAGCGGCCGGCCTGCCGGTGGGCCAGTTCACTTTTTCAGCCAGCACCGCCGCCAGCAGCTGCGATATCAACAACCTGGCCACGCTGCAGGTGAAAATCAGCGGCAACGGCAACCTCAAGGCGATCGTTCCTCCCCTTCTCGCCGACAGCGACGCCTACAGAGTCTTTCCGGCCAAGATCTCCCGCGAGTCCCGCACCGACAGCGACGTGCTGGCCGGCACTCTCAACGCCGAGATCCCCGTCTCCTTCCTTAAAATCGGAACCGTCCGTTTCCCGGCTCTGGAATTCAAATACCTCGACCCGCTCAGCCGCAAGGTGATCGCGCTGCACAGCAGCCCGCTGAGCGTGCAGGTGACCGGGGCCAAGAACCGTGAGAGCGTTGCCGTTGCCTCCTCGCCCGCCCAGATCGTGGCCCAGGGCGAGGAC
This sequence comes from Candidatus Aminicenantota bacterium, assembly GCA_963759765.1. Classification (GTDB taxonomy): domain Bacteria; phylum Acidobacteriota; class Aminicenantia; order UBA2199; family UBA2199; genus CAVXAL01. The sequence continues at coordinate 172,238 of CAVXAL010000003.1, read as the reverse complement.
ATCGAATTCATCCTGCGCGGCCGCATCCACGACCAGGCGTGGCGGCTCCACCGCACTAGTGGTTTTAAACTGCTTTTCCTCCTGCCTCTTTTGGTCACTCTTTTTCTGCTGGCCAAGAGCGCCCTCTGGGAACGCGGATTGGTGGCCAGCCCGCTGTTCAAGAAAAAAAGGCTGCTGGCCCAGACCCTCGGCAGCCTGAGGCAGCTGAGCAGCTACGAGGAGATCGCCGCCGTGCTCGACGTCTACATCCAGCAGAAAACGGGCCTGGGTTTCGCCGAGCTCAGCAGCGACAAGATCCGCGAGTTCTTCGAGTCCCGCGGCATTCAACCCCAGGCAGCGGACGCCTTCCTGGCGGTCAAGTCCCGCTCCGAACAGGCGCGCTTTTCGCCCGCCAAAGTGCCGGCCGCGGAGCTGCAGGCCGACATCCAAATCCTGATCCGCGCGGTCCGCCTCATCGACGCAAAATTGCCATGAAAAAAACCATTTGCTGCGTCCTTCTCCTGCTGGGCCTGCCCCTGCTGCGGGGCGCACCCGCCAGCGGTTTCAAGGCAGAATTCGACCGGGCCAACCGCCTCTACGAGGAGGGCCGCTACAGCGACAGCCTGGCCGCCTACAACCGGCTGGCTGCCGCCATCAGCCACTGGAAAATATTCTACAACCGGGGGAACTGCCATTACCGTCTCGGCCGCTTTCTGGAAGCCAAAATCGATTATCTCGAAGCCCGCAAGCTGAATCCCGTTGACGCGCCCATCGGCCACAACATCGCCATTGTTAACCGCCATTTCCAGGACGCCATTCCTCCGGAGAAAACGGGTTTTCTGACCGACCTGCGCAACCGCCTGGAGTACGGCATAAGCATCAACCTGCTGAACCTGATCCTGCTGCTGCTCTGGGCCGGCTTGAACGGATTGCTCTGGGTCAGGCTGAAGCGGGGCAGAAGCAAGACTCTCCATTACGCTCTCGCCTCGCTGCTGCTGCTGACCCTGGCCCTGTTCCTCTACCAGTGGCAGCGCGTTTCCCGCACCCAGGAGCAGCAGACCGCCGTGGTGACGGCGCCGGAAGCGGAGCTACTCAGCGGTCCCGGCGAGGGCAACACCGTGCTCTTCAAGGTCCATGCCGGTCTTCAAGTTCGCATTCTGGAGCGCAACCGCGACTGGGTTCAGGTCTCGGCATCGGCGCAGGTCGCCGGCTGGATCGCCCAAGAGCGCCTGCACCCGATTTGAAAACAGCCGGCATCTATCTCCACTATCCCTTCTGCCGCCGCGCCTGCTTCTACTGCCACTTTTTCAAATGCCCCTACGATCGTCGCCTCTCCCTCCGTTACGTCCAGGCTCTGCTCCAGGAGATCGAGCGCAAGCGGACAGGCCGCTACCGCATTGACACCCTCTATCTGGGCGGCGGTTCGCCCTCGCTCCTTTCAGAAAAGGAACTGGCGGCGGTACTATCGGCTCTGGCCCAGAGTTTCTCCTGGGGCGACAGCCCCGAAATCAGCCTGGAGGCCAACCCCGAAGACCTCACCCCGCCCAAGATCGCCGCGCTGCGCCGGCTGGGGATCAACCGCCTGAGCATCGGCGTCCAGTCCTTCCAAGCGCGAGACCTGCACCTGCTCCGGCGCGGCCACAGCGCCAGCCGAGCACGCCAGGCCGTCGAGGCGGCACAGGCCGCCGGCTTCGAGCTGCTCAACGTCGACCTGATCATCGGCCTGGAGACCCAGGAAGAAAAAACGCTGGAAAGGAATTTCCACATTCTTTCCCTCCTGAACATTCCCCACGTGTCGGTTTATCTGCTGGAGGGGGTGAAAAAAAGGAAAACGCTGGAACAGGAAGCCCGCGACCTGCGGCTCTATGCTTATTCCCGCCGGCGCCTGCGTGAGCTGGGCTACCGCCACTACGAAGTCTCCAACTTCTGCCTGCCCGGTCGGGAGTGCCGCCACAACCTGAAATACTGGCAAAACCGGACCTATCTGGGCCTGGGTGCGGGAGCGGCCGGATTTGAGGATGGCCGGGATTACAAAAACGTGGAAAACCTGACCGCCTATTTCGAATGCATCCGGCGGCAGCGGCCTCCCGAGAAGTCGAACCGTCTCATTGACCAGAATCGGCGCCGCCTGATCACCGGCCTGCGGCTGCTTGACGGCGTGCCCGAGTCTGGCGTGCACCCTTTTGCCGAAGCCGGGCAGTTTCTTCTGGAAAACGAGTTTTTGATCAGAAAAGGAATGCGCATCGCCGTTCATCCCGATAAAATCTTGCTGCTCAATGAGATTCTCGGTTATTTTTTCTGATCGGGCCGATCATCTCCAAATCAGAACAGTTGAACTCTTATCGCTCCTTGCCGTAAAATTAATTCCCAAGGGCGCGCTGCCCAAGGAGGTCGACATGCCTTCGGACCTGGAGATCGCCCGTCAGACCAAACTCCTGCCCATTGAAGAGATCGCCGCCAAAGCCGGAATCCCCCGTTCCTATTTGGAACTGTACGGCCGCTACAAGGCCAAAATCGACCTCAAGATTTTTCGCGAACTGGAAAAGCGGCCCGAGGGAAAACTGATCATCGTGTCGGCCATCACCCCGACCCCGGCCGGCGAGGGCAAAACCACGGTCTCCATCGGGCTGGCCATGGCCCTGAACCGCATCGGCCACAAAGCCGGCCTGGCCCTGCGCGAGCCTTCGATGGGACCGCTCTTCGGCATCAAGGGCGGGGCCACCGGGGGCGGCCGCACCCAGGTCCTGCCCATGGAAGATATCAATATGCACTTCACGGGCGACATCCACGCGGTCACCAGCGCCCACAACCTGGTGAGCGCCATGCTGGACAACCACATTTTCCGACGCAAAGAGCCGGACCTCGATCCGCGCCGGGTGCGCTGGCCGCGTGTCCTGGACATGAACGACCGGGAGCTGCGCGACATCATCGTCGGCCTGGGCGGCTACGAAAACGGCATGCCGCGCGAGGGGCGCTTCCACATCACCGCCGCCTCGGAGATCATGGCCATCCTTTGCCTCTGTCGGGATTACGAGGAACTGAAAAAAAGAATAGCAAATATCCTGATCGGCTTCACCTACAAAGACGAACCGGTCTTCGCCCGGGATTTGCGCGTGGCCGGAGCGGCCGCCGCGGTGCTGCGCGACGCACTCAAGCCCAACCTGGTTCAAACCTCGGGAAACACCCCGGCCCTGGTGCACGGCGGCCCATTCGCCAACATCGCCCAGGGCACCAATTCGGTTGTGGCCACGCGCCTCAGCCTGAAGCTTTTCGACATGACCGTGCAGGAAGCCGGTTTCGGCTTCGACCTGGGCGCGGAAAAGTTCTTCGATATCGTGGCCCGCCAGGCCGGCTTCTGCCCGGCCGGCGTGGTGCTGGTGGCCACGGCCCGGGCCCTGAAGATGCACGGCGGCAAGAAGCTGGCCGAGAGCAAGGAAGCCGATCCGGCGGCAGTCGAGCGCGGGCTGCCCAATCTGGCCCGCCACCTGGAAAACATCGGCAAGTTCGGCATGAAGGCGGTGGTGGCAGTCAACCGCTTCGTCAGCGACAGCGACGAAGAATTGAAGGTGATCACCGATTTTGCGCGCAGCCAGGGATTCAAAACCTCGGTGATGAACGGCTGGGCCGAGGGCGGAGCCGGCGGCACCGAGCTGGCGGAAATGGTCGCCGAGGAGTGCCGCATACCGGTATGCCACAACTATCTCTACCCGCTGGAAATGCCCACCGACAAAAAAATCGAGACCGTGGCCCGGGAGATTTACGGCTCCAAGGCCGTGGACTTCACCAAGCAGGCGCGCAGCGACCTGACCCGCATCAAGAAACTCGGTTTCGACAGCCTGCCCGTGTGCATTGCCAAGACGCAGAAGTCGCTCTCCGACAACCCGGCGCTGCTCGGCCGTCCCAAGGATTTCCTAATCACCGTGCGCGAGGTACGCATCTCCTCTGGCGCGGGTTTCACCGTGCCCATCACCGGCGACATCCTGCTCATGCCCGGCCTGCCGGAAACTCCGATCGCCGAATCCATCGACCTCAGCCCCGAAGGCGAAATCTCAGGGTTGCTTTAATGAATGAGAGTTCTCGAATAATATATAACTGTTTAAGTTATATTAAGCCGATTTGAAACAAAATCCCTGAGGTAACTATTGAATTTCCAAATCTCTGCCTTCGATAAACGCGGGCTTCGGTATGCCAAACGCGGAAAGCACGGTGGGGGCGATGTCGATCAGGCCCGGCTCTTTTTGGGCGATCTTGCGATTGGAGAAGAAGACGCCGGGATCTGGTCGCGCGTGAAGGCGTGGTCGCCGCTCCAGGGCCGCAGGTTGTCGGAAAAGAGCTCGTCACCACCGACATAATTGACCGCAGACTCCCAGGAGACGCGGTAGCCAACACTGTAACCGACCACAATATCGGGAGCATTGGATGTATAAGGCCCTCTGTAAAGTTCCTCGCGCAGAAAGATGGCTTTGAACGGCGCGGCTCCGGTTTTCGCATCGCGCAGCTGCAGCAGCTTGGTCTTGATCTCGGTTTTCACCGCTTCGGCCTCTTTCCCCGGCTTGACAATACCCAGCCGCTCCCTGCCCTCGAGATTGAGGTAAATGCCGTTCAGACCCTGGCCATAGGCTCTGGATCTGACCAGTCCACGTCGGCGTACCATTTGCCGCTGGCGCTTTTTCCCTCCCGCAGCGCCAGGTAGCCTTCCCTGCGCAGCCAGGAATTGAGATGGAAGCCGCGGTTGAAGGGACCGAACCCGTGGTCAGAGACGATCAGCAGCAGGTCGTTGCCGCGCAGCAGAGGAAAAAGCTTTGCCAAAAACTGGTCCATGGCCCGGTAGCTCTCAAGGATGGCGTTGACGATTTCCTTCTCTGAAGATGGTTTTTCGGCCGGCGAGCCCGACTGGGGGAGATAGCGCCAGAACATGTGCTGGACGCGGTCGGTGGTTTCGAACACCTGGACGATCAGGCCGCTCTTGACCTTTTTCAGGGTGTTGAAGAAGATGGCTTCGCGCTCGCGCTGCGTCTGGTAGACCTGATCCAGGAAGTTGCGCTCGGAAAGCACCCGCTCGTTGAGCGACCAGGTGTCCTCGGCCATGCCCAGCGTGGCATAAGGCCCCAGCAGCTTGGCCAGGTAGACGGAAAAAATCTTGGGCTGGGAAATAGGCATGGCCGGCTTTTCCGGATCCAGGTGAATGGGCGAAAGGTAGAGTCGCAGCGGTTCCAGGCTCCCCAGCACCCACTGGGCAATGCCGCTGATCGACAGCAAACCGGCCTTGAAAGTCAGGTGCATCCAGGGCGAGAGGCGGTTCAGCTCCAGGCGCAGCGTTTCGCCTCCGACGCGCACCAGGGCCGTCTGGGCCTGGCTGTCCGGCTCCAGGGTGAAGGAAATTTTGAGCAGCGCCTCGTCACTGCGAAAGGGATGGGGCGGCCCCTTGATCGTGCCGCGGAATCCGCCGGGACCCAGCGGTTCCAACTGCTCGCAGAGGCCGTCGGAAATGTCCACCTGCTGCAGCGGTTGGTCGGAAAAGAAGGTGAAGCTGCCCTGGGTGCCGCGCAGGTCGGGTGTACCCAGGCCTGCCAGCATGACCCCGTAAAGCTTTTCGGGCGGGAAGGTGAAGGGCATGCGCAGCACCGCCGCGTAGATTCCCTTACTGCCGACGATCTTCCAGAAGCTCTGGCTCTTGCGCTTCAACTCGATGCGTGGCGAGGAGAGGGGAACCTGCCAGCGGCCGAAACGCAGCTGCCGCCGCGGCGGCAGGATCTCCGAGCAGGCCAGCTTGGGCATGTAGGTCTGGCGGTCGGTGGCCAGAAAATCGAAGATATTGTGCTTGCCGGGATTGACGCCGGTGGCCAGCGTCGACCAGGCCACCGGCGAGATCGGCGGTTCGCTGCTCCAGAGCGGCGCAAAACTTCCCTCCTTCTCCAGCTTCTCGAAGCGAGGGAAGCGCTGCCCCGCCTGGCGGAATTGCCGGTAGAGGCGGTAATCCATGCCGTCGAAGCCGACCAGGATTACGCGCCGGAAACGAGAGCGGCGCAGAGTGTGGCGGCGCTTGAGCAGGCGCAGCAGTGCGCGGAAGGGGAAAGTCAGGAAATTGAACAGGGCCAGGAAAAAGGCGGCCACGATGAACAGGAAGGAACCGACGAAGGCGAAGCCCGCGCCCGGTCCGACATAGGCGGACAGAGGCAGCGCCAGCAGGCAGAGCAGCAGCACCGGCAGGACACGCTTGGCCATGAATTATTTTAGCACGGCCGGCTGCCATTCACAACCGGCAAAAAATAGTTAAATTTTTAATTTTATCTATTGAAATTTTTCGGGAAAAGATTATAATACAGATTAAAGCAAAGCCCCAACGAGGTAGCCATGAAAGTGCTGGTCATCAACTGCGGCAGTTCGTCGATCAAATTTCAGCTGATCAACATGGAGACCCGCCAGGTCCTGGCCCGCGGCCTGCTCGAGCGCATCGGCCTCAAAGGCTCGGTGCTCAATTACTACCGCGACAGCGAGAAGCTGGTCATCGAGCACGACATCCGCAATCACGAGGAGGGAATCAACTTCATCGTCCGCCACCTGACCGACGCCACGATCGGCGTCATCCGCGACAAGAGCGAGATCCATGCCGTCGGCCACCGCGTGGTGCACGCCGGCGAGAAGTTCAAGGGCACGGTGCCGATCAGCGCCGAGGTGCTGGCCGCCCTGAAAGAGTGCATTCCCCTGGCGCCACTGCACAACCCACCCAACATCATCGGCATCGAAGCCGCCCAGAAAATCCTGCCCGGCATCCCCATGGCCGGCATTTTCGACACCGCCTTCCACCAGACCATGCCGGAAATGGCCTACATCTATCCCATCCCCTACGAGTATTACCGCAAATACCGCATCCGCCGCTACGGCTTCCACGGCACCTCCCATTTCTACGTGGCCAAGGAGGGGGCGCGGGCTCTGGGCAAGAAATTGGAAGATCTCAAAGTCATCACCTGCCACCTGGGCAACGGCTCCTCGATCACCGCCATTTGCCAGGGCCGCTCGGTGGACACCTCGATGGGTTTCACACCGCTGGAAGGCCTGGCCATGGGCACGCGCTGCGGCGACATCGACCCCTACATCCCCCTCTTTTTGCAGCGCAACGAGAAGCTGAGCGCGGATGAGGTGGATGCCATCCTCAACCGCAAGAGCGGCATGGCCGGCATCTCGGAAATCTCTTCGGACATGCGCGACATCGAGAAAAAGGAGGAGGAGGGGAACGCCCAGGCGGCGCTGGCTCACACCATTTTCGCCTACCGCATCAAGAAATACATCGGCGCCTATATCGCCGCCATGAACGGCGCCGACCTGATCATCTTTACTGCCGGCATTGGCGAACGCGCCCCCAAAACCCGCGCCCGGGTGCTCGCCGACCTGGATTTTCTGGGCATTCGCCTCGACGAGGAGGCGAACCGCAAAGCCTTCGGCTGCTTCGGCGTCATCTCCACCCCCGATTCGCGGGTGACGGTGATGGTCGTGCCCACCAACGAAGAGCTGGAAATCGCCGAGCAGACGATCAAGGTGATCGGGCCAAGAAAAAAAAGAAACTGATCCAACCGTGACCACGCGGACGTTCGAGCAGGTGCTGCGGACCTTTCCCAAGATCGGCAGCGACGAGGTGGGCAAAGGCGACTTTTTCGGGCCCCTGGTGGTGGCCGCGGTCTTTCTGGAAAAGCCCGAAATACTGGAAGGATTGCACGTGCTTGATTCCAAGAAACTCAGCACCCGCGCGGTCCAGCGCTTGGCGCCTCAGCTCAAAAAGCGGCTGCCCCACGCGGTGGTCCGCATCGGACCGGCCAAGTACAATGAACTGTACGGCAAACTGAGAAACATCAACATCGTGCTGGGCTGGGCCCATGCCCGGGCCATCAAGAACCTGCAGGAGCTTCAGCCTCTGCCGCCGCTCATCCTCATCGACCGCTTCGGGCCGGAAACGCGGGTGCGCGCCAACTTCCATGACCCTGCGGTGCAGCAACGCCTGACCTTTTTCAGCGGCGCCGAACGGGACCCGGCCGTGGCCTGCGCCTCGGTCATCGCCCGCGCCGCTTTTCTGGAAGAGATGGAACGGCTGTCGGCCGAAGCCGACCAGAAGCTGCCGCTGGGCGCCGGTTTGCCAACCATCGCCGCCGCCCGCCAGCTGGCCCGCCGGCTCGGAAAGCCAGCGCTGAGCCGCTTCGTCAAAACCCACTTCAAGAACTTCGCCGCCCTGACCGACGGCTGATTGCCCGCGCCCGGTAATCTTGATATAATGAGGCGATGAGAGCCATGCACCGGGCCGTTCTGGCCTCCCTCTTTGTACTGCTGCTGCCGGCCGTTCCTGCCACCCAGGAGAAGCCCCAAAAGAAGCCTGTTCCCACCTCCTCCACCATCCCCGCCAGCGAAAAAAACGTGCCGCTGCCCGCCGCCGAAGAAGAGCCGCTCAATTTCTCCTTTGAGCGGGAACTGCTGGCCCGCAAGGTGTATCAAAAAAACCTCCCCCCGCTCTCCAAAAAGGAAAAGATAATCTGGGCATTCAAGACCGCCAAAGCGGGCATCCTTCTATGAATCGGACATCCCCCTGGCGTCAGGTGGCGGCCTTGCTGCGCACCTACCCCTGGCATATCCTCTTCGCGCTGTTCATCTTCCTGAGCCTGACCAACATTTTTTTGAAGTTGAAGTGGAGCAGCCCCTCCGACCGGATCACCTGGGAAAACACCGAAACCGGGCTGGTCTGCCTCCAGGGTCCGGCCGACAGCCCGATCAAACCGGGCGACATCCTGATCACCGTCAACAACTATCTGATCCACAGCCGCGTGGACCTGCTGCGGCTTATCGAAAAGAAGAACCAGGCCTTCTATCTGATCGAACGCGACGGCATCCAAAGCAACGTCAGCATGGACATCGAGCGCATAGTCACCCCTCTCCATTATTATATCCTGGCCTTCATCGGCATCGTCCTGATCCTGCTGACTCTGGGTATCCTGAACATCACCAGCAAGGGCGAGGTCGTGTTGACCGGACCGCCACAGGTCTTTTTCTTTCTGACCCTAAGCTTCGCCGGCATTCTGATCTTCTCACCCACCGGCAGCTACGGCGGCCTTGATTTTCTGTTCCTGGGCTTGGACAAACTGGCCTACGCCTTCTTCCCATCGCTGCTGGTCCACTACTCCCTGTTTTACCCCCTGCGCACCTCGCTGGGCCGGCGCCTGAGCCGGGCGGCCCGTACCTACCTCCTTTACCTGCCCCCCCTGGTCCTGCTGTCGCTCAACCTCTACAGCATCCTGCGCACCGTCTCCCTACCCCACGAGGATACGCTGTTCAACGTGATCAACCTTTTTCGCACGATCTGGAGCCGCTTCTTCGCCGTCTATCTGCTGCTGGCCGCCGTCTCGTTCAGCTTCTCCATTGTCACCCTCATCATCAAGAAAAAACAGCGCCGCTTCCTGCTGCCGCTGATCGGCATTCTGCTGGGCATCCTGGCGTTGCTGCAGCTGAATGGGACTTCCCCCGCCGCGGGCAGTCGGCTCTCCCCGCTGGCGCTGATCAACCTGGTGCTACTGCTGGTTCTGCCTTTGAGCCTGGTGTACATTCTTTCGCAGCGGCGCTTCCGCGATATCGAGAACATCATCAAGAAGACCCTCTCCATCTCCTCGCTGTTCGCCTTCATCTTCGGCGTTTACCTTTTCCTGGGTCTGAACATCGAGCAAAACAAGATCCTGGGCATTTTCTGGTCCATTGCCGCCATTCTGATGGCCGGCTTACTTTTCCGGCCCCTCGAAAATACAGTCCAAAAGTATTTCGAAAAGATCTTTTACCGCGAAACCTTCAATTTCAAGCGCAAGCTCAGAGAGCTCGAGCATTCCATCAGCGCCCAGCGCAATCTGTACGCCCTGGCCCGCAATTTTCTGGAGATCATCAACCGCGGTTTCCAACTGCAGACCTCGGCACTGATCGTCCAGTACAAAGACAATATCTTCTACACGCTGCCCGAGCGCAGCCGTTTTTTCCTGTCGCGGGCGTTCCAGAGCCAGCTCCTGCAACAGGACCATCTCCTCTTCCTGTCCGACCAGGAGTTCAGGACCAAGTTTCCGGCCGACCACTTCCTGTTCACCCACCACCATTTCTGCCAATTCCTGCCCCTGCGCGTCAGCGACCGCTTGATTGGCATGGTGGCGTTCGGCCGCAAGAGCAACAACACCTACCTCGGCGTGGAAGACTGGGAGCTGATGTCGGGTATCGCCGCCTCGCTCGCCCTCTCGGTGGAAAATGCGTTCCTCTACTCGCGGCTGGAAAACCAGCTCAACCAGCTCAACCTCCTGACCGCCTTCAACGAGAACATCATCGAGAACATCAACCTGGGTATCGTGGTGGTTTCGCACCTGAGCAAAATCAAGACCTGGAACCGCTGCATGGAAGCCAAGATGGGGCTGGCCAGCGAGAACGTGCTCAACAAGAAAGCCGCTCAGGTGTTCGGCCCGGAGGTCTGGGAGAAGATCCAGAATCCCAAGAGCGGCCCGAATCTCATCCACAATTTGAAAATCGTGCGCGGCACGGAGACACTGCTATTCGACGTCTACCTCTCGCCCCTGCGCAACGTCAGCGGCAGCAAAGCCGGCAAGATCCTCCTTTTCGAAGACATCAGCGAGAAGATCGCCATCCAGAACCAACTGATCACCTCGGAAAAAATGGCCTCGTTGGGCCTGCTGTCGGCGGGCGTCGCCCACGAGATCAACACGCCGTTGACCGGCATCTCGTCCTATTGCCAGATGATTTTAAGCAACCCCGAGGATCGCGAGGGCCAGCAGGAGCTGATCGGCAAGATCCAAGAGCAGGTGCAGCGGGCCAACAAGATCGTCCGCACGTTGCTCGATTTCTCGCGCCAGAAAGGGGAAAACCCCGTACCCATCCTCCTCAGCCAGATCATCGATGAGAGCCTCTCTTTGATCGAACACAAATTGAAGAAGAAGGAGATCCGGGTCAAGAAAGAGTTCGATTTCCAGCAGCGGCTGTACGGCTTCCCCACCCACCTGCAGCAGTTGTTCATCAACCTCCTGCTCAATGCCATCGACGCCATCGAGGATCAGGGACAGATTTCCATCTTCGGCCAGGAGAACGCGGAAAGTCTGTTCGTGCGTGTCAAGGACAACGGCCGCGGCATCGGCGAGAAAAACCTGGACAAGCTTTTTGACCCCTTCTTCACCACCAAGGAGGCCGGCCAGGGCACGGGCCTCGGCCTCTCCATCGCCTACAACATCGTCAAGGAGCATTACGGCGAGATTGAGGTGCACAGCAAACTGGGCAAGGGGACGACCTTTTTGATCACCCTGCCGCTGAAAACCCCGTTGAGGAGCATGAAGATATGAGCAAGAAAATCATCCACCTGGTCGACGACGAGAGTATCATCCACGATATTTTTCGCCGCATCTTCAAGGAGCCCGAATACGGGCTGATCATCTCCGAGAACAGGGCCCAGGCCAAGAACAACCATTCGGCCGATGTCGACGTGACCATTCTCGACCTGATGATTCCCGGCACCTCCGGGCTGGAGATCTTCAAAGAACTGAAGAAAAGCGACCCAGACATCAAGGTCATTTTCCTCACCGCTTTCGGCACCATCGAATCGGCCATCGAGGCCATCAAGATGGGCGCCAGCGACTACCTGCAAAAGCCTTTCAACAACCTGGAGGTCAAGCATCGCGTCGACCGTCTGATCAAAGAGAAAAGCCTGAGGCGGGAAAACTGGATGCTCAAACGCACCCTGGGCGAGAAGTTCTCCTTCGACAAGATCATCGGCCACAGCCCACTGCTGCTCCAGGCGCTGTCCCTGATCGAGAGCGTGGCCAACTCCAACTCGACAGTGCTGATCACCGGCGAGAGCGGCACCGGCAAGGAACTGATCGCCAAGGCGCTGCACCTCAATTCCAACCGCCGCGACAAGCCCTTTTACCCCTTCAATTCCAGCAACATCCCGCCGACCCTTTGCGAGAGCCTGCTCTTCGGCTACAAGAAAGGCGCCTACACGGGCGCCGTGGCCGACAAAAAGGGGCTCTTCGAGGAGGCCGACGGCGGCACCCTCTTTTTCGACGAGATCGCCAACCTCAGCCCGGAGACCCAATCCAAAATCCTGCGCGTCATCCAGGAACGAGAAATCCAGCCCCTGGGCAGCCACAAGATCATCAAAGTCGACGTGCGCCTGATCGTCGCCACCAACGTGAATCTCAAGGAGATCGTCAAGCGCGGGGAGTTCCGCGAGGACCTGTACTACCGCCTGAACATCATCAACATCCACCTGCCGCCACTGCGCGAGCGCAAGGAGGACATCCCGCTGCTGGCCGAGGCTTTCCTCAAACGCTTTGCCCAGGAAAACCAGAAACCCTGCCGGGCCATGGATGAAACTTTCTTCAAGCGTTTGCTCGACTACGACTGGCCCGGCAACATCCGCGAACTGGAGAATGTGATCCTGCGCGCCGTGCTGCTCTCCAGCGGCGAAACCCTCACCGCCGACCTGCTGACACCGGAATTGCTGGGCACCAAGAGCGGCGGCAGCAAAGCCGGGTACTTCGACAAAGTGGAAAACCTCAAGCGCCAGATCATCATCAACGCTCTGGAACAGAGCAACTGGGTGCAGAAAAAAGCCGCCGAGTACCTCAAGCTCAAACCGTCCACGCTGTTTGAACTGATCAAGCGTTTGGGCATCCGCAAATGAACGAACTGAAACTGTTCAAATACCTGCAGCGCAGCGGTCTGGCCAATCGCCGCCTCATCCGGCGACTGATCGCCGACGGCAAAATCAAAGTCAACGGTCAGACGATCAGCAACCCGGCCTTCCCGGTCCAACCGGAAAAAGACAGGATATTTCTACGCCGCAAAGAGTTAAAACTGCGGCTGGAAAAAACCTGCACCTTCGCCTTCCACAAGCCGAAGGGAGTGGTCTCCACCCTCGCCGATCCCCAGGGCCGGCCAACGGTCAAGGATTTCATCCGCCAGATTCGCGAACGAGTCTACCCGGTGGGCCGGCTGGATTTCCATTCCGAAGGCCTGCTCCTGTTGACCAACGACGGCGACCTGGCCCACTTCATCCTCGCCGCCCGCAACCAGGTGCCCAAAGTCTACATGGTCAAAATCAAGGGAGTGCTCAGCGAAGCGGAAAAAGGGAAGCTGGAACACGGCATCGTGCTCGACGGCCAGCGGCTCGCCCCTTTCCGCATCGAATTCGTGCGTTCGACTCCCCAGCAGAACGCCTGGTACCGGGTCACGATCAGCGAGGGCAAAAAACACATCCTGCGCCGTACCTTTCAATACAGCGGTCACCCGGTGGAGAAATTGCGGCGGACGGCCATCGGCACCATCCAGTTGAAGAGCCTGCCCGCCGGTCACTGGCGGGAACTGACTGAGACGGAAATCGCTCATTTCAAAAAAATCTGCGGGTTCTCTTCACCCTCCGCTGCGGGCAAACTCCCTTCCCGTTCGGGAAAATTCGGCAGCGGCTCGGCTAGCGAGCGAGTTTGAACTGGTCCTCGAGTTTCTCGGCTTCTTCCACCTGCTGGTAAAAAGGAAAACCGGTCCCGGCCGGGATGAGCCGGCCCATAATCACGTTTTCCTTGATCCCGCTGAGGATGTCTTCCTTGCCGGCGATGGCCGCCTCGGTGAGGATGCGCGTGGTCTCCTGGAAAGCGGCGGCCGACAGGAAGCTGTCGTAGGCCAGGGCGGCGCGGGAGATGGGCAGCAGCGCCGGCTTGGCCTTGGCCAGTTTTCCGCCTTCGGCCTCGACGCGGCTGTTTTCCTCTTCGAACTTCCATTTCTCGACGATCTGGTCGGGGATAAAGCCGGTGTCACCCGGGTCCTCGATGCGCCGCCACTTGATCATCTGGCGGATGATAATCTCGATGTGCTTGTCGTTGATCTCCACGCCCTGCAGGCGGTAGACGTCCTGGATTTCTTTGAGCAGGTATTCGGCCAGCTTCTGCTCGCCCAAGACGTTCAGGATATCGACGGGGTTGAGCGGCCCGTCCATCAGCTCGGTGCCGGCGGTGATTCGGTCGCCGTCGCCGACGATGATGTGGGCGCCGCGGGGAATGTTGTGCTCGTCGGGCTTGATGCCCTTTTCCAGCGGCCGGATGATGATCTTGCGGGCGCCCTTCTGCACCTTGCCGAACTCGACGATGCCGTCGATCTGAGCCATCTTGGCCGGGTTTTTCGGCTTGCGCGCCTCGAACAGCTCGGTGACGCGCGGCAGGCCGCCGGTGATGTCTTTGGTCTTGGCGAATTCCGAGGGAATTTTGCAGAGCACGTCGCCAGCGCTGACTTCGTCGCCTTCCTTGACCGCCAGGTGGGCGTTGACCGGCAGGTAGTATTTGCGCAGCAGCTTGTTGGATGCCTTGTCGCGGATGTTGATGTGCGGTTGCAGCTCGTCGCGCAGCTTCTCGTTCTTGATGTCGATGACCATCTGGGTGATCTTGCCGGTGGCTTCGTCGCGGGCGTTGACATAGGAGATGTTTTCCTCCAGGCCCTTCAGCTCGATCACGCCCCGGTCGTTGGTCAGGATCGAGTTGGCGAAAGGATCCCATTCGAGTAGCAGGTCGCCCTTGCGCACCAGCTGGCCGTCCTTGACCATCACCTTGGAGCCGTAGGTCACCTTGTGCATGGCCTTCTCGCGCTTTTTGGAATCCAGAATCTGCAGCGAGCCGACCCGGCTCATGGCAATGAATTCCTTGTGCTTGTTTTCGACGATGTTCAGGTCCTTGAATTTGACAATGCCTTCGTAGCCCGAATGCAGCATCGTCTGCCCTTCTTCGGCCTGGACGATGCCGCCGATGTGGAAGGTGCGCATGGTCAGCTGCGTGCCCGGTTCGCCGATCGACTGGGCGGCGATAATGCCCACGGCCTCACCCAGCTCAATGATCTTGCCGGTGGACAGGTTGCGGCCGTAGCACTTGGTGCAGACGCCGCGCAGGGTCTCGCAGGTGAGCACCGAGCGGATCTTGACCTCCAGGATGCCGGAATCGATGATCTCCTTGCCCCTGGCCTCGTCGATCTCCTCGCCGGCGCCGACAATCACCTGGTTGGGGTTGTCGGGCGAGAGGATATCCTCGGCGGCGGTGCGGCCGATGATGCGGTCGATCAGCGGCTCGATCTCTTTGCCGTTCTCGATGATCGCCGACACCGGCATGCCGTTGGCCGTGCTGCAGTCCAACTCCTTGACGATCACCTCGACGGCGGCGTCCACCAGCTTGCGGGTCAGGTAGCCGGCGTCGGCTGTCTTCAGAGCCGTGTCGGCCAAGCCCTTGCGCGCGCCATGGGTGGAGATAAAGTACTGCAGCACCGAGAGCCCTTCCTTGAAGTTGGCGGTGATCGGGGTTTCCAGAATTTCGCCGGAGGGCTTGGCCATCAGGCCGCGCATGCCGGCCAGCTGCTTGAGCTGATCCTTGCTGCCGCGGGCGCCGGAATCGGACATGACAAAGATGGGATTGACGGTAACGCCCTCATAGCTCATCTTGCGCATCTGGGCAAACATCCGTTCGCGAATCTCGTCGGTGGCCTTGTTCCAAATATCGATGATCTTGTTGTGCCGCTCGCCGGCCGTGAGGTGGCCTTCCTTGTAGTTCTTGTCAATCCTTTCCAATTCTTTTTCGGTCTGGGCGATGATCTCCTCTTTCTCCGGTGGTACCAGCAGATCGGAAATGCCGATGGTAAAGCCGGCGCGCGTGGCGTACTCGAAACCGGCCTCCTTCAGCCGGTCCAGGGTCTGCACCGTAGGCTCGAAGCCCTGGTTGAGGTAAATAAAGTAGATCAGGTTCTGGATGCCTTTCTTTTTCATCAGCCCGTTGACATAGGGCGTGCCCTGGGGCAGCAGCTGGTTGAACAGCACCCGTCCCGGGGTGGTCACCAGCAGGCGATTGTCCTTGGGGTGGATTTCGGTGATGGGGCAGTTGACAATGTCCTGGGGATCCAGCAGGTAGGAATCCAGGTTTTTCACCTTGCCCAGGTATTTGACGCTGATGCGGGCGTTCAGGTCGACCAGCCCCTGCTCGCAAGCCTGGATGACGTCGCGCATCGAGGCGAAAATGACATTCTCGCCTTTGAGGTTGGTTTTGGTAAAGGTCAGGTAGTAAAAGCCGAGGATCATGTCCTGGGTCGGAACGGCCAGAGGCTTGCCGTTGGCCGGCGAGAGGATGTTGTTGGTCGAAAGCATCAAAATCTTGGCCTCGGCCTGAGCCTCCAGCGAGAGAGGGATGTGCACGGCCATCTGGTCGCCGTCGAAATCGGCATTGAAGGCCGGGCAGACCAGCGGGTGCAGCGTGATGGCGTTGCCTTCGACCAGGTGCGGTCGGAAGGCCTGGATGCCCAAGCGGTGTAGCGTGGGTGCGCGGTTGAGCAGCACCGTATGCTCGTGGATCACCTCATCCAGCGCGTCCCAGATTTCGTCGCGGTTTTCCTCGACCCAGGTGCGGGCCACCTTCAGGGTCGTGACCATGCCCTTCTTCTCCAGTTTGTTGTAGATGAAAGGCTTGAACAGTTCAAGGGCCATTTTTTTGGGGATGCCGCACTCGTCGAGCATGAGCTGAGGATCGACAACGATCACCGACCGACCGGAATAGTCCACTCGCTTGCCCAGCAGGTTCTGGCGGAAGCGCCCCTGTTTGCCCTTCAACGAATCGGAAAGGGATTTGAGCGGCCGCTTTTGGGAGCTCATGTAACTGCGGCTGCGTTTCTGGTTATCAAAGAGGGCATCGACCGACTCCTGCAGCATGCGCTTCTCGTTCTTGATGATCAATTCCGGGGCCTTCAAATCGAGCAGCCGCTTCAGCCGGTTGTTGCGGTTGATCACCCGGCGGTAGAGGTCATTCAGATCCGAGGAGGCGAAACGGCCGCCGTCCAGCCGGACCAGGGGCCGCAGGTCGGGGGGCAGCACCGGCAGCACGCCCAGGATCATCCATTCGGGCCGGTTCCCGGACTTGAGGAAATCCTCCATCAGTTTCAGCCGCCGGGCCATGTTTTTCTTGCGCTGCATCGATTTTTCGACTCGGATGCGGGCCTTGAGAGTGGTCACTTCTTTATCCAGATCGATGTCGGCCAGCAGTTCATGCATGGCCTCGGCGCCCATGCCTACCCGGAAGGCGTCCTCACCGTACTTGCCGACCAGGTCGGTGTATTCCTCTTCGGTCAACACCTGCTTGAAGCGCAGGTGGGGCACGTGCTTGGGGTCCAGCACAATGTAATTCTCGTAGTACACCACGTGCTCGAGATCCCTGGAGCTGATTTCCAACAGCACGCCAATGCGCGCCGGGATGCCCTTGAAAAACCAGATGTGGGCAACCTTGGCGTTGAGCTCGATGTGGCCCATGCGTTCGCGGCGCACCGCCGACAGAGTCACTTCCACGCCGCATTTTTCGCAGACGATTCCCTTGTACTTCAACCCCTTGTACTTACCGCAAAGGCAACGGAAATCCTGGGTGGGGCCGAAGATCTTGGCGCAGAAGAGACCGTCGCGTTCCGGCTTGAAAGTGCGGTAGTTGATGGTCTCGGGCTTGGTCACTTCGCCGAAGGACCAACTGCGGATGGTATCGGGCGAGGCGATGGCGATCTTGACCTTGCTGTACTCCTGGATCTTGACCTCTTTGCTGTCTTTCTTGAGCTTGCGCATCATCATGCCGGGCTCCTTAGGAGATGTTGGCGATGTTTGCCTGAACCCGCGTTTCCTCGCTGACCTTTTCTTTCTTGATCAGCTCGATGTTCAGGGCCAGGCTTTTTAATTCTTTGATCAGCACGTTGAACGACTCGGGTAGGCCGGGATTGAAATCCATGCTGCCCTTGACGATCGCCGAATATATTTCGTTGCGTCCGCTGATGTTGTCGGATTTGATGGTCAGCATCTCCTGCAGGATGTAGGCGGCGCCATAGGCCTCGAAGGCCCAGACTTCCATCTCGCCCACGCGCTGGCCACCGAACTGGGCCTTGCCGCCCAGAGGCTGCTGGGTGATCAGCGAGTACGGGCCCGTGGAGCGGGCGTGAATCTTGTCGTCGACCATGTGTTCCAGCTTCATCATGTACATGTAACCGACGGTGATCTTGTTCTTGAACGGTTGGCCGTTGATGCCATCATAGAGCAAAACCTTGCCGTCCTCGGGCAGGCCGGCCTGGCGCAGGTAAAATTTGACATTCTCCTCCCGGGCACCATCGAAGACCGGTGTCTCGAAATGGACGTTGAGGATCTTGCCGGCCCAGGCCAGGATCAATTCGTAGACCTGCCCGACATTCATGCGCGAGGGCACGCCCAGCGGGTTGAGCACAACATCCACCGGTGTGCCGTCCTCAAGGAAAGGCATGTCTTCGACCGGCATGATCCGGGCCACCACGCCCTTGTTGCCGTGACGACCCGCCATCTTGTCACCGACCGAAATCTTGCGGTTGACGGCGATGAACACCTTGATGATTTTGATGATGCCCGGCGAAAACTCGTCGCCGCGCTTCATCTGGTCGATTTTCTCCTGAATTTCCAAACGCAGGGCGTCGATGTGCAGCTTGACCTTCTTCTCGATCTCGCCGATGGTGGCCCGGGTCTCCTCGGGCACATTCTTCTTCACCTCCTTGATGAAGGAGTCGCTGGCCCGCTCCCATTCCTCATCGGGGATGATCTTGCCCTTTTCAAACTTGCGTTTGCCGATGCTGAAGTCCTTGACCGGTTTCTCTTTGCGGAGGAGCTTGCGGATCTTCTCGATCTTGTCGCGGTTGAAGATGCGCTTCTGGTCCTCGAGATGGCGCTCCAGCTTGAGCGCCTCCAGCCGGTCGATTTCCTGGGCCCGCTTGTCCTTGGCCAGACCGCGGCGGGTGAACACCTTGACATCGATGACCGTGCCCTCCACGCCCGGCGGGCAGTAGAGAGAGGAGTCCTTGATCTCCGAGGCCTGTTCGCCGAAGATCGCCCGCAGCAGTTTCTCCTCCGGCGAGAGCTGGGTTTCACCTTTGGGCGACACCTTGCCCGCCAGGATCTCGCCGGACTTGACCGTGGCGCCGATGCGCACGATACCGCTTTCATCCAGGTTCTTCAAGGCGGTCTCCGAGACGCTGGGGATGTCCCGCGTGATTTCCTCGGGCCCCAGCTTGGTTTCGCGGGCTTCGATCGTTTCCTCGACGATATAGATGGAGTTGAATACCGAATCTTTTACCAGCCGTTCGCTGAGAATGATCGCGTCCTCAAAGTTGTAGCCGCGCCAGGGCACGAACGCAGCCAGGACGTTGCGACCCAGGGCCAGCTCGCCGCGCTCGGAGGCCGGCCCGTCTGCCAGGATCTGGCCCTTTTCAACGCGGTCGCCGACCTTGACCAGCGGCCGCTGGCTGATCAGCGTATTCTGGTTGGAGCGGCGGAACTTTTTCAGTTCGTACAGGTCGGCGCCGATCTCAAAGCGGTCGCCGTCGGATTTCTCCGGGGAATCGACGCTGACAATGATCCGCTCGGCGTCGACGTTGGTCACCACACCGGGGTGGCGGCAGATGACGTCGGCACCGGAATCC
This sequence comes from Candidatus Aminicenantota bacterium, assembly GCA_963759765.1. Lineage (GTDB taxonomy): Bacteria > Acidobacteriota > Aminicenantia > UBA2199 > UBA2199 > CAVXAL01. The sequence goes on along the minus strand of CAVXAL010000003.1, from coordinate 152,753 downwards.
TTGATCAGTTTGTGCTCCATGCCCGTGCCCACGATCGGTGCTTCCGGGTTGAGCAGCGGCACCGCCTGGCGCTGCATGTTCGAACCCATCAAGGCCCGGTTGGCGTCATCGTTTTCCAAAAAGGGAATCAGCGAGGCGGAGACCGAAACGATCTGCTTGGGGGAGATATCCATGTATTCGATCTCCTCCGGCCCGGCCAGCAGGGTTTCGCCGGCGCGACGGGCGGTGATGCGCTTGGCCAGCAGCCGGCCCGTCTCGTCCAGCTCTACATTGGCCTGGGCGATGGTGTGCGCTTCCTCCTCCCAGGCGGTGAGGTAGTAAGGATGGTAATGGCAGAGCGGCACTTTCTTTTCGCCCCGCTTCAAGCGCTTGACCTCTTTGTCCAGCTCCTCCTCGCGCACGATCTCGTGGTAAGCGAAGGGAGAATCGCCGGGATAATCGACCTTAAAGTAGTTGACCACCTGTCCGTTCTCCACCTTGCGGTACGGGGCTTCGATAAAACCGTACTCGTTCACCCGGGCGTAGGTGGTCAGCGAGGAGATCAGGCCGATGTTCGGACCTTCCGGCGTCTCGATGGGGCAGATCCGGCCGTAATGCGAGGAATGCACGTCGCGCACCTCGAAACCGGCCCGTTCGCGGTTGAGTCCGCCCGGCCCCAGGGCGGAGATGCGGCGCTTGTGGGTGGTTTCCGACAGGGCATTGGTCTGGTCCATGAACTGCGACAGCTGCGACATACCGAAAAATTCTTTCAGCGCCGCAAACACCGGCTTGGTGTTCAGCAGGTCTTTGGGGAGCATCACCGCGATGTCCTGGGCGTTGGTGATCCGCTCGCGGATAATCTTCTCCAGGCGCATCAGGCCGATGCGGAAGGCGTTCTCGACCAGTTCGCCCACCGCACGAATGCGGCGGTTGCCCAGGTGGTCGATGTCATCGACCTTGAGCGTGCCGGTGCGATCATATTTCAGCTTCAGGAAATGGCGGACAATCTCGATCATGTCGTCCAGGGTCAGGGTGTGGACGTCCTTTTTAAAGTCCTGACGGAAGCCGAGCTTGATGTTCAGCTTGAGGCGGCCCACCGACGAAAGGTCGTAGCGCTTGGGGTCGAAGATCAAATTTTCAAAGAACTTGTGCGATCCCTCCAGGGTGACCGGCTCGCCGGGCCGGAGCTTTTTGAAGATTTCGATGTGGGCATCGCCCTGGTTCTTGGATACCTTGTCTTCCAGGTCGCTCTCGCTCTGGATGGCCACCTTATCGGTGATCTCAACCTCTTTCTTCTTTTTGTCCTTGCGCAGGGTGTAGGCCAGCATCGGCCCCATTTCCTCGTCCTCGCTCTCGGGGAAGAAAACCAGAAATTCGGTGTCCAGCTTGCGGAGCTTCTTGATTTGGGCGGTGCCGATGGGCTCGTTCAGTTTCAGCACATTCTCCAGATCGCCGGCCGAGTAGACGTCCTCGAGCAGCTCGATGTCTACCGGAACGTATTCGACACCGAGCTTCTCCAAATCGTGGATGTGCTTGAGCAACAATTTGCTGCCGGCGGGCAAAATCTCGTTGCCCTTTTTGTCGAGCACCCGGGCGCTCAGCTTGGCGTCTTTGAGGAAGCGACAGGTCTGAAAGTAGAAAATGCCGTTTTCCACCTTGGCTCTGACGATGGTATAGAACTTCTTGAGAATCTCCAGGTCATCGCCCAGCCCCATGGCCTTGAGGAAAGTGGTCACGTTGATGCGCTTGGTTTTCTTGTCCAGCCGGATCTGCAGCAGGTTCAACTTCTCTTCCAGTTCGATCCAGGCGCCGCGGGCCGGGATGATCTTGGCCGTGTACTCGCCGCGCGCCTTGCCCGGCATGAAGTAGACGCCGGGCGAGCGCTGCAACTGGGAGACCACCACCCGCTCGGTGCCGTTGATGATGAAGGTGCCGCGTTCGGTCATGAAAGGGATCTCGCCGAAGAACAGCTCCTGCTCCTTGACGTCCTGGATGACCTTTTCGCCTTTCTTGTTTTCGGCATAGAGAGCCAACCGCAGCTTGACTTTGAGGGGGATGGAATAGTCGAAACCCTTGTCCAAACACTCTTCCGGTGTGTAGCGCATCTTCAATTTGGTCAGGTCGCCGCAGAGGCTCGCATGTCTGGTAATGAACTTTGCCTTTCTCATGGCACTCGGGACAGACCGAAGCGCTGCCACCGGCCACATCGGTGCTGAGCACCGTGCCGCAGGCGCCGCACACCGGCATCGCGTTCTCCACCCCCTTGCGGTTGCCGCAACGGCACTGCCACTCGCCCAGAGAATACGATACAAAATCCAAGATGGCCGTCTCCTTGAAATCGGAAATGGGGAAGATCGACTTGAAGGTAGACTGGATGCCGATATTCTTGCGGTTCTCCGGCCGTTGTTCAATTTGCAGGAAATTGTGGAAGGAATTTTTCTGAATCTCCAGCAGATCGGGGATCCCGATAGGGGTCATGATTTTGGAGAAATTGATGCGAGAGATATACGTATTATTTTCTTTCATACCTATCCCTTAGTGTATATGAATTTTAATCAATGCCAGCAAAAAACCATTTATTTGATCTCGATCTCCGCTCCCACTTCAGCGAATTTGGTTTTAATGGTTTCCGCTTCCTCTTTGGAAACGCCCTTCTTGACGGAGCTGGGGGCTTTGTCCACCAAGTCTTTGGCTTCCTTCAGTCCCAGATCGGTCACTTCCCGGACGACCTTGATGACGTTGATCTTCTTGTCGCCGACGTTCTTCAGGATGACTTCAAAATCGGTTTTTTCTTCTACCTGGGCGGCATCGGCGGCCGCCGGAGCGGCCCCGCCGGACATCGGCATAGCGGCCACTTCGGCCTTGATACCATAGCGGGCTTCGAACTCCTTGATGTATTCCGCCAGTTCCAGCACCGTGAGCTTATCCAGATGCTTGAAGAAATCCTCTTTCTTGATCTCAGCCATACGCGTTATCCTCCTTTTTCTTTTTTATCTTTCAGGTTTTTTACCAGGATGAGCAAATGGGTCAGCGGTGCGGACAGGGCGCTGCCAAACTTGCGCAGCGGCAGGGAGATCGACAACACCAGCTGGGCCAGCAGCTGCTCCTTGGGTGGCAGCTTGGCCACTTCGCTTATCTGATTCTCATCCACCAAGCGCCGTTCAATGAAACCGGAACGGACCTTGATCTTTTTGCTTTCCTTCTCAAAATCGATGAGCACCTTGGCCGCTTCCACGAAGCGATCGTTGCTATAGGCCACGGCCATGGGGCCATTAAACAAGTCGCGGCCGATATTCAGCTTCTCCTTCTCAAAATATTTGATGACCAGCCGGTTCTTGATCACCTGGACATCGGCGTTCAGTTCCTTCATCCGCCGGCGCAAGGCTTCAAATTCGGAAACCTTCAGACCCCGGTAATCAAAGATATAGACACCGTTGCTGCGGAAAATCTCCGCCAGCGCTTCCACCTGTTTCTGCTTTTTGGCTAAATTCTGCACACTTGCCACGCGCTCCTCCTTGGCCTATTTTTCCAGTTCCTGAATGCCCAGCTTGACCGAAGGGCTCATCGTCGAGGAGAGGTAGGCGCTGCGTACGTATTTGCCCTTGAGACTGGCCGGCCGCGCCTTGAGGATGGCGCTGAGGAACACCCGGGTGTTGTCGGTGATTTTCTCGATGTCGAAAGCAAGCTTGGCGATGCTGGAATTGATGATGCCGCTCTTGTCGACGCGGAATTCCACGCGCCCTTTCTTGATCTCGGCGACGGTCTCCTTGACGTTGAAGGTCACCGTGCCCGACTTGGGGCTGGGCATCAAGCCTTTGGTGCCCAGCAGCTTACCCAGCTTGCCGACGCTCTTCATCATGTCCGGCGTGGCGATGACCACGTCGTAATCGAACCAGTTCTCCTTTTGGATCTTGTCGACGATCTCCTCGCCGCCGACATGGTCGGCCCCGGCATCCTGGGCTTCCTTCTGCTTTTCGCCGGAGGCGATGACCAGAACCTTTTTCATCTTGCCGGTGCCGTGGGGCAGCACCACCATGCCACGAACCATCTGGTCCGGGTATTTGGGATCGACACCGAGGCGGACGGCGATGTCCACCGACTCGTTGAATTTGCCCTTCCAGAGTTCCTTCAACTTGGCAACAGCCTCGGCGATCGGGTATTCGCGGTTCTCGATATTCTGCTTGGCATTGCGGTACGTTTTTCCACGTTTAGGCATTTTTAATCTCCAATCCCATGCTGCGTGCTGAGCCCTCGACGATGCGGATCGCCATTTCGAGATCGGTCGTGTTCAAATCAACCATTTTGGCCTTGGCGATCTCCTCCAGCTGTTTGCGGCTGATCTGGCCCACCTTGTTCTTGTTGGGTTCGCCCGATCCCTTCATGATCCCGGCCGCCTTCTTGAGGAAATAGGAGACCGGGGGGGTCTTGAGCACCAGCGTGAAGGTTTTGTCGGGATGGACCAAGACGTCGACCGGGACGATCATGTCCTCTTCCATCTTGGCCGTCAGCTTGTTGAACTGATTGACGAATTCCATGATGTTCAGGCTGTGTTGGCTGAGCGCCGGACCCACCGGAGGTGCCGGTGTCGCCTTGCCGGCGGGCACTGCAAGCGGAACGTTTTGACTACCTGTTTCTTCTTTGCCGTTGCCATAATGGCTGTCTCCTATATTTTTTCGACCTGCAGGAAATTCAAATCCACCGGGGTGGCCCGGCCGAAGATAGTCACCGTCACCTTGAGCTGGTTTTTCTCCTCGTTGACCAAGTCGACGATACCGTTGAAATTGACGAAAGGACCGTCAATAATCTTGACGGCCTCCCCGGTCTCTAAATGGTATTTGGGTTTGGGGGTCTCCTGGGTGGCTTCGATGTGGCGCAGGATGGTGGCCACTTCCTTGGCCGAGAGCGGCTTGGGTTTCTTGCCGGCGCCGACAAAACCGGTGACTTTCGGCGTGTTGCGCACAAAATACCAGTTCTTGTCGTTCATCTCCATGCGCACCAGGATGTATCCGGGAAAGGAGCGCTTCTCGGAAACCACCTTTTTGCCATCCTTGATCTCGATGACTTTTTCCTTGGGAATGACGATCTCGGCGATATGATCTTGCATGGTGTACTTGCGGATCTTTTCGTTCAGCGCCTTGACGACGAATTCCTCGGCGCCGGAAAAAACGTGGATGATGTACCACTCCAGAGACATTCCCACTTCTTTATTTGAAAAGATTGATCACCTGTTTGACCAGGCGGGAAAAGATGAAATCCACGGCAAACAGGTAGATCCCGAAAAAGATCGACGACACAAACACGGCGATGGTGGTCTTGTACAGGTCGTTGCGGCTGGGCCAGTTGACCTTCTTCATCTCGCCGCGAATGTCGCGCAGGTAATTGCCTATCCGTTTGATTATATTTTTTTCTTTGTCCATTTTGTTCAACAGGTCAGGAGGGACTCGAACCCCCAACGGCCGGTTTTGGAGACCGGTACTCTACCATTGAGCTACTGACCTACTTAACCTCCTTATGCAGGGTATGCTTGCGACAGCGGGGGCAGTACTTGTTGAAGCTCAGTTTATCGGCGGAATTTTGTTTGTTTTTGTAAGTCGAGTAATTTCGCTCGCCGCAATCCGAGCACTTCATGCCGAGTTTGGTGCGTTTGTCGCTCTTGGGCATTGGTTTACTCGAGCACCTCGGTGACGCTGCCGGCGCCGATGGTCCGACCGCCCTCGCGGATGGCGAACTTCAGCCCCTTCTCCATGGCAATCGTCGTGATCAACTCGATCTCCAAACTCGCATTGTCGCCCGGCATCACCATCTCCACTCCCGCCGGCAACTTCGCCGCCCCCGTCACGTCCGTCGTCCGAAAGAAAAACTGCGGACGATACCCCGTCACAAACGGCGTGTGCCGACCCCCCTCCTCCTTGCTCAACACGTACACCTCCGCCTTGAACCGCTTGTGCGGCGTGATGCTCCCAGGCTGCGCCAACACCATCCCCCGATCCACATCCGCTCGCTCCGTTCCCCGCAGCAACGCCCCAATATTGTCTCCCGCTCGCCCCTCGTCCAGCAGCTTCTTGAACATCTCCACCCCGGTGACCACCCGCCGCTTTGTGTCCCCAAATCCAATGATGTCCGTCTCGTCCCCCACCTTCACGATCCCTCGCTCCACTCGACCCGTCACCACCGTCCCACGCCCGCTGATCGTAAACACATCCTCAATCGGCATCAAAAACGGCTTGTCCACCGACCGCTCCGGCATCTTGATATACTCGTCCACCTTCGCCATCAACTCCAATATCTTCTTGTTCCACTCATTGTCCGGATTACCGTCGCTCTCCATGCTCTTGAGCGCACTCCCCCGCACCACCGGTATCTCATCCCCAGGAAATCCATAACTGCTCAACAACTCCCGCACCTCCAACTCCACCAAATCCAGTATCTCCGCATCCTCCACCATGTCAACCTTGTTCAAAAATACCACCATCGCCGGCACGTTCACCTGCCGCGCCAACAATATGTGCTCCCGCGTCTGCGGCATCGGCCCATCCGCCGCCGATACCACCAATATCGCCCCGTCCATCTGCGCCGCACCCGTGATCATGTTCTTCACGTAATCCGCATGCCCCGGACAATCTATGTGCGCATAATGTCGCTTCACCGTCTCGTACTCCACATGCGCTATCTGTATCGTGATCCCTCGCTCCTTCTCCTCCGGCGCATTGTCTATGCTCCAAAAATCCCGGTACTTCACCTTCGCGTTCATCTTGCTCAATACCTTGGTGATCGCCGACGTCAACGTCGTCTTACCATGATCCACATGCCCTATCGTCCCTATATTCAAATGCGGCTTCGTCCGATCAAACTTCTCCTTCGACATGATAACCTCCTCGCGTTATGTTTAATTTATTATCAAGCCCATTTGTAATGACCAGCCCTCGATCAGGATTGAACTGATGACCTCATCCTTACCAAGGATGCGCTCTGCCAGCTGAGCTACGAGGGCATCTCCAAGCGGGAGACGGGATTCGAACCCGCGACTCATAGCTTGGAAGGCTATAGCTCTAGCCACTGAGCTACTCCCGCGCAATTTGGGCAGGGAAGGATTCGAACCTCCGAAGACTTGCGCCAACGGGTTTACAGCCCGTCCCATTTGACCGCTCTGGAACCTGCCCAAACCCAAATCAAGCTGGCGAAGGGATTTGAACCCCCGACCGGCTGATTACAAATCAGCTGCTCTACCAGCTGAGCTACGCCAGCCAGAAAAAAAGAGTATACTACACTTCTACCCTTTTTGTCAAATTCAGACGGTCTTCTCCTCTCCTCCGCAGGAGAGGAAACCCATTATAAAGTTTTTTTATAAATAATACAAGTGGTTGGGACAAAATTTTAATTTTTTCATCCCTCGGCTATAATCCCGCCAGATGGACCAGCTTATTTTTCTGTTTTTGGACGGCGTGGGCATCGGCCGAGCGGACCAAACCAATCCTTTTTACCTATCCGGCAGCCAGTATCTGCCCTTTTACGGCAAAACGCCGTGCCTGCCCGACGGCACGCCGTTCAAAGCGATCGACGCCCGCTGCGGCCTGCCGGGCATCCCGCAGAGTGCCAGCGGACAAACCGCGATGTTCACCGGTGTTTCGGGGAAAAAACTGGCTCCCCGGCCGGTCAACGGCTACCCCAACCGCCAACTGCGTCAGATACTCAAGCGAAACAACCTCTTCCTCCAACTCCGCCAGCAGGGAGCGCGCTGCCGTTTCCTCAACGCCTATCCGTATTGGGCATCCCGATTCGGCCCTCAGCTGGTGAGCATCGACGAGGAGGGCCGCCTCCACTTTGCGGACTCCTTCCCGCCGCAATGGCGGAAACGCATTTCGGTGACCACCTGCCTGCTGATTGTCAACGGCGAGATGCCCCTCAACGAAGAGGACCTGAAGCGAGAAAACGCCCTCTTCCAGGACTATTCAAACCAATCCCTCATCGCCCAGGGATTTGCCCTTCCGTCCTTCAGCCCGGAGAAGGCGGCGGAGATTATCCAGCGCGTCTCGCGCCGCCACGAGGTCACTCTCTACGAATATTTCCAGACCGACGTGTACGGGCATCGGCGGCCGCTGGCCAACTGCCTGATGCTGATCCGCGACCTCGACCGGCTGCTCAACAGGCTGCTCTCCCTACTGGACGACAAACGAGACACGCTGTTGCTCACCTCCGACCACGGCAACCTGGAGGACAAAGCGCAGAAGGGCCACACGCTCAATCCGGTACCGCTGCTCGCCTGGGGCAAGCACGGCGAGCGGCTGCGGCGGCGGATCCGCTCTATCGCCGACGTCACCCCCGCGGTCACGGAACTGTTCAGCGGATGAGGACTGGCACTTTCCCCTTTCGCTCTTTTATCTGCCCGATCAAATAAAATTTTTCACCGCTCTCGTTCAATATCTCTTCAACCCGGCTCAGGCGGCGCTGGTCGATAACCAGCACCATGCCGATACCCATGTTGAACACCCGGTAGCGCTCCTCTTCGCCGACCTCCCCTTTCTCCACCAAAAAGCTGAACACGGGCGGCACGGGCCAGTTCTTTTCGATCATTGCCGCCAGCTTCTCGGGCAGGATGCGCGGGACGTTCTCCAGCAGCCCGCCGCCGGTGATGTGGGCCATGCCCTTGACCAGCTTCTCGGAGAGCAGCGGCAACACCGTTTTCAAGTAGGAGCGATGCACCTCAAGCAGCTCTTCGCCCGCGGTGCGTCCGAACTCCTTAACCAGGCTGTTGACGCCCAGCTGGAGTTTTTCAAACAAAATCTGCCGGGCCAGCGAATAACCGTTGGTGTGCAAGCCGCTGGCCGGCAGGCCCAGAAGCAGGTCGCCCTTCTTGATCTTGCCGCCGTCAACCAGATCTTCCTTCTCGGCCATGCCCACGATGAAGCCGGCGATGTCATACTCGTTTTCGCGGTAGAAACCGGGCATTTCGGCCGTTTCGCCTCCCAACAGCACGAAGTCATTGTCCACGCAACCGTCAAGCATGCCGGCCACCAGCTGGGCCACCCGCGCCGGGTCGAGCTTGCCCATGGCGATGTAGTCGAGGAAGAAGAGGGGCCTGGCGCCATAGACCAGAATGTCGTTGACGCAGTGATTGACCAAGTCGCGGCCCACCGTGTTGTGAATGCCAGCCATAAAAGCCACCTTCAGCTTGGTGCCCACACCGTCGGTTGAAGAGACCAGGACGGGGCTCTTCATCTTTTGTTTCAACGGAAAAAAGCCGCCGAATTTGCCGATCTCCTTGACCCCCAGGCGGCTGACCATGGCCTTGATGCGCGCCACCGCTTCGTTGCCCCGCTCGATGCTCACCCCGGCCTTCTCGTACGCACTCTTCTTCACAGGCATTATTTCTACTCCTATTTCCTATCGCCTTCACTGCAGGGTTCATTTTATCACAGGCGGAAAAATGTTGGACAAAAACTCTGATTTAAATGCCCTCCAAAGACATTTGATTCCAGCCTTGTTTCAATGAATATTCTCAACAAAAAGTTGAAAAAAAATTGATTGGTCGTTAATATTAAACTCCAAACGGATTTTTTATTCCGGAGGGAACGATGTTCAAGGAATACAGTCCCCTGACGTTCACGATGCTCCAGATCATGGACGATGAGGGGAAGATTATCAACGAGAAGTGGAAACCGGACATCCCCGATCCGAAAGTCCTGGAGGCTTATAAATTCATGCTCTTCGCCCGGCAGGCCGACCTGATGGCCGTCTCCTACCAGCGCCAGGGACGCATGTACACCTACCCGCCCAATCTGGGCCAGGAGGCCATCGCCTGCGCGGCCGGACTGCAGATGCGCCAGGAGGACTGGCTGGTGCCGGCCTTCCGCGAGCTGGGTGCCTGGCTGCTCAAAGGCGCGACCCTCAAGGACACCTTCCTTTACTGGGGCGGCCACGAAGACGGCTCGCGCTACCCCGGCGCGCCCAATATGCTGCCCTCCGCGGTGCCCATCGCCTCGCAACTGCCGCATGCCGTGGGTATCGGCTATGCCCTGAAACTCCAGAAAAAAGAGGGCGTCGTCTTCACATTCTTCGGCGATGGCGGCACCTCGGAGGGCGACTTCCACGAGGCGCTCAATTTCGCCGGCGTCTGGAAGGTTCCGGTTCTTTTCATTTGCCAGAACAACCAGTACGCCATCTCCGTGCCCCTGAAAAAGCAGACGGCCTCCCGCAGCCTGGCCATCAAATCGGTGGCCTACGGCATCGCAGGCATCCAGGTGGACGGCAACGACTTTTTTGCCGTGACCGCCGCCGTGCAGGCGGCCGCCGCCCACGCCCGTGCCGGCAACGGGGCGGTGCTCATCGAAGCAGTCACCTTCCGCCGCGGCGCCCACACCACCTCCGACGATCCGACCCTTTACCGCAGCGGCGACGAGGAGAAACGCTGGGAGGCCAAGGATCCGCTGAAACGCCTGAAACTCTATCTCATCGGCAAAAAACTCTGGGACGAGAAAGAAGAAGCACCGCTGATCGAGCAGTACAAGAAGGAGATCGACGCCCAGTTCAGCGAGGCGGAGAATTACCCGCCCTACAAACTGGAAGACGCGTTCCAGTTTCTGTTCAAGGAGATGCCCGAGCATCTCAAGCTGCAGAAGGCGGCTTACGAAAAATTTCTCAACTGGAAGGAGTCGCAATCGTGAGCGCGATGAACTTGGTGCAAGCACTGAACAGCGCCCTGGCCGTCAAGCTGGCCGAGGACCCCCAGGTGGTCGTCTACGGCGAGGACGTGGGAGTTGAGGGCGGCGTGTTCCGGGTAACCGAGGGCCTGCAAAAGAAGTTCGGCGAGGAGCGGGTGTTCGATTCCCCCCTGGCCGAGTCGGCCATCGTCGGCACCGCCGCCGGTATGGCTGCGGCCGGGCTACGGCCGGTGGTGGAAATCCAGTTTTCCGGTTTTGTCTTCCCGGCCTTCAACCAGCTGGCCGCGCATGTCTCGCGGCTGCGCAACCGCTCGCGCGGCCGCTACCAGATGGCCCTGGTCGTGCGCATGCCCTACGGCGGAGGCATCAAGGCCCTCGAGCACCATTCCGAGAGCGAGGAATCGTTCTTCGTCCACCTGCCCGGCATCAAGGTGGTCATCCCCTCCACCCCCCACGACGCCAAGGGGCTGCTCATCGCCGCCATCGAAGACGACGACCCGGTGATCTTCATGGAACCGAAGCGTATTTACCGGGCCATCAAGCAGGAAGTCCCGGGAGAGAAGTTCACCATCCCTCTGGGCAAGGCCAAGGTACTGACCGAGGGCCGGGACCTGACCGTGGTCACGTACGGGGCCTACGTGCGCGAGGTGCAGAAGGCCATGGTCCTGGCCAAGGAAAAGGGAATTGGGATTGAGCTGATCGACCTGCGTACTGTTTCGCCCATCGACAGGGAAACGGTGGTGCAGTCGGTTAAAAAGACGGGCCGGCTGCTGGTGGTCAGCGAGGGGCCGGCCACCTGCAACGTCAGCGCCGAAATCATCGCCATCGCCAACGAGGAAGCTTTCCTGCACCTGGAGGCCCCACCCGCCAGGCTCTCCGGATTCGATACCATTATCCCCCTGCCCCGCGGCGAACACTTCTACATTCACAGCCCGGAGCGGATCTTCTACGAAATGAAAAAAGTGGCCGATTTCTAAAGGAGCGGCACCATGCGATACGTATTCAAATTTCCCGACATCGGTGAAGGCATCACAGAGGGCAAAATTCTGCAGGTCTACGTGCGCAAGGGGCAGGCGGTCCAGGCCGGTGACCCGCTGGTTAAAGTCGAAACCGACAAGGTGGTCACGGACATTCCCTCGCCCCGGGCCGGCGCCATCAGCTCCGTCCTGGCCCGTGAAGGCGAAATCGTTCATGTCGAGGACCCTCTGGTCGAGATCGAGATAGCGGGCGTATCGGGAGCGGAAGCCGTGCAGATTGCCCGCGAGAAACCGGCGCCCAAAAGCGAAACCCCGGTGGCCGAGAAGGGTTTCGGCGTGGTGGGTACTCTGGAAGTGGCCGGGTCGGCGGCGCAGCTAGCCCCATCCGCCGAGGGAGTCGCGGCAGCCCTTCCCCAGTCTCCACCCGCCCTGCGCAAAGCCCTGGCCACGCCGGTGGCGCGGGCCATGGCCCGGGAACTGGGCATCGACATCAACCAGGTCACGGGCTCAGGTCCCGGCGGCCGGGTGGTGAAAGAGGATATCCTCCGTTTCCGCCAAGCGGGGCAGAAAGCGCCAACTCCGGCGGCAGCGCCGGAGCTTAAGGCCCGGGTCGAAATCAAAGACCTGAGCCAGACCCGCAAGGCCATCGCCCGCAACATGCTCACCTCCAAACAGTCGACCGCCCACATGACCGTGTTCGAGGAGGTCGAAGTTTCGGAGCTGGTGCGCCTGCGCGAGAGCCAGAAAGAGCGCTTCCAGCAGAAGGGAAGCAAACTGACCTACCTGCCGTTCATCGTGCGGGCCGTGACCGCGGCCCTGAAGAACCATCCCTGGCTGAACAGCCAGCTCGACCAGGAAAAGGAGCAGGTGATCTTCAAACATTATTACAATATCGGTGTCGCCGTGGATACCGAAGAAGGACTGCTGGTTCCGGTCATTGCCCAGGCCGATCGGCTCTCCATCCTGGAACTGGCGCGCAAAATCGGGGAACTGGCCGAGAAAGCCCGGCAGCGGACTCTGACCCTGGAGGAACTGCGCGACGGCACCTTCACCGTGACCAACTACGGCGCTCTGGGCGGTACCTACGGCATTCCGGTCATCTACTACCCGCAGGTCGCCATCCTGGGTGTGGGCCGCATCATGCGGGTGCCGGTGGTCCGGGACGAGCAACTGGCCGCTGGCTGGATCCTGCCCCTGTCCCTGTCGGTCGACCACCGCCTGATCGACGGCGGCATGGCCACCCGTTTCCTCAACGAGGTGGTCGCCTACCTCAAGGACCCGCTGGCCATGCTGCTGGAATGAGCCGGGTCGGCCGCAGCTCTGAAGGAGGACCCATGGACTACGATGTGATCATCATCGGTTCCGGACCGGCCGGTTACGTGGCCGCCATCCGCGCCGGGCAGGTGGGGCTGAAAACCGCCGTCATTGAAAAAGAGAAGCTCGGCGGCATGTGCCTGAACTGGGGCTGCATCCCGACCAAAGCCTTGCTTGAAAGCGCCAAGTGGTACCGCCAGCTGCAGCGGGCTGGTGAATGGGGCATCGACGGTATCGATGCCGACCGGCTCCGCTTCAACTGGCCGGCGGCGCGCCGGCGCAGCCAGGCCATCGTGGACAAGCTGACCAAAGGCATCGAATTCCTGCTCAAAAAGAACACCGTGACCTTCATCAGCGGAGAAGCGGCGATCGCCACGCCGACAACCGTGCGCGTGGGCAACCGCCGCCTGGAAGCGGGTCATCTCCTCATTGCCAGCGGCTCGCTGCCGGAAATGGTCACCTATCCCGTTCCGCCAGACAAGGTCAGCCAGATGCGTGAGCTGCTCGAGCGGGAAGAAATCCCCCCGCAACTGCTGGTGGCCGGGCAGGGGGCCAATGCCGTGGAACTGGCCCAGTCTGCTGGCCCTGACGGGGAAGACAGTCACCTTGCTGCTTGACGGCGAGGAGCTCGTCCCCGGCCTGGATCCCTACTTGGACGGCTTTATCAAGCGCCGGCTGAAAAAGGACGGCGTGACTCTGCTGACCAACCTCGTTGTCAGTGGTTATGGCAAAAAGAAGTTCCAGCTCGGCGAGACAACCGTTACCGCCGATATGCTGGTCAGCTGCCCGCTGCGCCGCGCGGTCATCCCCGCCTCCGACATTCCCCTGGCCAGCGAGAACGGTTTCCTGCAGACCGATGAGCGGCTGCAGACCCGCTATCCCTCGATCCTGGCCATCGGCGACGTCAACGGCCGGAGCTGCCTGGCCCACATGGCCTCAGCCCAGGGGCTTTACGCGGTCAACGCCATCAAGGGAATCCCAGGAGCCATTGACTGGCAGAAATACCCGCTCAACATATACACATTCCCGGAAATGGCTCAGATCGGTCTGACCGAGCCCGAAGCGCGCCGCCAGGGACTGGATTACAAGATCAGCGAATTCCCTCTGACCGCGAACGGCAAAGCGCTGATCGAGGGCACCAGCGAGGGTGTGATCCGCCTGGTATCGGAAAAAAAATACGGCGAAGTGCTGGGCGTGCAGATTGTGGCGCCGCATGCCACCGACATGATCGCCGAGGCCTCCTTGCTGCTGGAGATGGAGGGCACCGTCTATGATCTGGCCCGCACCATCCATGCCCATCCGACCGTGTCGGAAATTTTCATGGAGGCGGGGCTGGAAGCACTGGACAAAGCCATCCATAAATAGCGGGCGGGTGGGGAACCCGCGGTAAGAATGGGAATCGATATCCACGCCTACGACCTGCCCGATGCCGAACTGGATGTGGACCGGCACACGTGCTGGCGCTTCCTGGTCTGGCAGCCCGCAGGCACCTGTGTCGTTCTCGGTCACGGCAACTCCCCTGAACGCGCATTGCGGCTGGAGCACATTCGCCACGACAACATCCCGGTCCTGCGCCGCCCTTCCGGCGGCCAGGCCGTGCTGCTGACTCCGGCCATGCTGGTCGTCGCCCTATCCGGAAACGGCTTCCACCCTCTGCGGCCAGCCCTCTATTTTGAGACTTTTAACCGCTCGATGCAGGCTGCCTTGCAGGGACTGGGAATCAACGGGCTGGCCGCCCAGGGAACATCCGACCTGACCTTGAACGGGCAAAAAATCATGGGTTCGGCCATCTACCAGAATCCCTCCCACATTTTCCTGCACGCGGTGCTCAATGTTTCCCAGCCGCCCGACCTGTTTGAACGCTACCTGCGTCACCCCGAACGAGAGCCGACCTACCGACAGGGCCGATCCCATGCCCGTTTCATCACTTCCCTCCAGGCAGCCGGCTACGACCTGCCCCTGCCGCTCGTGCGCAGCGTCGTTGCTTCCGCCCTTGAAAAAATGTTGCCGCTCATTGCCGCAGGCGCTGGCCATCCGCTCCAGGCATGGGCTCCCGTCCATGAGCCTCTGGGCTAGATGGTTGGGGGAAGTCAGGAACCTGGCGCGCCAGGCTCTTTTCTTGCCCCGTTGCAAAATTTGTGAAAGCGACCTGGTGTGGAGCGACGAGACGCTGATCTGCCGCGTCTGCAGGTCGCATATCCGCCTCTACGAACGCGCCACCTGCCAGACCTGCGGTAAATTCCTCCCGCCCGCAGACCGGTTTTGCGGCAGCTGCGCCATCGCAACGCCTCCTTTCAGCCGGCACGCCTCCTATGCGGCTTACGAGGGCGAACTGAAAGATTTAATTCTGCTCTACAAATTTGCCGGGATCGAATCCTTCAAGCATCTGTTTTCCGAGCTTTACCTCGAGTTGTATCAACAACGGGCCCTGGCCCCGGCCGACGGCATCATCCCTGTGCCGGCCGATCCCGGGCGCCGACGGGAATTCGCCCCGGTTGGCGAAACGGCCAGGCTGCTGGCCCGTCGGCTGAACCTGCCCCTGTTCGACCGCTGCTTGCACAAAACCAGAAGCACGCCGCCCCAGGTCGGGCTCGCCGCTAAGCAGAGGCTGAAGAACCTGAGAGGGGCCTTCCAGGTTCGGGATAAAGACCTGTTGAAGGGAAAAACCGTGCTGCTCCTGGACGACGTGTACACCACCGGTGCGACCATCCGCACCTGCAGCCAGGTCCTGCGCAAGGCCGGCGCCTCGGTCATCGCCCTCACCCTGGCCCAGTCCCTGCGCCAGTAAAACGACCGGGGGAATAAATAGAGAAGCAATATTTTCTTCAACATCCTTGACTTTTTGAATGGGGTCAAGTAACCTTTTATTATGAGGAGGGAACATGCGTTTTAGTAGAGCCCATAAAAAGGTGATTGCCCTGACGGTTATTTTTGCATTCCTATATTTACTTCAAGTTTCCAGCCATCCGTTGCACGCGGCCAAGACGCCAGATCCGTCCCCAAACAAACAGACGTTGAACAGCGAGCGCGAAGAGACCGGCATGATCGAGCAGGAGTCGACAGGGATTTTTAAAATGAAGAAGCACTCCATCCTGCCCATCATCGTCGGCGTCGTGGCCGTGGCTGCCGTAGTGGCGGTGCTGGTCCTGGTGGTTGCCAAGTCCAAATACGACATCACCGGCAAATGGACGTTCGTCATGACCGCACAAGGAGGCAATGCCCTGGATCAGACCTGGGATCCTGTCACGTTCACGGGCAGCAAGAAATCGGGAACTTACCAGATTCAAAATTATGGCGATGGTGCCGGCAGCTATACAGTGGACGGGAAAAACGTCTCCATGAAATCCACATTTTCTGGCTATAACTGGACCTTCACCGGTACATTTACGGATGCCAACACCATGTCCGGTACCTCCACATTCATTGAAAGCGGGAATCCCACCCCCGATACCTGGAATTGGACAGCCACCAAGCAGGCCTCCGCGACAAGCGTTCCCAAAACTCCGATGAATTCCGGAAAAAAACTTATTGATACCATCCTCAAAAAGCATTAAGTAAAGCATAACCGCATCCCCGAGCCGCGCATGAACGGTGAACATGCCATTGGCACCATCATCACCAAGAATTGCCTTTCGTTTGCCCGGACGCTGGTTCAGTCGGTTCAGGTTTTTCATCCCCACACGGCATGTTATGTGTTAGTCGTAGACGATTGGCATGGCTTCATTGACCCAAAGAAAGAAATTTTTAATCTGGTCTCATTGGAAGAGCTGAACATCCCGGATCAGAAAAATTTCTGCTTCAAATATGACGCGTTGGAACTCTGTTGCGCACTTAAACCATTTTTCCTGGATTTTTTGATAAAAATGAAAGGTGCGACAAAAATCCTGTATATGGATGCGGACATTTATGTGACCGACACGCTGAAGGAACTTTTCCATGTTCTGGATGACCACGATATGGTTTTGATCCCGCACCTGGACAGGGACTACCCTGAAGACGACCTGCAACCGGATGATACCCATATATTGTTATCGGGAATTTTTAATCTTGGCTTCCTGGGAATAAACTCAAGTGCCAATGCTTTTTCTGTCCTGAACTGGCTAAAAAGGAAACTGTATAACAAATGTGTCAAAGAGCACACCAAAGGTTATTTAGCAGATCAGCGGTTCTTTGATCTGGCCATTGGCCTGTTTCCCAATATTTTCATAGAACGGCGTCCGGGATACAACGTTGCCTACTGGAACCTGCACAGCAGAACCCTGACCCGCAACGATGGCCAGTGGCTCTGCAATGGAGAACCCATGTACTTTTTTCATTTTAGCGGATTCCAGCCAAACGCAAAAGGAGTTATCTCTTCGCACATGTCGAGATACACACTCTCAAACCGTCCTGATCTTCTATCGCTTTTCTCGGAATACCAAGCCAAGCTCGAGCAAAACGGCTGCCTTGATTCAATGGTCTGGCCCTACACCTACGATACATTCAGCAATGGAAAAAAAATCTCTTATGAATTCAGGCGCCTTTTCCGGAGAAGTCCCCGGATCATGGTTCAGGGCCAAGACCCATTCCGCTCAAAGCGAATACAGAGTTTGGCTTTCAAATGGGCCATACATGAAAATCTATCTCGCCGCGTTCACCGAATTCTGAAAGGAATTGATTCAAAAATAACGAAAATTTTTATCAAGCCCTCCCATCAGTAGCGTTCGCCCCGGTTCGAGACGTAGATCACCTCGCGTTCCAAGGTAATCCCTTGCTGTCGGAAAACGCGGGCGCGGATTTTCCGCTCGGCTTCCTGGAGCTGGGCAAACGTGGCGCCTCCCCGGTTGATGAGAAAATTGGCGTGCAGCGCCGACACCTGGATATCCCCCACTCGCGTTTCTTTCATACCGCAATCGTCCAGCAGCCGGCCGGCCGATACACGGCTGTCGCCGACCTGCGGGTTCTTGAAAAAGCAGCCGGCCGAAGGGAGCCGGTAAGAGGGGTGCGTGGCTTTGCGGTACTCCAGGTGCCGACCGATGCGTTCGGAAATCGTCCCGCTACTTTCCGGCTGCACCTGGAGGGTGACCTGGAGGATTGCCTCCCCGCTCCGCTTGAACTGCGAATCGCGATAGCCAAAACAGAAATAGCCGGCGCCCACCTCCAGCACCTGGCCGTGACCGTCCAGGATGCGCGCCGCCAGCAGCACATCCTGCAGCGACCTGCCGAAAGCCCCGGCGTTGACCGCAGCCGCGCCGCCGATCGAACCGGGAATGCCAGCCAGAAATTCCAATCCGCCCGCGCCCTGGCGGACGCACCAGGAGAGCAGGCGGCTGATGCGAACTCCGGTGTCGACGCGCAGGCGCCGTTCGTCCAGCCGCCGCACCCGGCCGGAGCGGTTGATCACCACTACCGCTTCGGTCAGGCCGCCGGGAAACACCAGATTGGAGCCGCCGCCAATGACCAGGAAGGGATAGCCCGCACTCCAGAGGGGCTGCAGGACGGTGCATAACTGGGCCTGGGAATGGACGCTGACCAGCAGCCGGACCGTACCGCCGATACGAAACGTCAGGTAAGGCCGAATATCGCAGCGTTCGTGATACTCGAGGCCCGCCTGCCGCAGGTGCGTCAGGTAGGCTCCTGGCAATTTCCTTCCGGATCGCTTCATTTGTCCTGGACCCGGAAACGTACGATGCGGTCGCCCTTTTGGATGCGGTCCAATACTTCGAAACCCCCCAGCACTTGGCCGAAAAGGGTGTAGCGCCCGTCCAGATGGGGTTGCTCGGAGAGGCAGATGAAAAATTGGCTGTCATTGGAGTCGATCGCCTCATCCCGGGCCATGCCGACGCTGCCGCGCAGGTAATGCAGCTGGGAAAATTCGGCCGGAATAGTCTGCCCGGAACCGCCCTCCCCGGTACCACCGGGATCACCCGCCTGGACCACGAAGTTGGCCACCACCCGGTGGAAACGGATGCCGTCATAAAAACCGCTGTTGGCCAGAAAAGAAATGCGGGCCACGGTGCGGGGAGCGACGCCGGTAAACATCTGGAAGACAATGGTCCCCTTCTCGGTCTCCAGAACGGCCCGGGGGTAGCTCTGGCCGGGGAGCCGGCTGACCAGCAGGCCCAGCACCCCCCACCACAGGATGAATACCTTCATATGTTCGCACCTCCATCATCAGCCTTGAACGTCATAGGCGAATAATCAGCATCCGAACAATTTCCTGCCAGTCGGCAACCTGAAAAACGATTTCGTTTTCTGTGGCGATGTTGTTCGCCCGGGCGCTGACGCGGATGCGGTAGCGGCCTGCCCGCTCAGGCATCCAGTAAAAATGGGCCGGCCGGTTTCTCGTCCGGTTTTGTACCAACAGAGGCGCTGGAGAGTCGGCGAAGATCTGGGCGGTTATCCGGGGCCGGATGAGGTTGGTCGGCGTCAAGGAAATTTTGAGCGACTGCCCTGCAAAGGCGGTACCTTCCGGATGGATGACGATATCAACGCCTAAGCGGTTGCCGACTCGCAGCAGCTTGAGGCCGGAGTCGTCCGCTTGTAAAAAATAGAGGTAACCGGCGACACCCACGACTCCGCTGACCAGCTCTTGTTTCAGCTTGAAGGGAACAACCTGGTGACTGCGGGGATGAACAAAGGCCAGCGTGCCGTTGTCCAGCAGCAGCGCCACGTTTTCCCGCATCCGCAGCGGCGGCAGCCGAGGAGGCGAATCTAGTTTGGCCCACCAGATCACGCTGCCATGGCTGTTGAGGAAGCTGATCGTGGGATCGACCGGAGCCACAGCGATCAGCGAACCGATTTTCAAAGGCGCATGAGTGAGCGAATTGGCCAGTTTCCTCTGCCACTCAATCCGATTTTTTTCAAGGGAAAACTTGACCAGCCGACGGCCGGACAAGCCGAAATAGAGAGAGTCGTCATCGGCCAGAACCCCCGAAGCTGGAGGAGCGGGAAGGATGGTTTCCTTACGCTCGCCAACTGCCGGCTGCAAACGGTGGATGTGATCGTTGACCAGGAGCAGGATCGTCGAACCTGACAGCCAGCATTGAACGGGGCTCTCTGCAGAAACCGGCAGGGAAGCCAATTTTTTCTCTTCCGGCCATTCCCAGACCTGGAGCGTCTGATCGGAAATGAAAGCCAGAAACCGGGAATCCAGGGCGAGGATGCGGCGGACCGTTGGCAGGTTCAGTATTCGCGGCGGTTGTTGTTGCCGCAGGTCCAGCACGGCCCAGCGGTCGCCTTGTTGTTCACCCAGGGCCAGATAAGCATCCTGGGAAAAAATCCGTTCAGCCACCGGAAAGGGAAGGGCCAACTCGCCGGAAAGATTTTTTTTGGCCACATCAAAACGGAGAAGCTTACCGGAGCGCTCGGCCAGGATGATCTCCTGGCCATAGGCGTAAATCCAAGGGCAGAGCACCCCTGCCGGCCAGGCGTGCAATTCCTCCTGAGCGAGAGCACGAGAGATTTCCGGGATCAGCCGGGGTTCACGCGGGCTGCAGCCCAGCATTCCGGCCGCCAGCACCAATCCCAGCAACAAATTGCGCAGTCCCATGGAGCTTCATTATAATAAAATCGCCGCCACGGTTCAATCGCTGCTTTGCAGACCGCCGCCCTGCGACGGTGAAATAAGCGGCGGGGAAAATACCGGTCAGTAGACCAGAGCGCTGGCGTAGGCCACGACCTCGTGGGGATCGCCCGTCGCCTCACCCGAATTCGTATAAGCGACCAACTCGGCTTTGCGGGCGCCGGCCTCGGCAGCTGCCACCAGCATCATGGTGGTCGGCGCCACACCGCACATGGAAATCCCCAAACGGGAGACCACCTGGAAGAGGCCGACTCCGTCCAAATGCAGCACCCGTTCCAGCGCCTGGTGGTCCAGGCGGCGGGCCTCGTCGGCGGCGATGTAATGGCTCATGTCGGTGGAGGCCACGATCATCAATCCCGCCTCGCTGGCCAGCAGCTTGCCCAGAGCAGTTCCGGCAGCCAGCAGCTCTTCCAACTGGTGCGAGGCAACGACCACGGGCAGGATGCGAGCGTCCGGCCGCAGATACTGAATGAAAGGAACCTGAACCTCCAGCGAATGCTCGCTCAAGCCGGCTTCCGAATCGATGGTAAACATGGGAGCGGATGCCACCAGGCGGTCGCGCAGGGTTCCATCGATTTGGACCAGGCCCAAAGGGGTTTGCCAGGAATCGTGGCCGTCCACCGCAAAGGGATGGCCGCGGCCCCGGTGGTTGACGCCCAGGATAACCACGGTCGGCGTC
The DNA here is from genome assembly GCA_963759765.1 of Candidatus Aminicenantota bacterium. Classification (GTDB taxonomy): domain Bacteria; phylum Acidobacteriota; class Aminicenantia; order UBA2199; family UBA2199; genus CAVXAL01. The sequence goes on along the minus strand of CAVXAL010000003.1, from coordinate 131,582 downwards.
AGTTCCGCCCGCGCAAAACCCTTGCCGGCACAGCCTCCCGAATAGAGGTAGCCGGCATGCGGTACCATCAAACCCCGCACCCGCTGTTTTTTAATTCCGGAGGGGATGAGCCGCTGCAATTCGTTGTGCCAGCTCCGCTTGGCTCCCCGGATAAAAATAGCCGGCCACAGCAGCCTTGCGTACCATAATCACCTCCCCTGCGGACGAAACGCCAGTCGCCGCTCCTCCACCACGAGCCGGCCGGCCTTGATCACGGTGTGCACCGGGTTGGAGCCGGGATGGTAGGCCAGGATGCGGTAATCGGGTATGTCCAGCAGCAGCAGATCCGCCCGTTTGCCTGCAGCCAGGGACCCAGGCGTTGCGTCCGGCCGATGGCATAAGCGGCGTTGATGGTCAGGGCATTCAGCGCCTCCTCGATGGTCAGGCCCATCTGGAAGACAGCGAGATAAAGTATGAACAACAGCGAGGATATCATCGAGCTGCCCGGATTGAAATCACTGGCCAGAGCGACGATGCCGCCCCCTTCGATGAAGGCCCGGGCCGGCGCGTAGCGGTTCAGCCGTAAAAAGAAAGAGACGCCCGGAAGCAGCACGCAGGCGGTGGGCGAACCACACAGGGCACTGATTTCCTCGGGCGTGGCGGCGATCAGGTGCTCGGCCGAGACAGCGTTCCGGCGAACGGCCAGGGCGGCGGCGCCGTTCGAGGTGAACTCATCGGCGTGTACCTTGATCCTGAACCCCAGGTCAGCCATGCGCTCCAGGTAATAGTCGGCATCCGCCAGCGAAAAATAGCCCTCTTCGCAAAAGATATCGCAGAATTCCGCCAGGCCTTTCTGGCGGACCAGGGGCGCCACCTCGGCCAAGAGGAAATCCAGGTACTGGCGGCTGCGGCCGGCGTATTCGGGGGGAATCTCATGGGCGCCCATGAAAGTGGGTACAATCTCGACGGGATGGCTGCCGCTCAGGGTCTGCAGGACTTCCAGCTGCTTCAGTTCCCCCTCCCGATCCAAACCGTAACCGCTCTTGGCCTCGAGGGTGGTGGTGCCGGTCAAGAGCATCTCATCCAGCCGCTGCCGGCAAAGGAGGACCAGTTCGTCTGCCGGAATCTGGCGGGTCTGCTGGACGGTCTGACGGATTCCGCCGCCCCGACGGACGATCTCCTGGTAGCTCACTCCCTGCAGCTTGAGCTGGAATTCGTCCTGGCGCGAGCCGGCAAACGGCAGGTGGCTGTGGCAGTCGACCAAGCCCGGCAGCACAACGAATCCCGAGGCATCGATCGCCAGAGCCTTTTTGGACAGGCGGCAGGTCCGGCCAAATTCTTCTGCGCTGCCGATAAAAACGATCGTTTCGCCGCGGGCGGCCAGCCAGACGTGCTCCTGCAACCTCAGGGCGCTGAGCGCAGGCCCGCGCACCGCCTGGTCATCGGCCGGGTTGACCAGCTGGCGGATATTCTGAACCAGAAGATCGACCGCAATCATTTCTTGCGCATGGCGCTCTGACGTTGAAAGGTGGGTATATCCAGGGGGTCGTCGAAATCTTCAGGCCCATGCATCATGCTGGGCATGGTGCCTTCGTTGACATAGCCGCTGATGTCGACGCTGCCCGGTGAATAACGGCTCTTGCTCAAAAACATCTGCGGCGTCGGCTGGCGCTGCGGTGTGTCGGCACGGTGCAGCGGTCCAGTCGGGGTCTTGGGCTTGGCGGCCATCCCCGGGCGCTGCTCCTCCTTGAAGCCTGTGGCAATCACCGTCACCCGCAGGGTTTCGCCCAGAGTCTCGTCTTCGATCACCCCGAATTTGATGGTGGCGTTGATGTCGGCATTGGCGCGTGATCATGTCGGATATCGTTTCAATCTCACGCAGGGTCAGGTTGGCTGAGGCGGTGATGTTGTAAAGGATGCCGGTGGCGCCCTGAATGGACACATTGTCCAGCAGCGGTGAATTGAGCGCCTTGTGGGTGGCTTCCTCGGCTCGCTTCTCCCCCTTGGCCTCGCCGCTGCCCATCAGGGTCATGCCCTTGCCCACCATGGCCGCCTTGACATCGGCGAAATCGACGTTCTGGCAACCAGTGCTGTTGATGATGTCGGCGATGCCGCTTGACCGCCTGCAGCAGCACCTCATCGGCCTTTTTGTAGGCTTCCTTGTAGGTGATGTGAGGATCGCCCAACTCCAACAGACGCTGGTTGGGAATGACGATGATGGCGTCGACAGTTCTCCTTCAGATTTTTTATGCCCTCTTCGGCCACGCTGCATGCGTTTCTCTTTCTCAAACAGGAAAGGCTTGGTGACGACGGCCACGGTCAGGATGCCCATGGTAGAGGCGTGGTTGGCAATAATCGGTGACGCCCCGGTACCGGTGCCGCCACCCATACCGCAGGTGATGAACACCATGTGCGCGCCTTCGAGGGTGTTGATGATGATGTCCGTGTCCTCCAGCGCCGCCTGTTCGCCGATATCCGGGTTGGAGCCGGCGCCCAGGCCCTTGGTGATCTTCTCGCCGATCTGCAGGCGGACGGCGGGGTCTTTGATCCGACTAGCACCTGGGCGTCGGTGTTGATGGCGACAAAATCGACTCCTTTCAGTTGCTCGTCGATCATGCGCTGGATCGCATTGCCGCCGGCACCGCCGACGCCGATGACCTTCAGCACGGCGCCCCGCTTCTCTTCCTTGGCATAAAGGATTTTGATTTCTTCGTCCATCGTCGCCTCCTAGATTCCGAAAAAATCTTTGATTTTTTTCCAGGGACCACCCTGATGCTTGAGCAGAGTGCCCTTTTCTTTCATGTCGGCGAACCCGTACTTGAGCAGGCCGACCGCCGTGGCGAAATCGGGCGTATTCACCTTGTCGATCAGCCCCCCGACCCCCATCGGGGTACCCATGCCGCACGGGCACGGCAAAAATACTGTCGGCGATCTCCAGCAGCCCATCGAGCAGTGCCGAACCACCGCTGATCACCACACCGGCATTGATCGAATTCTGGAATCCCTCACTGTCGATCTCGTTCTTAACCATCTCAAAAATTTCCACCGCCCGCGGTTTGAGGATGCTCATCAGAATCGAGGTGGGGATCAGCCGCGACTTGCGGCCGCTGACGCTGGCCACCTCGATGGTCTCATCCTTGAGATTGGGATCGGTGGCGCAGCCGTAACGCCGCTTGATCTTCTCGGCGCGGTCAATGGCCGTGCGAATACCGATGGACAGGTCGTTGGTGAAGTTGTCGCCGCCCACCGGAATGGTCGCCGAAAAGGCCAGCGAACCCTTATCGAACACGGCCATATCGGTGGTGCCGCCGCCGATGTCGATGAGCAGTACCCCCAGTTCCTTCTCGTCCGGGGTGAGCACCGCCTCGGCGGCGGCGATGTGGGAAAGCACCGTCTTTTGCACGTTGATTTTGGCCTTTTTCAGGCAGAGCAGCAAGTTCTTGGTCGAGGTCAGCGAGGAGGTGATGATGTGGAGGTAGACGTCCAGAGTTCCGCCGACCATGCCCACCGGGTCCTTGATGCTGTCCTGGGAATCGACGATGAATTCTTGGGGGAGGACATGGAGGATGGTTCGATCGCTGGGCAGGAGGATGGCGCTGCCGTGGGTGATGGCCCGGTCCAGATCTTCCTTGGTGATCTCCTTGCTGCGACCGGTGATGTTGATGCTGCCCTTGGCGTTGATGCTCTGGATATGGCTTGCCGGAGATATTGACGTAGGCGGATTCGATCATCACCCCCGCGGTCAGCTCGGCCTCGCGGATCGATTTCTTGATGTCCTCCACCGATTTTTCCATGTGCACGATGGCACCCTTTTTCAGGCCCCGCGACTCGGCCAAACCGTAACCGATAATTTCCACTTCCTCTTTCTCTTCATCGGCCTTGATCTGGCCGATCAGGGTGCAAATTTTCTTGGTGCCGATGTCGATCCCGACCAGGAAATTATCTTTCATGGGCAACGCCTCCTTGCTCCCAGGTGGCAAAATAGATGCGATCATCCAGCCGCAGATCGACATAGCTGATCGTCCCCTCCGCAAGGGCCAGCTTGGGCCGGACGCGTAAATAGCGGTCCAGCTTTTCGGCCAGATCGCCCTCACCCGGGTAGATCCGCTCCGCCACGCCCTTCACTTTTAATTCGATACCGTACGGCGACGAAAATCCCACATATTCCAGGCGTTCGCGGATGCGTTTCAGTGCCTCGGCCTGGCCCACGATCCGAGGTACCTCCTCGGGCCGGGCGTGGGCAATCACGATCAGCCCTTCGTCGGCCGCATCCTGCCGGTGCAGTTCCTTGCCGTTCTCATCGAGAATGATAAAGGCGCCGTTTTGATAATACTGGAAAAGCGGCTGGCGCAAGCGGAAGGAGACCTCGACGGTGGCCGGCAACACGCGGCTGAGCTCCACTTCCAGAACCTCGGGCAGCTGCAGCAGCCGACTCTTCAGCTCCGCCAGGTCCAGGGTCAGGATGTTGCCGCGATACTGCCTCAGGACGGCGCGCGCCTGCTCCCCCTGATAGCGAGGTACCGACAGCAAGCGGAACGTCTTCACCCGCAGCTGTTCCCAGGTCAGCAGGAACTGGGTCATGCGGTTGACACCGTAACCGACCAGGGTCAGCAGCAGCAAGAGCAGCGCCACGTGCACGCCCCGCACCTGGATCGATTTTCTTTTCTTTTCACGGCTGATGGAGAGGTTGTTCGCTTTTGCGGAAAAATTCGGCTTCCCAGCGCAGGCGGCTTCCCTCAATCTCTCTCATGGCGGCGCAGCTCCAGTATCTGCGCGAATTCATGGGCCAGCCGGGTCAGGTTCCCGGCAGACAGAAAAACGACAGCCGTCCCCTTCCTGCAGCTGGCCGAGCAGCAAGTCCCGGATCTCGTTCGAAACTCTCCAGATAACGGACCTGGGGATGCCCGCGGCGGCGGATCTGCTCGGCCAGCACCCGGCCGTTGACGCGGGGATGCCTCGCTGATTGGCCGTGTAGAGCTTGGACACGATCACCGCAGTCGGCATCGTCAAAGGCGGCGGCAAACTGCGACATCAGCAACTGCAGGCGGGTGAAGCGGTGGGGCTGGAAGACGGCGATCAGCCGCCGGCACCCGGCCGGCGCGCAGGGTCTTGAGGGTGGCCTTGATCTCGGTGGGATGGTGGGCGTAATCGTCGACCACCAGGTACCGACGGTCGGCGTAGAGCACCTGGAAACGCCGTTCGGGCAGGCTGAACTCGTTCAGGCTTGGCGGATCGTCGGCAGGGGATGCCCACCTCCAGGGCGGCCGCGATGGCGGCCAGCGAGTTGGCCACATTGTGTTGGCCGCCCACGGTCAAGCGCATCCGGCCCCGGCGCCGCCCCATAACCCAGCAGCTCATAACTGGCGGAAAGCATGGACACCGCGACGCGATCGGCACGGACATCGGCGCCCGGCGAGAAACCGGTAGGTGATGATTTTCTTGCGGATCGGTGGCATGATGCGACGCACCTGGGGGCAGTCGCTGTTGAGGATGACGGCGCCGTAAAAAGGGACCTTGTTGGCGAACTCGGCAAACGCCTGGCGCAGCTTTCTTCATCCGGCCGTAAAACTCCAGGTGGTCGTTCTCAATGTTGGTCACCACGGCCATGTGGGCAAGAGTTTCAGGAAGCTGCCGTCCGATTCGTCGGCTTCGGCCACCAGATAATCGCGAAGAGCCCAGTTTGGCCCCGCTGCCCTCGACCTTCAACTTGCCGCCGACCACGTAGGTGGGATCCAGGCGGGCCTGGGTGAGGATGGCGGCGATCATCGAGGTGGTGGTGGTTTTGCCGTGGGTACCGGCCACGGCAAGGGAAAATTTCATGCGCATCAGCTCGGCCAGCATCTCCGCCCGCGGGATGACCGGCAATTTGTTGCGCAGGGCCTCCGCCACCTCGGCATTGGCATCGATCGATGGCGCTGGAATAGACCAGGGCCTCGGCATTGCCGACGTTCGCCCGCCCATGGCCGATGGCGATGCGCATGCCCAGCCGCCGCAAGCGCTTAACGGTTTCATTCTCGACCATGATCGGATCCGGAGATCTGGAAACCCATGTTGTGCAGCACCTCGGCAATGCCCGACATGCCCGACCGCCGATGCCGGCGAAATGAATTCTCTTGATGCGGCTGCTTTCAATCATTGACGAACACCATTTTGCGATGCCGCGAGACGTTCAGGATGATGGCGGTGATGGTGAGGGCGCCGAGCAGGGAGGTGCCTCCGGAGGAAATGAACGGCAAGGGAATGCCCTTGGTGGGGAAAAGACCGACAGCGCGACCGAGATGTTGATCATGGACTGAAAGACCAGCAACAGAGTCAGCCCCAGTCACCAGCAGGTAAGTTTGCGGGCTTTCCGACTGGCGGGCAATGACCATGCCGCGCAGATAATAGAGCAAGCAGAAAAGGCCGACGGCCAGCAAGGCGCCGAGCAGGCCCAGCTCTTCGGCGATGATGGCGAAGATGAAATCGGTATAGGCATAGGGCAGGAAAAACAACTTCTGAGTGGAATTGCCGATGCCCTGACCGAAGAGCCCGCCGGAGCCGATGGCTAGGATCGATTGCTGGGCCTGGAATCCCGAGGTGCTGGAATATTCCTGGGGATTTAGGAAGCTCCGCACACGACTCAGCCGCATCCGGGTCGCTGCGGATAATCAGAAATCAGAAGCGGGACCAGCAACAGGAAAAAGACAAAAAAGTATTTCAACCGCAGGCCGGACACATACAGCATGATCAGGGTGATGGCCAGAATCAGAACAAAGGTGCCGAAATCGGGCTCCTTGAGAATCAAACCTTCGATGAAGCCGACCGGCAGCAGTGCCAGCAGCAGGTTCTTGGGAACGTTGATGTCCAAATTTTTCCTGCTGAGCATCAGGGCCAGGTACATGCACCACCGCAATTTTGGCGAATTCCGACGGTTGAACGGAAAAACCGGCGAAACGCACCCAGCGGCTGGGTGTTGTTGACTCTCTCAAAAAAGAAGACCAGCAGCAACCCCAGGTAGGAGAAACCGAGGACGGCCAGCACAATCCTCTGGTTGAGGTAGAGGGGCTGCCTCAGGAAACCGATGGCCACGAAGACCAGCAAACCGAGCGCCAGCCAGAGGAGCTGCCGCTTGAAAAAATAGAAGCTGTCGTGATATTTTTCCTTGGCCACGATCATGGTGCTGCTGTAAATCATCAGCAGGCCGATCAGCGTCAGCACCAGCGTGGCGGCCAGCAGGGTGCGGTCGAAACCCAGCGCCTTAACCATCGTTCACCTGCCGCTGCAACCGGAGCACCTCCTGCCGGAACACGTCACCCCGGTGCTCGAAATTGTCGAACATGTCGAAACTGGCACAGGCCGGCGCCAGAAGCACCACGCCGTTCTTGCCCTGGCCGGGCAGCGCCTCGTAGCCCTTGGTCACGGCCTCTTGCAGGTCGCGAACAAAGATGAATCTATCGCGCAGGCACTCCAGCTGTCGGGCGATGGTCGGCGCCGCTTTGCCGATGAGCAGGATCTTTTCCACGCGCTGGCGCAGGGGCTCGGCCAGTAGCGAAAAATCACCGCCCTTGTCCTTGCCGCCCAGAATGACCACCAGGTTGCCGTTGAAGCTGGAGATCGATTTCAGAGCGGCATCAACATTGGTGGCCTTGGAATCGTTGATAAACTCCGCCCCGTTGATGGTGGCCACATGCTCCATGCGGTGCGGCAAACCCTGAAAACTGGCCAGCGCCGCTTCTGCCTCCTCCGGCCGCACTCCCAACAGAGAGACGGTCAGCACCGCGGCCAGAATATTTTCCAGGTTATGGATGCCCTTGAGGGGGTTGGCAGCCAGCGAGAGCCGCTGCCGGCGCGGGCCCGTGCGCAGGATCAGGAAGTCACCTTCCAAATAGGCTCCGCGCGCCACCTCGCGCTCGCGGGAAAACCAGAAGATCCGGCCCAAGAACTCTCCGCCCCGTTGTTCCCAGGCTTCGCGCAGCAGTGGATCATCGGCGTTGAGGACCGCACTATCCCGCCGCCCCTGGTTACGGAACAGATTCAGCTTGGCTTCCCGATAAGCGTCCAGGTTTGGATAACGGTCGAGGTGGTCGGGTGTGATGTTGAGCAGCACCGCCAGCTTTGGCCGGAAGCGGACGATCTCCTCCAACTGAAAACTGGAGAGTTCCAGCACGACAACCGACTGAGGAGAAATGCCTTTAACCTGGGAGATCAAGGGGACGCCGATGTTTCCCGCCAACACGCAATCGCGGCCGCTGCGGGCCAGCAGGTGGTGGACCAGGCTGACAGTGGTCGATTTGCCGTTGGTCCCGGTCACGGCCACGATGGGCGCGCGGATGCAACGGGAAGCAAGTTCGATTTCGGAAATGATTTCAATGCCCTTTCGGCGCAGCGGAGAAAAGCGTTCCGCGCAGCCGTCCATCCCCGGGCTGATGATGAGCGTGTGCATGCGTTCCAACTCTGGGAAATGGACGCCGCCCACCAGGAAGCGCACCCCCTGTTGTTCGTAGCGGCGCTGCAGTTCTTTGTCTCCGATAGGATCGTCATTATATAAATACAGGGGAAGATCTTTTTGCCGAGCCAGGATGAAGTCCAGAACGGCCTGCCCGGTTCTGCCAAAGCCGAGGACGGCCAGCGGCTGCGCCTTCATTTCAGGAACGCCTCCAGGCCGTTCTCGAGTCCGATGCCCCGCGAGGCCTTGAAGAGCAGCACCGCGCCGGCCGCTACCGCCTCTTTCAAATAGGCACCGGCCTCTTCAGGCTGGGAAAACTCCCTGATCCGCCGCTGGGGGAAGCCAGCCTTTTTGGCTCCGGCCGCGATCTGCCGCGCCCGCAGACCCACAGTGACTAGCAAGTCGAAATGGAGCCCGGCCAAGAAGCGGCCGACTTGCCGATGGAAGCGCTCCTCGCCCTCGCCCAACTCCAGCATGTCCCCGAGCACCGCGACTTTGGGAACGGAAAACTCCTGATCGAGCCAGGCCAAGGTCCGCTTCAGCGCTTCGGGATTGGAATTATACGTCTCGTCGATGATGGTGAAACCCTTTTGGCGACTCAGGGTGCCGCGGCCGGCCAAGGGAATGAGGCAGCGGCAGGCCTCTTGAATCTCCGCCTGCTTCATCCCCAGCTGCCGGGCGATGAGAATGGCCGCCAGAGCGTTCTCCACGTGCAAGCGGTGAACCACCGGTACGGAGAATTTCTGGCTGAGACCAAAAAAATCGATGGTGATCTCTGTTTCTTCGGCACGGCGCTGCACCTGCCGCAGTACCACCTGGTTGCCCTTGCGTCGGTGGCCGAAAAAGATCTTCTGCCCCGGGCAACGGCTGATAAGACGGCGCAGAACCGGAAAATCGCCATTGAGCAGGGCACAGCTGTCCACCGTCAGATGGTTGAGGATCTCGGCCTTGGCCCGGGCCACATTCTCTATGGTTTTGAGAAATTCCAGATGCACGGGAAACACGTTGAGGATCACCGCCGCATCCGGTTTCAGGATGCCTGCCAGCCGGCCGATCTCGCCGATGCCGGGATCGCTCATCGCCAACTCGAACACCGCCGCCTCCTCGTCACCGCGCATCTGCAACAGCGAAAAAGGCAGGCCCAGCCAGTTGTTCCAGTTGACCGGCGAACGGAACGCCCGGAACCGATGGGACAGCAGCTGGAAGACGAATTCCTTGGTGGTGGTCTTGCCCGCACTGCCCGTGATGCCGATGAACCGACAGCGGCGGAACTTCTCGCGCACGTGAGCGGCCAGCCGCTGCGCCGCCTCCAGAGGATCGGCCACACGGATCAAGGGAAAATTCAGGCCGGTGGCCGAGGCCTTGTCGGCGACGACCGCTGCCACCCCCGGCAGGGAGGTCAACTGCGGCAGGTAGCGGTGGCCATCATCTTTTTCCGAACGGATGGCAAAAAAGAGGGAATCGGGCTGCAGCTGGCGGGAGTCGAAGTGGAATCCCCGCATCACCAACCGCGGCTGCGGGTTCTCGAGCTTGCCGGCCACGGCCCGGGCGATCTCTTCCAGCGGCAACTCAGCCATGGCGCCTCCCGACCATCTCCAGCAGGACCTGGCGGTCGCTGAAAGGGAAATCTCGATCTCCGACGATCTGGCTCTCTTCGTGGCCTTTGCCGGCCAAAACCAGCACGTCGCCGGGTTGGCACTGGGCCACGGCATCGGCGATCGCCTGGAAACGGTCGGGTTCTCGGACGAAACGGGTGAACCCAGGCGGAAAACCCGCAGCGATTTCGTCCAGAATCACCTGCGGGTCCTCGCGGCGGGGATTGTCGCTGGTCAGATAGAGGAGATCTGCATGGGCCGCAGCAACCCGCCCCATGCGGGGCCGTTTGCTGCGGTCGCGCTCGCCGCCCGCGCCAAAGACCAGGATGATGCGGCGGCGGCCGACAATCTCACGCAAATGCTGCAGCAGTTTGAGCAGGGCTTCATCGGTATGGGCGAAATCGACGATGCCTAAAAACTCGCCACGGTAAACCACTTCCATCCTGCCCGGCACGGCTGTAAAATCGGCCAGCACGCCGGCGATCTCATCCGCCCTCACTCCCTGAATCAAGGCCACGGTAACGGCGGCTAGAATGTTGGAGAGATTGAAACGGCCGAGGAGCGGCGAGCGGATGGCTATCTCGCCTTTGGGGGTTTGCAACTGGGCGCGGATGCCCTCCAGGGAGAATTCCGCCTTCAAGGGCCGGACATCGGCCGTGGGAGAGAATCCGCAGCCGAGGTAGCGGCAGTTTAAAGCCTGGATAACGTGGGGCGCCTGGGCGTCATCCAGGTTGACGACGGCCCAGCTGTCGCTGGCCAGGTTGCGGAAGAGTGACAGCTTGGCTTCCAGATAGTTTTCCATCGTTCCGTGAAAATCAAGGTGCTCGCCGGAAAAGGAGGTGAACACGGCCTGGGCAAAACAGATATCGGCTACCCGCGACAGGCTGAGGGAAGCCGAGGACACTTCCATGGCCAGATAGCGGCAGCCGCCGCTTTCCGCTTCGGCCATGAAGCGGAAAATATCCGGCGCTTCCGGGGTGGTCAGGGCGGGAGGCACGAGCACACTGCCGTACCCCATGCCCAGTGTGCCGATCCAGGCCGTGGGGGCCTGGCGGCTGAGAATCGCCTGCGTGAGGGCAACGGTGGTGCTCTTGCCGTTGGTGCCGGTCACGCCGATCACCGTCAGCCGCTGCGAGGGATTGTCGAAAAAACGGGTGGCCATCTGGCTGAGGGTGCGGCGGTCGTTCTTCACCTGCACCCAGACGAGCGTCGGCCAGTCGGAGGAAGGCGGCTGGCTGCTGACCACGGCCACCGCACCGCGCGCCGCCGCTTCCGGCAAAAACTCGATTCCATCCTGATGGAAACCGCGAAGGGCCACAAAGCAGTCGCCCGGGACGACCTGGCGCGAGTCGAACGCCAGCTGGTGGACAGCGATAGTGGCATCGCCCCTTACGGCGAGCACATCGCTGGCGGTCAGCAGGTCTTGCAAGCATTTCATAATTGAATCGATTTCTTCTCGAGCGAACGGGGGAAGAGCCGCAAGTAGGCCAACATCTTCTCGGCGATCGTCTTGAACAGCGGGGCGGCCACATCGCCGCCGTAATACATGCCGGCCGGTTCGTCGATGAGTATGAACATGGTCAGCCGCGGCGCCTCGGCCGGAAAGAAACCGCCGAACGATGAGACGTAGGTGTCGCTGTATTTGCCCTGGCGGATTTTCTTGGCCGTTCCGGTCTTGCCGGCAATGCGCAGACCCGCAATGGCGGCTTTTTGACCCGTGCCCCGTTCCACGACCCCGCACAAAATCGGTACCAGCTGGCTGACCACCCCCGGGGACAGGATACGCGTTTTCTCGCCACGGGGGAGTACGCCGCCCTCTATCCCCTGCAGGATCTGCGGCTCCATCCGGAAGCCGCCGGAGGCCAGCACATTGAAAGCCCGGGCCATCTGCAAGGGAGTGACGGAAATCTCGTAGCCGTCAGAGAGGAAAGCCAGCGACACCTCGCTCCAACGCTCCGGAGGATTGACAATACCGCTCTCCTCGCCCGGCAGCCGGATGTTGGTTTGGTGGCCGAAGCCGAACCGCTCAATGGCGGCAGAAAAGCGCCGGGCGCCCAGTCGCGTCCCCATCTGAGCGGCGCCGATATTGCTGGAATGGATGATGACGTCGCTGAAGCTGAGCCATTCGTAGGGATGGACATCGGTGATGGTCCGGTCGTGGACCTGGAAGACGCCGTTGAAGCAGTTGAAGCGCTGGGATAGAGAGCAGACACGGTTTTCCAAGACCGCCGAAGCCAGGACAATCTTGAAGGTGGAGCCCGGATCGTAAAGAAAGGAGACAGCGCGGTTTCTCAGGATATCCGGTGCGGTTTGACTGTACTCTTCCGGAGAGTAGTCGGGGCAGCTGGCCAACGCCAGCACGGATCCATCCTGGGCGTCCAAGGCGATGACCGCACCGCCCTTGGCCCCCAGGCTCTGGACCGCCTTATCCAGCTCCTGCTCGACCAGATACTGCAGGGTGGTATCAATGGTCAGGGTGACCGATTTGCCCGGCAGCGGCTGGGAAATCAAGTTCAACTGAAATTTTTTTTTGCGGGCATCGACCAGCGCCTGAACTTCGCCGCCGCGGCCTTTGATCTGGTCGTCCAGGCTCTTTTCAATCCCGGCCAGCGCTTGCTCGTCAATGCCCACGCCGCCCAACACGTGGCATGCCGTCTGGCGCTGGGGATAGACTCGCCGGTATTCGTCGAGGTAATTCAGAATCCCGCTCTCGCTTTCAGCGAAGCGTAGATCCAGCAAACGTCCATACTCTTCATCGAGCAACTTGCGCTTGACCCAGATGAAACGCTCCCCCCGTTGAATGCGCTCCACAATCTTGTTCCGCTGGATATCGGAAAGGGCGAGCGCGGTGCTCACCTGCCGGAACACGCGCAGCGCGGCCGCGCTGTCCTCCCGGGTGGAAAGGAATGCCGATTTGGCCTTGACCGAGATGGCCAGAATTTCCCCGTTGCGGTCGTAAATGGTCCCCCGTTTGAGGTGCAGTTTCTCGGACACGTGGCTCTGGGCTTTGACCTTGGCCGCGTAGAGGGTGTAATCGAGCACCTGCAGCTTGAACAGGGAAAAAACGATGACCACCACCCAGCCGAAGAAAAACAGCGAGACGGACAGAGTCCGACCCTTCCCCTGGTGGTTAATGCGCATCGGCTCTTTCTCTCACCGTGATCAGCTGATCGGCTTGCGGATAACGGTAACCGAGTTGTTCGGTGGCAATCCGTTCCACCCGCTCCAGACTGAGGAGGCGGGCCCTTTCCGCCCGCAGGCGATCGATCTCCTCGCTCAGCTGCTTCTCTCGCTGGGCCAACTCCTGCAGCTTGTAACCGTAATCGATATTCTTCAGGTTGAGGCTGGTGTAAATGAAAAAAATTCCGGCCAGCAAGAGCACCAGCAGTAGCAGGGAGCGGAAGGTTGAATGCGGGGTTCGGCCTTTCATGCCACCTCGGCGGCCCGCAGGCGGGCCGAGCGCGATGCCGAATTTTCACGCACCTCCGAGGCCGATGGCAGGCGGGGGAAGGGCTTGAGCAATCGCAGGCTGCCGTCGCGAGCCAACAGCTGGAAGGTCCGCTTGACCAGACGGTCCTCCAGCGAGTGGTAGCTGATGAACACCAAGCGCGCGCCGGTTCGCAGGCAACGGGGAATTTTCTTCAGCCACTCCTCCAGCCCTTCGAGCTCCCGATTGACATGAATGCGCAGTGCCTGAAAGACCTGGGCGGCCGGATGCAGGCGACCCGGCTTCGGCCGCCAACGGTAAACCTTTTCCACGATGGTGCGCAGTTGCAGGGCCGAGCGCAACGGCTCAAACAACCTCCGTTCGATAATTCTCTTGGCGATCGCGGCGCTCTTTTTCACCTCGCCGTAGCGCTGAAACAGGTCGGCCAGCTGGGCTTCCGAATAGGAGTTAAGCACCTCTTCGGCCGTCGGTCCACAGTTGAGATCCTTGCGCATGTCCAGACCGCCTTCCAGGGAGTGGGAAAAACCCCGGCTGGCATCGCGCAGCTGCCACTGGGAGATTCCCGGATCCACCAGCAGCCCGGCCACCGCGTCCCACTCGCAGGCCACGTCTTCGAAGAGGCGAAGGAAATTGGACTGCACGAAATGCACGCGGCCCGAAAACTCGGCCAGGCGGTTGGCGGCGAGCCGCAGGCTCTCGCCGTCGACATCCAAGCCCAGCACCCGCGCCTGGGGAAACTGGCGGAGGATGAAGTAGCTGTGCCCGCCGGCGCCCACCGTGCAATCAACAAAAAGAGTTCGCCGGGTGCCGCCGAAGATCGTCAATGACCTCGTTATTCATTACGGGATAGTGAAGAAAATTCATTGAGCAATCCTCGGCCACCTTCTGCAGCTTCTCGTCGCTGAACTGTACCGCCCATGTACTGCTTGGCGAAGATGTCCTTGTTCCAGATCACCATGTAATCGATTTTGCCCAGGATCAGCACCTCGTCACGCAACTTGCTGCTCACCCGCAGGTCGGAGGGAATGAGGATGCGGCCCTTGGGATCGATCTCAGTTTCGCTGCCCCAATAACTGATGCGGCTGATGAACTCCTCCAGATCGGGATCGCGCATGGGGATCGCCTGGCGATGCGCGTTTCGATGCTCCTCCCAGACCTTAATCGGATAGAAAAGGATATGGTCGCCGTTGACCGAGGTCAGATACACTTCTTTGCCGAAGCCCTGCTCTTGCAGGGCGGCCAGATATTTGGCAGGAATCTTGACCCGGCCGCGGTCATCAATCTTGGCGATGATAACTGCCGCTGAAATGTTCTTTATCCCATTTTGTCCCATTTTCTCCCATCAATGATATATATATAAATAGAAGCTTGTCAAGAAATTTTTTAAAAAAAAATTTTTATTAAAAACATCTTGACACCCTATATTTAGCGTTTTATAATTTGGCGGCAACTATATTTATTCATCGGCGAGGAGAGCCGAGATGGAGAATTTTTCCGAAAATGCAATGAAAATTCTTGAAAGCCCGCTATTTCAAAAAAGATGAAAAAGGGCAAACTCCTGGAAAAGCAAACCCTCGCGACCTGTTCCGCCGCGTCGCCCGCTTCATTGCCAAGGCCGAAAAGACACGCGGCCGAAAAAAAGCTCTGGGAAGAAAACTTTTTCCAGGCCATGATGCACAAGGATTTCATGCCCAACTCGCCGACCCTGACCGGCGCCGAGCGGAACATGTGCCTCTCCGCCTGCTTCGTCCTGCCCATCGAGGATTCTCTGGACGGCATTTTTGATACGGTGAAAAACGCCGCCCTGGTCCACAAGGAAGGCGGCGGGACCGGCTTCGATTTTTCACGCATCCGGCCGGCGGGCAGTTTCGTGCGCAAGACCCAGGGCATCGCCTCCGGGCCCGGTCTCTTTCCTGCGGGTGATCGACGCCGGCACCGAGGCGGTCAAGCAGGGCGGCACCCGGCGCGGCGCCAACATGGGCGTGCTGCGCGTCGACCATCCCGACATCAAGGCATTCATCACCATGAAGCGCGACGGCATCACCGCCCAGAATTTCAATATCTCCGTGGCCATCACCGACGCCTTCATCCAGGCGGTAAAGGATAAAACCACCTACGACCTGGTCAATCCCATGGACGGCAAGGTGGCCGGGCAGTTGCAGGCCCAGGAGGTGTTTGACCTGATCGTCGATTCGGCCTGGAGCAACGGCGATCCGGGCCTGATCTTCATCGACAATGTCAACCAGCTGAACCCCACCGCGCCCCAGGGGCCCATCCGGGCCACCAACCCCTGCGGCGAACAGCCGCTCCATGACTACGAAGCCTGCAACCTCGGTTCGATCAACCTGGCCCAATTTCTTCAAAAAAATGCGCCCGAACAGGTGGACTGGGAGAGCTTCCGCGAGCTCATCCAGCTCGGCATCCGCTTCCTGGACGATGTCATCGAAGTCAATCTCTACCCGCTGAGACAGATCGACCGCATGGCCAAGTCCAACCGCCGCGTCGGCCTGGGCGTCATGGGCTTCGCCGACCTGCTGATCCGCATGGGCATCCGCCTACAACAGCGAAGAGGCGCGCGCCATGGGCCGGCAAGATCATCCAGTTCATGAAGGAGGAAGCCGTCCGCCGCGTCGCGCCGCTGGCCGAGAACGCGCGGCAATTTTCCCAACATCGAAAAATCGGTCTACAAGGGCCAAAAGATGCGCAACGCCTCGGTGCTGACCATCGCCCCGACCGGGACCATCTCGCGCATCGCGGGCTGCTCTTCCAGCATCGAGCCGATTTTTGCCTTCCAGGTGATCTCCAAAATCCTCGACGGCGAGATCAAGCGACATCCATCCCCTGTTCCAGCAGTGGCAGGAAAAGCACCCCGGCGCAACCCCTCCCGCTTACTTCATCACCGCCCAGGAAATCGCGCCCGATCGATCATCTGAAAATGCAGGCGGTGTTCCAGGAATACGTGGACAGCGCCGTTTCCAAGACCATCAATTTCCCCAACGCGGCCACTCGCGAGGATATCGCCGCGCGCCTACCTGCCGGCCTTCGACCATGAACATCAAGGGCATCACCGTGTACCGCGACGGCTGCCGCGCCGCTGCAGGTGCTGAACAAGGTCGGCGAGGAAAAACCCAAACCCAGCTGGGCCGCCCCGATGCCATCCCCTCCACCACCCACAAAATCTCCACCGGGCTGGGCAACCTCTACATCACCGTCACCTATTTCAACGATAAACCCTTCGAGGTGTTCGCCTCCATCGGCAAGAGCGGCTATTCGACCATGGCCGACGCCGAAGCCATCGGCCGCCTGATCTCGCTGGCCCTGCGCAGCGGCATCCCCACCGAGGAAGTGGTCAACCAGCTTAAGGGCATCGGCGGCGCGGAGCCGATCTTCACCAACGGCCAGCTGATCCAGTCGATCCCCGACGCCATCGCCAAGGTTCTGGAAACCCATCATCGGCAAGGTCAACGGTCCACCACCAGGACATGAACGTCAGCAACTGCCCCGTCTGCGGCAACTGCCTGCAGCGACGAAAAGTGCCCCACCTGCGCCAACTGCGGCTGGTCGAAATGCAACGGAGTCTGATCCCCTTTGCAGGCACGCCCAGCGCTTACTGATTGAAGATCTGGTTGAAATCGCGGGCGGGGTACTGCGCCGCCGGCGCATACCGTTGCCACGCGGCCAACAGCTCCTCACCCCCGCGCGGGTGGGCGGCCAGCTGTTCCAGATATCGCAGCCGTTCCTGAACATGCCCCAGTTTGCTCAGGTTGTTGAACAATCCTTCCGCTTTGTACTCCTTTAACCAGAGACGGCTGTAGCGCTCCTTCAGCTCCTGCAGCTGCTGGACCAACTGTCGGGCAGCGGCGCGGATTTCCGGAATCTGCCCCGCTGTCAGCTGGCTGGACAGCGAAGAGGAAAAAACCACCTTGTCGGCGATCAACTGGTAAAGGCTGCGTACAAAGGCCAGGTAATCCCCATAGGGGCCGGCGATCTTGTTCTTTTTCTTCAGGTAATCGGCCGCCTTGTAGTAGCGGGCGATGACCTGACGGGGTTCACCCTGCGCGGAGAAAGGGGCAAACAGCGGATCCTCATACAGATAGTAGCGGTGCGTGTAGGTCAGAGGTTCATCCACCCTTCCCAGGAAGGTGAACACCGAAAAAAGCTCGGGCGCCTCCTGGCCGGTGGCCCAGAGCCCGAAGGCGCGGGGATGCGCGGCGTTGCCGCTCCAGCAGAGATTGCCGGTCTGAAAAAGTGCCAGCAGAATGCCCGCCGGCAGATACTCGTTGCCGTCATCCCCCCAGGAGGTCTGCAGCACTCCCTCCGCCCCGGCTTCAGCGGCAGCGGCACAGGCGGCCGCGGTGTTGCGCAGGCTTTTACCGCCGGCCGGTACGAATTTGGCCCAGCTCCAGGTGGACGGGCAGAGCACCTGACTCAGGTGGTGCCGGCGGAAGGGTTTGAGTCGGACCAGGAAATCTTCCTTTTTTTCCAAGAAATAATCCCAATTGAGGATCCGAACCGCTTTCGGGATTTTCGGAATCAACTGGGGATACTGCTGGAACATGTCCCCCCAGACCATGATCTCCTTGCCCTTGGATTGCAAAAAGCGGACCATTTCGGTCAGGTGCGCCCCGTAGGCCTCGGCCGATTCCAGGGCGGAGCATTCGTCCATGCCGATATTGACCAGGCGTGAGGGAAAAAGCTCGACCATATCGGCCAGGTAGCGCTGCATCGCGGCCAGGGCCTGCGGGTTTCCGAGGTCGAGGCAATCGTCCGAGCGCGGCGAGGCCAACCCGCGCCACGCCGGCCGCCGCAGCAGATTGCGCAAATGGCAGAGCCCCTGCAGGGAGGGAAACACCTCGATACCCAGCCGCCGCGCCCAGGCCAGGAGCGCGGCCAGCTCCGGTTTGGTCAGCAGGTCTTTCTTCAGTCCGGGTTCGGGATTTTCGTCCAGAAGCAGGGTGTCCTCGATATACAGGGTGAAGTGGTTCATCTTGAGCAGCGCCAGCCGCAACAGCAGTTGCTGCAAGCTTTCCAGCCGCGGTACCGCCCCGCGCGACACGTCCAGCAACAGGCCGCGGAAGGAAAGCTGCGGTTCGTCCCGGAGCAGAAAAGCGGGCAACGTCTGCGTCTTTTTCTCCCTGTGGAAAAAAGCGACAATCTGCAGCAGGGTGCTCAGTCCGTAGAATTGCCCGCGGCCCGAACCATAGCGCAACAGAATTTTGCTCGGCCCGGCTTCCAGGATGTAGGCCTCGGGCTGCAGGCGGCTCGACTCCTCGAACTGGACAGCAATGCCGCGACCGGCTGGGGAAATGGAGAAATGCTTGAACAGGAAACCGTATTTCCGGACCACCTCCAAAGGAAAAGAGAGTTCGCGGCTATCGACACGTTCTCCACTCGCTCGCACGCTCCGCGGCCGGGGATAGATGAAGGAAAAATCGAGGGCTTCCTCTTTCATGTCCGCCGCCATTGTAGCCGGAATCTCAAGAGTTTGCAACGCCGCCTCGCCGCTGCAAATTGACAAAAAAAAAATTGTTATATACAATACCTTCCTTCGCCACACGAGCAGCCAATGGACGAGCTGAAAAAGTTTATCACCAAGTACAAGGTCGGGGATGTCCTTTACAAAGAGGGTGACATCCAGAGCGAATTCTACATCATCAACAAGGGCAAGGCGCAGCTCAAACTGGAAAAAGACCAGTTCGTGCTTCTCACCTTGTCCAAAGGCGACTTCTTCGGCGAGGAATCGCTGAACAGCGAGCAAAACGCCGCTTACAGCGTGGAAATTCTGGAAGACGCCGACATCATCAAGATCCCCTACCTGACCCTGGCTGAAATGATGAAAAAGAGCACGGACATCTCACTTAAAATTTTGAAAAATCTGAGCGAAAAACACCTCAAGATACAGAAAGCCCTGCTCACCCGCGCACCCACAGCCCAGCTGGAGGAGGAGAAAGCCGCCAAACCCAAATCGGAAGAGGAGACCACTTCGGAAAAAATCGGCCCGAACATCAACGCCTACCTGGTCATCCAGCGCTCCAACCGCACCGTGCAGCTGACCAAGGTCCAGACCTTCCTGGGCCGCCGCGACTACACCACCGGGTTCGTTCCCGACGTGGACTTGACCAATGAAGATGAGGAAAAATACATTTCCCGCAAGCACGCCAAAATATTCATGTCCGAGGGCAAGTTTTACCTTTCGGAAGAGCCCGGCGCCATCAACGGCACCTTCCTCAACGGCAACAAACTGAGCACCGGAGTCAAATACGAACTCCAGAACAGCGACGAGCTCACCCTCTGCCACCTGAATATTATCTTCAAAGTCTGAGCGCGCGCGGCATCCTTGACATTCTCCGGTGATTGGCTTACATTAAGGATTCAGCATAAACGGGGAGGGAATCATGCCTGACACGCTCAGGGAACAGCCGCTCAAGTGTTTCAACTTTCAGAACCTGGACGATTTCGTTTCCATGCTGAAAAAGGGGGAATACAACGTCGAGTTCGTCCGCTTCATCACCGCCGACTTGCTCGGCGAGGTGGAGTGCAGCTTCACCGTGCCCGCGCACACCATCAGTTCAGACCCGGCCTCGTTGCGCAAGGGCTTTGACGCCTCCTCGCTCTACCCGGAGCGGATCAACGAAAGCGACAAGATCGCCCTGTTTGACCCGCGCACGGTGCGCATTCTGCCCGTGGTCTATCACACGGAAACACCGGGTTTCAACCGCCAATGGAAGGAGGCGGTGATCTTCGGCGATATTGTCGCCGCCAACGGTGAGGAATATATCTACGATTCCCGGGCCAAGCTGAAGAAAGTGCTGCAGCGGGCCAAAGAGATTGCCGGCGCCGATGCCGTCTACCTCGGGCCGGAGCTGGAATTTTTCCTTTTCCAGGCCGACGAGGACGGCAATCCGCTTATCGTCAACGGCCGCCCTCTGCCGGTGGACGAAGGCGGTTACTTCCGCGGCGGCCGCCACGGCCGGGTGCGCAAGGAAGCCATGCTCTTCCTGTCGGAAATGGGTTACGAGTTCGAATACGACCACCACGAAGTGGCCATCAGCCAGCACGAGATCGACGCCCACTACCTCAACGCCCTGGACATGGCTGATTTCGTCATGCTTTACCGCTACGTGATCAAGCGCGTGGCCCGCGCCCACGGCCTGTTCGCCTCCTTCATGCCCAAACCGCTGCTGGGTGTCAACGGCAGCGGCATGCACGTGCACCAGTCGCTGTTTGCCTCCAATCGCAACCTCTTTTTCAATCCCCGAGACGAGTTCGACCTGTCGCCCTTGGCCTACCAGTACATGGCCGGGCTGTTCAAATACATCCCCGAGATTACCCTCTTCCTCAACCAGTTCGTCAACTCCTACCGGCGGCTGGTGCCGGGATTCGAGGCGCCCGTCTACATCTGCTGGGACCCCCAGAACCGCTCCAACCTGATCCGCAAACCCCACTACGAGCCGGGCCGCGAGAAAGAAACGCGGCTGGAACTGCGCAGCCCCGATCCCGCAGCCAACCCCTACCTGGCCTTCGCCATGATGATCGCGGCCGGTCTGAAAGGTATCGAGGAAAAATTGCCGCCGCCGCGGCCCAGCCGGGAGAATGTCTACGCCCTCAGTGCCAAGAAACGCAACCAGCTGGGCATCGGCACGCTGCCCGGCAGCTTGGACGAAGCCGTCGCGCGCGCCGGCAAGAGCAAACTGGTCAAAGAGGTCGTGGGCGAGCGCTTCCTCAATGACTACCTGCACATCAAGAAGAAAGAGATCGCGGAATTCCGCAAGGAAAAAGAGAGCAGCAAAAACAGGCTCTCCAGATACGAACTGGAAAAATTGCTGCCGATCTTGTAAAATAGGGTTGATGAATATGTCCCGAAAACCGAGTGCCCTCCATGAAGATAATCGCCGCCAAAGAATTTAAAGAGATTTTCAAGAAGGGGATCGAGAACGTCGTCAAGGACCGTCAGCAGCTGAACGACATCAACGTGTTCCCGGTGGCCGACGGCGACACCGGTGACAACCTCTCGTTGACGTTGCTGCCCCTGTACGAACTGATCGACGCGCTTCCCGCGGAGCGGGTGGACCACCTGACGGCCGCCCTCTCCTCGCGCATGCTGCAGTCGGCGCGCGGCAATTCCGGCGTCATCTTTTCGCAATTCTTTTCCAGCTTCGCCAAGGCGATCGAGGGCCACGAGGCGCTGCTGCCGCGCCAGTTCGCCGCCGCCCTCAAGAGGGCCACCAGCGAGACCTATGACTCCCTGGCCCAGCCCAAAGAAGGGACCATCCTGACCGTCATCCGCCACACTGCCGAGGAGTTCATGAAGAGCGCGGCCGAGGAAGACCATTTTCCCTCGATCTTCAGCCGTGCCCGCCAGAAGTCGCGGGAGATTCTGGAAAAAACGCGCCACATGCTGCCGCAGTTGAAGAAGGCGCGGGTAATCGATGCCGGCGGCCTGGGTTTCTACCTTTTCTTCGAGGGCATGGCCAGTTATTTCAAGGAGAAGAAAGACCGTTTCCTGGAGTTTGCCGAAAAATACCTTCATCCGCACAAAATGTCACTCCCGGCCACGGAGGCCAGATACTGCTGCCAGTGGGTCATTGCACCTCGGCAACAAGGCCGCGATTTCTTCAAACAGCTGCTCACCCCCCTGGGCAAATCTCTGATCGTGGCCGGCGACCACCGGCTCTGCAACATCCATATCCATACCGATCAACCGCAACCGATCGAAGACGCGTTGAACGCACACGCCGTTATTCAGTCGCGCAAAGTGGAAGACCTGGAAAGCCAACAGACCCAGTTCCAGCGCCAAATGCCGGCCCTGGTCATCGACTCGGCTATCGACATACCGGCCACGGTGGAACGGGAGAACCGCATCGGCGTGGTGGCCATGACGGTGACGGTCAACGGCCGGCCTTTCCAAGAACGAATCGACTTGAGCAAAGAGGATCTGTACCGGCGCATGCTGCAAGACAAAACGGCGGTGCTCAAAACCTCGCAGCCGGCACCGGCCGATTTTAAAGCAGCGTATAGCGACGCCTGCAAGCGGGGCAGCCGGGTGCTGGTCTTTACCCTATCGGCAAAGCTCAGCGGCACACACCAGAGCGCCCGCCAGGGGGCGCTGCTTCTCTCGGCCCACGACCAAGGGCGGATCAGCCTGTTCGACACGACCCATGTCTCGGCGGGCAGCGGCCTGCTGGTGCTCAAAGCCCTGGAAATGCTGCATGCCGGTAAAACCATGGAGGAAACGCTCGCCCATCTGGGCCGGCTCCGGGAGAAGGTCGTCTCACTGGCATATTTGGACAATCTCGAATACGTGGCGCGCAGCGGCCGCGCACCCCGCGGCGTGGCTTGGCTCGCGCACCATACCCGGCTCAAGCCGCTGGTTCATTTCGACGAGGGCCTGATCAAACGGGCGGGCCTGCTGTTCAACCCGCGCGACCATGTGCGCCAGACCGTGCGCAAGTTCCTCAAAAAACTCGACCGCCAGGCCACCTATTCCATTGGCATCGCTTATACCGACAACCCGGACACCGCGGAACGGGTGGAACAGGCATTGGAAAAGAGCGGCCTGAAAATAAAGTTCTGCTATAAAATCCAGGCTGCGGCCGCCCTGGGCGTTCACGCCGGCCCGGGCACTTACTGCCTCTGGGCTCTGCCAGAAGAAAACTGAATCTCTTATATCTTTTTCGGAAACCAGGGAATAAGGGCGTTGGTTCGTCTTTTGTATTCCGCAAAGGCCGGGTTGCCGGCGTATTTTTTTTCCAGCAGGGGCACGCCGGATACGAAACGCAGCAGCAGAGTGATCAGCAACGGCCCGACAATGCCTTTCCAGCCGCCGGGAACTGACAGGGCAAAGAGGAAGATCCCCCACCAGATCACCGCTTCACCAAAATAATTGGGATGGCGGCTGTATTTCCAGAGACCGGAGCTGATCAGTTTCTCCTGGTTCTGCGGTTCCTTTTTGAAACGGGCCAGCTGCCGGTCGGCGATCGCCTCGCAGCCAAAACCGGCCAACCAGACCAGCAGGGCCAGACCATCGAGCCAGGTCAGAGCGGATGCGGAGTCCTGTTGGCTGAGCAGGATCGGGAAAGCGATCCAGAACATAAAGAAACCCTGAAGCAGAAAGACCTGCAGGTAGCTGCGCAGCACAAACCAGCGGCCCCAGGTTTGACGCCAGGCACGGTAGCGGAAATCCTCACCGCGACCGCGGTTGCGCTGCAGGATGTGCAGGCTCAGCCGTGCCGCCCAAAGCAAAACCAGGAGGGTGACCAGCAGCGAGCGGGCATGATAAAAGCGGCCGTGAAACAGGGAATAGAGGCTGACCAGCGCAAAACCGAGGCCCCAGCCGATATCGGCGATGCTGTTGTCTCTGCGCAGAAGTGCCAGAACGAACAGCACCGTCATGTAGACGAAAATGAGCAGTGCGACGGAAAGCAGGGGCACTCCTTACTCCTTCTTATTCCTAGGGGCACGAGGCACCTTGCCCCCACTTGTATGGAAATGGCGATTTATTTATTTCTTTTCCGGGGCCTGCTCGCCCGCCTCGGGCTGGGCCTTGATCACCGACTCGGCCTTGGCTTTGGCCTTTTCTCCCAGCTTGTTCAGCAGTTGCTCAGAAACGTTCAGCGTTAATCGGATGTCGTCCGCGGAGTTGGAGAGGTTGATGCCGTTGAGCAGCTCGGCCAGCTCCGGCTCCTTGCTGGTCGTGCCCATGGCGCCCATGGACTTGAGGCCGTTGAGCATGTCCACCACCTGCTTGTTCCCCTGCTCATTGTGCGAAATCAGCCGGAATTCAGCCGCGATGGAGCGGTTGCGGTAATCGACGAAACCGAAGAAAGCCTCGGTCTTGCTGAAGTCGAAAGGCACGGCACCGGTCGGCGCCTGGTTCTTGAACGACTGGGGGATGGCGCCCAGCACCATCCAGCACATGGCGTTGGTGTTGACCTTCTTGACATAATTCATCAGCACCTTGCTCTTGTCGGCGCTGCTGCCTTTCCCCTGTTGCAGGTCGATGGCCGCCTTGACCTGGGCGGGTTTGCCCAGGGCGATGTTCCACTCGTTGAGGAACGCCAAGCGCATGACCGCCGCTTCCTTGTCCAGTTTCCTTTCGGGGTCCTCAACGGCATAGAGAATCTGGCCGCCGTAGGGCTCTTCCCTGAGCGCCAGCCCCTTGTTCTTCAGCACCTGCAACAGCTTCTGTTTATCATAGGTGAGGTTGACCAGTGCCAGCAGATCGGTTTCCCTGCCCGGCCCCACGTCGCCATACAGGGCGATGGTGATAAAGTACAGGTCTTTTTTGGGATCAATGCCGGTTTCCTTGACGAAATCCTGGTAAGAAGCAAACGGCTGCTTTTCCTTCTCACCGGCTCGCGGCTGATTGGCGGTCATCTTGTCGAACAGTTCCAGTCCGGCGATGCGGTGGAAGTCGAAAGAGAAGAGAACCAACGGATTTTCCGGAATGAGGCGCAACATATCTTCGGCGCTGGCCTTGCCGGCCACCGCCTCTTTTTTGCTGCAGTTGGAGGCCAGCCCCATCAGGGCCAGCGCCACCACCCAGACAATCCAGCGCTTGTTTCTCATGCTGTTCTCCTGTTTGAAAAAAAATTTCATCGCCTTGACTATACCATACCGGCCTCACAAAGGAAATATCGGGTTCATCCTGCCGCTGCCGCTCATTGCCCGATAAATCCAGGAAACCGGAACCCCGCCCCCTCCATTTTCGTATAAACAATCAGATGGAAAACAACCTCATCCAACTGGACAGCATCTCCTTCAGTTACGGCAGCGTCCAGGCGATCGACGCGGTCAGCTTTTCCCTGCCCGAAGGGGTGTACGGCCTGCTCGGACCCAACGGCGCCGGCAAGACCACGTTGATCAAGCTCCTGTTCGGGCTTCCTGCGCCCCCAGGGCGGCAGCGGCCGCCTCTTCGGCACCGACCTGGGCAGAGAAGCCAAGCGGCTGCGCCAGCGCATCGGCTACATGCCGGAAAGCGACTGCCTGATCCCGGGCATGGATGCGGTCTCGCGAAACCGCCTAT
This sequence comes from Candidatus Aminicenantota bacterium, assembly GCA_963759765.1. GTDB lineage: Bacteria > Acidobacteriota > Aminicenantia > UBA2199 > UBA2199 > CAVXAL01. The sequence continues at coordinate 106,110 of CAVXAL010000003.1, read as the reverse complement.
CTGGGGCGAGCTGAGCGGCATGCCCCGCCAGGAAGCGATGAAACGGGCCCACGACGTGCTCTACTACGTCGGCCTGGAAGAATCGCGCTACCGGCAGGTGGATACCTATTCCACCGGCATGAAGCAACGCCTGAAGTTGGCCCAGGCGCTGGTCCACGATCCCCGGCTGCTGCTGCTCGACGAGCCCACCTCGGGCATGGACCCCGCCGGGCCGCAAGGAGATGCTCGAACTCATCCGCGACATCGCCCGCAAGGAGGCGATGAACATCATCCTCTCCTCGCACCTGCTGCCCGACATCGAGAGCACCTGCCAGCGGTGGTGATCCTCAACCAGGGGCGGATCGTGGCCGAGGAATCTGATCGCCGGCCTGAACAAGGACAAATTCAACCTCTACGAGATCCAGGTTTTCGGAGCGCGCGAGCCGTTTCTGGCCGAGCTGCGCCGCCTGGGCTGCCAGATCGAGGAGAACGACCAGCGGCCTGGTCGCGGCTGCGCCTGCCGCTCGGATCAGTCGCCGGCCACGCTTTTCCAGTCGGCCCTGCGCTGCGGCGCGCAGATGCGCCATTTCCGACAAAGCCAGACCACCCTGGAAGACGCCTTCATAGACGTCATCGGAGAGATCCGATGGACATTAGGGAAAAGGGCTACAGCCACTGGCAGGGGGAACTGAAGACAGCGGGCCCGCGACTGGCTGCCCATCGCCCTCAACGGCATCAAAGCCGTCTTCAAAAAGAAATACGCCAAGTTCATCTTTCGCCTTTTGCGGCTCCACCTTCTTCATTTTTCTCGCCGCCGTCTACGTCTCCACCAAGCCCGAACTGAAGATCCTCGAGCGAGCTGGTCCGGCTGCTGAAGAGCGACGCCGCCCTGTTCAAGACTTTCTACACCAACGGCTTTCTGATCTTCATGCTGATCATCCTCAGCATTTTCAGCGGCGCCGACCTGATCTCCGCCGACCTGAAGTTCAAGGCTCTTCCCCTTTACTTCTCCCGGCCCCTGTCGCGCGGCGATTACCTGCTGGGCAAATTCTCGATCATCCTCTTCTACCTGCTGCTCTTCACCCTGGTGCCGGGCATCCTGCTGCTGCTGTTCAAGATGATCTTTACCGGCAGCCTGGCCGTTTCGCCGCCGCTGCTGCTGGCATCCTGGTCTTTCCCGCTGCTCGAGTGGCCCTGTTCCTGGCTTCGCTGACCCTGGCCCTCTCCATCCTCAGCGCCAACACGCAAATTCATCCAGATCGCCATCTTCCTGGTCTACATTTTCCAACAACCTGGCCCAGATGCTGAAGACACATCTTCAACAGCGACTACTTCTTCCTGTCTCGCTGCCAGCGCAACATCAAGCAAATGGGTCAGTTTCTTCTTCGGCGTGAGCCGAGCCTGGACCTACCCGCTCTGGCTCTCGCCTGCTGCTGCCGCTGGCCCTGATCTCGCTGTCTGGCCTTCTGGCTGCTCGTCTGGCGCATCAAGAAAGCGGAGGCCAGCGCATGACCGCCGTCCTCCAGGCCGAGAAACTTTCCAAGTGGTACGGCAACATCCTGGGCATCAGCGACATCAACCTGGAGATCGGCCAGGGCATCACCGGCCTGCTCGGGCCCAACGGCGCCGGCAAATCGACCTTTCTTAAGATCGCCGCCGGCCAGCTCAAGCCCAAGATCGGCACCCTGACAGATCTTCGGCGAGGAGGTGTTCGGCAACCCCCGCCTTTTCTCGCGCATCGGCTTCTGCCCCGAACACGACAGCGCCTACATCGGAGATGAGCGGCTGGCAATTCGTCCTGCTTCTGGCCCGCCTGCACGGTTTCACCGGCCCGAGGCGGCGGCCAGGAGCCGACCAGGCCCTGGCCACGGTCGGCCTGCTCGGAGAGCCAGGACCAGCGGCCGATCAAGAGCTACAGTTTCGGCATGCGCCAGCGCCTGCGCCTGGCCTCCAGCATCGTTCATGAACCGGAGCTGCTGATGCTCGACGAACCGCTGCGCGGCGTCGACCCGCTCTGGCGCATCCGCATCATCCAGCTGATCAAGGAATAGGAGAAGCAGGGCAAGAACGGTGATCGTCTCCTCGCACATCCTGCCCGAGATCGAGGCCATGACCAACGAGATCATCCTCATCCACCAGGGCAAGATCTTCGCCAAGGGCGACATCCATCGCATCCGCGGCCTGATCGACAGCCACCCCCACCAGGTCTCCATCCGCTGCAACGCAGCCGCGGCGGCTGGCCGAACGCCTGATCGGCGATGCGCATCGTGCTCAGCGTCGAATTCGACGCACCGGGCACAGCCGTCACCCTCAAAACCGACCAGCGCGACCAATTCTTCAACCGCCCTGCATGCGCCTGATCGTCGAGGAGAATCTGGACGATCGGACGAAATCACCTCCCCCGACGACAACCTGCAGGCCGTGTTCGATTACCTGATCGGGAAATAACCATGAACAACTGGTCACCCGCATGGCGTCTGATTCTGGCCACCTTCTTCGCTCCGGGCTGGAAGGCCAAGCGCACGCCGGTGTTCATCCTGCTCTGCCTGGTGCCGGTGCTGGTGCTGCTGGTCATCAAAGTGTTCGAACGGCAGGTCGGGCATAACGGCGCGGGAATTTTTCTCCAAGTTCATGCTGTCTTCTACTTCCAGCTGCTCATCCCGGTGCTGGCCCTGTTTTTCGGCACCTCGCATCGTCAACGACGAACTGGACAACAAGACCCTGGTCTACCTGACCACCTGCCCGGTTCCGCGCGGCGGCGTCCTGCTGGGCAAATTCCTGGCCGCCTTCCTGCTCACGGCCGCTGCTCATTGGCGGCGGTTTTCTGCTCTCCTTCCTCATCGCCCGCCTGCGCGACCTGGCCCGCGCCGAGCCGCGGCCTGGGAGGAGCTGCGGCTCTTCCTGGGCATGTCGGCTGCTGGCCCTGTTCTGCTACAGCGCCCTGTTCACCCTGCCGGGCGCCTTCATGAAAAAATCGATCCTGTTCGGCCTGTTCTTCGTTTTCGGCTGGGAGAGCGTGGTGCAGTATTTTCCCGGGCTCCACCCAGAAATTCACCATCATCCACTGGATCAAATCGCTGCTGCCGATCCTTCCCCAGGAGAACAAATTCCTGATGTTCCACCTCGAACCTTCAAGCCCGCTGGAGTCGGTGCTGATGCTCGCCGGTCTCGCTCTTGTTTTTCTGGTCGCCGCCGTCATCGTGTTTGAAAAAAAGGAATACATCCTGTCCGAGTCCAATTAATCTCCAAGGAGGTCTCATGAAGAAAGGGTTGCTGGCCCTCGGTGTGGCGCTCTGTTTCCTTTTCGGCTTGGCTCAAGAAAAGAGGCCCGCGCGCTATTACCGGGTGACCGGCCCGCGGGACGGCGTGAGCTTTTTCCCGCTGATCGACTATCCCCAGACCAGGCCCCGCCAGCCGGGCGTGCTCGATTTCCAGCACTACCACACGTACGAGGAAGTACTCTTTTTCCTGCAGCAATGGCAGAAAGAGCACCCCGACCTGGTCGACCTCTATGCCGTGGACAAAAGCTTCGAGGGACGCGATATCTGGCAGCTGACCTTGACCAATAAAAAAACCGGCACCGACACCGACAAACCGGCCATGTTTCTGGAAGGCAACCGCCATTCGGGCGAGGTGACCGGCGCCGAGGCGGCGCTCTATTTCGCCTGGCAGCTGCTCGCCAACCACGGCAAGGACCCGGAGATCACCAACCTGCTCGACCGATTCGCCTACTACGTGCGCGTCAAGAACAACCCCGACGGCTCGGAGCTCTACCTCCACACCGCCCTGTCCAACCGCAGCACGGTGCGACCCCACGACGACGATGGCGATGGCCTGCTCGACGAGGACCCTGCCGAGGATTTGGACGGCGACGGCTTCATCATGCAGCTGCGCCAAAAAGTGGGCAAAGGCAAAGGCGACTTCATCATCAACCCCGAGGACAAGAGCAGGCGCCTGATGAAACGGGTGGGCGAGGGCAAGGGCGATTACCGCATGTATAGCGAAGGGGTGGACAACGACGGCGACGGCCGTTTCAACGAGGATGGCATCGGCGGCCTCGACCTGCACCGCAATTATCCGGAAAATTGGCGGCCCGAGCCGGGCCTGGACCTGACTCGCCGCGGCTGGACGCAAATGGGCGCCGGCGCCTACCCGCTCTCGGAAAGCGAGACGCGCAGCGTCGTCCTTTTCCTGCTGCAGCATCCCAACGTGGCGGTCGGCCAGACCCTGGACACCACCGTGCCCATGCTGCTGCGGCCGCCTTCGACCTCGCGCTCCGAGGAGTCGATGTGCGCCGACGATCTGGCAATCTACCGCCGCTTCGACCAGGAAGGCCAGAAGCTCACCTCCTATCCCTATGCCGGCGACGTGTACTGGGACTACGCCAACATCGGTCGCGGGTATTACCGCAACGAGGGGGAATCCGCCGAACCGCACGGCTTCCCGCTCTTCGGCCACTCGCCCGATTTCGGATACTTCTACTACGGGGCTGTCTGGTACGGCGACGAGCTCTGGTGCGGCGGCCGGGTCAAGGACTACAACGGCGACGGCAAGGTGGACGAGCTGGAGATGCTGCGCTGGAACGACGAGGCGCTGGCCGGCAAGGGGTTCAAGAACTGGACGAAGTTCAACCATCCGCAGCTCGGCGAAGTGGAGATCGGCGGCTTCAACCCCAAATTCTTTTCGCAAAACCCGCCGCCCGAGTTCCTGGAGGAGTGGGTGGCCAGGGAGACCCGCTTCAACATGCTGCTGGCCAAATCGCTGCCGCACCTGGCCATTCTTTCCGCCGAGGCGAAGCTGGCCGATGAGAAGAACAAAATCTACGAAATTACCCTCACGGCAACCAACGACGGCCTGCTGCCCACCGCCCTGGAGATGGCCAAGCGCATCAAAATCGTCCAGCCGGATCGCGCCCTGATTTCCTTTGCGGATCAAGCCGCTTCACTGGTTGAGGGTAAAAAAGAGATCGAATGGGGCTTCTTCAAACCGGGCGAAAAGAAGGAAGCTCATTGGAAAGTGAAGGCGGTCGGCACCAAGCCCGAAGTGGAAATCTCCCTCCTCTCCACCCGCGGCGGCGTGCAAAAGAAAAAAATTACCCTCGAATAAAAAACGGGGGCTGCCGACGCAACCCCCGTAAAATTTCAGAATTCTACTTAATCTCCTTCTCGATCCATTTCGAGCGGTTGGGCTCGGCCGGCTGCTTGGGTTTCTTGACAGGATTCTTCTTCAACTGCTCCAGCAGGACTTCCACCGCCTTCTCGATGCAGGGATCGTGGCCGGCCACGATCGCCTCGGGACGGTCGACCACCTCGATGTCCGGGTGCACGCCCTCGCCCTCCACCGTCCAGTTGCCCTCGGTGTCCACGAAGCCGAAAGTCGGGATGTTGAATGAGCCGCCGTCGGCAAACGCCGGGTTGCCCGAAATGCCGATCAGGCCGCCCCAGGTGCGGGTGCCGATGAGCGTGCCCAGCTTGCGCTTCTTGAAGTAGTAGGGGAAGGCGTCGCCGCCCGAGGAGGAGTAGCCGTTGATCAGCATCGCCTTGGGCCCGTCATGGGCAATCAGCCGGTTCAGCGGTCATTTCCAGTCCGCGCCGCACCCAGTAGTTGAGGGTGCGCCGGGCCAGCAGGTCGCTCATCTGCACCGGGATGAAACCGCCGCCGTTGTAGCGGTCGTCGATGATCAGGCCTTCCTTGTTGTTGTAGGCGTAAATACCCTTGTACAGCTCGACATTGCCCTCGACCGAGGTGTTGGGCACGTGGATGTAGCCGATGCGGCCGCCCGACAGCTGGTCGACCATCTGGCGGCGCGCATTGCACCCAGTCCAAGGTAAAAGAGCTTCAGCTCGCTCTTGATCGGCTTGATCCAGTACTCGCGGGCGCCCTCGCCAACCGGCTTGCCGTTGACCTTGATCGAGATGCGCTTGCCCACCGTGTTTTCCAGAAAGCGGTAGGGATTGTCCCGCAGCGTCACCTCGTTGCCGTTGAGCGCGATCAGGTAGTCGCCTTCCTTGACGCCGATGCCCGGCCTCGGTCAGCGGCGAGCGGGTGGCCTCGTTCCAGTTCTCGCCGGCATAGATCTTGGCGATGACGATAGCGGCCGGCCTTCTCGTCGGCCTTCAGCTCAGCGCCCAGCAGGCCGGTGTCGAGGCGCGGCAGGCGCGGCGAAATCGCCCCAGTTGACGTAGGTAGTGGCCGGCAGTTGATCTCGCCCACCAGCTCGCCGAAAATGAAATCCAGGTCGGCGCGGTGGCCCAGATAAGGCACCAGCTGGCCGTATTTCTGGCGCATCTTCTCCCAGTCCACGCCGTGCAGGTTCTCTGAGTAGAACCAGTCGCGGAAAATGCGCCAGCCGTCGTTGAAGATCTGCTGCCACTCCTTCGGCGGATCGATCTTCATGGTCAGGTCGGACAGGTTCAGCTCGCCGTCGCCCGACCTTCTGTTCGGGCTTCAGTTCGACGATGCCGAATTGGTTGCCCGGCCTGGTAAAGGATTTTCTTGCCGTCGGCGGAGAGCACGCCGCCGCTAATCGCCCTTGATGACGCAGTGCTGTCCTTCTTGTCGTCCGATCTTGAACAGGTGAATCTCGTTGTCCCGGCAGTACAAGATGCCGCCCTCGACGCCCAGCCAGGGAGCGATAATCGCCGGCCGGCAGCGGCAGGGCCACCACCCGCTCACCGATGCCGGCCGATATCGATGCGCACGGACGGCGTGGCGGCCGCCTGCTCCTTCTTCTCGGCGGCAGGCGCAGCTGCCGTTTTCTCCTTTTTCTGCTTCCGGCGCCGGCTTGGCCTGGCCTCCTTTTTGCCCGGCTCCACGTCGTTCTTGTCGCTGAACAGCGGCGGTGCATCCGCGGTCAGGGCCAAACGCGTAGATGCGGGTGGCTTTGTGTGTAGACGTAATTGAACTCGAATGCGGAAAAGGCCAGGTTGAAGTCGCGGTTGGAAAGGAAATAGATGTACCGGCCGTCGCGGGAAAAAGCCGGCGCAAAATCGTTGTAAACGGCATCGAGTCAGCTGGCACGCTTTCTTCTGCTCCAGGGAGTAGACCCAGATGGCGTCCTGGCCGCTGTGCGCCGTCCTTGCTGTAGACCACCCAGCGCGAATCGGGCGACCAGTTGTAATCGGTGATGTCGTGACAGCCGCGCCCGGTCCACCAGGGTGATTTCACCGCCGGCGATGTCCAGGATCTGCAGCAGCTGGTTCTTGTCGGCAAAGAGCAGTTTGCGGCCGTCCGGAGACCACCTGGCCGGGAAACGCCAGATGCGGCTGTTGCGCGTCAGCTGCTTCGGTTGACCGGCTCCTTCGCCGTCAACGAGGTAATATCTCGTATTCGCCGCTGGCGTCGGAATAATAGGCGATCCACTTGCCGTCGGGCGACCAGGCCGGGTAAATCTCGCGCACCCCCTGGCTGCGGGTCAGATTGTACGTCAGCCCCTCCTTTTCGGGAACGGTGAAGATGTCGCCGCGGGCCTCGAACAGCGCCCGCTTGCCGCGTGGGCGAAATGTCATAGGACTGGAATGAAATCGCTGACGTTTTTGAAGTAGGGCAGGACGGTTGGGGTTGTCGAAATCGAGGTTGACGGTCAGCTTCCGAGTCTGGCCGCTGGCCACGTCGAGCAGCCAGAGGTAGCCGCCGTTCTCGTAAACGAGACTGGCCGTTGCGGCCCGAAGGCCAGAGCACATCGTATTCGCTGTGGCGGGTGATCTGCTCGATCTTCTTGCTTTGCAGGTCGTAGGAGTAGATATTCAGGGTCAGGTCGCGGTCGGAGACGAAATAGATCTTGTCGCCGCACCAGAGCGGGTGCTGATCGGTGCCGGCAAAATCGGTCAGCCGCCGGGAGACGTTTGTTCTCCAGGTCGTAGATCCAGATGTCCTGGGCGCGGCCGCCCTGGTAGCGCTTCCAGGTGCGGAATTCCCGCTCGATGGGGGTATAGACGATCTTGTTGGCGTCCGGGGAGAAACGGCCGCTGCCGCCTTCGGGAATCTGCAGCGGCTTTTCCAGGCCCGCCGTCCAGGGGCACCAGGAAATATTTGCCCATGCGCTCGCCCCAGGGCGTGCGGTTGGCCGCGCACCAGGACCTGCCGGCTGTCCGGCGTCCAGTCCAGCACATACTAATCGTAGCCGCCGCGGGGGGGCATGATGCCGACATCGTTGTAATAGGTCAACTGCCGGGGAATGCCGCCGCCGGCGGGCATGACGTAGACCTGGCGCGAGCCGGAGTATTCGCCGGAAAAGGCGATCCAGCGGCCGTCGGGCGAGATTTTGGGAAACAGTTCCAGCCCCGGATGGGAGGTCAGGTGCCGGGCTTCGCCGCCTGCAGCCGGAACCGACCAGATGTCGCCGGCGTAGACGAAGGCGACCAGGTCCTTGTTGATATCGGGAAAGCGCAGAAGCCGAGCTTCGTCGGCTGTCAGCTGCCACGAGACAAAGACAATGCACAGCAACAGGATCACGGGGAATTTTTTCATTCATCCTCCTTGGAGACATCATTATACCGCTGCCACCCAAAAAATCTCAACCCGGCCTCCAGGCTGCCAGGCGATCGTGATCAACGGTAGATTCCAACCAAACCAGTCATAGGGCCACAAACCCGCCCCGCTTTTCGGGGAAAAAAACAGCCTGTGACCGCGGTTTGACAGCGGCCGGCCATCTGATATATAATCCGTTTTCCCTGAAACCCCAATAATTCGTTTCGTTTTCAACAAATTCACCTAACGAGACTAGGGAGGGCAGATGAACATTCTCGGTCTTGCCAGACACGGACTCAGAGCCTTCGAGCAACTGGCCATCCTCGGTGTTCTGATCACCGCCCTGATCAGCCTGATCTACGCCTGGCTGCTGCGCGGCATCGTGCTGAAAAAAGAGAAGGGCACACAAAAGATGCAGGACGTCTGGAACGCCATCCGCATCGGTTCCGACAGCTACCTCAACCGCCAGCTGAAAACCATCCTGCCGGCCATCGGCTTTTTGACCGCGGTGCTTTTTCTCAGCGTCTACGTGGTTCCGCCCAGCCGCGAGGCGATCGCCGAATTCGGCACAGCTTCGGCGCGCATCGTGGTCGCCGTCGGCCGTACCATCGCCTTCTTCATGGGCGCCTCCTTCTCGCTGCTCGTGGGCCAGCTGGGCATGCGCATGGCCATCCAGGCCAACGTGCGCGCCGCCGCCGCCGCCCGCCGCGGCTTCAACGAGGCGCTCTCTATCGCCTACTACGCCGGCACGGTCACCGGCATGCTCACCGATGGACTGGGCCTGCTTGGCGGCACGCTGATCTTTATCGTTTTCGGCAGGGCTGCTCCCGACGCCCTGCTGGGTTTCGGCTTCGGCGGCACGGTGCTGGCCCTGTTCATGCGCGTGGGCGGAGGCATCTACACCAAGGCGGCCGACGTGGGCGCCGACCTGGTGGGCAAGGTGGAAAAGGACATCCCCGAAGATGACCCGCGCAACGCTGCGGTGGTCGCCGACCTGGTCGGTGACAATGTCGGCGACTGCGCCGGCATGGCCGCTGACATCTTCGAGAGCTACGAGGTAACCATCGTCTCGGCCCTGATCTTGGGCCTGGCCTTGGCCGCCCTCGAGCCCAATCCGGCGCTGAAAATGCGCTGGATCGTCTACCCGCTGATCATCCGCGGCATCGGCGTGATCAGTTCCATCCTCGGCACCTTCACCGTTCCCATCTGGGAGCGCTTCCCGCTGAAGTGGCTGCGCGCCAAGGACGCCGAAGAGGCGATGTTCCGTTCCTACGAAGTCTCCAGCGTCAACACCATCCTCTGGTCCTTCCTGGTCGCCGTCCTCTACGCCGGCGACTGGCGGCTGGCCATGCTGACCGGCATCGGCGTCGGCCTGGCCGTGGTCTTCAACCCGCTGACCTCCTACTTCACCTCCACCAAACGCGCCCCCGTCAAGGAGATCGTCAAGGCGACCAAGACCGGCCCGGCCACCACCATCCTCTCCGGCCTCTCGGTGGGCATGGAGTCCTCGGTCTGGGCGCTGGTGGTGATCACCATCAGCTTCGTCTGCGCCCTGCTGCTCTTCAGCGGCTCGCAGCCGCTCGCCATCCTCTACGCCGTGGCCATGATCGGCATCGGCATGCTCAGCCACACCGGCAACAACGTGGCCATGGACTCCTACGGCCCCATCTCCGACAACGCCAACGGCATCGGCGAAATGGCCTGGCATGACCTCAACGACGAGGAAACCCAAAAGGCCCGCCAGATCATGGCCGATCTCGACGCCGTGGGCAACACCACCAAGGCCATCACCAAAGGCATCGCCATCGCCTCGGCGGTGATCGCCGCGGTCAGCCTCTTCGCCTCCTTCATGACCGACGTCGGCTTGGTGCAGATGCGGCTGGGCCAGAAAGTGCTGGAGGCCATCCGCATCTCCGACACCAAGGTGTTCATCGGCTTCCTGCTGGGCGGCGCCCTGCCCTGGCTTTTCTCCTCGCTTTCGATCCGCGCCGTCAGCCGGGCCGCGGCCCAGATCGTCGAGGAGGTGCGCGCCCAGTTCCGCATCCCCGGCCTGATGGAGGGCCGGGTCAAGCCTGACTACGCTCGCGTGGTTGGCATCGCCACCCGCTCGGCGCAGAAAGAACTGATCCCCCTGGCCACCATCTCGATCATTATGCCCCTGCTGGTCGGCTTGATCCTGCAGGTCGAGGCCCTGGGCGGCTTCCTGGCCGGCGTCATTCTCTGCGGCCAGCTGCTGGCCGTGTTCATGGCCAACAGCGGCGGTGCCTGGGACAACGCCAAGAAGTCCATCGAGGACGAGCCGCGCAACCTGGCCGCCAACACCGGCAAGGGTTCCGACCGCCACAAGGCCAGCGTGGTCGGCGATACGGTCGGCGACCCGCTCAAGGATACCGCCGGTCCCGCCCTCAACCCGATGATCAAGGTGGTCAACCTGGTCAGCCTGATCGCCGCGCCGGTCATCGTCCAATACCAGAAACTGGGGTGGATCGGCTGGGGCGCGGTGACGTTGCTCGCCGCCGGCTTGGTCTGGGGCATCTGGAAAAGCAAAAAACCCGTGCCCGAGGTGGGCTGAACCGCCGGCGTTTTGCATTTTGCGGTTGTTGCGCTTAAAATAGAAGATACTTCAAGGAGGCCTGTATGTTTACCAAGAAGACCTACAGCGAACGACGAAAGATATTGAAGCGCCGGGTCGGTTCGGGGCTGATCCTCTTTTTGGGCAACGACGAGAGCCCGATGAACTACGCGGCCAACACCTATCCCTTCCGCCAGGATTCGACCTTCCTCTACTACTTCGGTCTGAACATGCCCGGACTGGCGGCCGTGATCGATGTGGACGCCGACCGCGACCTACTTTTCGGCAACGATGCGGAGCTCAGCGACATCATCTGGGTGGGTCCCCAGCCCCTGCTCAGCGAGCGCGGCCGGACCTGCGGTGTGCGGGAGACCTTCCCCTTCGACCGCCTGGCCGAGGTGTTGCAGGAAGCCGTGCAGGCGCAGCGCCGCATCCACTTTCTCCCCCCCTATCGCGGCGAGCAGAGCATCCTGATCGAGAAACTCCTCGGCATCCAACACGCCGCGCTCCCCCACTATATTTCCCCCAAACTGGTCCAAGCCGTGGTCGACCAGCGTTCACTCAAGAGCCGGGAGGAGATCGCCGAGATCGAATCGGCCCTGGCCGTCACCCGGAAAATGCACCTGCAAGCCCAGGAAATGGTCCGGCCCGGCCTGTATGAGCGAGAAGTGGTCGCCGCCATGGAACAAATCGCCACCGCCGCCGGTTACCCCTTCGCCTTCCCGCCGATCGTCTCCAAAAATTGCGAAACCTTCCATAACCCCTATCACCACAACCGCCTGAACAAGGGGGAGATGCTGCTGGTCGATGCCGGCTGCGAAACGCCGTCCGGCTACGCCTCCGACATCACGCGCACCATCCCGGTGAGCGGAGCGTTCAGCACCAGGCAGCGTGAAATATACGAGGTGGTCCTGTCGGCCCAGCTGGCCGCCATTGCCGCCCTCAAGCCCGGCATTCCCTTCCGCCAGGTCCATCTGCGGGCCGCCCGCACCATCGCCGCCGGGCTCAAGGAGCTGGGCCTGATGCGCGGCGACACCGCCGAAGCCGTCCGCCAGGGCGCCCACGCCCTGTTCTTCCCCCACGGCCTGGGCCACCTGATGGGCCTGGACGTGCACGACATGGAGAACCTGGGCGAAAACTATGTCGGTTACTCAGAGAAGTTCAAGCGCAGCTCCCAGTTCGGCTTCGCCTACCTGCGCTTCGCCAAGGAACTGCGGCCTGGCCTCGTGATCACCATCGAACCGGGGATCTATTTCGTCCCCGCCCTGATCAAACGCTGGCAGGCGGAAAAGAAGCTGACCTCGTACATCGATTACGCTCGCGTCAACCGTTACCTCAATTTCCACGGCATCCGCATCGAGGACAACGTGCTGATCACCCGCGGCGGCCACCGCGTGCTGGGCAAACCCATCCCCAAGACACCCGACGAACTCGCCCGCTGACCCCCGCGCCAAAAAAGGGTTGATATTTTCTCAAAATCATACTATACTTTTAATAGACCCGTTTCGGAGGAGGGATAGCATGACCATGAATGAAATGCGCAAACTTGCCAAAACCCTGAACATCGAACAGCCCGACCGGCTGACCAAGATCGACCTGATCCGGGCCATCCAGCGCGCCGAGGGAAACCTGGACTGCTACGCCAGCCTGCGGCGCATCGATTGCCCGGAGAGCGACTGCCTCTGGGAAAAGGAGTGCAAAAAAGAGCGTTGAACTCTCAGATATCGTTAAACTATTGACAGAAAACAGAGGGTCGGTTAATATATAATTTTAACAAAAACAATTGTCAAACTCCGGCACTGCCGGGCAAGCGAGGACAGGATGAAAAAAAAGATCAGTTTGCGGGTCATCCGGCGCGTTTCGTTCTACTACGAGGCGCTGCTCAAGCTGAACCTACCCGACCCCGCTTACATCTCCTCCAAAAAGCTGGAGGAAGTCACCGGCATCTCCTGCAACCAGGTACGGCAGGATTTTTTCTACCTGGGGATATCCATCGGCAAGCAGAAGAAAGGCTACCAGGTCAAAAAACTGTTCAAGGAGCTGAAGAAAATCCTTTCGATCGACCGCGGCGCCAGGGTGATCATCATCGGCGCCGGCCGCATCGGCCAGGCCCTCTCCGATTACAAACTGTTCAAGGAGCGCAACATAGTGGTGCCCGCTCTCTTCGATATCAAGAAGGAATTGGCCGGCACCCGGATCGGCCGGGAAGGCGAGAAGAAACCGATCCTGCACATCCAGCAGTTGCCCGCTTACCTGCGGGAAAACCCGGACATCCAGATCGCCCTGCTGACCATCCCCGAAAAGGCTGCCCAGGAGGTCCTGGACCAGCTCATCCGCCTGGGCATCAAGGGCGTGATCAATTTCGCACCCAAGATCCTCAAGCTGCCCAAAGAGGCCAAGGACGTGCAGCTGATCAACGACTGCATCGGCACCTCCCTCTACAAAGTTGTCTACCAGCTGTACCACAAAAAATAGGCCGCGAGCGGACCCGCCGCGATGAAACCCGTCACCGTTAACCGCAAAGCCTTCCACGACTATGAGATCCTGGATAAATTCGAGGCGGGACTGGCGTTGATGGGCAGTGAGGTCAAATCCATCCGCGCCGGCCGCATCAGCCTCAAGGATGCCTACGTGGACATCCGCAGTGGCGAGGCGTTCCTGCGCCAGGCCCACATCACCCCCTACGCCAACGCCAGCTTCAACAACCATGAGCCGGAGCGGGAGCGCAAACTGCTGCTGCACAGCCGGGAAATCCGCAAACTGGACCAGAAGGTCAAAACCCGCGGTGTGACCATCATCCCCCTGCAGGTGTACCTGACCGACAAAGGGCGGATCAAGATTGAGATTGCCATTGCCAAAGGTCGGCGCGAATACGACAAGAAACAACGCATCAAGGAGATGGACATCCGTCGGGAAATGGAGCGGGAGCTTCGCGACTTCAAAAAAAAGTAGTATAATAGCAGGGGGGGCCGTCGGGAGCTGCATGAGCTTCAAAGTCTATGTTCTGCTTGTCGGGTTGGCCCTGGCCGGTTCATCCTGCTCGCTCAAGCGCATGGCCATAACCCAGGTGGCCAACGCCTTGAGCGCGCCGGGCGGCAGCACCGTGTTTACCGGCGACAATGATCCGGAACTGGTCGGCGACGCCCTGCCCTTCGCCATCAAGATGTACGAGTCCCTGATGGATGCGCTGCCCCGCCACCGGGGCATCCGGCTGCGCACCGGCAGCCTCTACGTCATCTACGCCAACGCCTTCCTCCAAACCCCGGCCCAGATGCTGACCGTGGCCGAGTATCAAAAGCAGGAGTTCGCCCTAAAACGAGCCAAAAACCTCTACCTGCGGGGCAGAGATATTCTGCTCGCTGCTCTGGAACAACGCTACCCCGGGCTGCAGAAGGCACTGCAGGCCAAGCGTTACGGTCCGCTGCTGCGGCGCATGCGTCCCGACGACGTGCCCTTCCTCTACTGGGCCGGCGCCGGCTGGCTGGGTGCCTACGCCATCGATCCGTTTGATATGGAACTTGGGCTGCGCCTGCCCGCGGCCGCCGCCCTAATGAACCGGGTCCGGGAGCTGGACGAACGCTTCGGCGACGGGGCCATCCATGACTTTTACGTCCTCTATTACGGCTCCCTGCCCACCTATATGGGCGGCGATTTCGCCAAAGCCCGTGTTCACTTCCGCAGAGCCCTGGAACTTTCCGGCGGCAAGACCACTTCCCCCTATCTCTCGCTGGCCACCACCGTCTGCATCAAGGAGCAAAACCTGGACGAGTTTAAAAGCCTAATGAACAAGGTGCTGCAGGTCAACCCCGACGCCGATCCCGCCAACCGGCTGCTCAACACCATCAACCAGCGCAAGGCCCGCTGGTATCTCGAGCACCTGGAGGATTTTTTCCTTGCCACCGAGAACCCGGACAACGGAGTAAAAAAATGAAATCATGGATAATCCTTTTCCTGACCGGGCTGCTGGCCGGCCCGGCCCTGGCCCAGACCATCAAAATCGGGAGCATCGCGCCGGACCGCTCGCCCTGGAACGACGGGATGAAGGAGATGGCCCGCCAATGGGAGCAGATCAGCAACGGTGCCGTGAAGCTAAAAATCTACGCCGGCGGCATTGCCGGCAGCGAGGACGACATGGTGCGCAAGATGCGGGTGGGCACCCTGGGCGGCGCGCTGCTGACCAACATCGGCATGACCGAAATCTATCGCGATTCGTATGTCCTCAACACGCCTTTCCTGTTCTCCTCGGAAACGGAATTTCGCCACGTGCTCGAGCGGATGAAGCCCATTTTCGAAAAACAGATTGAGGAAAGGGGGTTTAAGGTGATTCTCTGGTCCTCATCCGGCTGGGTGAACTTTTTTACCAAAGGACCGGTGCTCTACCCCGAGGACATGAAAAAATACAAACTTTCGTTTTCCACCGGCGAGCCGGAAATGGAACAGGTCTGGAAGAAAGCGGGCTACCAGATCGTGCCCAATGACCTCAACGACCTGATGATGGGCCTGGAGAGCGGCATGGTCAACGCCTTTTACCTGCCGCCGCTGCTGGCCGGCTCCGGCCAGTATTTCCCCCTGGCCCCGCACATGCTCTCCCTGCAGGTGGCGCCGCTGGTGGGCGGCATCGTCATTAACAAAAAAGTGTGGGACGCGATACCGCAAGTCCACCAAGCGCCGATGATCGCCGCGACAATTAAAATCGCCAACGAGCTGACCGAAAAAATCGCCAACATCGAGAAAAAAACCCTGGAGACCATGAAACAGAACGGCCTGATTGTTCACGAGCTCCCTGCGGACGCTTTGGCAAAGTGGCGCAACGCCGTGGCCCTGGGCATGGATGAACTGATCGGCAAGGCGTTCAGCAAAGAGATCTACGACCAGATGATCAAAATTCTGAACGAGTACCGACAGAAGAATGACAGCCCAATCCCCTAGCCGCATCGCCCATAGCCTGGAAAACGGGCTGGCCTACCTGGCCCTGGTCCTGCTCGCCCTGATCCCCAGCCTGGAGGTGCTGGCCCGCAAATTCTTCCACACCGGCGTCCGCAACTCCACCGAATACATCCACCACCTGGTCCTGGTGCTGACCTTCGTTGCCGCCACGATTACCTCCCAGCGCCGCCAGCACCTTTCGCTCTCGTTGGATTTCAAGCTGCGCGAGCCGTGGCACACGCGGCTGCACGCGCTGACCGCCCTGCTCTCCTCCCTCATCACCAGCGGCCTGGCCTGGGCCTCCTTGAGCTTCGCCCTGAACGGCTTCGACCCGGCACAGAGAATCGGCCCCGTCCCGTTGCGGCTGCTGGTTCTGGTCATGCCACTCGGCTACGGGGTGATGGCCGTGCGTTTCCTGACCGCATTGCCTCCCCGGCTCGGGCCGCGACTGGCTGCCGCCAGCGGCCTGCTGTTCGGGACTTTTCTCGCCTTTCCCTCCCTGCTGTCCACCCTGGAGGCGTTGCACGTCTCCGCGCCGGTCTGGCTCGGCTCCTGGCTGCCCTTCCTGCGGAGTGTCTACGGTTTGATCACGGTACCGCTGATCCTGGCGCTGATCGTCTCGGCCGTTTTCGGCACGCCGATTTTCATCATCCTGGGCGGCATCGCCTACCTGCTCTTTACCCGCTCCGGCCAGCCCCTGGAGGTCATCCCCAACCAAGCGTACTCCATGCTGATCAGCCACTCCCTGCCGGCCATTCCCCTGTTCACCGTGGCCGGTTTTCTGCTGTCGGAAAGTCGCGCTGGCGAGCGTCTGGTGCGGCTTTTCCGCGCCCTCTTTGCCTGGATGCCGGGCGGCCTGGCCATCGTGGCCATCCTGGTTTGCACCTTCTTCACCACCTTTACCGGCGCGTCCGGCGTCACCATCCTGGCCCTGGGGGCCCTGCTCGCCTACGTGCTGGTCAACGGCCACTACAGCCAGCGCTTCAGTACGGGGCTGCTCACCGCCACGGGCAGCATCGGCCTGCTCTTTCCCCCGAGCCTGCCGATCATCATCTACGGCGTAACCGCCCAGATCAACATCAAGCATCTGTTCGTCGGCGGCATCGGGCCGGGTGTGGTCATGGTCCTGGTCATGATCCTGTTCAGCATCACCGCGGCCCTGCGTCAGCGCGTCGAGCGCGAGCCTTTCCGCCCCCGCGAAGCCGTTGCCAGTATCGGCAATGCCTTGGGCGAGATCCTGCTGCCGCTGGCCATTCTCCTGAGTTATTTCGGCGGCCTAACCACCCTGGTCGAAAGCGCCGCCCTGGCCGTGGTCTACGCCTTCGTGCTGGAGGTCGTCATTCACCGCGACCTCAAGCCGAGTGAATTGCCCAAGGTGCTGACCAAGTGCATCCCGATCATCGGCGGCGTGCTGACCATTCTGGCCCTGGCCAACGGGCTCTCCTATTACATCGTCGACGCCGAGATTCCGATGAAACTGACCGCCTGGGTGCAGGCGACCGTCCATTCCAAGTACGTTTTCCTGTTGCTGCTGAACCTGGCGCTGCTGGTGGTCGGCTGCTTCCTGGACATCTTTTCGGCCATCCTGGTGGTCGTGCCGCTGATCATCCCCGTGAGCAACCTCTTCGGCATCCACCCGGTGCACCTGGGCATCATCTTCCTGGCCAACCTGGAACTGGGCTATCTCACCCCGCCGGTGGGTCTCAATCTCTACCTGGCCTCTTACCGTTTCGGCGAGCCGATCGTGCGCATCTACCGCGACGTTTTCCCCTTCCTGATGCTGCAGCTCGCGTCGGTGCTACTGATCACCTATGTGCCGGTGCTCTCCACCGGCCTGTTGAAAATCTTCAAGTTCTGAAACCGCCGGTCGGGCCGCGGTTGTTACAATCTGGAAAAATCGAAGCTGCGGTACTGCAGCGCCTCCTGGACATGCGCCGGCTTGATGGCCTCGCCGCCTTCCAGGTCGGCGATGGTGCGGGCCATTTCAGGACCCTGAAATAGCCGCGGGCGCTCAGGCCGAATTTTTCTACGGCCAGTCGCAGTCAATTCGGCGCCTCTCCTCGTCCAGGGGACAATATTTCTTGATCTCGGCGTTCTTCATCTGGCTGTTGGCGAAAATTTTGCGCTTCAGGCCGCCGAAAACGCTCCAGCTGCAGATCGCGGGCGCGCCCACCCGCCGGCGGATGGCGGCGGAGCTTTCGGCCACGCCGCCGAGGTGATCTCCTCGAATTTGACCTTTTCACCTCGAGCTGCAGGTCGATGCGGTCGAGCAGCGGCTTGGAAATGCGCGAGTAGTAGCGCCGCTTCTGGGCCCGTTGCCCTGGCAGAATCCATCCTTCGCCGATGCCCACCGAATCCTGGCAGGGATTCATGGCCGCCACCAGCATGAAACGGGCCGGGAAGGTGGAGGAGGCCAGCGAGCGCGAAACGGTGATCCGGCCGTCTTCCAGGGGCTGGCGCAGCACTTCCAGGGCCGACTTCTTGAAATAGGGGATCTCGTCGAGAAAGAGCACGCCGTTGTGGGCCAGGGATATCTCACCGGGCAGCGGGTATTTGCCGCCGCCGCTGATGCCGACATCGGAGATGGTGTGGTGCGGCGAACGGAAGGGCCGCTGGACGCATCAGCGCCCTTGCTGCGAGCCGAGCAGGCCGGCGGCGCTGTAGATCAGGGAGGTTTCCAGGATTTCGTCATCGCTCATTGTCCGGCAGGATGGACGGCAGCGCCTTGGCGATCATCGACTTGCCCGAACCCGGGCGGTCCGATCATCAAGACGTTGTGGAAACCGGCGGCGGCGATCTCCATGGCGCGCTTGGCCAGGTACTGGCCCTTGATCTCGCTGAAATCGTCCTCGCCGCGCTCCTCACCCCCGCGGGAAACGGGGCCGCCCGCATAAGGCTCGATGCTGTCCGGTTCCTGCACGAAGCGGATCACCTCGGCCAGGGTGCGGAAGGCGTAGACACGGATACCCTTGACAAAGGAGGCTTCCGCCCGGTTCTCGTAAGGCACCACCAGCCGCGCCAGCCCGCTCTGGCGGGCGTAAAGGGCGATGTTCAGCACGCCGCGCACCGGCTTCAGCTCGCCGTTGAGGTTAAGTTCGCCCAAGAACAGGCAGGTTTCAAAGACCGGGCTCTCCAGCCGGTAGCGGTTTTTAACGATGCCCACCGCCATGGGCAGATCCAGAGCCGAGCCCTCCTTGCGCACGTCGGCGGGCGAGAGGTTGACCACGATCTTGGTCGCGCCCGGGGTAATCGAAATTGGCCTGACCGATGGCCAGGCGCAGGCGTTCGCTGCTCTCCTTGACGGCGTTGTCCGGCAGGCCGACGATGACCATGCCGGGAATGCCGCGGGAAAAACCGACTTCTACCTCGGTGGCCACCACCTCCAGGCCGTTGAGCACAGCCGAGCGGATCGTGCTGATCATCCGTTGCCCCTGGGGATGATGAGATTCTGGCCGGGGTGAAGCAGGTTGGCTTTCAGGCCGTTGACCTTGCGCAGCCGCTCCAACGGTACGCGGAATTTGCGGGAAATGGAAAAGAGGCTGTCGCCCGCCCGCACCCGGTAGACCAAGTTGCCGCTGACCTTGTCCCGGGGATGGGCGTCAGCCCAGCCAGCGCGGCCTCGTCGGCCTCCTTGGGAATGCGCAAACCGTAACGGGAAATACTGGGCGGCGTGTAATCGCTGATCAGTTCGGGGTTGAGCTGCTTCAGCTCCTCATAGGGAACGCGCAGCAGGCCGGCCACCTGGCTGAGGCTGACCGGCGACGGCAGGTTGACGGTTTTCGAGCGATCGAACAGGCTCGGCTCCGGGCTGACTGCAAAGTTGTAATCCTGGGGGGACTTGGCGATGATCAGCGAGGCCAGGAAGGCCGGCACGTAGTTGCGCGTTTCCCGCTTCATCAGGCGCGACTGATTGATCTCGAAAAAATCGCGGGCCTGGTGCACGTTCATCGCCCGCACCACTCGGCGCGGGCCGCCGTTGTAGCAGGCCAGCACGATGTACCAATCGCCGTATTGGTCGTACAGGAAACGCAGGTAGCGGGCTGCGCCTTCGGCGGCCTTGTAGGGATCCAGACGCTCGTCGACCAGCCAGTCGACCTGCAGGCCGAAGAGGCGGGCGGTGGCAGCCACGAATTGCCACATCCCTCGCGCCCGTGCCCGCGAAGCCGCCGTGGCTCGGAAACCGCTCTCGATAATGGGCAGGTAGGCCAGATCCTCGGGTAGCTGGTTGCGGCGGAAGATCTCCTTGAACGCGTCCAGGTAGCCGGCGCCGCGGTTGAGGGCGTTCTGGATGCCGTCGTGCTTGATCGTCTGGAAGGCCTTGATGAAGGAGACCACCTGGGGGTTGATCACCACCGGGATGCTGTAGGTCAAGGTGGGGCCGGCAGCGAGTTTCTGCTGCACCTCGCGCACGTCCTGTTCCGAGGCGGAGAAGAGCGGTGCCGCGATGACCTCGTCGAGGAAAGCGTCCTGCTGCTCGCTCTCCTTGCTGCCCTTGTCCTTGAGGTAGTCGAGCTCGATACTGGAAATTTTTTCGATGTATTCGTTGATCAGGGCCGGGCGGTCACTCAAGTCGCCGCCCGCATCCAGCAACAGGTCCAGCGCCTGGTCGAAGCTCTCCTGGGCGCCGGCCAGATCGTTCTTTCCCAGCAGTTCCTGGCCCTGCAGCAGGCAGGCCTGGGCGCGCGCCAGCGTGGTCGGCACCGCCAGCGGCGCAGGCCGGGGTTGGGGCCGGGGAGAGGAGGCGCACGCCCCGGTCAGTAAAACGGCGAGCAGGAGGGGGATGCTATTTCGTGACATCGAGAATGATCTGGATCTGGCGGATTTGCGTGGGAACCTCCAGGTTCAGCGAGCTCAGGGGCTGGCCCTTGCCGTCCTTGATCTCCACCGCCAGCCGCGAATCCTTGAGCACGATCACTTCGCGGCGCACCAGCAGCGCAAGCGCCGGCTCGGTCGCCGCTTCTTCATGAAGATGGATGTGGCGCGGCTCGGCCGCCGCAACCTTTTCTCGCGTCTGCACGGCGGCGGGGGGCTGCAGATCGAATTCGACGCGCAGCGGTGTCGGCGTCATCTCCATCTGCTCCAGGCTTTCCTTGATGCGCAGCAGGGTGTGGCTGGAGATTTCACGCAGGGTTTCGATCACGCCCTTGCCTTCCCGGGCAATGGCCTCCAAGTGGGGCCGCTGCAGGGCATTGAGATCCTGGTTGAGCTTTTCCACCGGCGTGATGTTTTTCAGATCCCGCTTGTTGTACTGGAAGACCAAGGGAATGTCATCAAGGCGTTTTTCGTAAAAGAGCAGATTCTCGCGCAAATTGCTCAGGCTTTCGACGTTGGCCTGGATCATCATCTCCTGGGAATCGGCCACAAAGACGATGCCGTCGGCGCCGCGCAGGACCAGCTTGCGGGTGGAGTCGTAAAAAACCTGGCCGGGCACGGTGTAGAGCTGAAAGCGGGTCTGGTAGCCCCGGATCATGCCCACGTTCATCGGCAGCAGGTCAAAGAACAGTGTCCGCTCGATCTCGGTTTCCATGCTGACCAGTTCGCCGCGGGAACGGGGGCTGGTCACCGAGAAGATGTATTGCAGGTTGGTCGTCTTGCCGCCCAGACCGGGCCCGTAGTAGACGATTTTGGCCGTGACCTGCCGGGATGCGTGATTGATGAGCATACTCTCTGCCTTCGGGCTATTTTCTCAAATCCGCCCGGCAAAGTCAATGCCGGTCTTGCGCTGCGATCAGGCCAAACCAGGGCCAGGGGCTTAAAAATCGAAACCGATCCAGAAGTTAAATCCCTGGAACGGCGAACCCGCGGGATTGATCGAATGGGTCCATTCAAAGTGAAAGGGAATGCCCAGCAGGAAGGTCTCCAAGCCAAAACCGTAGGAGGAGTAGCCGTCCTGCAGCTTGGGGAATTGGCCAGGGACAAAGAGACGGAACGGCGAACCGTCAACGTTTCTGCCACCGTGGAACCAGTAGGCGCCCAAATCGTACCAGAACGTGCCGCGCAGCGGACCGATGCGGCCGATCGGCGTGGCCGCGGCATGGATCAGCGGGAAGCGGAACTCGGCGTTGAAAATGAAGCCCTGCTCGCCCACCAGACCGTCGTAGTAGACGTTGCGCACAGTGTTGTTGCCGCCGGTCCAGAAGAGCAGGGAGTTGGGGCCGCCGGAATAGACGGTGTACAGGCGGAAGGCCAGCAGGGTGTTGTTGTCGACGCGCACATACTTGCGCATGTCTGCCGACAGCGCATAGGCGTCCAGCGAATCGGGCAGCAATTTGAAATACTTGGTCGCCTCGAGACGGAAGGTGTACCCCTTGTTGGGCCCGTAGTAGGCGAAACGGGTGGTTTCGGCAACCAGGGCGGCGGAAAGCGAGGTGGCCATGCCGTTGAAGAACTGGCCGAAAGGCAGTTGGCCGCCGCCAAAGAGCAGGTTGGATTTTTCTGTTTGATGGAAGATGGAGGCAGTGATCTCGGCGCGGTACTCGCGGCTGAGCGGGTAGAAGAAGCCGAACTCGCCGCCGATCGTACTGCGGATGGTCAATGCATAACTGCTGTTGGAATAATAATCGATACCGTAAGGAAAATAGTAGGGCATGCCCTCCGAAAAGAAATGGGCGTAATACTGCAGCCGTTTTTTCTGGTCCAGGTAGACCAGATGGAACTGGCGGTAGCCGTAATCGGAGGCGGCCTGCAGAACGAAGCTGAAGTCACCCATCAGGTCGGAGACGGTGAGATAGGCCGAGCCGAAGAAGTTGCCGTTGGTGGCTGTGCCGATGGTGACGGAAGGCAGCGCTTCCACCACCAGCTTCTGGAGGGGCTTGTAGTCCTTCTCCTTGAAGTTCAGCTGGGCGACGCCGCTCTGGTTGAGCAATTTCTGCACCTCGACCTGGTCCACTTCGAGTCTGGGCTCGACTCGGGCCATGGGCAGGGCCGGGTTGGCGACGGCCTCCGGCACCTGGAAATCGCCCGGATCGCGAAACGGCTGCTGGCGCTCCTCCAGCGCCTGGCTGGTCTCTTTCTTGAACAGGACAAAGCTGCCCTTGTGAAAAACAGAGATGACCACCTGGCCCTTCTGCTGGGGGATTTCCACCGGGAAGAAGGTGCCGGTGCGCACGTCGGTGTAGCGCCGCAAGTTCTGCGTCTCCAGGCCCAGGCTGTAGACGTTGAAGGTGCCCCGTTCGTCGGAGGTGAAATAGACCGCCTTCCCGTCCAGGGAGAACGAGGGGGCGATGTCGTTGCTCGGGCCGGCGGTCAACTGCCGGGCGTACTCGGGGTTTTCCAGAGGCGCCAGAAAGAGCTTGTCAAAGTCGCCGCTGCGCGCCGAATAAATCAGCAATTTGCCGTCCGGCGACAGGTCAATGGCCTTGATATACAGTTTGCCACCGCTCAGCTTTTTCACCTGGCCGCTGGCCGTATCCAGGACGTAAAGGAAGGAGCGGATCCCCTCCACGCCGCGGAAATAAACCAGACCACTGCCCGGGTGGAATACCGGCGAACTCGGCTTCTGAATATCGACAATCGGGATACGCTGCAGTATCTTATCGCTGAGCACATCGAGAATGAACAGGTAGTACGTGAACTCCTTGCGGGCGAAGAAGGCGATCTTCTCGCCCTTGCGGTCCCAGGTGAAGGTGCGGCCGTCGGCCGGATTGAAATTGTACTCGATCAGGTCGTAGCGGTTGGTCACACCGGGGGTGATGTCCTTGATCACCTTGCCGTCCTTGAGCGAGATCAGCACGATGTCCAGCTTGGGATTGCGGAAATTGACGGTCAGGGCGGCGAGCAGCTCGCCGCTGGGCGACACCTGGTGCGAGAAGGAGTAACCGTAAGGAAAGTCGGGGCCGATGTTGAAGCTGTAAACTTCGGGATTCTCCTTGCTCTGATAGGCCTTGAATCGCTCCAGGATGTATTTCTTGAACTCGTAGTTGAAGGTTTTGGGCGTGTAGTTGAACTGCTCCAGGAAGGCACGGCGTCGGCCCGCCGGCAACGAGCGCCGCTGGGCCAGCAGCAACTCGCGGATCCCCTTCTTGCCATGCTTTTCGTAGAAAAACTCCATCAGCAGGTGGCCGAAGTCGTAGGGGGTGCGGCCGGTGTCGTAAGCGCCGGAGCTGAGTTCGCCGTTTTCCTGCATGACCGGCATGCGGTCGTTGAGCACGCTGTCGATGACCGTCATCAGGGCGAAACTGTCCCAGGTGCCGGTCATGAACTCGGCCAGCCCCTCCATGATCCAGAGCGGCGGCTCCTGGTAAAAGTAGAGACTGCCGCGGGAGTTCTTATAAAGGACCTGGTTCTCGAAGGAGTGGGTCAGCTCGTGGGAGATCAGCCGCCCGAGCTCGTCGCTGGGGCGGTTGCCGTAAATGACCACCCGGTGGCCGACGGGCTCGGTGAAGCCCTCGAAGCTGCCGGGCGGGATGAGGCCGGGAAAAAGGTTGGTCTGCTCCAGGTCGGTCTGTTTGTCGTAGAAGATGATCGGCGTCTTCGCGTCGATGGTCACGCCCAGAAATAGCGACAGCCGCGAGTAGGCCTTTTCGGCTTCCGTGGCCACGCGGCCGATCAGCTCCGGGTTGTCGATGTAGTTGTGAATCTGAAAGTGCGCCGTCTCCAGGACTTTCCAGTTGAAGGAGCGGCGGATGACTTTGTTCTTGCCGTAGTAGAAAGGATACTGGGCCAGCAGCGTCCAGGCGCACAGACAAAATATAACTAAAGCAGCTATCTTTCTCATGGGAATTCCTCCCGGTTTCATTTGAGCAGGATATACCGTTCCTGAATCTTGCTCCGCTTCTGGAAATCAGGCAGCAACCGATCGCCGATGCGATCGAGCAGCTGCCCGAAAAGGAAACGCGGCGTGTCCGCGGTCTCCGGGTTCTGCTTGTCGGTCAGGGTCTTGTCGCTGAGAACCTTGCCCGTATCGCTGTCCACCAGCACCATCCGCGCCTCGGCGTTCCAGATCTGCTTGGTGACGTAGGTGCTTTTCCTCTTTCCCTGTTCGTCCTGCACCACCTGGATGACGCTGGTGCTCTTCATCTCGGCGCTGATTTTGCCGGTCAAAAAGAGCGCATGGGGATAGGCGTGCAACAGTTTCTGGAAAAAGGTGCTATCGGCCAGGCTCGCGGCCGGCTCGCCGGCGCCGCTGCTGGCCAGCTGGTCCCACTCGGCAATGGTCAGCGGCTGGATCTTGCGGCCGCTGGCCGCGGCGAATTCGTCGCTGAAATACTGGCGGATCTGGTCCGGGGATCATAGGATTTGTCCGACAGGTTGAGCAGGAAATCAAGCAGGTAGATCGTCTCGTAGGAACCGATGGCCAGGCTCTCCTTTTGCGGCATCTCCAGCTTCACGGACTGCTCGACCGGGTTGCAGGCGAGCGACAGCAGCAGCGCCAGCAGCAGGCAGCTATTTCTTTTCATCTTTTTCCCCTTCCAGGCTCTTGCGGAATTGAGCAAAATTGCTCTGGATGCGGCTGCTCTTGGGGGCCAGCTTCAGCGCCTGGCGGTACTCCTGCTCGGCGTCGGTGAAGCGGCCGAGCTTCTCGTAGGCCACGGCCAGGTTGTTGTGGGCTGCGGCATTGCCCGGGTTGCGGGCCAGCACCTGCTGCCAACGGTAGATGGCCTCCTGCCACAGGCCGTTGACTGCCAGTTTATTGGCGAAAGCCATTTCCGGGGCGATGCCGCTGCTGGCGCAGCCTCCGGCCAGCAGCACGAACAATAAAAGCAGAACCAGAGGTCTCATGGGCCCTCCAGAAATATATATTATGATACAGTTGCGCAAAAATTTCAACGATAACTTTCCCCGGCCCGATTGACGTATAATAGAGGGATGTCATCCGTATCCCCAAGGGAGGTTTCATGAAAAAAATCATCTTTGCCGCTCTGCTGTTTTTCGCCTTCTCCCTGGTCCATGCCGCCACGGCCGCCCAGGAGCGGTTGCTCGCCTATGACCAGCACCTGAAAATGAAGGAGGGTTCGCTCTTCAAGACCCTCTCCTGGCGCTCCATCGGCCCCTATTTCATGAGCGGCCGGCTGGTGGACATCGAAGCCTACGAAAACGACCCCTTCACCTTCTACATCGCCGCCGCCTCGGGCGGGCTCTGGAAGACGACCAACAACGGCACCAGCTGGACGCCGCTGTTTGACAACCAGTCGGCGATCACCATCGGCGACATCGCCATCTCCCAGACCGATGCCAACCTGATCTGGGTGGGTACCGGCGAGGCCAACTCCTCGCGCAGTGCCTACGCCGGCACCGGCGTGTTCAAAAGCACGGACGGCGGCAAAACCTGGCAGCACATGGGCCTGGCCGATTCCCAGCACATCGCCCGCATCCTGATCGACCCCCGCGACAACAACACCGTTTACGTGGCCAGCGAGGGTCACCTCTACACCGACAACGAGGAGCGCGGCCTGTTCAAGACAACCGATGGCGGAAAAACCTGGGAAAAAGCGCTCTACATCAGCCCCAGGACCGGCGTGGTGGACGTGGCCATGCACCCGCGCAACAACCAGATCCTGCTGGCCGCGGCCTGGCAGAAGGAGCGCAAGGCCTGGAATTTTGTCGAAAGCGGTGAAGAGAGCGCCATCTACCGAACCGCCGACGGCGGCAAAACCTGGACCAAGGCGGTCAGCGGCTTCCCCCAGGGTAAATACGTGGGACGCATCGGCCTGGCTTTCGCCCGTTCCAACCCCGACGTGGTCTATGCCTTTCTCGACAACCAGGAGCCCAAACCCCAGCCCAAGCGCGAAGGCCCCTCCAGCGGCATCACCGCCGAGACGCTGGAAAAGATGAGTTCCGAGGATTTCCTCAAACTGGACAACGCCAAACTCGACCTCTTTTTCAAGGAAAACAACGCGCCGGCGATGCTCACGGCCGAGATGGTGAAAATGGCGGTCAAAGCCGGCCAGCTGACACTGCCGGTGATGGCGCAAATGATGAAGGGCGGCGCCAACGCGGCTCTGTTCAACACGCGCATCAAGGGCGCAGAAGTCTATCGCAGCAACGACGGCGGTCAGACCTGGGCCAGGGCGCACAGCGACTACCTGGACAACGGCATCATCAACACCTACGGCTACTACTTCGGCCAGATTGCCGTCTCCCCGGCCGACGAGAACACGGTTTACATCCTGGGCGTGCCGGCCATGAAATCGACCGACGGCGCCAAGACCTTCAAGGAGATCCCGGCGGTGGGCGGCGCCTACGGCCGCGGTGTGGACGAGGTGCACCCCGACCACCACGCTCTCTGGATCAACCCCAAGAATCCCAAGCACCTGCTGCTGGGCAACGACGGCGGCCTGAACATCTCCTACGACGAGGGCCAGACCTTCCAGAAGGTCAACAACATCCCCCTGGCCCAGTGCTACACCATCGCCTGCGACATGCAGGAGCCCTACAATCTCTATTCCGGCCTGCAGGACAACGGCGTCAACATGGGGCCGAGCACCTTCCAGTACGGCGATGTGGAGAACGTCTGGAAGATGATTGCCGGCGGTGACGGCGCCTTTGTCCAGCCCCAGCCCGACGACCCGACGATCGTGTACGCCGCCTCGCAGTTCGGCAATGTGTCCCGCCTCAACCTGAAAAACCGCCGCCTGAGCAAAAGCCTCACCCCGCAACCGCCCGACCCGCGCAAGGGGGCCTACCGCCTGAACTGGCAGTCGCCCTTCATGCTCTCGCGTCACGACCCCTACGTGCTCTACATGGGCGCCAACAAGATGCTGCGTCTGGTTACGCCCACCGACAAGTGGGAAGAGATTTCCCCCGACCTGACCAACGGCAAGAACACGGACGGCGACGTGCCCTATGCCACGATCACGGCCATTGACGAGTCGCCGCTGACAGCCGGCCTGCTCTATGCCGGCACCGATGACGGCAACGTCTGGGTGCGCCAGGCCGCTGGCAAGGACTGGCAGAAGATCAACGCCGGCCTGCCGCCCAAGTGGGCGACGCGTATCGTCGCTTCCAAGTACAAGAAAGAGCGGGTGTACGTCACGCTCACCGGCTACCGCGAGGACGATTTCACCACCTATGTGTTTGCTTCCGAAGACATGGGCAAAACCTGGAAACCGCTGAAAGCCAACCTGCCCGACGAGCCGGTCAACGTTATCCGCGAGGACCCGCTCAACGAGAACGTGCTCTACCTGGGCACCGACCTGACCGTCTACGTTTCCCTGGACCGCGGCCTGAGCTGGAATTCGCTCAAGAACAACCTGCCGACCAACGCCGTGTACGACCTGACCATCCAGCCGCGCGAAAACGAGCTGGCCATCGCCACCCACGGCCGGGGCATTTTCATCCTGCCGGTCGAAACCATCCAGAAGCTGACCCCGGATATTCTCAAAAGGGCCCTTTACGTGTTCAAGGCCAGGCCCGGCAAGCGTTCGAC
The DNA here is from genome assembly GCA_963759765.1 of Candidatus Aminicenantota bacterium. Classification (GTDB taxonomy): domain Bacteria; phylum Acidobacteriota; class Aminicenantia; order UBA2199; family UBA2199; genus CAVXAL01. Next base: position 77,797 of record CAVXAL010000003.1, on the reverse strand, counting down.
CAACCGCTATTATCCCCAGCAGAACGTCGGCCTCGACCTCTATCTCAAGGAGCCCGGTGACCTGAAAATTGACATTACAGGCAAGGATGGAAAAATCGTGCGCCAGCTGACCGTCAAGGGCCAGAAAGGCCTGAACACGGTCGAGTGGGACCTGAAAGGCACGGACGGCAAAACCGTAGCCGCGGATGATTACTCATTAACCTTAAAAGCCGGCAAAGCCAGCGAAAAGGTCGCTGTCGAAGTCCATTAGAATTTTATATATTGTAAAGTGCAGGCAGGGGCAATTCGTGAATTGCCCCTGCACCTGTGCGTTTCCCATCCGCCCATTGCAGATCAGGTCTTGGATTGATTTCTTGACAATTCCGGTATTCGAGTTTATAATTCTTCCTTGGCCGCGGGGTGGAGCAGGCAGGTAGCTCATTGGGCTCATAACCCAAAGGTCGGTGGTTCAAATCCACCCCCCGCTACCAACCTTTTCTCCTCAAAAAAATATCAAAATCAGCTTTTTTTTCATGTTTTTCGGAACAAACTTAGCATAATAACAAAGCTCAATTTTGATTTCATAGAATGATAGTGTTATAATTATTATTATTATTAAGGGGAGCTTTTTATGGAGCTATTAAAAGAGCAAAATTTTCATTTCAAAAGAAAAATATTTAATTTGAAACTATATAAGTCAGATGATAGCTTTACGATTATTGCATTTTTCGAAGGGCGACAAGTTAGTCCATCATACAGCATCAGTTTTGAGACAAACATAGATTATTTTAAACAATATCAGGAAAATTTCTTTGGTAATCTTTTCGAATTGGTAAAATCAGACATTGAGGAAGGATTATACATTAATGTTTAACAAAAAATTTCAGCTAATAATCCTGCCTTTCTTAAATTTACTAAATTAGCAACTAAACATGTTAATTATTTATATAAATGACTAACCTAATAGCAGAAAAAGATCACGTTGCTTATAAGCAGAGACTCTTGGCTGAGACAAGGGCTGATCTCCTTAAACGCCAGCTATCAAATTCCGAAAATTACGACAAAGCTGTTCTATCATTGTCAACAATTTTCTTGGGACTCTCGTTAACCTTTTTAAAGGATTTCGTATCGATTCAGCAAGTAGTATGTCCTTGCCTTCTCTACTATTCATGGATAACATTTGGAATTGCAATATTAAGCACAATCGTCTCTTTCTGGGTGAGTCAGTATGCGATTAACGTCCAACTCAAAAAAGCAGAAGATTATTATTTAAACGATGTCAAAGATGCTCTTAACAAAAGTTGGAGCGCCAAGATTACTGATTGGGTAAACATCATATCTGGCGTACTATTTGTCCTCGGTGTATCACTAACAATAGCATTCGTTATAGTTAATTTTGAAAGGAGTAAAATAATGGATGAAGTAAAAAAAACCGAACAAATTTCGCTTAGAGAAGGTACAAATATCCTAAAGAAGCAGGAAGTCCCGAAGAAAAAAGGAGCTTCTATTCCGAATTTGCAACCAACGCCTGAGAATCAACCTGCGCATAATCAGCCTCCCAATCAAAGCGATCACGAATCCGAAACGCCGAATAATGCACAATCAGGCAGCAATGAAAAGTAATCAATAAGTGTATGCCTGTGATGTCTGTAAAATGGATTATTGGTTTTTCTGATATGAAGTGGAAAAAATAATGCCATTCCCAATAGAGCAAAAACTTGTTGTGGCGATTGCTTCAAGCGCACTATTTGATCTCAGTGAATCACATGCCGTATTTATAGATAAGGGAGAAGAGGCCTATCGAGCATACCAGCGAGAAAGGGATACTGAGATTCTTAAACCTGGGGTGGCTTTCCCATTTATCAAGCGATTGCTGAGCCTGAATAGATCTGAAGAGGATTATGAACCAGTGGAAGTCGTTCTTCTCTCACGAAACGATCCAGATACGGGATTGCGAGTGATGAACTCGATCGAACATCATCAGCTGCCAATAAGTCGAGCAGCTTTTGTTCGCGGTCGCGATCCATATCGTTATATAAATTCGTTTAACGCATGCATATTCCTTTCCGCAGATGAGAAGAATGTAAAGGAGGCGATCATGAAAGGGCTTCCAGCAGGAAGGGTGCTAGTATCCACCCACACTGATGATCCGAATGATCATGAACTTAGAGTAGCTTTCGATTTTGATGGAGTCGTCATAGACGATGAGGCGGAGCGAATATATCAGGTTGAGGGCATTGAGCATTTCCATCAAACTGAGCTTCGTAAAGCCCCTGAGCCTCACAATCCTGGTCCACTCAAACGCTTGCTCGAAGAGATTGGCCGCATTCACCATCGAGAAATATCAAGGGCCCAAGGAGAACCGGCCTACAAACCGATTATCCGCATTGCGATTGTGACATCACGGAACGCCCCTGCTCATAAAAGATTCGTAACAACACTTCGGACTTGGGGTATTGAAATTGATGAGACTTTCTTTTTAGGAGGCATGGATAAGAATCGAATCCTCTCCGAGTTTAAACCTCATTTGTTCTTCGATGATCAAATGACTCATGCCGGCTCTGCTGCAGGAGCAGTGCCATCGGTTCATGTTCCGTTTGGAATTACAAACCAACCAAGAATGAAAGCTGAGAGTGACGAAAAATAGGTTGAAAAGTATTTTAGGGAGGAGTTTATTTGAAGTATCCTTAATAATATCCTTAGTAAAAAGAAGGCTTAAATGGATTTATCATCAAAAAAAGACAAACCATCTTTTTTCAATTTCTCGACTCCTCAGCATCTCTTAGATAAGGCTATACGCGAACTAGAGAGATTTGAAAAAGATCCCTCTGTAGATAATGCTTTCAACCTATTCTGTTCCATCTCCCATATTCAGGACTGGGCGGAAGCCTGTAATATTCCAATGAATGAATTGATAAACGATCGTGATTTCCAACTATGTAGACTCGCTTGCAATCAGGGTAAACACGGCATTTTAACTCATAAAAATTCAATAAGAATTTCTGTTGAACATCAGTACTCATCTCATGCTGATACTGCATTTTTTGGATCAGAGGTCTACGCGATACTTGCCGATAATGAGCGGATCCCCGTTGCTACATTAGGGCGGCGAGTGATATCGAAAATAAAACAGGTATTAAAAAAGGAGGGGTAAAAAAATGGCGAGATGTACTAGAACAACAAGTTTGGAAGTCCACCACAGGGACAGAAATGGGGGAAATGAACTAAGCAATGCTGAAGTACTTTGCACTCCGTGCCATGAAGCGACACAAAGTTATGGGACACCGGGAAGAACTTCACCTGATTTCACAGAACAAACCAAGCGTGAAGCATTAAGTAAAGCACAATACAGGTGCGAATGTACCAAGTCAGGGGGATGCCACTAAAGCAAATCCATCTATTTTCAGATCTAGCCAAATCAGATTCTTAAAACAAGTTGCATATATTCCCTAATAATTCTTTTTCAATTTTTTCATACTCTTGTCATGCCGTAAGCGGGACTCCCGCTATCATTTTTCTTTCCCAGTTTTCTTTCAAGACAAAAAAGTAGCCCGCTACTATATAAAAAAGTTTGAAGCAAAAATTACCCCCACCTTTAAACTTAAAATTTTTCTTTTTTCTCAAGAACTCGCTTTTTTTCAAATGCATTCAATGCTGATTCAAAATCATTAAATGTGATAGAAATGTTTTCATGCGGGATTCCTTTTGAAATTCCGTTTGAAATCGCCATTAATCCCGCTTCTCTTAATAGGTTTGCGAGATCAGCGCCCGAAAATCCATCTGTTATTCTTGCTAATTCTTTTAGATTTGTTTTTTTATCAATTTTAATTCCTTTTGTTATTGCAGTTAATATTGCCTTTCTTCCTTCGATGTCTGGTTGAGGAACTTTAATATGATAATCAAAACGACCCGGCCTTAGAATTGCATCATCTACAGCTTCAATCCGGTTCGTTGTAGCTATAATTGATACCGTTCCTCTCTCCTCCATTCCATCTAATAATACTAAAAGTTGGGAAATCAATCGGATATCATGTTGCTGAGTCATTAAATCTCTTTTTGGTGCAATACAATCAATTTCATCTATAAGAACAACACTAGGCGCAAATTTTTTTGCTCGAATGAAAATTTTTCTTAAATTTTCTTCACTCTGTCCAACCCACTTTGAAAGTATTTCTGGCCCATTAATAAGTTCTAAATGTGCATTGCTTTCTGATGCAACTGCTTTAGCAAGGAGCGTTTTTCCATTCCCCGGTGGACCATATAATAATATTCCACTTTGGGGTTTGATACCTATTTTATTAAAATATTCAGGATGGAGAAGTGGCATTTGCACAGTGTTTTTTATTTGTTCTATTGCATAATCTTGGCCGCCAATTTGTGAAAATGATACGTTTGGAACATTTCTTTTCTCTTCTATACTTTCTTTTACTTCATTATTTCCAAACGATAATTTAAATTCTAAACCTCTCGAATAATTTCTTTCTTTAGGTTTTATACTTATGGGCTTTCCTTTTTCAATTATTGAATACTTTATCTCAAAAACTTCAGAATCTTTCAAATCAATAATAGAAGGTATATTTTTTACTTCTTTATCAATTCGATCTAATGAGAAAAAAGGACAACAGTTACTTATTGCATCTTTATTAGATAATTTCAATATCCTTAAAATCTCCTTTTTATTTACTTTATAAAACTGTTTTTCGATGTTTAATTCTCCGAATTCGTACCAATAAGGCATTTCTTCATTTCCATAGTGCCTATAGAAATTAATATTTCGATTTATACCTCCGAGATACCTACATCCAAAATTCTTATGTTCTTCACCTGGAGCATTAACCCCAAAACAGTAGTATTCACCAACCTTTTTTCTTCTCAAAAAACAGTTTTTTATTTCAATTATCTTATATTTAAATTTCCATGGTTTGATTTCTTTTCCATTCCATTGTATTTGAAGGGATTTCCAATTTGATATTATATTAATTAAATCTATTATATTTTTAAATTGAGCGTCTTTATCTATATCTAATTGTGTATGAATTATATGTGTTTCACGTTTACCATCATGAACTATCTTATAACCATCGATTTTTTGAGCCATTTTAATTGCATTTTTAAAATAATTGGAATTTGATTTATCGAATGAAATTCCAATGGTTGTTTTCTTCATTGTTCTTAACGAGATTTTGAATCAATAAGAAATTTATTTCAATCTATTAAACTATAAAATTCACGATAATCAAAAAGTCTCTCGGGGTTTTATTGATTTTACTTTTCGGAATCTAATACTGAGGAAAAAAGGGACAGATCTTGAATCATAAAATTTTCTTTAGTAGCTCATTGGGCTCATAACCCAAAGGTCGGTGGTTCAAATCCTACCCCCGCTACCAAATTTCTTTCAAAACCACAATCAATTTAAGTATTTTTTTCGCCCCTAAATCATCATAAAACATTTTTCAATATAAATTGGACGACCTTCCACCATCTTTAATTGACTTCTTCTTAAACCATCCCTATATTTGTTGCATGGATAAAATTGATTTTCCTATCAGTTCTCATTCACAAAGGAATATCTGCGTTGAAAAGTAATTTATTCCCTCCGTCAATTATTAAAAGTATTCCTGATTGGATCAGGAACCGTTGTACTTTTGCTTGCCCTATTTGTCGCATGGATCTACTTCGCGCTTTTTGCCGGTCCCGGTCCAATGGAATTCAACGGGTTTCATCCGTTCCGGTCAGAAAAAGCAAAAGCGGAATATCTTGCCTACGAAGATAAAATGCTGCGAACATGGCCGGTCACATCTGAGGAACGCCTCGTTCAGACTTCATTTGGAAAAACATTCATGAGAATAAGCGGTCCCAATGAGGCTCCTCCATTGCTCCTGCTGCCTGGCGGCGGCACGAACTCCCTTATCTGGAAAGCAAATATCAAGGCACTTTCGCAAAATTACCGCACCTATGCTCTAGATAATATTTATGACTATGGCAGAAGCGTTTATATGCGGGAAATGAAAATCGGGAAAGATTATTCTGATTGGCTTAACGAATTGTTCGATACGCTTCAGCTTGGCAATTCCATTCGGATTATAGGATATTCTTATGGCGGTTGGGTTGCGAGCCAATACGCACTCTTTCATCCGGAAAGACTCAATCATGTTGTTCTGATTGCTCCCGCATCTACCATTTTCCCGCTGTCCAGTAAATACATACAACGTATGGTTGCAACCTTGATCCCGATTCGGTATTTCAAGGCAAAGACAATGTATTGGATTTGGGCGGACCTTGCCAAAATGGGCGAAATAGGAAAGCAACTCGTAGAAGACCGGATTGACTTTTACGATCTTGCATTGAAGAGTTTCAAGTTCAAACAACCGGTCAATCCAACAGTTCTTACTGATTCTGAGCTTCAGAAATTGGAAATACCCGTACTGTTTTTAGTCGGTGACCACGAAACCGCCTATAATGCGAATGATGCCATCAGCAGACTGAATAAAGTAAATCCAAAGATTAAAACTGATCTCATTCCCAATACAGGTCATGAATTAATGTTTTCGCATACCGATATGGTGAATCAGAAGATTCTTGAATTTTTAAAGGACTGATTTCCAATGGAGGTATATTGTCATGAAGTATAAAGAATTAGCAAAAACCGGGAAAAAAGTATCGGTAGTAGGTTTAGGATGCATGGGAATGAGTGCAGCCTATGGGAAAGCAGACGATACAGAAAGTGTTGCAACATTAGAGTATGCATTGGATCTTGGGATCAATTTCTGGGATACGGCCGATATTTATGGCAATGGCGCAAACGAAGAATTGATATCCAAAGTACTTGTGCCAAACCGTAACAAAATTTTTATTGCAACAAAGTTTGGATTCCGTGTAAGAGGCGGCAATGGAGATGCATTTGTCGGCGGGGAAACTTATGTTGACGCTTCACCGAAGTGGATGCGCCAGGCTGTAGAAGACAGCCTCAGGCGTCTGAAGATCGAGACAATTGATCTTTACTATGCGCATCGTGTAGATCCCAATGTCCCGGTAAAAGAAACGGTTGGAGCCATGGCGGAATTAGTAAAAGAAGGCAAGGTACGTTACTTGGGTTTAAGTGAGTGTACTCCCGAAGATTTGAAAAGAGCATATGCTGTTCATCCGATAACTGCACTGCAAAGCGAATACTCTTTGCTTACCAGAGGTGTAGAAGACGCGATTTTACCGTTAACCAGAGAGTTGGGAATCACTTTTGTGCCGTTTGCCCCATTAGGTCGCGGGTTGATTACCAATAAATTAGATGTAAGGTCTCTTGCTTCCAACGACTTTCGTAAGAACCTGCCAAGATATCAGGGAGAATATTTGGAGAACAACCAGAAACTGGCAGCCGCATTTGCAGAATTCGCTGAAAGTAAAAAATGTACGCCAGCCCAGTTGGCCATTGCCTGGGTTATGGCGCAGAGCGGCAATATTATTCCGATTCCCGGAACAAAACGAAGAAAATACCTGGAAGAAAATGCGGGAGCGGCTGATGTGGAGCTGACAGCAAAAGATTTGGAAGTTATTGAAACAATCGTCAAGAAATATCCAAACATAGGGCCACGCTACAGTGCCCGTGAAAACAAGTTTGTGAAAAAATAAGCAGATGAGTAAAAAAGTATTGGTGCTTTCTGCCAGTCCGAGGAGGGGCGGAAATTCCGACCTGTTATGTGACCAATTCATGTTGGGAGCGCAAAAGGTTGGGCACCATGCAGAAAAGATATTTTTGAAGGATAAAAAAATCAATTACTGCATGGGTTGCGGTACCTGCTTTAATGGAGGAAAGAGCTGTCCCCAGAAAGATGACATGGCAGAAGTTCTGGAAAAAATGATTGCCGCTGATGTGATTGTGATGGCAACACCCGTGTACTTTTATACAATGGCTGCACAAATGAAAACGCTGATTGACAGAACCTGTTCTCGTTATACCGAAATCAGGAATAAAGAGTTCTATTTCATTATGACTGCTGCCGACGGCAGTAAGCGGGCAATGGAGAGGACCCTGGAAGGATTCAGAGCGTTTTCATCATGTTTGAGCGGAGCAAAAGAAAAGGGTGTCATCTATGGAACTGGTGCCTGGAATATGGGAGAAATCAAAGGAAAACCCGCAATGAAAGAAGCCCACGAATTCGGTAAGGCCATTTAACTGCAAAAAACAAGAAACGGTTTTTTTATTGCTTCAATTTTTTTCAAGCAACAGAGCAATAACCCAAAGGTCGTAGGTTCAAATCCACCCCCCGCTACCAAATTCTGTTCTTTCCTCCTCTTCTCAATAAATCCAATGAAAATCCGGCTGTTGGTCGTCCGTCAAAGATTTTTATATCTGCAAGAAAAAGCGAAAAAAATTGTATTATTAGAGCGACCATACTAGGAAAAAAGTGATGAGGAGGAACAGCGATGGATAAAAGAAGATTCCTCGGAAATTTCATTCTTGTCCTGTTGCTTTTATTTTCCGCGATTCTTGTCATCGTTCCGGCCGAAGCGCCGGATTCGTACGCCGCGGAATTGAAAACTCTGACCGAATCACTCAAACTGACCGAGCCGCAGATTGCGGAAGCGGGAAAAATTCTGACCATGATCCACAGCCAGGCCCAGAAGGACTGGGAGCAGCATGCCGACAATCCGGAAGCCCTGATCCAGGCGGCGCGGCTCAGGCAACAGCTGACCGACGACCGTCTGGAAGCCATCTTGACTCCGGAACAGCATGCCGAATACCGGAAATTGAAAATACAGAGAGACCGGGATTGGGAATACTTCTACCTTCAGGAAGGATTGCAATTGTCCGAGCAACAGGGAGTGGCCATCAGGGCCATCGTGGACGAGTATCGGAAAAAATGGGGGGCCGTGATGCCTGAAAACGGAACAAGGATGGGAGGAGCGGGAAGAGGCATGCGCGGAGGGGGCATGAACTCGGGCATGGGAGGAAGCCGGGAGGAGCCATGCAGGGCATGGGCTCAACTCAGGGAAGGGGGACTTCCGGCGCCAGGGACAACCGCATGACGGAAATAGAATCCCAAAAAAACAACCGAATTCTTGAAGTCCTGAACGACGATCAGAGAAAATTGGCAAAAAGGGTTTTCACGATGATCCGCAACGAACGGGAGAACGGAATCAGAAGATTCATGAAATGAATGGAGCGAAAACTTGCGGCAGGAAAAATGGGTTAAGATATAGCGAAATAAGGAGGGAAAAATGAAGAACAAGCGAGTGCTTCTTTCCGTCATAGTGGCGATCACAGCAGCGTTCTTACTTGCCGCACAGGAACAAAACGGCGCTGCAACCGAAAAGCTCGCGAAGAGCGTTTTCGACGCGATCGGCATGATGCCCCATTACGGCGTGTTCGACGTCATTTCGTTCGACCTCGCGGGCATTGATGTGACCCTGCTCGGGCAGGTGATGCTGCCCATCAGCAAGGTGGAAGCCGGCCGCCGGGTGGCCAAAATTGCCGGGATCGGCAAGGTCACGAACCAGATCGAGGTGTTGCCGCTTTCAAGGAACGACGATGCCATCCGCATGAAAGTCTATCGCAGCATTTTCAACAGGGCCGACCTTTACAAATACGCCATGGGCGCTATTCCGGCCATTCATATCATCGTCAAAAACGGGCATGTGAAATTGGAAGGGGTTGTCGATACCGAGATGGACAGCAAGCTGGCGCTCGCGGCGGCCAGGGAGGTCCCCGGCATCTTTTCAGTGAAAAGCAATATCAAAGTCGAAAAATGAAATAGAGAGGGAAGAGTCAACCCGGAAATCGGAAAGAGCAAAAAGCATTCCATTGAATTTTTAACGAACCTCCATTAAAATACCTGAGTGGGAATTATGTATTCAACGCCAATTTAAAGAAAGAGGAGAAAACAGCATGCGTCCAACCGCAAGAAACAAACCGATCGGGCTCCGGGCAAATCTCTGGATATCCGCCATCATCCTGGTGGCGCTGGTATCGGCGCCGGGCCTCAAGGCCCAGGACCAGGATATCTCCAAGAAGCTGCAGGGCTTCGACGCCTACATGGCCAAGGTGCTCAAGGACTGGAACGCGCCGGGAATCGGCGTGGGCATCGTGACCGGCGACAAGCTCGTGTTTGCCAGGGGTTACGGCTACCGCGATTTAGGCAAGAAGATCCTCTTCACCCCTGCCACGCTGTGTCAGATCGCCTCCAACACCAAGCTCTTCACGGCCGTGGCCGCGGGCATGCTGGTGAACGAAGGCAAACTGACCTGGGACAAGCCGGTCCGCGAGTCCGTTCCGAGCATCCAGTTCTACAACGACCAGCTCAACAACACGGTCACCCTGCGCGACATGCTGGCCCACCGCACGGGCATCACCCGGCACGACACCATCTGGTTCAAGTCCGACTTCAGCCGCAAGGAGCTGTTCGAGCGCACCAAATACCTGGAGCCCCAGGAACCGCTGCGCCAGACATTCCTTTACAACAACCTGATGTACTCGGCGGTCGGCTACCTCATCGAGCTGCAGTCGGGCAAAACCTGGGAAGAGTTTGTCCGCGAGAAGATATTCAAGCCCCTGGCCATGAACAGCAGCGTCTACTCCATTGCCGACATGCTCAAGCAGCCCGACTACGGCGTGCCTTTCACCGAGAAGCGCGACACCTTCGAGCTCTACCAGATTCCCTACTACGAGGACACGGCGGGCATTGCGCCCTGCGGCGCGATCATCTCCAACATCCAGGAGATGTCGCACTGGCTCATCGCCCTGATGAACGACGGCAAATACGGGGGCCAGCAGGTCCTGCCCCCGGCCGTGCTCAAAGCCACGCTGGAACCGGCCATCGCGCTGCCCAACACCGCAACCGAGGTGCGCGGCTTCTGGGAACTCCTCAACTCCGCCTATGGGATGGGGCGCGAGACCTCTTCGTACCGGGGGCACCTCCTCGCCTTCCACGGCGGCGACTTGCCCGGGTTCCACTCCCAGGTCTCCTTCATGCCGCGCGAGCACATCGGCGTGCTCGTTTTTGTGATCGGCGACCACTGCGCCAGCCTCTACAACACGGTCAGCTACAACGTGTACGAGCGCTTGCTGGGCCTGGATCAGACCCCCTGGAGCCAGCGCCTGCTCGAGATTCGATTGAAAGGGAAGCAGGCGGGCAAGGAGGCCCGGGCCAAGGCTGGAGCCGAGCGCGTCGCCAACACCAAGCCCTCCCACGACCTCGCCGACTATGCGGGCGAATACGAGCACCCGGCCTACGGCATACTCAAGATCGGGCTGAAGGAGGGACAGCTCCAGTTTGACTTCCACAAGCTCCAGTTCCCCATGACCCACTTCCACTACGACCGCTTCGACACCCCCAACGACGAGCTCTATGGAAAATTTTCGGTAAATTTCAGCACCAATCCCCAGGGCGACGTGGACAAGGCTTTGATCTCCCTGGACGAAGCGGAAGTCACGTTCACGCGCAAGCCTGAAAACTTTGACCCCAAGCTGCTCAAGCAGCTCGCCGGGACCTACGAGACCCAGACCGGAGTCAAATTCCAGGTTGTCCTGAAAGAGGACGGCACCCTTTTGCTGGTGGCTCCCGGCCAGGCCGATGAGATGCTGATTCCCTACAAGGGACTCCAGTTCCGCATCAAGCAGTTTTCCGACGTCGTCTTTGAGTTCGTCCTCGAAAACGGCCAGGTCAAGAGTCTCAAGCAGCGATCCCCGGCTGGAGAGTATATCTTCAAGCGGAAGTAACTGATCTCAAAACGTAGATAACCCAAGGCGCTATCCGGGTTTCATTGACCCAGGGATAGGGCTCGCTCTCCCTGGCCAGGGGCCTATAGGTCTGGACCACGGTAAGCCGTCGGGTTTGAAAAAAAGTTTTTCCGGCCGCATAATCTCCTCTATTTTTAAGGAGAGATGCCATGCCTCGCATACGAATTTTAGCCGTGGGACTGATGCTGGTATTGGCTGCCTGCCAGTCCCGGGTCACTTCCGCTCAGCCGACAACCGTTGAGTACTTGACCGGCGCGGGCCGCTCCGGGCTCCCCTTTTCCGAAGCGGTGCGCGTGGGCGATATGCTCTATCTTTCCGGCCAGATCGGCAACGATCCGCAGACCAACCAGTCGGCTCCGGGGGCATCGCCGCGGAAACCCGCCAGGCCCTGGAGAACATCAAGCGCACGCTGGAAAAATACGGATCAGCGCTGGACCGGGTGGTGAAGGTGACCGTCATGCTGGCGGACATGAAGGAATGGGAAGAGATGAACAAGGTGTACGTCACCTATTTTCCCACTCATCTGCCGGCGCGCAGCGCCTTCGGTGCCTCCGGCCTGGCCAAGGGCGCGCGCCTGGAGATGGAGTGCCTGGCGACGATCAAAAGGTAAACAGCCGGGGTGATATCCAGCGGCCGGTCCACTCACTCCTTTTTCACCGGGTCCCACTTCGCTTCGGAACGGCTCTCGACCACCGCTTTTCCCGAAAATTCATAGGTCGAATTGTAGTTGTAGGTCCAGCCCAGAAGAGGTGAATCGCCGCCCGAGTGGGTGGTGATGAAAAAGCGCTCCGAGAGCGAGCCGAAGCTCTGCGCCACGTCCATGGCCGTTGCCGGCTTGCCCCGGCTCGGATCCACGGGAATCCAGCCGAAGGGCGGCAGGTACACCTGGACCCAGCGGTGATAATCTTTGTCTATGGAGGCGTCGTCTCCGCGCACCACCAGTCCCGCTTCATAACGGGCCGGCAGCCCGGCTGCCCGCGCCAGAGCGATGAAGGAAAAGGTGAACTCCGAGCAGGAACCGTTGCCGCGCTTCAATACCGTGGGCGCGGCGTTCCACCCCCCGCTCATTTGATATTCCATGTTCAAATGGAGCCAGCGGTGGATCTTGAAGGCGATCCAGAAGGGATTCTTCTCGTCGCCGACAATGGTTTTCAGCAACTGGCGGATGAACGGATCATCCAGTTTCAGCTTGTGGCCGTCGGCCAGATACGCGCGGCTGATTTCGGGCGGAATCTTGTCCAGCGGCTGCACCCACTCGGGCAGGATGAAATAGTTCAGGTTCCGGGTCTCCACCTGAGCGGAATACCCCAGCGCCAGGGATTGCAGTGCGGGAATCGTGCCCTCCAGAGAGGCGAATTTCTGCCCCCAGGTATCGCTGATGAAAGCGATATCGGGCCGCTCAAACGTTTGCGGTTTAATGATCTTCTGATGGGCATCTTCCTCACCCACGCACAAATAAAGCCTGCCGTGCACATCCGCAGAAGGGCCGCGATTGTAAAGCGAATGAGTGAAATGGATGTTGCGCCGGTGGGGTTCACCCAGGTAAAAGGGCTGGGAATTGCAGGAGATATCCAGGGCGTAAAGCATCCGTTGTTCAAAGTCCAGCACCCAGAGCAGGTCACCCTGGCGGCAAATTCCGGTGGGATACGGCCCCGGCGACGGCAGCACGCCGAAAATTTCACCGCCCGGCGTGGCGCAGACAATGTGATCCCTGGTGCGCTCCGCAAGCCACAGATACTTTCCGTCACAGAAAATCGCGGTGGTGTCGTTTCCCGGCCCCTCGCAGGTCTGAATCTCCGTGCCGTCGGCCGCATCAAGCTTCAAAAACTTTTTGGCGGAAGTCGCCCACACGTTGGCCCCGTCCCAGCCCAATCCGGCCGGGTTTGTTTCCACATCCGTCAGCACATAGTCGACCCGCTTCTCTTTAGCGAGAAAATGGAAAATCCGCTGGTTTTCCGGGTCACTGACCCACAGTCCCTTGCCGTCACGGGCGATGCCCAGGGGATGGTCGCAGGGCAAAGGCACGGAGCCGGTGATTTTTTTATCCGGGATGGAAAAAATGAACAGTTTTCCCGTAGCCCGGTCGGAAATCAGCAAACGGTCTCCATCCAGTGCCAGCCCGTAGGGTTGATCGATGGGCAGAGGGTAGCGTTGAATCACCCGGCCGATCGTCGCGTTCAGCACAAGCGGAAGAAAAACGAATACCAGGAAATACCTTTTCATGTTCCTCTCCTTCTGCCCTCATTGTACTTGAATAAACCCCTCCGTTCCAGTTCGGCGGCTAATTTATAGGGAAGTGAACACACGATGTTTCAAAATGGACGCCCAATCTTTTATAATCAGCAAGAGTATTATAAAAATCCGTAGAGGTAAGCATGCCCGAAAAAGGAAGAATAGGCATCTGGTTCCAGCAGATCCGCGGACCGTTTTTGATCCTGCCTCTGGCCCTGACCCTGATCGGGGTCGCCACGGCCCGCTGGCACGGTTATCACCACTGGCTGCACTCCATCCTGCTGCTGGTGGGCGTGATGCTCGCCCACGCGTCCGTCAATCTGTTTAATGAACTCTCCGATTTTCACACCCGGATTGACGATTTCACCGTTCGCACCCCTTTCAGCGGCGGGAGCGGCATGATGCAGTCGGGGCAAACCACCCCCCAGGCTGTGCGGGCGGCAGCCTACGGGACTCTGGCCGCGGCGGCGCTTATCGGCATCTACTTCTGTCTGGTCAGCGGCTGGTTTATCTTGATGCTGATGGTGGCCGGAGCCGTGGTCATCCGCTTTTACACGTCGCATCTGGCCAAATGGCTGATCGGCGAGATTGTCAGCGGACTGACCCTGGGCACCTTCGTGGTGTGGGGCGTCCATTATGCCCTGGCCCGGTCGCTGCCGTCGGATGTCCTGTTCATTTCCATTCCTCCGGGTCTGCTCACCTCTCTGCTCCTTTTCCTCAACGAGTTTCCTGATCTGGAGGCGGACCGGAAAGGCGGGCGGCGCCATCTGCTCACCCAGTTTGGCAGGCGGACATGCGCCTGGATCTATTCCTTCAGCCTGGCAACGGTTTACGGCATGATTCTGGCCGCTCCGTTTCTGTTCAAGGCCCCCCGCACGGTCCTGATCGCCCTGTTGACATTGCCCCTGGGGGCGCTGGCTGCCCGCATCGCCCTGAAATATCCCGAGGATCACGCCAAGATGGTTTCCGCGCTGGGAATGAATGTGGGGGTGGTCATCCTCAGCGACCTGCTCCTGGCCGTCGGCTATTTGTTGTAAACCTGATATAATCATCTCATGAGCATTGTCAGGGTGATCATCCCGACGCCGAGCCCCGCGTCAACCTATTCTTCCAAGGAGGTCCGTTCATGAAACGCAGCACAACGCTATTCCTCTCTCTGTTTTTGCTGGTTACTTTCTTTGTTTCCGCCAAGCAAAAGCCCAAGACCCCGCCGGCTGCGGCCGCACGCCCGGAGCCGGCCATGGCCCGTGCTGAGCCGCCCGGCCGTCCGGCCGAGTCCGAACCCAAGCCCTATGAGAAAGTCATCACGCCGGAGTTCAAGACTCAGACCGGCCTGTTCAAGGTCCACACCCTCAAAAGCAAGGTCTTTTTCGAGATCCCCAAAACGGAGCTGGACAAGGACCAACTGCTGGTGGTCCAGATCAAGAAGAGCCCGCAAGAGGTCAGCTACCCGGGCCAAGAGGTGGATGACCTGGTGGTGCGCTGGCAGCTGCGGGAGAACAAACTGCTGCTCAGCGTCATCTCCTACGCCAACATCGCCGATCCCAGCAACCCCATCAGCCGCGCCGTGGAAGCCATGAACACGCCGACGATCATGATGGCCTTCCCGGTGGAAACCTTTGCCAAGGATGGCGCTCCGGTGGTCGACCCGACCAAGTTCTTTACCAGCGACGTGAACGAAATCCCGGTGAAAAAGATCGTGCAAGGCACCTCGCTCGACGCCTCGCGCAGTTTCCTGGACAAAGTGCGGGTCTTCCCTATCAACCTGAATGTCGAGGCCACCCAGACCTTCAATCCCCAGCCGCCTCAACTGCCGCCGGGCCTGCCGCCCCAGTACGCCGCGTTCATGCCCCAGCCGCCCAGCCGCACCGCGGTGGTGCATTACTCGTTTGTCAAGCTTCCCGACAAGCCCATGATGGGCCGCCTGGCTGACGAACGGGTCGGCTATTTCACCCACAACCACGCCGACTACGGCCGGCCCGATCACGAGGTATCTGTCCGCCGCTTCATCGCCCGCTGGCGTCTGGAAAAAAAGGACCCCGCCGCAGCCAAGAGCGAACCGGTAAAACCGATCACATTCTACGTGGATCCGGCCACGCCCAAGCAGTGGGTGCCTTTCATCAAGAAAGCCATCGAGGCCTGGCAGCCCGCCTTCGAGGAGGCCGGTTTCCTCAAGGCCATCGTCGCCAAAGAGGCCCCGTCAGCGCAGGAAGACCCGGACTGGTCGGCCGACGACGCCCGTTATTCGGTCATCCGCTGGATCCCCTCGACCACAGCCAATGCCATGGGCCCACACGTGTCGGACCCGCGCAGCGGCGAGATCCTGGAGGCGGACATCGAGATCTACCACAACATCCTGCAACTGCAGACCGACTGGTACTTCGCTCAGGTTGGCCCTCTCGACCCACGCTGCCAGACGCTGCCCCTGCCCGACGAATTGATGGGCCAGCTGCTGCAGTTCGTGGTGATCCACGAGATCGGCCACTCGCTGGGCCTGCCCCACAACTTCAAGGCCAGCGCCACTTATCCCCTCGAAAAGATCCGCGATAAGAACTGGGTCAAAAAAATGGGCCATGTGCCGACCCTGATGGACTATTGCCGTTTCAACTACGTGGCCCAGCCCGAGGACGGCATCGCCCTCGAGGATCTGATTCCCAAGATCGGCCCCTACGACATCTTCTCCATCCGCTGGGGTTATACGCCCATAGCGGATGCCAGAACCCCCGATGACGAGAAGAAAAACCTCAACGAATGGTGCAAGGTGCAGGAAACCACGCCCTGGCTGCGCTTCAGCACATCCGGTTCGCAGGGCACGGATCCGGGCGAGGAGACCGAGGCGGTGGGCGACATTGACGCCGTGCGGGCAACCACGCTGGGCACCAAGAACATCCGGCGTGCGCTGGATCTCCTGCCCAAAGCCACGCTCAAGCCGGGTGAAGATTATCAGAAACTCAGCCACCTCTACAGCGCCATCCTCGATCAATGGGGCCGGGAACTGGGTCATGTGGCCAACATCGTGGCCGGCTATGACAGCGAACCCAAGGTGGGCACCGCACCCGGCGTGCGCTTCACGCCCGTATCCAAGGCACACCAGCAGGAAGCGGTCAAGTTCCTCAACGAGAACCTCTTCAAGACCCCGGCCTGGATCGTCCCGGCCGACATCGTGCGCAAACTCGAACCGGGCAGCGGCCAGACCCGTGCGGTCGCCCTGCAGCGCGCCGTCCTCAACAGCCTGCTGCGGAAGAACCGCGTGGCCCGACTCCAGGACCACGAAGCCATCCTGGGGATCAAGGCCTATACGCTCGCTCAACTGCTGGCCGACCTGCAAAGCGGCATCTTCGGCGAACTTCGGAGCGCCGGCGTCCGCATCGATCCCTTCCGGCGCAACCTGCAACGCATCTATGTCGATATCCTGGGTGAACGTCTGACTCCACCCGCCGCCAGCTCCGCCACGCTGACCAGCGGCAACTACGACGTGGTGGTTGGCAGTGACGATACCCGCGGCGCCGTCCGCGCCGAATTGAAGTCATTGCTGGCGCTGATCAAGACCCAGGTGGCTGCGGCCGGCGACAAGGCCACACGCACGCACCTGGAGGATCTCAAGGACCTGATCGGCAAACTGCTCGATCCGCGGGGCCTTGCCACCGGCACCTTGCCCGGCACTTCACCCACCCGCATCGAGGAATGAATCGGGGCAAGCAACTCTGGCTATAGCGGCAACAGCGCAGGGATAAAAGGGCCAAGGAATCGCTGCCGACTAAACTCAGCAGAAATTCATCCATCGCCATCCTTGGCAAACACGACATCGATCAGCATGATTTCAGAGACTCCCGCAGTTCGGACCGCCGAACCCCAGCCCTGGACGCCGCAGGTGACGAAAAAGTGGGTCTGCCCTATTTTTTTATAGCCCCAGCTCAATTCGTACTGCCAGCTGGTGATGAAATTGAAGGGGAACAGCTGCCCGTGATGGGTGTGGGCCGAGACCTG
Organism: Candidatus Aminicenantota bacterium; assembly: GCA_963759765.1. Taxonomy (GTDB): domain Bacteria; phylum Acidobacteriota; class Aminicenantia; order UBA2199; family UBA2199; genus CAVXAL01. The sequence goes on along the minus strand of CAVXAL010000003.1, from coordinate 59,868 downwards.
GATGTCGACCCGGCTGCGGCTCACCTGTTCCAGGCCGATGGGGCGATGGTCGAGCAGGACGAGCGGCAGGTCTGGGCTGGCATTGGCCAGCAGTTCCTCCAGCGGCTTCCGCCTCTCCCGGCGGCCGTCACTGCGGCCGGCCAGACAGAAGGCCTGGTCGATTTTCACCAGTTCATCTTGCAGCAGCCGGATGCCCGCCTGGTTAAAAAAGTCCGTTTTTAGCCCTCCGCCGTGCGCCTCGTGATTGCCCGGCGAGGCGAACACGCCGTAGGTCGCGCGAAGCTGCCGGAACTGGCGCTCGAACTCCGCCGTCTGTTCGTCCCTACGGTCGCCTTCCAGCACGTCCCCGGGAATCAACACAAGGTCGGGACTGAGCGAATTTATTTTTGCCACGCATGCCGGCATCAAGCGCTTGGAAGTCATCTCCCGGAGATGAAAATCGGCCACCAGGGCAATTCTCAAATGGGTCAAGACCGAGGATTTTCCGGGAATTTCAATGTGATATTTGCTGATATGAATATGGCTGTAATTCAGGCTGCCCCAGACCACCACAGCCAGAGGCAGAAAAAACAGCATCCCCAAGTAAACAGCGTGGAACCGGCGGCCGGCAACGGCCTGCGGCAAAAAGATTTTGAGCAGGCGGCCGGCGCCGAGCAGCAGGTCAAAGAGGATCACGGCCAGGGAAAGATAGAGCAGGTAAGGCAGCGCGTAATAGCCGCCGAGCAGGAAGTAGCGGGCCCAGGCCAGACTGGAGCTGTGCGCCAGCGCCTCCGCGACCGGGAAAGCCAGGACGAGCAGAAGATAAAAAGCCGTAAACAGGTTCTTTGTGACGGCGCGGACAAATAATTTTCTGAGGCGCAGGCCGACGTAAGCGGTGAGGAGCAGAAAGGCAAGCAGAAAGCGGGAGAGCCACATGGGACGCCGAATTTAGCACATGTGGCGCGGGCTGTCAATCACCAAGGAAATAAGCTTTTTGCACTTGCTTTTGCATTTTTTCCGGTTTTGGTGTATAATATCGAAAGGTTTGAGTTCGTGAATCGTCAGGCTGATGAGAATTCAACGTTGGTTGCTTCATTCCCAGGGTTGGTCCAATCCAATTTCCCGGTTTGAGGAGACTGAGCTGAACCATTCCGCCGCCTTCACAAATTCCAGACTCAAATCGGAGGTTTAAATGAACATTTATGTAGGCAACCTGTCGTGGGAAGTCACCGAGGACGATCTGAAACGATCCTTCGGCGAACACGGCGCTGTAACGTCGGCGCGCATCATTAACGATGCGTTCACCGGCAAATCCAAGGGTTTCGGTTTCGTGGAAATGGCCAACAAAGAAGAGGCCGAAGCGGCCATCAAGGCCCTCAACAACAAAGACCTGAAGGGTAGGCCGTTGAAGGTGAACGAAGCCAGGCCCAAGGGCGAAGGCGGCGGCAACCGCGGCGGCGGCGGCGGCCGTCCTCCCCGCGGCAACCGCTGGTAAGAACCGCAACGATTCAAAGAAGATAAGGCCGTTCCAGCCGGAACGGCCTTTCATCTTGCCAACCCAACCTCACCCCAGCCTCTTACTCCGTTTCAGCAAACATTATTGAGCTCAAGGAACAGTTCCGTTCGTTGAATTTTACCGGACCCGGCTGACCGCTCACTCCTGCTGGTGGGCCTCGTCGAGGCCGCGATTTTTCAGCAGCGGTCCGATTTTCGGCTCGGCGCCGCGGAAGCGGACATACTGTTTCAGGATGTCGGCGGTGCCGAACGGTTCCAGGATATTTTTCCGGAACGAGAGCGCCGTGGCCGCATCGAAGAGCCCTTTTTCCTTGAACGCCTCGAACGCGTCCGAGTCCAGGACTTCGGCCCAGATGTAACTGTAATAACCGGCCGAGTAACCGCCGTTGAAGATGTGGTTGAAATAGGTGCTGCGGTAGCGGGGGACGATCTCCGGTATCAGGCCGACGCACCCCAGAGTCGCCTTTTCGAATGTCGTCACATCGATGTCCCAGGGTTCAGCGAGCGTGTGCCAAGCCATGTCGAGGATGGAGGCCGCCAGGTATTCGACGGTGACGAATCCCTGGTTGAAAAGAGTGCTGTTGCGGATTTTTCCGACCAACGCCGCGGGGATGACCTCTCCGCTTTGGTAATGCGTGGCGTAAAGGGCGAGCAGCTGCGGCTCCAGCGCCCAGTGTTCCATGATCTGGGATGGCAGTTCCACCGCATCGCGGGCCACCGAACGGCTGCGGAACCGGCTCTCGGAGAGCAGCGTGGCCAGGGAGTGGCCGAATTCGTGGAAAAACGTTTCCACCTCGTCGACGCTGAGCAGGGCCGGGGCCTCGGCGATGGGCCGGGTGAAATTGCAGACGATGGTCGACACCGGGGGCACCCGTTTCCCCTTCAGATAATACTCGCGGCGGAAAGCGCCCGACCAGGCGCCGCCCCGTTTGCTGGCGCGCGGATGGAAATCCATGTAGAGGATGCCGACGTGCCGGCCATCGGCTTCGCGGACCTCAAAGACCTGCACCTCGGGATGGTAGCGGGGTAAATCGGTCCGCTCCACGAACTTCAAACCGTACAGCTTGTCGCAGAGCGTGAAGATGCCGTGGCGGACGTTTTCCAGCTTGAAATAGGGCCGCAGCACGGCATCGTCGAGGGCGTACTTCTCCTGGTGCAGCTTTTCGGCGTAGTACCACCAGTCCCAGGAAGCCAGTTTGAACGTGCCGCCTTCGCGGTCGATGATGGCCTGCATCTCGGTCACTTCTTTCTTGGCCCGTGCCAGGGCGGGGTCCCACAGTTTCTTGAGAAACGCGTTGACCGTTTCTGGATTCTTGGCCATGTTTTTTTCCAGGATGAAATGGGCGTGGGTGGGATAGCCCAGCAGCCGCGCCCGCTCGCTGCGCAGGGTCGTGATCTTTTTGACGATCTGTTTGTTGTCGCGGGTGTTGCCGCGGTCGCCGCGCATGAAATAGGCGCGCTGCAGTTTTTCCCGCAGGTCCCGCCTCTGCGAATATTGCAGGAAGGGCGTCATGCTGGGGACCTGGACGGTAAAGACCCATTTACCGGGCATGCCGGCCTGCCTGGCTGTCGCCTCGGCCATGGCGATAACCGCTGGCGGCAAACCGGCCAGGTCGGCGCGGTTCTCGATCAGCAGCTTGAAATCGTTGGTTTCGGCCAACAGGTTCTCGCCGAACTGCACCGACAGCAGGGAAAGCTCCTGGTTCAGTCTGTCGGAAGCGCTCTTTTTGTTTGCTGTCGAGCAGGGCGCCTCCGCGCACGAAATCACTGTAGGTGTTCTCGAGGAGGTACAGCTGCTCCGGGGTCAGATTCAGGCTCTGCCGCTTGCCGTAGACCGCCTGGACGCGCTGAAAAAGCTTCTCGTTGAGGCTGATGTTGTCGCTGTGGGCCGCGAGCATCGGCGCCGCCTGTCTGGCCAAGGCCTGCAAATCGGGATTGGTGTTCGCCCCCTGCAAGGCGCCGAAGACGGCGGTCACTTCCGACAAAAACACACCGCTGGCATCGAGAGCGGCGATGGTATTCTCGAAGGTCGGGGCCTGGCGGTTGGCGACGATGGCGTCGATTTCCGCCTGTTCACGCTTGATCCCCTCCTCGATGGCCGGCAGGAAATGTTCGTTATGGATCCGATCAAAGGGCGGGACATTGAAGGGCGTCTGATACGGTTTGAAGAAAGGATTACCGCTTTGCGCCGGCGGGGCCTTTTGCACTGCCGCTGCCTGATAGCCTGCCCACGTCAGGAACAGTGCCAGAACAATGCATGTGCAACTAATTTTTCTCATGTGACGTTTCAACCTCCTTGGTTTCATTGGCCGGATTTTACTGCTCCTTGATCAGCCAAACTCTCTGAATCAGGCCATCCTGAACACCATAAATAGCCACACTGGTTTTCTCTTGACCATCCGGGAAACCGGTCACCTTTTCGCTGTCAATCACCACCTGCCCTTGGACAATCCTTTTTTTAATTTCGGCATGAAGCAGCGGGGTCTTGGTGAACAGGCTCGAATAGATGCCCTCCATTTCCTTCAATCCGGTAGCCAGCAGAGTGTCGGGGTAGGCATACAATTGGACGGTCGGGCTATAGCTATCAAGAAAGGCCCGGATATCCCTGGCGTTGTACGCATTCACCTGCCTTTGAACAACCTCGGCAGCCGAAATCCACAGCCAGCTGGCTGGCCAGAAACACGTTGCCGTTCTTGACCGTGGCATAGACGTTTCCCAGGTTACGAATATCTTCCAGCGGATCGGCGTTGAGGATGACCAGGTCCGCCAACTTCTTCGCCGCAATGGAACCCAACTCCTGTTCCCGGGCCATGAAGCGGGCGCCATTGAGGGTGGCGTCGGCCAGGATTTGCCTGGGCGAAAGCCCGGCATCTCGCATCAATTCGAATTCCCGGAAAAGCGAGGGCCCGTGCAGAGTTCCGATATTGCCGGCATCGGTTCCGGCGGCGATGGTCACACCCGCTTCCTGAAGGATTTTCAAATTTTTCAGTACGATCGGACTGGTCTGAACCGGGGTGGCGATGCTTCTTATCCGTTCTTTTACCCGTTCCGAAATGTCTTCGGCCGGAATGACGCGCAGATCGAAAAGGGATGAAATGACGTAGGGATTGGCCAGTTTAAACTCCCACGGATTCAGCCTGATTTGCTGGGAAAGCACTTCGGAATAACGTTGAAAAACGATGAGGGTCGGCGTGAGAATGACCTTTCTCTGTTTTAAAAGGGCAACAAATGCCGGATCCACCTCTCGGTCGTTGATATCATGAACCAGGATATCCGCTCCGGCTTCAACCGCTTTGCGGGCGGTCTCCAATCCCGTGGCGTGAACGGCCACCCGCACGCCATGGCGGTGGCTTTCGTTTACCGTCTCCCGGACCAACGCGAAGAAATCTTCCGGTTTCTGGCCTGGCTGCACGATATACCATATTTTTATCAGGTCGGTCTTCCGAGCAATCTGCTTGCGAACCAGGGCCTGCGCTTCCTCAACGGTATTGACCTTCAGAATGGGCGGGTCATCGGTTGTCAGCGCCTCGGGCTGGTAGGTGGAAATCAGCGGTCCTGCCACCAGCACCCGAGGCGCCCGGACGGTTTTGGCGGCCAGATCCCGGACTGCAAAATTCCAGAAAGGACCGCCCACATCGACCACCGACGTGATGCCGCATCTCAGATACCGTTCGAATGTATCCTGAAGCCGCAGGCGGATCTGTGCCAGTTCCTGCTCCTGGTAGGGAACATATTTTCTCAGATCAATGACATCGGGCCGGGTATAGAGCCCGCCCGACTGGAAAAAATGGATGTGGGTATCCACCAGGCCAGGAATAATCCATTTGCCTTCCGCATGAATCACCTCGGCCGTCGCGGGAATTTTTACTTGTTTTCCCGTTCCAACCTTTACGATCCGTGAATCCTCAATGAGAATGATTGAATCCCTCAGCGGTTTCACACCATCCGGGTTGACCAGCGTACCGCCGACAATCGCCTTAACCTGTTTCTGAGCAGCCGCCCCCCACGGGACAGGAGAAAAATAATTACCAAAAATCCAATGGCTGTTTTCCTTTGTCCGTCCATCTTTTTTGCCTCCATTGACATGATTGTAAAAGAGCAACCAACGAACGTCAATGGCACCTTGCCCACCGCTTCTCTTCTCTGTTTATGGCGCCGCCGAGATGTCGTCCAGCTCTTCCATCAGGGCTTCCCAGGACTTCAGGCATTTCTCGAGAATCCCTGGTGCACTGCTTCAGCTCCAGGGCGGCGGCCTTCGCTTTGGTGGAATCCCTGAGAAACTGGGGATCGCACAGCTGTTTTTCCAGCCGTGTCCGGGTCGTTTCCAGTAGCGAAATCTCTCCTTCCATTTTCTCCAGCCTGGTCTGAAACTGCCGTTTCACAAGCGAGCGGCGGTTGCGCTCTTCGGCCTCCCACCGCTTCTGCTCTTTTGTCTTGCGTCTGACATGGGCAGTCTCGGTTTCGCCTTGACCCGAGCCGGCAGCGCCGGAGCCGGCCGATTCCGACCGTTCGCCAGCCGCCACCGTGCCCCGCTTCTCAATGAAATAGGAGTAGTTGCCGGCGTATTCGTGAATGCGGCCGTTGCGGATTTCAAACACCCGGGTGACCAGTTCGTCGAGGAAATGGCGGTCATGGGAGACGATGACCACCGTGCCGGAATAGGCAAGCAGCGCCTGCTGAAAAATCTCCTTGGTCTTGATGTCCAGGTGGTTGGTGGGCTCGTCCAGGATCAGGCAGTTGCTGTTCTCGAGCAGCAGCTTGAGCAGCGCCAAACGCGATTTTTCACCGCCGGAGAGCACGCCCACTTTTTTGTGGATGGCAACGCCGGAAAAAAGGAACGCGCCGAGCAGGTTGCGGCGCTCCTGGTCCGAGACCCGGCCGCCGGCAGCCAGGATTTCCTCAAGCACGGTATGCCGATAATCTAAATTCTGGGCGCTCTCCTGGGAAAAGGAATCGAGCCGCACCTGGTCGCCGCGCCGGATGGCGCCGGAGGTCGGCGGTTCCGTTCCTGCCAGCAACCGCGCCAACGTGGATTTGCCTGCGCCGTTGATGCCCACCAGAGCCACTTTTTCTCCGCGGCATACGGTAAACGTCAGGCGGTCGAGCACGGTGCGGCCGTCGTAGGCCTGGCTCACCCCGCGGGCAACGATCACCTCCTTTTCGCTGCGCGGCGCTTCCGGAAAGCGGATCGTCACCCGCTTGCTGCGGTGCTCCTCGGGAATGATCTCATATTTTTCGAGCAGTTTAATCCGGCTCTGCACCTGGGCGGCTTTGCTCGCCTTGTAACGGAAGCGGTCGATAAATACTTGCTGGCGTTTGATCTCCGCCTTTTGCAGCTCGCGCTCCTTGCGCAGCTGCTCGATGCGTCTTTCCTTTTCCCGCAGAAAAAAGGAGTAGTTCCCTTTGTACAGGCCGATTTTGCCGCCGGCCACCTCAACCGTACGGCGCGTCATCTTATCCAGGAACATGTGGTCATGCGATACCGCCACCAGGGTGCCGCGATAATCCCTGAGGAAGCTCTCCAGCCACTCCAGGCTTTCGGTGTCGAGGTGGTTGGTCGGTTCGTCCAGCAGCATGACATCGGGACGGGAGAGCAGAATGAGCGCCAGCAAGATGCGCATCTTCCAGCCGCCGGAAAAATCGCGACAGTTTTTTTCATAATCGCCGGGGACAAACCCGAGGCCCTTGAGCACGCGCCTGGCCGTGGCCTCGAAGGCAAAACCCTCCCGCACGCGGTACAGTTCACGCACGGTTTCATACTTTTTCAATACCACGTCGTGTTCGGCATGCGTGTGCGGCATGGCCGCGATGCGGTTTTCCAGCTCCTGCATGGACTGCTCGATCCCCTGCAAGCCGCTCTTCTTTTTTAGATAGAGACCCAGCGGCAGCGGCTCGAGCTCCTGCAGGTCCTGGGGCAGGTAACCGATCGCAGCTTTCTTGGGTACTTCCACCGTACCCGAATCGGGTTGCATCTCGCCCAAGATGAGGCGCAGCAGCGTGGTCTTGCCGCTGCCGTTGTCGCCCACCAGCCCCAGGCGCGCGCCCTCTGGAATGAGCCAGTCCACTCCATTAAACAGGGTCTTATCGGCAAAGCTCAGCCGGATATTGTGCAGGCGGATCATCGCTGTCTTGAACTCTGATTATAGGGGAACATGCACTATTGGTCAAAACAAAACTTCATCGCTTTAGAAACAGGTCCGCTCCCTAAACGAAAAAAACATACAGGAAGTTCGTCTCCCCCCCATCAGGATGTGGGCGGCCATCAGCGGCCGAGAACCGCCTTTTCGATCTGGCGGATCTGGTCGTGGTAGAGGGAGGCCACCGGCGTACCGTAGTCGGCGATCAGTTGGATGATGTGCGGGGGCAGCCGCTGCGGTCGGGGCCGTTGATGCGGTCGCCGGCGTCTCCCAGGCCGGGCAGGATATAGGCTTTTTCGTTCAGGCTCGGGTCCATCCACAGGGTGTAGACTTCGGCCTCGGCAACGGCGCGCACGATGCGCAGCGCGCCCTTGAGAGTGGCGACCACGTTGAAAAAACGGATGGAACGCGGCCGTACGCCCTGGCCGCGCAGGTAGCTGAACGACCGTCACCAGGCTGCCGCCGGTGGCGTTCATCGGGTCGGCGAAAAATAAGGTCGCGCCCCTGCAGCTCGCCGATGTCGAAATAGGATTTCCGCAGGTCCAGGATGTAGGCCATGTCGTGCTCGCGGCGGCTGTCGTCGCGGCTGATCTTGAACAGGGCGAAAGGGGCGATGACATGTGCCGCGAGGAGTACTCCTGGATCTCCTTGGCCACGATCATCGAGGGCAGCAGCGCCGCCCGCAGCATGACGCACATGACGCTGTTCTCGATCAGCCGATCGATGTCGGGGATCTTGTGCACGGCATAGTTGGGCACCGGAACGGTCAACCGGTGTGCGCACGAATGATGGAGCGGCGCTTTCTGCTGCCCGGCCCGGCAAACGCCAGGTTGAAGAGCATCTCATAGGCGCGCTGGATGTAATAGATGAACTCGGGGTTGCCGGTGCGCACGTCGCGCAGCTTGGCCACCAGCCGCGATGCCTCGCCGTGGATGAACTCCGGTATCTCCAGCGAATAGACGTGGATACGCCGCTCGTTGCCGACCGCGGCCTGCAATTTTTTTCCCAGCCGGTTGAACAGGGCCAGCAGCCGCTTTTCGGCCTGTTTCTTCGGCCGCGCCTCGGCGCGCGCCAGGCGTGCGAAATCCTTCAGCGCCCGGGCATACAGACGGTCCACCGCGGCGATGGCTTTCTGGTCGGCGGAGGTCAGATAGCCGTCCAGGTCCGACGCCCGCAATACAACCGTGTCCATGGTTGCTCCTCTCTGCAATCGGTCGGGATAATACTGTCCTGCCTTTTATCCATTTGGATTTTAATTGTAACACTTTTTATATTGGCCCGACACTTTACTTTGCATTTCTCAGGTGCTACATTTTTTCTAGAGGACACTGCTCATGCTAAGGAAATTCATTAAATGGCTGGTCGTCGTTTTCGCCGGACTGCTGGTGCTGGTTGTTCTTGGCACTATCGCACTGATGCTGCTGGTCAACAAGCAGATGGTCATCGGCAAGCTGGAGTCCCTGCTCCACCGCCACATCACGGTGGCCGACGTGTCGACAGGCATTTTTTCCCCGGTTTCAGGTCTGAAAGCCAAAGAGGTGCGCATATCCAACTTCAAATCCGCACCCCAATTGAAAAATCTGCAGGGCCAGGCGGTGACTGAAAAAGATCTCTTTCTGGAAATAAAAACCCTGTCGATTAAAATCAAGCTGCTGCCTCTCCTTTCCAAAAGAATAGAACTGAAAGAACTGGCGCTGCAGCAAGCCAACCTGCATTTGATCTTATACAAAAACGGCTTAATGAATATTTCCGATCTGCTCACCAGTGAAACCGAAAGCAAGCCGCTGACCGCCGACGACCTGCCACTGGGGCTCTCCCTGGAAAAGATCGCCTTCAGCGGAGGAACCATCGATTATGAAAACCGGCGGACGCAGCAGACCACCCGGCTCTATGATTTCACGCTGCTCGTGCCCACGGTGGAAATCGATCCCGCTCGGCTGGCGGAGAAGAATTCCCTGGCCCTGAGCATCCGGTCGGGATTGAAATCGCTGGGACTACTCACCGCCGGAGGTTTTAAATCATTTGATCTCCAGTCTGACCGCCCAGGCCAGAATCAAACCCTTTTCTCCCCAGACCCGCAGCCTGGATCCGGAAATCAGCGCCACGGTTGAATCCCCGCAGGGCATCGTCCGGGGAGTGAAAATAATCGAGAGCATTAAAAAGGCTGCCGAGTGATCCGATTCTTCGGGACTCTCGATTTTCTCAAGGAGGATCTCGAGTGGAAAAAAGGTCATGCGGATATAACCTATGGCAAGGAATTGCTGACTTTGTCCAACGGCAACCTGCAGACAGAAGATTTGCAACTCACATTTTCAGGAAAAAATCATACTGGCTCCGGCCAGATTGACCTGGCTCTGGGGATCCAGCTGGATAGACGCTACACGCCCGCGCTGCGTTCCGGCATTCAGAAAAATGTCGAGTCGCGGCTGCCGGCAAACGTTAAAAAATATGTTTCCGCCGAGTTGATCACCGATCAGGTCATGAAAAGGTTGGTCAGCGCCGACGGTCGGGTAAACCTGGCGTTCACGATTTCCGGCACCTTCGACAAGCCCAGTCCGAAACTGGTTCATCCGCAACTGCCCTCTTTGGATGATCTTGTCAAATCAGCCGTCCAGGATTATGCGCAGAAGAACAAAGGCCAGCTCATCGAGAAAGGAAAAGGTTTACTTCAGAAATTGATCAAAATAAAATAGTGGCTCCTATTCTTTCAGCTCTTCGATTTCAAAGTCCCAGTCCCAGCGGTCGAAATAGAGGTTGCCGCCGGCCCATTCGACCTCCCCGCGCTGGAAATCCACGGTCTCGGAACGGAAAAACATTTTGGCCGGAAAGAGCATCTGGCCGTACTCGTCGTTAACCACCAGGCGATAAGAGTCGATGCCGCCCAGATAAAAAAACTTCACCCGCTCGTCAGCCGACGGCATCAGGCCGTAGGAAACATCGGCCGGCACCCAGCCGTAGGGCTCCAGGTAAATCTGGCACCAGTCGTGCATGTTCCAGTTGCGGCCCGTGGTCCAGCCCGACTGCCAGCGTGTCGGGATACCGTTGAGCCGGCAGAGGGCCATGAAAAGCATGGTCTGGATGCCGCAATCGCCCCAGCGGTGTTGCAGGGCATAGAGGCAGAGCGAGTCGATGGTCGAATATTCGCGGGCCGAGGCCCAGGGGACGTGCTGGCTGACCCAGGCGAAAATCAGCCGGGCGCGGCGATAGGGATTCTTTTCATTGCCGACGATCTGTTGGGATAACTCTCGCAGGCCTGGAGTGAAAACGATATGGGGCGGCCGCTCGACCAGATAGGGCTGCAGGTCGGGCCGGGCCGGATTGATCCCCATGACCTTTGCCGCATCGATGGGCACGCGCCGACCGAACGAGGTGTACTCGAAAACGATTTCAAACACCGTGGGCTGCCCGGCTTGGGCGATCTTTTCCAGATAGGCGCAACGCAGCGGCCGGTCGGCGTCGGTAATCAGGCAGGGGGCCGGATCGCCCCGCACCAGGAGTGCGTCCCTCTGCCGGTCAGCCTGCCGCGGGAAAGGGAGCCACGCGCGCACCGTCTGGCCGGGGGCCACTGCATCGGCGGCCACTGCCAGTCGATAAGTGATCCGGAAACGACGCGGCGCGATCAGATCCTTTGAGGATTTCTCCGCTGCCGCGATGATCTCGCTGATGTTATCCTTGAGCGCCTCAAATTCTTTGTTTGGGGCCTTCTGAAATTTCCGTTTCAGGGCTCTGGCTTCGGCGTTGACCCGAAACACATTGGCGGCCGCAAAGCGGAAATAGCGGCGCTGGCCGTCGACATCCAGGTATTCCACGCAGCCCTGTTTTTCCCAGCGCTCCAGCTGGCTGGTGGATACCTGCGGCACCAGACGTTGCATCTCGGCCAGCACCTGGCTGCGCGTCTGGCTGAAGTCGCGTCCGATGCGCTCCAGGCGTTCCCGCTGGAAAAGCAGCTCCTGGCGCTCCCCAAACGAAAGGTCGGTCCGGTTCAGCCCCGCCGCAATCCGCTCGACCGCTTGCTGCCAGCGGCCGGCGCTGACCAGGCGGGCGACCTCCTCGGCAGAAGCCGGCATCTGGGAACCAATCCAGGCGGGGCAAAGCAAAAGCAAAGCCAGCAGAACGGATTTTCCCTCGTTTTTATCCATGCCGCGCCTCACCGGTAATTGCAAAAGAGCGAAAAACATTATACACTAAAAATTCTTCAAGGCTGAACATGCCCGCAAGCGATCGCGACCGTTCTCTCAACATCCTGCTGGTGGTGGCGCTGCTGCTGACAGCCATTGGCTTCAGTCTACCGAACCATGTGGAGGCCCGTGTGCCCAAAAAAACAGCCAACACCCGGGTCAGCCCGGGCATCGAGGAATTTCTCGAACGGAACCTGAACCTGGTCAAAGGGAAAAACGTCGGCCTGCTGACCCACCCGGCCGGGGTGGACCGCAGCCTGCACAGCACGCTCGACCTGCTGGCCGGCCGTTCCGGCATACACCTGGCAGCCCTGTACGGTCCGCAACACGGTGTGCGTATAACACTCTCTTCGGTCCGGAGCACGGCGTGCGCGGCAACGCCCAGGCCGGCGAATACGTCCCCTTTGCCATTGATGAGAAATACCACCTGCCGGTTTTCAGCCTCTACGGCCAGGCCATGAAGCCCGACCCGGCCATGCTGCTCAACCTGGACGAGGCCATGCGCCGTTTCGACACCCACATCGAGGGCAAATTACCGCAAACGGAAATGATCAAACGCATCGACGTGCTCGTCATCGACCTCCAGGATGTGGGCACGCGGGTCTACACCTACATCGCCACCATGGCCTACTGCCTGCAGGCCTGCGCCGAAAATGGCGTGGAGGTGATCGTGCTCGACCGGCCCAACCCGATCAACGGCCTGGACATGGAGGGACCGCTGCTCGAGTACCCGGAGTTCAGCTCTCCGGTCGGGGTTTATCCGCTCCCGCTGCGCCACGCCATGACCATGGGAGAACTGGCCCGGTTTTTCAACGGCGAGTTCCTGAAACAAAAGGCCAAGCTGACAGTTATCCCCATGGCCGGCTGGAAACGCTCCATGTGGTATGACCAGACCGGCCTGCCCTGGTCTGGCCCTCGCCCAATATGCCGACGCTGGACACGGCCACCGTCTACCCGGGCCAGGTCTTTTTTGAGGGCACCAACGTGTCCGAAGGACGGGGCACCACCCGGCCCTTTGAGACCATCGGCGCGCCCTGGATCGACGGCAACGAGCTCGGCGGCAAAGCTGAACAGCCTGAACCTGCCCGGCGTGCGCTTCCGCGAATCCTGGTTCACACCGAGCTTTTCCAAGTTCAGCCAGCAGCTGTGCGGCGGCGTGCAACTGCATGTGAGCGACCGCCGGGTCTTTCGCTCATTCACCACCATGCTCCAGATGATCCGCCAGCTCTTGCAGATGTACCCACAGCAGTTCCGTTTTCATGAAGAGTACTTTGATAAAATCATGGGCGGCCGCCGCATTCGTTTGCAACTGCTGGAAAACGTTCCGCTATCCGACATCGTCGCCGGGTACGAAAAGGAGCTGGGCGAATTCGCCCGCCGGCGCCAACCCTACCTGCTCTACCGCTGAACGATGAAGCGCAACCGCCTCATTGTCAGCGCCATCTTCCTGTCTCTCACCTGGGGAGCCGGACCCGGTGCCGGACAGGAGCGGCGCGATATCCTGCATCTGCTCCAACTGGAACCCTCGGACGAGTCGCTGCACTACATCAACGACCAGAAAGAGTTTCAGCTGCACACCCTGCTTACCGAGCAGCGCCATCGCCTGACCTGGGACCTCAGCGCCCGAATCAAAACTGACACGCTGGCGGGCCTGCGCCTGCTCTTTGCCGTGGACGAGGACATCTCCGCCAGAATGGCCGAGATCGCCCGCCGGCCGCAGCTCCATCGAGCGGGGCGTGCAGGCGGTGGTGCGCGCGCTGCGGCACAACCGGCGCATTTACTTGTACGGTTGCGGCGCTACCGGCCGGCTGGCCAAGCAGATGGAGAGCGCCATTTGGCGGCCCTTCTGGAAGAAGCTCAAGAGCGGCGGCCTCTGGCCGAAGCTGGCGGGCCTGGTTGCAGAAAATATCGAAGATTCCCTGATCGGCGAGATGACCGGCGCCGACCGTGCCCTGATCTCTTCGCTGGAGGGTTTTGAAGACCTGCAACTGATCGGCCGCCTGCAGCTGCAGGAGCACGGCATCGGTAAAGGCGACGCCGTTTTCTGCATCAGCGAGGGGGGCGAAACGTCGTCGGTCATCGGCACGATCCTGGCCGCTGCCGAGCGCTACGGAACGGACGTGTCCCGCGCTCGCCAGAATCTTTTCTTCATCTACAACAATCCCGACTCCCTGCTGCGCCCCTTTGGCCGCTGCCGGGCCGTGCTGGACAACGCGGCAATCAGCCGCATCAACCTGGCCACCGGCCCGCAGGCGATCGCCGGCTCCACCCGCATGCAGGCGGCCTCCAGCGAGACCTTTGTGATGGGCGTCATTCTCGAGGAGGCCATCGCTCGCCTGCTGGGCGAACGGCTCACCCCTACCCAGGTGCAGGAACTCGGATTCAGCAGCGCCTCCCTGAGCCTCGCGGTTACTCGGCTTTCAGCCCCTGCAGCAGCAGGTGGCGGCCAGCGCCGGTCGCCTGGCCCCACTGACCGACCTGGAGGCGGAGACCTACCGCCGCCATCGTTTCTCCACCTATTTTGCCGACCGGGGCCTGATCCCGGTGTTCATCGATTCGACCGAACGCAGCCCGACATTCCGGCTGCTGCCGCTCGACACGGTGAGCGAGCCGCAGCGCCGCTGCTGGATCCAGGTCTGGACCCCGGCAGACAACGGCGCCCAGGCCTGGCTGCGCTTTCTGGGCCGCCCCTTCCACGGCCTCGACCCGGCCTTTTTTCGCCCCCCTTTTGAAAATGAAATCCGCGATCCCTACCTGCGTCAGGCCGCCCTGCGCAGCCTGGCAAAGGCGGGAAACGACCAGCAGGCCCTTTACGATTTCGCTTTTGCCGATTTCAACCTGCGCCAGCGAGCCCCCCAGACCGGTGACTTGGGCGTGCTGGTATTATGCGGAGACGAAACCGAACAAGGGGCGGATCCCGCTTCGCCTATTTTCCGCTGGCTGCGGTTCCTTGAAGAAAAGGGAGGCTCGTCTGGGAATCATCTCCGTCACCCCCAAGACCGCAGAGGAGATTCAACAGCTGGTGGCAGCAGCCGGAAATTTCGCCAACGCACCGATCGTGTCATTGGTGGGCGGCGGGCCAAACGATCCCCTGGGCCTGCGCCAGCAACTGGCGCTGAAGCTGGTGCTCAACGCCCACTCGACCGCGCTGATGGCCAAGCTGGGCCGCCTGATCGGCAACACCATGACGTTTGTCAGCCCCAGCAACCTGAAGCTGATCGGCCGGGCCACTTTTCTCATCCAGAGCCACGTCAATGACACGCTCGGCGGCCACCACTGGCAGGAAGTCCGCGGTTCCTGCCGGCCGCTGAGTTACGCCGAGGCCAACGTCCTGCTCTGTTCCGCCAAAGAATTTGTCAAGAACCGCGAGGATGCGGAAGCGGCCGAGGTTGCACTGGCCATTATCCGCGCCCTGGAAGCGCTGAAGCGGCAGGCCTTTGTCTCCTGGGAGGAGGCGCTGGTCATCCTGAAAACGCAGGGATTGTCAGATTATCTTTCGGCTCTCAATTCACCTTGGCCAGACCGGGAGGTCCCATGAAAAGCCCAAGCATGATTGTGCTCCTTCTTATTCTCGGCCGCCTGCTGCCGGCTGCCGGATCGGATCGCTGGGTCAGCCGGACGCTGAAGAAAATGAGACTGGAAGAGAAAATCGCCCAGATGGTCTTCGCCGTCACGGCACCCAATTTCCTCAACCAGGACCACGAGTATTATCAATACCTGCGCCACCTGGTGCAGGACCTAAAAATCGGCGGCCTGCATGTCTGGACCAGCCCCACCTACGACCTGGCCTTCATGCTCAACCGCTTTCAGAGCTGGGCCAAGGTTCCCCTGCTGATCACCGCCGACCTGGAGCGGGGCGCCGGCACGGCGGTGCAACACGAAACATACCAGCGGCCGGACGCACGCACACGCATGCCGGCCTATCTGACCGGCGGCGGCGTACTCTTCCCGCCGCTGATGGCTCTCGGCGCAACCGGCTCCGAGGAGCTGGCCCGGGCGGTGGGCGCGGTCACCGCGCGCGAGGCGCGCGCCGTGGGCATCCATTTCATCTTTTCGCCGGTCATGGACGTGAACAACAACCCGGACAACCCGATTATCAATGTCCGCTCATTCGGCGAGCAGGTGGAACTGGTGCAAAAGCTGGGCGCCGCCTACATCCGCGGCTGCCAGGCCAACCACGTGCTGGCCACGGCCAAGCATTTTCCCGGCCACGGCGACACCCGCCAGGACACCCATATCGAGCTGCCGCTCCTTGATCTCGACCGGGAACGGCTGGAGCGAATCGAACTGCCGCCCTTTGCTGCCGCCATTGCAGCGGGCGTCAAGGCCATCATGAGCGCCCATATCGCTCTGCCGGCGCTCAGCGGCGACAGCACGCCGGCCACCCTTTCAGCGGCGATCTTAACCGATCTGCTGCGCAAGAAAATGGCATTCCAAGGGCTGATCGTTACCGACGCCCTGATCATGGGTGGGATCACCCAAAAGTACAGCGACCGCCAGGCGGCAGCCGAAGCGGTCAAAGCCGGCGCCGATATCCTCCTCTATCCGGCCAGCCCGGAGGAGGCGGTAGCCGGAGTGAAAGAGGCCGTGGCCAGGGGCGAAATCAGCAAGCAGCGAATCGACGATTCGGTGCGGCGCATCCTGGCTGCCAAGAAGTGGGCAGGGCTTGACCGCTCCCCGCAGGTCGATCTCAATCAGATTGAAAAAACCCTGGGCAAGCGGGAATACTTCGACCTGGCCCGCACGATCGCCGAAAAAGCCCTCACCCTGCTCAAGAACGACAACCGCCTTCTTCCCCTGCGCTCCGGCAGCGAACCCATCATTTTAAAAATCTCCGACCAGTACGGACCTCAGAACGGCCTGCTCTTCCGCGAGGAACTGAAAGGGGTGCTGCCCCTGGGCGCTGAATATTCCCTGTGGCAGGAAAGCAACAGCGAGACCATCGCCCAGGTGCGGCAGCAGATTCCGGCCGGTTCGCTGGTCGTCTGCCCGGCCTATTTTGTTATTGGCGCCTGGAAGGGCAACCTGGCCGTGCCGCCGCTGATCAGTCAATTCCTCAAAGAGCTGAAGGACAAAGGGTGCCGGCTGGTGCTGATCTCTTTCGGCAGCCCCTACATTTTCCGCGAGCTGCCCTTTGTGGATACTTACCTCTGCGCCTATTCCAGCACGGCCGAGCTGGAGCGGGCCGCGGCGCAAATGCTTGTCGGAAAATTGAAGCCGCAGGGAAAATTCCCCGTTTCAATCCCCGGCTACTTCAACTATCAAGAGGGGTTAAGCTACTAGAACCGGATACCCTCAACCGCTATGGCGGCTGGGCCAAGGTCTATGCGCTTCCTCCCGCCATCATCGACTCCTATCCGCTCGGGGAAACGATCAAGTAAAGCAGGCTTATTTTGCACCTGCGGTGCGGTTCTTGCTGAAGATTTGGCGCAGTTTGGCTTTGGCTCGGTCGGCTTCCACGTAGAAGGCGGGGACCACCACCAGGCTGAGGATGGTCGAGAGCACCAGGCCGCCGATAACGGCAATGGCCATGGGCATACGGATCTCCGAACCGGAACCGAGACCCAGGGCCGGTGGGATGGCAGCCATCAGGGTGGCGGTGGCGGTCATCAGGATGGGCCGTAAGCGGATCGGGCCGGCTTTTTCCATGGCCGTGCGGGCGTCAAAGCCCTGGTTGCGGAAATTGTTGGCGTAGTCGACCAGGATGATCGAATTCTTCTTGACAATGCCCATCAACAGCAGCAAACCGATCATGCTGAAGATATTCAGGCTCTGTCCGGTCAGCAGCAGGGCAAAGGCGGCACCGGCGATCGAGAGAGGCAGAATGGTGAGCACGGTGACCGGGTGCAAGAAGGAATTGAATTGCGAGGCCAGAACCATGTAGGCCACGACGATGCCCAGCCAGAGGGCGAAAAAAAGGCTGCCCGAGGATTCGCGGAAAGCCACCGACGCGCCGCCAAGCACGGCGCGGTAACCCACCGGCAGGTTGCCCGAAATGTCTTCAACATAGCGCAGCGCTTCGTCCTGGGAATGACCGGGCGCGGGATTGGCGAAAACCGTGATGGCCCGCTCGCGGTCGCGGCGGGTGATCGCCTGCAAGGCCGGCTGCTCGGTGGCTGAGACCAGGGACGAAAGCGGAACGAGCGTACCGGTGCGAGTGCGTACCATCAAGCGGGCGATGTCTTCCGGCCGCGAGCGCTGGGCGGCCAACAGCTTCATGCGCACGTCGATGCGCCGACCGCCGGAGCTGTACTTGCCGACACGGACACCGCCGACCAGGGCGTTGAGGGTCACCGCCACATCGTCGACGGAAACACCGATGTCGGCCACCCGGTCGCGGTCGGGCTGGATGCGCAGCTCGGGCATGCCCAGCTGATAATCGGTATCCAGGTCGACCACCATGCCGCTGGCCGCCAGCTTCCGGATTATTTCCTGGCTGAGCCCCACCAGCTGGTCCCAGTCGGGGCCGCGCACCGAGAATTCGATGGGAAAACCGCGGCTGGCGGTGAATCCCGATTGTGACATGTCCTGGATGACGGCACGCACACCGGGAATGGCGTTGAGCTCGCGGCGCACCATGGAGGAGAATTGGGCCTGGGTCAGCTTGCGTTTTTTGGGCGGTACCAGTGTGACAAACATCGACCCGGAGTTGACGCCGCCACCACCACCCATGCCGCCGCCAACAAAGACAAACAGGCCCTCCACCTCCGGACGATTGCTCAGCAACGCTTCGGCTTTTTTAATCAGGTTGTCGGTTTCACCCAAACTGGAACCGACCGCGGTCTGCAGCCGCACCGAGAGCATGCTCAGATCCTGTGAGGGGACGAACTCGGCTGGCAGCAGCCGGAAGACAAGCAAGGCAGCCAGAAACAGGACCACGGCCGCGGCCAGCACCAGGCCGGGCCGTCGCAACCCGCGCTGCAGGACCTTGGCGTAAGTGCGTTCCAGCCATTTGAAGCTGCGGTCGACCCACTGGCCGATGCGGTTGCGGCCTTCGCGCGACGTGCGCAAGAACTGGGCGCAGCGGGCCGGGGCCAGGGTGACCGCCTCCAGGTAGGAGAGCAGCACGGCCAGGCAGAGGGTGATACCGAACTGCAGGAAGAAGCGCCCGATCACGCCGGAGATGAAGACCACCGGCATGAAAATGGCCACCACCGCCAGGGTGGCGGCCAGAGCGGCGAAGGCAATCTCGTGCGTGCCCTCCAGGGCCGCCTGGACCAGGGGTTTCCCGCCCTCGGCATGGCGGAAGATGTTCTCCATGACCATGATCGCATCGTCCACCACGATGCCCACGGCTAGGGCCATGCCCAACAAGGTGAAGGTGTTGAAGGTGAAGCCCAGAAAGTAGATGACGGCGATGGTCCCGAACAGCGACATCGGGATGGCCAGGATGACATTGAGCGTGCTGGAAAGGGAGCCCAGAAACATCCAGCAGACCAGGGCGGTGAGCAGCACCGAGAGAACCAGCTCCAGCTGGATCTCGTTGACCGAGTCCCGGATGAACGTGGTCGAATCCACGCGGATACTGGCCACCATACCCTCGGGCAGGGTTTTTTGAAACTCGGCCAGAGTCTTTTTCACCTCGTCGGCCACGGCCACGGCGTTCGATCCGCGCTGTTTCTTGATGCCCACTCCCTGGGCCGGCATGCCGCTGACCCGTTGCATCCGCCGCACATCCTCGAAACCGTCTTCCACCAGGGAGACATCGCTGAGGTAAATCGGGCTGCCGCCCACTTCACGGATGATGATGTGGCGCAGGGTATCCAGGTCAAGGGCCTCACCCAGCACGCGCACATTCACCTCGCGGCCGGAGGTCTCGAGGCGGCCGGCCGGCATTTCGATATGCTCACTCTGCAGAGCGGCCATGACGTCACGCACGGTGATCTTTTTTTCGGCCAGCTTGCTGGCGTCCAGCCAGATGCGCACGTTGCGGTCAAGGCCGCCCACAGTAATCTCGCCCACGCCGGGAATAGTCTGCAGCTTTTCCTTGAGGCCGTAGCGCATATAGTCGCTCAGCACCCGGTCGGGATAAGGACCGAGATACTCACCCACATAATCGGATTGTCCTCGGGGTTGGACTTGGCGATTACCGGAGGGTCGATGTCGCGCGGCAGGCGGCGCTGCGCCTGTGAGACCTTGGTCTGCACATCCTGCAGGGCCAGGTCGACGTTGCGCGAGATATCCAGCTCCAGGGTGATGCTGGCGCTACCCTGGCGGCAGACCGAGGTAATCGATTTGGTACCTTCGACCTGAATCAAGGCTTCTTCAAGGATATCGACCACATCATTTTCAATGATCTCAGGCGCAGCTCCTTCCCAGGTGACAGAGACCGAGATGGTCGGAAAATTGACGTCGGGAAACTGCGAAATGCCGATGCGCACCGCTGCCACCAGGCCGAAAACCACCGTGGCGGCCATCATCATCCAGGCCAGCACCGGTTTCTTGACTGCAATTTCTGTGAGTTTCATCGCCGTATCTTTATCGTGACCGGGCTCAGCGCCGCCCTTTGACCTTGATGTCCGGGCCTTTGCCCTGACGCACGGTCACGCCGCTGCGCAGGGCCTCGGCGCCGCGCACCACCAGCAGTTCACCCGGCTGCAGGCCGGAGAGCACTTCCACCTGGCCGTCGGCGGTGCGCATACCCAATTTCAGGATACGCTCCTGAGCCTTGTCATTCTCCACCACGAATGCCAGAAAGCCACGCTCACCGGGACGGATGGCCGTTTGGGGGATGACCGCCGCGTTGCGGCTGCTCCCCACCGGCACACGAACTTCAGCAAAGGCGCCGGCTTGGATATCTTTCTTTTGCGGGTCGTTGACTTCGGCGGTCACGGCCACCAGGCGGCTGTTCTGATCGGCTGAGGCCGCCACATGGATGATGCGCGAGACAAATTCCCGTTCCAGATTCGCCAGTTTGAAATAGGCCGTCAGTCCCGGTTGCAAATGGGCCGCGTCCTGCTCGGGGACCTGGAAGTTGAGTAGCAGAGGGTCGCGCCGCAGCAGGGAAGCCAGCACGGCTCCAGGCTGCGCGTATTGGCCGGTCTGCACCGTGCGGGTTTGGATCACCCCGCCCACGGGCGCCCGCACATAGGCGTCGTGCAGGTTCAGCTTGGCCTGGTCCAGGGCCGCCGCGGCCTGGGCAACGTCGGCAGTGGCCACGCGCACTTTGGTGCGCCACGTCTCCAGCTCCTCGGTCGTGATCAGGCCCGGATTCTGGCTGACCACCGTCTCGCGCCGCTTCAGGGCCGCCTGGGCATCGGCTTTGGAGGCGACTGCCTTCTCATAGGCGGCCTGGGCGGCTTCCACCCCCAGGCTGTAGCGCTCCACCTCAATCTCGACCAGCACCTGGTCGGCTTTGACCAGGGCGCCTTCGGAAAAGAGCACCTTTTCCACCACGCCGGCCACCCGTGCGGTCACCTGCACCTTCTCAAAGGCCTCCACCGAACCCACGGCATAAACGGCGTAGGTCACCGGCTGGGCCCTGACGATGACGGTTTCGACCGGATACATGATGCCCACGCGGGAAACGGGACCCGCCTTATCCTCTTTTTTACAGGAAAAGGCAAGCAGCGCTGCGGCCATGCCCAGAGCGATGGCCAGATGCCGACGATGGATGTTCATGATTGAATCTCCTTGGGGATGGGTTGGGATTGTCCATTCATTTGATCGCCACCTCCTGGCCGAAAGGGTCCTTGCCTTCAGCCGCCCGCAGGTTGAGGAAAGCCAAACCCAAACCGAAACGGGCGTTGACCAGGCCCACCTCGGCTTCAAAAAGGCGGACGTTGGCGTCGGCCACCTGCAGGGCGGTGCTCAAACCCTGACGGTAGAGTTCGGCGGTTTCGCGAGCGTTCTTTTCAGCCGCATCCAAAGCCACTTTGGCCTGACGGATAACCGCCTGCTGGCTGGACAGTGATATCAGGGCGTTCCCCAATTCCAAGCGGCTGCTCCGTTGCGCCGTTTGCACGTCGAGATCGGCCAAATGGGACAGGGCCTTCCTTTCCCGGTAGTCGGCGTTGCGGTTGAAGCCGTCAAACAGGGCCCAGTTCAACGAGAGTCCCATCGAATAGTTTGTCGGACGGCCGGTCAAGCCGGTCACGTTGGTGATGCGCCAGGAGCCGACCAGATTCAAGCTGGGGAACCATTTGAGGGTGGCCTGGGCCACGGAAAAGTGCAGGGCCCGGGCGTGCAACTGCAGTGCTTGAAGATCGGGTCGCCGTTTCTCGACCTGCGGCAGCAGTTGGTCTGCTGCCGGCGGGGGCAATTCGGCCGCCTGCAGCAGCAAATCGGGTACGGCCAGACCGGCACGGAAGTCGCTGACGATCAGGTACCCCAATTGCAGCACGGCGATATCTCGATCCCCACCCATCTGGGTCAACACCTGTTCGGCCGTGGCATATTCCAGTTCTGTCCGGGTCACATCGTTGACCGACACCAGCCCGGCATTGTAACGGGCGCGCGCAGCCTCCAAATTTTTTCCGGCCAAATCCAGGCGATTGTGGGCCGCTTCCACGGCCTGCTCCTGGCTCAAGGTCATCAGGAACGCCGTGGCCACTTCAAATGCCAAGCGGCGCCGGGTATCGACGATGGTAAACCGTTGAGCGGCATTCTCCGCCCTGGCCTGGCTGTAACCGGGTATGGTTTGGGAATCAAAGAGGATCATATTCAGGGAAATGGTGCCTGCAAAGGTGTTGTAACTCTGGATGACAACGGTCGTGTCTCCGATCGTGCGACTGACTTGAAAAGGACTCCGGGTATAGGTGCCGTTGCCCGCCAGTTGGGGAAAAAAGAAGGAGCGGGCTTTGGCCACCCGGGCCCGGGCGGCCGCCAGCTGGTCGGCGCCGGCCAGGGAGCGTTCATTGCGACTGAGGGCAAGATCCACTGCCCTTTCCAGGGTCAGCGGTTCATCGGCCGCCGACAAACCGCTGCCCGCCAGCCAGCACCCCAGTATCAGTAAACCAACTATTCGCTTTTTACCCATCTGTTTCATCGGTTATTAATTCCCTCCTCAATGTTCAGGTCACTGGGAAATGGGGACCGGCAACCGCTTTCTTCCCCTCCCGAGGAGTAGATATATACGTAAAAAAGAACAAGTTGGTTTCCCATCTCTGACGGAGCGAGGGCCCAACCCTCCTAATTGAAACGGAAGATGAAATAGACCGGCAAATCGCGATTGGGAAAATCGTAGGGCAGTGGCGGAAAAGGAGAACTGAGTTCGAGGGCGTTCAAGGCCGACTGGTCAAAGGGCCGGATCCAGGAACTCTTCTTAATCTCCAGGTCACGAACCGAGCCGTCTTTCAGGATCATCAGATAGATTTCCACCGTTCCCTGCATCCCGTATTCGACCGCCAGCGGAAAAATCCAATTCTTCTTGATCCGATAAACCAGCCGTTTGGCCCAAGGCGTAATGTCATAGCCCCGGGAATCAAAAAAAGCGCTGCCGCCCACCGCCGTCACTCCATCACCGCCCTCGCCCGGACCGAGACCGGGGATGCCCTTGTACTCGCTAAAGGGCAACATGGTCAACTTGTGCCCGGAGCCGAACGCCGGGGGCGGCGACTCCTGCTCGAGCTTGCGCTTGGCAAGCCGTCGAGAAATTTCATCCCAGTCGATGGACAGGCGGCCCGTCTTCGGTTTGGCTTCCAGACTCTGGTCTCCCTCTTTCTTGCCTTTGCCGCTGGATAATGCCGGCTCCCCCGCCGGTTTGTTGCCAGCGGGACTCCCCGGCTGCGTGCGCATACCGCCGGCCCGTTCTCCGTCCCCTCCGCCTGATCCCGTGCCGCCGCGGTTACCCCCGGGAATGATAAAAGGCCGGATAAACACCGGCGCTCTCCCCTGGGGGGGCGGCGGAACTGCCGGAGATGGCAGCGGTTTGTAAAACTTGAGCGGCGGCGACATGGGCACAACGGCGATGACCCGCTGCGGGGGACGGTAGACGTTGACGTTGAAACGGACGTTGACCGCCAGCAAAACAAAGAGCAGATGGACAAGCAGCGAGAGGAGAAAACCGATCCGCTTCATGCGTCCAACTCCTTCTTGAGCAGGGCGTGCAACCGCCGGCGCAACGGATTGAATCCGGCGGACGGCACCCGCGGATGGATGCGGTTGCTCAGAATGATGAATTTGTCCTCACTGCCAGGCTCCAGCCAGATCGAAGCCCCGGTGAATCCGGTGTGGCCGATGGCCTCCGGCACCAGTGCGCGTCCGCCGGAGGCGAGCCGGGAATCGTTCCGTTTGAAACCGATGGTGCGCCGGCCGCGGCTGCCGGGAGTGGCCGGTGTCCAGAACAGCCGGATACTTTCGGCGCGCAAGAGAGTGGCCGTGGAAGGAAAAAATTCTAGCGCCAGCCGGAACAGGTCGGCGGCGCAGGAGAAGAGCCCGGCGTTGCCCGCTGTGCCTCCGCTGGTGAAGGAATTGACATCGTGCGCCTCGCCGCGGATCAGTTCCCGGCGCCAGGCGAATGCAGCGGCCCGGCGGCGGTCCCATTTCAGGGCCAGCCATCGCTCGTAGAGGTTTCCCCTCTCGGTGGCGGCAGCCTGCGAGCGCCGTTCCGGTGGAACATTCAGAAAAGTGCGACCGAGATGCAACGGTTCGAAGATCAGCTGACGCGCCAGCTCGACAAAATCCGTTCCGGTCACCTGCTCAAGCAGGCGGTGCAGCAGCATGTAGCCAACGCAGGAATAGATCGCCCTCTGGCCAGGCCGGACCAGCGGCTGCGGTCGCCGCAACAGTTCGTCGGCGGGAAACCCCTGCGGCTGGTAGAGATAAAAGGGATACCAAGGCGGTAGGCCTGCCGTGTGGCACAGGAGTTGCCGGGCCGTTACCGGCAACCCGATCAGCGGCAAAGCTCGCTGGATCGGCTGGTCCAGGTCCAGCTGCCGGCGCTCGGCCAGGAGCACGGAGAGGAAGGCGGTGATCAAGGGCTTGGTCAGCGAGGCCACATCGAAAAGGGTATCGGCGCGCAACGGCTCGGGACGGGGGTGCAGGGTGCGGAACCCGTAATGGCCTGTAAACACGATCCGTTCGCCTCGCCCGGCCAGCAGGCAGAGTCCCGGTGTCAGGCGCCGGCGGACCAGCACCCGGGCCAGGCGCTCAACGGCCGTGGCCGGCGGCGATGGCCTCGGAGATGCGCAGTGCCAGCTGCAAGGCATCGCGGCCCTCCTCTCCTGTCGCGTTGAAATTCTGGCCGCTGCTCAGCGTGCGCCCAAAATTGAACCACAGATTTTGCAGCGGTTCGCGGGGTTCGATGATCGGCTCTTCGACAGCAATCTCCCTGTCCCGCAATTGAACCTGCTTCACCGTTTGCTGTTGGTAATCGACTGAAAAATAGAGGTTTTTCTGGAAAAGGCGCAACTTGCGGATCTTGGCCTGCGACACGCGGCTGGAGGTCAGGCTGGCCACCAGACCGGAATGGAATTCCAGCCGGACATGGGCGATGTCGATTTTGGCAGAGATGACCGGCACGCCCACAGCGCGAATCTCTCTCACCCCGGAACGATCGAACTGAAGGATGATGTCCAGATCGTGGATCATCAGGTCCAGGATGACATCGATATCCAAGGAACGGAGCGAAAAGGAGCCCAGGCGCTGCACCTCGATGAAGCGCGGTTGGTCCACCCGCGTCCGGAGGTACTCCACCGCCGGGTTGAAACGCTCCAGGTGGCCGACGGCCAGGCGCACGTCATTCCGGGCGGCCAGGTGGATCAGTTCGTCGGCCTGGGCCACCGTTTGGGTCATCGGTTTCTCCACCAACACGTGCTTGCCGTTTTCAAGGAAGAAGCGGCTGATCGGGTAATGGTCGCCGGTCGGGGTGGCCACGGCCACGACATCCACGTGCTCGACCATCTGCCGGTAATCGGTGAAAGTCAAGATCGGGAGGCCGCGACAGGCTGTCTCCAGGTTGGTCTGCTGGGAATCGGCGGCGCAGGTCAGGCGGAACGGAGCGAGAGCGCGCAGCACGCGGAGATGGTGGCTGCCCATCACTCCGGTACCCACAACCCCGATTCTCATATTTTTCCCAGCAGCCTGATGCGCCAACGCGCGGCCAGGCGCACCGCCTCGGCCTCATCCAGCAGCAGCGTGCGGCCAGCTTCCAGCACCAGGGCCGCCGCCCGGATCGCCGCCAGCCGCTCCATGGTGGTGCGGCCGACCACCGGCACGTCAAAGCGCATGTCGGCCCCGGGCCGGCTGACCTTGACCACCACCACACCCCGGCCGGCGATGGCTCCGGCCCGCTCGATGACGGCGTCGGTCCCTTCCATGGCCTCAGCGGCGACCACGCTGCGCTGCTTGACACAGACGGTCTGGCCGATGTCCAGTCCGGCGATGCCCCAGGCCTTGCTCCAGCCGAAGGCGATGTCGTCGGCCAGACCGGAGCTGATGGCCAGGCGCGGGGTGTAATGGATCGGGCGCACCAGCAGCGGCTGCAAAAAGAGAGTGGAGTCGAGCAGACTCGATGCCTTGGCCACGGAAGAAATCGGCCACGGTCGAAAGCAGGGAGGTGGTGGTGCGGTCGCGCATCCGTCCCAGCAGGCGGAAGAAATGAGGGTCGGCGGCCAGCAGGGAAAAAATCGCCGGATGGCGCACCCGGCCGACCATCACCGCCTGGCGGACGCCGTGGGTTTTCAAAAAACGGATGGCCCGGCCCACCTGGGTTAGGGCAAAGGCCTGAAAGGCATCGGCCTCGCGGCCGACCTCGCGGGGGCACGAGCCGCGGATGCCTGCCACCACGCTTTTTTTCCCCTGGCTCCGGACGGCGCGCACGGTAAGCAGCGGCAGCGGAGGTTCGCCGGCGATGATGCCGATGGGTTCACTGCTCATCGGAAAGGAAATTCTTCAGGATACCCCGTTTGCTCTGGCTGACAAAGTCAATAATGATCCGGGCTTCAGGGGCGTCGCCAAACTCCTCCTCGATCTTCTTGATGGCCTGGCTCAGGTTCAGGTCGGAATGAAAGATCAGGCGAAACATGTCCTTGACCCGCTCGATGAACTCCCGGTTGTAGCCGTTGCGCATCATGCCGATGGAGTTGGGACCGTAGAAGCTGAAGGAGGTGCGGCGCTGGGCCACTTTGGCAAACGGCAGGATATCCTGGGTCACGATCGAATAACCACCGATATAAGCGTTGCGACCGATGCGCGCGAACTGGTGCACGGCCGAATAGGCGCTGATCACGACGTGATCCTCGACCACCACATGGCCGGCCAGCGTTGCTCCGTTGATCAGGATGGTATGGTTGCCGACCCGGCAGTCGTGGCCGATGTGCACGTAGGCCATCAGGTAGTTGTGGCTGCCGAGCAGGGTGCAACCGCCACCCTTGGCCGTGCCACGGTTGATGGTAGTAAATTCGCGGATGGTGTTCTCATCGCCGATCTCGAGGAAGGTCTCCTCGTCCTTGAAGGTGATATCCTGGGGGTCGGTGCCCAGGGAGGCAAAAGGGAAAACGGTGCAGCCGGCGCCGAGTCGGGTGTTGCGCTCGATGACGGCGTGGTGCATGACCCGCGTGTCATCGCCGACCTGGACACGGTCGCCGATGATCGCGTAGGGTTCCACGCGCACGTTGCGGCCGAGTTCGGCCTTGGGGCTGACCAAGGCCGTGGAATGGATGGAGACGCCGTTTGGAGCCACTCCGCCCCGCTTTGGCCCGAAGGGGCTATTCCCCGACCATCGACATCATCACCGCCTCAACGGCCAGTTGTTTGTCAACGCTGGCTTTGCCCTCCATGATGGCAAAATGGCCGCGGTCGCGCACGACCCGCAATTCCATGTCCAGGCGGTCACCCGGAACGACCTTGCGCTTGAAGCGGGCCTTCTCGATGCCGGCGAAATAGGCGGTGCCCCGGCCGGGGGGAAAACGACGCAGCAGCAGGATGGCCCCCAGCTGGGCCAGGGCCTCGATGATCAGCACGCCGGGCATGACGGGGTTGCCGGGGAAGTGGCCCTGGAAGAAACCCTCATTGCCCGTCACGTTCTTGTAGCCCTGGATGAAGCTCTGGCCCTCCAGCGCGGTCACCCGATCCACAAACAGGAAGGGGTAGCGGTGGGGCAGGATCTGCTTGATCTCCTCGATCCCCAGCAGGCCGTTCATTTCTTCGGCTGCGCTGCCGGCTGTGGCGGAGCCGGGTATTTGGCGTCGAAGGCTTTGATCACCTTGTCGGTAATGTCGATGCTCGGTTCAAAATAGGCGATGCCGGCGTTGGTCAGGTCGAGTACCAGCGTCAACCCCATTTCTTGGGATATCTTGGCGATGATGGGCATCACGTCTTTCTGGATGTTCTCAAATCCCTTGTCCCGTTCCGTCGTCAGGTCGTTCTGGGCGTCTTCGGCGAAGCGCTTCTGTTCGGTGCGCTTGTTCTGCAGATCCAGCGTCTTGCGGTCGCGCGTTTCAGTGTTGAGGGCCGGGTTGAGCAGCTCCTTTTCCAGAGCGTTGATGCCTTTCTGCAGCTCGTCGTACTTCTTCTGGTTGACTTGCGCCAGGGCATTCAGCTTGCTGATCACTTCCTTGCCTTTGATAGAATTCTGCAGCACCAGCGGTGAATTGATAATGCCGAGTTTCACTTCGGCCAGGGCCAGCGCCGATAGTGCCATCAGGGCGACCATGGCGATCAATGCTTTTTTCATGAGATTCTCCTTTTTATTGTGATTACGTTTATTTGGAAGCGCCTTAATAGAACGAAAGGTCCGACCGCAAAGCGGAAGACCCAATGCGATTCGCCGCTCAGGGCCAGGCGGGGAT
Source organism: Candidatus Aminicenantota bacterium (assembly GCA_963759765.1). Classification (GTDB taxonomy): domain Bacteria; phylum Acidobacteriota; class Aminicenantia; order UBA2199; family UBA2199; genus CAVXAL01. The sequence continues at coordinate 31,329 of CAVXAL010000003.1, read as the reverse complement.
TGTAGGCGAAAATCAGCCGGAAGGGCACGCTGAGCACGGGCAGGTAAATCTTCAGTTCCAGACCCATCGACTGGTAGACGTCGCGCAGGTTGATCGGCTTCATGACGTCGAAGGCATTGCCCACGTCGTAGAAGAAGACGAAGGAAAACTGCTGGGCCACAGGGATGGCATACTCGACATTGGAGAACCAGGCTTTGTCACCGCCAATCACCTGCCCGAGCTCGTTTTTGGGGCCGATGCGGTAGATGTCGAAGCCGCGGATCGACTGCTCGCCGCCCAGGTAAAAACGTTCGTAGTAAGGAACTTCCCTGCCGCCAAAGGGCTTTAACCTCTGATAGACCAGATGGAAGCCGAGCGTGTGCTTGTGGTTCCAAAGGGGCCAGAACTTGACGAATTCCAACATTATCTTGTGCATCCAGACAAAGCCGCCCAAAAATCCTCCAGAATAGCGGTAATTGACCAGATACTTGATGCCCGAGGAGGGAAAGACAGGAGAGTCGACCGTGGTGTATTGCAGGGTGGGGGAGATGTAGCGGAGATCATGCGTGCCCTGCTGATAATAGAGATAGTTCAAGGTGTCAATTACACCCGCATTGGCGTAATTGATGTTGAATCTCTCGCCACCGAACATGATCGCACCGCCCCAGTAGGTCCAGAAGCGCCAGGAAGTCGAAAGGCTGAAGCCCACGCTGGAGCGGGTATAAAGGGTGGGGTAATCATTGTAAGTCTTGAATATCTGAAAGCCAGCGCTGGCCGGCAGGTTGAAGAGGTAGGGCTCGGTGAAGCCGATGGTGTATTCTTTTTGGCGGGTGCCTTGCGTCACGTTGAGATTAAAGGTCTCGCCCAGGCCCAGGAAGTTCTGGGTGGAGTAGCCGGCGCCGATGAACCAGCCCTGGTAACCGCCATAACCGACGTTGAACTGGATCTGCTGGCGGTTCAACTCCTTGACCTCAGAGGTGATGTTGATCTTGGTCGGATCCGCCGGATCGGGCTTGACATCCGGCATTTTATCTATGGTCACCAGGCCCAGCTGCTTCATGCGGCGGATGGAGTCCTCCAGGAGGTTCATGTTCACCCGTTTGCCTTCGCGCAGGAACCATTCCCGGCGCATGACGTGGTCTTTGGTAAAGGTGTTGCCCTTGAATTCGAGCTTGCCCACGTAGGCAACGTCGTTCTCCTGAATACGGACAGCCAGATCGGCCACCTTTTTGACCGGGTCCAAGTTCTCGGTGGGTATGACCTGGACGTAGATGTACCCCCCCGTGCCATACGCCTTGTTGATCGCCTCAATGGCTTTGTTGCGTTTTTTTATGTTGTAGACCTTTCCCGTCTTAAGCTTGAACTGACTCCGGATGTATTCGGTCCGGAGGGCCTTGTTGCCTTCAATGGTCAGTTTGCCCAGTTTGTAACGCGGCCCCATCTCCACCGGAATGGATATTTGCAGCATCCGCTGCACCTCTCCCCAAATGGTGAGCTTGTTAACCATTTTAAGCTCCGGCGTGCCTACCTTGGCTTCCAGGTAGCCCTTCTGCTGCAAGCGCAGGCGCACCTCTTCCAAATCCTCGTCGATCTTCTCCTTTTTATAGACGTTCTTGCCTGTCAGCAAGGAAATCGGGCTGTAGGGCTGGTTGTTCTTCAATCCCCGGGTCAGGAAACCCTTGGCTACTTTGCGGGGGTCCAGGCCGACAAAGACCACCCTGCCGACACGCGTTTTCGGCCCCGTGTCGACATGTATGGTCAGCGCCACCTGACCGTTGACCTCCTTCTGCTCAATGGTCACCTTGCCGTCGTTGAAGCCCTTATCCTGCAGATAGGTCATGATGACCGTTTCAACTTTTTTCAGCTTAAAGGGGGTGAAGAACGAAGCGGCGGCCAGCGAGACGTTGCTTTCCTGAAGCTTCGAGGTGATGTCGCTTTCCTTGATATGCTTGCCCGTCTTGTAAGTGACCGAGGCGATCACTGGGTTTTCCTTGACCGTGAGGGCGACGATCTTGCCGGCCGGGCTGTCCTGGGTGTCGATACGGATATCATCGAAAAATCCGGTATCCCAGAGAGCCTGGAAATCCTCGCGCAGTTTCTCCTCGGAGTAAGGCCCCTTCTCCTTGGACTTCATATAGAACTGGATGGCATCACGGGATACTTTTTTATTGCCCTCGACCTGGATCTTATCGATCTGTTCTCCTGCCAGCACCAGGGCGAAAGAAAAAACAATCAGCATCACACAGAGCCTTGTTTTCATGAAAACCTCATTATTAAGAAATAACAAATAATTAGGTTTTTTTTATAGCACATTTCGGGTCAAAATTCAATTTTTTCAAGATGCTGGGGAAAAGATCTAATTTTAAAGGGCAAATATATAACTTAATTGGTTATAATAAAAAGAAAAAATTGTCCGCCAACATCTTGACAGCACCGATTAGTGGTGGTATATAAAAATTTCGCGAAAGGTAATCATATATGCCCATTCATGAATACCAGTGCCTGAAATTCGGCAAACAGCGTAGCCTTTCCATCTCTCCCCCCTTAATATAAACATATCTCCCACCTCCACCAAACACCCCCCCCGCTACATGGGGGGGGCTCGCCTTTAACAGCACTTTCGCGAGTAGGCATAACCGATTAAAAAAAAGTTCAACTGGTCATTGAGTTTTCGAATCTCTTTTCGATGATAAAAGTCACCGGTCCGTCATTGATGAGGTGCACCGCCATGCGGGCGCCGAACACCCCTTTTTCCAGCGGGACCTCCGCTGCCAACTGCTCATTGAAACGGCCATAAAGCGCCTCGGCCCGGGCCGGCTCCGCTGCGTTGGCGAAATCGGGCCGGCGGCCCTTGCCGATGTCACTGGCCAGGGTGAACTGGGAGATGGAGAGCACCGCACCGGCGATATCCTTGACGCTCAAGTTCATCTTGCCCTCGCTGTCGGCAAAGATGCGCAGGTGGGCGACCTTTTCCGCCAGAAAGTCGACCTCCCGTTCCCCGTCACCTTTCTCAATGCCCAGCAGCAGGAGCAGCCCCCGGCCGATGCGGCCAACCGTGCGGCCCTCCACCTCCACCCAGGCCTGAGACACCCGCTGCACCACCACCCGCACGGCTACTTCCCTCAATACAACTCGGTGTGGTAATCGCTCAAGAAAGTGCTCAAATGGAAGAGCCCCTTCAGTTTCTCATGATCCACGCCGTGCAACCGGTTCACGTGCTGGAAGAGTTCCTCCATGTAGCCGCGGACGATGAAGAAGGAGGCAATGTCGAAAAAGTTGTATACCCGCACGATCAGGTCCATGACCTGGTAGATCTCCAGGGCGCTGGTCAGGATGCCCTCCGAGAGGATATGGTTCCAGAGCACCTGCTTGGTGTGGTGCAGGGCGAAAAACACTTCGCAGAGGGGAAAGCCCTCGTGGTAGCGCTGTTTGCCCAGCTCGGTGTAATTCTTATCAATCTGCTGGATGGTCGTGTCGCGGTCGAGCCACTTGCTCAGGTTGTCATACACATCCTTGCCGCGCCGTTCAAGCTCCGCGTCGCTCAGCTTGCGATAGGTCTTGCTGAATTCCGAGCTTTTCATGCCCTCCCGCCATTTATCGGCCATCTGCTGCGAGTTGGCCTCAATCATGGTCATCAGCTTGCTGTTGAACATGTGCACCCCCCTTTAAATATAAATGGATTTCCCCTTTTTATCAACCCGTCGGTTCAGCGGCGGGGAGGGCAAAAGGCGGGCCCGAAATCCGAAGCGAGCGCCGGCGAAATGAAAGGCGCCAGCAGTCTGTCGATCGGCTGCAGCAGCAGCTCCGAATCGAAATCGACGGGTAGAGAGTGCGCGCTTGAACGGTTCAGCTCCAGGCGGACCATTACGCCGGCAGGAACAGCCTCCATGAGGCAGGCGCTGAATTGCAGACCGCCGATCATCCTGGATAATTTGGATATGAGGTCCAGCGCGACAAGCAGGCGAGCGGAGAAAACCAAACTCAAGACCGGGGCTTGGCGCGGGAAAAATTGCAGATCCTGGACTCCAACCAGGCGGGCGAGCCTCTGTGCCTGCTGGTAAAAAGCTTCAGCCGCAAGGGGACCGACCTGCTGCCACTCCTGGTCAAGAAAACGGAAACCCGCTTTTTCCCTCGCGTTCAAGGGCGAAAAAAGACCCAGTCTGCGGGAGAGATCGGTCTTCTGCAACCGCATATCGTGGTCGGACCGTTTCAGTTGGTTGATGTTTTTTACGGTTGGGAAAAAGTAGAAAAAAACGTACAAGAAAACCATCAACAGGCTCGCCAGAAACAGGAGCAGTTTGGAAAGCATGCGTCCGCCGCTCATTCGATCTCCAGCGTGCCGGTCAGGTGATAAAGCGGGCCGGTCTGAGGACCCTCGGTGCTGAAGACAACCGGCAGCTCCTCTTCCAACCCTTTCAATCTCTGAAAAAAGAGGCGCCAGCTCCTGCTGCGCCGGGCTTGGCTGGCGTCTCGAACCTGAATTTCAAACAGCAAACGACAACTCTGATTCTCGGGCTGCGCTTCCAGCCGGGTCAAGCAAATCCCCTGACCTGCAAACAGACTCAGACGGCGGATCAGCTCAGAGAACGCCCAAACATATTTTTTGGGAAAATCGAGAAGGTAGCGCTTTTGCAGGTACTGCACGCGCACCTGTTGCGCCTCATCCAGCAGCCGGGTTTGAGCGGCCAGCGCCCGCCATGCCTGTTGGGCATTCGCCAGGCTGCGGCTGGCGGCGTGCCTGGCCCGTTCCAAAAATAGAGCACCGGCAGCAAGAAACAGCAGGAGCAATCCAACCAGGATGCGCGCCAACCGGCTCATCGGCCTCTCACCGCCATTTTCCTGATCACTTCCAGTCTAACGGCCCGGCTTGAGCAGCCGGCGGCCAAGCAGGCGGTCGAGCAGGGCAGTGGAAAGCAGGGCCAGGCCGGAAAAAACGAGCAGCGGCAGGCTGCCGTTTAACCAGCCGAGCAGCGATTTCAGAGCCTGCCAGAGGATCGCAAAGGCAGCGGCCAGCGGTTGGAATTGCCGGACGGCTACTGCAAGCAACGGTTTCAGATCAACAAAGAGATACACGGCGGCTGCCGCCAGCAGGATGCCCAGCAGGATGAGGGCGGCGCGAATTGCGGGAAAGGAGAGCCGGTGTTCGCGCTGGGCCGGGATTGCGGCCAGTACCCGGTCGGCGAAATCGGCAGGTAGGCTGAATCCGGGGTCCTTGGCCAATTCGGAATACAACGCCTGGTAGCGGTTCATTTTCCCCCGGCAAAGAGCGCAGGCATGCAGGTGCCCGCGGATGCCGCTGTCTTCTTTATCGCCGTCCAAGAACTCCTGGATCCGTTCATCAGACAAATGCCCGTTTTTCATGATTCCTCCTTGCCGCCGGCCGTCCGCAGGCCGGACCGTAATTTCTGCCGGGCGCGGAAAAGCATGCTTTTCACCGTACCCACCGGCAGGTTCATGATCCGGCCGATCTCCTCGTAACTGGCTCCAGCCACATGGAAAAGCGTGAGCAGGGTTCGTTGCTGCGGAGCGAGCCGATCCATCTCGGCTTGCAGCCTGGAGGCCTGATCTTCTTTTTCCATTACCGCCGCCGGCGAAGGCTCTTCCCCACCGACGTTTTCCAAGGACCGGTTTTCCGCGGAGATATCGCCAAACAGCGGCAGCCGCATTTTTTTTAGATGATTCAAGCAGGTGTGATAGGCGATGCGGCCGATCCAGGTCGAAATTTTGGCCTCACCTCGGAAGGAACCGATGTGTTCATACACCTTGATAAAAACCTCCTGGCAAAGATCCTCCCGGTCCTGGCTGTTGGGCACCATGCGGAATACGATCAGGGCCACCAGGCGCTGATAGGCCTTGATCAGAGAGCCGAATACCTGCCGATCCCCCTGCCGGATCATGTCCACCCATTCTTCTCCTTCCGTGCGGATAAGATCTTTCGCGGGGGTCGAGGCGCGGGGTTCGGCTAGAGCATAGAATCTCATCATTGATATTATAGACAAGCTGGAGACGACTTTGTTCCGAAAAAAAATTAATTATCCGGCAACTTTCGCTCAGGCAAACTGTCTGATGTACCTGAGGGCGGCAGAAGCCGCCTCGCAAGGAGATTGAAAATGAGCGATATGATACCGGTTCTGATCCTGATCGTCATCTTTTACTTTGTCTGGGCTATTGTGCGCACGGCCAGCGAAAACCGTATCCGAACCCAGTTGATTGAAAAGGGGCTGGTCGACGAAAAAGTGAAGCATCTGTTTGCCAAGCGGTTGCCCGGCGACGCGCTCTCTTCCCTGAAATGGGGCATTGTGCTCACCGGCATTGGCCTGGCGCTGTTCATCGCCTTCGCCATTCACAAGTATGTCACTTCCCAATTTCAAGATGAGATCACTCTCGGCGGCATGTTTTTGTTCGCCGGTCTGGGCCTGATCATCTACTACTTCCTCGCCCGCAAAATGGAGAAGTCGGAGCCCAAGGACTAAGCTCACCATCCCCCGCCACATTCCGGCAGGGCCGCTGCGGCGGCCCCGTCGTTTTTTTAGCGGTTCAGGGCGTCAACAAACGAGATGTGCTTGGCCTGCAGGGTAATGCCCTGGGCCTTGTCCAGTTTGGCCAGCGAGATATTGTAATCCTTGAGGGCCTTGATCTCATCGCCCAGCGCCTGGGCGTAATCGCGCTGGTACTGCAGAACCAGGTAGCTGGTGCTCAGGCCCACGGCCAGCCGTTTCTCTTCAGCGGTCATTTTTTTTGCGGCCAGTTCCCGCGCCGTCCGGTAGGCCTGAATGCTCTGGAAATTGCTGGACACATCGCGCGCGTCGGTCTTCAACTCCAACCGGGCCTTCTGCTCCAGGTGCCTGGCGTTGCAGCAGGGCACTTTTGCGGTTCATCCGGGCCGCCGTGTAGTCGCCCCGGGAAATCCAGGCGCCCAGTGGCAGTTGCAGGGAAAGCCAGACAAGTTAGGGAGAAAAATAATCATTAAAATTAGCAAAGATTTCATGGTGATATTATTTCATAAATCTGTTTCACTGCCTATGTTCCCTCAATAGGCAGCACAGGGAAATCGCTCGACTGCCAAATCGCACTAAGTCTCTCAAACGTCAGTTTCTTATCTTGTGACAAATTGAACCTCCCCCTTTCGTGATTACTCGTGGCGTATACTCTCCAATGGATTCACCAGTGACGCTTTCACAGTCTGGAAACTGATCCCTATCAAGGCGATCAGCAATGCAGCCAGACCTGACAGGAAAAAGATATCGAATCCGAGTGTGACTCGATAAGCAAAACTCTGAAGCCACTTTTTCATGAAATAATACCCCAGCGGCCAGGCAGCGATATTTGCCAGGATAACAAGCGAAAGGAATTCCTTGGATATCAACTGATTGATGTCGAATACAGATGCGCCTAATACTTTGCGAATGCCGATCTCTTTAAACCTCCTTTGCGCGGTACAAGTGGCCAATCCAAAAAGCCCCATACAACCAAGAATAATCGAAACTATTTCAAAATAACCGAAAATGGCAGCCAGTTTTTGTTCATTGCGGTACAGACCGTTGAATGCATCATCAAGAAAATAAAAATCAAACGGCTGACTGTTTGTGGTTTCAGTAAAAATCTTCCTTATTTGAGCCAACGTGCTCTCCAGATCCTCAGGTCTGATCCGAATTCCAACGGTGAGTTTTCCTAAAAAGCCCTCACCTAGATAAAATACAGCCGGTTCAATCGCTTTGTGCAACGTGTCAAAGTGGAAATCTTTAACCACTCCGATTACCGGGAAACCATTAATCATATTATTGAGCGGATACATCCAGCCAACCTTTTTAATAAGCGCTTCATTGACTAAAACTCCTTTGGCATCACCGGGGAACTTTTCAGAAAAATTTCTCCCCTGCGCTATTTCAATACCATAAACGTTCAAAAAGTCGTAATCAATGAAAGCGCTTTTGAAGTCTATTTGGACTCTTTCTCCGTTTTCTTTTTTTATAGGTACTCCACTTATCGGAATCCCCAGATTAAGGGGTGTAGAATCAGATATCGTTACATTTAATATCTTACTGTACTCATGAAGTCGGGATTTTATCACTTTTGCTTTTTTTATGGATTCCCCTTCTAGGAGTGTCAGGGCTACGATATTCTTCCTGTCGTAACCCAATTTTTTATTTTTTATGAAGTTCAATTGCCTGGAAACGACAAGTGATCCGATCATAAACACTGCAACGGCTGAGAATTGGAAAATAACCAGTAGATTCCTGACTCGCGCTCCTTTCAGCCACGATGAAGAAAATTCATTCAAGACCGAATGCGGTTGAAAAGTGGAGAGCACAAAAGCAGGATAGACTCCAGAAAAAGTGCCAACAAATAGGATTGTTCCTAAAATCGATAGGATCAAAGGCACTTTTTTAACCTCGTTCATCGTGAGATCATTACCTAAAAAGTGGGTGAATAAAGGGAAAAATACAAAGAAAAACACCAAAGCGAAAAGCATGGCAAGGGTTGCGAAAATGAAAGATTCACCGATAAATTGTTTGATCAAATCAACTCGATTGGCGCCGATCACTTTACGCACACCAATCTCTTTACCGCGGGTCGTCGCTCTGGCTGTGGAGAGGTTCATCGAATTGATACTGGCAATCAGGAGAATGATCAACGCAATTGAACCAAACAAGTATATGGTCTGGATTTGGTTGTTTTTTCCCGTTTCACCTTCAACTTGAGATTTCAGGTGGATGTCCGTTATCGGTTGAATGAAAACCGAGTCTTCTCTCGATGACGAATGGGGGCTGACTTTCTGTATGAGAGTCCTTATCTTTTGTTCTATTAATTTTATTGGTTGGTTTTTATTGAGTTCGAGATAAGTGAAAAAGCCATAGATATCCCAATTATCAAACCACTCTCGCAGATCTTTATCTGAAGCCATAGTTGCGACTGAAATAAGATATTCGAATTGTAAATGGGAATTTTTTGGTGGTTGCTTCACAACTCCAGTTACGGTCAAATCACAACTTATGAATCTCCCTTTATAATGGATTATTTTCCCAATGGATCTACATAACCAAATGCTTTTTTAGCCATGACGTCGCTGAGGACTACGGAATTTGAGGTCGCCAGCGCTGTCGAGCGATTCCCGAGAATCATGGGGAAAGTGAACATGAAAAGAAAATTCTCGTCGACAAATATTCCGTCACACAAGAAACTCTGGGTATCGGTTTGAACCACATCATTGGTAGATATTTGAAGTATTCCTGCGCGTTGTATTTCGGGAATATTCCCTTTCAACACTTTGGCCATGATTGCGGGAGTTGTGACCGAATACTCACCCCCTCTTTGATTATTTTCGCGAATAGCCACGCGAAAAAGCCGGTCGGATTTTTTATGAAAACGATCAAAACTAAGCTCAAATTGGATGTAGGTGAGAATGAGCAGGAAACATCCCATACCAACGGCCAAGCCGAGTATGTTGATGAATGAATAATCCTTCTGGCGGACGATGTTCCGCCAAGCCACAAGAAGATAATTTTTAATCATTCCCGATTTCCTCCCGGCAGGGCCGCCTCGGCGGCCCCGTCGTTTTTTTAGCGGTTCAGGGCGTCAACAAACGAGATGTGCTTGGCCTGCAGGGTAATGCCCTGGGCCTTGTCCAGTTTGGCCAGCGAGATATTGTAATCCTTGAGGGCCTTGATCTCATCGCCCAGCGCCTGGGCGTAATCGCGCTGGTACTGCAGAACCAGGTAGCTGGTGCTCAGGCCCACGGCCAGCCGTTTCTCTTCAGCGGTCATTTTTTTTGCGGCCAGTTCCCGCGCCGTCCGGTAGGCCTGAATGCTCTGGAAATTGCTGGACACATCGCGCGCGTCGGTCTTCAACTCCAACCGGACCTTCTGCTCCAGGTCCTGGCGTTGCAGCAGGGCACTTTTGCGGTTCATCCGGGCCGCCGTGTAGTCGCCCCGGGAAATCCAGGCGCCCAGTGGCAGTTGCAGGGAAAGCCAGAGCTGCCAGTTCTGGTACTTAAAATCCAGGGCATCCTTCATGGCCGCGCTGGCACCTCCGGGGATAACGGCAACAATCACGCCGGTCAGGGGATCGTTGTTCAAGTAGATCAGCTGGTTTCCGGAAAGGCCAGGGCTCCAGTACTGGGCATTGAGGTTCAAAGCGGGCAACAGCCGGTTGCGGGCGACTTCGAACTCGAGGGTTTTGCTTTGCAGGTTGATGCCGGCGTTGAGCAGGTCGGGCCGGTTTTCGACCGCCGCCTTCCAGATAGCCTCAAGGTCGACAGGTTTCTCGACATCCTGTGGCTCGTCCGCTGGCACGACTTCCCAGGCTCCGCCGTTCTCCTCGGCGGCCAGGTTCATCTCCGTCTGGAGCTGGTCGCGGGTATTGGCCACCAGCGCCTGCGCCCCGAGGATATCGGCTTTGCGTGTGGCCACCTCGGCTTCGGCGCTCAGGATCTCGATTTCGGCCAGCAGCCCCTGTTCGACCATTTTGCGGTTTCGGGCAAGCAGGTCCTCGGCCAGCTGCAACGCCTGATTTTTCGCCTCCAGGTTGCGGATGGCATAAGCCAGGTTCCAGTACAGCGACTCCACATTGTACACGGTATCTATCAAACCGGCTTTTAGATCGTTTTCAGACGCGTCGCGATTGTTGCGGGCGATGATGATATCGTGTCGGCTGATGCGGTCGCCCATGTCGCGCAGCAGTGGCTGGACCCATTCGAATTTGATCTGGCCGTCGTAGCGGGGATTGATCGTTTGGAAGCGCTGGTTGGTGTCAAAGCGACTGGCCTCCATCTCCAGGCTGAGCGTACCACCCAGCCAGAGGGACTGGTCGATGCGGGCCGCCAGGCCGGAGCTGGTCTGCTGGAGTTGATCCTGGGCTTGGGTAAAGGAATACGTGGGGCTGTTGGTTCGCTGTTTGCTGAAAGTAAAGAAAGGGCGGGTAAGAATTTCTCCTTGGCCATGCCCAGCAGGCCTTCCTGCGCGCCTCGATCGACGATCTTGACCCCCAGGGCAAGGTTGTGTTTCAGGGCAACGCGGATACACTCCTGAAGATAAAAATTCTTCTCTTCGGCCCTCAAGGCCAGGGAAGCCGTTGCCAGCACCAGTAAAACGAAAATCCGCCAAATCATGTTATTTCTCCATCCTTTTTATCATTATTCGTATCTCAGGCTATCGACCGGGTTGGTGCGAGCGGCGCGGAGGGACTGCAGTGGATTGAGCATAGGGCCACCAGGAGTGCGGCTCCTCCCGAAACAAGAAAAATCATTGGCCCCAGAGAAATCTTGTAGGCGAAATCCTCCAGCCATTTTGTGGAAAAGTAATAGGCCAGCGGCCAGGCGATCAGGCAGGAGAGCCATATCCATCTTACCAGCCTGAAAGAGAGCATCCAGACGATTTTCAATATCGAAGCGCCGAAGACTTTCCTCACGCCGATCTCTTTGGTGCGCCGGCTGATGACAAACGAAGCCAATCCCAGCAGGCCGATGCAGGAGAGGAGCAGTACCAGGGACATAAAAAACACCAGCAGAATCGCACTTTTCTCCTCTGACTGATACAGGCTATCGTAGCGATCCTTTAAATACCTTAAATTGAAATCGGCGCCCCCGAAAACCCGATCCCACGTCCGGTGAATGCCGGAGAGGGTGTCGGCTCCCGCACCCGGCCTCATCTTGACCACGGCCAGGATATAGCTGTCCGGTTTGATCAGCAGCACGCACGGTTCGATTCTTTGGTGCAGCGATTGGATATGAAAATTCTTGACCACGCCGATGACCGTGGCTTCCTTGTACTCCTTGCCTCCGGGAATGAGGAGAACCTCGCCGACGGGATTGTTCAGCCCCAGGGTCGATACCGCCGTTTCGTTCAGGATGACCCCTTGCGCGGCATCCAGCGGATGTCCCGGAGAAAAATCCCTGCCGGCAACGATATTCAAGCCCAGCGCTTTCACGAAACCGTAATCGACGGGCAGTACCTGAATGGTGGTGCGCTTGTCCAGCGGGAACCCTTTTTTGTTGATGCTCATCTGGGAGCGGCTGTTCACCCCGGGAACGGTGAAAGCGCCCGAAACGCTGGTGATGCCACTGTTTTTTAACAACTCGTCACGGAAGACGCCATATTTTCTCGCCTGCTCCGGATCGTTGTTCGGAAAAAAAATCAAGACCGCGTTCTCCTTGTCAAAACCCAGATCGGTGTGGCGCACGAACTGCAGTTGTTTGAACAACACCAGCGTGCCAAAGATCAGGGCAATCGAAATGGCAAACTGCATGACGATCAGTGGCTGGCGGGCAGAAAATTTCCTTTTGTGCCGGATTGAATTTTTTGACGGCATCCGCAGGATGAAATCGTGACAGAAACAGCGCGGGGTATAAGGGAGTCAGAATGCCGACCGCAACGAACATCACGACCAGGACAATGGCCATGAAGATCAAGAGGGAAGACGAGAATACAATCCTGGTATTCAGAAATTGATACAGCGCCGGATGGAATATTTCGAAGAGGATCACGCCCGTTGCCAGTGCCGCGGCGGCCACCACCATCGATCCGGTCAGGAATTGCTTGACCAGTTGCCACCGCGAAGCGCCCACCACTTTGCGCACGCCCACTTCCCTGATGCGCGCCAGGTAACGGGCGGTGGCCAGGCTGACAAAATTGAAGCAGGCGACAAGAATGACCAACAGCGCCGCGGTCGAAAAAAGATAGATGTATAACCGGTTCCCCTTGGGTCCAACGTCACCGCGGGATGCGACATCCCAGTGAATGGCCGACAGAGGCTGCACGACAAACTCCATCTGGGAAGCGAACCAGTCTCCGGCATTTCGTTTCAGCAGTTGTTGCAGCTTCCCGGCCAGGGGTTTGGGGGAAACATTTTTTTTCAGCAGCAGGTAGGTCAGGTCATCCCCCCATTGGTTCCAGGGCGCATCGGGCTTGCGGCCCAGGGCAGCCAGCGTGGCATAGGAAACCACAAAATCAAAGGGAAAGATGGGTTGGGCGGGAAATGATTTAAAAACCCCGGTGATCTTGAACAACCGATTGTCGTACTGCAAGGCTTGCCCCTGCGCATGGATCAGCCAAAGTATTTGCTGGCCTGCCTTTCCGAGATGACCATGGAAAAAGGCTCTCGCAATGCGCTCTCCGGATCGCCATCAAGAAAGGAAAAAGAAAATATTTTTAGAATCGCCGGATCGGCGAAAAAAAGATTCTCCTCCTTGATTTCGTTGTTTTTCCATTTCAACACCGCATCGCGATCCGCCTGCACCCGGCCTGCCAGCGCGACCTCGGGAATCTCCTTCTGCGCCGCTTCGGCCAGGGCCGGCAGGGAGCCGGCAAATTGCATTTTGCTCTGCCCGTTGCCCCAGATCACGGCCACGCGGTATATCCGGGCCTGGTTGGCATTAAATCCGTCATAGCTGAGTCATAAGCCACGTACATGGAAATTAAAAGACATACCGCCAACCCCACGGCCAAACCGAAAATGTTGATGAAGGAGTAGCCTTTATGCCGGGTCAGATTGCGCCAGGCGACTTTCAGGTAGTTCTTAAACACGGTAACCTCCATTATTCATATCTCAGGCTCTCTACCGGGTTGGCCAGCGCCGCTTTGATCGACTGGTAACTGACGGTTATCAGGGCGATGGCCAGCGCCAGAATCCCGGACAAAAGGAACGTCCAGATGCCGATCGTGATGTGGTAGGGGAACCATTGCAGCAATTTGCTCAGTAAAAAATAAGCTGCTGGCCAGGCGATCACATTGGCCAGAAGGACCAGCTTCAGATACTCTTTGGAAAGCATGAACACAATGCCCTGCACCGAGGCTCCGAAAACCTTGCGGATGCCAATCTCTTTGGAACGGTTCTCCGCCATGAACGCCGACAGCCCGATGAGACCCAGGCAGGCAATGAGGATGGCCAGCAATGTCGCGTAACTGACTATAGAGGTGAAACTCACATAACTCCTGTAGACCGCTTCAATATCGCTGTCCAGAAAAGTGAAATCAAAGGGCTGGTTGAACTGAAACTCCTGCCAGACTTGGCGGATGTAAGCGAGGGACGCAGCCAGCCTCTTGCCGTCAAAACGGATCAAGATATATTCAAAACGACCCTGGCTGATTTTGATCAGCAACTCCTGCATGAGAGCGGTCAGGTCGCGAAAGTTGAAGTCCTTGACCACTCCGACAACGGTCGCCTGGAACGCGGGCTCAATTTTCCCGCTCTCCTTGAAGAACGCTTCGATCGGTTCACCCGTGCCGCTGGGCCAGCCAAGTTTTCTCAAGGCCTCCTCATTGAGCAGCAACGCACCCGTGGCGTCACCGGAAATGTTCCGGTTAAAATCACGGCCCTCGCGCATCCGAATACCCATGGCCTTGACGAAATCGTGGCCACATAGATGATGCCCATTTCCACGTCCTGGTTTCCCCGGGCGCTGATGTTGATGCCGTTCTGGCTGGTCACTCCCGGCTCCATGGAAGCGGCCGAAACGCCCAGAATTTTCGTATCCTGCAGCAATCGGTTTTTGAGGAGCTCATAACGGAGAAGGACAAAGCGGTCACGAATGGGAATCACGATGACGTGGTTCTTGTTAAAACCCAGGTCTTTGTTCAGCAAAAAATGCATTTGCCTGGACAGCAGCATCACGCTGACAATAAACGCAATGGACACCGTGAACTGCCCGACCACCAGTATTTTGCGGATCAAACCGCCCGCGCCGCCTCTGCCTGGCCCTGTTTTGAGAATGAAATGAGGCCGCAGCCGAGACAGGAACAGGGCCGGGTAGGCGCCGGCCAGGATGCCGCCAGCAATCCGGTCAGGAGCATGGTCATCAGAGTTTGCCAGTTGCTGAAAAAATGGATGGGCAATTTCTTCCCGAGCAGAGACGAAAAACGGACAGGAACACTCGAAACAGAACCGCAGCCAGCAGCAGAGCCAGAAAACTGCAGACCAGCGATTCGCCGAGAAATTGCGTCACCAGTTGGCGGCGCGTCGCTCCGGACACTTTTCTCATGCCGATTTCGCGCGCACGCAACTCGGAGCGTGCCGTGGCCAGATTCGTGAAATTGATGCAGGCGATGAGCAAAATGACGAAAGCGATGGCCAAAAAAATACGAAGCAAATTGGTGCTGCCCGTCACGCCAATCACGTATTTATACTCATCATTTAAATACAGATCCAAGAGGGGAATCAGCCGGCAATTGACCAATTGGTAGGACCTTTTGTCCACGAATTTTTCACAGAAAGCGGCAACACCGGTTCAGTTCGTCCGCTTTCGCTCCTTTCCTCAGCTTGACATAGGTCCAGGTGGGGCTGTCCCAGTGGTTATTGAAGAACCAGTCCTCCTTGATCATGGAGCGCAGGCTCTGGTACGAAGCGACAAAATCGAATTGCAAATGGGAATTGGCCGGGATGGGCGCCAGCACGCCGGTAACGGTAAAGTAAGTCTTGAAACCCTGGAAAATATAGGTTCCACCCTATATTTTCCAGGGTTTCAGACTTGACTTTACCGTTACCGGCGTGCTGGCGCCCATCCCGGCCAATTCCCATTTGCAATTCGATTTTGTCGCTTCGTACCAGAGCCTGCGCTCCATGATCAAGGAGGACTGGTTCTTCAATAACCACTGGGACAGCCCCACCTGGACCTATGTCAAGCTGAGGAAAGGAGCGAAAGCGGACGAACTGAACCGGCTGTTGCCCGCTTTCTGTGAAAAATTCGTGGACAAAAGGTCCTACCAATCGGTCAATTGCCGGCTGATTCCCCTCTTGGATCTGTATTTAAATGATGAGTATAAATACGTGATTGGCGTGACGGGCAGCACCAATTTGCTTCGTATTTTTTTGGCCATCGCTTTCGTCATTTTGCTCATCGCCTGCATCAATTTCACGAATCTGGCCACGGCACGCTCCGAGTTGCGTGCGCGCGAAATCGGCATGAGAAAAGTGTCCGGAGCGACGCGCCGCCAGCTGGTGACGCAATTTCTCGGCGAATCGCTGGTCTGCAGTTTCCTGGCTCTGCTGCTGGCCGCGGTTCTGTTCGAGCTGTTCCTGCCCGTTTTTTCGTCTCTGCTCGGGAAGAAATTGCCCATCCATTTTTTCAGCAACTGGCAAACTCTGATGACCATGCTCCTGACCGGATTGCTGGCGGGCATCCTGGCCGGCGCCTACCCGGCCCTGTTCCTGTCTCAGCTGCGGCCTCATTTCATTCTCAAAACAGGGCCAGGCAGAGGCGGCGCGGGCGGTTTGATCCGCAAAATACTGGTGGTCGGGCAGTTCACGGTGTCCATTGCGTTTATTGTCAGCGTGATGCTGCTGTCCAGGCAAATGCATTTTTTGCTGAACAAAGACCTGGGTTTTAACAAGAACCACGTCATCGTGATTCCCATTCGTGACCGCTTTGTCCTTCTCCGTTATGAGCTCCTCAAAAACCGATTGCTGCAGGATACGAAAATTCTGGGCGTTTCGGCCGCTTCCATGGAGCCGGGAGTGACCAGCCAGAACGGCATCAACATCAGCGCCCGGGGAAACCAGGACGTGGAAATGGGCATCATCTATGTGGACCACGATTTCGTCAAGGCCATGGGTATTCGGATGCGCGAGGGCCGTGATTTTAACCGGAACATTTCCGGTGACGCCACGGGTGCGTTGCTGCTCAATGAGGAGGCCTTGAGAAAACTTGGCTGGGCCAGCGGCACGGGTGAACCGATCGAAGCGTTCTTCAAGGAGAGCGGGAAAATTGAGCCCGCGTTCCAGGCGACCGTTGTCGGAGTGGTCAAGGACTTCAACTTTCGCGACCTGACCGCTCTCATGCAGGAGTTGCTGATCAAAATCAGCCAGGGTCGTTTTGAATATATCTTGATCCGTTTTGACGGCAAGAGGCTGGCTGCGTCCCTCGCTTACATCCGCCAAGTCTGGCAGGAGTTTCAGTTCAACCAGCCCTTTGATTTCACTTTTCTGGACAGCGATATTGAAGCGGTCTACAGGAGTTATGTGAGTTTCACCTCTATAGTCAGTTACGCGACATTGCTGGCCATCCTCATTGCCTGCCTGGGTCTCATCGGGCTGTCGGCGTTCATGGCGGAGAACCGTTCCAAAGAGATTGGCATCCGCAAGGTTTTCGGAGCCTCGGTGCAGGGCATTGTGTTCATGCTTTCCAAAGAGTATCTGAAGCTGGTCCTTCTGGCCAATGTGATCGCCTGGCCAGCAGCTTATTTTTTACTGAGCAAATTGCTGCAATGGTTCCCCTACCACATCACGATCGGCATCTGGACGTTCCTTTTGTCCGGGATTCTGGCGCTGGCCATCGCCCTGATAACCGTCAGTTACCAGTCGATCAAAGCGGCGCTGGCCAACCCGGTAGAGAGCCTGAGATATGAATAATGGAGGTTACCGTGTTTAAGAACTACCTGAAAGTCGCCTGGCGCAATCTGGTCCGGCATAAAGGCTACTCCTTCATCAACATTTTCGGTTTGGCCGTGGGGTTGGCGGTATGTCTTTTAATTTCCATGTACGTGGCTTATGAGCTCAGCTATGACGGATTTAATGCCAACCAGGACCGGATATACCGCGTGGCCGTGATCTGGGGCAACGGGCAGAGCAAAATGCAATTTGCCGGCTCCCTGCCGGCCCTGGCCGAAGCGGCGCAGAAGGAGATTCCCGAGGTCGCGCTGGCAGGCCGGGTGCAGGCGGATCGCGATGCGGTGTTGAAATGGAAAAACAACGAAATCAAGGAGGAGAATCTTTTTTTCGCCGATCCGGCGATTCTAAAAATATTTTCTTTTTCCTTTCTTGATGGCGATCCGGAGAGCGCATTGCGAGAGCCTTTTTCCATGGTCATCTCGGAAAGGCAGGCCAGCAAATACTTTGGCTCGATCCATGCGCAGGGGCAAGCCTTGCAGTACGACAATCGGTTGTTCAAGATCACCGGGGTTTTTAAATCATTTCCCGCCCCGACCCATCTTCCCTTTGATTTTGTGGTTTCCTATGCCACGCTGGCTGCCCTGGGCCGCAAGCCCGATGCGCCCTGGAACCAATGGGGGGATGACCTGACCTACCTGCTGCTGAAAAAAAATGTTTCCCCCAAACCCCTGGCCGGGAAGCTGCAACAACTGCTGAAACGAAATGCCGGAGACTGGTTCGCTTCCCAGATGGAGTTTGTCGTGCAGCCTCTGTCGGCCATTCACTGGGATGTCGCATCCCGCGGTGACGTTGTGTCCAAGGGGAACCGGTTATACATCTATCTTTTTTCGACCGCGGCGCTGTTGGTCATTCTTGTCGCCTGCTTCAATTTTGTCAGCCTGGCCACCGCCCGTTACCTGGCGCGCATCAGGGAAGTGGGCGTGCGCAAAGTGGTGGGCGCTTCGCGGTGGCAACTGGTCAAGCAATTCCTGACCGAATCGATGGTGGTGGCCGCCGCGGCACTGGCAACGGGCGTGATCCTCTTCGAAATATTCCATCCGGCGCTGTATCAATTTCTGAATACCAGGATTGTATTCTCGTCTTCCCTCTTGATCTTCATGGCCATTGTCCTGGTCGTGATGTTCGTTGCGGTCGGCATTCTGACTCCCTTATACCCCGCGCTGTTTCTGTCACGATTTCATCCTGCGGATGCCGTCAAAAAATTCAATCCGGCACAGAAAAGGAAATTTTCTGCCCGCCAGCCACTGATCGTCATGCAGTTTGCCATTTCGATTGCCCTGATCTTTGGCACGCTGGTGTTGTTCAAACAACTGCAGTTCGTGCGCCACACCGATCTGGGTTTTGACAAGGAGAACGCGGTCTTGATTTTTTTTCCGAACAACGATCCGGAGCAGGCGAGAAAATATGGCGTCTTCCGTGACGAGTTGTTAAAAAACAGTGGCATCACCAGCGTTTCGGGCGCTTTCACCGTTCCCGGGGTGAACAGCCGCTCCCAGATGAGCATCAACAAAAAAGGGTTCCCGCTGGACAAGCGCACCACCATTCAGGTACTGCCCGTCGATTACGGTTTCGTGAAAGCGCTGGGCTTAAAAATAGTTGCCGGCAGGGATTTTTCTCCGGGACATCCGCTGGATGCCGCGCAAGGGGTCATCCTGAACGAAACGGCGGTATCGACCCTGGGGCTGAACAATCCCGTCGGCGAGGTTCTCCTCATTCCCGGAGGCAAGGAGTACAAGGAAGCCACGGTCATCGGCGTGGTCAAGAATTTTCATATCCAATCGCTGCACCAAAGAATCGAACCGTGCGTGCTGCTGATCAAACCGGACAGCTATATCCTGGCCGTGGTCAAGATGAGGCCGGGTGCGGGAGCCGACACCCTCTCCGGCATTCACCGGACGTGGGATCGGGTTTTCGGGGGCGCCGATTTCAATTTAAGGTATTTAAAGGATCGCTACGATAGCCTGTATCAGTCAGAGGAGAAAAGTGCGATTCTGCTGGTGTTTTTTATGTCCCTGGTCCTGCTCCTCTCCTGCATCGGCCTGCTGGGATTGGCTTCGTTTGTCATCAGCCGGCGCACCAAAGAGATCGGCGTGAGGAAAGTATTCGGCGCTTCGATATTGAAAATCGTCTGGATGCTCTCTTTCAGGCTGGTAAGATGGATATGGCTCTCCTGCCTGATCGCCTGGCCGCTGGCCTATTACTTTTCCACAAAATGGCTGGAGGATTTCGCCTACAAGATTTCTCTGGGGCCAATGATTTTTCTTGTTTCGGGAGGAGCCGCACTCCTGGTGGCCCTATGCTCGATCAGCTGGCAGACCCTCCGCGCCGCTCGCACCAACCCGGTCGATAGCCTGAGATACGAATAATGATAAAAAGGATGGAGAAATAACATGATTTGGCGGATTTTCGTTTTACTGGTGCTGGCAACGGCTTCCCTGGCCTTGAGGGCCGAAGAGAAGAATTTTTCTCTTCAGGAGTGTATCCGCGTTGCCCTGAAACACAACCTTGCCCTGGGGGTCAAGATCGTCGATCGAGGCGCGCAGGAAGGCCTGCTGGGCATGGCCAAGGAGAAATTCTTACCCGCCCTTTCTTTTACTTTCAGCAAACAGCGAACCAACAGCCCCACGTATTCCTTTACCCAAGCCCAGGATCAACTCCAGCAGACCAGCTCCGGCCTGGCGGCCCGCATCGACCAGTCCCTCTGGCTGGGTGGTACGCTCAGCCTGGAGATGGAGGCCAGTCGCTTTGACACCAACCAGCGCTTCCAAACGATCAATCCCCGCTACGACGGCCAGATCAAATTCGAATGGGTCCAGCCACTGCTGCGCGACATGGGCGACCGCATCAGCCGACACGATATCATCATCGCCCGCAACAATCGCGACGCGTCTGAAAACGATCTAAAAGCCGGTTTGATAGATACCGTGTACAATGTGGAGTCGCTGTACTGGAACCTGGCTTATGCCATCCGCAACCTGGAGGCGAAAAATCAGGCGTTGCAGCTGGCCGAGGACCTGCTTGCCCGAAACCGCAAAATGGTCGAACAGGGGCTGCTGGCCGAAATCGAGATCCTGAGCGCCGAAGCCGAGGTGGCCACACGCAAAGCCGATATCCTCGGGGCGCAGGCGCTGGTGGCCAATACCCGCGACCAGCTCCAGACGGAGATGAACCTGGCCGCCGAGGAGAACGGCGGAGCCTGGGAAGTCGTGCCAGCGGACGAGCCACAGGATGTCGAGAAACCTGTCGACCTTGAGGCTATCTGGAAGGCGGCGGTCGAAAACCGGCCCGACCTGCTCAACGCCGGCATCAACCTGCAAAGCAAAACCCTCGAGTTCGAAGTCGCCCGCAACCGGCTGTTGCCCGCTTTGAACCTCAATGCCCAGTACTGGAGCCCTGGCCTTTCCGGAAACCAGCTGATCTACTTGAACAACGATCCCCTGACCGGCGTGATTGTTGCCGTTATCCCCGGAGGTGCCAGCGCGGCCATGAAGGATGCCCTGGATTTTAAGTACCAGAACTGGCAGCTCTGGCTTTCCCTGCAACTGCCACTGGGCGCCTGGATTTCCCGGGGCGACTACACGGCGGCCCGGATGAACCGCAAAAGTGCCCTGCTGCAACGCCAGGACCTGGAGCAGAAGGTTCCGGTTGGAGTTGAAGACCGACGCGCGCGATGTGTCCAGCAATTTCCAGAGCATTCAGGCCTACCGGACGGCGCGGGAACTGGCCGCAAAAAAAATGACCGCTGAAGAGAAACGGCTGGCCGTGGGCCTGAGCACCAGCTACCTGGTTCTGCAGTACCAGCGCGATTACGCCCAGGCGCTGGGCGATGAGATCAAGGCCCTCAAGGATTACAATATCTCGCTGGCCAAACTGGACAAGGCCCAGGGCATTACCCTGCAGGCCAAGCACATCTCGTTTGTTGACGCCCTGAACCGCTAAAAAAACGACGGGGCCGCCGAGGCGGCCCTGCCGGGAGGAAATAGGGAATGATTAAAAATTATCTTCTTGTGGCTTGGCGGAACATCGTCCGCCAGAAGGATTATTCATTCATCAACATACTCGGCTTGGCCGTTGGTATGGGATGTTTCCTGCTCATTCTCACCTACATCCAATTTGAGCTTAGTTTTGATCGTTTTCATAAAAAATCCGACCGGCTTTTTCGCGTGGCTATTCGCGAAAATAATCAAAGAGGGGGTGAGTATTCGGTCACAACTCCCGCAATCATGGCCAAAGTGTTGAAAGGGAATATTCCCGAAATACAACGCGCAGGAATACTTCAAATATCTACCAATGATGTGGTTCAAACCGATACCCAGAGTTTCTTGTGTGACGGAATATTTGTCGACGAGAATTTTCTTTTCATGTTCACTTTCCCCATGATTCTCGGGAATCGCTCGACAGCGCTGGCGACCTCAAATTCCGTAGTCCTCAGCGACGTCATGGCTAAAAAAGCATTTGGTTATGTAGATCCCATTGGGAAAATAATCCATTATAAAGGGAGATTCATAAGTTGTGATTTGACCGTAACTGGAGTTGTGAAGCAACCACCAAAAAATTCCCATTTACAATTCGAATATCTTATTTCAGTCGCAACTATGGCTTCAGATAAAGATCTGCGAGAGTGGTTTGATAATTGGGATATCTATGGCTTTTTCACTTATCTCGAACTCAATAAAAACCAACCAATAAAATTAATAGAACAAAAGATAAGGACTCTCATACAGAAAGTCAGCCCCCATTCGTCATCGAGAGAAGACTCGGTTTTCATTCAACCGATAACGGACATCCACCTGAAATCTCAAGTTGAAGGTGAAACGGGAAAAAACAACCAAATCCAGACCATATACTTGTTTGGTTCAATTGCGTTGATCATTCTCCTGATTGCCAGTATCAAT
This sequence comes from Candidatus Aminicenantota bacterium, assembly GCA_963759765.1. Lineage (GTDB taxonomy): Bacteria > Acidobacteriota > Aminicenantia > UBA2199 > UBA2199 > CAVXAL01. The sequence continues at coordinate 9,076 of CAVXAL010000003.1, read as the reverse complement.
TCGATGAACCTCTCCACAGCCAGAGCGACGACCCGCGGTAAAGAGATTGGTGTGCGTAAAGTGATCGGCGCCAATCGAGTTGATTTGATCAAACAATTTATCGGTGAATCTTTCATTTTCGCAACCCTTGCCATGCTTTTCGCTTTGGTGTTTTTCTTTGTATTTTTCCCTTTATTCACCCACTTTTTAGGTAATGATCTCACGATGAACGAGGTTAAAAAAGTGCCTTTGATCCTATCGATTTTAGGAACAATCCTATTTGTTGGCACTTTTTCTGGAGTCTATCCTGCTTTTGTGCTCTCCACTTTTCAACCGCATTCGGTCTTGAATGAATTTTCTTCATCGTGGCTGAAAGGAGCGCGAGTCAGGAATCTACTGGTTATTTTCCAATTCTCAGCCGTTGCAGTGTTTATGATCGGATCACTTGTCGTTTCCAGGCAATTGAACTTCATAAAAAATAAAAAATTGGGTTACGACAGGAAGAATATCGTAGCCCTGACACTCCTAGAAGGGGAATCCATAAAAAAAGCAAAAGTGATAAAATCCCGACTTCATGAGTACAGTAAGATATTAAATGTAACGATATCTGATTCTACACCCCTTAATCTGGGGATTCCGATAAGTGGAGTACCTATAAAAAAAGAAAACGGAGAAAGAGTCCAAATAGACTTCAAAAGCGCTTTCATTGATTACGACTTTTTGAACGTTTATGGTATTGAAATAGCGCAGGGGAGAAATTTTTCTGAAAAGTTCCCCGGTGATGCCAAAGGAGTTTTAGTCAATGAAGCGCTTATTAAAAAGGTTGGCTGGATGTATCCGCTCAATAATATGATTAATGGTTTCCCGGTAATCGGAGTGGTTAAAGATTTCCACTTTGACACGTTGCACAAAGCGATTGAACCGGCTGTATTTTATCTAGGTGAGGGCTTTTTAGGAAAACTCACCGTTGGAATTCGGATCAGACCTGAGGATCTGGAGAGCACGTTGGCTCAAATAAGGAAGATTTTTACTGAAACCACAAACAGTCAGCCGTTTGATTTTTATTTTCTTGATGATGCATTCAACGGTCTGTACCGCAATGAACAAAAACTGGCTGCCATTTTCGGTTATTTTGAAATAGTTTCGATTATTCTTGGTTGTATGGGGCTTTTTGGATTGGCCACTTGTACCGCGCAAAGGAGGTTTAAAGAGATCGGCATTCGCAAAGTATTAGGCGCATCTGTATTCGACATCAATCAGTTGATATCCAAGGAATTCCTTTCGCTTGTTATCCTGGCAAATATCGCTGCCTGGCCGCTGGGGTATTATTTCATGAAAAAGTGGCTTCAGAGTTTTGCTTATCGAGTCACACTCGGATTCGATATCTTTTTCCTGTCAGGTCTGGCTGCATTGCTGATCGCCTTGATAGGGATCAGTTTCCAGACTGTGAAAGCGTCACTGGTGAATCCATTGGAGAGTATACGCCACGAGTAATCACGAAAGGGGGAGGTTCAATTTGTCACAAGATAAGAAACTGACGTTTGAGAGACTTAGTGCGATTTGGCAGTCGAGCGATTTCCCTGTGCTGCCTATTGAGGGAACATAGGCAGTGAAACAGATTTATGAAATAATATCACCATGAAATCTTTGCTAATTTTAATGATTATTTTTCTCCCTAACTTGTCTGGCTTTCCCTGCAACTGCCACTGGGCGCCTGGATTTCCCGGGGCGACTACACGGCGGCCCGGATGAACCGCAAAAGTGCCCTGCTGCAACGCCAGGACCTGGAGCAGAAGTCCGGTTGGAGTTGAAGACCGACGCGCGCGATGTGTCCAGCAATTTCCAGAGCATTCAGGCCTACCGGACGGCGCGGGAACTGGCCGCAAAAAAAATGACCGCTGAAGAGAAACGGCTGGCCGTGGGCCTGAGCACCAGCTACCTGGTTCTGCAGTACCAGCGCGATTACGCCCAGGCGCTGGGCGATGAGATCAAGGCCCTCAAGGATTACAATATCTCGCTGGCCAAACTGGACAAGGCCCAGGGCATTACCCTGCAGGCCAAGCACATCTCGTTTGTTGACGCCCTGAACCGCTAAAAAAACGACGGGGCCGCCGCAGCGGCCCTGCCGGAATGTGGCGGGGGATGGTGAGCTTAGTCCTTGGGCTCCGACTTCTCCATTTTGCGGGCGAGGAAGTAGTAGATGATCAGGCCCAGACCGGCGAACAAAAACATGCCGCCGAGAGTGATCTCATCTTGAAATTGGGAAGTGACATACTTGTGAATGGCGAAGGCGATGAACAGCGCCAGGCCAATGCCGGTGAGCACAATGCCCCATTTCAGGGAAGAGAGCGCGTCGCCGGGCAACCGCTTGGCAAACAGATGCTTCACTTTTTCGTCGACCAGCCCCTTTTCAATCAACTGGGTTCGGATACGGTTTTCGCTGGCCGTGCGCACAATAGCCCAGACAAAGTAAAAGATGACGATCAGGATCAGAACCGGTATCATATCGCTCATTTTCAATCTCCTTGCGAGGCGGCTTCTGCCGCCCTCAGGTACATCAGACAGTTTGCCTGAGCGAAAGTTGCCGGATAATTAATTTTTTTTCGGAACAAAGTCGTCTCCAGCTTGTCTATAATATCAATGATGAGATTCTATGCTCTAGCCGAACCCCGCGCCTCGACCCCCGCGAAAGATCTTATCCGCACGGAAGGAGAAGAATGGGTGGACATGATCCGGCAGGGGGATCGGCAGGTATTCGGCTCTCTGATCAAGGCCTATCAGCGCCTGGTGGCCCTGATCGTATTCCGCATGGTGCCCAACAGCCAGGGCCGGAGGAGTCTTTGCCAGGAGGTTTTTATCAAGGTGTATGAACACATCGGTTCCTTCCGAGGTGAGGCCAAAATTTCGACCTGGATCGGCCGCATCGCCTATCACACCTGCTTGAATCATCTAAAAAAAATGCGGCTGCCGCTGTTTGGCGATATCTCCGCGGAAAACCGGTCCTTGGAAAACGTCGGTGGGGAAGAGCCTTCGCCGGCGGCGGTAATGGAAAAAGAAGATCAGGCCTCCAGGCTGCAAGCCGAGATGGATCGGCTCGCTCCGCAGCAACGAACCCTGCTCACGCTTTTCCATGTGGCTGGAGCCAGTTACGAGGAGATCGGCCGGATCATGAACCTGCCGGTGGGTACGGTGAAAAGCATGCTTTTCCGCGCCCGGCAGAAATTACCTTCCGGCCTGCGGACGGCCGGCGGCAAGGAGGAATCATGAAAAACGGGCATTTGTCTGATGAACGATCAGGAGTTCTTGGACGGCGATAAAGAAGACAGCGGCATCCGCGGGCACCTGCATGCCTGCGCTCTTTGCCGGGGGAAAATGAACCGCTACCAGGCGTTGTATTCCGAATTCGCCAAAGACCCCGGATTCAGCCTACCTGCCGATTTCGCCGACCGGGTACTGGCCGCAATCCCGGCCCAGCGCGAACACCGGCTCTCCTTTCCCGCAATTCGCGCCGCCCTCATCCTGCTGGGCATCCTGCTGGCGGCAGCCGCCGTGTATCTCTTTGTTGATCTGAAACCGTTGCTTGCAGTAGCCGTCCGGCAATTCCAACCGCTGGCCGCTGCCTTTGCGATCCTCTGGCAGGCTCTGAAATCGCTGCTCGGCTGGTTAAACGGCAGCCTGCCGCTGCGTTTTTTCCGGCCTGGCCCTGCTTTCCACTGCCCTGCTCGACCGCCTGCTTGGCCGCCGGCTGTTCAAGCCGGGCCGTTAGACTGGAAGTGATCAGGAAAATGGCGGTGAGAGGCCGATGAGCCGGTTGGCGCGCATCCTGGTTGGATTGCTCCTGCTGTTTCTTGCTGCCGGTGCTCTATTTTTTGGAACGGGCCGGGCGCACCCGCCAGCCGCAGCCTGGCGAATGCCCAACAGGCATGGCGGGCGCTGGCCGCTCAAACCCGGCTGCTGGATGAGGCGCAACAGGTGCGCGTGCAGTACCTGCAAAAGCGCTACCTTCTCGATTTTCCCAAAAAATATGTTTGGGCGTTCTCTGAGTGCTATCCGCCGTCTGAGTCTGTTTGCAGGTCAGGGGATTTGCTTGACCCGGCTGGAAGCGCAGCCCGAGAATCAGAGTTGTCGTTTGCTGTTTGAAATTCAGGTTCGAGACGCCAGCCAAGCCCGGCGCAGCAGGAGTCTGGCGCCTCTTTTTTCAGAGATTGAAAGGGTTGGAAGAGGAGCTGCCGGTTGTCTTCAGCACCGAGGGTTCCTCAGACCGGCCCGCTTTATCACCTGACCGGCACGCTGGAGATCGAATGAGCGGCGGACGCATGCTTTCCAAACTGCTCCTGTTTCTGGCGAGCCTGTTGATGGTTTTCTTGTACGTTTTTTTCTACTTTTTCCCAACCGTAAAAAACATCAACCAACTGAAACGGTCCGACCACGATATGCGGTTGCAGAAGACCGATCTCTCCCGCAGACTGGTCTTTTTTCGCCCTTGAACGCGAGGGAAAAAGCGGGTTTCCGTTTTCTTGACCAGGAGTGGCAGCAGGTCGGTCCCCTTGCGGCTGAAGCTTTTTACCAGCAGGCACAGAGGCTCGCCCGCCTGGTTGGAGTCCAGGATCTGCAATTTTTCCCGCGCCAAGCCCCGGTCTTGAGTTTGGTTTTCTCCGCTCGCCTGCTTGTCGCGCTGGACCTCATATCCAAATTATCCAGGATGATCGGCGGTCTGCAATTCAGCGCCTGCCTCATGGAGGCTGTTCCTGCCGGCGTAATGGTTCGCCTGGAGCTGAACCGTTCAAGCGCGCACTCTCTACCCGTCTATTTCGATTCGGAGTTGCTGCTGCAGCCGATCGACAGACTGCTGGCGCCTTTCATTTCGCCGGCGCTCGCTTCGGATTTCGGGCCCGCCTTTTGCCCTCCCCGCCGCTGAACCGACGGGTTGATAAAAAGGGGAAATCCATTTATATTTAAAGGGGGGTGCACATGTTCAACAGCAAGCTGATGACCATGATTGAGGCCAACTCGCAGCAGATGGCCGATAAATGGCGGGAGGGCATGAAAAGCTCGGAATTCAGCAAGACCTATCGCAAGCTGAGCGACGCGGAGCTTGAACGGCGCGGCAAGGATGTGTATGACAACCTGAGCAAGTGGCTCGACCGCGACACGACCATCCAGCAGATTGATAAGAATTACACCGAGCTGGGCAAACAGCGCTACCACGAGGGCTTTCCCCTCTGCGAAGTGTTTTTCGCCCTGCACCACACCAAGCAGGTGCTCTGGAACCATATCCTCTCGGAGGGCATCCTGACCAGCGCCCTGGAGATCTACCAGGTCATGGACCTGATCGTGCGGGTATACAACTTTTTCGACATTGCCTCCTTCTTCATCGTCCGCGGCTACATGGAGGAACTCTTCCAGCACGTGAACCGGTTGCACGGCGTGGATCATGAGAAACTGAAGGGGCTCTTCCATTTGAGCACTTTCTTGAGCGATTACCACACCGAGTTGTATTGAGGGAAGTAGCCGTGCGGGTGGTGGTGCAGCGGGTGTCTCAGGCCTGGGTGGAGGTGGAGGGCCGCACGGTTGGCCGCATCGGCCGGGGGCTGCTCCTGCTGCTGGGCATTGAGAAAAGGTGACGGGGAACGGGAGGTCGACTTTCTGGCGGAAAAGGTCGCCCACCTGCGCATCTTCATTGCCGACGGCGCAGGCAAGATGAACTTGAGCGTCAAGGATATCGCCGGTGCGGTGCTCTCCATCTCCCAGTTCACCCTGGCCAGTGACATCGGCAAGGGCCGCCGGCCCGATTTCGCCAACGCAGCGGAGCCGGCCCGGGCCGAGGCGCTTTATGGCCGTTTCAATGAGCAGTTGGCGGCGGAGGTCCGCTGGAAAAAGGGGTGTTCGGCGCCCGCATGGCGGTGCACCTCATCAATGACGGACCGGTGACTTTTATCATCGAAAAGAGATTCGAAAACTCAATGACCAGTTGAACTTTTTTTTAATCGGTTATGCCTACTCGCGAAAGTGCTGTTAAAGGCGAGCCCCCCATGTAGCGGGGGGGGTGTTTGGTGGAGGTGGGAGATATGTTTATATTAAGGGGGGAGAGATGGAAAGGCTACGCTGTTTGCCGAATTTCAGGCACTGGTATTCATGAATGGGCATATATGATTACCTTTCGCGAAATTTTTATATACCACCACTAATCGGTGCTGTCAAGATGTTGGCGGACAATTTTTTCTTTTTATTATAACCAATTAAGTTATATATTTGCCCTTTAAAATTAGATACTTCTCCCCAGCATCTTGAAAAAATTGAATTTTGACCCGAAATGTGCTATAAAAAAAACCTAATTATTTGTTATTTCTTAATAATGAGGTTTTCATGAAAACAAGGCTCTGTGTGATGCTGATTGTTTTTTCTTTCGCCCTGGTGCTGGCAGGAGAACAGATCGATAAGATCCAGGTCGAGGGCAATAAAAAAGTATCCCGTGATGCCATCCAGTTCTATATGAAGTCCAAGGAGAAGGGGCCTTACTCCGAGGAGAAACTGCGCGAGGATTTCCAGGCTCTCTGGGATACCGGATTTTTCGATGATATCCGTATCGACACCCAGGACAGCCCGGCCGGCAAGATCGTCGCCCTCACGGTCAAGGAAAACCCAGTGATCGCCTCGGTCACTTACAAGACGGGCAAGCATATCAAGGAAAGCGACATCACCTCGAAGCTTCAGGAAAGCAACGTCTCGCTGGCCGCCGCTTCGTTCTTCACCCCCTTTAAGCTGAAAAAAGTTGAAACGGTCATCATGACCTATCTGCAGGATAAGGGCTTCAACGACGGCAAGGTGACCATTGAGCAGAAGGAGGTCAACGGTCAGGTGGCGCTGACCATACATGTCGACACGGGGCCGAAAACGCGTGTCGGCAGGGTGGTCTTTGTCGGCCTGGACCCCCGCAAAGTAGCCAAGGGTTTCCTGACCCGGGGATTGAAGAACAACCAGCCCTACAGCCCGATTTCCTTGCTGACAGGCAAGAACGTCTATAAAAAGGAGAAGATCGACGAGGATTTGGAAGAGGTGCGCCTGCGCTTGCAGCAGAAGGGCTACCTGGAAGCCAAGGTAGGCACGCCGGAGCTTAAAATGGTTAACAAGCTCACCATTTGGGGAGAGGTGCAGCGGATGCTGCAAATATCCATTCCGGTGGAGATGGGGCCGCGTTACAAACTGGGCAAACTGACCATTGAAGGCAACAAGGCCCTCCGGACCGAATACATCCGGAGTCAGTTCAAGCTTAAGACGGGAAAGGTCTACAACATAAAAAAACGCAACAAAGCCATTGAGGCGATCAACAAGGCGTATGGCACGGGGGGGTACATCTACGTCCAGGTCATACCCACCGAGAACTTGGACCCGGTCAAAAAGGTGGCCGATCTGGCTGTCCGTATTCAGGAGAACGACGTTGCCTACGTGGGCAAGCTCGAATTCAAGGGCAACACCTTTACCAAAGACCACGTCATGCGCCGGGAATGGTTCCTGCGCGAAGGCAAACGGGTGAACATGAACCTCCTGGAGGACTCCATCCGCCGCATGAAGCAGCTGGGCCTGGTGACCATAGATAAAATGCCGGATGTCAAGCCCGATCCGGCGGATCCGACCAAGATCAACATCACCTCTGAGGTCAAGGAGTTGAACCGCCAGCAGATCCAGTTCAACGTCGGTTATGGCGGTTACCAGGGCTGGTTCATCGGCGCCGGCTACTCCACCCAGAACTTCCTGGGCCTGGGCGAGACCTTTAATCTCAACGTGACGCAAGGCACCCGCCAAAAAGAATACACCATCGGCTTCACCGAGCCCTACCTCTTCAACCTGCCGGCCAGCGCTGGCTTTCAGATATTCAAGACTTACAATGATTACCCCACCCTTTATACCCGCTCCAGCGTGGGCTTCAGCCTTTCGACTTCCTGGCGCTTCTGGACCTACTGGGGCGGTGCGATCATGTTCGGTGGCGAGAGATTCAACATCAATTACGCCAATGCGGGTGTAATTGACACCTTGAACTATCTCTATTATCAGCAGGGCACGCATGATCTCCGCTACATCTCCCCCACCCTGCAATACACCACGGTCGACTCTCCTGTCTTTCCCTCCTACTCGGGCCTTTGGGTCTCGGTCAATTACCGCTATTCTGGAGGATTTTTGGGCGGCTTTGTCTGGATGCACAAGATAATGTTGGAATTCGTCAAGTTCTGGCCCCTTTGGAACCACAAGCACACGCTCGGCTTCCATCTGGTCTATCAGAGGTTAAAGCCCTTTGGCGGCAGGGAAGTTCCTTACTACGAACGTTTTTACCTGGGCGGCGAGCAGTCGATCCGCGGCTTCGACATCTACCGCATCGGCCCCAAAAACGAGCTCGGGCAGGTGATTGGCGGTGACAAAGCCTGGTTCTCCAATGTCGAGTATGCCATCCCTGTGGCCCAGCAGTTTTCCTTCGTCTTCTTCTACGACGTGGGCAATGCCTTCGACGTCATGAAGCCGATCAACCTGCGCGACGTCTACCAGTCGATGGGTCTGGAACTGAAGATTTACCTGCCCGTGCTCAGCGTGCCCTTCCGGCTGATTTTCGCCTACAATCCCCGCCTGGCCCTGAGCGGCGAATCGCATTGGGTCTTCCGCTTTGCGGTCGGACCTTCGTTCTATTAAGGCGCTTCCAAATAAACGTAATCACAATAAAAAGGAGAATCTCATGAAAAAAGCATTGATCGCCATGGTCGCCCTGATGGCACTATCGGCGCTGGCCCTGGCCGAAGTGAAACTCGGCATTATCAATTCACCGCTGGTGCTGCAGAATTCTATCAAAGGCAAGGAAGTGATCAGCAAGCTGAATGCCCTGGCGCAAGTCAACCAGAAGAAGTACGACGAGCTGCAGAAAGGCATCAACGCTCTGGAAAAGGAGCTGCTCAACCCGGCCCTCAACACTGAAACGCGCGACCGCAAGACGCTGGATCTGCAGAACAAGCGCACCGAACAGAAGCGCTTCGCCGAAGACGCCCAGAACGACCTGACGACGGAACGGGACAAGGGATTTGAGAACATCCAGAAAGACGTGATGCCCATCATC
>CAVXAL010000002.1:0-842258 GCA_963759765.1 Candidatus Aminicenantota bacterium | reverse complement strand
AAAATGGCCATTCTCAACGTCTTTGGTGAATACTATTACCCAGCCGAGGGGGACGTGGTGCTCGATAAAATTAAAATCTTGCACATCGATAAAGAGGCGGTGACCATTGAATATGAACATCGCACCTACGAGATCCGCTTGAAGGGGGAGGACCATGAACCGTAAGCAAACCATCCGTTGCCTGTCGCTGCTCGTTCTGGCCGCGGTACTGATGGGGGGCGGCTGCGCCACTCCCCGGGGCAGCCTGCATCTGGCCAGCCGCTACCTCCAGTCGGGCGAATACGACAAGGCCGCCGAACTGCTCCAGCAGGAGCTGAAACAGCATCCCAACCGGCCGGAAATCCGCACCCTGCTGTTTCGAGCCAAGCTGAACAGCTATTATTACCACCTGGGGCTGGCCCGCGAACGCCGGCAGGCGGAGGACCGGGCGGCCGCCGGAAAGGAATACCGCATCGCCCTGGCGATCTTTCCCGACAACCGCCACCTGCAGCAGGAGCTGGAAGAGTATCTGGGGGGCCGGCCGCCGGAAGAGAAAGCGGCCAAGTCCTTCGTCCAGCCGCCGGTCACTCTGGGCGTGGACAAGGGCAGCAAAATCGACCTGAAGCTGAGCAACATACCGATGACCAATATATTCAAGAGTTTGGGCAAGAGTTTCGGCGTCAATTTCATTTTCGACAAGGAGTTCCGCGATTTCCTGCACTCGGTCGAGATCGAGAACAAGACCTTCGGCGAGATCCTGAGGATGCTCTGCCTGGTGGCCAACTCCCAGTACCGGGTGCTGGACCACAACACGGTGCTGGTCTATCCCGACCAGTTCAACAAGAAGCAGCAGTTCGACCTGCGCGGCATCAAGACCTTTTACCTCTCCAACATCAAGGCCGAAGACGCCAAAAAGCTGCTGATGAGCATATTCGTGGCTGCCGGCCAGCAGGTGATGATCCAGGAGGAGAGCAACCTCAACGCCCTGATCATCCGCGCCGACTACAACACGCTGGCCGAAATCGAGAAGTTCCTGCCCAACATCGACCTGGAGCGCAACGAGACGGCCATCGACGTCGAGATCCTCGAGGTCAACCGCAGCCTGATCAACCAGCTCGGGGTCGATTTCAGCAACGCCGTGTTCACCGTAGGCGCCGGACTGGAAGCGCCCGACAGCAAGAATCCCGCTCCCATCCGCTTCGGCGACCTGCGCAACGTCAACTTCTACCTGACCATTCCCAGCGTGGCCCTCAGCTTCCTGGAAACCGACGAGAACAACAAGCTGATCGCCAAGCCCAACCTGCGCGGCCTGGACGGCGAGGAGATCAGCTTCATGGTCGGCGACGAGATCCCCATCCCCGAAACCGTGTACGCCGGCTACGCCGCCGGCGGCGTCAGCACCGTGCCCGTCACCACCTACCGTTACCGGAACGTCGGCGTGGAAATCAAGATGAAACCCTTCGTGCACCAGAACAACGAGGTCACTCTCAAAATCAAGCTGACCATCAGTTTTGTGACCAGCACCGGGGTCGCCACCTCCTTTCCCACCCTGGGCAAGCGGGAAATCGAGGCCATCCTCCGCCTCAAGGAGGGAGAGACCAACATCATCGGCGGTTTCATCCGCGACGACGTCCGCAGCTCGCTCTCCGGCCTGCCCGCCCTGGCCCGCCTGCCCATCCTGGGCCAGCCTGTTCGGCAACACCCAAAAAAATATCCAACAGACCGATCTGATCTTTTCCATCACCCCGCACGTCATCCGCAGAACACCGGTTAAAGACAAGAACCTGGAAGCCATCTGGGCCAACGTGGAGCAGAACGAAGCCCTGCCCGGCAGCGCCGAAACCGAGGCGCGTCTGCCTCAAGAATCCGCACCGGAGCGGCCGGCCGGCAACGCCGTGACCGTCTCCCCCGCCCAAGTCCGCATCCCGGCCGGCAGCGAAGCGGTCTTCTCCGTTTCCCTGCAGTCGGCATCGCCGATCACCACCCTCACTCTGCGCGGCGTGGTCGCGGAAGCCGGGGCCGAGATCGTGGAAGCCAAGACCGATTTCTTCAACGAGAGCGTGAAAATATTTAAGAGTTTGTCAGGCGGAGCTATGGACGCCGGCTACACCTTTTCCGATCCGGCCAGCCCACTGCTCCACTCCCCCCTGATGCAGCTAAAAATCAAATTCGCCAACCGCGGCGCCTACACGTTGCGGATCGAAAATATCAACGCTTACGACGCCAAACGCAACCGGGTGGAAATTGCCCCGGCCACCGCCCGCATCGATGTCTATTAAAGAAAACAAAATTTTTCTGGGCAACCCCGTTATTTGATTTTGTTCTTCAACGCCTTGCCGGCCCGGAAAACAGGCACTTCCTTGGCTTTGATGCTGATCTTCTGCTGGGTTTTGGGATTGATGCCGATCTTGGCTTTGCGGTGGGCAACGGCAAAGGTTCCAAAGCCAACCAACGTCACTTTCTTCTTTTTCTTCAATTCAGCGGCAACCGTGTCGATGAAGGCATTGACCAGATTTTCCGTCTCGATCATTTTCAGGTTGGTCTTGTCGGCAATGGCTTTGATTAACTCGGTTTTGTTCATAATGACCTCCTGCAAAGGATTTTAAGGGAGCGCCGGCTGAAAAGTCAAGTCCGGACAGGCATTTTCAGAATTTTCTCCGCGCCCATGCTTGCCCGGAGCGGCTCGCCGGCTGCCATTGCCCTGCCGCCGCCGGCAGTGTATAATCGCCAGGCATGACCCCCAACGCCCTCATCGTCCGCTACGGCGAGATCACCCTCAAAGGACGCAACCGCCTGGACTTTGAACTGCGGCTGAAAAACGACATCGAGCGCTTCCTGCGCATCGCCGGCATCCCCTCCGGCGAGGTGGCGCTGCAGCGGGGCCGCATCTACATCCGCAACCTGGCGACGCTGCCCGACCTGCGCAAAGTGCTGGGCATTCACTCCTTCAGCTCGGCCATTGAAATCCCCCGCGATCTCAGCCAGCTAAAAAAAAATCTGCTGGACTGGGTCCCCAGCCTGGGCGCCCAACCCAGCTTCCGCATCTCCTGCCAGCGCGTGGACAAAACATTTCCCCATACCTCCATGGAGGTGGAACGGGAGATGGGCGACCTGGTCCGCGAAAAAACCGGCATGGCGGTCGATCTCGATAAACCCGCGCTCAACATCCAGATCGAGATCGGGCCGGAGCATATCTACCTGTTTACCGATAAAATCAGAGGCCACAGCGGCTTCCCCTACGGCAGCGCCGGGAAACTGGTTGCGCTGATTTCCGGAGGCATCGATTCGCCGGTGGCCACCTTCCTGATGATGAAACGGGGCGTGGAACCGCTGCTGCTCCATTTCGCCGTCGCCCCGGAGAGCGGCCGGAAAGTGGCGCGCATCCGAGACACACTGCAAGAGTACACATCCGGTAACCCGATCGAGTTGATGATCATCGACCGCGAAGAGATTTTTCAGCACCACTTCCAGGAACTCTTTCACAGCCGCTTTCAGAGCTACCTCTGCGTCCTCTGCAAATACCTGATGCACCGCAAGGCTTGTGAAATCGCCCGCCAGCAGGGGGCCCTGGGCATCATCACCGGCGACAACCTGGCCCAGGTCGCCTCGCAAACGCTGCCCAACCTGCTGAGCCAGCGCCAGGCCGACGACCTGCCGGTCTACAGCCCGCTGATCGCCTATGAAAAAGAGGAGACCATGCGCCTGGCCCGCGAGATCGGGACGTATGATCTTTCCATCGCGCCCGGCCCCGGCTGCACCCCCCCGCCCCATCCCAAGACGAAGGTAACTCCCGAGCGGCTGCGCCAGATCCTAAGGGACACGGGGCTGAGCGATGTCTGAATCTCCGTAGCCGTAGAAATCGAGGCGCTTGCCGCCCACGGCCTGGCTACGCAGCAGCTTGAAATAGGTCGAGCGGAAATCCACCGCGGCCGGGCGCTCCAGCACGATCGTACCGCCCGGTTTCAAAACCTGGCGCTTGAAAATCACTTTCAAAGGATTGGCATACTCCAGAATTTCGTAAGGCGGGTCCAGGTAGATCCAGATCGAATAAGAAGCGGTCTTGGCCAGGGCGATGATCGAGCGGTTGAAGTCGCCGCGGATGATGCGGTAGAAATCGGACGCAATGCCGATCTTTTCCAGGTTGTGGCGGATGATCTTGCCGCCTCCGGCAGCTCGTCGATGAAGATCACGTAGTCGGCACCGCGGGAGATGGCCTCGATGCCGATGTTGCCCGTGCCGGCAAAGCCATCCAGGAAAATCTTCTCGCGGATATCGTTCTGGACGATATCGAAAAAAGAGAGCTTGACCTTGGCCATGGTCGGCCGGATCACCGGCTGAGGCCGCTCGAGCGCAGCAGGCGGCCGCGGTACAGACCCGAAAAGATGCGCAGCATGGGGCCAGCATACCGTTTTACGGCGCCCCCGTCAACGTCCCGCGGGGCGGCGGGTTGGCGCGTTCGCGGCCCGAATGATATATAATAGACCGGGCAGCGATGATAAAACGCTTTCACGAACTCCAGGAAAAGATTCTCGGCTACTATCCGGAAGCCAACATCGAACTGCTGAAAAAGGCCTACACCGTTGCCACCGACGCCCACCTGGGTCAGAAGCGGGCCTCCGACGAGCCCTACATCATCCATCCCCTGGCCGTGGCCGGCATCCTGGCGGAGATGAAGCTGGACGAAATTTCCATCGCCGCCGGCCTGCTGCACGACGTGCTCGAAGACTCCCACTACACCCGCGAAGATCTGACCCGGCTGTTCGGCAATGAAATCAGCGACATCGTCTGGGGGGTGACCAAAATCTCCAAAATCTCGGACGTGGACGTCGAGGACGCCCAGGCCGAAACCCTGAAAAAGATGATCGTCGCCATGACCTCCGATGTGCGCGTCATTCTGATCAAGCTGGCCGACCGCCTGCACAACATCCGCACCCTGGAGCACCTCGACGAGGAGAAGCGGGTGAAGATCGCCCGCGAAACCCTGGAAATTTACGCGCCCATCGCCCACCGGCTGGGCATGGGAAAAATCCGCGACGAACTGGAGGACGTCTCCTTCTGCTATCTCTACCCCGAGGAGTACCAGCGCATCAAGGCCGAGGTCAGCGACAAATACGAGTGGGCCATGCCCAACTGGAGAGCCTGAAGGCGGAGATCCAAGTCCATTCTCAAAGAATACGGCATCCCAGCCGAAATCCAATACCGCATCAAACGGGAAATCTCGATCTACCGCAAACTGCAAAGGCAGAACATCAAGCTCGACCAGGTCTTCGACCTGATGGCCCTGCGGGTGATCACCGAGACGGTGGCCAACTGCTACGCCATCATGGGCGCCATCCACCAGAATGGACGCACATCCCCTCGCGCTGGCGCGATTTCATCACCAACCCCAAGAGCAATTTTTACCAGTCCATCCACACCACGATCATCACCCGGGACGGCGTGAAAGTGGAAATCCAGATCCGTACCCTGGAGATGCACCGAACGCCGAGGAAGGCATCGCCGCCCACTGGAAGTACAAGGAGGGGCTGGGCTTTCTGGAAAACGATGACCTCCTGGAATGGTTCCGCGACATGATCGAGTACCACAAGACCAACCCCGATCCCAAGGAATTCCTCAGCCTGGTCAAGACGCGACCTCACGCCCAACGAGATCTACGTATTCACTCCCAAAGGCAAAGTCGTCAACCTCAAGGCCGGCTCAACGCCCATCGATTTCGCCTACGCCATCCACTCCGAGGTCGGCGACCGCTGCAAGAGCGCCATCGTCAATGAAAAAATGGTGCCGTTGCGAACCCCGCTGCATTCCGGCGACGTGGTGGAGATCCTCACCGGTAACAACATCTCGCCCAGCAGCGACTGGCTGAAGTACACGACCACGACCCGGGCCAAACGCAAAATCATGGCCTACCTGCAGCGCCAGGAAAACACCCTCTGATATCGACCGGGGCCAGCCGCCCCTGGCAGAGGGTGCTGCGTGAATACCAGAAAAAATACCACGTCACCTTCAGCGACGAGGACATCCAGCGCCGCGTGGCCGGCACTCATTTCCCGGACCTGGAGACGTTTCTGCGCGATATCGGCAGCGGCAAGAAGGTTCTGGACAAATCCATGCTGCAGAGCCTCTTCCCGGAACTGAGCGCGGTCAAAATCCAGACGCCGAAACGGCCGCCGCGCCGCGCGCCGGCCGAACCGCAGCTGATCCGGGTGGAAGGGCAGGATGGCATCGCCTACACCCTGGCCCGCTGTTGCAGCCCGATCAAGGGTGACGAAATCATCGGCTACCTGACCAAAAACCGCGGCCTGGTCATTCATAAAAAAAATTGCCCCAACATCAACGCCGATATCCCGTCGCGCCTCAAACAGGTCTCCTGGAGTGAAACGGAACACCGCCTCTGGCTGGTGCGCCTGGAGCTGATCGCCGCCGACAGGCCGGGCATGCTCAACCCGATCACCGGCATCCCGGCCGCCTGCGATTCCAACATCAAGAAGATCGAGCAGGAGCAAGTCAGCCAGGCCCTGGTCAAGATCACGCATCACCTTCGAAGTGCAGGACGTGTTTCAGATGAAAAAAATTTACGAGGGGTTGAAAAAAAGCCAGGGCATCTATTCGATCAGCCGCAAGAAAATTACCTGAGCCGGGTGGTTATCCATGACGGGGGGCAGACAGGTCCTTGAAATGGTTTTCCAGGGCCGCGATGATGAAGTTGCGGCGATGGTCATTCAGCTCAAAGAAGACGGCGCCGGATGTAAAGACGATTTCGTTGGCTCGCACCGCTTCGTTGGCGGCGGCTGGGAAGAACACTTCCGAGCGCACGACCTTGATGCGAAAGCTCTGGTGCAAACCGTTGTTGCGGAGATTGATCAGATAGGCGGAACCCACCTTGGGCTGGAAGGTGCTCAGGATGTTGAGGCCGTTCATGCTCATGTCCTTGACCATCAGGCCTTCGCGAGAAAAGAAACTTCCCCGCACCTCGTTGTACACGTCAAAGCGGTAATTCTCTCGTCGTTCCACCATGGGTTGTCCCTCAGGCGGACGATACACATATAAACTATTTTTTAACCAATTTCAAGCCCCCCCGTTCTCGGGCACGGATAACAGCGTCAAACGACAAGTTCGCCGTTCAGGAGCACCACCTGGCTGCCGTCGGACAGTTGCAGGCGCAGGCCGCCGTTGTCGGCAATGCCCGCAAAAATTCCCTGCCCCGTCCGCCCCGGTTCCTGGAAGGTCACCGCCTTCCCCAGCCAGACCCGGCTGAGGGTATTGGCCCGGGCCACGATCTCAGCGCTGCCTTCCTCTTCCAGTCGTTTGAGCCAGTGAAAAAACCAACGGGCCAGCGACTGGCTCGCCGCCTCGACCGAAACGTCCCGCCCGCAGGCCAGGGTCAGGGAGGTGGCCCGCGGCTGCAGGGCGGATGGGAAATCCGACGACCGGTGGCGGACATTGACGCCAATGCCGACGATGCTCAGCGGTTGCGGTTCCCGCACAATATTTTCGATCAGGATGCCGGCGATCTTTTTCCCCTGCAGGTAAACGTCGTTGGGCCATTTCAAGTCGAATTCCAGACCCGACAGCTCCGCGAGCATGTCGGCGGTGGCCACTCCGGCGGTCAGGGCCAGCCACTGGAGCTGTTCTTTTTGCCGCGGGTGAAAAGCGAAGGTGGCGTAGACCCCCAGGCCGCGGCCGGAAAACCAATGGCGCTGGCCACGACCCCGGCCGGCGGTCTGGGCCTCGCTGAGCACGAGCAGGGGAAACCGGGGTTGCAAGCGGCGCTGGTTTTTCTTGACGTAGTCGTTGGTCGAGGGGCACTTGCGGAAGCGCAGAACCTGCAAGAAGTCAGGAAAGGTCGGCAATGGTCTTTTCGATGCGCTGGCGTTTCTCAATGGCGTCCTGCAGGTTCTTCTTGGACTGCTGCACGACGTCGGCCGGGGCGCGCTTCAGATAATCGCCGCTGGCCAGCTTCGCTTCCAGCAGGGCGATCAACTGGTTGAGCTTGCGGCACTCGCCCGCGAGCCGCTGCACCTCCTGCTGGCGGTCGCCCTCTCTGTCAAAAGGCAGCAGAATCTCCCAGCCGCCGCACACGCCTTTGAACCCCCGGCTCAGCGCCGAAAAATCGGTAACGATCTGGGTGCAGGCGCTGCGGGTCAAGAAATCGAAGTACTTCAGGAAGGGAGCGAGCCGTTCGCCCTCGCCCAGGGAGTGGGGTTTGATATAAATGGCGACTTTGCGGTTGGGATCGATATGGTTTTCGCTGCGGGTTTTGCGGGTCTCGGCGACCAGCTTCTTGAGGGTCTCCACCCGCTCGCGGGCCTTGGGAAACACCCAGCTTTTGTCAAACTGCGGAAATTCGCTCTGCACCAGGAACCCCCGCTCGTTCTGCAGGCGCTGATAAATCTCCTCGGTGATAAAGGGCATAAAGGGATGAAGCAGCTGCAGGATTCTGAACAGGGTCGTTTTCAGGACCTGGCGGGTGGGCAGGTGCTCCAGATCGTTTTTGGAGAATTCCAGGTACCAGTCGCAGTACTCGTCCCAGACGAAATGGTAGATCAGGTCGGCCGCCTCGTGCAGGCGGTAGCTGTCCAGCAGGTCGTTGATTTTCTCCACGAGCTGGTTGAGCCGGTGCAGAATCCAGCGGTCGGTATCCCGGATCTGCTGTACATCCAGCGCGGTCGACTCGTCCCCCCGCAGGTTCATGATCACGTAGCGCGAGGCATTCCAGAGCTTGTTGGCGAAGGCCTTGTAACCCTTGATGCGGCTGAGCGACAGGGAAATGTCCATGCCCGGTACCGCTTGAATGGCCAGGGTGAAGCGCAGGGCGTCGGCCCCGTACTCCTCGCATGATGGCCAGGGGATCAATGACGTTGTTGCGCGTCTTGCTCATCTTCTGGCCTTTCTCGTCGCGGATCAGGCCGTTGATCAGCACCTCGCGGAAGGGCACGGCACCGCAAAAGTGCAGGCCCATCATGATCATGCGCGCCACCCAGAAAAAGATGATGTCGAAAGCGGTGGCCATGAGCGAGGTGGGGTAGAAGAGTCTGGTAATCGGGGCTCCCGTCCTGCCAGCCCAGGGTGATGAAGGGCCAGAGGGCGGAGGAAAACCAGGTGTCCAGCACATCGCTGTCCTGCTCGATCTGGGTCGAGTCGCAGCGGGGGCAGCGCCGGGGTTCCTCCTCGGCCACGATCACCTCCTGGCAGTAGCGGCAATAGTAGGCCGGGATGCGATGCCCCCACCAGAGTTGCCGCGAGATGCACCAGTCCTGGATGTGCTCCATCCAGTTGAAATAGACTTTCTTCCATTTGTCGGGAAAGAAGACGATCTCGCCCTTTTCCACCGCCGCCACCGCCGGCTGGGCCAGCTCCTTCGTCTTCATGAACCACTGCTGGGAGACATGGGGTTCGACCACGGTTTCGCAGCGCTGGCAGTGGCCGACGTTGTGCCGGTAATCCTCCTCCCGCTCGATCAGCTGCTGCTCTCGCAAATCGTCGAGCACCCGCTGGCGGCAGGCGAAACGGTCCAGACCGCGGTATTTTTCGGGAATCGCTCCGGTCATGCGGGCCTGCGGATCAATGACCACGATCTGCTCCAGACCGTGCTTGAGGGCCGATCTGGTAGTCCAGCGGATCGTGGGCGGGCGTTACCTTGACCGCGCCGGTGCCGAATGTCCGGTCCACCTTCTCGTCGGCGATCACCGGGATGGTGCGGCCGGTCAGCGGCAGGATGACCCGCCGGCCGATCCATTTCTTGTAGCGCCGGTCCTTGGGATGCACGGCCACGGCCGCATCCCCCAGCATCGTTTCCGGCCGGGTGGTGGCCACCACAATGGCCTGCCGTTCGTCCTCTGCCAGAGGGTAACGGATGTAGGTCAACCGGCCGCTAACCTCCCTGATGTTCCACTTCCAGGTCGGAAAGCACGGTTTTGCAGCTGGGGCAGCGGTTGACCATGTAAATGCCCCGGTAGATCAAACCCTGGTGATACAGGGTGACGAACACGCGCCGCACCACCTGCTGCATATCCGGGCTGAAGGTGAACTTCTGCCGGCTCCAGTCAAGGGAAAGTCCGAGCTTCTTGATCTGCTCGATGATCCTTTTTTCGGATTGCTCTTTCCAATCCCAGACCAGTTGTAAAAATTTTTCCCGGCCCAGGTCCTCCTTGCTCAGCCCCTGCTCCTGGCGCAGGTGTTTCTCCACGACCATCTGGGTGGCGATGCCGGCATGGTCGGTCCCCGGCAGCCAGAGGACATTGTAGCCCTGCATCTTCTTGCGGCGCACCAGAATGTCGGGCAGGCTCAGGGTCAGCGCATGGCCGATGTGCAGGGAACCGGTCACATTGGGCGGCGGCAGGATCAGGGTGAAGGGAATGCGGCTCGAGGGATTCTCGGCGCGAAACAGTCCGGTGTTCCTCCCAGGTGCGGTACCAGTCCTTTTCGGTCTGCAGGTGATCATACGATTTTTCCATGTTGTCCATTCAGCCTAAAAAAAGCCGGGCGGGAAAAGCTCAGGGCGTTTTGCTCGCGTCGGTTTTGATCTTTTCTATTTCTTCGCGGATGATTTTTTCCGCCAAGGGTGGAAGGATTTCCCAAAGCAGTTCCTTGATGGCCGCACTCAGGCCGTCTCCCAACTTGGAGGTCAGTTCGCTCTTTTCGGCCTCGGTCAGCCCCAGCGGCACGGTCGGCGGGGTTCCTGCGCTCACCGGCCCGGAATTCTTGGCGGCCGGTTTTCGACTTTGGCCTTTGACCTGCGCCAGCGAAAACCTTTCATCGGTGCCGGGGAAAAGGTCCCCTTCCGGAGTCGGGTTCGGTTCATCGGCCAAGCGGTCCGGCGCCATGTGCAGCACATGGGAAATGCCGCTGCTTTCCTCCTTCAGACTGTTGGAAGGAATTTCGGCACTGAAACCGCCGGTCTCCAGCCGCAGCAGGTCCTCGGGGAACCGTTCCCCCTCATCGCCATCCCGGCCGGTTTCCGGCCTTCCCGCCTGCTCCAGCGAGCCCTTGCCATTATCCCCATATTCCACCGTCGCCTGGTTTTGTTCATCGGGGAGCTGCTCGAACAGCCGCCGGTTTCCGGGCAGCGGTTCGGAGGCCAGCACCGGTTCGTTCTCGAAGGGATTCTCGATCGATTCATCCGCTTCCGGTGCCAGCGTATCCTCTTTGGCCGGCTGGGTACCCTGGGTGATCTCTTCCGATGGTTGGATGTCGTCGTCCTCGGGCTGAGGCTTTTTGATCGTTCCCGGTCCGCTGGCCGGTTTGGAAAGAAACTCCTCGCGGATATCGGAAAAACTGATTTCCGTCTCGCCGGGGATTTCGTTCTCGATCCCAGGGAAATCCTCGGGCAGCCCGGCCGGCATCTCCTCGGGCAAACCCGCCGGAGCCGGCTGTTCTTCCCGGAACAGCTTCATCACCGAGGCGACCAGCTGGTTGGAATCGAAAGGCTTGGTGATGATTTCCTCGAATTTCAGCTTTTTGATCAGTTCCTGGTTGACCGGCTCGAAACTCCCCTTCATCAGGAAAACCCTGACCTTCTTCAGCTGCTCGCTCTCATTGATGAACTGGCAAATCTCATAACCGTTGACGATCGGCAGCTTGACGTCAACGATCACCACTTGGGGGTTGGTGTCCAACAATTTATTTTTTAAATCCAGCCCGTTTTCAAAGCTGAGGACTTCGACGTCATCGATTTCGGAAAATGACAGTTCCACGATGCGGCGAATGGTATAACTGTTGTCGGCCAGAACTATCGTTTTTTTCCCCATTCCGGGCCTCCTTACCTTGTCCTCTGAATATCTATTATCACTTTTGCCGGGATAATGTCAAGCCGCTGTATTGACTTTTCGTGTTTTTCACCTACAATAATTCGGATACATGCCGCCCAAAAAAGTGCTTATCGCCAAGCCGGGACTCGACGGTCATGACCGCGGCGCCAAAATTGTAGCTAAATTTCTGCGCGACAGCGGTATGGAGGTCATCTACACCGGTTTGCGCCAGACCCCCGACGTCATCGCCCACACAGCGATTCAGGAGGACGTGGAGGTGATCGGGCTGAGCATTCTCTCCGGCGCCCACCTGTCGTTGTGCCGCAAGCTGTTTTCCGTTTTCAAAGAAAAAGGGGTTACCCCGCCAGCGGTGGTGCTGGGGGGCATCATCCCGGAAGAAGACATACCCGAGCTCAAGGCCATGGGGGTCAAGGAAGTCTTCCAGCCCGGTACGCCGCTGGAACGCATCGGCCGGGTGATCCAGAGCCTGGGGTGAGAGGCGAAGATGAAATGGCGGACACCCGGTGCTGGACAAACGATGGCCAATGGATTACAATCCGTTTTGCCGACGCGAGGGAAGGTGCTGTATGGTCAAGAATAATTTGAAACGAAGAAATTATTCGATCATTATCGTCTCCGACGCCACATCCTCCAGTAAAGAGATCACGATCTCCTCCAAGTTCATCCGCAAAAGCTTGCTGGCCGTTTCTATCCTGCTGCTTGTTTTCGGCTTCATGATTTTTGACTACATGACCCTCCACGTGGACAAGCAGAAAATGAGGCGGCTGGAGCGGGAAAATCAGACGAACAACCAGAAAATCCAGGAACTGAACGCCACCGTCAACGAGTTGAGCGCCAACTTGAAGAAAATGGAAGAGGTCCGTAACCGCATCCTGGTGGCCGCTGGCCTGGACTCGCCCCATGCCCTGGAAGAAGTGGGCAGCGGCGGACCCGGCAGCATCCCGGATACTGGCATCACCCGGCAGAAGCCCAACGTGCGCCGCGAACGTCTCTTGACCCCTGCCGACGAGCTGTTGAATGCCTCGCGCAAGGACCTGGAAGGCTTGGAAAACGTGGCCAGTTCCCTTGATCAGCAGAAAATACGCTGGGCGTGTTCTCCCACCATCTGGCCAACCGACGGCTACATTTCCACCGATTTCGGCATGCGCATCAATCCCTTTACCGGTAAACGAGAAATGCATGCCGCTATTGACATTTCCACCCAGCTCGGCCGCAAAATCGTCGCTCCGGCGGACGGCCTGGTGGTGGTGGTCGACAAATATGAAAATTACGGAAACATCATTATCATCGACCACGGTTTCGGTTATTCCACCCGCTACGGCCATCTGTCCAACGTCAATGTCCGCGAAGGACAGCGGGTCAAGCGCTATGATGTCATCGGGTTTGTCGGCAACACCGGCCGCAGCACCGGCCCCCACGTGCATTACGAAGTCCGGCTCAACGACAAACCGGTCAACCCCAGAGATCTGGTGCTGGACAAGGTCCGTTGAGGCGCGCCCGGCCGGCCTCCCCATCTGTTCGCAGAAAGAAAAATTCGCACCCTTGATTTCCATTGACAAATTGCTTATAATTTTCACAAATGGTTTACCAGGACACGAGAGCGACATTATTTATCTTTCAAAAAATAAAAGGAGGAGCACGATGAAAAAAGTCCTATTTGCAGTTGCCCTGATGGTTCTACTGCTCTTTACGGTTTCCTGCCAGAAACCCGAGCAGATAACCATCTCCAAATACTTCCAGGCAATGAAGGCCAAAGACCGGGACACGATGGGCGCCATGGCGGGCGAGCCGTTTGCTATCGAATTCAAATCGTGGAAACTGATTGCCAGCGATGAACCGACCACCGAAGACATGCCTTTGTCTGTGCTGATCAAGCAGATGGATGAACTGAAAAAGGCCAAGGAAGAAAAAATCCGCCAGATTCAGGACCTGAAAGACAACTCCGATACGCTGAAGACCACGCTCAGCGAAACCCGCGGCAGCAAAAAGAAAACCGTGCAAGCGCAGTTGGACGCGGTGGAAAAATCCATCGCCGAGGAAACCAACAAATTCAAGGAACTCCAGATGAATCAGGGCGCGCTGAAGGCCGCCGTGGAGTATGAAAAGAAACTGATCACCATGTCGACCGGCATCAACCAGAACCAGGACGCGTACAGTGGCAAGGTGCAGAGCTACAAGAGCACCGTGCGCATTGTCACCGCCGGCGGCGAGAGAGACTACTATTTCCTGATGCGCAAATACGAATTGCTGAATCCCAACACCGGCAAACCGCTGATCAGCCGCCTGGTCATTGATAAAGCCGTACCCAAAGAGTAGAGCCAAAAAAAGTTTTATACTCGCCGGCAGCGGCCGCACCGAGAGCGGTCGCTGCCGGAATCATTTTTCATGAACGACAAATTCCTGGTGGTATTGACCACCGTGAACAGTGCCGCGGCGGCGGAGAAGCTGGCCCGGCTGCTGGTCCAGCAAAAGCTGGCGGCCTGCGTTTCGATCTCCTCGCCGCTCACCTCCGTCTACACCTGGCAGAACAAGATGGAAGAGGCGCGCGAATGGCTGCTGCTCATCAAGACGCGGCAGGCCAACTACCCTGACGTGGAAACTCTGATCCGGCAGAATCACCCCTACGAGGTTCCCGAAATCCTCGCCCTCCCGGTTGCGCGGGGGGAAAAAAATTACCTGAGCTGGCTTCTGGCCCAGAGCCGGAAGCGGGAGGAATAGATGAAAAAAATCGTGTGTTCGACCCTGCTGCTGCTGGCGGTGTTCTCGCTCCCGGCCCAAAAACGGGCGCTGCGCTTTGAAGATATGTTCGCCGCCGGCAGGCTGGCCGCGCCGGTGGTTTCAGCCGACGGCCGCTGGATCGCTTTTACCGTGCGCGTTCCCGAGCTGGAGAAAAATTCGTTCCGGACGGATTTTTATCTGATCGATAGCAACGGCCGGAACTTAAAAAAACTGGATGTGGGCAAGGACCATTTCAGTCTGCCCAGCTTCCCCGGCCCCGACACGCTGGCTTTCATCTCCACAGCGAGCGGCGAGCCGCAGCTCTATTCGCTGAACCTGGCCAATCCAGCCGCGGTCAAACAGCTGACGCAATTTCCCGGCGGCCTCAACGGTTATATCTGGTCGCCGGATAAAAAAAGCATCGCCTTCAGCAAGGAGGTCTTCCCCCAGGCTTCCTCCCTGAAAGAAAACGCAGTTCTGGAAAAGGACAAGGGAAACTCCCCGGTCAAAGCCAGGCTCCTGACTTCCCTGCCCTTCCGCGTCTGGAACGCCTGGAAAGACGGCAAACGCAGCCACGTCTTTCTGCACACCCTGGGCGTGGCCGGCTGCCGTGACCTGACGCCGGGCGATTTCGATACACCGCCGATCGATCTGGGGGATCTCCCGACTACGCCATTTCGCCGGACGGGAAACTCTTCGCCTTCGTCAAAAACACGGATCCACTGGTGGCCATTTCGACCAACAACGATGTCTTTCTCAAAGACCTGACCAGCGGCGTTGAGGAGAACCTCACCGCGGCCAACGGCGGCAATGACTGCAACCCGGTCTTCTCGCCGAAAAACCGCTACCTGGCCTATTTCTCCATGCGCCGGGCGGTCTATGAGGCCGACAAAAAAGACATCATTCTTTTCGATCGAATAAGCAAGACGCGGCGCAACCTGACCCAGGATTTCGCCAACACCATCCTCGAGTTCGTCTTCGCGCCCGATGAAAAGTTCATCTATTTCATCGCCCCGGAGCAGATCTATCAACCCGTCTATCAGCTGGAGCTGAAAAGCGGGAAAATCATCCGCCTGGTCGAGAAGGTCAATGCCTCCTCGTTGAGCATCATGCCGGACGGCAAGGCGCTGATCTTTCTCAGCCAGAGCGTCAGCCGGCCCAATGAAATCCACAAGCTCTCCTTGCGCGACCGTGCCCTGACCCGCTTGACCGACGTCAACGGTGAGATTTTCAGGGACGTGGAAATGAACGGGGCTGAAACATTCACCTTCAAGGGCGCCAAAAACGAAGCGGTGGAAGGAATCCTGCTCAAGCCGCCTTTCTTCGACCCGGCCCAAAAGTACCCCCTGGTCTTTCTGGTCCACGGCGGTCCTCAGGGCGCCTGGTCGGACGATTTCCATTTCCGCTGGAACCTGAGCATGTTTGCCGCGCCCGGTTACGTGGTGGCCGCGATCAACTTCCACGGCAGCCACGGTTACGGGCAGCCCTTCACCGATGCCGTAACCCAGGATTGGGGCGGCGCGCCCTTCCAGGACCTGGTCAAAGGCCAGCAGTACCTGGTGGAAAACTTCCCCTTCCTGGACGCCAAGCGGATCGCGGCTGCCGGCGCTTCCTACGGCGGATTCATGATCAACTGGATGGCCGGCCATAGCGACGATTTCAAGTATCCTTTCCGCTGCCTGATCTCCCATGACGGCATCTTCGACGCCCGCAGCATGTACTACATGACCGAGGAACTCTGGTTCGAGGAGTGGGAATACGGCGGTACGCCCTGGAAGAGCCCGCTCTACGAAAAGTGGAACCCGGCCAATTTCGCCAGCCGCATCAACGTGCCGATGCTGGTCGTGCACAGCGAAAACGATTTCCGCGTGCCGGTCAGCCAGGGAATCATGCTCTTTACCGCGCTGCAGCGGCTGGGCGTCAAGTCCAAGATGCTCTACTTCCCCGACGAGGACCACTTCGTGCAGAAGCCCCAGAACGCCAAGCTCTGGTGGAAGACCGTTTACGACTGGATCGCCGAAAATATTAAATAGACAATAAAGAATATTCCGGCAACTTTTTCCCCATTGACTTGTCTATAACTTGGACTGAAAATAGAAAATATGAGCGTGATCGTCACGGAGGAAAAACGATGAACAAATTTTTTTCAAGAGATGGGTGCGTTCTCTTGCTTTGCCTTGCGATGCTGGCCGGGGGGCTCGGCGCCGCGGAGAAGGGGGGGATGGCGGCGCGCATCGACGCCATGGTCAAGCCCTTTTTCCCCGCCGGCCGGCCGGGAGTCGCGGTGATCGCCGTCAGGGACGGACAGGTTTTGTTCCGCCAGGCCTATGGCTCGGCCAACCTGGAGCTGAACGTGCCTTTGCAGCCCGACACGCTTTTGCGCATCGGCTCGGTCACCAAGCAGTTCACCGCCGCGGCGGTCATGATGCTGGCCGAGAAGGGGAAACTCTCGCTGCAGGACCCGATCACCAAGTTCCTGCCCGACTATCCCACGCAGGGGCATGTGATTACGATCGAGCACCTCCTCACCCACACGTCGGGCATCCAGAGCGTGACCGAGATGCCCGGCGTGATGGAGAACAGAATTCAGACCGAGAGGACGCTGGACGAACTGATCGACACGTTCAAGCGCGAGCCGATGCATTTCGCCCCCGGCACCCAGTTCGAGTACAACAATTCGGGCTTCATCCTGCTCGGGGCTGTGATCGAGAAGGCCTCCGGGGAAAAATACGAAGAATTCATTCAAAACCATATATTTGCGCCCCTGGGCATGAAAAACACGCGCGTGGGCTACAACCAGCCGATCATTCCCCACCGTGCCGCAGGGTACAGTGAGGAGGGCGGCAAGATCGTCAACGCCCGCTACCTGGGCATGTCCAATCCCCACGCCGCGGGAGCCCTGATCTCGACCGTCGACGACCTGGCCCTGTGGGACACGGCCCTCTATAGCGAGAAAATCCTCACGCAGAAATCGCTGAAGAAGATGTGGACCCCGTATACCCTCGCCAACGGCACCTCGACCGGATACGGGTACGGCTGGGCCATCGGCACGCTGAGGGGAAGCCCCATGATCGAGCACGGCGGCGGCATATTCGGATTCGTCTGCGATGTGGTTCGCTTGCCGCAAGAGCATGTCTATGTGGCAGTGCTCGCCAACACCGATTCACCGACCAGGCCTCCCGCGATGCTGGCGCATAAGATCGCGGCCTTGGTGATCGGCAAGCCTTTCCCCGAATACCGGCCGGTCCGCGTGGACCCCAAGGTCCTTGCCCGCTACGCCGGGGTGTACCGGATCAACGAAACCTCCACTCGCACCGTCACGGTCGAGAACGGAAAGCTCTTCACCCAGCGCAGTGGAGGGGCGAAGCTGGAGGCGTTCTCCTCCTCCGAGACCGAGTTCTTCTACGAGACCTCGCTCAGCCGCTTCTCCTTCGTGGTAGGTCCTGACGGCAGGGTGACCGAGATGCTGATGTACCAGGAAGGCAACGACGTTCCCGAGCGGGCGCTCCGCGTGGCCGACGCCCCGCCGGCGAAGCACTGATATTCTGACCCGGTGGAGTCCCCAAAGGGCCGAAAAGTCTGGCGGAAGACCGTCTACGACTGGATCGGCGAAAATATTAAGTAAACCAACGAATACCTTTTCAATGTCTTAAGAGATGAGGCATCTGCTCGGGTAGCGGAATCGAGAATTCCACCAGCCCGGCGCACTCCCCGTTTTCGAACCAGGGAGCCTGGTAGATCAGTTTTTTTCGACCCTCTTTTTCAGTGGTGTAGACGTTGCTCCGCTGTGTATCCAAGATATCTTTGATTTTCTTTTTTGCATTTTCAGGATGACAATCAAACAAATTCTTTCCCCGCAGAGCCCTGCCGCCGTCTTTGGCGAATACCCGGCCGGCCTGCTCATTCATGCCGAGGATAATCCCGTCGCGGTCGCAGACGGTGATCGCCGCTTCGATATGCTCGAACCAGTTTCCCAGATCCATGGTGTTCTCCTTGGCCGAAGAGAGCCGCCGCAGAATGTAAAGGTTCAGGCACGAATTGTCAACGAGCCAGACCCGGATTGCCCGCTCACAGAATTTCGTCTACAATGGTTGAAAGGGAGCCGCCATGGATTCCATCCGCATCCGCAAAGCCGACATGCATGAGGCGCCGGCCATCGCCCGCTTCAACCGCCAGATGGCCCAGGAAACCGAGGGCAAAAAACTGCCAGAAGAATTGACGCTGCGGGGCGTCAAGGCCGTGCTCAAAGATGCGCACAAGGGTTTTTACCTGGTCGCCGTAACCGACGACGCGGCCATCGTCGGCCAGTTGCTGATCACGTTCGAGTGGAGCGACTGGCGCAACGGCAACTTCTGGTGGATCCAGAGCGTCTATGTGGATCCGGCCTACCGCCAGCAAAAAATCTTCAGCCGTCTCTTTCGCCACCTGAAAGAGCTGGCCCGCTTCCACAAGGAAGTGGTCGGCCTGCGGCTCTACGTCGAAAAGAACAACCAGCTGGCCAAGGATATTTACGAGCGCCTGGACATGATCCAGACGCCCTACGAGATGTACGAACTGCTTTTCTGAGCGAACGATTAAACCAGATTCTCGCGCACGATCTGGGCGATATCCAGGGTCCGAATATTTTTGGACTCGGTTTCGGCAATGGCGTCCTTGAACATAATGGAGCAGAAGGGACAGGCCGTGGCCAGGGTGGCGGCACCGGTTGTCTGGGCCTGCCGCAAACGCACGTGGCTGATGCGCTCGCCGACCTTCTCCTCCTTCCACATGCCGCCGCCCCCCGCGCCGCAGCAGAAACTGGTCCTGCGACTCAGCTTCATCTCTTTTAGTTTTGCACCGGGCACGCTTTCAACCACCCGGCGCGGCGCGTCGTAAATCTGGTTGTAGCGGCCCAGGTAACAGGGATCGTGAAACGTGACTCGGCCGCCATTCTTTTTTAAGCGGATTTTGCCGTTGGCCAACAGCTTGGAGATCAGCTGAGAATGGTGCAGGACTTCATACTGTCCGCCCAATTTGGGGTACTCGTTTTTGAGCACATGCAAGCCGTGCGGGCAGGCGGTGATGATGCGCCGGAAACGGACTTGCCGGAGCGTCTCGATATTCTGCCGGGCCATGATCTGGAACAAGTATTCCATGCCGCTGCGCCGCAGCGGGTCGCCACAGCATTTCTCCGCGTTGCCCAGATAGGCAAAATCGAGTCCGGCCCGCTGCATAATTTCCACCAGGGCGCGTAAAATCTTCTGCGCGTGCTGGTCGTAGCTGCCGGCGCACCCCACCCAGAGCAGAATATCGGTTTCGCCTTTTTCGGAGAGCAGGGGAATGCCCAGCTGGCCGGCCCAGTCCGAACGGGAATCGGCGCTGATGCCCCAGGGATTGCCCTGGTTCTCGATGCCGCGGAAGAGCGGATTGAACTCCTCGGGGAAGCGCGATTCGGCCAGCACGCCGTTCTGACGCATGCCGATGATCTTGGGTACGTGCTCATTAAGCATCGGGCACACTTCCATGCAGGCGGCGCAGGTGGTGCAATCCCACAGCTCCTCTTCGCTGATCACGTCGCCGAACAGCTGGCGCAACTCGCCGCCCGTGGCCAGCGTTTTCTCCGAGGCCAACAAGTGCTCCTTGAGTTTTTCCAGCAGTTTCTTGGGCGACAGCACCTTGCCGGAATTGAGGGCCGGGCAGACGTCATCGCAGCGGCCGCACTCGGCGCAGGAAAACAGGTCGAGCAGGTCCTTGCGGTGCAAATCGTTGATCCGCGGTGTGCCGAATGTCTGCGCCTCTTCCAGATTGACCAGCGGCAGGTCCGCTTTCACGCCCCGGTTCTTGAACACCAGGTTCAGCGGTCCGGCGATCAGGTGCAGATGTTTGGAATGGAAAATGAACACGCCGAATGCCATCACCGTCAGGATATGCAGCCACCAGAGGAATTTTCCCCAGAAAAGAATGGCCGCCGGCGCCAGATCGGAGGGCAGGGTGCGAAAAGCCAGATGGGCCAGAAAATTGGCGCCCGTGTGCGGGCCCGTCGTGACCATTTTGAACGCTTCGTAATAGAGAAAACTGACCATCAGCACGAAGATGAAAGTCAGCACGATCAACGACGGGTAGGAGGGCAGGTCCAGGCCGGAGGGCCGGAAAATGTAGCGCCGGATCAGGAAATACAAAACGGCGACAATGATCAGGCCGGCGAACAGGTTGGCGCCGAACAGAATCATCCGGTAGAGCATGCCCGTTCCGTAGGGATTGAAACGGGGAAACAGCCCCTCCACCGTGTGGTTGAAGGTGACCAGGGCGAAAACGAAGAAGCCCCAGAAAATCAGGGCGTGGAAAAGCCCCGTGACCGGGCGGCGGGAAATGACCGGAACCTGGAACAGTACCTTCCAGAGCATCTCGCCGATCCGCTGCAGCGGCCGTTCGAAACGCGCCACCGGTCGGCCGCTGGCGATCAGCCGGAATTTGCGGCGGATCTCCTTGAGCGCCAGAAACAGGGCCAGGGCAAAGGCCGCCGCGAAAAGAATTTTTTCCAACGCCGCCAGCATGCATCCCTCCTAGAGGGTGGCGACCGCCACGTGCTCAATGGCCCGGTTGAGAAAAATGGCGCCGACTCTCTTGAACCGCTCGGGGAAATCGCTGACGTAAAAAATGTCTGGCGGAGCCGTTTGGGCCGCGTTCAACCAGCCCAGATGTTTCAGCATGACCCCCACTTCCTCGGCCGTGGTGAGCGCGGAGTCGATCAGCCGCACCGCATCTCCCATGACCTGGGTGATCACCCCTTTGAGCACCGGGTAGTGCGTGCAGCCCAGCACCAGCGCATCAATCCCTTGCCGCTGGAGGGGCAGCAGGTACTCTTCAACCACCAGACGGGTCACCGCATGATCGATCCAGCCCTCCTCAACCAGGGGCACAAACAGCGGGCAATCGCGGGAAACGATGCGCAGGCGCGGGTTCTTCTCGCGGATGGAGTTTTCATAGGCCCGTGACATGATGGTGGCCGCGGTGCCGATAACCCCGACCGCTTGGCGCGCCATGTGCGCCGCCGCCCTGGCGCCGGGCTCGATCACGCCGACCACCGGGATGGGCAGGATCTCCTGCAGGCGGCCGAGGGCGTAGGCCGACGAGCTGTTGCAGGCCACGACCAGAATCTTGATTTCCTGGGTCAGCAGGAAACGGGCGTTCTCCTCGGAGAACTTGACGATGGTTTCCGCCGACTTGCTGCCGTAGGGCAGCCGCGCCGTGTCGCCCAGGTAGATGATCCGCTCCCGGGGCAGTTTTTCCTTGAGGGCGCGGTACACCGTCAGGCCGCCGATACCGGAATCGAACATGCCGATGGCTTTGCTGTTCATTGCTGAATCAGGCTGAAATTGGGGTAAAAGGCGTTCTCCATGTCCAGGTGCCCGGCCAGGCTCTTGATTTCATTGCCGGCGACCAGGACCTTGACACGCTTGATCTCCTGAAAGTTGAAACACAGGTTGTCGACCAGGAAATAGATGAATTCCAGTTCGGCGCTGGTGCCGCCGGGAAAGAGATTGATCAGATTCTCGTTGAAATCGATGACCAGCAGCCCGGCATCCTTGAGGAAAAAGAGGCTCTGCACGGCCGTCCCCTCGGGCAGGGGCACGATATGGCGGCCGTCCCCCTTAAAGAGCAGATCGAGGAAGTGGCTGTAGAGATCCTCGCGGACCTCGAAGGTTCCCAGTTGCGCCCGTACCGGAATCAGCAGGGAGGAGGATTCGCTGTAAAACAACAGCGTGACCGGCAGGCTGGTGCCGGCCGGCTGCTCCAGGGCGGGATGCTCACCGGCGGTTGGGCCGGGCAGCAGCAAGGGCTTGTGGCGTTTGCCGAACACGAGGAGCGCCACGACAACCAGAACCGTCGCGGCGGCCGCCACCCCGGCAACCAGAAGCCATCGTTTTTTAACGTTCATGGGGATCTGCCGCGGCTCACTTCAAATTGGTGTTGAAATAATAGATGAATTTGCTGATGCCGCTGTAAATGGCCATGGCGACCCGTTCCAAATAGTCCTCGTTCTGCAGTTTCTTCTCTCTTCGCTGGCTTGGAAATGAAGGCGGTTTCGATCAGGACGGCGGGCATGGCGGTCCGCATCAGCACCCGGAAAGGCGCCTGCTTGACGCCGCGGTTGCGGGTGCCCAGAGCTCGTTCAGTTCGCTCTGGATGTATTCGGCCAGCGTGCTCGATTCCCTGATGTATTCGGTCTGGGCCATGTTCCAGAGGATCATCTTCAATTCGTCGTTCTGGATGGCTTCGCCCGGATCCTCCGGGTTCTGGTTTTCCTTGTGGGCCAGCTCCAGCGCTTCCGGGTCGGTGGCCTGCAGGCTGACGAAATAGGTTTCCGAGCCGTACGCCGATTTGCGGAACGAGGAATTGACATGGATGGAAACGAACATCTGCGCCAGCTGGTTGTTGGCGATGGAAGCCCGGGTATTGAGCGAGACCTCGCTGTCCTTGTCGCGGGTCATGATCACGCGCAGGCCCGGTCTTGGACTCGATCAGCTTCTTCAGCTTTCGGGCTGATCTGCAGGGTGACGTTCTTTTCCTGCAGCTTGGATTTGCCGACCGCGCCCAGGTCCTCGCCGCCGTGGCCGGCATCGATGCAGATCGTCTCGATGGGCTTGGGCTTGCTGGCAGGCCGGCCTGGCGGTTGTCCTTCGGACGGAGGCGGGGGTTTTTTCGGCAACGCCGGTGGCGGCGGGGACGCACGGCCGCCGTCGGCGCCGGTTCTGCGCTTGCGGATCTAGCCAGGTCGAAAACCACCCGGAAAGGCTTTTCCAGGACAAAGTTCTTGCGCACCGTCGCCATCGCCCTTGAAGTAGACGGTGAGCAGCGCTGTCGTCTGCCCTGGTTCTCGCTGGGTCACCCGCTCCAGCAACTGCGAATTCTGCACAGGCGAGCGCCGGCGTTGCGGAATTCGGCGCTGGCCGGGCAGGACAGTCGATTTCCAGCTCGGCCGGGGCGGTTCTCGCACCGTGTAGGTGAAAGCGCTGGTCGGCTTCGAAGACGATGCGGGTGTATCCTTCGTGGTCGAAGGAGCGGAAATCGATCCCGAGAGCAGGTGAGGAGCAGGGCAGCGACCAGGATGGCAACGGAAAATATGCCTGCCTTTATGCATGTGTTTCATGGGGCTGATCGAAAGGCAAGTGGAGGCGGCGGGAATCGAACCCGCGTCCAATCAAGAGTCCATTAAAGATTCTACAGACATAGTTTGTTTTCATTTACGACCTGGCGGCCGCTTAAAACAAACAAAATGAACCGCCGTCGGCCCTCCACTTGTGTTTCGCCCCGCAGAACAGAAGGCGCTCCCTCCGACGCTAGCCCGCTAAGTGACGCCCGGATCCTCCCGCGGGCGGGGAAAACCAGGACGGCAACGTGTTAATTACGCTGCGAGTGCAAAGTTGTTTGCGGTTCTTTTTTTGAGCAGTTTATTGAGCTACTCGGCTCAGTCCGCCTCTCTAACTTCGTCAAAACTGTCGAAACCTTTACGCCCCCAGCCTGGGGAATGGCGGGGCCGACGAGACTCGAACTCGCGACCTCATGCGTGACAGGCATGCGTTCTAACCAACTGAACTACGACCCCGCGCCATATATGCAAAGCCTGGGCGGTAGAGGGCTTGAACCTCTGACACCCGGCGTGTAAAACCGATGCTCTACCAGCTGAGCTAACCGCCCAACCAGACGCCGTTTAAAATACACTATTTTGGCCGGCGTGTCAAGACGAACCGGCAGGGCCGCGTGCTTGCCGTCCCGATCCCGGGCGGCCGCTCTCAGTCGACGGTGATGGACTTGGAGACATTCTTGGGCACGTCGGGATGCACGCCGTGGTTTTCGACGTGCATGCGGTTCAGGTACTTCATCTTGGCCACCGACATGCGCAGGGCCAGCAGCTGCAAAACCGCCGCGGCCTGAAACGTGAACAGGTCGCCGGTCGCCGCTCTTGGGGATACGGATGTATTTGCAGAAATAATCCACGCTTCCCGCCGGCCGGCCCTCGACCGCCTTGCGCAGTTCGTCATCCTCCTCGGCCAGCAGGATGATATCGGCGCCGCGGATCTTGTGGGTATGAATCTGGGTGATGGTGATCCGCTTGTCGCGTTCGTCGGGAGGGCATAGAAAGATGAGCGGGTAGTGCGAAAAATATTTCTCGATCTGGACTCGTTCTTTGAACATGCGGTACCAGCGCTCGCGCCAGGTCGGCGCGCTGCCTGGCCGCTGGATCACCTCCGTTTTGAAATCACGGAATCGGAAGTCCCGCACCCATTCCAGGAAGCGGCCCAGTTCCTCCATCCCCGGGCGGCCGCCCGCATCCCCGCTGATCGCCTCCTTGAAGAAGTCGGCGCAATCGGCGAGCACATTTTCCAGATCACGCAGGGAATAGATGGTGTTTTTGCCCAGGATGGTGTTGGGCCCGTGCTTGAACTCGGCGGCGTCATAGCCCTCGGCGTGGTTGAGCACCACCTCGCGGATTTTCAATGCCCCCTCGCGCGCCAGGCCGATCAGGGATGTTCCCAGGATATGCAGCGAGGGCTTGAGAAAAATTTTCAGCGCGACCTCACTGACCTCCTCCTCCAGGCTGCGCAGGGTGACCTCGAGCAGGTAGCGGATCTGCTCCAGGCGTTGCGCCAGTGCGGCCTCGTTTTCGACCAGGCCGGCGGCCAGAAGGTAAAACAGCGCCAGCTGGGCGGTGAAGGATTTGGTGGCGGCCACGGCGATCTCCGGCCCGCAGAGAATCGGCAGAAAGAAATCGGCTTTTTCCTGGGGAATGGTGGAATTCTCGTTGTTGACCACGGCCAGCAGGGCGACGTCCGACAGCCCGCGCTGGCGCACCTGGCCGATGACATCGACCAGGTCCTTGGTCTCCCCGGACTGGCTGATCAGCCAGCAGCATGTCGCCGGCACGCAAGCCGTCCATGTAAAGGGAACGGAACAGGCCGGGGTTGCAGGGGATGACGGGGCAGCGCGCCAGGCTGTCGAAAAACGCGGCCGCGCAAAGGGCCGCGTGGTACGAGGTGCCGGCGCCCACCAAGAAGATCCTGTTGCCCCGGTCGAGGCAGCGGCGGAAACGTCCACGGCCTGGTGCTTGAAGCAGAAGACCCGGCGTTTCTTTTTCCAGATCACCATCAGGTCCAACACGCCAGGGCAGGCGGAAGGCAGCGCCCGAACTCCCGCAGCTCGCCCAGCAGCTGCGCCTCGTCCGAGGCGAAGGCGGTAGCGGAATCCGGACGCCAGGAGGCCTGCGGCAGCCGGGCGATTTCGTCCACGATCGTCCGCAGCCGCGCATCCTCGCAAATCTTGACGAAAGCCCGGCGCAGGGCCGGACGCTCAAAAATGGCATACAGTTTCAGCATTTCAAAGATGATGTGCTTGCACTCCGCTTCATGGCGTTCGAATACGTCAAAGCAGTTCTGTTCGCCCGGCCGCTGGAAATAGTACTGCAGAATCTCGGCCAGGTTGGTCGGCGTTGAAAAAGATCTCCTGCTCCATGAAAAAATGGTACTTGGGCTGAAGGGCGATGTCGGCGATGTTCAGCTTCGAGCGCTTCAGCCCGGGCCCGCTGCCGCTTGGCCGCTGGCCAGATAAAAGACGAACATAGTCGCGGGCTGAAATAGATGCCCTCGCCCTCGACCAGGGGGATCAGGAAGCGGGTTTTGGCCAGAACCGAAGTCAGGTCGGAGGAGACGAGGATGAAATCGCCGTCCTCGTCCCTGCCCTTGCCGGCGTAGAGCGAGGAGCCGGCCTTGACGGCGAATATGCCCTCGATGTCGGGCAGGCTGAACACAGGCGGCGTAGGCTCCTTGAGCCTTGAGGTTGGCCTGGCGCAGCTGGCCGCCGCAGTCGTCGGCCTGGCGCCGCTCAGGGCCAGTGCTTGGCTGCGCAGGGCCAGCTGCTCGCTGTAAAAATGCTCGACCAATGGTGCAGCATCTCGCCGTCGTTGTCCGAGACCATGTCGATGGCCATTTTCGCTCAGGAACTCCTTCAGGCTGTCGGTGTTGGAGATGTTGCCGTTGTGGGCGCCGACCAGCTGGCGCGTGCGGCAGTTCACTTCGTGGGGCTGGGCGTTGATCGTCATCCACGGCCCCGTAGGTGGCCCAGCGCACCTGGCCGATGAATTTGCAGCCGCTCAGTTTCTCGATCTCCAGCTCCTGCATCACCCGCGTGGGAGCACCGACTTTTTTCTTCAGCACCAGGCTGCCGTCTTTCTTGAAAAAGGCGCCGCCGGTCGAATCGTAGCCGCGGTACTCCAGTTTCTTGAGCAGGGCCGCACCCTCCCGGCCGAGCTGCCCGTTGTTTTTTTCATAGACCAACCCGACAACGCCGCACATCCGCTTAATCCTCGTTCTTCATTTATACCACATCCAAGCGCTGCGGGGAAAATGACCGGGGCCGGGTGCTGCCTATTAATTATGAAAAATTATCTTGACAGAAAATAGAAAATAGATTAAAATATTTTTTAAAGTAAATTAGGGAGAGAAACAGTACCTCGATTTAAATAAATCCCGGTAACCTTTTTCTTTCACCATTTACTCAAATCTAAACAAGGAGGCCCAATATGGCCAAAGGTAAAGTGAAGTGGTTCAACACACAGAAAGGTTACGGTTTCATCACCACCGAAGACAACCGGGACGTGTTCGTGCATCACAGTGAAATCCAGGGTGGCGGCTTCGCCAACCTCAAGGAAAACGAGGAAGTCGAGTTCGAGCTTAAGAAAGGTCCCAAAGGCGACCAGGCCGTCAAGGTCGTTAAACTCTGATATCCGACTTGAAACGAGAGCCTCTGCCCCGCAGGGGCTCTTTTTCCTTAACCATGCGTTGCCCATACCTCTGATTCTGACCAACGTCATTTTCAGTTAGAAAAAACTAAGGAATAAAAACATGAATTTTAATGAACTCCAATTGGATCACAACCTGCTCCGGGGAATCGCCGCTACCGGTTTTGAACAGATGCTCCCGGTCCAGCAGCAAACGCTGCCGCTGGCTCTGGCGGGCAAGGACGTGACCGTGCAATCGCAAACCGGTTCGGGTAAAACCGCGGCCTTTCTCGTTGCCATTTTCCAGCAGTTTCTTGAAAAAGGGAACTTGAAAAAGGAAAAAGCCCTGGTCATCGTCCCCACCCGCGAACTGGCCGTGCAGATTGATGCGGAGGCCGGCCTGCTGGGCCGCCACCTGCCGTTCGTCACAGGCAGTTTTTACGGGGGCGTCGGTTACGTTCCCCAGGAAACCCTGCTGCGCAAGGGAGTGGATATCGTCGTCGCCACGCCGGGCAGGCTCCTCGATTTCAGCCGCTCGGGCAAATTGAATCTGGCCCGCTTCGACCTGCTGGTCATTGACGAGGCGGACCGGCTCTTTGATATGGGATTTTTACCCGACATCCGCCGTATCCTGCAAGGGATGAAACCCCGCGATCGGCGCCAGACCATGCTGTTCAGCGCCACCCTGGGCGACGAAGCCTGCGAAATCGCTTCCGCGCTTCATGAATCATCCGCACAAAATCGAAATCAGCCCCGAGCAATTGACCGTGGACAGCGTGACCCAGGAAATCTACCACGTGGGCAGCAAAGAAAAATGCAGCCTGCTGCTCGGACTGCTGAAAAAAGAGTATCCCCGCAATCGTCCTGATCTTCACCAATATGAAGCACGAAGCCGCCCGCATCGCCGGCCGACTGCAACAAAACGGCTATGCCTGCGAGTGCCTCACCGGCGACCTGCCGCAGAGCAAGCGGCTGAGGATCATCAACGATTTCAAACAGGGCCGCTTGCCGCTGCTCGCCGCCACCGACGTGGCCGCCCGCGGCCTGCACATCGAAGACTCGAACTGGTCATCAATTACGACCTGCCCGGGGACTGCGAAAACTACGTGCACCGCATCGGCCGCACCGCCCGGGTCGGCAAGCCCGGCAAGGCCATTTCCCTGGCCTGCGAAAACTGCGTCTTGAACCTGGAAGCCATCGAGTCCCTGATCGGCCAGAAAATCCCGGTCCAATACGCCGCTGATGAGCTTTTTATCAAGGACAAATCATTCAGCGGCCGCAGCGGCCGCCCGTTCAGACAGGGACAAAAAGGACATGACCGTGCCCGCGCGTCCGGCAGACCGCGCCACCTACGCCCTGGCTTCAGCCGCACCTGAATTATCAGACCGAATAAAAATATTTCTTGGTAAAATCGTTTGGCCCAGTCAACTTTTTAGCAGGGAAATCCGTTTCTTCTATTGTAAGAGTTAAAATTTGAGGAGTACTCCATGAAAAAGACTATAGCGATTCTGGGTTTGGCGATTATTGCGGCGCTAATGATCCCCCTGGCACTTGCAGTGGCCGTCCCAGGCTCCACACAAAGGAATCCTGTGAATGTCGATCCAGAACCTGTTCAATCGACGAAAGCCACCCCCCACCCTGCAGTTCTCAATGGGATCATCGCCCATGCGCCGTCTAAGGGACTTGCGCTGATTTACAACTACAATCGGCAGCCGGCCGTTCTCGACGCTAACGGAGTCTTCACCTTCTCGCTGGAACTTCGATCTCCCATCTACGCCGAATTGGAATTCGAGTTCCTTAGGGACAAGCACCTGAAGGTCTATCTCCTGCCAGGCCAGTCCCTGTCTCTGACCTGTGACGCCTCCGATCTCTATGGCACGGCCCAATTCACGGGAGGTGGAGCCACTGAGAACAATGGACTCGCTCTCCTGCAGGTCCAATACGGACAGATAGATTACAGGCAGTTGTCTGGATCCAATCCAGCCGATTTCCCTCGTAACTCTCCGATCCCATCGAATGAAATTGGAGAAGACACTTGCCGGCTACGCCCAGAGCCATACTAGCCTGGATCCTGGCTTTCATAGACTGGAAAGGACTCGGATCACCTATTGGGAAGCAGCGGTCCGGGTCAGCAAGATGGGATTCTCCGGCGATTGGGCGCAGTACGCGTCACGGCTGGATTTCAATGATCCAAGCCTCCTCGGTATCGACACCTATACCAACTTCCTGCGCAACTACCTCAGGGCCAAGGCCAAGGAACGGATTGCCTCCGACCCCACGTTGAAAGCCTCCATCAACCAGCAGATCGAAGCTCAGTACGCCGTGGCCATCGAGACCTTCACGAACCCGAAAGTCCGGAATGCCCAGTTGCATGATCTCCTCCGGATTCAATTCATGAATCAGGACATTGGGCCTTTCGGATGTAAGGGCATCGACGGGCTCATGGCCCGCTTCGACCGGGATTGCGCGGACAAGGTTCTCCGTGAGGACATCGACCGGCTCTATCACCAGTGTCAGGATGGCCGGAATGCCCCCGTGATCCGGGTCTACAAGACTGTGGGTACGACCACTCTCGACGCCCACATCTTCCCTCCCTCCGGCGCGAAGCCGGGTGAGAAGCGCCCCGCTTTCCTCTTCTTCCACGGCGGCGGCTGGGCTTGCGGGATGCCCGAGTTTGGCTACGGACAGTGCAAACGTTACGCGGAACGAGGAATGGTGGGCATCTCCTTCGAGTATCGGCTGCGGTGGCGGCACGGAACCACTCCCATCGAGTGCGTGGCAGATGCGAAATCCGCCGTGCGGTGGGTGCGGGCTCATGCCGATGAGCTGGGCGTCGATCCGGACCGGATCGCGGCCGCAGGGTTTTCCGCGGGAGGGCATTTGGCCGCTGTTACCGGCATCGTGCCGGGCTGCGATGATCCGGAAGATGACAAAACCGTGAGTGCCGTCCCTGACGCCCTGGTCCTGATGTCCGCACCCGTCGACGCAGCCAGCGATCCTTGGTTTCGGGAGTGCTTCGCGGGACATGGGAATCCAGTGGACTACACTCCCGCTCAGTATGTACGGCCCGGCCTACCCCCGACGATCGTTTTCCATGGTCTCGAAGACAACCTTTGCCCTTTCCCCGGAACGAAGGCTTTCTGCAAAGAGATGAAAGCCTCAGGCAACCGGTGCGAGCTGCACACCTTCCCAGGCGGCCATTTCCGGAGCGCGGACGACTGGGCCGTCATCGACGAGATGATAGACGAATTTCTGAAGTCCTTGGGATTCTTGGATGCTTCGCTAAAGCCACAGACGGTATCCTCCACTCGATGAAGATGAAAATAGATATTAAGAAAAAAATAGGAACCGGAGAGAATTCATGAAGAAAACGTTTTTTCTGATTCCGGGCTTATTCGTGTTGCTATAGAAATTACTTCGATTGCGACTTAGTTTAAAAATCATCGCCTATAAGCTATAATTTTCTTCACAGGCGCTCATGGGCAAGACATTCGACCAGGGGAAAGATGATATCGCTAAACTTTGCCAGTACTTCTCCGAAAACAAGCAAGCGTTTCTCGCCCCTGGAGTGAAAGAAGCTCATGTTCGTCAATCGCTCATCGATCCACTTTTTGAAGCCCTTGGCTGGGATGTTCGTAATAGCGCGAGGGTTGCACATCAATACCGCGAAGTCATATCCGAGGACAGCCTCGAGGTGGAGGGGCAGCAGAAGGCGCCTGACTACGCTTTCCGCGTCGGCACACTGCCCAAATTCTACGCCGAAGCAAAAAAGTGCGGTGCCAACATCAACGCCGACCCTGCGCCCGCCTTTCAACTGCGCCGCTACGGTTGGAGCGCCAGAGTCGCTCTTTCCCTGCTGACCGACTTCGAGGAGCTGGGGGTCTACGATTGCACTCTGCGGCCGAAGCCTGGCGACAAGGCCGGATATAGCCGCTTACAATACCTCCACTTTGAGGAATACCCCGACCGCTGGCGGGAACTATGGGACATTTTTTCACGTGAGGCTGTCTGGTCCGGAGCTTTTGACCGTTTCGCCGCGTCCAAACGGAAACGAGGCACCTCCGAGGTTGATTCTGAATTTCTCAAAGAGATCGAGGGCTGGCGTGACGAACTGGCCCACAACATCGCATTGCGCAACCGCTTCTTGGGACCCGACGATCTGAATGCCGCTGTGCAACGCACCATCGACAGGGTCGTGTTCCTGCGCATGGCCGAGGACCGGGGCAGCGAACCCTACGGCCAGCTTCTCAAGCTCTGCGAGCGTCCCGACATATACAAGCGTTTCATGAAAGATTTGTGCCGACAAGCAGACGAAAAATATAATTCCGGGATCTTCCACTTCCAAAAAGAGCCGGGTGTTTCCGAGGAGCCAGACCGCATCACCCCGGCGCTGACCATTGACGACAAGGTGTTTAAACCGATCCTGCAGAGCCTCTACTTTGAGCACGGTTCGCCCTACCACTTCGGCGTGCTGCCGGTCGAGATCCTGGGCACCGTGTACGAGCGCTTCCTGGGCAAAGTCATCCGCCTGACCGCCGAGCACCGGGCCAAGGTGGAGGAGAAGCCGGAGGTGCGAAAAGCGGGCGGCGTCTATTACACTCCGTCCTACATCGTAGACTACATCGTCCAGAACACCGTGGGCAAGATGATCGAGGGCAAAAGCCCGGCGCAGCTGGCCGGCGGTAAAAAGGGCCAGCCCCTGCGGATCCTGGACATGGCCTGCGGCTCCGGATCGTTCTTGCTGGGTGCTTTCCAGTGCCTGCTCTACCACTGCCTGAAGTGGTACACCGACCACGAGCCTGAAAAAC
This sequence comes from Candidatus Aminicenantota bacterium, assembly GCA_963759765.1. Lineage (GTDB taxonomy): Bacteria > Acidobacteriota > Aminicenantia > UBA2199 > UBA2199 > CAVXAL01. The sequence goes on along the minus strand of CAVXAL010000002.1, from coordinate 810,231 downwards.
ACAAGGAAGAAGTCTACCGGGATCTACGCGGAGATTGGCGGCTGACCATCACCGGAAAAAAGCGGATCCTGACCACCCACATTTTTGGGGTTGACATCGACAATCAAGCAGTAGAAGTTTCGAAGCTGTCGCTGCTGTTAAAAGTCTTGGAGGGCGAGACAGACCAAAGCTTGGGACAGTCCAGGCAACTTTTTCAACAACGCGCCCTACCCAATCTTTCCGAAAACATCAAGTGCGGCAATTCGTTGATCGGTCCCGACTACTTCTCCGGCCGGCTGATCTCCGACCCCGAAGAGATGAAGAGAGTCAATCCCTTCGACTGGAAAAAGGAATTTCCCGAGGCGATGAAATCTGGCGGGTTTGATTGTGTGATAGGGAATCCGCCATATGGAGCAATGTTTAAGCAAGACGAAATCGATTATTTACTTTCTCATTTCAAATTTCAAAACTACAAATTGGATTCATATCTCTTATTTTTAGAAAGATCGCTTGGTCTTGCAAGACATGGAGGATTTATAAGTGTTATCATTCCGAACACTTGGCTGTTAAATTTACAAAATGAACGTATACGAAAAAATATTTTTAACCTGACGCAGATTGAAGATATTGTTCATTTTCAATATCCAGTTTTTATTTTGGCGACTGTTGATACTGAGATTCTAGTTTTAAAAAATTTGGTCCCAAACAATAAACATCAAATCAGCATAGCGCTTATAGATAAGCTTGGTAACAAAACGAACTATTTTATTCCGCAAAAGAAATGGCAAAAAGTAAATGGTAAGCCAGTAAATATTTTAGAGCGATCTGAATTTGAATCTATTGTAGCAAAAATAAAACGTTTTCCGATTCTCGATACTAATTTAATCGTTACTCAGGGTACGAAGCCTTTCCAAGTCGGAAAAGGAAAACCTTTTCAAACTCAAAAAATTGTCGATGAAAAACCTTTCGTTTCAGAAACGAAAAGAGATTCAAGTTTTCGCCCTTTACTTCGAGGTAGTCTTATTAATCGATATAAAATTCTATGGAATAAGAATTACTGGATAAGTTTCGGGGATTGGTTGGCAGAGCCACGTTATTCAGCAAACTATGACTCGCCAGCCAAAATTATCATTCGACAAACAGGAGATTCACTTATTGCGGTCTTGGATGATTCTCAATTCATCGTTCGTGACAATCTCTATACCATTGTTTTTCGTGAAGGCGAATATGATCTAAATTATGTGCTTGGTTTACTTAACTCTCGACTATTAAACTGGTTTTACCAAACGGTTCTCAACCCTGAAAAAGGTGAGGCACTTGCCCAAGTAAAACGTGGACATATTGCTCAACTCCCTATCCGTACCATTAGTTTATCTAACCCTACCGACAAGCTGATGAACGACAAGATGATCCAATTGGTTAAGTCCATGCTGGACCTGCATAAAAAAAAAGCCGCGGCCCGGAGTGAAAGGGATACAGAACTTATTCAGCGCCAGATTGAGATTATTAACCAAGAGATCGACAAACTGGTTTACAAACTTTATGGATTGACAGATGATGAAATAAAAATTGTTGAAAGCAAATGAATAAAAATAGTTCAAACTGGCATCATTTTATAGAAATTAAAACAAATGGTTTTGATTATGGTTTAGAATTTAAAAATTGTGAAAAAAATATAGATTTAAGCTTGGAGAAAATTGTGGAGGTTAAACAAAATGAATAATGATTTTGTACAAAAAAAGACAACACCTTCTACTGAAGAGTATTTAAAAGCATCAGTAGCGGATTTAATTGGAAGAATGAATGCCAATCCACCAGGTCTTCCAAGTGAAATGCCATTTATCAAAGCAGTTCTTGATGTTAAAACTTCTGAAAGTATTCGACAAACAAATAAAAATTTAGTTTTGGCAACTTGGATATTGGTTATAGCTACACTTCTTCTTTCCTTAATATCCTTTATAATAAAGAAACCTTAAATTAAATATTTAAAATTTGGTTTTAAAATTAAATTGTAATTGATAAAAAAATTATTTATACATCATTCCAGTTGTTTACGATCCAAGCGCTATTTGGTTCCCCTCGAACACACAATCCTTTTTTGTTTAAATTAAGTAACCTGAAGCGAATTGATTTTTCCTGCTCGTTATTGTTTTCCTCATAGACAAGTTTTGTCTGAATTTCAGTGATAGCAGGCGCTTCATCACTGATTTCAATGAACTCAAACAGTTTCAGTTTTTTTGAAGCATATTTATTTCGAATGAGAAGTGGCATTTCAGGAGTATCATCAAACAAGAGGAAATTAAGGCATTTGGCCATATGTCCATAATTGCGATTTTTCCAGAGAATCAAGTATTCTGCCATTTTCTGTTCTGGAGTCCCATGTGCAAAAACATCTGGTGTGCCAGTTTTTGGAATATCATCACCTGGTTTTATTTCTCTTGGTTTCCATTCTTTCAGTTGTTTTTCAAATCTAGCTTTGTCTTCTCTTATTTCGCGAAGTTGCTGAAACAATTCTCCCCAGGTTTTTTCTGTTTCTGGCGGAGGGCACTTGAGTAACCCCTGCTCGGCCTTAATAGCCCAATCGCGGGCAGCAAATAAAGCTGCCCATGTCTTAGCTGCGACCAATTGATTGTCATAGCCTAAGTCCATTCCGTGCATAATACCATGTCTATATGGAATGGTAATCTGTTCAGTTGATGTCTTTTGCCGACCCTTTTTGAAAATATTCGCTAGGGCCGTCAGCCCTTTACTGTGTCCAGCAATTGAATCCCAAGCTTCAAGATTCACATTTTCTGCAGAGAATCCCAAACGTTGTTGATTCAATTCCATGATCATACCGTCAAGTAAAGCCAAAATTACAGGGACACATGCATGATAGCGGCCTTCTTGGTAATCAATAAGAGCTTTTTGAGCAAGGGGCATCCTTGCGCGAAATGCCTGCACAACCATCATTGACTCAAGTTTACTTTTTACAGTTTGAGCGTTGAAATAGTTTGCAAGTTCTGTTTCTGCGCCATCGAAATCTCCTGATTCAGCTTTATTGACAGCTGTTTTAGCTATTTCCAAGTCCATGAGATCAAAAAGAATCCAACCCCGTACCGCGAAAAGATCGTTGAAGCGATCTGGAAGTGATGCAAGCTCATCCATTTTTCGATCTAACTCGTCGATGTCGTATTTAAAATAAATTTCCTCAAATTTACCTAAGCCCATAATTTTTAGAAACGGGCGAAAAAGTTGTATAAAGGGCTTTAAAGATTTAAAAGTTTTAATACCCTGAAGAGTTTTTTTTATTGATGGGATATCTCTGATTAGAGGTTCGTTAGGCATGATATTTCAAAATAAATATTTTACATAACATTTCAAATATTGGATTACTAAATCTTATTTTTTATCGGCCAGAAACCTTCGCGAGTGAGACGTTTTTCAATGACGCTGAAGGAAACACCGAATATGTGTGAAATGGGAGTCGCGATAAAACCGAGAGCGGAATCACCGGTCTTATCCCATTCAAAAAATCCGGCATTTTTCGCCTTCTGAATCGGTTGCCGAAACTCTTTTTCCAACCGATCATGAGGAACAAGCAACCTTCCGGCGAATTCGTAAGCCTGTTGCTCAACAAGCGCATTCCGCGTAGAGCCCTTTTTTCGATAATTTCCTGATTACTTCTCTCGCGTCATTTTCATTTTTCATGAATCCTCCTTGACGATAAATTAAGTATACGTAACAATTCTTGAACACACTCGAATGAATCGCGTTTCAAAAGTTCCCTTTCTTCTCCCGGCTCTAGGTCCTCGAAGTCGGCCGTGAATTTCGGGCCGCTACTTTCGATGGATTCAAAGAAAACGGCTAATTTATTCAGGCCTTCCTGGACGAGCTTGTTGGATAAACGGGGCTGGAATTCAGCAGCGATCGTTGCGATTCCCCCCGGATAGTTTTTCAGGCAAAAATGGATGTCATATGCATCTTTTTCCTTCAACCTTTCTGCAAGCGCAATGATCTTCATGACGAGGAAGGGGACGATGGAAGCAATTTTCAGTGTCACTACATCCTTCCCGCCTTGGGGGAGCTCTCCAGTAATGGTTTTGGGGATGCTCATGTCAAACGCGATGTCGCACCCGCGCGCCTTCCGAACTCTCAAATCTCCTATCTTTTGAGTACGATGTCCTGGACTTGTCCCTTGGTATTCTCCGGAGAGAAGGTCGACATGTATCTTAATCATACTTTCCCCTTTTTGTATTTCCCGGATAAAGATAAACGGTTGCTCACCCTGCTTGTATCCCCTTTCGGTCAGCAACTGGCGAATTGTCTTGTACCCATGCTCCTCGATATGCCGATGGTCAAGTGCCAGGTCGACATCCATGCTCCCGATGTGTGGTGTTTCGGAGTTTTCAATCAGAAAGTGTGGAATCCATCCGCCGATGAGCACGACATGCTCACGGTACGCGGCAAGTAAATGTGTAACCTCGATGAGCACTGAGCGCGCAGCCGAAACCATGTCCGCGGAATAATCGCTTCTGGTCACCATTTTGGCTTGATTACCTCCTTGAAAAAAACTTCCGCGGCTTCTTCTCCCCGGCCGGCGGAGCTCATTAAATCTAGGTAAACCTGGAAGGGCGAAGCCATTCTGATCCCTTCCAGCACCTGGGCCGTATCGAAAATATCGTCATAATAAGGTCTCATTAGCATCAGGTTCGCGCCGGACTCCACTTCCTTGAGGCTCATGGCCGAGGCGACAGGCGCGAAATCGCCGTCGACATAAGCCATGGCTTTGGAATAGCGGACGGCGGGCGCCAGGCGAGCCGCGGCGGAGAATCCCGTCAGAGCGTACGCGATTTTGTCCTTCGCACAGAAATCGGCGAGCTTCGTTTCAATCGCCTGGAGGCTCTCCAAGGAATAAAAATTCTTGATGACATTTTTTTTCAAGGAAAAATAGCCGCTCCATTCCCGCAGCAGTTTTTCCGGCTCGCTCAGGGAGATGCCGTTTTCTTTAAGGTATATCCATTCCCGATCAAGGAGGAGCTTTTTCACGTTTGCAGCCTGCCCTAGGCTGACTCGGGTGGCATCAGCTAGGCTTTGCAGCCGCCAAGCTTCACTCGGCTTGTCGAGCAGCACGCGGAGCACTCTGCCGGCCTTGGGAGAATACAATGACCGGAGGTCCCGCTTTTCAGCGAATAGGTTCGGATTTCCCTTGCGCTCAATATAGATTTTCCCAAAGGACAAATGACAATTGCCGGAAAGATCGGCATAACCGATCGCCTGCTCCGTCAGCATTTTCCCGGTTTCTTCGAGGATGTAAGGAGCCATGAACACGGGATAAATATCCGGAGCTCCGGAACGTATGCTCGTCAGCAGGTAGGCGGCTTGCTTGGCCATGCGCGGTTGGCCATTGCTTTTCACTTCGATGACCATTTTTATCTCACCTTCGGGTGTAAGGATTTTTAGCAATTTATCCACTCTGACCATCCCAACGAGAATTTCATCTTCCCAGGTAAGATTTTTAAGGAAGGGGACCTCTTCAAAGCATTTTGTCAGAGCTTCCTTCGCCATCCTTGCCACCATCGATTCAGTTATTTTCATTATATTAACCTCTTTCAACATACGTTGTAAATGAACTATATAATAAAAATTAGTGTTTGTCAAGTTATTTTTCATTAAATTCATATTTTTCAACAACCGCTGAACATTATAGAATTAATGTGAGCTTAGAACGAGTCAGGAAAATATTTTTACTTTTGGGGATGTCTGGGTGATCTGTATTGAAGTTCAGAATTGAATTAAAAGGTTGTCGTATTTCAAGATCTTCCCAAGCTGTCCACTTGACAGGTTGAAAATCGAGTCATATATTGATGAACTAAATAAAATGGATATTGCCTCGGCCAGGTTCTTCGGGTCGTGAAACTGCTTCCAATCCCTCTCATCCCGAAATTTAATGATTCTGTTGATTAGGTCTTGTAGGTTCATGATGATTAATCTTACACAGGGGAAGAATTTGTTGCAATATTACTTTCAAATCCTATTATGTGAATTTTGCCATCTGCAACTTATAGCATGAACCAATTCAATTCCCAACTTTAATATCGACAAGCTTTTTCACGATTTCCACATCCTGCTTACTCCTGACCTCGAGGCGCAAACCGCGAGTTATGCTGCCCGGCGGACGCAGGCAACTCGTCCCCACTCTACGCCATGTCGGTGGGCCAGGCAAGCACACCACCTACGGCCCAGCCCGCCGGGTCAGCATCAGCGAGTTGTTAGGCGCCATCGGGTGGTTGTTTCGCAAATACCACGGAGCACTCGAAATGGCGAGTGAGCGCGTCGGAACATCTCAAGTGTTCTTCTTGGGCTTTGACTTCCGCCACTCATCAGGAATGGTAGCAACTTTCTCGGTGCCAGTGGAAGCGTAGACTGGTTTGCCAAGCGGCCTGAGCCTTAGAGTGCCATTGCGAAGGGCATGAAGCCGCTGCAAAGCAATCTCATGGTATTCGCGCTCCTTCTCGCTCCCGAGGGAGCGTCGCCCATGCATGGCCGCTACGATAAGCGTGGAACCAACGCCTCGGCTTCACCCGCTGCCGAGCCAGCAAGACTTATTCCAACCATAGGCATTGTGGCGGGCGCTTGACCTTTGAAAAACCGGCTAGTAGGCAGTCGGGTGCAAGCCGTTGTTAGGCCGCCTTTTGGCCGTTAATTACACAAAACACTGAAACTACCTTTAGGTTCACTGTTATTAAACAACGGAAACAATTTTTGTGCAATAATGTTAACTTGCTCTTGGTGTAGTTGTTTATACTCGATAGTTTCCCCCTGTTTTGCCATGATCTCATTTTTTCTTTGAAAAATTACCTTCAATTCATGGAATATTTCTGAAAATCCAGGAAAAATCAGTTCAAATAAGTGTTGATTGTAAGCCCAATAGGCGAAATATTGATTTTTATGTAATTGTATTTCGACACTACCTGTTATTTTTGGGCATTGGAGGAAACGTCCTCCGAAAGGTTTTGATTCATTTATGCTACATTTGTTCTCTCTCAGAAAAATACATTTCCCCTGAGTATTAAGATATTCATTGTCTGAGAGAAACTTTTTAATTCTGTTTCCAGTGGAATCTACCCTAACCGGAACCATCATAAGCACTTCATCCGCATATTTTGGAGAAGCGATAATTAATGCAATGAGGTATTTTTTAAAAAATTCGGGCAGAGACATATCAAATTGTTGAAGCAATGGAATCAGGTCAGATGGAATTAAATCACAAGGGGTTTTGCAGCAATCTCCACACTGTTGACACTCGTTAAAACTGTTAATTTTTAGATCAGTCATAATTATTTGTTTTTGGTATATCTAAAATATGGACAATGATTCTAGAGTCTTGACATTCTCTCACTTCAAAAGTGTAATGTCAAATTGGACGAGGAAACAGATGATGCAGCAGCTCCCAGCCATAGGCGAAGTCAAATTTCCCTTGACTCCAACCAGGTAAGCCAGAATTTTTTTATGTGATGAAGGTTCATCTCTTCTTCCAGTTATCACAACAAAACCAAGCAAACAGCAAGTCAGATGGATTAGATTTAGAACTTGGCTTTTTTTCTTGGATTTGAATTCTATCTACAATCAACCTATGTCCTATTGCCTTGATTCCAGTTATGAAGTATTTTCCGGCATCCTTCCTCTCACAATCCTGATGTTGGCAGTTTTCACAGTGGGGGTAGTCCGCAAGAAGTTCAGGAGAATGTATAATATTCGCATTCAGGTTATGTAGGATACAATACAATCTGATTTTATTAAGATTTGCTTTTTTCACTCTTTAAATGATTTCTACAAATGATCCATCTGTCAGAAATTTTTCTAAATCTTCAAACCACATTCCATTATGAATTATTCGTATTCTAATTTCTCGAGGCGTTGAGTTCGCCGCAGAGAGTACCAATGTAAGTAAATACTCTCCCTTGGGCAAATAATTTTCGTAATTATTCGCAGTTATTGGCTTACTAAGAACGAAATATTTTGATGATTCATTAAGATCAGAATTATTTTTAAATAATGCATTTGTACGAATGACAATATTCCAAATTGGAGAATCCACACTGAATGGCAACGCTTCAATGTGCCCCAAATCGCAATGTTTAAATGTTTTTGGAGGAATGGTTGGCAAGTATATATTTTCGTTTTCTTGCAAGTGCGACCACGTGAGATTCATTGGCAGAAAATCAATGAAGTCTTGAAATTCCTTGCCTTCTTTTTTCTGCAATTTTTTAGCATAGACTTCGACTTTATCAGCGGCAGTTACACCTTTATTCCAAACTTTCAGCCGAAAATATAGTGACGGAGACCATGCCGAGTTATAAATAAAACTTGTATCCGGGGGCTGCCTTTTTAATTCGGCTCTTAACTTCGGCCTGTTCCACCTTTTTAAAAGTGTGTCCTTGAAGAATGCAATAAAAGCGAAAATCACAGTCGCTATTGCTGAAATTCCTGGAGGGCTTAACCATCCTGATTTACTCATTTTCCATCCCCACGCTTACAAAAATAGTAAGCGCAACGGGGCCGGCGTGTCAAGCACCGCCTAGGGAGAAAAGTTTCGCCCAAGTTCACTCTGATGAAAATTTGAAATTCGCTTTAAGTAAATTTGGCGTCTTGATTTTTAAAACAGGTGGGCCTGTCAATAAAGGGTTTCAGGAGTGGCGAAATATCTCTTCCTGAAATAAACCGCCACGTTGACCAGGCCGATCATGACCGGCACCTCGATCAGTGGGCCGATCACCGTCAAACTGAAGAAGCACCGCGGCTACCAGATCCGCACCATCAAGGGGTATTACAATTGAAAGAGGGCGATGGCCGGTGCCGCCGACTGACAGGATATGTCGCCGGCTTGACTTTGCTTCCATTCATTCATTAAAATCCCTACTGTATTAATCAAGTCTCTCTAAAAGAGGCAGGAGGAATTCATGTTCAGTCGAAACCAATGGGCGGCGGTGCTGTTGCTGTTGGTGGCGGCGGGTGTGCGGGCGGCCACGGCCGATGAACTCATAGCCAAGAACATCAAGGCCAGGGGGGGTATGGAAAAATTACGCGCCATTCAATCCCTGCGCACCAGCGGCAAAATACTTGCCGGCGACGGCGGCTTTTCTCTCGAACTTGTTTATGTCGAGATGATCCATCGTCCCGGCCTGTACCGGCAAGAGGTCAGCCTGCAGGGTCTCACCCAGGTGACCGCCTACGACGGCACGGTGGGCTGGCAGATTCAGCCGTTCGGCGGGCGCCTCGATCCCGAAAGGTTGTCCGCCGACGATGTGAAGTTCCTTAAATTGTTCGCCGATCTGGACGGACCGCTGGTCGACTACGGCGCCAAGGGCAGCAGGGTGGAGTATCTCGGCAGCGAAGATGTGGACGGCACCGACGCCCACAAACTCAAGGTCACGCTCAAAGACGGCGATCTGCTGTACATCTATCTCGATCCGGATTACTTTCTGCAGATCCGCACGATCGTCCAGAGCAAGATCCGCGGTGCCGAAGTCGTGCAGGAGCTGGATTGGGGCAACTACGAATCGGTCGGCGGCGTGATGCTGCCCTTCTCCATTGAGGCCGGTGCCAAAGGCCAGCCCAAGCAGACCAAGATCACCTTCGAGAAGGCCGAAATCAACGTGGTCCTGGATCCGAAGCTCTTCCATTTCCCGGCGGCAGCAGCCACCGTGAAGAAATAGAAAACCGGAGGGAATCCGCATGAAACATACATTTCTGACCATGGTGTTCGTGGGTGTTTTTCTTTTTTCCGCCACACTCCTGCAGGCCCAGGACCAGACCCCGGCCGCAGCGGCGCGCTTCGACGCCGGGACCATCTCGGGCCTGGGGGCCCGCAATATCGGCTCCGCCCGCATGAGCGGCCGCATCGCGGCCATCGCCGCCACCACGGTCGACGGCAAGACCCTGATTTATGTCGGCGCGGCCAGCGGCGGGGTGTGGAAGTCCGACGACGGCGGCACGACCTTCAAGCCGGTTTTCGACAGGAATCCCGTCCAGTCCATCGGCGCCGTTGCCCTGGACCCCTCCAACCCCAAGATCGTCTGGGTGGGAACCGGGGAATCGTGGACGCGCAATTCCGTGTCGGTGGGCGACGGGATCTACAGGTCGGCTGACGGCGGAGAGACCTGGAGCAACATGGGCCTGGCCGCGTCCGAGCGGATCAGCGAGATCGTGGTCCATCCGAAGAACGGCAATGTCGTCTACGCCTGCGTCCCGGGCAAACTCTGGAGCGATTCGGCCGAGCGCGGCCTGTACAAGACCGCAGACGGCGGCAAAACCTGGAGCCTGATCCTCAAGGGCAGGAACCTTTCCACGGGCTGTTCGTCCATGGCCATGGACCCGCGGAATCCCGAGGTGATCTACGCGGCCCTCTGGGACTTTCGCCGCCAGGGCTGGACGTTCCGCTCGGGCGGGGAGGGCCCGCTGGCTGTGAGCGGCAGCGGTCTGTTCCGCTCCGAGGACGGCGGCCGGAGCTGGACGGAGCTCGAGGCGGGCAGGAACGGGCTGCCGCCCAAGCCCTGACGGCCGCATCGAGGTCAAGTTCGCGCCGTCCAATAACAAGATCGTCTACGCGTTCATCGAAGGTGTGGACTCGGCCCTCTTCCGTTCCGAAGACGGCGGCAGGACCTGGGACAAGCGCGACAAGAGCCAGATGATGGTCTGGCGGCCCTTCTACTTTGCCCGGCTGGCCATTGACCCGACCAATCCCGATCGCCTGTTCAAGACGGACGGCGGCCTGATCGTCAGCGAGGACGGCGGCAAGAGCTTCAGTTCGGCCAACGGCGGCGCTCACGGCGACTGGCACGATGTCTGGATCGATCCCGCCAATCCCCAGCACCTGATCGGCGGCGACGACGGCGGCCTCTGGATCTCGCTGGACGGCGGCAGCCGCTGGTGGATGGTGATGAACCTGCCGATCTCCCAGTTCTACCACGTGAGCTTCGACGACCGGGATCCCTACCAGGTCTACGGCGGGCTGCAGGACAACGGCAACTGGCTGGCCGACTCCGAGTACCCGGGCGGCATCTCCAATGCACGCTGGGAGCCCCTGCCGGGCGGCGATGGCTTCTGGGTCTTTGCCGATCCGGCCGATCCCGATTGCGTCTACGCCGAGAGCCAGGGCGGCGCGATCGTGCGCTGCGACCGCCGGACCCATGCGGTGCGCGACATTCAGCCCCAGGCCGGCTACCGCGAGAAGCTGCGCTTCAACTGGAACACGCCGATTCACCTGAGCCCGAACGAAAAGGGCACGATCTACATGGGCGCCCAGTTCCTGTTCCGGTCGCGGGACCACGGCCAGAGCTGGGAGCGCATCTCGCCCGACCTGACCAGCAACGATCCGGAAAAACAGAAGCAGGAGCAGTCCGGAGGCATCACCGTCGACAATTCGTCCGCCGAGATGCACACCACGATCTACTCCATCAGCGAGTCGCCGAAAAACGGCCGCGTCATCTGGGTCGGAACCGATGACGGCAATCTGCAGCTGACGCAGGACGGCGGGGCGAGCTGGATGAACCGGGTGGGCAACGTCAAGGGCCTGCCCAAGGCCTCCTGGGTCTCCTGGGTGGAGGCCAGCCGTTTCGACGCGACCACCGCCTACGCGACGTTCGATCGCCACACCTTTGGCGACCCGACGCCCTACGTCTACAGGACCACCGATTTGGGCAAAACCTGGTCGCGCATCGCCGGCCCGGAGCAGGGGCTGCGCGGCTGGGCGCAGGTGATCAAAGAGGACACGATCAGGCCCGACCTGCTCTTCATCGGCACCGAGTTCGGCTTGTGGATCTCGGCCGACGGCGGCCGGCAGTGGGCGGAATTCAAGGGCGGCAATTTCCCGAGTGTGGCGGTGCGGGACATCGTGGTCCAGCCGCGCACCAGCGATCTTGTTCTGGCCACCCACGGCCGGGGGATCTGGATCGTTGACGACATCAGCCCGCTGCGCGGCCTGAGCGAGGAGGTGTTGCAGAAAGAGGCCGCGTTCCTCGCCGCGCGGCCGGTGGTCCAGCGCATCCAGGGCCAGGGCGGTTTTCCCGAAGGCGACGCGACCTTCTCCGGTCCGAACCCGTCCGGCGGCGCCGTGATCACCTACTACCAGCGCACCCGCCATTTGTTCGGTCCGATCAAGTTTGAGATTTGGGGGCCGGACGGCAGGCTCGTGGACACCATCCCGGCCAGCAAGCGCCGCGGCATCAACCGCGTGAGCTGGTCCATGCGGGTGGCGCCGCCCCGGGTGCCCAAGGCCGCTCAGATTGCCGGCAGCGCTGCTCAGGGCCCGCGCGTGCTTCCGGGCACCTACACCGTGCGGCTGACCAAGGGCAACAAAGTCTACGATACCAAGCTTGAGATCGGTCTCGACTCCCGCGCCGGATTCACCGCGGCCGACCGCAAGGCGCAGTTCGACGCCGCCATGCGGGTGCACGGCTTGTTCGGCGTCATGTCCGCTCTGGTCGACAAAATCACCTATGTGCGCACCCTGGCCGACCAATCCGCCGCCAGGCTGCCGCCGCAGCAGGCCCTGCGTAAGGAACTGGAGGCCTTCTCGGCCCAGGCCGATGGCATCCGCAAGAAGATCGTTGCCACCAAGGAGGGCGGTGCCATCACGGGCGAGGAGCGCCTGCGCGAGCACACGGATTCTCTGTACGGCGCGATCCTCTCCCACGAGGGGCGTCCGGCGCAGTACCAGCTGGAGCGCATCGCCGTGCTGCAGCGGGAGCTGGACGACGTGAGCAGGGAGTTCGACGCCTTCACGGCCAAGGCATTGCCCAGGATCAACCAACGCCTGAAGGCCAAGGGCATGCCTCTGCTCGATGTGCAGCCTGCGGGAGGCGGATCCGGCGAGCGGCGCTGATCGATTTTAGAGACTCCGCATCCCAAGCCAATAAGCGTTTCTTTAGTCTCAATTAAAAAACGAGTAAGTAAGCAGAAAAGGCGACCGCTGAGCTTTGACCGGGAAGGCTTGTCAATAAAGGGTTTCCGGAGTGACGAAATATCTCTTCTTGAAATAAACCGCCACGTTGACCAGGCCGATCATGACCGGCACCTCGATCAGCGGGCCGATCACGGCCGCGAAGGCGGCTCCCGAGTGGATGCCGAACACGGCCACCGCCACGGCGATGGCCAGCTCGAAATTGTTGCTGGCCGCGGTAAACGACAGCGTGGCCGTCTGGCCGTAGGTGGCTCCGGCCTTGCGGCTCAGCCAGAACGAGACCAGGAACATGACCACGAAGTAGATCAGCAGGGGAACGGCGATGCGCAGCACGTCAAGCGGGATTTTGACGATGAACTCGCCTTTCAGGCTGAACATCACCACGATGGTGAACAGCAGGGCGATCAGGGTCAGCGGACTGATGCGCGGAATGAAGCGTTGCTGGTACCACTCTTTGCCCTTGATCCGGATGAGGGTGAAACGGCTGACCATGCCGGCGATAAAGGGAATGCCCAGGTAGATGAACACGCTTCTGGCGATGTTGCCCATGGTCACTTTGGAGAGGTCAATATCGCCCAGCCGCAAACCGATGGCCAGCGGCAGAACCTTGATGAAAAACCAGGCGTAAACAGAATAGAAGAATACCTGGAAAATACTGTTGAAGGCCACCAGCCCGGCCGCGTATTCCCGGTCGCCGCTGGCCAGGTCGTTCCAGACAATGACCATGGCGATGCAGCGGGCCAGGCCGATCATGATGATGCCGACCAGGTAATCGGGCTTGTCGCGAAGAAAAACCACAGCCAGGCCGAACATCAGCGCCGGCCCGATGAGCCAGTTCTGGACCAGCGACAGGCCGAGCACCCTGACGTTCTTGAACACGTCGCCCAGCTCTTCATATTTGACCTTGGCCAGCGGCGGGTACATCATCAGGATCAGGCCGATTGCGATGGGCACGTTGGTGGTGCCGGAATTGAATCTGTTCCAGAAGGGAACGATCCCGGGAACAAAATAACCCAGGCCCACGCCCAGGGCCATGGCCAGGAAGATCCACACGGTCAGGTAGCGGTCTAAAAACGAAAGCTTTTTGGTTACCGATTCACTCATGGTTCTCCTCGCTATTTCCTATATTCATTACGGGCACTGGATGAAACCCTGGGCCCAGAGGCAGCTGCCGCAAGCGGGGTGCACATTGCCGAAACAATCCTCGCCGTTCAAATCGGTCAGCTCGCACCCGTTGCAGATCGTGCAGGGAGCGAACTCGAAATTCAGCAAGCGCTCGCGCAGCGCACGATAATCGGTATCTTCCCAGATATCCTGCAAATCCCGCTCGGCCACGGAGCCGACAACATATTCCTCCTGGCGGTGGACGCGAATGTCCAAATAAATCGTATGGGAGTAGAGCAGGGGCAGACAGGGGCTGACCCGGCCATCCCAGCGGATACTGGCGCTGCCGCGCTGGACAAACGGGCAGGCGCCGAAGGGCTCTTCTCTTTCGCAACCCAGCATGTTCGACCACCCGAATTTGCCGATTAGATTTTTAAGCGCTTCTTCTGTGCTCATAGCGCCATCCAGGCGGGGCAGAGCAATGCGGTATACGCCCCGCAGGTGCTTGAGCGCTGGCATATAGAGAACCTCTTTCTGCATCTCCTCGGTATAGGCTTCGACGTTGCTGACTGAAAACTTGATCGCGCCCAGTTTCAGCCCCAGATCAATCACCGCCGACAGATCGGCGATGTTGCGTTTCATGGCCACAAACGAGATGCCCAACTCCGGGCTTCTGCTGAAGCTCAGTATCCGGTCGCGGCGCAGCCTGCGCAAATTTTCCAGCACCTGGGGCAGAGCGGCTCCCAGCCGGATATCGGCGTAGCTTTCCGACGAGGCCCCGTCCAGCGAGACCCAGAGGAAATCGAGCCCGGCCGCCACCAGCCGGCGGGCCAGATCCTCCCCGAGGAGAATGCCGTTGGTGATCAGCTCCACCCGGGCATTTAAATCCTTGGCCCGCTCCACCATCCAGACAATGTCCGGATGAAAAAGGGGTTCCCCATAGCCGCCGAAAAAAAACGCGGGAACGGAGGGCAAGCGTTGGGCCCCCTTCAGGATTCTTTCGAAAACCGTCCGGCTCATGAAACCGGGAACCGCCGACCATTCCCGGCGCATGCAGGTGCGGCAATCCAGGTTGCAGCGGTTGGTGGGCTCGATGTAGAGCCGGGCCAGATGGCTGACTGGCCGCGGCAAGAAGAGGCCATTCGCACTCTCGCTCAGATTCCCCTGAGCGCCGGGCAGCAGGCCGAAGCGCGCGGCAAGATTAGCGGGCAGGCTGACCCTGCCCTCGCCATCGACAGAGAAATGATCGTCCATCATCCAATTACTTCTGCAGGCACTTCTTGACGTCTTCCAAAGAACCGATTCGGCCCGTCAACTTCACCTGGCCCATGCATTTGGGACAGCCCATGCCCAACACTTGTATCAGCATGAAAACCTCCCTCAACTCAGGATGAGATTGAAAAGATAGCCCGTGAACACAATGCCGCTGCCCACAATGGCGAAGAAAATGGCCAGTAGCTTTGGTTTCAGAACTCGCCGCAACAGAATGGCCTCCGGCAGGCTCAAACCGGTGACCGCCATCATGAAGGCCAGGGCCGTGCCCATGGCCACGCCCGCCCGTGTCAGCTCGGAGACCAGGGGAATCACCCCGGCGGCATTGGAATAGAGGGGAATACCCACCGCCACCGCCACGAGAACGGCAAAGGGATTGTGCCGACCCGCATATTTGGCCAGGGCGCCGGCCGGTATCCAGCCGTGCATGAAGCTGCCGATGGCGATGCTGCCGACCACATACGGCCAGATTTTTTTTAGCAGCTCTCGGGTGAACGCCCAGGAGTCGCGCAGCCGTTCGCTCAAGCGTGGTTCCTGCGTTTCGGGCGCATCGCCGATTTTCATCTCATACACGTATCCTTCGACCTCTTTTTCCAGACGCAGCCGTCCGATCAGGAGGCCGCTGGCAATGGCGATGATTTCACCGGAGAGCACGTAAATCAACGCGATCTTGAAGCCGAAGAGACCGAAAAGAAGCCCCAGCGCCACCTCGTTGACCATCGGCGCGGCCACCAGGTAGGAGAAGGTCGCGCCCAGCGGTATGCCGGCCTCGACAAAACCGATAAACAGGGGCACTGCCGAGCAGGAGCAAAAAGGTGTGACGATACCCAGTATGGCAGCCAGGATGTGGACCAGGATCCGGTTGCCCTTTTTTTTTGCCAGAATCCTCCGGGTTTTTTCCGGGGGAAAAAGCTGCGGATAAAAGTAACCACAAAAATAATGACGAGCAAAAGGATGAAAATTTTTATTGTATCAAAGATAAAAAAATTGAGTGCCGAAGCAAATTTCGAATCACGCCCAAGACCGAACAGCGAATACACCAACCAGTTGACCAGTTGCTGCCAGGGCTGAAACATGCTTTTCCCCGCTTATTCCCTTTTACCCAATTTTTTAGACCGATTCGCCATACCGCCTTTCGCTTTGTTTCCCAAATCTAATTTCAAAGCACTCCGCTGACGATTGAATGTGGCCAATTTTTCCAGATCGTCAGCAATTTGGCGGTTGCCCTCGGTCCTTTCCATAATGACCAGCAGCAGAAAACGGACCAGCATGTCATCGTCCTTGAGAGAATAATGGATCCAGCGTTCCTGCTTGCACTCTTTAAGGATCCCGGCCTTTTTCAAAACTTTCAAATGGAAGGAGACCCGCGGCTGGTCCATGCCCATAGCGGCGACGATCTCGCAGACGCACAGCTCGCCTTTCTCCAGGAGCTTGACAATGCGCAGCCGCGTCTCATCGGAGAGCGCTTTAAAAACGATCAACAACTTGTTCATCAGTGTTCTATTATATAAAATATTATTTATATAACATATTAATATGATTTTATAATTTTGTCAACATGCCTTTAAAACCTGAAAAATTATTAACGCCGGCTTCATAAAAATAAGTAAAGAATTTAATATTTTTTATATATCAATGCAAAAAATCATTTATTATTCATCAAAACTTAATGGTTTTTTCATTATCGGCTGTTATAAGATTGATGAGACCATAAGAGGACGTATGGAAAAGATCAAAGTGCTTTTCATTTGTTCGCACAACTCGGCGCGCAGCCAGATGGCCGAAACTTTTTTGAGGCAAATGGGCGGCGACCGGTTTCAAGTGGCCAGTGCCGGCATTACTCCGGGAGAACTCAATCCGCTGGCCGTGGCGGTGATGCAGGAAACGGGCATCAACATCTCCAGTCAGAAACCGCAAGCTACTGCCGAATTATTGCGCCGCGGTGACACCTTTGACTATGTCATCACCGTCTGCGATCAGGCAGCCCAAGTTTGCCCGGTTTTCCCAGGTCCTTCCCAACAGCTGGCCTGGAGCTTCGAAGATCCCGCAACCTTTACCGGCACCTGGGAAGAAAAAATGGAAAAGACTCGCAAGGTCAGGGACCTGATTCGAGAAAAAATCGTTTTCTGGCTGAACTCCCTGGCTGATTGAGAAAAGTGCTGCCGGGATCAGAGCCCCAGGCGCACGCGCCAGCGCTGCAGATCCTCCTCGCCCAGCAGGATCTGGTACTTCTGATAATGGATGGCTTTTTTCTCCAGGCGCAGGTTCTCTTTCTCGCGAACAAAGGGAATGCGCAGGTAGGGCCGGCGGAAACGGTAAACGACCAGTTCCTCCCCTTCCAAACAGAGGCAGCAGGGTGTGGTGCGGCGTCCCAGGCCGCGTTCAATCAGCGTCGCTTGCGGCGTGCAGAAATCCAGGTCGGGGCTCTTGTCACGCGGGCAAGCGCCGGCCAGGCGCATGACCAGATAGATCACGCACCAGATCAGGACAAATAGCCCTGCCAGCATCATAATGAACCACTCCGGCCGCTGGATGACCCAGGGTGAAATGGAACGGGAGATAGCGCTCAGCTCCTCCTTGACTTTGGCGGAAACCGCTTCCTGCCGGACTTGCAGGTTGAGGATGGAGGTGTCAAACGCGCGCTGGCAATAATCCAGAGTCGAGGACGAGGCCATGTCCAGCCAGTAGATCCTGCCGGCCCGCCGGAACAGGCAGGTCAAGTTATACCCTTTGGGCTGCCTCCAGATCACGTACAGGCCCTCGTCGAAAAGCGACAGCGGCTTCTGGAGATAAGGATTCTTCAGGCTCTTTTGCACCAGCTCCCGAAAGCCCTCAACCGGGTCAGGAAAATCCTTGCAAAATATTCGGAAACGGTAGGGCAGGCGAAAGCCCTTCCAGCCGTTGAGGACCAACGGATCGGCCGGGCCGGAAGGAAACAGGGAGCTCACGTCGCCGAAGGTGCGCGGTTCGCACTTAACCTGCAAAAAAACAGAGGAAAAGAAAACGTAGAGCCCCAGCAGCACCAGCAGCTGCAGGACAATAACCAGCTTAAGCGACCCTTTCCAGGTCATTGGCAAAAGGCAGAGGCGAGCGGGCGCAGTGCGGCACTACTTCAGGCGGCGGATGCGCACCTCGGTCTCTTTCTGATCCCTGAGCAAAGCCACCAGCTGGCTGGTGTCGGTATCGCCCGTGTGGTAGGGGTAGAGGATCTTCGGTTTGAAGACGCGGGCGGCAGCGGCCACCATTTCCGGGGTCATGGTGTAGGGCAGGTTCATGGGCAGGAAGGCGACGTCAATGGCTTTGAGTGTTTTCATCTCGGGGATGTTTTCCGTGTCGCCGGCCACATAGACCCGCTTGTCGCCGAAGCCGATCACGTAGCCGTTACCCACGCCCTTGGGGTGAAAGGGCTGGCCGTCGGGCCGCATATGCACCAGGTTGTAGGCCGGCACGGCCTCAATGGCCAGGCCGAGCAGGTTCAGGCTGTCACCGTTTTTCATCACCCGGCCGCCGGGCAGTTTCGCCGCGCAGGCAGCCGTGTAGACCAGCTGGGTGGCCGGTGTGCGCAGCTGTTCGATAGCCTTGGCATCCAGGTGGTCAAAGTGCTCGTGGGTGACCAGGATCAGGCTGGCCTTGGGCAGCTGTCGGTAATCGGCCTGGTCGGAAACCGGGTCCACGTGGATGACCTTGTTGTTGAAACTGAACATCAATGAGCCGTGGCCGATAAAGGTGATCTGCAAGTCCCCGGCGGCCGTGGGGATGCGATCGCTTTCAAAGTTTTTCATGGCGCCTCCTGCCCCCGTAACAATCGGGAGCAACATCCATCCCAAAAAAAGCAGACGCTTCATCAGTGGCCTCCTGCTTGAGCAAGCTTTTTTTATTATTATACCGCCGAACGCCGGGAAAATAAATTGCCGCAGAGTGACTGTGGTAAAATAACAATTAAGTCCCATTGGGTTAGACAAGGAAGGAGAAGATGAAAAAAAATGTGATCCTGTTTTTGCTTCTCTGCTTGCCACCGGCCGCCGTGGCTCGGCCGGCGAAATTCACCTGGTTTGCGCCCCATTCTATTTATATCTATGGCCTGGCTTCCTGGCTCGACCAGGTGCCGGTTTCTCCATTAATATATGCCATGGACAACAATGGTCCTGACAGCTACAGCCGCGGTTCGGATTTCACCGCCGCCTTAGGCGCCGGCTTTACCGTGTTCAACGCCTACAACCGCTTTCTCCTGGATTTGGAATTCGACTGGGCGCGAACACGATTTCCCAGCGATTACACCACAGTCAGCTACTATTCGTTCACCGCCAACTTCAATTACCGTTTCACGCGCAGTTCTCCACTTCTTTTTTTCATCGGTATTGGCGGGGGCTGGCTGAATCGGGAATTCAATGGACCTCATGTCCTCGTTGTGGGATACAGCGGTATCAGTTCCAATACTTTTTTCACTTCGGTCGGGGGCATCAAATGGAAGTTCACCGACTTGCTGGCCTTGCGCGTCGAAGCCCGTGTCTTTAGTAGCTACACAGAAAACTGGAGCTGGTATCTGGTCGAAAGGGACTGGCAGGATATGGGCGAGCGTCTGGCCATCGGGCTGGAAATCCGCTTTTAAATTATTTCTTCTCGGTCAGTTCGCGATAAATAATTTCGGTCAGGCTCGGCCAGCGTCGGCCGCCCACGGTTGGCTGTTCGGGTTCGTTCAGCGCCTTTTTCACATCTTCCAGGCTCTTGCCCGCAGCCACCAGCGCCCGCACCTTGGCCTGTTTCTCCTCAATGCGGACCAGCAGCGCGGCCACGCCCTGCTTATCCAGCGGCTCGCCGTGTCCGTTGAGAAAGATATCGGCGTCCAGCTGCAGCAGGGACTTTAGCACAGCCACCAGGCCGAACGAGGAGCCGTTCTTTTGCAGGTGGATGAGCGGGTCGCGGCCGACAAACAGCAGGTCGCCGACAAAGGCCACTTTGGCGGCCGGGAAAAAGACCACCACGTCGCCGTCGGTGTGGGCCGGCCCGAAATAGAGCAGCCGCACTTCGGTGTCTCCCAGATAGAGCGTCAGCCGCTGGGAGAAAGTTTCGGTCGGCAGGGGCAGCTGGGCGGTGCCGGTGGTTTGCGCCTGCAGCATGTCCCGCCGGCAATTTTCCTGAGCGATGAGAGCCGTGGCGGCCGGAAAGCCCGCCAGCCCGTTGACGTGATCGCCATCGCTGTGGGTCAAGACCACCGCGCGCAGCGGCTTGTCGCTGAGCTTGCGGATTTCGGCCAGCATCTGGCCTGCCGATTCGGCGCTCATCTTGGCGTCGATGACCAGCACCTCGCTGGCGCCGATGAAAAAACCGGTGTTGGCGCCGCTGCCGCCGGTGACCTGGTAAATGGCGCCGCGCACCTGCCTGGCCGCCAGCGGTTCGGCGGGCGGACGGGCCGACGGGTTCTGCTGCTCGGCCGGAACCAGGCAAACGAGCAAAAGAACAAATGCGATCAGGAAAGGAAAACAGGTCTCATGCCGCATGTCTCACCTCCCATTAGATCAATGATGTTCATACACGCGTGATTTGCATTACCCTTTATCGGGAAAACATATCTGCCGGAAGCGGAAATGGAAAACCGCAAACAGCACGGCCAGCACCGGAAAAATGAACAGGCTGGCTTCGGCGCCCATCGGACCGCCGGTCAGCCACTGCGGACCCGGATCACCGACTCGAACAGGTGCTTGGCCGCAGGCAGGCCGCCCTGATTGCCGGTATTGGGGAAACCGAACAGGGCCAAGGAGCTGAAGTTGAAGGCGAAATGCCAGCCCGCGGCAAACCAGATGCTGCCGGTGCGGCGCACGGTCAGGGCGAAAAAGAGAGCGACCAGTGTCACCGAGAAGCCGTCCACCAGGGTCTCGTTCGGCTTCTCGGCGTAATGAAGCAAAAAACCGAAAATAGCCGAAAGGATCAGGGCGGCTGGCCAGAAGCCGATGCCGGTGGCCAGGGTGTACAGTTCATAACCGCGAAAAACCAGTTCCTCAAACCATGAGGCGACCAAAATGGCCAGCAGCCAGAGCAAGGGGAAAAACAGTATCTCCCAGCCGCGCAGTGCCAGCCCGTTCAGCCGGTAACCGCCGGCCAGCGCAATCAGGCCGACCAGAACAAAGACCGAAACAAAGCCCCATATCGTTCCTTCCCAGAAAAATCCGCCGAAAGCCTTGCGCCAAGGAACGCCGTAGACCGCCAGTGGCCTCCGTTCGAGCCTCGCCATGAGGGTCACGGAAAGCCAGCCGCAGAGCAGGTACACGGCTTCCACCAGCAGAAACAGGACCGGGGTGAATGTCACCTGCCGGATGCCCAGCCCCCTTTTAAAGATGAGAGCGGCCAGACCGGTCAGCAAAAAGAAAATCAGGTTGAAGATCACCAGCCGCCAGCCGGCGCGCAGGCCGTTGGGGCCGATGAAAGCCTTGCGCCATGAAGCAGGGGGTCTGCCGGTTGCCATGGTCGCCTTCCTTTAGGCCATGGCGCGATCCTCTTCCAGCGTCTCAAACCAATAAAGCCTGGCCAGGTCCAGGATCTGCCGGCGCCAGTCGCCGTACACAGTCACCCGGTGCCAGCCGAGGTCCCAGTTGTCGAGGATGCGCCGGGCGTCGGTGCGGGCGGCCAGCTTGGTGCGGCAGGCCTTGGTTTCGTTGACGTTGCGCGTGGTGCGGCCGCCGTGCACCACCAACCGCCGGCTGCGCACGTCCAGCTCCATGCTGGTCACCGGTTCGCCGAGCGGCAGCAGCGATTGAATCGAGGCGCCCTTGCCGTCTTCGGCGTGAGAACGGATGATGTAGGGGTTGGCCTTCCCCTGCGGTCCGAAGACGCGGTTGGTGGCCACGCAATGGGCGTAGATGATCTCGTTGCGGGCCGTGTCGATCACCGGATCGGAAACGTACCCGGGCCGGCCGGTCAGGTAGCGCAGCAGCAGCTGGCTGCAGGTGGAGTTGAGGTCGCCCTCGCACACGCCGGTTCCGCCGTCGTTGTTCATCTGGAAGTGCGAGAAGCAGGGATAGGCGCTCACCCGTCCCGTGTAGAACATGCCCAGGCAGTCCATGGTCACCGCATCGGCATGCCGGTCGGCGGCGGCGCGGCTGAGGGCCAGGTACATCTTGCCGGAATTGACCAGATCCTGACGGGTCGGCTCGACTACCCGCAGGGCGCGGCGCAGCCAGACATCGGCCCAGCGCCCGGCCTCCTTCTCATCGGCGCGTCCATAATAATCGGCCAGTTCGCTCGAACCCAGCCGTTCCACCCTGATCCCGAACAGTTCCTTGATGAGCTGGCTGCTTTCGGCAATATCGTAATCCACCAGGTCAAGGATGGTGGATTCTTTCATGGCCCGGATGACCGCAAACAAGCGGGCGGCGGCCGCCACATCGGCAAAATCCGATGAGCTCACCGTCAGCACGGGCAACTTTTCGCGCCGCGCCCGGCCGTTGAGGATCAGCACCTCCCCCGTTCCGGCGAAGAGGTCGTCGACCATGACCACCGGCTTGCCGCTGTGGAGAAAAACGTTGGGCGCGCCCGACCAGATGCCGATGACATAGACCAGATAACCGTCGGTGCCGGGCGTGGCGCTGACGATCGCCTGGGCATCGGCCGCGCTGAGGGCGGTGCGCACCGTGAAACGGACGGACGGGCAAGCCTGCGCCAGCTTGTCGGCCAGCACCCTGGCCCGGCCGTCATAATCGTAAATTTTGGTTGGCCAGGTGGCGGTGCCCGAGGGAATGTGGCAGAAAACCAGGGTGACCTCGGCCGGGTTCTTGGCAAACAGCGGCGTGCGGCTGAGCGGCTCCTGGGCCAGCAGTCGGCCGGGCGAAAGCAGCGCGCAACCGGCGGCCACACCGCCGGCGGTGCGCAGGAAGTTTCTCCGGCTGAGCGGATGGGTGGGACATGGTTTCATGATCTTCACCTCAAAGGAAATGCATGTTTTTGTTTAACACAGAACATCACCGTTTTCAAGGGAAGAAAAAAAGCCCCACCGTTGAATTGCCATTTCTTTTATTGTATTGTTTTTCGCAAAATGGCAAAGAGGATTTTGCACCCTGAAACGACATGTGCAAAAAGGTGGAGGCCAAACCGGTGAAACAGCCCGTTCTCAAAAACGCAGGGAAAGGCAGCTGAGGCCGCCGTCGAGCTTGCGGAACTCGGAGACATCCAGCGTTAAAACGGGATAGCCCAGCTCCGCGACGGTTTTCTGAGTCCTGGCGAATCCCAGCGGCATCAGCACCCGGCCGTTGAGCCAGAGCGAGTTGGCCGCATACTCCTCGTCGCTGCCGACTGCGATTTGTTTGAACGAGGCAAACAGGGGGTTCCCGACGAGCTCCCCGGCCACCAGCAGATGGTTGTTTTCAAGATAAGCCAGGCCGCTCTTGAGGTGCAGCATCCGTTGCAGGGGAACGCGGGTCAAGGTGTATCCCCGCGGCTCCAGAATCCGCGCCAGCTGCGCCGCGCCCTCCTCGTTGGTCCGCGAGGAAATGCCGACATAGAAACGGTCACCGACCCGCAGCACGTCCCCGCCCTCCAGGGTCCCTGGGGCGCGGATATGCTCCACGTTGCTGAAAAAAGTTTGCAGCAGCGCCGCGATGCTCTCCTCCTCACCCTGGCGGCTCAGCGCTCCGGCACGGCCGATGACCGCCACCCGCTCGCTGAGAACGGCCGTGTCCTCGACAAACGTCGAATCGGGAAAACGCTCGTCAGCCTTGAGTTCGATCACCTCCAGGCCGCAGGCTTTCAGTGCTTGGCTGTAGACCGCATGCTGGCGCAAGGCCCTGGCGAAATCGGGCTTGCCCAGGTTGGCCGTGGTGATCCCGTGGATCAGATTGCGGCTCGGCTGGCGAACAATGGCTCGCTGGAACATCCGCTGGTCCTTGGATAACGCCTTTTGACCCCAGCCACAGGGGCTAGTGCTAGCCCCTGCTATCCGGAAGCCAGAATCGTCCGAACTTTTTTCGCGTAAGCCTCGCTGGCCTCGTCGGCGGTCACGATTTTGATCCGGTCCGGCGCAGCGACTCCGAGCCCGAGCTCGACGGCGCGGGCGATCTGCTCCTGTTCGAATATTTTTTTGCCCATGATATCGGCGTTGCTGCCCAGTTCCTTAAGGATGGCCACGCCCACAGCGTCGATCGCCACCCGGTCGCTGCCGGCCAGGAACACGTTGGCATTCTTGCGCGGCCCCTTCATCGGCCCTTTGTCCACGAAAACCTCGATGCCGTCCAGAACGACCAGCACCGGCTTGAAGGTCCAATTGACCTCGGCGATCATGCGCCGCTGATGGGGGGAGTTGTGCAACTGCCGCATATAGGGATGACCCTGACGCGGGACAATGCCCACCGAATTCTTCAGCGACATGGTGAACACGCCGCCGTATCCATGGGTCTTGAGGCAGCAGGTGGAGACCACGCATTCGCCTTCGACCGCCGGCCGCGCCACCAGGAAGCCGTCGGCCCAGTGTGAGTGGGGCGGCTTGACCTTGATGTAGCCGTCGCTGCCCAGCTCGTCGAAATTGATCACCTCGGCCGCGAATTCCTTGGCCAGTTCCCGGATACCTTTCCGTTGCAGCACCAGTTCGGTCGGCTCCGGCCCGCTGCGGTCGCCGATGGCCAGCTTGGTCCCGCCCATGTCCCGGATGCGCGCCAGCAGTTCGCTCAACGTGTCGTTGTGCGTGGAGCCGGGACAGATATCGGAGGTATTGAAGTTGGGTTTGACCAGCACCTGCCTGCCTTTGAAGGGGTTGGCAGGCAGGAGTTCGAGCGTTCGTTGCACTCCCGTTTTCCGGCTATCGGTAACGACCAGCAGGACGGTTCCCTCCTCGACAAGCGGCTGGCGCGACGCCTTGCCCTGCGTTTGGGGCTTGGGAGTCACCGCGGCCGCACCGGCCGACATCAGCAAGAGGGTACCGCCGCCGCAGGCCAGAAAATCCCGTCGGCTCATCCCCGTTTGGCTTCTCTTTTTCATGTTCCACCTCTCAACTGCGCCGCTTTCTGCAAAGCCTTCCAGAGGCGTTCGACCACAGCCGGCGTGGAAATTCCCTTGCCGGCGAAGATCTCGGCGGCGGTGATATTCTGCAGACCGTAAAACGAGCGGTTGGCGTCGCGATCAATTTTGATCGATCCGCCTTTCAGAGAAATTCCCGCAAACAATCCCCTGCTTTTGGAGTAGGAATAAATCTCGGCTTCCATGTCCAGGTTGGTGCTGGCTTCAGCCTGGCGGCCGACGGGCCCTGCGGCCACGCTGAGGTCGGTCCCCAGCGTCACGGTGCGGGAAACGATGTCCTCAATGCCCCGCCGGGTTTTGAAAAACAGGATGATGTCGGTCTTCTGCACGCCGATCTGCCAGCCGATGCTGCCGCCGACCAGGGAGGCGAAGGCCGGAAGGCTCCAGTCGCCTTTATCGCTCCTGAGCAGCAGGATTCCCCGGCCAAACTGCCCGCCGAGACCGTAGGCGGCCTTGACCACCCCGGGGAAAACGGCAATACCCTGGACTTTGCGAAACAGCCAGTCCGGAATCTTCTGTTCCGGTGCGGACAGATCGGCCAGCTCCTGGACCACCGCGATGGCCCGTTCGATCTTCTCGGTCTGCTTCGACGCAGGCTGCGATTGGGCGAGAGCGGCGGTCATCAGGATAACCGCTAACAAACCTCGGATTTTCATGTCAAACTCCTCTTTGTAATTATAAATGAATGCCGGCGACCTTTCAACGGCACGGCCGAATCAGCTTACCCTTTGACTTTATATTTCTGCCTGTGCTAAAAAGGTCTTCTTTTATTACAATGGACAAGAATCCGTTGCACCCAGGTGAGGACAAAACATGAAAACCTTTCAGTTTTTTGACTGGATCGTGGTGGGCATGTATTTTGCCATCATTGCCGGTATCGCCCTCTGGTCGATGCGTAAAAAGCAGGACACCTCGGCCGAGTATTTCCTGGCCAGCCGCCACATCGGCTGGTTCGTGGTCGGCGCCTCGATTTTCGCATCCAACATCGGCGCCGAGCACATCGTCGGCCTGGCCGGCACCGCTGCCAAGACGGGCGTGGCCATGGGGCATTACGAACTCCACGCCTGGCTGGTCCTGGTGCTCGGCTGGGTGTTCGTGCCCTTCTACATGCGCAGCAAGGTGTTCACCATGCCGGAGTTCCTGGAAAAACGCTACTCCCCCTCGTCCCGCTGGCTCCTCTCCCTGATCTCGCTCATCGCCTACATCTTCACCAAGGTGGCGGTCAATGTCTACGCCGGCGCCGTTGTTTTCCAGGCGCTGATGGGCGTCAAATTCTGGACCGGTGCTCTCCTGGTGGTGATCATCACCGGTCTCTACACCATTGCCGGCGGCATGCGCGCCGTGGTCTACACCGAAGCCATGCAGACGATCATCCTGGTCCTGGGTTCGACGGTCGTCTCCCTGGCCGCGTTTTTCAAGCTCGGCGGCTGGGCCAACCTCGTCCATCTCGCCGGCAAAAGCCATCTGAACCTTTTCTTACCCCTCTCCCACCCCGATTTCCCCTGGCTGGGCATGGTGCTGGCACCGCCGATCGTCGGTCTCTGGTACTGGTGCACCGATCAGTACATCGTGCAGCGCGTCCTGGCCGCCCGCAGCGAGACCCAGGCGCGGCGCGGTTCCATCTTTGCCTCCTACCTCAAGCTGCTGCCCTTCTTCATCTTCATTCTTCCCGGCGTCATGGCTTTTGCCCTGGCCAAGGCCGGCAAGCTCAGCCTGCCCTCCGCCGACATGGCCTTCCCGACCATGGTTGTCGCCCTGCTGCCCATCGGCGTGCGCGGCCTGGTGGCCGGGGGATTGCTGGCGGCGCTGATGAGTTCTCTGGCCGCCGTCTTTAACTCCTGCTCCACCCTCTTCACCATCGACATATATAAAAAAATCAGGCCCGAGACATCGGAGAAGAGACTGGTGCTGGTCGGCCGCATCGCCACCACCGTGGTGGTGCTGCTGGGTCTGGCCTGGATACCGCTGATGAAAAACATATCCAGCGAAGTCTACCACTACCTGCAGAGCGTGCAGGCCTATATCGCACCGCCCATTGCCGCCGTTTTCCTGCTCGGGCTTTTCTGGAAGCGGATCAATGCCGCCGGTGCCATGAGCACCCTGGTCGGCGGCTTCTTCATCGGCATGCTGCGCCTGGCAGCCGAACTCAACAAGAGCCACCTCAGCGGTTTCCTCTACCAGTTCGCTTCGGTCAACTTCCTCTACTTCTGCGTCTACCTCTTTCTCTTCTGCAGCAGCTTGCTCATCATCGTCAGCATCTTCACCAAGAAGCCTGCCCCGGAACAGCTCGTCGGCCTGACCTACGCCACCACCATGGCCGGACAGAAGGCCGAGTCACGCGCCACCTGGAACTGGCGCGACGCGGCGTTATCGGCCGTCGTCGTCCTGATCGTGGTCACGGTGCTCATCCTTTTCTCGCCGCTGGTTTTTACCAGATAGAAAACAGATTTATTATTAAACCCTATTGAGGTGCGCATGAGAACCGTGCCGATGCTCTTGCTGATCGTTACCGCCATGCTGATGGGGGCGGTTTTGCTGGCAGGCGCGGAAAGAATCAATGCCGCTGGCAACGACGCGTACATTCAGTCCATCCAAACCTGGCAGCAGCAGCGGCTCAAAGAGTCTGAAGGCTCCCGACAGCTGGCTGAGCCTGGCCGGGCTGTTCTGGCTGAAAGAGGGAAGCAACACCTTCGGCACAGCCCAAGGAAACGACTTTTTAATTGAAAAGGATAGGACTCCGGCCCGCATCGGCGCCTTCATCCTGGAAAGCGGGAAAGTTCGCTTCCGTGCCGAAAAAGAGGTGCCGGTGCTTTGCCAGGGCCAGCCGGCAAATGACATCGAAATGGCGGACGATTCCAGCCGCGCGCCGACAACGCTTCGTCTCGGACCGCTGAGCTGGCTCATCATCAAACGCGGCGACCGGCTGGGCGTGCGGGTCAAAGATGCCGAAAATCCCCGCATCGCGCAATTGCAGTCCATTGACAGCTTTGCCATCGACCCGGCCTGGAAACTGGAGGCGGTGCTGGAAAAGTACCCCGAACCGAAAAAAATCGCCACCCGGACCGTGATCGGCACGGTCGAAGAACAGGCATCGCCCGGTGTGCTGGTATTCACGTTCAGAGGCGTCCGCTATCGGCTCCTGCCCTGGACAGCCGGTAACGATCTCTTCGTCGTTTTCGGCGACCAGACCAACGGCCTGGAAACGTACGGCGGCGGCCGCTTCCTGACTGTGAAAAAACCGGACGCCCGGGGCAAGACCGTCATCGACTTCAACATGGCCTACAACCCGCCCTGCGTGTTCTCGTCCTATGCCACCTGCCCGCTACCCGCGCCGGCCAACCGCCTACCCCTGCGCATCACTGCCGGCGAGAAGATGGTCAGGGGCTTCGGCCACTGAGCGCCGCTGCACAGGCGATCCGGACGTCTGGCTTATCCTGCATCTTGGATTTGAATAAAAAAATTCAATTAGCTTGACAATTTTTTTTATTAACACTAAAATAATCAAGCCCCTCTTCCAAAGGAGGGGAAACATCGTAGACAAAAGGAGGATTTCCATGATCCACAAAAGAATGAGGATTATTTTCCTCATGGTCTTTGTTTTCCTGATTGTGCAAGCGTCTTCCATTACGCCCCAAGGGCAAACGCAACAGGTTCAAAGAAAGCCGCTCACCCTTCCCCAGAGTGGCATCCAGGCCGGTAAACCAACGATTATCATGCAACGGGTTGCACTCGAGTCCCCGGCAAACATGAAAATCTATGAAACCCAGGCGCTCATGTTGCCGACCAACGTCATCCAGAAATTCATCGTGGAAAAAAACATACTCAAAACGCCTGTGGCGATCAGATACCAGACACACGATATGGAAAATTATATAGACAATGAGCGCAAATTCACCCGGCTCCTGACCGACAAGCTGAGAGGCCATATGCTCCTGCTTCCCAACCTCGAGAAAATGGCCGTTGCAAAAATTCAACTGTTGAATGGAAACCTGGCCTTGAACAAAGCGCAGGAACACCTCAACGCTCTGCAGCTCATTCCCCAGGATGACAGTCGCATCATGGCACACAATGTGATCACCTTGAACAAAGCGGAAGTTCGCCAGGGGCAGCCGGCGGTATCCAGTCCTGTTCTCCAGACGGTTTTCTTCAGGAGAACGCTGAATGAAAAGCCCGTCTTTGGCAGAGGCTCTCAGCTTTTTCTCGAGCCTCGGCCACCAGGGCGAACTCGTCGGCCTACATCGGAACTGGAACAAGCTGATGCCGAGTGCCCTGAGGCCTGAGTTCAGGACCGACAATGAAGTCTACACTGACATCGAAAGGACCATCCTGACCCAACTCCAGGGAGCGGTGACGGTTCAGGTCAACAGACCCGAGTTGATCTATTACGGCAATGACCAACGCTTCGTGCAGCCGGCCTATCAATTTACAGCCGAAATCACGGGGCCCGGTGCCGTGGCCAAAGAATATTTCATCGGCGTCGTGCCGGCATTGCGCAATGCACCTGAGCCGGTTACCATGCTCAAAGACTCTCGCACGCGGACACTGCCGCTTACGGTGCCTGCCGCGGGCGCTTCCCCCGCTGCCAGCGGCTTTCCCCCCGCGGCGGATGATCCCACGGTCGGGCGCTATGTCGTGCGCGACGATTCCTGGGACTGGGTGGATGATGCCTGCGATTTCAAAAACGGTCTGAATGCCGGCCACCCCAGCAGCTGGACTCCCATCACCTTCGGCGATTACTATTGGGATTACCCCCGGTTGTGGACGACCCAAGAAAATTCTTTTGTTGACAGATGGCACATTACGCTGATGGAAGGCCATGGCGCCCCCTGGCTGTTTACAACGCGGAGCAACTGCTGCGACGTGGTGAACTTCAACACGGCAAGCCAACCCGGCTATGGAAACCGGCCCGGTGACAGCATGCGTTATCTGATACTCAAGAGTTGCAGCGTGGTCCCGGCACTGCCTGACAGAGCCAATTGGGCTGACCCCTGGTGGAGAGTTTTCAAAGGGCTTCATCAAGCCATCGGTTTTCGGACCACCATGTACATTAACGACGACATTTCCTATAATTTTGGCTGGCATCTAGCCCAGAACTGCCGCGTTCTGGATTCCTGGTTTCATGCCACAAATACATGCTCGGGCTACCATGGCAGCAATGGCTTTGGTTTTGGCGCTGTGGTCATGATTCCGGGCCATGAAGGCGATACCATTTATTCCACGGCACCACTTCCTCCCGCCACATCAACGGGGCTCACGATCTGGTGGCAATACTAAGAATTTAGCTATTTCAGACTTTCAGGTTCTGGAGGGACTGCTCTGAAAGGAAGGTGATTACTCTCTAAAAATAAGTGGGGTAAAAAAAAGAGAGTGTCATGCCGCTCCCGGAGTCCAACAAGCAGGATTGACTCCCTCCCACCCCTGTGCTATGAAGGAGGGCACAGGAGGCGCCATGAACCAGCCCGTATACGCTTACCTGATTATTGGCGCCGGATTGGCGGGTGTTTCCGCAACTGAAGGGATCAGGGAAATCGACGAACGCGGCTCGATCCTGCTGGTCGGCGGCGAACCCCATCTGCCCTATGACCGGCCGCCGCTGTCAAAAAAACTCTGGCTCGGCAAAAAGAAGGTCGAAGATATCTATCTCCACGATCGTTCCCACTACGCCCAGGCTGGAATCGAATTGAAGCTGGGAGAAAAAGCGCTGGAACTGGATCGTTCCGCCAAAACGGTGACCACGGACCAGGGCCGGGTCTATGGTTACAGGAAAGTGCTGCTGACCACGGGCGGCCAACCGCGCCGGCTTTCGCTGCCGGGCGGGGACCTTGCCGGCATCTGCTATTATCGCCGGCTCGATGACTTCCAGAACATCCGGTCGCAGGCAGCCGCCGGACGAACTGCGCTGGTTGTCGGCGGGGGTTTCATCGGCTCGGAGCTGGCGGCCGCCCTCAACCTCAACGGGGTCCGGGTCACCATGGTTTTCCCTGAATCCCATCTCATCTCCCGCGTGTTTCCCGATTTCCTCGGCCAAGCGATTCAAGAGAATTACCGCCAGCGCGGCATCACCGTACTGGCTCAGGATGTCCCCGTTTCGTTCGAAAAAAAGGGCAACGGTTTTCTCAGCCGCACGCGCAACGGCAAAACGATCGAATCGGACATGGTTATTGTCGGCATCGGCATCGCGCCGGCGGTCGAACTCGCCCGCGCCTCCGGTCTGACTGTGGGCGACGGTATCGAGGTCAATTCCCTCTTGGCCACATCCGACGCCGACATTTACAGCGCCGGCGACACTGCCTCATTCCCCGATGGCGTCCTGGGTCGGCGCATCCGGGTGGAGCACTGGGACAATGCCCTGAATCAGGGCAAGCACGCCGGCCGCAACCTGGCCGGCGCCGCCAAGCCCTACACCCATCAGCCCTATTTCTTCTCTGACCTATTTGACTTCGGCTTCGAAGCGGTAGGCGACACCGATTCCCGGCTGGAAACGGTGGCCGACTGGAAGAAAGAAAACGAGACCGGCGTCGTTTACTACCTCCACGAAAGCCGGGTGCGGGGGGTGATGATGTGCAACGTCTGGGACAAGGTGGAGCAGGCGCGCGAGCTCATCCGGCGCCAGGAAAAGATCCAGCCCGGCCGACTGCGGGGAACGATCGCCTGAGGAGGGCCACCATGCCCCTGGAACAGATGACCTGTCGCCCGCTGGCAGCGGGGACACTTCCCTTGCCGCACCGGGAAGCCGAACGCCTGCTGCCGGAGATTCCGGGATGGAACCTGGCCGGAGAGGAACTGGTCCGCGAGCTGACCTTCAAGGATTTCCGGCAGGCCATGGTCTTTGTCAACCGCGTGGCCGACCTGGCCGAGAGCGAAGCTCACCACCCCGATATGCATGTCAGCTACAACCGGGTGCGGCTGGTGCTGCGCACCCACAAGATCAACGGGCTGTCGCTCAATGATTTCATCCTGGCGGCCAAGGTGAACCGGCTGCCTGGACTCCCGGCGGCAACTGCGGCCCATGGCTGAGATCGACCTGCGCGGCCAAACGGCTCTGATCACCGGCGCGGCCCGGCGAATCGGCCGCGAGATCGCCCGCCGGCTCGCCGGCGCCGGCGTCCAGGTCGTGCTCCATTACCGGAACTCCGCGACTCAGGCCCGGCGGCTGGCCGCGGAGTTGGAAAGATCGGGAGTCCGCGCCTGGACCCTGCCGGCCGATTTCCAGGAGCCGGCCGAATATGAAAGGCTGATCGAACGCGCCGGCGAGTGCGCCGGAAGCCTCGACATCCTGGTCAACAACGCCTCCCGCTTCCTGCCCGGCGAACTGAACGCCCTGACCTTCCAGCGCCTGATGGCCGACATCGAGGTCAATGCCTGGGCACCGTTCACCCTGAGCCGCGAATTCGCCCGGCGGACCCGCAAAGGGAGCATCGTGCATGTGCTCGATACACGCATCAGCGGCAACAGCCGGACGCATGCCGCTTACCTGCTGAGCAAACTGCTGCTCGCCCGCCTCACCGCCTTGAGCGCCCTGGAGTTCGCCCCCGGCACCCGGGTCAACGCGGTGGCGCCCGGGGCGATCCTGCCCCCGCCCGGGCAGGGTGCGGGGTATCTGCAGCGGCTGGCCCGCCGCTTGCCGCTGGCCCGGCATGGCGATGCGGGCGACGTGGCCGCCGCGGTGCTTTTCCTGCTGCGCAGCCCCTTTATCACCGGCCAGATCGTCTACGTTGACGGCGGCCAGAACCTGCAGGAGTCGTGGCATGGATAAAATTCTGATCAGAGACCTTGCCGTCCGCTGCATCCTGGGTATCAACCCCGATGAACGGAGCGAAAAGCAGGAGGTGCTGATCAACATCGTTCTCCAGGCCGATCTGCGCCGGGCCGGGCACAGCGACCGCATGGACGATACGGTCGACTACCGCTCGCTCAAAAAAAAGATCCTGGCCCTGACCGAGAACTCCCAGTATTACCTGGTCGAGGCGCTCGCCGAAGCCATCGCCGCCGTCTGCCTGGACACGGCCGGCGTCCAGGCGGTCCAGGTGACGGTGGAAAAACCGTCGGCCCTGCGTTTTGCCCGCAGCGTGGGCGTCGAGATCTTCCGCGAACGGAAATAGGAATGGCCTCCGTTTTCATCGGCGTGGGCTCGAACATCCAGCCCGAGAAAAACATCCCCCGCGCCCTGCGCCTGCTGGCCGCCGAGGTATCGATCACTGGCCTGTCCACGTTTTATCTGAGCGAAGCGGTCGACCGACCGGGGCAACCCCTCTTCTTCAACGGCGTGGTGTGGGCGACCAGCGAGTGCGCCCCGGCCCAGCTGAAGCAGCGGGTGCTGCGGAAAATCGAAAAGCGGCTGGGTCGCAAGCGGACGGCCGACAAGTCGGCGCCGCGGCCGATCGATCTGGATATTCTGATTTACGGAGACCGGGTCATTGACGCCAACGGCCTGACCATCCCCGATCCGCTCATCGCCAGCCGCCCCTTTCTGGCCATCCCCCTCCTCGAACTGGCGCCCGACCTGGTCCTGCCGGACTCGCGCCGCGCGCTGAGCGAGATCGTCAGGGCCATGCGGCCGCTGGGGATGAAGCCCCTCGGGGAGTTCAGCCAAGCATTAAAAAAGGAGCTAGGGCATGAACCATGAACGAGTGGAACAACTGATCAAGGAACTGCTCAGCGAAATCGGAGAAGACCCGGAACGCGAAGGCCTGTTGAAAACCCCCCAGCGGGTGGCCCGCGCCCTGGAATTTCTGACCTCGGGTTACCGCACGGACTGCCAGCAAATGATCAACAATGCCATCTTCCAGCAAAAAACCAACAGCATGATCATCGCCAAGAATATTGAACTGTACAGCCTCTGTGAGCACCACCTGCTCCCCTTTTACGGCCGCTGCCACATCGGCTATATCGCCAAGGGCAGGGTGTTCGGCGTCAGCAAACTGGCCCGCATGGTCAACCTGTACGCCCGGCAGCTGCAGATCCAGGAGCGGCTCACCGAGCAGATCGCTCACAGCGTCAAGGACGCGATCGGCGCCGAAGGCGTCGGCGTGATCATTGAAGCCCGGCACCTGTGTATGATGATGCGCGGCGTCGAGAAGCAGAACTCGCTGATGGTCACCTCATCGGTGCTGGGCAGTTTTCACAATTCGACGGCCACGCGCAGCGAGTTCATGTCCCTGATCAGCCACTCCTGTTCATAAAAATTTTTAATCTCATTTTTGGGAAAATTTTAAAAAAGGGAATATTTTCATAATTTAGTCGTCATAGCGGATGAAAAATGAGCACGATTACCAAAAAAGCTTCCGGGAAAAAATGAACCCCGGCGAATGGAAAGCGGAGAGTAACGGTCTATTCAAAAGATTGATCCAGCATCAAGAAACCGTTTTCCGCATCTGCCTGGGTTTCTCAAAAAATCCGGCCGATGCCGAGGATCTGGCTCAGGAGGTTTATTTGAAAGCCTATAACCGATTGGCATCTCTCAAGGATTCCCATCTCAGCGAAGCATGGCTTTATCGGATCGCTCGCAACACCTGCCTGGACCATCATCGCAAAAACAGGTTCAAGAAGCTCATCAATCCTCTGACTGGACAGGAACGGAATGATCAACCCACCCCCGAATCCAATGCATCCCAAAATGAACAGCTGCACCATTTGAAACAGGCCATCCGACAACTGCCGCGAAAACAAAGAGAGGTTTTTATTTTGAAGGAGTATGGTCATTTTTCCTATCAGGAAATCGCCGCCAACCTGGGAATCCAGGAGGGAACCGTCATGTCCAGGCTCAATCGTGCCCGTCTGGCGGTGAGAAGATTCATCGAGGAGAAAAACCATGGCGGAAAATAACGACGCAAAGAATGGCGACCTGATTCGTAGGCTGATCGCTGCGGAGGAAGAAGAGGCTCTCCAATTTTTTCGCCAATCCAATTTTGCCAGTCGTATGCAGATTCGTTTTGAGTCCGGTCAGAAAAGGAAATCAACTCTCCCTATTAGACTAAAACCGGTTTTTGTTTTTGGCGTTTTCGTTTTACTAATTGCCACCGCATTTTTATTTTTGCCGGTGCGTCATACCCGGCCCACCCTGATCTCCCTCCAAGCTCTGGAAATGTTTATCAGTCAGGTACCATCCTTGCAGCGGCCAAAACCTATCGAATTCAAATCATTCCGGACTGAAGAAAATATTTATCCTTTGGCCGAATCTATAAAAAAAATTATGACCGCAACCGGGCAAAAAGATATTCAGGAAAATATGTTAAGCGAAGCGCCAGCAATGCTCAAGCCTATCTCCAGAAAAGACCTGGAGAAAAAATTGGAGATTTTTTTCAAAGAAAGAATCATCGAACATTTTCTTTGTTTATTTTCCAATAAATTTACGGAGGTGTAACGTGAGTCGAAGAAAACCTTTGTGGGTGTCAATTTTTCTTTTCTCGTTTTGTCTGATTACCTTCGCAGATGCCGACAAACCGGCTAAAACACAAACCGGTTATGCTCTGTTGGATAGGTTTATCACCACTTTCCAGGAGCTCGCCCGAAGCGGCAGCGGCAGGGAAATCTTAGAACCGAGACTTCAAGCGCTAATGAAAGACGCCAAAAAAGCCTTCCAACAAAAAGAAATTGACTCAATCTTTTTTTTGCGCTTTAAAAAACTTCTTGCCCTAAGCAAACTGATCTCCACTCTCGATCCGGAAAATATTCTTGAAGGAATCATCTCCAGGCAAACCGAAGATTTCGTCCGAGACACTCTCGGCGAGGATATCAAGCAGGCCCGAGTAAGCGTTGGACAACTCGCCATGGCCATCAGCGAAGAAATCATCGACCTGCATCTTTACCTTGACAACTGGGAAGCCAGGGAAAATCTGCGGAAAAAATTTATGGAAGACACGTCAAAGATTACGGTCCCCCAAAAAATGCCCGATTAAATTTTACTTTTTCCCAACGTTAAGGTGATTGACATAAAGATATCCACCTCACACTTTCTCAACATGGAGCGGCTACAGCCGGATCAGTTTTCCCAGATCCAGCGACAGGAAGCGCATCAGCAACAGGAAGAGGAGCACCAGGGCCAGGATGATAAAAACAATCCAGTAAAAACGTCGCTTCGGTTTACCTGTGCGTTTATTGGCCGCAGCCGCTGCTTTGATCTTAAGGGTTCCCTTCTGGGTTTCGGGCACGGCGGTCAGGGTCTTCTCCCCTTCGCCGCTCCGGGCCGGCTTGGCCCGGCCGGTCGACCGCTGGGTCAAAGGATTTAATACCGGCTGAACCAGCTGCCGCAGCTCGCCCTCGCTGGCGGGCCGGTGGCGCCGCTCCTTGGCCATCATCCGGTCCAGCAAAGGCTGGAAAGGGGCCAGCGTCCAGGGAAGGCGGGGCACGGAGTCCTGGAGGTGCTTGAGCACGACCAGACGCAGATCGCCGCCCTTGTAAGGGACATCGCCCGTGAGCATCTCGTAGAGCACAACGCCCAGGCTGTAGATGTCGCTCCGGCCGTCGAGTTTGCGGGCCCGGCACTGCTCGGGGCTCATGTACTGGGGAGTGCCGGGGGAAAAGCCGGTCTGGGTTAGTCGGCTGGCCGATTCGATGGCCCGGGCAATGCCGAAATCGACGATGACCGGAGTGTTGTCCTTGCGGAACATGATGTTTTCGGGCTTGATGTCGCGGTGAATGAATCCCTTCAGGTGGGCGTAGTACAGAGCCGCGGCAATCTGCAAAAGGATCTTCAGCGCCTCCTGGGGGTCGAGGCGGCCCTGCTTCCGGATCCTGTCCTTCAGGCTCTCGGGCAGGTATTCCATCGCCATGTAATAGCCGTCCTCAATTCGGCCCACATCGTAGACAGTGATAATATGGGGGTGGACCAGCCGCGAGGCGATCTTGGCTTCCTTTTCGAAACGCTTGACCAGCCGGGTACTGGTAAAGCGGTCGGGAACGAACACTTTGATGGCCACCAGGCGGGAGAGCTTTTTCTGGACCGCGAGAAACACCTCAGCCATGCCGCCGCGACCCAGTGACTTTTTGATATCGTACCCGGGTATCTCAGGAAACTCTTTCACACCGCCTCCAGCGCCCATGGGCAAACCATTATCTTAACCCAAAGGAAAAATTTTGCAACCGCTGAAGCCCCGTATTTCAATTGCAAAGCGGCGGGCCATCTGCTATTCTTTTCCTTACTTCATGGAGAAACCATGGCCAAAAAAGTGAGGATCATCGGCGCGGGCGTTGCCGGACTGAGCGCCGGCTGTTACCTGCAGATGAACGGCTACGACACGGAAATCCACGAAATGCACAGCCTGGCCGGCGGGCTGTGCACGGCCTGGAAGCGCAAGGGTTACACCATCGATTTCTGCATCCACTGGCTGGTCGGCTCGAGCCCGGCCGACCCGTTTTACAGGCTCTGGAACGAGTTGATCGACCTGAACCAGGTCCGCTTCGTCAATCCGGAGGAGTACCTGCGCGTCGAGGACCGGCGGGGAAACCGCATCCGGGTGTTTGCGGATATCGACAGGCTGGAAAAGGAGCTCTGGAAAAGGCGCCGGAAGACAAGAAGGTGATCCTGCCCTTTACCCGAGCCGTCCGCAAATTCACGCACCTGAGCATGCCCGTCAACAAGGCCCTTGAGCTGATGAACCTGGCCGACGGGCTGAAAATGGCTCTGCGCTACCTGCCCTATCTGCCCGGACTGCGCAAATGGAGCCGGCTCAGCGCCGCCGATGTGGCGGCCCGCTGCCGCAATCCCCTGCTGCGCCGCACCTTTCTCAATCTCTTCTTGCCCGAGATGTCGGCCTTCTTTCTGGTCTTGACCATGGCCTGGATGAACAAGAAGAGCGGCGGCTACCCGCTCGGCGGCTCGCTGCCCTTTGTCCACCGCATCGAGGAGCGCTACCTGAGCCTGGGAGGAAAAATCCATTTCAATTCCAAAGTGACGAGCATCCTGGTCAGAAAGGGCCAGGCCAAAGGCGTTACCCTGGAAAACGGCGAGACCCTCCCGGCCCACGCCGTGATCTCGGCTGCCGACGGCCACCAGACCATATTTGAAATGCTGGAAGGAAAATATCTGGACGACCGGGTGCGCGCCATGTACGACACCTGGGACACGTTCCCCCCCTGGTGCAGGTGGCTCTGGGCGCAAATTGCACCTTTGTCGGCGAACCCCATCAGCTGGTGTTCGTTCCGGCCCAGCCGCTGGTCATCAACGACCAGACCCGCGCCGACGAGCTTCCTTGCCGGATCTTCAACTTCGATCCCAGCCTGGCGCCGCCGGGAAAAACAGTGCTGACCGTCACCCTGTTCGCCGGCGACTCCCGCTATTGGACGGAGCTGCGCCAGACCAACCGTCCGCGCTACGAGGCCGAAAAAAAACGGATCGCCGACGAGGTCATTGCCGCCCTGAACCAGCGCTGGCCGAAATTCGCCTCCCAGGTGGAAATGACCGATGTGGCCACGCCGGCCTCGCTCATTCGCTACACCGGCAACTGGCGGGGAAGTTTCGAAGGCTGGGTGCTCAACGCCAAAAACATCTTTAAGCCTCCGAAAAAAACGCTGCCGGGACTGAAAAACTTTTACATGGCCGGCCAGTGGGTGGAACCGGGCGGCGGCCTGCCCGTCGGTCTGCTTTCCGGCCGCAACGTCACCCAGTTGATCTGCCACGCCGACGGCAAACCGTTCAAGGTCATCCCGGCGGCACCAGAGCAAAAAAAATTCGTTGGAAAATAATGGCCCTGAACAGAATGAAAAAAATCGAAAGAAAAATCAGGGAACACGGATTTGACGACTTTAAATGGATTAAACCCAGTCAGATCGTGGTCGCGAACTGGGTGCGAATGAAATGTCGCTTCGGCTGCAGCGAATACGGCCGCAACGCCGCCTGCCCCCCGAACACCCCATCAGTCAAAGAATGCCACCAGTTCTTCCGGGAATACAGGCAGGGGTTCATTATCCATGTCGAAAAAAAAGTTGACAAGCCCGAAGACCGCCATGCCTGGACCCGCCAGATCAATGCCCGCCTCTGGGAACTGGAACGGGAGGTTTTTCTTTCCGGATATGAAAAGGCTTTCCTGCTGTACATGGACTCCTGCAGCCTGTGCGAGACGTGCAGCGGCACGCGCGACTCCTGCCTGCAGCCGCTCCGGGCGCGCCCGACACCCGAAGCCCTGGCGGTTGACGTATTCGCCACCGCGCGCCGCGCCGGCTACCCGATTCAAGTTCTTTCCGCCTACCAGCAGCCGATGAACCGCTATGCCTTCCTGCTGATCTCTTGAACCTCCTTGCTCGAAACGGAAAATCGCAGGGGAATATCCGGAATTCTGGCAATTTGTTATAATTTAAATTTACGTTTGCATCAAGAAATGGCGAGGAGGTAATCCGAATGTCGACGATGAAATCGATTTCCTGTCGAGTTCATGCCCGAGAAATAGAACCAGAGCCCGAAGCGGTGAATCGATTCCATGCATAGGAATTTGGAAGAGATAAAACGTGAGGTAAAGCGGCATGTTTAACAAAACCATTATTCTATTCGTTTCCGTTATTTTCATTATCACGGCCCGGCCTCTGGCCGCGGCCGAGATCGACGCGCCAGACTTCTGGGCACCGGCCGCGCCCCCCCACGCCTTCTACACGATTGACTGCCGCATCGACCTGGCCAAGGGGCTGATTTCGGGAACTGAAAAGATTGAGTTCGAGAACAACGCAGCCGTCCCCCTGCGGCGCCTGGCTCTCAACTGGGCGCTCGCGGCGGGACAGAACGTGGATGTGACGTGCGCGGGAATCAAGCTGCCGGCGCTGGCCGAACCGGGGCAGAAAAACATCCCATCCCCCATGCTCTTCGACCTGCCCCAGCCGTTGCCGCCGGGCGGAAAACTGGCCCTGCTTCTCAACTTCGAAAAACAGATCTCGGCCCGGGCCGATCAGGTTCAGATCATATTAAACGGCTTTCATCCGCGTCTCTGGTGGGGATTCGAGACCCACGACGATTTCGCCGTCAAAGTGAATAGCCCGTTCGGTTACACGCTGGCCTGCAGTGGCCGCTTTGACAACAAAACCGGCTTTTACCGCGCCGACCAGGTCCGTTCCTTCGGCCTATTCCTGGGCAAAGGCATGGGGGTCTTTGCCGGTGAAATCGACGGAGTGCTGGTGCGCGACCTGCACACCCCGGCCGGCCGCGACTGCGCCCGCTTGCTCTTCAAAACGGCCCAGGACATCATCCATTTCTACGGCCAGCGTTTCGGCTTCTATCCCCAGGGGAGCCTGACCATTTTGCCCGGAGCCGATACTCCCATGGGCGGCTATCCCCTGGCCACGGCCATGGTGGTGGTGCACGGGCAGGAAAAATTCTCCGGCAAGGATACCGACTGGTGGCGCTGGATCACCGCCCACGAGATCGGCCATCAGTACTGGCTGGAGCACGTGCTCTCGGCCACGCCCGGCGATACCTTCAGCTACCTGATGATCGGATTGGGCCTTTACGCCGACCGCGAATACTGCCGCGCCCGCGGCATCACCGGCTATTCGGCAAGCAGCGACTGGTTTGCCAATTATGCCAACGGCCTGCGCGAGCACCTGGACACCACCATCGAACTACCGGCCGAGCAGATCGCCGCTCAGGCGTTCGACCGCAACAACATCGTCATCCACTCCAAGGGCTTCGGCGTGATCAGCAGTCTGGCCGCGCTGCTGGGAAAAGAGACCTTTGATCGTGTTTACATCCGGGCACTGAAGGAATTCGCCGGACGCTGCCTGGGTACCGAGCAGTTCCGCAAAATCGCCGAAGAGGAGAGCGGCACCAGTCTGGGCTGGTTCTTCGAGGAGTGGGTGCGCTCCAACCATTACCCGGCTTACGATATCATCTCCAAACAGAGCCATCCCCAGGACGGCCGCTATGCCAGCGAGGTCACCGTCAAACGACTCGGGACCCTGAAAATGCCCGTCTCGGTGGAGGCTCTGTTTAGCGACGGATCGCGACAGCGCCAGCGGACGGAACGGCTGCTGGATGTGCAGACGCTGCGTTTCCAGAGCGCGGCTCCCCTGCAGGAGGCGAAAATCGACCCCGACAACGAAATCCCGCTGGTCATGCCGCCTCCGGAAATGAATGCAGCGGAGCTGGCGCGGGCGGTGGAGATGCTGGAATACACGGGCGCGGGTTCCCCCCGGCCGTGGAATTGTTTCACAAGGCCTGGGAACTCAAGTCGGCAGACAAGGGAATCTGGCCCAAGCTCGGCCTGGTTCTTTACGACAGCGGATATTATCCCGAGTCCCTGGCCGCTTTCGAGAAAGCCGCCGAGCTGAACCCCGACACGGCCTGGCTGGTGGCCTGGCAGGGGCATATCCTGGATCTGGCCGGCCGGCGGTCGGAAGCCCTGGAGCGTTACCGCAAAGCCCTGGCGATCAACAAGGGTTTCACCCGCCACGACCAGTACGGAATCGTGCTGGATCGAAAATGGATCGAGGAACGGCTGAAAACGCCGTTTAAACGATAGGCATCAAGGTCCGGGCCGGACGGCCGGCAGCCGCGTTTTCTCCAGCAACCACACCACGGCGGAAAACAGCGCCACCAGGAACAGATGCAGGCCCAGGCGCGGCATCACTGAACGGATCGCCGGGTCCAACAGCCGGGAGCTGAACAGGTAAAGGCCGATGGCCAGGCCGGGGTAGAATAGCAGACGCTTCAGGTCATAGGGAATAAAGTAATGCTTCTGGCCGATGAGGAAGCCGGCCATCATCATCGAAAAGTAGCAGGCGAACGTCGCCCAGGCTGCACCCCGGTAACCGAAAAGGGGAATCCACCAACGATTGAGTACGATCGTGATCAGGGCGCCAGCCACTGAAATCGCCGCCCCCCAATGAGTCTTGTCGGTCAGCTTGTACCAGACCGAAAGACTGTAATACACGCCCAGGCAAAAGTTGGCCAGCAACAGCACCGGCACGATTCCCAGCCCCGACCGGTACTCGGCGCCGACCAGCAGCTTGAACAGGTCAATGAAGACCATGACGCCGAGAAAAATCAGCGAGCAAACGCCGACGAAATAATTCATCACCCGGGCGTAGGTCCGGGGAGCGTGCTGTTCTCTGGCCTGTTCGAAGAAGAAGGGTTCGGCGGCCAGGCGAAAGGCCTGGATGAAAAGGGTCATCACCAGTGAGAGTTTATAACAGGCGCTGTAGATGCCGATGTTGGCCAGCTTGAATTTGAGCGTCCCGGGGAGCCAGAATCTGAGAAAGATTCGGTCCATGGTTTCGTTGACCATGCC
Source organism: Candidatus Aminicenantota bacterium (assembly GCA_963759765.1). Classification (GTDB taxonomy): domain Bacteria; phylum Acidobacteriota; class Aminicenantia; order UBA2199; family UBA2199; genus CAVXAL01. The sequence goes on along the minus strand of CAVXAL010000002.1, from coordinate 767,724 downwards.
CGCCAGGCCGACCAAAACCAGCGGCAGGGCGTAGCGCATCATCGAGGTCCAAAGCTTGCGCTCGATGCGCGGACGGCGGCCCAGAATCTCGGGCGACAGCAGCAGCAGCGTGCCCAGGCTGGCAATGAGGTTGGCAACAAACACGTAACCCACACCGATAGACGGCCGGTAAACGATGGCCAGCATCTTGGTCACGGCCGGGGCCTGGACGGTTTTGTGCAGCCAGGGGCAAAGGAGCAGGAAGAAAAGGTTGAAGCCGATGTTCAGCCCGATGTTGGCCAGGCGCACCGCCGCATAACGGAGGGGCCGGTTCTCCTGGCGCAGCCGGGCAAAAGGGATGGCGCCGATGGCGTCGGCACCCAGGATCAGGGCAAAACAAACCACGTACTCCGGATGTTTCGGGATATTCAAGCCCACGGCCAGCGGCCGGGACGCCAGGATCAGGATGGCCGTCAGCAGGGGCGAGGAGACCAGCAGCGATGTGAGCGCGGTCGCATACACGCCCTCCCGGTTTTCTTCCTTGTTGAAAAAGCGGAAGAAAGCCGTCTCCAACCCGTAGATGAACAGGATGTTGATGAAGCTGACGTAGGCGTAGAGCAGGGAAATGATACCGTAGTCGCCAACGGGAAAGACACGGGTGTGCAGGACGATCAGAAGATAATTCAGGAAACGAGAGGCCACCGTGGGCAGCCCGTAGATGAGGGTCTGACCGGCCAACCTGTCCATGGGCCGGGAATGACCGGGAAAAAACTCCATGGATCATTATAACATAACTGCCCTCGCGGCCGTGACCGTGGACAGCAGCGGCCGCTTCGCTTACAATATTGCTGGAGAAACCATGAAACGAGTGGGAGCCCACGTCAGCGCCGAAGGCGGCGTGCAGAATGCGCCGCTCAACGCCGCCGCCATCGGAGCCAAGGCTTTCGCCCTGTTCACCAAGAACCAGCGCCAGTGGCAGGCGGCAGCGCTGGGCAAAGATCAGATCAGCCTGTTCAAGGAAAACTGCCGGACTCGGGGTTTTGACCCGCGCCACATCCTGCCCCACGACACCTACCTGATCAATCTCGGCAACCCGGAAAAAAACGGCCTGGCCAAATCGCGCCATGCCTTCAGCCAGGAGATGAAACGCTGCCAGCAGCTGGGCCTGGTGTATCTGAATTTCCATCCCGGCAACCACAAAAACCTGAGCAGCGAAGCGGAGTGCCTGAAACGCATCGCCGAGTCGGTCAACCGCGCGCTGTCCGAGAGCGAGGGCGTGACCGCCGTGGTCGAGAACACCTCGGGCCAGGGCAGCGCCGTGGGCTACCGTTTCGAACACCTGCGCGACCTGATTGGTCTGGTCAAGGAGCAAAAACGCATCGGCGTCTGCCTGGACACCTGCCACGCCTTTTCCGCCGGTTATGACCTGCGCGACAAGCAAGCCTACGAACGGACCATGAAGGAATTCGACCGGATCATCGGGCTGCGCTGGCTGAAGGCGCTGCACCTGAACGACTCCAAAGCGCTGTTCGCCTCGCGTATCGACCGCCACCAGAACCTGGGCAAGGGGGAGCTCGGCCTGGAACCGTTCCGCCTGATCATGAACGACCCGCGGCTGGATGAGCTTCCCATGATTCTGGAAACCATTGACGAGACTCTTTGGCCCGAGGAAATCAAGCTTCTCTACAGCCTGATCTCCGGCTGAAGGCCAGAGCCTGCTTCAGTTCTGCCTATTTTCCCCTTTTTTACCGGCGTGCGCTTGCCGGTACCGGGAAGGGGTCAGGCCGGTGAATTTTTTAAAGGCGGTGTTGAAGACCGACTTGGAGTTGAAGCCGACTTCCAGAGCGATTCCCAGGATATTCGGCTCCTCTCCCTCCGGTTCCAGCAACCGCCTCTTGGCTTCCTCGATGCGGTAGCGGTTGACAAAATCGTTGAAATTCTGGCCGACGCGTTCGTTGATGATCCGCGAGAGATGGTTGGCATGAATGCCGAGCCGGCCGGCAAGTGACTGCAACGTGAGCGTCTCGTCAAGATAGATTCTCTCCCTTTCCACCAATTGAGTGAGGCGGGGGAATATTTCCTCAGCTTGCTCCGCCCTCAGGGCCGAGGTCCTGTATTTCACCCGCAGCTTCCGTGCCCGCTGCCGCCGTTTCCTGAGAACGATGGTTCCCGCTAGCAAAGCCACACCCAGGAAAACCAGAAGGAAAAAAGCGGTGCGCTGCTGGAAGGGCCGCAATATCCGGAACTCCAGGCTGGCCCCGGTCTCGTTCCAGAGGCCGTCGTTGTTGCTGGCGATGACCCGGAAACGGTAGGGGCCGGGTGCCAGATTGAGGTACAAGGCGGTCCGCTGCTGGCCGGGTTCGGTTTCCTGCCATTGATCGTCCAGGCCTTCGAGTTTGTACTTGAAACGTATTTTACCCGGTGCAATCAAACTCAGAGCCGTAAAATAGAACTCCAGCATCCGCGTGCCGGCCGGCAGGCGGATGTCTTCTTCGCCGCCATGCGAGCGGTTATCGGCGATGAGATCCTCAATGACCACCGGCGGCGACCTGCGATTGACGGTGATCGCGTCCGGATCAAAAACGGCAATGCCCGCCAGGGTGGGGAAAAAGAGCCTGCCGTCCGCCGCTCTCCAGGCCGGAGGCTGGCCGCCGGCCGTGCATTCGCGGGTTCCCATGCCGTCGTTCTCATCAAAGGTCAACGGCGTCAGACGAGCGATTTTTTTGGCCGCCAGCGCATCCAGCTGGATCCGTTCCAAGCGGGATACCCCCGAGTAGGAACCCGTCCAGATATTCCCCTCGCCGTCTTCCAGAATGCAGAAAATAGGGGTGTCAGCCAATCCCTGGCCGCTGCCGTAGAGAGTGCTCCTTCCGGCTTCCAGACGCAGCAGTCCGAGATCGCGAATCCCGATCCAGAACGCGCCGCGGTGATCTTCACACAGAGCAAGAACATCCAGGCCGCGACGTCCGGCTGGCGCAGGAGCGGGCAGAAACCGCTCGCCTTCCCAAACATACAATCCGCCGGCCGTACCCACCCAGAGGCGCCCTTGCCGGTCAACCAGCATGGTGCGGACATCCTCGACAGGCAGCCCCACTTCCGCATCGCTGCGACTCCAATGCTCCTTCCTGAAAGAGTAAAGACCGCTTGACGTTCCGACCCAAACTGCCTTTTCCTCTCCCGTGCCGGTCTGACAAACCGCCCGGATGTCGGCGTTGGCCGGGATAGCGGAATCAGCGAGAGGCGTGATCCGTCCAGCCCTCAAGCGGTTGAGTCCGCCGCCCTGGGTGCCGATCCACAATCCGCCGCTGCCATCCGGGCAAAGAACGCGGATACGCTCGCTGGCTAACCCGTCGTTGCGGGTGAAGAGACGTTCCGGCTGCAGATTTTTCAAGCGCAGCAGACCGCGGTTGCGCGTGCCGGCCCAGAGGATGTCCCGACCTTCCCCCAGCAGCGGATAGATCACATTTTCCGGCAAGCCGCTGACCGTGTCGAGTCGCTCGGCGCGGCGCTCCTTGAGGCGAAGCAGCCCGGCGGCAGCGGTTCCAATCCAGAGGTTCCCCTCGGCGTCTTCCAGCAGGGCCGAAATGAAATCGTCGGGGAATCCCTGAAAACTGGAGAGGTGATCGGCTCCGTTAGCCCGCAGCCTGGCCAGTCCGCCGCCCAGCATTCCCAGCCAGAGTGTGCCGTGGGCATCCTGACAGATCGCGCTGACCGGGTAGGCGAATCCGGCCGCAGCGGGCGCAGGCTGGCAGCGATCATCCTGAAGCCGGTAGAGGCCGATTTCGCTGCCAATCCAAAGAGCGCCGGTCCGGTCCAAAGTCAGGGCTTTGATGCCGCGCAGAGCCTGACCGTTGGCAGGTAAACAGGTGCTGAGCGTTCCCGCCGCCAAGCGGTTTAATCCCCTGGGAGTGCCGACCCAGATCCCCGTGCCGTCAGCGGCCAGGGCGGTCACCGCATCGTCGCACAAGCCATCACGGCTGCGATAAATCCGGAATATTCCCTTTTTCAGACAGCCCAGTCCGCTGGCGGTGCCAATCCAGAGGTTCCCCTGCGCATCCTGAGTAATGGCTTGCACGACGTTGTCAGCCAGACCTTCATGTCTCGTCCAACTCTGCCAGCGGTTTCCCTGCAGATGAAAAAGCCCGCCGCCAGTTCCCACCCACAGGGCGCCCTGGCGATCCGCATAGAGGCAGAGGATATCATCATTCAGTAAACCCGGCGGAGCGTTGCTCCAGCGGTTGAAATTCCGAAAACGAACGCCATCGAAGCGCACCAACCCCGAGGGTGTGGCAAGCCAGATGTAACCCGCGTGGTCCTGAATCAGGGCCCGAACCGAATTTTGCGGGAGCCCGTCGGCGACAGTCCAGCGGCTGATCAAATAATGATCCAGGGCAACGGCCGGATTAAGCGCGCCGAGAAAGAACGGACCCGGACACCAATAAAAGGGCGACTCCACCCCGCACCAACCACCGGGGAGGAAAAATCGTTCTGCGTGGAAAAGTCATCGCCTTTTCAGCAACTGATTGTAGGCCAGAAAACCGCGATTTGCAAGGCGAGGCCCGAGCGCCCGGCCGGAGCTTCGCCCAGCCGGGCACCCTGCCGAACGGAAGGTCCGGGAATAAATTACCTTTCCAGCAAAGCCGCTTCGCCGGAAGCGGTATGGATTCGGATCCGGGGCGTGTCGCTCCCTTTCTTGAAGGATTTGATCAGATACTTTTCCCCGTAGCGGACATTTTCTTCTTCGCGATCAAACTTCACGGGCGAGCGGATCGTGCCGTCAGACGCCCTGGCTTGAAATTCAAAATAACCCTGGAGCGGATTGCCGTTGTAATTGAGCTGCGCATCGCCGGAAGCGGAAGAAACATCCAGGTCAAACGCAGCACTTTTGGCAAGGACCACGCGGACATCACCGCTGGCGCTTGAAAATTTGCTGCTGCCTTCCAGTTCAATGCCGCTGGCGCTGATGTCGCCGCTGGCGCTTTTTACCTCCAGCATGCCTTTGGCCCCGTCCAGACTCACATCTCCCGATGCGCTGTGCAGAGAAACCTCTCCGCTGAGATGCTCGGCCATACAATCGCCGCTGGCAGATTGAGCCTCGATCTTTCCAGCCAGTCCCGTGAGTTTAACGTCGCCGCTGGCCGTGTGCAGAGTGAACGTGCCCGAGGCATCCGCCAGTTCGAGATCCCCCGATGCGGTGCGCACGATCACCCACGACTCCAGGCCCGAGAGCTTGAAATCGCCCGACGCGCTGGAAAAATCGATTTTGGTCTTTGCCGGAACCGTCAGCGTCCAGGTCGAGCTTCCCGAATTCGAATCGCGCATCTCTTCCTTGATGACCAGTTTGTCACCCTCTTCGCTGAACACGGGTTCGAAGCTGCCAGCCGGACGGTAATCATAGACCAGGTGGACTTCCACCGCGTTCCCACTTCCCTTTTTGACGATGCAATCGCCGGAAACGGTCTTGATCCTGATCTCCGACTTGCCTTGGAAGGTCTTGCGGACTTCCTGTTTGTCACCGGCCCGGACCGGGAGGCTGAGCAGCAGCAATCCCAGTCCAACCAGTGCTGCGGTACGAATTGTTCGGATCATGGTTCCTCCTTTTTATTTGTTCTTTTTTAAAACGACATCGCCGTTGACGGTCTTGATCACGATCTTGTTTTTCCCGCCGGCGATGCGACCTTTGCCGTAGATGTACTTACGGGGCGTGCCGTGGCTCTCATCCCACTGGGCGGTCTTTTGCTGGTCCAAGGGGAAATCGCTGACGATCCGGTAGTCCTGGCGGCTGTTTTCGGTATAGGCCAGACTCGATGTCCACTTCCATGGAGAGGTCGGCCGGCAGGGCAAGCTCGACGCGGCCGCCCAGCGAGGTCAGGGTCACGTCACGACTCCCTTTCTCGGCATCACCGGTCATCGCCACCTGGATGTCCCCGCCCATGGTGGTTGCCTTGACCTGGCCATCGACTGCCTCGATGGTGATATTGCCGCCCATGGTTTTGGCACGGACAAATTTTTGAGCCGAACGGATACGGATTTCCCCGCCCATCGTCTCCACATCGGCGCCTGCGGGCGCCTCGTTGACGTGGATGGCGCCGCCCATGGTGCGGATGTGCACCTCGCTGCCGGTCGCTTCGCCCGAGCGACGCTGGACATTGTTCAGGATGACCTGACCGCCCATCGACGTTCCCTTGACGTCGCCCTTGACGTTCTCAAACAGCACCCGGCCGCCCATGGTACGCAAGCTGCCGTCCAGATCGGAATCGCGCAGCGAAATCTCGCCGCCCATGGTGGTCAGATGGATATCGCCTTTCAAATCGCGCAGTTCCAAAGCGCCGCCCATGGTGGTGCCGTTGATCCGGCCTTCCACGCCGGCGATGCGAATCTCCCCGCCCATGGTTTTGAGCTTCAGGTCGAACTTTCGCGGTACCCGGATCTCCAGGCGGGCGCTGCCGCTGTGGTTGCCGCCGTTCCGTTGATAATGCGATTCAATGGCAACCCCGGCAGCGGTTTCGCTGAATTCCAGCTTGATTTCCTCGGCATCGCGCCCCGAGACATCGGCGCTGACCGTGAGCAGCTCCTTGTCCCAGCCGGTGATATTTAGTGATCCGCCCGACTTGAGATTGACTTCCAGTCTCTTGCCGGATGCCACCTGGAACTCCTTTTCCAGCTTCTGCGCGCAAAAAACCGTCCCTTTCAACAGCAGAAGCACCAGCAGAAAAACCATTTTTTTCATTTCAGCCTCCTTGTTCAAAAATTTGATTGGCCTGGCCTTTTTATATCACCTTCATTTTCCTGTCGCCCGGAATTGCAATTCCAAACCGAGCACGGCGTCCGTTATTGCAATTTCAAACTCATCCTTGGCAGCGTGCCCCACCACAACCTTGCCGTGCAACCTGCCTTGCTGAGCCGGGAGGAGCCCTTTTACATCCGTGTTTCGATCTGCTACAATGAAATCATGAAACGCGTTTTCGCCGTCCTGCTGGCGCTGGCAGCTCTATTTGCCTATTGCCACCCGCTTTCCGAAGAGCAGTACGCCGCCCTGCGCCAGAAAATGGTCCGCGAGCAGATCCAGGAGCGCGGCATCACCGACCCGCGCATCCGCAACGCCTTCCTCAAGGTCCAGCGTCATCTCTTTGTGCGGCCGGAGTTCCGGCCGGAGGCGTACGGTGATTTCCCGCTGCCCATCGAAGAGGGCCAAACCATCTCCCAGCCCTACATCGTGGCCATCATGACCTACGTGATCGCTCCCAGCTTCAACAAGAAGGTGCTGGAAATCGGCACCGGCTCCGGATACCAGGCGGCCATCCTGGCCGAACTGGTCAAGGACGTCTATACCATTGAGATCAAGGAAAAGCTGGCCCGCGAAGCGCAAAAGCTGCTCGGCGGGCTGGGTTACCGCAACATCGTTTTCAAGACCGGCGACGGCTACCTGGGCTGGAAGGAGCATGCGCCCTTCGACGGCATCATCGTCACCTGCTCGCCCGACCACATTCCGCCGCCGCTGATCGAGCAACTGGCTCGGGGCGGCCGCATGGTCATCCCGGTCAGCTACTCCTCGACCGTGCAGGACCTGCTGCTGGTGGAAAAGGACGCGAACGGCAAATTGAAGAAGACCGACCTGATTCCCGTGCAGTTCGTGCCCCTGATCCGCGGCAGCGATGGCCACTGATCTCCTCGCCCAACTCAACCCCCAGCAGCGGGAAGCGGTGCTGCACGACGCCTCGCCGTTGCTGATCGTGGCCGGCGCCGGTTCGGGCAAGACGCGGGTGATCACCCACAAGATCGCCCACCTGGTCCAGGATAGGGGACTGGCGCCCGCTCACATCCTGGGCCTGACCTTCACCAACAAGGCCGCCGAGGAGATGAAGACCCGCATCGAAGCGCTGACCGGCATCGCGGCCCGGCTCTTCTCCATCTCCACCTTCCACTCCCTGGGGCTGCGCCTGTTGCGCGAGTCGGGCCGGGCGCTCGGCTTTTCCGCCCGCTGGCGGGTGATCGACGAAACCGACCAGCGCAAGCTCATGGACAAGCTGGCTGCCGACGGCTTTGCCCACTGGACCAACGACATGCGCGAAGCGGCGCTGCGCAAGATCAACCTGGCCAAAATGAACCTCTGCTACCCCAACCATGCCGAGGTGCTGCGCCAGCGTGGCTTCGACGATGAGGAGATCGCCCTGTTCGGCCGCTACTTCGCCCACCAGCAGGAAAACCAGATCTGGGATTTTGAAGACCTGATCTCCCTGGCCGTGACCCTGCTGCAGAACGTGGAAAAACTCAGGGAAAAATACGAGGACAAGTTCCGCTATGTGCTGGTGGATGAATTCCAGGACACCAATCCCAACCAGTACGAGCTGATCCGGCTGATCGCCGGCCGCCATCACCGGATCACCGCCGTGGGCGACGACGACCAGGCCATCTACTCCTGGCGCGGGGCCAGCGTGCGCTTCCTCTTCGACTTCGAGCGGGATTTTCCCGGCACGCGCATCATCAAGCTGGAGCAGAACTACCGTTCGACCCGCCAGATCCTTGGTTTCGCCAACGACCTGATCAGCCGCAACCTGCAGCGGCGCGGCAAGACCATGTGGTCGGAGTCGGCCGCCGGCAGCCGCGTCTACTTGCTCCAGACGCGTTCCAAGGAAGATGAGGCGGAACAGCTGGCCCGGTTTGTTCTGCAACTGGCGGAGCAGAAGCCCGACCTCCTGCCCGTGGCCCTGCTCTACCGCATCAATTCCCAGTCCCTGCCTCTGGAAAGCGAATTTACGAAGCGGGGCATTCCCTTCCAGATCCTGCGCGGCCTGCGCTTCTTCGAGCGCAAGGAGGTCAAGGATTGCCTGGCGCTGCTCGGCCTGGTCTTCAATCCCGACGACGACCTGGCCTTCCTGCGCCTGATCGAGTTCCTGCCCCTGGGCATCGGCGCCAAGACCCTCCAGGTCCTGGAAGCCCATGCCCGCGAGCAATCCCTCTCCCTGTTTCGGACCTTGCAGCAGCTCCAGCCGGACAAGTTCGCCGGCCGGCCGATCTTCGCCGCCGTTGCCGAACTTCACGAGCAACGTTCCGCGCTGCCCGTCTCCCAGCAGCTGCAAACTCTGCTCGCCCGCGCCCGCTACCTGGAAATCCTGCAGCAGAAGGGCGAAGAGGAACGGTCGCTCAACATCCAAGAACTGGGGGAGTTCATCAAAAAATGGGAAGGTGAAAACCCCGGCGAGGATTTCAGCGGCCTGCTCGACCGGCTGCTGCTGGAGTCACGCGAAAAGACGGCGCCCGAAAAAGTCAAGGCCTTCCTGCTGACCATGCACAATGCCAAAGGGCTGGAGTTTCCCACCGTACTCGTCTGCGGTCTCAATGGCGCCTACATGCCCTTTTTTCTGCACCGCGAGCGCGAGGAGATCGAGGAGGAGCGGCGCCTGTTTTACGTGGCGGCCACCCGCGCCGTCTCGCTGCTGGTGCTCTCCAGCGCCTCCGACCGCCTCTCGCCCTTCCTGCTCGACATTCACCCCGACCGGTACAGCCGCGCCTATTCGCTCGCCGAGTATCCTCGAGGATGCCGAACTGGCCGCGGTCGCCGCTATTGAAAAACCCGGCCTGCGTTTCCTGCGCCATCCCCTTTTCGGACGCGGCAAGATCATCGACACCCTCTCCGAGAGCAAATACCTGGTGCAATTCAGCGAGAAAGGGACCAAGGTCATCGATACGTCGGTCGTACCGGTGGAATTCCTCTAGCCATAAAAAGAAAACCAAAGAGCAGCGGTCAACGTTTGCCGGAAAAATCCAGGTTGTAGAACCTGTTGTACGATGTGGTGTAGACATGGGCGGTCCGCTCCACGTCGCCGTGACAGGCCAGCACCTCGGCGACGACCAGCTGGTGGTCGCCGACGCTGATTTCATTCCGTTTGAGGCACTCCAGGCAGGCGGTGCTGCCCTGGATCAGGGGGGCGGACACCCGGGTGGCCGGAACCAGCTCAAAACCGCCGCTTTTCACCTTGTCCACATCCCGGCCCGATTTCTGGCCGCACATCACCGCCGCCTCCTGCTGGCCGGCGGCGGGAAAACAGACGACGAATTCGGGATTTTCCTTGAGGAGCTCGTAGCCGTAACGGCTGTTGCGGATGGAAAGCATGAGCAGGGGCGGCTCCCAGGAGACGATGCTGAACCAGGAAATGCCGGTGAGGTTGGTGTGGCCGCCGGCCGACGTGACCAGCAGCACGTAATATTGGGGCGAGCTGATTTTAATGAAATCGATCCAGCTGATTTTCTTCAACATGCTCCACCTCGTTGATATGCCCATCTTAAAATCCGGCCCCGCTTTTGTCAACCCCCGCAGGAAATGCAGACCGGCAGCCGCGGGCGGGGTAGCGGCCGATCCCGTTTCGTGCTATAATAGTTTTTCAGGTTGAAGCTGTTGTGAGGGTTGGAATCTCCTGAATTCGTGCGCCCCGGCAAGAGGCCGCAGCCATAGAGCAATTCCCTGGCGTGTTCCCCACCGCACCTCAGCCCCAAGGAGTCTGGAATGGAAAGCGCCGCGCTGCAGAAGATCCGCAACATTGGCATCGTCGCCCACATCGACGCGGGCAAAACAACGACCACCGAGCGCATCCTGTTTTTCACCGGTGTCATCCACCGGCCCGGCGAGGTCCACGACGGCGAGGCGGTGATGGATTTCATGAAGCAAGAGCAGGAGCGGGGCATCACCATCTCGGCAGCGGCCATCACCACCCAGTGGCGCGACCACCAGATCAACATCATCGACACCCCCGGCCACATCGACTTCACCCTCGAGGTGGAGCGCTCGCTGCGCGTGCTCGACTCGATGATCATGGTCTTCTGCGCGGTCAGCGGCGTGCAGCCTCAGAGCGAGACGGTTTGGCACCAGGCCGATCGCTACAAGGTGCCGCGCCTGGCCTTCGTCAACAAGATGGACCGCCCGGGCGCCGACCTGCAGGCGACCGTGGAGATGATGAACCAGATGCTGGGGGCCAGCGCCGTGCTTTACCAGCTGCCGCTGGGCGACGAGGAGAATTTCCAGGGCGTCATCGACCTGGTGCGCATGCAGGCTCTGACCTTCAGCGGCAGCGAGGTACAGCCCAGCCCAATCCCGGCCGAGCACCTGGCGGAAGCCCGCCGCTTTCGCGCCAAGCTGCTGGAAACCCTGGCCGACTACGACGAAGAGCTCATGGCCAAATTTCTCGAGGAACGCGACATCCCGATCGAGGACATCCGGCGCGCCACCCGCCACGCCGTGCTCGGCCTCTGCCTGACGCCGGTCTTCTGCGGCACGGCCTTCAAGAACAAAGGCATCCAGCCGCTGCTCGACGCCGTGGTCGATTACCTGCCCTCGCCCACCGACCGGGGGATCGTGACCGGCGGCGATGCGGGGGGCGGCGACGCCGTGCTGTTGCGCAAGCCGACGCCCAAAGAGCCCTTCGCCGGCCTGGCGTTCAAGATCATCAACGACCCCTACGTCGGACAGCAGACCTTCGTGCGCGTCTATTCGGGTGAGCTGCACTCCGGTTCCTATGTCCTCAACGCCAGCAAGGGTAAGCGCGAGCGCATCGGCCGCATCCTGCGTATCCATGCCAAAGAGCGCAAGGAGATTCCGGCTGTCGGCGCCGGCGACATCGTCGCCCTGGTCGGTCTGAAGGGCACGGCCACCGGCGACACCCTGTGCAGCGAGGCGCATCCCATCCTGCTGGAAAAGATCCACGTGCCGGAAACGGTGATCGACCTGACCGTTTCCAGCCGCAACCCGGCCGAGCGCGACAAGCTGGGACTGGCCCTGTCCAAGATGGCTTTGGAAGATCCCTCCTTCAAGGTGCGCTTCGACGAAGAGACCGAGGAGACGGTCATCTCCGGCATGGGCGAACTGCACCTGGAGATCATCGTCGAGCGCCTCAAAACCGAGCAGCGGCTGGACGTCGAGGTGGGCGCGCCGGCGGTCGCCTTCCGCGAAACCATCCAGCAGGAAGTGCTTCAAGATTACAAGTACAAGAAACAGACCGGCGGCCGCGGCCAGTTTGCCCACATCGTCTTCCGGCTGGAGCCCAACCCCGGCCGGGGATTGGAGTTCGTCAACAGCGTCAAGGGCGGCCACATCCCCCGCGAGTTCATCCCGGCCGTGGAAAAGGGATTCCGGGCGGTGATGGACCAGGGGCTATACGCCGGTTACCCGATGATCGACGCCAAGTTCGTGCTCAGCGACGGCAGCTTTCACGCGGTGGATTCCAGCGACCACGCCTTCCGCTCCTGTGCCGAACTGGCCATCCGCGACTGCATCGGCCGGGCGGCGCCCCTGCTGCTCGAACCGCTGATGAAGATCGAGATCAACACCCCCGACGAGTACATGGGCGAGATCATCGGCGACCTCAACCGCCGCCGCGGCCGCATCGAGGCCATGCGCCGCTTCCGCAAGGGTTCCCAGAAGGTCAACGGCACCGTGCCGCTGCTGGAGATGTTCTCTTACGCCACCGTGCTGCGTTCCCTGTCCAGCGGCCGGGCCAACTATTCGCTGGAGTTTCTCCGCTACACGCCCCTGCCCAAGGCGCTGGAAGAGAAGATCGTGGCGGAAGCCCGGGCCAGAAAAGCCACGCCCAAAGCCTGATTCCGCAGCTCGCGGTAAAACAGAAAAAGCGATACAAGAAAAAATTAGCTGAAGTAGTCCACGCCGGATTGGAAAATTTTCTGGTCCTTGTCGCCGGGAATGTTGACGAAGGTGTAAGGCGCGATGCGCTCGGAATGGGCCATCTTGCCCAGGATGCGGCCGTCGGCCGAGGTGATCGCTTCGATGGCCGCCAGCGAGCCGTTGGGGTTGAAGCGGATGTCGACCGAAGGCTGGCCTTCCAGATCCACATACTGGGTGGCCACCTGACCCCGCTCAAACAGCTCGGCGATCAGTTCAGCAGGAGCCACAAATCGGCCCTCGCCGTGGGAAACGGGAACGGTGTGGATCTCGCCCGCCCGGCAGCGGCTGAACCAGGGCGAGAGCACGGAAACCACCCGGGTGCGCACCATGCGGGCCACGTGCCGGCCGATGGTGTTGACCGCCAGGGTCGGCGACAGCGCATCCGGCTCGCGGAACTCGCCGCCGGGCAGTAGCCCGGTCTTGATCAGAGCCTGGAAGCCGTTGCAGATGCCCAGGATCAGGCCATCCTGCTTTTTGAGGAAGCGTTCCAGCGCCCGGCGGATGCGGGGCTGGCGCAATACGGCAGTGATGAACTTAGCCGAACCCTCGGGCTCGTCGCCGGCGCTGAAGCCGCCGGGAAGCATCAGGATCTGGGAATGCGCCAGCCGGGCGGCCATTTCCTTCACGGATTCCTCGATGGCCTCAGCCGTCAGGTTGCGAAAAGCCAGCGTATCGACCAAAGCGCCGGCGCGTTCGAACGCCCGCGCCGTGTCGTACTCGCAATTACTGCCGGGAAATACGGCGAGCAAGACCCGCGGTCGGGTGGCCATTGATCGACGGCAGGGAGCGGGGCGTTGTTCGAACTGAGGCTGTTTATATATAACTGAATTTGTTATATTTATCTCATCTGCGGTCTGGGTGGGAAATACCGACTCCAGCGGTGCCTGCCACTTGGCCAGCGCCTCGTCCAAATCGATCGAACAGCCGTTCACATCGATGACCGGCCGCTCCTGCGTCCGGCCCAGCAGCCGATAGGAGATCCCGGCAAAAAACAGGGAAAGATCCTCGCCCGCCGCCACCTCGAGCACCAGGGAGCCGTAGTCGGGAGAAAAGAGCAGCGTTTCGGGGACCGCTTCACAAAACGCCAGGCCCAGTCGGTTTCCAAAGGCCATCTTGGAAAGCGCCTCGACCAGGCCGCCGGCCTTGACCGAGCAGGCGGCAAGAATCCGGCCTTCGCCAATGCGTTGCTCCACCAGGTCGTAGATTCGATGCAGGGCTGAAAAATCGGGTATCTCGACCTCGTTCCGCGCCAACGGCAAAAGGACCACCGCGTTACCGGCCTGTTTGAATTCCGGCGAAATCACCCGGTGCACGTCCATCGGCGTCACCGCAAAGGCGACCAGCGTGGGCGGAACAGAGAGGTCGTTGAAGGAGCCGGACATGCTGTCCTTGCCGCCGATGGCAGGCATACCCAGCTGCCGCTGGGCTTCATAAGCTCCGAGCAGGGCTGCCAGCGGCTTGCCCCAGCTTGACCTCGTCGCGGCCAAGTTTTTCGAAATACTCCTGCAGCGTAAGACGCGCGCAGCGGTGGCTGCCGCCGCAGGCCACCGCCCGGGCCAGCGCCTCAACCACGGCGAACATCCCCCCGTGAAAAGGACTCCAGCGCGCCAGGCGCGGGTTGTAGCCGAAGGTCATTATCATGCCGGTAAAGGTCTCCCCGGTCAGCAGCGGCAATTTGGCTGCCATGCCTTCGGCCGGGGTGGTCTGGTGGCAGCCGCCGCAGGGGGCCAGCACTGTGGCCGCCCCGATGCTGGCGTCGAAGCGTTCGACCAGGCCCTGCTGCGAACAGACAGCCAGGGAGCCCAGAGTGGCCAACCAGCGAGAAACCAGGTCATTGCCCGAGGCCAGTGCCGCGGCCGCCGTGTTCGGGAAAAAGTTGTTTTCCGGCCGAGGTGCCACAATGAAAACCGCACGCCGGCGCCGCACGCCGGCACTGTTGAGAAAATCGCGGCCCACGTCGAGGATGACTTTTTCTCGCCAGCGCATGCGCAACCGCTGCTCGGAGCTGACCGTAGCCACGGGCGTGGCCTCCAGATTCTCAGCAGCGGCCAGGGCGATGAACGCCGGCACGTCGGCCGCGGCCAGCACCACGGCCATGCGCTCCTGGGATTCGGAGAGGGCCAGTTCGGTGCCGTCCAGTCCGTCGTATTTTTTGGGCACGGCGTCGAGGTCGATCTCCAGACCCGTCGGCCAGCTCGCCGACGGCCACGGCCACGCCGCCGGCGCCGAAGTCGTTGCAGCGCTTGATCAGGCGGCTGGCCCGCGGATCGCGGAACAGGCGCTGCAGCTTGCGCTCGATCAGCGGGTTGCCCTTCTGCACTTCGGCGCCCGCATTTCGCCAGAGAGCTTTCGGTGTGGGCCTTCGAGGAACCGGTGGCGCCGCCGATGCCGTCGCGGCCGGTGCGGCCGCCCACCAGCAGCACCACATCTCCCGGCTGCGGGCTCCAGGCGGCGAACCTGGCCTTCCGGCACGGCGCCGATCACCGCGCCGATTTCCATCCGTTTGGCCACGTAACCCTCGTCATAGATTTCAGTGACCTGGCCGGTGGCCAAGCCGATCTGGTTGCCGTAGGAGCTGAAACCCTGGGCGGCCTCGGTGGTGATCTTGCGCTGGGGCAGTTTGCCCGGCAGGGTCTTGGACAGCGGCGCCGCGCGGATCGCCGCAGCCGGTCACGCGCATGGCCTGGTAGACGTAGGCCCGGCCCGAGAGCGGGTCGCGGATGGCGCCGCCCAGGCAGGTGGCCGCGCCGCCGAAGGGCTCGATCTCGGTGGGATGGTTGTGGGTCTCGTTCTTGAACATCACCAGCCAGGTCTCCAGACGGCCGTCGACCTCGGCCTGCACCCGGATGCTGCAGGCATTGATCTTCGGCCGACACCTCGAGGTCGCCGAGCCGACCC
The DNA here is from genome assembly GCA_963759765.1 of Candidatus Aminicenantota bacterium. GTDB lineage: Bacteria > Acidobacteriota > Aminicenantia > UBA2199 > UBA2199 > CAVXAL01. Next base: position 752,174 of record CAVXAL010000002.1, on the reverse strand, counting down.
TGCCGCCGCAGCTCCTTCATGCCCAGCTGGGCGATCTCCATCAGCGAGAGTAGCTGCGGCTCGCTGCCGTTGAGCTCGGCGCGGACCTGCTGGCAGTGACGGAAGGCCTCCCGAGCAGGCTCGTTGAAGGCCCCCTCGGCAAACTGCACCCGTTCCAGCTCGGTGCGGAAGGTGGTATGGCGGCAGTGGTCCGACCAGTAGGTATCGAGCATGCGGATTTCGGTCACGGTCGGCTCGCGCTGCTGCTGGTCGCGGAAATACGCCTGGCAGAATCTCAGGTCGTCCAGGTCCATGGCCAGGCCCATGGCCAGGCGCAGGTTCTCCAACTCGTTCTCACCCAGGCCGACGGAAGCCCGCCAGCTGCTCCACGTCCGGCGGCCGGGATATTGCCTGTGCCAGGCGTTGCGGCTTGGAGAGCGCCGCTTCGCAGGAATCAACCGGGTTGATGCAATAGCCCTTGATCCGGGCCAGCTCGTCGCTGCGGACCGCCCCTTCCAGAACGATGATTTTGGCGTGGCGCACCAGCGGCGGCTGCCGCCCGCTGATCAGCTGCAGGCACTGGGCGGCCGAGTCCGCCCGCTGGTCGTACTGGCCCGGCAAGTACTCGATGCCGAAAACGGTGTCCGCCGCTGCCCGGGGGAAGGTCTCGTCGTAGACGTGATCGAGCGGCGGTTCAGAAAAAATGGTGCTCCGCGCCCGGCGGTATTCGCGGCCGGAAATCCCCGACACATCGTAACGCTGCAGCAGGCGCAGGCCGCTCAGGCCGGAAATGCCCAGCAGCTCGCGCAGATCGTGCAGCAGGCGCTGCGCTTCCACGGCAAAGCTCTTTTTTTTCTCGGCGTAGACGCGGAAGATTCGCGCCATTCAGCCCCGCACCTTCTTCGGCCCGGGAAACTCCCGACGGAAGCGCCGGAAAATGGGCGGGATGCCGGCCAGCAGGTCTTTCTGGCGAAAGGCCGCTTCCAGTTCGGCCGGACGGCACAGGCGGCGAATCTCGGAATTGCCGAAAACCAGCCGGCGGAAACTGATTTTCTCCTGCCAGGCTCGCAGGGCCAGCTGCTGGACCAACTCGTAAGCCCGCTGGCGGGCGAGCCCTTTCTCGGTCAGCAGGGTGAGCACCTTCTGCGAGAAATAGACCTCCTGGGTGAGCAGCAGGTTGCGCCGCATGTTTTCCGGGTAGACGTTCAGGTGGCCAATGATATCGATCATGTCCTCGAGCACAAAACCGGCCAGATGAAAGGAATCTGGCAAAATGACCCGCTCGGCCGAAGAATGGGAGATATCGCGTTCGTGCCAAAGCACGTTGTTTTCCAGGGCCACCGCCAGGTTGGCGCGCAGCAACCGGGCCAGGCCGGAAACGCGCTCGCAGCGGACCGGGTTGCGCTTGTGGGGCATCGAGGAGGAGCCCTTCTGGCCGCGGCTGAACGGTTCTTCGGCTTCCAGCACTTCGGTTTTCTGCAAATGGCGGATTTCGACGGCGATCTTCTCCAGGGTGGTGCCCAGGATGGCCAGCGCCGCCAGCACCTCGGCGTGGCGGTCGCGCTGGATGACCTGCGAGGAAACTCGGCAGGGCGTCAGGCCCAGTTTCTTCAGGGCTCTGGCTTCGCCCGCGGCGGGAAAATGGATGTAGGTGCCCACCGAGCCGGAGATCTTGCCCACCGAAATCGTTTCCCGAGCGCTGGCCAGCCGGCGCCGGTTGCGTTTCATCTCCTCGTACCAGATCAGGAATTTGACGCCGAAGGTGATCGGCTCGGCATGCACGCCGTGGGTGCGGCCGATGGCCGGCAGATCTTTGTAAGCGAACGCTTTTTCCAGCAAAATCCGGGAAAATGCATCGACCCGCTTCAGCAGCCAGTCCAGTGCTTCTCGCAGCTGCAGCGAGAGGGCCGTGTCGACAATGTCGTAAGAGGTCACCCCTTTGTGCAGATAGGCAGAGTCGGGGCCGATATGCTCCTCGACCGAGGTCAGGAAGGCGATCACATCATGCTTGACCTTCTTCTCGATCTCCTGGATGCGGCCGATATCGAAATCGGCCCTGCGGCGGATGTGGGTCAGGCTGCGCCGGGGCACCTGGCCCATCTCGGCCCAGGTCTCGGTGATGGCCAGCTCCACTTCCAGCCAACGGCGAAACTTGTTCTCCTCGCTCCAAATCCGGGACATCTCGGGCACTTGGTAACGTTCAATCATGCGTGCTCCATCCAGATTCGATTATAACAGCATCCCTGCGCGTTGGGTAGACAAATGCCCCGAAAAAAAAATCGCTTACAAAAACAGGGTGGGGTCGCCGCTGGCGAACCTAGCGGATGCCCCAGACCCGGACGTCGGCCTTGCCTTCGCGCAGCGGACCGACCGTGCGGTAGTAAAAAATAATTTTGCGGATAAAGCGCCTCAGGCCCGGCAGGTCGATGGTCCGCGAGCGCTCCTTTTCCTGAAAAATCAGTTTGACCGGAATATCGTCGCGCTGGCCGTTGCCGAAAACCACAATCAGCCTGAATATTTCCAGGTCGTTACGGGTCACGCGGAAAAAAAGCTTGCTGAACTCGCCCCGCACCGAGGTCACCAGAATCTCGTCGTGGTCGAGCTTGAAATCGGCCAGCCGCGAACCGAGAAACACCCGGCGAGCGGCCACTCCCTGTACGGGTAAAAGCATCACGAGCAGTCCCAGCACGACCGCTCCGGCAGCTATCTTGCGCACCATGCGGCACCTCCTCCATCCATTCCGGAGGTAATCCTCCGGACAGGATGTATCAGCACCCAGCGTTCTGGGTTTACAGCAAACCGAGCGAGCGGTGTTTCTCCACAATCCGGTCGGCCAGCCGGTCCAGCGCCTGCAGGTCCTGCGGTCGGGGAAATCCCTTGACCAGCACCGGCTCCAACATGTCCACCTTGAGATTGCCCAGCATGGCCTGCAGGCTTTCCAGCAGCCGGCTGCCCCAGCCGTAGGAGCCGATGATAGCCGCCACCTTCACCTTGGGCCGCAAGGCATTGGTCAGGTAGGCGGCCAGAACCACTTCCGGATGGGCGCCGGCCAGCACCGCCGGCGTGGCGATAATCAGGGTGGCGGTGTCCACCAGCTCCAGGGCCAGCTCGCCGATGTCGCCGCGGGTCAGGTTAAAGGGCAGCACCGGGATGTTGCGGCCGCTCAGCTCCGCCACCAGATGCTCGACCATCCGCCGGGTGCTGCCGTGCATGGAAACGAAAGGGATGAGCACTTTGTTGGCCACCCGTTCCGAAACCCAGTCGCGGTACGCATCGAGGATGAAGGCCGGCTTCGGGTAAACCACGCCGTGGCTGGGTGCGATCGTATCGATGGCCAGCTTCTGAATGCGCTCCAGGTGCTTCTGGATATTTGTCCGGAAAGGCATCATAATTTCCGCGTAATAGCGCTTGGCCGCCGCATGGGTGCGCGGCTCGTCAACCAGGAATAGCTCGCTCTGGGCCAAATGCGAGCCGAGAAAATCGCAGGTGAAGAGGATGCGCTCCTCGCGCAGGTAGCTGAACATGGTTTCCGGCCAGTGCACCCACGGGGCCAGGATGAATTCCAGGGTCTTGCCGCCCAGCGCCAGCGTCTCGCCGTCCCCCACGACCCGAAAACGTTCGGCGGGGACATGCAGCAAATCGATCAGCAAGCCGCGGCACTTCTCATTGGTCACCAACTGGGCCTCGGGGTACCGCGCCAGCACGGCCGGGATGGAGCCGGAATGGTCCTGCTCGGCGTGATGGGAAACGAGATAATCAAGGCGCTTGACCTCCAGTTCTTCCAGGTGAGCCAGCAGCTCCTGGGCCTTGGTCGGATCGACGGTATCGAGCAGGGCGGTGTGGTTCTGACCCCGGATCAAGTAGGCATTGTATGAGGTGCCATCGGGCAGCGGGATCAGCTCGTCAAACAGCCGACGGTCCCAATCGACGGCACCGACTTCATAAATATTATCTTTTACCTTGCGTACAGACACATCTCCTCCCGAGTTGCCGCGGCTCTCCAGCCGGGCTCATCACACCGGTTCGAAATCGTCCTTGGGGGCGCCGCAGACGGGGCACACCCAGTCATCAGGAATATCCTCAAAGGCCGTCTGCGGATCAATGCCCGATTCGACGTCACCCTCGGCCGGATCGTATACATAACCGCAGATCTTGCAGATGTACGTTTTCATCCATGCCTCCTAAAGCCGATCAAGGTTCCGTTGCCCAAGGCCACCGGCGAGATTTCTCATTATAGGAATTGGCACCCAAAAGTCAATGGCGCCGGCGCACCTGGAAAAACGGCTTCAGTCCTTTCGCTCGTCGAGGCTCTTGATCAGCCGCTCGATCTCCTGCTTGACGGCGTTGTCCCGGACCTTGCCCAGGGCCTTTTCCAGAACGTCGAGGGCCTGCTTCTTTTCGCCTATTCTGGCGTAAACGCGGCCGCAGTTGAGCAGGGTGTTGACATCCGGGTCAGGCTGGAGGGAGAGCGCCCGGGTGTAACTTTCCGCCGCCTCTTTCAGCTTGTTTTGGTTTTCCTCGACCGTACCCTTCAGGTTGTAGAGCAGGGCATACTTGTTGTTCAGATTCAATCCCATGCCGATGTAGCGGCTGGCCGCGTCCAGCCGGTTGTTGCGGAGCTCCAGAATTGCCAGATTGGCGAAGGCGTTCTCCGGCGTCAGGTAATCCTTGGCGTTGGCCGCCACCAGCAGCTTCTCCTTGGCCCGGTCAAACTGGTTCAACTCGATGTAAATGGCGCCCAGGGTGTTGTAGGCGTCGTAGTACTCGGGGCTGAGCTGCAGCAGCTTCTCGAAGGTTTCAATGGCCTTGGGAAAATTCCGCTTGTAGGTGTAGACCAGGCCCAGGGCGTTGCGGGCGTGAAGCAGCATCGGGTTTCGTTGCACCGCCTGCTGCAACTTCTGCTCGGCCAGGTCCAGCTGGCCGCGGTTCAGGGCCGCGACCCCCTGGTTGAGCAGGTACTCCGCCGCTTGCGGACCGCTGCGGGGAATCCGGTCGGCCTGGGGAGTTGACACGCAGGCGCCGGCCAGCAGCGTCAAAACCAATACGATGTGTGGATGTCTCATGTCATGCCTCGCTTACCGATGACTTTATAGACTTTTACCGGTTTGGAAATGCCCTGCAGATTTTGTTCGCCCAGGGCTTCGAACTCGAAACGGTTCCGGGCCTTATGGTACACCGCCTCGGAAACGACGATCTCGTCGGCTTGGGCCACGGTCGCCTCCAAACGCGAAGCGATGTTGACGGTGTTGCCCAGCACGGTGTACTCGATGCGTTTGGGTGAGCCGAAATCTCCGGAAATCAGCTTGCCGGAGTTGATGCCGATGCGCATCTGGATGCGCTTTTTATCGGGCAAGGAGCGGTTCATCTCGCCGACACGGATCGCCATCTCCAGGGCGGTTTCAATGGCCAGTTCGGCATGCTCCGGGTACTCGAAGGGAACGCCGAAAACGGCCATGATGCCGTCACCGATGAATTTGTCCAGAGTGCCGTTGTGCTTGAAGATGATTTCGGTCATCTCGCTGAAGAAATTGTTCAGGAACACTCCGATCTCCAGGGGTTTCATTTTTTCGGCGCGGGTGGTGAAATTGACGATGTCCAGAAACAGGACCGAAGCTTCCGACTCCCGGTAACCAGCCAATTCCCCCGTCTTCTCCTCCTGGAACTCCAGCAGTTTGGAGACCACGGCGGGCGAGTGGTAACGTTCCAGCCGGGCGCGCAGCTTGCGCTCGCGATTTAGCTTTTCCAGGGAATTGATCCCCTCGATGGCGAAACCGGCGAAGTTGGCGATCAGCGACATCATCTCCAGGTCGCGTTCGCCGAAGGTGTGGGCGAAGCTGGTGGTATCGATGTAAATCAGGCCGTAGATCGAATCCTTGGTCCAGATGGGCACCGACAGCGCCGAGGTGATGCCGTAGATGATGATGCTCTTGGCGCTGTCGAAGCGGGCGTCGTTACGGGTATGGGAGGAGAGAATGGCCACCTTTTCGTGGATGGCTTTCAAGGCGATGGATTTGGAGATGTTGCTGCGCGACTCCTTCTGGCGGTCGCGGCAGTAGGTGTATTTCAGGTGCAGGTCGTTCTGCTTTTCGTCGTAGTAGAAGATCAAGATTTTCTCCGGATGGATGAATTCGCTGATCACTTCGGCCAGCTTCTGAAAACTCTCCTCGATGTCCAGGCTGGCGATCAACGACTTGCCCAGCCGCGTCAGCGAGGCCAGGAAGCTGGGTTCCTCCACCGTCAGCCCGACTTTCTCGGGTGCCCGCTCCAGGTCTTTGAGCGGCATCACCAGGGAAATCTGCTGGTCCTTGTCGTCCTGGTACGACTCCTCGCTGGAGAGGGGCAGAAAGGTCATCGTGACAAGGCCGGCGGTGATCTTGTCGCCGACCTTCAGCACCTTTTCCTGGACGCGTTGACCGTTGACATAGGTGCCATTGGTGCTTTTAAGGTCCAGCAGCTTGTAGGTTCTTTCCCAGCGCACCAGCTTGAAGTGCTGGCGGGATACGGTTTCCTCCTGGAGCTCCAGATCGTTGTCCCGCAATTTGCCAATCGAAACCTCATCCTTGTTCAGGTAGAACACCTGAGGCATCTCGTTGACCGTAAACTCTAGTTTATACTCCATTCGGCTTTCAGGCGCCTGGTCATCAGATCTTCCACCGCCCGGCGGGGATTTTTGCCCGCAAAGAGCACGCGGTGGACTTCGGCCGAAATCGGCATCTCGATGGCGCTCCGCTCGGCGATCAGCTGGACCGCCCGCGCCGTTTCCACCCCTTCGGCCACCATGGGTGTAGCGCTCTGGATCTCGGCCAGCGTCTTGCCGCCGGCGATCTCCCGACCCAACTGAAAGTTGCGCGAGAGGGGTCCGAAGCAGGTCAGCATCAGGTCCCCGATGCCGGCCAGCCCCCAGAAGGTTTCCGGCCGCGCCCCGAGGTGGAGGCCCAACCGCAAAATCTCCATGCTGGCCCGCGTGACCAGCGAGGCGGTGGTGTTGTACCCATAGCCCAGTCCGCTGACCATACCGGAAGCGATAGCCATCACGTTCTTGACCGCGCCTCCCACCTCCACACCAATCAGGTCGGCGGTGCGGTAAATGCGCAGAATCGCTGAGGAGAATTCCCGCTGCAGGCGTTCGAGGAGAGGCGAATTGGACGACGCGCCGACCAGGGCGGTGGGAAACTCCTGGGCAAGCTCGCGGGCGAAAGAAGGCCCCGACAGGGTGACCCAACGGCCGAGGACGTCGGCCCCGAACACGTCGGCAGCGATCTGGGAGAGGGTTTTCAACGATGAAGACTCGATCCCCTTGGAGAGGTTGACCAGGATCTGTTCCGGCTGCAGGTGTCCGCGCAGATCCTGAAAAATCCGGCGGCTGAAATTCGAGGGCACGGCAAAAACCAGCACGTCGGCGGAGCGGGCCTCGGCAGCCAGGTCGTCCACAGCCATGAGGTTCTCGCGCAGCCGGATTCCGGGCAAAAAGACCGGGTTTTGCCGGTCGCGGGCGATGGCCCGGACGATCTCCTCTTCGCGCACCCAGAGGCGGACCCGGCGGTGGCGGGCAGCCAGATAGTCGGCGAACGCGGTACCCCAGGAGCCCCCGCCGACGACCAGAATTTTATCCATGGCGAACCTGTTTGCGGAAACTGAGCGTGTTCTCCGTGCCGGCCCACAGGCGGCGGATGTTGGTCCGGTGGCGGAAAAAAATCAGCAGAACCAGCAGCAGCACCACCAGCACCACTTCGCTGCCGCGGGTCAACAGCACGACGATAAACAGGGCCGTCACTCCCAGCAGCGAACCCAGGGAGACGTAGCGGGTCAGGGCGATAGCGGTGACAAAAACCAACAGGAACACGACCAGGGCCGTCCACTGGAAAACAAGAAATACGCCGACCAGCGGGCTCACCCCTTTGCCGCCGCGGAACTTAATATAGACCGGAAACATATGGCCCAGCACGGCTGCAGCGCCCCCGGCAATGACCGGCAGCGGGGAAGCGAAATGGGCCTGGCCGTAAACGACGGGCAGCACCCCCTTGCCCACGTCCAGAACAACGGTGAGCAACGCCGCCCCCAGGCCCTTGCTGCGCAGCACATTGGTGGCGCCGATATTGCCGCTGCCCACTGTGCGGATATCTTTTTTTTCCATGGCCAGATAAATCAGATAGCCGAAGGGAACAGCGCCCAGCAGGTAGGAGCAGAGGATAAACAAAATTTCATGGCTGGGCAAGCGCGATCTCCTTCAAAACGGTGTGGATAGGTCCCCGCGAGGTCAGCTGGCTGCGGTAGATACGGAAGCCGGACACGGTGAATTCTCCCAGAGGGATCTGGCAATTCTCCTCAAGCAGCTCCAGCACGCCTTTGAAATTGAAACGGGCCTTGTTGCGGCCCAGGGTGATGTGCGACTGGAAATCGCGGGTCTCGCGGGGGAAACCGAAACCGCCAACCACCTCCTCCACCTGCTGAAAAAGTTTTTCCAACTCGCTGCTCTTTTCCAGCCCCGCCCAGAACACGTGCAGCTCGCTGCCGGCGGGAAACTTGCCAAACCCACGCACGCGGAGGCGGAAGGACCCGATGCCGTAGGCCTGACCGGCCAGCGCCTGTTCCAGCCGGGGATAGACCTCTTCGCCGACCTCGCCGAGGAATTTGAGAGTCAGGTGGATGTGTTCCGGAGCCACCCAGCGAATCGGCGTGCCTGCCTTCTGAAAGGGTTTCAGCTCGCGGACAATGCGTTCCCTCACTCCCTCATCCAAGCCGATGCCGATAAATATTCTCACGGTTTTATTATAACGAATTTGTCCGGCCGAGTAAACCACAACCGGCGCGCGCAGACGCCCACTTGCAAATAAAATTCCCTTGGACTATACTAAAAAAAATAGGAGGATTTCATGAAAAAACTGATCGCTTGTGTGGGGATTTTTGCGTTTCTCATGCTTTTAACCGTCACGGTCGTTCATGCGCAAATCGCCGCGAAGAGACCGTGCTGTATCGCCGGCGAGTACAAGGGAATTCACGTTGCCATCGCCTCCCACACTTGCCCCAAGCCGGATCGCGGCGAATTCATCATGACCATTCTCCAGGCGCCCAACTGCGGTCCAAAAATCTGGGGCAAGATAGTGAATGCCAAAGACGGCAGCGCACAAGAATTTACCGGCACCGTTATGCGCGGAGCGCAGAACTGCTGCGCCATAGCGTTACTCATTAAAAAAGCCGGCCCCCCCCCTGAAGAGACCCGAGCCAAAGGCGTACTCTGTTTCAAAGACGGCAAATGGAGCGGCCACGGCACCTATAAAAATTCAAGGGGCTGCGGCGGCACCTGGGAGATGAAGCAAGTTTAAGCAGATAAATCAAGAAAATGGATTAAGCCAACCAGAGATTGGCGTCACTTCCCTGTCACAGGTAATCGAAATAAGGGAGATGTCTGTGCCTGGATTGACTCAAAACGCCTTCTATATTATTATTACCCGATGACGATCTTTTCCATCGCCGGCTGGTCGGGAAGCGGCAAAACCACGCTGATTTCCCGCCTGATCGTCCATTTCAAGAAGCAAAAAAAAGGGTGATCGCCGTCAAGAAAATTTCCGAGACCTACGACCTGCAACCGCAGGGCAAGGACTCGCAGCACTTCCTGCAAGCCGGGGCCGACGAGGTGTTCCTGCTGTCCCAGCACCAGATGCTGCAGATGGTGGCCCTGGCCGAGGGCGAGGATCCCTGGAGGCGGCTCCATTCCGCCTTGCAGGAAAACGACCTGGTCCTGATGGAAGGCGTCAGCCAGCCCCACCTGCCGATCATCGAGGTGTTCAATTCGACCCTGGGTCAGCCGCTGAAGTTTCCTGCCGAACGGCTGGCCGCCGTGGTCGGCGACCGGCCCCCGCCGGGGGTGCGGATTCCTTTTTTCCCCATGGACAATATCGAAGGCATCGGGCAATTCATGGAGGAGTACCATGGCCAACAGGATTAACCTGAAAATTAACGGCGAGCCGGTGCGGCTCAATCCCTTTGTCCAGCAGGCGCTGAGCGGGGTGATCGAAGGGTTCATCCGCTCGCTCGACGAGATCCCGCCTGTGCCCCGCCGCATCGAGATCACCATTGACCGCGACACGCCCCAGGAGGTTCGCACCTAGGTCCATGAAATACCTGAAAACGATTATCCAGAAATGCATCGGTTGCAACATCTGCATGGGCGTCTGCTCCAAGCTCTATTTCAAAGAGGACAACACGGATAAATCGTCGATCAGGGTCGAGGCCTCGGGTGAGAGCAACTATGCGCTATCCGTTTGCAACCAGTGCCAAACCTGCGTGGCCGAATGCCCCACCCAGGCTCTGACCGCCAACAAGCAGGGAGTGGTGATGCTCAACAAGAGCCTGTGCATCAACTGCCTGGCCTGCGTGGCCATCTGCCCGACCCAAACCATGTATTTGTCCAAGGGAGGCAGCACGCCCTTCAAGTGCATCGCCTGCGGATCCTGCGCCAAAGAGTGCCCGGCCGACGCCCTGGAAATCGCGCTCAAGGAGAAGTGAAATGAGCGAGAAAGAGTTACGACATCAATGCCCTGAAGGCGCAGCACAAACTGCTCAAGGAATACCCATACGAACTAAAACCGGTGCTGCGCGGCTACAACATGCGCACCCTGTACATCAACCTGACCAGTATGGAAATCAAGGAAAAGCCGGTCAGCGAAGAAATGAAACGCAAGTTCATCGGCGGCAAGGGCTTCGACCTGAAATTGCTCTGGGATGCGGTCAACGAGAAGACGCGCTGGGATTCTGCGGAAAACGAGATCAACATCGCCTGCGGCCCCATCGCCGGCAACACGAACTATCCGGGTTCGGGCAAGTCCATCGTCACCACGATCTCGCCGCAGACCGGCATGCCCATCGACTGCAACGTCGGCGGCCATTTCGGGCCCTACTTCAAATTTTCCGGGTTTGACGCCCTGGAGATCCAGGGCAAAGCGAAAACCGAGACAATGATTTATATCGACGGCAATAAAGGCCTGATCCAGATCTTTGAGGCACCCGGAGAGTCTCTAGATTCCCACATCCTGGCCGAGCAGCTGGTCGACATGTTCGCCGAGAACGAGCGCGAACGGCAACACGTCTCCGTCGGTCTCGGCCGGCCGCGGCGCCCAGCACGCCTGGATCGGCTGCCTCAACTTTTCCTACTACGACAAGCGGCGCAAAGCCATGCGCCTGAAACAGGCCGGCCGCGGCGGCACCGGCACGGTCTTCCGCGACAAGAAGCTCAAAGCCCTGGTGGTCAAGTATTCGGGCCTGACCGGCAAAGTCGAACAATCCCGCCGATTTGGAGAAACTGCAGAAGACGGGCCTGAAACTGCACAAGGAAATCATGGCCCTCGACGACAAGCAGTGCCACATGCGCACCATCGGCACGGCCCACCTGGTCGAAATCATGGACGATTACGACCTGCTGCCGATGATGAACTTCCGCTACGGCCAGCCACCCCGAGGCCAAGAAGCTGGCCTCCTGGGTTTGGAAGGATCGTTTCACGCAGAACATGCCCGACGGCTGCTGGTTCGGCTGCACCCTGTCCTGCGCCCACGCCGTGGACAATTTCGTGCTGCGCACCGGCCCCTACCAAGGGCAACAAGGTCATGGTCGACGGCCCCGAATACGAAACCGTGGCCGGCTGCGGCTCCAACCCGGCCATCTTCGATCCCGGATGCCGTCCTGGAGATCAACTTCTACTGCGACACCTACGGCATCGACACGATCTCCTTCGGCACCCTGACCGCCTTCATCATGGACTGCTACGAGAACGGCATCCTGAACAAGGAGCGCACCGGCGGCCTGGAAATGACCTGGGGCAACTGGCGAGGCGGCCCTGGAGCTGATGCACCAGATGGCCCGCGGCGAGGGGTTCGGCCTGATCGCCGGCAAGGGCGTCAAATACATGCAGGAGTACTTCGTCGAAGAACTACGGCGCCGACGCCCAGTTCCTCAAGGACATCGGCATGCACGGCAAGGGACTGGAGCAGTCGGAATACCAGTCCAAGGAGTCGCTGGCCCAGCAGGGCGGCTACTACCTGACCAACAAGGGGCCGCAGCACGACGAGGCCTGGCTGATCTTCATGGACATGGTCAACAACCATGCTCCCCACCTTCGAGAACAAGGCCGAGGCGCTCCACTACTTCCCGATGTTCCGCACCTGGTTCGGACTGCAGGGGCTGTGCAAGCTTCCCTGGAACGACATCGAGCCGGCCGACAACGCCGAGCAGCCCGAGCCCAACAAGGTGCCCGAGCACGTGCAGAACTACGTCGACATCTACAACGCCATCACCGGCGAGAAGCATCGACAAGGAAGAGCTGATGCTGCAGTCGGAGCGGGTCTACAACTTCCAGCGCGTCGTTCAACCTGAAGATGGGCCACGGCAAGCGCGCCGAAGACCACCCGCCCTACCGCGCCATGGGCCCGGTTACCGTCGAGGAATACGAATCGCGCGCAAGAACGCTACGACAAGCAGTTGCAGGAGAAACAGGGCATCGACCCCACAGGCAAGAGCACGGAAGAGAAAGATCAAGATCCTGCGCCGGTACCGCGAGGAGCAGTACGAGAGCCTGACTCGACGCCGTTTACAAGCGCCGCGGCTGGTCGCCCGAACGGCGTGCCCACGGTCGAGCACCTGAAAAAAATCGGCATGGACCTGCCCGACCTGCTCGACCCTGGTCAAAAAACACCTGTAGAATCGGGAATACCCGGCGACTTGATGATTTTTTCTTCCGACACATTCACGCCGACGGTAAAGAATTTGTATTCGCCGTAGTCGAACACGGCGCGGTATTTGGGCGTCTCCTTGCCGCTGGGAGTGATGTAAATTTCCTCCATCACCTGGCGGCTGGGAAAGCGCACCCCGTTCTTTTCCACCCCATAGGCCACCGTCCAGGTCACGCGGCGCCGCAGATCGCCGATCGAAGAAGTCAGCTCGTCCTGCAAATTTTTCAACGATGCCGGCTCCCACTCGATCTTGCGGATCGAAAAGTCGCCGCTGTCGACCCAGATCCGGCCGAAATTGTAATTGTCCTTCCGCTCGGAGCGGGGTACGGCGCGAATGACAACGGCCTCCCGGCCCTCCAGCTGTTCCCGTCCCAAAATGGAATAGGAAAAGTCTTTCTGCCAGGAGCGGCTCAAGAAACCGACCGGCCCGAAAACCAGGTATTTCGACTGCATGCGCGCGGTTTTGAGCCGGGTGTCGGCCTCATCTTTTTTTTGGCCGTTCTCTTCCAGCAACCTCCGCTGCTCAATAATCGTCTCGTCGGCCTTGACCATCTGGTAGTCATAGACCAGCGAGTGCGTGGCGATCCGCCGGTTTTCCAGCTCGAGGATGGGCTCATTGCCCATCGCTTCGGCGCTAACCGCTCTTCCCGAGGTCGGATCGGTGACCGTCCCCGTTGTTTTGCGGACATAGCGCCGCTTGAACGAATAGGTCACCTCCTCGATCTTTTCGGTACAGAAAAAGTTAAAAGCCATGCCCTTGACCTGTTCGCAGTAGGCCGCGGTGCGCTCCAAAATTTCCGCCAGCCTGGCCTGGTCGGCGGCGGCTGCCTGCTGCTGGAGAGCGAGTCCCTGACCAAGCGGCGCAAGCAGCAGAAGCACCGCCAGCGAACCGCTGGGTTTAATCACCGTTTATTCAAAGATCTTTAATTGAGAAAGACAGCCAACAGCAGCAACAACAAAACATCAGTGAATTTTCGAATCACGATCTCCTCCTGACAGCAGAATTAATGTTAAATTTTAAATTATTTCTTAACATACACTTCCTTTTTTGTCAATGGATTTGCGCGAGCGCATTGGCTTTGCGGACTTCAGGATGACCGTGTTGCGCCGCTTGCGTTTCCGTGCTACAATCCGCTTCCGGAATTTCCATGCCAGCCATCAAAATAAAAAATCTGGTCAAGCGTTTCGCTGAGGTCACGGCGGTGGATGGCATCTCCTTCGACGTGGCCGAGGGCGAGCTGTTCGGCTTGCTCGGCCCCAACGGCGCGGGCAAAACCACCACTATTAACATGCTGGCCACCCTGCTCAAGCCCACCTCGGGGTATGCCGAAGTGGGCGGAATTCCATTGAGCGGCAACCACCATGACGTGCGCCGCGCCATCGGCATCGTGTTCCAGGATCCGGCTCTGGAAAACAAGTTGACCGGCCGCGAAAACCTGCAGTTCCACGCCCTGATGTACCGGCTGCCCAAGGAGGAACGGAACGAGCGGATCGCCGAGGTACTGAAGTTGGTCGATCTGGTCGACAAGGCCGAAACCCTGGTCGAGAAATACTCCGGAGGCATGAAACGGAGGCTGGAAATCGCCCGCGGGCTGATCCACCGACCGCGGGTGCTGTTTCTGGACGAACCCACGCTTGGCCTGGACACCCAGACGCGGCGCCATATCTGGGACTACATCAAGAAGCTGAACCAGGAAAGCGACGTGACCATCATCCTGACCACCCATTACATGGAGGAGGCCGACTACCTCTGCAGCCGCATCGCCATCATTGATCACGGCAAGATTGTTGCCCTGGACACGCCGTCCCGGCTGAAGGACATCCTAGGCGGGGATGTGGTGGAGCTCGAAATCGCCGGTGACCACTGCGAGTTGTTGCTAAACCAATTGCAAGGGATCGACTGGATCAAGGTTGTCAAACGCCACAACTGCCATCTCAGCCTGACCATGGAAAAAGGTGAAACGCGCATTCCCGAGCTGGTTACCCTGGCCCAGGCGGCGGGCGCGCCGGTGCACTCGGTCAGCCTGCACAAGCCCAGCCTCGAGGACGTCTTCCTCTACTTCACCGGGCGGACCATCCGCGAGCAGGAGGCGTCGGGCAACGAGCGGTGGGCCAAGATGCACGGCTTCCGGGGACATTGACATGAAGGGCATTCAACCGGTCGCCATTTACGTGCTCTGGTTGCGCACCATCAAACGGCTGCTGCGCTCCAAGGCGCAGATCGTCGGCAACCTGATGATGCCCTTTTTCTTCCTTTTGTTTTTGGGGGCTGGATTCAGTCGGACTTCCCTGCCGGGAGTACCCCAGGGAGTGCGTTACATCAGCTACCTGGTCCCGGGTATCCTGGGCATGAGCATCCTTTTCTCTTCCACCTTTGCCGGCCTCTCGGTTCTCTGGGACCGGGAATTCGGCTTTTTGAAGGAGATCATGGTCGCGCCGGTCAGCCGTCTCTCCATCGTGCTCGGCCGCATCGCCGGCGGCGTGACCACTACCTTGGTCCAGGTGTTCCTGATCTTCGGCATCTCCCTGATCCTGGGTTTCCGTGTTATCTCCCTGCCCCTGCTGCTGCTGGCCCTGCTCTTTGCCATCCTGACCTCGGCCACCTTCATTGGCCTGGGGCTCATCTTCGCCTCCAACATGCGTGACATGCAGGGATTCAACGTGATCATGAGCTTCGTTATGTTCCCCCTCCTTTTTCTCTCGGGCGCCATTTTCCCCATGAAAAACCTGCCGGTCGCGGTCCGAGCCCTCGCCTACATCGATCCCTTGACCTACGGCGTGGACGGTTTGCGCGCCGCGCTGATCCAGCATTCGGCCCTGGCCCTGCCGGCCGATCTGCTGATCATGATCGGTTTTTCCTTGCTGACCGTCACGCTGGGCGCCTATTTCTTCGAAAAAAGCGAAAGCGTTTAACGCCAGGTAGCGAATAAGAGAACCTTGTTCCTCCTTTTCACGTTTAATTTATCTGAACCATAGAGGTGCATCATGAAAAAATGGTTGTTCGGAGCGATTCTGCTCGTCCTGCTGGTGGTCGCCCTGGTTTTCCTTCTCGCCGGCGGCAAGAAAAACGGCAACGAGATTAAATTCGTGGCGGTGACGCGCGGTGACATCGTCGAACGGGCGCTGGCCGTGGGCACCATTGAACCGGAAAAGGAAATCAAGGTCAAATCGACCATTCCCGGCATCGTTGCCGAAGTCTATTTCAAAGTCGGCGATCGGGTGGAAAAGGGCCAACCGCTGATCAAGATTTCGCCCAACCCCACGCCCCTGGAGTATGCCGAGGCGCGGCGCAACATGGAAGTGGCCGAGGTGACGTTGAACCAGTCGCGCAGCGAGCTGGACCGCAAGACCGAGCCTGTACAAGGCCAAACTGATTGCCGACGCCGACATGGAAAGCACCCAGAACCAATATGACGGCAACCGCCTGCGCTACAGCATCGCCAGCGAGCGATTCGAACTGCTGGAAAAGGGCCGCATCAAGATGGCCAACCGCGAAATCGACTCGCTGATCAAGTCGCCGATCAGTGGCATCCTCCTGTCGCAGAGCGTGTTTCAGGGCGACCCGGTGGTGCCGCTGACCAACTACCAGCCGGGAACGGAAATCTGCTCCCTGGCCGATATGGGCAAGCTGCTCTTCAAGGGCACGGTCGACGAGATCGACGTGGGCAAGCTGGAGCCGCTGATGAAGGCCGACATCCAGATCGGCGCCCTGCCCGACACCCGCATCGAAGGCATCCTGGAGCGCATTTTCCCCAAAGCGAAAAAAGAGGGCAACGCCACCCTCTTTGACATCGAGGTGTCAATCACCGCCGTGCAGGGCAAGGGGCTGCGCGCCGGCTATTCGGCAACGGCCTACCTTAAAATCCGCGAACGAAAAAAAGTCCTGCTTCTGCCCGAACGGCTGCTGCTTTTCGAAAACGGGAAAAAACTCGTGGAAATAAAAAAAGGCGACGCCATTGAAAAAAAGGAGATCAGCACCGGGCTCTCCGACGGTCTGAACGTGGAAATTTTACAGGGGCTCAAAGAAGGCGAAACCGTCGTGGAACGGCCGCCGCGCGAAATTAAATGATTTTCACTTTTTTCCGCAGCCTCTTCCGGGATCTCTACCGCCAGCCGCTGCGCACCGTTCTGACTCTCTCGGGCGTCATCTGGGGAACGCTGGCCGTGATCCTGCTTCTCGCCTTCGGCGGCTCGGTCCAGCGCCAGAGCATGAAGAGCTTTCGCGGCATGGGACAGGCCATGGTGCTCATTTTCCCCGGCCGCACCACCATGGCCTACAAGGGCTTGACCAAGGGACGGCCGATCCGCATCACCCCCCAGCAAGTGGAGGAGCTCCCGCTCAAGGTCGAAGGGATCCTGCGCATTTCGCCCGAATACATCCAGAACAAGCGTATCCGCTACGGCCGGGAGGAATCCCTCAACACCGTGCGCGGGATCAACAGCCAGTTCGAGGCCATGCGCAACACCATCCCGGCCCAGGGCCGTTTCATTGACCCGACCGACCTGGAATTCCGGCGCCGGGTCTGCTTCCTCGGCAACCGCCTGGCCGACCAGCTCTTCCACGCCAGCGACCCCGTCGGCAACCAGGTACTCATCGAAGGCGTGCCCTTTCTGGTTATCGGCGTGATGAAGGAAAAAACCCAGAACAGCAACTACAACGGCCAGCGGGACGAACTCTGCGCTTTCATACCCTGGACGACATTGGACGCCCTCTACGGCCAGAAGTATGTCAGCAATCTCATCTTCCAGCCAGCCGCCGCCCAGGAATCCGCCGTCCTTATCGAGCGCATCCGCGAATTCTGGGGCAGCCGGCTCGGTTTTGCGCCGCAGGACAAGGACGCGCTCTTCATCTGGGATGTTTCCGATTTCGAAAAAAAATTCAATGTCTTTTTACTGGCCTTCAACATCTTCCTGGGCATGATCGGTTCGTTCACGCTGCTGGTCGGCGGCGTGGGCGTGGCTTCCATCATGATGATCGTGGTGGAGGAGCGCACCCGCGAGATCGGCGTCAAGCTGGCCGTGGGCGCCAAGCGCCGGCACATCCTCCTGCAGTTCTTCAGCGAAGCGCTGATGATCGTATTGATCGGCGGCTGCGGCGGATTTTTCCTGGCGGCAACGGTGTTGCGGGCGATTCCCGTCGAAAAAATCAAGGAGTACATCGGCATTCCCCAGCTGGATCCGACCGTGGGCATCGCCACCGTGGCCATCCTGCTGATCATCGGCGTGGTATCCGGCCTGATGCCGGCCCGGCGGGCCGCCTCCACCAATCCCATCGAAGCCCTGAGGAAATGAGATGAAAACCGAGCTGTTGAAATTGTTTTGGAGCGAGTTCCGCAAGCGCCGTAAAAAAACCGCCCTGATCACCTTCGCCATCTTCTGGGGTACCCTCTCGATCCTGCTGCTGATGTCGTTCGGCCGCGGCCTGACCACGCAGTCGCGCATCAGCTTCAAAGGACTCGGCGACAACCTGATCATGATTGGCGACGGACGAACGACCAAGGATTTCCAGGGATTGCCCAAGGGCAGGCGGATCAGGCTCTATGCCGAAGACGTGGACCTGCTGCGCCGGCTGATACCGGAAATTGCACTCATCGGCCCCGAAAGCTTCAACGGCGATATGGTCCGCTACAAGAGCAACGAGGCCAACCGCACGGTGCACGGGGTTTTTTCCGAATTTGCCATCATGCGCAACCAGATCGCCGCCAGCGGCGGCCGCTTCATCAACGCCGACGACGAGAAGAATTCCCGCCGGGTGGCCTTCCTCGGCTGGCAGATGGCAGCGACGTTGTTCGCCGGCGAGAACCCCCTGGGGCAGAAAATTTACATCAACCGCACCCCCTTCACGGTCATCGGAATTTTGCAAAAGAAGTTTCAGAACTCCATGTACAATGGCCCCGATGCCGAGCAGGCCTACATCCCCTTCTCCACCTACGCCCAGATCAACAGCCAGCAGTATCTCGACTATATCCACATTCAGCCCGCCAGCCAAGACGCCAACCTGCTGGTCGACAACCGGGTGCGGGAAATCCTGGGCCGGAAATACCGCTTCGCGGTTGACGACGAATACGCCATCAACGTCTGGAACACGATCAAGGTCGCCCGATTGAACAACAAGATATTCACCGGCATCGAAATATTTTTGGGGCTGATCGGCTTTCTGACCCTGCTCATCGGCGCCGTGGGCGTGACCAACCTGATGTACGCCGTGGTCAAGGAACGCACCCGCGAAATCGGCATCAAGATGGCGCTGGGCGCCAAGCGCCGCCACATCGTGCTGCAGTTTTTCCTGGAGACCCTGTTCGTCTTTTCCAAGGGCGCGCTCTGGGGCGGCCTGATCGCCTTCAACATCGTTTCGCTGGTACGCACCATCCCGATCAGCTACGATGGCTTCGGCATCGAAGCCTACCTGCTGCGGCCGGAGTTTGCCAGCGACATCCTGCTGGTCTTCCTGTCCATCCTGGGCATTCTGGTATTCTTCTCGGGCATTTTCCCCGCCCTGCGCGCCTCGCGGCTCAATCCGGTCGAGTCGCTGCGCTACGAATAGGAGAAAGCGATGATCGATTTCCGCAACATCAGCAAAGTCTACATGACCGGCGGCCAGCCGCTGCAGGCGTTGAAAAGCATTTTCATGAAAATCGAGAAGGGCGAATTCGTCTCGATCATGGGCCCCTCCGGCTCGGGCAAATCAACCCTGATGAACATTATCGGCTGCCTGGACACGCCCACGGAAGGCTCCTACTACCTGGAGGAGCGCAACGTGGCCGGACTCTCCTTTGACCAGCTCTCGGAAGTCCGCAACCAGAAAATCGGCTTCGTCTTCCAGAACTTCAACCTGCTGCCCTACGCCACGGCCTATGAAAACATCGAGCTGCCCATGCTCTTCAACGGCAAGTCGCACAAAAAGAGAAAAGAGCGGGTACGCGAGTTGCTGGGCTTGGTCGGCCTGCTCGACTGGGCCAGCCACCGGCCCGTGGAACTCTCGGGCGGCGAGCAGCAGCGGGTGGCCATCGCCCGCTCCCTGGCCAACGACCCGCCCATCATCCTGGCCGACGAGCCCACCGGCAACCTCGATTCCAAAAGCGGTGAAGACATCATGGCCCTCTTCACCCTGCTTTGGAAAGAGGGGCGCACCATCCTGATGGTCACCCACGACGACCGCATTGCCGCCCACTCGCAGCGCACCATCCACCTCTTCGACGGCATGGTGGTTTAGTATTCTTTAAACCGGAGCGGTCCGCCAGACCGCGCTTGCCCAGCGTCGTTACTTGATAGAATTAGATCGAATTCTCGACGGTTTTAACTTTCAGCCTGGATAAATACTCGGTGATCTTGATTTTTTTCGGGCAGGATTCGATGCAGTTGAAGATGGTGTGGCAGCGCCAGATGCCGTTGCGGTCGTTGATGATGCCGAGGCGTTCGTCGGCGCCGTCGTCGCGCGAGTCGAAGATGAAGCGGTAGGCCTTGAGCATGGCCGCCGGGCCCAGGTAGTCGGGGTTGGGCCAGAGCGAGGGGCAGGAGGAGGTGCAGGCGGCGCAGAGGATGCAGAGCGTGGATTCACCGATCTCCTCCAGCTGGGCGGGCGACTGCAGGAATTCCTTGTCCGGGATCGGTTTTTTGAGGATCAGGTAAGGCTTGATGCGCTGCAATTTGTCGAAGAACTCCTCCAGGTCCACAACCAGGTCTTTGAGAATGGCAAAACCGGGTAACGGCTCGATGCGCAGTTTTTTTCCAAAACGATGCATGGGCGTCTCGCAGGCCAGCACGTTGCGGCCGTTGACCTTCATGGCGCAGGAGCCGCAGATCGAACTGCGGCAGGAGCGGCGATAGGCCAGGGTGCCGTCGAGCTGCCAGTGGATCTCGTTGAGCACGTCAAGCACGGTGGCCTCGGCGTCCACTTCCGGTGCAAACGTCTGCCAACGAGGCTTTTTATCCTTTTCGGGATTGTAACGCAGGATCTTGACTTGAATCTTCTCTTTGGCCATGGCGCGTCTCCTTAATATTTCCGTTCCTGGGGCTGGTGGAGGGTGATGACCACCGGCTTGCTGAAATCGAGCCGCACGCCCTCGGTCGTCTTCCAGGCCAGGGTGTGCTTGAGGAACCTGCCGTCATCGCGTTTGGGGTAGTCGGTGCGGAAATGGGCGCCGCGCGATTCCTGGCGGGCAATGGCGCCTTCGACGATCACTTCCGAGAAGGTCAGCAGGTTGCCGACCTCCACCGCCTCGACCAGATCCAGGTTGTAGGCCTGCGAGTGGTCGTCCACGCGCACCTGCCGGTAGCGCCTCTGCAAATCCTTAATGATGGCCTTCATCTTCAGCATGTCGGCCTGGTTGCGGAACACGCCCATGGTCCGGGTCATCGGCTCCTGCAGTTCTTCGCGGATGCGCGCATGCCGCTCCCCGCCGTTGCCCTCGGTGAGTGCGGCGATTTTGGCCTGCGCCTTGTCCAAGGGTTTTTCGGGCAGGGGGGCAAAGGGGGCTTCGGCAGCGAAGCGCGACATCTGGATGCCGGCCACGCGGCCGAAGGTGGCCGCGTCCTGCAGGGAATTGGTGCCCAGGCGGTTGGCGCCGTGCAGCGACAGGCAGGAGGCCTCGCCAGCGGCGTAGAGGCCGCGCACCACCGTGCCGCGGGCGTCGGCCAGCACCTCGGTGCGGATGTTGGCGGGAATGCCGCCCATCGAGTAGTGGGCCGTGGGCTGGATAGGCACCGCCTGAGTGATCGCGTCCACCTTGAGGTAGTTGAGCGCCAGGTCGTGGATCTGCGGCAGCCGCTCCGTGATCTTGTCCTTGCCCAGGTGCCGCAGGTCGAGGTAGACGTAGTCCTGGCCGTTGATCCCCCGTCCCTCGTTGATCTCGGTCTGTTCGGCGCGTGACACCACGTCGCGGGGGGCCAGCTCCATCTTTTCCGCCGCGTAACGCTTCATGAAGCGCTCGCCGGCGTTGTTCAGGATGTAGGCACCCTCGCCGCGTGCCGCCTCCGAAAGCAATATGCCGTGCTTGTACAGGCCGGTGGGGTGGAACTGGACGAACTCCATGTCCTCGAGCGGCAGCCCTTCCTCCAGCACCAGGGCCACGCCGTCGCCGGTGTTGGCGTGGGCGTTGGAGGTGACCTTCCAGGCGCGGCCGTAGCCGCCGGTGGCCAGCAGCACGGCCTTGGCGTGGAAGAGGTGCAGGCCGCCGTGGCGGATATCCCAGGCCACCAGGCCGCGGCTGACGTTGTCCCTGACCAGCAGCGAGAAGACCTGGAACTCGTTGAAAAAGGAGACACGGTGCTGGACGCATTGCTCGTACAGGGTGTGCAGCAGCACGTGGCCGGTGATGTCGGCGGCGAAACAGGCGCGCGGCGACGAGTGGCCGCCAAAGGCGCGCTGGTTGATGCGGCCGTCGGGCAGGCGCGAGAAGGGCACGCCCATATGCTCGAATTCGTAGACCGTCTTGACCGCCTCCTCGACGAAAAATTCGACGATGTCCTGGTCGGCCAGGTAGTCGCTGCCCTTGATCGTGTCGAACATATGCGACTCGAGCGAGTCCTCGGCGCTGTTGGCCAGGGCGGCGGCGATGCCGCCCTGGGCGCCGCCCGAATGGGAGCGGGTGGGATAAACCTTGCTGATCACGGCCACGGTCATGCCGCTGCGGGCTGCTTCCAGGGCCCCCCGCAGACCGGCCAGGCCGGCGCCGACCACCACCACGTCGATCTTGTGATAGCGCTTGGCTTCTTCGATTTTCATGGCATCACTCCTTACGCGGCCTTCAGATAAGCCACCTTGATGATGGTCAAGCTGCCGATGAATAACAGGAAAGCGCCCGCCGTCAAAATCAGGCCATACCAGAAGAGCCGCCAGAAGCGGGAGTGGAAATAATCCTCCACCAAGGTCCAGAACCCGTTCAGCCCGTGGTAGAGACCGGTCAGCAGGAAGAGAAACTGCACCACCGGGAACCACCAGGAACCGACCCGGGCGAGCACCTGCTGGTAACTGACGACCCGGCCCTGGCTGACGAAATGATAGATGATGAAGTGCCAGCCGAGTAGGACGAAAAGAATGACCGCCGTCAGCCGCTGCAGCAACCAGGCGGTCGCCCCGGTTTGCGAGGTTTCGCGGAATCCCTTTTTCATTTCAGCCTCCGATATGGGAAAGGATCAGGGCGGATCCCGTGGCCCAGAGCAGAAAGGCGATGGCGATGAGCAGGAAGAACCATTTCTTCTGGAACAGCGAGCCCTGGAAGAAATCGACAATGACGATACGCACGCCGTTGAAGGCATGGTAAAGGATGACGCCCCACAAACCGACCTCCAGCAACTTGAAGAGCGGGGCATTGAGGAAGAGCATCACCCGGTTGAAGTGCTCGGGGCCCTTGGTCAGGTTGTTGATCACCCAGATGTGCAGGGTGAGGTAGAAAATCAGGGCCAGACCGGAGAGCCTGTGCAAGATCCACGCCCAAGCGCCGACAAAATTGTAGTAACTCAAATCATACCACTGCGTTTTTCGATACAAACGCGGCCTCCTTGAAAAAAAATTTGAAGCGCTATTCTATACCGCTGCGGGCAAAAGTGCAACCGGTTGACTTTTGGTCTCAAAAAAAATATGGTATAGCCGTGGCAGAGATTTTCCAACCACCTGGCGAGACGCTCGATCCGCAAACGCAACTGCTGCAGCAGCTGCTGGAAAAAAACCGCTGGCTCATCCGTGCCCGCTGGTTCTACCCCTTCTTCGTCCTCCTTTTTCTCTGCACCTTCCGCTGGTTGAGCGGAGCCGCGGCCATCGATCTACGCAGCATCCTGCTCGTCTTCAGCCTGCCCCTGATCGGCAACATCATCTTCAGCCTGGACGTACGGAAGAAAGTCGGAAAAGCCGAGAAACAATTGCCCGACGATTCCCTGCTCACCTACGCCGCTTTCCAGATGGACTTCGACCTGGTGGTGCTGGCCCTGAACGTCTTTTTCTCCGGCGGCCTGAACTCCCCGCTGCTGCCGCTATTCATTTTCTACATCATGGTGTCCACCTTCCTCACCGATCGCCGCAAGGCGCTGCGCAACACGCTGACAGCGATCGGACTGATCGCGGCCATCGTGCTGGTGCAAAACCAGGATCTCTATTTCTCCTCCGGGCAGATTGTGACCATCCTGACCTGGGACGTGCTGCTGCTTTTCACCTTTACGATTTCCGGCTATTTTTCGGCTCGCCTGCACCGCAACGAGGAGCTGAACCAGCGTCTGCTCGTCCATGCCCACGCGCTGTCCATCAAGGACGGCCTGACCGGGCTCTACAACCAGGCCCACTTCTTTGAACTGCTCGACCTGGAAGTGCGGCGGGCGCAGCGCTACGGCGCTATGTTTTCCCTGATCATGCTCGACGTGGACTATTTCAAACAGTACAACGACCGGCACGGGCACATCGAGGGTTCAGCCGCTTTGCAGCGCATCAGTCAGATCATGAAGCGGACCTTCCGTGCCAGCGACATGATGGCCAAATACGGAGGCGACGAGTTCGTGATTCTCCTGCACCAGACCGACAAGACCGGTGCCTATCTGGCCGCCGAACGCTTGCGGGAAAACGTGGAAAAGGAGCCGTTCGCGGGAGGCGCCACCCAGCCGTTGGGCCGGGTGACCATTTCGCTGGGTATCGCCAGTTACCCGGAGCACGGCCAGAACGGCGAAGAGATCATCGAAAAAGCCGACAGCGCCATGTACCAGGCCAAGGAAACCGGACGCAACTGCACCCAGACGTACAACGAAGGCCAGGCCTTAAAAAAATGAACCTGGAGCGCGCCAGCGGCCTGCTGCTGCATCTCACCTCGCTTGCCGGCTCCCACGGCAGCGGCACAATGGGTGACGAAGCCCGGCGCTTCATCGACTTTCTGCAGGCCAGCGGACAGAGTTATTGGCAGATTTTACCCCTGGGTCCTGTACGCTCCCATTTGGGCTTCTCGCCTTATGCTTCGCCCTCGACCTTCGCCGGCAACGACGCCCTGATCAGCCTGGAAAAACTTGTTGCCGAAGGGCTGCTGACTGTGAACGAATTGCGCTCCTCGCATTTTGAGGGGAACGCCGATTTTATCGATTTCGGGCCTTTGCTGGAATTTCGCCGGGCTCTTCTGGAGAAAGCGGGCAGCCGGTTCCTCGGTCAGAGCGGCCAAAAAACAAAAAAAGAATACACCGAGTTCTGCAGCGAGAACGCCGACTGGCTAGATGATTACGCGCTCTTTGCCAGCCTGGCCGAACATTTCGGCACCGACGAATGGCTCTGCTGGCCGCCGCCCATCCGCCGGCGAGAGGCCGACGCCCTCAGCCACTGGCGAAAACAGTGCGCCCACGCCTGCACCCAGGTGCAAATCATCCAATTCCTGTTTATCCGGCAGTGGCGGGAAATGAAGGCCTACTGCCAGGACCGGGGGATCCGCCTGATCGGTGATCTGCCCTTCTACGTCAGCCTGGACAGCGCCGACACCTGGGCCCATCCAGAAATCTTCCAGCTTGATCCCAAAACCGGCCGGCCCGAAGCCGTGGCCGGGGTACCCCCCGATTACTTCAGTCCGACCGGCCAGCGCTGGGGCAATCCACTCTACCGCTGGCGCACCCGGAATGGCCGGCTCTCTTCCGCCCCAGTCGGCTGGTGGCAGCGGCGGCTCCAGCACCTGCTACGGTTGGTCGACCTGGTGCGCATTGACCATTTTCGCGGATTCCAAGCTTATTGGGCGGTGCCGCCGGACGAAGCCACCGCGATGCGCGGCAGTTGGATGCCGGGACCGGGTCGCGATTTTTTTAGCGCGCTGGAAAAGGCAATGGGACCTTTGCCCCTGATTGCCGAAGACCTGGGTCTGATCACTCCCGAAGTGGCTGAGTTGCGGCGACAGCTGGGACTGCCGGGCATGGAGGTGCTGCAATTCGCCTTTGACGGCAATCCTAAAAATCCCTACCTGCCTCACAACTATGAAGACCCGCACTGCGTCGTCTATACCGGCACCCATGACAACAACACCACCAACGGGTGGTTCTACGGCCGGGAAACGAGCGAAGAAACCAAACGCTACATCCTTGACTACCTGGGCAGCGACCAACGCCAGGAGTTCCATTGGCAGCTGATCCGTCTGGCTCTGGCTTCCACTGCCCGTCTGGCCATTGTTCCGGTTCAGGATATTCTAGGGTACGGCGAGGAACTCCGCATGAATACACCGGGAAGAGCCGAAGGCAACTGGCGCTGGAAGCTGGCCCCTGGCCGGCTGACACCCGAGTTGGCAAGCAGGCTGAAACACCTGACCGGCCTTTACAGCCGCTTGTCCTCTTTTCAATCCCCAAAGCATTGAATCCGCCAGGACCAGAGTGATTTTTTTTTAAAATGGAAAAATTGTCCTAATTAATTAATAAAAAGATTGAATATGTCCCAAAAAAAGGACATAATGAAACAAAAAAATTGGCAATAAATATGCTTCCTTTTTGCTGAGGAGGTCAACATGAAACAGACACTTTTGGCCATGTTTGTTGTTCTGGCGCTGGCAGGGCTCCTTTTCTCCTCAGCTGACGACCCGCGGCAGGGAGAAGCCAAATACTATGACAACGCCAAAGTGGTGCGTGTCAAGTTCGTTGAGGGCGAAGGCTTCATTCAGAGGTCTTATGACGAAGGCAACGAGGAGGCCGTCGCCAATCTGCCGCTGTTCGAAAACGACAGCGCAGGCACCACCAACGGCCGCATCGAACTCTACCTGGGCCGCCTCAACTACCTGAGACTGGATAATGACACGCTGGTCAAGCTGACCAAAGCCCCCCAGTTGGGCAAAACCGACCTGAGCCTGCGCCTTGAAAAGGGCGGGGTGTACCTGGACATCGGCAACCTGGACTACGAAAAAAGCGTAGAGGCGCAGACGCCCGATTGCGGCATTTTCCTGCTCGAGCGGGGCCGGTTCCGCATCAACGTTCTGGACGATGGCCGCACCGAAGTCTACGTTTTCGAGGGGACAGCCGAAGTATCCGGGCATGAGTCGAGCCGCACCGTGCGTGAGAACCAGAAAATCGTCATGGAAAACGGCGAAATCAGCGAACGACCCTACTACTTCACCGCTTCGGACCGAGATGACTTTGACCGCTGGAACGATGAGCGCAACAAGCTCTACAGCAACTCGTATTACGGCTCTTCACGCTATCTGCAAAACGGTTACGAAGATTACGAAAACGAACTGACCCACGCCGGGCGCTGGGCCTGGATGAACGATTACAACTGCAACGTCTGGATGCCTTACTCCATCGGCACCGGCTGGCGCCCCTATTTCAACGGCCGCTGGGTCTGGAACCCCTACTACGGATATACCTGGTGCTCCTACGATTCCTGTGGCTGGTTTACCCACCACTACGGCCGCTGGGGCTGGGACTACGATTATGGCTGGTACTGGGTCCCGGGTTATCACTGGTCGCCGGCCTGGGTCTCCTGGTTCTGGGATGACTTCTACTACGGCTGGTGCCCGCTGAGTTGGTGGAACCGACCGATCTTCGTCATGAACAATTACTGGTATCGCGACTACGACTTCCGCCACGGCTTCCCCCACGGCTCTCGCTCGACCATCGTCATCCGCAAAGGCGAGCTGGCCGCGCCCCATATTGATCGTGTCGCCGTGGCAGCCAAAGACCAGCTCTCGTCCCATAACCTGGCATTTCACAGCAGCGCGCCCGGCGAACGGCCGATGTTGAACAAGCTCAACGTGATCGATGCCCGCGGCCGGACGGCGGTCTACAAAGAGAACGGGCTGGTTTCCGAAAGCAAGTATCAGGCGCTGCGGGCGGAAAACCGGGATACCCACGCCGCAAAAACGGCGGTCTTCAAGTACGCCGGACCGCAGACCCCGGTCACGGAACGGCCGAAATATTCCGGCTCGGAAAGCAATCGCCGTCGGGAGGGCGAAAACCAGATCTTTACTTCACGCAGCCACACAAACGAGGGCAACCGCGGCAACACGGAATACAACGGCGGCATCGTGCGCAGACGCTCCGACTCGGGTCGCAGCAGCAGCGGCCAGAGCCAGAATAGAGTTTCTTCCTCGAGCCGCACATCGCAGGGAACCGTGCGCAAAAGGAAGAAAGATACGGAGCCCTACTCCTACCAGAGCTTCAGCAGCAGGACAGAGCCGACCCAATCCCAGGATCGCAACAGCTCCACCGCCAGCCGCACTGTCGCCCCACGCTACACTCCGCAGGAAACGGAGCGCACCCCCTACCGTTCCCTTTATACATCCCCACGTTATCCCAGCCGCAACGAATCGTATTCAAACAGCGATCGCACCTCATCCTCTCGCTACGGTACCCCCTATGCGCCGCGCCCTTCTGTTTCCCCATACCGCCCCAGCGATTTCTCCAGCCGCGGCTCCACGCCCGTCTTCCACAGCGCGCCTCGTTCCTCTGCACCTTCCACCCACTCCTTCCGTTCCCCCTCGACCGGCAGCTCGTCGACCTCATCCGGCCACGTGCGCAAGAAAGGCTAAGTCTTGAATATGGCAGGGGCAGGCGGGAGCCTGCCCCTGCCGAATCACTTTTCCGCTTCCGGGCTGCCAATATTTCTTTATTATTTGCAATTATTTTGGTATAATCGCCCGGGAGGCAGTGTATGCAGATCTTCCTCGATACGGCCAGCGTCAGTGAAATCAAGCAGGGACTGGCCTACGGCGTGATCAACGGAGTGACCACCAATCCCAGCCTCATCGCCAAGGAAAACCGACCTTTCATCCCCCTGATCAAAGAGATCGCCGCCTTGGTGCCGGGGCCGGTTTCGGTCGAAGTGACCGCCCTGACGCCGGAGGAGATGATCCGCCAAGCCCGGGAATATGCCGCCATCGCCGGCAACGTGGTGATCAAGGTACCGATCAACCTCGAAGGCCTGCAGGTGGTCAAAACCCTGGCCCAGGAACGCATCAAAACCAATGTCACGCTGATTTTCTCATCTGTCCAGGCATTGCTGGCGGCCAAGGCCGGCGCCGCCTATGTCTCACCTTTCGTGGGCCGCATCGACGATGTCGGTGGCAACGGGATGGAACTGGTTGAAGAGATCGTGACCCTCTTCGGTAACTATGACCTAGAAACCCGGGTCATCGTCGCCTCGATCCGGCACCCGCTGCACGTCGCCCAGGCGGCGCGACTCGGCGCCGATGTCGCCACCCTCCCCTTTAAAACACTCAGCCAGCTGCTGCAGCACCCACTCACCGACCTGGGGATGAAACAATTTCTCAAGGACTGGGAAAAGGTCAAGAAATAACGGATGCGAAAAAGAATAAAACTGCTGCTCGGTTTTTTTTTACCCTGTTGCTGCTGAGCGGCAGTTACATCGGCGTTAAATACTATATCTATCAGAAGATCCCGGCGGCAAACGGCGCTGGCCATCCGCTTCTCGAGCTTGCGGCTGACGATCTGGCCCCTGGGATTCAAAATCAGCGGCATCCGTGACCTCCCCCTGCAGCAAGAGAACCTGCTCTCGTTCCGGTCGCTGAACCTATCCCTCCCCCTGCGATCGATCTGGAGCAAACACAAAACTTTCGGGCTGGAAGTTGTCCAGCCGGTGTTTGTGATCAACGGCGACCGCCTGAACCTGGGCGCACCGCCCAAAAGCATGGGTGTGAGCTGGCCGTTCAGCCACATCGACGTGTCCGATGGAGAGCTGATCTACCGTTCCCGGAACCTGGACATCCATATTGATAAATTTGATCTGCGAACCTATGCCCAAGCCGGCGGACCCGCCTATCAACTCGTTTCACCGAATGTCCGCCTGGCCGTGCGTATCGAAAAGGAAAAGGTCAACCTGGAAGGAGCGCTGGAGGGAGAAGCCCGGGATGCGGGCAAGTACCTCAAGATCAACCGCTGCACCTGGCAGACCCGTGACCTGTGGATCGATCTCAACGGCAAAATTTTCAAAGACGGCGCCTTCGTGCTGAACAGCATGGCGAGGGGTTCTCCGGAAAATGTGCTCCGACCGCTGCTGGGCAATCTGACGATCAAAGGCCTGATTTACGCCCACGCCACCATCGCCCAGAATCACCGCAGCCGGTTGAAAATCAGCGGTAGTTTCAATGCCCCTTCCTTCGACTCGCTGGACGGAACGCACAACAATCTCCGGGGCGATGCCCGCTGGGACAGCCAGGACGGGACCCTGCAGCTCACCAGCGCCTTCACCTCCGGTTCGCTGTCCAGCCGGCTGGCCATCCGCGCTCGGGGCGGAGAAGTCCGCCTCAACCTGCAGGACGCGCTGGCCGCCACCCTGACTCGCATTCTCGCCATTGAAACGGAAGCCCCGCTGCAAGGCCGTGTGAGCCACGGTGAGATCACCATTACCAAGAAGGACATCTCCGGCCAGATCGATCTGGAGAACGGCGACGAGACCCACCCCGCCGATTCCCCTTTCAAAGTCAGCGGCCGCCTCTTCTTCCGCAAGAACAAGGAAGGTCGTGAGATTGCCTTCAATGCCCAGAACGTTTGGAGCAACGTCGGCCGAATCACGCTCAGTGGTCAGGGCAACACTCTGGAAAAACGACTGGACGTGCAGATCAACGCCAACCTGTACCATCTGGAAAACGCCCACCCGCTGTGTGCCCATTACCTGGATCTGGATCTGAAGCCCTGGCGTCTGGAAGGGGGTCAGGGCGTATTCCAACTCACCATCCGCCACCGCGGCAACAGCAAACAGATCCGCAGCCAATTCAAAATCGAGCATTTTCTCTCCCGCCAGCAAGCCCTCCGGGCATTGACCGGCGACGTCAGTTCCGACACCCGCCAGACCCGCGGCCGCTTCATGCTGGAAAGCGGTGATCTCAGCGCCCAAGGCGATCTCCAGTTGCAGCCGGGGAGCGGCAGCCAGATCCTGTTTAACAATGTGCACGGCGAATCCCGGAAAATCGTGCGTCTCCTCGGCCTGGACATGGACCTGAGGGGCACGATCGACGGCCATTTTTCCTACCGCAAGACGTCCGCCAGCCACAGCGAGCAGGTGGACGGCGAAATCCAATCCCGGCAACTGTTCTACTTGGGAAACGAACTCAACGATGTGCACAGCACTCTGCATTCCCAGCTGAACGACATTCATCTGCCCGATCTGAGCTTTCAGTATAAGAACGGCATCGGCCAGGCGGCGGTGGACATCGATTACGGAGCCCAGAACTACCGCTTGCAGGGGGCGATCACAGCCATCGAGCTCAACCGCATGCGCCCGACCCTGCAGGGCCGAGCCGATCTCCACATCAAGGGTGAGGGCCGTTTTTTTCAGGATCCTATCTCGCTGGAACTGCGGATCGCCAACTTGGCCTATTACCCGGACCGGCCATTGGCGGTTCAAGCCAGCGCCGAGATCCTGACCGATTTCTCCGATTTCTCTCTGAAAGGCTCCGGCCTGGCCAGTACACCGGGCAGCGCCTCGCCCATCGCTCTGGCCATCCGGAGAAAACGTTCGCAAATCAGCGGCTCTTTCAATGTGGAGCTGAAGGATTTGAACCTGCTCATCCCCTGGAAAAACAATTCCGGCCAAATGAGTCTGCAGGGCCAACTGGCCAGCGGCAGCGACGGCCGGCTGAGCATTCAGGGCATCGCCAACTTTTCCGGAACGGCGCTGGTCATCCCCAACTTCTCCCATGCCTTGAACAACTTTCAAGCGCGGGTCACCTTCAAAGACGGTCAATTCCTGCTCTCCTCTATGAGCGGCGAAATGGGCGGAGGCCAGGTGCAAGGCAACGGCACGGTCAGCCTGAACAGGACCCGTCTGAAAGATCTGTCGCTGCACCTGGTCGGCAAGGAGATGCTGCTTTATCCGATGGACCGCCTCCACTGCAAGCTGAATGCCGACCTGACCCTGAGCTATAGCGAACCCCAGTTGCTGCTGCAGGGCAATCTCAATTTTCTCTCGGCCACCTGGGAACGGGAAATCGACGAAGGGATCTCCTTCTACACCCATTCGGAACTCTCGGCCGCCGAATCCAAAATACTCAGTCTGCTGCAATTTGACCTCAAACTCAGCGGTGACGAGAACATCTGGATGAGCAACTCCCTGGGTCGGATCAGCGGCGGCTTCACCCTCCGCCTGAGCGGCAGCAACGATTACCCGATCCTCAGCGGCGTGATCGAGGGCAAGCGGGGCGAGCTCTATTTCGCCGATCGCCATTTCAACATGCTCAAGGCCAAACTGATTTTCTCCAACCGCTTTTTCATCGATCCCCAGGTGCAAATGGAGTCGGAAACCTTCATCCAGAATTACCGCATCCGTTTCGATATCCGGGGCACCGCCAGCCACCCCAAGCCCGAGTTCGTCTCGGCACCGCCCCTGCCCACCCAGGACATCTTGGCTCTCATTTCGCTGGGCGAAGTGTTCAAACGGACGGGCTCGACCGAAGTCAGCTCGCAGCAGGGCAGCACGGCCATGATCACCACCAAGCTGACCAACCGGGCCAACAAACTTCTGGGGCTCGACCTGCTGCGCATCGACCCTTTGCTCACGGGGCAATCCTCCTTCAGCACCTCGCGGCTGACCGTCGGCAAGTCGATATCCAAAGATCTGATCGTGGTTTATTCCACCAACCTTTCCACTTACAAACAAGAAATCCTTTACTTCCAGTACCAGCTCTCGCCTTCGCTCTCGGTCATCGGTATGAAAAACGAAGAAGGGAAGTACAGCCTTGACATCCGCTTCCGCCAA
Source organism: Candidatus Aminicenantota bacterium (assembly GCA_963759765.1). Taxonomy (GTDB): domain Bacteria; phylum Acidobacteriota; class Aminicenantia; order UBA2199; family UBA2199; genus CAVXAL01. Next base: position 719,827 of record CAVXAL010000002.1, on the reverse strand, counting down.
AGGCGCTAAAACCCTGCTGCTCCTGTTGCTGGCGGCCGGCCGGCTCGCGGCGATCAGTTTCCAGAAGACCACCATCGAAAAGATACTTCTCGATTCCGTCACCCAGCTGAGCGCGGTCCAGCGGGACGCCTACCTGCGGCTGCTGCCCCTGGCCCCGGGACAGGCGTTCAATTCCCTGCTGGTGCGCAAGAGCATCGACACTCTCTACCGCACCGGCGATTTCACCGCGATCGAGGCCAAAGTCGAACGCCTGACCCCGCAAACGCTCAACCTGCATTTCTGGCTCCAGAAAAAATTCGTCATCCGCTCGCTCGTTTTCAACCTGCCGTTCAACATCCGCAAAAAAGAGGTGAGCGGTGCTCTCTTTGCGCTCCGCCTCAACGATCACTACGAGGAAACCAACCTGGAGAAGGCGGTTCAGGAGTTGCGGAATTATTTCCACTCCCAGGGCTATTTTTCCCCCATCATCGAGCCCCGGGTCGATTTCAACCCCGAACAGGCGCACTGCGCAGTCCATTTCCGCATCGGCACCGGCCCCCTGATGCTGGTGCGGACGTTGACCGTGGAGGTGGACAATCCCCAGATGGAACCAGCCATACGCCGGCTCTTCCAGAACGAACACAGCGACATTCCCGTCCAGCTGGAAAAGAGACGGCAGGCCGCCCTGCGCCTGCTTAACAAGAACCATTTTTTGTTACCGGAAATTCAGATCAACGAAAATGTGATCTCCGCCAATCCGGCACGAGCCGACCTGCTCATCCGCGTGCGCTGCGGTTACCGCTACCATTTCAGGTTCCAGGGCCTGACAGCCAAACAGAATCTGATCCAGGGCATCTGGGAGAAGAATATTTTTGAAAAATATGCCGAAGAGGAGAGCCGTTCGCGCCTACTCAACTACCTGCAAAACGACGGCTACTTGAATGCCGACCTGCAAACCCAGGTCAAGACCGAGGGAATGGAAAAAACCATCACCTTCACGGCCCGCCAGGGACGGCGCTACCCGCTGGGCCGTATCCGCTTTCAGGGCAACTCGGCGGTTACGGCGGACAAGCTGCTGGGCATTATCCAGATTAACGACCAGATTTTTGACCGCATCTTCTGGCTGCGCGGCACGACCCTGCAGTCCGATCTGCAGATTCTCCGTCTGTATTATTATTCACTGGGATACCCCAACGCCCAAATCAAGTTGAACCTTTCATTTGCCTTGGGCAAGGTCGACGTCCTCTTCCAGGTCAGCGAAGGGAAGCGCCAGTGGGTGGAAAACCTGGTCATCAGCGGCAACCAGCGTTTCTCCACGCCATTGCTCATGTCGCTGATCAAGACCAGAGCCGGAGGCCCCTTTGTCCAGAGGCAGCTGAGTGAAGACATCGACGCCCTGCAAAATTTTTATTGGCGCAACGGGTTTGCCGAAGCCCAGGTAGGCAGCGAACTGTCGGCCACAGACAACAAGACGGTGCGGATCAAAATAGACGAAGGCCCGCAGAAACACATGGGCGACCTGATCATCCTCGGCGGGTCGGCCACACAACGCGCCCTGATCAAGAAACTTTTCCCTCTGACCCGAGGTGAGCCTTATTCCAAAGAGCAGATCGAAACGTTCCGCGCCGAAGTCGAAAACAGCGCCATCTTCAATGAAGTCCACGTCGAAGCGCTCAACCGCACGGCGGATCGCATCGATTTGCTGGTCAAGGTGTCATCGGACCAGAGCCGGTTTTACGGCCTCGGCCTGGGCTGGGTGGAGCGCCAGGGCCTGCGCGGAACTTTCGAATTCCACCAGAAAAACCTATTCCAGAGCTATTCCTCCTTTTCCACATTGCTGCAGGTCGGCCGCAACGAACGGCGGGGAATAGTTTCTTACGACACGCCATTCTTTTTGAAAAGTAAGCTCGCCTCTTCCTTCAACCTCTGGGAAGAGGACGAGATTTTCCCCAGCTACCGCTATCGGCGCTGGGGAATCGGCGCCTCCCTCATCCGGCAATACGCCCGCGACCTCAACGTCGTTCTCTCATTGAAGTGGTACCGCACCACCCTGACCGAACTGGGCATCCCGGAGGCCGGCGTGGACCGACTGCATACCCCTTTCGATACCACGTCCCTCTCTCTGGCACTGGTCCGGGATAGGCGGGACGATCCCTTTAACCCCAGGCGAGGCAGTTTTTTCTCGGCCGATCTCCGACTGGGCCTGCCTCTGTTGCAAAAAGATTACAAATTCATTAAATTCTTTTGGAACTACCAGCAACACTTGAAATTTCTCAAGAACGGCGTCTTATCCTGTTCCCTACGCAACGGCATTGGCTTCGGGGACATGTCGATTACCGAGCGTTTTTTCGCCGGCGGCTCCCACTCGTTCCGGGGAACCCGCAATGACCGCTTGGGGCCGCTCAGCCTGGTTACCGACCAACCGCAGGGAGGCAACGCCCTGATGCTGCTGAATCTGGAAACCACCTTCCCGATTCTGCTGCTCCCGATTGAAAACCTGTATTACTCTTTTTTCTTGGATATCGGTAACGTTTTTGCCAATTCCGAGGATTTCCGTCTACTCAAAATGGAACGGGCGCTCGGATTTGGCCTCAAGTATAAAACGCCCATCGGGCCCATCCGGCTCGACCTGGCCTGGAATCCGCGCCGCAGGGTCGAGCAGGCATTCCTTATCCAAATCGGTATCGGCAATGTGTATTAAAATTTTACTGGCTGTTTCGCTGCTGCTGCAGAGCAGCCTGATCACGATGGACAAAATCGCCGCCGTGGTCAACGAACAGGTCATCACCGTCTCGGACATCGAGAAAGCCATCGCCTTATATCCGTTCATGTACACGCGCAACGAAACGGATGAGACGTTTTACCGCCGCGTCCTGGAGGAACTGATCAATTACACGGTTATCGACCTGGAGTACCGCAACGAGTTCACCCTGAGCGAAGATGACTACGAATACATCCAAACCCCCATCCTTAAAAAGGCCCGCTCGATGGAAGCCCTGCTGGCCCTGTTGCAGGAGTTCGACATGGAAGAGAAAGACTTTCGCGAATTTATCCGGCCGCGGGTCCTCTATGAAAAAGTGCTGCGGGAAAAATTCCCCTTCAACATCAATATCCCATCCAACGATATCGAAGATTTTTACAACCGCGAATACGTGCCCGCCCAGCAGCGGTTGCAACTCGAGCCTCTCAGCCTGGTCGAGATGACACCCGTCATCGAGCGCTACCTGCGCAAGAGCAAAACCGAAGAACGACTCAGCGGCTGGCTCAACGACATCAAATCGGCCTATAAAATAGAAATCAAATTGAGGAGCGTGCCATGAGCCTTTTTCCACCCCCGGGCAGCGGGGTCCAAACCATCAAGGATCTGAAAATCGGCCAGCGGGTCAGCGGCTACTACCGCGTTCTGGAAGTGAAGAAGAAAAAATACGACGGCGGCGATTTCCTGATCCTGCAACTGATGGACAAGACGGGCCGAATCACGGCCAAGGTCTGGGAAGACGTGGAAGAGGTTCTGCGTCTGATCCAGCCGGGCGCCATCGTCCATGTCAGCGGCGATGTGGATGACTACCGGGGCAAGAAAGAGATTCGCATCCGCCAGCTCCGGCCGCGCTCGGCCAGTGACAAACCGATCGACGAACGCGACTTCCAAGAAACGCCTTCCTTCGACACCGACGCGCTCTGGCAGGAGATGCTCGACCTGTTGCGCAGCCACCTGACCACGCCGCCGCTGCGCCAGCTCGTCGAGCAGTTTGCCCTGACGTACGGCGAGACTTTCAAGATCCACTATGGGGCCCAGAAGATTCATCACGCCTACCCAGGCGGCCTGCTCGAGCACACCGTGACGCTGCTCAAATTGGCCCTGCTTGTGGCCCCTCTCTACGGCCTGGACCCGGAGCTTCTGGCCCTGGGCGCTCTTTTCCACGATCTGGGCAAATTGTTTGAATTCAAGACCCAGCCGGCACCGGAGACCACGCGGGAGGGGGGGCTGCTCGGCCATGTCCTGATCAGTCAGAACCTGTTCCTGCAGCTGAAAGACAAGATCCCCGATTTCCCCGCTGACTGGACCCTGAAAATCCAGCATCTGATCATTGCCCACCACGGCGAGAAAGAATTCGGCTCTCCGGAAGTGCCCAAAACCCCGGAGGCCTATACCCTGCACCTGCTCGACCTGCTCGATTCGCGTCTGGCCATCTTCCGGGAAACGCGAAACAGCAGCGAGGGCCCCCAGCTTTTCTCCGATTTCCTCAGCAGCCTGGGAACCCGTATCCTCGTCGATAAGAAATGAGATGCTGCGCTGCCCCCATTGCCGCTCGCACAATGTACTGGAATTCGAAAGCGAAGAGGAATACCGCCAGACGCACACCCTGAGTACCACACTGATTGCCGCCTTGTTGCTCCTGGCCGCGGCGGCGGCACTGCTCCTCTTTTTCTTCCTGGCTTTTCCCCTTCCCCTGCTGCCGGTCATGGTCCTGGCCGGCACGGGGGTGGTGTTGGGCCGCCGGCGCAGGCAGACTCACCCGCCGCGCCGCTTTCTCTGCCTGGATTGCAGCTCGCGTTTTACCCGCCGCCTCAGAAGAAGCGGCTGAATTCAGAAAACGACACGTCGCCCTTGAGCACGCGGTTCATCACCTTCTGGGAAATGGTCAGGTTCCCGCTGGCCGATATTTTCTGGCCCAGCTGGCGCAGGTCGTTCTCCCGCAACTGACGCCGTTCACTGTCTTTGAGAACAAACACCTCGTAAACGGGCTCGCTGCGGTTGAAACCGGATTGATTGCACTTCGGACAGCCCTTTTCGATATAGAGGCTATAGTCTTTGCTCAACTCCAGATTGGGAAAACGCCGGCTTGCGGGCAGGGGATCGACCTGCTTGCAGGCGGGGCAGAGGATCTTGACCGACGTTTCAAAAATCAGCAACCGCAAGTGGTCCAGCACGAAGCGCAGCGGGACATTCATGTCGCCGGACAGTTTTTCAAAGATCTCCTCATAGGAAATACCCTTGACGCCCAGAAACAGCTTCTTGCTTTTGGCAAAGTCAAGGAAGCGCTTGTGATAACTTTTTTCCATGAAATCGAAGAGAAACATCGAGTCCGGCTTGAAAAAGAGCAGGTTCTGGAACGCTTTGTCCAGCACATCGTAGTCATCGTTTTCAATTTGGAAAAAACGTTCGTTGCGCAAGAGCACCCGCGTCTCCACCGAGGCGATGCGCTCGCGGTCCAGCGCATGCATCAGCGTGTACATCAGCTCCTGCAGCTTGTCGCTCTTGGGATTGATCATCAGGAAAAACCCGCTGGGTTGCTTCAGCTCGTCCTGAACCTGTTCCAGTTCGTCCACATCCAGCGGCAGTTCCTTGAGCGATCGGGTCAAATTCTTGAGGTTGATGATCTTGAAGCGGAGGTTCTCCTGGTTGGCGCTGGGGAAATAGAAGATGCGGATGCGGAAGTGGGAGAACTTCTTGCTCAAATTCATGAACGATTTCTGAACCACATCGCGCTCCGACGTCTTGATGCCGGCGACTTGTTTCACCCAGGCGAAAAATTCCCGGGCGTCGATTTCCGGCAACTCGATCTTGCGCAGACCTTCCTCCATCTGAAAATAGACATTCATCTGATCAGATTTCAACTCGAAATAGACATCGGACACTTCGCTGGCGATGGCCGATTTGATGATGCCGTTGAGCACTTCCAGGGAATCGGCGCTGTCGCGGGGGGTGAGCAGGCGCACCTCCTTCTCCCCCTTGCCCATGCTGCCGAGCAGCGCCAGGACGTCCTCCTTTTTGGCCATGTAGGGGATCAGCCTGAAGCGCCGCAGCCCGGGGTCCTTCTTCAGCTTGCCGAGACTTTCCAACGAATAGAAGGCGAAACGCAGCACCTCGCCGTCCTTCATCTCCTGGATGTCGATGGGCACAATCTGGTGCTCCAGACAAAAGGAGCGGCCCACGCGGTCCACCAGCGAGAGGTCCACATCCATGCTCTTGAGGTCGACCTCCTCCAGGTTTTTCTGGTTAAGCAGGTAGAGCTGCAGCTCGTCGGGCGTGACCAGGGACATCATCATCAGAATCTCGCCCAGTTTTTTGCGCAGGATGCGCTGCTTTTGCAGGGCCTTCTGCAGCTGCTCCTCGGTGATCTTGCCCGCCCGCATCAGCACCTCGCCGATTTTCAGATAGGTGGATTCACCGCCGCTGACCATTTCGGCGACCATTTCCGGTGGGCAGGACTGCAGAAAATTTTTTTTGTATTCCAGGGAAGCGTCGCAGAAGCACTTCAGGCAGTAAGGGCAGATTTTGGTGCGGTTGGAATGACTACACCAGGAGGCTGCAGCGGCATCAAACTCGGCCAGGCAATGCCAGCAGGTGATGACATAGTTCGCCGCCATGCAACCGCCCCCTATTCCGCGGACGCCGTTTCGGCACAAACTTTATAGCAGAAAAGGCGGTAAATTACAATGGCCAACCCGCCCCCGCGACATTTGGAAACAGCAGGCAAATATGATATAAATCAGATTGCAGCCAGAACAGAGCCATGCCCCTCAGTGACGAGATCCTGAAGAAAATCCGCCGCATCGAGATCATCTCCAAGAAGGCGGCCCAGGAGGTCTTTGCCGGCCAATACCATTCGGCTTTCAAGGGCCGAGGCATGGAATTCGCCGAGGTCCGCGAGTACCAGATGGGCGACGATGTCCGTTTCATCGACTGGAATGTCTCCTCGCGGCTGGGCCGGCTGTTCGTCAAGCAGTTCGTCGAAGAACGGGAGTTGACCATCATCCTGGCGGTGGACCTTTCCGCCTCGCTGGACTTCTTTTCGGGTACCAAGAGCAAAAAAGAGGTGGCCTGCGAACTGGCCGCGGTCATCGCCTTCACGGCGCTGCTGAACAACGACAAGGTGGGACTGCTGGTCTTCAGCGACCGCATTGAACTATTCATTCCCCCGCGCAAAGGCAAGAGCCATCTGCTGCTGATGATCCGCGACATCATCGGCTTCAGCCCTCAAGGCCGGGGAACCGCCATCGGCCAGGCGCTGGCCTACCTGAACCGGGTCATCAAAAAAAAGGCCGTCGTTTTCTTGATCTCCGACTTTCTCGACAGTGATTTTGAAACCCAGCTGAAAACCTCCAGCCGCAAACACGACCTGATCGCCATCCACCTGTACGACCGCCGCGAGCAGATTCCTCCGGCCGCCGGCTGGTTCATCTTCCAGGACACAGAAAGCGGCAACGAGTTCCTGGCCGACTTCAGCCGGCCGCAGGTCCGCCAGCGTTTCCAGCAGCAAGGGCAGGCCCGCGAAGAATTTCTGGCACGGCTCTTTGCCCAGTACGGCGTGGATGTCCTGCGCACCGCCGCCGATGGCGATTATGCCCGGCCGCTGTTCGAGCTCTTTAACCGCCGCCGAAAAAAATTCGCCCGATGAACACCCGACGGTTGCTGTTGCTGGCGGCCCTGCTGCTGATAGCGGCCGGCCATCCGGCCGCCCAGAGCCAGGTGGCGCTTTCTTGCACCAACCGCACGGCCGCCATCGGCGACCGCATTGATATCCGCCTGATCGTCACCACCACGGCGCCCGCCGACGCGTTGCACGTGGAGGTCGAGGGCCAGGATTTCACGTTGCTCCGCCGCGTCGCCCTGCCCCGGCGCGACACCGCCGGCATGCACACCCTGGAAGAGTCGCTGGCCGTCACCTTTTTCAACATCGGCACGTTCGCGGTGGGCCCTTTCCGTATCCAGCTGCTGCGTGGCAGCACCACACTGGAGAACTTGACGGCCGGCCCGCTGACCATCAAAATCGAATCGGTGCTCCAGCCCGGCGACAAAGATATCAAGCCTCTCAAACCGCTGCTGCCTCTGGTCGGCAACCCCTTGTATCTGCTCAAATACGTGTTGCTGGTCGCCGGCCTGATGCTGCCGGCGGCATTGGGCTTTCTTTTTCTTCGCCGACGGAAAGCGAGCCCGCTTGTTGTGGCGCCGCCGCTGCCCGAGCAGGAGCTGGACAGCCGACTCAGCGAGCTGAAATCGCGCCGGCTGCTGGAAAAAGGCCAAGTCAAGTTGTTATTCATTCAGCTGTCCGGTATCGTCAAAAAGTTTCTCAACCGTTATTACGACTTGAACGCCGAGGATCTGACAACCAGCGAAATTCTTGCCTCCACCGCAATGGGCCAGGAAGAGAACATTGTCCGCCAGAGCCTGGAATCCGTTTTTACCACCGCCGACCTGGTCAAGTTTGCCAAGGTCATCCCCCTGCCCGACATCGTTAACCAACTGTTCGCTTCGTTGGCTGGACTGGTCGCCCTCTACCAGGCGCGCCGACAGCGCGCCAACGCCGAGACCCATGCTGAACCTGGCACATAAGCCATTCCTCTTCCTGCTGCTGGCCCTGCCGCTGCTCATTGGCTGGAAGCGTTTTTTGCGCCACCGCGGCCGGCACCACATCCGCGTCTCGGCCCAGACCCTGTTCGGGCTCGAACCTCCGGGACTGAAGGCACGGCTGCTGCAGCTGCTTTTCCCGGTCAAACTCACCGCCCTGGCCTTGCTGATCCTGGCCTTGGCCCGTCCCCAGCTGCTGCGTACCCAGCGCAGCGAGCAGGCGCGGGGCTTTGACATCCTGCTGGCCCTGGACATTTCCGGGTCCATGGGCTCGATCGACTTCAAGCCGAAAAACCGGCTGGAAGTGGCCAAGGAAGTGATCGCCGGTTTCATTAACCGGCGCAGCTCCGACCGCATCGGGCTGGTGGCTTTTGCCGCCACCGCTTATACCAAATGCCCGCTGACCATTGACTATGAAATCCTGCGCCATTTCCTGGCCGAAACCCAGTTGGGCGAAATCGAGGACGGCACGGCCATCGGCATGGCCTTGGCCACCGCTGTCAACCGTCTGCGCACTTCCACCGCCAAGACCAAGATCATCATCCTGCTGACCGACGGCAACAACAACCGCGGCGAGATCGATCCCCGCGACGCCGCCCGCATGGCCCGCGACGCATCCGTCAAGGTCTACACCATCGGCGCGGGCACACGCGGCGAGGCGCCCTACCCCATCGTCGACCAGCTCGGCCAGCAGCAGTACGTCATGGTGCAGGTGGATATCGATGAAACGCTGCTGCAGGATATCGCCCGCTCAACCGGCGGTCTCTATTTTCGGGCCACAGACCGGGACTCGTTGCAGCGCATCTTTGCCGACATCGACCGCTGGGAGAAGTCCGACATCGCGGTCAAGACCACCACCGAGGTGACCGAATTCTTCCCCTATTTCATCGCTGCCGGCCTGATCCTGCTCCTGGCCGTAGAAATCCTGCGCCGTTCCTATTTGCGGGTGCTGCCTTGAAAAACAGACCACTTAGCGGCCGAGGAAGAGCACCAGCAGCTGCACCGAGAGGATGCGCAGGAAGGTGACCAGCGGGTAAACCGTGGCGTAGGTCAGGGCCGGGGCGTCGGAGTTCACGTAGCCGGTGGCAAAAGCCAAGGCCGGCGGATCGGTCATGCTGCCGGCCAGCAGGCCGCAAAGCACCAGGTAGTTCTGCTTGAAAACCAGGCGGCCAACCACAGCCACCAGCAGCACCGGCGCCAGGGTGATGGCCGCGCCCAGTCCCATCCAGAGCAGGCCGCTGCCGTGCAGGAGCAGCGGCACGAACTCCGAGCCAGCACGCAAGCCCACCGCGGCCAGAAAAAGCACGATGCCCGTTTCCCGCAGCAGCAGGTTGGCACTGTTGGAGATGTAGGCGCTGAGACGGCCAATATTTCCCAGCCGGCCCCAGAGGATGGCCACCAGCAGCGGCCCGCCGGCAATGCCCAGCTTCAGAGGCACCGGGATGCCGGGAATGGCGATGGGCAGGCTGCCCAGCAGCAGGCCAGCGATGATGCCCAGAAAAATGGGCAGGATATTGGGCACGTCGAGCCGCTTCAGGGAATTGCCCAAAAAAGCGGCTGCCCGGCCATTGTCGTCCGGCTCGCCGACCACGGTCAGCTTGTCCCCGAACTGTAGGTGCACGGCCGGATTGGGCACGAACTCCAGACCGGCGCGGTTGACGCGGGTGACCGTGACTCCATAACGGGAACGCAGCTGCAACTCGGCGATGGAGCGGCCGATTGCCTCCCTGTGCGTGACCAGAATGCGACTGACCACCAGCTGACCGGGCAGGGCTTTCAGGTCGAGGCGGCTCTCACCGCCGATCAGCAACCGCAACCGCTCCAGGTCCGGGGGCGAGCCGACAGCCAGCAGCACGTCACCCATCTCCAGCACGGTGTCGCCCCTGGGGGTGAACAGCGTGCCCTGTCGATAGACGCGGGAAATGACAATATCCGACTGGATGGCGGCGGGCAGCACCGACAGTTGCCGGCCCACCAGTCTGCGGGTTCTTCACCTCCAGGTTGGCCGTTTCCGGAGAAGGGAAGAGAACCGCCTGAGACCGCTGGTAGGTTTCGTTCTCCTGGTCGAGACGGATGCGGAACAGGTAACGCACGAGCACCATGGCTGCAATCACTCCCAGCACGCCGAAAGGGTAGGCCACGGCATAACCCAGACCGGCCTGGCGCAGGACGGCAGCCGAACCGCCGGCGATGTCCTTGAGAGCCTGCTGGGCCGCCCCCAGGCTCGGGGTATTGGTCACCGCGCCGGCCAGCACACCGACCGCCGCCTCGATGGGCAGCCGCAAAACCAACCGCAGGGCTGCGGCCAGACCGGCCCCCAGCAGCACAATGCCGGCTGCCATCAGGTTGATGGCCAGCCCCTGCCTGCGGAAGGAGGCGAAAAAAGCCGGACCCACCTGCAGACCGACCATAAACACAAAGATGATCAAACCGAAATCGCGGGCAAAATCGAGAACCGGTTCGGGCAGGCTCACGCCGAGGTGGGCGGCGATGATGCCGGCAAACAGCACGCCGGCTATGCCGAAGCTGACGCCGCGGATGCGGATCTTGCCCAGCAGCAGGCCCGCGCCGATCACCCCCGCCAGCACCAGCAGGGTGTGGGCCGCCGACTCCTTGATCAGCAGGTCGCTCAGCCAACCCATGGCGGGACCCTGCTTAGAGGGGAAGCCCCTCAGCGGCCACTGACGTTTCCGTGCTGCTGGCGGGCCTCTTTTTGATCAGAAAACCGTACCACTTGTGGAAAGAGTCGGCCAGCACGATCAGCGCCAGGCCCACCATGGCGGCCATCAGCCCGGCGTTGAGCCAAAGCGCCTGCTGGATGAAATTGTCAATCAGGGTGATGGCGGCCGTAAAGGTGATGGCGGCCATGAAGAGCATGGGCAGCAGCGTGATCCACAGGTAACGCGTTTTCCGGCTTTTGATGAGCAGGGTCGTGCCGATGCACAGGGCCAGCATGCCCAGCAGCTGGTTGGCGGTGCCGAACATCGGCCAGATAGTCGAAATGGAACCGGTGTAAATGAAATAGCCCCAGCAGAGCACCACCAGGAAGCTGGCCGCCACATTGGCCGCCAGCGAACCCAGGCGGGCGAAGGGCTTGTATACATGGCCGCCCATCTCCTGAACCACGTAGCGGGCCACACGTGTGCCCGCGTCGATGGTGGTCAGGATGAAGAGCGCCTCGAACATCAGCGCGAACTGGTACCAGTAGGCCATCATTTTTTTCAAAAAGGGAATCGAGGAAAAAATGTGGGCCATGCCCACGGCCAGGGAAACAGCCCCGCCTGGCCGTCCCTGCACATCCACGCCGATCAGCTGGGAGAGGCGCCGGATCTCGCGGACCGGGAAACCGAGTCCGTTGATCTGGGTGATGGAGAGTTTGGTGTTGATGGCGAAATAGTCCCCGGGCAGCAGCACCGAGGCGGCGATCACGGCCATCACCGCCACGAACCCCTCGGCCAGCATCGCCCCGTAGCCGATGGGCAGGGCGAAACGCTCCCTTTCGATCATCTTGGGCGTGGTGCCGGAGGAAATAATAGAATGGAATCCCGATAGGGCGCCGCAGGCGATGGTGATGAACAGGAAGGGAAACAGAGGGCCGGGAATGATCGGACCGCCCCCAGAAACAAATCGCGTCAGCGGCACCATGGACAGCGTCGGCGCCACCGCGATCACGCCCAGGGCCAGCAGCACGATCACGCCGATTTTCATGAACGAGGAGAGGTAATCGCGCGGCGACAGCAGCAGCCAGACTGGCAGCACCGAAGCCACGAACCCGTAGCCGGCCAGCAGCACGGCCAGCGGTCTGGCTTCCAGGAAAAACAACGAACGCAGCGATGAACCGGGAATGGCGTGGCCGGCCAGGACCGTCAGCAGCAGGGCGGCTATACCGATCAGCGAGGCTTCAGCGATTTTGCCGGGCCGAAGCGTTTTCATGTACACGCCCATGAACAGGGCGATGGGGATGGTCATGGCAATGATGAACGTCCCCCAGGGGTTGCGGAAGAGGGAGTTGACCACCACCAGCCCCAGCCCGGCTATGGCGATGATCATGATGAAGAGAATGGCGATCATGGCCGCGATGCCGGTGACCGGCCCCACTTCATCCCTGGCGATTTGCGACAGCGATTTTCCGTCCCGGCGCATGGAACCCACCAGCACCACCAGGTCGTGCACGCCGCCGGCCACCACCGCGCCGATCAGGATCCAGAGGAAGCCCGGCAGGTAACCGAACTGGGTGGCCAGCACCGGGCCGATCAGAGGACCGGCGCCGGCAATGGCGGCAAAATGATGGCCGAAGAGCACCCATTTGTTGGTCGGGTAGAAATTCTTGCCGTCGTTCAGCCTTTGCGCCGGCGTGATGCGGCGGTCATCGAGAACGAGCACCTTGGCCGCCAGGAAGGAACCGTAAAAGCGATAGGCCAGGATATAAAAGCAGGCGGCGGCAATGATCAGCCAGATGGCGTTGATTTTTTCAGCCGGCCGGATGACGCCGACGACCACGGCGAAAGAAAAGGCAAACAGCAGGCAGAGGAGGATCCAGATGAAGGGCGATAATTTCTTCACATTTAATTTTAACATACCCCTCCACCCGGCACAACGACGCGGCCGAGAGGGGGCCTCGGTTAAGTGCCGTCTAATAGATATCGATTTTAACCAGCCGGCATTCCAAGGGGCCGTTGTAAAGAATGAAACGGCGCGAGGGTTTCAGGCCCACGGCCTTGACCAGTTCCTGGCTGCCGCAGAGCACAAAGGCGGTCGAACCGGCGCAGCCTTGCTTGAGGAAATCACCGAAATCTTTGTACAGCGCGGCCAGGTCCGCGTTTTCGTCCAGGCGCCGGCCGTAGGGCGGATTGGTGATGATGGTGGTGGCATGCAACCCGCCCAGCCGACGGAAATCCGAACGCCGCAGCGACACCCTTTCCCCTCCGGGCAACTGGGACAAATTCATGCGGGCCGCAGCCAGCGCTTTCTCATCCAGATCGCTGCCGGCCAGGAGTCGATCGGGAAGCGGTCGGGTCTGGTTGTCGCACTCTTTGCGGATCCGTTGCCACAGGCTTGAATCAAAATCAGGCAGATGCTCGAAACCGAAGCGCTCGCGTCTGAAGGCCGCGGGCACCCGGCAGTAATGGAGCAGCGCCTCGGCCAGGATCGTGCCCGAGCCGCACAGCGGATCGGCCAGCGGCCGCTCGCCGTTCCAGCCGCTGAGCCGCACTAGAGCCGCGGCCAGTGTCTCTTGCAGCGGCGCCTCCACCGATTGCAGCCGGTAACCGCGCCGGTGCAAAGAGCCGCCCGACACGTCCAGGCTGATTACCGCGTTCCGGCCCTGAAGGCTCAAATGGAACCCAAGGTCTGGTTGGCGCGCGTCCACATCCGGCCGTCGGCCCGAGCGCTCGCGGAAACGGTCGGCAATGGCGTCTTTCAGGCGCAGGGCCGCATAACGGGAATGGGTGATGGTGCTGTCGCGCACGTCGGAGGAAACGGCGAAGGTCTGCTCCAGGGAGAACAGTTCCTCCCATTTCAGCTCTTTCGCATCCTTGTACAACTCATCAGCCGATCGGCATTCAAACGAGAGCAGCGGCGCCAGCACCCGGGAAATTATTCTTGAACAATAATTGATGCGGTAAAGAATTTTTAGACTGGCTTTGAAGTAAACGCCCCGGAAGGACTCCTCCACGGCCTCGGCTCCCTGTTCGCGGAGTTCCTCGGCTGCCAGAGGCTCCAGCGCCTTGGCCGTTTGAGCGAAATATCGCCCGGATTTCTGATACTCAAACATAGCTCGCAGATGAGTATATCGGTTTACTCATTCACCTGCTTCTCATCTGCCTGTCTACTTATTCAGAGCTGCATATTCAAAAAACTCAAGACCTTCCCTGGATCATGCGCCTTGCCTTTTTCCAAAACTCCGGTCGACTGAGTGCAGACCAACAAGCCGTTGCTGTCCAGCACCGCCAGGCAGGGCAGGCCGTATTGGCGCACACTGACCGTATACTTTTCCACGATATCCTGGTTGAGCGGTTTTTTCGCCACTTCGCCGGTGTCCACCATGATCAGGATGTAGCGCTCGGCCAGCAGTTTTTTTATGGCCGGGTCAGCGGCAAAAAGCTCGTGCAGCAAATGGCACCAGGGACACCAGTTGGCGCCGAACATCAACAGGATGTTCTTCTGCTCGGCCTTGGCCTTGGGCAGGGCGGCATCAATCTGGGCTTTGATGTCTGCGGCCGGATCATAGATCGGCGGTTTGTTCACTGTTCCGGCCGTTTGCAGCAAGCCGGAGAAAACGAGAATCAGAACAGCAATAGATAAACTTTTCATGCGGAAACTCCATTCGCAATTGGTGAATATTGATTTTAATTAAAAAATTGACAAAAATCAAAAAATCAATCTAATATTCCTGAAGGAGTGTTCCAATGAAGATTGTCATTCTAATTATAATTCTGGTCTCGGCCCTCATTGCGCCAGTCCAAGCAAGCAGAGATCCGGAGAAGGAGATCGACGCTTTCCTGAGTGCCTGGCACCGGGCCGCGGCTGTGGCTGATGCCAGGAGCCTATTTTGACTCGCTGGCGCCGGGAACGATTTTTCTGGGGACGGATGTTTCCGAGCGCTGGACCAAAGAGGAGTTTGAAAAATACGCGGCTCCCTATTTCAAGCGCCCCTCGGCCTGGGTCTACCAAGCGCTCCGGCGCACCATCTATCTTTCCGCTGACAAAATGTTTGCCTGGTTCGACGAGGACCTGGAATCCCAGTCCTACTGGACCTGCCGCGGCAGCGGCGTGCTGGAAAAAATCGCAGGCGCCTGGAAAATCCGCCAGTACAGCCTGGCCTTCACCATCCCCAACGAAAACGTGCGTACGATCAAACCGCTGATCGAGCAAGCCCTGCAAGCCAGGAAGAAAAAGGGTTCATGAGCGAACGAGTTTATCAATCCGACTCCTATCTGGCCGAAACCGAGGCCCGCATAATCAAAAAGGAGTCCAGCAGCGGCCAATGGCAAGTCTGGCTGGAGCGCACCATTTTCGCTCCCGAGGCCGGAGGCCAGCTCGCCGATAGCGGCACCATCAACGATATTCCGGTTGAAAGTCTGCGGGAAGAAGGCGGCAAAATCATTCACATCCTGGGTCGAGACCCGGGCGCAGGAACTGCGCACCTGAAAATTGATTTCCAGCGGCGCTACGATTTCATGCAGCAGCACACCGCCCAGCACCTGCTCTCCCAGGTGCTGGTCCGGCTGGACAATATCCCGACCCTCTCGTTTGCCATCGGGCCGGAACACGCTTCCATCGAACTCGGCCGTTCCAGCCTGAGCGACGAGGAGATCGCCGCAGCCGAACAAGAGTGTTTCCGGCTCATCCTGGAGAACCGGCCGGTCAAAATCTACGAACGCGACGACCTGTCCGGCATCGGGCTGCGCAAGCCGCCCAAAGTCAGCGGCCTCATTCGCATTGTCGAAATCGCCGACTACGATTTTTCGGCCTGCGGCGGCACCCATGTCCTACACACCGGCGAAATCGGCTTGGTCAAGATCGTGCGCAGCGACCGCGTCCGTTCCAACGTGCGCATTTATTATGTGGCCGGCGGGCGGGCGCTGCGCGATTACCAGCAAAAAAATCAGCTCGTGAACCGAATCCAGCGACAGATCACTCTGCCGCCGGAACAAATCCCGCAGGGCATCGAAAACGTGTTGGCTGAAAAAGAAAAATGGGAAAAGCAGACGAAGGCCTGGATGCGCAAAGAACTCGATGCGGAGATCGACCGCTGGCAACAGGGTCCAGAGACGCTGATTGTCCGGCGCTTTGACGGCACCGGCATCGACGAGATGAAATATTTCACCGCCGCCCTGATCAAGAAAGGCAAAAACGTATTCGCCTACAGCCCCGGGCTCCAGTACATCCTGATCGGCCGCGGCAGCGGTTCCTGCGACCTGAAAAGATTTTCAGCCGAGATTTTTTCACTGCTCTCCGGCAAAGGCGGTGGCCGCGATACCCTGATCGAAGGCAAAGCCGCCGATTTTGCTAAACTCGATGCCGCGCTCGCCCGGCTCAAACAAGTTCTGGCCTCTTCCTGAGGCAGCCGCTTTCCTTTTTCCCCGCACTCCGCTATAATGCCTCCGGTTCTGAAGGAGTGGCCGATGGAGCAAAAGGAAAAGATCAAAGCCAAAATCATGGACGACAAGAAGATGAAGCGCACGCTTCCTGCGCCTGGCCATGGAAATTCTGGAGCGCAACCGCGAAGCCGACAACCTGGCGCTGATCGGCATCCAGACGCAAGGGCGTGTTCGTGGCCCGCCGCATCCAGGCGCTGATCAAGGAACTGGAAGGGATCGACATCCCGCTGGGCATCCTCGACATCACTATGTTCCGCGACGACCTGCACAAGCACGAAGCAGCAGCCGGCGGTGAAGAAGACCGAGATCGATTTCAGCATCGAGGACAAGGACATCGTGCTGATCGACGACGTGCTGTTTACCGGCCGCACCATCCGCGCCGCCATGGACTCGATCTTCGAGCTGGGCCGGCCGGCCACGGTGCAGCTGGCCGTGTTCATCGACCGCGGCCACCGCGAGCTGCCCATCAGCCCAGACTTCAGGGCAAGTACCTGCCCACTTCGCGCCGCGAACGGATCAAGGTCATGCTGGCAGAGATCGACGGCAGCGACCAGGTGCTGATCATGGAACCGAAGGGATTTTAAATGAAAGAAACGGACTTTCAAGCAAAACCATCTGCTGGGCATCGAGCACCTCCGCGTCAGCGACATCGAGACCATCCTGGAGACGGCCGAGGCCTTCATCGAGGTGTCCACGCCGCGACGTCAAAAAAGTCCCGGCCCTGAAGGGCAAGACCGTGGTCAATCTCTTCTTCGAGAACTCGACGCGCACGCGCAGTTCGTTCGAGATCGCCGCCAAGCGGCTGAGCGCCGACCTGATCAATTTCAACTCCTCGGTCTCCAGCCTGAAGAAGGGCGAAACGCCTGAAGGACACCGTGCTCACCCTGGAGGCGATGAACCCGCACATCATCGTCATCCGCCACTCCGCCTCCGGTTCGCCCCACTACCTGACCACCTTTGCCCGCTCGGCCGATCGTCAACGCCGGCGACGGCTTCCACGAACACCCCACCCAGGCGCTGCTCGACGCGCTGACCATCCAACAGCGGCTCGGACCCTGCGCGGCCTGAACATCGCCATCATCGGCGACATCCTGCACTCGCGCGTGGCCCGCTCGAACATCATCCTGCACCAGAAGCTGGGCAACGACATTCGCTCTGATCGGCCCGCCCTCGCTGGTGCCGCAGGAATTCGAGAAGATGGGCGCTGCCGTCCATTACGACATCCGCCAGGGCGTGCGCAAGGCCAATATCGTCATGATGCTGCGCGTCCAAGAGGAGCGCGGCGCCCACAACTACTTCCCCTCCATCCGCGAATACCGCAACCTCTTTGCCATCAACCGCGAAGATCTTCGCCCTGGCCGACCGCCGGGCCATCCTGATGCACCCCGGGCCGATCAACCGCGACGTGGAGATCGACACCTTCCTGGCCGACTCCGAGCGCTCGGTAATCCTGCAGCAGGTGACCAACGGCATCGCCGTGCGCATGGCCGTTCTCTACCTGCTGAAAGGAGAATCCCATGAAGCTCTTAATTAAAGACGGCCGGCTGCTCGACCCGGCAAGCAAGCTCGACGGCCAGCTGGACATCCTGCTCGAAAACGGTCGCGTCAAAGAGATGGCCGGCGCACATCAAGAAGGCGCCGGCCCTCGAGACCTTCGACGCCACCGGTCTGGTGGTCTGCCCCGGGTTCATCGACATGCACGTGCACCTGCGCGAACCGGGCCAGGAGAACAAGGAATCGATCGAGAGCGGCTCGCAGGCGGCGGCGGCCGGCGGCTTCACCTCCATCGCCTGCATGGCCAACACCGAGCCGGTCAACGACAACCGCTCGGTGACCGAATACATTCATCGCGCGGGCGCGCCAGGTCGGCCTGGTCAACATCTATCCCAGTGGCCGCCCTGTCGCGGGGGCCAGCTGGGCGAAAACCTGGTGGAGATGGCCGACCTGGTCGAAGGCGGCGCAGTGGCTTTTTCCGACGACGGCCGCTGCGTGATGAAAGCCGACCTGATCCGCAAGGCGCTGGAATACGCGCGCATGCTCGACGTGCCGATCATCGAGCATCCCGAGGACCACTCCATCTCGGCCGACGGCCAGGTCAACGAGGGCTTCTATCTCCTACAAGTACGGCCTGCGCGGCATCCTCAACGCCGCCGAGGAGGTGATCGTCGCCCGCGATATGATCCTGCAGAACCGCATCCAGTCGCGGCTGCATCTGACCCACATTTCCACGGCCGGCTCGGTCGAGCTGATCCGCAACGCCAAAAAGGCCAAGACGCCGGTCACCGCCGACGCCACCCCGCACCACCTGCTGCTAACGAGGAAGCTGATCCAGACCTACAACACCGTCTACAAGGTCAAGCCGCCGCTGCGCACCGAAAGCGACCGCCTGGCGCTGATCCGCGGAGTGCAAGACGGCACCATCGACTGCATCGCCTCCGATCACGCCCCGCACACCCGCGACGACAAGGACAAGGAATTCGAATACGCGCCCTTCGGTGTCATCGGCCTGGAGACCTCGTTTGCCGGTGATCCACGACCGGCTGGTCAACGGCAAGCAGCTGAGCCTGAACCGGCTGGTCGAGCTCTTTTCCAGCGCGCCGGCGCGCACCCTCGACCTGAAGGGCAAAGGCCAGATCAAACCCGGCCTGGAAGCCGACTTGACGCATGATCAACCCCCGGCAGCGTTTCAAGATCGAGGAGAAGGATTTTCGTTCCAAGGCCAACAATTGCCCCTTCATCGGCTGGGAAGGCAAAGGGACGGTGGCCTGCACCATCGTGGCCGGCCGCCTGGTCTACCGGCACGGCAAATGAGGCCCGGTTTCAGGACTTTTTACGAATCGCCCACCAGCGCCAGAATAAATAAACCGGAATACCCAGAAAGATAATCAATAAACCATAGAGTGCATTCACGAATTGGTTGATCAGACTGTTCAGGGAGATCAACAGCGCGGCCACAATAAAGATCAGCGTGGTGACTGGATAGCCCCAGGTGCGGTAGGGCCGCGGCAGCTCCGGCCGCTGGCGGCGCAGGATAATGACCGCGGTGGCGGTCAGACCGAAGAAAATCCACTGGCCGAAAACCACATAGGTGAACAGTTGCTCAAACGTGCCGCTCAATACCAGCACGGCGCTCCACAGCCCCATGGCCAGAATGGAGACGTGCGGCGTGAGGAAGCGCGGGTGCACCGCGGCGATTTTCGGGAAGAAGAGCCGGTCGCGGGCCAGGGCGTAGTAGACGCGCGGGGCGGTGAGCATGTTGCCGTTGGCTGCGCCCAGAATGGAAAAGAGGATGACGAACGAGATCAGCGAAGCGCCGATCGGGCCCACGGCCGCCTGCATGGCGTCGGCGGCGATGCGGCTCGATTGGGCGATGCGGCTGGCTGGGAAAACGTACAGGTAGGCCAGGTTGGCCAGCAGGTAGAGCCCGAAGACGAGCAGGGTGCCCGCCAGCATGCCCAGTGGCAGGTTGCGCTGCGGGTTCTTGACCTCGCCCGCGCTGAAGGTGGCTGCCTCCCAGCCCTTGTAAGCCCAGAGGCAGGCGACCAAAGCCACCCCGAAGCTGCCCAACAGGCCGAAGGAAAACGGCGGCGCCGCGGGGGAGACGAAATGGGCGGCATGTCCCCGGGCGAAGATGAAAACCGTTCCGGCCACGGCGGCGATGGCGCCGAATTTGATGACCATCAACACGTTCTGCAGCCTCGCGCCCCAGCGCACGCCCACGTAGTTGACCGCGACCAAGAAGAGGACGAAAAGCAGGCTGGCCACCTTCTGGGCCAGCGTTGACATCCTCAGGAAATGGGGCAGGTACTTGGTGGAAAAGGCGGAGGCCAGCGTGGCCACCGAACCGGTGTCGATGACCAGAAAGAGCGTCCAACCGAAGAGGAAGGAAATCAGGGGTCCAAACGCCTCGCGCAAATAGACATACATGCCGCCGGCTGCCGGATAGGCCGCACCCAGTTCGGAAAACGAAAGAGCCCCGAAAAAGGTCAGAATGCCTCCGACCATCCAGACGCCGAAAATCAGCAGCGGTGACTTGACGCCAGCGGCGATGGTGGCCGGAACGATGAAGATGCCCGAGCCGATGACGCTGCCCACCACGATGCCGATCACGTCGAACAGGCCCAAGACTCTGGGCAACTCTTTTCGGGCCGGTTCAGCGGCCACGGTTTTCACGGCATATTCAGGCATGCGCAGAAGATACTAGAAAAGAGACGGCAAATCAATAAAAAAAATTGTCTTATTTGCAGGTGCTGCAGTTGTGGTTGGCGCAGGAGCTGCAGGACGAATCGGTCGAGGCACTGCTTTTAAAATCGCCGGATCCTGAAAAGGCAAACAGGGAGATCAGCTTCTCGACCGGACCGCCGCACTTCTCGCAGCGGGTCTCGCTGGCCGCTGCCAAGCTGCGGATCAGCTTTTCAAATACGTAGCCGCACTGCCGGCATTTATATTCATAGAGGGGCATGGTCAGACCTCAAAAGTATATTTTACCTGAATCGCTTGGGCCTGTAAACATGCCGAGTTCTTATGATTCAATGATCCCCGAGGCCACGATGATATCGTCAGCGTAGAACACGGCGAACTGGCCGGGGGTGATGGCGCGCACCGGGCGCCTGAATTCAGCGACGATCCGCTCCTCGTCTGCGCAGCGGATGAGCGCCTCCTCGCCCTCGTGCTGGTAGCGGATTTTGACGCGCAGGGTCTTCCCCCTTTTCATCTTTCGCCAGAATACCGGATGGCTGGCCAGCACTCTGTTTGAAAAAAGGTATTTGTCCTCGCCCAGGGTGACGGTGTTGGCGCGAATGTCGGTGCGAATGACGTAGAGCCTGCGGTCGGAAGCGAAGCGG
The DNA here is from genome assembly GCA_963759765.1 of Candidatus Aminicenantota bacterium. Taxonomy (GTDB): domain Bacteria; phylum Acidobacteriota; class Aminicenantia; order UBA2199; family UBA2199; genus CAVXAL01. The sequence continues at coordinate 698,549 of CAVXAL010000002.1, read as the reverse complement.
GTGCCGCGCCGCTGGCCCATGGTAAAATGGAAAACACCCTGATGGCGGCCGATGACCCTTCCCTGAACGTCCAAAATGTCCCCCTCTTGATATGCCTGGGGAAGGTGCCGCTTGAGGAAATCCTCGAGCCCGGCGGCCTGCAGAAAACAGACATCCTGGCTCTCCCGAGGGTTGGCCAAGGGCAGACCGGTAACCAGGCTGCGCACATCCTGCAAGCTGCATTCGGCCAAGGGGAAAAGCACCCGTTTGAGATTTTCCGGCCGCATCCAGGCCAGGAAATAAACCTGCGATTTGCGCCACTCCCGGGGCTCCTGTAAAAACCAGCGGCCGCCGCGGCAGGTCCGCTCCGCGTAATGGCCGGTGGCCAGCAGGCCGCGCTCCTCTTTTTTCAGAGCCGTAGCCAGCAGCAGCCCGAATTTGATCTGGCGGTTGCACACCAGGCAGGGATTGGGCGTGCGCCCGGCGCGGTACTCGGAAAGAAAATAGCGGACAACCCGGCGCCCAAACAGCAGGGAAAAATCGCGGACGCTCAGGGGGACCTCCAGCGCCCGGGCCAGCCGCTTCACCCTGGCGACCCTCTCGTCGTCGTTATCCAACCCGAGACGCATGTGCAGGGCGCTGACCCGGAATCCCTGCCGGCGCAGCAGCAGAATGGCGGCTGTCGAGTCTTTGCCGCCGCTCAGGGCCACGGTGACCGATTTGCCCGTCATGGGGAAATTATTAGGTGGGGGGCTTGATTCATCAAACCTCCACCCGAGAGACCAATTCCAGGAATTTTTCTCTCGCCTCTGCGTATTCCGTGGCAAGAAAGATCGCTTTCTTCTGCGAACGCGTAACCCGGCCGGCAAAATTCAGGTAGCGGACAAAGGCCTTGAGCTTGGAAAGCCAACTGCGCGCCGGATAATGGACTTCCAGCAGCTGGCAGAGCCGCCCGGCCAGCCAGCGCCACCGTTCCGCTCCGACTGATTGGCCGGCGATTTCGGAAAAGAGGAAGGGATTGGCCAGGCCGCCGCGGCCGATCATCACCGCGTCGACCGTTTCCAGTCTGCTCCAGGCATCGCTGACGCTGAGAATATCGCCGTTGCCGATCAGCGGGATGCGCAGCCGCGATTTGATTTCTGCGGCCAGCGACCAGTCGGCGGGCTGGTGGTAGCCGTCCGTTTTCAGGCGGAAGTGCACGGCCACCGCATCGCCACCTTCCGCTTCGATGACGCGGACGCTGTCCAGTACATTGACCCGACAGATTCCCAGCCGTACTTTGACGGTCAGGGGCAGGGGGCAGGCGGCGCGCACCGCCCGGATAAGGCCCGCCATGCGCCGCAGATCGCCGAGCAGCGCCGCGCCGGCGCCGCTGCGCATTACCTTGGGCACAGGGCAGCCCATGTTGATGTCGATGCCGGAAAAAACAGTTTCGGCCGCCACCAGGCGGGCCGCCTCGGCCAGGGCGTCCGGCTCGGAACCAAACAGCTGCAAAAACTGGGGAGAGCGGGCGGGAAAGTCACGCAGCATGTCGCGCGTGCGGCGGTTGCACCGCCGCAGCCCTTCGGCCGAAACCATCTCGCTGACCAGCCAGCCGGCATCGCCGATCTCATCGACCAGACGGCGGAAAACCGGGTCGTCAGCGACGCCATGGGCGCCAGGGCCGTAGGCTGGGACAGGGACAGGGAACCGATGCGAAACATCGGCCCATTATATCACAGCACCTCGGCAGGGCTGGACGGCATCCAGAGCCAATGCTTATTTTAAAGCGAAGAAGAAATAGGCAAATAATAGGCGGCGTCAGGAATCACGTACCCTTTGACCTGCCGGTTGGCGGGCAGGCTGCCGGCCAGCAGCGACCAGGCCTGGCCGAAATCGCGGGCCGGGATGAGGCCGGTGCGGCGCACCAGCTCAGCGGGCAGCGAGGAAATGAGGATGATCCGTGCCCGTTCGGTTTTGCTTTTCAATGCCAGGGCGGTCTGGCCATTGAGCTGGTAATCGTCGAGCAGGCGGCGGGCCATTTCCTGCGAGCTGGCGCACTCAAAATAGGGAAGGAAGGTGTCGGAACCGACACCCTCGCCGCATTCGGCAAGGACGATCAGCCCGCCGTTCTCTTGCAGCGCCTGGAAGGCGTGGTGGATCGTTTTGTGGCTCTGAATCAGGTTGACGTCGGCAGGAGAACCGCCGGCGCTGGCCAGCACGACGTCCGCCTTTCGCTCAATCCCCACACCGCATAATTCGGCGGCGCGGCGGCAGGCCTGGCGGTGGGCCACAGGCAGCGGGCCGACAGCGGTGTCGACGATCATGCCGGCGCTGTCGAGCAGCAGCTGCCAGGCGACCACCCTCGGCACCAGCCTGGCGGCTTCGGCCAGGTCAAGAAAGAGTGGGTTGTCGTCGGTGTGCCCTTCGCGGCAGAGCGGATGAAAACGGCCGGTTTGTGGGTCGATGCTGCGGCGGTGATTCTGGCGGATGGACTCGTAGCCGGCCAGGCCGGGAAAAATCAACTTGGGCCCGCCACCGAAACCGGCAAAATAGTGGTAGCGCACCGGTCCGATAGCGATCAGCAGATCACTTTCTTTCACTTTTTTGTTCAACCACACGTCAGTCCCGAATTCGGTGCGGCCCAAATGAACCAGGGCCCGGGAATCGCGGCAATCGTGCTGCCAGACGCGGAAGGAATTGCAGATTTCTTCACCGACCAGCTGCCGTAATTGCGCGTCGGGCTGCAGCGCGTGGCTGCCATTGGCCACGATGATCTCCACTCCGACATGGAAATCATCTTGCAGCATACGGGTGAGCGGCGGCAACAGCAGCTCCAGGCGGCAGCGCCGGGTGTGGTCAGGCACCACCAGCAGCACCTTCTGGCCGCCGGTCAGGCCCACCTCCAGCAGGTGCTGGGACAGTTCCCCCAGCCCCAAGCGGATCAACAGCATCTCGTCGGTTGCAGCAGCCTGCGGCCCTGCGGGCATTCCTAGAACCTGCCAATCCACCTGGGGGGGCAGATCGACGGCGATTCTCGATTTCCCATAACGCAAATGCATGGTCCTATCGGCTCTGTTTTACTTACTAACACATCTCTGCTAAAATGACAAAATAGAAAGCTGCTCGCGAGCCTCAGCTTCTGCGACAAGGTCTATCTGGAACGGCTGAAAACATACATCGCCGCCAAGTCAAAATCCTAACCCAACGACACATGGGGGAGCCTGCGCACGCCGCCGCGCGTCTCCAGGTGGCGCCACAGCTGGCGAACACTTTCGCCCAGCAGCGGGTGGACCTGTCCGGGTGCAATCTCGACCAGCGGGGCCAGCACGAAGGGTCGCAGGTGCAGGCGGAGGTGGGGAACGGTCAAGGTTTCCGTTTGCAGGAGCAGGTCCCCGGCCAGCAGGATGTCGATATCAATGGCGCGGGAGCGCAAATGGGAATCCAGCGGGTCCCGCCCCTGCCCGGTTTCGTAACGCTTGATTTCGCCAAGCAGCGCTTCCGGGGCGAGCCTCGATTCGAGGCTCACGACCGCGTTGTAAAAGTCGGGGGCCTCGCCCATCTCCCGGGCCGCTGTTTCATAGACGGAAGAAATCCGCAGCACTTTACCGATTGTTTTCAGGAAAACGACCGCCCGGCGCAGGTTTTCCAGCCGGTCGCCCAGATTCGATCCCAGGGAAAGATAATAGATCATCCGTCGTATGAAGGCAGCCCCGCGAGGCTGCCCTTCCGGAACTCACTCAATTTCAAACAGCACGTGATTGTTCAGCACGTTGTCCCCTTCCTGCACGCCCAGGGTCTTGATCACGCCCGACTTGCGGGGCGCGGATCTCGTTCTCCATCTTCATCGCCTCGTGGATGAGGACGATGTCGTTCTCTTCGACCCGGTCGCCGACGCGGAAGATAGATCTTCTTGATGTAGCCGGGGATGAAGCTCTTGACCATGCCCGACTTGGAGGCGCTGACCGGTTTTTCCTTGTAGTAGAACAGGCTGGTCGATCTTGAGCAGAGAGGCCGAGTAGATACTCGTCGTCGACGTAGATGCCCTGGGGGTAGCCGTTCTCGTCGCGGACGACACTTCCACCTGGTGCAGCTTGTTGTCGACGAAGAAGGAGAGCACCTCGCTCGTCGCTGTGACCTCGCCGATCAGATGCCCGAGTTTGCTCCTTGTCGATGCGTGATCTCGGTCGGGGAATGGAAAGTGGCGCTGTTGGCGATCTCGGCCTCCATCGACCTTTTTATCCGATCTGAAATTTGTACTTCATGCTCACCTCAACAGGCGGCCGAAGAGCCGCCGCAGCAGCCCGGGCTGCTTCATCTTTTCCAGCTTGGCCTTGTAGTTCTTCTTGCGGTTGTCCATATGGAAAGTCGGCGGCCAGCAGGGCGGCGGCCAGCAGCGACTCCTCATCGCCGCGTTTCTTCGCTTGCTGAAAATCGAACTTCAAGTGCAAGAAGTCGATGATCGTTTCACCGCGCCGCAGGCTCTCGTTTTCCAGCAGGTGCTTGAGGAAGACCAGGTTGGTGCGGATGCCGCGAATGATGATGTTGTCCAGGAAGATGCGCATGTCGTTGATGGCGTTCTGCCGCTCCACGGCGAATGTCAGAATCTTGCCGATGAAGGGATCGTACAGCGGCGTCACCCGCGCGCCGGTATAGAGGGTGGTCTTGAAGACATTGCGGATGGTCGAATAGTGGAAAAAATCGCTGATCCACTCCAGTGGAGGGCTGAAAATTGTTGTAGGGGTCTTCGGCCATCAGCGAGACCAGCAGCACCTGGTGCTTGGCCGGGATGACCCGCACACCGCTGACGTGGTGCAGCAGCTCGCCGCGGGAAATGACCAGCTGCTTTTTGAGGAAATTCTGACGTCAGGTGCACCTCGGAGATCAGGGTGTTGATCTGGAAGGTGGGGTTGATTTCCGAAAAAATAGCAGCGGCCATCTTCGACGATGAACTCGCTGCTGCCCAGGCCGACGTAGCCGATCTTGTCGATCAGCCGCTGGCTGGCCTCGTACCATCTCGGTCGCGCAGTTCGGCGGACACGTTGGGCGACGGCGATTCCTGGAACATCTTCTGGAAGCGGCGCTGGATCGACGACTCGATTTCCGGCAGGAAGAGGATGTTGCCGCTTGGCGTCGCGGAAAAAAGGGATTTCGATGTGGTGGGCGTAAGGAAGGAACTCCTCGAAAAAGACGCCGCTGCGGGCGTTCTCCTCGCGCTTCAGCATGTTGGCCGATCTGCTCCTGGGCTTCGCGCCGGTAATCGGCGACGCGGATACCCCGGCCGCCCGAGCCCTTCAGAGGCTTGATGATGATCGGGTAATTGCCAGTCGCCGCTGGCAGGATTCGAAATCGAGGGGACTCCTGATCAGTTCGGAGAATTTCAGGACACCGGCACGCCCAGGGCGGCGGCGATCTCCCGCAGCTTGATCTTGTCCTCCACCGCGGCCAGCACCGCCTGCGCTCCGGGCCGATGAAACGGATGTCGTTGTCGCTGGCAGAGCTTGGCGAACTCGGGATTTTCGGCCAGGAAGCCGTAGCCGGGGTGGATGGTAGTCGGCTTGGACTTCGCGCGCCTTTTCCATGATGGCTTCGCTATCCAGGTAGCTGTCCTCCAGCCGCGAGGAATAGAACTTGTAACTGCGGTCGGCCAGCTTGACCGGCAGGGTAAGCGCATCCTCGGGCGAATGCATCAGCAGGGTTTCCATGCCCATGCTGTTCAGGGAATTGATGATATCCAGGGCGATGACACCGCGGGTGGGGATCAGGACTTTCTCTTTCATGGCCGCTCCTTAGAGGGGGATATTGCCGTGTTTTTTTGGCGGCAGCTTCTGCGGATTTGTTTGCCAGGGCCTCCAGGCTCTGATCAGGAAAGGCCGGGTCTCCACCGGCAAGATGATGTCGTCGACGTAGCCGTAAGCGGCCGGCTCCTTGGGATTGGCAAATTTCTCCTTGTATTCGCATGATCAGCCGTTCGCGCACCGTTTCGGCTCGACTGGCCTCGGAGATGTCCTTGCTTGAAAATGATGTTGATCGCCCCCTGCGGGCCCATGACGGCGATCTCGGCCGTGGGCCAGGCGAAGACCATGTCCGCGCCCAGGTGTTTGGAGCTCATGACGATGTAGGCCCCGCCGTAGGCCTTGCGGGTGATCACCGTCAGCTTGGGAACGGTGGCCTCGGAATAGGCATAGAGCATCTTGGCCCCGTGCTTGATGATCCCCAGTTGTTCCTGGTCGCGCCCCGGCAGAAAACCGGGGACATCGACGAAGCTGACCAGCGGGATGTTGAAGGCGTCGCAAAAGCGGATGAAGCGCGCCCCTTTCAGCGAGGCCTGCACATCCAGGGTGCCGGCAAAGACGCTGGGATTGTTGGCGACGATACCCACCGACCGGCCGCCCAGGCGGGCGAAGCCGACCACCAGGTTCTGGGCGTAACTCTTGTGCACCTCGAAGAACTGTCTCGCCGTCAACGATCGGCGCAATGAGATCGCTTGAACCTCATAAGGCTTGTTGGGGTTGACCGGCACGATCTCATTCAGGCGGTCATCCATGCGGTCGAAGGGGTCTTCGGTCTCGACCAGAGGGGGGTGCTCCAGGTTGGAAGAGGGCAGGTAACCGAGCAGCTCCTTGACCATGTCCAGGGTGTCTTTCTCGTCGCTGGCCGACAAAATGGGCCACGCCCGACTGGCTGGCGTGGCACCTCGGCGCCGCCAAGCTCCTCAAAGGTGACCTCCTCCTTGTTCACCGCCTTGATGACCTCGGGGCCGGTGACGAACATGTAGGTGGACTTGTCGACCATGAAGACGAAATCGGTGATGCCGGGGGAATAGACGGCGCCGCCGGCGCAGGGCCCCATGATCACCGAAATCTGGGGGATGACGCCCGAACGAGAGGGTGTTGCGGTAAAAGATGTCGCCGTAGCCGGCCAGGCTGTAGATCCCTTCCTGGATGCGGGCGCCGCCGGAATCGTTGATGCCGACCAGCGGCGCTCCGGCCTTCAGGGCCAGCTCCATGACGTTGACGATTTTCTTGGCGTGCATCTCGCCCAGGGAACCGCCCAGGACGGTGAAGTCCTGGGAAAAGACATAGACCAGCCGGTCGTTGACCTTGCCGAAGCCGGTGATCACCCCGTCGCCCAGGAATTTTCTTCTTGTCCAGGCCGAAATTGACGGCGCGGTGCTGGATGTAGCCCTGCAGTTCCACGAAGGTGTGGGGATCGAAAAGGTATTCGATGCGGTCGCGGGCGGTCATCAGGCCTCTGGCCCGCCGCTGGGCTGAGCTTCTCCAGGCCGCCGGCGGCGTCTCTTCTCCTCCCGCAACTTCAAAAGCTCCTTGATTTTGGTTTTCATGCCATGTCACTCGTTTGCCCATTTTATATGCAAACCGGCAAAAAAGCAAACCGGAGGGCCCTCGCAGCAGGGAGTCGGAAAGCGGCCCGGAGATTGAAAAAGGCCGCCATTTATGGTAAAAATAGGGCCGATGAAACACATATTGCTGACCCTCAATCCGGTCCGACCGCAACGGCGATTTCATCTACCTTGATCAAGAACGCCTCCCTGGTCGTCAAGCTGGTCCTGCTGCTGCTGCTGGCCTTTTCGATCATTTCCTGGGCGGTCATCATCTTCAAGAGCTCATGGAATACTCCCGGGCCAAGAAAAACAGTCTGAAATTCCTCGAGTTCTTCAAGAAAAACAAAATTTCAGCGAACTCAACCGCATGACCAATCCTCTACCGCAACAACCCCCTGGGCGAAATTTTCCGCTTCGGCTACCGGGAAATCTCCCATGCAGATGGGCCGCGGCCGGCGAGCGGCAAAATCTGGACATGCGAAAGCGTGCACCGGGCGCTGCTGCGGGCCTCCAACCGCCGAAATCATCGCGGCTTGGAGCGCCTGAACGGCTTTCTGGCCACCTGCTGCCTCGGCGACCCCGTTCATCGGCCTTTTCGGGACGGTCTGGGGCATCATGAGCTCCTTCCAGCACATCGGCATCCAGATGAACGCCAACCTGGCCACCGTGGCCCCGGGCATTGCCGAGGCCCTGATCGCCACCGCCCTGGGCTTGTTCGCCGCCATCCCGGCGGTCATCTTCTACAACCTGCTGCTCAACAAGCTCAAAGTGCTCATCGCCATGATGGAAGACTTCATCCTCGATTTCCTCAACCCGAGCGAGAAGCTCAGCGGATGAACGTCAGCAACCGCGGCCATCGGCTTGCCAGCAATCTGGCAGAAATCAACGTCACCCCCCTGGTCGACGTCATGCTGGTGCTGCTGATCATCTTCATGGTCACCGCGCCGATGATGCAGTCGGGCATCACGGTCAACCTGCCGGCGGCCGAGACCGCAGACACACCCCAGCTCCGGTGGCCTGGTCCTCACCGTGACCAAGCGACCGCTACGTCTACGTGGAAAACCAGATCCTCAACATCTACCTGCTGGAGTCGCGGCTGAAAAACTATTTTTTCAACAAAGAAAAGAAGATCGTCTTCCTGCAGCGCCGACAAGGATGCTGCCCTACGGCTATATCATCGAGGTCATGGACATCATCAAGAAAGCCGGCGTGGAAACCGTGGGCCTGATCGTCGAACCCAAGTCGCGCCAGCCATGAAATTCAAGAGCGCGCTGATCGTCTCCCTCGCTGCTGCACGCCTGCCTCGGCGCCATCGCCATCTTTTCGCCGGCCCGAGGCGGCAGCGGCGAGCCCATCTACTACGTTGACCTGATCCAGCTTGGCGGCGGAGACGGGAGTGGGAGCGGTCCGGCGGAGGCGGCTTCCAGCGCGGGGGCAACGGCCGCCGACAAAACAGCCTCCGGCCAAGGAGCCGCAGACGCCCGGATGATCGAACAGCCGAGGGGAGGCGTCAAAAAGCTCACCGTGGCCAAGGAGAGCCGTTCCGCACTGCGTTACCCGGACAAGAGCGGTCGCAGCAAGAAGGAGCCGGAGGAAGAAAAGCTGATTTCGGTGGTGCGCAAAACGCCGGCCACCACCGCGCCGCCGCCCTCCAGCAGCACCAGCAGCAGCGGCAACCTCCGCAGCGGCGGCGAAAGCGGCGGCCTGAGAACCGGCATTTCCAGCAGTTCGGCCGGCTCGGGCAGCAGCCCGGGCGGTTACGGCGGCAGCGGTACAGGCGGCTTCTTCCCCTACGCCTACTACATCGAAACCCTGCGCAGCAAGGTTTCATCCTCCTGGTACAATTCCCTGGTTTCGCCGGGCCTGAACGGGAAATTCCTGACATCCGTCTATTTCAAGATCATGCGCGACGGTCAGATCGGCGACCTGCGCGTCGAGAAACCCAGCGGCATCGATTCCCTGGACCTCTCCGCGCTGCGCGCCATCGAAGACGCGGCGCCTTTCGCGCCCTTGCCAGCCGATTTCCCCGCCGCATTATTTAGTCGTGCACTTCGAATTTGAATGGGAGAAATGATGAAACGCACCACCCCCCTTGTCCTGTTCCTGCTGCTGTTGGCCGGCGGAATGCTGCCGGCCCAGCAGGAAGTGACCATCCGCATCCGCGAGGGCATGCCGCTGATTCCCCTGGCCCTGCCCGATTTTGTCTTTGCTGAAAATTCAGCGCCCCGCGACGACCTCCGCGCCACCCTTCAAGACACGCTCTGGAACGACCTGGACTTCACTCGGGTGTTCAAACTGGTGCCCAAGGAGTATTACGCGTACATCGCGGCCTTCAATCCCCAGCGCATTGTCTTCAAAGACTGGGCGTCGATTCAGGCCAACATTCTGGTCTCCGGTTTGCTGGAGGTCAGCGCGGACGAGCGGATCATCTTTACTTTCAAGGTCTATGAAGTCAACAACGAACGCTTGATTTTCGGACGCAGCTTCAGCGGCAAAGCAGAATTCGTTCGGCTCATCGCCCACCGCAGCGCCGACGAGCTGATGAAACAATTTGGGGAAAAAGCGATTTTTACCTCGAAAATCGTCTACGTCCATGAAGAGGGGGAGAGCAAAGACATCTATATGATGGACTACGACGGCGCTCATCCCACCCGCATCACCAACAGCAACGTCATCAACCTGCTCCCATCCTGGAGCAGCGACAACGAAAAAATCATCTACACCTCCTACCGCCGCTTCAATCCCGACCTGTTTCTCTTCAACATTTACACGGGAAAGACCGAACTGTTCGCCACCGGGGGCAGCAATTACGCAGCCGACTGGTCTGCCGACGGGAGCAAAGTCGTCTACACCTCCACCCGCTCCGGCCCGGGCAACGCCGAAATTTACGTGCGCGACGTGACCAGCAACCAGGAACGGCGCCTGACCTTCAACCCCGGCATCGACACCGCCACCAGCTGGAGCCCCAGCGCCCAGGAGCTGGCCTTCATCTCCGACCGCAGCGGCAGCCCCCAGCTCTACATCATGGACACCGAAGGCGCCAACGTCCGGCGCATCACCACCGAGGGCGATTACCAGGGTTCCCCCTGCTGGTCGCCCGACGGCAGCCGCATCGCTTTCGTCTCGCGTATCGAGTATCGTTTCGACATCTATATCTACAATCTGAAAAATAACTCCTTCAGCAAACTGACCGAGAACGCCGGGCTCAACGAGAATCCTTCCTGGTCGCCGGACGGCCGCCATCTGGTTTTCTCTTCCAACCGCAGCGGCCGGACCCAGATCTACCTGATGGACTACGATGGTGCCAACGTGCGCCAGCTGACCAGCAGCGGCGAGAACAAGATGCCCAAATGGCAGAAATATCTCAAATAATTTGACAAATAATTTCTTTGTGATATATATAAATTACCAAATCAAAAGCGAGGAGGAATCATGAAAAAATTAACCCTTGTCTTGATCGCCATCGTCCTGATCGTCTTCTTTGCCAGTTGCCACAAGAAAGCGCCCCCGCCCAAGGTCGAACCGCCCAAGCCGGCTCCGGCCCCGGTCGTCGTGCAACCACCTCCGGCTCCGGTAGTGGAAAAACCGGTGCTGACCGAAGAAGATATCTTCAATCAGAAAACGCTCGAGGATCTGAACAAGGAAAACAACCTCAAGCGCATCAATTTCGATTTTGACAAGTATTTCATCCGTGAAGACATGAAACCCACGCTGCAGGCCAACGCCGATTACATCCTCAAACACAAGACCGTTGAAATCCGGATTGAAGGCCATTGCGACGAAAGAGGCACGGTGGAGTACAACATCGCCTTGGGCGAGAAGAGAGCCGAATCAGCCAAGACCTACCTCTCTTCCTTGGGCGTCGCCGCCGAGAAGATCAAAGTCATCTCCTACGGCAAGAGCCGTCCCCTGGTCCAGGGCAAAGACGAGGCATCCTACTTCCAGAACCGCCGCGACGAGTTTGTCATCATCAAGAAATAGGCTGCGATGAAAGCACCGATCCGCGCGCTGCTGCTGTTGATCGTGTGGGGGACGCTCCCCCTCTCGGCGGTCAAAAAGGACACCCAGCTGATTTTGAATGAAATCCAGAAGCTTGCCGATAGTCTGGCCGGCCTGGAGAAAAAAGTGACCGCGCTCACCGCCGACCTGAGCGAGCTGAATAAGAAGGTGGAGATCACGGCCGACAAGGTGGCCGCCGTGGCCACCGGCCAGGCCGATTTCATCCAGAGCAAGGAAAACATCCAGCTCAGCCTGCAGGTATTCAAGGAAGAACTGACCGAGTTGAAGAACAACCTCTCCAAGATCAACGAGCGTCTAACCAACACCGTGCCGGCCGCGGGCGGCACTCCTCCCGCGGGCAGCGGCGGCGGCGGTGACCAGAGCGAGACGGTCCTCAATCAGGACCCCTCCAAGACCTACTACGCGGCCTATTCCGATTACATTAAGCAAAACTACGATCTGGCCATCGAAGGTTTCCAGCAGTACCTTCGCTTGTTCCCGGAAAGCGGCCTGGCCGACAATGCCCTCTATTGGATCGGCATGTGTTACTATACCCAGAAAAAGTACACCGAGGCGATCAACACTTTCAACGACTTGATCAACAAGTACAAGGACGGGGACAAGGTTCCCGCCGCCATGATGTACAAAGGTTACACGCTGCTGGCCACGGGCAAGCAGGGCGAGGGGAGCGCGACGCTCAAGGAACTGATCTCGCGTTTCCCTCTTTCCGAAGAGGCGCAACAGGCCCAACAGAAGCTGAAGGAGATTACCAACTAGCATGGGGCAGGTGCGCAGCTTCAACCGGGTCATCCTGGTCGGCCGCCTGAGCAAGGACCCCGAACGCACGACCATCGCCAGCAGCGGCCGGGAACTGGCCCGTTTCACGGTGGTAACCAACGAAGGCTACATGGATCAAAGCCGCAACTGGAAAGACCTGCCGCCGGAATGGCACAACATCGTGGCCTGGGGTCCCTGGCCCAGAAAAAGATCGCCAAGGGCGACATGGCCCTGGTGGAAGGAAAAATAAAATCCCGCCGCTGGAAAGACCAGAGCGGCCAGGAACGGCGGGTATTTGAAATTGAAGCCTACAACATCGTCATTCTGGAACGGCGGAACAGAGAGAAAGCCGGCGAGTCTCCCGAACCGGATGCCCAGGCGCCGCCCCCTTTCGAAGAGAGCCAGGAGATTCCCGACATCGGCGGCAGCGAGGAGGACCCGTTCTAATTGGCCTTTGTAAATTACAACAACAAAGAGATCACGGCCAAGATCGTGTATTACGGTCCGGCCTTGAGCGGGAAAACCACCTGCCTGCGCTACATTTTCAACAGCTCGGAAATTGAGAACAAAGGCAAGCTGATCACCCTGGATACCGACGGCGACCGCACGCTGTTTTTCGATTTTCTCCCCCTGGAAATCGGCAAGCTGGGAAACTACGCCATCAAAATCCAGTTGTACACGGTCCCCGGCCAGGTCTCCTATGACACGACCCGCAAGCTGGTCCTGCAGGGGGCCGACGGGGTGGTGATCGTGGCCGATTCTCAAGCGGTTGCCCGCGAACAGAACCTGGAGAGCTTCAACAACCTCAAGAAGAACCTGCGCCTGAACAACATCGATTATAATGAAGTCCCGATCATCTTCCAGTACAACAAGCGCGACCTGAAGGAGATTATGCCCAGCGATACCCTCAACCGCGATCTCAATCCCGACAACAAATCGTTCTTCCCCACCGTTGCCACCAAAGGCGAAAACGTGCTGGAAGGTCTGCACGCCATCATCAAACTGGTCATCATCCATCTCAAAAACAAGCTCTCCATATTCCAAAAAGACAAGACGGTCATGTTTTCCCGGGAGGAAATCACCGCCAGCGCGCCCAGGACGATACCTCGAGCGGAGGAGAAGAAGCGCGCCCAGGAACGCCCCGCGCCCGCCGCACCGCCTCGCGGCAACGGCGATGTGTTCGAACTGTCTTCCCCGTTAATGGAAGTTCCCGATACCGAGGTGTTCCAAACCTTCGGCGACGAGGAGATTTTCAACCTGGAAAACCCCCATGAAACGGCCGGCGAACCCTCCAATCAAGTGACACCGGAAAAGATTTCACCTTACGAAGATCTGGATCAGGTGGATTCCTTCGGCCTTTCCGATATCAAGCCCAGCGCTAAAATCAGTAAGAGCGATGTCCCGTCTGCGGCTCCAGCGGTGAAGAATGTCGACATCCCTATCAGTATCCAGCTGCCCGAATTCAAAGACGAAATCAAGATCAATCTCAACCTGATCATCAGTCTGAAAAAAAAGCCATAAGACCCAACCCATGAAACGACAATGGTGGTGGGGCGTCCTCACTCTGACTCTCGCCGTTCACCTGGGGAGTCAGAGCCTCGATGCCCTGGTTCAATCGACCGCCACCCGCATCAAACAATTCTTCCAAGACAAGATCTCCCCCCGTGTGGCGGTGGTGAAACTGGAGAATTTCTCAGCGTTGGGCGATCTGGCAATGCAAAAGATTTACCAGCTGCTGCTGTCCCAGCTGGAGAGCGAAAAAACCCTTGTCTTCCTGGACCTGCTGGTCGATTTTAGCCACAACCGGGCCCAGTTCAATGTCAGCCAGGCAGACACGTGCAATTACCTGATCTACCTCAAATTCACCCAGAACCGGAACCGGGTCGGTTTGGGCCTGGCGATTTTTTCCCGGCGCTTGGATAAAATCGTCGACCTGGCATACGCCGAAAGCGAGCTGACCGCCGGTGAAACCGATCTCCTCAACACCAGCGAATTCGGATTCAGCGAGACCGGTTTTGTCAAAGTGCTGGAGATGGGGGCCAAAAAAGACTTGCTGGATATTGGCAGCTTCAGCGGCAACGATGGCCAGCCCCTCTATTTTTTCTTCTACCCGGAAGAAATTCTCATTTATCATGGGGCATCCGGACGGCTGGAAAAACAGTCCGCCCTCAAACTGACCTGGGAGCGGCCCTATTATCCGGTCCTCGGCTATGAGGGTCGTCTCGCCCTGTTTGACGCCGGCAGCGTCCCGGTCCTGGCCGCCGGCGGCAACTTCTCCCCCCGCTGCCTGCTCTTTGCCGGGCGTAACAGCCAGTGGCAGCCGCTGCCTTCTCTCGGCTTCATCCCATTCCGGACCCTGAATCTCAACGGTCGGCCTTATCTGGTGGGCGGCCATTATGAACTCGGAAAAAATTATTTCAGCGACACCCTGACGTTCATGCCCTTTGCCGAGGGCCGAATGGATGCAGTGGGACTCCTGGAAAAGAAAATTTTCCCCTTCTTCACCTGTGCCATCTACGCCCCGCAAGGAGAGCTGCAGGCTGTGCACCTGATCGACCTCTCCTACCGCCAGCGCCTGCTGGGAAGCAACCTGGCCGCCATTCCCCCGCCGGCAAAGGATGTCAAGCGCGGGGCGACCCTGGCTCTGCTGGATAACCGCTGGCTGGCGGTCAGCGATTATTCCCGCGCCGCCGACCGGCTCTTCCTTTACGATGTACGCGACGGCGGGATGAGGCTGGCCTTCGAAAAACCTCTGGCCGGCGAAATCGTTTTTCTGACGGCCGGTTCCTGGCTGCAGCGGCAGGGATTCTGGCTCTATCTCTTTTCGCAAGTCAACGGTTATCCCACCTATACCCTGCAGTTCTGGGGCGAACCGCATGAATAGAAAAATTCTCGCACTGCTGCTGCCGCTCTTGCTGGTTTTCGCCAGCAAGCCGCGCTACGGCGGCAGCCTCAGCATCAAACTGGACGAGCCCTCCTCCTTTTCACTCAACAATTCCAGCTACTCCAACCTCATCCTGTATTCCCTGATCTATGAGAATTTCTTCTTCTTGCAGGAAAGCGGCGGGATCGTTTCCCATATTTTCAAGGAGTACGCCTACGACGGCAAAACCCGCACGCTCACCCTGGTGCTCAAGGATAATCTGAGTTTTTCCAACGGCAAGCCGATCACGCCCGACCACATCCAGACGTCTTTGAACATCTTCTTGCACAGCGATCTGCTGTCGGCCAGCCGCTTGGCCAAAATCCTGAAGAACATCCGCCAGGATAACGGGCGCATGCTCATCGAACTGCTCGCGGACACCCCCGATATTCTCAGCCTGCTCTGCGAACCGGAGCTGGTCGTGTTGACCGACAGCGAACAGGCATTTTCCGGTCCCTTTTTCCCCAGCGAATGGCTGAAAAGCCGCTACATCACACTCAGCGCCAACCCCTTTTATCCCGGCGGACGTCCCTACCTGGACACGGTGAAGGTGGTTTTTGAGGCCGGCGCCAATGCCGACCTGTTTCTCGGTCCACCGGGCCAAGCGCCGTTCCAGAACGATTACGGGGAATCCAATTCCGGCATCTACCAGAATATCTACCTCTGCTTTCCCCAAGCCGGCATCGGGCAGAACACCCGCGTCGCCCTCTACACCCTGCTGCAGCAATTCAACCAGACCGGCGGCTCGCCGTTCAGCCCGCTGCATGCCCTGACCAGCGACGCCGAATCGCCGATATCCGTGGAGATCAAGCCCCTGGCCCCGCAGAAGGTCATTGCCGTCCTGAAAAATTTTGATGCCAAGCTCCATGTCCTTTCATCGCTCTCCGGCCTGGAATCCGACCTGCGCCGTTTTCTGGGGCAGAGCCGGCTCAAACTGGAGCCCGTTTTCATCGATGACGCCCAGTTGAAGAGTTCCCTGAACAGTGCTGCCGTCAAGATCATCTTGATCGACAAGGTCTTTCAGAAAAAGACCAGTGCCGAAGAAAAGATCAGCCTGATTCTTAAGGAATTGAGCTTCTCCCGGTTTAACGAGAAATACCTGCGCCTGCTCAGCGAACTGGCCGAACTTGAGGGAAGCCACGACTCCCAGTTGCTTGCCGAGCAGGTGGCCAAGATCAGTGAAACCATCATCCAGGACGGCTTCATCCTGCCGCTGTTTCAGAAAAATTTTTCCCTCTATGTGAAGAAAACGCTGGACGGTTTGGAGATCGACTACTTCGGCCGCCCCCTGCTGCAGCGGGCCAACCTCAAGAGAGACTGATTGACTTTTTGACGGTTTTCGGTTATACATGTGCCTTCGCACACCCAAGCCGCTGTGTCCACGGCATTTTCCAGGCTATCAAAGGTTGTTCAGGAGGTCAGCATGAATATGTATGTCTGCGTCAAGCAAGTTCCTGATACGGAAGCCACCATCCACATTCAGGGCGGAACCGCCATCAACGAGGCTCCCATCAAGTGGATCATGAATCCCTACGACGAATTCGCCATGGAAGAGAGCCTGCGCCTGAAGGAAAAAATCCCCGGCTCCAACGTCATAGCCTTGGCCCTTGGCCCCGAGCGGGTGCAGAGCGTCCTGCGCACCGCCCTGGCCATGGGTGCGGATAAAGCCGTTCATATCCAGAGCGGCGACTATCTGGATTATCGCCAAACCGCCCTGGCCCTGGCCCAGGCGATCCGGCGCGACGCCTCGTTCGGGATCATCTTCATGGGCAAGCAGGCCATCGACGACGACGCCTACCAGGTGCATATCCTGCTGGCCGAAGAACTGGGCATCCCGGTGGCCACCAACGTGACCGCTTTCGCTTACGGCGACGGCGCGGTCACCGTGGGGCGGGACATCGACGGCGGTGACAAGGAGTCCATCCGCATGGCGGTGCCCTGCGTGGTGGCCGCCGCCAAAGGGCTGAACACACCACGCTATGCCTCGGTGATCGGCATCATGAAAGCCAAAAAAATTGAAATAGCCAAACTGCAGCTCAGCGATCTCGGCGTGTCGGCCGCCGGCAACAAAATGACCCTGCAGCGGTTGACGCTGCCCCCGGAAAAACTGCAAGGCAAAATCATTCCCGGCGAACCCGCCGCAGCGGTGCACGAGCTGGTCCGCCTTTTGAAAGAAGAAGCCAAAGTACTATAAGGAGCGCCCCATGTCCGCCATCGGAGTATATATCGAGCTGAAAAATGGGCAATTCAAAAAAACCAACCGGGAACTGCTTACCCTAGCCAGAAAGAGCGGCAGCGACGTCACCGCGGTGGTCTTCGCCAACGAGGTGCAAGCCCTGGAAAAGGAGTTAACCGGGATCCAGACGCTGGTTCAGATCACCGGCAGCAACCTGGACTACCAGCCGGACAGCTATGCCCAGACCCTGGCCGAAGTGATTCGCGAACACGGCCTCAAGGATTTTCTGGGCGGATGCTCCGCCCAAGGCAAAGACCTGCTGGTGCGCGTGGCCGCGCGCGTGCCGGGCAGCCTGGTCAGCGACTGCCTGGCCGTGGACTTGGCCAACCACACGGCCAGCAAACCGATCTACGCGGGTAAACTGCTTGCCGAATACCGGCTGGTTGATGACCAGCGGCTGTACGCCATCCGGCCCAACGTCATTGCCGTGGAGCCTCCAACCGCGACCTCCCTCCCCCGCCGCATCAGCCGTCCGCTGACCGCCGTCCCCGCGCGCACCCAGATCACGGGAGTAACCCGCAGCACGGCCAAAAAAGTGGACCTGCCCGAAGCCGAAATCATCGTCTCCGGCGGCCGCGGCTATGAAAGCCAAAGAGAATTTCGCCCTGCTCGAGGATTTGGCCCAGGTGCTTGGCGCCGGCGTGGGCGCTTCGCGGGCCGCGGTGGACGCCGGCTTCGCCACCCAGGACATGCAGGTCGGCCAAACGGGAAAGGTGGTCAATCCCAAGATCTACATAGCCTGCGGCATCTCCGGATCCATCCAGCACTTTGTGGGCATGAAAACGTCCAAGGTGATCGTGGCCATCAACAAGGACCCGGAAGCCCCCATCATCAAGAAGGCCGACTATGGCATCATCGCCGATCTGTTCACCGTAATACCGCTACTCAAAGAGGAACTGAAAAAAACGCTGGCTCCGGCGTGAGCCGCCGCGCTCAATCGCCTTTGTGCTGCAGCAGCAGCTTCTCGTATTCTTTTTTTAATGCTTCGTTCTCCTGGTTGAGCTGGCGGAGCTGATCCCGCATGGTGCGCAATTCCAGCAGCCACTGGAGAAGCTGGCGGTCCTCCTCGCTTTTGGAACTTGCCAGCCGCTTTTTGAAGAGATCGATAACGTCGTTCAAGGTCATGCGGCACCGCCCCCCTTATTATAGGGAAGAGAACTTTTTTTGCAACCGGCAACGGTTTGACTAATCCTGGCGGTTTGGCTAAAATGAAAAACTCAATAGGAGAAGCGGGTTCATGGCGAAAAAAGCGCTGATCACCGGCATCACCGGCCAGGACGGTTCCTATCTGGCCGACTTCCTGCTGGACAAGGGCTACGAGGTGACGGCATGGTCCGCCGGTCCAGCATGGAAAAATTCGACCGCATCGAGCACATCAAGGAGCGCATCCAGATCCGTCAGGCCGACCTGCTCGACCAGTACTCCTTCATCAAACTCATCGAGGAATCCGGCCGGACGAAGTCTACAACTTGGCGGCCATGAGTTTCGTGCCCACCTCCTGGGACCCAGCCGGTGCTGACCGCCGAATTCACCGCCATCGGCGTGACCCGCATGCTGGAAGCCATCCGCGCGGTCAACCCGCGCATCCGCTTCTACCAGGCGTCCTCGTCGGAGATGTTCGGCAAGGTCACCGAGATCCCCCAGAACGAGCAAACCCCCTTCCATCCGCGCAGCCCCTACGGCGTGGCCAAAGTCTACGGCCACTGGATCACGGTCAATTACCGGGAAAGCTACGATATCTTCGCCGTTTCGCGGCATCCTCTTCAACCACGAATCGCCCCGCCGCGGCATCGAGTTCGTCACCCGCAAGGTGAGTTACCATGTGGCCAAGATCAAGCTGGGACTGGAGCGCCAACTGCAGCCTGGGCAACCTCGAGGCCCGAAGGGACTGGGGATTCGCCGGCGACTACGTCAAGGCCATGTGGCTGATGCTGCAACAGCGGCTGCCCGAAGATTTCGTGATCGCCACCGGCCAGACCCACTCGGTCCGCGACCTCGCCGAGACTCGCCTTTGCCCACGCGGGACTCGACTACCGCGATTTCGTGCGCAGCGACAAGAAACTGATCCGGCCGGCCGAAGTCGACCTGCTGGTCGGCGACTACTCCAAGGCCAAAAAGCAACTCGGCTGGCAGCCGGAGGTGCCGTTCGCCGATCTGGTCAGGATGATGGTCGACGCCGACCTGGCTTTGCTGCGGAAGGACTACACCCGGTGATCTATAAAGAAGAGCGACCCTGGGGCTGGTTCGAAATCCTTTACGAGGAAGCCGCCCTGAAGGTCAAACGCATCCTGGTTTTTCCCGGCAAGCGGCTTTCACTCCAGAGCCACAGCCAGCGTGAAGAAAATTGGCTGATCCTGCAGGGCCGGGCCGTGGTGACCGTGGGGCCGGGGCGGCTGCATCTCTCACCTGCCCAGACGGCCCACATCCCGCGCCAGGCCCGCCACCGCATCGAGAACGTCGGCAGCAAAGATCTGATCTTTATCGAAGTCCAAGCCGGTTCTTATCTGGGCGAGGACGACATCGTTCGCTACGAGGATGACTTTCAGCGAGTCTGAGCCGGGATTACCCGAATCAAGCCAGGACGAATACGAAGCGGGCTATCAGGCCGTCCTGGCGGCCATGTCCATGACCCGCTGCATCCAGCAGGAATTCGTGCAGTCGCAGGCCCTGATCAAGCAGGACCGCACGCCGGTAACCATCGCCGATTATGTCGCCCAAGCGGTCATCAGCCGCATCCTGGCCCGGCGCACGCCCCACATCCCCCTGGTTGCCGAGGAGGATGCCCGGGCGCTCCGCCAGCCGGAAAATTTCCACCTCGTGCAGACCATCCTGCACTATCTGAACGCCGCCGAAAAAAGTTGGGACTCCGGCCAGCTGTGCACCGTGATCGACCGGGGCAATGGAGCCGCCAGCGGGCGCTTCTGGGCTCTGGACCCGGTGGACGGGACCAAGGGATTCCTGCGCAACGAACAGTACGCCATCGCCCTGGCGTTGATCGACGAGGGCCGGGTTCAGCTGGGCTTTTTGGGTTGCCCCCGCCTGATCCGCAACGGCCGCCATGTCTCATCGTCCGGTTTTCTTTTCGCGGCGGCGGCGGGCCGGGGAGCGAGCATGTTCAACCTGACGCGCGGCCGCACCAGGCCGATCGCCGTTTCCGGGCGCCAGGCCCCCCGTCTCATCCGGGCGCTGGAAAGCTACGAGTCGTCGCACAGCGACAAACTGACCCAGCTAAAAATTCTTAAACGACTGGGCGTCCAGCTTCCCCCGCTGGCCCTGGACGGGCAGGTCAAATACGGGCTGGTGGCCTCGGGCAGTGCCGAGCTCTACCTGCGTCTGCCCTATCCGCAGACCCCGGGCCACCGCGAAAAGATCTGGGACCATGCGGCCGGCAGCCTGATCGTGTCCGAAGCCGGCGGACGGGTCAGCGACATGAACGGGAAAACCCTCGATTTCAGTTGCGGTCAGACGCTGGCGGCCAACCGCGGGATTGTGGCCAGCAACAGCCTGCTTCACGACCGCGTGCTGCAGGCCATCGGCCGCAGCTAAGAGCCGAGCAACTCTTTCTTGGTGAAAATCGATTGAAAGCGGTAGCCGGCGGCTTCGATTAGTTCCCGCCCTCCTTCCTGGCGATCGAGAACGGCCATGATCACCGCCACCGTTCCCCCCTGCTGCCCCACCTGCTGGGCGCCCTTGAGAATCGAACCGCCCGAGGTGATCACGTCGTCGAACAGAGCCACCCTCTGCTGACGGCCAGGAAAGTTGCCTTCGATCATCTTCAGTGTGCCGTGGGACTTTGCTTCCTTGCGGATAATGAAAGCGGGCAGCGGCCGACCCTCCAGAAAACTGAGCACGGCGATGGCCGCCACGATGGGATCGGCGCCGATCGAGTAGCCGCCCACCGCGGCAACGGAAAACCCCCGCAGCATCTCCAGAAAAATCTTGCCGCAGAGGGTGGCGCCCTCGGCATCGAGGGTGGTCATGCGGGCGTCGACGTAAAAATCGCTGGTCCGGCCGGAGGCCAATTTGAACTCGCGGCCGACCACCACCGATTTTTTCAGGAGAATTTCTTTCAACCGCTCTTTCATTATTTAATCTTGCCCCGGAAATCGGCGGGCAGCACCTTCTTGAGGGAAGGCGCGATCTTGTCCAGCGAGCGTTCCAAAAAAACCAGATCCTCGCGGCTGAAATCGGCCCCGGCCTTCAGGTTGTCTTCGGCTTTGCGCGAGAGCTCGATCACGCCGAACTTCTCGCCGCTGGCCTTCAACACCGTACCCATGATCTTCCAGATCGGCTTGACCTTTTTGTCCGGGGTCGGGATCAATTCGAACAGGTGCAGGTGCTTCTGTTGGTTGAAACTGTTCTCGATGAAACCCCGTCCCGCCTGATAGATCATGGACGCGAAGGCGTCTGGCGAGGTTACCGGAATCATGCCGCTGTCCACCAGGTAGGCGGGGTAAGCAAAAGAAAGAACCGCCTTGTCCTTGTCGGTGATCAGGATCGACACCTCGTCCATTTGCAGTTCCAGGCTGGTCGAGAAAAAATGAGCCACGCTGTTCATGGCATCTTGAAATGAGCTCTCCGAAAAACCTCCGGCCACCAGGGTCCGCAGCCGTTCAAGCAAACCATTCAACTCGTCCATTGTCGGCTCCTTGTCTTCTATATTAAGCCGTTGCGCATTAAAAAACAAGCATCAGAACGGGAAAATTCCCCGCTGCAGAATCAGCCGGTTCTGGTACGCACCCTCAACCAGGCGCACGCTTCCTCCGACAATGCATCGGCGCAGCCGGACGCGACCCCCAAGGCGGGCGTTTTCCCAGACCACCGTGCGCTCCAGGCGCGCCCGCGCATCCAGGCGCACCCGGGGCGAGAGCGCATTTCCTTCTTTGAGCCCGAGGTGTTTGCGGTAAAGGAAATTGGCTCGGTAATAACCGGCGGGTGTGCCGACATCGAGCCAGATGCCGCGATAGGCCAGCACCCGGATGCGGAATCTTCCCTTTTCCAGCGAGCGGAAAAAGTTCGGAGCGCCAAAGGTTTCGACCACCTGCGGCCGAAACAAGGCCACGCCGGTGTACATCCATCCCCCGGGTGAGGCCCGCCCCGTGCCTTTGAATGTACCGCCGGCGATTTGCAGGGAAGCGTAACCGGCCGTTTGCCGGCGCACCAGCAGCACGCCGTCCACCTGCGGCTGCGAAGCCATTGCCCACAGCCGCCGGATGGGAATATCCAGAAACACGTCGCCGTTGGCCACCAGCAGGAAATCGTCCAGAAAAGGCAGCGCCTGCTGCAACACGCGGCTGCCGCTCAGCCGTTCTTCGTAAAAAACTTTAATCCGCGCCTGCTCGCCGAGTAAGGGTGTGACCTGTTCGGCCAGATAATGGAGATTGATGAAACCTTCCGCCACTCCCTGGCGCCGGAACAGGTCGAGCAACAGCGTGAGCAGGGGCGTGCCGTTGAGGGGAAACGCCGGCTTGGGTTTCTCCAGGGAGAGGGGGCGGGCGCGCTTTCCATACCCGCCGGCCAGCACGAAAAATTTCATGGTGCAAAGGTCATGAAGCCCGGCCGCCCGGATTTCTGGAACAACTGGAAGTAGGTGTCGCAGACATAGTG
Source organism: Candidatus Aminicenantota bacterium (assembly GCA_963759765.1). GTDB lineage: Bacteria > Acidobacteriota > Aminicenantia > UBA2199 > UBA2199 > CAVXAL01. The sequence continues at coordinate 675,704 of CAVXAL010000002.1, read as the reverse complement.
CTGCGGCGCAAACCCGAGGGCAGCCGCCGCCCGGTCGATCTCCGGACGCGACCCCTCGATCTCCAGAAACGTGCCGATCGGCGTCTCATCCAGGAGCAGCGAAACCCGGCCCGCGGAAAAAATCTCCCGGTACTTCTCGTAGATAAAGGAGACGTGCAGTCCCAGTCCCTCCAGAATCTGCCGCGCCGCCCCGAAACTGTCCAGGCGCACCTCCAGTTCGCGGCGCACCTTGTAGCGCTCGTCCGCTTCCGCTGGCTGCTTGAGGGTCAGCCAGACCGACTCCCCCTGCTGGCGCAGGCGCAGGAGTATCCCCCGGCGCTGCAAGCCCCCGTCGGGAAAATCGAAAACCAAATTGCGCTCGAATGCCCGTTGCGCGCGCAGCCGGAAGCCCTGCTCGCCGATGCGGCGCCGCACGCCGGCCGGGTCGGACAGCGGGATTTTGACTTCGATTTCCAGGCGCTCTTCAGTAGTCACGATGGGCAATGAACTCCAGCAACGCCAGCAGCGAGCGCCGGTGGGGCGAATCGTCGAATCCCTCCAGGTAATGGAGGCCACGCCGGGTGAAGCGCTTGATGACCTGCTGGCAGACCGCTTTGACCGGTCCCTGGTTAAATTGGCGCAGCAGCTTCGCTTTTTTTCTGGAAAAATTTTTCAGGGCCGCAGCACCGTGGGTTTTGAGAAAGATGATATAGGGCAGGGTGATTTTGCCTTCCTGCAGGTCGCGGAAATGGTCTTTGCCGGAATTTCCCGAAAAAATGTCCAGCAGGTCGTCGCCGATCTGGAACATCATGCCGAAACTGCGGCCGAATTCGCTGATCGCTGCCCTCTGCTCTTTGTCGCCGTCCGCCAGCAGCCCGACGATCTCGGCGATGGCACCGAAGAGGGCGGAGGTCTTCTTGCGGATGATTTCAAAATAGGTTCGCGGTGTCAGACGGTAGTTGAAACTGTTTTCCAGTTCCAGAATCTGCCCCTCGACCATGGTGCAGGAGGCGCGGACCAGCACGTCGGTGATGAATTCCTCCTTCAGGCCGCGGACCATGTACAGCGAATTCATGAACAGGTAGTCTCCCCAGAGCACGCTGGCCGGGTTGCCGAAATGGGCCTGCGCGGTCCGGCGGCCGCGGCGCCACTCGGAATTATCCACGATGTCGTCGTGGATCAAGCTGGAGAGATGGAACAGCTCGATGGCGGCCGCGATGGCGGGCAACTCCTCGGTCGCCACCCCGTTGAGTCCGGCCAGCAGGAAGAGGAAGGTCGGCCGGATTTTCTTGCCCTGGCTGATCGGCGTAAAATCGTGCAAGCGGCGGATGAGCCGGACCCGGCTGCGGATGGTATCCTTGAGCAGTCGGTCGCTGGCGGCAAGGAGGTCGCGGACGGGTTCCTGAATGCGACGGTAATCCATGGCGGTGGCCCATTGTAGCATCCCGTCTGCGGTTTTGCAATCGAGCGGGCGGCCTGTATAATGGCCTCATGGTTGAACTCCATTTTATCGAATTCTCCACCCGGGGTAGAAACGAGATTGTCGATCTGACCGCTGCCATCCAAGACAAGCTGGACCATTCACACGTGACCGCCGGCCAGGCGCTGATTTTTGTTTCGGGCTCCACCGCCGCACTCTCCACCCTGGAATACGAACCCGGCCTGATCCAGGACCTACCGCTGCTGCTGGAAAAACTGATCCCCCAGAAGCACACCTACCTGCACGACGAAACCTGGCACGACGGCAACGGCCACTCACACCTGCGCGCCACCCTGATCGGCCCATCGCTGGTCGTGCCCATCGTTCAGCGGCGCCTGCTGCTGGGGACCTGGCAGCAGGTGGTGTTCCTGGAATTCGACAACAAGCCGCGCCAGCGCCGCATCGCCGTGCAATTTCTGGGTGAAAGCGAAAAGAAAAGCAGGGAGCGCGGGCCGCGCGACATTCAGTCCTGAGCCAGCTCCTGCAGCCGCATCGCCAGCTGGGCGCGGATGGCCGTTATCTCTTTTTCCTGCGCCGTGCCCGCCAGCAGGGGTAGCACGCCGTCCAACCTCAACAGGCCATCCTGCAGGGTGCGTTGCTCGGTCTTCTTCAACTTGTTGCCGATTCGTGCTCTCTGCTCATCGGGGATATCCGTCCGGCCGATCTCTTCGCGCCTCTGAGCCAAGGAGGCGGCTTCCTGGCGCAGGCAGCGCGCCGCCTTCAGGAAATGGTCCGGCGCATCCGACTTTTTCCCCGCGCGCCAGGCAATCTGGCCCAGATAGAAATGAGCGTCCGCTACCTGACTGTTCTGCTCCAGCACCCTGCGCAAGTCCCGCTCGGCCTCGGGCCACTGGCTCGCTTCCAGATAGAGGATGCCGGACAGCAGGTTGAGCTCGACCGAGTCAGGAATATAGGAGCGGGCGCTTTCGCTGAAGCCCCGGCATTCCTGCTTGCGGTTCTGCAGGTAAAGGTTCTTGGCCAGGTAATAGTAGGCCTCGCCGTGGTAGAAAATCTGTTTTTCGATCGTCTGCTTCAGCACCGCGCTGGATTCATCGAGCCGGCCCAGGTTGCTCAGGCAGACCCCCTTGCCGAAAAGGGCGACACCGCTGGTCGGCGCCTGCTTCAGGGCATCCTCGTAATAGGCCAGCGCCTGCTCCTCGTCGTCCAGGCGCAAATAGAGGTTGCCCAGGCTGATGTACCCTTCCGTGTAAAAAGGCATGGCCGCCAGAGCGGCCAGAAAATCCCGGGCCGCGGACTGGAATTTTTTCACGGCCAGGCCATTGGCGGCGCGCAGCAGCAGCAGTTCGTAAAAATCGGGATTTTCCGCAAGCAGCTGATCGAGCTGCTGTTCGCTCAGCCGGCTGCGGTCAACGAAGCGGGCCAGATGGGTATCAGTAAATCGCTTCAGGAAATCATTCTCCGCCTGGCGCGCCTCCTCAAATTCGCGCCAGCGCTCGACCAGGACGAGATGGATATAGCTTTTCCAGTCGCGGGTAGGGTCATCGGGAATGGGGCTGGTTTTGAACTTGTTCCACTCCGCGGCGGCGATGGCCATGCGGTCGGAGAGCTTGCTGCTGCTCTGGCGGAACATCATCTCCACGAAGGGGAAAAGGGCACCGTTTCCCCTGGCCGGCAAAGACGGCAACAGAGCTTTTATTTTATCAAACAGCGCCTCATCGGAATGGTTCAATTCCAGCTCACGCAGGAGAGTCAGCAGCAGGGAATCAAAAAGCTTCTGCCTCACCGATGCATCGCTTCTCAGGCCCAGAGCTTTTTCATAAAAGCCGGCCGCGTTTTTCCACCCGGCCCAGTACATCTTGGCAAACTCCCGGGCGCCCTGTTCAACCAGCAGCCGGAACTCTTCCGGCCTTGCAGCGGGAGCTGTTTGGGGGGCAGGGATTTTCGTACCGCAGCCGAAAAAAGAGAGCAGACCCAAGAGAACAGGGACAGCCATTTTCATCTTTCGCATCCAAACGGTCCCAAAAGATATTTTACCAGAAAAAAATTAAACGCTCCTATTTTTCAACCGGCGGCTTCTACTTTATGAATTTCACGGGGTCTACCGGCTTATCGAAGTAGCGGACCTCATAATGCAAATGGGGACCGGTGGATGAGGTACCGGTGTTTCCCACAGTACCGATCACGTCAAAGCGTTTAACTTTCTGTTTCATTTTGACAAGAATCTTATCCAGGCGGGCATAACGGGTCTGATATCCGTAACCATGGTCAATGACCACCACGTTGCCATAGCGTGGCAATGTCTCCGCTCCCACGACTGTGCCATCCGCCGCTGCCATTACTTTCGTTCCTGTCGCAGCGGCAATATCGACCGCAGCGTGAAACTCGCTTTTACCGGTAAACGGATTGATGAAATTGGTGAAACCGAGTGAAACATACCCTTTTCTGACCGGCCAGATGGACGGGACCGCGGCTTCTTTGTTGCCGGCGACTCCACCCTCCACGCCGCCGGATACACCACCTTCGACCCCGCCTGCCACTCCTCCCTGCACTCCGCCTTCCAGTCCGCCTTTGACCCCGCTCGCGACACCGCTTTTCATCTGATCCTGACCCAATCGGAATGTGACAGTCACGGCAAAGACCACGGGAACCGGCTTGCCGTTCTCGATACAGGGTTCGTAGATCCATTGCTTGACCGCATTGACTGCCGCGTCGTTGAGCAGGGGATGGCCACTGATGACCCGCGTCTGTTGCACCCGGCCGTAAATGTCTGTGACCGCCTCTATAACCACATTGCCTTGGATGGCCGCTAGCGCGGCTATTTCAGGGTAAATGGGCTTAACCTGCTTGATCAACTTGGGCCGCTGATTCGCAGCGACCCGGCGGATCCCTTCTTCTTCGCCCTTCATCAGACTGGCACCTGCTGATTTTCCTTCCTCTCCCGCCATCACGAAAGTCACCGTTACGGTAAACAGGGCAGGCTTGGGAACACCACTGATCATCAGCGGCTCATAGATCCATTGCTTGACCGCGGTGACTGCCGCGTCATTGAGCAACGGATGGCCGGTGATGACCCGCGCCTGCTGTACCCGGCCGTAAATGTCCGTGGCCACCTCCACAATGACAATGCCCTGGATGGCCGCTTGCAGGGCTATTTCAGGGTAAATGGGCTTAACCTGCTTGATCAACTTGGGCCGCTGCTCTGCGGTCAATCGAGTTACAACGTCCATCACTTGCACACCCGCGGCTTTGACTGCATCAATGACTCCAAGTACATCTTTATAGGCAATGGCTTTGTCCGCATGGATGACAAGGGCCTTGTCCTGACGGCCCTTGAAGATTTCACGCAGCCGGTTCTCCAGAGCAGCGAATGGCAGAGGCTCCTGGTGGTTGATTGTTAGTGAAAGATCTTTGCCGATGGTGAGAATGACCTCATCGGCCTTCTGTGTTCCGGTTACCAGACCTTCCACGAAAAAGGAGAGAAAATACGCATTTTCTTTTTCGTCGCGAAAGCCGAATACGGCCACTTTGTCCAAAGGCATTGTCAATTCCGAATCGAGCAGGCTGCGGCTCTCCTGCTGCTCCGTTCTGGCAGAAATCGCGACCCGGAAGCGGATATCCTCGCCCTGCATCTGGGGGGTGAGCTCAATCAGGTACTCGTTGTTGTTCAGGCGAACCACCTGGAACGCGCTCTTGCCCGATGACGTGTCGCAAACCAGGTTGCCCTCGCTGAGCAATCTGAGATCGGCCAGGTTGAAGATACGGCGCAATTCGGCCATCTGCTTGCTCTGTTCGAACTCGCCGACCATGCTGCCGCTGAAAAAATTTTTCAGGTAATAGGAGGTGACCACGCTGGCTTGAGCCGCTTCCGCAGGCTTGGGCGCAGCAAAAAATCGCACCTTGACATTGAGCACGGTCAGGTCATTGGCTAAAAGCCGGAAAGACAGCAGGATTGAAAAAACCAGCAGCAAAACGATAGTTGTTTTTTTCATTTAGACCTCCCGATGTTTCTCTTTTTCCAGCCAGATCACCACCATGGGCGAGCGGCTGGATTTGACTATATAAGGCTGAACCGGTTGACCGCTGACACGCGCCGAAATCAGGTTGATGTCGGGTTGACTCGGTTGGACCGTCAGCGTTTCCACCTGCGGCGACACCGGCATACTCTCAAACTTCAGGAAGCGGATGCCCAGAATAAAAAATGCGGCCAGCACCGGCACCAGCGCCCAGCGCCACCAGGTTGCAGAGTTTATTTCCGGCTTAATTATAACTACATTAGTTATATTTCCTTCCAGTTTCTGCAGCACTCCCAGCCTGAGGCTTTCGTCATTGAGTATCCACGAAGGCAGCGGCCAGACATCTTCTTCTAGGCCATAGTGCTGCCGGCAATTCGGACAGGACTCCAGATGGTGCCGCAGTAAACGCGAACGCAGCCAGCCCAGGGGAACCAGAACGTACAATAGCCTGATTAGCCGGCACATGCTCTCCTCCTCTTTCATTTATCGCCCGTCCGGGATTCGTCGTTCATCCGTCGGCGCAGCTTGCGGCGGGCGTTGAAGTAGTGGACGCGCACAGTACTCTCGCTGCAGCCGAGAAGGTCGGCGATCTCGGTGAAGGAGAAATCGCCGCTGATTTTAAGCGAGATCACCGACCGCTCGCGGCGATTCAGGCGGCCGACCATTTTCTCGAAAAAGTCCTCCGCCTGGACGGCACTCTCGGCACTCTCCTGGCCGTGGCCGAGGTATCCCTCGTAGCGGCGCAGGAAACCCAGAAACGTGCGTCGGCGCCGTACCCGGTCCAGGCTGCGCTTGGTCGCGATGGCCAGCAGCCAGTTCTTGAAGGGCCGGCCCGCATCGAACGAAGCCAGATGGGAATAAGCCTGGAGGAACGCCTCCTGGGCGGCATCGCGCGCCTCTTCGCGGTCGCGCAGGATGCCGTAGGCCACGGCCAGGACCGGCGTCTGGTATTTTTCAACCAGAGGCCCGAAGGCAGCCGTTTCACCGCGCAGGCAACGCCCGATGAGTTCCCGCTCGTCCATGGGTTTTCACTGTGCTATACGCCGTCCGGTCGTGTTTTATTTAGTTCACAAGAAACAGGCTATAAGCGGGATCCGCCCCACGATTCCCGGAAAACAGCGCCTGGAACGGATCGCCGAGTGGTGGCGGCTCAGCGCAACCAGCCCGGCGGAATACCAGCTTTCCTCGCCCGCGCAAAAAGGTTTTGCAGATCCGTCTGAACCTGGCGCAGGGATTGTTTATCGCTCTCCAGCTGGTTGCTCAGCTGGCTGATCGAGCCCTTGATGACCGCCTGCTGGGTTTGAGTATTTTTGATGTAGTAATCGGTCCACAGCTTGTTCAGGTCCGTCTGCTGCCTGGCAATGCCCTCCTGCAATTCCTTGATGCGCTTTTCCATTTCCTGCTTCAGGTTTTGCCAGTATTCGGGGGTTCTGGTTTCGTCGATCGGCTGCTGCGGTTCGGCAGCAGTGCCTTCCGTTTGCGCCGCCTCCTCTGTGGTGGCGGCCGCGGTGCCCTCCACTTCCACGTAACCGTACTTTTTTTCGCTGCCGGCAACTTTCCCGACGTTGGTGTCGGTCAGGACGATTTTGGACTTTTCCGCCTTTTTCCGCCGCTCTTCTTCCTTTTTCTTCAGCTCCATCAGATTGACGCTCTGCGCCGCCAGCGGCACAATGGCCACCAGCAAAAGTCCAATCAAGGCCCAGGCGGTGGTTTTCATTTTCCGACAACCTCGATGCGCACCAGCCGGTTTCGCCGCCGCTCGGACTCCAGGCTGTTGTCATAGGGGCTGCCTTTCTCCCCATAATAATAGGCCTCGATGCGGGCGGGATCGATCTTGTACTGGTCGACCAGAATCGCTTTCACGGCTTCGGTGCGCTCCTGGGAAAGCTTCAAGTTGTATTCGTCCGCACCGATGCTGCAGCAGTAACCGCGCAAAATGACCGCGTATTCGCTTTTGTCTTTGACAAAGTCAGCGATCTTGGCAAAGTCGGCCGTATAGGCCTGGGCCACATCCTTGCTGCCGATCTCAAAGAGCATTTCCATCATCAGGTTCGCTTCCTTCTTCTCAACCTCCTTGGGAGGCGCGACCACCGGCGCGGTTTCCTGCACCACTTCCGGCGGGGGGGCAACTTCGACGGGCGGTGGCGCAACCTTGACCTCGGGCAGGACCACCGCGTAATCGCCGACCTTGATCTCCCGGGCCGAATCCAGAATCTTGACTGTGGAGTTGTTACTTTCGGGATTGACGACAATGCCCATGCCGATAATGATCGGCGGCAGGCCCGGCTGCAGGATGCGGTAGAGAAGCAGGAAGGTGCCGCGCCGCACCTGGTCCGTGCCCAGGTTCACGGTCACATAATTGAAGTCGCCGGCGAGGTTTTTTTGGATATCAATGTAGAGGTCGTTGTAGACGATATTGCCGGTCGCACCGCGGGCAGGAATCCGGCATTCGTTATAGGCCGGCTTTTTCTGGTAGATTTTCTCTTCCGGTTTGTAAGGCACCACGATATCGCCTTGGTAGACCGGGTTGCACCCCTCCTGCAGCGTGATCACCGCCTGGTGATCGTAAATGCAGGTGATGACGGCCAACGACTTTTTCAGGTAATAGCGGCCCAGTGAGGCCTGCCCCTTTTGGGGACCGCGAAAGATATGACCCTCGGTCAGGATCAACAGCTTATCCCCCTCCTTGAAACCCTCTTGGCTGCCGCGGTTGATAAAGAGTTTGTCAAGGTCACTGTAGCCAATGCGTTTGCTATCCATCTGCTCGGAACCGATAATCCGTATTTCATCGGGGAACTTGCCATTGCGGAAAAAATAGGAGCAATTCAGGTCGGTGTCCGATATCAACAGCGTTTCTTCCTGGTAGATATAGGCCCGCTGCAGATTGTATTTTTTCTCTTGGCCCTGGGCTTGAAGCAGCAGGGCTCCAGCCAGCAAGACCACTAAGACGCAGATAGAATTTTTTATCATTTTCCTCTCCTGGGGGGCGCTGCTCCCCCTTTTTCGTTGTTGCCGAGGAGAACGGCTCCTTTCACGATCGCACTCGTTCTTCTCATTACGCCCATCTAATAAATCAAAAACAACGATTTGTCAAGAGTTTCAGGGCCAAGAAACTAAAGATGGATGGCGAAACCGCCAACCTGGCCGAGAGCCTCCCAAATCCCTTCGCCGAGCGTGGGATGGATGAAGACCAGTTCCCGGAAATGGTCGACCGGCAGCTTGCGGGTCACGGCATAGGTCAGCAGCGGCAGAAGCTCGCCTGCCTCTGCGCCGAGGATATGGGCGCCGACCACCGTGCCGTCGGCGGCGGCGACCACCTTGATCAGGCCGGTTTTCTCCTCCATGGCGCTGGCGCGGGAGCTGGCCGCGTAAGGGAAACGGCCGACGCGGGGCTCCAGGCCCGCCTGCCGTGCTTCCTCCTCGCTCAGGCCCACAGTGGCCACTTCGGGGAATGTGAACAGCGCGGCCGGCAGTGGTGATGATTGAACCGGCCGGCCGCTGGCGATGAACTCGGCGATGGCCATGGCCTGGTGGGAAGCCTTATGGGCCAGCAGCGGAGCGCCCACCAGGTCGCCGCAGGCGAACACGTTCTCCACTCCGGTCTGCAGGTTGTTGTCTACCCGCACAAACCCCTTGCTGTCAGTGGCGATGGGCAGCCCACTGTCAAACAGTCCCGAACTGTTGGGCAGCCGGCCCACAGCCAGCAGCACGCGGGAAAATGAGCCCTGCCACTCTTTTTCACCCTGGCGCAACGAGAGGGTGGCAGCGCCGGCCAGGCGTGGTGCGGAAATGGCCGTGGCGGTATGGATGGTCATGCCCTGCTTGATCAGCTCGTTTTTCAGCTGTTCGGCGATCTCGCGATCCAGGCCGGGGACAATGTGTTCCATGATCTCCACCACGGTGACCTGGCAGCCCAGGTGGCTGAAGATGACCGCCCATTCCAGGCCCACGGCGCCGGCGCCGACGACCAGCAGGCTCGCCGGTGGGGCGGACAGCTCCAGCAGGTCGTCGGAAGAGAGAACCAGCCGGCCGTCACACTTGAGAAAGGGCAGCTCGGCCGAGTGCGAGCCGCTGGCCAGTACCACCGTCTTGGCCCGCAGGTCGGTTTGCCCCTCGACCGCCACCGTGCCGGCCGCGACCAGCCGGCCCCGGCCTTTGACCCAGGCGACGCCGTTCTGCTTGAAAAGCAGTTCAATGCCTTTGGTGTGTTTTTGGACCACCCGGTTCTTGCGCTTATTGATCTCCGCCCAATCGAAACGGATGTGGTCCGCCTGCACGCCGCTGCTTGCGACCTCGCGCATCTGTTTGAGCAGCTTGGCCGAATGGAGAATGGCCTTGGTCGGGATGCAGCCGCGCTGCAGGCAGGTGCCGCCCAGCAGCTCCATCTCGACCACGGCCACCTTCATTCCCTTCTTGGCCGCGTAAATCGCTCCCTCGTAGCCGGCCGGTCCGCCGCCGATGAAAATCAGATCGTAGTCCATAAGTGCCCCCACGGCGGCCTCAGGACCGCATGGCCACCAGGGATTTTTTGAGCTTGTCGATGAAGAAACGGTTCTCCTCTTCCAGGCCCACGGTCACCCGGATGCCGTCGGGCACGCCGAAACCCCCCACCGGCCGCATGATCACTCCTTCGCGCAGCAGCAGATCGTTGAGACGATTGACGTCCACGCCGGGGAAAAAAAGCAGGAAATTGGTCTGCGAGGGCAGCACCCGCAGGCCGAGTCCTGCAGCCAGGCCAGCAACTGCGGTTTGTTGCGGCGGTTCAATTCGGCCGACCGGTTCTTGAACTCGTCGCTGGCCAGCGACGCGATGGCCGCCCGCTGCGCCAGGCGGGTCACGTTGAAGGGCGGTTTGACCCGGTTGAGCACCTCGATGACGCGCAGATTGGCCATGGCGTAGCCGATGCGGAAACCGGCCAGGCCGTAAATCTTGGAGAAGGTGCGCAGGACGATGATGTTTGGACGCTCCAGAGCCAGAGGGATGCCGGTCACGTAGTCGGTCAGGTTGTCCACGTACTCCTGGTAGGCGTTGTCCAGCACGATGATCTTGTCTTCGGGTACGCGCCGGATGAAAGCCATGATTTTCTTGCCCGAGACGATGGTCCCGGTCGGGTTGTTGGGATTGGTCAAGAAAATGATCTTGGTTTTTTCATTCACCCGGCGCTGGATCTGCTCCAGGTCGAAGCGCAGCTGCTCGTCCATCGGCGCCTCAATGAAAGCGGCCTTGCCGGCCACCTGGGTGGTGGCAATCTTGTATAGTGAAAATGTCTTTTCCGAACTCAGCACGGTTTCACCCGGTTTCAGGAACGTCTCGGATGATCATTTTGATCAGTTCCACCGAACCGGCGCCGGCAATGACGTTATCGATGGGGATGCGGTTGTAGCCGGCAATGGCTTGGCGCAGATAATAATTATCGGAATCGGGATAGAGATGGGCCTGGTCCAGTTCGTCCCGCACCGCCTGGCGCACCGCTTCGGGCAGGGGCAGGCAATTCTCGTTGGAGGCCAGCTTGACCACCCGCTTCAGGCCGTACTGCCTCTCGATTTCCTCGACGGGCTTGCCGGCTTTATAGGGACTGATCTCCAGCACATGGGGATTGACCCAGTGTTCCATTGTCACCTCCTACTTGAACAGGGACGGTTGTTCTTTTTCCTCGAAAAGCTCGGTCAATTCCTCCAAGGACGGCAATTCCGAGAGGTCGTTCAGGCCGAAGTAGGTCATGAATTCCGGGGTGGTGGAGTAGAGCGCGGGCAGGCCAGGCACTTTTTTGCGACCGGAGATTTTGATCAGCTTTTTCTGCAGCAGGGTTTTCAAGGAAGTGGCGGAATTGACGCCGCGCAAATCGGAAATCTCGGCCAGGGTGGCCGGCTGCTTGTAGGCGATAATGGCCAGCGTCTCCAGCGATGCCAGGGTGAGCCGGGCATAGTGCTTGACCGTAAAGAATTGCTTCAGCTGCTCATGGAAATCGGGCTGGGTGACCAGCTGCAGGCCGTTGCCGCACCTCTTGAGCATGATGCCCCGGCCCTGGGCCGGATCGCGGAACCCCTGCTCCATGGCAGCGAGGAGGGCTTCGAACTCGCTGATGTCCTGGATGCCCAAAAAATCCATGAGGCGCGCCGGCTCCACCGGCTCACGGGAAACGAAGAGGAGCGCCTCGATAAAAGCCTGCTGCTGCTTCTGGATTTCCGAGCTCACGCTTTCCCCCGCCGCAGTTGCGCTTCCAGCCGGTCCAGCTTCCAGAGCTGGATGCGTCCAAACAGCTCTTTTTGAATGGCGATCAGCAGGTGGCGTTTGACCATCTCCAGGATAGTGAAAAAACTCACCACGATCTCTTCGATCGAATCCCGCTTGGCCACGTAATCGCTGAAATCCAGATAGCCGCTCTCCTCCAGCAGCGCCAGGATCTCCTGCCGCTTGCCGGCAATCGAATAGTGCTTGGAAGAAATGTAAAGAAACTGCTCTTCCTCCTTCTTGCGCACCATGGCGAAAAAGATTTCGGCCAGTTGAAAAGCCGACACCTCTTTCAGAGCATGTATTCGCGGTTGTCGAAGTTCTCGCCGATCTCTTCCCGCCGCCAGAGCAGCAGCTCGGTGTATTCCATTTCCTGCAGCATTCTCCGAAATTTTCTGGATCTTCTCGTACTCGATCAGGTGTGCGGATCAGCTGCTTCTCAGGCGACTCGTCGGCCAGGTTCTTCAGGCCGGGGCAGCAGCGACCGCGACTTGATGTAAATCAGGGTGGCGGCGGTCATCAGAAAATCGCTCTCCCGCGAGGGATTGATGCCCTGAAGGTGTTCGAGATAAGAGAGATATTCGGTGGTGATCTGCGAGAGGCGGATCTCCAGGATGTTCATCTTGTTCTTGCGGATCAGGTGCAGCAACAGGTCGAGCGGCCCCTCGAAATAGTCGGTGCTGTACCTGGTAACCGCTCGGCTTCCATCACAGGTTCAAAAGAAACGACGCACGTCGGCCATGGTCTGGCCGGCCCGCTGGCGGGCCTGGCGGTTTCCGGCTTCCAGAATCTCGTCCAGATTCGCCTGGGTGTAACGGGCGCGCCGCTGGCGGAACGGTTCGAGAAATTCATTGATATTGGCGGATGACGATCTTCTTGCAGTCCAGGCAGCCGATGCCCGCGCGTGCGGCAATCGCGGTCGATGGCGGCGACCTCCTCGGCGCTGGAGAAGGCCTGCTGCAGGGCGAATACCGGGCAATCCTGGGGCACGCCGGGATCGCTGCGCCGCTTGCGGCGGACGTCGGTCACCATGGGGTTGATCTTGTCGGTCACGGTCGCGGCACTGTCGCTCAGATAGATGGCATTGTTGTAACTCTTGCTCATTTTGCGGCCGTCCAGACCGGGGAGTTTGGGGATGGGAGTGAGAAACTCCTGCGGCTCGGGGAAATAGGCGCCGAAAAAGGTATTGAAACGGCGGACGATCTCTCGCGCCAGTTCCAGATGGAACACCTGATCCTCGCCCACCGGCACCGTTCGGCCTTCATGATGACGATGTCCACGGTCATGCAGCAGGGGGTAGCCGAGAAAACCGTAGGTGTTCAGGTCGCGGTCTTGCAACTGCGCCTGCTGCTCCTTGAAGGTGGGCACCCGCTCCAGCCAGCCCAGGGGCGTCATCATGCCCAGCAGCAGGAACAGCTCGGCGATCTCCTTGACCGCCGATTGCAGGTAGATGACGCTCTGTTCCGGGTCGATGCCCGCGCTCAGCCAGTCCAGCAGAACTTCGCGGATGTTCTGCCGGATGTGCTGGGGATCCTGGTATTCGGTGGTCAGGGCGTGCCAGTCGACGATGGAAAAGTAGCAGTCGGCTGTGTCTGCTGCAGCTGCAGCCAGCTTTTGAGCGCGCCCTCCCAGTGGCCCAGGTGCAGGGCACCGGTGGGCCGCATGCCGCTCATCACCGTCTTCCGTTCCATTTCAGGAAATCCCCAGGATGCTTGTCACCAGTTGCAGGATCGGGCGGGCGACAACATCCAGCAGGCCCAGATAGATCACGGCGATCAAAATGATAAATCCGAAAGGCCTCAGCCGTTCATAGAGGGAAAGAGCCTCGCCCTTGAGAAAGCCCTCGAGGATGCCGCTGCCGTCGAGCGGGGGAATGGGAATGAGGTTGAAGACCGCCAGGTAGATGTTGATCACGATCAGGTAGAACAACACGGTGAGCAGGGAAACCGAACGCAGCAGCGCACTGTTCTTCAACAGCAAAAAAAAGATCATGGAAATCAGGGCCGTCAGCAGGTTGGAGAGAGGGCCGGCGGCGGAAACCAGCACGCTGTCGCGACGAGGGTGGCGCAGGTTGTAGGGGTTGACCGGCACCGGCTTGGCCCAGCCGAATACCGGTGCATGCATCACGGCCAGCAGCAAGGGTAAAATGATGGTTCCAATCGGGTCGATGTGGGCCAGCGGGTTCAGGCTCACCCGGCCCAGCAACCGGGCCGTGGGATCGCCGAAACGGTCGGCCGTCCAGGCGTGCGCCGACTCGTGCACCGAGAGGGCGAAGAGCACAATCAAAAACTGACCGGCAACGCGCAGGATATCGACCATGGCAGAGCCAAAATATCACATTTACCGGGTACCGTCAACCGCGGCCCGGCGCCGGTCGCCGTCTAAATCTTGAATGCCGGTTCGCGCTGGTAGATCTTGCGGAATTCCCGGACAAACTGGCTTTTGCCGCAGAGCAGCAAGCTGGAAAGCGGCAGCTGTTTTTTCACTTGCCGGCCGATGGTGGCCGCCAGTTGGCGGATATCCCACTGGGCGTTGTCATCGTCGCGCAGGCGGATGAAATGATAGAGCTCGCGCAGGTTCATTTTCAGCAACACCGGCCGGCGGTGGGCGTTGGTCAGGAGGTAATCGGCCGCCCCGCCGTATTTTCCTTTGAATTGAAAAAATATCTTTTCCGTCTCAGCGATGACCCGCCGGAACTCCTTTTCCAGTCCGGCCCAGCGCAGCGCCGGCGGCACGGTAACGCCCCAGCGCGGGCTGTAGGGGCCAACCAGCAGCGTGGCCAGGCGATGGCGTTTGAGCTGGGCAAAACAGGAGGAGCTGATGACGGCCTGAACCGTCACCTCCGCCATCTCAAACTCGCGCGGCGGCGCGTCGAAAAATTCCATGCGGCGGAAGGCGGCCCGGAAAATTTCCTTTTTGGCAGCGGCAGACAGCCTCCGGACGGCGGCCAGGGCCCGGGCCAGGGGCATGGCCCTGGAGCAGGCCAGAAACGACGCCAGGATCCGGTCATCGTCCTGGCCGACGCATTCCACGGTCACGCGCGCGGCGCTCAACCGGGTCCTTTTGCCGGGACCCGGGAGGCCAGTTTCTCCTCGAGGACAGCATGCACGTCCAGTTCAAAGGCCGACGGCTCGGGAAAGAGAATCAGCGACGGGGCGATGGGCAGCACCAGAGCGAATAGTTTTTCACCCAGGCGGCGCACCTCCTGCCGCCGGCTGGCACGGAAACGCCGGAACAGGTGTTCCAGGGTGCGGGCGTTGAGGGTCATGCCCACCTGGCCGGCGGTGGCCAGAGAGAGGATATAGCGGGCATCCTCCTTGGCCTGGCCCTCGAGTTGCCGTTCGCTCAGATCCGAGGAATTCTTCCCTCGCTCCAGCAACCGAGCCAGGGCCTGGCGGTAAAATTCGTTCTGCCGCTCGACCGCGGCTACAAATAAGCGGCGGTCGCCACGCTCCCGGATTTCCCCAGGAACGACAAAATCCCCTGCCAGGGTTACGTAGCGCTGGGACTTCTCGGTGTATGAGGCGAGCCGGAATTGTTCGATTTCCTCCAGGGCCAGCCGTGACACAGCCATGATGTCGAAATTGAATACCGCGTGCTCAGCCACCGAATGGTGCCCCATGTCGAAGATGATCGTCCGGTTGGAGGCGCGGGCGCGGGCCACATCGCGCCGGGCGTTGCGGCGCAGCCGCACGATATCCAGCGGGCTGCGGCTGATGCGGGCATAAGCGGCGCTCAGCGTTTCCGGCGTCAGCGGGCTCCGCACCCGCTGCTGGCAACGCTTCAGGGTATCGGCGTCGACATTGAAACCCGCCAGCCTGACCCGCAGCACGCCTCCGCGGCCCATGCGTTCAGATCAGGTTCCGGCTAGATATTTCCGCCACCGCTTGCTGGGCCGCTTCATCCACCGAGCCTTGATTCCAGATGTCCAGCGCCGGCAACCCGTCCTCCTGAATGGTCTGGAGAAACAACCTCTCCATCGCCATCAGTTCCTGGACGCCCATGTTCTTGAAACGGTTGGGCGTCTTGCGGCCGCGCAGGATCTTGACGTCGGCGCGGATATGAAAGATCAGGGTATAGGTCTTGATCCAGAAGCGGTAGAGATGCTCCAGCAGTTGTTCCTTCTCCAGCAAGGAGCCGTTGGCTGGAGCGGCGGCGCGAAATTTCTGCCAATAGACCCACTGGTCGAGAACCGACCGATCGCAGAGCAGGATCTCGGGATTGCTGGCGGCCACGATATTCTCTTCGTTGACCTGATTGGTCATGAAAAAAAATTGCGAGACAAAACCCGACTTCTGATCGATGTCATAGGGGTTGCTCCGGCAGATGTCCGCCACCTCGGCCACCGGGGCCTTGAGGGCCAGGATCTTCTTTACCTCGGCGAGCACCGCCGTCTTGCCGCAGGCGGGAAGGCCGGAAAACGCGATCTTGAACACGGCCGCATTGTAACGGAGATAGGCCGCAAAGTCAAATTTACATTTACCGATGATTCTGCTATGATAGCGCGGGTGCATGATGAACAATCAGGAAATAGCCCAAGCGCTGGACAAACTCTCCTTTTTCCTGGCCATCAAAAACGAAAACCAGTTCAAGATCAATGCCTACCGCAAGGCGGCCCGCTGCGTCAGCAAACACCCCCAGTCCGTCGAAGAGCTTCTGCTCAGCGGGCAGGACTTGACCCAGATTTCCGGCATCGGCAAGATCATCGCCAAAAAGATCGAGGACCTGATCATCCTGGGCGAGATCAAAGCCCTGACCCGCCAGTTGCAGGAACTGCCCGAGAGCCTGTATGAACTGTCCCAAATCAAGGGCATCGGTCCTAAAACGGTTTTCAAGATATACCAAAACCACCGAATCTGCTCCCTGACGGAGCTAAAGGAATTCATCGGCCGCGGCGAGCGGTTGCGCCTGGCCCCCACCTACGCGAAGAAAATTCGCCGCTTCTTCAATCGATGAATGTCATCCTCGCCTCCGGCTCGCCCCGCCGCAGGGAACTGCTCAAATTGGTGGGCCTGGATCCCCAGGTCATTATCCCCGATATCGCCGAAACGCCCCGTACCGGCGAAACCACGGAAAAATTCGTGCAACGGATCACGATCGCCAAAGGGATCAACGTCTACCAGAGCCGTCATTTCTCCTCGCTGATCATCAGCGCCGACACCATCGTGCGGGTCGACCAGCAGGTGTTGGGTAAGCCGCGCGACCCGCAAGAAGCGTTGGCCATGCTGCGCCGGCTTTCGGGCCGATGCCACGAGGTGTGGACCGGCATCGCCCTGATGCATCGGGGGGAAACTCATTTTGAAATTGAGCGCACCACCGTCTATTTCAGAGCGCTGAAAGACAGCGAGATCCGTTCTTACCTGGACCACGAGTCGGTGTTGGACAAGGCGGGCGCCTACGCCATCCAGGGCCGGGCGGCCCTGTTCGTGGAAAGGATCGACGGGTGCTTTTTCAATGTCGTGGGCTTTCCCCTCAACCTGTTCTACCGCATGGCAGAACGGTTGCGACTGCCCCTTTTTTCGTCGTGATGTTCTGAACATGGCCAAGGCAAACACGCCGATCATGCTGGGGCGCACCGGGTTGCAGGTCTGCCGCATGGGCATGGGCGGCATTCCCATCCAGCGGCTCTCTCTGCGCGCCAGCGACCGGCTGCTGGAACGCGCCGTCGAGATGGGCATCAATTTTTTCGACAGCGCCCGCGTTTATACCGACAGTGAGCTGAAGCTGGGTCGGGTCCTTTCCCGCCACCGCGGTCAGGTGGTCATCGCCAGCAAGACACTCAGCCGCGACGCTGGCCAGGTGGAAAGGGACATCGAGACCAGCCTGCGCCAGCTGCAAACCGATTGCATTGATATTTACCAGTGTCACAACGTGGCCAGCGAGGCCGAATTGGACAGAGTGCTGGCGCCGGGCGGCGCGCTGTCCGCCATGGTCAAGGCCCAGGAGCGTGGTAAAATCCGGCATATCGGACTTTCCGGCCACAAACCCTGGATCGTGCTCAAGGCCTTGCAGGCCTTTGCGTTTGCCACCATCCAAGTTCCCTTTAACCACATCGAAAGCGCGGCCGCCGAAGAGCTCCTCCCCCATGCCCGTCGCCAGCACATCGGCACCATCGCCATGAAACCGATCGGCGGCGGCAACATCCGCGAAATCGCCCTCAACTTCCGTTTCATTTTCAGCAGCGGCATCGAGGTGGCCATCCCGGGTATGAATTCCCTCACCCAGATCCGCCGCAACCTGGCTGCACTGCAGCACCTGACTCCCCTGACCGCTTCCGAGCGGAAACACCTGGAACGGGAAAAGGAACGGCTGGGTGAGAATTTCTGCCGCCGCTGCGAATACTGCATGCCCTGCCCCCAGGGCCTGCCCATCGCTTTCCTGCACGTGCTGAAGAACTACTATTTCCTCTACGAACTAAAGGATTGGGTCTGGGAACGGCTGAATGCCCTGAATAAAAGCTTCAAGGACTGCGTCGCCTGCCGCTCCTGCGTGGAGAAATGCCCCTACCATCTGGATTCCCCGGACATCTTCAAAAAGACCTGGGAGACCATGCAACAAGATCGAGACAGTTAAATTCCCCGGCAGCAGATTGAGGCCGGATGAAACTTGACTTTTGGGCGATATTCCGTTATATATGTATCTCAATGTTGAGGAGGTCCGTATGAAAAAATTGTCATCCGCCCTGCTGGTAATGTGCTTGCTGGGGGTGATCGTTCTCGGCTTTTCTGCCTGCCAAAAATTCAAAGTGGCTAACTTGAAAGCCAACAGTCATTTTAAAACGGCCAATAAATACTATTCGGAAGAAAAGTATAAGAAAGCGGTCAGCGAATACGAGGAGGCCCTGAAACTCAATCCCAATTTCAAAGCCGTCTATTTCTACCTGGGAACCGCCTACGCCATGCTCTACAAGCCCGGCGACGATACGCCGAATAACAAAGAACTGGCCGCCAATGCCAAGGATTACTTGCAGAAGGCCCTGGACGTGGACCCGAATAACAAGGACATTATCCTGGCCCTGGGCGATATCAACGACAAGACGAAAAACTTCGAGGAAGCCGAAAAATATTTTCTTAAAGTACTGGAAAACAATCCCAACGATCCCAAGATTTACAGCGTGCTGGCGGATTTCTATACCAGTTACAATAAAGGCGACAAAGCCGTGGAGATGTTCCAGAAACGGATCGACCTCAACCCCAATGACCCGGAAGGGTATCTGTTCCTGGCCCGCTATTATTTTGACCGTAAAAAATGGGATGACGCTATGAAATACCAAGAGCTGCGGCTCCAAAAAATCCAGCAGCTGACCGACCTCGATGAGAAGGAAAAAACCAGCATGCTGGCGGACGCTTATTACCGCGTCGGCCATCTCTGCTGGGCCCACAGCTATCAGACCCCGCCCGATTTGATGGCACCCAAGGAAAGGCAAGCAATCATCGATAAGGGACTGGCCGCACTCCAGAAAGCAGCCGAGCTGGAACCCAATTACCCGGACCCCTGGAGCTACATGGGCTTGCTCAACGTGGAAAAAGACAAGATCGATTCCAGCAGACATGACGAGCACTGGAAAGAAAGGGACCGGCTGGTGGCCAAATTCACCGAACTGCGCAAGCTCAAGATAGCTTCCGAGGAATTTCTGAAAGGGCTGCAAAAAGAGAAATAGGGCCAGCACCTCACTTTTTTTCAGCACAAGACCCGGAAAGCGTTCATTTAGCAAAATAGCCGATATTGCAGGAAAATTTACCTTTTTTCTACACAAAATAAAAAATTAAGAAAAAAAGACTTGACAATTGACAATTAAAACCAGATGAGTTATATTTTCTTTCATGAAAATGAATACCAAAATCCGTTACGGCCTGCGCATGGTCTTGGGGATCGCCCGGGAAAACCGGGTGATCAATACCAGCAAGCTGGGAAACGAGATCAAGGTATCCTCCAAGTACCTGCGTAAACTGGCCGGCCCTCTGGAAAAAGCCGCCATCATCAAAAGCGTCCAAGGCATATACGGCGGCTACGTGTTGAATAAGAAACCAGAGGAGATCACTATCAAGATGATCATGGACGCCTTCGACGAAAAAATATATTTGACCGATTGCCTGAACGATAAAAAATGTCCGCTGGTGGAAAGTTGCCTGGCCAAATCGGTTTGGGAAATTCTGGAACAGGCTATACAGACCCGATTTCTGTATATCTCCATCAAAGATATTCTCGAGAGAAAATTACCGGCCGGGTCGCAAAACTAGCTCTCTTTCAGCACCAACCCCCATTACCACCCCTCGGACTGGCTCTGCAGCTGATTGACAGCGCAGGCAAAATGGTATATATGACTGACATGAATTTCCGCCGCAACGCCATTGCCGGGGGAATTTTTCTTACCATTTGCTTCCCCCTGATCAGCCAGGAGGATTTTCTCAAGATCGATGCGACAGTCACTCCCCCCATCATCCGCCAAGGGGAGGAGGGGATGCTGAAAATCAAGATCAGCCCCCGTTCCGACATCAAGATATCCTCGAACCCGGAATTCATGATCAAACTGGCTGAGAACGGAAACTGCTCCTTTGCCAAGATGTTTTTCATCGGCTCGGAACTCAACTTACCCACCGTCCAGGAGAAAGAGAAGGTATTTCTCGACCTGCAGAAAGAGATCGAAATCCCCTTCAAAGTCAGTGAAACCGCCCTGATCGGCAGGCAAACGATCAGCGGCGAGGTCATCTTCACCGCCTATTCCAAAGAAGACTGGTATATCAAGACCTCCCAAAAATTCTATTGCGAGTTCAATTCACGGAAAAATGTCAAGTTAAAAAAGGAAGAGTCACAGCAGCCGGTTCTGCCTGTACCAGGCGATGGTTTCAGCCCAGGCCTCAACCAGAGGCCAGCGGGCGATGAACTGAACCGCCCGTTTGATTTTCTCCGGCGAACAAACCCAATCCGGCTGCTTAAACTCTCGGACCTTGTCCCGGTTGAAGATGGCCCGACGCCCGATGGCGCGGGATCCTGTTTCCACCAGCCAGCCCAACAGAGGTCCGAGGCCCACCGGTACGCGTACACGGCGGAGCTTTGGGCGTCCCAACAGTGGGCCGACCAGCCGGCCGAAGCTTTCCAAGTCCAATGGCTCCGGATTGGCCATATAGAACAGGTCGTTGGTGATGGGGCTAAAAGCCAGCGTCAGCAAGCCTTGCACCAGGTCTTTGACATAGATCAACGAATACCGGCGTACCTGCCCGCTCGGGATGGGCAGGAATCCCCGGTTGATCGGGCGCAGCAGGCCGAGCATGTCCAGGTCGCCCGGGCCGAAGACGATCGGCGCGCGGACAATCAAAAAGGGCGCCGGCGAGCAACTGCGCACCGCCTCTTCCTGCAACAGTTTGCTTTTACCGTAAAGGGAAACCGGACGGGCGGGCATCTCCTCCCGCAGGGGCTGGCCGGCGGACGAAGGGCCGGCCGCAGCTATGGAGGAAATCGTCAGTACCTTTTTCAAGCGCGGGAGCGCCACCAACCGTTTCAGCAACGCCAGAGTCCCATCCCGGTTGATGTGCAGAAATTCGGCGGACGAGACCACCTTGGTCACGGCCGCCAGGTGGAAAACGAGTTCAATGTCGTCGGGGAAGGGCTCGCTGGCAAACAGGTCGCCGCGGATCACCCGCAGGCGGTCCCGGAAAGGCAGGACGTCGAGCTTGGCCGGCTGGCGGGCCAGGGCATAGATCTGGTGCTCCCTGTGCAACGCCTCCAGCAGGTGTCGACCCACAAAGCCGGTTCCGCCCGTGACCAGCACGTTCATGTCCCCATTTTATGACATGCCTATAAATATTGCAAACAGGAGTTAAGCATGGATCTTTTCAAGAAATGCTTCGAATTTACCCGCGCCGAAGAAACCAAGAAGTCCGGCCTTTACCCCTTCTTCACCGAAATCGAGAAAGTGGAAGGCAATTACGTCTGGGTCAGCGGCAAGAAAATCCTGATGGTCGGGTCCAACAATTACCTCGGCCTCTTTGACGATCCTCGGATCAAAGAGGCGGCCATCGAAGCGGTGCGCCACTACGGCTCCTCCACCTGCGGTTCCCGTTTTCTCAACGGCACCTATTCGTTGCACGTGGAGCTCGAGGAGAAGTTGGCCAAGTTCATGGGCAAGGAAGAGGCGTTGGCTTTCTCCACCGGCATGCAGACCAACCTGGGAACCATATCCGCTATTGTCAGCCGACACGACACGATCATCGTCGATCGCCTGGTGCACGCCTCGATCATGGACGGCGTGCGCCTCTCCTATGGCCACGTGGTCAAATTCACCCACAACGACATGCAGGATCTGGAGGAGAAGCTGAAGCAGCAGCCCGATGACCGGGGCAAATTGATCATTGTCGACGGCGTCTTCAGCATGGAAGGCGACATGGCCAACTTGCCCCAGGTGGTCAAACTGGCCAAGAAATACAAGGCGCGGCTGATGGTCGACGACGCCCACGGCGTTGGCGTTCTGGGCAAGAACGGCCGCGGCAGCACCGAGCATTTCGGCGTCATGAACGAGGTGGACCTGATCATGACCACCTTCTCCAAATCCTTCGCCTCGCTGGGCGGTTTTGTCTGCGGCGACAGCAAGGTCATCCAGTACATCAAACACCACGCCCGCGCCCTGATGTTTTCTGCCTCGATCACGCCCGCGGCCCTGGGCGCGGCCCACAAGGCCCTGGAGATCATCCAGAGCGAGCCCTGGAGGCGGGAACGACTCTGGCAGATCACCAAGATCATGAACAAAGAACTGACCGTGATGGGGTACCATACCGGCAACACCGAGACGGCGATCATCCCGGTGTTCATCCACGACGAGAAGAAGACCTTCATGCTCTGGAAATTCCTGCGCGAATACGGCATCTTTACCAACCCAGTCATCGCCCCGGCCGTGCCCCCGGAAGACTCGCTGATCCGCACCTCCTTCACCGCCACCCATACCGACGCGGATCTGGATTTTATCCTCAAGGGTTTCCATCAGGGCGGCAAAATGCTGGGACTGATCCACTGACCTTCGGTTCGTGGATATCGCCGCGGTCATCGTCAGCTACAATTCGGAAAAGTTCCTGCCCGCCAACCTGGCGTCGCTACGCTCCCAGAGCCGGCCGTTCAAACAGATCATTGTCATTGACAACGCCTCTGACGACCGCTCGCCCGACCTGAGCGCCGCCACACCCGGGGTGCAGGCGGTCCGCTTGCAGAAGAACCTGGGCTACCCGGCTGCCGCCAACCTGGGCATCCGTCTGGCCGACACCGACCTGATCCTGGTGGCCAACAGCGACACCGTGTTCAACCCCGATTTCAACCAGGCCGTGCTGGACACATTCACCCGGCAGCCCGGCCTCGGTCTGCTTTCCCCCCTGTTGCTGCGCCCGGACCGACAGACCGTGGATTCGGCCGGCCAAACCTATTCCCCGGCCCTGCATCCCCGCGAAATCGGCTACAACCGCCCCCGCCAGCGGCTGAACCTGAGAGCCGGAGAGACCTTCTCCTGCTGCGGCGCCGCCACCGTGTTCTCCCGGCCGGCACTCGAGCGCTTGCGTATCGGCGATGAATACTACGACGAAGATTTTTTCCTTTTCTGGGAAGATTTCGATATCGGCTGGCGCGCCCAGCTGCTGGGCATCCGCGTCTATTTCCAGCCCGCCGCCGTCCTCACCCACCAGCGCAGCGGCACTCTCGTGAAAAACCGGCTGGCTCGCTATTCCCTGGCCCTGGCCCGCCCTCCCGACATCCAATTCCATCTGGTCAAAAACCGTTACCTCACCCTGATCAAGAATTTCCGCTGGCGGCGCTTCTGGTGGACCATCCCTTTCATGCTCGTCCGCGATGCGGCCTGGGTGGGCGCGTTGACAGCGCGTTCACCGGGAATTATAATCCGCCTGATGAAGGCAGGACCCCTTTTCCGGCTCGCCCGGAGAAAACGTCAGGTCATCCGCGACCATGAATGAACTGATCCTGCTTTTCACCTTCGCCCTTTCGTTTCTGCTGACCCTTTACGGCACGCCGATCGCCCAGAAAGTGGCTGCGCACTACAACCTGCTCGATTTCCCCGACGGCAAACTAAAAAAACAGCAGACGCCGATACCCTACATGGGCGGGGTCATCGTGTACTTCGCCTTCATCTCGCCGCTTTCCCTGCTTTTCGATTTCAACCAGGAGCTCCTGGGCATCCTCTTTGCCAGCTCGATCCTGCTCATCGTCGGGCTTTTCGATGATTTCAAAGCGCTGACACCTGGGGTTAAATTTTTCTTCCAGATCGTGGCGACCTACATCCTGATCAAGAGCGGCATCTCGATCCGTGTCATCTTCATCCCCCAGTGGCTGAACACCATCCTCTCGTTCGCATGGATTCTGACGGCAATCAACGCCTTCAATATCATCGACATCATGGACGGGCTGGCTCCGTCGATCGGCGCCTTGGCCTCCCTCACCATTTTCGTCATATCTCTGTACGACCACGACTTCCTGATCTCCATTCTCTCGCTCAGCCTGGCCGCCTCGCTACTCTGCTTCCTGCGTTTCAACTGGGAACCGGCCCGAATCTACCTGGGCGATGCGGGCAGCATGGTTCTGGGGCTGGTCATCGGCTCGCTGGCCGTTATGACCCACTACACCCCCTTCAACCGCCTGGCTTTCCTTTCGGCGCTCATCGTCCTCGGTCTGCCCTTGTTTGATCTCGTCTATGTCACCTGGCTGAGGTTACTGAAAGGCCGTTCGCCCTTCCGGGGCAGCCCCGATCATTTCGCCCTGCGCCTGAAAAAGAGGTTCAACTGGTCCAGCCGGCAAACGGTGATCGCTGTTATCGCCATCCAGCCTGCTGCTTTCGGCCGCCGTGCTGATCAATTTTTTCTCCACGCCGCTGGCAACCGTGGTCAGCACCGCCTTGCTGATCCTTTTTTTCCTGATTTTTGCCCTCTTTCTGGCTCGGGTCAAAATGGAATGATCCTGATTATCGGTGCAGGGATCTCCGGCCTGGGCACGGCTCTCTCCCTCAAAGAGGACTTCCTCGTGCTTGAAAAGAGCCAGGTGGCCGGCGGTCTGGCCGGGGAATATACATCGGGCAGCTGGTGGTTCCCCCATGGCGGCCATTATTTCCATTTCCAGGGCAAAGAGGAGATCCGCCACTTTTTGGAAACATTCCATTCCCTGCGCCGCTATCAGAGAAACAGCAAAGTATTCATGCAGGACCGTTTCATCGCCTTTCCCCTGCAGTTCCATCTGGCCGCACTGCCGGCCAAATTGAAAAAGGAGATCACGGATCAAATGCTGAACCCGGGCCAGGGAGCACCGGGAGCGGACGCGAATCTGGAAAGTTTTTTGAAATTTCATTTCGGCGATACCCTATTCAACTTCTTTTTCAAACCCTTCTTAAGCAAGTTTTACGGTCAGGAACTTTCCCGGCTGCTGGCCAACATGGACAAGGGCAGTCTCCCGGTCCCCGACCGGCGCCAGGTATTGGCCGGCGCAGCCGGTCAGCGCTTCAGCCGCGTGGGTTACAACCCGTCTTTTTATTATCCACGCCGTGGCCTGCGGGCGCTCATCGCCGATCTGACCCGGCCGATCGCCGAGCGCATCACCTTCCAGGCCGAAGCTTTGCGCATCGACAGTCGGCGCAAAACGGTCCAGACCAATAGGGGCACTTACCGCTACGAATTCCTGGTCAACACCATGCCGTTGAATGAGTTCCTGAGACGGCTGGATCCGCCCGACTTTACCCCCACGGCCCGTCAGTTGCGGCATATCTCCACGCTGGTCGTCAACGCGGTGCTGGAGAAAAGGCACCGACGCTTCCACTGGCTCTACCTTTCCGAACCACGGTTTCCATTCTACCGGGTTGGCTATTATCCGGACGCCGCCCGGCCCCTTGTCTATCTGGAAAAAACGCTCCTGCCCGGTGAACATCCGGACAAAGAGCAAATCCGCCGCCAGACCCGTTTTACCCTGATGGCCACCGGCATGATCCGGTCCTGGCGGGAATTGCTGCACCTGGACACGGTCTGCATCCCCGTATCCTACATCCTATTTGACCGCCGTTGGCCGGGGCTGGTGCCGCCGCTGCTGGAAACACTACGCAACCGAGGCATCTATTCGATCGGGCGCTACGGCAGCTGGAACTACACCTCGATGGCCGACGACTTGCAGTCGGCCCGCCGGACCGCCGCCCGCCTCGACCAACACTGACGATGCTGCGCGTGGTGCACGTCATCACCAAACTGGAACTCGGAGGCGCTCAGCTCAACACCCTCTTCACAGTGGAACACCTCAACCGGGAGCAGTTTGACACATTCCTGGTCAGCGGGCCGGGAGGCATGCTCGCCCCTTCCGCCTCCTTCGCTGAGCGCCTGCGGATCGCTCCCCGGCTGCAGCGTCCCATTCGCCCCATCCAGGATTTCCTGGCCTTCCGGCAGCTGCGCCGCATCCTGAAAAACCTCCAGCCGGATATCGTTCACACCCACTCCTCCAAGGCCGGGATTCTGGGCCGCCTGGCCGCCCGCTCGGCCCACGTCCCGGTGATCATCCATTCGGTCCACGGTTTTTCTTATTCCCCCCGGCAGCCCCTATGGAAGAGGACGCTCTTCTGCGGTCTGGAAAAACTGGTTTCTCATTTGACCAGCCATTTCATCTTTGTCGCCCGCGCCGACAGCGAAACCGCCCGCAGGCAGCGTTTGGTCAAAGACAATTTTTCTCTTATCCGCAGCGGCTTTCCCTTGCGGCGTTTCAGCACAGCGGCCACAGATGACGACATCGGCCAGGCCCGGCGCGCCTATCAACTGGAGAGATACCATTTTGTCTGCGGCATGATCGCCCCGTTCAAGCCGCAGAAGGGGCTCTTTCACCTGATCGCTATCGCCGAAAGGGTGATCCGCCAGCACCCGACCGCCATCTTCATCGTCGCCGGAGACGGCGAACTGCGCGGCGGCTTCGAAGCGGAGCTGAAACGACGGGGTCTGTTCCAGAATTTCCGGCTGCCCGGGTTCGTCCGCGAGGTGGAAAAAGTCATCGACTGCTGCGACATCGGCGTTTCCACCGCGCTCTGGGAGGGCCTGCCCCAGAGCCTGGTGCAGCTACGCCTCAAAAAGAAACCCGTGGTGGCCAGTGACATTCCCGGCAACCGGGAAGTGATTCGTGATGGGCTGAATGGATTTCTCGTCGCCGTGGATGATCATCGCCGCTTCAGCGAGCGCATCCTGGAACTGCTCAACAACCCGCCGCTGCGCCGGCAGCTGGCTGAATTTGATAAAGAGGATTTCTCCGAATGGGAAGCGGAACACATGGTGCGTCAGCAGGAGGCCCTCTATCTGCGCCTGGTCGGCCTTAAAAATTTATCCCGCGGTTGACTCTTTACATTTTTGAACAAAATGAATAAAATAAACTTCAACCCGAATGAAGGCAAAAGGAGGTTTTCATGAAAGGCAACGCCAAATTGATCGAAACGCTGAATTCCCTGTTGGCGGATGAACTGACCGCCATCAATCAGTATATGGTCCATTCGGAAATGTGCGACAACTGGGGCTACGAGAAGCTGCACAAGCACTTCGAGAAACGGGCTGTCGACGAGATGAAGCACGCCGAAAAACTCATCGGCCGCATTCTCTTTCTGGAAGGGACGCCGGTGGTGAACAACCTGCGCAAAATCGCCATCGGTGCCGACGTGCCAAAACAACTGGCCAGTGACCACGCCGCCGAAGACGGTGCTGTCAAGTCCTATAACGAGGCGATCAAGCTGGCCGGCGACGTGGCCGATTTCGCCACCCGAGAAATTCTGGAGAGCATCCTCAACGACGAAGACGCGCACATTGACGGCATCGAAGAGCTGCAGGACCAGATTGCCCAGATGACCCTGGGCATCTTTCTCTCCACCCAGGTGGGCTAAAGCGGTTAAGAAAGTCTCAGCGCGCGCAGGCGGGCGACGCGCTCTTCGATGGGCGGGTGGGTGGAGAAAAGCGACAGCAGGCTGCGGCCGCTCAGCGGCGAGACGATGAACAGGTGAGCCGTCTGCCGACTGGCCGGCAGGGGGATGCGCCGGCTAGAGGCCGAGAGCTTCTCCAAAGCCCGGGCCAATCCTTCCGGGTTGTGCGTTAGTTCAGCCGAACCCAGATCGGCCTTGTATTCCCGGGAACGCGAGATGGTCAACTGGATCAGGGTGGCGGCCAGCGGCGCCAGGATGGCCATCAGCAACATACCCAGCGCGCCGCCCCGGTTGTCATCATCGTGGCCGCCGCCGTAAAAGAGGGCCAGCCAGCGCATCTGATAGGCCAAAAACATGATGGCCCCGGCCAGGGTGGCGGCCACAGTGGCAATCAGGGTGTCACGATGAAAGACATGGGAAAGCTCGTGAGCGATCACGCCCTTCAATTCCTCCTCGCTCATCATCTGCAGCAGGCCGCGGGTCACGGCCACAGCCGCCCGCTGGGGATTGCGGCCGGTAGCGAAGGCGTTGGGGGATTCCTGTTCAATGACATAAAGTTTGGGCATGGGGATGTTGGCCTTCTGGGACAGCTCCTGGACAATGGCCCTCAGGCGGGGCTCTGCCGCTTCGTCCAGTTCGCGCGCGCCGTAGGCCCGCAGCACGATTCTATCGGAAAACCAGTAGGCAACGAAATTCAGCAGCCCGGCAAAAATCAGGGCCAACAACATGCCGTTCTGTCCGCCGGCCAGATTGCCGATCACCAGCAGCAGGCCGGTCAACAGCCCCAGCAGTAGAGCGGTTTTCAGCCTATTCATGCTTACCCTCCTTTCTATCCTTGATGAACACCACTACTTTCTCGTTTTTTTTCATCAGCCAGAGCTTCTCCCGGGCCCGCCGCTCCAGGGCCAGAGGATTGTCACGCAGCTCCTGGACTTCGTCGCTCAGTTGTTTCTTCTCCGCCTGGAGTTTATCAATCGCCTGTTCCAGCTGGCGGATCTCCTTGCCCGCCCGGATGATTTCCAGAATACCCCGGTCGCCGAAAACGAAGGTCAGCACCAGGACGAACAGGAAGAAAACGACCATCATCTTGAAACCTTTTGTCTGCCAAAAGGGGGTCTCCTTCCTTTTAGTGGTCAAGCAACTGCCTCCCCAACTGCAGCAGGCGCGCGCTCCGTTCCGGCCGCGGCGACTCCGCATAGATTCGGATCACTCCTTTGGTGCCCGATTCCCGGATCAGCAGCCAGGAATCATTAAAAACAAATTTGAGGCCGTCCAGATACCGGATCTGCCGCAGCGTGAACCCGGGAAAGCGAAACTGCTTGCGGTGCAGCAAATGCTGCAGCCTCTTATCGCGACGGGGGGTGCGGGCCGCATCGCATTCCCGGCCGTGCAAGCGGGGGAAACGGCGATAAAAACCGGCGAGCAACTCTTCCAGGCTCGTGCCATGATGGGCCACCATTTCCGCCACCAGGAGGTTGAAGAGGATGCCGTCCTTGATCTGAACCGGCCCTTTAAGCGCGGCACCGTTGGTGCTCTCGATGCCCACAAACGCCTTGCGTACCGCCAGCATGTCCGCTACATATTTGAATCCGACGGGAGTTTCAAAAACCCGGCGCTGGTATTGCTCGGCCACACGGTCGATCAGGTCGGTGGTGGAGAGCGATTTGACAATGTCGCCCGTTAAATGGCGGACCGTAATCAGGTATTCGACCAGGGGAGGCATCAGGGCATTGGCGTCCAGAAAACGGCCGCGGGAATCCACGATGCCGAAGCGGTCGCTGTCGACATCGGTGGCCAAGCCAAGGTGGGCCTTCTCTTCCCGCACCCGCTGTGCTAGCTCGCCCAAATTGCGGCGGCTGCATGAGGGAATCACGCCACCGAAATACGAATCGGAATAGTTGTGCAGGGCGATGACCTCCACGCCGTTATCCAGCAGCAGCTTGTCCAGGTAATCGCGGGAGGTGCCGTAGAGGCAATCCACCACGATTTTCATTCCGGCACGCCGAATCAGCGGCAGATTGACCGTGCGGCCCACATAATCCAGATACGGGGGGCGCACGTCCACCTGGCTGATCCGCTGTTCATCCGCGTAACGCGGCTTGTAGTGGAACACACCGGCGAGTTTGCGTATTTCCTCCTCCAGCAACACGGTTTGCGAGGGCAACAGCGGCGCTCCCTTGGCATCAAAAAGTTTGATGCCATTGTAGATCAGTTCGTTGAAACTGGCCGTGAAGCTGATGCCACCCTGCAATTGCTGCTCGACGATGGCCAGGGAGGCGGCTGGCGCCGGAGCGTCGCGGGTGGGCCGCACCACCCGGATGCGGTTCAACGACAGCACCTTGGCCGCTTCAGCGGCAAACTGGGGGGAGAGATAACGGGTATCGTGGTTGACCAGGACGACGTTCTCCCGGCCACGGCTGGTTTTTCTTAACATGTTGGCATAGGCCTGGGCGATCAGCTTAACGTTGGCAAAGGTGAATGATTCGCCCATCTTGGCGCGCCAGCCATCCGTGCCAAAGCGAATCTCCGACATCGGTTTAACAATAACATATTTTCCTCCGCTTGACAACTCGCGCCGTCGCCCGGCCATTTGCGCCGCTGGTCAATTGACTTTTACCGGAGATTGTATTAAAATTTTTTTGGGATGCGGCTAAGAGAAAAAAAAATTAACGACTCCGTTCGTTTCCGAACACGCTTGTTGAAGAAAGGCCATTCCCAAACGGAATCAGGAACACCACACCCAGAGGATTAGACCATGGATGAGAAAGAGAAAGACAGCCCCGTCGGTTATATCGCCGACGAGGTGGAAGTCGACAAAGAGAGCGAGCAGAGCAAAGCGTCGCATCCGGAGCATGAAACGGCCGGCCGCAAGAAGGCCCATCACAAGAAGCCCCACCACAAGCTGCACGATCTGGAAGAGATCATGAAGAAAACCGTCAAGGAGCGGGATGAATTCCAAGACAAATACCTGCGTGCCCTGGCCGAGATGGATAACTTCCGCAAACGAGTCCTCAAGGAAAAAGAGGAATTCCAGAAATATGTTCTGGGCGATATCTTGCTGGACCTGCTGCAAATCCTGGATAATCTTGACCGGGCCCTCAAAGCGAAAAATGCCGAGAATGATAAAGCCATCATCTCCGGCGTGGAGATCACCCGCAAGCAATTCGTGGACCTGCTGAAGAAATACAACGTTACCGAGATCGACACCCTGGGCAAGCGTTTTGATCCCAGCTTGCATGAGGCTCTTTCCAAAGAGGAGCGACCCGGTATCAGCGAACCGGTGGTCATCGAAGTCTATCAGAAAGGGTTTGTCTACCGTGACAAACTGCTGCGGCCGGCGCTCACCAAAGTGGCCGTTCCCCTGCAGAATCCGGAAACGGCGAAGAGCGAGTAATGCCGATCCATATTGGTATCGATCTGGGAACCACCAATTCCTGCATCTCCTATCTGGAAGGCAAAGAGGCCGTGATCATACCCAATCCGGAAGGGTCGCGGGTCATCCCCTCGCTAGTGGCTCTGAGCCGCGAAGGCAAGCGTATTTTCGGCAACGTCGCCAAACGTCAATTGATCACCAACAGCGCAAACACCGTCTGGGGGATCAAGCGGCTGATGGGCCGAAAATTCGAAAGCCAGGAAGTCAAAGAGATAAAGAAGCGGGTGGGCTACCAGATTCTCAAGGCCGACAGTGGCGACGTCAAAATCCAGCTGGGCGAGAAACTCTATTCGCCGGAGGAGATCTCCGGCATGTTCCTGAATTACCTCAAGACCATCGCCGAGAATTTCCTGGGTGAAGCCATCGGCGACACGGTGATCACGGTGCCCGCTTTCTTTAACGACGCCCAGCGCCAAGCGACTAAAGTGGCCGGAGAAATCGCCGGCCTGAACGTTACCCGCATCATCAACGAACCCACCTCGGCGCTCATCGCCTACGGTCGGAAGATCCAAAAGAACGGTCTGTATGCCGTTTACGACTTGGGTGGCGGCACGTTCGACATCTCCATCGTCGAAATCAACGGCGACATTTACAAGGTGGCCTCGACGCTGGGGGACACTTTCCTGGGCGGCAGTGACTTCGACGCCCAGATTTCCAATTGGATCTTCCACGAAGTGGAACGGGAGACAACCCTGGACCTGCGGGACAGCAAGGAGATTCTCCAGCGGGTGATCCAGATGGCTGAAAAGGCGAAAATCGAGCTCTCCTTCAACCTCGAGACCCTGATCTCCATCCCCTACCTCCACCACTTTCCCGACGGCACCAATTACCACTTCCAGAGGAAACTGACCCGCTCCCAGCTCGAATCATTCACCCTGAGCTTCATCGACCAGACCATCGAGTTGATCAAGAAAGCGCTGGCTGAAGTCAACGTCCAGCCCGACCAGATCGAGAAGGCCATCCTGGTTGGTGGCCAGAGCCGCATGCCCATCATCTTCCAGAAATTAAAAGACTTTTTTAACAAGGAACCGGACATCGAGCTCAATCCCGAAGAGGTAGTCGCTCAGGGCGCCGCTCTGCAGGCGGAAATCCTCAAAGGCAAGGTCAAGGACCTGCTGCTGCTCGACGTGACGCCGCTCTCGCTGGGAGTGGAGACCAAGGGAGGCAGTTTCACCAAGATCATCGAGCGCAACGCCACCATCCCGATAAAGAAATCCATGATCTTCACCACCATCGGCGACAACCAGACCACCGTTAAAATCCACGTCCTGCAAGGCGAGCGGGAGATATCCGCGGAGAACAAGTCCCTCGGCTATTTCAACCTAGTGGGCATTCCCCTGGCCCCCAAGGGCATCCCGCAGATCGAGGTCAGCTTCGAAATTGACGCCAACGGTATCGTCCAGGTTTCCGCCCGGGATAAGCAGACCGGATTGTCCCAGAGCCTGAAAGTGCATCCGGCCAGCGGCCTCTCACCCGAAGAGATTAAGCGCGTCATCGAGGAGGCCAAAAAGTACGAGGCGGATGACCGCAAAACGGTCGAGCTGAACAAGACGAAGATGCAACTGAAAGAAGAACTGGACACCGCCAAATTTTTCTACAACCGCTTCAGTGAAAAGCTCAGCCTCCAGTCCAAGTCGGAAATCGACTCCCTGATCGCCCGCAGCGAGAAAGCCCTGGAGGGTGACGACCTGATATTGCTGGGAAATCTGCTCAACAAGATGCAGACCTTCCGTATCAAGATCAATTCCATTCTGGTTTCGGAATTCGACAACTAAGACCGAGCCATGGCCAAACGGGATTATTACCAGATTCTCGGCGTTCCCCGCAACGCCAGCCCGACCGACATCAAGAAAGCCTACCGCCAGCGGGCGCTCCAATACCACCCCGACCGCAACCGCGAGGACCCCGGCTGCCGAAGAGAAATTCAAGGAGGCCTCCGAGGCCTATTCGGTGCTGGGCAATCCGGAAAAGCGGCAAATTTACGACCAGTACGGTTTTGCAGGGCTGCGCGCCGGTGGTGGCAGCGGCCGCTTCGATCCCAGCTTCTTCTCGGACTCTATCTTCTCCGACTTCAGCGACATCCTGAGTGACCTGTTCGGCTTTAACTCCTTCTTTTCCGGCCGCCGCCAGGGCCAGCGGTCGCACCCGGGTCAGGACCTGATGCAGGAGGTGCAGCTCACTCTGGCCGAAGCCTACCAGGGCGTGGAAAAGGAAATCAGAGCGGAACGCGAGAAAAATTGCGACCGGTGCAGCGGCTCCGGCAGCGAGCCTGGCCAAAAATTAGAAACCTGCCGCCAGTGCGGCGGCACGGGCAGCGTGCGCCGTTCCCAGGGCTTCTTTTCCATCGCCAGCACCTGCCCCCTCTGCCGAGGCAGCGGCCGGCTGATCACCCATCCCTGCAGCCGCTGCCGGGGCAGCGGCCGGGTCAAAGAAGAAAAGAAGCTCAAGGTGAATATCCCGGCAGGTGCAGACACGGGCAACCGCCTGCGCGTGGTGGGTGAAGGCGAAGAGGGGGTGCAGGGGGGTCGCCCCGGCGATCTCTACCTGGAAGTGCACGTCCAAGAGGATCCCGTATTCAAACGCCAGGATGACGACCTGATCTATCCGCTGGATATCTCCTTTGCCCAGGCGGCCCTGGGCGACGACATCAAGATCAGCACCTTCAACGGCACGGAAAAGATCCATGTCCCTCCCGAAACCCAGAGCGGCCAGATCATCCGCCTCAAGGGCAAGGGTTTCAAGCAGGTCAACCGCTGGGGACGCGGCGATCTGCTGATCCTCATCCAGGTGAAGACCCCCGGTCGGCTGACCCGCCGGGAAAAGGAACTGTTCAAGGAGCTGCGCGAGAGCGAAAAAGCCAAGGAGAACGTCCAGACGGAAAGCAAAAACGGCATGGTGAACTGATGGGTTTGCGCCGCTTCTATTCGGGCCACGAGGCTGCCAGTGACCGCATCCGGGTTGACGGCGACGAATACCACCACCTGGCCACGGTGTTGCGCGTGCGCCCGGGGGAGCGCATCGAGGTGGTCAATGGCCGCGGCCGGCTGCTCGAGGCGGTGGTCGACAAGTTGGAGCGCCATTTTCTGCTGGCCGCGGTCTGCCGCCAAGAGGTCCAGCCGCAGCCCGCGCCGTCCACGATCATCGCCGTCTCCTTGACCAAGCCCCACGCCATGGGCTGGATGATGGAAAAGTTATGCGAACTGGGAATGAACCAGATCCGGCCTTTGCTCTGCGAGCGCACCGATGCCCGCTTCCGGCCGGCGCTCCTCGAAAAATGGCAAAAGATCGCCATCCAAGCCCTCAAGGCCAATCGCCAACTCTGGCTCACCGAGATATTCCCGGCCGCATCTCTGGCCAGCCTGGCATCTTCTCCCCTGACCGCCGCCACGCGGCTTTTTCTCGACATCGACGGCCCCCGCCCCAACCCGACCCTATTTCCACTGCAGCCCGGGCCGGTGGTTGCCCTGATTGGCCCACCGGGCGATTTCACCCCGGAGGAAAAGGAGAGGCTGAAAAACGGCGGATGGCAATCCCTCAAGATCAACGACGCCATCCTCAAAACCGAAACCGCGGCCATCGCCATGGCCGCCATCCTGCGCTTTTACCATGATTGAGCTGAACGGCGAAATCGGCAAATACAAGATCCTCAAGAAGCTGGGCAGCGGCGGTTTCGGCACCGTCTACCTGGCCGAGGACACCATCCTGAAGTGCCAGCGGGCGCTCAAAATTCCTCACCGCACCAGCTCGCAACTCGACAAGCTGCTGCAGGAATCGGTGCTGCAGACACGGCTGCTCGATCATCCCAGCATCGTCAAGCTGCTGACCGTGGACATCATCAACCACATCCTGATCATGGTCATGGAATACATTGAGGGCACCGACCTGGAAAAACTGATCGACCAGCAGCAGTCATTGAGCATCAAGCAATCGTTGAACTATATCCGGCAGATCCTTTCGGCCCTGGAGTTCGCCCACCGCCACGGCGTCATCCACCGCGACATCCGACCCTCGAATATTTTGATCAACCAAGACAATGAAGTGAAAATCACCGATTTCGGCACCTCCACCTTGCTCAAGGAAAAGGAGTTCGCCACCACCAAGATCGGTTCGCCGCCCTACATGGCGCCCGAACAGTTCGAGGGCAAAGCCGTGTTCGCCTCGGACATCTATTCGGCCGGCTGTCTGTTCTACGAGATGGTGACCGGCTTCCCGCCCATCGTGCTGGCCAATCCGCTCGATATCTACAAGAAGGCCAAGGCCGGCGATTTCGCTCCCCTCTGCAAAAAGAACCCGGCGGTTTCGCCCGAGCTCAACTGGGTCATCATGAAAACGCTGGCCCCCGACCTGAAGCAGCGCTACGCCAGCGCCCACGAGGTGCTCAACGACCTGGACCAGAGCGAGAACAAAAGCCAGGACTTGTCCTCGGAAATAAAGGACATCCACAAACGCATCCAGGCCCGCGAAAGCCGCTCCGACCACGTCTGCTGGAACTGCCGCAAGGCCATGGGCCGGCGCATGCCCGTCTGCCCCTACTGCGGCGAAGAGCAGTAGCCGCAGGCTTGATTTTTCCAGGCTTGATGACGATAATGGCAACAGGAGCACAGTGATGGAACGTGAAGAACTTTATAAAAAACTAAGCATAGAAAACGAAAAAAAGTTGGTTCTGGTCGTGCTCGATGGCCTGGGCGGCCTGCCGGTCAAGGGCAAGACGGAACTGGAAACGGCAGCCACACTCAATCTCGATATACTGGCCTCGAGCAGCGAACTGGGTCTGACCCATCCGATCGCCATCGGCGTCACGCCCGGCAGCGGACCGGCCCACCTCTCGCTCTTTGGCTACGATCCGCTCAAATACGAGATCGGCCGGGGCATCCTGGAAGCCCTGGGCGTGGGCATCCCCGTGGGGCCCCGCGACGTCACCGCCCGCGGCAACTTCGCCACCCAGCAGAACGGCACCATCACCGACCGGCGCGCCGGCCGCATCCCCACCGCAAGGAACCAGGAAATCGTGGCCTATCTCAATTCGCGTCTGCAGCGCATCGAAGACGTGGACATCCGGCTCCATTCCGGAGAGGAGCACCGTTTCGTGCTGGTGCTCAGCGGCGACGGCCTCAGTGCTGATCTGACCGACGCCGACCCGGAAGCGGTCAACCTGCCCATCAAGTACACGGAAGCAAAGAGCGAGGCGGCCCGCCATACTGCGGCTGTCGTCAACTTTTTCATCGACCGGCTCACCGCCGAGCTGAAGGATTTTCACCCGGCCAACACCTGCCTGCTGCGGGGTTTCGCCAAATACCCCGCCATCCCCTCGATGCAGGAATTGTTCAAGCTGAAACCCGCGGCCGTCGCCACGTACCCCATGTACCGGGGCCTGGCCCAGCTGGTGGGGATGGAGATTTTGGAAACCGGCAAAACCATCCAGGAGCAGATCGCCACCCTGAAGGCGAACTGGAAGCGCCACAATTTCTTCTTCCTGCACGTCAAAAAGACCGACTCCTACGGTGAGGACGGCAACTTCGCCGGCAAGGTCGAGGTGATCGAGGAATTCGATCACTGGCTGCCGGCCATCCTCGAACTCACCCCGGACGTGCTGGTGGTTACCGGCGACCATTCCACTCCCGCTGCCATGAAATCCCACTCCTGGCACCCCAATCCTTTCCTGATCCACGCCCCCTTTCAGCGGGCAGGAGAAACGCCCCTCCAATTTCTCAATGCCGTGGGCAGGGAGGCAAGCAAAACCGGAAAAGCCCGGACCGTCAAGCGTCTGAACAAATTCGGCGAGCGCACTTGCGCCGCCGGCATCCTGGGCAATTTCTACTCCATGGATATCCTGCCGCTGATGATGGCCAACGGCCTCAAATTCAAAAAATATGGCGCCTGAACCGATTGCCATCCGGCGCTGCCAGGTGGGCGAGCTGCAGACCAACGCCTATCTGGTTTTTTCCCCGCCCAACCGCAAGTGCTGGATCATTGATCCCGGCGCCGAGCCGCAGGTCATCGAAAAAGCCATTGCGGACGAGAGCCTGGATCCCGTGGGC
This sequence comes from Candidatus Aminicenantota bacterium, assembly GCA_963759765.1. Lineage (GTDB taxonomy): Bacteria > Acidobacteriota > Aminicenantia > UBA2199 > UBA2199 > CAVXAL01. The sequence continues at coordinate 638,659 of CAVXAL010000002.1, read as the reverse complement.
ATCATCCTCACCCATGGCCACATGGACCACTGCGGCGGCGCCCGCCAGCTGGCCGACCATTACCATGTCCCCCTGTTCCTGCATCGCGACGACGAGCCGGCGCTTTTTTCCCCATTGAATCTGGAACTGGGCGATTCCCTTGACCTACCCCGGCCGCCCTGGCCCGAACGCACGCTCAATGAGGGTGAACGCCTGGAGGCAGCGGGTTTCGCGCTGACCGTGATTCACCTTCCCGGTCATTCACCCGGCTCGATCGCCCTGTACTGCCCGCCATACCTTTTTACCGGCGATACTCTGTTTGCCGGTGACGTGGGTCGCACCGACCTCCCCGGCGGCAACGAGGAGCAAATGGCGGTATCCCTGGCCAGGCTGAAAGAGTTCCCGCCCTCAACCATCATTCTGCCCGGTCACGGCGAACAGAGCACCCTGGAGCGGGAACTGCTCAGCAACCCTTACCTGAGCCCGTGAGCGAAAAACCGATCCTGCCCACTGCTGTCGGTCAATTCCTCCTCCACCTGGAAGTCGAGCGCGGCCTGGCTCTCAACACCGCTCTCTCCTACCGCCAGGAACTGGAAAAATTCTTTTCACACCTGAAGAAACAGCGCCTGGATTTCCTCTCGCTCACTGCCAACGAGCTCCTCGGCTTCCTGAAAGAGGAAGCGCGCCAGGGCCGGGCAGTGTCGTCGCAGGCCCATCTGATTTCGGTGCTGAAGAGTTTTTACCGTTACCTGGTTGCCGAGGAGCGGTTGGCGACCAATCCCGCCGCTACCCTGGCATTGCCCAAAAAATGGCACAAACTTCCCAAATACCTGACCATAGAAGAAGTGCTGCGGTTGCTGGAAAGCCCCGACACGGGGAGCGCGTCCGGCAAAAGGGACAAGGCGCTGCTCGAACTGATGTACGCCACCGGCATGCGCGTTTCGGAAGCGGCCCAGCTGCAGCTGGAGCAGGTGTACCTAGAGGAAAATTTCCTGCGCGTGCGGGGCAAGGGCGGCAAAGAACGGATCGTGCCTTTCGGCCCGAAAGCGGAAGCCTGCCTGCGGGATTATCTGCAAAACGGCCGGCCCCGGCAGCTCAAGAAGGAGCGAAGTGATGCGGTCTTTCTCAATCCCAGCGGCCGGCCGCTGACACGCCAGGGACTCTGGAAAATCATCAAGGCCTACGGCAGAAAAACCGGGCTCGGCGGTGTGCTGACGCCCCACATGCTGCGCCACTCCTTTGCCACCCACCTGGTGGAACAAGGAGCCGACCTGCGCTCCGTGCAGCTGCTGCTGGGGCACGCCAACATCTCCACCACCGAAATCTACACCCATGTGGCCAAGGACCAGGTGCGCAAGGCGTACGACCGCTATCACCCCCGCAGCCGCAAGAGCGGCTCCACCGGTTAGGCCGCCGCGTTCAGTCGCCCAGCTTGGCCACGCCCGCCTGCAGCGTGCTGTCGGCCAGACGGATGTAACCGGCATCGGCAACAAAGCGCTGGCCGTCGCTCAACACCCAGCGGATGAAACGAGCCACCGTCTTGTTCGTGGGCCGACCGCGGCAAACGAAATAGAGCTCGCGAGCCGGAGGGTTGGGATAGCGGCCGTCGGCAATGGCTGCCACCAGTTCATCACGCTGACCGTAAAAATTCTCCTGCGTTTCCACCCTGCCGTTGCCGTTCAGATCCAGCGGCAAAATGCGCAGCCCGGCCACAGGCCGCTTGCTGGCAGCGTCGTAGGCGTAGTTGACATTGTTGTAGCCGATCCCCAGCAAGTCTTTTTTTACCGCATCGGCCAGCCCGGGATCCCCATAAACACCGATGCCCAGCAGGTCTTCCTGTTTTTTACCCAAATATTGCGCCCAGGTCTCCCCGGCGCCGCAGGCGTCGGAGCGGGTATACAGGTGAATGGGATGGTTGCCGCCGCGTTCCAGCGCCGCCTCCCAAGTCGCCACAGTGCCCTTCAACCAGATGGCGGCCAGCGTTTCCCGCTTCAAGCCGTGGCCGAGCAGCTCCGCCACCAGCGGATTGTTTTCGTTGACCACGGCCACCACCGCATCCTTGGTCACAGCCACCCACCAGGCGCCCTTTTCAATTTCGGCGGGATGGATCGTGCGCGAGACCATACCGATGTCCACCGCGCCGGCCAAGGCATCAACAATTCCCTTGCCTGCCCCGCCCGCCGATATGTCCATTGTGACCTGGGGACAGATCTTTTTATATTCCTCCGCCCATTTCACCACCATGGGATAAAGAGCAAAAGCGCCGGAAAGGGTGATGGTGCCTCGCGTTTCTTCTTGGCCCTGTGCCTGCTTCTTGCTGGTCTGGCAGCCCAGCAGAACTGTTAGGGCAGCAACAACGACCCATGCCTTTTTCATTATAAGCCTCCCTATTGTACTATTATTGTACTATTATTGTACTATTTAGAAAAACGAAAGTCAATAGCATCCTCTTATCCATCTGGCTCCATCTTCCGTAATGGGCTCATTCATTTGAAATTTACCCCTGTTTATTTTACAATAGCAGCAAGGAAAAAATGAACCAGACACTGGCCCTGATCAAACCCGACGCGGTGCGCCGCAGGATCGTCGGCACGATCATTTCCGAGATCGAGCACCACGACTTCCACATCCTCCGTATTAAAACTCTCCGCCTGACCCCCGACCAAGCGGGGCGTTTCTACGCCGCCCATAGCCAGAAGCCTTTCTTTCCGAGCCTCGTCGAATTCATCTGTTCCGACCAGATTTTTGCCGTGCTTCTGGAAAAGGAGAATGCGGTGGAGGAATGGCGCAAGCTGATCGGGCCCACCGACCCGGCCAAAGCCGAGCCGGGCACCATTCGCCGGAAATTCGGCATCGACCTACAATGGAATGCCGTGCATGGGGCCGATTCGGCCGAGACCGCCGGTCGGGAAATCGACTTCTTCTTTGGAGAGGGCAAATGAAGAATTTCCAGATACGCAGTAAGATCATCAACGGCGTGGCCGTCCTCTACCCGAAAGGCCATCTGGACGCCCATCAGGTGGCCCGTTTCGAGAAGGAGATCGTTCGCCTGATCCGGGAAAATAATGTCAAGATCCTGATCAACGGCCAGGAGCTGAACTACATCACGTCGGCCGGCATGGGCATGATCATGGGCTACATCGACGAGGTTCGGGAAAAGGCAAGGAGACATCAAACTGTGCGCGCTCAACGAGCGCGTCTACGAAACCTTCGACCTGATCGGCTTCACCAAGATCTACGATTTTCTCAGCGATGAGGAATCCGCCATTGAAAAATTCAACCGTCTTTCCCGAGCGGCCCGATTTCTCGATCACTTTCCTATCGCAGACCCAGCTGCTGAAGATGGTGGTCGATCTCACCCGGCACATCACCACCCTCTCCAATTTCTCGACCACGGACGCGCAGAAGATCTCCCTAGCCATCGATGAGGCGGTGACCAACGTCATCAAGCACTCCTACCTGAACAAGAGCGACAAGGACATCACCATCGAATATTTCCTGACCAGCGAGGGCATCAAAATTCGTATCGTCTACGCCGGCATCCCCCCGGAGCCGCAGATGAAGAGATCAACATCGGAACATGATCAAGAAAAAAAAGAAAAGCGGTCTGGGTGTCAAAATCATGAAAACAATCATGGACTCGGTCGAATATAAAACGAGCAACGGCAACAACTCCTGCGAAATGATCAAATGGCAGAAATCGATCTGAGCCACCTGCGCAGGGAACTCAGCTTCAAAAAACTGCAGCTGAATTCCATCTATGAACTTTCCTCCATTCTCCATTCCTCCTCGCAGGTCGACGACATCCTGCGCATCTTCTTCTCCATCCTGATGGCGCCCATGGGCATCTCCCGGGCCTTTTTCTTCGACAAGAACTCCGGCACATTCCGCAAAAAAGGATTTTGCATCGCCCCCCAGGAGCTGCAGTACCTGAAACGAAACGTCCAGAATGAGGTGGCGCCCTTCACCTGCCTGAAAGTGGCTGACCTCAACAAGGACGCGCGCCCGCTCCGCGACCTGTTGGAATCAAAGAGATCTATTACCTGCTCAGCCTCTCCCAGAACAAGAAGAAAAATATTATTCTCGGCCTGGGCCAAAAGTTCAATTCCGCAGCGAATTGAGCACGAAGAACAGGAATTCGTTTTCTTCTTGTCGCGCTTCTGCTCGATCGGCCTGGACAATATCCACTACCTGGCAGCAGATCATCGAGAAAAAAAGCCTGGAACACGAGCTGTCCATCGCCCGCGACATTCAGCTTTCGCTCCTGCCCCAGCACATGCCCGACATGCGACACTACGACATCGGGGTCATCTACATCCCTATTCAAGAAGTGGGCGGAGACTATTACGATATCCCGAAAAAGAAAAAAAATATCCAGCCGCTGGTGTTGGCCGACGTCGAGGGTAAGGGGCTGTCGGCCGCCCTGCTGGCCAGCTCCGCCCAAGCGGTTTTTCACACCCTCAACGAACTCTATCTGTTTCAGCCGGCCAAGTTCATCCAGAAGGCCAACTCCCTCATTCTGGAGATCACCCGGGGTATGCACTTCATCACCCTGCTCTGGATACTGCTCGATGACGAGAATCCGGCCATCACCTACGTCAACGCCGGCCACTATAGCCCCATCGTGCTCTCCGGTCAGAAGATACACAAACTTGCTCCGGGCGGTCTGTTGCTGGGTTTCAGCGAGGAGGCCACGTACGAAGAGAGCACCATGCCCCTGAAAAGCGGCGACATCATCATCGCTTTCACCGACGGCGTCCACGAAGTGGAGAACGCGCGAGGGGAAGAGTTCGGTGAAATCGGCATTCTCCACTACATCCAGAGCCACCGCCTGAACACGGCCCCCGATATTGCCGCCGGGCTTTACCGCAAGATCCGCGGGTTCTCCCACAAGCGGAAATTCCGCGACGACTTCACCGTGCTGATCATCAAGGTGAAATAGCGACCCGCCATGAACACCGTCATCTTGGGGCTGCAGTGGGGGGACGAGGGCAAAGGCAAGGCCATCGACTACCTGGCCCGCGATTTTGACGTGGTGGTGCGTTTTCAGGGCGGTCACAATGCCGGGCATACCATCTATCTGGGCGAGCAGAAAGTGATCCTGCACCTGCTGCCTTCCGGCATCTTCACTCCCAACGCTCTCGCGGTGATCGGTTCGGGGGTGGTGGTTCATCCCCTGCATCTGGTCGAAGAGATCCGCCAGGCCCAGCGCTTCCCCTCTTTCGACCCGCGCCGGCTGGTGCTCAGCGACGCCGCGCCCCTGATCCTTCCCTTTCACCAGCAGCTGGACATCGTTTTCGAAGAATCCCGTTATTTCAAGATCGGCACCACGCGGCGGGGCATCGGACCGGCCTACGAGGATGTGACCGGTCGGCGCTCGCTGTTCGTGCGCGACCTGCTCAATCGGGACCGATTCATCCGCAAGTTGCGGCCCCTGAGCGAGTATTACAACAAGATCATCCAGACCCACGGCGGTCAGCCGCTGAAAGAGGAGAGTTTCATCAACGATTACCTTGAAGCGGGTGCGTTCCTCAAAACGTTTGCGGCCGACAGCGTCCACCTGCTCCACCGGCTCTGGGCCGAGGGTCAGCGGATCCTTTTCGAGGGCGCCCAGGGCGCGCTGCTCGACATCGGGCTGGGTACCTACCCCTATGTCACCTCCTCCCATCCCACCATCGGCGGCGTGCTGGTCGGAACCGGTCTCTCCCACAAAGCCATCGGCAAGGTGATCGGCATTTCCAAAGCCTATACCACGCGCGTCGGCGAGGGCCCTTTCCCCAGCGAATTGGCATCGCCCCTGGCCGACCGCTTGCGCGAGAAGGGCGACGAGTACGGTTCAACCACCGGCCGGCCGCGCCGGGTGGGCTGGCTTGACCTGGTGGCTCTCAAATACGCCATTATGATCAACGGCACGGACGCGCTCTTTTTGACCAAACTCGACGTGCTCGACGATTTCGCTACCATCAAGGTGGCCGTGGCCTACCAAGTCAACGGCCGGCAAATCGCCGAATTTCCAAACGACGTCGATCTGCTGAGCCGGGTAAAACCAGTGTACAAAAGCTTCCCCGGTTGGAAGCGGAAAACCTCGGCGTGCCGCAACGAAAAGGAGCTGCCGAAAGAAACCCGCGCCTATCTGCGCTTCATCGAGGAACAGACCGGCGTTCCAGTCGAATATGTCTCGGTCGGCTCGGCTCGCGACCAGACCATCCACCGAAACAATATTTAAAAAATTTATTGAGAAAAAAGATTGAGTGCTGCTATAATAAAATAAAAAATGTGAGGAAAAGTGGCAGAGATAGCTCATCTTAATAATGCTCCGATTTATGAAGCATTAATTGATTTAAAGACAAAGTTGAAAAGTGATTTTGATGTGAAACAATTTCTTTCTATTCACGAAAAAATAAAAAATCAATATCCAGAAAAAACAGAGGCAATTGAATTTGAAAGTAAGCTTGAGTTAAAAAAAGATTTAAAACCTTTATCGACAAGTTCAGAAACTTTAAAAGGGTATTGGTTTAGAACTATTGATAAAAAGCAGATTGTCCAAACAAGAATAGATGGCTTTACTTTTAATCGGTTAAACCCTTATGAATGCTGGGAGAATCTTAGAGATGAGGCTTATAGAATTTGGAAGATATATAGAGATTTAGTAAATCCTGAAATCATAAGAGTTGCAGTTAGGTATATAAATAAAATTAGTATTCCTTTATATCCGCAACCATTGCTTGATTTTAATGAGTATTTAACAGCAGCGCCGATTATTCCAAAAGAATTGCCACAAGGAGTAAATAGTTTCTTTAATAAAGTTGTAATTGAAGAACCAGATACCGGAATTACAGCAATTATCACTCAAGTCTTCGAACAGATTGTTGATCCAAGGTATTGTCCAATAATGCTGGATATAGATGTATTTAAACATAAAGAATTTTTTGAAAATAACGAAGCTTGGGAATTATTTGAAAGGTTACGAAATTTCAAAAATAGAATTTTTTTCTCTTTAATAACAGAAAAATTAAAGGAGTTATTTATATGAGCACCCCAGCTATATGCTCCACACCTATATGCTATAATATCAATAGTTATCAAAGTTGTACAAGCTCCAAAGATGAAAAGATTTATGAAAATAAACCAATTTGGAAGAACAAGACATCTAACGAATTGTTTCTTAATCAAATCCTTTATGAATTAAAAAAGTTACAAATTGAATGTAAGAATGAAGATTGGGATGGAGAGGGAGCCAAACCCTTATCCATTGATGCTTACTTTGAAGCTAAAAAATTTCTAAATCTTATACCATCCTTTATTCCATTCCCTGAAATTTGTATCGAACCAAATGGAGATGTGGGATTTGAATGGAGGAAGGACAGAAATAGAATTTTTATAATAAATATTGGGAATACAAAAATTATTAAATATGCGGGAATATTTGGGGGGAATCAGATTCATGGGAATGAATATTTCGAAAACGCATTGCCACCAGTAATAATAGAAAATTTTAAAAGGTTGGGATTTTAATTTGAATAATCATCAAATCAAAGCATCTGAAAAACTATCAAGATTTCTTTTTTCAAAAAAAGATTTTAGTTCAGAAAATAACTGTGTTAAGCATCGTGCCTTCATGCCGCCTCAAAATAAGAAATTGTCAGTTTTTAGAATATACGACTTGTCTGAAAGCGCAATATGGTTAATAGGAGTTCAAGTTGAGAAAAATAGACCAAGTAGTTTAAAAGCACGCGCTGATATAACCGCATCTTCAATTTATAGTTGTTGCTTAAAATTGGATCCAGATAATATCCCAAAACGTCATACTAATATTATTGGATGGCCATCTAATGAATCAGAAATACTGCTGAAGGCAATACACCTTTCGGAGAGCTCGGTTCTTCATATTAAGCCGTAGTTTTAAGAAATTTTTAAAAAATTTTAAATTTCAGCAGCCAACACTCGATCGGGTTGTAGACCTGAAAGTAAGGGCTTATTTGATGACGGTGATTTCGGCTCCGTAAATGCCCCAATTACCCTGGCGGGGGCAATTTCCCGTGACAGCAATATACGCTTGACCGGCGGCAGTGGCCTGCAGGACGATCAAAAGGTGCCCGTCCGAAGGATTCTCAAAAGTGATCTGCGAAGAACCCGATTGTTGATAAACAAACACCCGGTAGGTGGCATCGGTTTCGCTGACCGCGCAATCGAGCAAATACCATTTGCCAGCTTCAACAAAAAAGTCCAAATTAAAAGCCTTGTCTGTTCCATTGGCTTTGTAAAATTGGTCGCTGTTATCAAACAAAGCCACGCCCGTGCCATAAAATTCTGTGGAAACGAAATTGGGCTGGCTCAGCGTGATAAACATTCGGTCGTTGATGTTGGGCGATTTGAGGGTCACCTTCCAGGCGGCTGCAGAAACACCATTGACCTCATTGATCTTGGCCTCCTGAAGGATTTTCAATTTTTCTCCCGCAGAAAAAAACCGGGGTTTGATCGCGGCTTTCTGGGAAAAAGCTTTCGAAAAGGACAAAGCCTGGATGGGCACAGCCATCGCTCTGGACCCTCCCCGGACAATGACCACTTTGTGTGTTTGTTCGGCGGCGACAAGAGTCAAAGCTAAAATCAGAACCAGAACAAACCCAAAATACTTTTTCATGTGAAGCCTCCTCAGAAGAATACAATTTGGGGAGATAAGAAGCGAAGCAAAAGTTGTTTCCCTATTTTCCCCTTTTTCCGTAGGCGTCCAAAGCCTTGAGCAAAATAAGGCCGGCGCGCTCGAGCTTGGGCGCCTCGATCACATAGGCCAAGCGCGCCTCGTTCTTGCCCTTGCCGGGCGTGGCATAGAAGCCTGCCCCGGGCGCGACCATCACCGTCTCGTTGTTATCGGAAAAATCGGCCAGCAGCCAGCGCGCAAAATCATCACAATCATCAATCGGCAGCTTGGCCATGATGTAGAAAGCGCCCTCGGGCTTCTGCAGGATGACGTCCTTTCTTGAGGTCAGGATGCCGTACAGAATATCGCGGCGCTTCTGGTATTCGGCCATGACGTCTTGAAATAGTGAGAGCGGCAGCTCGTAAGCGCCGATGGCGCCCGACTTGCTCCAGGGTCGGCGGGCAGAGCCGCGCCTGGGCGAATTTGGTGATCCGACTTTATCACCTCGAGGTTGCGGGAAATGACCGCCCCGATACGAGCGCCGCACGCCGAATAACGTTTGGAGATGGAGTCGACCACGATGACGCGGTCCTCCAGCCCGCTCAGCTGCAGTACGCTGAAATGACGCTTGCCGTCATAGGTGAACTCCTTGTATACCTCGTCGGCAATCAGGTAGATGTCGTGCTTTTTGGCAAACTCCCCCACAGCCCTGATCTCATCTTCGCGGTACACCGTACCGGTCGGGTTGTTGGGCGAGCAGAGGAGAATCGCCCGGGTCTTGCGGGGTGACCCGTTTCTCAAATTCGGACAGCGGCGGCAGGTGAAACCCCTTTTCGGCCAGGGTGGTCACCGGCACGAGCTTCAGGCTGCAGAGCGACGCGTAGCCGTTGTAATTGGTGTAAAAAGGCTCGGGCAGAATGATCTCGTCGCCGGGATCGGCCACCACGTTGAAGGCGAAGGAAATGGCCTCGCTGCCGCCATTGGCAATGACGATATTCTTCTTTTCCAGGCCAATTCCATAATAGGAGAAATAATGGACCATGGCATCTTTAAGCGTCTCCAGACCGTCGGCGGGGCCGTAGGAAAGCACTTTTTCCGGGAACGCGGCGATTCGCTTTAAGAAGTTTTCCGGCGTGGGAATGTCCGGCTGACCGATGTTGAGGTGGTAGACGGTGATGCCGCGTTTCTTGGTCTCGTTGGCCAGGGTATTCAACTTGCGGATTGGTGACTCTTGAATTTCGCGGGCACGCAGAGAGAGGTTCATCTCGCCTCCTGGAAGGCTCATTATAGTACAGAAACGGCCGCATTGACAAGGCCGGGCCTTTCTGTTAAAGGGAAAATGATGAAGGCCGCGACCGCCGAACGCATCGGGTTGCTCGATCTTTCCCACGCCGAACTCCGCCAGCGGTTGCAGCTACTGGGCCTGCCGGCCTACATGGCCGACCAGGTATTCCAGTGGCGTTATTTCAAGAATGTGGCCGACAGCAGCCGCTGGACAAACATCAGTCGCAAGAACCGCACCCTGCTCGGCCAGGCGTTCACCTGGCAGACCGACGCCGTTGTGGCTGTGGCGGGTAACAGCGAAGGCACGCGCAAGTTTCTCATCGAACTGAGCGACGGGCTGCGCATCGAGGCCGTGCTGATTCCGGAAAAGAAACATATTACCCTCTGTATCTCCTCCCAGGTGGGCTGCGCCCTGGGTTGCACCTTTTGTGCCACCGGCAACATGGGGTTTCGCCGCAACCTGACGCCAGGCGAAATCGTCTCTCAGGTGCTGATTCTCAAGGCAGCGGCCGGCGCCGACCTCAACCGGCTCAACCTGGTTTGGATGGGCATGGGCGAGCCGCTGCTCAATTACGACAACCTGAAAAAAGCCCTGGGTATCATTCTGCATCCCAGCGGCCTGGCCATCTCGCCGCGACGGATCACCGTTTCGACCGCGGGCATATTGGAAAAAATCAAAAACCTGGAAAGCGATTTCCCTCAAGTCAAAATCGCCTTTTCGCTGAACGCTTCCAGCGCCGACCAGCGCCAGTCACTCATGCCGGTAGCGGGCCGGGAGGCGCTGGCCGAGATCCTCGCCTATTTCCGAAAACAGCGGCGCCGCCACCGCATCACCTTCGAATACGTGCTGCTGGACGGCGTCAACGACACCCCCGCAGACGCCAGGCGGTTGGCGGGGCTGATCCGCGGCATCCCCGCCAAAATCAACCTCATCCCCTACAACCCCGTTCCCCGCTCAGCCTTTGAAACGCCCTCGCCGGAAAGGGTGGAAGCCTTCCAGCGCCTGCTGCTGGAACGCGGGTTTACGGTCAACGTGCGCTGGTCCAAGGGCCGAGACATCCGTTCGGCCTGCGGCCAACTGGCCACGGCGGCCGCTCCCCGCCATTGAATTTTTCCTTCCCGGCCGCTATAATGGGAGCAATGCGCTTCTCCTCCATCCAGAAAAAAATAGGCAGCAAGAGCGTGGGCATTGCCGGTTGCGGCGGCCTGGGCTCCAACTGCGCCGTGGCCCTGGCGCGCATCGGCGTGGGCCGGTTGATCGTCGCCGACTTCGACGTGGTCTCACAGGAAAACCTCAACCGCCAGTATTATTTTCTGGATCAGGTAGGTCAGAAAAAAGTGCTGGCCCTGAAGGAGAACATCCGGCGCATCAACCCCGCTGTTCGCGTCGACGCCCATGACCTGAGGCTGGACCCTGAATCGGTGCTCCGTCTGTTCAGCTCCTGCGACGTTATTGTCGAAGCCTTCGACCAGGCAGAGATGAAGGGCATGATCATCGAAACGGTGTTGCAACGGCTGCCGGACAAATACCTGGTTTCTGGAATGGGATTGGCCGGTTACGGTCGCAACAACGACCTGCGCACCCGCCGCCTGGACCGGCTCGTCATCTGCGGAGACGAAGCGCTGGAAGTGTCGGACGAACTGCCGCCGCTGGCCCCGCGCGTGGGCATCGTCGCCCACATGCAGGCCAACCAGGTGCTGGAGATTCTGCTGGAGAAAGCTGCCGGAGGCAAGTAATGAAATTCATTCTGAACAATAGAGAAACGGAGTATCCCGCCAGCGCCCTGACCGTCAAAGGGCTGCTCCAGGCGATGAACTTCACCTTTCCCCTGATCGTGGTCAAAATCAATGGCCAACTGGTCAAAAAAGAGGAATACGAATCCTCTACCATCCAGGAGGGCGACAAGGTGGACGCCATCCATTTGATTTCCGGGGGCTGAGCCTTCCTGTCGCTCAGGCCTGCCGTTCTATCTTCTTTTCGACCTTCCCGATCAAGCGGCGCATCGTCGCCTCCCCGCGGGCGATGAGCTCGGTCGGGCTGTTGAACTCATAGAACTTGAATTCGGACGTTTCGACATGGATGGCGACATCCGGCTGATCCAGCTCGAGACAAGAGAGAACCAGCTTCTGCTGCATGATTTCAAATGTGGAAAACAGAACCTCGATGAGATTGGGGACTCCCTTGTCGCGGGCCGGGCGCCGGGAGAGCAGAGAGTCGATTCGTTCAATGAGCAGGCGATTTTTCCTTTCCTTTCTGTCCGGGCGCCGTTCGGCCTGTCCGGCGCGCGGAGGGACAATCACGTTCACGGCAATGATAAAATCCGCCCCGTTTTGGCGCAAGGGGGCGACCGGTACCAAATCGACCAGCCCTCCGTCGACCAAGAAGCGGTTTCGATACCGATGAGCCGGAAAAAGGACCGGCACCGAAATGCTCGCCAGCACCGCGTCCACCAGGCTCCCCTTGCAGAAAACCACCTCCTCGCCGCTCAAAATATCGGTGGCGGTGCAACAAAATGGCCGCGCCAAATCCTCGATCCTCATATCAGCAAAGAGCGAGACCAAAAAGTTCCTGATTTTCTTTTCCGAGATCAGTCCGGTGCTGGACAGCTTCGGAAAAAGGTAGGGATTGAGGCTGGCATCCTCGAAAGCCAGGACGAATTTCTCCACCTCGGCGATGCTCCCCCGGTCGCAGTACAGCGCCCCGACCAGGGCTCCCATGCTGGTGCCCGAGACCTGGGCCGGAACAATGCCGTGTTTTTCGAGCACTTTCAATACCCCGATATGGGCCAGACCCTTGGCGCCACCGCCGCCCAGAGCAATACCGACCTTCAAGGCCGATCGCCTTCGTTGCCTGTTGGCCATCTCTGTCTCCCGTTTTATTCTACATTAAAACCGCAGCCCGCGATAGCGGGCCATCCCTTCGCGAACCGGCCGCAGATTTGTTATAATCGCGGACAGGTTTCATTGACAATGAACACCACCCGCATGACTCTTGCTGGAATCCGGCGCGATGACCGCTTCCGCCTCTCCTATCCTCTCCGTCCCGATTCCTATCAAACGCTCGCAGGCCGCTTGCCCGGTTTCCCCTTGCTGGTGGTCGACGGCAAGAAACGGGTGATTGCCGGCCACGATTACCTGGCCCTGCTGAGGCAGAAGAAACATCGGTACGCCTGGATGTGGGAAGTGGACCTGCCACCTGCACAGGCGCTGATTCTCAACTTCAACCTGAAACAGCTGCTGACCGGGCTCAATCTTTACGAAAAACTGCTTTTCGTAAAGAAAATCGGCCGCTGGCGCAGCCCGGCTGATATTCAGCAGCAGCCGCAGCTGGGATTTGCTGTAAACAATGAACTTTTAAAAAACCTGGATCGCCTGTTGGCTCCTCCGCTTAAGACATTATTGCAAAACGATCGCCTGGTTCTGAAGAGCGCTTGCAAAATGCTGACCATGACCGGCCAAGACCGTAGCGCCTTGGCCGGGCTGCTGCGCCGGGTCGTCTTCAACGAGAACCAGCAAGGGAGACTGATCGAAATGGCCGAGGAAATCGCCTTTGCCAGAAAAACGACGATTGCCGAGATCATGCGGCAAATCAACCGCATCCGATTGGGGCGCCAGGAGATGCCGCAGAAGGCAATCTTGGAAACGTTGTTCCGACTTCGCTACCCCCGCTATTTCCGCTGGGAAAAGGAGTGGCGGAAACAGGTCCGCGCACTTGCCGCGGAGAAGGGCCTGAACGTCTGCCATCACCCCTTTTGGGAAAAGAGCGACCTGACGGTGGCCATCCGCGCCCAAAATCCGCAGGCGGCAATGGAGATTCTGGAAAAGCTTAAAAAGCGAACAACCGATTGACAGGCCGGTCGGCTTTGGTATATCATTAAACAAGGGCACACGATGACAACAACCATCATCCTTTTCATCGTCGCGCTGGTTTTTTCTCTGGGATTTCTGCTGCTGGTCCTAACCTTGATCCCGGCCATCAACCAGCTGCGGCTGCTACTGGCCGACATGGAACGGACCTCCGGAGAGATCCGCGACCTGGCCCGTCAGCTGAACAAAGTCGGCACTCTGGCCGAGGAGCGGCTCGAACACCTGGATGGAGTGCTGGCATCCTCCAAACGAACAGTCGACCACGTCGGCGATACGCTGAAATTTGTCAACCAGAACATACTCAAACGCTCAGCCGGGTTTTTCGCCCTGCTGCCAGCCATCCGCCTGGGCTGGAAACTCGTAAAAAAAATCAAAGGAGGGAAATAAATGTCCAGTGAAGGAAAGAACGGAATGGGAACGGTATGCAGCTTCTTTGCCGGTGCTGCCCTCGGGGCCGGACTGGCCCTGCTGTTCGCTCCCCAGTCGGGCAAGGAAACGCGGAAAATGATCAAGGACTTTTCCGATAAAATCGGCGAGGATATCAAAGACAACGTCGAGAAAGTCAGCGAAAACGCCAAAACCCTCTACGAAGGTACTCGAGAAAAATTCAAAAAGAAAATCAGCGAAAGAGATTAAGCCCAGCCGCTCGGCAGCCCTCCGACCCTTCCATCCAGATGGTCCCGCGCCAAGGCGTCTTCAATAAGAATTAATCTCGCAATTTTAGGCGAAAAAAAATGAAAAAAAAGGAATGGGAAGAGTGCGTTCTGAAAAAGACGCTGGCCAAGAATCCGGAGCGCCAGCACCGCTTCAAAACCAGTTCGCTGCCCGTCGAGCGGCTATACGGCCCGGAGGAGATCAGCGACCTGAATTACGAAAGGGATATCGGCTATCCCGGCGCCTATCCCTTCACCCGCGGCGTCCAGCCCACCATGTACCGCGGTAAGCTGTGGACCATGCGCCAGTATGCCGGCTTCGGTTCGGCCGAAGAGTCCAACGAACGCTACCGTTATCTTCTCGAACACGGCCAGACCGGCTTGAGCGTGGCGTTTGACCTGCCCACCCAGATCGGCCTGGACTCGGACCAGCCACTCTGCCAAGGCGAAGTGGGCAAAGTCGGCGTGGCCATCGATACCCTGCGCGACATGGAGATTCTTTTCGACCGCATCCCCCTGGATCAGGTATCGGTTTCCATGACCATCAATGCCACCGCCGCCATCATCCTGGCCATGGTGCTGACCGTAGCCGAACAGAAGGGAGTGCCCTGGGCCAGCCTGTCGGGAACGATCCAGAACGATTTACTCAAGGAATACATTGCCCGCGGCACCTACATCTTTCCGCCCCGGCCCTCGCTGCGCATCATCTCCGACATCTTCTCCTTCTGCAAGGAGCGTGTGCCGAAGTGGAACACCATCTCGATCAGCGGTTACCACATCCGCGAGGCCGGCGCCACGGCGGTGCAAGAACTGGCTTTCACCTTTGCCGACGCCATCGAGTACGTGCAGTCGGCGCTGCGCTCCGGGCTGCTGGTCGACGATTTCGCTCCGCGCCTCTCCTTTTTCTTCGCCAGCCACAACAACCTCTTCGAGGAGGCGGCGAAATTTCGCGCCGCCCGCAAGATCTGGGCCAGGATTATGAAAGAGAAATTCCGGGCGGGCGAAAAATCGCAACTGATGCGCTTCCACACTCAGACCGGCGGCGTGACCCTGACCGCCCAGCAGCCGGCCAATAACGTGGTGCGGGTGACCCTCCAGGCCCTGGCCGCGGTTCTCGGCGGCACCCAGAGCCTGCACACCAACTCCATGGACGAGGCCCTGGCCCTGCCCAGCGAGGAGGCGGTGCGTGTCGCCTTGCGCACCCAGCAGATCATCGCCCACGAAAGCGGCGTGGCCGACACCGTGGATCCCCTGGCCGGCTCCTACTACCTGGAGAGCCTGACCCGTGAGATCGAAAAAGAGGTCTGGAAATACCTGGACACCATCGAGAAGATGGGCGGCATGCTGGTCGCCATCGAAAAGGGCTACGTCCAGAAGCAGATCCAGGAGAGCGCCTACGCCTACCAGAAGGAGATCGATGCGGGCGAACAGATCATTGTCGGCGTCAACCAGTTCCAGATCGAGGAAAACCTCGCCCATATAAAAACATTGAAGGTGAGCAAGGAATCCGAGGAAAGGCAAATCGCCCGGCTGCAGCAAGTCAAAAGGGAACGCGAGGCAAAAAAAGTGATGGAAACCCTGGCCTCGGTCAAAGCCGCCGCAGCCGGCAAGCAGAATCTCATGCCGCCGATCATCGACGCAGTCAAAGCCTGCGCCACCCTGCAGGAGATCGCCGACCAACTGCGCGCCGTGTTCGGGGAGTACAAGGAAACCGTGACGATCTGAGGCTGATCACGTCAGCTCATCACCATCCATTTCCGGATTGCCGGTGGGATTATCTCTTTTTTCGGATCTCTTCCAGTGCGGCCTTGGCCTCGGGAACCTGGGCCAGGAACGCGGAGAGTTTTTGGCAGGGGTAGTCGGCGCAGCAGGCGCAGTTTTGGACTCTCTTTTCGCGAGCGCATTTGCGGATCTCGCAGACGCGGCAGTAATTGAACAGGCGCTGGGAGTCGGTCGGGCAACCGTCGCAGTTGATGTCCGCGGGCTTGATGTCGGACTTGAACTGCTCGGACCACTTTTGGGCCGTCTGGCGGCGCAGCGCGTCGTCGTTTTTCTGGGTGGCGACGTAGGCCGGACACTCGCTGCAGGTGATGCCGCAGTAGGCCAGAAGCTTGGCCTTTTTTTGCGTCTCCGTCTTGGGCATGTCTTCCCCTTTACTCACTGTGGAACCGGGGCGCCCGAAAACGAGCGAAGCACCCAGGCCGGCCACGGTCAAGGCCAGACAGGCCTGGCAGAATTCCTTCCTTGTCTGCATGTTCACCTCTCATCGCTTCTATGTTTCCGTCCGCTTTCTTCGATTATATCCCTTCTCATCGTACGGCTGAAGTTTGTCCAGCCACATTTCTTCAAGCGTTTTCAGATCGGCAGTGGAATCGTAATTCGGTTCCTTTCTCGGCTCAAGATAATCCACGACCTCAAAAGAGAATTTCCCCTCGCCAAGCTGAGTGTAATCCAGCTGCAGCGCCCGGTTCATATGAAGGCCATGCTTGAGTTGAAATTTGCAACTGTTTATTTGGCCGTGCAGGTTCTTGGCGCTGCCGATCAGGATCTTTCCATTAACCAGATTTTTGATTTGAAAAATCCCCATTGGCGGCACATGTTGTTTGTACTGTCTTTTCATTCCCTTCTTGTCGATCATCCGTCGCTCCGATTTTTTCTGTCTGAACGATTATTGGCCGTCGGCGGGAATCGGTATGATTGTAGAAGGGGGATAACGGGAATTCAAGTGCACGCATCTTTTATCCGCCAATCGGTCTCCGTTCCTGTCCGCCGGGGTGCAAGGGATCGTCGATTGCGATCCCCGGTCAGGGAAGAGAATCCTCCCAAGCGGCGATTTCGCGGATGATCTTCTTGGGGGTACCGGCGGAGAGAAGGAGATCGACGATCCGGTTGTGGCTCGCCATCTTGCTGACGATCGCCAGCAATTTCGCCTGGATCTCTGGATGGTCGACGGATGAAATGATCAAGAAAACGAGCCGGACGGGCTTGGCGGTTTGCAGGTCGACGATGCCCTGGGGGACGATCCCCAGAGCGATGCGGGGGGGGAATCGCCGGCGACCCGCAAATGGGGAAACGCCACCCCCTCGTTGAAGAACGTCGAACTTTCCCTTTCCCGCTGCATCAACTGACCGTAAATTCCGGCGGAATTGTCGCCGACCGCGGCGTTCGTCAACCTCTTCAACACTTCTTCCTTGAAGGCGGTTTCCTCCCAGATCACGACGTTTTCTTCGTTGAGGAAATCGTGCAGGCGCATGCGGTTTTGGAGTGCGGGAACGGCCAAAGGTGGCTCGTTTTCGACACGAATCGACTGCCGTTGGGCCGTATCGACAATGACGATGTTGATCCCTTTTGCTTCCTGAACCAGTCTCTCGGAAATGGATTTCTTGCGCAGGAGCCTTTTGAAAAAAGAGACCCGGGAGGGCGTTCCGATGATGATGTGGCCGATCCGGTATTCCTGGGCGAAGCGCAGAATCGTATGGACCAGGTCCTCTCCCTTGAAGGTGAAAACGATCGCCCCCAACTGCTTGGCCAAGGTCAGCGAGTTCGACAGGGAATTCTGGGTCTGAAGATCGATTTGGGTCGGGGCTTCCGCGTCCTGCTGGACGTACAGCGCGTACCAGTTCCGGTTCAGCCGGCCGGCAAAGCGAGACGCATAGCGCAGGAGAAGCTCGCTGTTGGGCCCCCGGGAGCTCAGGCACACCATCACCTGGTCGGGCATGGCCGCGGGATCGTCCGACTCGGGTTCCTTCCGGCGGATTTCGATCTGGGCGACGAGCTCCCTCAGCGTCAGCTCCCGCATCCTTTCCAGATTGGACGATGTGAAGAAATTTTCGAGGGCGGTGGAGATCCGCTCCTGCGGGTAGATTTTTCCTTCTTCGAGCCGTTTCCGGAGGTCTTCCGTGGACAGATCCACGTTCACGATTTGATCGGCCTCGGCAACGACAGTGTCGGGGAGGCGTTCCCGGACTTTCACCCGGACGAGTTTCTCGACCGTGTTGTACAGGCTTTCCAGATGCTGGACGTTCAGCGTCGTGATCACGTGAATCCCGGCCGCGAGAATTTCCTGGACGTCCTCGTAACGTTTTCCATTTCTGCTTCCCGGCACGTTGGTATGGGCCAGTTCGTCGACCAGGACCACGGCTGGCCTCCGGGCAAGCACGGCATCCAAATCCATTTCTTCGACCTTGATGCCCCGGTATTCACGGATGATTCGCGGCACGGTCTCCAAACCTTCCAGAAGTTTGGCGACCTCGGCGCGGCCGTGGGTTTCGGCGAAACCCACCACGATATCGAGCCCTTCGCTTTTCAGCGCATGACCCTCCTGGAGCATCCGATATGTCTTCCCCACGCCGGCGCAATATCCGAGGTAAATTTTGAGACGTCCGCGCTGGGAACGTCTGATCATCTTTAAAAAACTCCGGGCTTTTTCTTCGTCCATACCGATTATGGTATCACCGTGTTTTTTCCAGCTCAAGATTCAGCAGCAGTACATTGACCCTCTTTTCGCCCAGAATCCCGAGCTGAGGTTTTTCGGTGTATTTGGCGATCAATTTCAGAATTCTTTCCTGGGGGATCCCCTGGCTTTGGCGACCCTGTCGGACTGCAGTACAGCGTTCTCCATGCTGATATGAGGATCAAGGCCGCTCGCCGATGCGGTGACCGCATCGTCCGGGATCGGGATTTCGCGGCCCAGACGGTTCTCTCTGCGGAAGTTCTCGATGCGGGTTTTCACCCGTTCGAAAAGGGTTTTAGAGAGGGGACCCAGATTGCTGCCTCCGGAAGAAAGGGGATCATGCCCGCTTCCGGCGGCCGACGGGCGGGGATGAAAAAAACCCGGTCCGGTAAAGTTCTGGGAAATCAAAACGGAACCGATCGGCCCGTTCGGACCGTGAATCATGGAACCATTCGCCTTCCAGGGGAAAACGATCTGGGCAATGCTCCACACGGCCAAAGGATAAACGCCGCACAGCAGCAAGGACAAAGCCATTGTCGTCACGGCCGCGGCCCTCAATTCCTTCCATAGCTTCGTTTTCATTCGGTTTTTACCTCAGGCCAGTCCGATCAGACCGACCAAGAGGTCGATCAGTTTGATGCCCAGGAACGGGATGACCAGCCCTCCCAGACCGTAGATTATCAGGTTTCGCCGCAAAAGGACGGCGGCTTTCACGGGCCTGAATTTGACCCCTTTCAGCGCCAGCGGGATGAGGGAAATGATGATGACGGCGTTGAATATCACGGCGCTGAGAATGGCGCTGTCCGGCGATCGGAGTTTCATGATGTTCAACGGGCCCATTTCGGGGAAAAGGCCGATCAGCATGGCGGGAAGGATGGCGAAGTATTTGGCCACGTCGTTGGCAATGCTGAAGGTGGTCAGCGCCCCGCGGGTCATCAGCAGTTGCTTGCCGATTTCGACGATTTCGATCAGTTTGGTGGGATTGGAATCGAGGTCGACCATGTTCCCGGCCTCCTTGGCAGCCTGGGTTCCCGTGTTCATGGCCACTCCGACATCGGCCTGGGCCAGTGCCGGTGCATCGTTTGTTCCGTCCCCCGTCATGGCTACCATGTGTCCGTTTCTCTGTTCTTTCCGGATGAGCGCCATTTTGTCCTCCGGCCTGGCTTCGGCCAGGAAGTCGTCCACGCCGGCTTCCGCGGCGATCGTGGCTGCCGTCAGCCGGTTGTCCCCGGTGATCATGACTGTCTTGATGCCCATGGCCCGGAATCGGGTGAATCGGTCCTTCAGTCCCCCTTTGACGATGTCTTTTAGATGGATCACGCCCAGGACTCTGTTTGGATCGGCCACCGCCAGCGCGGTCCCACCGGAGAGGGAGATGCGCTCGATGGCCCGCTGGACGGCATCGGGAAACTCCACCCCAAGGAATTCACGGACAGCATCCGCCGCCCCCTTGCGGATCTTCCTGTCGCCGATGTCAATCCCGCTCATCCTCGTTTGGGCTGAAAAAGAGACGAAGCGGGCTCCGGGAATATCCGCGATGGAACGACCCCGAAGACCGAATTTTTTCGCCAGGATGACGATACTCCTCCCCTCCGGCGTTTCATCGGCCAACGAGGACAACTGGGCGGCATCGGCCAAATCTTCGACGGTCACCCCGGGCGCGGGGACAAATTCGACCGCCTGACGGTCTCCTATGGTGATGGTTCCGGTCTTGTCAAGCAGGAGCACATCGATGTCGCCCGCGGCCTCAACGGCCCTGCCGCTCATGGCCAGAACGTTTTTCTGAACCACCCTGTCGATCCCGGCGATGCCGATGGCGCTCAGCAAGCCGCCGATGGTCGTCGGCAGCAGACAGACGAGGAGCGCCACCAGAACCGGGACGCTGAACGCCGCGAGGTAGTACAGCCCGAGGAATTTCAGGGTGATGACAACCACCAGAAAAATAACGCTCAAGGCAGACAGCAGGAT
Organism: Candidatus Aminicenantota bacterium; assembly: GCA_963759765.1. Lineage (GTDB taxonomy): Bacteria > Acidobacteriota > Aminicenantia > UBA2199 > UBA2199 > CAVXAL01. Next base: position 617,817 of record CAVXAL010000002.1, on the reverse strand, counting down.
AGTCAGGGCGATTTCATTGGGAGTTTTTTGACGGCTGGCGCCCTCGACCAGGGCGATCATGCGGTCCAAGAAACTCTCTCCGGGATTTGCCGTTACCCGCATCCGGATTTGATCGGACAAGACCCTCGTTCCGCCCGTAACGGCGCTGCGGTCTCCGCCGGCTTCGCGGATGACCGGAGCGGACTCCCCGGTGATCGCCGATTCGTCTACGGTGGCGATCCCCCCGATCACTTCCCCGTCGGCGGGGATGATCTCTCCGGCCGCGACCACCACGAGGTCGTGTTTCCGCAAATCCTCGGCCAGCACCTGTTCGATGTCGTTGTTCCCTTTCAGACGATTGGCTTTGGTCGCTGTTCTGGTTTTTCGCAACGAGTCGGCCTGGGCCTTGCCCCTGCCTTCGGCCAACGCTTCCGCAAACTCGGCGAACAAGACCGTGAACCACAGCCAGAGCGAAATCTGGACGATGAATCCCGTCGGCTCCCCCCGTTTTTTTCGCGAGAATGACGGCTGTGGTGATGGCCGCGCATATTTCGGTGACGAACATGACCGGATTCTTCATCAGGGACACCGGGTTCAGTTTCTTCACCGAGTCGGTCAGGGCCTGGAGGAGAAGCTTTTTTTGGAATATTCCGTAGGATTTCGGTCTCATATGGCGGTCTTCCTCAATACATCGCGTTGGATCCGGTCATGACGAATTGTTCGGCAATGGGGCTGAGCACCAGGGCGGGGAAAAAGGTCAGCAGAACAACGATGACGATCGTCGCCGTCAGGAGAACGATGAACGTGAAACCGTGGACGGGGAAAGTGCCGCTGCTCGGGGGGATAAGTTTCTTTGTGGCCAGATTTCCGGCCAAGGCCAGAACCGGAACGATCACCAGAAAGCGTCCGGCCAGTATGACCAGGCCGAGAAGCGTGTTGTACAACGGGGTGTTGGTCGAAAGACCGGCGAACGCACTCCCGTTGTTTCCGTTGGCGGAGGAAAAAGCATAAAGGATTTCGGTCAAACCGTGCGGTCCCGAATTGTTCAATGCGGACACTCCCCACCTGCTGACCGCGGCCCAGGCCGTCGGGCCGAGAATCAGGAAAGCGGAAATCAAGATCACAAAGACGCAAAGCTTGACGTCGTGGGCTTCGATCTTTTTGCCGAGGTATTCCGGGGTTCGGCCGACCATCAAGCCGGCCAGGAATACGGCCAATATGATGAAGACGAGCATTCCGTACAAGCCCGATCCCACTCCCCCGAAAACGACCTCCCCCAGCTGGATGTTGATCAGGGGGATCAGCCCTCCCAGCGGGGAGAACGAATCGTGCATGGAATTGACCGCTCCGCAGGAGGCGTCGGTGGTGATCGTGGCAAACAATGCTGAATTGAAGATCCCGAAACGAACTTCCTTGCCTTCCATGTTGCCTGCCGCCGTTATCCCAAGCTCCTTCATCCGGGGAATGCCTATGGGATTCGGCATTCCAGCAGACCAAGAAAGCCCGCCAGGAACAGAAGAACCATGGCCATCCAGACGGCCCAGCCGTGTTTTTTATTTTTGACCGTCATCCCCAGATGGTATGTCAGCCCGCTGGGGATCAGGAAGATGGTCAATATCTGGATGAAGTTGGTCAGGGGGGTCGGATTTTCATAGGGATGGGCGGAATTGGCGTTGAAAAAACCGCCCCCGTTTGTCCCCAGTATTTTGATGGCTTCCTGGGACGCCACCGGGCCCTGGGGAATACTCTGGAGCGGTTTTCCCCCCGTCTGAGTTTCAACGGTCACGACCTGCCTGTTTGCGTCAAAATTCTGAATCATACCCTGGGAAACAAAAAAAACGGCGATCAACAGCGAAAACGGCAGGAGGATATACAGGGTGGCGCGGATCAGGTCCACCCAAAAATTCCCGATGGTTTTTGCGGTGCGCCGGGCGATCCCTCTGACAAGGGCCGCTGCCACTGCGATTCCGACCGCGGCGGAAACGAAATTATGGAAGACCAGGCCCGCCATCTGTGAGAAATGGGACATCGTCGATTCCCCGGCATAACTCTGCCAGTTGGTGTTGGTGGTGAAACTGGCCGCAGTGTTGAAAGCCAGGTGTTCGCTCACCGCCGGGAAATGTTGGGGATTCAGCGGCAGGTGATGCTGAAAACGGAGCACAAAATAGGTGAGAAACAGTCCGATCAGGCTGAATATGCCGAGCGCCAACCCGTATTCCTTCCAGTCTTGTTCCTGATTTCGGTCAATGCCGATGGCCTTGTACAGCAGATCTTCCAGCCAGCCGAATGCCGGCGTCAGGATGTTTTTTCCCTTCCCTTCCAGAACCTTGAATATATGGATCCCCATCGGTTTGGTTAACAAACCGAGCAATCCCAGGAAAATGATCAACTGAATCCAGCCCGTGAAACCCATTTTTCACCTCTGTTTCCATCCGTAAGGCGACCCATGTTCCATGAAGCGAACACCCTGCGTTTTTTCTAGAATTTTTCCGGTTTGAAAATGCTGACGAACAAATAGACGATCAGCAGAATCCCGACGATGCCAATGACGATTTCCATCATTTGGCCAATTTATCGAAAAACTTTGCCAGTCCTACGCACAGGAAAAAAAACACCAGGGTCAACAAAACATAAAACAAATCAAGCATGGTTCATCCCTCCTTGGGACCGCTGTCGCGGCGAGGCAACGTGAAGAAAAATGTAGCCCCGTGGCCTTTTGAGCTTTTCAGCGAGATTTCCCCCCCGTGGGCCCTGATGATTTCCCGGGTGATGGCCAGCCCCAACCCTTCGCCTGCGTCCGGATCTTGGCCGGGGACCCGGAAAAACTTTTCAAAAATCTTCTGATGATACTCAGCGGGTATCCCGATTCCATTGTCCGAAACGGAGAATTTCGCCATGTTCCCTTCCTCCCGAACCGACACCAATATCTTTCCTCCCGGAGGCGTATACCTGATGGCGTTGGTGAGCAGATTCGCCAAGACATGGCCGATCCGAGATTTGTCCGCGATTGCCTCGGGAAGAAGTTCGGGCAATTCGACCGCCAATTCGATCCCCTTGTCCTGCGCGTCCCGGCGGTAGTGAGCGACGGCTTCGTTGACCAACTCGTACGGGGAAGTCGGCGCCAGGATCATCTGCACGTTTCCCGATTCGATCCGACTGAGGTCGAGGAGATCCTCGAGGATGACGCTCAATCTTTCGCTCTCTTCGCGGGCCGATACGAGAAGGTCGGCCTGATGTTCCGTCAGACCACCGATTTTTTCTTCGAGCAGGAGATGGATGGCCATCCGGATGGATGTGAGCGGGGTTTTCAATTGGTGGGAAATCGTTGATAACAGATTTTTTTTGATTTCATCACTTTGCTTCATTAGGGTGACGTCCTGAAGGATGATGATCAGGCCGTCCAGCTTTTTCTCGTCGTCCAGGATGGAATAGGCGTGAGGCTGATAGAATTTTTCCTGGTTGTTGACGAAATGCTGAATGATCGGACACTTGTATTCGTTCGTCGGCGGCCGGGTGCTCTGGATGGCGTCTTGATAGAGATCGATCATCCACGGATGGAGTGAGTCTGAAATTCGGGCGTTGGGGACCAGTCCGAAATTCGTCCTGGCCGACTCGGTGGCGATCTCGACCTTTCCTTCCGAGTCGACGATGGCCAGAGCTTCCGGCAGATTTCGGAAGGCTTTTTGGGTCGACTGCTGGAGCCGCAGCAATTTCGCGTGGTCGGAACGCCGGAAAAACCTCAAGCTGACCGTCATTGCATTGAAGGCGTCGGAGAGCTGGCCAATTTCGTCCCGGGTCTCCACCGGAACCACCAGGTTCAGATTTCCCCGCCGGATCTCGTCGGTTGAATCGATGAGCCGGTGGATAGGCTTGAGGATCCAGCGGTTGCAGAACAGAACGAAAATGACGGCGATGAATCCCGCTACGGTCAGAAACATGTACATATCCCGCTGGGCTCTTTTCGCTCTGAACCTCGCCGCATCGTTGGCGTTGTTCATGTTCCGTTGATTGAGTTGCAGGATGCTGTCGGCCGTGTTCTTGATGCGTTGGAAAAGGGGAAAGATGGAATTGAAATAAGCGTCTTGCGGAATCGATGATCCCTGTGCCATCACCTCCCGCAGCTTGATCCGGTATTGCGAAAAAAGGGATTTGAGCAAAAACGCCAACTGGGGTTCTTCGGGGAGCGTCAGATTGCTCAGTTCGACCTCCAGTGCGTCCTGAAAGTGTTTGAGATTCTTTTCGATTTGCTCGAGCCCTTTCTGATCGAAGCCCAGCATCAGGAAGAGAATTCCGCTGTCGATCCGTTCCAGCGCTTCCTTCATCTGCTGGCAGGCGATGACGCTGCGATAATTTTCCTTCAGTATCACATCGATGGATCTTCCCAGTTGATTGAAGCGCCGGATGCTTTGCAGGGAGATCAAGGCCGTGATCAGCAGTAGCATGGCGAATACGACGAAAATTTTTTGTCTCAAAGTGAATTTCACTGTCGACTCCATGAAACAATAAGCATGAATCTTGCCAAAGTGGACTTATAGGAAAATCAATTTTCCTCATGCTTGCATTTTGCTGGCATCCTTGGTAAAGACAGTTTTTTGATACCCTCATCTCCGGCACGCTCAGGCGGGTGCGAAACGCCAGGGCGATCCTAAAAGGTGAAGAGGGCGTCCACGCTGAATGTCAACTGATCTTTGTCGCCGCTGTTGAAGACCGGGTGGTTAGAATGGTCGTAGCGAATTTCCGGTCTGAAAAGCAACTTCGAGAGAAACTTGTCTTTCGGGAAAGGCTTGATGGCCACGCCCGCCGTGGCCTCGTAGTAGCTGGCGCTGACGGGTGCACCGGTGGAGAAGCCATTGGCGGCGTCTGTATACCACTCCAGCCGGGTGTTGAGCGTGAAGTGCGGATCAAATGCGTAGCTGACGTAGCCAGCCACGCCTCCCCACTGCTTGGCACCGCTTGTTAAGCCGGGGATGTCCGGAGCATGGACGTAGTCAAGGCCCAAGCCGAGGCTCAACTTTTCAGTGATCTTCCGGGTGGCAACCAGGTCCAACGCGGTCCACCAGTGGTGGGCGTCGCCTTTAGGCAGGTTGTGCCCGACGCCCGTCGGGAACTCCGGGCCTTCCGTTATAACGAAAATGATGGAGGTCTTGTCGCTGGGCGTAAAGATCACGCGGCCCAAAAAGTCCAGGGCGCCGTTGGCGTCGCGGGTGGACTGGTTCCAGCCACGCGTGAAACCAGTGTCAAACGACCACTTGGGGTTCAGCACGTAGGTGACCAGAACGCCTGTCTGCGTGCCCGGCTCGGCATAGAGGAATTGGTAGCTGTAAGAATAGAGTGCCCTGAACGGATCGCCGAAGGCCCCGTAGATGTTGGCGCTGAAATGCTCGAAGCCCGCCAGTTCGATCCATTTGCCTGCGCGGATTCGCACCGGCATGCCGGGGATGGTCATGTCCACGTAGCCTTGGAGAAGGTCCCATTGATATCGGCTCGTCTGCGTATCACCGATCCCATTCGAGTGGATGAACGCGGCATCCGCACCCAAGATAACTTCCATGTGGAAACCAAGGTCAAGCTGCTTCTTGGTCGGATCGACCGTGCGCTCGACGTTCAAACTGATCTTGTCAAGTATACCCGTGTTCTTGAAACTGTTAAATCCGATGAAGGTTGGAACCATTGTGAGCCTGCGAGGTGGCGTCATACAAGTAACCGCCTTCGATGTAGCCGTAGATGTTGATCCCAACCTTGTCCAAAGGTTTGGCCAGTCCAGCCTTGCCCAAAGCGCTCATCAACAGCCCGGGCGAAGGTGCTGGGGCCTCCGACGGCTTTGCCTCTTCGATTTCTTTGTCTGAAGTCGATGCTGATGCCTCTTCACCGCTTGCGTTCGTCACAAATGGGAACATCATTAGAACCGCCAGAATAAAGCCTAATAATATCTTCTTTATCCTTATGGCCATATTGATTTTTCCTCACTCTTTCTTACTGAATTGAATTGTGCAAACTTTGTTCATTTCGGCATTGCATTTTGCAAGACGCTACTGCCGGAAAGGGAATGGATCAAATGCCGTATTTTTTTCTTTTGCGCCATAGAGTGGCCGTGTCAATGCCGAGAGTTTCCGCGGCCTGCTGCATGGAGGCCGCAGTAGCCAGTATCCGGCGAATGTGAATTTCCTCGATCTTTTCGAGGTTGACCGCGTCTCCCAGGCCTGGTATTCCCTCCCTCTCGCTGATTTTTTCGGGAAGGCATTCCTTGCCGACTATTTCTGTTTTGCAGAAAATGGCGATGCGTTCGATGGTGTTGCGAAGTTCGCGGAGATTCCCCGGCCAGGAATATTTGTTGAGTGTTTCCATTGCCTCCTTGCTGAACCCCTTGTAGGACCTGTGGTTGCAGCGGCCGAAAAAAAGCAGCATGTTGTTGGCGATGGTTTCAATATCTTCCTTCCTTTCCCGTAAGGGCGGGATTTCGATTTCTACCACATTCAGGCGATAATACAGGTCTTCCCTGAATCTCCCCTCCCTCATTGCCTTCTCGAGATCCACATTGGTTGCCGCGATGATCCGCAGATCCGCGCTACGGGTAGCCGTTTCCCCCACCCGTTCGTACTTCTTTTCCTGAATGAAACGCAGGAGTTTGGGTTGGATGGAGAGCGGGAGGTCGCTGATTTCATCTAGCAAGAGGGTTCCCTCCTGGCACTGAGAAATGCGGCCCGGGTAATCCCGGATGGCCCCCGTGAAAGAGCCCTTGGCATGCCCGAAGAGTTCACTCTCCAGCAACTCCGCTGGAATAGTCGGGCAGGAAACGACGACAAACGGCTTGCTGACTCTCGGGCTCCACTCATGGATGGCCCTGGCCAGCATGGTCTTCCCGGACCCGCTCTCACCTTTCAGCAGGATGTTGACCTGCGCTGAAGCGACTTCCCGGGCGAGGGACAGCATCTTCAGTATGGCCGGATTCTTGCTTGAAAAATCAATCTCGGGAATGCTCGAATCCAGACTCGACTTCAAGTCGTCGATCTGCTGTTGCAGCGTCCTGAGTTCGGATATTTTCTCCACAATGATCTTGATCTGGGCGGGAGTGAAGGGTTTCGGAACATAGTCGGTGGCCCCTTTGCGGATGGCGTCGATTGCCGAATCGATCGACGCATACGCCGTGATCACGACAATCTTGGCCTGCGGAGAATGAAACTGCAGGTAGGGGATGAGGTCCAGGCCATTCCTCGTTCCCAGCCGCAAATCGAGGAAAGCGATGTCCAAAGGCTTCCTTTTGATCTCTTCCAGAGCATCTTCGAAATTGCTGACCGCCATGACCTGGTGGCCCTCAATCTGAAGGCATACCGAGATGGTCTTGCGGATGTGGGTCTCATCATCCACTACCAAAATACTCAAAGGAGAAACCATCTTCACCTTTTCCTCATCTGCGGTTATCGCTTTGCGGAAGCACACGACGCTTTACCGGCATCGGCCCTACGCATCGATGGAATCGCCCCTACGAATATAGACCAACCATCCAGCCAAGTCAATCAAAACGGCTCCGCCGTAGACCGCCGATCCTCTTGGTCATTTGCACTCCAGGCCGTTTGCTGGTACAATCGGGCCATGCGAACGTACTTCCTCGTCGACGGCGTGCCCATCCGCGACGGGGAACTCTTCCTCATTGCCGGACCCTGCGTGATTGAGAGTGAGCGCCAGGCCATGCGCATTGCCGAAGCGGTTCAAAAAATATGTTCCGCTTTGAAAATTCCCTTCATTTTCAAGGCTTCCTACGACAAAGCCAACCGTTCGTCCGTTTCCTCCTACCGCGGGCCGGGACTGGAAAAGGGCCTGAAAATCCTGGCCAAAATCAAGCGCGAACTGGCGCTGCCGGTTCTCTCCGACATCCACGAGCCCTGGCAGGCGGAGCGTGCGGCCGAGGTGCTCTCCGTGCTCCAGATTCCTGCCTTTCTCAGCCGCCAGACCGACCTGCTGCAGGCGGCCGGCCAGACCGGCCTGCCGGTGCACATCAAGAAGGGCCAGTTCCTGGCGCCAGAGGAGATGTTTCGGGCAGCGGCTAAAGTTGCGGAAACGGGAAACCGCAAAATCATGCTCTGCGAGCGGGGGACCTTTTTCGGCTACAACAACCTGGTGGTGGATATGCGCAGCATCCCGATCATGAAAGCCAGCGGCTACCCGGTGGTCATCGATGCCGCGCACGCGGTGCAGCGTCCCGCCGCGGCGGGAGTGGTTTCCGGCGGCGATCCCGGCTTCATCCCCCTGCTTGCGGCGTGCGGCATCGTGGCTGGAGCCAACGGCGTTTTCCTGGAAGTCCACCCGCAGCCGGCAAAAGCCCTGTCGGACAAAACCAACTCCCTGGAGCTGAAAAAATTGCGGGGGCTGTTAATTCGGCTGAAAAAATTATATAATACCCCCGATGGACAGCATTGCGACCGGCAAGAAAGTCTTGGAAATCGAGGCCAATGCGATCCAGAAGGCCATCGCCAGGATTGACCGGGACTTTGCGAGGGCGGTTGACCTGCTTTTCCAATCCCAGGGCCAGATTGTGGTCACGGGCATGGGCAAATCCGGCATCATCGGCCGCAAAATCGCCGCCACGCTCACTTCCACCGGCACGCCGGCCGTGTTCCTCCATCCGGCCGAAGCCATCCACGGCGATATCGGCATCATCAATCCCCAGGACCTGGTGATCGCCATCTCTACCTCCGGCGAAACCGAGGAGGTGGTGCGGCTGCTCAATTACATCAAGCGGCTGGGAATCAAGTTGATCGCCATGGTCGGTAACCCCCAATCGACGCTGGCCCGCCAGAGCGACGTCACCCTCGACTGCGGTGTGGAACAGGAGGCCTGCCCGATCGGCCTGGTGCCTTCCGCCTCCTCCACCCTGACCCTGGCCATCGGGGACGCCCTCTCCATCGCCCTGATGCAGAAGAAAGGCTTCAGTGAGGAAAACTACCGCTTTTTCCATCCCGGAGGTTCCATCGGCAAAAAGCTGCTTCGCGTCAAGCACCTGATGCACACCGGCGCGCAGTTGCCGGTGGTTGACAGCGGCCTGGGCATGCAGGAAGTGATCCGCGTCATCAACGAAAAAAAATTCGGCGTCACCGTCGTCGTTGAAAAAGGCAACCATGTGGCCGGCGTCATCACCGACGGCGACCTGCGGCGGGCTTTCCTGCGGGGGGTCGATTTTTCCAAAAGCACGGCGGCCGACTGCATGACCCGCAACCCGGCAAGCATCGACGAGGAGCGGCTGGCCGTGGAGGCCCTCAAACTCCTGGAGGAGCGGTCGATCACCTCCCTGGTGGTAAAAAACAACCGCAACGAACTGCTCGGACTGCTGCACCTGCATGACCTGTGGCGCACGGAGATGATATGAGCATGGACCAAAAGGAACTGGCCAAGAAGGTGAAACTGATCATCATGGATGTGGACGGCACGCTCTCGGACGGGCGCTTTTTCATGCTGCCCAACGGCCAGACGATCAAGTCCTTCGACGTCAAAGACGGCACCGGCATCCTTTTCGCCCAGCTGGCAGGACTGAAGACGGCCATCATCACCGGCAAGTCCGACGCCCAGGTCCGCAAGCGGGCCGAGGAGTGCAGGTCAACGATTACCACGAAGGCGTGTACAACAAGACCGATATCTTTTTCGAGTTGCTGAAAAAATATGAAATCGAAAAGGAGGAAGTGGCCTACATTGGCGACGACATCGGCGACGCCGAGGTGATGGGCATGGTCGGGTTTGCCGCCGCGGTGGGCGACGCTCACCCCCTGATCAAGCGCATCTCCCATTTCATTGCCAAGCGTTACGGCGGTCGCGGGGCGGTGCGCGAGGTCATCGATTTCATCCTGGACGTCCAGGAAAAATGGCAGGTGATCTTCACCACCCTAAAAAAAGCGCAGAACTGGGAAGAAATCTTCAAGGAAATCAACTCCTAAGTGCCCTGACGGGAGGGAGCGACCGCGGGTACCGCCTGTCAGCCACATCTGTCAACGGGCATAGCAGTAGACGCAGCCCAAACGGCAGGTGGAATATTGCCCGATGTCCACACTCTGCTGGCAGAGGCAGTGCGGCCGCTGAGAGGGATCCTTGCGGTACCCGAGCGTTAACCCGAAGAGTTGATTGAGCAGTTGCTCATCGATGCATTTGCCTTTGCCAATCGAGAAACGACTCCAGTCGGTTGCTTCGGCGCAACTCTGGATATCGAGTCCGAATTGCCCGGATACAGCCCCCAAGTGGGAGAAAAGTTCTTGCCATTGGTCCTGGTTTTCCCCCGGGGGTGTGGCTGTCACCCCCTGCCGGGCCAGCCGCCTAACCACCTTGGGATACAGATCCAGCCAGGAGATGATCACGCGACTGCAGTATGGCGACAGTTCGCGGGCCAGTCTGGCAAAATTCTGGCGATGAAAAGGCACGTCGAGTTGTGGGCATAGAATAATGGGATCGTAACGCCAGATGAGGCGGCGCCGGCCGATGCGCTCGTGCAAGCGGGCAAAACAATTTTTTACCTGTTCCGGGGATGGCGCCTGCGGCTCCAGGAACGGTGGATACCCGGTCGCAGTGATTAAAAAATAGTAAGGGAAGGATCGCTTATCCAGCTTGCCCAAATGAGGCAGCAAAGGCAGGGGCTGGCGGGTCCAGAACACGAAGGCATCGACATCGTTGCGCCGCAGCGACACCCGCCGCGCCTGCGAAGGGCGGTAAGGGTTGTGCACTTCCACCCATCCTCTGGCCAAGCGCTGGCCGAACCAGTCGGCAAAAAAGGCCGGAATGTCGGTGCGCCGCGAGACACTGATGATCACTCTCGCTCCTCTTCGCTGTCCGCGCGGGCCACGGCCCCTTCACTTCACGATATCCCGCAGCTCTTTGTTATCGGGGAATTTCTCCAGGGCCCGGCGGGCCGTGCTCTGCGCCCGATCGGCCCGGCCCACGCTTTGATAGACTTTGACCAGCAACAGGTAATTTTCCGCGCTGGGCTTCAAAAACAGGGCGCTGAGCGCGTACAGCTCCGCCCGCGACGGATTCTTCTGTTGCAGACTGAGCAACGCCGACAGATGATGGCTATCGGCAAAAAAGGGATTGAGCTCCATCGCCTCTTCCACTTTGACTTGCGCACCGGAAAGATCGTTCTCCAAGAAAAGACTGCGGGCCTCCACGTAAACCGCCTTGTAGTCGGGTGCGGCAGGGAGCGGCGTCCGCGGCAGCAAGGGATTCTTCAGCTGCGGTTTAAAACGGAATTCTTCTTCGGGCCAGACTCCCTGAAGAAGGTAATTGCGGAACACTTGCGCGAGCGCTTCCTTGTCTTCTTGCAGCAAAAGGCAACGGACAAACAGGCGCTGCAAGCGTTCATCCTCAGGGAAAAGCAGCAACGCCTGGTTCAGTTCGCCGACCGCCTGCCCGGTTCCGCCCGGCGGTACAGAGCAGGTGAATGTAATTGGCATAGATATCGGGATCTTTGTCCAGATAGAGGGCATAGCGCAGGCAGGTTTCCGCATCGGCTGTGTTATTCTTCTGCATAAAAAGGACGCCCAAATTGTTGTGCGTCTCCAAGGGATAGACATTTTCTTTCTGCAGCTGCAGAAAACGATCCAGGGCGGCATCGGTCTCGCCCTTCAGCACCAGGCTGAGAGCCAGGAGAAACCGCGTGCGGTTACGGAAAAGCGGATGATCGGATATTCTCAACAAAGCCGTTTCCGCCTGACCGCCGTCACCCTTCTGCAACCACAGCTTGGCCACTTCCAGGTTGACAAAATCCGAACGGGTTTGGGCTTCGGCCAGGGGTTGCAGCAGTTCCCGCCGCTTTTCTATATCGTTGAGCAGCAGGCTCTTCACGTACTTCTCGTAATCGGCGGGAGGCAGATTGAGCGGCGGCAACTGCACGGGTTCGTCGGCACCGGACCGGGTCAGGACCTGCTTGAGTACCTCCTCCTGAACGCGAAAAAGGTCCTTGAAATTTCCCTTGATCAGGGGAAGATGCCTCTGCTCCTGGGGGCTCAACAACAGCAAGGATGTTTTGACCGTCAGCTGCGATCCGTCCTGCTGATTGTAGAGGATCTTGCCCCAGAGTACAGCCTGGGCTTGCGCCTGACGGGCCAGGGCCAGGGCGGTCGCTTTGGTGATACTGTACGGGAAACGGATGCGGTTGCGGTTGAGAATTACCTGAACAACCTCCTCGGAGCAGGCCTCCACCCCATTGAGCTCAAAACCGGACTGCAGGTAATGGGAAAATGCTTTGCCCAGCCATTGATAGGACGCATGGTTCTGGCTGTCCACCTGCAGGGGCAGAATCAATGTCTTGCCCAGAACCAGGGGGGCCAGGCTGCCCACCAGGACGCTCAGCACAAATCGCCTCTTGGCCATTCAATCCCCGTAGAAAGAACGCAAGAAATCACGTACAAAAAAAGCCCCATTAAATTCAGCTCTGCCCGCTCCCTCCAGCCGGACGGCAAAGGCATACTGCGGTTTTTCCAGCGGGAAAAACCCGATGACCACCGCATCCAGGCCTTGGGCACGGCTGCCGGCCGTCCCGGTCTTGAGGGCCAACGAAACCCCCGCCACCCTGGCCCGGCGTCCGGTGCCCTTGTCGCTGGCTACCACTTCGGCCATGGCCCGCTGGAGCGTGGTGAAATCCCACTCGGCCGGCAACAGGCGCTGCACCTGCACGCGGTGATTGACAAATCCCAGATTGAGGATGTTGCGCACACTGTCGATCAGATAGGGTGAAGCCACTTGCCCTCGCTGGGCCACCAGAGCAGCGATAAGCGCCGCATGGAAGGTGGTCAATGTCAGTTCATCCAGACCGACCGCCAGGTTGGCCAGGCGGTATTCGTCGCTGCCGACGGACTGGAAGCGGCCGGTGCGAAACGTAATAAACAGGTCGCTGAAATCTTGGCCGTTGAAAGCGAAGCGGCCCAGCGTGTCCGCCAATTTGGCAAAACCCAACGAGCGCCCCATGCGGACAAACGCCAGATTGCAGGAAATGGCCAAAGCCTGCTCCGCTCCCTCCACCACGCCGTGTTTCAGGACATCGTAAAAGATCTTGTTGCCGATGATTTCGGCTCCTTTGCAGGTAAAAGGAAACAGCGGCGTCGGCCCGGCGCCGAGATATCCCAGCAAGGTGATCACCTTGACAATCGAGCCCGGTTCATACAGGTCCGAAAAGACCGGATTGGGCGACTGCGGCTGCCGGCTTTTGGAATACGCAGAAAGGATAGCGCCCTCTTCAAGGTCCAGCAGCAGGAAAGTGCCGAAATAGGGATTGAACAGGCGGTGAACCTTCTGCTGGATGCTCCCATCCAAGCCCAGGATGAAAAAACGGAGTCCTTCCTGCAGGGACGGTACAAAATCCGCGACGCTGAATCCCGGAACCAGGGAGCGGCTGACGCCGCTGCGGTTGTCGTATTCAGCCAGCGGCTGGCCACGCCGGTCAAAGACATAAGCGATCCGGCCACTGGCCAATTGCTCATTCACCTTGTCGAGCAGCCGCAAGGCTTTCAGGTTCTCCTGGCGGAAGGCATCACCCAGTCTGCTGCAGCAGGCGACGGGCTCCGGCGACATCACCCAGAGCCGTGAGCGCCTGGGCCCTGTACCATTGAAGCGGATCGCCGCCCAGCTCAGCCAGGTAACTGGCATACACCCGCAACTCGCGATAACGGGCATGGTCAGAAAAATAGCCCAGGAATTTCACCCGGGATATCGCGCTCTGGCGATGGGGCCGCCCCAGGGCCTCCAGGTCGGCACGCGCCGAATCGAGGTCTCCGGCCAGCAGATGTCGGAGCGCCCGCAACTCAGCGCCGGCTCGTGCCTGAAACCAGTATCGGGCCCGGGCCTGCAGAGCGGAATCCGCTCCCGCCGTGTCGCCGGCCAACAGCAGTTTCTCCACCCTGGCGATACGGCGGGTCTCAAGCACGTAACGCCAGGCCAGCAGGGCGGCCAGCGACAGAAGCGCCAGCAGCGCCAGTTTGGCTATTTTTTTGCGTCGCTGGAACCGACGCTGGGCAAAAGAAAAACGCACATCCTTGTAATCCAGCACCATCGCTTGGCGATCCTTAACCGGCGCCGTCCAGGCGACCGGCAGTGAAACTTATTTTCGCTTCAGATAATCCTCAATCCGATCCAGCCCCATACGCAAATCGTCCAGCGCCGTGGCAAAGGAAAGCCGCAGGTGGTTCGGCGCTCCAAAAGCAGAACCGGGCACGACGATGATGTTCAGCTGGTTCAGCAATTCCAAAGCCAGAGCGTTGTCGTCTTTCAACCTTTTCTCACGGATGGGCTGGGAAAAATCGGCAAAGAAGTAAAATGCACCTTCGGGCATTCGGTAACGGATGCGGCCGATCGCCTCAATCCGCTGGGCCAGAAAATCCCGGCGCCGGCGGTATTCCTCCACCATGGCCCGCACACTGGCCTGGTCGCCCCGCAGGGCTTCGACCGCCGCTTTCTGTGAAATCGAACAGGGATTGGAGGTGGAATGCTCGGCCAGCTTGGTCATTGCCGCGCACAGCGGTGGGGACGCGAGCACATAGCCGAGGCGCCACCCGGTCATCGAAAAGGTCTTGGAAAAGGAAGCCACCACGGCGATGTTTTCAGCGGCCTCCGGCCGCAGCTGCAGAGGGGAGGGATAGGGCCGGTCGCTGTAAATGATCCGGCGGTAACAATCATCCACAATCACCAGCACCCCTCGGGACGAAAAAAAGTCAATCAGTTGCGTCAACTCTTCCTCGGCCATGATCTGACCGGTCGGATTGGAGGGCGAATTGATGATCACCGCTTTGGTTTTGGGGCCATACACCCGGATATACGAGTCCGCGGTCAGTTCGAACAAACGCTCGGCCCGCAGGTGGTCGGCAAAAACAACCCGACCCCCACCGTAGCGGACGATTTCCGGATAGGATACCCAGTAGGGCAACGGTACAATGACTTCGTCCCCGGGATCGATGACGGACTGCAACAATAAAAAGAGTCCGAACTTGCTGCCGGCAGATACCACGATCCGGTTGTCCTGCGGTTCGAATCCCTGTTCGACCAGGTACTGCTGCCGAATAGCGTTCTTTAATTCAAACAGTCCGGCCGTCGGTGTGTACTTGGTGAAATTCTGGCGGATGGCCCGGATACCGGCTTCCTGGATGTTGGCGGGGGTGGGGAAATCGGGCTCCCCTGCGCCAAAATCCAGGATAGGCTTTCCTTCAGCCAGCATCTGGTTTTTGGTCAGTAGAAGCTTCAACGTCGGCGAACTGCTGATGCTGCCGATCCGCTGGGACAATTCAGGCATGGGGGCCTCCCCGCAGGCGCTGCTCGATGATTTCTGCCAGCACATGCAGCAGGAACTGATGCAATTCCTGAATCACCGGTGTATCGTCTGAGTCCACCCGAACGATTACCTCGACCGGTATGCGGCGCAGCAGGGAATCGTTTTCCCCGCAGAAAGCCACCGTCCGAAGTCGCTGTTTCCGGGCCTGGCGCAGGGCTTCCAAGATGTTGGCCGAGGAGCCGCTGGTGGTGATGCCCACCGCCACATCGCGAGCCCGGCCCAGGGCTTCCAGCTGTTTGGAAAAAACCTTTCGAAAATCGTCATCGTTGGCGATGGAGGTCAGGTTGGCCGGATCGGCGGTCAGGGATAGGGCGGGCAGACCGCGCCGCGGAAAACGGAAGCGATTGACCAGTTCAGCTGCAAAATGGGAGGCCTGAGTGGCCGAACCGCCATTGCCAAATAGAAATACGGTATGACCTTGCCGCAGGGCGGTTTCCAGCATTTGCCCAGCGCGTCCCAGGTTGGTTTCAGTGGCCAGGCCTTGCAACAAGCGAATACGGGAACCGATTCCGGCATGAATAGCCGTGCTATAGGGATCGGCGGGCGAGGTTTTCGGCAACGATTTTATCTTTCCCGAGGAGACAGAGGAAACGGCTTTCTTTTTGGACATCGGTTAGATAAATAAATTTTTTTTCGCATTTTGTCAAGAAATAGTTGACAATTAAACGTTTATTTGTATAAAATGAAATTTCTTTGTTACTCAAAGAACCGGCTAAAATACCATTTAAATGAGGAGATAAAACATGTCAGTCATTCAGGAAGTCATTGCCAAAGTTAAAGAAAAAGATCCCGGTCAGCCCGAGTTTCATCAGGCCGTGAAGGAAGTCATGGAAACACTGGAGCCCACGGTGAAGAAACACCCGGAGTTCGTCAAGGCCAAAATCTACGAGCGTATCGTCGAGCCTGACCGGCCAGGTCATCTTCCGCGTCCCCTGGGTGGACGACAAGGGCGAGGTTCAGATCAATCGCGGTATGCGTGTGCAGTTCAACAATGCCATCGGCCCTTACAAGGGCGGCCTGCCGTTTCCACCCCTCGGTCAACATGGGCATCATCAAGTTCCTGGGTTTCGAACAGATTTTCAAAAACTCGCTGACTACCCTGCCCATGGGCGGTGGCAAGGGCGGTTCGGATTTCGATCCCAAGGGTAAATCCGACATGGAAGTGATGCGCTTCTGCCAAGCATTCATGCGCGAGCTGTATCCGCCATATCGGTGCCGACATCGATGTGCCCGCTGGCGACATCGGCGTGGGCGGCCGGGAGATCGGCTATCATGTACGGCTATTATAAAAAGATCCGCAACGAGCACACCGGCGTGCTAACCGGCCGCGCACCTGGAATACGGCGGCAGCCTGATCCGCCCCGAAGCCACCGGCTACGGTGCCGTCTACTTTGCAGCCGAGATGCTGGCCACCCGCGGCAAGGATCTCAAGGGTCTGCGCTGCATCGTCAGCGGCAAGGGCAACGTCAGCCCAATACACCGTCGAAAAAATCAATCATTTGGGCGGCAAAGCCATCACCCTCTCCGACTCCAGCGGCACCATCGTGGACGAGGAAGGCATCGGCCCCGAGAAACTGCAAGTTCCTCCTGGAACTGGAAAACGTCCGCCGCGGCCGCATCAAGGAGTACGCCGACAAGTATCAAAGCGCCTTTCCATGCGGGCAAGAGCGTCTGGGACGTGATCAAAGAGACAGGGCCTGAAGGTCGACTGTCGCCTTCCCCTCGGCGACCCAGAACGAAATCAACGAAGAACACGCCAAAGCCATGGTCAAGAACGGCTGCTTCTGCGTATCCGAGGGCGCCAACATGCCTTCCACCCTGGAAGCCATCAAAATTTATCAGAGCCAGAATGTCCTGTACGGTCCGGCCAAAGCGGCCAACGCCGGCGGCGTGGCCACCTCGGGACTGGAAATGGCCCAGCAGAGTCAAAGCGCTCTACTGGAGCCGCGAGGAAGTCGACCAGAAGCTGCACGGCATCATGAAGAGTATCCACAAGCAGTGCCTGGACGCCGCAGAAACATACGGCAAGAAGGGCGACTACCTGCTGGGCGGCAATATCGCCGGTTTCATCAAGGTCGCCAAGGCCATGCTGGCTTACGGCATCGTCTAAACCCATAACCGATACACCCCAAGGGGAGCCTGCCGGCTCCCCTTTTTTTTGACCCGGGCCGGGAGTCGGGCTATTGAAAATTTTTTCAGTTGTGGTATATAAGACAGCGAAGTGCCCGCGACGAGGAGTGAATGATGAGCGACCCCCAAGCAACGTTCCAGTTTGAACAGAAAGAAAAATTCCATAAAACGACCAAATTCTGGGTGGTGGTTTTTTGCACTCTGGTTGCGGCCCTGCTGATCATGTTCTTCTGGAAGAACGTCATCCAGGAATCGCTGAGCGCCGAGGAAATCGGCCGCTCCATCCAGGTAGTCTGGCACGATTCGCGATGGCTGGACAAGCCGGGCATGCCCGGGGAAGCCGTCATCATTCCGTCATTCACCTTCAAGATCAAAAACGTGGGCAGCCGGCCTCTGCAGTACATCCAGTTTTCAGGCGTTTTCCAATACGAAGAAAGCGGCGAAACGTTGAGCGACGGCTTCACGCAGGCCGTCCAGAAAACGCTGGCGCCCGGGCAGGCGAGCGAGGACATCTTCATCAAATCGTTTTGGGGTTACAAAGCCTCCTCCAAGGAGGCCTTCATCAAAAACATCAAGGAGTGGAAGCGGATCAACGTCAAGCTCTTTGCCCGCAGCAAGGGATCGAAGTACGCCCTGCTGGGCGTCTTTCCCATCAGCCAGAAAATTGCCGGCGTCAACGTGATCACCCCAATGGAGGAAAGCGTTCCGCCACCCAGTGGAAAGCAAAAATAGCCGCACGGCATGAGACGATTACATTTTAAACTGGTATTGATTTTTCTCATCTTTTTTTTACTGCTTCAAGGTGCTTATTTTCTCAGCCAGAACGGTTCCCACCGCCCATGGCTGGACCAGTTGCGGGACGCGGGATTTTTCGCAGGCATTTCCCTGCTGTTGTCGCTGCTGTTTTTCACGATTTTGAGAAACAGGTTGCTCCGCCCTCTGGGGCAGATCGAAACGCATATGACCCAATTCCAGACACCCTTAAAAGAAATAGATATAAAAAAGTCCAAACAGCTCTGGCCGGAATTCACCGCGCTCATGGAAAACCTCGAGAGCGCTCAGGATCGTTACTGGGAAAAACTCCACGAAGCCAAGCAGACCGGGGACCGGCTGCAGGCGTTGATGCGTACCGCCCAGGTCATGGTCGTTGGTCTGGATCGGAATTTCCAACCGCTGTTTATCAATGATTACGGTAGTCAGAAACTTCAGATCAATATCAGCGAGCTTTCCCAGTTTCAGTTCGCCGACCTGCTGGGCAAAGACCTCTTCCAGTCCCTGCAGCAGGAGCTGGAGGAAGCCCCACAAATCATCAACCACGAGGCTTCCCTGATGCTGCAGAACGGCGAAAAAATGGATATCGATTTGTCCATCGCCAAGATCCTGGACAACGACAACGCCCTCCAGGGCTACATCGCTGTGGTGGCCGACATCACCAAACGGAAAAAGGCAGAAATCAACCTGAAAAACCAAATTATCTATTCCCAACAGATCTTCCAGTCGATCCCGGAAATGATCGTCATCACCGACCGCAACCTGCGCATCACCTTCATCAACCAACGGGCCAAGCAGATGCTCAAACAGCCGACGTTCAATCCCATCGGCCAGTACTTGATCAGCATCTTATCCAAAAAATCCAGCGAGAGCGGTTTTGATGAATTGCTCCGCAATATTATCAGCAAAGGGGAGGGAATCAGTCAGATCAATGTGCTCAACCCCTTTCTGGACGAAACACACTACGTCGACCTGGTCATCGAACCCCTGCGCAGCGGCAATGCCTGTATCGGCGGTATTCTGCTGCTCCGCGACATCAGCGAATGGCGCCAGCTGACGGCGCAACTGCGGGCGCTGCAGGGATTCATGCAGAGGTTGATCAACGCCAGCCCCTATGCGGTGATCTCCATCACCACCGACAGCCTGATCACCACCTGGAATCAGTCAGCCGAGCGCATCCTCAACACCGCCTTTGCCGATGCCTTCGGCAAAAATCTTTACGAAATTCTGCCTATTTTCCAGCGTTACAAGGATGCCATCGACGACGTGATGATCCTGAAAAAGACCACCCACCTCAGCGACGAGAAAGTGTTCATCGGCGAGGAGGATTTTATCGTCGCCAATCTGACCATTTACCCGGTGACCGGCGAACAAAGCGGCGTGGTCATTCATCTGGAGGATGTTTCGGAATTCAGGAAATTGGAATCAACTCTGCTGCAGGCCCAAAAAATGGAATCCCTGGGGTTGTTCACCAGCAGCATCATCCACGATTTCAACAATGTGCTCAGCGGCATTTTGGGTTATGCCTCACTCCTGGAAAAGAAAATCGGCAGCGATACCAAACTGCAGAAATACGTCTCCACGATCATCACCTCCAGTGAACGGGCATCCAGCCTGATCAACCAAATACTCAATTACTCGCGCAAGAAGCTCTCCGAAAAAGAGATTATCAACCTCAACGACGTGATCAAAGAATCGCTCGATTTCATCATTCTCAATTTGAAGAACGTCCACATCGAAACCCAATTCCACCCGGATAAGATTATGCTTTCAGCGGACCGCACCAAGATCTCCCAATCGGTGATCAACCTGATGATGAACGCCCGCGATGCCTTCGCCAACATCAGCGATCCGCGCATCCAAATTAAGACCGATAAAATTCAGGTCAGCGGCCAGAGGCAGCTTCTGGACGGCCAGTACGCGCTGCTGGAAGTCAGCGACAACGGCTGCGGTATCCCCAAGGAAAATTTAGCGAAAATATTTGAACCTTTCTTCACCACCAAGGGCCAGGGCAAAGGTACCGGCCTGGGCCTGGCCATCGTCAGAGAGATCATCAAAGACTACAACGGCCACATCGACGTGGAATCCGAAGTCGGCCGGGGAACCACGTTCCGCATTTATTTGCCGGTGTTTGAAAAGGGCGAGTATCCCTGTCCTGAAGGAAGTCAAAAAAGAAACCCCGTCGCCCATCGAGGGTTCGGTGCTCCTCATCGACGACGAGGAAGTCATCCGTGAAATCGGCACCGACATGCTGAGGACTCTCGGCCTTAAATGCCAGACAGCCGCCAGCGGCGACGAGGGGATCGAACTGTATCAAAAAAATTCCCGGGACATCGCCCTGGTCATACTCGACATCGAAATGCCCGGCCTGTCGGGAGACAAGGTCTTTGACCGTTTGCGGGAAATGAATCCCCGGGTCAAAATATTGATTGCCAGCGGTTACAGCAAAGAATACCTGGAAAGCAAGGTATTCAATAGCAAGATTGAACACTATATCGCCAAGCCTTTCCGCATCGAACAGTTGTCCTATCAGATCAACAAACTCTTCCAATAAAACGATGTTTTCGGACTACTTCGTCCGTCTTCCCTATCCGCAACTCAGACTGAAAAAAGCCGCTTTTATCCGTCTTGGGCTCAATCCCGAAGTTTACGTTGACAACATCGCCCTGGGCCGGCTTTCGCCCCGGGCCATCGACCGCGCGGTGTCTCTGCTGGGATTCTTCCCGGCCCATACGCTGCACGCTCCGTTCATGGACATCATGCCGGGAGCCCTGGACCCAGACATCCGCAAGCTCAGTTTGTTGAAAATGGAAAAGATCGTGGACATCGCTGCCGCCTGGGGATCCCGTTTGCTGGTCAGCCATTTCAATTACGACCCCGTCTATTACCGTGACCACGTTGAAAAGTGGCTGGAGCGGACGGCGCAGTTTTACCGTCAGCTTCTCCGGCGCAACCGGCGCTTGCTGATCGCATTGGAAAACATCGCCGAGCCAACGCCGGACATCGCCCGCCGGCTCATGGAGCGTATTGGTCACCGCCGCGCCGTTCACTGTTTCGATTTCGGGCATCACCATGTCTTCGGTTCCCTGCCCTTTCGTGAATGGCTCAACAGCCTCGGTTCACAGCCCTATATCCATTTTCATCTCCACGACAACAATGGCCATACCGACGACCACCGTCCTCTGGGCCGCGGATCCATTGATTGGCAACTCGTCCGACAGACCATTGCCCATCTCGGCATCCCTTTTTCCCTCACACTGGAACCGCACACGGCAAACGACCTGCTGGAAACCGTCGCCTTCTATAAAAAAAATTTTCTCCGAAACAGTAGCGCTCGGCCTGAAGCCGACCGCGCCTGAATCCTCAGAGAGGTTTGTCGATCAGCTGGTAATATTCATAGGTGGCGTTGGTCAGCGAGATGCCCACCTGATACTGCTTATAAATGGATACCTGTTTCTTGATCCAGAGCACGACCCCTTTCAAATCAAAAACCTGGTCACCGATTTGGAAGTGAACATTTACATTGCGCTCGGGCGGCACGACGGTCATCAGCAACTGCATGCCGTCCTTGGACAAATTGTTGACAATGGCCGCATTACCGTTGATGGTCACGGAAAACCGCCGTTTCACCCGCTGATTTTTTCTTCGCTCCATACTATTTCCCTCATGCAAAAAATTAAATCTATAACATTTTTTCTGTTTTTTCAAGAAAAAAATTAGTGATTCAATATGAGCGCCAGCAAACGGCGGGAAACCGGGTGCTGCGCCGAGGAGAAAAAGCGATCCGCCGGCAGATGCTCGACCAGCCGGCCTTGGTGCAACAGCGCCACCCAATCGGCCAGCCGGTGAATCAGGCTCAGATCGTGAGAAATATAGAGCAAGCCCAGGCCCAGAGCCTGGATCAGCCCCTGCAACAGCCTGAACATCTGGCGGCCGGCGATCCCGTCCAACGAGGAAAAAGGCTCATCCATGACCAGGAACTGCGGCTCCAAGACCAGCGCCCGGGCCAGTGCCACACGCTGCAACTGCCCGGCCGACAGTTCGTCAGGCCGGCGCTGGAACCAGACGGACGATAACCCTACCCGTTCGGCCACGGCCCCGATTTTCTCTCGGACCTCACTTGCCGAACACCCGGCGACCCGCAAAGGCTCGGTGACGATGCGACGCACGGTGTGCCAGGGATTCATCGCCAGATAGGGATTCTGGAATACCATCTGGTTGTGCCGACGAAAAATCCCCAAAGGGACTTGCTCCACCGGTTTCTCCCGGTAAAACAGATGACCCTGATCGGGTTTTTCCAGCTGCAGCACAATCCGTCCCAGCGTGGATTTTCCGGCCCCGGACGGCCCGACCAGCGCATTGACCTGCTTCTCATACAGGAGAAGATCCACCTGCCCCAGGGCCGTCACAACCGTCGTTTTCCGCGGCCACCTCCGCTGCCCATAGGTTTTACTGATCCCCTGCAGGCGGAAACGAATGTGTGGCTCAGCTGCTACCATGCTCCCATTCCCAAAAATCGGAAACAATGGCGCGGGTATAGGCATGCCCGGGGGAAGAGAATACGGCATCGATATCACCCTGTTCCACGAGTTCTCCGTCATGAAGCAGACACACCTGGTCGGCCAGCTGCCGGGCCAAATCGAGTTCATGGGTGATCAGCAACAGGCTCGGGCCGAAAAGGTGCGGCACGGCTTTCAACAATCGCCGCATGTGCTGTTTGCTGGAGGCATCCAGACCCGCGCCGGGTTCATCCAGAATCAGCAGCTGCGGCTGCAAAGCCAACCCCAGCGCCAGCAAACAGCGTTGGGCTTCGCCGCCGCTTAATTCGCAGGGATACGCCTCCATGATCCGCGTCGAATCGATCTCCAAACCCTGCAGCACCAAACGCAACGGTTCAGCCGCCAGGATCGCGCATTCAGCGATTTGCCGGCGGATGCGCTGGCAGGGATTCAGACTGGCCGAGGCATTCTGCGGCGCATAAAAAATGGCACGGCCGCGCAGGGACGACAGCTCGGTTGAATCGCGGAACTTCCGCCCCGCAAAGGAAAAGGAGTCCCAGCGCACAGCAAAGGCCGCCGGCAGCAGGGCGATCAATGCCCGAACCAAGGTGGTTTTCCCCACCCCCGATTCGCCCAGCAGCGCCACGATACTTCGGTTGTAAACACAAAGCGATACCCCTTTGATAATGGGCAGGGCGCGCTTCCCGCTGCCCACAGCCACATCTAGGCCGACCAGGCGCAGCATGGGTTCTCCCCGCTCCATCACCGGTTCCCTTTCTCCCCTTTTTAAACGTCAGCTACAGGACGGCCATGACCTCGATCTCGATATCCACGCCCAAAGGGAGTTCCTTGACCGCCACTGCCGAACGAGCCGGATAGGGTTCAGAAAAATGCTGGGCGTAAATGGCGTTGACCAGCTTAAAATTGGCCATGTCCTTGAGAAAAACCGTTGCCTTGACTACCTGGTCCAGCTTGGCGCCGGCCGCGGCCAACACCGCCTGGATATTTTTAAATATTTGCTGGGTTTGGGCTTCCACTCCACCCTCGACGATTTTTTTGGTCTGCGGATCCAGACCAATCTGCCCCGACAGGAAAAGGAAACGGTCCACGCGGATGGCCTGCGAATAGGGGCCAATCGCCTCAGGTGCCTGGGCGCTCTTGACTGCCACTTTAGACATCTTCGCCTCCTTGTTCGTTCCCCCGCCATTGAGGGGACAAAAGATAACGGCCATCAGGCCAAATGCCAGAACGGCTGTCGCCGCCCCTTGCTTGCTCATCGTCGCCTCCTGCAGCCGTCTCTCCATCGATCCGCAGACGGCCGCTGTCTATTTCTAGGAATTTAAAAATTGTACCCGCGGTTTCCGCTTAGCGGTCAGCAACAGGAGCAGCACGATCCCCATCAGAAAACCGCCCACATGGGCCAGCCAAGCGATCCCTTCTCCAGCGCCGGCATAGGTGAACTGGAACGCAAACCAGATCAGCAAAAAAACCGCGGCCGGAATATCGACGGTGGTGATCAGGAAAAAGAGAAACACCAGGGTGCGGATGCGTGCCCTGGGATAGAGCACCAGGTAGGCGCCCATCACGCCGGAAACGGCGCCGCTGGCACCGATCACCGGAGTCAGCGAGGCAGGATGAAAAAGAACGTGAATCAAGCTGGAGGAGAAGCCGGCCAAAAAATAGAAGAAGATGAAGCGCACCCGCCCCAGATAATCCTCAATATTGTTGCCGAAAATCCACAAAAAGAGCATGTTCCCCAGAATGTGCAGCACGGAGCCGTGCATGAACAGCGAGAAAAGTAGGCTGGCCAAGGGGGATATGTCGCGCGGGAAATACCCCACCACATTGCCTTTGGAGTCCGGCACCGGGAGTTCCGCATGACGCCAATGGGTGATCTCCCAGGGGACGAGGGCCGTGGAGTAAACGTAATATTCGGGCGGCCTCGGCGAGAGAACATTCTGGTAGAAAAAAACCGCCACGTTCAGCAGAATCAGCAGGACGGTCAGCACGGCGGGTCGCCGCGTCGGGTTGTCATCGCGCAGGGGAAAGAACATGGCCGGCGACCCGCCTACTTTTTAGCCAGCGACTTTTCGATCTTGGCCCAGGTATCTTTCAGGGTGACCGTCCGGTTGAAGACCGGTTTCCCCGCTTGCGTATCGGCATCGAGGCAAAAATAGCCTTGGCGCAGGAACTGGTAGCGGCTTCCCGGTCGCGCCTGGCCCAAACCGGGTTCCAGCTTGCAACCGGTCAACACTCCCAACGAGCGGGGATTCAGATACTCTTTGAAATCTTTGTCGGCCTTTTCGGCAGCGGGATCGGGAACCGCCAGCAGGTGGTCATAGAGACGGACCTCGGCCTCCAGCGCCTGGGCCGCCGACACCCAGTGCAGGGTGCCCTGCACCCGGCGGCCGTCCGGAGTGAAACCGCCGCGCGACTCCGGATCGTAGGTGCAGTGCAACTCCGCCACCTCACCGCTGCGCGGGTCTTTGACCACACCCACACAGGTGATGTAATAGGCATGTTTCAGGCGGATTTCCCGGCCGGGTGCCAGGCGGAAATACTTGGCCGGCGGAACTTCACGGAAATCGTCACGTTCGATGTAAATGACGCGGGAAAAGGGAAGCCGGCGCGTGCCCATGCCCGGATCTTCCGGGTTGTTTTCGGCCTCCAATTCCTCCACTGTTCCCTCCGGATAGTTGTCGATCACCACCCGCAACGGCCGCAGCACAGCCATCACCCTTTGGGCCCGCCTGTTCAGATCTTCCCGCAAACAGTGCTCGAGGAGGCCGATATCCACCATGCTCTCCCGCTTGGCCACGCCGATGCGCTCACAGAAATCGCGGATGGCTTCCGGTGTGTAGCCACGGCGGCGCATGCCAGCAATGGTGGGCATACGCGGATCGTCCCAGCCGCAGACCACGCCCGTCTGCACCAGCTCCAGCAGTTTGCGCTTGCTCATCACCGTGTAACTGAGATTAAGGCGGGCAAACTCGATCTGCTGGGGATGGCCGCCGGCATCCACCTGGTCCAGGATCCAGTCGTAGAAAGGCCGGTGGTCTTCAAACTCCAGCGTGCAGATCGAATGGGTGATCCTTTCGATGGCGTCCGAAAGTGGGTGGGCATAATCGTACATGGGATAGATGCACCAGCGGTCGCCGGTGCGGTGGTGCCGAGACCGCTTGATGCGATAGAGCACCGGGTCGCGCAGGTTGAGATTCGGCGATCCCATGTCGATTTTGGCCCGCAGCACGTGGGCGCCATCGGGAAACTCGCCGGCACGCATGCGGGCGAACAGATCCAGATTTTCCGCCACCGAGCGGGAACGATGAGGACTTTCGCGGCCCGGCTCGGTCAACGTGCCGCGGTGCTGGCGGATCTCCTCGCTGCTCAGAGTGTCCACGTAGGCCTTGCCCTTCCGGATCAGCTCCACGGCGAACTCGAAAAGCTTCTCAAAATAATCGGAGGCGTAAAACAGCCGATCACCCCAATCAAAACCCAGCCAACGCACATCCGTTTGGATCGCCTCCACGTATTCGACTTCTTCCTTGGTGGGGTTGGTGTCATCGTAGCGCAGGTTGCACAGGCCGCCGTATTCCTGGGCCAGCCCGAAATTGAGACAGATCGATTTGGCATGCCCGATATGCAGGTAGCCGTTGGGTTCGGGTGGAAAGCGGGTATGCACCCGGCCCTGGTGCTTGCCCGACTTCAAGTCACTCTCGATAATGGCACGGATAAAATGAACGCCGGTACTGACAGCGCCCTTGCTCTCGCTCTCCCGTACGTTCTTTTTTTCTTTAGTCATCTGAGATAGCCATTATACCATCTGGGCTGAACGGCTACACCAATCCAGCGCCGCCCGCAACCGGCGCAGCACCCGCTCTTTGCCGAGGGTTTCCAGCAGTTCGAACAGCCCGGGTCCGCCGCTGACCCCGCTGACCGCCAGGCGGGTGGGATGGATCAACTGGCCGCTGGCCAGGCCGGAGGTTTGACTCAACTCGTGATAAAGACTCTCCAGCGAAACACGATCAAACGGCTCCAGCCTTTCCAGTTTCTCCAGCAGAACGCCGAGTGTGGCGGCCACTTCGGGGGTGAAATATTTCCTGACCGAGGCCGCCTCATAGGTCTGGGGATCCTCAAAAAAATAACGGGCGTTCTCGGCCAGCTCGTTGATCCGGCGGGAACGGTCCTTGAGCAGCGAGACTACGGTGCGCAGGTAGGATTCGGGCACTGCCGAAGACTCCGTCAGGAATCCCGCCTGTTTCCAGAGAGCAACAACATCCGGCAGAAGGGAATCCGCGCTGCGCCGATGCAGGTAATGACCATTCATCCACTCCAGCTTTTTCTCGTCCAGCACCGCCGCTTTGGGCGAGATGGCCTCCAGCTGGAAGGCGGCGATGAGCTCCTGGGGAGTCATGATTTCGCGATCATCGCCCGGCGCCCAGCCCAGCAATGCCAAAAAATTGAACAACGTCTCCGGCAGGTAGCCGGCGCGGCGGTAATCAAGCACCGACGCCGCGCCCTTGCGCTTCGACAACTTACCGCCCTGCGGTGACAGGATGATCGGCAAATGGGCAAAGCGCGGTGGCGCCCAGCCGAAGGCTTCGTAGATCAGGATGTGGCGTGGGGTGGAGGCGATCCATTCGTCGCCGCGCAGCACATGAGTAATACCCATCACATGATCATCGACCACATTGGCCAGATGGTAAGTGGGAAGCCCGTCCGACTTAAGCAGCACCAGATCGTCGAGCACATCGCTGCTGGTTTCGATCCGGCCGCGGATCCGATCTTCAAAGACAACGACTCGGCCCAGCGGGATGCGCAGGCGGATGACCGCGGGCGTGCCGGCAGCCAGCAGCCGCTGCACCTGGTCTTTCGCCAGGTCACGGCAATGACGGTCGTAACCGGAACCGCTGGCCATCTTGCTCTTTTCCTGCTCCCGGCGCAACTGTTCCAGACGCTCCGGAGTGCAGAAGCAGCGGTAGGCAGCGCCCGCAGCCAACAACTGCTGGGCATGTTGACGGTAGATGTCGCTGCGCTGGGACTGGACGTAAGGTCCCTGGGGCCCCCCGACATCCGGCCCCTCGTCCCAGCCGATGCCCAGCCACCGCAGGCTTTCATAGATCTCGCGTAGTGCTTCGGCCTGGAAACGCTTCTGATCGGTGTCCTCGATGCGCAAAATGAAATGGCCGCCACAGTGGCGGGCGAAAAGGAAATTGAAAATGGCCGTGCGGGCACCGCCGATGTGCAGGGTGCCGGTGGGCGAAGGCGCAAAGCGCACGCGCACGGCCGCGGCAACGGGTGGAAGCGTATTCATGGGCTTTATTTTTACCTGAATTGGGCTGTGGTGTCAAATGCCCAGTGCCGTCAGCGCCCGGCTCCCGGTGCATTGCATTTTAAATATCTTTGTATTAAAATTTAAACATGGGCCAGCTGATTGAAGTGGAATGTCCCTGCTGTCACGCCACGCTGTGGATCGACTGCGAGACACGGAGTATTGTCCAGCACAAGAAGAGCGCCAAAAAGGTCCACTCCTCGTTCGAGGAGCTACTGAACAAGGAAAAAGAGAAAAAGGAGAAGACCGACGAGCGCTTTCTGCAGGCCAAGGAACTCGAGCAGGCGAAAAAGAAAAAAGCCGAGGAATTTTTCCGGCATTCGATCAAAGACCCCGATAAGGAATAGGAGAAACCATGGATTTTCCCGAATTGAAGAAGAAAGCCAAGGAAGAGCTAGAGATCCAAGAACCCGAAGTTGTCAAGGATAACCCCGATGCCCTGGCCACAGGCCAAATTGACGTGAATCCGACCCAAAAAATGATCTTTTCCCTGTCCCAGTTCCGCAATAAAAAGTATTTCGACATCCGGCACTGGCTGCAGGCCGAAAGCGGCGAATGGACGCCGACCAAAAAAGGCATCCATCTCTCCCTCGATAAATTCGGCGAATTCGAGACCGCCGTGCGCACCCTGGCGGCCATCGTCGCCCTTGATCAATAGCCTATTGGCGGATCGTTTCGCCATGCCGGCCGGTTGATTTTTCCCCTGCCATCGGATAAAATTCCCTTATGAAGGATTACTACCAGACCCTGGGAGTGGCCAAGAACGCCTCGTTGGCCGACATCAAAAAGGCCTACCGCAGACTGGCGCGCAAATACCACCCCGATCTGAATCCGGGCGATAAAGCCGCCGAACAAAAATTCAAAGAGATCAACGAAGCCCAAGAGGTGCTGAAGGACCCCGAAAAACGGAAGCAATACGACATGTTCGGCAGCGTGGGTGCTCCCGGCGGAAGCGGGCGCGCCGAGCTCCGATTTCGAGGGCTTCGACTTCAACAGCGCGGGCACCAGCACGTTCGGCGACATCTTCGAGAGTATTTTTGGCAATTTCGGCGCCGGCCCATCCCAGGACAGACGGCGGGGCAAGCGGGCCGAGCCCGGTGAAGACCTGCACTATGCCATCACCTTGAGTTTTTTGGATGCGGCCAAAGGCATTGAAACGCCCATCCAAATCAGCCACAAGGAGATCTGCCCGGTTTGCCAGGGCCAGGGCGTGGAACCCGCCTCCTCGCAGATTGTCTGCCCTCTCTGCCAGGGCAAGGGCCGGATCCAGAAACAGACCGGCTTTATGAAATTCGGCACCGTCTGCACTCGCTGCGGCGGCAGCGGTTTCCTCCCCGGTCCGCCCTGCCGGCAATGCCACGGCGAGGGCCGGGTGGGCAAGGTCAGCCGCTTGAAGGTGCGCATCCCCGCCGGCGTGGACAGCGGTTCGAAAGTGCGCATCGCTCAAAAAGGAAATGCCGGCCGCAACGGCGGGCCGCCGGGAGATCTGATCATTACCATCGCCATCACGCCACACAAATTCTTCCAGCGCAGCGGCCCCCACATCGAGTTGACCTTGCCGGTGACCTACGCTGAAGCGGCCCTGGGCACCAAGCTGGAAATCCCCACCTTGGACGGCCACTCTTTATTCAAGATCCCGCCCGGTACGGTTTCAGGACAAAAACTGCGGCTGAAGGGCAAGGGCATCGTCAATCCCAAATCCAATCTCTACGGGGACATGATCATTGAAATCAAGATCGTGCCGCCGGCGACCAAAGACCTGAAGGTCAGGGAACTGCTCAAGGAGATTGAAAAGATATCGCCCTACGACCCGCGTCGAGGATCTGTTCCAATGAAAGAAAAAACGTACTTCATCTCCGCCGTGGCCAGCAAATACAACATCCACCCCCAGACGCTGCGCCTCTACGAACGCGAGGGCCTGCTCATCCCTTCCCGCAGCAAGGGCAACACACGCATGTACACCGACGTTGACCTGAAAAAGCTCGAGTTCATACTCAATCTCACCCGCGAAATGGGAGTCAACCTGGCCGGCATCGAAATCGTCATGAATATGAAAGTGAAAATGGAAACGATGCAGGAGGAATTCATCTCGTTCCTGGAAGAATTGAAAAAAGAATTCTTTTCCGGCCGGGAGGAGATCTTCGAGCAGAAGAAAATCGCCATCGTCAAGTTCTCCTCGCCGCCGATCACGGCGTTCCGCGATGCGCAAAAGAAAAAGTAGGGAATCGCTCGATTCGCTGAACCTCTACTTCCAGAAGGTGAAAAAGATTCCGCCGCTGACCGCCGCAGAGGAAAAGGCGTTGATCTCCCAGGTCAAAAATGGCGACGCGGAGGCCTTCAAAAAAATGATTGTCGCCAACCAGCGGCTGGTGATCAAGGAGGCCCTGAAATATTATTTTAAAGGCGACAATTTTCTGGACTTGATCGACGAGGGCAACAAAGGATTGATTGAGGCGTTGAAAAAATTCGACCCCCGCCGCGAAAACCGCTTCTATACCTACGCTCTCTGGTGGGTGCGCAGCGAGATCCGGCGCTACCTCTCCAAAAACCAGAACTTGATCTCCCTGCCGGACATCTTCTTCAACGATTACCTCAACTTCAAGAAAGCCCACTTCAAGCTGAGCAAGAAACTGCACCGCCGACCCGACCGAAAAGGAATTGGCCGAACACCTGAAGATCCCCGAGAAGAAAGTCCGCGTGATGCTCGCCGTGCCCGACGAGATCATCTCCCTGGACAAGAGCATCGGAGATGAAACCTCGGCCAGCCTGACCTCCTTCCTGCCTGACAACTCGGCCAGTGACCCCCAGGATATCCTCATCGGCCGATCGCTGAACGCCTGATCCGCAAAGACATCCAGGAGCTTGACCGACCACGAAGCGGACATCATCCGCCTGCGCTTCGGCTTCCATGGCGAAGATCCGCTGAAGTTGCGGGAAATCGCCAGACGGCTGGATTTGAGCCCGGAAGGCATCCGCCGCATCGAATTGCGAGCCCTGGCCAAGCTCAAACACCAGCTGACCAAACAGGGCATCTATGGAGTGCTGAACTGATGAACGAACCATGCACCCGCTGCGCCGGAACCGGCTGGATGCTGGTCAGCGTCAACAAGCGGGAAATCGCCCAGCCCTGCGAGTGCCAGAAGGCCGATGCCCGGAGCTGGCGCATCAGCCAGGCCAACATCCCGGTCCGCTTCCTGGGCATGAAGCTGAACAGCTACTTTCCCAACAAGAGCAATCCCAGCCAGAAAAAAGCCAAAGAAATCACCGCCAAATTCATCCGCGACTACCCGGCGGTAGTCAAGGGTCTGTTCTTCCAGGGGCCAACCGGCGTGGGCAAGACCCGGTTGCTCTGCTGATCGCCAACCACCTGATCAGCGAAAAAGACGCCGATATATACTACATCGACTGGAACGACTTGGTGCGGGAGATGCGCTCGGGCGAAGACTATTCCAGCCGGGACTATTCCAGCATCGGCCAGTTGATCCAGAGGCTGACCACGGTGGAGCTGCTGCTCTTTGACGAATTGGGGGCATCCAAACCCAGCCCCTGGGTGGAAGACAATATTTATTTTTTAATCAACAGACGCTACAACGACAATCGGGTCACGATATTTGCCAGCAATTACCTCGACAGATAAGAACCGGTGAACACCAAGAAACGCTGAGCGAACGGATCAGCAATCGCATCCGCAGCCGCATTTATGAAATGGCTGACACCATTGAAATCGGGGGCACAGATTATCGCTGGGAGCACGGGTAAGGAGCGTCCGCATGCAGGATGTTTCACTGATCAACGAACAGATTAACCACGAAAGTCAGATCGTGGACCAGATCATGGCCGAAATGGCCAAGGTGATCATCGGCCAGAAGGCCCTACTGGAAAGCCTGATGATCGGCCTGATCACCTCCGGCCATATCCTGCTGGAAGGGGTGCCCGGTCTGGCCAAGACACTGGCCATCAAGACTCTCTCCCGGGTGATCGACCTGAAATTCCAAGCGCATTCAGTTCACTCCCGACCTGCTGCCGGCCGACCTCACCGGCACCCTGGTCTTCAATCCCAAGACCACCGACTTCCACACCCGCAAAGGCCCGATCTTCTGCAACCTGCTGCTCGCCGACGAGATCAACCGGGCGCCGGCCAAAGTCCAGAGCGCTTTGCTGGAAGCCATGCAGGAGCTGCAGGTGACCATCGGCGAGAACAGCCACGCCATCGAAAAACCTTTCCTGGTCATGGCCACCCAGAACCCCATCGAACAGGAGGGCACCTACCCCTTGCCCGAGGCCCAGATCGACCGCTTCCTGCTCAAGGTGCGCATCACCTATCCCTCCAAGGAAGAGGAAAAGGGCATCATCGAGCGGGCGCCGCAGATCGCCTCCATCCCGGTGCGCAGGGTGTGCACCAAGGAAGACCTGTTCCGACTGCAGGGGGTGTGCCGCACGGTCTACATGGACGAGCGCATCAAAGAATATATCGTCAACCTGGTTTTTGCCACCCGCTTTCCCAAAGAGGCCGGCCTGCCCAGACTGGCCAGCCTGATCCGCTTCGGCGCTTCGCCGCGCGCCTCCATCTACCTGGCGGAAACGGCCAAGGCTATGGCGTTCATCCGCCGCCGGGGCTTCGTCACCCCCGAAGACATCAAAGCGGCTGGCCGCGACGTGCTGCGCCATCGCCTGATCCTCTCCTACGAGGCAGAAGCCGAGGAGCTGAGCAGCGACGACATCATCACCGAAATATTCAACAACGTGCCGGTTCCCTGAAGGGAGGAACGCATGCGACTACATAAAAGTGTCTGCTGGATATGGCTGACATTGGCCTGGCTGCTGCGTGCAGGCCAAAGCGATGAGGTTAAATACCTTAAAG
Source organism: Candidatus Aminicenantota bacterium (assembly GCA_963759765.1). Classification (GTDB taxonomy): domain Bacteria; phylum Acidobacteriota; class Aminicenantia; order UBA2199; family UBA2199; genus CAVXAL01. Next base: position 584,953 of record CAVXAL010000002.1, on the reverse strand, counting down.
ACAAAGCGGAAGCGTATTTCCCGGAGGCGGTCCAGATCCGGCGCCAGCTGCACCAGATGCCCGAACTCTGTTTTCAAGAAAAGAAAACCTCCGCCTTCATCCTCGATTACCTCAAGAAACTGAACCTGGAAGTGACCTCCGGCATCGCTCGCTATGGCATCAAGGCAGTGCTGAAGGGCAGCCGGCCCACGCCGGTCATCGGCATCCGCACCGATATGGACGCCCTGCCCCTGGCCGAGGCCAGCGGCCTCCCCTTCCAGGCGACCAGCGGTACCATGCACGCCTGCGGCCATGACGTGCACATGGCCAACGTATTGATCGCCGCCCGCCTGCTCTCCGAGATACGGGAGCAAATCCCAGGAACCGTGGTTTTCATATTTCAGCCCTGCGAGGAGGGCAACTCGGGCGGCCAGCCCGGAGGCGCGGAGCAGATGATCCGGGAAGGGGTCATGGAAAACCCGCATCTGGATGCGCTCATCGCCTTGCACCTGATGCCCCACCTGCCGGTCGGATGCGTGGCGTTACGGCCGGGTCCGATTATGGCCGACAGCGCATCCGTGCACATCAAAATTCTGGGCAAGGCCAGCCACGGCGCCCTGCCCCACCAGGGGGTGGACGCCATTCACGCCGCGGCCCAGGCTATCGTCCAGTTCCAGTCGCTGATCAGCCGGCTGAAGGACCCGTCCGAAAAAGCGGTGCTGAGCATCGGCACCATCCGCGGCGGTGTGCGCCTGAACGTCATTGCCGAAGAGGTGGAGATGGAAGGCACGGTGCGCAGTTTCTCCCTGGCGACCCAGCAGCTGATCGAAACGGGCATGGAACGTATCCTCAAAGGGCTGGAGCTGGTCTACGGCATCCGCTACGAGTTCAATTTCTTCAAAGGGAACCCCCACGTGCAGAACAGCGAGGCGCTGGTCAACCTGCTGATGCCCGTGTTCAAGCGCGTCGCCGGCGAGGAAAATGTGATCACAGCCGAGCCCATGACCATCAGCGAAGACTTCGCCCTCTTTTCCCAGCGCCTTCCTTCCCTGTTCTTTTTTTTGGGAACCGGAGAGGACACGGACCTGCACAGCCCGCAGTTCAAGGTTGACGAGCGGCTGCTGAAAACGGCGCCCGCCCTTTTTGCCGCAGCGGCTCTCGCTTTCCTGCAACAAGGCGACCTGCGATGATTAAAGCCACGATCAAGAAGATCAACCCCAAAAAATCCAACAAGTTGATCTGGGCGGTCGCCGCCGGCCTGCTGGTGGTGTTCACCGCCTTCATTCTGCTGATCAGCCTGACTCGCACGCCTAAAAGCAAAAGAGAGTTGATGGAGGGAACCCTGGCCTACCTGAAAAACGGCCACGGCATCACGGAGATGAAGTTTTTTGCCGAACAGAACCGGGTGATTCTGGTGTACGATCCCAATTTCGAAGGTGATTTCCAGATGATCGCCCGCTTCGCCGCCTTGCGGCTTTCCTACAAAATCCCCGATATCGAACTGATCATGGCCAAAAGCAGCAGCACCAATCCGGTGTATACCGTTCGCTACCGCCAGGGCGAGATGGCCGAGGAAAAGACGACCCTGCCGACGCCTCCAAACGACCGCCGCCTGCCCTAACCCTTGACCACCAGCAGCGGCCGCAGCCGGGCCACTTTCAGCGAGATCCCGGTTGCCAGCGTGGTTTCCACCACCGCGTCCACGTCCTTGTAGGCTTCGGGGATCTCCTCTTTCAAGCCTTGGCTGGAAAGGCTGAAAACACGAGGACCTGCTCCTTCTTCAGTTGCTCTTCGACGTTGATGCCAGCGGCCAGCTTGATGGCCTGGTGGCGGCTGAGGCGGCGGCCGGCGCCGTGGGCCGACGAGGCAAAGGTCAGGTCCTGGGCGCCGGCGGTGCCGCGCAACACATAGGAACGGGTGCCCATGCTGCCCGGAATCAGCACCGGCTGGCCGACGCCTCGGTAGGCCGCAGGCAAATCGGGATGACCGGCGGCAAACGCGCGCGTGGCGCCCTTGCGGTGGACCAGCAGTTCGACCTGGCGTTGCCGGACACCGGTGCGTCTCAAACTTGGCGATGTTGTGGGCCTGATCATAGACCAGGCGCATGCCCAAGCCGGCCCGGGACGAATGAAAAGAATCTTCTCAAAAATGGTGACGAGGTCTTCCATTATCAGCTGGCGGTTGGCCCAGGCGAAATTGGAAGCGGCGTTGAGCGCCTGCAGGTAGTTGCTGGCCCTCGGGCGAACGGATGGCGGCGTACACCAGCTGCGGGTCGTTGCACCTTCATCCGCGGCAAATGTTTCTTGCGGCAGGTTTCAATATAATCGCAGGCGACCTGGTGGCCGAAGCCCCGCGAGCCCGTGTGGATCATGATGACCGCCATACCCAACCGCAGGCCGAACACCTCGGCAGCATGCGGATCGTAGATCTCTTCGACCTCCTGGATCTCGATGAAGTGGTTGCCGGAGCCCAGCGAACCGAGCTGGGAATCGCCTCTCTCGAAGGCTCTGGAACTGATGATTTCGGGCCGGTCAAAGGGCAATTTTCCACCCGATTCGATGAATGCCAGATCTTGCGGAGTGCCGGAAAAGTGGCGGACGATCTGCTCGGCGCCGTTCTGGATCACGCGCAGGAAACCCTTCTTGTCCAGGTTGTAGTTGCTGCGCGAGGTCAGGCCGGTGGGGACGCGGTTGCAGAATGGCGTAGCCGAGGCTCTCGCGCACTTTTGACCAGCTCGTCGCGGGGAATGGAGCTGGCCACCAGGCGCACGCCGCAGTTGATATCGTAGCCGACTCCCCCGGGAAGCACGATGCCGCTGTCAGCCGGAAAAGCGGCCACGCCGCCGATGCAGAAGCCGTAGCCGTAGTGGATGTCGGGCATGGCCAACGAGTTGCCCACGATCTCGGGCAGCGCCGGCGACATTGACCACCTGCTCCAGGGAGCCATCCGCCAGGGCGTTGTCCAGAATGGCTTCGCTGGCGAACAGCTCGCCGTCGGTGCGCATGCTCCCGTCTCGGCGCCGGTTCAGGCGCCAGCGGTAGGGGGTGATTTTTTCCAATTCCGATTTATTCATTGCCGGTTGCGTCCCTACACGTCAAAAACCACGTCGGCCCGGAGCTGTCCGTTCTTTTCGACGATCCGGAGGTTGTGGTAGGTGACCGACTTGATTTCGATTATCGGCGGTCGGGGCCAGGGGACAAGCCTCAGCCGTGCCCGCAGGCGTTCGGGCTGCGCCTCGACAAACTCGATGTCCGCCACCGCCCGTTTCTTCTCAAACATCTGGAACAATGCCTCGGCCAGCAGGTTGACCAGCACGTGCTCGCAACTGTCTCCCTGGAACTGAAAGAGGCGCACCCGCCCTCCGGCCGGACACTGCAGGCGCCGTCCGAACGCCAGGCTCATTCAGCGCCAGCAGGGCGTTGCGCCAGAGCTCGGGTGAAATCGTTGCCGCGGATGCGGATGCCCACATCGGCGGTGGTGGAAAAAATTTCATAGCTTTTCCTCATGGCAGATGCGGGCCGCACGGCCCGCGTCTGGGCGCGCGTGTCCGGCCGGTGCAGGGCCACTTCGATCATGGTTTCGACATACCCGGCCGCCGTGCCCACGTCGAAACGCCGGCCTTCAAAGAAATAACCCAGCAGGCGCCGGGTTTTCATCAGCTCGATCAGGGCGTCGGTCAGCTGAATTTCCGCGCCGGCCCCCTTCCGCCCTCGCTCCAGCAGCGGGAACAGATCGGGGGTCAGGATGTAACGGCCGATGACGGCGAAATTGGACGGTGCCTGCGACCGCCTCGGTTTCTCGATCAGGGTCTTGATCTCGACAAGGCTTTTCTCCAGATAGCATCGCCGGCAACGATGCCGTAGCGCGGCGCACCTCCTGCTCCGGCACGTGCATCAAGGCGATAATCGGCGACTCGGTACGTTTGGAAAACCTTGGCCATCTGGGCCAGCACCGGTCGGCGGGAAATGATCAGGTCGTCGGGCAGCGACATGGCGAACGGCTCATCGCCCACGGCCAGTTCGGGCCAGGGCCATGGCGTGGCCAAAACCCAGCGGCCGGGGCTGGCGCAGAAAAACGAAACGTTGGGCGTAAAATTTTTCCAGCCCCTGGAGCAGCCCGCTCTTGCCCTGCTCGGCCAGTAGCCGCTCGAGTTCCGGGTGGGGCGTAAATAATTCTCCAGAGCCTCCTTGCCGCGGGCAGTGACCAAGATGAACTCCTCGCAGCCGCTGGCCAGCGCTTCTTCCACCGCGTAATGAATCAGCGGCTTGTCGATGACCGGCAGGATCTCCTTGGGGATCTCCTTGGTGGCGGGCAGCAGGCGCGTGCCCAGACCGGCCACCGGGAAAACCACTTTGCGGATCATGGCTGTATTGTAAACCGGCCGGTCCCCTTTTGCAACATCCCTTGCGCCCGCAGGCCGGCTTGACTTGAAAGCCGAAATGGGTTATAAATAGCACTGCGTTCGAGCAAATCATAAGGAGTGTGATCACAATTGGCTTATGTGGAATTGCAGCCAGGCGAATCGTTTGAAAGCGCGTTGAGGCGTTTCAAGCGCAAGGTCCAGAAGGAAGCGATCATCAAGGAAATCAAGAAGCACGCCATTTACCTCAAGCCCGGCGAAAAGAAGCGGTTTAAACAGGCCCAAGCCCTCAAGCGCATCCGCAAGCGGTTGAGAAGAGATATTTCGGAGATTTAGGCAACGGGGCGTAGCGCAGCCTGGTCAGCGCGCCTGCCTTGGGAGCAGGAGGTCGGTAGTTCGAATCTACTCGCCCCGAGGTTAAGGCACCCGTAGCTCAAAGGATAGAGCAACTGACTTCTAATCAGTAGGCTGCGTGTTCGAGTCACGCCGGGTGCGCTTCACCCATCAATGTTTCCAGACTCCCCCACAGAAAAGATCAGTAGGTTTTGTCACAAATTTATAACAAAGTGCTTGCATTCCGATCTCTTGTTCACTGTGAAAACAGCCGTCTCAGCCCAGCTGCAGCGCCTTCCCTCTGTAACAAATATGTCACAACCGCTCCCTTCACGTTGAAGCGACCCAACCCTCCATCAAGCGAACAGTCCCAACAAGGCGCTTTTACCGGACGGGCAACATTCACTTTTTCACTTATCTGTTGAAGAGGATAGGCATCTCATTGATTGGTCTTAATATTTGTGTTATCTATTTAATTAGAAAGAAATTGGGGAGGTATAAAATGAAAAAGTTACGTTTATTTTTCATTGTTTGGGCATGTATGGTTGGTTTTTCCTATGCTCAGACCATTTCTGTGACCAACCCGCATGCGGGAACAAGCCTGTTCCTTGGACGCTCCTGCACAGTAACCTGGACCAGCACAGGCAGCATGAATTCCCGGGTGAAACTTCTCTTATTTTCCGGAAACATGCTCAAGGCGACCATCAGCGAAAGCACGAACAATAGCGGCAGTTTTATCTGGACCGTTCCTGGCACGCTCAAGACCGGCACCTATATCATCAGGGTGCAAACCATTGAGAATCAAGTATTTGGCGACAGCGCCCCATTTTCCATTACCTTTGGCACTCAGGGGACAGGTCAAACCTATGCCTCAACGATCAGTTCCAAACCTGCCACGCAGCAGCCACAACCTTTGATTCCAATTAAAAAGCCGCCAATCACTGCCCTGAATCCTGAGATGCCTGCCATCGACCTGGTCTGCCAGATAAGGAATTTTGTGCAAAGCATGCATTCGGCATCTTTTGAAATATGGATAATGAATAATGGAACGCAACAAAATTTGAGCCAAGTTCTTTTTGACTTCCGGTTTATCAAGAAACCTGATAATTTGTTCTTATTCCAAGACGGTGGGGGCTTCAGCAATGTTGCTGCAAGCACTTGGTACTCTGCTCAATATAGATTGGGTTGGGATTACTATACTACCGACGCCAATCATGGGCGATTTAATATCATTCTTAATGGCAAGACGGTTATTTTCGGCAATAGATTGTATTATGTAGCCGGCCAAGAGCATACCGTACTTATCGAAGTTATAGCCGACCCAAAAAATCAGTTGCCTATGGAAAGCAAGTATCGACGTGACGGTAGAGCCGAATTGACTATTGAACTTTACCACTATAAATAGTGATAATTGATTTGCTTTCCCTAAATCGGTCCAAGGAGCGACGGGCCGGCCTCGCGGGTCCCTGAAGTATGGTGCTATTTCATTTTTAAAAACCGGATTTGTACCGCAGGATAAACTAGCCCTCACGCAGATGGCGGACGCGGCGGTCCGGCGAATTGTTGCCGGGTGCGCTTTACCCGCCAGCGTTTCCAGACTTTTCCACAAAAAAGATCAGTACCATCCCCCTCTGGCGTTGGTGGGTGGCCGGCCGTATGACCCAAGGTTACTTCTTCAGCAACTCCTTGACCGCCGCCTCGATCTGCTGATCCCGTCCGGCGGCCATGATGTCCGGGTCGTTCTTGACCAGGATGTCAGGCTCGAGCTGGTTGTTCTCGCACAGGATTCCTTCCAGCGTGCGCCAGCCGCCCTGGGGGATGCCGAACACCAAAGTGGGGTCGATCTGGCTTTCCCACCAGACGAAGGTCCCCGTGCCCGGCACGGGCATGCCCAGCGTCTTGCCGATGCCCCGGATCTTGTACTCCACCGGGAACAGATGGGCGTCCGAATAGTTGCACTCGCCCATCAGGACGATGGACGGCCTGATCCATTTGTCGTAGGGTTCGTAGCCGACGAGCTGTCCGCGGGGCAGGATGTCGAAGACCTTTTTGCCGTTCAAGAAGTCCGCGAGTTTGTCGTGAAGGTTGCCGCCGCCGTTGAACCGGGTATCGACGATCAGGGCCTCCTTGTCGATGCTGAGGCCCAGGACTTCCTCGATGACCGTCCGCATGCTGGAATCGTTCATGCTTCGGACATGAACATAGCCGACGCGTCCGCCGGAGAGGCGGTCGACTTCCGCGCGGCGAGCCTTGACCCAGCGCCTGTAGAGCAGGCCGTTCTCCTGGCCCAGAGAAATGGGCTTGACGGCCTCTTCCCAGCGCTTCTGCGTCGCCGGGTCGTAAACCGAAAGCAGGGTGAGCTGTCCGGCCTTCCTGTTCAGGAGCTGGTAGTGGTCGACGGCGCCGTCGAGGGCCCGGCCGTCGATCTTTTCGATGATATGCCCCGCCCGGATATTGAGGGCCGCTTTGTCCAGCGGGCCGCCGCTCAGGATCTCAGTGACCTTCAGGCCGGGACCGGCATAATCGTAGTCCAGGAACAGGCCCAGTGAGGCCGTGGCATCGCCAGATTGCGTGCGCGGTCCGGAATAGCGGCAGCCGGTGTGGGAGGCGTTCAGCTCGCCCAGCATTTCGCTGACCATCTCCGCGTAGTCATAGTTGTTGTTGATGTAGGGCAGGAACTTGCGGTAGGTCGTGTAATAGAAATCCCAGTCCGCCCCGTACAGGTTGGCCACCAGGAACTTCTGCTTGATCTGCCGCCACATGTGATCGAACATGTAAGCCTTCTCGGCGGACTGGTCGAGGGCCATCTCGCCCCCGATAGCCACCGGATCCATCTTGCCGCTTTCGGGATCAATCTTGGTCACCTTCCCCTCGGCCAGGACGAAAAGGGCCTTGCCGTCGGCCGAGAGCTCCAGCGACGCGTTCGCAGCCCCCAGCTTGGCAAACAGCTTGGTATCCTTTGTCCGGAGCTCGGTCACCCACAGGTCATAGCCCTTTTCGAAGCGTGCCAGGTAGAAGAGCTTGTCTCCGGTTTTGGTCAGGGCCACGCCGGCGATGTCTGCGGAATTGACGGTGAAGCGGGCCTTGCGCTCGGCCAGACCCTCGAACTCGATGACGAGGTCTTTCTTCGGTTCCTCTTTCTTGACCGCGGCCTCTTTGGCCTTGGAGTCCTTGGCTTTGTCCTTGCCCTCTTTCTCCTTCTCTTCCTTGGCCTTGTCCTCCTGCTCCTTCAGCAGGTCGTAATCGACCTTGGACAGCCTGAACCGGTCATAGGCGTCCCGGGTGAAGAACATGCCGTAAATGTCCCCGGTCATGGCATCCCCAGCCATGTCGGCCGCGCCTTCCCTGGTGGACCAAAGTACATCATCGTGCCGTCCATGCCCCAGCGGGGGTCGAAATTTGCGAAACCACTCTTGGTCAGGTTGATGACCCGGCCCTTCCCGTCGCTTGAGACCAGGCCGACCTGCGGCGTGAACAGGCGGACATAACCGAACTGGACCAGGAACCACTTTCCATCCGGGCTCCAGCGGTAGTTCTGGTCGCCGTCGGCATAGGAATAGTTGTATTCCGCCGGCAGGATCGTCCGGGTTTGCTTCGAGGCCAGGTTGATGACCTTCAGCACCACCCGGTTTTCCAGGTAGGCCACCTCTTTGCCGTCCGGCGAGAATTGAGGCTGGAATTCCTCGGCCGGCGTGGCTACCACGGTGTCGTCCTTCAGGACCGTCGAGGCGTAGAAATAGGGCTCCTCTTTCCTCGCGATCGAGGTCGTGTAGATGTTCCAGTTGTTGTCTTTTTCCGCGGCGTAGATCAGGGTCCGGCCGTCGGGGCTGAAACTCACGCTCCGTTCCTGCCAGGGGGTATTGGTGATGCGCTTGGCGACGCCGCCCTCGACGCTGCCGACGAAGACCTCGCCGCGGAACACATAGGCGATCTCCTTGCCATTGGGCGACAGCCGCATCTCGGTGATGCCGCCCTGGACAGGCACGTTCTGCTGCAGGACCTGGCGGCCGTCCTGGGCGATGCGGACCTCGACCCTCCGCGGGGCCGCGCCGCCGGCCTGGGTGTACACTTCGCCGTCGTAGCCGAAGCACAGGACGCCTGTGCTCGAGCGGGTCAGGAACCGGACGGGATTCTTGCTGAAAGCAGTCACGGCCGTGGATTGCGTCGGCCGGCTCAGGGAACTGCGGTAAACGTTGAACGAGCCGCCCTGTTCGCTCAGGTAATAATAATCATCGCCGTTGGCGTCAAAAACGGGGTTGCGGTCTTCGCCCTTGAAGGTCGTGAGCTGGGTGTTCTTTTTCGTTTTCAGATCATAGACCCAGACGTCACGGGTCACCGCGGAGGTGTGGTGCTTCCGCCAGTCGCTCTCGTAGCCTTTCTGGTCGTGATAGATGATCTTGTCCCCGGCGGGATTGACCGTGGCCGAAATGGCCGGCTGAGTCAGGACGAGCGCGGCCTCGCCGCCTTTCACCGAGACGCTGTACAGCTCCGGGAACACGGACATCGGAAACTGCACGTTCGTCACCAGGTCCTGGTGCGTCGAGGTGAAGAGGATGCGCTGGCCGTCGGCCGTAAAACTGCTGGGGATGTCGTCGGCGGAATGATACGTCAGGCGCGTGGCTTCCCCGCCGGAGGCCGGCATGATGAAGACGTCGAAATTGCCGTAGCGGTCTGAAGCGAAGGCGATGAACTTGCCGTCGTGGCTCCAGACGGGGGCAAAATCGTGGGACTCGCTGATGGTCAGGGGAATGGCCTGGCCGCCCGAGGAGGAAACCCTATAAATATCGCCTTTGTAGCAGAAGAGGATGCTTTGCCCGTCCGGAGAGATCGCCGGATAGCGCAGCCACAAGGGCCTGTCCTGGGCCTGGAGTGGGAACGCGCTCCCCAGGGAGACGATGAGGACGAGAAGCGCCAGGAGCGGTTTCAGAGCACGAGTTGCGAAAAACTTCATTGGTTCCTCCATAAAGACGAATTTATCCATACTTGTATCGAGAATTATTATACGCACTGAGAAGCGGTTTGGTTGTCAGGGGTCAGCGTTTTTTATTAAGATCGGCGTCTAAGCCTGGGGGGCAGGTTACCCCTAATCCTTGAGCACGAAGAATTGCTGGACCTTGCCGTCGGGCGTACGATACATCAACCCCCTGAGCGCGCCCTTGGGGAACACGAGCCTCGTGCGGGCGACTTCCATGCCGCCGCGCTCGGCCACGGATATGACTTCCACGGCCGTCGGCTCGCCGAACGCCTTGAGCCGCGCGGACGCGCCGCGGACCTTCTCGTCGGTCAAGAAGGCGTTGTATTCATCGCCGAGCTTGGTCCGGTCGACATCGCCCTTCTGCAGTTGCAGGAAAAGCAGGCGCGCCGCTTCGGGCGCCGGCGGCCCGGAAACGACGGGAACGCCGCGGGGAGGCTCGGGCTTCCTGGCCGGCGCCGGTTCGGCGGGCTTCGCGGGGGACGGAGGCAGCACCGGCAGGAGCGCCTCCATCAGGCGTCCATAGACGGCATCCACGGCGGTGTAGCTGTCGAGGTTCGAGAGCAGGACCACGGCCGACCGGGTCGAAGGGATGACCGTGTTCAGGGCATAAAAGCCCGCGACGGCCCCGCTGTGGTTGAGAATGGTATCGGCGCTGCGCTTGCGGACGCCGAGGCCGCAGCCATAGTTGGAAATCGTTCCGTCCTTGAGCGTCCGCGGCATCGTCATCAGCTTGAAGGATTCCGGCTTGAGGACTTTGCCGCCGATCAAGGCCATGTCCCATTTCACAAGGTCGGACGGGGTCGAATAGAGGGCGCCGGCTGCACCGACCCAGCCCGGACCTTCGGGAGTCGCCGGCTCCGGTGGGCTGAGGGCGAAGGTCACATAGCCCTGGGCCAGGCCCGCGCTCGCCGGGTTGGGTTCGAACACGGTGTGGGTGAGGCCGAGCGGATTCAGGATGCGCTCCTGGAGGAATTCCGCATAGGGCCGGCCGCTGACCTTGGAGATGATTCGGCCGAGGATGATATACCCCGTGTTGCTATACGAATAGCGCGTGCCGGGCTCGAAATCGAGGCGGCGCGTCCCGAAGCGGCGGATTAGCTCATCGACCAGGATGGGCTTCTGCATGGGACGGTCCACGAAATCGAGCGGATAATAATCCGGGTAGCCCGAGACATGGTTCATGAGGTCAAGGACCGTGATCTGGCCGGCCGCAGTTAAACCCGGAAACCACTTGGCGACCTTGTCGGTCACCGACAATTTGCCGTCCTCGGCGAGCAGGAGGATGCAGGCGCTCGTGAATTGCTTGGTGATCGACCCGATGGCGAACATCGTTTCGGGCCCCACGGGCAGTTTGTACGCGATCGAGCTTTGGCCCGCGCCACCAGCGCAGATCAGCTTGCCGTCGCGCATGACGGCCAGCGACAGGCCGACGAGGTCTTTGCTCGCGACCTCTTCGGACAGGAAGGCGGCCAGGGCCTGGGGCTCGAGGCTGAGCGGAGCCGGCTTGACCGGCGCGGCCGAGAGAGTCGTGACGATAAGAACCAGGCAGACAACGATATCAAGGGGAGGGATTCTTTTCACAGGAACCTCGATGGCGGACGATTAGGGCTGATGGGCTTTCGGGGGATGATTCCTTGAGCCCGGATCACAGTACCAAGGGTTGAAGTTTTTTCAGGAACGCCGGGTCGATGTCGAGGCCCAGACCCGGGGCGTCCGGCAGGGTCACGACGCCGGCCTTGACCCGCATGCCGCCCATGACCGGGTCGGCCTCGTGTTCGAGGAACGCATCCAGGTCGGCGTAGCGGATGATCTCCTGCGACATGACGACATGGGCCGCGGCCGTCAGGGCCACCCGCGTCTCGTTCATGCAACCGAGCATGCAGGGCACGTTGGCCGCCGCGGCGATGTGGGCCAGCCGCACGGCCTGCAGAATGCCGCCGGTCTTCATCAGCTTCATGTTGATCATGTCCATCGCCTCCTCGCGGATGCCGGTGATGGCGTCGTGGGGCGAGTGGACGGACTCGTCGGCCATGACCGGAACGGGAGAATTGTTCCTGATCTGCTTCAGCCCGGCCCAGTCCCAGTAGGGGACAGGCTGTTCGCAGAACTGGACATGGTACGGCTCGAGGCCGCGCAGGGTCCGGATGGCGTTGGACACCGTCCAGGCCTGGTTGGCGTCCGTGCGCAGGGCGACGCCGGGGCCGACCGCCTCGCGGATGGCCTTCACCCGGGCGATATCGCTCTCCGGTGTCTCGCCCAGCTTGACCTTGATGTTCTTGAACCCGCGTTGGGCGATGGCCAGGGACTTGGCAGTCATGACCTCGGAGGCGTCCAGGTAAACGGTCTGGTCGGTCTCGAACGACTCGCGCGCGGCTCCGAGCAGGCGGTAGATGGGCTGGCCGGCCACTTTGCCGCATATGTCCCAGAGGGCCATCTCGAAGGCGGCGGTGATGCCGGGCGAGGTCGGGGAGAAGCCGGTCATGGCGTCGATGATCTGAGGCAGGGTGAAGGGATCGCGCCCCTTGACCATCGCGGCCAGCGGCTTGGCCAGGACGAGATCGCTGGCCTGGGTCTCCCCCATCACCGCCGAGTAGGGCGAGGACTCGCCGTAGCCGATGACGCCGTCGTCGGTGCGGAGGCGGACGAGGACGTTGTCGGCCGTGAAGGGCGTGGCCAGGGCGATCTTCATGACCTCCTTCAGGGTCATGTTGAACGGGAAGACCTCGACGCTCACGACCTTCGGCTTGCGCAGGCCTTCGCCCGTCTTGGCCGCGGCGGCCAGTCCGTGCGGCACGAGTGAACCCAGGCCAGCGGTCGCCGCGGCGCCGCCCATCCCCCGCAGGAATTGTTTGCGCGTCAGTTTCATGATGACTCCTCAGACCAGAGCTTTGAGCGTTGAGAGCAATCGGTCGATCTGCTCGTTGGTATGCGTGGCGAAGACAACGATGCGCAGGACGCCGGCCGGGCCTGCCCCGACGTAATGCGACAACTGGATGACGATGCCGCGGTTCATGAGCTCGTCGTGGACGCGCTCCATGTCCTCGGCTTTGCCCAGGGAGAACGAGACCACCGGCACGACCGTGTCGTTCACCGGGAACCCGAGGGCCTTGATGCCGGACTTGAGGCGCTTAGCGTTCGCCCACAGCTTGGCGCGCCATTCCGGGTGGGCCGTGAGGAGCTCGAGGCCCTTGACCGCGGCTCCCGCCGCGGCCGAGGGAGGCATGGTCGCGCCGGACATGATGTGCCCGCTGCGGATGCCCGCGGCCAAGGCCGTCGTCGCGGGAATGATGCCTCCGTACCCGCCGAAGGCCTTGCTCATCGTTCCGCCGTAGAGGAGATGATCGCCCTTGACGCCGAAATGGTCGTACGTGCCGCGGCCGTTCGGGCCGATGACCCCCAGAGCGTGACAGTCGTCAAGCCACAGCAGGCCGTTATAGGGCTCGAGGACCTTGATATATTCGGGCGACCGGGGCGATCTCTCCGGGCACAGGGAAGATGCCATCGCTCAGGACGATCGGCCTCTGACCGGCCTTGAGATTGGCTTTGAGTTTCGCGGCCAGGTCGCCCGGGTCGCGGTGAGCGAAGGTGACGACCGGAAGGCCGAACGACTGCGAAAAATCCACGATCGAGTAGTGGCCCATCGCGTCCTGGAAGATAACGTCGAAGCCCTGCTGCTGGCGGAGCACCTGGAGGGCCGCGACATTCGTCAGGTAGCCCGAAGCCATGTAGGCGGCGTCCTCGGTGCCGAAGAATCTCGCGGCGGCGCGCTCAACCTCCTCGTACAAAGGCGTGTTGCCGTAGCCGCCGCTGGCGCGGCTCGTCGAGGAGTGCATCCCGTAGCGGTCGATAGCCTCGTGCGCGGCTTTCAGGACTTCGGGGTGCATCTGGAGCGTGTAGTAGCTCGTGCCGCCGAAGTAGAGATAGCGCTTTCCGTTGATGACCGTCTCGGTCCCAGGCGGGCCTTCCATCAGGTAGTGCTTGATGGCGGCGACGGGATGCGACAGAAGGTCGCGCACGCCGAGGCCGAAGCCCCCGAGAGTGGCGAGAATCTGACCAAGGAAGCGGCGCCGTGTGCTCATGATGCCCTCCAACGTGTGAGCCAATGGTATCAGACCGCGATTTCCGAGTCAAACCCGGCCGGTCCCCGCCCCAAACCCTAACGCAATCATGGATGTTGTTAAAAAATTGCTTTTTTCATTGACAAAGAGTTAGAATTTTCACGGCGGGAAGAGATTAAAGTCATGGGAAAAGGGAGGAGAAAATGGTTAAAAAATTCGTTTCATTGACGACCTTAATAGCGTTTATTTTTTCCATCAGTCGCTGTTCAACCGCCGGCCTGCAAACCAGCGGTACGGAGGTGCAGACCGAGCCGGACAGGGAATACGTCTCCAAGATAATGCCTCAAGTATTCATCACCACCTCGACCATGAAACTTGAAAAGGTCAAACTGGTCAGCCTGCAGGACAAAACATTGTCGGTGCTACCCTATCCATATTCTGGTCCGGGGCTCATGAAAATCAACTTGGATGACATTCACGGAATTAGTCTGAGCAAAACAAAAAAAGTTGTTGGCTGGACCACTTTAGGCGGTTTGTTGGCCGGAGGTTTAATAGCTACGCTTTTTGGGGGTTTAGCAGCAGGTGATAAAAATACTGAATTGTGGCCTGTGGCATATTTGATTACCTGCCCGATTGGATTACTGGCCGGAGCTATCATTGGAATCATAATTGACGTTTCTAAGAAGAGTAATTTTGATTTTAATTTTAAGGGATTGTCTATCTACGAAAAAAAGAGAATCCTGAAAAAGATAATGTTGAGGGACAGTTACTAAGTCAGGCTGATCAAAACAAAATAAGTTTTAGTAGCATCATGGAAAAATCCGGTACCATCTCTCCCGGAATGACGAAAAATCCTCTTGTATTCTTTGAAATGATAGTTGACGGCCTTTCTGGGCACCGACTTCTACTCAGTAGGCTGCGTGTTCGAATCCCGCCGGGTGCGCTTCACCCGCCACGATTCCCAGACATCGGCTCAATCATGTTGCCTTCCCAGACGCTGCGGTTCTAGAGTTTTCGCAGGGCGACTGCGACCGGCTGGCTGGCGGCGCGGATGGCCGGCGGGACTCCACCCAGCAATCCCATGAACAGCGCGAAGAGGATCCCCTGGACGAGCAATCCGGGCGTGATGCGAAAAGCGAACGCCAGGTGCGAGAACGTCTGCCAGTTCAAGGCGCCGGTGGTGAAGCCGTTCATCGGCAGGACCGCCAGGCATCCCAGCACGCCGCCCAGGAAGGCAATGAAAAGGGATTCCATGACAAAAGAAAGCACGACGGTCCCACTCCCGAACCCGAGGGCCCGCATGGTGGCTATCTCGCGGGACCTTTCGGCGACCGCCGAATACATGGTGTTGAGGGCGCCGAATATCGCCCCGACGCCCATGACGGCAGCGACAAGAAAGCCCACGATGCGGATCAGCGTGGTGAGCGCCCGCGACTGTTTCTCATAGTATTCCGTTTCCCGGTCCACCTGAACCGATAGCCGCGGGTTGGCCGTGAGCGACTCTTTGAATGCCGTCAGCGCGGAAGCCGAGACGAGGCGAGCCGTGACCGACTGGAAGATGTTCGTCGGCCGCTTGTACACTTCATTGAGGACGTTGGCGTCGCACCATACTTCGGAATCGAAAGCGCTGCCGCCGGCGTCAAAGACCCCCACGACCTTCCAGGAGCCGCCTCCGAAACGCACCGTGTTCCCCAAGGTGAGCGCGCGGTAGCTTTTAACGGCGTTGCTCCCTATGACGAGCTCTGCCAGCCCCGTTTGAAAGAAGCGGCCGGCGGTGATGCGCACGTTGTCGCGCACATCCAAGACCCGCGGAGTGACCCCCCGCACCTGGACGTTGGCGTCGGTGCCCGTTTGGGCCAGGGCGAACGAGGCGATCACCACGACCTCCCCCGAGACGAGCGGCCCCTGGGCATCACGCTCAACTCCCGCAGCGTCGGCGATCAGGCGGAACTGCTCCAGGGTCACCGCACTCACCATCTCGGAGTCGGAACCGGCCCGCCGGACGATCGCGTTCCGCGGCGAGCCCGACGCCACCAGCGTGGCCCGAAATCCGTTCGCCAATGCCAGCACAGCCACGAACACCCCCACGGTGCCGGTAATGCCCAGAACCGCCACGATGGCCGAAGTCCAGCGCTGAAAGACACTGCGCACGTTGTAGGCCAGTGGGATGGCCATCTCACACCCTCCGCAGCGCGGTCACGACTCGGAGCCTCATGGCGCCAACCGCCGGCAGCAGTCCCGCCACGGCCCCCACACCCAGGGCCAGCAAAAAACCCAGGACAAAGGTGAGCGGCGAGACATAGAGCATCCCCAGCATCGGCAGGGCGCGGGAGACACCGGGGATCACGGTTTTGGCGAGAGCCAGTCCGAGGAAGCCCCCCAGCGCCGCAATGAGGATCGCTTCGGCCAGGATGAGCCCCAGCACGCGGATATCCGAGTAACCGATTGTCTTGAGAACGGCCAGCTCGCCGGACTCTCGCGCACGGCGATGGCCATGGTGTTGCCGGTGATCAACAAGAGCGTGAAAAAGACCACCGATCCGATAGCCATGACCAGGAACTCGACGTTGCCCATCTGCTTGGCAAAGGAAGCGGCAAACGCTTTCTCCGTCTGGGTGAGTGTCTCGTACGGCGAGTTGGCGAAAAGCCCGTCGATGGTCTTGGCGACCTTGACGGCATCGTCCGGATTGCCGAGTTTCACAACATACCAGCCGACGCTGCCCTTGAAGAATCGCCGCTGCTCCTCCAGGTAATCGTAGCGGAAAAACATGCTGCTCGTGTCCGCAAAGGGCTGGACGCTGTCAAAGATCCCGGCCACATTGAACTCCCACGTTCCCGTCCAGATCGTGCCCCTCGAGGGGTCCGGCTGCCGACCGTGAAGCCGAAGCGCTTGGCCAGGCTGCGGCCGATGATGCAGCCTTGACGGTCGCTCAGGAACGCCTGGCGCTGCGCCTGGGGGACGGTGTATTCCGAGTAGATATCAAACCACGTGTCCTTGTCCACGGCAAATTGCGGGAAGAAGTTGCGCTCGTCCTGGTAGACCCCGCCGAACCACGTCGCGTAGGTCACGCCCGCGACCCCCGGCACCTGCAGCAGCCGTTCGCGGTAGGAGTAGGGCAGCGGCATGATCATTGAGATCTTGTTGAGCACATCGAGGCGATCCGCGCCCGCCACGCCGGTATTGCCGCTGAAGGCTGTACGGATCGCGGCCAGCAGCCCATAGAGAAAGAGGGCCACGGCAAACGAACCGATAGTCAGCACCGTGCGCATTTTCTTGCGGCGCAGGTTGGCCCACACCATACGGAAGAACTTCATGCACCGCTCCCATTCCGGGAGGCCTCGACCAGCACCCCCTTGTCCAGATGGAGCAGACACCGGCGCGCTCAGCGGCACGCGGATCGTGGCTGACCATCAGGACGGTCTTGGCGTGTTTTTCCACCAGTTGCACAATGAGGTCCATGATTTCACCAGCGGTCTTGCGGTCGAGATCACCCGTGGGCTCGTCGCACAACAGGAATGTGGGGTCGGCGATAATGGCGCGGGCAATCGCCACCCGCTGTTCCTCCCCTCCAGAAAGCTGGCGCGGGTAGTGATCCATGCGGTCGGAGAGACCGACCACCCCGAGCGCGGTTTCGACATGTTGCCGGCGCTCGGATTTGGAAAGCCTGGTGAGCAAGAGGGGCAGTTCCACGTTCTGGAAAGCGGTCAGGACCGGAATCAGGTTGTACATCTGGAAGACAAAGCCCACGTGGCGTGCGCGCCAGGCCGTGAGCCTTCTGGCCGACATGTGAGTGATCTCATCGCCGGCCACCGTGATGCTGCCGGAGGTCGGCAAATCGAGCCCTCCCAGCAGGTTGAGGAGCGTGGTCTTGCCCGAGCCGCTGGGACCCATGAAGGCGACGAACTCGCCTTTGTCGACGTCCAGGTTCAAGCCCTGAAGGACGTGGATCTCCTCGCTGCCGCGTTGGTACTTCTTGTCCAGGTTGCGCACTCTGACCAGGCTGGTGCCCTTCTCTTTTCCATCAACCCGCACCATGTCGTCCTCCTCCATATGAAGCTCGAAAGTTGGTTACCAAGCCGCGGCTAGACGCCAACGCCTGAATTCCAAGCCCCACGCGTATGCGCTTTTTCACTTCACCTTCACCCGTTGCCCGTCGCGCAAACCCGCGGGACCTTTCACGACGACCCGATCGCCCGGCCCAAGACCTCCCGTGATCTCCACGTCACCGCCCCGGTCGGCACCGAGGCTCACCGCGCGCCTTTCCAGAACACCGTCCCGGAAAACAAATACCACCGGCTGGCCATTGAGCTGGCGCAGGGATTCTCTCGGCACCAGGGCGCGCGCCGGCACCCGGCCGCTGTCTGGTTCGTTCGCCAGGAAAGCGACTTTCACTCCCATGTCCGGCAGGATGCGCGGGTCGAGCTGATCGAACGAGATGCGCACCTTGACAGTGGCTTTCTGACGGTCGGCCGTGGGGATCACCGTCCGCACCTTGGCCGGGATACGCCATTCCGGATAGGCATCGAGCACCGCTTCGACCCGCTGACCGGGTTTGACCCTGGCAATGTAGGATTCGTTGACATCCACCTCGATCTCGATTGAGGCCATGTCCACGATGGTGGCGATGCCCGTGCGCGTGAAGCCACCACCGGCAGAAATCGGCGAGACCATCTCGCCGCGCTGGGCGTCCTTGGAAACCACGACGCCGGCAAAAGGCGCGCGCACCGTGCAGTTATCCACATCCTGCTGGGCCACAGCGATCTGGGCGTCGGCGGACCGCACCTGCTCTTGAGCCGCCCCGACCTGAGCCCTCAGACTATCGGCCGCCGTGCGCGCCAGATCAAGGGCCTGCACGCTGGTGATGCCGTCCTTTTCGAGTTCCTCTTGCCGGTGAAGCTCGCGCTCCGCGTTGATGAGGTTGACCTCGAGATTTTTGATCTGGGCCGCGGTCGCGTCCCGCTGCGTCTGCACCGCGAGCAAACGGCGCCGTGCATCGGAGTCGTCCAGGCGCGCCAGGAGCTGGCCCTCACCCACTTCCATCCCTTCGTCGACGTAAACGTCAACGACTCGCGCGGTAATCTTGGCCGCCACCGTGGCCCGTCGGCGGGGGGTGACATAACCGCTGGCATTGAGAAGCGTGCTGGAGGCGGCATCACCGGCTGGCCGCGCGGCGGCCACCTCGACAACCGTTGCTCCGGCGCGTAGCGCCACCACGGCCGCAATTACCAGCACGAGTGCGAAAACGACCAGGGCGACAAAGTACAGGATCCGGCGGCGGCCCCCGGCGGCGCGGGCGCCATCCGCAATCCTCAACCCCGAAAGGTCAGGGCCCGAAGAACCCCTGCTCTCGATCATCCTTGCTCACTCTTCAGATTAACTCGCTTTATACTCGCCGACATATTTTTACCCGCAGAACTCCATATTCGCAACGTTTATAATTGCAGATTTATAACATACACCGCGGGACCGAGTCAACCGGAAACACTGAATTGGCTAAAATGATTTCCCCACAGTCAGGATTTTTTTAACGCGCGAATTATTTTACGTTAACCTTGTTTTTATCAATGGCCAGGCGGAAACCAATTTTGTTGCTCTTGGTCGAGGGAACTTGGTGCAGGCGAACGGACGCGCGCACGAGCTGCGCCTTGCTGAACCAACTGCCGCCCCGATAGACGCGCAGCGTTCCGGCAAAAAGCCCCGGGGGATTGCGGCTCGGGCTGTCTGTATAATACCCGGGGCCGTACCAGTCCTGGCACCATTCACCCACATTTCCCAGCATGTCATAGAGCCCCCAGGCGTTCGCTTTCTTCTGACCCACCGCATGAGTCTCGCCTTTGGAATTGCCGTCGTACCAGGTAATCAACGCAATATCGCCATATGTCTCACCGCTCATTCCAGCCTTGCAGGCATACTCCCATTCGGCCTCGGTCGGCAAGCGAAAAACCAATCCGGTCAGCTGGTTCAAGCGGCGGATAAATTTCTGCACGTCATCCCAACTCACCTGTTCCACAGGGTGGGTGTCACCTTTGCTAAAAAAATCAGCCGGATTGCCTCTCATCACGGCATCCCACTGCTTCTGGGTCACCTCGTATTTCCCCAGCCAGAACCCATCCAGCTCCACCCGGTGCACCGGCTTCTCATCTGACACGCCATTATCCGAACCCATCAGGAAATTACCGCTCGGGACATAAACAAACTGCATGCCTATTTTCGGCTCTGGCCAGATTTGCCCGGCCTTTTTTTTCTCTTCCTCCGCTGCCTGCTTCTGTTTCTCCTGTTCTTCCTGGAGCTTCCTTTGTTCCTCATCCTGCTTGATGCGCTTCTCCTCCTCTTGCTTCTTGCGTTCGTCTTCCGCCTTCTGCCGCCCCGCTTCCTCTTGCTTTCGCTTTTCTAATTTATCTATCTCTTG
Organism: Candidatus Aminicenantota bacterium; assembly: GCA_963759765.1. Taxonomy (GTDB): domain Bacteria; phylum Acidobacteriota; class Aminicenantia; order UBA2199; family UBA2199; genus CAVXAL01. Next base: position 564,839 of record CAVXAL010000002.1, on the reverse strand, counting down.
CTTTACTAAATCTTCAAGTTTGGTAAGCTCCGGCGTGGTCATCCCGATCTCGGCCAGTTTGATGCTGCGCAGGGCGTTCTCAAACTGACCGGATTGATATTGGCTTTTCGCCTGATCAACAAGTTGCTGGTAACTGGTATCCTTTTTTTTCTCCTCCGCCAGGGCATTCTTTTGCTTTTCTTGATCCTCCTTGTACTTATCCCACTCTCTTTTCACCACAGTCTCAAAATCTGCAAGCTCCTTTGTGCTCTTTTCAATTCTAGCCAGTTCAATGCTGTGCAAGGCGTTCTCATATTGACCGGATTGATATTGGCTTTTCGCCTGATCAACAAGTTGCTGGTAACTGGTATCCTTTTTTTTCTCCGCCGCCAGGGCATTCTTTTGCTTCTCTTGATCCTCTTTGTACTTATCCCACTCTTTTTTCACCAGTGTTTCAAATTCTATAAGCTCCGTTGTGCTCTTCTCAATCCTGGCCAGATCAACACTATGCAAGGCGTTCTCATATTGACCGGCTCGATAACAGCTTTTGGCCTGATCGAAATTTTGCTGATACTTTATATCCCTTGTTCTCTCCGCCTCGGTCGCCTTCCTCTGCCTCCCCTGATTCGCCTGCTGTTTCTTCGCCTCTTCTGCCTTTTGCTTATCCCAGTCTCTATTCACCAACGTCTCAAGGTCTGTGAGCTCCGTTGTGCTCTTTTCTTTCCTGGCCAGCTCGATGCTGTTCAAGGCGTTCTCATACTGTCCGGCTTGGTAATAGCTTTGGGCCTGAGCAAAATTCTTTTGGTAACTGCTCTCAGTTTGCACCGTCGAACTTGTGGTTTCAACCGGAGCCGGTTTGAGCGTTTCGATTTCCTTGACGGATCTTTTCTTTGCCCAGGACATATATAAATTAAAGGCCACAATGGATACCGCGATGAGGAAAATAAACAGTGCTGCATATTTGAATATTTTTTTCTTGGATGTACGCGTTTTAATTCTCTTATCAATATTAGCCGGAAGCAACGCGCAAATTTCGCTGGTCGAGGCAAAGCGGTTCTCGGGCTTTTTTTCCAGGCATTTCATAATGATCTTTTCTACTTCTTTGGGAACCTGGGGATTGAGTAGGGATGGCAGAACAGGCTTTAAATTCAGAATGGAATAAGCAATCGCCTCTCGATATTCCTCTTTGAATGGCTGGCTGCCCGTCACCATCTCATACATCATGATTCCCAGCGACCAGATATCGCTGCGCTGGTCAATCGGATGCCCCAGAAATTGCTCGGGGCTCATGAAATCGGGCGTGCCCAGAATGGCCCCGGATTCAGTCAGACTGGTCCCGCTCACCGACCGGGCAATGCCAAAGTCCAAAACGTAGACCTTGCCTGATTTGTCCAGCATGATATTCTGAGGCTTCAAGTCCCGATGGATGATCCCCTTGGAATGGGCGGCTTCAAGCGCACTGCAAATCTGCCGGGTGACGTCGATGGCTTTGTCGATGGTCAATTTGCCAGTCGTCTGAATGATTTCCTTCAGGGTTTGTCCGTGAATATATTTCATCGAAATAAACTTAATTCCTTCGATTTCACCCAGGTCATGGATGCGGATGATATTGTCGTGATTGATTTCCCTGGCGAGCCGAAGCTCCCTTTTGAAACGGGCAATGATGTCCGGGGATGAACCCAATTCAGGCTTGATCGTCTTCAGGGCGACGATTTCATTGAGCTCGAGGTCTTTGGCCTTGAAGACCTTGCCCATGCCGCCTTGGCCGATTTCTTCAATGATTTGATAACGTGTGCCGAAATAATCACCCGAATTAAACATGTTACCTATTTCTCCATAATAATATTAGCACAAATAAAAAAAATTTTTAATATTTCAATAAATCAACTAAATCAGTAGAAAATCTATAGTCTTGAAACAAAAGATATAATATAATTGGAGAGGACGAAAAATGAGCAAAACACTAAAATGGTTATCTTACCTGTTATTGACTTCCGTTCTGGCCGGCTTGGGATTACTCATCGGAAGCCGAATAATAATCAAAACAAGGCCAGACAAAAAAAATGAAAAAGACAAGAAAACAGCACCCCGGGTCGGAAGAACCGCCGTCAGGCCTTCGCCGAAGCCGAGAACAAAAAAGAAAGTAAAAACAGTCCCAGGGTCAACTCTCACCCAAAGGGCAACAATCAGGAAGAAAAAGGTAAAGAAATAAATTATTTACAAGATATTGACAGAAACAGGACTTTTTGTTTAGATGGGGAAATCCGCTGAACAAAAAAATAGCGATACAATACGAAAAAAGAGGTGAGACATGAAGCGAATTGAACGGCAGGGAATGAAAAACGGGGCACGGACACTGGCTCTTTTTCTATCCATGCTCTTGGTGGGAACAGGCCTGGGTTTGGCCAAGTCGATCCAGCTCGGTCTGCATGCAGGCATCTCCATCCCCAACATTCAAGGAGGTAACAATCCGTTGAGCCAAGGATATTCATCACGCTTGGGCCCCTTTTTTGGTATTTTTGCTGATTTTTCGCTGGCCCCGCACCTTTCGCTTCGGACGGAGGCTCAATTACTCATCCAAAGGCGGAAAACGGAACGGCCTGCAGCCCACAGGCATGGACCCCACACTGTTTGGCTTACCTGTGGGCACGCTCATTTACGCCAATTTCAACAACGAAACCATTATCGACTATGTGGAGATCCCCGTGCTGCTCAAGCTGGCTTGGGGGCATGGGTTGCGTTATTTCGTCAAGGCCGGCCCTCACTTTGGCTATCGTGTGAAGGCCAAAACCCTGACCAGCGGAATGAGTTTATTGTATCTTGATGAAGCGGGCACTCAGCCGATCCCAATGGTTCCTGAACAGGACTTTACTGCCAGCACCGATGTCAAAAGCGAGACCAGGAGCACGAATTACGGGATTTCCGGCGGAGCGGGCATTGAAACGGCTTTCGGCCCCGGCACCATCATTCTCGAGGCGCTCTTTTCTTATGACTTGAATTACACCCAAATAAATACAGCTGTCAACGGTAAAAACCATAACGGCGCTGTGGTGATATCTGTCGGCTACGCCTTTTCATTAATCAAATAACTTTTCAGGAAATAAACGATACCGTTACACTGAAAATTTCTTATAGTTGACGTTTAAACGTTTGGCTCAGCAACCAGCCCAGGCGAAGAAAACACCTACTTCTTGCTGCTGTAAATTTTAAAAGCCTCTTCCACGGACTTGCCGTGCACGGTAATGGCCGTGACAGCGTTGGTGAAACGAACTGCTTCGTCGAGGGCCTTCTGGTGGATGTTGCGGCCGGTGGCGTTGCCCGAGGCTCCGGAAACGAATATCTGATCGTGCAGCTGTTGCAGGAAGACTCTGGGTTCCATGCTGGAGCCGCCGGCGCAAATGACCTTGGTCCGGCCCGCCGCCCGAATGGCCTGTTTGAATATCTGAGCCGATTCCTGGCCTTCCTTTTTCGGGAAGTTGACCTTGACGAAATCGCTTCCCAGGCAGGCGGCCACGCCCGTGGCGCCGGCAATCAGGTCGGGATCGCGCTCGTCCTTGACCGCCTGACCGCGCGGGTAGATCCAGAGCACGGTGATCAATCCCTGGTGGTGGGCCTGGTGGATAACCTGGGCGGCTTCGCGCAGATTCTGGTTCTCAAACTGGCTGCCCAGATAAACGGTGTAACCGACGCCCAGGATGTTCAGGCCGCTGTTTTTTTTGAAATCGGCCACCTGCTGCACGTCCCAGAGCAGCGTGGAGAACGGGTCGGACTGCGCGGTCTTGACCAGGTTGGTCTTGGAATTGAGTTTGACCAGATAGGGCACGTCCGGGTAATCGTGGGCATAGAGGGAGACCAGGCCCAGCTGCGTGGCGAACACGCCGATTTCGGCCCGGCTGGCGATGCGGAAGAGGTGCTCGGGATCGCCGTCGTCCTCGGCTATCCCCGTGCCGTAAAAATCTTCGTTGAGGTGCTCCACCTTCTGATCGCCCGCAAACAGCATCAGCCGTCCGGAACCCAGGGTTATCTCATCGTAATTGGTCAAATATTCGTTGATGCTGCCGGCCGGAACATCGGCGGGAATGTAAAAATTCTCTTCCATCGCAACCTCCTGTCCGCCATCTTACGTGATTCCGAAGCAAAATTCAATATCGCTGCAGGCCTCCCCGCCGCGGCTTTTTAGTCGCGCTTGAAAATTTTCAGCCACTGCTCGACTTCCAGCGGCGAGAGTTTCGCATTGACCCGTTTGAGCTGTTCCTCTTTCTTGCCGGTCAGATAATAAGTTTTTTTCAACTCATAGTAAAATTCGATGGAATTTTTGGTGCGCGCTCCCTTTTCCTTGGCAAAGGTCTTCAGGCTCGCGATCGGAGGTGATCAAGACCACCTCTCTGAGTCTGATGGTAGGAAGAGATAATCTTCTTGATTTCGTCATCGGCCGTATGACCGTAGCGGGGGAAGGCGACGTGGAATTTCGAGGTCAAAGCCCCCCGGGGCAGGGCCCCGCTCGGCTCGCCGTCAAAGACGATGGTGACCTTGGCGTTCCGGCTCTCCTGGAATTTTTTCACCAGAGCGACGATTTTCTCGCGGGCGTCGCCGTCATCCAGGGAGAGATCGGGCGAGCAGCCGATCAGGTTGTTACCGTCTATGACATAGGGCATGAGCGAACCTGTTCGTCCCCACTCGGCACAACCTCCTCCCCGCTCAACCCGGAGGCCAGCCCATGGCCCGGCCGGCCAGCAGATGCAGATGCAGATGAAATACGCTCTGGCCGGCTTCCTTGCCGGTGTTGAGCACCAGCCGATAATCGCGAAGACCTTTCTGGCCGGCGATGCGACGGGCCGTGGCCAGCAGGTGACCGAGGAGAGCCTCATCGTCGGCCTGGCTCAGGGAAGCCACATGGCTGCGGGGAATGATCAGAATGTGTACCGGTGCTTGCGGATGCAGATCGTTGAAAGCCACTGTCAGGTCATCTTGATAGACCCCCGCGCCTCCCACATGTCCTTCGGCAATCTGGCAAAACACACAGCCCTCCATCTAGGCCTCCTCTTCTATTCTAATATCCGCGCCCGCCTCTTGCAACTTGCGGGGCAGATGATCATAGCCCCGGAACAGCTGATAGGCATTGCCAATGATGGTTTCGCCCCGGGCAATCAGTCCGCCCAGCACCAGGGCCGCCGAGGCTCGCAAGTCGGTCGTGGTCAGCACGGCCCCGTGCAACGGCGTGGGGCCACGGATGCGCGCGCTATCCCCCGCCACTTCGATGTCCGCCCCCAGGCGGTTCAACTCGGCCACATGCTTGAAGCGGTCATTGAAAATGGTTTCCCGGACACAGGAGATTCCGTCGGCCTGGGTGAGCAGGGTGGTCAGCTGGGCTTGCAGGTCGGTGGGGAAACCCGGGTAAGGCTCGGTGACAATCTGTGCCGGCCGCAGTACCGAGCTGCCTTGCGCCTCCACGCAATTCTGGCCGATTTGCAAATGCGCTCCCAGCCGCTGCAGCACGGCCAGGAGGGAACTGATGTGCTCGACCACCAGACCCCGCACCTGGAGGCGGTGGCCCGGAAAGCAACCGGCGATCACATAGGTGCCGGCCTCGATGCGGTCAGGAATCAGACGGTGGCTGGCGCCGCCCAGGGAAGTCTTGCCGTTGATCCGCAACCGACCGCCGTCCTCTCTATGGATATCCGCACCCATTTTTGACAGCAGTTCGATCAAATCGCCGATTTCAGGTTCCAGGGCACAATTGCCCAGCAGCGTTGTACCCTCTGCCAGGGTGGCGGCCATCAACAGGTTTTCCGTTCCGGTCACCGTCTTGCTGGGAAACTCGTACTCGATGCCGTGCAGCCGCTGGCAGCGGGCAATGATGTAATCGTCCTGCAGTGAGATGTCGGCCCCCATTTTCTCCAGCCCCTGCAGGTGAAAATCGATCTTGCGATCGCCGATCGAGCAACCGCCGGGAAGTGAAACCTGGGCATAGCCGCTGCGGGCCAGCAGTGGGCCAAGAAGCAGGATCGACGCCCGCGTGGTGCGCACTACGTCGGCAGGAACGAGCGGTTTTGCGATGCGGGGCAGATGCAGGTGGAGCGCATCCCCGCGCAACTCGCTCTCGGCGCCAAGGCCCTGCAGAGCGGTGACCAATACGCGGATGTCCTCCACCTGGGGGAGGTTCTCCAATTGGACGGGCTGGGCGGTGAGCGCCACCGCTGCCAGCTGGGGAAGGGCGGCATTTTTGGCTCCCGCAACCGTTACCCCACCGGACAGAGGATGCCCCCCGTGAATGACAATTTTGTAACGCTTCATCTGGTGTTGGCCGAAAACGGCGAGACCTCAATATACAATGGCGCCCACCCTGTGTCAAGCCACAGCGGAAGTTGGGCGACGGTTGCAGTGGCGTGGCACTTCTCCTATAATGGGAGACAGCCATGCGTGCCTGTGTCGGATTGCTAGCGGTGGTGGTGCTGAGTGCCTGCCTGAGCTTCAAAATCAACATTCCCGACGAGCCGGAAGCCACCGTCGACTACTTGGCCATCGTCAAAGCCGTGGACAAGGATGGCAATTACAACAAGGCCATCGGCAACGACATCATCCATGCCAATGACCCGGCAGCCTACGCCCTGATCAAGGTGCTCCGCCTCAACCGCCCGCTGCTCCTGCAATGGCACTGGTACAATCCCCAGGGCCAGTTGCTGCTGGAGTCGAAAGCCATCGAGGTCAATGCCAACAAGAAATACTTGGAGTTTTTCGTGGCCTGGGACAGTCTGCCCGGTTCCTATTTCACCAACCAGAAAGGAAAATGGCTGGTGGTGATCACCGCCGACGGCACGTTTCTGGCTAAAGGCGAATTCACTATTCAGGATTAAGGCCAGTGTTGTGGCCCGAACGTCAGCCGGGCTTTGCGCAAGGGACGGGCGGCGGGCCCAAAGACCATTTTCAAAACCAGGGGCCGCAGCCGTGCCGCAAGATCGGCAGGCATGGCTGCGGGTAAAACAACGCTGAGAACACGACCGTCCGGCCCCACGTCCAGTTCCAGGCTGAGCGGTTGGCTGGTGGGGGGAAATTCCTTCACGATATCCGGGTTCAGCAGATCCGCCAACGTCAGGTCTCCCGCAAGGGTCAGCGCCGGTGCCGGTGCCACCGGTTTCTGATATTCCTGGTTCTTCAGGGCCGCCTGGGAGAGAGTGGCGGGTCCCTTGCTCCGCAGTTGCTGCGGACTGGGCGCAGCGGCAGCCCCGGACTGGGTAGCGGACTGATCCCGGCGTTTCTCGGCCATTTCATTCAGTTTTTGATCGGCTTCTTGCTTGGCGGGGACAACCAGAGCGACGCCCCCTACTTTTTCTTTATCTTTTTCGTCGGTAACGGCCTGGGCAGCAATCTGCTTGCGCTTGGCTGGGGCCGCTTTCTTGCCGACAGCGACACGGAAACGCTTCTCCGGTTCAAGCTCTGCCGGGCTGACCTCTTTTTTCTCTAAAACTCCCGCCGGCTGCGATGGCAGAAGGATTCGATCAGAAAGAGTGACCGTTTTTTTCTCGGGCATGATCCCTCTCTTTTCAAAAAGAAAAAAATATCCCAGCAGCGCGGCAACCACAAACAGCGCCGCTACGGGCAGGGCCAGGCGCAGACTAAAAACCCGCCGTTGGGACTCCGGCCGTCCGGCGAGTTGCAGCGCCCGTTGCAGCAGCTCGTCCGGCACCACGGCCGCAGCTTGGCGCAGGTGCCGCAATTCTGCCAGTTCGTCCAAACAGGGGGCGCAACGGGCCATATGCCGCAGCGCGGCACGGCGACGGCGGCAGGACAATGTGCCTTCGAGAAAACCGGCGATTTCCTCTTCCGTCAAGTGCCTGTCCATTCACCTTCTCCTTGCAGAAGTTCGCGCCACTGTTCCGGCTCAAGCTCGGACGCTGCCTGCAGTTCACAGCGAATTTTCCTGAGCGTCCGCTCCATAAATTTATACACCGAACCCACGCCCGCCAGTTTCCCCGCTTCGCCAATCTTGAAACCCTTGAAAAAAACAAGCTGAACGAGCAAGGCTTCCTGGTCGCTCAGCTTGCTCAGGGCCGGTCGCAGCAAGCCAGCCAGTTCCTGCCGGCGGGTTTCGTCCTCCCTCTCCCGCAGCCGGCTTTCCGGATTATGCGGATCCACCAGTTGCCTGGCGGCTTCGGAGTCGTCATCGTAGGAAACCTCCCGGAAGCGCTTGAGACGGAAATCGCGGCCGTAGCGGCCGCGCAAAAAATCGATGGCCAAGTTGCGGGCCACGGCGGTCAGCCAGGTGGAGAGAGAGGCCCGGAAGCGGAATTGCCGCAGTTTGGCGAATCCATTTTCCCGCAACCGTTCCAGCACGAACAGATACATATTCATCTTTTCATCGTCATCGTCAGCAAAACGGACCACGGCGCTGAAAATGAAAGGGGAATAGGTCACGATAAACTTCTGCCAACTGGGGATATCGCCACGGATCACTCGCCGCAGCAGAAGTGCATCCCGCTGGAATATGGCCGCCATCTGCGCCCACCATAGCAAAACGCGGGTCGCGCTGTCAAGCAGCAGGGGTTGGCCGGTCCGCAAACGAACAGCGGTTTCCACCGGCACGTAGGCAAGCCAGACAGCGGGCATTTTTCACCTATAGAATGAGACGGAAAAACAGCCCGTTTTGCCCCGACCTTGACTTGGCTGCCCGATTTACCGATAATAGCTCTCGACCGCGGTGTGAGGAGGAGAACATGGAATACGCGGAGATCGGCATTATCGGCGGCAGCGGCTTCTATGACCTGCCGGGCCTCGAAGATGCCCACTTGGTGAAACTCCATACACCCTTCGGTGCTCCGTCGGAAAAGATCCGGCTGGGCAAGCTCCAGGGCCGCCGCCTGGCCTTCCTTTCCCGGCACGGCGTGGGCCACCGCCTCAATCCCTCCGAGGTCAATTACCGGGCCAACCTCTATGCCCTGAAGCTGCTCGGCGTGGAGCGGCTCATCTCCGTGACCGCTGTCGGTTCGCTCAAAGAGGAGCTGAAACCGACCGATCTGGTCATCCCCGACCAGTATGTCGACCATACCTGCAAGAGGGAGAAAACCTTCTTCGAAAACGGCATTGTCGCCCACGTGCCGCTGGCCGAGCCCACCTGCCCGGTCCTCAGTCGGATGGCCTTCAGCCTGGCTCAACAGCAGGGGTTGCACGCGCACCGGGGCGGCATCTACTGCAACATGGAAGGACCGCAATTCTCCTCCCGCGGCGAATCCCTGACCCACCGCCAGCTGGGCTTCTCCCTCATCGGTATGACCCAGGCGCCGGAAGCCAAACTGGCCCGCGAGCTGGAGATGTGTTTTCTGCCGCTGGCCTTCGTTACCGATTACGACTGCTGGCGCGAGGAGGAGGAACCCGTATCGGTGGCTATGGTGATCGCCAACTTGAACAAGAACGCTGGCAACGCCCAGCAACTGATCCGCCTCCTGGCTCGCGAAATTCCCGCGGAACGCCAGGGCTGCACCTGCGCCAACGCCCTGGCCCACTCGATCATCACCGCGCCCCAGCTCATTCCCGGCAAAACCTACCGGAAGCTGGAACCGCTTATCGGCAAATACATCAAAAGCCGCATCTGAGGAACCCATGCCGCCGCTCATCCTGGTGCTCAACCCGGGCAATACCTCCACCAAAGTGGCCGTCTATGAACAGACCACCCCGCGTTTTGTCCATTCGATCCGCCACGCCGATGCCGACCTGGCCCGTTTCCCGGACATCGGATCGCAAAAAGAGTACCGTCAAGGGCTGATCCTCGACTTGCTGGCCGAAAAGCGGCTGGCCCTCGGCGACATGGCCGCCATCGCCGCCCGCGGCGGGCTGCTCAAGCCGCTGGCCAGCGGCACCTACATTGTCAGCGAAGCCATGGTGCAGGACCTGATCGAGGCCAAGCGGGGCTCCCATGCCTCCAACCTCGCCGCCCCGATCGGCTACGCGCTGGCTCGCCAGGCCGGGATCACCTGCTACATCGTCGATCCTGTCTCGGTGGACGAGAGCCAGCCGCTGGCCCGCTACAGCGGCCACCGGCTCTTCAGCCGCATCATGCTCACCCATGCCCTGAACATGAAGGCCGTGGCCAAGCGTTTCGCCAGCAACCGGAATCTCGCTTACCCCGACCTCACCCTGCTGGTTATCCACCTGGGAACGGGGGTTTCTCTCTCGTTGCACCAGAACGGCCGCATGGTCGATGCGGTCAATCCCAGCGAGGAGGGCGCCTTTTCCATGGATCGGTCGGGCGGATTGCCCATCTTGCAGGTGGCCCGCCACATCACGGACAACAAGCTCACCTATGCTGAGTTTGAGAAGCTGGTGTTCGGCGCGGGCGGTGTCTACTCCTACTTGGGCACCAAGGATTTTCTAAAAGTGAAAGAGATGATCGACGGTGGCGACACCCGGGCCGCGGAAATCGTTCAGGCCATGGCCTACCAGATCGCCAAGGAGGCCGGCGGCCTGAGCACGGTGGCCGGCGGTCGGATCGATGCCATCCTGATCACCGGCGGCATGGCCCACAACGAGTTTTTCGTGGAGATGATCAAGGCGCGGATCGCTTTCATCGCTCCCATCCACGTCTACCCCGGCGAGGACGAAATGCAGGCTCTGGCCGAAGGGGTGTGGCGGGTGCTCTGCGGCGAAGAGCAACCCAAAACCTATTAGCCCGACCATGGCCACGCGGACACGGGTAACCAAGGCCGAAACAGCCGCCACTGCAGCCGGGGTGGAGAACTCCGCGCAGCACCTGCAACAGCTGGACCAGCGCATCGAAAATCTGAAAAGCCAATTCATCCTGTTCTTTTCGGGCGAACTCAAAATTCCCCCTGAAAATGAACGTGCCGAGCTGGAAAAGGCCATCCACCGGCTCACCTATTCGAGCGCCCAATCGCCGCGCCTGAGCATGCTCATCCAGAACCTGGCCTCCAAGTTCAGCCTCTTCAACAACCTATGGTTGAAGAAGTTGAACGAACTGGAAGCGGGAACCGTCGTGCGTCAGGGAGTCAAAGCGTCCTCGACCCAGGCACCGGTGCAACGCCGGCCCGGAGAAAGAGAGGTGCGGGTCAGCCTGAATGACGAAACCAGTTTTGAACGGTTTTACCAAGTCTGCCTGCAGTTAAACCCCAAGACCAGCCCGACCGATACGGCCCAAAAGGAAAAAATAATCGCCATGCTCAAGGCCAAACTGATCACCAGCAACCTGGTCGAAGCCAAAATCAATGTTTCCCTGGAAAAAGGCAAATTGAACATAAAAACCAAAAAATAGGGCGGCTGTGCAGTGGACTTGACAAAAATCTTTTGTTCTGTTACATTGTCCACCTGATCTGAGGAGGTCGATGATGAGCGTTGACGTTGGCGGCGCCAAAAAAACCATGTCCGAACCGAATGTCGTCCCCTTGTGCGACATTTTGCTGGTTCTGCTGATCATCTTCATGGTTATTACCCCCACCCTGCAGAAAGGCATCGACGTCAGGCTCCCGGAAACCGTTAGCGGCGGTACGGGGGGCGGAGAAACGGCCAACGTCATCATTCTCACACTGGAAAAAGACCTATCTCTCAAAATCAACGCCGAGCCCATTGATATCAACATGCTGGAAACCAGACTGCGGGAGATATACCAGACCCGTCAGGACAAGACCATCTTTATCCGCGCCGATGAATCAACCGCCTATAAAGACGTCCTCAAGATCATCGACATGGCCAAAGGAGCCGGTATCGAGGTCCTGGGTGTGATCCCGGAGCACTACAAGAGTTCCCTGTAACCCCCATTTTTCTTTTCCCCCCGTTTCCGCCAGCAAGACAATTCTGTCACAGGCCAGACGGTTGAAAATCGGGGCGGAAAGGTGTAGAATGAACGAAACCTGAGGAGGAGAATCCGGATGAAATTGAAAGAGGAAAAGGAACTGCAGGCCATCAGCGAGGAATACCAGAAAGCATTGCAGATTTTCCACCACCAACACCTGAAAAAAGCCGAGGAGGCATTTGCCGCCATCATCGAAAAATACAACAATTCCGAATTCTTCTCCGTCCTGGAAATCCAGACCCGGGCCAAGGTGTATCTGAGCATCATCCAAGCCCAGCTTAATCCCGCCAGAGTAAACCTCAAAGATCTGGATGATTACATCTGGGAGGGAACCTTCCAGCTGAATGCGGGCCATGTCGACCGGGCCCTGGAACTGCTCGACCATGCGGAGGAGAAAAAGCACAAAAACGCCTACCTCTTCTACCTTCTGGCCATTGCTCACTTCAAGAAAGAAGACCTCGACCATACCTTCCACTACCTGGGAAAATGTGTCAAAGAGGACCCGCACTACAAAGTGATCGTCTACAACGAGCCCGACTTCGAGCCGCTGCAACAGAATCCCGATTTCCTCAAGATCGTTGAATGATCGCAGCGGCCGTTGACACGGCGCAGACCAGCGGCGGACAAGAGCCGCTGCGGGTGCGGGGAAAACCGCTCCACTTCTGGCTGGCCCAATTTGTTGCTCCTATCCCCGTGAGGCCCCTGCAGCCTGAGCGCGTCGATTTCGACCACCTGCTTTTGTTCAGCGACCGTCAATTTCTGGCCGGCGCTCCGCCCTGGCTCGAAGAGCTATGCCGTTTCCTGGCCGGGCAACGCCCGGATGAACCATCGCTGTGGGGGGCGCAGGGGTCGCCCCTGGTCGCTGTGTCCCGCGCATTTTATGAACACCACCGCGACCGCTTCCGGCCGGGCGTTTTTCAGCAATTGCAAACGCTTCCTGCCCTGCGGCAGCTGCCTGTTCAAACCGCCTGGCCAATGATCGAGCCAGAAAGCGAACCGCTGCGACTGGACCAGGCGATTGTCAATTTCCAGCTGCGCGAACTGCGCCGCCATGACGTCAGCGTGGAGGACGGCGGTCAATTTTATCTCGAAGGCGGCATTCCCATCGGCGCGGGCACTCGCATCGCCAGCGGCGCGGTCATCCGCGGCCAGAGTGAAATCGGCCTGAAGGTGAGCATCGGGCCCCACTGCGTGATCGAGAATTCCCTGATCGGGAACAACTGCATCCTGCTGACCGGAACGGTGATCTGCGATTCCCGGCTGGAGGAAGATGTTCAGATCGGCCCCTACACCCATCTGCGCGCCGGTGCCGTGGTCAAAAGGGGAGCCAAAATGGGCAACTTTGTGGAAATGAAGAAGAGCGTGCTGGGGGAAGGGTCCAAGTCCATGCACCTGGCCTACATCGGCGACGCCACGGTGGGCAAAAACGTCAACATCGGCGCCGGCACCATCACCTGCAACTACGACGGCGAGAAGAAGAATTCGACCGTGATCGAAGACAACGTTTTCATCGGCTCTGGTACCGAACTGGTGGCACCGGTGACTGTGCACAAAAACAGCTATGTCGGGGCGGGCTCAACCATCACCGACGATGTACCCGAAAACGCCCTGGCCATCGCCCGCCAGCGCCAGCGCAACATCCTCGGCTGGGTGCTGCGTAAAAAAAAGAAAAAGAGTCTCTCCCCCTAAAGCTCTGGAGTTCCGGCTGCCACCACCCGCTCGATACCCTGCAAATCCCGTGCCCACTCCCGCTGCCTGAAACCTGCGGCTGCCAGCAAACGTTCGACTGCCGATTTCTGACCGCGGCCCACTTCCAGAAGCAACCAGCCGTCCGGCTGCAAGAAATTCTTGGCTCCGGAAACGATACGCGAAATCGCCTCCAGCCCGGACTCGCCGGCCACCAGCGCTCCGTAAGGCTCAAAACAGCGGACCGTGGGTGGCAGCTCCTGCCATTCTCGCCGAGCCAGGTAGGGCGGATTGGCAGCGATCAGGCGAAAACGCGCGCCTGTCGGCGGGAAAAGGTCGGCCTGCAGCGGCCGGACCTGTTGCTGCAGCCGGAAACGGCAAATATTTTCCTCCAGGATGCGCAGGGCCGCTCCGCTGCTTTCCGTGGCAACGACGCTTGAACCGGTCCGGGCGGCCAGGGTGATGGCGATCGCACCGCAACCGGCGCCAATGTCCAGAATCGGCACGGGTTCGCAGATCAGGAGCAGGGCTTTTTCCACCAGAATCTCGGTCTCCGGCCGCGGCACCAGCACGCCGCGGCCGACCCGGAAGGTTTGGGAAAAAAAATCCTTCTCGCCGATGATATAGGCCAGAGGTTCGCTGTTTTTCAGGCGGGCCAAATGGCGGTAAAACGTCCGCAGCGCAGCGCGCCGGCCAATCTCTTCATCCCGTTTGAGCCAGAATTCCGTCCGCGCCAAGCCAAAGGCCCTTTCGATCAGCACCTCCACTGCCAGGGGATCGGGGTGCGACTTGAGGGAACGTAAAAACAGGTCGCGGAAGCGCACCTTACGCTGTCGGGCTCTTGAGTTTCTCGTCAATCAGGTTGCGCGTGTGCTGTTCGGTCAGCGCGGCGACCAGATCATCCAGGTCGCCGTCCAAAATGAATCCGATGTTGAACTTGCGACCGCTGAGGCGGTGGTCGGTGACCCGGTTCTGGGGAAAATTGTATGTGCGGATCTTTTCCGAGCGCTCGCCCGCTGCCCACCTGTTGGCGTGCGGTTCTGGGCGATGCTCGATTGCTGCTTGTTTTTCTCGTACTCGAAGAACCGGGCCTTCAGGACCTTCAGGGCCTTTTCCTTGTTCTTGTGCTGCGATTTCTCATCCTGGCAGGTGACCACGATGCCGGTGGGGAAATGGGTGATGCGGATGGCCGATTCGGTCTTGTTCACGTGCTGGCCGCCCGGGCCGGAAGCGGCGTAGGTATCGATGCGGATATCCTTGGGATTGAATCTCCACTTCCACGTCCTCCACCTCGGGCAGCACGGCCACGGTCACGGTGGAGGTGTGGATGCGGCCGCTGGCCTCGGTCGCCGGCACGCGCTGCACGCGGTGCACGCCGCTTTCGAACTTGAAGAAGCTGTTCAGCTTCGGCCCGCGGACATAGAGCACCGACTTCCTTCATGCCGCCGATACCCGAAAAGGTGGTGGAAATAATCTCGGCTTTCCATTCCTTTCGCTCGGCCACCCGCATGTACATGCGCAGCAGATCGGCGGCGAACAGCGAGGCCTCGTCGCCGCCGGCGCCGGCGCGAATCTCAAGAAAGACGTTGCGCTTGTCCTCGCCGCTGTCGCTGACCATCAGCGTCTCCACCTCACCGCCCAACGTTCCAGCTTTTCCGCCAAGCTGCACCACCTCGTCGCGGGCCAGGTGGACAGCTCCTTGTCGTCGGCGGAATCGGCCAGCGCCTGGGCATCGCGCAGGCGCGCCGAACAGTTTCTTGAACTCGCCGTATTTCTCCTCCAGGGGTTTGAGCGCGGACAATTCCTTGGACAGCTCGCGGAATTTTTTTGCTGGTGCGATCGGTCTCGCCCAGGCTCAGCTCGGCGCTGATTTCGGCGAATTGCTGCGTGGAGTCTTTCAAGGTAGGAAATATCTTCTCACTGTTCCTTGTATCCATACTTCTTCTTGAATTTCTCTATTCTGCCTTCGGTGTCGACGTACTTCTGCTTGCCGGTGAAAAAGGGGTGGCAGGCCGAACAGATTTCCACTTCGATCTTGGGCACGGTGGAGCGGGTCATGAAGGTATTGCCGCAGGCGCAGACCACGGGCACTCCATATATTTGGGATGGATGTCTTTTTTCATGGTTCCTCCGAGGACAGGAATTTTATCACTTTTCGGGCCGCCCTTGTCAAACCGCCCGCCGCTCCGGCCCCACGGCCAGACGATTGATTTTCACGGCCGATGGCTTATAATACTTTCCATTTAATCAGACGGGAGCAAACCATGAATTTCATAGAACGAACTGAACGCCATTACTACAGCGGAAGAAAGACGCCCTGCGTCAACCCCAAGCGCCGCGACCTGATCAAGGCCGCCGTGAAGAACGCGGCGAAGTCCTGGTTTCAGCAAAAACGGCGCCCTGGCCACCTGGACGCGCCTCGAATCGACCGGCCGCAGCCCCAAGGACACCCTGACCGTCCGCCGGCCGGAAATTCGAGCCCGACATCGACTGGGATTCGCCCAACAACATCGCCGCTGGACGCAGAGACCTTCGCCATGATCCTGGAGGACGCCCTGGCGCTGTCGCGCAAAAAGGACAGCCTCTACTCACCGACCGGGTCGTGGGCGCCGACAGCCGCTACGCCCTGCCGGTGCGCACCGTCAGCGACCGGGCGATCACCGCCCTGTTCGCCCAGACCATGTTCCGGCCCGTGCCCAAAGACATCGGCCGCAGCATCTACCACGACCAGCCTTTCACCATTTTCGCCCTGCCGGGCGACAAGCTGGACAAGCGAAAGTATGCCGGCCGCCTGCGCCAGCTTGCCCGACGGCAGCGCTCGGACATGGTCGTGGCCATGGATTTCGTCAGCCGCATCGGGTGGTCATCGGCTCGGCCTACATGGGCAGCGTTAAAAAACTGATGTTCACCGTGATGAACTACCTGCTGCCCGAGGCGGGCATCCTGCCGCTGCACGCCTCGGCCAACGAAGGGCGCCGGCGGCGAGCATCGCCCTCTTCCTGGGCTTGTCAGGAACCGGTAAGACGACCCTGTCGGCCGATCCCGAGCGGGCCCTGCTGGGCGACGACGAGCACGGCTGGGACAACAATGGCATCGCCAATTTCGAATTCGGCTGCTATGCCAAGCTGATCAACCTCAATGCCGAGAAGGAGCCCCAGATCCACCGGGCGATCATGCACGCCAGCCCTTATCTGGACCATGGCGCCATCGTCGAGAACGCCATGATGTACCCGGGCGGACGTTTCGATTTCGGCGACGCGCGGCTGATCGAAAACTCCCGCGGCTCTTTTCCCCTGACCTTCCTGCCCCATATCAAGCCCTCTTCGCGCGGCAGCCACCCCACAACGATTGTCTTTCTGACCGCCGACGCCAACGGCGTGCTGCCGCCGGTGGCCAAGCTCAACCAGGACCGGGCCATGCTCTGGTTCCTGATGGGCTACACCAGCAAACTGGCCGGAACCGAAACCGGCATCAGGGATCCCGTATCCACCTTTTCTCGCTTCTTCGGCCAGCCCTTCATGCCCCGCAACCCCGACGATTACACAAACCTGCTGGGCCAAAAAATCCAGCGGCACCGGACCAAGGTCTACCTGGTCAACACCGGCTGGAGCGGCGGGCCTTACGGCCAAGGCCGGCGCATGGACATCCAGGTCACCCGCGCCATCATCGCTGCCGTGCTCGATGGCCATCTGGCCGACGTGCCCTGTGCGGAGGACCCGCTCTGGCACATCGCCGTGCCCCAGCTGTGCCCCGGCGTCGAACCGGCCATTCTCAATCCCCGCCACACCTGGAAAGACGCGGACGCCTTCGACCAGCGCGCCAGGAAACTGGCCGCCGAATTCAGCGTCACTTTCGACAAATCCTACGGCCACAAGAACATTCGCGAGTCCATCCGCAGCCAGTGCCCGGGCAAATAGCGGGGCCGTGCCCTCAGCGGTGCTTGGCCTTCTCCCGGTTGAGGTCGCGGGCGTAGGCGTTTAGATAAAGGTCAAAATAGTTCAGGTTGGGAAAGGCCAGGTATTTTTCATACCCCAGCCAGGCCACCATGGCGGCGTTGTCGGTGCACAGGGCAGGCTCGGGCAAATAGAGGGGCAGGTTCAGCCGCGGGCACGCTTCTGCGAAACGGTGCCGCAGCAGCGAATTGCGGCTGACCCCCCCGGCCACCACCAGCGAGCGGACCGGCAGCCGCTGCGCCGCCTCCGTTACCTTGGCCAGCAGGTATTCAACCAGCGAATGGAGGAAGGAGGCGGCCAGATCGGCCATGGCCGGTGTATCTTTCTGGATCTTCTCATTCTGGGCATGCCGCAGCACCGCGGTCTTGTATCCGGAAAAGGAAAAATCGTTGGCTCCGTCGCTCATGCGGGGAAAACTGAAGGCGAAACGCCGGGCATCACCCTGTTCATAAAGCCGGTCCAGGATCGGGCCTCCCGGATAGCCCAGCTGAAAATATTTGGCGATCTTGTCCATCACCTCGCCGGCGGCGTCGTCGCGCGTCTTGGCCAGGAGCTGGGTCTTCGAATTTCTCCTTCTGATAAAAAAGAGATGTGTGGCCGCCGGAGACGACCAGGGCCAGCAGCGGATAGGTGATCTCCGGATGACCGATAAAGGCCGATTCGATGTGGGCCATCAGGTGGTCGACGGAAACCAGGGGGAGACGATGGGCTAGCGCCAGCCCCTTGGCAAAGGAGAGGCCGACGAGCAGCGAACCGAGCAGGCCGGGTCCCAGGGTCAGGGCGATCAGGTCCACCTCCTCCAGTTGGCGGTTGCTGGCCTGCAGGGCCTCGTGGCTCAACCGGTCGATCACCTCGATATGGTTGCGCGAGGCGATTTCCGGCACAATGCCGCCATAGGGAGAATGCAGCGGGATTTGCGACTTGACCGCTTCCGCCAAGATGCGGTTCTGCTCCCCCCGTTCGGCCACAGCCACGGCTGTCTCGTCGCAGGACGTTTCGATACCCAAAATAATCATGCAGTTCCAACCCGCCAGTATCCGGCTTCTTTTTCATCATAGCAAACTGGCATTCCCGTGGCAAGCGCCGCGGCGTCAGCGAATCAGTCGTTCGGCCAGGCGAATGGCGGCGTTCATGCTACCCACATCGGCAATCCCTCGGCCGGCGATATCTCCCGCCGTGCCGTGGTCGGGTGAGGTGCGGATGTAAGGCAAGCCGAGGGTGAGGTTCACCCCGGAACGGAAGCTGAGCAGCTTGAAGGGGATCAATCCCTGGTCGTGGTACCAGGCCACGACCACGGCGTTCGGCGATCGCTGCGCTGCTATGAAAACGGTGTCGGGAGGGAAGATGCCCTCCACCTGCACCCGGCCGCGCAGCGACTCCAGCGCGGGCGCAATCTCGCTGATCTCCTCCTTCCCGAGGTAACCGTTTTCACCGGCGTGGGGGTTGAGACCGCTGATGAAATAACGGAATTTCTTCTTGAAGAGACGCTGCAGCTCGGCATCGAGGAAAAGAAGATAGGCGGCGATTTTCTCCTTCCGGATCGCGGGGAATATATCGCGCAGGGGCAGGTGAATGGTGTAGAGGGCCACCTTCAGCCGGGGCGACCAGAAGAGCATGCCGTAGCGGCTGACGCCGGCGCTGCGGGCCAAGAAATCGGTGTGGCCGCTGTAGGGTATCCCTGCCCGCAGCCACTTTTCCTTGGAGATGGGCGCGGTGACCAGCGCCTGCACTTGGCCGGCTAGGGCCAGATACCGCAGCGACACGCACATAGGCGAAGGAGGGTTCGCTGCCGGCAGCCGCAGCGACATCTAAAAAATAGACACCGTTCCTGCCAATATCCGACACAGTGGCAACGGGCAACCATTCGGCCGGGCGGGAAAAAACATTCGACCCGATCACCAGCATCGGGCCACGAGGCGGGCGTGAACTCAGGCTGCGGCAGATGATTTCGGGGCCGATTCCTTCCGGGTCGCCCAGGGTAACGGCGATGACCTTACGTTTCTTCAGGGGGCTTCTCTTCCTTCTTTTCCTGAACAAAATCGGGATTTTTATAGATGTATTTGATCTGGGACTTGAAGACGATCAAGTTGCCGCCATCCAGCTTCTTGACCTTCAAGCATTTCTCATCATACCACTCGATGATTCCCTTGAGGGTATCGCCGCCGATCAGCTCCAGCACCAGCTGGGTCCGGTTGTTCATCTGCTTGATGTAATAGTAATTTTCCGCATGGGTTTTGTAAGGGGGCGGCGGCTTGTGCTTGGTCTCCTTTTTCAATTTCTGGTTGATTTCCCTAAGGTTGGGTTTTATCAGTTTTCGGATCATAACTCTCTCCTTGGCAAAAGGGTTGGCTTCATTATAGCCCACTGGCTGCAAAAGTCAAGGCGACCGCCGCGGCCGGCCAGTTGACCGAAAACCGCGCCTGTTATATAATTCGTCAGAATGCACACCGTCAAAAAAAAAATCGCACGGGTCCGCCGGGACAATGCTTGCCACCCTCTGCCATGAATCACGTGACGGCCCGCATCAAAAAAGAGATAGAGAACCTCCTCCAGAACGAGGTGGCCGTCAGCGCAGCAGACATCCAGCTGAACATGCCTGCCGACCGGCAATGGGGGGACCTGGCCACCAATCTGGCCTTTGTCCTGGCCAAGAAAACAAAGGAAAAACCGATCGCTGTCGCCCAGAAACTGGCAGCCGCCCTGGCCGGTAAACTGACCGAGTTCAGCGACATCAAGCTGGCCGGAGGCGGATTCCTCAACTTTTTCTTTAAAAGAGATGCGCTCTTCAATGAACTCCTCCGCACCGGTTCTGCCCAGCAGACGGCGCCAGGACAAAAGGTGATCGTCGAGCACACCAGCATCAATCCCAACAAGTCCGCCCACATCGGCCACCTGCGCAATTCCTGCCTGGGCGACACCCTGGCCCGGGCCTACCGCTTTCTGGGCCATGAGGTGGAGGTGCAGAACTACATCGATGACACCGGCATCCAGATCGCCGACGTGGTCTGGGGATTGCTGCACCACCAGCAGAAGAGCCTGGCCGACATCCAGCGCATCCCCGACTTGGCCGGTTACCTGTGGCGGCTCTATACTGAGGTCAGCAAGCTGCTGGCTGAGGATCCCCAGCGTGCCGAGGCCCGCAACCGGACCCACAAGAAAATCGAGGAAAAGATCGACCTGGAATACGAGGTCAGCTCCTATATTTCCCAGCAGGTGCTGCTGGATCACATCCGGGTGATGGAGTTTCTGGGCATCCGCTACGATCTGCTGGCACGGGAAAGCGACATCATTGCTCTCGATTTTTTCACCATTGCCGCCGCCGAGCTTAAACAGAAGGGCATCATGTTCCTTTCCACCGATCCCGCCAAGCGGGGCTGCTGGGTGATCCACCACGACAAGGAAAACCTGGAAAAAATTATCGTCCGCTCCAACGGCACTATCACCTACGTGGGCAAGGACATCGCTTACAACATGTGGAAACTGGGGCTGCTGGAAAAGGATTTCTATTATCGGCCGTTCTTCACCTACGCCGACGGCCAGTCTATTTTCATAACCGCCTCCCAGCCTCAGCCCGCCCCGGACCGCCGCTTCGGCAATGGCGGCAAAGCGCTCAATGTCATCGATGTCCGCCAGGCCTATCTGCAGAGCCTGATCGCCCAGATTCTGGAGTCCATCGGCGGCCGGACGCAGCGCGAATTCGTCCATTTCTCCTACGAGATGGTGGCGCTGACGCCGCGCTGTGCCAAGGAACTCGGCTTTGCCCTGAGCCCCGAAGAGGAGCAAAAGCCCTACATCGAGGTCTCCGGCCGCAAGGGCATGGCCATCAAGGCCGATGACCTGCTAGCCCAGCTGGTCGAGAAATCGCTGCAGGAGGTGCGCCTGCGCAACCCCCAGCTGGATGAGGGCAGCGCCCGCGCCATCGCCCGCCGCATCGCGGTGGGCGCCTTGCGCTATTTCATGATCAAGTACAACCTCAATTCGGTCATCGCCTTTGACTTCAAGGAAGCTCTCAGTTTCGAAGGGGATACCGGCCCCTACCTGCAATACACGCTGGTGCGGTTGAACAGCATTCTGAACAAACTGGAGGGCGGTCCGCCCCCTTCTTCAGCCAGCCCCCTGACGCTGGAGATCCTTCCCGAAAAAGAGAAAACCCTGTATTGGGAAATCGTCCTGCAGCTTTCCCTGTTGGAGCACCAGGTGGAACACGCTCTCGAGCGGCTGGAACCGGCCGCGCTGGCCTCGTTCGCCTACTCCCTCTGCCAAAAATTCAACCACTATTACCACCTCTTCCCGGTCATCGCCGAAAAGAACGAGCGCATCAAGCGCCTGCGGCTGGAGCTGATCATCCTCTTCAAACGGAAACTCGGCCACCTTTTGGATATCATGGGGATTCCCATCCCGGAGAAAATGTAAGGAGGTATGATGATCAAAGTCGAACAACTGAGCAAACGCTTTGGTCATGTCGAAGCTGTCAAGGATGTCTCCTTCCAGGTTGACAAGGGGAAAATCTGGGGCTTTCTGGGCCCCAACGGCGCCGGCAAGACCACGACCATGAGAATCCTCACCGGCTATCTCCCGGCCAGCGAGGGCCGCGCCCTGATCAACGAGATGGACGTTTCACTCAACCCGGCCAGGATCAAGCGCATCGTCGGCTACCTGCCCGAAATGGTGCCGGCCTATCCCGAACTGACGGTCGATGAGTACCTGCGCTTCATCGCCGAGCTCTACGGCATCGAAAAGAAAAAAATCAAGTCCGCCATGGAACGGGTGATCGCCAAGACCAACCTCGGTATGGTGACCGACCGGCTGGTGCGCAACATCTCCCGCGGCTACCGCCAACGCCTGGGCCTGGCCCAGGCCATCATCCACGAACCGGAGGTGCTGATCCTCGACGAGCCCACCGTCGGCCTAGACCCGGCGCAGATCATTGAAATCCGCGAGATGATCCGCTCGTTCAGGGGGAGCGCCACCGTGATCCTCTCCTCGCACATCATGGCCGAAATCACCCAGGTCTGCGACGGCGCCGTGATCATCAAGGACGGTAAGCTGATGGCCACACTTCACCGCGAGGAATGGGGCAAGAACATGGAAATCATCACCGCCCAAACAGCCCCCGCGCTCAACTGGAACGAGTTCCGCTCCCTGTTCCCCTTTGTGCGGGAGATCAAGCCCGAACCGTACAGCCTCAAGCTGGAGTTCCAAGAAGCGGTGGGCGACGTGAATAAAATTCTTAAATACCTCATCGACAAGGACGTGCGCATCAAGGAGGTCAAATCCGGCCTGGAAGCGCTGTACATGAAAATCATCTCCTCGGAAGAAGGGAGGGCCGCATGAGAAACATCTGGACGATCACCAAGAAAGAACTGAAAACCTTCCTCTACTCGCCCATTGCCTACATCCTGACCGCGTTTTTCCTGCTGGTCAGCGGTTTCTTCTTCTACAACATTGTCATCTGGGTCAGCGAACAGACCATGCGCATGATGCAGAGCCCCTACGATCCCAGCAGTCGGACCTCCACCGCATGCTCTACGAGCCGTTCTTCAACAACATGACCATCATCCTGATGTTCCTGCTGCCGCTGTTGACCATGCGCCTGTTCGCCGATGAAAAGAAGATGCACACCGACGAGATGCTGCTGACCTCGCCGGTCCGGATCTCCCAGATCATTGTCGGCAAATACCTGGCCGCCCTGATCATCTACGCCCTCATCCTGCTGCTCACGGCCACCTTCTCGTTCTTCGTGTTTGCCAACGGCAACCCCGAGCCGCTGCCGGTGTTCATCGCTTATCTGGGCCTGCTGCTGCTGGGCGCGGTGTTCATCGCCATTGGCCTGTTCGCCTCCTCGCTGACGGAAAACCAGGTGATTGCCGCGGTGATCGCCTTTTCCACCATCCTGCTCATCTGGGTGATCTCCTGGGTGGGCGAGAGCGTCGGGCCGACCTGGCAGGGCGTGCTCACCTACTTCTCCTTCTTCTCCCACTTTCAGAACATGTCCCACGGCGTTCTCGATACCCAGGACATCGTCTTCTACCTCTCCTTCATCTTCATGAGCCTCTACCTGACCTATTCCATCTTTGAATTCCGTAAATGGAGGTAAGCATGAAAAGAGTGCTGGCCAACCTAAACTTGATCGCCATCGCCCTGATCGTGGTCGGTTTCGCCCTGCTGCAGAGCCTGGGCCGGGCCCTGGCCGGCGGCGGCCTGTTGCTGCTGGGCGTCGCTGCCTTCGCCGCCTACTTGGTGCTCAACCGTGAGCGCCTGAAGAGCAAGAATTCGCGCCTGAATTTCATCTTTGCCTCGAACATCGTCGTGCTCGTCGTGCTCACCCTGGCCATCGTCGGCGTGGTGAACTACCTGGGCACCAAGGTGCACAAGCGTTTCGATTTTACCGAGGGCAAGATCCACTCCATCGCCGAGCAGTCGATCAGCGTGGCCAAGAACCTAAAAAAGCAATTGAACATCATCGCCTTCTATTCCGACCAAAACTCGGCCCTCTACCGCTTCCGCTCACTGATGGAAATCTACCGGTACTACACCAACAAAATAAACGTGGAGGTGGTCGACCCCTATAAAAACCCCTCCAAGGTCAAACGATACGAGATCAAGAGCGACGGCACCCTCATTTTTGAATACGACAAGAAGGACACGCGCATCGAGGAGACCTCGGAAGAAGCGATCACCAACGCCATGATCAAGGTCACCCGCCAGGAGGAAAAGACCATTTATTTCACCCAGGGTCACGGCGAACCGGACGTCGACAAGAGCGACGACACCGGCTACTCCGAAGTCAAAGGAAACCTGGAAAAGCTCTCCTACAAGGTGAAAAAACTGATCCTCTTCCAGGAGGCGGCCGTGCCCGAGAACGCCGCCGCCCTGGTGGTCGCCGGACCGCAGAAACCCCTGCTCGAAAAGGAGGTTTACCTGCTCGAGCAATACCTGACCCAGAAGCAGGGCCGCCTCCTGCTGCTGCTCAACCCCAAGCAGGGTCAGGAATTGAAGCCGCTGCTGGCCAAAATGGGCCTGGCCCTCGAAGACAACGTCGTCGTCGAGGTCGATCCCGTCACGCGCCTCATGGGCGGCGACTACTTCATGCCCGTGGTGGCCAAATACCCCGAGCATGCCATCACCAAGAATTTCAACTACGCCACGCTCTTTCCCATGGCCCGGGGCCTGGCCAAAACCTCGCCGTTGCCCAAGGATGTCAGCGTCGATTTTCTCGCCTCGACCAGCCCCAACTCCTGGGGTGAGACCAATTACGACAATGAGATCAAGACCAAGAAAATCACCAAGGATCCCGCCGACAAGGCCGGACCCGCTGGATATCGCCGCCGCCGTGGAGGTGCGCGGCACTGCGGGCCAGAAGGCCCGCCTGGTGGTGGTGGGCACCTCCGATTTTGCCAGCAACAAGTACTACTACTTCCAGGCCAACGGCAACTTCTTTGGCAACATCATCGGCTGGCTGGTCGAAGAGGGAGACCTGATCGCCATCACGCCCAAGACCGCCAGCCCCAAGGCCCTGCAACTGACTCAGAGCGGCAGCCGCCTGATCTTCTTCTACACCCTGATCATCCTGCCGCTGCTGGTGTTCATCACCGGCATCGGCATCTGGCTCTACCGGAGGAAACTAT
The DNA here is from genome assembly GCA_963759765.1 of Candidatus Aminicenantota bacterium. Classification (GTDB taxonomy): domain Bacteria; phylum Acidobacteriota; class Aminicenantia; order UBA2199; family UBA2199; genus CAVXAL01. Next base: position 539,796 of record CAVXAL010000002.1, on the reverse strand, counting down.
GAGCTGGAAAAAAATCTACATCCTGCTGGCCGTTTTTATCGGACTGGTCGTGGTGATCACGCTGGTCAACAACCGCCAGAAGCAGGCCCAGGCCAAAGAGGGCAAGCTGCTGGACATCAAGACCGACGCCATCAGTAAATTCATCATCCACAAAAGCACGCAGCGACTGACCTTCGTCAAGGAGGGAGGCGTCTGGCAGCTGAGCGAACCCGTGCAGGCCAAAGCCGACAAGATCGCCGTGGAAAACGTCCTCGATGACTTCTGCGGTCTGCGCTACGACAAACTGGTGGAAACCGATGCCCGCGATCTCAAAACCTACGGGCTGGCGCAACCGGAAATCGAACTCCGCCTGTATGAACAAGACATGAGCAAGCCCTCCTGCACCATTCAACTGGGCATGAAAAACGAGTTGGACTCCTCCTCCTATACCAAGCTGTCCAGCAGCAACCAGGTGGTGCTGATCGCCTCTTACAAGCGCAATTACCTGGAGAAGGACCTATTCGATTTCCGGGACAAGAAATTTTTCGAGTTCGACACCACCCAGGTGTCGGGCCTGACGTTCAGCAGCGAAAACAAGACCTTCGCCTTCGCCAAAAAGGATGACCAGTGGTTCATGGAGGCCCCCCTCTATTCAGCCGTTCAGGAATCCAAAATCAGCGACATCCTGAGCAAGGCATCGCAATTGGAAGCCAAGGCCTTCAAGGAGAAGCCCAGCGAGGAAAAGCTCAAGGCTTACAGCCTGGACAAACCGCTGCTGGCCATCACCTTCAAGCTCAAAGACAAGCAGAAACAGCTGCGCGTGGCCAAGAAAGAGGACAAATTCTACGCCACCACGCCCGATTTTCCGGAAATCTGCGAAATCGACAAGGAGCTGGTCGACAAGTTCGGCAAGGAGCCCGGTGATTACCGCGAACGCAAAGTGGCGGTCTTCAACACCTTCGACGTGAAGGAAATCGAGTTCAAGGGTAGCGCCTGGGCCTGCGCCTTCAAAAAAAACAAGGAGGGCCAGTGGGAACTGGTCAAGCCAGCATCCAAGCAGAAACCGGATGAAGAGAAAATCAGCAAGCTGCTTTCGGATCCTGGAAAGCCTCGAAGCCAGCGATTTCATCGACAAGCCGCAAGGTACAATAAAATTCGAGACAACGATCATCCTGAAGGTGGAAGATTTTCAGAAACCCGGACAGTTCAAGACCGTCAACTGTCAGCTGAGCGCACCCCAAAACGACACGGTCACGGCCAAAAACCCCTCCCTGCCCTACCTGTTCAAGGTGAGCAAGGAAATCCTGGACAAGCTTCCCAAAAAGCTCGAAGACCTGCTCAAGCCGGTGGAGCCGGCTAAAAGCGAGCCCCAGAAGTAGCAGTGAAATATTCCGCAACCCGTTGATTTTTGCAGGCTGTGATACTATAATGTAGCCATCTCTCTCATTACCTATCTCTCCGTCAGGAGGAGAGATGGAAAGGATGGATTCTTATCCCAGGAAATAAAATCGAAAAATGCCATCTCGTGCAACTTTTTCGCTGCGGCCGGCGTCTGAAAGGGTGAACCATGGACGAACTGGTTGAACGGCTGAAGCAGAAAGAGGAGGCTGCGCTGAAAGAGGTGATGCGCATGTACAAAAAACCGATTTTCAACTACCTGAACCTGCTGCTGGGCAATCGCGAGACCGCCGAGGAGCTGGCTCAGGACACCTTCGTCAAGGTTTACTTCAAGGCGCACACCCTGGAGGCCGACGATCTGACCGGCTGCCGCGCCTGGATCTATGCCATCGCCAGCAACCTGGCGCGCAGCGAGTTCCGCAAGCGCAAGCTGCAACGCTGGTTCTCAATGGCCGAGTTGAGGGAGAATCACGCCGCAGTGGCCGGCGCCGCCGAAAACGGGCTGCTGGTCGAGCAGATGCTGGGCCGCATACCCGACAAATACCGACTCCCTCTGGTGATGAAGGAAATCGATAATTTTTCATTCGAGGAAATCGCCGTTGCGCTGAAAAAGCCGGTGGGCACGATCAAATCGCTGGTCTTCCGGGGCAAGGCCCAGCTGAAAAATGCAGCCGCCTGCCAAGGAGACACCCATGAATGACGCACAGGAAATGCTCTGCCGCCATTATCAATCTCAGGAGCCCGGCGAGGATTTTGAAGAACAGGTGTTCAAAAAGATCAAGAGAAAAAAGCTCCAGCGCCGGGCCGGTTACTCGTTGGCCGCTTTGGCCGCAACCGCGGCCCTGCTGCTTTTTTTGCAGTCCTTCCTGCCCCGGCCGCTGCTCAGGCCCTTTTACACCTCGCAGCCGAAACCCGCGGTCAAAGAGGAAGTCCCGCTGCAGGAGCACCTCTACTTTGCCGCCTTTGATGCCCAAGCCCGCTACGGCATCGAACCCATCTCCTATCTGCAGGCCAGCAAAAATGGAAAAAATGGCAATAAAGGAATTTAGGAGGTACTCATGAAAAAATTCATTTTTCTCCTTTTGCTCTTTCTGGTGGCCGTTCTGACGCTACGGGCATCCGACTCAATCAGCGACACCGAAAATCAGGTCAAGTGGGTGCTGAACAAGATTTCTCCCTCCCTGCTCAAGGTTATCGCTGAAAACGCCCAGCGCACCTTTGCCACGGGCATCGCCATCGAGCCCGATGTGGTTTTGACCAGCGCCCTGATCAGCGGTCACGATCATGAAAAAATCAGCGTCGAGACCGTCAAGAAGGAGTCCTTCCCGGCCAAAATCATCGGTCGCGATCCGCGCACGGGCATCACCCTGCTGCAGCTGGAAAAGAAAGTTCTCACTCCGGCCAAGATCGGCAGCGGTGCCACGGTCGGCGACTGGATTGGCCTGGTCGGAGCGTTTTACACACAGTTTCCCTCCATCTTTCAAGGGATCATCAGCTCGCTCAGCGATGACGAGCTGATTCTGAATGCCCCGGTTGCCCCGGGCTCGGCCGGCGGTGCCGTGGTCAACAAGAACGGCGAACTGATCGGCGTGATTCGCGGCAGTTTCTCCTACGCCTTCACCCCCGACTACACCATCCGCGACTATGTGGGTGAGGTCACCGTGCGCAGCATCAAAAGCGGCGGCGGTGACCTGTGCTACGCCGTGCCCATCGCCAAGGTGCAATCCATCAGCGAGTCCCTGAAAAAATTCGGCCGCATCCGCCGCGGCTGGCTGGGTGTGAGCATGGGCGATGACCTGCGCGTGGATGAGGTCAGCGAAGACTCCCCGGCCGCCAAAGCGGGGTTGCAGAAAGGGGACGAAATCCGCATGGTGGGCGGCCAAAGTGTAAAAACGGCGGACGATCTGACCAAAATCATCCGTGGCCTGGTGCCCGGCAATAAGGTCAAGATCGACATCCAGCGGGACGGCAAAGAGAAAACCCTGGAAGCCGAAATCGGGGAGCTGAAAGAAGAAGAGATCGCCGATAACTTATTCAATCTAGCTATTCCCTACCGGCAATTTCCGCCCAAATTGCCCGTACCGGCCAAAGCGCCAAAAATCGCGGAGTTGTACAGGTCCATCCCCAGCAACCAGGAATTCGTCTTCTCCTACTCCGGTTCACGCCAGCTGGGCACCAACCTTATGGATATCACCCCGGAGTTGGCCGGCAAGTTCAAGGTCAAGGAAGGGTATGGCCTGATGATTTCCAGCGTCAGCGACAAGAGCGCCGCGCAGAAGGCCGGGCTGGCTGCCGGCGACATCATCGTGCGCGCCAATGGCCAGAAGACGGCGAACGTCTCCGACCTGCGCAAAGTTCTTAACGGCCTGAAGGACAAAGAGGCGGTGTCCATCGAGCTCTACCGTGACGGGCAGCTGAAAAAATTCTCCATCGTGCCCGACAAGAGAGAAGACACCATCTTCCAGTTGGAAAAAATCAAGGACCTGCAGGGCCAGTTGGGTGAGCGGCTGACCGAGATGGTATCCGCTAAAGCGGCCGGGGCCATGGCCGCTGCCGCAACGGAATCTGCCAAACGGTTGGCCGAAACAAATGCCCAGGTGCTAACCGCGCAACAAGCCCTGATGGCCGAGCAGGCCCGGATGACCACCGCGCAGCAAGCCCAGGTTCGAGCCAGTGGTGAAACAGCTCAAAAAATAAGGATAGAAATTCAGAGCGAAATGGAGAAAGAACAGTTGAAACTCCAGGCTGAACTGAAAAAGATGCAAGCAGAACAAGAAAAGGTCATCACCGAGATAAAAAAACAGTACGAGGAGCAGATCAAAAAGCTCAAAGAAGAGCTGGAAAAATTGAAGAAATCCGGCAAGCAGATCTAAAATAAAGCCGCCCGGCAGCCCTTCCGGCTGGCCGGGCGGCTGCCCCTCCCTAAACTTTTTTCCCTTTTTTTACGTAAAAAGAGCCTACCCATGAGGGAAAAACCATCTTTCCGTACCTGCTGAAAGGGGAACCATGAGTCCATACGTTTCGCTGGAAAGCGGCACGCGGCTGCGGCGCCGGGCGTTTCTCGGCCTTGGCAGCCGAACCTTGCTGGGCGCGAGCCTGCTCTGGGAGGCTTCCAGGTTGTGGCCCCAGGAATCCCAAAAACAACAAATTCCTGCCCGGCCGCAGACCAATCTGGCTGACGCCCTGAAAATCCCCAAAACGCGACTATCCCTGCCCGGCCCATTTCCCGGCAGGGTGGTGGAAGTGCACGATGAAAGGACCTGGAGTCAGGGTGCTGCCCATCCGGACTCCGCCAGCGTGCGGGCGATGGTCGAAAAAGGAATCACCACCCTGACCGGAAAGAATTTGCGCAAGAGCTTCAAGCTGCTTTTCAGCACCGAGGACCTGGTCGGCATCAAGGTCAATCCGGTCGGCGCCGGCCTGATCGCACCCGCCTGGAAGTGGTCGACGCCGTCATCGCCTGGCTGAAGCGGGCGGCATCCCGGCGAAGAATATCGTCATCTGGGACCGCTTCGACTACATGCTGGCCGACGCCGGTTTCACCGCGGCGCGCTACCCGGGCATCGCCATCGAGGGCCTGCAGACCATGGACGAAGCCGCCGCCGAAGGCAAAAACCAGGACGACAGCCGCTGGCTGGACAAGGACGGCCATCATGTCAGCGAAAAGAATTTCGACCTGGACGCGTATTATTACGCCGATGTCGAGGCGCCCCAGGACAAGCCCTACCTCAACCAGCATGTGTTCAACGGCAAATACTCCTATTTCGGCAAACTGCTGACCCGGAAGCTGACCAAGATCATCAATATCCCGGTGTTCAAGAACACGGGCAACGGCATTTCCATGGCCACCAAGAACCTCGGCTACGGCGCCATCTGCAACACCAGCCGCCTGCACCGGCCCCTGTTTTTCGATGTCTGCACCGAAGTGCTGGCCTTCCCGGCCATCCGCGACAAGCTGGTGCTGAACGTCACCGACGGCCTGCGCGCCCAGTACGACGGCGGGCCCGGGCCGCTGGCCCAGGCCACTTACTTCCTGAACAGACACTATTTTTTGCCACCGACCCTTTCGCCCTGGACATGACCTGCCACAACCTGCTGCTGGAGAAGCGCAAAGAGATGGGCGTCAGGGTGAACGAGCACCCGAAGTACAGCGAATACCTGCGTTACGCCGAGCGCCTGGGCCTGGGCATCGCCGATCCCCAAAAAATCACCCATATCCGGGTCTAGGCGAACGCTCGCGTGAACAGGGTCAGACCTCTCATTCTCGGGGTGACCGGCTTGCTGCTGGCTTCCCTGGTTCGCCCCCAGGTGGCTTTTCCTGCCGGCGAAAAGCTCGGCGGCTGGACCTCCGGTGCCTCCACCCTGTTCAAGAGCGAGAACCTGTACAACTACATTGACGGCGGCGCCGAACTGTTTCTGGAGTTCGGTTTTGTCGAGCCTGCGGCTGCAGAAGTACCGCCGCGCCGGCGACGAAATCGCCCTCGAGGCTTACCGCATGGAAAGCCCGGAAGCCGCTCTGGGCATCTACCTGCTTCGCTGCGGCCGGGAAACACCGCTGGCCGACCTCGGCGCACGCCACTCCGGTGACCGCTACCAGATTCTGGCCGTCAAAGGAGACTATTTTCTGCAGGCGAACAATTTCAACGGCTCGACCAACGGCCAGCCGGCCATGCTGCAACTCTTGCGCCTGACCCTGGCGACCATCCCCGCCGGCCAACCGCTGCGGCTGCTGGAAGGGCTGCCGGCTGCCAGCCGCGTTCCGGGGAGCGAACTGCTCATCCGTGGCCCTTACGGCCTGCAAGCCCTCTACACCTTGGGCGAGGGCGACATGCTGCTGCTGGCCGGGAAGGTGTTCGCTCTGGCCGCCGACTACCGCGACGAATCCGGCGCCCTCTTCACGCGCATTCTCGCTCCTTATCCGGACAGCGCCACCGCCCGCCAGGCGTTTGACCACCTGCAGACGCATCTGGATTCCCGCCTGACCATCCTCGAGCATCAGCCGGATGCCTTTGTTTTCAGAGATTTTGCCAACCGTTACGGTCGTGTTACAATAGCGGCTTGCACCGTGGACATTACCATCAAATTGGTGCAAAAACCCAACTTGCAAAACGGAGGAAAACGATGAAAAAAGCGCTGTGGATCGCCGTGCTGCTGATATCCCCGCTGCTTCAGGCCCAGCAGAAGAGCGACGAGGCATTGAAAAAGTTTTACCAGGTGGAGACGCCGGCACCGGTTCCGGCCAAGATGAAAGCCGGCTGGGAATCGATCAGCGGCAAAGACCTCAAGGCCCTGCTGACCTTTCTCTCCTCCGACCTGCTCGAGGGGCGGGAAACAGCCACCCGCGGCTATGCCATCGCCGCCGAGTACGTCGGGTCCCTGTTCGGCCAGTGGGGCATCAAACCGGCCGGCGACAACCGACGCGTTTCGCCGCGGTTTTCAGGCATGCCCGGTCCCGGCGAGCGGCGCGAGCCCGCCTTGGAAAAAACCTACTACCAGGAATTCGAGATGAAAGAACTAGTGGAAAGCGACACCCACATCAGCCTGGAGACAAAGAAAGAGAACCTGCTCAAAAGCACGGGATTTGAGCAAAACGTTGACTTCACCTACCGCTCGACAGCCAGCGAATCGCTCAGCGCCCCGGTGGTGTTCGCCGGATTCGGCATCAGCGAGAAAGCGGCCGGCTACGATGATTACAAGAATCTGGACGTGCGCGGTAAAATCGTCATGCTGCTGACCGATGCACCGGGCCGGGACAATCCCAACTCGCCGTTCCAGAAAGGCGATCTGAAAGCCAAGTACTTCGCCCCGCCCATGATGATGCGCCGGGGCGGCGGCTTCAATAAGAGTGCGGAGGCCGAAAAACAGGGCGCCGTGGCCGTGCTGCTGGTGCGCAACCCACTCGACAAATCGGGTGACATTCAAAAGGACTTGCTCCCCCCGCCGGTTGACGATTCGCGGCCGATCATCCCTCCCGACCGGCGTCGGCTGATGCTGCTGCAGCCCAGTGAACGCATGCCCTGGGAATCGCTGCCCGTGGCGCGCATCTGTCGCGAGATGGCCGATACCATCCTGGCGGGCAACGGCCTGAAGCTGGCCGACATCAGTTCGCGCATCGAAACCACACTCAAGCCTTTTTCCTTCGAATTGCCGAGCACGCGGCTCACCATCGAGAACAAGGTCAAAACGGCCCTGGCCAAAGACATGAACGTGCTGGGCGTTGTGGAAGGCAGCGACCCGAACCTGAAAAACGAGGTGGTGGTCATCGGCGCGCACATGGATCATCTGGGCAAGCGGGGCGATTACATCTTCAATGGCGCCGACGACAACGGCTCCGGCTCGGTGGGTGTGATGGTGATGGCACGCGCCTTTGCCCTCAACCCGGAAAAACCGAAGCGTTCGCTGCTCTTCGCCCTCTGGACCGGCGAAGAGAAAGGGTTGCTGGGCTCGCGCTACTACGCGCAGAATCCGGTCTACCCCATCAAAAACACCGTGGCTTATATCAACCTCGACATGGTCAGCCAGCCCTGGAACGAGAAATCACTGGCCAGCGCGGCAGCCATGCTGGGCCTGGAGATCCAGGGTGAAATGATGAAGAAAATCAAACCGGACAACTTCTTTGGCGTGATGCTGGCCGCCGACAGGCCGGACCTGATCAAGGCCATCAAGGACGCGGACCAGTTCACGGGTTTGAGCCTCTATTTGAACGAGAGTAAAACCGCCGGCGGCGGCAGCGACCACGCATCATTTGCTGCAGTCAAGGTGCCCTGGGCGTTCTACAACGTCGACTCCAGCGAGGATTACCACCGGCCCAGTGACTCGGTGGAGAAAATCAACCCGGCTTTCATGGAACGAATCAACCGCTGGATTTACCTGACCGCCTATCTTCTGGCGGATAAGTAATATATAACTATGACAGTTATAATTTGGGATACAATAAAACGAGGAGGAAAAATGAAAAAAATACTTTCTGTTTTTACCGCGCTGCTTCTGGTATCACTGATCCTGGGAGCCGCGAACGAGAATGTGGAAAAATTTTCCAGTGAATACGCCGCCCTGAAACAGTCCATAAGCGAGAAACTGAAGAACGTCAACAGCCGCGAGGCCTACGACAAGCTGATGCAGGAGAAAAAAACGGAGCTGGAAAAACTGCTGGCCGCCCACGCCGCAGACGGCAGCGACACCGCCCTGGAACTGCTGCGCAGCCAGGTGCTTCTCGACCTGAGCCGTTACAACGAAGCCCTGGAGAAACTGAACCCGATTATCGCCGCCAAGGCAAATCTGTCCAGCGAAGCCCAGTTCCTCAAAGTCCGCGTGCTGATGGAACAGGAGAAAATCGACGAGGCCCTGCCCCTGTTTCGCGAGATCGAAAACAAGGTCCAGCCCGGCGAGGATTTCTACGTGGTCTGGTTCAACCTGGCTTACGGCAGCAAAGACGCCAAGGTGAAGGAAGAATATTCACAAAAAATCCTGGCTGCCAGCGATCTGCCCGCCCAGTTCCAGGGCGCCAAAGTCGGCATCTACGACAATCTGGCCCAGATAGCCGTTGCCGCCAAGGATTTCGCCAAAGCCCATAAAATCCTGGAAGAGGGCATCGCCCAGACCAAGGACGAGCGGGCCGCCAGGATGCTCAAAGCCTCGCTCACCCAGATGGATCTCTACGGCAAGCCGGCCCCGGCCATCGTTGCCGAAACCTGGCTCAACACCCAGCCCCTCACCCTGGCCGGCCTCAAAGGCAAGGCCGTGATCATCGATTTCTGGGCCACCTGGTGCGGCCCCTGCCGCGCCGCCATCCCGACCACTGTCGAAGCCTATGAAAAATACAAGAGCAAGGGGCTGGTGGTCATCGGCTTCACCAAACTCTACGAGAACTACAGCGACGAACAGGGCAGCAAGGGCAAGGTCTCAGCCGAGGAGGAGATCCGCCTGGTGGGCGAATTCCTGAAGCGCTTCAAAATGACCTACCCCGTGGCCGACTCGCACCAGATCAAGGACAACCCCTATTTCAATGCCTACGGCATCACCGGTATTCCCACCATGGTCTTCATTGACCGCAAAGGCAATATCGCCGACATCGAGGTCGGTTTCGAAAACAAAGAAAAGCTGATGGCCAAAATCGACAAACTGATGGCCGGAAAATAGACTTAAAAATTACTTGCCTTGGCCGCGGATGATCACCTCGGCCTGCCGGTCGAAGGGATTGACGCGCAGCGACAGCGAGAACAGGTAGGGATAGTCCGCTTGCAAATGGCGCATGTAGGTGAGCCATTCGCGGATCAACAGACGATAGGCACGTTTGATGTCCTGGGAAAGGTGATCCAAGTCAGTCGGGGGCAGATTGGCGAATCCCGGCCGGAAGCCCAGCTCTTCGGCCAGATGGAACACGGCCCAGAGCAGATCGGTGAACAGCTCATGCTCGAGCAGGTTGGGGTTCTCCAGCAGCATCAGCAGGAAATTCCGCCGCGCCTGCAGGAAGCTTTTCAATTCGTCCAGGTTCGAGCGCCGCGAATCGATGCGATCGGCATAATGACCCAACTCCTGCAGGGCCCGCTTGTAGTTCTCCGCCCGCCATCCGGGTTTGAGTTGAAGCAATCCCTGCAGCTCGGTGACGGCGGCATCAAAGCCCGCCAACTGCTTGAGCAGGGAGATGCCCGCCTCGCTGAAAAAGGCATCGATGACCATGTTCAGCTTGTGCAATTTGTCGCGTTTCTCGCGCCCGACCAGCAACTGATTGATGATCAGGGCGACAATCAGCACCTGCACGGGCAAGAATGCCAAATTATCCAGCAGGTCGACAAAAAGGCGGCGGGCATCCCGAAAGAATAGATAATGAAGGGCGTAGAATGCCAGGGACACAAAAAGCAGCAGGCCGCCCAGAGCGAACAACCAGCGCCAGCGCTTCAACGGGCTACTGGGCATAGTGGTGGATGACGCGGGCGATGGCCTGTTCGCATACCTTGCAGAAGGCACTGGCCCGGCGGCTGAACATAACGCAGTCAAGCATCGGGCGGTACAAGCCCTTGGCGGCGTAGCCGGCCCCTTCAAACGCGCCCACCCGCTCCCTGAACGGGTTGCGCTTGAAAAAATTTTCCACCCAGGCGTTCTGCTCCTGGAGCAGGGCGTCCAGCTCCTTCTTCAACTGCTCGGCAGCAGCGTTCTCGCCCTGGCGGCCCAGTTCGGCGATGCGCCGGCTGAGTTCGCTGCGCCGTTTCTGAAACTCCGCCTCCTTTTTCTCGAACTGCTCTTTGCCCCAGGGGGTGGGCACCGGGGTTCGGGGATTGACCAGCTCCTGCCATTTGAGCCGGTGCGGCTCAAGCAGAGCGGTAATATTGGCCTCCAAAGGCTCGACGCCGGCCGGGTAGAACTCGTTGTAGGCGACCGCCGACGTATAATATTCGTCGGCCAGCCCGGCAAACGCGTGACCGAACTCGTGCACCAGCAGGTAGGGGGCGGCCGGAGAATCGACGGCGAGCACGCAGTAGTCGTTGTAGATGCCGCCGCCGCCGTAACGGCTGTGGTTGACCAGGATGACCAGCGCGTCGCAGGGCGCAGCGGCGGCGATGGCCTGCAAGTCGGCATTGTCCTCGGTCAGCAGGTAGCGCTCCAGGCCCAGGGCATCGTAGGCGGCCTGGACCGCCGTACGCCGGAAGCTGCCCCGGGCTGGCTCGTCGCAGCCGCTCTCGGCCGAGGGTTTGAACAGGCCACAAATGTTGAATTGCGAGCGCAGCGACTTGTAGGGCTCGATATGGAAAAGGACGCCGATCAACCGCTCCGCGTCCTGGCGGAATTTTCCCTCCTGGTCGCGGGTGTACCCCTCAGCCACCAAGGCCAAGTCCACCTTGGTCTGGGGCTCACCGCTCGCCTGCAGGGCCAGCACGTCAACCGCCGGATCGGCCTTCTCCTGAATAATCGGCGCCTGCACCGGATCGATCTCCTGGCGGAAAATGGTTTTGAGATTATTCTGCCGGTCGCGGCATTCGAGCAGGAAAATGAATGGCTGGATGGGCAGGGGCACCCGGACGCTCTCCTGATAGGTCCGGGCCACGCCGTGCAGCGCCGCATCCGTGGTCTTGTACTCGGCAAAATAGGAGTCAAAACCACGGGAGAAAATCGTCTGGCCCGAAGCCCCGTCGATCAGGCTGGCTCGATAGCGCCCGACATTGAAGGGGTCAGCAGACTGGCGGGTGCTTCCGGCCCAAACGCCTTCCTGCCACAGGCGGTCCAGGGTGGCCCACTCCTGGCGGGCGTCGCCGCCGTGCATGTAGTCAAGACGCAGGGTCTGATTCCGAAAAAAATTGGAAAAGACGGGAGCATCCTGCCCACGCAGATACAGGGCCACCGACAGCAGCGCAGCCAACATCCCGAGCACACGTTTCATGGACTCCTCCCAGCGATCATTTCCTGACAAGGGAAAGCCGATGATAGCACGGCCCGGCAGCGGAAGCAAGCCACAGGCGCCTTCCCTTTGACAGCGCTGACCTCTGGGGTTATAATAAAATTTGTTAAATAATAACAGCAGGAGAACACGGCATGGACATGCGCATTTACTTTCCCGGCGGTAAAAAAGTATACGCCGACTTCAACGGCTTCACCCACCAGACCGATCAGCCCGGTCCGCAGGATCAGAAAGGCAGCGCTCCCACCCCCTTCGATCTTTTTCTGGCTTCGTTGGGCGCCTGCGCGGGTTTTTACATGCTGAGCTTCTGCCAGCAGCGCTCCATCGACACCCGGGATCTGGAACTCCGCCAGTCCCTGGTTTTTAACCCGCAGACCCATCTGGTCGAAACCGTCAATCTGGAAATCCTTGTCCCGGCGACATTCCCGGAAAAATACCGCGCCGCGCTGGTTCAGTCGGCGCAACTCTGCACGGTCAAAAAGCATCTGGAAAAACCGCCCCGCTTCAATATCTCCACCCGCGTTAAAACGGCCGCCGACTGAGTTTCTAGATTTCGATGCGGGGATAGCGCCGCTCGGCCAGATAAAAAAGCAGGGCGAACGCCCCGCCCACAGCCAAGAGCAGGACCAGCAGCAGCAGGGCCAGTGCCAGATAGGGCGGCAGCCCGCGGCGAGAAAGCCAGAGGCTGAAAAAAGTGAGCAGCGTTAGAACCAGGATGTCGGCCAATATGGCCAGCAGCACATTCAAATTCTGCTTGATCGCCTTCTGGGGATTGATCCAGTCGAGCAGGGGGCGGGCCAGGTCAATGGCCATGCCGATGGCGGTCAGCGCAGCGGCGGCAGCCAGGGCCAACGCCGCGGCGATCACAAAATCGAGCGCCTTCATTTTAAAGGTCAGCCAGGCCACCACTCCTCCACCGGCCACTCCCAGCAGGGCGATCAGGTAGGAGTGGAAAAATTTGGCCTGCACCTGTTTCCGCCAGGAAACCGGGATCACCTTGGAAATCCAGAACTGCCCCCCTTCGCGCGAAAAGGTGGAGGAGGCCGTGCCGTTCAGGCTGGAACAGAACACCAGGAATCCGGCCGTGGCCAGGATCACGTAAAATTTCCGGCCCGATGCTATCGCCTGCAGAATGAAATCAAATCCTCCCCTGCCGCCGCCGCTTTTCACGCCCAGAAAGAATAACAAAGGCACCAATACTATGACCAGAACTCCGTTGAGAAAAAAGATCGGCGTGCGATTCATCAAGCGCCATTCGCGCAGAAAAATGGCGCGTAAGGGCCGGGCGCCCGAAGCCACACGCCGCTGCCAGAGTCGCCGGGCCAAGGGCCGGCGCGAGGCGACCTCTTTCAGACCGATCAGGCCATGGTAAAAGAGCCGCTGGCCCAGCCAGAGCAGGCCGTAAAAGAAAAGCAGCGATACCCCGGCCAGCAGCGCCAGCGACCCGATTCCCTGCCGGGACCAACCTTCACCCAGGGCCTCGGAGGCCCAGATGCTGGGCGGGAAGCGCGAACCAATGAGCCTGCACCAAACCATCCCTGGAGGTCAGCAGCCGCACCAGTGCCTCCTGGCCGCGGGCGCCGCCCTTGTTGCCCAACTTGCCCAGCTGGAACTGCATGGCCATCACGACCACCATCAGCAGCAGGCTGCCGACAATAATCAGCGCATCCTTTTTGCGGCTGAGGTTGACCAGCCGCATCAGTCCCACCGCCAGCAGCGAAATGATGGCCAGAGGAATGACAGGCAGCAGCAGATAGACCAGGGGCAGCAGCAGCCAGTAGGAAAGGGGCGAATGGGCCAGGATGCCAAAATAGATCAGGACCGGCAGCACCAGGGGCAGCAGGGTCAAATATTCGTTGATCAGAATGATGCCCCATTTGGCCGCAATCACCTGGACCGGTTTGAGCGGCAGGGGAATCAGCAGTTCCAAATCGCTGGAAAAGTAGAAGGCGGCGATCACGTAATAGACGCCCAGCACCAGTACCAGCAGCTGGCCAAACAGCACCGCCACGGTCAAGATAACCTTTTGCTGGCCCAGGGTCAGCAGCGCCGAGTAGGTCACCTTGATCAGCATCAGGTAGCCGTAGTAGAAGGCGGGCAGGGCCCCGATAATGCCCAGAACGATCAGCGGCACCAGCCAGCGATCCTTCTTTTCAACCAGGAGCCGGTGGCGCAGCAGGGAAAAGCCGAAGTTGGCGCGCAGGCCGGCACGCAGCAGAGTCCAGAAAGCTCTCATTTTTCGGTCAACTCCAGGAAAATATCTTCCAGCGAACGGGTATCTTTGGCCAGGTTCCGCAACTCATCCATGCGCCCGCAGGCGATCAACCTCCCCTTGTGAATGATGCCGATCCGGTCGCAGAGCTTTTCAGCCACCTCCATGATGTGGGTGGAAAAAAAGAGGGTGCCGCCGCCATCGCAATGCTGGCGCATGATCTCCTTGAGCGAGTGGGCGGCGCGCGGATCCAGCCCGACCAGCGGCTCGTCCAGGACCAGCACCCGGGGTGCGGGCAGCAGCGCGGCCAGCAGCACGATCTTCTGCTTCATGCCGTGCGAGTAGCTCTGGATGGGATTGGCCACCGCTTTTTCCAGTTCAAATAGTTCCAGCCACTTCTCCATCCGTTCCAGGCGCTGGCTACGTTCAACCCCATAGATATCGCCGATAAAATTGAAGTATTCCAGTCCGGTCAGGCGCTCATAGATGGCCGGAAAATCGGGCACATAGCCGGTCTGGCGCTTGCAGGCCAGCGCCTCTTTCTGGTTGTCCAGCCCATTGACGCGAATGGTGCCGGCGTCCGGCTTGAGCAGACCGACGATCATCTTGATGGTCGTAGTCTTGCCGGCGCCGTTGGGGCCCAGGAAGCCGAAAATCTCTCCGGAGCGGACCTCCAGGCTGAGCTCCTGTACCGCTTTCACCTGACCGTGGTTGTAGCTTTTCGAAACACCGCTGATCTCGATCACGGCATCCTCCTTGCGGGCACTCCGGTCGTCGAACTTTCATTATAGCAAAAATGCGGCAACGGCGTATAATTCTTCCAGCAAAACGGCCATGGGCAGCAAAAAGATCCAGAAGCGGTTAGCCTCGTTGTACGAAACGGCGCCAACGGTTCCCCTTTCTGAAAGAGAAAAATGGGTGATCGTCAGCGATTTGCACATGGGCAACGGCAAGGGCGGAGACGATTTCCGGATCAACGCCGACCTGTTTGCTAACGCCCTAGAGAAACATTATCTCCGCCATGGCTTCGGCCTCGTCCTCAACGGCGACGTGGAGGAGCTCCTGCGCTTCAGCCGCAAGGCCATAGCCAGATCCCGGAAAGAAAATTTATCACCTCTTTGACGCCTTTAAGCAGCGGCACGCGCTAATCAAAATTTTCGGTAACCACGATTACGAGCTGCATCTGCCCAGAAACAGGCCGCGCCATTTCCCGGTGCAGGAAACGTTGAAATTCGGTTTTCACGGGCAGACCATTTTTATCCTGCACGGCTACCAGGCCTCGTTCTTCCTGGAACTGTTCCGCTTCCTGATCGCCCTCTCGCTCCGTTTTCTGGCGCAGCCCCTGCACATTCGCAACTACAGCGTGGCCCGCAGCAGCAGCAAGAAATTCGCCATCGAGAAAAAAATTTACGAATTCGCCCGCCAGCGCAAAATCATCGCCCTGATCGGCCACACCCACCGGCCGCTCTTCGAGTCATTATCCAAGCGGGACAGTTTGAAATTTCACATCGAACAACTCTGCCGCCTCTATCCCCGGGCCGACGGACAGGAAAAGGCCATTCTGGAAAAACAAATAAAACAGGCCCGAGAAGAGCTCCAGGACCTGGTTCACCGCAAGGAAGGAGCGGCCGACAGCGGTTCGCTCTACGCCAGCGAGCCGCTGGTTCCCTGCCTGTTCAACTCCGGCTGCGCCATCGGCAAGAAAGGGATCACGGCCCTCGAGCTCGAAGCGGGCAGCATCCGCCTGGTATACTGGTTCGACAGCGAGCGGGAACCGCGCCACTTCGAAAGCCGGGGGTCCCCACCCGAAGCGCTGGCAGGAACCCCCTATTGCCGGCTGGTGCTGCAGGAGGAACCTCTCGACTACCTCTTTACCCGCATCCGGCTGCTGGCCTGATTCTTATTCCGAGATTTCCACAATCTGATTCTGCCAGACAAAGCGCAGGTTCGGACCCAAGGCCAGAATGGACGAAAGCGCGGGATTTTCCCGCAGCAGCTTGAAGTATTCGGGGGAAGCGAACTGCAGGCGTTGCACCTGGACCGATTGTTGCCCTGCCAACCGGGAATCGATCCAGAATTTTTCGACCTGATAAAAGGCACGGCCGGCGGCGTTTTTGACCAGCTGGCCCAGACTCTGCTGGCCGCCGCTGCCGCCCTGAATGCCCAAACGTTTTTCGCCCGGGCGCGACTGGTCGACGTTGGCCACGCCGGCCAGTTCCTGAACCTCGCGGCTGGCCTGAACGCTGGCCGCGCCCGTCTTCTGAGCCAAGTAGCGGTATTCCTTTTTGCTTGTCTCCTCCAGGTCGCGGTTGCGGGCCGCAATCTGGCTGAGAGTGGCGTCGCTGGGGCGGATATCACCGCGCTGCAACCGTCGCTGCTCGTCCTCCAGGATCAGGTAACTGGTGTAAGGGGTGACGATGCCGTGGGTTTTGGCCAGCTGCACGATCTCATCGATCAATTCCCGGTTCTCGCCGTGCAGCCGCACCTGGTCCAGCAGGAAGCCGATACGCCGGGCCGCCCAGAGCGCCGGGATGAAATCGTTTTTCGTTTCCCCGGCGCCAAAATCAGTTTCCGAGGTGAACTCCTCGCGCCGGCTACCGGACAGGCCACTGAGCGTGATTCTGGCCTTGCCGCTACCGCGAAACCGTCCCAGCAGCATCAGCTGCGAACCGCGGAACAGATCGGGCAGGTTCTGAGGATACGCTTTGCTCGCCTGCACCGGGCCCGATACATCCAGGTGCAGGTCGGTCAGCACCGGCGACTGGATCTTGTTGTAAAAATTGGAAATTTTGATCTCGATGTCCTCTTCGGGCCCGATGTAGCTGCGAAACGCACGGGTCAATTCGGTGATCTTGTCCAGCAGATGCGTGTTGATGTCATTGCCGATGCCGAAGGTAAAGATACGCGTGCGGGCCGTATTGGCATTCCCAATGATCTTGACCAGCTGCTCCTCGTCGGTCTCGCCGATGGTCGGCCGGCCGTCGGTGACGAAAACGACCAAGAAAGGCCGCGAACTGTCCTGCCGCTCGGCCAAGGCCAATCTCAGCGCTTCCTCCATGTTTGTGCCGCCGATGGCCTGGAGATTTTGCACGAATTGACGCGCTTTTTCCCGGTTTTCCTCACTGGCCGACGCCAGGGCGGTAAACAGGCCTTCGGCTTCAGTCGCAAAGCGAATAATATTGAAACGGTCGCCGCGGTTGAGATTATCCAGGCAGAAGCGCAGCGCCCGCTTGGCCTGCTGCAGGCTGGCGCCGGCCATGCTGCCCGAGCAGTCCAAGACAAAGGCGATGTCTTTTTCCATCGCGCCCCCGGACCTCTGGCCCCATCCGCCACCGGCCACCAGCAGAAAAAAACCCTCTTCCCCCGCCTTCTGGAAGGTGAGCAGCGAGATGCCCAGGCGCTCCTTTTCGGTGCTGAAATAAACCTTGAAATCGCGGTCCGGCTTGACGTTGCGGCTCTCATAGGAAAGGCGGGCTTGCTGCTCGCCGTGCCGGACGATCTCCGCCTCATGGGTCGGGCAGTAGACGTTTTTGAGCGGCCGACTGGATGCGATATTCACCTGAATGCTCACCTGCCGCAGGGGCTGGGCGGAAAATTTTTCCGTGTTCAGCGGATACAGGTATTCCACCGTGCTGTCTTCCTTGGTGAGCAGCTCCTGGTAGGAGATTCTGACCCGCTTGCTGGAGTGCGGCTCAATCGGGAATATCCGCACCCGAAAAACCCCCTGCTGGCTGTACTCGAGCAGGGCCGGGTCACGCAGCCGGCGCACGATATCTTCGTAGATGGTGCGGGCTTTGGCCGCGTCCAGGAGCTCGGCCGGCGTGTCGCGGCCATCGATCTCCATGCTGAAGCGCTTGATCACCGCTGTCGGCGGGACGGGAAAGAGGTAGTAACCCTCCAGCCTCTGGTTGCTGGGATTGAAAAATTCCTGGTCGATGGCGGTGACCGCGGCCTGGTCCTGGATGGTGACCGTGACCTTGTGGAACGTGACCTCGAGGGAAAAGGGAGTGGGCGGCAGCGGCTGAGGCGGCCGGGGGATAACGATCAAGCCGTCGGCATAAAGACCTATCCCTGGAATTAACAGCATCGCCATCAACGCCATTGTCGAAACCAGTAAACGTCTGTCGGTTCTCATGGCTGCCTCCGGACTATTTTTTCTCAAAACGGAAATGCTTGCGCAGCGCCTGATCGCGCATGGCGCTCAGCATGGCCTGGTCCAGGGTATGCTGGCCGGCCTGCTTTTTCATCTGTTCGCTGACATACTTTTCGCGCTCCTGGCTCAGCTTCTGGATTTTATCCTGAACATCACGGCGCTTTTTTTGCAGCTGATCGACATAGGCTTCGCGCTCGGCGGGCGGCAGTTTGCGCAGCTCCTCGGGTAGTTCTTCATCCTTCATTTCCGCTACTTTCACCTTACCCTCTTTTTTGGCGTCCACCAGATCCCATTCCGCGTTTTGGTACTGGCTCGAACCTTTGGTGGCGGCGCGCTGGGCGGCCACGCTGGGACTGAGCGTAGCGGCATTGGCATCCTGCTGCTCCTGCAGCACCTTGCGCTCTTTGCCCTTGAGGCCGTAAGCGAGGTAGGTCTTATTCAAGTCCTGGTTGAGTTGAGACAGTTCGTTGTCCTGGGGAGCCGGAATATGGGGCAGCGGCTGGTCCTGGTCGATGGTCAGGTAGCGGCCGTCGGCCCGGTCAGCCCCGTCCTTCCAGTTTCCATTTACGCCTTCCTGAAAGTTGCCGCAGAAGATGGTGTTGACCGCCACCCCTTTGGCGATGGCATCCTTTACCGCTTCGCGATAATCCACCGTACCCTGGGTGAAGGGTTCGTTGCCGGCAATGAAGATCATTTTCAAATCCTGCGGGTCGGCACTCCAGGCCAGATCGCGGCTGGCCCGCTGGATCACCTGGCCGCAATACTCGTCACCGCCGTTGGTTTTCAGCCGGAAGAGTTCAGCCGAAAGGCGATCCAGGTCAGTGGACAAGGGCACGATCTGGCGGATGTAGCCCTCGCCGGCTTGCAACGAGTTGTTGCCGTATTCGTAGAGCGCCACCTGCAATTGCGGCGTCAAGCCGTTTTTGCGGGCGGTGGCGAGTTCATTGACCACCTGCCAGAGCTGGGCCTTGGCCTGCTCAATCAGACCGTCCATGCTGTTGCTGGTGTCGAGCAGGATGGCCAATTGCACCAGCGGCTTGCCCGTTGCGGAAACGAGAGCTGCCGACATCCAGGTCACCATCACAAGCAAAGCCAGAAATCGAATAACGGGTTTCATGTCAACCTCCTCAGATAGGATTAGACGGAGGACGTTGGAAATTTTCCCCTGGAACACTGCATTTTGTTGCCTTGCCCGACGTCGGCCAGGAAGCGGGCCAGTTGCAGAGCCGATTTTTTGACCTCGGCCGACAATCGTTGCGGAAGCGAAAATGATTTGGGTTCGATGGCCAGCAGCAGCACTTTGCAGGGAAGGGTCTGCTCCAGAAAGCGGGCCAAAAGAGAAAGAGGCAGGCGGTGGGTGGAAATGTCCTCGTTGGCGATGTGCCGCCAAGCGACGATACCCATGGCCCCCGGTGCCCGGCCTAGGGCAGCCGCGTCGACAATCAGCACATGGCTGGGCTGCAGCCGGCGGATGCGGGCCGTGTAATTTTCCGGGGTTTCGCCGGCAGCGATAATCGCCAGCTTCGCCGAACCTCGCTGGCGCACCCGACGCTGCAGCAGCCGGGCCACATACACGCCAACGCCGTCGTCTCCCTTCAGCCGCTGGCCGACACCCAGGACGAGCAGCCGGCGGCAGCCCCGCAGCCAGCGCCGCAAACGATCTTGCCATTCTGCCGGAATGACTTTGCGCCCGGCCTTTTTGCCCACACTATTCTTATTGGATTTTGGCGTCAAGCGGGAAAATGGTATAGGTCCTATTTGTATTCGATCTTCAGGTCGTGGCGGCTGAAGGCGGCCAGCTCGAAATCGGCGTTCATCTCGATAGGTCTTGGTCGGGCATGAATCGACGCACTGGGCGCAGTGGATGCAGCGGTCGTTGTGCAGGATCATCTTGAATTTTTTCTCCGTTTCCGAGACGCGGATGATGTCGATGGCCTCGGCCGGGCAATCGTTGACGCAGATCATGCAGCCGATGCACTTGGGCGGATTGAATACCAGATTGCCCCGAAAATCCTTGGGCTACCGGCATCCTTTTCGAAAGGGTAGCGGACGGTGGCCGGTTTCTTGAACAGGTGGCGCAGAATCTCGGGTAAAAAAGGCGGCGAGGCTTGTTGCTCATGGTAACATCCCTTTGATGATGAATGGCGATCAGAAGCTGCAGCACGGCCAGCGGCGCCAGACAACGCCAGGAAAAGTCGATCATCTGGTCGATGCGGATGCGGGAAATGGCGGCGCGCATGGCGGCCAGCAGGAAGACGACGACCAAGGTCTTGACCACAAATTGCAGCAGACCCCAGAGCAGCCCGCCGGGGAACCCGCCCATGAAACACGGCGGCGATCAGGCCGCTGCCCACGACCATCTCGATGTCGCCGCAGCAGCCGGAAAAAAGCCAGCTTCTTGCCCGAATATTCGGTGAATGGCCCCGCCCACCACTCTCGGTCTCGGCATGGGGGATGTCGAAGGGCACGCGCTCCAGCTTGGCCTGCAGGGCGATCAGCGCGATAAAAAAACCCAGGAGATTGGGCAGCAGCAGCAGGGGCCTAGCCTGGTAAAAGCTGAGCGATTTTGGCCAGCCGCCAGGAGTCGGCGATGATGGCCGGGCTGAGCAGCGCCAGCAACAGGGGCACCTCGTAGCCGAATAGCATGGTCAGCACGCGCACGCTGCCGATGGTCGAAAAGAGATTGGTCGAATGCCAGCCGGCCAAGAACAAGATCAGCGTTGGCAGTCCGAGCAGGTAAGCCACAACGATCAGGTCTCCCGGAGAAGGAGTTGAAGGAGACCAGCGCCGGCGAGTAATGCCAGAGCGGCAGGTAGATGGCGGCGGTGCAGACGATGGCCAGGGCCAACACGGGCAGGGCGGTGAACATCCGCTTTGTCGGCCAGTTCAGGCACGATGTCTTCCTTGGCGAACAGCTTGATAAAATCGGCCACCGGCTGCAGGATGCCGGAGCGGCCGGTATGCAGCGGCCCGAGCGGTTCTGCATGCGGGCATACAGCTTGCGGTCCAACCACTCGCAGAAGGTGGAGTAAAGCAGCAGGAATAGCAAACCCGGGATACACCAGGATATAAAGAATCGGCTTCAAAATGGCCATACGCATTCCCTGTGTTTGAGGTCGATGTGTTTGTAGAAATCGTTCGCCATGTTCCGCAGCTCGCTGAAGCGTCAGGACGCGGCTCGTGCCCTGGCGCGGGTTATCCACTTGCACCAGTCGTTCGGCGCAGCAAATGCAGGGATCGATGGCGGCGAAGATCAACGGGATATCGGCGATGAACCCGTTCTTGAGCATTTCAATGGTCGCCGGATAATTGCCCAGCGTCGGCGCCCGCACCTTCAGCCGCTCCGGCTTATCCGAACCGTTGCTCTTGATGTAGTGGCAGTTCTCGCCGCGCGGTGCCTCGTAGCGGCTGAAGACCTCGTTGGGCTTGACCTTGCGTGGAAACTTGACTTTGACCGGGCCTTCGGGCAGGTTCTTGAGCAAAAACTCGATGATGTTGTAGGACTGCAGCAGCTCCTTGACCCGAACCACCACGCGGCCCAGCACGTCACCGCTGTCGGCGGTGCAGACTTCAAAGGGCACTTCGCCATACACAGCATAAGGGTCGTCTTTGCGCACGTCCATGGGCACGCCGGAGGCACGCAGGGTCGGGCCCACGGCACACAGGGCGATGGCCTTCTCCCTGGGAAGTTTACCCACTCCGGAGATGCGGGCCACAAAGGTCGGCTCGCTGGCACCGATATTGAAATAATATTCGGTACGCTTTCTGAGCAGGCCCAGGGAATCGAGGATCTTTTTCTTCTGCAGCTCGTCGATGTCGCGGCGCACACCGCCGAAAATGTTCATCGAGTAATGGACGCGGTTGCCGGAGATCATCTCCAGAATGTCCATCACCACTTCGCGGTCGCGCCAGGTGTACATGAAAAAAGACTCAAAGCCGGCTTCCTGCCCGGCCACGCCCAGCCAGAGCAGGTGACTGTGCACCCGTTCCAATTCGCAGACCAGGGTGCGGATGTAGAGGCCGCGCCGCGCCGGCTCGATCTCCATCAGCTTCTCAACCCCCTGGGTGTAACAGGTCTGGTGGGAGAACGAACAGATACCGCAAATGCGCTCGGTCAAGTAGAGGTTCTGCACATAGGTGCGGTCTTCGGCCAGTTTCTCCAGACCGCGGTGGTTGTATCCCAGTCTCAGATCGGCGTCCTTGATCACCTCGCCGTCCAGCGTCATGCGCAGGCTGATTGGTTCATGCAGGGCCGGATGCTGGGGGCCTATCGCTATCTTGAATTCCATTATTTGCCTCCGGGGATGACTTCGGGCGGCCGCTCCCACTTCCAGTCCTTGCGCAAGGGATACTGGCCCTGGGGCCAGTCATCGGCCAGCAGCAGAGGCCGGGGGTCGGGTATGTTCTCGACCACGATGCCGAACATGTCCTGCAGCTCTCGTTCGTACAGAATGGCGCCGGGAATGACGGCGCAGATGCTGGGCACCCGGGGGGCGCTGCGCGGCGTGCGCAGGCGCAGGTTCAGGTTGGCCTGGCTGTTGGCCAGGTGGTAAAGCAGCTCGAACTGGTCGCCCAGGTCCACGCCGGTAATTGTGGCCAGATGGTAAAACCCCAGCCGGTCGCGCAGGAAGCGGACCGTTTCCACCAGGTCGCTGCGGTCAACGGTGACGAAAATCCGCCGCGGCGCCGGATTCGTGATCTCCAACGCCTTGGCTTGCAGGTGTTCCTTGGTTTTGGCGATGATCTCTTCCACGTTCATCGACATCCTCTCAGATGGATTTGAGGAGCTTGACCACCCCGTCAATCAAGGCATCGGGGCGGATGGGGCAGCCGGGAATATAGGCGTTGCACCGGCAGCACCTGGTCGATGCCGCCCATGATGTTGTAGGCACCGCGGTAGACGCAGCCGGACATGGCGCAGGCGCCGACCGCCACGACGAACTTGGGGTCGGGGACCTGCTCGCAGATGCGCACGACCCGGTCCCGGTTCTGGCGGGTGATCGGACCGGTGCAGAGGATGACATCGGCGTGGCGGGGAGTGCCTTTGAGCAGGATGCCGAAACGCTCGAGGTCGAAGCGGGGCATCAACGCCGCCAGAATCTCAATGTCGCAGGCGTTGCAGGCGCCGGTGTTCAGGTGCAGGACCCAGGGGATTTGACGCGCGACCAGTGTACCAATCGTTGCAGCATGTTAATCCTTGGTGATCAACGCCAGCACGGAGAGGAAGATCATGCCCAGGTAGAAGATGCCGAAGTAGACCACCGGGCCCTTGGGCAGGGTGGCCACCACCAGGGCGGCCACGTGCATCATAGTAAAAAACAGGGCGATAAAGAAAAAGAGCCGGTAGCCGAACTGCATCTTGTAGCCGGGGATATCCTCACCGCAGGCGTAGGTTTTCAATTTTCCGCCCACTGCCTGGGCCTTGGGGGCCATTCGGCCTGCCAGCAGGTAGACCACAAAGAAAAGCAGCAGGAAAACGATGAATGCCACGGGCGGCGACAGGAGTATATCGGTCAATGGTTTCATGGCTTATCCCTTCAGTTTGGTCAGTTTGCGCACATCCAGGCTGTGGGTGTGCCGGTAGATGTTGATGACGATGGCCAGGGCCGTGGCCACCACGCTGACTTCCACGACGATCACGGTGATGGCCAGAGCTTGCGCGACCGCGACGTTCTGGCGGTCGAAACCGGTGGCCAGCAGGGCCAGGGTGACTCCCTTGACGATGATTTCCACACCGATAAGCAGCTTGAGCATGTTCTTCATGGTCAGCAGGCAATAAAGGCCGACGGCCACGAGCAGCACCACGAACCCCATATGCAACAACCAGAAATTACTCATGCGTCCCCCCCTTGCGGAACAGGGCCAGGACAGCGAACACGCCGGCAAAAATGACGCCGACCTGGCCGATCAGGTCAAAGGTACGCCGGTTCCAGAGCACCTCGCCGAATGTGCCGGCGGTCGACTGGTTCAAGGCGGGCAGCTGGCTGAAGAGTTTGTGCATCACTGCTACATCGGCCAGCAACAGCGCCACAAAGAACAGGGGAAAAAGCCAGAGCGGCCAGCGGGCCTCGTGCACGCCGCCCTCGGCGCGGGTCAGGGTGATGGCGGTGATGAACAGCACGGTGATCAATCCAGCCACCACGGAAATCTCAAACACCCCGACATAGGGCCCGTTCAGCCGGAAAAAAATCAGAGCCAGGAAGATGCTGGCCACGGCCAGACAGATGGCGGCCTTTAGCAGGTCGCGCAGCAGCACGGCCAGGCCGCAAAAGACGATCAAGGCGATGAGCAGAAAGAGGTGCATGCGCGTCTCCTAAAATCCAAAAACCCCGGCCAGCACATCCGCGGCCGGCTTCAGCCAGGAACGGATGAGCAGGGGGTAAAGCAGGCCGATGGCGATGCAGAGCAGGGCCAGCATCAGGGTGGCCAGCGACATCCAGAAGGGCGCCTCCTTGACCGAACGCCAGGCCTCGTTCAACTGGCCGAAAAAAGCGCGTCGCTGCAGGATCAGGTAATACCAGAGGGTGATCACCGAACCCAGGACGGCCAGAACCGCCAGCACGCCCTGCTTGGCCTGGATCAGGGCAATGATGATGATCAGTTTGCTCCAGAAGCCGTTGAGCGGCGGCACGCCTGCAATCGCCAGCGAGCCCACGGCGCTGGTGGCGGCGGTCAGGGGCATGCGCTTGGCCAGACCGCCCATCCGGTCGAGCAAACGGGTGCCGGTTGCCTGCTGCACGGAACCGGAATTCAAAAAGAGGAGAGCCTTGAATATAGCGTGGTTGAACAGGTGGAAAAGCCCGCCCAGGATGCCCAGCGGCGTGCCCAGCCCGATACCCAGCACCACGTAGCCGACCTGGCTGATCGAGGAATAGGCCAGCATCCGTTTCATGTCTTTTTGGCCCAGGGCGATCAGCGCCCCGACCAAAATGGAAACCACGCCCAGCCCCATCAGCACGGTGCTCAAGGCCGGAGTCAGCCCGAAGACATTCAGTATAATCCGGGTCAGGGCATAAATACCCGACACTTTAATCAGCACGCCGGACAGCATCGCCGAGATGGGCGCCGGCGCCGAAGGGTGGGCGTCGGGCAGCCAGGCATGGAAGGGAACGAGAGCCGCCTTCAGGCCGAATCCCATCAGGAACAAGCCGCTGCATAATCCCACCAGGTATTTGACGTTCAGCGTTGCTAGGCCGCCGGCCACATCCTTGAAGTTCAGGCTGCCCACCAGGCCGAATATCAACGCGATGCTCAGCAGGATGAAAGCCGAGGCCACGGCCGAAAGCATCAGGTATTTGAACGAGGCTTCCAGCTCGTCATGTCCCAGCCCGAAGGCCACCAGGGCGTAGGAGGCCACGGCCGCCACCTCCAAAAACAGGTAGACATTGAACAGGTCGTTGGTCAGCACCAGGCCGTTCATGCCGGCGATCATCAGCAGCAGCAGGGCGTAGTAGTTGGCCTTGGCACCGTAGTGTTCCATGTAGTCGATTGAATAGAGGCCCACCGCCAGGCTGACCAGAGAAATGGTCAGCAGCATCAGCAGGCTGAACCCGTCGAGCAGCAGGGTGATGTTGAGCGGTGTGCCCAGCCAGACCGCTTGTTGGATGATGCCGCCGCCGGCAATCAGCCCCCGGGCGATAAAGGCCGAATAGACCAGCAGGAAAAGCAGGGTCAGGTTGCCGATTAAGTCGGGCAGGACGCGCTTGGATATTCTGCCCAGCAGGGGCATGACGCTGGCCACGACCAGGGGAATGATGATGAAGAGAAAAATCATGGGGCCTCCCTATCTGAGCAGCAGGCGGATGATCCAGACGAGCACCACCAAACCGGCGACCGACCAGGCGAGATAATTGGCGTAAAACCCGTTGTGCGCCGCCTGTAGGATACCGGTGAAGGTGCGGCCCACGCCGACCACGATCTTCTCGTAGACGAAATCGATGGGGCGGTCAACGAAGCGGAAGAGCAAACGGGCCAGCAGCTGCAAAAACTTGATGCCCTGTTCATAAAGATCAAAGACCCGGGCATCGGCCCAGCGGTAGATCGTTTTGAACAGTGGCAGGTTATGGATAGGCTCAGACGCCAGATAGGCTTTCTTCTGGTTTTTGTTGAAACCGTAGAGGTGAATGATCAGGGCAATGACCAGACAGCCCAGGGAAATAAGGGCGATCGGGTTGAACAGATCCAGGGCATGGGCGCTGAGATTGACCGCCTCCCCGTGGGTATGGCCTTTGAGGATCGGTTCGATAAAGAGCTTGAGGGGCAGCCGGTTGAAGACGCCGAAAGTGACGCAGAGACCCGCCAACGTCAGCATGGCGATAGTCATCGGGCTCTTGTTCTCTTTGATCGGAACCGCTGGCGTGGCGCGCGGCCCCAGAAAGACCGAATGGCCCGCCTTGAGGAAAGAAGCGAAGGTGAAAATGGCGCCCACCCAGGCGGCAATGGTAAATATCGGGTAACCGGTCTCATACGAGCCATGAAAGACCATCTCTTTGGACACGAAGCCGTTCAGCGGCCAGACACCTGAAATGGCGGCCGCGCAGATCGCGAAACTTAAGGCGGTCAGCGGCATCTGGCGCCAGAGCCCGCCCAGCTTCTTCAATTCGGTCGTGCCGGCGCGCAGCTCCACCGAGCCGGCCGACAGGAACAGACCGCACTTGTACATGGCATGGTTGATCATGTGGAAAATGCCGCCGGCAATGCCGATGGGCACGGCGGTGCCGATCCCCAAGATCATGTAGCCGACCTGGCTAACCGCGTGGTAGGAAAGCAAACGCTTGAAGTCCTTCTGAACCAGGGCCATGAACACGGCCAGCACAATGGTCAGAGCACCGATGATCATCAGTGTCAGGGCCAGGGCGCTGTTTTTCTCGAGTTTGAAGAAATCGAGAGAAATGCGGGCCAACAGGTAAATGCCCAGCAGCTTCTCCAGCGAAGCAGGGATGTACGCCATCACGGTGACCGGCGCGTCAACGGCCGCGTCCGGAATCCAGGTATGGAAGGGCATGGCCCCGGCCTTGCCGATGGCGCCGATCATCATCAGGACAAAACTGACGGCGGCCAGGCCCTGGGGGACCAGCGACACCTGGGAGAGACGCAACGTTCCGGTCAGGTGCCAGATAATGGCTATGCCCAGGATCATGGAAAAATCGCAGAAACCGCTGATGATGAAACTCTTGACCGCCGTGCGGTGGGACTGAGCCCCGCCCAGGGTGATGAGCGCGTAGAGCGTCAGCAGCAGCCCTTCCCAGAAGAAGACCAGTGGCAGGAAATTATTGGCCAGCACCGCGCCCGCAGAAAATGCGGCGGTCAGGAAAAGATAGCCGTAATATTCGCGGACGCGCGGATGAGCGGCCATCTTGACGGTGGAATAAAGGGTGATCAGAAAAACAAATCCGGTCAGCGCCAAGAAGATGAATTGGCTGAAATGGTAGAGCCGAAGCTCAAACTCCATGCCCGGACCGACCCAGGGCAGAGAATAGAGCAGCTCGCCCGACCGGAAAAAGAGAAAGCCCATATAGACCAACGCGCCAGCGCCCAGCACCGAAACCAGCTCGCGCACCAGCCGCACCCGGCCGGGCAGGGCAAACGAGAAAAGGGCCAGTAGCAGAGGCAGGGCAATCGGCAGCAAAAGCATCGCGGGGTTCATGGCATCCACCTCAGGATTTCAGCAGTGGCCACATCCACCAATTTTAACGGGTAACGGACCAACAGGCCGGCCAGCAGGGAGAGCATCGCCAAAATGACCACCACGGCCACCATGCCAGCGGTTCCTTCGCGGGCCGGGGTCTTGGCCTCGCCCAGAAACACAGCGCTGAACATGCGGAACATGTAGAACATGGTCAGCACGGCGACAAACAGGGCCAGGGCCGCCACCCCGATCTGGCCGGCCTTGACCGCGCCGACGATGACCATCAGCTTGGAGAAAAAACCACCAAACGGCGGGATGCCGATGACCGAAAAGGCGCAAAAAAGAAATGCCAGGGCGGTCAGCGGCATGCTCCTCAGCAACCCTCCCAGTCTGACGGATGTCACGCTGGTGAGTGGCATGGATGACAATGCCGGCGCAGAGGAAGAGCCCGGCCTTGGCCAGGCCGTGCATCAGAATGAACAGGGCCGACCCGGCAATGCCGATGGGGTTGAGTGCGGCAAAGCCGAGAAAAATGTAGCCGATCTGACTGACCGTGGAATAGGCCAGAATGCGCTTGAAATCAGTTTCCACCGTTGCGGCGCCGGCCGCAATCAAGCTGGAGAGCACGGCCAGGATGGGGATGGCGCTGGTCCAGCCCGCCGGCAGCTTGAAGGTGTAGCAGAAGAGCCTGGCGTAGGCGTAGACGCCGATTTTAACCAGCACCGCTGCATGGAGCAGGGCCGTGACCGTGGTTGGTGCCACGCCAGCGTCGGGAAGCCAGGTGTGCAGCGGGGCGGTGGCCGACTTGGAAAACATGCCAACCAGGATCAGCAGCACAGCGGTTCCGGGCACGACCACGCCGCGCATGGCGGTGATATCGAAGGTATTGGTCTGACCGTAGATCTGGATGAAGCCGAGAAGCATGACCACAGCACCGAAGAAGGTAACCAGAAAAGCCTTGTCGGCCTTGATCACGTGTTCCGGTTTGCGGTAAAAACCGATCAACCGCCAGCAGGCGATGGCGGCGATCTCCCAGAAGAGGTAGAGGAAAATCAGGTTGGCCGAAAAGACCAGTCCCATCATGGCGCCGATGAAGAGCAGGACCATCAGGTAGTATTCATTTTGGTTCTCCTCATGCCCGATGTAACCCAGAGAATAAATGACGATCAGGGCACCGACAAACGAGGAGACAGCAGCCATGAATACCGCCAGGCCGTCGGCCAGCAGGACAAAATCCAGCCCCAAGGCCATCGGCAAGCGCCAGACCAGTTCACCGCCGCTCAGAGCAAAGGGTATAAGCAGAAGCGATAAGCCGGCCGTGGCCAGGCCGATGGTCACCGCCCAGACCGAGCGGGCCCGCCTGGATATCAGGCCGGCCAGCGGGATGGTCAGCGAACCGAGAATGGGGACAAAAACCGTTAACAGGACAATGGTTTGGCTATGGTTTGTCATAATTTGAAGGAAATCATTATATGGGAAAAAAGCGAATTGTCAATAGAATAAAAGGGGCCGAAACGAGCGCTCAGACCGGGCTCACCAGTCCCGGTAACGGGTGCCGTCCAGTGCCCGCTGATCCGAACGGCAGTAGACATCCCAGACATTTTCGCCACCCCAATGGCTGGCGTCGCGCTTGTCCTGGTAGGAGCGCAGCCCCCAGTCGGTGGAGCGGGTCAGCGGGTCGAGGGGAATGCGGCGCAGGAACTTGGCTATCCGGGTCTTGTTGTCTTTGGTCTTGTACTCGATGCCCCGGATCAGGTCTTCCAACTTTTCCGGATATCCGTAGGTGTCCTCGCCGACCTTGATTTTATTCTCTTCGACAAACTTCTTGTAGTCGTCAATGGCTGTGCGCAACTGGCGCAGGGCCCGGTGCAACTCGATTTCTCGCTCGCGGCGGATGGCGTTCTCTGCCAGGGGCATGGCCAGCGCCGCCAAAATGGCAATGATCACCGTGACGGTGATCAGCTCGATCAGGGTGAATCCACGCCGAGATTTAGTGGGGACTGGGCCGGCCATGGGGCGGGGGCTCGGCGGCTTTTTTGCTGCACTTGATTTTGCCGTCTTTGTCGAAACCGATGACCTTGACATCGATGATTTCACCCAAGCGGAACATGCTGCGAAGATTCTGCACGCGGTGGTGGGCGATTTCGGAAATGTGCACCAACCCAGTAGCTCCGGGAGTGAGTTCGACGAACAATCCGTACTCCTCGATGCGCGTGATCTTGCCGTGATAAATCTTATCCATGTCCACCGCTCCGGTCAGTTCTTTGATCTTCTCAATGACCTGGTCGCCCACGTCCTTGTTGGGCGCGGCGATGGATACCTTGCCGTCGGGGTCGACATTAATTTTGACTTTATAAGTCGAGGTCAGCTCATTGATGGTCTTACCGCCTGGACCGATGATGTCCCGGATCTTATCGGTGCCGATCTGGATGCTGCTGATGACCGGCGCGTATTCGGACAGTGTGGCCGACGGGGCCGGGATGGCCGCTTTCATCTTCTCCAGGATGAAGAGGCGGGCCTGCTTGGCTTTGGCCAGCGTCTGCTGAACCACCGCGTCGTTCAAGCCCCGAATTTTAATGTCCAGCTGGAGGGCGGTGATGCCTTTCTCGGTTCCGGCCACTTTGAAATCCATGTCGCCGAAATGGTCCTCGTAGCCGGCGATGTCGGTCAGCACGACAAAATCCTCGCCCTCCTTGACCAGGCCCATGGCGATACCGGCCACCGGTGCCCGGATGGGCACGCCGGCGTTCATCAGGGCCAAGGTGCCGCCGCAGACCGAGGCCATCGAGGACGAGCCGTTCGATTCCAGGATGTCAGAAACCACACGGATGGTGTAGGGGAATTGATCCTTATCCGGAATGACGCGGCTCAGGGATTTCTCGGCCAGGTTGCCGTGGCCGATCTCGCGCCGGCCGGCGCCGCGCATGAAGCTCACTTCACCGACAGAGAAGGGCGGGAAATTGTAATGGAGAATGAAGCGTTTGAACGGTTCGTCGCCGTTGCTGAGCAGGTCCAGCCTCTGGGCGTCATCCTCGGATCCGAGGGTGATCGTGGCCAAGGCCTGGGTCTCGCCGCGGGTGAAGACTGCCGAGCCGTGGACGCGGGGCAGAACGCCGAGCTCGATGGTGATCGGCCGGATCTCGTCCAGAGCCCGGGCATCGGTCCGCCGCCGTTCGGCCAGCAGGGTCTGGCGGAATACCTCTGCTTCCACCTGGTGGAAAGCGTTTTTGCGCAAGGCGATTTCCGCCTCGTCCTCTTTTCCGGCCAGCAGTTCCTCTTCAATGGCCTTCAGTTTCCGGTCTCGCTCGTTGCGATCCTTGGTGAAAACGGCGTCGCGGAAACGGTCTTGGCTGGTGGCCTTGATCTCGGCGACGAGGGCGAGGAATTCCGAATTGTTCGGCACCGCGATCTTGTCCGGGTTGAGCAGTTCCTTCTGCGCCTGGCAGATGCGGGCGATGTTCTCCTTGGCCAGCTTCAACCCCTCCAGAGCGACTTCTTCACTAAATTCCATACCGCCGGCTTCGAGCATCACCACGTCGTTTTCGGTACCGGCCACCTGCAAAACCATCTGCATCTCTTTGAGTGAATCAAGGCCCGGGTTAACGACGAATTCGCCGTTTTTCCAACCAACCTTGACAGCTCCCACGGGCAGGGTGAAAGGGATGGTCGAGGAGAGCAAAGCGGCCGAGGCGCCGATGATGCCCAGTGAATCGTAATCGATGCTGAAATCGGCTGACAGCAGCATGGCGATGATCTGAGTGTCGTGGTTGAAATTTTTGGTGAACAGGGGACGGATGGGACGGTCGATCAGCCGGGAGAGCAGCACCTCCTTTTCCGAAGGCTTCCCTTCCCGTTTGAAAAACCCACCCGGGATCTTGCCGGCCGCGTAGGTGTTTTCCCGGAAATCGACCATCAAGGGCAGAAAATCCTGGCCCTCCTTGGCTTCTTCCCTCATGTTGGCAGCGACCAGGATGATGTTGTCTTTGTAACTGATCACCGCCGAACCGTTGGACTGTTTGGCCCAGCGGTGGGTCTCGATTCGGAGTGGATACCCACCCACCTGTATTTCTATGGTCTTTTGCATCGAACTCTCCTAATGGTTACTTGCGAATTTCCAGATCGTGAATCAGCTTGCTGTACTTGTCAAAATCGCTGCGGCGCAGGTAGTTGAGCAGCTTTTTGCGCTTCATGACCATGGCCAGCAGCCCCCGACGCGAATGGTTGTCCTTGGGGTGGGTTTTAAAATGGTCGGACAGGTTTTTTATTCTTTCAGTCAAAACGGCAATTTGGACTTCCGACGAACCGGTGTCTTTATTGGTTTTTTGAAAGCGCCCGATCAGCTTCTGCTTGGTCTCCTTGCCAATGCTCACACTATCCTCCTCATGGGTATGGTTTTGCCACTTTTCATTATACCAGATTGGGTTGCAGATGTAAATAAAGGGTCGGCGGCCTATCGCTGCGGTAAAAAGTTGCTGAATTCGATCTGATGTTTTTCCAGGGTGGTGCCCAGCACCTTGCTCAAGCGCGAGAATGCCAGGTTGTTGATAATGATCGCGTTCAGCTCGGCGACTTGCGCGGTAGCAAAATCGCGCTGGTATTGCAACACCAAATAATTGGTCGATAGGCCGACCGCCAGCTTTTTCTGCTCGGCCTGCAGCTTCTGCTCCTGCAACTCCCGCGAGATGCGGGTGGCCTCGACCTGCTTTTTGCTGTATTCCAAGTCGGTGACGATCTGCTTCACATCGGAAAAGATGGTGCTCTCTGTCTTTTTCAGCTGCAGCAGACTCTGTTTGAGGGCTAACTGCGCTTGCGCGTAATCGGCGCGTGCCGAGTCGTTTTTCAGCGGGACCGAAAGCTGCAGCGCCAGCGTGTAGTTGCGATAAACGCTGGCCAACACGTCCTTCATCGCCTGCCCGATGTCGCCCTTGATCACGCCGATCACGGTGCCGCCGAAAAGCGGATTGCCGTTGAAGATCAACTTGTCGCCGCTGATGCCCGAGGTGTAGTACTGGGCGGTCAGATCCAGTTGGGGAAGGAGCTGGTTGCGAGTATAACGGACCCCCAGGTTTTTGTTTTTCAGGTCCAGGCGCACCTGCTGGATATCGGGGCGCTTGTCCAGAGCTTCCAGCAGGAAGCCGTTAAAGTCGGTTTCCACCGCCCTGAAGATCGGCATGTCCGTGGGATTGAGCTTGGCTTTGAGCTCATTGAGATTCAGGATGACGCGGAGATTTTTATCCATTATCTCAACCGTGTTCTGGGCACTGAGCAGATCGCTCTCCCGCGCGGCCACCTCGGCCTGGGCGGTGAGAATGTCCATGGGCGCCGACACGCCAACTCTGACCTGCGCCTCGTTCTGCTTGAGCAGGTCGCGAGCCAACTGCACCGACTTCTGCTGCACACCGAGGTTCTGGTAAGCATACACCAGGTCCCAGTACGCCTGTTCCACCGAGTAAATGAGGTCGATGATGTTTTGGCGCAGGGCGAAGACCGATTGCTGTTCGTTGTTGATGGCCACATAAATGTTGTATTTGGTTACGGATGTCCCGAAATTCTTGAGCAAGGGCTGAGTCAGGCTGAAATTTAAACCCGAATTGTAATAGGGATTGTAGCTGGAGAAAAGCGACGTGTTGAAGGTGCGGGAATTGGCGAATTGGACCTGCAACGTGCCGCCCAGCGCTATTTTTTGCGACAAGGCGAGGTTCAGCGAATCCAGCTTGTTGGTGACCACAGTCCCGCCTTCGATGGCGCTGGTGGTGGGCTGGTTGGTCTGGTTCCGTCTATAGTTCAGTGTCAGCTGGGGGACGAAAAGCGACCGGCTCTTGCTGAGCAGCTGCTGGGATATGTCGGGATTGGCCATGGCGATCTGCAAATCGAGATTGTTTTTCAACGCCTTGACGATCGCATCTTCCAGCGACAGGGGTTGGATTTCCTGGGTGTCGGCAGCGGTCGCAAGCCAACTCAGGGCAAACAAGATCAAAATGGCCCATGCGGTCTTTTTCATCAGAATCCTCCATAAGTAAAAGTGATACGTAAAACAGAGGAAAAAGGTTCAGCGCGCGTCCGGAACTACAGCAACTGGCGTTCTTTCAGCCACTGGTCGTTGAAGATGGTGCTCAGGTAGCGCGAAGCGCTGTCGGGGAATACCGTCACCACCCGCGCCGGCTTCTTCAGGGTTTCGGCCAGTTTGAAAACCCCCCAGAGGGCGGCGCCGCTGGAACCCCCGGCCATGATTCCTTCCCGAAGAACCAGCTCGCGGGTCACCCGAAAGGCCTCGCGGTCGCTGACCCGGATCATGTCATCGACAACCTCCAAGTCGGCGCAACCGATAAGAAATTCGTCGCCCAACCCCTCGAGCAGATAACGGCTGGGCTTGACCTTGCGTCCGGAATGGAAATAGTCGTAGAACACCGATCCCTCCGGATCCACCGCGATGATCCGGATGCGCGGGTCCTGTTCCTTCAGAAAGCGGCCAACCCCGCCGATGGTGCCACCGGTACCGATGCCGGCCACAAAATAATCGATCCGGCCTGCCATCTGTTTCCAGATTTCCGGACCGGTGGTGCGGTAATGGGCTTCGTTGTTTTCCCGGTTGTTGTGCTGGTCGGGAAAATAAGCGCCGGGGATTTCCCGGGCCAGCCTGGGAGTGATGTTGTTGTAGCTGTCAGGGGATTCGGGCGGCAGGTTGGCGTCAACCGGGTGGATGTCCACGCCCAAGGCTTTGAGCTGGTTCAGCTTTTCACGACTGATGCTGTCGCGCACAATGACCTTCAGGCGATAGCCTTTCTGAATGGCGATCAGAGCCAGGCCCAGAGCGGTGTTGCCGGAGGAATTCTCAATGATCAGGCCGCCCGGTTTCAGGCGGCCATCCCGTTCGGCCTTCTCGATCATGTAGCGGGCGATGCGGTCCTTGATGCTGCCCATGGGGTTCAGAAATTCCAGCTTGGCGAACACCTCGCACTTGAGCGCGGCGGTGATGCGCGTGAGTTTAACCAGCGGCGTGTGGCCGATGGCATCCAGAATAGTCGGGTCACTTTTCGGTTTCATTGGATTCCTACAACGACTGAACACTCATTATAACCGAATCCGTTGGCTGGGTAAAGCGTTAAGAAATAAACGTTTATACGGAAGGTCCTGTCGGCTTGCCCGTCTCGTACCGTTCGGTCTTACTCCAACTCCGGGAGCTCTTCTTGACGTAATCAAGATAGAGGGCCCTCAACACCACCAGCACCCACAACTTGGTATAAGTGACATAGGCCAGCAGTCCGACTCCCAGATTGAGCAGGTTGTCTTCTTTTTCAAAGGAGAGTGCCACCAGCAACTCCAGCAGAAAAAGCAAAAAGGCCAGCCCCCATAACTCGGCATAGGGGCCGGCAAGCCGGATATGGGCCACGCCAATCAAGGAAAGGAGAAACAGCACATCGGAAACGAGGATGGCGAAAATAAAAAAATAGTAGAGATAAAACAAGTTCAACAGCTCCAGGAGGCCGGCGGTGGGTTTCTTTTTAAAAACAGTTCTGCCGTATTTGGCAATGATGTAATTGTTCCCCCTCGCCCAGCGGGTGCGCTGCCGCATCCAATCGGAAAGGTTCTCGGGCTCCTGTTCCCAGGTGGTCGCCGTGGGCAGGAATTGAATGCGGAAGCCCCGTTCATAGAGGCGGAAGGTAAGCTCGGTATCTTCGGTCAGCGCCGCTTCGTCCCAGCCCCCGCACTCCTCCACCACCCGCTTCCAGATGATAAAATTGGTGCCGGGCAGGGCCGAAATACGGAGAAAAAACCAGCGACCCGCCTGGACAATCCACTGGAAAGCGATCGACTCCAGGTTGACCAAACGGGTGAGCAGGCTGCGGCTTTTGTTGTACGCCCGGAATTTTCCCGTCACCGCGGCCAGCCGCCGATCACTCAGCAGCGCCCGCGCCAGCAGCAACAGGGAATCTTTTTCGGGGATGTTGTCGGCGTCATACACGGCCAGGGCCTCGAATCGCGCCTGGGCCAAGGCCAGATTCAGCGCGGCGCTTTTCCCACGGCCGCCCCGCTCCCGGGGCACATCCAGTACCCGAACGCGCGCATCGGCGGCCATCAGCCGCGTCAGGATCTCTCCCGTCCGGTCGCTGCTGCCGTCATTGATGACCAGAATTTCCAATTTGTCTTTCGGATAATGCAATTCGCACATCCGAGTCACGGCGAGCTCAATGACCTTTTCTTCGTTGTGCGCCGGAATGAGGATGGAGACCCGGGGCAGGCAATCGTTTCCAACCGAGGTTTTTTGCCCGCGCCCCGCCTGCTGGTGCCACAAAAAGCCTCCAATGCACAAGACAAACTGGTAGAGCAACATCAGCCAGATGAACACCACTGAAAACACAAACAGGGCGTTGACCAAAAAGTGGAGCAAAGAGGTCATCGTCGAGACCGTGAATAAAAGTACATCAGCAGCAACAGGGAAACCGAAAACAGGCCCAGAACCAGAAAGAGCTTGGAAGAGAGATACCCCACC
This sequence comes from Candidatus Aminicenantota bacterium, assembly GCA_963759765.1. Taxonomy (GTDB): domain Bacteria; phylum Acidobacteriota; class Aminicenantia; order UBA2199; family UBA2199; genus CAVXAL01. Next base: position 503,542 of record CAVXAL010000002.1, on the reverse strand, counting down.
ACATCGACCATGTACGAGGGCGGGCTTTCCAAGTAAATTTCCAAGCGGTGCTCGCCGCGGGGCAAGATCAGGCTGCCGCCGCCTCCCGGTATATCCAAAGGCTGGGCATCGACCCGGACCTGCTCCAAAGGCTTGGTGAAGGTCAGGGCCACCGGGGTTGGCGAAAGGTAGCGCAGGCTGTAGGCGTTGCTTTCCAAGGACAAATCGAACATATCGCCATCAAAGCCGAGGCGCGTGGCCATGCCGGAAAGGTCAAAAAAACGAGATTTTTTCAACACCAGGCGGTGTTCGCCCGAGGGCAGGGAAATCCCGCGCGGGCCAAAAAAAGGCCACATCTGCCCATCCAAAAAGGGGACATACTCCGGATTGTTGAATGCCAGGGTGATGGGTTGCTTGGAGCGGATGGCAAAACCGTTGTCCTGCTCTCGCCATTGCACATCCGACCCCATCACGTAGGGCAACAGGTCCATATCGAAGGGATTGACCGTGTATTCCGAATAAATGCCCGCGCGCCCAGAGGGGGCGGCCGCATAAAACAGGGTGGTGGCCAGTTCGCTGCCCACGGCCAGCGCTGAGGGCAAGTGGGTGGACTCCACTTTATCGCGAGGCACCACGTTGATGTCAAACATCAGGCGCTGACTGTCTTTGATATACGGTTTGTATGCCTGATAGTAAACGGCATAGCGGGAGGGCGGATCGGCCCAGCTGCGCGCCGGGTCTTCCACCTGCAGGGTGAACGAAAACCGCTCCATCAGCTGGACGATGTCCAGCGTATTGATCCCGCATTCCTCGATAATCTCGGGATGGAGCAGGGAGTCCATGGCGGTTACAATGACTTCCATTTCCTTCTTCTTGGCCGCCTTGATCTTCTCAATCTCGGTCAAAAAGTAAATGTGCAACTGGCGGGTCAGCTCGGTGCGGAAAGTTAAAAATTGTTTCAGCGCCCGAGAATTCCTCTGCCAAAAAAACGAGGACCCCGGCTTAAACAACAGCAGCGGATCAAATTTCTGCTGGCTCTTGAAGCGTTGGCGTACCTCGTCGTTGAGCGGGGTAAAACGGCCGGGATTGCGCAGGCCCTCGTCGGTTTCGAAATGCAACTCGGCCAAGTTGACCCCGTCCCAATCCAGTTCGCCCAACAATTTCCAGAGGAACTCTGTCACCGCTTGGCGGGCCTGGGGTTGAAAAAGATTTAACGGCAACCGCCAACTGGGTTGGCTGTCAGCCAAGTTGGCGTTCTTCTCCCGCCATTCGGGATGTTCCTGCCAAAGCTGCGGTGTCACATAGGGGAACTCGAACCAGGCATAAACGGCAATGCCCAGGCTATGACAGAGTGAGATGAAATAGGCATAATTGAAACGATAATTGGAAGGTGCGGGATAGAAATGCCAGGCTGCCAGATAGACGATTTTGACGCCGCTCAACTTCCAGCGGCGCACCAAGTTTTCCCAGCTGACCGTCTGCCGCAAACCGGGATCAAAGTAGAATTCGAGACTGTTGCGGTGGACGATAAAAGGCACGTCGAGGGACTCTTTCAAGTAATAAGGCAAATACGGGTAACGGCTACTGCCATAGGGAGTATAGGGGTCAAAAAGGGCCCCAAGAAACAGAACCTTCCCCTGGCCGAAAGGAAAACTCACCGCCAGTGGCAGGTCCTCAACGGTATCCCGGCACTGCACCGTCGCACCTTCCAGGGCAAAGGGATTCAGCTGCGCCGGCGGCTTCCAGTTGATCAAGCGCATGGGAGCGGACAGATCGCGGACCTCCGACACCTCTACCCGGCGTTCGGAAAACTGCAGGCCCAATCTCCGGCTCAAGGAGGTCTGGCCGTCGGTCAGCAGTTGCCCACCTTTTTCGACGAAATCAAGAATCGTGCTGACCTCGATGTCCATCAGCCGTTTGGCCGCTCCGAAGGGTACAGCCAAAAACGTAATGCCGTCCAACGAGAACCGTTTCTCCGTTCCCAGGTAATAGGTTATTGGATTGAAGCCAAAAATGGTCAATACCGACAGGAAGCTTTTCTGGTCAGCCTCCTCCTCTGGAGAAACGTTCCGGCTCATGATGATCAGGGAGCGGGAAAAGCTGATGCCGGTTTTCTCCTTTTTGCTGGCCAGCAAGCCATGCAGCCAACTACCGGCAGTCTGGAAAATGGTCTTTTGCCGCAGCGGCAGCAGATCCAGCGCCTCCAGCACGTAAAGAGAGCCGTCGCTCAAATTGACAATCTTGTTGACCACCTGGGTCCTGCGGCTATCGGAAAAGCTCTCCTTCTTGATCTTCCCCTTGCGGTCCTGCACCAGTTCGTGTAAATACTGACGGCTCAGCGTCACTTTGCCGCTGCCGCCGGTGCTGGTTACCCACTGCGCACCGGTCCGCAAGTTGCATTTAAAATCCTTCAACGAAATGAACTTCCACCCCAATGCCTGGAACCCTTCCACGATGGTTTTCAAATAGCTAACCGGCAGGAAGGGATGATAGAAGAAGGAAGCCACGCCGTCGCGGACGCAGAGCATGCGCCGGGCCGTGGCGATGACGGCCTGGGGATCGGGATGGTTGCTGTCCACAAAACCGCAGTTTTCTGGCACAACGGAAATGCCGATATCGCTCAACCGGACCGGGTAGGGAAAAAGTTGTTCCGATCCTTCAAACGAGGTGGCCATCACCCGTTCATAAAAGGTATCAAAATATTTTCCGATCAGTCGGTAATCCTCATAGGAAGCGGCGTAATGCGGCGTTTCCCAGGCCAGCGGGTAAAGACCATTGCGGAAAAATTCTGTCAGGCCGCCGCGCAGGCGCTGGCTGAGCCAATCGGGCGATTCGTGTTCCAGCGGTTTGCCGGCTATATCGTCCCACAATTCATAATCATCGGCGCTGGCTCCTCGGTTCTGATGGGTCACGCCGTGCATGACGATGGTTCCGCCATGGCCGACCCCGTATTTCAAGGCTTTCACCATATCGGGGCTTTCCGAAAGGAAAACCTCGTACTGCTCATTCGGATTCTTGTAAATCGGGATCACCCCCGTCTGGAAAGGTATCCCCTCTCGGTAAAGGTAATCGATGACGTTCTTCAGTTTGTCCGGCTCATCATCCGGCGTGATATCCTCGAGCCGGACCAGCGCGTGGCGGGAAACGGGATGGCTTTGGCCGAGGATGTCGTGAAGCAGGTCGGCGAAAATCAGATAGCGGCCGCCCTCCTCGGCATAGGAAAAAGGCGAATCGGCCACATACCAGAGATTCCCCGTTTTCAATATGTAGGGATAGCGGTGTCCCTGCCCATCCTGAATCTCGGAAAAAATCTGCACCCGCTCCGCTGCATTCACCCGGATCCGGTTTAACGCGGAATCCTCTTTGGTAAAATCGATGCCCTTGTAAAAAATTTTCCAGTCACGGCGCTTTTCAATCTGATCCCAGGCGATGCCGTAATCATGCGGGCTGTTGCGCAGGAAAGTCTCAATCCGGATATTGAGCCAGACGATGTCCCCGCGCGCCCGTTGCAAATCTTTTAGCAGCGACGCAGGCAACGGCGGTTGGTTCTCATTGCAGATGACAAAGACCAGGTCGGCTGTTGCCGCTTGCCGCGGATGATATTGCGAAGGATGAACGATTTCTTTGCGGCCGATGGCAAAATGGCCGAGCAAGTTGCTGATGTAATGGGCGTCGATGTAAGCTTCCGATCGCTCCTTGACGCCGTCGTAAAGGATCAACACATCTTTGGACCAGAGCGAGGCCCTGCCGCTGGCCAGAGCCAGACCCACAAGCAGAATCAGGCGGACCGTTCTCATCCCCTTTTTTTTATCCGCAACTGAAGCAGTGTTTACAATCGGCATAAGACACGCACAATCCGCGAGGTTGCTTTTCCGTCCCCGTAGGGATTCACCGCCCGCGCCATCCGTTCATAGGCCGCGCGGCTGGACAGCAGCCGCAGCGTTTCCGACACGATGCGCTCTTGGACGGTTCCCACCAGACGCACCGTGCCGGCTGTCACGCCTTCCGGCCGCTCGGTCACCTCGCGCATGACCAGTACCGGTTTGCCCAAGGAGGGCGCTTCTTCCTGAATACCCCCCGAGTCGGTCAGGACAAGGTGGGCGCGGCTCATTAAAAAGACGAAGGGCTCGTAAGCGAGCGGCGGCAGCAGGTGGACGCGGGGTTCACGGCCAAGGATGCGGCGCACCGGCTCCTGCACACGCGGGTTGAGATGCAGCGGATAAACGATGCGGCAGGGTGGATGCCGCCGGACGATTTCCCTCAACGCCCGGCAGATGGATTCAAAACCTCGACCGAAGTTCTCGCGGCGGTGGCCGGTGACCAAAATGATCTTTTCAGCAGTATCCGCGGCCGCCAGCCGTAAATTCCAGTGGGCATGAAAATAGGCGATCCATTTCTCAACCTGACTCTTCCTTTTCTGCCGGGCCGCCACCTGCAGCAGCGCGTCAATCACGGTATTGCCGGTTACCCAGATTCGCTCGGACGGCACGCCTTCGCCGAGCAGGTTGACGCGGGCGTTCTCGGTCGGGGCAAAGTGGTAATCGGCCAGCACCCCCAGCACATGGCGATTGATTTCCTCGGGGAAAGGCTGGTACTTGTCATAGGTGCGCAGGCCGGCTTCCACGTGGGCCACCGGGATTTGCAGGTAAAACGCAGCCAACCCGGCGGCCATGGCGGTGGTCGTGTCCCCTTGAACCAGAACCAGATCTGGTCTGCCGACGGACAGGACGCGCTGCAAGCGGGTCAGCACGGCCGTGGTGACATCAAAGATCCCCTGGTTCTTCTTCATCACCCGCAGGTCCAGATCGGGAGAGATTCGGAAAACGGACAAGACCTGATCCAGCATCTGGCGATGCTGGGCGGTGACACAGACCGTTTGCTGGATGCGGCCGGGCATGGCGTTCAGCCGCAAAATAAGCGGCGCCAATTTGATAGCCTCTGGCCGGGTCCCCAATATGGTAAAAATCCTTTTCATTTCAACGGGCAACGCAGCGTTTAAACAGAGAGGCCAGCTCGTTGCGCTTCAGTAAAAAAATAGTCCAATTCGGGATGCTTTCCGCTTGCTGAATTATTTTTTCTTTTTCATCACTCTGTCGCAGCAGATCAGTTCATGGGCTTCACTGCAGCCGCACGCCTGATCCACGGCCACCACCAGCCCGCACACCCCACAGGCATAGCGAGCGCCTTTTTTGACCGCCTTGGCGGCCGGCTTTTTCATCGTTTTTTTGACTGGCTTCCTTGTCCGTTTGACAATTTTCCTGGTTGCCATTGCTACCTCCAGATTATCTCGATCAATTTGGATAATACAAAGTCATAAAGTTAATTCTTTTTTTAAATCCTGTCAAGAACGCCATAGCCCTTACTTGACTGCCAGTGCCGCCAGCAGCTGGCGGGCCCTTTCGGTTAACGCCATCCAGTTCTGTGCGGCGATCATGGCCTTGTCCAGCAGTTCGCTACCCATAGCCACGCCGCAGGCTCCGCTGCGGATGAATTCGGCTGCATTCTCCAGGGTGACGCCGCCGGTGGGCATCAGTTCCACCTGCGGCAAGGGGGCTTTGATATCCTTGATGTAGCGGGGCCCCAGGGAGGAGGCGGGAAATATTTTTACGATATCGGCACCCAGTTGCCAGGCAGTAACAATCTCGGTGGGCGTCAGTGCGCCGGCCACCACCGCCACGCCGTAGCGGTTGCACAAGCGGATCATGCCGTGGTTGGTAACCGGGGAAACGACAAATTCAGCTCCGGCCAAAATGGCCGCCCGCGCGGTCTCGGCATCCAGCACACTGCCGGCACCCACGATCGTGCCCGCGGCCTTGCGGCTACTCAATTGACGGATGGTCTCCAGAGGATTCGGCATGGTCAAAGTGATTTCCAGGGCTTTCACCCCTCCGGCCTGAAGCGCCTCACAGGCGGGCAGCAGCTTCTCGTTTTCGACCAATCGGATCACGGCTATCAGCCGCGTTTGAAAAATGGTTTGCAGGACCTCGTTTTTTTTCGACATGTTTCGCACCCCTCAGCGCCGCACCCGCCCGGACTCTTCCCCGGCGAGCAGGTCCAGCACTTCTTTCTCGCTGACGCGGCTGAAATCGCCAGGCAGGGAATGCTTCAGGCAGGAAGCGGCCACGGCAAACTCCAATGCCTGCGCATCGTCCGGCCAGCGAAGCAGGCCGTGAATCAGCCCGGCCGCAAAGGCGTCGCCGGCACCGATGCGGTCGACAATGTGACGGATTTCGTATTTCTTCGAAACCAGGAAGCGGTCGCCGCTACGCAGCACCGCCGACCAGTCGTTGTGATCGGCGCTGTGGCTTTCCCTCAGGGTGATGGCGATTTTTTTCAGCTGCGGGAAAGCGACCTGCACCTGGCGAGTCAGTTCTTCATATTTTTTCAGTTCAATCTTTCGTTCCAACACGGCCGCGCCAATACCCAGCGCCCGCTGGCAGTCCTCTTCATTGGCCATCAGGATATCGATCCCGCGGACAATGTTGGTCATCACCTCGGGTGCGCGTTTGCCGTATTTCCAGAGCTTGGCCCGGTAATTGAGGTCCAGCGAAACCGTGACGCCCAGACGCCGGGCTTCCTGCACCGCTTCCAGTGTCAACGCGGCAGCGCTGGCGCTGACCGCAGGGGTGATGCCGCTGGTGTGAAACCAGCTCGCGTCCGCCAATACTCGTTTCCAGTCAATAGCCCCGGTCTGGGCCTCGGCCAAGGCCGAGTGCGCCCGGTCGTAAATCACCTTGGCGGGCCGCTGATTGGCCCCCGACTCGGCAAAATAGAGGCCGACGCGTTCGCCCTTTCTGACCACCGACGCGGTATCAACCCCGAATCGGCGCAACTCGGCCAGCGCTGCCGCCCCCAGCTCATTATCCGGCACCACGCTCAAGTAACGCGGTTCATAACCCCAATGGGCCAAGGCCACGGCCACGTTGGCTTCGCCGCCCCCGACACACACCTCGAACAGCGGCGATTGCAACAGCATCTCTTTGCCGGGCGCAGCCAGCCGCAAGAGCAGCTCCCCAAACGTGACAATCACTCCCATCGCGCCAACTCCTCTGCAATTTCCATTTCCTCCATTATACAACATCGGGATGCGGTTGCAAAAACAGGACAAAAAGGCTATGGTTCATCCGGAGGCACGCTCCCGTCATGCTGAAACCAAATATCCTCAAGGAGCTGAACCGGCTGTTCGGGAAAGGTTTTGTGCTGAGCGATCCGGAAACCCTGCTCAGCTACAGCTACGATGCGGCCCGCATCGAGTTCATACCCGAGGCTGTGGTTTTTGCCCGCACGGAAGAACAAATATCCGCGCTGCTGCGCCTGGCCAATGCCGAGAAACTTCCCATCACCCCCCGCGGGGCGGGCAGCGGACTGTCGGGGGGTTCGGTTCCCATCCACGGCGGCGTGGTGCTCTCCCTCGAACGGCTGAATCGGCTGGTCGCCCTCGACCCGGCCAACCGTTTGATTACCGTTCAACCCGGTGTGGTCACCGCCGACATCGACACGGCAGCGGCGGCCCACGGGCTCTTTTATCCCCCGGATCCGGGCAGCGTCGGCTTCTCAACCATTGGCGGCAACGTGGCGGAAAACGCCGGTGGGCTGCGCGGTCTCAAATACGGGGTGACCAAGGATTATGTGAAGGTGCTGCACACGGTGTTGCCCACCGGTGAAACGGTGCGCTTGGGCAGTCCTACGATCAAGCATGTGGCCGGCCTCAACCTGGAACAGTTGCTGGTGGGCAGCGAGGGAACGCTGGGAGTGTTCACTCAGATCACTCTCTCTTTGCTGCCGTTGCCCGAGCACCGCGAGACCGCTTTGGCCGCCTTCCCCACCCTGGAAGCGGCCGGCCAGACCGTGGCCGCGATCATCGCCGCCGGCGTGACCCCTGCGACCCTGGAAATCCTCGACCGCTTGACCATCCAGGCCATCGAAGATTTCCAACCCAGCCACTACCCTCGCTCCGCCGCTGCGGTGCTGCTCATTGAAACCGACGGTCACCGAGAAACGGCGGAAAAAGAGATGCAACAAGTCTCAGCCTTGGCGCACCGCAACGGCGCCGATTCTATCCTGCGTCCTGCAACTGCGGCCGAACGCGAAAGGCTTTTGGAAGGCCGGCGAGCGGCTCTGTCGGCCCTGACCCGCCTGAGTCCCACCACCTTACTCGAGGATGCCACGGTGCTGCGCAGCCGGGTTCCGGATCTGCTGCGCGGCATTGACCGGATTGCCCAAAAGTACAACTTGCTCATTGGCACCTTCGGACACGCCGGTGACGGCAACCTGCACCCCACCTTCCTGTTCGACAAAAAAGATCCGGCACAGGTGGCCCGCCTGGAACAGGCGGTTGATGAACTGTTCGAGTTAACCCTGCAGCTGGATGGGACCATCTCCGGCGAGCACGGCATCGGCATCGAGAAGAGACCTTTCCTCAAACGCCAGCTGGGGGAGGCCGGAATCGAGTTGATAAAAAAAATAAAGTCCAGTTTGGATCCCAACGGCATCCTCAATCCCGGAAAAATCGTCGCATGAGCCGGAAGCGCCACAGGGGGGTGCGCACGCAAGACCATCTGGCGCGGGTGGCAGCGGAACTGGAGCGCTGCATGAAATGCGGCAAATGCCGTTCGGTCTGTCCGGTATTCCGGGAATTGCAGAACGAGCTTTTCTCCGCCCGGGGCAAAATCAAGCTGGCCGAAAAAATCGCCCAGGGCGAATTCACCTTGACACCGCGTGCGCGGCAGGCCATTGCCGAATGCCTGGTCTGCCGCACCTGCTCAGTCAATTGCCCGTCCGGCGTTCACGTCGAAGAGGTGATCTTGGGCCTGCGCTGGCACCTGACCGAGCAGAAAGGGCTGGGCCTTGCTCGACGTTTCATCTTCCGTCTGCTGCTGCAGTGGCGCTGGCCGCTGACGCTAAGTGCCAAAACCATCGCCGTCGCTCAGCGGCTTTTTCTGGGAAGCAACGCCAAAAACCCGCTGCGGCTCCTTTTCCCTCTGTTCGGCCTGTCGCGGCGCCGCAACTTGCCTCGGTTTGCGCTGCGCTCAGGGCTCGGGCTCTACCCCGAGGTTGTTTCACCCCGCCAAGGCGGAAGCCGCTGGCGAGTCGGCTATTTTGTGGGCTGTGCTGCCAACCTGATTTACCCGGAGGTGGTGCGCGCCGTGGTCACCGTGCTGACCCATCATGGCTGCCAGGTGGTCATCCCCAAAAAGCAGAAATGCGACGGCATGCCGGCACTGGTCAACGGCGACTTCCAGGGAGTCAGCGATTGCTGCGCTATAATTTCCAGCTGTTCCAGCGCTACCGGCTGGACGCCATTGTCACGGCCTGCTCCTCCTGCGGTCTGGCTCTCAAGCAAGAAAGCCAACGTCTGCTTCCCGCCTGCAAAGAGGTTCAGGAATTCTCAAAAAAAGTCTATGACATTTATGAATTCATCGACCGTTTCATCGCGATTGATCCCGCCGATTTGGGAGAGATGCCGGGAGTCGTCACCTATCACGATCCTTGCCACCTGAGCCGCGGTCAGGGAATTCGCCAGGAGCCGCGGCGCCTGCTGCAGCTGATTCCCGGCTTGGTTTACCGGGAAATGGCCGAGGCCGATTCCTGCTGCGGCAGCGCCGGCAGCTATTCGCTAACCCATTATCAAACGGCCCTGGCTATCAATGAACACAAGGTTCAGCGCATTCAAGAAACCGCGGCGACTCTGGTGGCCACCGCCTGTCCCACCTGCGTGCTGCACATCCGGGACAATCTGCTGCAGCACGGTCACTCGCAGCAAACGCTTTTTGTTATTGAGCTTCTCGCTCAGTCATTGACCGCCGGAAGAAAACGGCAGTCGCAAAAATAAAATTTACAACTATTTCTTCTGGGCTTTTTCCTTTTCCAGGACCTGCTGCTCGAAATTCTTGTAGGTGTTAATGTTCGCTGATGCAGGGAATTTTTCAATCAGTGTCTTGTACACCTTGATCGCCTCGTCCAAGCTCTGCAACCAATAATAATAGTTGCCCAGCTGCACATAGGCGTCTTCCAGGTCCGGCTTCTGCTCAATGGCCTTGGAGAAATAGGTGACCACGGCGCCGGCTTCTTTGGCGGCAGCGGCGATTTTCCCCTTTTTGATTGCTGTTTCCTCGTTGACCACCGCCGTGATATCGCTGTCCAGCTTGGCCAGCTGCTCTTTCTTATCCCGGCGGTTGCTCTTGGTCACTTTATCTTTTTCGGTCTGGATTTTGGTGATCTTCTCCTGGCTTTCCTTGCTGAGCGGTTCGGCTTTGATCTTATCCACCTGCTGATTCAACTTCGAATAATAATTAAACCCAATCAGATAATTGGCTGCCGCCGACCATTGATCGGCCGGCTTGCCCTTATTAAAATCGAGAAATTGATTCAGGTATTGATTCGACTTTTCGAATTTCCCCAAACGGCCGAAGGTATTGCCCGCCATATAAAGGGCATTGGCATACACCTCGGCCATATCCGTGGCCACGCCGGGCACTTGGATCAACTTGACAAAAGTGGCACTGCTCTTTTCAAAATCCCTTTGCTGCAGATAATTGTTGCCCGAGTAGTAAAGCGCGGTGACGAACGGTTTTTTGTAAAGGCTGTCCACTTTGGGGATAGCCAGGAACTTGAGCAGGTACTCATTTGATTTGGCGGCGTCCTGTTTTTGCTGCCAATCCATGCCCAGCTTGTAAACCGTCTTGGCGTAACTATCCGCCGCCTGGGCATTGGCCGGTTCCAAGCTCACGACTTTTTCCAACTTGTCTGCGGCTTCGGCCATTTTCCCCTGAGCCAGCAACACCTGACCGGCCACCGCATACGCTTTGGCAAAGCCCGGCTCGGCCTGAATCGCTTCTTGGCACAAGGCGATGGCTTGCTCATAATCTTTTTCCTTCAATGCCTTTTCCGCTTTGGACACTTTCTTTTTGGCATCCTTGGACACATCGGCGCCAAACAAGACCGCTGCCACGAGCAGCAGGCTCAGCATCACCACCCAAACCGATTTCTTCATTGCGTTAATCTCCTTTTTTGATTGAAATAAATCATATTATAACATCATTTTTATCCGTCAGCGCTTTTTTTCTGAAAAATTCCCTTCTCCAGGGCATTAACCTGAAAGGGATCTCTTTTTCTGGCTGCCGCTCTATTTACCCAGATACTGCTTGAACCACTCCAGGTTGCGCCGTGCCGCATCGAGCAAGAGCCGGGGCTCCGAAATCCCGTGCGGCTGCCGCGGATAAACGATCATCTTGACCGTTGTCCCCTGCCGCTTCAGGGCGTTGTAAAGCTCATACCCCTGCTGAATGGGCACCCGTTCGTCGCGGTCACCCTGCTGGATCAGCACCGGCGTGGTCGCGCCCTTGATGTTGAACATGGCCGAATGTTTCCGGTAGATTTCGCCGTTGTCCCAGAATTCCGCGCCGAAGTAATCGGGAATGAAACCCGGGATGTCGGCTGTGCCCGTGAAGCTCATCAGGTTGGTCACCGGTGCGCCGATGGAGGCCGCCTTGAACCGTTTCGTCTGGGTGATTGTCCACGAGGTCATGTAGCCACCGTAACTCCAGCCCATCACGCCCAGCCGCTGCGCGTCGGCCACCCCCAACGCGACCACATGATCCACGCCCGCCATCAGGTCCTGGAAGTCCCTGCCTCCCCAATCCTTCAGGTTGGCATAGCGGAATTGCCGGCCATAGCCCGAGGAGCCGCGAATGTTGCAGCGCAGAACCGCCCACCCTTGTGCGGCGAACGCGGCCAGGGGATAGGTGCCGCGGTTGGCAATATAACTCTGCAAGAAAACGCTCGTCGGGCCGCCGTGAATGACCAACAGCAACGGATAACGCTTGCCCTTCTCGTAGCCGACCGGATAGGTCAGCAGGCCTTCGATATCCAGGTTACCGGAACCCTGCCAGCGGATAACCTCGGTCCTGCCCAGCGGATGGTGGGGGGAATCGGCGTTGACCGCACTCACCGCCAGCGGCTGCCAGCGGGAGACGGAAGTCACAAATGCCTCCTGGGGTTTGTCCCACGATTGGATACTCAATCCGAACATGGTGCGCTCGGCATTCAGGCTGGCTGTGAAGACAAGGTTGCCGCTGGGATTGATGATCGTGGGCCTGCCGCCATCCACAGGCAGGGCTCCGAGCCGGGTCGCCGTGCCCTGGGTCTCGGAAAAATAGATCCATTTGTTGTCTGCCGACCAGCCAATCAAGCCCGGCTGTTCGTCGAAGGTGAGGCGGAGCTTGCGGATGGGGCCGCCAGCAACCGGAACAAGTGCTACCCGTTCGGTTCTCGGCCAGCTCGGCGGATCGTCGCTGATGGTGCAGGCGAGCCACCGTCCATCCGGCGAATAAAGCGGCTTCATTTCGGCGGCTTGGCTGTTGACCCAAGGCCGGATGGCCCCGCTGGCGATGTCCACCAGCGAAATGTCGGACTTGGTCCAGTCGTCGGCCAGCGGCGTGGGCACATGGGTGAAAGCGATGGTATTGCCGTCTGGCGACCAGTCGAATCCGCCGCTGACATGAAAATTTCCCGCGGTCAGACGCTTCGCCTCCCGCTGGCCCCGGGCATTCGGCTCGACCGGGATCACCCAGAGGTGGTTCATCTTGTAGTCTTGGCGCCAGAGCCGGGCGTCGTTCAGGGCCTTCTTGTCCATCTCCTCCTTTTCGCTCGGCGGATCGCTCATCACAAAGGCGATGCGTTGGCAATCCGGAGACCAGGCGAAGGATTCCACTCCGGTCTGGACGTCCGTCAGCTGCTGAGCCTCTCCGCCGTCGGGGCGGATGAGCCAGATGTTGTTTTTCCCAGATCGGCTTGAGGTGAAAGCAATCCATTTGCCGTCCGGAGACCACTGGGGGTTGGTGGAAGACTTTTCTCCGAATGTGAACTGGTAGGTATTCTTCCCGTCCGCATTCGCCAGCCAGATCTGGGTGAGATATTCACTTTTATTTTCGGTCATCAGCGGGGTTGTCACCGTGTACAGGACACGTTGGCCGTCAGGTGAAACCTGGGCCGCTTCCACGCTTTTCACTTTCATCATCTCCTCCGGCGTCCACTGCGCTCGCAGCGTCAGCGCCACAAAACCGAATAAGACCAACCCAACGCGCAACCCAAACACATCCGACTGATTTCGTGACATGGGATCGCCTCCTCATTCATTCCATGGGGATAAACCAATCCCCATGTTACCATCTGTTGGGAAAGTATATCAATCCAGCGGTTGACATCCGGCGCGACCCGAACAATGCGGGCGAAGTCACCCAGATTCTGGAATCCCTGAAAAAACTGAACGGATAAGGACGATGGCCAAACACTCCCATCTGTGGCCGGGAAAGGATCTGCTGCGCACGATCCGCGATGATTTCCGAGACATCCAGGAGTTCTATCTCGACGACGAGCAGAAAGCCCGCCTGGAGCAGACCAAATTATTGCTTCTGGTACCAACGTCCGCTGGCATCCTGAAGCCAGTGGCCCTTGGCTGCATTTTCGGCAATCTGCAGAGCCCGGCGTTTACCTACCTCTTGAGCCGATACCCCGATTTTTTGGGCGATATCGTTGTATACCACAAGGCGATCGGCATTCTCCTCATTCACCAGCTTTCCGTTGTCTGCGTTCTTCTGCGCCGGACTGCGAAATTCCAAAAAGCCGAGGTTGTTCTCACCGATGATTCCAGCATTTTTCAAATCCGTGATGGCCGGCAAGCGCTGCAGGAAGCGGGCCTTGATTTCTGCACTTTGGGCGGTCAGCAACCCGGAAATGAAAATGGCAAACAGAAAAGCCCAGGCCAATGGTCTGCGCTTCATTTTTCACCTCCTTCTTTGACTTCCTTTTTTGGAGAATCCTTGGACACCGATTTGTCAATGTCGCCGAAGAAATTCCCCAGCTCACGGTCAATTTTCAGCGTGATCTCCACCGTGACATGGATCGGTTCCACCTTCATTTCGTGCTTGATCTTGATGCAGCCGCCGGCGAGGATAAGCGCCAGCGTCATGACGGTCAGGCCAATTTTATTCATTTCATACCTCCTGTCACTTTTGTTGGTCGAAGAGATGCAATTGCGTGCCGTGTTTCAATAGGTACGCCAGATCAATGTCTTTGAACTTCAATTCCAGATGCAACCCCTGCAATTCCACATTCCGGCCGCCGGCAGGAGCTGGGATGAAGGCGCGGGTTTTGGAATCATACGTCAGCGGCAATTTTTGTGCCGGGGCACCGTTAAGCTCCACGTTCATTTGCAGCAACCCTCCCAGGGAATTCAGGCTGATGCGCAGCCACTCATAATTAAAATCTTTGATTGCTTCTTCCACCAGCGGTACGCCGCCGGAAAGCATGCCGCTTTGGGAAAATTTGAGATTGCCCCGCATGCCCGGCGTGGTGTACAGGTATCCGTTTTCAATCACAATGCCGCCATCGCTCAAACTCACCGGAATGGTGCCGTTGATTTGGGCTTCGCCAGAAGCCATGGCCTTGCCGGTCAGGGTGTTCAGCAGGTCGGCGAAACGCACGCGTTCGCATTTCAAGGTGAAGCGCAACGGTTTGCCGGCACCGGCATAGCGCAACAGGCTGACAGAGATGCGCCCCCCGCACCAAACCGCTTCCCCCGATTCAATGAAAACAGTTTTTTGTGGTTCAATCGTCAGAAACAGACTGCCCTGGGTGAAGGACAGATTCCCCAATTGCACTCTGCCAAATTGTATCCGCTGTTTCGGTTCGCTCACCAAGTTTGCCAGATCGCTGAAGGAGACAGCGCCGGACAGATCGGAAAGGGATACGGACATGTCAGGAATGTTCAGAGCCGCAGCGTGGATGCCGATCTCTCCGCTGGCGGAAAGAGTCCCCCTTTTGCGGAAAACGCTTACCGCCGCCCTGATCCGGCCGCCACCCGTCATGCCGGCCAGGAGCGGATGCAGCACTCCCAGTTTCGTTCCCGGGGGTACCTCCGCTTCCTCCACAGCGAGTGAAACGAATAGTTCGCCGCGGGCAGGAGTCAGGGTCCCCTTGAAGGTGCAGGTCAAGGGGTTCAGGGGCAGGCGGGCAGAACCAACCAGGACATACCCTTCTTTGGTCTGGTTGAGGCGGCCGCCAATTCCATGAAACGTGACCCCGCCCAGCTGCAGTTCCTTCAGACTGAACGCACCACCAGGGGCAGCATCCCGCGGCTTCACATGCCAGGGTATATCCAGTTCCACGCCTGTCGCTTGCAGCGGAATTTTGTCCTTTCCCGATACATGACCGTTTTGCAGATGCAGGACCGCCTGACCGTCAATCAGGTCAGGAGGAAAACCGGTCATATCTCCCCAGGCCCGGATGCGATCCGCTTGCAGGGTCAGATCGTTCCAGCGGATTTCTACCTTGCTTCCGTCCAGCCGGCCGGAAATCTTTAAGTGCTGGCCTACATCCTGGGCAAGCAGGACAAGCCCCAGATGGCCGAAGTGCGCATGCCATCCATTCCAGGCGGCTGCACCCGACGCCACGCTGCGGCCTTCGATGTGCCAATGGGGTGGTGCGGGAAACGCGTCCATTTTGAAATCACCCTGCAACGGAAAAACCGCTGGCCCATTGCCTGCTCCTTTAGTCAGGAAGGCCGGCAGCAGCCGACCCTGATAAGAACCGCGGATTTCCAGCCGGTCGGGAAGGCCGACCAGGGTGCCGCGAATCATTTCGATTTCCACAGGCTGACCCTTGGGCTTCAATCCGGCCACTTCGAAGTTCAGCGCTTCCAACTGCTTGCCCAGGATTCGGATCGTGACCGGGGACTGTAGGGCTAGTTGTCCGTATTGTAAAGTTGAGACAGTGGCCTGCAGATTCAAATTCGCCAATTTCATGCCCGGAAGAAATTCAGCCCGGAAATCGCCAGCGCCAAGCAAATGGACATCGGCCCCGGTGGCCTGCAAGGCAACCTGGCCCACCTGAATTTTGACACGCTCCAGGCCCCAGGAAAAAAGCCCGATTTCCGCCTGCAGAGGGACGGTAGCGCTGGTGGTAACGCCCGGAAGCAACCCCAGACGCTCGCCCAGCTCTCCCAAAGGCAATTCCGGAATATCCACCTGAAGCGTGCCGCGCCCCTGCGGGTGCAGCGCCCCGCTCACATGCAGCGTCCGCCCGAGTAATTTGCCGTTGACTTCAAGGCTGTATTCATCCCGCTGATCTGTTTTTCGCAGCCACAGGTCAAACGGAATATCCCACGATTGATTGTCGCGGACCACCCGCAGCAGCGAATGGCGGATAATCAATTCACCGAAAGGTAGCACCAGGGGAGAGGAACTCGGCTGGTTGAACAGGTTTTCCAAGCCCTGGACCCCCCAACCTGTCTGCCCCCGGGCCACCGTCAACTTCATGCCCGTTACAGTCAGCCTGCGCACGCGCCCTTTTAGGATTTGGGGCAGGGAGTAATCGATTGACAGGCCGGAGATAGCAAGGCCATTGCCAGCAGAACTTATACCGGCAATGTCCACGCGGCTGAAACCGACATGGTCAACCGAAAACTGCAGCTTTTCCAGCCCGGCTTGCCGTGCCTTGGACACAAGCCAACCTTGCAGCAAGGGGTGGGCAAATATATAGATAAAACAAAAGAGCGCCAGCAACGCCAGCAAACCGAGAACCAGAATACGTCGCCGGCGTTTCACCCTTCCATTTCTCTCAATCCCGCTCTTTCTTAATCTGCATCTCTTGCCGTGAGAGCGATAGAAAAATCGTTTTTTATCACCAATGTATTTTAATGAAAGGAACAATGACGTGTCAATAATCGGAAAATGAATAAAGCACAGTGTGGTTGCAAGGCAAGAGACATTTTCAACTAGCCATATGAAAAAAAATGACAATTTTTTGCATTTTTTCTAGCATATTTTGTACATTAAACATTCGCCTGAAATGAAAAATTCCTTTAAATAAAGGCTTTTTTCAACAACAGGCAATTGGCATTTTTGTTGCTTCATTTTCAATGAAAAATCTAAATCAAGGGAGATTCGCACGAAAATAAAAGGTTTTACGCTGATCGAGCTGCTGATCGTTGCAGCCATCATCGCTATAGTGGCGGCCATCGCCATTCCCAACCTGATGACTGCTCTGCAGAAAGGCAAGCAGAAGTCGACCATGGGCGATATGAAAACCTTGGGCAACGCGATTGACACGTACATCGCCGACTGGTCCTGGGCTCCCCGAGGCGTGGGCGCAACGGTCACGGGCATGAACCAGCCCTGGTTCCGGCCCTTTTACGTCAAGTCCTTTCCCACAGTCGATGCCTGGGGTACGGTGTTTCAGTGGGCCAATGTGGACGGCACCGACACCTACTCGATCATCACCTGGGGCAAAAATTTGATGACCGGGGGGCCAGCCGGTGCTCCGACCGCCGGCGTCTTCTATGATGTGACACACCTGATCGATTTCAACAACGACATCGTTTTCTCCGATGGAGCCTTCACCTTCGACCAGAGTAAAGAAATAATTTCCACCCACTTTGAGGGCGGGCGCGGGGAGTCCTCGTGGAAAGCCCGTTCCCGGAGAATCTCCGGCAGCGCTTGCAAAAAGAAGCCAGTACGTTTAATCTTTTTTTCTGACGGGAGTCAGGAGAGGAGTCCTAAACATGAACAAAAAGAATTTTCTGATCATGGCCCTGTGGTTCGTTTTTGTAGCCGCGGCTGGGGCCAGTGAATTGGAGAAAAACTTCATTGCACCACCGTTGGAGGCGCGGCCGTGGGTATATTGGTTCTGGCTGAACAGCAACATCACCAGACAGGGCATCAGTGCGGATCTGGAGGCAATGAAGCGCGCCGGCATCGGGGGCGTGTTAATTATGGAGGTGGACCAGGGCGCTCCGGTCGGACCGGTGGCGTTCATGGGAGCGCCGTGGCGCGAGTTGTTTAAGCATGCCGCAGCGGAGGCCCAGCGGCTGGGGCTTGAGGTGAACATGAATGACGATGCCGGCTGGAACGGCAGCGGCGGGCCCTGGATCAAACCGGAAGAATCCATGCAGAAGATCGTCTGGAGCGAGGTTGATCTCAAAGGTCCGCGTCATTTCGACAGCCGCCTGCAACAGCCGGAGACGGTCGCCGGTTTTTACCAGGACATCGCCGTGCTGGCCGTGCCGACCCCCGGCGCGTTCCGCATCGAAAACATCAAAGCCAAAGCGGGCTTCGAGCGGGGCGACATAGTTCCGGCAAAGGAGAACCGGCTGGCCCCGGCCCTGCTGATCGCGCGCGACCGCATCGTGGATCTGACGGCGCAGCTGAAGCCGGACGGCCGCCTGAACTGGAACATTCCGGCCGGCCCGTGGACGATCCTGCGCTTCGGCCACACCAGCACCGGTGCCCAGTGCGCTCCCGCACCCGCCAGCGGCCGCGGCTTGGAATGCGATAAACTCAGCACGGAAGGCATCGAAGCCCAGTTTGCCGGCATGATGGCCAAGCTGATCGCCGACGTCGGCCCGGCGGCCGGAAAGAGCCTTGTCGCCACGCACGTGGACAGCTGGGAGAACGGCGCGCAGAACTGGACGGCCCGGATGCGCGAGGAATTCTGCCGGCGCCGCGGTTATGATCCGCTGCTGTTTCTGCCGGCGCTGACCGGCCGCGTGGTCGACAGCCTGAGCGTGTCGGAACGCTTCCTCTGGGATTGGCGGCAGACGATCTCGGACCTGCTCGTGGAGAACTACGCCGGGCATCTGGAAAAGCTGGCTCAGCAGCACGGCCTCCGCCTCACCATTGAAGCGTACGGCGGCCCCTGCGACGACATGACTTACGCCGGCCGCGCCGACGAACCGATGGCCGAGTTCTGGGTCGGCGGCGGCGCGTTTGAGACGTGCAAGGAGATGTCATCGGCGGCGCACACCTACGGCAAGCGCATCATCGGCGCGGAATCGTTCACGGCCGACGACTCGGAACGCTGGCAGGAGCATCCCGCTACGATCAAGGCGCTCGGCGACCGCGCCCTCTGCGCCGGCATC
This sequence comes from Candidatus Aminicenantota bacterium, assembly GCA_963759765.1. Taxonomy (GTDB): domain Bacteria; phylum Acidobacteriota; class Aminicenantia; order UBA2199; family UBA2199; genus CAVXAL01. The sequence continues at coordinate 484,647 of CAVXAL010000002.1, read as the reverse complement.
AACCGCTTCGTCTTTCACCGCTACGCCCTGCAGCCCTGGCTGAACTTCCGGCCCGGCATGAGCATGGGGCCGTGGGGCCTCCACTACGAGCGCACCCAGACCTGGTGGGAGCTGACGCCCGGCTGGCACGAGTATCTGGCGCGCTGCCAAAGCCTCTTGCGCCAGGGCCTTTTCGTCGCCGACATCTGCTACCTTCAACCCGAAGCTGCACCGCAGGGATTTCTCTCTCACCCCTGCCAGGGCTACGACTTCGACAACTGCACCGCCGAAGCGGTGCTCACGCGGATGAGCGTGAAGGATGGCCGCATCTTCCTGCCCGACGGCATGAGTTATCGCCTGCTGGTGTTGCCCCCGGTCACAGCTATGACCCCGCCGCTGCTGCGCAAGATCAAGGAATTGGCCGAGGCCGGCGCCACCGTTATCGGACCGCGGCCGACCCAATCACCCAGCCTGACCGATTTTCCACACTGTGACGAGGAAGTGCAGCGGCTTGGCGAAGAACTGTGGGGCAAGAACAAGGTGCTGGCGAACCAGCCGCCCGAGAAGTTGCTCGCCGTGCTGGGCGTTCCGCCCGATGTCCGCGCGCCGGCTCATATCCGCTGGATCCACCGCCGCTCGGGCGACACGGAGATTTACTTCATCGCCCGTTCCCTGCCGGGCTGCGAGCCGACGACCTGCACGTTCCGGGTCAGCGGCAGAGTGCCGGAACTCTGGTGGCCGGATACGGGACGCATCGAAACCGCCCCGGTTTATCGGGAACAGGAGAAGCTGCACCCGCGTGCTTCTGCCGCTCGGGCCAAACGGCTCGGTGTTCGTGGTCTTCCGCCACAGGGCGGAGAAATCCGATCCGGTTGTGGCCCTGACCGTTGACCGCCGGCCGCTGCTCTCGCTGTCGGAGGCGCTGCCGCCAATCGTCGTCCGGAAAGCCGTGTACGGGGTGCTGGAGGACCCGCCGCGCACCCGCGACGTCCGGGCCAAGGTGCAGGAACTCATCGATCGAGGCGACCTCAGCTTCAAGGTCGGGCGCCTTGCCGCAGGCGACGACCCGGCCTTCGGGACGCTCAAGCGAGTGGTGGTGGAGTACACCATCGCGGATAAATCGTTTACTGCCAGCGGCATTGATACCGACACCATCGCCATCGCCCCTCCCGGCACCCCCCCGCCCCTGGTCGAACTCCACCGCGGCGCGGGGAACCGCCTTATTCTCGAGGCGCAGCAAGCAGGCCGCTTCGAGCTGAAGACCGCCTCCGGCCGAACCCGGCAGGTTCGAGTTTCGGCGCTTCCTCCACCCCTGCCGATCAGCGGTCCCTGGCAGGTCTCCTTCCCACCTCACCTGGGTGCGCCGCAGAAAATCTCTCTCGCGAAACTCATTTCCTGGAGCGAGCACCCCGAAACGGGCGTGAAATACTTCTCCGGCACCGCGACCTACACAAAAAAAATCCGCATCCCCGCCAAGATGCTCGCCAAGAACCGGCGTCTGTACCTGGACCTGGGCGCGGTCGCCGTGATGGCCCGGGTTCAATTAAACGGCAAGGACCTCGGCGTCCTGTGGAAGCCGTCCTTTACCCTGGACGTGACGGCTGCCGCCCGGCCCGGCGAAAACACGCTCGAAGTGAAAGTCACCAACCTCTGGATCAACCGCATGCTCGGCGACGAGCAGCTGCCCGAAGACAGCGAGCGCAACAGCGACGGCACGCTCAAGTCCTGGCCGCCGTGGGTCCAGGCAGGGCAGCCAAGCCCGACCGGCCGCATCACTTTCACGAGTTGGCGGCTCTGGAAGAAAGGCGAACACCTGCAGCCCTCCGGCCTCCTGGGCCCGGTGACTCTGCGCGCAGCGGAGAGAATGAACATCCAAGAATAGACATCCCTCTGGGATTCACGTCATCCAGGAACATGAGGCAAATCATTGTCGGGAATGTCAGCGCACAACATCTCGCCAATTTTTTTCCGCGTTATTGTGCACCACTCCAGATTTTTCGGGCGGCTCCCCGGGGATTGGTCGCGCTGTTGACGTAGCTCTCGAGTTTCCGGTATCCGGCGTTGACGCACTCGCAGATTCCTCCGGTCCTGAAGTCCTCGACGAGGTCCGTGAACATCCGCCGGGTAAGGTCCGGGGCGCACCCGTTCAAGGCTCCCATGAGCCAGCCAGCCGGTGTCGCCCAGAACGCGCCGTTCTGGTATCGCTCCTTCTCGACGGGCATGAGTTGACGCTGCCAGTACTCGCCGGACGGGAGATGCCTGACCTGCCCCTTCCAAACGTAACGGTCGTAGTTGGATACAAGGGCATCGACGATGCGGTCTTTCCACCCGGCCAGCGGGAAACCGATGACGACGGCGTAGGCGTTGCCCCAGACATCCGTTTGCCGGCAATCTCCGGAAGCGGCGAAGAACATGCCCGTCCGGTCGTCCCAGAGTGAGCCGATACTCTTCTCGATCGCCGCGGCCCGCGCCAAGAAACCGTCCCGGGCCTTAGCACTCCCATAGGCGCCTTCCCATCGGGCGAGCATCATCGAGGCCCGCCAGTAAAGAAGGGATTCCATGAAGAGGTCACCGGTTTTGGCCACGGTGTCCGTGAAGCCATAGGGCGAATGGGGCTTGCGGGGATCGTTCCATACCAGCCCGTTCGCGGTGCGCGGGATATAATCCATGCCCTTGACGAGCAGCGGCGACCATTTTCTGTAAAGCGCGGCCCGCCCGCCCTCGGGAACCAACTCGAGATAGAAGTTGACGGCGAAAACGAGGAATTGGGCATTGTCGATGTTCGGCTCGGCCGGTGGCGCATCGGGCGGTCCGGCCGTATAGACCGGCCGGCCGTCCACCTGGACCCGGTCCGGCACAGCGCCGTCGGCCCTGACGCCCTTGATCAGGTAGGCGATGCATTTTTCGATGTTATCGGGCGGCATGAGGTCGCCAGCATATTCCACCATCGAAGCGAAATCCCTTGTCCAGAGCGCCGCGTAATTGGCTTTGCCGTCGGGTGTGTAGAGAGGCGTCCCGTCGGCCGCCTTGATGATGCACCCGTCGAGAAGTTTTTTCGTGCTGGCCTCGAGGAAGGCAAAGTCATCTTTCAGACGGTCATCGGATTTATTCACCGGATGCAGCGGCCGGTAGATGCGTGCCCGGAATGCCGGCTCGCGCAGCAGAACCGCCTGGAGGAAGCGAAAGCTGTCGGCCAGGTAGCCCTCGTAGCCGCTGGGTTTTCCGTCCCAGCTCGTCCAGTCGGCACCCTGGCCGCCGGCGTCGCGGACGCCGTTCTGGAACTCACCCCGCAACTGGCGCTCGAGCATGGCCCGCAGCACTCTGTCGGCCCGTTCGTTTTCGCCGAGGACATAGTGCGCGGCGAGAAAATGGAGAACGTGGCCGGCCGTGATCCCTCCGTTCATGTACTGGCCGAAGGTGTCTGTGCCGTCCTCGCGCAGCGGTATGCCGATGGCGTCGGGCTGGAGATAATCGCTGCGGTGGACCGGGATGAGCATCGGCGGGATTCCCAGGTCGAAGCGCGTGAAACCGGCCGCGCTGATCTTTTTCCAAAGCCGGTCGAGAATCTGGCGCCCGAGCTCCGGTTCGACCAGCCCGTATTCGATGGCCAGGCCGTTGAGCGTCGGCGAAGCGTAGTCGTGGAGCTCGCCGTCGGCGCTCTTCCACCAGGCCAGCCATCCGGTCAGCGGGTTGTAGAGAGTGTTCGTGTAGACGGACTTGAGCCTGTCGGCGAGCCGGGTGTATTCGCTCGCCCTATCGCTTCGTCCGAGTTGCGCCTCGAGATCGGCCAGGCAGCGCCAGGCGCGATAGATGAGGGCGTTGGTGTAGCCGTCCTTGTGGCCGCAGTTGAGCGCGTCCCACCAGGCGCAGGAACGGTTGGGCTGGACGAGCGAGCCTCGGTTTCCGCTCTGGACTGCTTCGACGAAGCCATCGTGGTCGACATCGCGGCGGGCCAGGAAGTCAGCCACGAGCTCAAGCCGTTCGATCCGCGCCCTGAGCCAGGCTTGGTCGCCCGTTGCCTCGACGTAGTCCCAGGCGGAGATGAGCGGCGAGGCGTTGGCGTCGAGGAAATTCCCGTAGTCCCAGTAGCCCGTGATCTCGCCCGTCAGCCGGCCCTGCTCATCGCGCCGCAGGCGCTGGTCGAGCCAGTAATCGATCGTCCGGCGGACGAGCGGCATGAGGGAGACGCCGGGCGCGACCTCCGGAGTCCAAAAGGCCTGGTCGGCATAGAACCAGAGCGAGACGCTGGCCGGGTCGCTGACAACATTGTTCCCGAGTATTCCGGCCGGGGAGCTGAACGGCTTGTCCTGTTCGCCCCAGCGGGCGCAGGGCTGGAGGGCGTTGAGCCAGCCGCGCCGGGCGGAATGCCACAAGTTGGCGTCGCCGAGCCCGGCAGGAGGCTTCAGCAGGAGTGGCGTGAGGGTCAGGGTGATCGGTTTGTCGGCCACGATTTCGGGTAGTTCGAGCGTGAGGTCGACGATTTTGTTCTGCCGGCTCCCTTCCAGCCGGCCGCAGACATTCCGGCCACCGGCTTCCGCAAGCAGCAGCGGGCCGAAGTCAGGCGCGTTGATGACCGCAGGCAGGCGGAAAATCCCGTCGTCCTGCCAGACGCTCGGCAGCACGGTGACAGGCGTGATTCCGGGTGCAAAGGGAAAGAGGAACCGGGCGGATTCTAGGCGGTTTCCGGGAGCGCTTACCGCCAGCTTGAGCTTGCCGCCGACGTCCCGGATTGCTCCCGGTTCAATCCTCCAGGTCAAGCGCGCGCCACCCGCTTCGAGTTCATAGTTGACCGCCCCGCTCTCTTCGACGCTCCGCTTTTTCATCTGCGCGTCGAGCCAGGCGCCATTCTCAAGGAATTGCAGCTTAACCGCGGACTCCGTCCTCAGCAGGTTCGTGTCGACCCTGTCGCCGCCTTCCGTGTCCCAACTCAGAAAGGAAATCCCGGCAGCGACCTCATCGGCGATGCACTTGACAACCGGATGGCCTTGATAGACGGGGAGCCTGTCCAGCGTTCGCAGGCGCGTCGGAAACCGCTTGCGCCAGTTGAAGAGCGCCAGGACCTTCTGCTTCAGGGCGGGCGACATCGCCGCGAACCCGCAGTAATCTCCCCAGCCGTTGGCTACGGCCACTGCGGTCTGGTAGCTGCGGACGCCGAATTCGGTGTAATCCCAGTGCGTGACCGGCTCCCAGTTGCAGGACCAGAGGACGTTGCGGTAGTTGGGGAAAATCCCGAAGGACCAGGCCTCGGGCGCACAGTGGGTGTCCTGGTAGGTGCCGTCGGCGACCAGCGCATAGGGCGGTTTCGTCACCCAGTTGAAAACGCCGATGCAGTCCGAGGCCAGGAAGGCCACCTCTTGACCGGCGCGCCGGTTGAAGGCACGGACCTCGGCGGTGATGTCGCGGGTCAGACGCATCATGGCCCGGTCGGCATAGCCGGGCCGCATTTCCGAGCCCAGGCTCCCCTCCGGCACATGGAACGTTTCATCCCAGACCAGGGCGTCGAGCTCTTTTCCATACTCCTGGAGAAGGGCCTTGACATAGTCGAGGAAGAAACCGCGCACCTCGGGGCAGAGAGGGTTTTGGACGTAGGTCTTGCCCCTGGTGTCCGGGCCTTGCCACCCGCCCCAGCGGAGTACGCGCTCCGCTGCGTAGATGTCGGCGAGGCCGTCGCCGGCGTTCATGCCGTCGGCAAAGTAGAGCGCGACGCGGAAGCCGCGCGACCGGGCATAGGCCAGGCGCTCGTGCATGTCCTTGAGAGTCAGGGCGACGGGCACGCTGAAGGGGAAGTCCTTTTTGACTTGCGGATAATTGGCGAAGGCGGTCCAGGCGGGGGACAGCGTTTTCGTATGCCGGTCGAACGTGTAGCGGCCGACAAAGTCGTACCAGCCGTGAAGACAGAGCAGGACTTTGGCGCGGTCCTCCCTGGCGATAGCAGCAGTCAGGGCAGCGATATCTTTGAACCAGCCGCGTCCGCCCTCGCTCAGGTAGTCGTAATCAACCAGGGCGATGTCATGGAGCCAGGAAGGCCCGGGCGGAACATCGGCAAGAGCGCAGCGGTAGAATTCGGCGACCGCATCGTCCGGGGTGCCGGGATGGAAGATGACGGCGAGGGAGCGGCTTTCCTTGCCGTTTTCGAGGCCAATGGATTTGGGGTACGTCCACTCAACTGCATCGCTGGAGAACAGCACCGAGTAATAAGGATCCAAAGCCACGGTCACGCGGCCGGCGAATTCTTTTGCGGCGAAGCTGACCATGGGTATGGCGAGCGGCACTCCCTCGGAGCGAAGGACGCCGGCGAAGCGATACATGGCCTGCTTATCGTCGGCCAGGGTCCTGCCGACGCCGTTTTTGAGTGGCAGCCAGGTTTCTGGCGTGAGCCTCAGGGGGGCGAGAGGAAGGCGGACCGTAAGGTCGGCCCCGAATCTCGCTGAGGAAGGAGGAGCGGCGGGTGTGGCCAAGGCCGCGGCAGACGCCAGGTTGATCTCTCGGACCAGGCTGACCGACTTTCCGGTTTGCGTCAGCCGATAAACGAGCTCGACCCGGAGGTCCGGAGTTGAGGCCACGTCATAGAGAAAATGGAGACCGTCAACTTTCTCCTCGACCGCAGTTGGACTGGCCAGCGGGAAAACTCGGTCATCGAGAATAAGCTCACCAGCCGTGTCCAGGCCAGTGTTCCTAAGCGCGTAGCCGCCTCTCTTTTCCACCGCCATGACAGCGCCGTTGGCGGAAACAGTGACATCGTAATCGCCGGCTCTCAGATGCAGGGTTTTGGGGGTGCCTTCCTGACCAGCGGCAGCAACAGGCGGATGTGCCCGCAGGCTTCCCTGCTCGACAGGGAGGCCCGCGCCCGAGGACAGAACAAATATCGTTAAGATAACCGCCCCGAACAGAATGAAAATCACGATTCTCTTCATGAGCTCACCTCCGCCCTCAGAAGATTTCCCTCAGGCCAGATGGTTCATTAAAAAAGAATCCGTGTCAAGAGCAACGCAGCTGCAGCCGTTCGCTGTTCTCACACCGAGTGCAGGCGAATTTCTTTAATCTTTTTTTGCCTTGAATGTGGAAATTTTAAAGGGGATGTAAAGCGGGCAGAAGCGAATCAGGCCGGTCAAAAAAAGTGGGATCCCGATCAGGCCCCACCAGCTCTTGAAATAGATGCCCAAGGCGCCAATAACCAAGCCGAGGACAATGCGCACACCGCGGTCAATCCCGCCAACATTCTTTTTCATTTTATCCTCCTTTGTTCTGCCAACAGCTACCATCACTTTTTTGTCAAATCCGTCATCATCGGGCTCAGGAAGTCTTTGACTATTTCACCGATTTCTTCGGCTTTGATGAGGAAGAGGCAGCCGATTTCACCCGACTTTTCCCAGGTGATGAGCGCGAGCTTGTCACCGGCGTTGATCTTGGCCTGCTGCCGAATCTCCTTGGGAAGAACCATCTGGCCGCGCTCATCGACGCTGACCAGCGCTGCGACTCTGCAGCTTCCCTCCCCGATGACCGAACAATAATCTCCAAGCTGTTTTCTCTTGGCCATGGCGTTCCTCCTTCGTATGATACGCCTGATTTATCAGATTGTTCTGATAATATTAACTTTTCTGATTTTGCTTGTCAAGGGGGGAATGCGAAAAAATAATTTTCCATAGCTTTTCTTCACCACTCACCCCAGGCGACAACCCTTAAAACGCTGAGCGGCGCGGCACTCGATGCGGTCAGGTGAGACTAAGTCTGCGGCTTATGGTGCTCAGCCGAGAGCGGGGGATTGTGCGGCGGCCCCATAACCTGGCGGTCAAAGTTCCGGGACGCCGTTCGTGAGATCCTTGACATAAATCTGCAGCCGGCAATATCATCTTTTTGTGAGGAAAAAGCGCGGCTCCAATTCTTATCACCGACGGAAGGGCGCGGTACCTAGAAGAAGGTCCCTATCCGTTGTCGGCGGAAGGGAATGATGTTGTGGAAGTGGATCGTCTTCGGCATCGTGACGGGGGTCTTGGTCTTTATTTCACGCGCCTCGCTTCGCGATCCACGTTCGCACGGCTTTTTCCGGTTTTTTGCCTGGGAGGCCATGGTAGGTCTGTCCCTGTTCAACATAGAGCACTGGTTCGAGAATCCCTTCGCTTGGTATCAAATCATCGCCTGGATTATGCTGTGCGCATGCCTCGTCCCAGTCATATGGGGGACGGTACTGTTGATACGCGTGGGCAAACCAGTCGAGCAGCGTGAAACGGACCCTAACCTGCTGGGCCTCGAGAAGACCACTCGGCTGGTCACGACCGGCATCTACAAGTACATCCGCCATCCACTCTACTGTTCCCTGCTCCTACTGGCTTGGGGCATCTTCTTCAAACGTCCATCGTGGGCCGGAGGTGGACTGGCCGCCTTCGCGAGCGTCTGCCTACTCTTGACTGCTCGAGCGGACGAGGCCGAGTGCATCCGCTTTTTCGGTCCGGAATACGAAGCTTATATGAAAAAGACCTATCGGTTCATCCCCTTCGTATTGTGAAGGCGGGGTATAAGGAAAGCTCTTGTGGCTCCGGATCCAAAGGCCGGAAGTTCGAATCCTCTTAGGCACGCTTTATCTTCCCCAATAAGTGGATATCGTATCTCCTGCGGAGTTTTCTGTGCCCGAGTTCATAAGTGGGACAAAAGTGGGGCAAGCGGAGAGAGGAAAGTTCACAACCGTAGCAATATCAATCAATTAGAACGGGACGCCCTCTGACTACGAATCAGCAGGTCGGGTGTTCGAGTCACCCCGGGCGCGCTTCTTGTTTCCCCCCATATGAATCGTTAAGTTAGCTATTTAGGCCCGCCCACGCGGCTCCGATCAGAGAAAAAGTGCTTAGGCAATTTTAAGGGATTTTAAGCCCTTTTAGGATTCAAGGCGCCAAAAAAACGCCAATCATTTCGTCCCTGTTTCGGCGCGCCATCGGCACACGGCCGGCTCAGCCCTCCTTCCGCTCCGGCCTGGGGTGGATGAAACGCTTGTCGAGCGTCACGGCGTGCTTGGCCGCGACGCGCTCGGCATGGGTGCTTGAAGATCTCACTTTACGGCCGACACCTCAGCGTGACATCGATCCGAGGCAGGTTCAGCGATCGCCTTGCGGCTTGGACATCCACCGGACCGTCCCGAGCACGTCCAATACGCCGATGATCTGTCCCTCCTTGTTGAGGATCTTTCCGGGAGGGGATTTCAACGTCCATTTCTCGAGGTTCACCTGCCAGACCGGCCAGGCGACAGCCAGTCCGTCCCAGAAATCGTTCGCCTTGTCGTAGACCGGTTCGACGACCATCCTCCCCGTCCGGTCGATGAACCCGTACTTCTTCGTGTCCCACCCCTTGATCTTCACCACCCGGGCCATGCCGTCCGAGAAGGGGAACGCCTCGTCGAATTGCGCTTTGATCACAAAGTTGGCTTGCTTGTCGATGTAACCCCATTTGAAATTCACCCGTTTGTCGGTTCCGAGGTTGATCTCGACGGGCGCCAGTCCTTCCGAGAACTCCCGGGCGCCCAGGAATTGGGTGTCGGGAATGACCCACTTCCCCGTAGGATCGATGTAGCCATACTTCCCTCCCCGGTAGAAAGGCATGACCGGTGCAAGCCCGTCCCGGAAATCGCCGGCTACAAGAAACTGGAGCGGGACAACATACTGTCCCTTCTTGTCAATGTATCCCCACTTGTCTGAAGCACCTTTGATCTTCACCCGCGCGAGCCCTTCCGAAAAGTCCTCTGCGTCGTCGAACTGTGCCGGGATGATGAGCTTTCCGGTCGTGTCCATGTACCCCCATTTCAGGTCCTGGTCCGGGTACGATTCGCCAACCCCTACACGTGCCATACCTTCCCGGAAATCCCCCCATCGCCAGGAATGGGATGGCGGCACGAGGACCCGCGTCCCGGTTTTGTCGATATACGACGTGCCTTCCCCCTCGGCCAACACCTGGGCCAGTCCGTCGCTGAAATTCTCCGCAAAGAGGAACTGCGGCTCGATGACCGTCGTGCCGTCCCGGTCGGCATACCCGACACGTTCATCGGCGTTCATGAAGGGCTTCAGGCCCTCCGCATAGACCCCGCGGGGTGGACAGTAGTAATCCCCACCACGCAAAAAAACGCTCCGCGTCTCCTTCTTGCGCGCGGCCATGCGTTCCGCCTTTTCCCGTTCGGCAACCACCTTTCTCCATTCGGCAAATCGGCGAGGCAGGTCCGGCTCGTTGCGCCAGACATCCCCTGAGCTCCTGACAGAACATTGGACGCCAGGGATCTGCTCCCATGCATCAGCCACTTTGGTCGTATGCCATTGGTCCTTATATACAGGCCTATCCACGGTGCCTATGTTGACCGTCACCTGCCTATCCTCTGTGTGCCAACGAATCGCTTTGCCGTTCTTCGTTACGTGCCGCTTGATGGGAAGATTGTCCTCCGTCAGGGTCACGAAATCGCCGCCGCGTTCGGCGGCTTCTTCGCAGACCTCTTTCGTGAGATCCCGCCGCGTCGACGGAGCGGACACGTTGAGATCCGTGGAACCCCAGTAGGTTGCCGTGATAACCCAATTGCTGATTGTTCCTATCCTCGCGAACCCCTTCCCCTTCATTTCTTCTTCGGATTCTCGGGCGACCTGCGCCGGGGCCGGGCGAGGACTCAGCTCGAAACCCTTCATGCCGGCGGTAGGTACAAATTGTTTCGTGTCGGAGGCAATGGTTTCAGGGCCTGCCAGAAGGATCAGGAATGCCAGGATCAAAAGACGAAGTCCGGGTCTGTTCATATGTGCTCCATGGAGTAGCCGGCTGCGAAGAAGGGCGGCACTGCGGTCCCAAACCGTGTTCGCCAGACGGCGAGAAGGTGGTCTGGGCATAGCAATTTCCTTTCGGTCTACCCAAAATCTCCTAGCACCGCTGGGAAGCTCTGACCGCTTCTTGAGGATCGGAAAGGATAAGAATTTCATTTTTCGGCCCATCATGAGAGGGCCGCCTTAAAGCTCGGAATCGGGCCGTCCCCTCACAAATGGAGTTTAGGCCAGCCGTTGGCTTAAGTCAAGAGCCCAAGATCGAGAGGGCCGGCCGCCCCAACGGGCGGATTGTCGGTCCGGATGGCCGTTTTCCCGGTGATGACTGATTTTTCAAGGGGAAGGTCAATTTCAGGTGAAACAAGTGTGGGACAAACCAAAAGCACACCTCGGTAGAACTCGACGGGATTCTGTTGCACTCCTTGACAATTAAGCAACCAGGGGGTATAAACATATCCAAGAGGGGATAAAGGTCCTGAAGCCGCGGATTGTCCAACAGACGCCTTCTCCTCTTCTTTCGATATTCATAGGAGGAGGGAGAAAATGACAAGAAGGTTTTTTCGGATGGGAGTTTTTTCTTGCCTTATGATCTTGTTTGTTCTTATTTGGGCGCTTTCATCAGGATTGCCCGGCATCATGGCTGAGCCACAGCAAGCTCTGCAGAAGCCAAGCGTCATCAGTGCCCGGCCGAGCAAGATCTCGGTCACACCCCAGAGGGCCGTCCTTATCCAAGGCGGAGAGGCGGTTATCGTTGTAATTAAAGGAACTAATCTGTCGATGATTGGCTCAGCCCAGGTCACGCGAGCCGGGAACACGGCGACGCGGATTGAGGCATCCCTTGATCATTCTCAGTTGCCGACTGTGCTTAAGGTCTCGCTCAGAGCTTCCGCTAAAGCGCAAGTGGCGAGCAACTATCTTCTGACCGTTTATGATGCCAGCCGAAAGAAGCTTTTCGACTTATCCAATACAGTTTTGACGATTGAGGTCCGGGCGCCGGCCCAGAAGGCATCACCAACTCAGGAGAGTGTTGTAGCTAAGAACGTCATTGATGTCCATGAACTCGAGAGCAAGAAAATCGATTTTCGGACTCTCCCAGATAGTCAACTCATCCGTGCCGGCAACACCACGAAAAGCGTTGGTGAAATCAAGGCAACGCTGGCTTCATCAAGAGCGCGATCCAAACAGGCTGCGCAACGCTATTCGCAGCTGGTCCAATCGAAGTTGAAAAACCAGCAACTTGAGCTCGCGAATATGTATGCGGCGAGAGATAATCGATTCAAGGCCGACCTTGCGAGGAGGGTCGCCACTTTTCCCAAGCCTTCAGCGCCAACGTTTCCGACTGTCAGAATCAAGCCTGGGACGTTGATCAATCCGCCGGGACCTCCGAAGTTCGATTCTATTGACAAAAGCCAGGGTCAGAAGGGTGAAGCGATGTTGATCCAGGGATCAAATTATCAGGTGTTCGTGGAGGGGATGGCTCAACAAGTCATCGAGGCTCAACCAAGAGTTGTTATCCTTGTGGCCCCGGGAGTATTTATGGACGCCATCGTGCAAATCTGGTCGAATACGCAAATCATAGCCGTTGTCCCTGATACGAGCGGATATCCAGCCTACGACGGCTATATCTACGTCGAAACCAAAGTCGGAAAAAGCGATTTCAAGCCCTTCCGAGTCAATCCAGGATCTGGAACTCGTCTTGTTGGATCCACAAGTTGGGGACTATAGTCTCACGCCATGCAATTCTAGTGATGGTCCATTTGCTAATCGCTATTATCCTCCAGATTACCCTGATGCTCATTACGAAGTCACGCATAGTGTGGCAGCGACGAGGGGATGTGAGAAAACGGATGAACTGTGGAGGAGTCTCTCGCTGAAAAATGGGTGGGTTGTCAAGTCCGCAGATGTTCATAAACTCAGCGAGAATGATAATACGGCTGCCCTCGCGAATGATCCGACCGGAAAAGACCAGCCATTGCTCCAAATAGATTGGAAGATGGGGTCGGGTGTTTTTGCTGAAATTACCTATTATGCAACCGTTACTATAACAGGGCCGAAAGGCACATCCTGGAAATAGGCGGAGCAGAATTTAAGGAGTTAGTTTTCTGGGCAGTCCATATGAGTTCCTCCTATTGGAGTAGACCTGGATGGCCCTAGCTCACTTACCTACAGAGAGGTTCAAATGAAGTCACACAGGGTATCCCACTGTCTTTTGTTTTTCTTGTGCACTTATTCAACGGCTTTGGCTAAAGATCCAAACCCAAAAATCGAATATAACCCAACCAAGATTCTTGAAGCGCACGAAAAACTATCATCTCGGCCGACCAAACCGAAAATATGTAAAACCATTCAAGCTAACCCCGAGCATGACGGGTATCTGAAAATTGGCCTGATAGGAATCACATACATTCACAAAGTAATAAAGGGTGCTAGATTGTCCGACCCAAACATATCTAAAACCCAGACATTCAATGATGATACCACTTCAATTCTTATGGAAAAGGTTGCAAAACGGGGAGGGGATATCGTGGTGCTAACCGCTGACAACTATCCTTTTGTACATGAAACAACAGTACGAGGTAAACCCATAGCCTGGCATAAAGAAGAGCGCACTGTGAGTACGTACATTGGCTCAAGTTGGGATCACGCTGGCTATACTATAACAGATAGAATCACCGTTCACGTGGCTGACGATTGGGAAAAAATACCTGCCGTTGAATACGGCACCACCAGCTATGGAACCGTGTGGAGACACGATCCTGAGTTAATCACCTGGATAAAAGAAAGGCAGATTAGAATTCAAAAATATAATGAACTAGAAAGAAGATATCAAAATAATGCTCCTTCTTCAGAGTTTCTAGTTCCTATTAAATTGTCTTTAGATCCGCTGGAATATGGATATATGGACAAGAAATCAGGGAACATAGTACTAAGAGGTTTGGAGAATGCATATGGATTTTCAGAAGGACTTGCCTGCATCAGGATAAACGGCTTGATGGGATTCATAGACGCTCAAGGGAAAACGGCCATCCAACCCCAATACTCCTTTGCCGCGGACTTTTCTGAAGGTGTGGGATGCGTCAGCAAGGGCCAATACTGGTTCAACAGCAAATCCGGATATATCAATAAGGAGGGAATACTTGTGATTCCACTTATCTTCGATGGGGCGCGCCGCTTTTCAGAAGGATTGGCTGGCGCCGGTGCAGGTGATCTCCGAACGGATGCGCATCGCTTCGGCTTTATCGATAAAACGGGACATTGGGTTATACAACCATCCTTCTTGGGCGTGGGGCAGTTTTCTGAGGGACTGGCACCGGTTTCGGTGGGGACACTAAAGAGTTATAAATTTGGATTTATAGATTATGCCGGTAAATTCATCATCGACTCCAAGTTCGACCGCGCGTGGGAATTTTCCGAGGGGCTTGCCCGGATAAAAATCAACAAAAAATTTGGCTATATCGACAAAACAGGAAAGATCATCATCGCACCGCAATTCGATGATGCAACTGAATTCAAGAACGGTTTAGCACAAGTTAAAATTGGCAAGCAAGAAGGTTATGTCGACAAGACCGGCATAGTTACAATAAAGCCATAACACATAACTGACCCGCCCCCGCTCAATAAACAACCTCTGAAGTAAGATGCTCAAGCATCTGGTCTCTGACTTGGACACGACACCTCATCTGCCGCCGAGGACGTCCAGGGGGCCGTCCGACCCAGTTCTCCAACCGTCGTTGACATCCTCCGAGCTCCGATTTATGTCCCCAGCGGAGAAGAAATGGAGCCGTTCAACCGTAAACAGCGTTCCTTGGCGGGTGCAACCGAAAAAGAAATTCTTATACCCCGATCGCTCACAACTTGCCGACGATGATCACACGCTTTGCCGCGTCATAGCCCGCGAAAACCAGAGGCCCTCCCCATTCATAATTCTCCCGGTTGAAGGTCACCCGGTCAAATTCCGGAGTCACCTTCTGGTCATCAACCATAACCCATTCTTTTTTCCCGTCTTCGGCGACATAGGCCACTTTCGTCGCCATGCTGTTGAACGCGAGGTCCAGCACATGGCCGAAATCTCTGTTTTGGGTCACGCGGACAAAGGTGGACAAGGATTTGAGTCCGTTCTTCACCACGAATTCCCGGCCCCCTTGGACGGCGGCGAAAGCGTAAGCGTCTCCGCCCGCAAAGAAGGTTAAGCCATGGGCCGGGACGAATCCGGTGGCCTGCTCCGTCCCGTTCACGAACAGAAGGAACCTGTTTCCGGCCTTGGCGATATAGCCGACGTTGCGCCCTTTGGAGTTGAGGGCGGGTTCGATAGCCTCGTAATCCAAACTGACTTTTTGATTATTGAGGTAAAGGGCCGACCCTTTGGCCGGGCTTTCGGCGACATAGGCCATCCCGATGGGGGGGCTCCCCGGAAGAAGAGGGCCGGGCCCCTCGGGGCCGAGCCTTCCTCCAGCTGGGCGGCCTGCTCTCGCCCGACCATGAGACTGATCTTGCTGCCCGCCTGGGCCCAATAGGCGATTTCCTTTTGAGCGCGCGAGATCTGCAGAAAGCTCGGGAACGCGCCTGAGGCGAAAGAGACAGGGCGGAAGGCCGGGGCTTTCAGCTCGTTGATCAATACAAAGGGGCCGGCCTTCTGGGTCGTGACATAATAGGCCACCCATTCCCATCCGCCTTCGACACCGGCAAAAACGCCCGCCTTATCCACGGGAGAATTAAAAGGGCTGACTTCAACCTGAGCGATCATGCTGAAGCTGTAATCGGCGGCCTCGACCGAAATCCGGGGATCCCCGCCTTTGGCCCGGGCTTGCTTGGCCGTATCCAACAACATATTGGTCAACCGCGTGGTATTGGCCAGGAGGGCTTCCTCGAGAGAGTTCCTGAGGAGCGCCGTATAAAGCACGAGGCTTCCGTCGCTCTTAACCTTCATCACCCCGACGCGGCCCACCTCGTCCGGCACAGGAATCCTCTGGATGACCTGGTATTCGGCGCCCGGGGTCGTGGCGGCCTGGGACGGTCCGGAGGAGTCGGTTTTCAGGACGGAACGCACCAGCCACACGTAGAACCAACTATTGGTCAGGATAATATCGTGGGGGTCCGATTCGCCATGCTCCATGTCGACTATCCACACGAGACGAGCGTGGTCGCTCCGAATAGACGTCCAGTAGCGGAGAGGCTGCACATTGATGAAACCCTGCGTGTTAAGTGGAGAACATCAATAAGGGCAAAAATGCTCGGCTGAATTCAGCGTTACTTGATCAATGATGATGTCCCAATTCGTGTAGGCATAAACCCTGGCCGCCGAGACTGCTTGATGCAGTTCGCCGAGCTGAGCGCTCTCGGCCCAATGATTCGACTCATAGTTATTGACGAAATTAATAAGCTCCGAGAAGGTCCCCAAACCCGGGAGGGGACCATCTTCCATTTTTGTGCGCTCGAGTGTGTCACGGAAGCTTCGGGGCCACGTATCGTAGAGACCCCATTTCCCTTGCTTCAACTCATCCTGGGCGGCCCGAATTCCACTTATATACTTCTCCTTACTTCGGTTCCAGGGCCATATCTGGGACGCAGGCATAGCGGACAATTTGATGAGCACAGTATCTAACATAGCGACCATGCCGGACCGCTTTCCCGGGATCGCCGCCGCTCTCATCTCCCACTTCTTCCTTCCCTCCTCCAACTGCTTTGCCGCAAGTTCCGGGTTGTGCACGAAGTAAACAACACTCCCGAAGACGTGCTTGACCTTCTTGTGGCGATAGTGACCTGGAGTGGTGTGGCTCGTAGCAGTTCCGCTGGAGGTAGTATAGTAGACTGTATGGTCATCGACCCAAGTGTCTTTTTCCCGCTTATCGGCGGATGCGTAAACCCAGGCGACATCGCCCCCATGCAACATCGCCATCTCCAGCATGTCCTGCTTGCAGCGGCCTACATCGTGACCATGTTTTTCGCTGTCATAGGTGAATTCCCCAATTCGTGCGTAGCCTCTTCCCAACATCTCGACATACGTTGTGCGGGGCACCTCGACGGCCGGCACGCTCTTCTGCGGCATTCCTTTGATCGAGGGGCCATATGTCCAGTCTGCATCAGCCTCTAGTTGCTGCCGCTGATTGCCAGTCTGGGCAGCGCAAACACCTGCCAAGAGCGCCACGAGCAGAGCGCCTCTTACCACGAACCTGATCCAAGCCATTTGATGCCTCCTCTACAGATAGTATTCTCCTATTGTTGGAAAACATTTTCAAGAGCTACACTCCCGGACCAATCCATTTAGCCTCAACGGACTACGATTCAGGCATTTTCCCCCTGCAATCACCCTTTTTCTCGGCTTGAAGACAGGCCTCTCCCCGTGATGTTGAGACTCCGCTGCCTTCAGTGTACCGGCCATTTTAACTGGTTTCAGGCAACAGCCGCAGTTGGGCGATCTTGTCCAGGATCAACGCAAACAAGCTCCGCGGGATCGCCACTTCGGCCATTTGAAAAGTGACGTATTTCGCGTGCCGCACGACTTTGGCTCCTATCTTGATCAACTTCTCCCGCAGGGTGGTCAATGTCCATCGGCTGACTTTCCGGGGCAGGGCCAGGGTGCGCAGGAAATTGCCGACATTGTATGCCAGGGCGAAGAGTTGCAGCCGCACCTCGTTGTCCCGGAAGCCGTGACACGAAAGCCGGGTCCAGGTCAGCGCGATCTTCCCTTCCTTGATCCACTGCTCGGCGGTCCCGCGCTTGTTGTAAAACCGCACCACGTTCTTGGCCCGCCGGTTCAGGTTGGTCACGATGAAGCCAACGCGCGGAAACAGCTCATCATGATGCCACTCAACCTTGGCCACCACACGCTGGGGCCGACTCCAGCTCTTGGCCTGATACATGAAGCTGTGGTAGAAAACCTTGGGCTTGTGAGATGGCCGGCCCACGGGCCGGGTCGTCAGGTGCTCTATCTCCCGTTGCAGCACGTCGTTGATTGGCAGGCGGATGGCGTAAAGAAACCTCTCGCCTTCCAGATACTCGTAGATCTCGGGCTGGGCGAACGCCGCATCACCCCGGAAGTAACGATTCATTACATGCTGTCTGTATCGGGCAACCACTGGCTCCAGCACCGCCCGCCAGTTGGCGGCGCTGTGCACGTTGCCCTCGCGCAGCATCGCCCGCTCAAGATCGCCGAACTGGTTGAAGCAGAACAGGGGATGATAGCAGGTGCACTCGAAATGACCGTTCCAGGCCGACCCTTCCTGGCGGCCGTGGGTCCGACTTTCCGAACTGTCCATGTCCAGGATCAGTTCCTTGGCGTTGGAACGCCGATTGGCTTCCGCTATCCACCTTCCGCACAGATCGGACAGCGTCTGGACATTTTCATCGCTGGCTAGTATCTCCGTCTCGAAACGGCTCATCTGGCTGGTCGATGCCGCCAGGTGCTTCCTGGCGCGGCCGCCTACGATCTGGCGCAGAGCCGGGTCGACTCGCAGCCGCTCAGCGTCATTGGTGTCCTCGTATCCGGCCAGACGCCCGTATACCGCTTGCCGAAGCAGTGCCGTCATCGTGTGCCGGGTATTCTGGCCCGTGCGCAGATCCTGAAGAACTTCCTCGGCTAAAGCCGTCAATCCCAGCACCTCGTCCATCTCCCTGTAAAGTAGCAGACCGCCGTCACTGGTTATCTTGGCACCGTGGAATTCCAGCTTCACTGTGGGATCAAATTGGACCCGTAAAACTTCTTTTTTGCTCTCACCCATCAACCCTCTCCGATTTTCCCGCTGCAATATCGTCTTCAGCCTTTATTCATCAGCCTTTTCAGCTAATATTATAACAAATTTTGATTTCTATCTGGGAAATATGGGTTAAGGGCTGGCAAACGTCCTCCGGCTTTGGCGTCTGGGCCATTCCAATAAGGGGCAGTGCGATGAGGAGAAGAATGGCTAGTTTCCTGACCCGTGCTGATAGAGAATTCATGGATACCTCCCTTCCGCTTTCATTTACGGAACAATGGACGCAGTTGCTATCAGTTTCATTCATAATGACTCCTATTCAATAAACTAACATAAATTCCATATACCAATATCGATTATAAAACACAAAATTATTTAAGCAATAAGCCAAAGTCAAATTTATTTTCAAGTAAATATATTAATTGCTCATATGTCACAGATTGTGCTTAAACCCGCTTAACTTAGCCTAACGGAGCCTAAAAGGAAAACGCCGTAACTTCCTTATTCACCAGGGGAAAACAGGAAAATCAGATAGGATCAGTTAGTAAACGATTTCATAACCTATATGCGCCATTACCCCCAGGCGCAAACAATCAAGAGCCTCAGGGTTGCGGCGCTGGCGCTTAAAAGGGACCGGGCTCCAGTGACCGAGGTGGCCGGATAGGGGGCATCTCAACACGCAAGCCAACATTCACAGGATGGATTCCCGGTAAAAATCCTTGACTTCGCCAAGTGGCTGGCTGTAAATTATCAGTATGGCGGGAGGGGACCTTGATATGAAATCGGGCTCCGCGGGCGGGCCGAACCGAAAGCAAATTCTTATTCCTGAAAGGCAGAACAAGGAGAAGAATAAATGAACGAATTTAAAAACAATTTAGATCCAAAATACTGGGGAGATATAAAAAAAGAGTCATATATGGGAGTTGAATTCGATATAACAGCCATCTCCACAAAGTTTGTGGGGAAGAGACAACGACTGATGGTAAAGCATTATCCGATATTGGATGAGGACACATTATCCAATTTGGTAAAAAAGTATTGGGAAATAAATAAGCAAACTAAAAAAGTGATATCCGCCAATTTTTTTATTCTCTGTATTGTAGCAGAAACAGTATCTGAAAACGCTTTGAAAATAATTTCTGCCTTTCCATTTAAGAACTTCAGTGAAACAGATTCAAAGGGCGAAAGGGGCTGCGCATTGATCGTTGATATAAAATCACAACAAATATACGGGAAATGCCCAACGATTCCGATACCTGTCCGTAATAGATGTAAAAGTGTGCTGGAATGTATAAGAAGCACCTATCATATCTCTGAAATTAGAAAATCACCCAGGCCGGAGGTCACCGCTGAAAGAATGAAAGCGGAACTAAAGAAATGGGGATATGGACTCATCGGATTTGGAGCATTGCATATAGTATTGGCCTCCGTATTGGATCCCATCTGGGGCGTGATACTCATCATCCTGGGCCTTTGTAACATTTTCATTGTGCACAGAACGATGTTTCTTTTGAATAGTCTTGCAATCATGACTGCTGCCGTCTTTAATGGGATTGCTATAGCGAAAGCTGAAGTCCCAGCATTCAATTTCCTGGTAATGATGCAATTCGTCTGGGGTGTCCTTGAAATTAGAAAATATAAATTATATGACGAAGTTAAATAAGCAAGTCATAAAAGCAAAGAATTGAACGGGAGGTAGAGAACATTGGACATTCACAAAGCAGCTTTTTATGGCAACACGGAAGAAGTGAGAGCCCTGTTGGACGTGGGGGGAGATGTGAATGCGTGGAATCGGGAAGGTACAAGCCCTCTGCACGAGGCCGCCGCGGGGGGGCAACCTGCGACCGTGGCTCTGCTGCTGGAACGCGGAGCAGATATAAATGCAAGGGATGTCAACAAATCAACACCGCTCCACTCAGCGATCAACAATAAGCAAACCGAGACCGCTGCCTTGCTGCTGAAGCATGGTGCGGATGTCAATTTACAGGGCATAATCAACCGGACTCCGCTGCACTTTGCCAGAAACAGAGAGGCTGCCGCGCTGCTACTGGAGCACGGCGCAGATGTAAACATTCGGGACGCGAACGGCAGGACATCGTTACATGAGGCCGTTGATAATAAGCACACTGAGGTCCTCGAGCTTCTCCTGAAGAGTGGCGCAGACGTAAACGAGCGGGACGCACAAGACATCACACCGTTACACCTAGCCGCCTTGGAAGGCGATACCGATGCTGTTACGCTACTGCTTGAGCACGGAGCTGATGTCAACGCGCGAGCCAAGAAAGGACAGCGCGATGTAACATACGGATCGACGCCGCTATTCGGAGCCGTCTGGAACAAACACACCGAGACCGCCGCTTTGCTGTTAGAAAACGGTGCAGACAGAGACAAACTTAACACCCAAGGCTTAACGCTAATGCAGGTGGCTGCCATGCGTGGTTGCACTGAGAGCTTCGCTTCGCTGAAGCAATCATTTTGGCGGCAGTTGTTTGTGCGGCGTCCCAAGAAGCTTTAGGGGCGGGTTTCTTAGGGACCTCATCCCTGAAAAATGGTCCACCTTTGATGTGAGCTTTCTGGCAAATGGGGAGTCTCATCCAAAAACTGATCCGAGCAAGAGTGCAGTTTTTAGCTGCACAGCAGCAACTCCAGTCTCAAGAAATAACTACTCCGATTTTTTCAAATGTTCAATATTAGTGTTACACTCAATAGCTAATTTCTGACTCATCGCGGCTCTGAGTTCACATTGGTCCCGTAATTTTTCTAAATCGTTCGTGCTCCAATCGAATTCATGAATGCTACCTAAAAAAGGCGTTCTCCCGGTCTTTTCGACATACGCCAGTTCGCCTATTGCCGCTACCATTCCTATGAAGGATTTAAAAACTGCATTATTCTTATACCTACGGGCTGCATGCTTATATTCCATCGACGCTTTTTCGAAACGTCCTGCTGCCACCTTATAACTCTCGATTGCTTTTTCCGTATTCCCGTTTTCTTCGAAATTAGCTGCAAGGAGCATATAAACTGTTGCCGCTGCATAGATATCATGGTGAGATTTTTCGATAATCTGAATGTCTGCTCCTTCCTTAATGAGATATTTAACAACTTCTTTATGATCATTAAATGCCGCGGCATGCAATGGTGTCCA
This sequence comes from Candidatus Aminicenantota bacterium, assembly GCA_963759765.1. Classification (GTDB taxonomy): domain Bacteria; phylum Acidobacteriota; class Aminicenantia; order UBA2199; family UBA2199; genus CAVXAL01. The sequence goes on along the minus strand of CAVXAL010000002.1, from coordinate 463,054 downwards.
TATATCCTTATATCTAACGTTAATATCGGCCCCCTTTTCCCGAAGCAGAATCACTAAATCTTTACTTCCATGCCAAGCTGCAGTATACAAAGGCGCTTCTTGCATATTATTTTTAGGATTAATCTCTGCTCCTTTTTCTATCAATAATTTCGCCACTTCTGTCTGCCCCTTCTGTGCGGCAGCCATTAGAGGAGTTACTCCAGATTTAGTTTTCTCATTAACGTTGGCTCCTTTTTCTATCAACCATCCTGCCACTTCTGTATGCCCTTGATATGCTGCAAGTATTAGAAGTGTCTGTCCGGCTTCAAACTTAGCATTGACATCAAACCCCTCTTTTGTCAGTAAAAAAACAATATCTTCACTTCCACCAGAGACGGCAAACCACAGTGGAGTATTTCCAAGATTAGTTTGGACATGAATATCTGCTCCTTTTTCTATCAGCAATTCTGCCACTTCTCTATTCCCCTTCTCTGCGGCAGCCATAAGAGGAGTAAATCCGGTTTTTAGCTTAGCATTGACATCAGCTCCTTCTTTTATCAGCAAAGACACAACATCTTTATTTCCGGAAGCAGCGGCCGAAAAAAGAGGAGTAACTCCATACTCATTTTTTGCGTGAATATCCGCTCCTTTCTCTATTAACAGCTGCGCAATTGTTATATGTTTTGCACCTAATATAAGCGGAGTACTTCCAGATTTGTCCTTATCATTAACTTTGGCCCCTTTCTCAACAAGTAGCTCCGCGATTTTGATATATCCCCCAAATGCAGCATACATTAAAGGAGTTTCTCCAGCTTTAGTTTTCACATCGACTTTGGCGCCTTTCTCTATCAACGACTCCACTATTGCCGTATTCCCATTCTCCGCAGCGAAAGCTAGTGGAGTCGATCCGTTTTTATTCTCAGCTTTGACATTAGCCCCATGATTTATTAACAGCTCCGCGATTGCTGTATGCCCTTTCCACGCTGCATACATCAGAGCTGTTTCCTTGTACTTATTTTCAGCATTGACGTTAGCCCCAGCCTTTAATAGATCTTCAACTGTCTCTTTAGAACCATTTTCTACCGCTATCATCAAAGGAGTGTTACCCTTTTCATTCTGACCGACAATTTCTCTATTCTTTTCGATTGAATCCTTTTCTGAATCTAAATATCCTTGAGAGGCCTGCCCACCGATGAATATTGTTAATGACAAGCAAAACAGACAGCAGACAATAAACCTGACTGATTTGAATTTCTTTTCATTGGTCATCTCTACCCTCCTCTTGTTGGCCGATATTGTCACGTCCCCCAGAAGGCTTACACAGTAAGTATGGGTGTCCACAATGGATTTGTCAAACATCTAGACTGTTTCAGCATCGGACGCGCGGACTTTCAGGGGATCGTTCTTGATATGCGAGGCCCCCCAGTTGACCCGCCCCCGAAATTCCTGGTTTTCCCCTGATATTTTCTTTTCTGTTTCCCTTTATTCAAAGACCAATTTAAGGGGGGCAGGTCATTATAATCTCTTTCGAATCTGTAGTTATGGCTAATTGCTTATTGAAAAACAGGATTTATTATTTTAATTTCGTTAATACTGGTAGCTTTTCCCATTTTTTGGGTATGGCGTCTTTTTTATCGTTAGCGACATGAAGAATATGCCTTTGTTGAATAAGTTTATCGTACTCAACATATTTGTTTGGAAACATTTCCAAAAAGTCTTTATCCGTTGGAAGTTTTGGAAGAGGGAAGTGTTTGAATGAAGAGGTGCCCTTCTCTGCCTCCACACTTTCAAAAACAAGAATCCTTTTTCCTGCTTCTGCGAAAGCTTCTATCTTATCCTTTTCCCTTATAATTTCTTTGTTAAGATTAAATTTTCGATGCTTTGATTTATTCATCAAATACTCAAATGTAGAAATAATTATAACTCCTAAACATAAAATCCAGATCCAGGGTATAAGAGATTGGATGAACGCAATTATTGGAACCGAGGGTAGATGTTTTGAATTCAGGTTTGTAGATTATTAAAATGAGCAAATAAATTAGAGGGATTATTATTACCAACAAAGCGGTGAAAGCCTTAATTATTGAGGATGTTGATTCTGCTTTGCGGGTGAATGCTTTTTCTCTATTTTTCAGAATACAGGGAAACGTGGGGATGGACAGTAAAGGGCTCTGGGTGAAGGGTAATGTTCAGCCCGACGAGGTCCCCATCTTTGTTAATGTTAAGATCAACATCCGCATCTTTTATGGTGGCCTTAAGGTAGCGGCCGAGGACGTTCATAGTGCGCTGTAATCGTTGCGTAGATTCCTGAAGCTGTCGGGCCGACAGAAAATAGAAGACCGCTGAGGCGATCAAGGCGATAGTTGCGATTATAACGCCGAGTATTTCCCACATGGAGGACTCCTTCTTCGCTAGTCCATATGTTACGCTAGCCAGGCCGTGGAGTCAACGGCCCATGCCAAGTCCTTACCCTCCCCCCGTTCGACCAGCGGATGGGCGTACAGAAGGCAGAAGATTCGAAGCAAGGGTCCTTGACTTATGGTGGTAGACGGCGATACTATCATTTTGCTAGGGGAGGCTCTCTATGAACGATGTTTTCGAGAAGCGCGTGAGGGCTGCAGCAGTCGCGGGCTGGTGGACCTTGCTGATCGCCGTCGGGTTTCTTCTGATTCAGTGGATTATCTATCTGCTGGTCATGTCGGCACGTCCGACATGGCTGTTGTGGATGTGGGGCCCTGATTCTACCTGGTCCTTCGTCCAGACTGTATGGTTCTGGAGCCTGGCGATCATGAAGATACTGCATTTGGCCCTTAGCATTGGTGACTCTTTGGCTGACGCTATGGGCAAGGCAGTTAAGAAAACGAGCGGATGGTTGATGGCGGGCAGGTGCCAGCCAGACCCAGTCGACTGCACATAGTTGGATAGGCAGAGGCGTGTCGCCCGCCGATCCTTCACTGGCCCATACCAATCCCTAGTCCGGCCGGATATTGACCAGCTGAGGGGCGGCCCGAAAAAGAGGATTGATGTGGGTTGTCCTTTCCAGCCCGGAAAGTTATAATCGGGGTAACTTTGGGATTAGAAGACCGGGAAACACGAGGAGGAGTGCTGTGAAAATAACACGAGTCTTTATCCTTATCCTAACCGTGATCTTCTTCTTTGACTTCGCCCAGCCCGCAGGCAAGGACGAGATCACGATCTGGAGGGAATTCGTTATCCTCCTGAAAAAAGATACCCTACCCCTGGACCGCATTCGGTCTGCGAGTCCTGTGACCCCCCAATCGCAATTGGCTCTTCTCAAGGATTTTGCCAAGCGAGCCGATTGGGAGGAATGGGAGGTCACGCCCGAAATCGTCCACTATGGAAATCTCGTTTCTTTTCTCGTCACACTCGGTAAGAAACATAACAGCCCCTGGACCTATACCTTCAACTTTGTGATCGAAGATGGCCGATGGTACTATCGTTTCCTGGAGGGTATTTTTATCCGCCTCGACAAAGTGACTTCCCTACCGGCTGAAGCTTCGGGTTTTCCCGACCGGCCAGAGGAAGGGAAACACTGGATGCGGCAAGAGACCTACTGGTCCGAGCAGGTCCGACTCTTCAACTTCCTCTCTCATGAAAAGGGAAAGGACTTTGCTTTTCGTTGGGTAAGGGAGGGCCTTGCCAACGGACCCGGATATGCCTTGGCGGCAACGGTTTGGGTCCCGTTCTACTCGACACACAGGTCGTTTATCCTTTTCCTGTGCTGGGAGCAGGCGAAACTCCAGGGTGATAAGGTCACGCTCGAAAAGCTCAATGAAAACGAGGCCGTGGTCCGTTTCGACGACCTGACGTACTTTGCACTCTATGTGCGGTCGTCCCACCTTAAGGAGCAGATCTCGCTGGAGGATTACATCAAGATATTCGAGACGATCTGGCAGGAACGTGCCAGTGCCGCCGGTTGGACCCTTAAGATCGATGGACAAGGTCGACGGATCTTTCTACGTTTCAGTCGGCAAGCCCAACGGTCAACGCTGTAACCGGGCGGAGGATCAAGGGGATATTCGGGGATATAGGTCAAGAATAGGAAGTACCTATATAAATAAGGCAGGAAAGGGTGAGTGACGGGATTTAAAACCTCACCGGTTGGATCCACAGTCCGATACTCTACCAAGGTTGCAACAAAAAATAAATTATACCCCAATAGCGACTCTGTTCAATCCTTTCCGCCGCCTGACCAAAGCCGATAAAATTGTATTTGCCTCGATATTCTCATTCGCCACCGACAAAAAGCTCGCCGCTGGCGGCAAGAAGTCGGCGAGGCACGGCATGCGGAGTCTTGGCCTCCCTTTTTTTGCAAGATCACGTGGACTATAATATCAAGGGAGGGCGTGATGAAAATAAGAAGAGCTCATTACCTTAGGTGCTTTTCTGGGCCTATCCGGAGGAATCATCGTTGGAGCCAGGCCGTCCTGTTACCGGCATGACCAGGACAAGCTCGGCAAACAATCAGCAAGCGGCTGGATAAAATATAAGGACAACCCAGTGCTTGGTGGCAAGACATTGGGTACTATCTTTGACGTAAGCGTACTGAAAGATAAAGAAGAATATAAAATGTGGTGTTCCTGGCGACCCAAGAAGAGTATTGCACTTTCGGAAAGCAGAGATGGTTTTCATTGGACAACACCCGTTGTAGTGTTAGGTCCTAATCCCTCCAGCGGCTGGGAGGATGATATCAATAGGCCGGTGGTAATCAAGGGGAATGGTTTATACCGGATGTGGTATACAGGACAGGCTCATGGCAAATCCTGGATTGGCTATGCCACGAGCAAAGATGGCAAGTCCTGGAAACGAATGAGCAACTATCCGGCGCTTTCAGCAGAAGAAAAATGGGAAAAAACGTCGGTGATGTGTCCGCATGTTTTGTGGGATGGCAAAGATGGAATTTATAAGATGTGGTATTCCGGAGGTGAACAATATGAACCGGATGCTATTGGCTATGCCACCAGCCATGACGGGTTAACCTGGGATAAGTATTCCGCAAATCCCGTTTTTCGTAACGATCCCGCAGATTCATGGGAGCAGGCAAAAGTTACAGGTTGCCAGGTTAGATATCAGGATAATGAATACCTGATGTTTTACATAGGCTTTCATGATATAAATTATGCCCAGATAGGCATCGCACGTTCCAGAAATGGAATTGACCATTGGGAACGCAATCCACATAATCCTATTATAAGTCCGGGTACTACGGGCTGGGATTCCAGCGCTGTCTATAAACCGTATGCAATTTATGACGACAAGTACGAACGCTGGCTACTCTGGTATAATGGCCGTCGTGAGTCTGTAGAGCAAATCGGCGTAGCCGTCCATAAAGGAAGGGACTTAGGATTTAACAATCAGTAAACAATGACCTTGCACTCAATGTTCTTGGAGCGCATAGCCGCCCGTGTAGCCCCGAACCCTGAGTCTTCGAAGACCGCCTGGGCGCAGTATCCAACCGCTGCCACCCTCCGGAGGGCGTACTCCCTGAAGGGCTCCAAAAGCCCACCCTCCGCCGCCTTCCGCGCCTCTGCTGGCCGTTCTCGGACCGATCTCGCTTTGTCGTAGAGAATTATCCCCCCTCGTCAGCGTTCTTATCTATTGAGGCCACCAAAACCGCGAAAAGCGTCCTTGGGGATGGAATTCCCCTTGTTAGCTGTATGAAACGATTATTTAAAGTTGGCGCCCTATCTGTCTCAATAAATAAACAGCTACTCGGGATTGAATTATATCCAGGAGAGGCAGAAAAAGCCCGGTCAACCGGCTTCCCCTCGAGCCTCATAGCTCTCTGGGCTATAAGCCTCCAGCGCTAGAGACCAGAATGCTTGAAAATCTCACTTTAGAGGTGGTACAGTACATTGAGCGAGGGCAGGGTGACATGAACGTTGGTACTGACATAGGAACCCTCAAGCTATTAATTGACGCCTTAAAGAAGGGCTGGCGATCCTATCGTCTTTGGAGGTATAAAAGAAAATCCAAAAAGCTGCCTATCTCCGAAGAAGACGCAAAAGCAATTGCTTATGCAACTGTCGGAGGACAGATCGAAAAAGCAATCCCATATCAAAACTTCGAGTCCAAAAAGATTAACATAGCCGTTTCTTACAAGCCAGATGAAGATCGCCATGCCACTTCCGTCGCAGTTCTTGAGCAAGTTGGCGAATCCTATCGAATTCTTTGGAAGGAATGGTGGTCCATATTTGAAGTAAACCTTGAAGTTGAAGATATCGATAACGATGGTATGCAAGAAGTCATTGTTAAGACCTTTTCTTGGGGCACTGGGGCGCACACTGTTTTTCTCATAGTATATTCACAACATGATAATGTTGCTTATACAGTCACAGAACACACGGAACGGCAAAACCTCGCAAGGTCCATAATTCCCGAAATCAATATCAAGCCAGAACCGCCGAGTGTTTTTAAACGCGCACTTGAAGCCTGTGCGGTCAAAAGAGGCTTCTTTAAAACGCGCCCAGAAATAGATTGGGATGATGTAAGTAACGCAATACCGAGATGGCATCGCGACAACGGACCCAACCCAAGCGGGAAAATAATTGTGCTTTTTTATGATGGTAGCCCTCCTTTTTCCCTCGTCTATTGGCGCAACCCTCAATGACGGGAAGATTCTCTGGACTTCGTATTTTAAAAACCCACTGGTTGGCTATATCAAGGACAGCAGCAAATGGTTTATTGCATATTCACCATCAAACTTCTATGAATGGGCCTGTTCACTGGCAAATGATGGGAAACGTTTATGGTTTGGAGTCCATTCATTAGGAGTAGTTTATTCTTTTCAGATTGATACTATGCAGCTTTACAAGTACGAATCTATATGTGGCGAAACATTTAAGACGGATTCCATGGTTTCCTACAAGAATGGAAGGTTGTATGTGAACGACAATTTATCATTCGCGCAGGATGAACTAGAAAGCACAATCAAGGAATTAGAACGGTCCAATAAGATAAGAATAGCCTGAGAAAATGAATATCTTGAATGGATATCCAACAGCACGCCTTATGCGCCCCTCTGACTAGCGCGGGACGCTGAGTGGATGTTGATTTAACAGAGAGAGACTCGGGCCACTACTCAGAATTCTCAGCAGGAGTGGTCCAACTCGTGCGCCTTTCTCGTTAATCCTTCGATCCACTTAACAGCGTTCGGCAGCGAAATCATATGGGGATTGTTTCTCCGTGCCAAAGGAAATAGTGTTATACTAAGAAAAAGCAAATTGGGCAGTGGGCCATGGACAAAAAGGAATATCTTCCGATTGAAGCCTATGAAGAGGCCATTAAAATTCTAGGAGTATTTTCTACGATGCTTCTTTTTGGGTTTGCGGGGCAAACTGCCGAGACAAAGGACAAAATAATCAGGAACTTTATTGCCCGCTCTGTTGTGACTTTAGGGGGAATCCTCGAACTTTGGAAAATAGGCGCCTATGCGGATTGCTGGGTGCTTCACCGGTGCATAGTGGACAGACTGTTTCATCTGAAGTCATTGGTAAAAAATAAAGCCTTTGAAGCATTCGACGAATGGTCGTTTAAACGACAATACGAATACATGAACAAGGTCAAAAGCGATCGTGAGTTCAGGAACACCGTTGGTCCAGGTTTTTTTAAAGACATGGAGAGGCAGAAGGCTCGATACGCAAAAATCAGCAAGCAAAAAATCGATTGGGGAAGACCCGACGCCGAAACAGTCGCAAAAGACGCAGGTTTGGACTTCTTTTACAAATACGGATATGATCACGCCTCCACATATGTGCATCCAATGGCTAACGACGGCGAACAGGAATTTCATAGGTTGACCAAACTCGCTGAGCCGAGAGAATGCGGCGACACGCGGCTGGTGATAAGCAATTCATGCCTTGCGGTGGCGGTGCTAATACAAGAAGGTCTGAATATAAGCAATTTTTCTTGGCGAAAAATGGTTTTTGATTTTCTGAGTGATTACCTGGAGTTCTTAAAAAGCGGGTCAAAAAAATACTTGTTCACATTCTGCAAGATCGGCAGCTTAGGGCCGACTGCCGATTTGTGCAAGAAGACCGACAAGCACGGGGCCTTCAATGAATGAGGATGACCGACTCGTAGCCAACAACCTTGCCCTAACCAACAGCCTGACAAAGGCCCCGACTATCGAACAGTACAAAAAGATAATGGGGCCATTCTGGAATTATTCGATCAACACGATTCTCTACCTAAGGGAATTCGAGATCGGATTCCAGGCCGCCGCTTTCTTGCTGAACTTGACCGAACAATATAAATCGCAACTTACAAGCAAGCAATACCAAATAAACAAATATATGCTCTGGTTTTTTTATCTCAAACTCCTCGACAAGTCTGACTATTGGGACGATCTAATTTCGACGCTGGATAAGCTCAAGCAAGATCCCAACATTAAACTTCCGGACGAAATGTACCCTCGCACTGGTTCTACTCACCTTTCAGAACACCTGTATTGGCAACACAGGAGGGAGATCGTCCAAAGGAAAATCGATCGCCAAAAGGAAGGCAAGTCAGTCAAGCACCTGAGACACGCTCAATTAGACGAATTGTCCGGTGATGAGTACAAGCGCCGGATCGCAGTTTTGAAATTCTGGTTCGAGTACGGACAAGTAGCAGAGGCACAACTCAGGAAGATCTACGAAGAGCGCAAGAAACGAAATTCGGGTTAGCTTGCCAGGGCCGTCGGCTTCGATATCCCCTTGTTGACAATTTCATGGCTGAGGCCCGACATCAAGGAGATCGATTGATAATAGGTCGGATAGCATGACCTCGAGTTGGGCGGCAGCGCCACCGACCTTATCCCGGGACGGGAGCGGCAGCTCACAGTGGACAAGTTTACTCCTTAAGTCATAGCAGTAATCAAAGAACTCTTCCGCTGGCATCTCTTTGTATTTCCTGGCGCCAAGTTTTTCCCTGACCAGCCGGCGCCCGGCCTGTCGGAAGGACTCGTTCCGGAGTTGCCCGAGGCCACTCTTCAAGCCGACCTTTTCTTCTGTGCTGAGGGCGGCAGCTGCATCTATTTCTGATAAAAATCCTTGGACGATTGCTTTAACGTTGTCTGGCTGCGGCTGTCGCTCGATCAACGCCTCGATTCCCATCATCAGCAGCATTAATCGGCCGTCAGGTGAGTCCGGGAAAAACGAAGCATTGAACAGTAACAGGGCTGCCCGTTCTTCCTCAGGAATCTCTCGAGGCCGGCCGAGGGCCGAGTTGTAGACAGAAAGGAATTTCTCTAAGTTTATTCCCCGCACTCCCTCACCCGTCACAGAGCCAAATAAAACATTCGGCAGGCTGGTCTGTTCATATATCATCAATCCGTGAACGTCATTCAGTACGGGTCTCCCTGTCTGTTGGGAAGCAACATCCAGCCCCTCTTTCGTAAACCACCCTTTCGCGGCCCTGTCGCCAAAGTCCGCGCCCAACCTGAGTCGGGCGCAAGACCTGGCTAGAATATCCGCATAAAAGTGGCCGAAACGTTCTGCCTCTTCGGCTGTTGCCCATCCGGTGCCGTGCAGTACGAGCGAACTGGAGGCCTCAATTGTCTTGTCACGGTCTCCAGCCTTTAAGGCAACTTCATAGTTTGGTGCGGCAGTAGGAAGAGGCAGTTTGCTCTCGAAGCAATTCACCGTATCCCGACGTGAGCGAGTATAACGTAACCTAAAAGCATAGATTTCTTCTGGCATATTGTCCTCCCCTTCGATTTTTTCGAATCATAACCTCTATTCATAGAACTGGTCAACCCGTAGAGCCCTTGATTCTGGCCCCTTCCGCGCTTCCTCGTGCATTATTTAGCACCCCTTCGGCACCGAGTTCGGGTGAGGCTCCGTGATGGATAAGATCGTGCTGCAGCCTGACAACTATTATGTGACCTTCTGGGAGTCCTTCGGGATGCATCGGGTTAAAAAAGAACGGAAAAAGGGTGAGTGACGGGATTTGAACCCGCAACGATCGGATCCACAGTCCGATACTCTACCATTGAGCTACACTCACCGCTCGGAAAAATTTTACAGGAAAGGGTTTCGGCTGTCAATCGGACGCGGGATTCGCTCTCATCGCTTTATACGACCGCAGTAGCGATATATTCGAAATGGGCGGGCAGGTCGCCAATGGATGGCTGGTCCTGTTTCCAGGTAAAAGAGACCTCTTGCTCCTCCAGGGTCAACTGGAAATGGCAGAGGGCAATTCCCAGGTCAATGCGCTGCAAATCAGCCAGGGGCATCAGCCGGCTGTACGCCTGGTCGCGGTCGAGAAAAAAATGGAATGTATGGCTGCTCTGAAAAACACGCCAAGGCTGCTTGTTGGAGGCGGAAGGGGCCAGGCGCACGTTTTCCAACGCTTCGTTTAAATGGGCAGGAAGGTCAGCGCTTGGCAAAGGATCCTGCAGCGACGTTTTGAAAAAAAGTTCATGGGCGGGCTTGCGGGTGCTCGCGCGGGCGCTCTTGCGCACCAGGCGGTCGGCCCAGGAGCGGCGCTTTGCCGCACGGCCGATGGCCACCACCGCGGGCAGCGACTCGTCCGGACCGATGCCCAGGTTACGGCCGAACCGCTTGCGGTCAAACACCCCGCCGATCCAACAGCTGGACAGGCCCAGTTCGGTGGCCGATAAAACAGCCTTCTCCAGACCGAAACCCAGGTCCTCCCAGGGCCGGGCCGCGTTTTTGCGGATGGCGCCGGCCAAAAAGAAGCGCGTGCCGCGAATCAGGCCGTAGGTGCCGCTGCTGAACAGGTTGTCCGCCCGCACCTGCGCCTGATCAATGAGTCCCCAGCGGACGGGAGTCTGAAACGGCAGGCTGGTTTGCGCCAGCAAACCCAGCAATTTTGCCCGGATCTCTTCTGCGACCCCTTGGCCGTCAAAGGTGCGACAGGAATAACGCTGGCGGACGAGATCGGCAACGGGATGCTGAAACGGTCTGCGGGTCATAAATCATTATAACACAAGCAGCGGCTTGGAGATTTGGCTGAATCCGGATATAATAGACACCTTTGGCATGCGCCCGTAGCTCAAAGGATAGAGCGGCAGACTTCGAATCTGTGCGTTGGGAGTTCGAGTCTCTCCGGGCGTAGAATTGGAATTCGACCCTGGTCGCTATATACAGACAATGGAAAAGTGGATTGAAATCAAAGGCGCTCGCACCAACAATTTAAAAAATCTCGACCTGCGCATCCCCCTGGGAAAAGTGACGGCCCTGGTCGGCGTCAGCGGCGCCGGCAAATCGTCCCTGGCTCTGCACACCCTGTACGCCGAGGGCTATTCGCGCTACATCGAGTCCATCTCGCCCTATATCCGGCAGTTCCTCGACCTGGTGGAGAAGCCGGATGTCGACGCCATCGATAACCTGCCGCCGGCCATCGCCTTCAGACAGAAGAAACCGGTCAAAAACCCCCGTTCGATCGTGGCCACCGCTTCCGATATCTATGATTACCTGCGCATCCTCTTTGCCAAAATCGCCGATTTCCACTGTCCCCGCTGCGGTCGGCCGGTCAACAAATACACCATCGACGAGATTATCACCGACCTCTTGCAATTGCCTCCGGCGACCCTGCGCATCTGCTTCCCTTACCAGGGTGACGTGCCTTTTCTGATCAACCGCGGTTACTACTTCCACGTGGTGGCCGGGGCCAAACGAAAAATCGACGCCGCCTGCAAGAACCGTCCGCTCCTGGTCCTGGTCGACGAACTGGACAATCGGCCGCAGAACAAAGGCCGACTCTTCGAGGCCCTGGACGCGGCCCTGGGCTTCAGCGACCGGACGCTGACCGTTTTTACCGGCCGCAAAAAGCGGACCTATCCCTTCAGCCTCCATTGCAGCCGCTGCGCCAAGACCTACGAGAGCCCGGACGAAAACCTTTTTTCTTTCAACAGCCTCAAGGGAGCCTGTCCGACCTGCAAAGGTTTCGGCGACGTGAGCGCTGTCGACCGGCAATTGATTTTCGATCCCTTGCGCTCGCTGGCCGCAGGTGCCGTGCTGCCGTTCAATTCCCCCAGCGGCCGCCATTACCGGGAATATATCTTGGCCAAGGCCAGCGAGCACGGCATCGATATCCAGCGGCCCGTCGGCCGGCTCAGCGATGAGGAAATCGGCTACCTGCTCTTCGGCGACGAAGATTTTGAAGGCATCCGGGGATTCTTTGACTGGATCCGCAAGAAATCCTACAAGGTCCAGGCGCGGGTGTTCTTGAGCCGCTACACCTCCTTTTCCAGCTGCCCGACCTGCAAGGGCAGCCGGTTCAATGCGCTGGTGCTGGCCTATACGATCAAAGGCAAGAGCATCGCCGATTTCCTTTCCTTCACCGTTGCCGAAGCCCACGCCTTCATCCGCTCGCTGGCCTACCACCAATACCAGAACAAGATCTCGCCCGAGGTTTTCTCAGAAATTGAAGCCAAGCTGAACTACCTGATGGAGAGCCGCCTGCATTACATTCAGCTGAACCGGCACACCTTCACCCTGTCGCGCGGCGAATTCCAGCGGATCAACCTGGCCTTCATCATGGGTTCGACCCTGTCCGATTCGCTGCTGATCATTGACCAACCATCGGCCGACCTGCACCCGCGCGACCATGAGCGGCTGCGTTTTTTCCTCCAGAACCTGAAAAAGAACGGCAACACCATCGTCCTTATCGAACACAACCCCCAGGTGATCGCTTTTGCCGACTATATCCTGGAATTGGGCCCCGGTTCGGGAAGCCGGGGAGGGCAGCTGGTGTTCAGCGGAGACCGCCGCACGTTCTTCGCTTCCCGGGACACGCTCACCCAGAAACTGTCCCGTCTGCCGCTGCCACCGCTACGGGAACGGACGCGCTATGCGGGCTGGCTGCAATTCAAAGACGCCGACACCCACAACCTGAAGCATTTCGCTTTCCGCTTCCCGCGCAACGCCCTGACCGTCATCACCGGGTTGAGCGGTGCCGGCAAAAGCACTCTGCTCTACAACGAAATTTTTTTGAAGAACAAAACCCTGCCCGGCATCTCGGAAATTATCTTTATTGATCCCGGGATTCAACGGCTGCGTGCCAATTCCACCATTGCCAGCTTTTTCGAATTCTTCACCCCGCTGCGGGAATTTTTCGCCTCCTTGCCGCAGAGCCGGTTTCTGGGCTACACCCCCGGTCACTTCTCCTTCAATTCTCCCCTGGGCATGTGCCCGGAATGCAAGGGGAAGGGTTTCAATGAAATCGAAATGCAGTTCTTGCCCTCGGTCAAAGCCACCTGCCAGGCCTGCCTGGGCAGCGGTTTTGCAGCGGAGGTTTTAAAGATCACCCACCAGAACCTCCATATCGCCGCTGTCTTGCGCCTGAGCATGGATGAGTTCGTCGACAGATTCGCCAGCGATCTGCCGCCGTTGCGCCCCCTGCTCCAGGACCTGCGCGACAACGGGTTGGGTTATCTCAAGCTGGGCCAGCGACTGAGCAGCCTCTCCACCGGCGAATTGCAAAAGATCAAGTTGTGCAAGTTCCTGCACCAGCGCCAGGCGCCCGCCCTGTTCCTGATCGACGAACCCTCCTTCGGCCTGCACCTGGCCGACCTGGCCATTGTGCAACGCCTCTTCCAACGCCTGCTGGCCAGCGGCCACACCCTGGTGGCGGTGGAGCACAACCTGAACCTGATCGCCAGCGCCGATTATGTCATCGAGCTCGGCCCCGAGGGTGGCGAAGGCGGGGGCCACCTGCTCTACCAGGGCGACGTGCCCGGCCTGCTGCGGCGGAGACAGACCGCGACCGGCCCGTACTTAAAAAATATTTTAAAAACACTTGACAAACCGACCCGGCCTCATTAAATAATACATGCATTTTTAATAGGCAGGAAAGGAGTAACCCACGATGCAACAACTGGAAGTCATTTCTTGGCAAACCCTGGATGCTCTGAAAAACGCCGCGACCAAAGTCATCGAGACCATCGGTGACCTGGACAGCGACGAACACATGTCGGTGTTCTGCACCATCGAGGACGATTTCATGGAACTGTTTTACAGTGAACTCGACGCCAACTTTATCCGTCACTATGATGACGAAGAGGAATTCTATAAGGCCGTTGAAACACGAAAAAAAGAATTCGGCGAAGAAAATTTAGAGTCCATAAACTATTATGAAAACGAGGAGAACTTCGGCGACGAGGAGGGGGATGAAGATCTGGACGGGTTTGATCTGAAGGATGACGAGGAAGACGAGGATAACTAAACCACGCTCTCATTCCCCATCTGACGCCCCGCACCATGAAAAGACCGAAGGCTGATAACTGGCTCTCCTACTCCACGCTGGGGTTGATGTTCCCCACCTCCATTGCCGTGGGACTGGGCATCGGCTACCTCCTGGACAAATGGCTGAAAACCAAACCCTATCTGACGATCGCGTTCACTCTCTACGGGGTCGCGGCCGGTTTTTACAATTTTTTTTCCCTGACGCGCAAGAATGGCGGACAGAAGCGATAGCCGCGCCCTGGTGCGGCGCATAGGGATTTTTTCTACCCTCTGGACAGCACTGCTGCTGGTCATCCTGTTTTTTACAACCCGGCACATTTATTGTATAATCCTGCTCGGCGGTTCTGCGCTCAGCATCGCAGGGCTGGGGACCATGATAAGGCAAATCGATCGCATCCTGAAGACCGGCCGCGGCAAGGCCATTTTCTTCATCCAGGAAATAGCCCAATGGTCGCTGATCGCCAGCGGTTTCTATCTGGCCGCAAAAACCTCCCCCACGGCGGCCCTGGTCTTTATCCTGGGCCTCCTGACCCTGCCTCTGGCTTTTCTGGCCGAAGGCTTCCTGCGGCTGTGCCGACAACTCTTCCGTGGAACATAAACTCTTTTTGGTCGAACTGTTCAATCGCCTGCTCCGGTCCCTGCTCGAGCGCATCGGCCTCCATGTGCGGGGCGATGTGATCCCCCCACATCTGCTGATGGCCCTGCTCGCCACCCTGGTGCTGATTGCCTTCTTCAAAATGACCGTCTCCCATCTCTCCCTTTTCCCTGGGAAACTGCAGGTCCTGCTGGAAAGCATCTACGGCTTTTTCCGAAACCTGCTGGAGGATATGGTCGGCCCCGAGGGTCGCCGCTTCATCCCGGCGGTCGGCACACTGGGTCTGTTCATTGCCACCTCCAATCTGCTCGGCCTGCTACCCGAAATGGGCTCACCGACCGCCAACCTCAACGTCCCTGCCGGCTGCGCCCTTTTCATTTTCCTCTATTACCATACCCAAGGCATCAAAAAACACGGTTTCCTGGGCTACCTCAAAACGTTCACAGGGCCGGCCTGGTGGCTGGCCTGGTTGATCGGCCCGATTGAAATCATCTCCCATTTCTCGCGGCCCCTGTCGCTGACCATCCGTCTCTTCTGCAATATCTTCGGCGAAGACCTGGTTATCGTCATCATCGCTTCCCTGGTCCCCTTCATCGCCCCGCTGCCCATGATGGCCATGGCCGTATTCACCTCTCTTCTGCAAGCGTTCATCTTCGTCATGCTTTCCAGCGTCTACCTCTCCGGTGCCGTGAGAACCGAACATTAAACGAGGAGGAATATAAATGAGGCAAAAGATTTTCATGATCCTGCTGGGCGTCTTGATATTCACCCTGTCGCTTTCGGCTCAGAGCGGAGAGAAGGGCATGAACGCCACCCACCTGTTCTTCTGGACGATTGTGATCGGCACCGCCTCGCTGACCATCGCCGCCATTGCCGGGGTGTTTGGGCAATCCAAGGCTTTTTGTACCGCCTCGGAAAACATCGCCCGCAATCCGGCCTCGGCCGACGCTATCCGCGGCCTGCTGATCATCGCCTTGGCCTTGATGGAGTCCCTGGTCATTTACGTGTTGCTCATCGATCTGATCCTGTTCTTCGTCAAGTGGGGGCAGTACACGGTCAAATAACGCCAGCCACGGCCGGAACTGTCGAGTTGCTCATGGCGTGAGGAATTACACCCGGGCCATCGTGTGCGGCGGAGCAAGATGAACCCATCTTGCCAACGAGGATAGAAAAATATGAAAAGCAAACCCATCCCATTGAAAACCATTTGCCAAATGGTCGCCGGAACTTTGCAGGGCGATCCGGAGCGGCTGATCTCATCAGTCAACACCCCGGCCCGGGCGGGACCGGAGGAGATCGCTTTGATCGCCAAAGGCGAGTCGGCGGTCGGCCCGATTCGAGCCGCAGCCCTCATGGTCTGCCCGGGCAGCAGTCTGCAGCACGACAACCTGATCTTCGTCAAGGACCCCTATCTGGCATTCGCCAAGCTGCTGGATTATTTTTTCCCGCGCCAGCGCTTCAGCCAGGGAATTGACTCGCGGGCATATGTCGCGCCCTCGGCACGATTGGGCCGTGAGGTCAGCCTCGGCCCCTTTTGCTATGTGGGCGAAAACAGCCGGATCGGGGATCACTGCGAAATCCATAGCGGGGTGACGATCTATCCAGACGTGCAGATCGGTGAGCGTTGCTTAATATACGCCAACGTGGTTATCCGCGAAAAAACCGAAATCGGCTGCGACGTCGTCGTCCAACCCGGGGCGGTCATCGGCGGCGACGGCTTCGGTTTCACTCGTCAGGAAAACGGCGAGCCGGTCAAGATCCCCCAGGTGGGGCGGGTGGTCATCGGCGATCACTGCGAAATCGGGGCCAACACCTGCATTGACCGTTCCACCCTGGAAGAAACCGCACTGGCCCAATTTGTCAAACTGGACAATTTGGTTCAGATCGGTCACAACGTACACATCGGCCGGCATACGGCCATTTCCGGGCAGACCGGTATATCCGGTTCCGTCCAGATTGGCGAGCGGGTCATCATGGGGGGTCAAGTAGGCGTGGCCGACCACATCGCGATAGCCGACGGGGTGATGATCGCCGCAAAATCCGGTGTCAGCGGCTCCATAAAAAGCAAGATGGTCGTTTCCGGGTATCCCCATCAAGAGATCAGTAAATGGCGAAGAAATCAGGCGGTGCTGCGTAATATTGCCGACTTGCGTGATAAAATAAATGAATTGGAAAAGAAAATCGGCTCACTGGAGGGCAAATGAAAAAAATCGTCGTTGCCGGCGCCATGCTGCTGGCCGCTGGTTTGCTGCTGGCACGGCCCGGCATCAAATTCAAAGCCACGGCCATTGACTTCGGAGAAGTGGACAGCGGCAAACTGGTCCAGGTTAATTTTGAATTCGAGAACGCGGGTAATTCCACGCTGAGAATAAAGAATCTCATCCCTTCCTGCGGCTGCACCACCTCCACTCTGGAAAAAAAGGAGTACCGGCCCGGAGAGAAAGGGGTCGTCCCGGTTACGTTCAATTCCGCCGGCTACGCCGGAAAAGTCATCAAGACCATCAACGTGCAGACCGATGACCCGGACAATGCGGAGATCCTGCTGCGCCTGACCGGCACCGTGGTGCTCAAGGAGTTCCCCCAGGCTGAACTGAAACCGGATAAAGTGAATTTCGAAAAAGTGCAGGTGGGCAAACGGATTAGCCGCAAGTTCACCGTGACCAACAGCGGCAACCTCGATCTCAAGATCATCGAAATCAGCAGCAGCCCGGAAATCACCATCGGCTTTCCGCAAAAGATCATTCACCCGGGCAAAGCCTGCGAATGCGAACTGGCCCTGACTCTCTATGAGAAGGGCTTCATCAGCAATCTGGTCAAAATCCGCACCAACGACAGCCGCAATCCCTTCCTCTTCATCCGGGTGGAGGCCGAGGGAATCTGAAGCTAGCGCGGGGGTCGGGACGGCGCCGGAATCTGAAACAGATTGAACAGGTAGCTGCCCGGCTGCAGGCGAAGCCGCTGGCTCTTGCGGTGGATGCGCTCGATGGTGGAACGAAAAACGTCCGGGTTGGCGAAGTGGTTGAATTTTTCCTGTAAAAAATAGAGCGCGGACACAAACTCGGGCTCCAGCTCCAACGCCCGCAACGCCTCCCGCCGGGCCATCTCTTTCTCCGAGAAATCGAAATACACCAGCGCCTTTTTCAATTTAATAAAGGGATTGAATGGATCCCAGGCCTCCGCCCGCTCCAGAGGGGCAATCACCTCGCTTAACAGCGCAGGATACTTCAGCCGGTGGCCGAGCAGCGACAAATAGAGGTTGGACTCGAGGATGGCCGCGTCGACAAACTGGCGATCCAGGCGTTGGGCCCGTTGCAGCTGCCGCAGGCTGCCCGTCCAGGCCCCCACATCGCCTCGTTTCTGGAAATAGGCGAACAGGAGCAAGGCCTTGGCATAGGGAAGACGCGGGTTCAGCGGTTCCAGACGTTCGGCGCGGGTGAGACAGCCAAAAGCCGTCACGGCGTCTTTTCTCTGTGCCAAAGCAGACCAGCGGGACGACACCCAAGGCAGCAGGTAGAGCATAACCCAGAAGCCGAGGGCAAACAACACCAGCGCGGTCTTGCCGATCGGCGTGAAGGAGGCGAACAGCGGACGGTCTTCAAACACCATTTTGAACAGGAGAATAATAAGAAACAGGTAAAACACATGAAATACGAAATTAAACATCAGCATCTGCAGCAGCAAGAAAGCCAAAAGCAGTTTGGCCAAATCCCAGCGGGGCGGAACGAACAGCCGTTTCAAAATGAGAAAGAGTGCCAGAAGTAAAAACAGCAGGCCCGCCACCCCCGTATCACTGACCAATTTCAGGTAATCGCTGTGGGGCGATTCCGGCACCTTGTCATAATGCGCCACCCCATGGGTTTGCGCAAAATTGTAGCGCCGGGCGGTCTCCCAAAACAGATCGGGGCCGATTCCCACCGGCAGGTGATCCCGGATCATGCGCAGTGCCATCTGCCAGATAGAAAGACGGTCAAACACGAAGGGATCCTGTCTCCAGCCCTGGACAAAAGCCCGCCGCATGGGATTGGGAATCAACAGCAGCAACAACAGGATCAGCAACACCGTTGCCACCCATGCTTTCCTGCCTTGCAGCAGCAGCATGTAGACTGCCAAGAGGAGAAGGCCCAGAAAAGCCGCTTTGGAAGCGGAGAGGATGAGAGCCGAAAAATTGATTGCACCCGGCAGCCACAACCACACGTATCGTTTTTCCAACCATTGAAAAAAAATAATCAAAAGCGCCAGACTGGAAGCGATGCCCTGCAAAATGGGGTTCTTAAAAAGCAGCGAGGTCTGGCGACCGCCCAGCAGCACATAGGTCGCCACATTCAACAATGAAGCCAACGACAAAACAGCCGCTGCAACGAATGCCAGGCGATGAAAATCCTGCTTCTCCAGATAGAAAAAAAAATAATAAAGGGAAATGAGGAGAATGTCGGCCACAAAAAGCAGCGATTTGTAAGGAAAACGGGAGAAGGCAACGGCAGCAAAATAGACCAAATTGAACGCCAGCAGAAAATAGGAAAAACGATAGAGAACAATATTTTTATTGCTGCGGATGCGCAGCAGCGAAAAGAAAAGCAACAGTGCGGCCAGAATCAGGAAGTAGAGTGGGGACTCCTTGCGCGGATAAAAAAGCAGCCAGGTCAGAATCAGACCGATTTCAATTTCGCGTGCCAGATATTTGATTTTGGATATCTGCATGGATGGTGGCCTGCCATTTCTGATACTGCCTGCTCAGGCGGTTGGCGCGCCTGGCTTCTTCGGCAAAGTAGAGGGCACTGAGATAACGCCCTTTTTGAAAATGCATAACGGAAATCAAAAAATTGGCATAGCCCATTTGGGGATCCAGCGCCAGAAAACGTTCCAGCCAGTACTGAGCGGCGTCATCGTTTTTTTGCAGACGCTGAATCAGCGCCAGACCCAAGAATGGGCGATAGGCAAAGGGATTGATTCGTAGGCTTCGGGCATAGGTGCGAGCCGCATTCTCGTACTCCTGCTGGCTGGCCTGAAAATCGGCTTGCCGGCGCACGCTCTCCGACCATTCCGCCAGCAGCAGGGTGCAGGCCAAGCCGGCCAGCGTTAGCACGGTCAACGGCCGGGTACGGCGCCCGCTGGGGAATATCTGGGACAGGCAGAGCGCGGTCACCAAGCCCGCCGCGAAGAAATAGTTGCCGATGTCCAACAGGTTGTAGCAGGCGATCAGTATCAGCGCTGAAGAAAACAGCAGGCTTTGCGGTTCAAACCAGCGCCGGCGTTCGCGGATGATGGCCAGAAAGGTCAAGAGGAAAACGGCCGCCGTGGCCAATACGCCGGTCTCGGCCAACCATTGCAAGGGGAAGTTATGGGCATACACCGAGGCGGCTTCGCCCGGCCGAATGTGCGGCGGGATTTCACTTTCGTAATTCCCCAAGCCGACGCCGAACACGGGTGCCTGAGCGATGAGACGGCCGGCCTGCAGCCAATTGGAAAAACGCAATTTCAGCGGCCCCAGCTCCCGGGCTTCGGAAAAACGCAAACCCAGAACAATAAAAAACACCAGGGACAAGACCATCAGCAACGGCGCCAGATAGCCAATTTTCAGGGTGCGGGTGGCAAACAGGTAAAACAGCACGGCCAGCGCGCAATAGGCAATGCCGCCGAACGATTGGCTGAGCAGTAGGTTGAAAACACCCAGCAGCAGAAGCAGCAACCAGAACCATCGGCGCGGCCAGGCACTCGATAAAAAGTAGTGAAGAATGAAAATAAGCAGCACGCTCACCACCAAGGCGTACAGGGTCGGCAGGCTGAAGAGGGCAAAAACCCTTCCTGATTTCACTCGTGCCACGAGCGCCTGGGAATAGAATGTCTCGTTGCTTTGTAACCTGTTGAGATAGATCGGGAAAAGTATGTACTTTTGCACCAGGCCATAGACGAAAAGGATCAGTGAAATCCCGCCGACCAGGGGCGGCAACACGCCCTTCAGGCAAAAAGAACGCAAAAACAAAAAAAGGAATAGCAAAAAAAGAAAATAAATGAGGCGCAGACAAAAAAGATATTTAATTTGGCTGACGGAAAAATTGAGTAATAAAAAAAAAGCGGCTGGAACTGCCATCCAGCCGCTTTTTGGCATCGAGTAAGAGTTATTTCTTTACTCTGGGTCCGAAGGTAAAGGAGCCATCACAAAAGACCATGTCATTGTTGAAGTCACGTATAGTGGTGACATCGTAAAACAGACCGGTCACCGGAGCACCGGCAGGACCACCGGCAGCCAGATCCTTGCCCCACGAGGTGACGGAGTAGGTATCGGTACCGTCCACATTGTTCCACTGGAAAGTCGTGCCCCAGGAATCGGTGAGGGGGAAGGTCTTGATGTAAAAAGGACGGAACCAGGGTTGGTTCATGCCCACGACCGTAGCGCCCACGCCTCGGGGAGCCCAGGACCAGTCGGTAATGTAGGTGTCAACCGCACCGCCAAGGGTTTTCATATCGCCCATGGTGGCCTTCTGCTTGCCCTTCTGCAGAGCAGTCAGCAGGTTGGGAATGGCGATGGCCGCCACAATACCGATGATGGCCACAACAATCAGCAGTTCAACCAGGGTAAAACCTTTCTTATTCATGCGAACCTCCTTTGCTAAGGTTTTCATGCCTTTTTATAAGCAACTGGCATGCCAACTCGGATGAAGACGCAAAGCCTTTGCCAACCTACTTTTTATTTTTAAACAAGTGCGCCTATGTACAAAATATGTTAAGAAAAATGCAAAAAATTGTCATTCTGACCAGGGTTATTGAAAAGAGATATGCAGGCGTGTGATGCAGCCGAGCCGGTCGTTCCAATTCACCGGGGCCACCCACAGGCTCGATATTGCCCTTGCTCGAAGGCAGCGAATAGGAGTCACCGGTTTTGACCCAGGTTGAACCGTTGTCGGCGCTGACCGCAAAACATCGGAAGTTGGGCATGGAACCATCCGTAAAGAACTTCAGGTGAACCTGGCGGGCAGCATGTTCGGTTTGATATTCCACGCGAACACGGTTGCAGTCATAATTGATGTCTTCCATGCGGCCGGTGATATTCAGGTAAGGCATGGCCCCTCCGAACAGGGCCGGGTCGGTGCGGGCGTCCCGGTAAAACAGAAACATGGCAAAACGGTCCTGAACCGTGAGCGGATGGATGTGCCTCAGCAAATCGGAGCGCAGGGAAACGGCGATGTGGGCATACAGTTCGACCTTTGTCTGGCCCAGCAAACGACTGGGATTTTCAGCCGACCGGGCCTGCACCTTGGGACCGCCATAGAGTGCGGAGCGGATTTCAAGGGCCCCGGCCGGAAGGCCGTTCTGCGTCAACTCATAATACAGATCGTTGTCCGGATCGAGAATGACCCATTTGCCGAACAGGTTGGACCAGGCTTCCACCACAAAATGGCTCTCCCCCCGGCTGCTCCACAACTCCACGTAACGGACCGCGTAAAAACCCAACGACTTCAAGACATCGGCCAATACATAGGCGTATTGGCCGCAGAAGCCGCCGGTCTTTTTTGCCCGGATTTCGACCAAGATATCCAGGGCATTGGACAGAGGGTAGGGATCGGGGACCGAGCGCGGCCATTGAGAGTGTGCCCAGTGGCACAGCTTGACAAAATAGGCGAACTCGTTTTCAGCGCGAATCTCTTTGAAATTCTCCTGTTTGAGCAGGCGGGTGAGCTTTTCTTCCTGCCAGTGTTCATAAATGAAATTGTAATTGCTGGCAATGATGGTGTTGCGCTCCACCTG
The DNA here is from genome assembly GCA_963759765.1 of Candidatus Aminicenantota bacterium. Taxonomy (GTDB): domain Bacteria; phylum Acidobacteriota; class Aminicenantia; order UBA2199; family UBA2199; genus CAVXAL01. The sequence continues at coordinate 440,524 of CAVXAL010000002.1, read as the reverse complement.
GACAATTACCGTTGGGCCGCCGTCCCGACAGGACCCACCCCAAAAGAGCGGGAGAAAAAGAAACGCCGCCAGCCGGAGGGGCGGCAACAATCGTCTGCATCCCATCTTGCCTGTATTGTAGGAAAAGCCGGCCGGCAAGTCAAACGCGATTTCGGGCACGGCGCGACCCCGCATTTCATTTTTTTCATGGCGATGCTACAATCAATCAGACATGAATAAAAAATTCCTCGTGTTTGGCAGCCCGCGCATCGAGAAAGAGGAGATTCGCGAGGTGGTGCGCTGTCTGAAAAGCGGCTGGATCGGTACCGGCCCCATCGTTCACCAATTTGAGGAGATGTTCCGTCAATTCAAAGGCACCCGTTTCGCCATGGCCCTCAATTCCTGCACAGCGGCATTACACCTGGCCATGCAGGCCATCGGTTTGCAAGCGGGAGAGGAGGTCATCATCCCGGCGCTGACGTTCGCCGCCACCGCCAATGCGGTCATCCATGCCGGCGGCCGTCCGGTTCTGGCTGATTGCCAGCGCGATACGATGAACCTGGACGTGCGTGATGTGGAACGGAAAATCACCCCCCGCACCCGGGCGCTCATCCCGGTGCACTTTGCCGGCCGACCCTGCGCCATGGAGCCGCTGCTCGAACTCGGCCGCCGCCACGGATTAAAAATGGTGGAAGATTGCGCCCACGCTATTGAGTCCGAGTACCAGGGGAAAAAAATCGGCACATTCGGCGACATCGGTTGTTTCAGTTTTTATGTGACCAAAAACATCATCACCGGCGAAGGGGGCATGGCGATCACCGACAATCCGGAATACGCAGAAAAAATAAAGATCCTGGCCCTGCACGGCATGAGCCAGGACGCCTGGAAACGCTATTCAGACGAGGGATTCGTCCATTACCAGGTGGTCTATGCCGGCTACAAGTACAACATGATGGACATGCAAGCGGCGCTGGGTATTCACCAGCTGCCGCGCATCGAGCGTTACTGGCAGAGACGAAAAGAAATTTGGGAAAGCTACCAAACCGCTTTTCAGGATCTACCCGTTTTTGTTCCGGCTCCCAGCGCGGCAGAATCCAAACATTCCCTCCATTTGTACACCTTGCTTCTCGACCTCGAGCAATTGAGTATCAGCCGGGACCAATTCCTGGAACTGCTCACCGCCCGGGGCATCGGCGCAGGCGTGCACTATTTGTCCTTGAACCTGCACCCCTTCTACCAGCAAAAGTATGGTTATAAAAAAGGCGATTTCCCCAACGCCGAATGGATTTCCGAACGCACCGTGTCGTTGCCGCTCTCGGCCAAGCTGAGCGACAGTGACGTGCAACGGGTGCAGCGGGCGGTGATCTCTATCTTGCGTAAAGCTCGCTGCAAACGAACGCCGAAGGCCGTACCGCCCGAGCCGGCAACCGCTTGATTTCCTTCCATGGTGGTTACGACGCTTAGCGATTTCGGCGAATGGCAGGAACTGGCCGAGCGCTGCGAGTATGCCACATTTTTTCATACGCCGGACTGGTATAAGATCTTCGCCCAAGGCAATCTGCCGGCGGTCATCCACGCCAACAAGATCACGTTCAGCAACGGCACCATCGCCATTTTGCCCGTGCTGGAAACCCGCGTCTCCGCCACTGAGAAATTGTACTTCTCAGGGCCGGCCGGTGTGTACGGAGGGTGGATCGCCGCTGCCCCGCTGAGCGTCGATCGACAGCAAGAGATGGTGCGATTGTTGCTCAATGAATTCAAACCTTTGATCTGGCGCCTCAATCCCTTTGCCCCTGAACGGGAAAACCTCAAGCTGGGGAAAGTGCGCGCCGATTTCACCCAAGTTCTGGATCTGGGATTCGGTTTCGAATCTATTTTAAAAAAATGGAGCAAGGGTCATTATGCGGCCATGCGCCAGGCCCAGCGCCTGGGCGTAACCGTCAGCCGCGCCCGAAAAGCGAAGGATTGGCAGGACTATTTCGGATGTTACCAGGATTCATTGGAGCGCTGGGGCGAGAAAGCCAGCAGTCGCTACGAGTGGAGCCTGTTTGAACAACTGAGCCTGTTGCCGCCGGAAAAATGCAGCCTCTGGTTGGCCCGCTCCCAGGGCAGCGTCATTGCCGGAGCGTTGTGCTTCACCCATCACCGCCACATCGCTTACTGGCATGGTGCAGCCGCATCCGACTCCATCCGCTTGCGGCCCGCCCACCTGCTTCAATATGTGGCGATTCAGGACGCCTGCCAGAGAGGCTGTCGCTGGTATGACTTCAATCCCAGCGGCAGCCATGCCGGTGTGGTCAAATTCAAAAAAGGATTCGGTGCCGAATTTCGCCAGGCTGATCTCGTGCTGCGTCAGCGAAGCCGCTTGCGGCAAACCTGGCTGCGCCTTTCCCGCTGGGTCCGCCCCCATGCCTGATCTCAGTCGCTTCATCGATTACCGTGCCTATGTCCGTTTCGGCCTGGGCGGTCTGGAACGGCTGATCAGCCGGCGGCCGTTCGAACCGGGCGAACCGCAATTTTTCATCATCGGGCTGCCCCGCTCGGGTACCACCCTGGTCTACCAATACGTCGCCCAGCGGCTGCGGGTGGCCTATTTCCCCAACCTGGTCGGCCGCTTCCCCGATTTTCCCTGCGCCATCACCTGGCTGACCCAGAGGCTGCACCGCCCGTATCGTTCCGATTTTCAGAGCCATTACGGAAAAGTCAAAGGAACCATGGCGCCCAGGGAAGCGGGCGGCTTCTGGCTCCGTTTTTTCAGCTTAAATGAATACGAAGAAATCGGGCGAATGCCAAACGACCGGGCGGCGCTGTTGCGCCAAACGATTTTTACCATTCAGCGCATTTTCAACGGCGCACCCTTCGTCAACAAGAATGTCAAGCACCTGCTGCGCATCCCGGTGCTGGCCACCATTTTCCCAGCCTCCCTTTTTATTGTGGTCGAACGGGAATTCACCGATGTCGCGCTGTCGATTCTCGAGGCGCGGCGCCAAAATCCGAATTCGTCCAACGAGTGGTGGTCCGTGCGGCCGGCGCATTATGAACGACTGAAAATCCTGCCAGTCCAGGAGCAGATCGCCCACCAGATTCATGATTTGCATCAGCGGATGTTGTCGGACTTGAAACAGCTGGCCGCCCAGCGGGTGATCCGCCTGACTTATGGGGAGTTTTGCCAAAACCCGGAAAACATCATCGCTGATATCCGGGCCAGATGCCGTAAAGTTCGTTATCGGAATGAACCGGTGGAGCACTTTGAATACCGACAAAAAAAAGCCGGCAGCGTCGAGGAGGAGACCCTTGTCAAGCAGGTCCGTTTTCTTTTTGAAAAATAAGTATTACCGCCACTATCCTCTGCACGCCCCCTCCTTCCTGGTGGGCAGGCTGGCCGGAAAGGCAATCGAACAGGCGGCGCCATCGTGTCTCAGGGGACGACTGCTGGACATCGGTTGCGGCGAAAAATGGAAGGAAGAGTTGCTGCGCCCTTACGTTTCCGATTACACCGGCGTGGACCATGCGCAAACCCTTCACGACACCACCGCCGCTGATCGGCTGGGCAGTGCCTACAAGCTTCCCGCTGCGGATGAGGAATTTGACTCCGTTCTCTGCACCGCCGTGCTCGAGCATCTGGAAGAGCCGGCGACGGCCCTGGCGGAAGCGTTCCGGGTATTGAAACCCGGCGGCTGCGCCCTGTATACGATCCCTTTCTTTTGGTACCTGCACGAAGAGCCGCGTGATTTCTACCGTTATACCCGCTACGGCATCCAGCACCTGTTCGCCAAAACCGGATTCGAGGTGGTCGAGATCCGCCCTCTTTCCGGATTCTGGGTTACAGCCGGCAGTCAATACAACTACTATTTAAACAGCGTGGTCAAACCCTGGCTCAAGCCGCTGACGCGGGCATTGATCGTGCTGAACAATCTGGTGTTTCTGTTTCTAGAGCGGTTGCACCGCGATCCACGCTGGGCCTGGATGCATCTGGTCGTGGCCAGGAAGCCTGGGCCGGGCCAGGGCAATCAGATTCATGGATAAGAAACAAAAATTTCTCAGTCATTCCTCCCGGCCACCTGTCGCCGAAAAGGAGAAAGGAATCCCTTCGTCCGCTTATTCTCTGGCAGAGGTAAAAGCATTTCTCAAGGGCCAATTGCGAATTCAGATACGACTCTTCTCCGGCAATGACAGTGACATCCGCCTGGAGCAAATTGCAAACAATTGGTTTGACGATCAAAACAATTACGACGGCCGCTGGTCGATTATTCGCGAGCGCATGAAAAAAGAGAGTCGCATCCTGGACATGTCCTGCGGGTGCGGAACCTTCCTTTTGTATGGCTTGCACAACGGCTGGGATGTCTGGGGCATTGAACCGGAAACCTGGAAACGTTCTTATTACCGGATGAAAATCCAGGCAGCCGGATATTCCAGCCGCTACGCCCAGCGGTTTATCGCCGCCCTGGGGGAAACTTTGCCCTTTGCCGATTCCAGTTTTGATCTGGTGACCACGTACCAGACGCTGGAGCATGTGCAAGATGTGCGCGCGTGCATGCAGGAAATGCTGCGGGTGTTGAAACCCGGTGGGATTCTGTACATCATTGCCCCCGACTACAGCGGCTGGCTCGAGCCCCATTACGGAATCCTTTTTTTGCATAAAATAAATAAGAGGATGGCAAGGGTTTATCTGAAACTGCGCGGGCGTCCCTTGGCAGCCTTGGAAGCTCTCCAGTGGATAAGCGAAAAGCAACTCATTGCCAATTTGCAGAGCTTCCCGTACCCATTGAAAATAAGTCGGCCAGGGGAACATACCGCTGCCATGGCTCAGGAACGACTCACCAAAAAATCGAGAAACTTCATTGTTCAGCCGGAGAGTCGAAAAAAAATGTCTTCCTTGGTCCAATCGGTCAAGCGCAGGTTGCGGCGAATGGGCAGTTTTTGGAGAGAGCCAAAAACGATCGATCTCTGGGTAACCAAAATTCGATGAACAACGTCCGGGATCAACAAGAGGGACTCGCTGATTTTCGCGGGCAGACGATAAAAGGTCTCGGCTGGAGCGGGGTTTCCCAAGTCGTCCGCCAGCTGCTGCAGTTTGCGGTCACCGTGGTCCTGGCCCGCCTGCTGGTTCCCACCGATTTCGGCGCTCTGGCTATGATCGCCGTGTTCACCGGTTTCGCCGGTATATTCGTGGATCTGGGCCTGGGTGCCGCCTTGGTCCAGAAGCAGGAGGCCACCGACATTCACCTGCACACGACATTCTGGCTTAACCTGGCTGCCGGTACGGCGATCAGCGCCATCGTTTTTTTGGCCGCGCCGGCCATTGCCGCCCTTTACCTGGAACCCCGGCTGCGCACTATCACCCGGGTCATCGCCCTCAATTTCCTGCTGAGTTCGCTGTGCAGCATACCCTATTCGCAATTGCAGAAGAAGTTGGAATTTAAAAATCTTGCCAAGGTGGAGATTGCCAGCTTCCTGGGAGCCGGCGTTGTGGCCATCGTGCTGGCCTGGCGGGGGCTGGGCGTGTGGAGTCTGGTGGCCCAGACCCTGCTGGCCACTCTGATCAGCGCCGGACTGCTATGGCGGCTCTGCCATTTCCGGCCCGCTCTCCGCTTCAGCAGAAAAGCGTTCCGTGAGCTGTTTTCATTCAGTTCTCACTATCTCGGGTTCAATGCCCTTGCCTATTGGATCCGCAACTTTGATAATCTGCTGGTGGGCAAATACATCGGTGCCGCTGCCCTGGGCATCTATTCCCGCGCCTACAACCTGATGCTCTACCCGGTCAACCAGCTGTCGGGGGTCATCTCGCGGGTGATGTTCCCGGCCCTTTCCCAGATTCAGCACGACATTCCGCGCGTGCGCAGCCTGTACCTGAAGGCGACCCGGGCGATCGCGCTGGTGAGTTTCCCCTTGATGGTCGGGCTGCTATGCCTGGCCGAGCCCTTTGTGCTGAACGTGTTCGGTTCCAAGTGGGAGGGGGTAATCCCGGTACTGGAAATTTTTTCCCTGCTGGGGCTGGTGCAGTCCATCGGCACCACGGTGGGCTGGATCTACACCTCCCAAGGCAGAACCGACATCATGTTCAAATGGAGCCTTTTTGCCGGCACGATTTACGTCACTTCCTTCATCATCGGCTTGCGCGCGGGCATCGTGGGCATTGCCACCGCTTACGCCTTCAGCAACTACGTCCTGCTCTGGTATCCTTCCTGGACCATCGCCGGCCGCCTGATTCAGCTGAACTTTGCCGACATGGTACGCAACCTGGCCGGTCCCTTTCTCTGTTCAATGGCCATGGGCGGTGCCGTCTGGCTGCTTTCGACGCTGCTTCCCTTCCCGACCAAGGGCTGGCTTTATCTGCTGACACTCGTTATTTCAGGTATGGCTATCTATTTTGCCCTGATCCGGTTGTTCAACCTGCGGGCCTATCGGGACGTGCTGGAGATTATTCAAGACCAGATCAAAAGCAGAGCAGCCCGGAACGTGCGCCAAGGGGGAATCCTTGAGTCCTGATCCGAACCATCCGCCAGAAGCGAAAGCGGGCGCCGGCCAGATCCACACTCTTTTTTTGAAAAGTCAGAAACCTTTATTTACCACACCGCCACAAACTTGGTTCGCTTTAAGCCGCTCTTCCTGGCCTGGGAGTTTGTCAACCTGGACCAGTTTCCCGTCCAGCCGGACGATTGCTTCCGGCTGCAAGCCGACCGGGGCTCCTGGCACTGGCTCAGGCAAGGAGTCGGCCGCCGACTTCTGGATCGGGAGCTGATGGCGGAACGATTCCTGAAACAGCGGCAGAGCCGTTTGCTTCACGCCCATTTCGGACCCAACGGTGTCTGGGCCTTGCATCTGAAACGTTCTCTGCGCCTTCCTCTGGTAACCACGTTTTACGGTTATGACCTGTCCCAGGCATCCACCCTGGCCACCTGGAATAAAAAATACCGTTCCCTGTTTCGGGATGGGGACCTGTTCCTGGTCGAAGGGCCGCATATGAAAGCCCGCTTGCAAGAACTCGGCTGCCCGGAGAAAAAAATAGTGCTTCAGCGTATCGCGGTTCCCCTGGCCCGGCTGCCCTACCGCGTCCGCTTGCCCAAAAAACCCGCCGATAATGTCATCCTGCTGTTCAGCGGTCGTTTGATAGAAAAAAAAGGTCTGCTGTTCGCTCTGGCTGCCGTTCGGGAAGCCAGGGCCCGCTTTCCTCGCCTCGAATTCCGTGTCATCGGCGATGGCCCCCAAAAAGCCGATGCCCAAAGAATCATCGCAGAGAACCGGATGCAGGAATATGTGAAACTGCTCGGTTTCTTAAGCTACACCGCCTACCTGCGTGAAATGGAACAGGGCGATATTTTCATTCAACCCAGTGTCCGGTCGGCCGATGGCGAAAGCGAAGGCGGGGCGCCCACCACCATCCTGGAAGCGCAAGCCATGGGGCTGCCGGTTGTTGCCAGCGACCATGCCGACATCCCGTACGTGGTGCTGGCGGGGCAGAGCGCGTTCCTGGCTCCCGAGCGGAACACGGCCGAACTGAGCGCCCACATCGTGAACCTGGCGCAACACCAAGACCTTTGGGCGAACATGAGCCGGGCCGGGCATCAATTCATCGCCGAACGCCATGACATCGCCACCGAGGTACCGCGCCTGGAAGAAACATATCAGTCCCTGCTCCAATGAAAAGAGAAAAACAAACAAGCGCTGCTTCAGTATCGCCGTCTTCTTTTGCCGTTCGCTGGTTGCGGCGCACTCCGTTCCGGCCGATACACATCGGCCATCACATCCGCACTCTCTATTTTCGGAAATATCTGGCCCAACTCCCCTTAACCGAGTTCCATTCGGTTTTGGACGCCGGGTGCGGCAACGGCACCTACGCCATCCCTCTGGCGGCGGGTCATCCCTGGTTGACGGTGCTCGGCATCGACCTCCATGGCCCGGAATTTCCTCAGCCCCTGCCTGCCAATTTTTCCTTCCGGCAAATGGACTTGCGCTTCCTGTCCGATCAAGAAACCTTCGATTTCATCTACTGCATTGACGTGCTGGAGCATATACCCGGGAACTCGGTCGTCATCGGCAATTTCGTGCGGGCTCTGAAAAAAGGCGGCTTCCTTTTTCTCCATGTTCCCTATGACCAGGGGGAAAAAAGAGTTTTGCCCAAAAGGTTTTTTCGCGCGTTTGACAACTGGGCAAAAAAGGAGCACCGCGGCGAACAGTATTCCCTGGCCGAACTGCAAGCACGGCTTGAAGCGAATGGCCTGCATATCTGTGCCGCCGCGCATACCTTCGGGTTCCCGGGGAAATTGGCCTGGGAACTGGACCGCCTGACCGACAACCGGCGGGTTGCCAAAATCGCCTTGATGCCCCTGCTCAAATTGCTGGCGCAAGTGGCAGTCCGGCGCAGTCACCGCCATGGTTCCTGCCTGGTGCTCTCCTGTAAACCTGGCCCGGGGACACAGAATCCCGGTAACGATAAGGAAAGATGATGCGAGTTTCAGTGGTCATTCCCGTTTACAACCTGGAAAACTATCTGGCCGAAGCCCTGGATTCGGTCCTGACCCAGACCTGGAAAAACGTTGAGATCATTGTGGTCGATGACGGCTCCAAGGACAGCAGCCCGCAGATCATCGAGGAATATGCCCGGCGCTTTTCCAAAAAAATAAAAACCATCTGGCAACCCAACCGGGGCGCCGGCGCGGCCCGCAACCGCGGAATTGAAGCTGCAGCCGGAGAGTGGATCGCTTTTCTGGACGGCGACGATACCTGGAAACCGGAGCGGCTGGAAAAACAGATGCGGCTGATCGAACAGGACCCGGTTTGCAACCTGGTCTGTTCAGCGGCCGAAATCCTAGGGGAAAAAACGATGCTGAACGAAACCATCCCGGCGGGAAAGGATCTGAAGCTGGACCTGCTGCTCCATGGCTGCTTTATCATCCTTTCCTCTGTGTTAATGAAAAAGGAATTGTTCGCCATCGCCCGCTTCAACGAAAAGCTGGAAGGCGCCCAGGACCTGGACCTGTTTCTTCGCCTGGCCGACTCCTGCCACCTGCGCCATGTCGGCCAGCCGCTGGTTCACTACCGCATCCGGCCCGGCGCAATCAGCGACCTGCGCGGGACCCAGTATCTCCAGTTGCATCACCACCATCAACTGCTTAAAGCAGAAATGAAAAAAATGAGAAATGAGACTCCGGCCCGCTTTCTGCCGCTCAAAGACGAGTTGCAGCGGCTGAGCCGGCGCCTGGCACGCGAGGCAGCCTACGCCTCTCTGTTCAGCGCCCGCTCAACGGTTTTCCAACGTTTGCGCCTCTGTCGGATTTCCCTTATCGAGCAGCCAGGCAATCTGAAAAACACCCGCTACCTGTGCCAGGCCCTGCTGCCGCCGGCCTGGAATCATTTTTTCAAAGCGAAGTTGAAGCGGGCGAGGAAAGCGAAAACCACCTGAATTCAGCGGTACAACTCCAGGATATTTCGGCTGATGAGGAGGGGGGAGAAATGCTCGTTCACGATTTTCTTCCCGCTGGAAATAACTCGCTGCCTGAAATCCCTGTCATCCAAACTTCGCAACCGGCGAAGAATTTCCGCCTCGCTGGCTTCAGCCAAAAAAAGGATGCCTTGGCCATCGGCAAAATAGTGCATCAAGGCACCCACCCGGGTCACCAGCACCGGGATTCCCGCTGAAATCGCCTCCAGAACCACCAGGGGCAGCCCCTCGCTTTTGGAGGGCAAGAGCAGCACATCCACCGCCTCATAAAATTCTTCCACCCGTTTCGGACTGAAGATTTTGCGGACTTTTGCCGGAAAATTGCTGGCCAAGGAATCGATGACTTCTTCCCAATCCCCCTTACCGCAAAACGTGATCTGCCAGCCCATTTCGATCAGCCGCGGCGTCAGGCGGATCACCATGTCAACCCCTTTGGCCTCGGAAAACTCGCCGATAAAGCCAACGGTTCTCCCGCTACGGGAAACCGGTCCCATATTCAGTTTTTCGCTGAAAGGAGGCAGCACGGAGATTTTCTCCGCATCCACTCCGGTCAATTCGCGATAAGGAATCACAAAATTTTCACCAAGCAGAATGACCCGCCGGACCGAACGCAGCAGCCAGCGTTTGACTCTCAGCGTAAAGCGGCGGCTGACGTGCAACGGCAGTGGCAGATAATGCTCGGTGATGACCACCGGGCAGCGTCCCAGGCGGGCCAGCAGAATCGCCGGGATCGACTCCAGGGTATTGCCCAGATGGAAATGGATCACATCGTGCTTCAGCATACGCAGCGAACGCCAGAAGCGCAGCAGACCCGCAACATCCCGCTTACCCTCCACCGTCAGGGGAAGAATGCGAATCTCTTGGTCTTTGAGCGGTTCCAAAATCTTCCGAATTTCCTCACGCCGGCTGCAATAAACGGTCAGGTTATGCCCCTGGCCGGACAACTGTGTGGCCAATGCCGCCACATGTCGCAATGTGCCGCCGAGCACCGGCGCATACGCATACAACGCGATTCTCATATGCTCCCTATTTTACAACACAATGTCGGGCATTACACGGTCCGTTTCTCAAGGCCGGCAAGCAGGTTTGCAATTCCGCCGCCGCTTCAGTAAGATGAAGCCAGTGGACAGGAAAAAATTTTCCCGGTGGCTTGCCAGCTATACACCGCTCAAGGGCGAGATTCACGGCGCCGAGTACCCTGTGTCCATCCGCGGCAAAAGTTTCACTGAGCTCCATCTCCAGCGCTATCGCTTTACCCTGGAGCAGACCCTGACGTTCTCCATACTGAATCCGGGTGACCGAGTGCTGGACATCGGCCCCTATCCCGGCGGCTGGATTTCCCTGCTGTACTTCTACCATGAAGGCCGAATTCGCGTCGATGCCCTGGGCATCGATTTTTCCAAGGAATTTAAGAGCAAATTCGCAGCGGCAAATATACGGCTGATCGAATTTGATGTGGACCTCGAAAACCCGATATGCAAAAACCCGGGCCAGCCAATCCCTCTGGGCGAGAATGAATATTCGCAGGTTTACCTGCTCGAAACCATCGAACACCTTTTCAATCCGTTACCGATTTTGAAAAAGATCAAAGAAAGCCTGAAAGAAGACGGCGTCCTGGTTATCACCACTGACAATCCTCATTGGTACGGTTTTTTTCTGCAGTCCATATTAAAAAGGCGTTCGCCGTGGGGCATGGTGGCAGAAAGCCATATCTTTAATCAGGGCGACTGGCGCCCCCATTACCGGCTTTACGATATCCCCGATTTGACCTATCTGTTGCAACAAACCGGGTTGGCCATAAAGACGTCCATGTATTTCAGCGACGGCTCGGGCACATTCACTTTTACAAAAGGCAAATGGAAACGGAAAAAAAATCCGAAAGTGCTGCTGTCCGGGATCCTCGAGGCGTTCCTGCCCAAACGAATCCGGTCAAACAGAAGCCTGATACTGGCCACTCGCTCCGGACGGTTGTCGGAGACAGAGGCCTCCCACCAGTGAAAATAGAAGCAATTATCAATACAACGGGAAAGTGAATCGGCATGGATAGGGAAGAAATCATACGCGAGCTCGAAAAAATTACCTGGTGGCATTCCATTGATCTCGGAAACGGCATCGTGACACCGGGCAAGGACAACACCCCTCAACGGCTCAGCAAATACAAGCTTCCGGATGATCTGTCCGGTCAAACCGTGCTGGATATCGGTGCCTGGGATGGTTTTTTTTCCTTTGAAGCGGAGAGGCGCGGGGCACGGAGAGTGCTGGCCACCGACTCCTATGTCTGGTCGGGAAAGAGTTGGGGAAGCAAAAGAGGATTTGAATTCGCCCGCCAGGTGCGGCACTCCCAAGTGGAAGACCTGACCATTGACGTCATGAACATCACTCCGGAGAAAATCGGCGTTTTCGATCTGGTGCTGTTCCTCGGGGTTCTGTATCACGTGCGCCATCCGCTATTCGCCCTGGAACGGGTGGCGGCTGTTACCGGGAAACAATTGATCTTGGAAACCCATGTGGATTTTCTCTGGCAGAAGCAGCCCTGTCTGGCATTCTATCCCGGCAGCGAACTGGATGGCGATGCGACCAATTGGTGGGGCCCGAATATCAGCGCCCTGGAGGCCATGCTCAAAACGGTCGGATTTCGGCAGGTCCAATTGATCGCCCAGCTGGTCCCGCTTGCCACCCGCATCCGCAGAGCGATCTATCTCAAAGCAAAGAAAAAGCAGCTATTTTTCAGCAATCTGCAGAAAGGCAGAGCCGTCGTTCATGCGTGGAAATGAGGATGCACTGCTACGATTAACGGATGGCCATGAAAACCCTGATTGACGGACGTCCGCTGCAAACCGCCTCAGCCCAGCGCGGCATCGGCCGCTACGTCTCACAACTCGTGCAGGTACTGACCGGGGATCCCGATTATTCGTTTCTTTTTTTCCAAACCAAAGAGCACGAACAGCGGCTGCTGGCCGGTATACCCGGGCAGGTGCTAACCCGGCAGCCCCGGCGGCTGATCACCTATTCGGATCGCTATTTCCTCAGACGCTCGCTGCGCCGGCAGAGTGCCGACTGTTACCATTCCACGGCGTTTGCTCTGCCCAACAGGTCCGGAAGAGAAAAATATATTTTGACCGTACACGATTTGACGCCGCTGCTGCTCCCGCGCTTTTTCCCGCTTCGCCAACGAATGATCTTCAAGCGGATCATCGCCTCGGCCCGCCAGGCAGACCTGGTGCTGACAGTTTCCCGGCACACCGCCAGCGATCTGCTGCGTTTTGTCGATATCCCCTCCGAGCGAATTCGAACAATTTACAACGCCGTGGACGAACGGTTGCAGCCGCAGACCAATGAAGCTCACCCCGTCTCCCTGCCCGCGGAATACCTGTTTTACTGCGGAGGAGCGGACGGCAGCAAAAACCTGGAAACCCTGCTCCAAGCTGCCGCACGCTTGTCGCTGCCGTTGCTGATTGCCGGCCCGATCAGTCCGTTGAGAAGAAAGGCACTGCTCGCCCCTTTTCGTCCGGACACCGGCCGCCGTTTTATCTTTTGCGGCTATGTCAGCGACAGCCAATTGGCCCATTTGTATCGCCACGCCGCGGCTTTCGTTTTCCCCAGCCTGAACGAGGGATTCGGCTATCCGCCCCTGGAGGCGATGGGCAACGACACGCCGGTTGTCGCATCCCGGGCCGGGGCACTGGAGGAAGTGCTCGACGACGCGGCGTTCTATGTCGATAATCCCAACAATCCGGAAGAGTGGAGCATCCAGATCGACAAACTCCTCCACGACTCCGGCCTGCGGGCCGATCTGATCAGGCGCGGAAGGCAAAGGGTGAAACGTTTCTCCATGGCCAATTTTGCCCGCGACATGAAAAATGTCTATCGCCAGCTGGCAGAAATCTGAAGCGGGTACACCGCTGTTATTGAAAATCGCTGTGCATGTCCAGGGTCGGCGGGTAGAGGATTTTCTCGCGCAAGAATTCTTTGTTTGCCTGCACCCAGATTTGCGAGCCCGCTTTCTCTCGTAAAAACGGCAGAAAAAACGAGAGCAGCCGCGTGGCGCTTTCCAGCAGATACACGGTGCGCTTGGCCAGCCTGGTTTTCCAGTCCGTGGTCGGATCCACTCGGTACCAGTGGCTTTTGGCAAAGGCATTCATAATCGCAAAGCCGTTGAGGGAAACCATCTGTTTTAGCTCCCGCAGGCTGAACAGGCGATGATGACGAAGATAGGGATTTTTCCCCACCACATCGTAACCCATTTCCACGTTGAGATTGAAAAGATGGCGCAAAGCGATCCGCCAGCTGAACACCGCAGGCCCGGTGGAAATGAGCAGCCGGCCGCCCTTTTTTAAAACCCGGTTGCTTTCGCGGATCATGAACAGCGGATCGAAGAGCAGGTGTTCAATCACATCCTGACAGAGCACCAGATCAAAGCTCTCAGCAGCAAAGGGAAATTCGAGCCGCTCGGCGTTAAACACATGGCACTCATAGGTTTGCCCCATGAGCTCTTTGGGCAATTTGCGGCTGCCTTTATCGCAAACCCCGCTGCCGTCGATCAAGATCAGCTGATCAGGGGAGAGTCGTAAAAAACGGATCAACGCTTGCGAGGCAAAAAAAGGCGAAGCTCCGATTTCCAATACCTTCAGCCCGTTATGCGGTTCAATGCGCAGCAGCAATTCGTGGATCCGACCGATCGCCGAACGCAGGTAGCGTATCCGCTCACGCCGCACGGCCTCGGTGCAATCCCCCTGATCCTCGAGCTCATGAAAAAACAGGGCGAACTCTTTCCTGCTGATCTTCATAACGGTTTCCGCGCCAATTATAAAAAGAGAAAAGCAAATTTGCAACCGCCGCCAAGGAGGATTATGAAAATTAAAAAAACCTAAATTCCCGGACCGCTCTTCTGCAGCAGGTTGATGAAATGGAGACAACGGTCAAAGAATAAATTCAAAGGGAACGGATACAGGCGCAATTTTTCTTGACCGCGGACTGGTTTTAAATGCAATCGGGAAAAGGATTCCGCCCACTGTTTCCTTTTCCAATATTGAAAGGGAAGCGCCACCCGGTGGCGTTCATTGCCAACCCGATCCATCAGGCGCAAAGTCTTTTTGGCAATAAATCCGTCATTAAAGTGATCTTTAATGATAATGAACATCTTGCTTACCCGGACCGCTTCGGCCAGCAAGGAGAAAGGGTTTTCTGAATGATGAAGAACATCCACCAACATGACGGCGGGGAAGGAAGAATTGGCAAAGGGAATTTCCCTGCCATTGAAAAGGGAAACAGGGATAGCGGTGTGATAGCGAACCAGGATATCGATCCCCCTGATTTGAACATCGGTTCGCCACTGCATGATGGCGCTTGCCAACCGGCCATCCCCGGAACCCACATCGAGAATTTCCAGATTGTCTGGAATGAGGGCTGCCAGCCAAGCCGCCAAAACATCAATACGCCGCTGATAAATGAAATGACCGTGTACAAATTCCAGTACATTCACTTGCGTTTTAATCCCAAAATACTCAAAAAGAAACTGGCGAGGATAATCTGGCAGCCCAGTACAAAAAACGTAATCCCGGGAATGACCAGGCGGAGCATATGGGCTGGATTCAGTCTGCCAAAGGCATTCCTTTCCCAGAGATACAACGCGTACAAAGAGGTCAGGAAACCGACAAGGGTAAAAACGCCGCCGATGAATAATCCCAGTTCCAAGTTAAAGAATCTGAAGATGCGATTGAATTTTGGATCTTCGGGGAGCAGTTTTTCCGTCATAGCAAAGATCTTGGTAAACGCCGCGAAGCTGATGGATTGAAAACCCAGTAAAATCGCCAGCATGGCATACAGCAGGGTATGGATGTCAAAGGTTATATTTCCCACATGTCTCGGCCCCGGTAATAGCCATAGCCCGACCATAAAACCAACCAGAATCAAAAAAATTCCAGGGTAGAAAAAAAGCCAGCGCGGATTGTACAGTAGAAGAAAACGCAGATGTCTCCAGCCGTCACGCCACATGCGCAGATGCGGAGGGCGCGCGCGGCCATCTTTGTATAAGATGGTAGGCACTTCACAGATTCGCAGATGGTGAAGGGTGGCCTTGACGACCATCTCGCTAGCAAATTCCATGCCGGTCGTTTGCAGATCCAGTTTCATTAATGCATCTTTTTTAAATCCCCGTAAACCGCAATGGAAATCACCCACCGGGCTTTTAAACAGCTTTTTGCCCATTGCGCTCAGCAGCGGGTTGCCGAGATATCTGTGTAAAAAGGGCATAGCCCCAGGTTTTATCCCTCCCTTAAATCGGTTACCCATCACCAGGTCACAACCCGCCCGCAACTTCTCCATAAAGGCAGAAAGGTTTGAAAAATCATAACTGTCGTCGGCATCCCCCATGATAATATATTTACCCCGGGCCGCTTGAATTCCTCCCAGCAGTGCAGCCCCGTAGCCCTTTTCCTTCACCTCGATCACACGGCAGCCATGTTTTCCGGCAATCTGCCGGGAATTGTCCGTGCTGCCGTTATCAGCCACAACTATTTCAGCGTTGATATTGCTCCTGGTTATGAATTGACGAGCTTTGGTAATGCAGGTCGCCAAGGTTCTTTCCTCGTTCAAACAGGCCATCACAATTGACAATTCGCAACATTGCTCTTCAGGATTTTGTTTCATCGTTCTTTTTGTAATTATAATCCAACCCCAGCAATTCTCCAATGACTGCCGTCCTCATTCCCCTGGCTCGGAAGAGATGGTATCATTGCTGGAAGGAAAAAGGAAAAAGTGGCCTCACTGTTCATTGCCCTAGCCGAGCTGACGTTGATTATCAGCGCCGCCTATGGGATCTCATCTTTCATTTTAAAAAAAGAGAATTGGCATTTCACCCAAGAATATATAGTCTATCGCATTTTGCTGGGATTGGGGATCATCTCGTATCTGACCTTTTTGGCCGCCGCTCTAAGGTTTTTAAATCTTTCCTTTTTCTGCGCGATCGTGGCAGCTGGAAACCTGTTTTTTTTAAGAGAATTAAAAGTGAGCGGCCCCATCCGTATAAACTTGAAATTCTCTTCCTGGATGTTACTCCTTCTCCCTTTCGTATTGGTCAATCTGTTTTATGCCCTCTTTCCACCCACTTTTTACGATTCCATGTTATACCATCTGGCAGTCCCGGCATTCTATATCAACCATAACGGTCTGGCTCCCTGGCTCACCAATTTCAATTCCAACCTGCCCTTAAACGGAGAAATGCTTTTTCTCTTTGGCCTGCTGGGGAAAACCACATTCATACCTAATTTAATGATATTTCTTTCGGGGCTGGGATTACTTGTCCTGTTGTATTCTATGTCCAAGGATTATGTTTCTCATTCCTGGCTTGCCTTGGTGCTATTTTATACCATTCCCGAAGTGAGTTTTTTGACCTCTATATCCAAGCCCGATATATTGGGCATGTTATATTTACTAGCCGCATTGCGCCTTTTTCACTTGTTCCAGCAAAACCCCGGAGAAAGAAAACTCCTCGTCCTAAGCGGACTATTTTGGGGCTTGGCCATAACCACCAAATACACGTTTGCCTTTATTTTATGCGGCTTTTTTGTTTCATTCTTTCTATTTGTGCCCGGGAGATTGCAAAAAAAAATAATCACGATTGCCTCCCTAGCAATGATTGTTTTTCTCTGCCTGATCCCCTGGTTCATAAAAAATACAATTATTACCGGCAACCCAACCTATCCATATTTATCTGATATTTTTAAAAATCCCTACTGGGATAAAACCCAAAGCGCCAGTTTCGCAAACGCCCTCCAGCCCGGCATGAGTGGGAGTATTGTCCAAAGCCTATGGTTCCCGATTGATGCTTTTCTTAAACCCTTTAAATACGGGATGATCGAGGTATTGGGCACCTTGTATCTGATTTTTTTACCTTTCATCTTTTTCTCAAAAAAATTTATTAATCGCGGCTTTTGGATTGGCACGGCAATATTCTCCATGATACTCATGGTGTTTTATGCCCGAGTTCCCCGTTATTTTCTTCCCATCTATCTGGTACTTTCTATCCCCATTGCCAGCGGCATTGAACGGGTTGCCTCCCGCTGGCAACAAAGCAAAAAGCTCATTTTGACTTTATTAATCGTCCTGTTGGGGTTTAATTTGATGCAACTGGTTAACTTGCAAGAAATGTACACGAAAGGAATATCCTTTGCAAGAAAAAAAATCAGCGGTCCACCAGAAAACACGGATGTCAAATATTTATACTGCCTGCCTTATTATCGGGCAGCCGAATTTATTAATCGAACGCTTGGCGCCAGAGACAAAATTGCCTTTCTGGGTGAAGAAAGGACTTTCTACGTGCAAAAAGAATTTGCAGCCAGCTCGTTCAACGATCACAACCTTATCATTGATGTCCTAAAGAATACTGAAAATTTCATCGGGTTTAACCATGAGTTACTCGCTGCGGGCATCACCCATATCCTTTATTGCCCCACGGGTATGGTGGGAATGGCTGAAAAATGTCATCTCTATCGTCTCTCCACAGTCCAGTCAAGCCAATTGGATGATTATTTAAATCGCTTCCCATTGATTTACCGGGATCGATTTTATTCCATTTACCAGGTCAGGGAATAACCAATTTGTTATAATTCCCGCAGATGCACAAGCAGCAAACGATCTTTCTTCTTCTGCTGAGCCTGCTTCTATGGGTCCTGTACGCACCGACGTTGCGCTACGAACTGGTCTGGGATGCCAAACCGCTGATTCTGAACAATCCGCTGCTGCAAAAAGCGTTCCCCCTGCATCAGGCATTCACCCATGGCTGGTGGGAATTGACCGGCGAAAAAACGTCCAGTTACGATTACTACCGCCCCCTGGCCATTCTCTCCTTCATGCTCGAAAAACGAGTCTGGGGCCTCCAGCCTGTCAGTTTGCGGGCGACCAATATCCTGATTTTCAATCTGGCGCTGATCGCCCTTTTCTTTTTTTTACGGAACATGCGGGAGCCGCAAAACTTCGCCTACGTGGCCACCGCTCTCTTCGCTTTGTATCCCCTGCATCTGGACAACATCATCTGGATTGTGGGCCGTGGCGACCTGCTGATGCTTTTTTTCGGAACGATGAGCCTTCTGGGTTTGAATCTCTATCTGCGAAAAAACTCCAAATCTTGGCTGGCTGCCTCGACCCTATTTTTCTGGGCCAGCCTCTACGCCAAAGAGGCAGCCCTGTTTCTCCTGCCTTTTCTATTCCTGAACGAATGGATTGAGAAAAAGAGACTCACTCCCGCTTTTCATCTGGCCAACTGTGTCGGCGTGATTATCTTCTTCTGGGTGAAGGCAACGGTCACCGGGCAGGGTCATACCCCTTTTTATTTCTTGCCCGGCATCCTGCCCAACCTGCAGACCGGGATCGGCGTTCTGGGTTACTATTGCCGCTCTCTGATCTTTCCTTTTCACTATGACATGTTCCTGCCAGCCGACCTGGTGCTCAGACCCCTTTACGCGCTGGCTGGAGCGGTGGCCCTCACGGTGCTGGCCTGGTTTTTTGCCCGCACCCGCAAAGATGGAAATCTCTGGCTGCCATTGCTTTTGATAACCCTTTTTTTAACCGGGCATATGGCGCTGGCTTTCACGACCCTTTATCCCTTCAGCATCTCCACCCGCTACCTGCAAATTCCCATCCTGGGAGCGACCTGGCTACTTGCCCATGAGATCGGCAAATGGAAAAAACCAGGGCAATGGGCTGCCCCCGTGTTGATCGTGCTCTGCTTCATCCCAGCCATTTTGGGTAATTCCCGTGTTTATCAGAATGAAGCCCATTTCTGGGAAAGAATGTACCATTCGGCTCCCGCCAACGCTTTCCTGGACTATAAATATGGGCAGACGTTCTTTCAGGCCGGCGATTATCTTAAAGCAGAAATCCTTTTCAAAGAAGCATTGAAACATCCGCTGAAGACCGATACGGCTATATCCCTGTCTCTGACCCAAGCGCAAATTGAAGTGAATCGGGCCAACTATAGCGAGGCCAACCGCTGGCTGGAACGGATCGCTCTGTTCCGGCTGAATCCAAACCAATCTCTCGCTGTCAGTCAGGTGCGTGTCGCCATTCTCGCAGCTACCGGCGAATGGCAAAACGCCGCCCGCCTGCTCAACGAAGCCAGCCGCCGCGCTCCCCAACTGGAACTGTATCAACGCCTCTACCGGCTTTACCTGGGTTATGGCCAGTGGCAGGAGGCCGACCGCATCGCCGCGCAGATACATCATTTAAAGCCGGGGCTGGCTTTCAAAACACTCCCGCCAGACCAAGAAAATCGTTTTTCATCTTGGCAGACTGAACAGAAAATCGCTTTTTTTATTCGTTACGGCAACTACGGCGATGCGATCCGGCTGATCCATTCACTTTCCCTCAACCTCGAACAACACATCGGCCTAGCCAAGCTTCTTTATTGGCACGGCGAAGAAACGGCCGGCAAGAAAGCCATTGACGATCTGCTGCAACGAGAGGGCAGGCAGATCCTCCTGCTCAACCGCCTGGGGAATTTCTACTTGAACGAACTCTACCGCTGGCGGGAAGCCCTCAGCTATTTTAAAGAATCACTCATGCTCGCTCCCGGGCAGGCGGAAATTGCTCGCACAGCAGGGGAATTGGCAAAACTGCTCTCCGACCCTCCGGACCTTTCGCTTCTCAAACCCAGGTAAAAGCCGCCTGCCCTCAGCGGCGATCCTGCCACAGAGGCGCAATCCGTGACAGAAGTTCCTGGCTTTCAGGGGATTTGAAAATCCGGATGTCTTCGCTCAACAGTTTGAACGCCCGATCGTAATTGCGGATAAGCAGATAAAAGTGCGCCCCGCCCACAAGCACCAGGTGATTCTCAGGCAGACGGGCAAGCCATGATTCGATGAGCGCTTCGCCCTTGGACGTTTCACCGCTGAGCGCCAGAAACTGGGCATACTGGATGGCAAAATTGGCGTTATTCGCCCAGCCATTTTTTAACAGCCAATCAAAATGGAGACGGGCACGCGGGATATCTTTTTTATAGGTAAAAAAAGCTGCCAGGTTCTCATGGACCTTGGACGCATAATACGGATACAGCGCATCCCCTTTCTGCTCGAGGATTCGCCCGTAAATGTGTACGGCCTTATCCTCATTTTGCAGGAGCCACGCCGAACCGATGTTGAACTGGGCCATCAGGCTTTCGCTGCCACGTGGTTCCACTCCCAACCAAAAACGGGTCTCATCCTGACCGAATAGCCTGTTTTTGGGGAAAATCTCCCAGGTATAGAAAAGGCAGCAGATGGCCAGCAGGAGGTAAAACAAGCGAGTCCTTTTCACGAACCGCCACATACAAAAAGCCAAACCGGAAACAAAGACCGCAGAGGGTAAATACAGAAAACGCCAGGCCAGCAAGGAGACCGCTGTCGGCACAAATACCAGCATCAGAGAAGGGAGAAGCAGAAAAAAATAGCTCGCGAGCAAAAGCGGTAACCATCGCTGTTGGGGGCGCTGACGCAAAAACCAAAAAAGCAAAAAAATAAAAAGCAACAAGGAGAAAATTCCAGCAGCCACGAGCAAATCGTTATCTCTGAGCAAGGCCGGGTTGATGGTGACGCTCAAACCGAAGGGCCAAAGAGTTCTGAACAGATAGAACCCCAAGGCGGCAAGCAGCTGAATTCCCCGTTGTCCTGAAAATGCCCAAGGCGTCGCTCCGCTGGCCTGCTGCCGCAGCAACAGCCAGAAAAAAACGGCCAGTAAAAAAGGCAACGCCAGCAGCAGCCTCTGTTTCCAGCCACCCGGCCTGCGCCAGAGCAGCAACAAAAAAACCAGGGTCAGAAGCAGGGTATTCTCCTTGGCCAGCAGGGAAAACAGAAGGAAGAGCGCAGCCAGCCAAACCTGCCGGGATTGGCCGTTGCGCCAAAAACGGGTAAAACAAAAAACCGCCCATGTTGCCAGAAAAAAGGCGAGGAGATCCGGCCGACCGGAGATCCAGGATACATTTTCAAAATGGAGGGGAAAAAGGGAAAAAAGCAACCCCGCTGCAAACGCCTCCGGAAGGGGGCGTTGCCAATACAGCAGCAAGAAAAAAAGCAGCAGGCTGTTGAGTACCTGCAGCAGGAGATTGGTCAGATGGAAGCCGGACGCGTTCAACCCCCACAGCTTCCAATCCAACCAAAAAGAGATAAGGGTCAAGGGCCGGTAGAAAAAGCCGGCTTGGCGCTCGGCAACGCCGGCCTCTCCATGGTCCAGATTCTCGCTATAGGGGATGCGCCAGACTCGTTGCATGAAGGTGGGGTGCAACAATTGAGAATTTTCGGGAATCAGCGGACGATCATCCCAGAGGAAAGAGCCTCTCAGCGCGGGCAGAAAAACAAGCAGGTTAACCGCGACCAGAATCAGTATCGGCAGGAGTAATGTACGCTTGTCCAACGGCTGGGATTCTATGCCACCCCGCAAACAAAAACAAGCCGGGACGGGTCGGCGGCGCAATTGACATCCACCGCTGTTTCCTTTATATTCCCCGGAGTGGAGGAAGGCATGAAAAAACTGACCGCGTTACTCCTACTCAGCTGTTTTCCCTGTCTCTTTATCAACGGCGAACAATCGCAACCCGCCCGGGGAGTCACCTTGAACGGCGGCATCAATTTTTCATTCAACCTCATTGATGCAAAATCCCAGAGCGATACCCAGACCAATAAAATGTACCTGCTGTATGCTGCTCTGGAATTGGCTATCGAGACGTCGCGCTTCTTGACCCTTGGCGTCTCGGTGGGCTTTAACCAATCCTATGGCAAAAGTTCAATCAACTTTACCCAGCTGCCCCAGTCGCTGGGTCTGAATGGCGATAAATTCAGCGGCCCTCTTTTCGGCATCCATGCTCAATCGGAGTTTTTCTCAAAGGGCAACTTTTCCTTGAAAGCCAAGGGAGAATTTCTCTACGCCTCGGAGCTTTCAAAACAGTGGCCCATCACCTTGCCGATCGTCACCGGAACCGCCACGGGTAAGAACCACTTCTACCTGGCCACACTGGATGTGCTGATGCAGGTCAAGGTCTCGCACGGGCTTACCCTGTTTGCCGGCCCGCGAGCCAATCTGTTTAGCGACACGTACACGCTGCAGGAGACTATTCAGGCCTTGGCGGGTGCGCAGACCCTGAAATTCAAGCAGAAACAGATTCTGGGTCTCACCTTCGGGGGGAGCAGTGAATGGAGCGGCAGGTGGAAAATAATCTTCCAAGCCAGTCTGGTTTCACGGTTGGCTGTTTCCGCGCAACTGGTTCATCGTTTTTAGGAGACGCACATGAAAAAGAAATTTCTCTTTATTATGGCGGCTTTGTTTCTGGCCTTTGGCGTTCCTTTCTCCAGCCTGAACATCCGGGTGTACAACCATGGCCTCCCTCACCAGCAAGGAAAAGCCCGCTACGTTGAAAATCAGCTGCTCGCCAAAGCCGGGTTACGCACCCTGATCCGAACCCCGCACTTGTTGCAGCGCTTCCCGTCGGAAATCCGGCAGCTTCATCATGATCCACGTTTAAACGTCGAGGTCATCGATACGCAGCCCGGCTGCAACCTGGAAAAATTGAAATCACGACTGCTCCAGGAGCGATGGTTTTCAAGAATATCCTATAACTATTACCGTTATGCCTCCGAAACCATTCCCAACGATATCGGTTTCCCGTACCAGTACGCTCTGAAAAATACCGGCCAACCCTATGGCCCCTATGATGAGGTGGGCACCCGCGGCGCTGACATCAAGGCCACTCTGGGCTGGGACTGGACCACCGGCAGTGACGCGGTGGTGATCGCGGTGATCGACACCGGGGTGGCTCTCAACCATGAGGATCTGAAAAACAAAATGTTTGCCGGTTATAACTTTCTCGCCCCCGCCTCACCGCCCCAGGATGACGAGGGCCATGGCACCCTGGTGGCTTCCGTTGCCGCTGCCGAAACCCACAACCACATCGGCATAGCCGGCGTGTGCTGGAAAGCCAAAATCATGCCGTTGAAAGTTCTGGACAGTTCCGGGCAAGGCAACGACCTGGATATTGCCACGGCCATCCAGTATGCGGCCGATCATGGAGCGAAAGTCATCAACATGAGCTTGGGTGGTCCGGGTGCCAGCTTTGTCCTGCAGGACGCTTGCCGTTATGCCTATGAAAAGGGCCTGGTGCTGGTGGCCGCCACCGGGAATGAGAGTTCGGCTGTGGATTATCCTGCCGCTTTTGATGCCTACGTCCTGGCGGTGGGCGCCAGCGACGCCAATGACCAGCTGGCCGGATTTTCCAATTACGGCCCGGAAGTGGACGTGGTCGCACCCGGCATCTGGATTCTGGGCGCCTATTTCGATCCCGACAATCCGACCGACATGCAGTCATACGCCTGGGCCAGCGGCACCTCTTTGTCCACACCCCAGGTCAGCGGTGCGGCAGCCCTGCTGTTCTCATACAAGCCGTTCTTGACCGCCGATCAGGCGATGAATCTGCTTCGCTACACAGCCGACGACGTGAACCGGAGCGTCTATGCGGGCGTGGACAATTATATGGGCTACGGCCGGATCAACCTGCAGACCCTGCTCGCTCCCTATATTCTAAAAAAGTGAATTAACGCGGCGTCGGCGCCCATGCTGGCCTATCTTCGAGTCGAAAACCTGGCGGTGGTCGAAAAAGCAGAATTGAATTTCACCTCCAAGCTCAATATCCTGACCGGTGAAACGGGCGCCGGGAAATCGATCCTGATCGATGCCATTCTGCTGCTGACCAATAAAAAATTTTCTACCGGCCTTATCCGCAGGGGAGCGGACAGGTTGCGGGTGGAAGCCTTGTTTGTGGAGGGCGATCAGGAATTCACACTGAAACGGGAACTGGAAGGAAGCAAATCCCTGGCCTTCATCAACGGCCAATTGGTCACCTTCAATCAGCTGCGCGACAAAGCCTCCGCCCTACTTAATGTCTATGGACAGAAGGAGCATGCCTTTTTGTTAAGCAGCGCCAACCATCTGGCCTATCTGGACGAATTCTCCCATCACGAGGAGTTACTCACCCGGTTGACGGGAAAATACAAAGCGGCCAAAAAGCTGCAACGGGAATGGCAGGATCTGGCCGAAAAGAACAAACAGGCCAGCGAAAAAATCGACTATCTGAATTTTCAGCTGCAAGCCCTGGACAGCCTCAATCTAAAAAAAGGCGATGAAACCCTGCTGCGCGAACGACGCAAGCTGCTCTCGTCAGCCGAAGAAATCAGCGCCAAAGCCAATGGGCTGCTGCAGGACCTCTATCAAAAAGAACAGTCCGTTTACAATATCCTGGCTCAGAATCAGGCGCCGGCAGATTATCTACGCTCCCTGTTTGAAGATTTTGCCCCTTTTAAGGACGAAATTGACCGTTTTTACAACCTCGTTCCTGAAATTTCTGCCTATCTCAGCGGGCTCATCGGCCGCAGTGAATACAACGAAGACGAACTGAATACCATCGAAGAAAAGCTGGACAAGGTTGAGAAACTGAAAGCCAAATTCAAGCTCCAGTTGGATCAGATTCTCGACAAGTACGAGGAATGGAAAGCCGAACGGGACCAACTGGCCAACCTCAATTTTTACCTCAGCGACAAGCAGAAGGAGATCGCTGCTGTTCTGCAGGAGTACCGGGAAATCAACAACCGGTTGCGCGAAAGCCGCAAGAAGAACGCGGCCAGGCTCGGCCAGCTGGTGGTCCGGGAGCTCGCCCAGCTGGAGATGAAAAAGGCCATTTTTGAATCCCGTTTCAATGAAGCCGAGCCGGAGATAGAGAATATCACTGAGAGCGGCACCGACCGGATGGAGTTCTATTTCTCATCCAACCCGGGTCAGCCTGCCGGCCGCCTGGCGGAAGTGGCATCGGGCGGTGAGCTTTCGCGCTTGATGCTGGTGTTGAAATCTCTGGGAAAAGAAGAAAAAGATGCCACCTATATTTTTGATGAAATCGACGCCGGCATCGGCGGCAAAACGGCCGAATTCGTCGGCGAAAAATTGCGGCAAATCTCCGAGGCCAACCAAGTGATCTGTATTTCCCATCTGCCCCAGATCGCCTCGTTCGCCGAACGCCATTTCCTGATCAGCAAAGAGTTCCGCAACAACCAAACCTTCAGCTCGGCGCGCGTGCTCAAGGCGAGTGAAAGGACCCACGAGATTGCCCGGCTGATGGCCGGCAGCGCCATCAACGAGGTTGTGCTTAAGGCGGCCGATTCCCTGCTCGAAAAAAACCGCGGATGAGGTTTTACATCAAGACCTTCGGCTGCCAGATGAATGTCAACGATTCGGAAAAAATGCGCCATCTGCTGGAAGTCCAAGGACTGCAAGCCGTGGAAAGTGAGGAAGAGGCCGACCTGATCGTCGTCAACTCCTGCGCCGTGCGCCAGAAAGCCCAGGAAAAAATCTATTCCTATATCGGCCGCTTTCCCACCTCCCGGCCGATCATTGTGACCGGCTGCGTGGCCCAAATGGAACGGGGGGCACTCTTCCACAAGCGGCCGCACGTGCGCGCGGTGCTGGGCACCCACCAATACCAGCAGATCGGCCGCATGGTGGAAAACCTGGCCAACCCCCGGGTCGCTCGGCTGCAGACCGGGTTCCAGACGGAGTGGCAGGAGTTGATTCCCGATTCCCGGGCGCGCCTCAGCCAGGTCAGCGGTTACATTTCCGTCATGGAAGGCTGCAACAATTTTTGTTCCTATTGCATCGTGCCCTTTGTACGCGGTCGGGAGAAGCACCGGCCGGTTGGCCACATCCTTCAGGAAGCGCAATTCCTGGCGGATAAAGGATACCGGGAAATCATTCTGCTGGGCCAGAATGTCAACGCCTGGAAAGACGAGCGGTCGGGACTGACCTTTGCCGACTTGCTCGACCGCCTGGCCGACTCCTGCAACGTGCACTGGATCCGCTTTGTCACCTCGCATCCGGCCTTTCTCGAACCCCGCCTGATCGATGTCATGGCCAGACAGCGCCGCATCGCCAGACATATTCATTTGCCTGCTCAGTCGGGATCCAGCCGCATACTGAAAAAAATGCTCAGAAATTATACCCGGACGCAGTACCTGGAACTCGTCGCCCATTTCAGAAAGAGGATCCCTGACATGGCCTTCAGTTCCGACTTCATCGTCGGCTTCCCTTCCGAAACAGACCGGGATTTCCGGTTGACTCTATCGCTGCTTGAGCGGGTTGAATATGAATCGGTTTTTTCGTTTCTGTATTCCCCGCGCCCGCACACCCCCGCTGCCACGCTGAGGGACGATCTGAAAAGCGACATTAAAAAAGAACGGCTCCAGCAGCTTCAGGAACTCCAGTCCGCCATCCAGCTCCGCAACAATCGGAAGCGGATCGGCACCACCATGGACGTGCTGATCAGTGAACGGAACCCCAAGAGGTCGAGCGAAGTCATCGGCCGGACCGAAAGCCACCGGGTGGTCAATTTCGAAACGGAAAAGGAGCCGGGGCGCCTGACCCGCGTGCGGATTACCCGAGCGGGTCCCCATTCCCTGAGCGGCGAAGAAGTTCTGTTAAACTGATTTCAATTCCAGCTGGCTGCAACCACGGCCGCTTTCACGGCTCCCTTTAAATCAATCTTTTTTCCCAGCCACCTGGCCCTATCCAGCAAAGCGGCCGGCTCATTCAATTCATGACCAGTTTGGGTGACGCAAAGGCTGATTACTTGCATCAGCACCAATGAAAAGAGTTGTTGCACCGCCAAGGATCAATGTCAGGGCGCGTCTCATGCCTGGGTCAGCAGCTTGAACGCATGAATCCAGTCGTTGCGGAGGAAGCCGGGAATGCACCAGAGCATGCACAGCGGCTCGATGGCGCGGGCCGCCTCGGCCTTGCCCATGTCCGCCAGAACGACCAGCTCGCCGAATTTTGCCGCGTCAGCAAAGCTGCCGATTCGGCCCTTGGGATTCTGGGATGCTCAGTCCGCCATCTTGGCGGGTGCGCGCGTGCCCAGCATGAGTTCATACCCATGCTTAAGAAAGCCGCTCGCCAGCGCCTGCGCCACAGCACCCGAACCGATGATTCCAACATTCATGCTCTTCTCCTTTTCTATGGACCTAGCGCAGCCCGAGTTTTTGGCCTCTTTCCAGCAGGCCTATTGCTTCTTTGATCCTTTGCTCTTTTGTACTCTTCCGTTTGGCCAGCGCTATCCACATCATATATTGCTTTTTATAACTTGCAGCCAATCCTTCAAAATAGTTCCGTGCCGCCTCATTCTTCTCAAGAGCTTTTTGAAATTCCGCAGGCGCGCGAGCGGCAAGCGGCGGGCGATCGGGTTTGTCCCACTGTCCGCTTGTTTTGGCGTCCTTGATGATTGCATAACCCGCAGCCGTCATTCTCCCATTCGTAATCAAATGCTGCACCCGTTTTTTATTGATCTTTGACCACCTGCTGGTTTTTTTACGGGGAGTGAACTGACGAGCATATCGTTTGTCGTCAACTCTTTTTATCAGACTGTCAATCCATCCGAAACACAATGCCTCGTCAAGCGCCTGGCTGTAATCAAGCGCTTGATTACCGGTTCCTTTTTTGTGAAAAATCAGCCAAATTCCTTTCTCTGAGTTGCGATTTCTTGCCAGCCAGTTTCGCCACTGTTCGGCAGTCGCAAAGAAAAGTTGTTTCATTCGTGCCGTTTCATTCTTCTTGATGTCTGGCACATCGGTTGCATGCTTCCCTTATTGTACCACGCCCCAGGCCAGGCCCGATCCATGGACCCCAACGACTAATCGGTTATCCCCTGCTCACTAAAAAATTTTTTTATTTTAACCAACAACGCCCTCACTCCAGGAATTTTTTTCAGAAACTTTTTTTGTACAGGTGTCACGCCTCTCCAAGTTCCCGTGAGTTTGACATATAACCTTACCAGAAGCTGTTCGCGACTGGGCACCGCTGCAAACGGACCATGCGGCTCGCTTTCCAGCTCTCTCAGAACCTCCTGATAGATTCCTGACAAACTCCTTGCAGCCTGCTCGAGGCTGGCTTGAGTACGAATCATGCCCCTCACGGTCGTCGCATCCTGAGGATCGTAACGTGCAACCTGGCGCAGGATATTCTCAGGCTGGAGAGGGAAGCGCAACGCCTGGAAGCCGAAATTTTGAGGCCTCAGTGAACTGAATTCCTTGGTCGTGACCATTGGGCCGAGGGAGCCGTAATCACACAAAACGACAGCGGCTCCTACTGCCATTGCTTCCATTGCCGCTTTGCCTTTAGCAAAGATGATATCATATTTGCCCAGTATCTCTTCTGGGCGGTCGACTGGGTTGCCAACACCCCCGCCCACCACCTCCAATTCCAATCGCGCTTCCCGGCAGGCTGCGATAATCGCTGGCAGGTACGTCCCGGTTTGGGCATAGTTACTGAATACCAGGACACGGCGTGGATGTTTTGGAAGGGGAGGACGAGGGGGAAACCTTTTGGTGTCAACAAAATTCAAAAACAAACGCACATTATTTCCCGGCACTCCGTCATGCAGCAGCCGCTCCACGCAGATCCGACTGACTCCAAAGTAACGGTGGATATGGGGGTGAAACGGTGTTTTATCCGCCCAGGAAACATGGTCATGGCAAATGAAAATTGCCGGAACTTTTCGAAAATGCTGAAGGGCAGAGAGTGTCGTTATAAAATGATGCCCGTGAATGATCTCAGGTTGAAAATCGAATTGGTTGAGATTGTTGGTGAGCGGGATTCCGGCACCTGCGATTTCATTGGCAATCGGACCTTTTTCCAGCGTATACACGGCGGGTGAATGCCCCTGCCGCTGAAGTTCCAGCGCCAAATCGCGGACATAAAGACATGTCCCCGTGCGTGAGGACAATTCGATATTGGTGATCAGGACTCGCAAACCCATTATTTTTACTTAAAATTGTCCAGGCTCAATTTTGCGGCTGGAAAGACCAATGATTTCGCGTGCTTCTGCAGGTGCCGCCGGCTCCCGCCCCATCTCTCGGCCAATGCGAGCAATGCGGGCAATGAGCCGGGGGTTGTCAGTCAAGTCGCTTTTTTGCCGATCATAATAGATGTTATCTTCCAGGCCCACGCGGACATGTCCGCCGGCGGCAATGGCCATCACGTTGGCATCTAGCTGGAACTGGCCAAGTCCACCAACTGCCCAGATCGCTCCAGGTAGCAGCATCTTCACCATGTATCCCAGTCCCACAAGATCAAGCGGGGCAGCGCCCAATGAACCGAGAATGATGTTAAAGTAATGGGGTGGACGGAGAACATTTTTTTTGATCAGGTAATTGGCAAAATTTATAAAACCGGCTTCGAAGGCCTCGATCTCAGGTATGGCGCCGGCCGCATAAATGCGCGCGGCCAATTCACTGATGGCGTCCGGGGCATTGATGCTTGGCTGGGTGATGAAATTCATGGAACCAACAGTGAGGCTGGCCATATCGGGATGGGCGGCCAGTGCGGCCGACCGTTTGGTAATATCTGAGACGAATCGACCGCTGGTGGAGACGCAGACAATGAGGTCAGTGGCCCGGCGTACTTTCTCCACAATTTCGCAATAGATCGCAGGATCGTAACAGGGACTCTGATCAGGATTACGGGCATGGAGGTGAACGATGGCGGCTCCTGCTTCGCGTACACATTGAGCACAATCCACTATCTCGGTCACGCTCGTTGGCAGAAATTGGGTGTGGGACTTGTACAACACGGTACCCGTAATCGCGGCATTGATAATCAGTTTGTTCGCCGAGTTCATATAATTTCCTCATCGCGCACCCTGCCAATCACTCGCGCCGGGTTGCCAATGGCAATGGCGTAGTCGGGGATATCCTTGGTCACCACCGAACCTGCTCCAACAAAGGCATTCTCTCCGATGGTAACGTCGGGCAGTAGCACGCACCCACCTCCCACCCGAGCCGCCCGCAGGATGCGCGGAGCTTTGCGGGCAAACTCTAGATTGGGGCGACGATGGCAGATAACTTTATCATTCATCGTGGTCACGCGGGGGCCCAAAAAGACATCATTTTCAATGATCACCCCGCGCGTGATATAGCAGGCGCTTTGCAAAGAAACAGCGTCGCCGATGGTGACATCGCCCTCGATATCAACATAAGAACCAATGGTACACCCCTGCCCAATCCGGGTGTTGCTCCGGATCATGACAAAGTTCCCCAGGCGAGTTCCCTCGCCGATTATGACCTCTGGGAAAATGACACAGAATTGTCCTTGACTCTGCATTATTTCAAACCTCCTTCGGAAATATCGCGATGACCACACTTCTTAGGTGGATAGAAATCACTTCTTGGCAATGAGTTTCAGGAATTCGGGCTCTGAAACGATCTTCACAGCGAGGCTTCGTGCCTTTTCGAGCTTGGAACCGGGATTCTCTCCGACCAGCAAGTGGCTGGTCCTGGAGGTAACCGAATCGACGACGCGGCCGGAGCGCGCTTCTATTTTTTGGGCCGCTTTGGAGCGGGGATTGAAATGCTCGAACGAACCGGTGATCACCCAGACCTGGCCGGCAAAGGAATCGTCGACTCTTTCTCTGGCCCTTTTTTCGGCAGCGAACTTGAGGCCGATCTTTTTCAGGCGCGCGATCAGTCCCAGGTTTTTGGGATTGCGGAAGTGCGCGACCAGGAGTTTGGCTGTCACCTCCCCGAATCCCTCAATGGCGGCAAATGTTTCCCAGTCGTTTTTCCGGGCGGCGGCGGTGATCTTGTCCACCGAATCGTAGCCGTGGGCGATAAGTTCGGAGACGACCGACGTGGCGATCCCCTCGAAGCCAAGAGCGGTAAGCACCCGTTCGAACGGCTGCTCCAGGGAGCGACGCACGCCTTCCCTGATATGGGCGATTTTCTTGTCCTTGAAGCCCTCTTCCCCCTGCAATCGGTCATAGTCGAAGGTGTAGATGTCGGGGATGGAGCGCACCCAGCCCTTGTCGAAAAGGAACGACAAGGTTTTCCAGCCCAGGGTATTGATGTCCATCTGGTCTTTGGCACAGAAGTAGGCGAGCGTTCGTCTCAGCCGTTCGGGGCACTCATCATTTTTGCAGAAGTGATGCGCTCCCTCCTTGATCAGGATCAGAGGAACAGAAGGGGCATTTGCCGGGAAGCCGGTAGATGGAGGGATGGCGCTCGTTTTTTTCCACCACCTCCTCGACCGCAGGGATGATGTCCCCGCGTTTGGAAATGCTGACCTGGTCCCCGATGCCCAGTTCAAGCAGGTCGATGTAATCCTGGTTGTGCAGCGTGGCCCGGGTGACCACGCTCCCGGACAGTTTGACCGGCTTGAGAATGGCCACGGGCGTCACCCGGCCGTTGCGCCCCACTTGAATGGCACATCCACAAGTTCCGTGCTGGCCAAGCGGCGCATCGAATTTGAAGGCCATCGCCCAACGGGGATGGTGGGCCGTGTAGCCCAGCTCGTCGCGGATGCCCATGTCGTCCACCTTGACCACCAGCCCGTCCATCTCATAGGATAGACTCGGCCCGCGCCGCGATTTTCCGCCGGATGTAATCGCTGACCTGATCAACGGTGTCCACGACAATGGCCGGGAAACGGTCGCGCACCCACTTCTGCTTGGTCGGGTCGTCGCAGAAATAGCCCAGCCGGGTATTGATGCGAAAACCAAGTTCCTGCAGGTGGAACAGGACGGCCATATGCGCGGCGGCAGGGGCCTTTTGCATGGTCCCCTCGTAGACAAACATATTCAGGGGAACGCGGGCCACCAGCGAGGATTTGACGTTGCGCAGCGAGCCGGCCGCCAGATTGCGGGGATTGGCATACTTGTTATCAAATTCGGCGTTCAATTGTTGAAAATCGGCTTTGTTCAGATATATTTCCCCGCGCACCGCCAGTTCGGAGGAATCGGCGATCAGCAGGGGCACCTGGCCGATCGTGCGCACGTTATCGCTGACATCGTTGCCCACCAGGCCGTTGCCGCGGGTCAGCGCTTTTTGCAAGAGACCGCCGCGTCGTAGTAGAGCACGATGGAGGCGCCGTCGATTTTCTCCTCGATGACGAATCCCAATGGCCGCTGGGCAAAGCGCAGGGTTTTGCGGCAGCCATTCGTCCGACTTCATCGGCGCTATACACCTTGTCCAGGCTCAACACCGGCACGCGATGCGCCTTTTCCGGGAACGCTGCGTCCAGGTCGGAACCGACCCGCTTGGCTCGGCGAATTGACCCAGGCGTATTTCGGAAACCGCTTTTCCAACTGCTGCAGTTCAGTAAACAAGCGGTCGTATTCACGGTCGCTGATTTCAGGTTGAGTCTTGACATAGTAGAGGTATTGGTGGTGGAGCAACTTCCGCGATAGTTCATCCATCCGCCGTTTCACATCCATGGTTTGATTATAGAGAAAATCCCGGGGCGAGTAAATCCGGGCCGGACACTCACCTTGACAAACGGCAAGGAATTCAAATAGAATAGCATCCTTACATTTAGCACACATGAGCCTAAAAGGATCGTTAACCTCTATCAACCTGGCGGATATCATCCAGCTGGTGTCCAATTCCAAGCAAACGGGCCGGTTCATTCTCAGCCGCAGCACCGGCCAGAAAGGATACATCCACCTCAAAAACGGCGAGATCGTGCACGCGGAAGTGGAGGAATTCAAAGGCGAAGATGCCATTTTCACCCTCATCTCCTGGAACGACGGCGAATTTGTCTTTGAAGAGGGGAACTTCGATATTCCCACCAGCGTGCAACGACCGATCACCTCGCTGCTCATGGAATCCGCGCGCCGCATCGACGAATGGAAACTGCTGCGAAAAAAGATCGGCTCAATCGATGCCATTCCCGATTTCGACGACATTGACCGTCAGGAGCGCCGGAAAATTTCCTTGTCCACCATGGAATGGCTGGTCATTGCCAAAATTGACGGCAAAAAGAGCATCAACGAGATCTCCCGGGAATGCGGGATCAACATCTACGACACGTCCCGCATCATTTTTGGGATGGTCACCTCCGACCTGATCAAGCTGAGATAGCGTTCGTTTGGCCGCGCTCGGAGCGGCAAGCGCCCACTTCAGTCGATGACCACCAGCGAGACCGCATGCTCCCGGGTGTGCGAAAGGGAGAGGTGGATGCGCCGCATCCGCTGGGAACGAAACGCCTCCAGGGCCCGGCCATGCAAGCGGATCGTGGGCTTGCCCAGCTCGTCGTTGACCACTTCCACATCCTGCCAGCCAATGCCATTCCGCCAGCCGCTGCCCAGTGCTTTCAAGAATGCCTCTTTGGCAGTAAAGCGGGCTGCATAGTGTTGTTCCCGGTAATGCTTTGCTTGACAGTAACCAATCTCGGCGCGGGTAAAGACCTTTTCTAAAAACCGGTCATCCCTGTCCAGCAGGCGCTTGACCCGGTTGACCTCCAGCACATCGACACCCACACCTATGACCATCTTAATTTCCAGTATAGGAAAACCGTGAACAGAAAGCAAATGCCGGAGCGGGAAATCAAGCCCCCAGCCGCCGCTTTTCCCCCACCCCAATCTATGCTATACTAAAAACGTATTCATGAAAATATTCTTTCAAAAACACCTCAAACTGCTGTTGCTGATCGGTAGCCTGATGCTCACCATCCTGCTGGGCACTCTGCTGGGAATCATTCTGGTCTATCAGAAAGGATTTCCCCAGATTAAAAGCCTGGAAGACCTGGAACCGCAAGTCATGTCTACGGTCTACGACGAGCAGAACACGGCCATCAAGGAATTCGCCATCGAAAAGAGAAGTGTGGCCAGGAGTGGGGATATCCCCGATGTCCTTAAAAAGGCCCTTGTCGCATCGGAGGATCAACCATTTCTATTCCCACTGGGGGATCAATTTTCGGGGATTTTTCCGCGCCCTCAGCGGTATCCTGCTCGGTAAAAAATTGGGTGGCGGCAGTTCCATTACCCAGCAGCTGGCCCGCAACCTTTTTCTGACACCCAAATTCACCATTTCCCGAAAAATCAAGGAAATGCTGCTGGCCATCCAGATTGAGAAACGTTACACCAAAGACCAGATTCTTACGTTTTACTGCAACAAGATCTTTTTTGGGGGCAGCATCTACGGAGTCGGAGCTGCCGCTCGCTACTATTTTGGCAAATCCATCCGCGAGATCAATCTAGCCGAAGCCGCGCTGCTGGCCGGTATCATCCCCGGTCCGAACAATATATACAACGTATTCAAAAGGCCGGAAAATGCGATCAATCGGAGAAATTTTGTCTTGACCCGCATGCGGGAGATGAAATTCATCAAGGCCAACGAATACCAAAATGCACTCAAAGCCAAGCTGCCTGAAAAACCGTTTGACATCAACAAAGATTCAGTGGGCGACTATTTCACCGAAGAGACGCGTAAATATCTGGAGGGCAAGTACGGTGAAAACCTGCTCTACAAGGGCGGCCTGAAGGTCTTCACCACCCTGAACGGCTATCTGCAGGCGTGGGCGGAAGAGGCATTGCGCCAAGGCCTACGCGACCTGGACAAGAGAAGGGGCTGGCGCAGCGAAGATAGGCTATTCAACCTTTTAGAAAACAAGCAGGATCCCAAAACGCATATTCTGCCATCTTGGGAAAACGAAAAAATTGAAGTGGGCCGGGTATTGGAAGGCATTGTCACCGAGGTTGGCGCCAAGCGGGCCTATACGCGTATCACGGATTATCAAGGCGAACTTACCCCCGAAAACGCACAATGGACGAAAAAAACCCTACCCAAGCTTCTAAAAAAGGTGATGTGGCATTATTTAAAATATTGGCCATTGATCCGGACAAAAAAAAACTGAGCCTGGCTTTGGAACAGGACCCGGAAGTGGAGGGCGCCATGCTGGCCGTGGACAACCAGACCGGCGAGATCAAAGCCATGGTCGGCGGCTACTCCTTTGAACGCAGCAAGTTCAACCGCGCTCTGCAAGCCCTGCGCCAAACCGGTTCAACGTTCAAGCCGATCATTTACACCGCGGCATTGGAAAACGGTTTCACTCCAGCCACGATCATCGACGATTCCCCTTTTTCGTATATCGATGAGTGGAGTGGCACATTGTGGGAGCCGAGCAACTACAAAAGCGATTTCCTGGGCCCGGTCACCTTCCGCACGCGGCTTGGAGATATCGCGCAACGTGGTCACCGCCCGCATCCTGCAACAAATCACCCCGGCCAAAGGAGTGGAATACGCCAAGAAATTCGGCATCAACGCCGAACTGCTGAAGCCCTACATGTCCCTGGCCCTGGGTTCCTTCGGAGTCACCCTGAAGGAAATGGTCGAGGCCTTTACCGTATTCGCCAATTACGGCACACGGGTCAACGCCTATTTCATCAAGAACATTCAAGATTTGAACAACAACCTGATTGAAGAGAATTTCCCCGAAAAAAAGCAGGTCATGGCCAAAGAGACCGCCGGTGTGATGAATTACCTGTTGCAGGGCGTTGTCCAGTCCCCCTATGGAACCGGTTTCCGAGCCAAGGTTCTGCCGGCGCCGATCGGAGGCAAGACCGGAACCACCAACGATTTCACCGATGCCTGGTTCATCGGCTTCACCCCCACCCTGACCGTGGGCGTCTGGGTGGGGTTTGATCACCCAAAAGTCTGGGCGAAGAGGAAACCGGATCTCGGGCGGCCTCGCCCATATTCGTCAGCTTCATGGAAAAGTACCTCAGCCAATATCCAGAAACCAACAAGTTCCGCATGCCAGCCGGCGTCCTCATGATCGAAATCGACAAGTTGACCGGCAAGCTGTTTGGAGCGGACTGTTTGGCCGATTATCGCTTCATCGAAGCTTTCCTGCCAGGAACCGAACCCCTTGATTTTTGCAACGAAGAAGAACATCATAAAATACAGAATTATTACGACTATTATAAAAGCGGCAAAAAGGCCGAAGGAGACGACCGGCCGTAAAGGACCGTTAGGACTCTTGTTTGGACGGAGCCTCTTCCTTTTTGACCAAAAAATAAGCCATAATCAACCGTTCGGGCTCGATGACGCGAATTCGGAAATATTCATTGTCTTTCAATAGTTCCTTGCGCACCCGATAGGTCAATTTGGCCCCGCTGGCCTGCTCGGTCTTGACCACAGCCAGCTCTTCAAAAAGCAGTTCCTTGTCCAAGTTGAACACATCGAAATAATATACATTGTCCTTGCTGGTGAGCGCAACCCGGTAAAATCCCTTGTTGAAGGTCTTGTCGGCATGGATGAAATCGGCCGGGAAATAGACTTTCCCCAAATCGATATCTTGCTGCTGGGCCCAAAGGGAACCCGCCAGGCCAAAAAGCACCCCCATTATTAAGGCACCGAACTTTTTCATGGTTGGCTCCTTGGAATTACTTCTATTGCCCATCTCTGTTTTTCATTATAGGTGAAACCATTTTGGATTGTCAAGCCACAGAGGAACAGACCCCGCCTCTTTTCACACCGGGCACATAGAGAGCGGCATCCGCTGGCGGTGTGAATCCGTTCGGAAAGCAGCACCAGGACTGGATTTTAAAAAGTCAACCGGAAGCCGATACCGTAACGTCCGAAATCGGAAAAGTTATCGAAATCGGCTGAACGGGTTCCGATCCGACCTTCCAGAAACAGGGCTCCGGTGACCTTTTTAGTCGCCAACAGTTCATAACCGATATTGGTGATGAGGTCCAGTTTGGATGCATCGGTGCCACTGCTCCGAGTCATCAGCCAGAGGCCTGCGCCGGCTGCGATGAACAATTTTGACAGATAATAGGAAAACGTGACGTCAAAGGCGATGGGCGTTCCATAGCCGCTCCCGTTCAAATTGATGAAGGAGCCGACCAGGAAATTGAGCCGGAAGCGTTCGCTCACCCGGTATTGAACCCCGAGCGGCCTGGCAAAGATAAAGTTTTCAGGCTCGGCTTTCCGGGCAAAGCCCAAATCAGCCAGAACATACCACTTCTTCGGTTTCGCCGGCGGTGGCAAAGGAGGCGGCGGGGGTGATGGGAGTGACGGGGGTTCATTAACTTTGAGAGTCAACGCAACGGGTTTGCCCTTCATGCCATATTGCCCCTCGGCTTCATTGGTCACAGTATAGGAGCCGGCCTCCGCCAGGGTGATGTCGAACCAGCAGTGGCCGGGCTCCAATTCCAAGGTTTTGATAATCGCGCCAGCCTGGTCTTTGACGGTCACCGCATTTTTCAGCGCATTCTGAGACTCGCAGACATCGATGCGCACCGGCTTGCCTTTCTCCACCTCATTGGGAATCACCTTCAGAGCGCTGACCGGCGCCGGGATTTCCTGCACACTTTTTAGGGAGATATTGCCGCAGACCTTCGGAACAATAAATTCGAACAATTTCCCTTCCCAAAAAATTTTGAATTGGTAAGCGCTGATGCTCTTTTTCCCGGCCCAGACCAGTTCTTTTAGAACTTTAATTTCCCTGCCCTGCTTGGATAACATCCACATCAAGGTGTCGCCGGTATGAACTTCGACGCTCTGCATATCAGCTTGCTGGATCTGCTCCAGAAACGCAGATACCAGCTCGCCATACCCGGCCTGTACAAACCCGCTTTTGACATCTTCAGCCCTGGTTAGCACGATTTCCTTCAAATCTCCAGGCGTGAGGTTCTCGCTTTCATAGAACGGGTGACGCCCCAGATTGCTGATTTTTTCTGCTGCCGGCAAAGAGAAGAATAAACACAAAACCCCCCACAATCGGACCATACGTTTCATGCCTTTAACCTCATCCAATCAAGAAAATTTTCCCTCATTTGGCGTTTATTTTTAAATAAGTGAGGGAAAAAGTCAATCTCCATGCCTCCCTGTGATTCAACCAACCAGCAATTGAGTTTTTATGCCGAACGTCTTATAATGCAGTCGTGACCTGCAGAAATTGTGGCTTTGCCAACCCCGAACAAAACCGCACATGCTCCCAATGCGGACTCCCCTTGCAGGATGAGCCCCACCGTTTCGATAAACTGAAAGCGGTTTTTGCCCAGCGCTACGAGTTCATCCGGATTATCGGCAGCGGCGGCTTCGCCGAAGTGTACCAGGCCAGGGACAAACTGCTGGAACGGGACGTGGCCATCAAAATCCTGCTGGACGAGCACGCCCAGGAATCCGCGATTGTCGAACGTTTTCTGCGGGAAGCCAAACTGTATGCCAAGCTGGAGCATCCCCACATCATCCCCATCTACGACACCGGCATCAGCGAGGGAAATGTCTTCATTGTCATGAAGTTCATCGACGGCAATAGCCTGAAATCGCTCCTGCAGTCGCAGGGAAAAATCCCTTTGCATTTGCTGCCCCGCATCACCCGCGGCATCGCTTCGGCCCTGGACTATATCCACTGCAAGGGCATCATTCACCGCGACATCAAGCCAGGAAACATCATCATCGAGCACCAGACCCAGAATGTCTATCTGGCCGATTTCGGCATTGCCCGAACCGACGCCAGCGAGACGTTGACCCACTCCGGCATGATCGTCGGCACCCCCTTTTACCTCTCACCGGAACAGATCAAGGGGAAAATGATCGACAGCCGTTCCGATATCTATTCCTTGGGAGCGACCCTGTACGAACTGGTGACCGGTGAGCCCCCTTTCCATGGGGCCTCTGCCCTGGAAATCCTGTACCAACACATCAACGAGAATCCCAAAGCCATTTCCTCACTGGCCCCCGACATTCCCGCCGCCATCGAAAAAATCATTTCCCTGTGCATTGAAAAGGACCCGAGAAAACGTTTCCAAAGCGCCGCCGAAATCGTTCGCTTGCTGAGCGTTCCAGCCGAAATTTTTCCGGGCAAAGGAGCCCGCTTTCGACCGGCAACCCGCAGCCAATTCTTTAAAATCTCCGCCGTTCTCGTGGGAGTTCTGGCACTCATCCTGATCGTCAACCTGACTCTACCCAAGCGGAAAACTCATGGCTCCCGGTCGGAGGTTATTGGGCCTTCCAGCCTAAAGGCAACACTCCAGCCAAAGGCAGAAAATCAGCCCGCGCAAAAAAAAGAAACGCTCCCAACTTCCAGCCAGTCTCCGGAAATCAAAGTCCCCGTCCAGCAAGAGAACAAGACGGGGATACCGGAGTCGAAGCCTTTGCCGGTGGTAAGCGATAGGGTGCGGACTTCTGCTCCCAGGCCGGGGACCGTTCGTTTCAGTACCTTCCCTGCCAATGCCGCTGCCGATATTTATCTTTTCACAAAAAAGATCGGCAACACCGAACAAGCATTCGCGGAAAAATATCCCCCTGGAGAATACACCTTTAGGTTCGTCATTCCCGATTACATGAGTGCCGCAGTAAAAGTAACCGTTCAATCTGGGAAAACCGTCAGAGCCTATTTCCAATTCCCGCCTTTCAAAGAGTACATTATCAACAGTACGCCTTTCGGACGACTCCACATTGATGGCAGGGATTACGGCAACACGCCCTGTTATCCGAAACTCTTTTTTGGTACCCATGAACTGCGCTTCGAAAAAAAAGGATATAAAAGCGAAAGAATGACATTGACGGTGGAGGCGAATTCGTCAACCAATATCGCCGTCAAACTTATCAAGGAGGGGCAGCCATGAAATATCGCAAAACCATTTCCGCGATAACGGCCACCATTTTCTTGCTGGTTATCATGGCCGGCGCTTATGACCGTCTGAGCGCCCAGTCCGCTGCGACCGATGAGATCAGCAGCCTGTTGAAACAAGCCGACGAAGCCTATCAGAATGGCAATTTCACCCTGGCCATCGAAAAATACCAAAAAGTCATGGAGGTGCTCAACAACAAAAAGGAACTGGCCAAAACCAAGCAGGCGCTGATACAGACCATGATCTCGCTGGCCCTGACCTATTTCACTATTCGCGAAAACGAAAAAGCCCAGAAGCAGCTGGAAGACCTGATCACTCTCAATCCCAACTACGAGTTGGATCCGGAAATCTATACCCCGAAATTCATCGACATGTTTAAAAACGTCCAAAAGAATTTGCTGGGAAAAATCACGATTGTCACCACCCCGCCGGGATGCATTATCTTTTTGAACGGCAGCAAAATGGGCCAGAGCCCCTTAACGCTCGAGCGCTGCCTCAAGGGAAAATACCAATTGAAGGCAGAATTAAAAGGATACGGAGGTGTTTCCCAAGACATCGAGATCAAGCCCGGTCTGGAAAACCGGCAAGAGCTCACCCTGGAAACCGAACATGCCGTGGTGGAAAAAAAGCTGGGGAAACCGCTGCCGGTGCTGAAAAAAAGAAAAAGTGGACTCCCTGGCTGATCGCCGGCGGTGCGGCGGTTGTGGTGGTGGCGCTCATCCTGGCCTTGCATAAAAAGAGCACATCCCAGCCCCAGGAGAAGGTGCTGATCCAGACGAATACCACCAGTGTCACCATCCGAACCCACCGCACCAGTACCAGTCAACTCGACGTTGCCACGAATAAAACGATCACGCGCGTCGAATACCAGGTCGTCATAACCCACCCCAATCAGACAGATTTGCTCGTGCAATTGAGCAAGCAAGGCGGCTCCGTGACCTACACCATCTGGAACAATCAGTCTTTCAGCGGCACCAATACCATCTCCGGGCAGACCCACGTCTTCGACGGAATGACGTCAGCAGGCACCTGGCTGGTTTCGGTCGACAACAGCGGCGGTCAGACAGGCACCATCGATCAGTGGACATTGAAAATATACTACCTGGAGTAGGCGAGATTTATTTTTCAATCCCCCGGCGCGCCGGTATACCGCGAGTGAAATAGTGGCGGATCTCTTTCATCTCGGTCACCAGGTCGGCCCGCTTCACGACGGCCGCAGGCGCATAGCGCCCGGTCAGGATCAGTTCCAGGGAGCGAGGTTTCTGCTTGAAGAGTTTTAAAACCGCAGCAACCTCCACAATCTGGAAATGGAGCAGGGTATTGATCTCATCGAGAATGACGATCTGATAGGAACCGCTGACCATGGCCCTCTGCACGGAACGCAGTCCCCGTTGCGCGGCCCGCTTTTCGGCTGAGGAGATTCCTTTGCCGGGGCGGTGAAAACCGCCTGATCCGAACTGCTCAAAGCGGATCAGATCCGGAATGAACCGCCTTGCTGCCCGCAACTCTCCGTAAAGCCCCTTTTTCAAAAACTGAGCCACATAGGTTCGCATCCCCCAGCCGG
Source organism: Candidatus Aminicenantota bacterium (assembly GCA_963759765.1). Lineage (GTDB taxonomy): Bacteria > Acidobacteriota > Aminicenantia > UBA2199 > UBA2199 > CAVXAL01. The sequence goes on along the minus strand of CAVXAL010000002.1, from coordinate 399,127 downwards.
CCGCTCGCAGTGCCAGTCCCAGTGCCGCGCAGGTTTTACCCTTGCCGTTGCCCGTATACACCTGGATATAACCGTTGCGGGGCATGGCTGTCTCAGGTCATTTTCATTGAATAGATCTTGGAAATACCCGGCTCATCCATGCTGATGCCGTAAATGTAGTCGGCCCGTTCCATGGTCTTGAAATTGTGGGTGATGATAATGAACTGCGTCTTGGTTTTCAGTTGCTCCAAAAACTTCAGAAAGCGCTGGATGTTGGCTTCATCCAGAGAGGCGTCCACCTCGTCAAAAATGCAAAAGGGGGAAGGCTTGTACTGAAACAGGGCGAACAGGAAAGCCAGGGAAGTCAGTGCCTTTTCCCCGCCCGAAAGCAAGCGCAACCCCTGCAGCCGCTTACCGGGTGGTTGGGCTTGAAGCTCCAAGCCGGCATCGAGGACATTGTCCGGGTCGGTCAGGGTCATTTCCGCTTCCCCGCCTTCAAACAGGATTTTGAAATTGGCTAAAAAATTCTCCTTGATGCAGGCGAACGCCTTCAAGAAACCCTCCTTCGATTCGCTATCAATCTTGACAACGGCGGCATTCATGTCCTGAATCGACTTGATGATGTCCTCTTTTTGAGAAACCATCAGGTCATGGTCTTTCTGCAGGATATCGAACTCCGCTTCGGCAGAGAAATTGAGACGGTCGCTTTCTCGCATTTTATTGAGCTTGACGGTCAACTCGTTCAACTCCGCTTCCAACGGGGGCAGGTCCCGCTGCAGGACTTCGCCGGGCACCTCGATTTCCTTCAGTTCCATATTGAGTTCCTGGCTGGATATCTCCTCCAACTGGAAGAGATCCTTCTTCACGGCTGCCAGCCGAATTTCCAGTTCCTTTTTGTTTTCCCGGAGCTCGTCGCGGATCTGGCGCTGGCCGGCCACCTGTACCGTATCCTCCTTGATCCGGGTATTCACTCTCGCCAGTTCATTTTCCAGGGCTTTGATCCGATTTTCCCATTCGTTTTTCTGCTTTTCATGCACGCTGGAACTGGCCTGAATCTGGCGGATCGTCTCCTCGCTGACAGCGATTTCAGCGGCCACGCGCTGCAATTCTTCGGCAGCCTCCCTTTCAAGCTCCAGCCGTTTGGCTTTCTGTTCGTTCACCTCTTGCAGGGAACGCTGCCGGGAAGAGACTTTTTCCTGGATCAATTGGCTGTCGCTTTCAATCTGCAAGCGGATCTTTTCCAGATCGTTGGCCTGACGAGAAAGGTTTTCACCTTCCACAGCCAGCTGTTCCCGCTCGGACAGCAGCGCCTGCCGCCGCTTTTCCAAGCCATCTCTTTCTGCCAGCAACATCTGCAGCATCTCCTGTGCTTTTTTCTGTGCCAGCGAAAGGGATTCCATTTCGGTCTGCAGTGCCAAGCGGCGCTCGTCCGCGAGCGCCTGATCCTTTTTCAGGGCTGAAGCGCGAAATTCGGCCTGCAGCGCCTTCCCCTTGATCTCGGTCAGCGCCTGCTCTTCCCTCTCCAGGACGGCGGCTTTCTCTTTTTTCTGATTCCGGGCTTGGCTCAACTGCAAAGCAGACGCGGCGCTGGCCTTCTGGATGTCCGCACGCTTCTGCTCGATCCGCTCGATTTCCTCCAGCACATCCAGAATCCCCTTGCCCCGGTTGCGGATCAACACGCCCGCGCCGCTGATCAACTCGGCCTTTTCGGTAATCACCTCCACCCCGTAGGTGAGATAAATGCGGATGGCATTGGCCAGATTATCCACGAGCACGCCGTCCTTGAAATAGGCCTTGGCCTCCTCCTTCTTCAGCTCGAAAACATTCTTCACAAACCCCCGGAAACCCGCTTCGGCCTTGATCGCCTCGGGCAGCTGCGCCTGGTTTTCCCTTCTGATGAGCATTTTTTTGGCCTCGGATTTCAGGGCGTCCTGGGGGTCGGCAAGGATCGGGGCGTCCATTTCCTCATAGTAAAAATTCTCCAGCAAGGCGTAGCGCTGACGGTCAGCGATGAGGAGGTCCTGGAGTACTCCCAGTTGATTCACAGCGGGATGCGGCGTTCCCCCCACCATTTTATCCTTGATCGCGAGGTATTTTTCTTTCTGGTTTTTGAGGCCTTGATCTTCAGCTTCCAGATTAGTCAGCTGTTTTTCGCAATCCGCCAGCCAGCCGCTGCTTTTCAGAAAGGCATCTTCGGCGGCTTGCCGCTTCACTTCCTGCTCCACTGCCTGGACCTGCAAGCGACCGGCCTCTGCGTCGGCTCGACGCAGCTCTCCCTGCACATCCCGTTTCTCCAGTTCCCCAAGCAGGTGCGTTTTGTTGAGCAACTCATGCTCCAGTCGGAGCTGAGTTTTTTCTGCTTCCCGAACCTGATTGGCATTACGGGAAAACTCCACTTCTGAAGCAAAGACATTTTGCCTGAGCTGGCTGTCACGGGCAGCCAAACCGTTCAGACTCCCCTTCAGCCGGTTCGCCGCGGCCTCGACCTCCTGTCTCCGCTCCGCTTGCTTATCCCGCTCGCGTTCCAGTGCCTGAACTTCTTCCTGCAATTGATTGATTTTCTCAGTAAACGTCTGAGCCTCTGTGCGGCCGGCTTGGGATACTTTTTCAGTTTCCCGGACCCGCTGGCGCAGAAACTCCAAGCGCTGCTGGGATTTTTCAATTTCCTTGTTCCCGGCCAGGATCAGGTTATGAACCTCATAGAGAGACTGCTGGCCTTTTTTCAGGTCCAGATCCAGATTCCAGCGTTGCTGCTCCAACCCCAGCAGCCGGCCTTCGCCATCGTTGATCTCCTTGGCCAGCCCTGCTTCGCGATTTAGCAACTGCTCGATTTTCTGCCCGACATCGTCGAACTCCTCGCGGTATTTGAGAAAGCGGATCTTCAACAAGGCCTTGAGCAGGTCGCTTTTCTGGCTCTTTACATTGCGGTAGCGCTGGGCGAAGTGGACCTGATTATTTAGCTCGCGCAGGCGCTTGCCTTTTTCCAGCAAGATCATTTCCAGATTATCGAGATTCTGCTGGGCGATGATCAGTTTGTTGGCTGTCTCCTTTTTCCTTTCCAGATATTGAAAGATGCCGGCGGCTTCCTCAATCAGCACCCGCCGTTCCGTGGGTTTCATGGTGACGATTTTCTCCACGCTTCCCTGTTCGAAGATGAAGTAATTTCGTTCGCCAATGCCCAATTCGAAAAGGAAATCCTGGATATCCTTGTTGCGGCAAAACTTGTCGTTCAGAATGTACTTGCTTTCACCCGAACGGAAGAAACGGCGGGCGACATACGTCTCGTTATCCCGGTGAACAAAATAGGCACTGACCTCGGTCATGCCCAGTGGCTTCTTGGAGGCACTGCCGCTGAAGATCAGATCCTCGTTGCTTTCGCCGCGCAGATTTTTGATCCGTTGCTCGCCCAACACCCAAAGGATGGCGTCAACCAGGTTGCTCTTGCCGCAGCCGTTGGGGCCGATGACCGTCGTGACACCTTTGTGGAATTGGAGGACGGTTTTCTCGGGAAACGATTTAAATCCGTGCAATTCCAGCTTTTTTAAATATACATCCATGGTTAAAACGTTCGGGGTTGGCTAACCAACCGCCTTTACCATACCATATCTTGGCTTACATGTAAATTGAAACAGCCGCTACAGTGCCTCGCCCAGTCTCTGGCCGAGGCGGATAAAATTATCCAAGGCACCGAAAGGCAGGACCAGGGTCTGGGGTTCCTCCCAGCGGACCTGCAGCCGCCGCAGCAACGGGCCGGCATCCCGCCGCGGGGGTTGCGACGCCTGCACGCATACCCGATCCGAAAACACCTCGGCTTTCGGCCAACGATAAAGTCTGGCGAACAGCTTGACCGCGCCAACCCCGAGTGCCTTCTCCATGCTTTCGGGCATCCGGCCGAAACGGTCTTCCATCTCCTCTTTCAGGCGCAACAAATCCGCAGGCGCCTGGGCGGCGGCGATCTCCTGGTAGATGCGCATCCGTTCCGCCGTTTCCTCGATGTAGGTGTCGGCAATGGCATAGGCAAAATGGACTCTAAGCTCAACGGAAAGGCTTTCCGAGGCATTGCCCTTCAAGGCATCGACCGACTGCTGCAACAATTGCAGATAGTAATCAAACCCCAAGGCCTCAACGTGGCCGTGCTGGCGGTTGCCTAGCAGCGAACCGGCTCCGCGCAGCAACAGGTCGAACTCGGCAATCTTGTAGCCCGCGCCCAATTGGCAGAAATCGCGAATGGCTTCCAGCCTTTTCTGCGCCTGCTCACCGATGTCTCCCCGCTCGGGGTCAAGTAAGAAGTAGGCGTAGGCCTGCTGGCTGCTGCGCCCGATGCGGCCCCGCAGCTGGTACAGACTGGGTGAGACCGAAACGGTCGGCATCGATCAAGATCAGGGTGTTCACCGCCGGTATGTCGATGCCGTTCTCGATAATCGTCGTGGACAACAGAATGCGGTATTTCTTGGCAATGAAATCCAGGAGGTTTCTTTCAATCGCGGCGGTCTTCAGCTTGGCATGCAAAACCGCGAGGGGGATATCGGGCAGCCAGGCACGAATTTTTTCCTGGAAGGCATATAGGCGCTCGATGTTGTTGTAAACGATGAAAACCGCTCCGTCACGTTCGATCTCGTTGAGAACCGCTGAAACAATCACTTGCCGGGAAAAATAGCCGATATAGTTCTTCACGGCCAAACGGCCGATGGGTGGCGTGCGGATGAGGGAAATGTCTTGCAATCCGGCCAGGGACAATGAGAGGGTGCGCGGGATGGGGGTGGCGCTCAGGGTCAGCACGTCGATGTGCTCGCGACTTTTCTTCAGCTTTTCCTTCTGGAAAACCCCAAACCGTTGCTCCTCGTCAACGATGTAGAGCCCCAAGTTCTTGAAATCGACACTGCGGGAAAGCAGGGCATGGGTGCCAATCAGTATATCCACTTTCCCCTGTTTCGTGTTACCCATGATCCGTACGCGCTCCTTGGGGGCCACCATGCGCGACAGCATGGCCACGTGCACGGGAAAATCCTTCAGGCGCCTTTGAAAGGTCTGATAGTGCTGAAAAGCCAATATGGTGGTGGGGCAAAGAAAGGCAACCTGACGCTGGTTGGCAACCGCCCGCAGCGCAGCACGGATGGCCACCTCGGTTTTCCCGAAACTGACATCACCGCACAGCAGGCGATCCATGGGATAATCGTTTTCCAGATCAGCCAGCACCTGACGGATTGCATTTTTCTGATCCTCGGTCTCGACATAAATAAATTCACGTTCCAGTTTTTCTTCCAGCTCGGCGACCGCCAGATTGGGCTGTTTTTTAATCGCCCGGCGCAACGCATATAACTCGAGTAACTCGCGGGCAAAATGAACGATACTGCGACGGGCTTGGGCCGTTTTGAAACGCCAGGTTTTCCCCCCAAACGGTCCAACTTGGGGAGGGCACCTTCCGGTGCGACATAGCGGGTCAGGGCATCCAGGTCGTAGACGGGGACGTAAAGGTACTCCTGATTCTGGTACTCGATCTTAAGGAACTCGACGGTCTCTCCTTCAAAAGAGAGCCTTTGAAAGGCGCTGAAGCAACCGATACCATGGACTCGATGCACCACCCGTTCGCCGGGCCGGATTTCCTGGATCCATTTCTCGACATTGATCTCTCGGAAAAGTTCCCGTTTCTCCCGAAACACGAATCGTCGGTCGGTCAGAAACAGGGTTTGCCTTTCCAGGTTTTCGAATGAAAGCGGCAGGCTGAACGCATGGTGCCCCTGAACCGGGAGCAAGGATTTTAAATTGTCCGCGATTTGGGTCTCGCTGGAAAAGAGGTAGAGTCGGTACCCCCTGGAAAGTCTCTCCTGGATGGCGGCCAGATCAGTGGCATTCAGAGTAGAAATGGAATAAGGGAGTCCGACAATCTCCTGGCCGCGCTGCGGGTCCAGAGGAAAATCTTCCAGTCGGATCACCGCCCCAGCGCTCAGCGTTCGCGGGAAAAGTGTGGCGGGCGCTGGCCAGGCGCTGCGCTCGTCGCTCAGGCTGTCGAAAATCTTTTGGAAATGAAGTAGCAATTTTTCATGCTCCCCATTCAGTTTAATCAGATTGGAAACCACCAGCAGGGGATCAGCCAACGCCTCGTTCAGGTAGGCCGTTCCCTTGCCGCTGTGAATCCAGGGATGTGGCTCCTGCCCGGCCGAGTAAAAAAAACGGTTGGCAGAAATAAAAAAATCATTGACCGGTCCGATGGAACGTTGGCTGCTCAGGTCAAACTGGCGCAGCGAAACGATTCGTTCCCCTTCAAATTCGAGACGCAGAGGCGCATCGCTGTTGACGGCGAACAGGTCGACCAGATTGCCGCGCCAGGCAATATCCCCTTTGTCTTCCACCACCGGGCGGGGTAAATAGCCCAAGTCCTTAGCCCGAGCAATGAATGCGTCGCGACCGATCGGGGTATCTTTGCGGATCGGACAGCCGATGTCTGCCAGCTCGAGATCCCGTTCCAGTGGGATGTTGAGAGCGGCCAGGGTGCTAAGCACCAGCACTCGCCGTTGCCGGAAGATGTCCTGCAGCAACTCACCTTTCCACTCGATCTTTCTCACTTCCGGCAGGTTGTTGATATAAGGATCGGCAAAAGGCAAAGGATAAATATGAATCCCCGCCGGCTCCACCTCCAGGAAACGGAGCCAGCACTTGAGTCGTTCCCTTTTCTCTTCAAGGTTTTCATTCTCCCCCACAAGCCAGATGATGGGGTTTTTTCTCAGGACAAAGAGAGCGGCCACTCCCAGTTCGGCACAGTTTTTCGCAATGGCATCCAACACGGTTCCCGGTCTTGCCGTTTCGATTTGCCTCAGAAGCCTGGAACTGAATGCGTCCTGAATCATGGATAGTCCATTATAGCATGCCGCCACCCCCTTTAATTCCCGGCGTTTGACATCGCCCGCCCAAACAGTTATTATTCCAGCAATGAGCGGCGCCCTGATCCTTCTACCTCTGTTGGCAGTTGTTGCCGAAAAAAAAACCTCCCAGGCTCTCAAGTTTTCCCTTTTTATGTTCATGCTTGTCCTCATCGCTATCTTTTTATATGTTTTCTTTGAGTATTGGGGGAAGCGAGCGCTGAGAACCAAATTTAAAAAATTCATCGAGAGCCACCAGATGCCCGATGCCGATATGCGCGCCATGCCCCGGGTCTCAGTCCCGGAGGCACTGAAGGTGGAGATGGTTTTAAAAGACCCCGAATTCGGTAACTTGAAAGCCCACGTCACCGATATTTCCATGGCCGGCTTCGGCCTTACCGCCGCCTCCCATCTGAAAAAAATCTCCCTGAACCAGACCTTGCGCAATACCCAGGTATTGACTCCGTTGGGTCCATTTACCGTCAAAGAGATTAAGGCGGTTCGCTCCGAAGCCAACCTGAACGGGCACCGGCTGGGTATTCAGATCGTTGCCATTGACGAAGAGCATTTCCAGCAGATGTCCGCATTTGTTATCTATTTGAAAGAATTCCTTTATCATGCCATCTGAGCGACTCCCCCTTGATTTCCCGAACAAGAACCTTTTCTGCGATATCTTCCAAGACCGGGTGTTCCTGGTGGGCGGCAGCGTGCGCGACCTCTTCCTGAATGGTCGCATTAACGAGCGAAGGGACATCGATCTGCTGGTCATCGGCAGTACCTACGAGGAGATTGAAAAGCAACTGGCACCCCTCGGCAAGACGAGCAATGTGGGCAAGAGCTTCGCGGTGGTCAAATTCACCCTCGCCGGGAGGAACCTTCGACATCTCGGTTCCCCGCAAAGACAAAAAAAAAGCCCCGGAATCCCATGCCCATAAAAATTTCATCATCGAAGCGGGCCCCCACATAACTTTGGCAGAGGATCTGGCCCGACGGGACTTCACCTGCAATTCCATTGCCATCCGGCTGCTGGACCATACCCTGATCGACCCCTTCGTGGGCGTCCAGGCCATCCGCCAGAAACGCATCTGCATGACCGGACCGGAAAGTTTCCTGGATGACCCCCTGCGCGTGTTGCGGGCGGCGAGGTTCGCTGCGGTGCTCAAATTCCAGATCGAGGACGCCATCTACCTGAAGGCCAAGAACGTGAACCTGCTCGATCTCAGCAGTGAGCGCATCGTCGATGAACTGTTCCGCCTGCTTCTGGAATCCGAGCGGCCCTCGCGCGGGCTGGAGGAATATTTCAGACTGTCCGTGCTGGAAAAACTTTTTCCCCAATTGTCCAGCTTGACCTTGACCATTCAAGATGCCAATTTCCATCCCGAGAAAGACGAGCAGGAGCATCACACCGTTTGGGCCCACACCCTGAACACTGTGGACATCGCCAAAAAATTGGCGGGCCTGTATCGCCTTCCCGAGGAGAGGACCCTGGCCTTGTTGCTGGCCGCCCTGCTTCACGATACCGGCAAAGCCACCACCACCCGCTGGGAGTACAAACGCGACCGCATGACCATCACCTCGGCTTTCCACGACGCCGCGGGCCTGCAATTGAGCGAGGAGTTTCTCGGCCGGCTGCGCATCGAAACGCTGAAAAATTTTCCTCTGAAAAAAGTCATCCTCAGCCTGGTTAAAAACCACCACCGCATCTACGATCTGTTTCGGCTGCGCGAGGAAATCAGTTTCAAGGCCATTGCCCGAGCGGTCAAAGACATGGAGGGCGAGGATGCCCTGCTGCTGTTATTGGATTTTGCCGACCGCCAATCGCGTGAAGCCGATCCCCTGAATTTCAGTGATGTGGATCATATTGCCCACTGGTTTCAAGCCAAAAAGGACGAATACCACATCAACCAGGAGACCATCAAACCCTTGGTGCTGGGCCGGGATCTCAAACCCCTGGGCATCAAACCGGTCCGGAAATGGGGGTTTATCTGAAAAAATTGTACGAGATGCAGATGGATGGCGAGTTTCAAACCCGCGAAGAAGGGCTGCGCCTGTTCCGCGAACGCCTGCGGCACCCCTGAATCCGCTCACCAATGAAGCTCTATCTGCGGAACCGCTTCCTGGAAAAGCCGGCACCCCTGGTTATGGGTATTCTCAATGTGACTCCCGATTCCTTTTCGGATGGGGGAAAATTTCTGAACCTGGAGGAGGCCCTGCGTCAGACCGGGCAAATGCTTCATGCCGGTGCAGACATCATTGATATCGGCGGCGAGAGCACCCGCCCCGGCGCGCGCGCCATCCCGGTCGAAGAAGAGATGGACCGGGTGCTGCCACTGCTCGAGAAAATAAAAAGAGAATTCGACGTCGTGGTTTCGGTCGATACCCGCAAGGCCGACATCGCCCGGATGGCGGTCGAAGAGACTGGCGCCGATATCATCAACGACATATCGGCGCTCCGTTTCAGCGAACGCATGGCCGAAACTATTGCCAAACTGTCCGTGCCTGTGGTTTTGATGCACATGAAAGGCATGCCCGAAACGATGCAGGAGAATCCCCAGTATGCCGACGCGGTTGAAGAAATCAAGGATTTTTTCCAGGAACGCATTGATTTCGCTCTGGCCAAGGGAATCAAAAGAGAAAAACTGATTCTCGACCCCGGCATCGGCTTCGGCAAACGACCGCAGGACAACCTGGACATCATCAAGCATCTGCATGAATTTAAAATTTTCGATCTACCGTTGTTGATCGGCACGTCGCGCAAGACGTTCCTAGGAAAAATTTCGGGCGAAGAAGTCCCCGCGAGCCGCCTGGAAGAAACGATCACGGCCAACGTCGTGGCTATCATCAACGGGGCAGCCATCATCCGGGTTCATGACGTGGCACCGGCGGTCAAATCAATTAAAATCCTGCAGCGCTTGCTCTAGCGGATCCTGCTGTTCAAAAGAAATGTTTACTGGTATAATCAGAGCGGAGGTTTGCATGCCAAAGACGAAAGTCCATCGCAGAAATTTCCTGAAAACCGGAATAACCGGTTTGGCTGGCTTGCTGGCCCTTCCCAAAACGATCAAGGGCCAGTCCCATGACGAGGAGCGTTCGCCGGAAACGAAAGTCATCATCCGCACCTTGGGCAAGACGGGCATCCGGTTGCCGGTCGTCTCCATGGGCGTGATGAATTCCGACAACCCCAACCTAGTTAAAGCAGCCTTGGATGCGGGCATCCGCATGTTGGATACGGCCCACGGCTACCAGCGCGGCCGCAACGAAGAAATGATCGGCCAGGTGCTGAAAGGCCGGAAGCGGGACTCTTTTGTCATCGCCACCAAGGCTCCCGGCTTTCCCATGGATCGTGACAGCGGCCTTTTTACCCCCCAGACCAGCGGGGAGGCATTCCTGGAAAAAGTGGATATCAGTCTGCAGCGCTTGGGACTGGAATATGTCGACATCCTTTATCTGCATAATGTGTGGAAACGCGAAGCGGTTTTGTTTGAACCGTTGATGCGCGCGCTGGAAAAGGCAAAAAAAAGCGGCAAGGCCCGTTTTATCGGCGTCACCAGCCATCAAAACCAGGCGGAAGTGATCCAGGCGGTCATCGACAGCAAACTGTATGACGTGGTGTTGACCGGGTTGAATTTCCGCGACGATCATCATCCGGCGATTCGCAAAGCCATTGCCAAAGCGGCCGCGGCAGGCGTGGGCGTGGTGGCCATGAAAACCCAGGCGGGCGTGTACTGGGACAAGGAAAAAATGCTGCCCATCAACATGCGTGCGGCTCTCAAGTGGGTGCTGCAGGACCCGAATGTGACCACGGCCATTCCCGGCTTCACCACCTTTGAACAGATACAGGACGACTTGCCCGTGATGTCCGATGTGACGTTGAACGAAAAGGAAAAGGCCGATCTGCTGGGCCCGGGGCAAAAGGTTGCCGGTTTTTACTGCCAGCATTGCAACCGCTGTCTCCCCCAATGCCCAGGCAACCTGCCTATTCCCGCGCTGATGCGGGGTTACATGTACGCCCACGCGTATAAAAATTTCTCCGCCGCCCAGGACCTGGTGGCGTCACTGCAGCTCCCTTCCACGGCCTGCCAGAACTGCCAGACCTGCCCGGTGCGCTGCAGCAAAGGTTTCGACGTCGCCGCGCGTATTAAAAACATTATCCGCATTCAGGACGTTCCGGCCGACTGGTTCGCTTGATTGCCGCCTCCAGGGAGGTTGCCCCGCACATGAAGAAAGTGGTTGCTCTGCTGGGGTACATCCTGCTGCTGCAAGCCGCAGTTGCCGGAATACAGAGTCCGGAAAGCGCGATGGCCGCGCTTTTCCCCGCTATCGCCGATTGGCAGAAAAAGGATAACCCGGCATTCTACTACTCAGCCACTCTCTACGAATATATCGACGGGGCAGCAGAAAATTTCCTCAGCTACGATTTTCAGGAACTGGCTGTTCAGACTTACGAAAACACAGGGAAAAAATCATTGACCGTGGAGATCTATCGGCACAGTGATGCGCAGAACGCATTCGGCATTTTCAGTTCCGAAAAACCTCTGGTCGGCAATTACCTGGGCATTGGCACCCAGGGATATTATGAAAAAGGAACATTGAATTTCCTATACGGCGTATATTACGTCAAAATGAACGCCTTTGAGTTGGGAGTTTCAGACCGGCAAATCCTGACGCAAATCGCCACCGCCCTGGTCCGCCGCCTTGGACCTCAACCCGGAATGCCCGCCGTTTTAACCTGGTTTCCGAACGATGGCAAGGTCGCCCATTCCGAACGTTTCCTGCTGAAAAATGTGTTGGGCCACCGATTTTTGCACTCGGCATTTATGGCCGACTACACGCAGGGGAGTGCCAGATTCTCGGCGTTCATCATGTTGGCTGCTGATGCCCCCGAGGCTAAAACCATTCTGACTCAATGGCTGGCGGTGGCCGGGCAAAAAGAAATCACTCCCAGCGCCGATTGCTCTCTGCACATCCGCGATCCCTACAACGGTACCATCGCCGTGGAGTGGCACAGCCGATTCCTCTGGGGAACCGTCAATGCCCCGGAAAACGACTCGACGTCTTTCCGGGAGGCTGTCAAACATAAATTGCCTCTGGCCACGGAAGTCCGTTGAACGCTTTTTTACCCGGCGAGACCACGGGCTGAAAATGAAGACCCCCGTCGATTCACAGGCCAACTACAAGGAGACAGAGCGGCAGGTGGGCTATGTTCCCCGGGCCGAGTCAACACCGCAGACCTACTCGCGGCTGGGATTCAAATGCGGTCTGGAAGTGCATCAGCAGTTGAAAACCGAAAAGAAACTCTTCTGCCGCTGCCCGGCCGGAATCTACCAGAAAGAAAACGAATTCGACGCCGAAGTAATTCGGCATATGCGCCCGACGTTAAGCGAGCTGGGCGAATACGACGGCACCGCCTTAATGGAATTCAAAACTCGTAAAAACATCATCTACCGCATTAAAAACGAGACCACCTGCACCTATGATATCGACGACACACCGCCGTTTCTGCTCAACCGCCAGGCTTTGGACATTGCTTTGGAGATCGCCCTGCTGCTCAAAACCAAGCTGGTGGGCGAGTTGCACATCACCCGCAAGCAGTACCTGGACGGCAGCATCCCGACCGGGTTCCAGCGAACAGCAATCGTGGGTATCGACGGCGACATTCCCTTGAAACACAAGAAGGTCGGCATTCTGCAACTGAGCATTGAAGAGGATGCCTGCCGGGAAGTCTCTGGATGTGGGGCACTGGCGTATCTACACCACCGACCGGCTCGGCATTCCTCTGGTTGAAACCGTTACCTATCCGGACATGCTCACGCCGGACGAGGCAGCCGAAGCGGCCCACTACATTCGCTTCCTGACCCGCAGCACCGGCAAGGTCCGCACCGGTATCGGCGCCACCCGCGAGGACGTCAATGTTAGCGTCGAGGGCGGCACTCGGGTGGAAATCAAAGGGGTGGCCCACATCCGCCGGATACCCGAACTGACCCACAACGAAGCGTTCCGGCAGGAAGCTCTGCTGGAAATAAAAAAAATCCTCTGCCAGAAAATGGGCGATCCCGAATCCTGGAAACTCTCTTGGCAAGCACTTGAAACCGGTGCCGTCGTAGGTGATTATATCCCTCTGCGGGATGCTCTGCATAAAAAACAGCGCATCCTGGCAATCAATCTTCCCGGCTTCCGCAGCATACTGTCTCATTTCACCCAACCGGGAAAAACGTTTGCCGACGAACTCAGCGATCGACTCAAAGTGATCGCCTGCCTGGAAAAACCCAACCTGGCCCATTCCGAACCTCTTTCCCGCCTGGGCCAACACAACCCAGCTGGCCACTCTGCGACAGCTGCTCAAAGCCGCAGACGATGACGCCCAGTTGCTTGTATGGGGGCCGGAAGACGACATGCCCACCGCTCTGGAAACCATCGAAGAACGTTGCCGGCTGGCCTTCAGCCGTGTGCCGAACGAAACGCGCAAAGCATTGCCGGATGGCACCACGCTTTTCGAACGCGTGCTACCCGGCCCGGACCGCATGTACCCTGACACCGATTCCGCTCCGATTCCCATCAGTGAAAATGAAATCCAGTCCATCCGCCGCCGCCTGCCGATCGAGGTGGAACAGCGCTTCTGCCAACTGCAAGAGTGGCAGATTCCCGAAGACAGTCATGCCTACCTTCTCAAGCTGAACCTGGTCCCTCTCATAGAACGAATCAGCGCCGATTGCCCGCTGACACCCAAATTTGTGGGTACACTGCTCGCTCATTGTTTCAAGCATCTGCAGGGCCAGGGAGCCCCGGCCGCCGATTTTACGCCCGAGCGCATCCACGACCTGCTTCTGTTCATCACCCGCCAGAATCTTGATCAGGCCATCGCCAAAGCGATGCTGCCCGTTGTCGTTCAGCATCCCCACATGGACTTGCACTCGGTGCTGACGACGATCAATTTCAAACCCGTGGAGCGAAACGAGATACTCGCTCACATCCCCCTGCTTCGGGAAAAGTTCAAAGAGATTAAAACCTCCAACCGGCCCGGCGCCGAAACCCGCTGGATCATGGGCAATCTGCGGAAGCTGGCTTTGGGGAATCTGCCTCTGGGCGAACTTCGTTCACTGGTTGAAAAAGGAGTGGGACATGGCTGACCTGTTTAAAGGCTATAAAGGCCCGGCACTGGAAAAACTGAAAGCCTTTAACATCCGCGTCTGGAGTGAGGCCTACATCAAGACCAGCCGCGGTGATTTTAAAGGTATCGTTCTCCCCCGCTCGGAAAACGACGACGTCCAGCATATCGTTGTCAAGCTGAGCAACGGCTACAACGTCGGGATCGAGGTGGACACCATTATGGAAATGAAAGAATACGGCTACAAAGAGGCACACTACAAGATTCCTGAAAAACAGTTCCCCGTATCCAAGGGCAAGCCCAACGTCAAGCTGCTGGGCACCGGCGGCACGATTGCCTCCCGCCTGGATTACCGGACCGGGGCCGTGATCCCCGCCTTTTCGCCGGGGGAACTGTATGGCGCCGTCCCGGAGCTGGCCGACATCTGCAACCTGACCACGGAAAAGCTCTTCGCCATATTCAGCGAAAACATGGGGCCGGAAAAGTACAAAATTCTGGCCAAGGCCATCGGCGAGGAGATTCGCAAGGGAATCGACGGCATCGTCATCGGCCACGGGACCGACACCATGCACCACACAGCGGCTGCCCTCTCGTTCATGGTGCAGAATTCGCCCCGTTCCCATTGTCCTGGTGGGCTCCCAGCGTTCCTCCGACCGCCCATCTTCGGATGCGGCGCTCAACCTGATCCACGCTCACAAGACAGCGGCTGAAGCGGACATCGCCGAGCTCGGTGGTCTGCATGTTCGGCCCCACCTCCGACGAATATTCGGCCTCCTGCACCGGGGAACTCGTGTGCGCAAGATGCATTCCTCTTACCGCTCCACTTTTCGCACCATCGGCGATATTCCCATCGCCATGGTCAGCCGGGAAAAGATCACCCCTCTGCGCAGCGATTACAACCGCCGCCGCCAAGATCGGCAGGTCAATATTTTCCCCTATTTTGAAGAAAAAGTAGCTCTGATTTACTACTACCCCAACATGCAGCGCGATATCATCGATGCCCTCGTCGATAACGGCTACAAGGGGATTGTGATCGCGGGCACCGGGTTGGGTCACGTAAACAAACCCCTGTATCCCGGCCATCGAACGGGCCACGCAGAAGGGTGTGGCCATCTACATGACGGTGCAAACCCTCTGGGGGTATGTGCACATGTTTGTCTACGACACGGGGCGGGATTTGATGAGTCTGGGCATCATCCCGGCAGAAAACATGCTGCCGGAAGTGGCTTACATCAAGCTCGGTTGGGCGCTGGGCCAAACCGGCGACCTGGCCAAGGTGAAAGAGCTGATGCTCAAACCCATTGCCGGTGAAATCACCGAGCGCGAACCCTACAATGGTTATCTGATCTTCCAGGGCGGGATCCCGGAAGTGGAAGAATTCATCAAAAAGTTTCACAAATAAAAAGGGGCGGAGACACTGCCCGCGCGTCTCCGCCTCGAGTTATTCCTTGAACCGGGCCGCCATCAGCGCAAATACTGTTGCTTCAGTTTCTCCCCAACCTGTCGTCCGGTATCGGTCACGATCAACGACTTGGCATTCTTGAACTGCTGAATCAACTTCTCCTCCTCCAGCTCGTTGAGGACTTCGAACAGGTAGCCTTTCCAGGCTCGGAAAATTTTTTCACCGGGATTTTTCCGGGACTCTTCTTCCCAGCCGGTGAGATAAAGCAGCAGCAAATTGAGTTCTTTGATTTTGGCATCCATGCCGACCTCCTTAAAAAAGATAGGGGACCGTCGCCGGTCCCCCTTTGGTTCAAACGGTAATCAGCGCCTGCAGCTTTTCAAACACCTTGGGCCCGATGCCTTTGACTTTCATCAGGTCCTGAATGCGTTTGAAATTGCCGTTGGTTTTGCGGTACTCGATAATCCGCAGGGCCATTTTCGGGCCAATGCGTGGCAGCTTGTCCAGCTGCTGGGCGTCCGCACTGTTGACGTTGATCAAATTTTTAGCGTTTGCGACCGGTTGCTGATCGGCAAAAATAACCGAGCTGGTCAGCAGCGCCAAAAAGCAAACCAACACCGCACCGGAAACAATTGTTTTAAAGTGTGTCATGTTGACCTCCTGCAGCGGTGCTATCATCTCTCTTGCCAAGTGGCCAGTATGGCTTATTTGATCTCCTAAACGCTGTCCTGGCTTCATCTTTTCCATGGTTGTACATTCCCCTCAGCTTCGGGATTGTGTAAAAAAGACTTTACACTTTAATCGCCACAGGTAAAGTAAAATTTACTCAGCCTGGGTCTGGAAATTCGCAAAACCGCATTCCCAGGCCCATTCCAGTTTTTAGCCACTTGGCAGCAGTCATGAATACCCTTTTTTGGAGGAGCCATGAAAAAGGGATTTACGGTTTTGGAAACGATTGTGTCGTTATGGCTGGTGGCTCTGGCGTTTATCTTCTTGATTTATGTATTCTCTTTTTCATATGCCCAAATAAAAAAATCATCCGCTTTGTTGCAGGGGCTGCAAAAAACGGCTGAAATCGAAAATGTTCTTTTGGCTCTTCCCTTCGACGCGCCCGAACTGGCTGTTGGAGAGCATCAGCAAAATCTGGAGGCATTCACGATCAAGTGGCGCTGCACATTGTCGTCAGAGTATCTCAAGCAGTTCGATCTTTCCGTAGGCAGTCGCCTGTTTCACAGCACTGTCCGCTTCTATAAATCGGCGTGGATCAAGGAGGTGACCCATGATTAAAGGATTTTCACTATTGGAAATGATTGTGGCGCTGTCATTGGGCCTGGGTATTTTGACCATTGTGCTGACCAACATCTCTACAACCGGCCAACAGGCCAAAAAGGTACTGACCAGTCAGGAAAGGCTGGAAGGCATCTTTCATGCGGTGGATACCATCAAATCCGATTTAAACAAATGCGGCATGCGCCTGCAAGAAGCAGCCCAGCTCACGCCGTTTCCCCTATTTGAATACGGGGCGGATGGTTTCAAGCTGACGTTTGGTCTGAGTGCCGAGCCCCTGTTGCTCAATGCCGCGGCGGGTGCCGGGTGTGTGCAAATCAATCCCAATGATTTTTTTACCAAAAACAGAAAAATCGTCATCTACAACCCCGATCGAGGCATTGTGGAGTTCAACGAAATTGTCCAAAGCAACAAGGGAATGATCCGTTTGAAAAAAAATCTGGAAAGTGATTTTCAGGTCGCCAGCATCGCGGTGGTGCTCAAAGAGGTCGAATACCGCTACTATCCGGCTCAACAGGCGCTGAAAAGGAAAGCCGATCGCGGAAACTTCCAGCCCCTGCTCGAAGAGGTCAGCGATTTTTTCGTGACTTTTTTCCCCGATTCCAAAGCCGTCCTCTATCGCATTGAAGTCAACAAAAAAGAACAGATCCGCGGCTATATTTTTCTCAGCAACATGGTGCAGCCATGAAAATCCAGGGAAATATCATCGTCAGCTCGATCTTTGTGGTTCTGATTACAGCCAGCGGTGCGGCCATAGTCACCCATTCCCTACTGCACAGCAAGATTGCTGCGATTCGGCAGAAAACCTGGAACGGCAAGGAGAAGGTTTGGTCTCGGTTGTTCCTTTATCTTCACCTTTACCGAGAAACCCTGTTCGCTTCAGATATGAACCAGTTCACAGCGCCGGCCGATCAATTTTTTACTGCACTTCAATTCCCGGATGCCAACGAAAAGGAATTCCTCATTCACTGTCTTTTCCATCAATATCCCCTACCCAGCACTCCGCAGTTAAAAAAAACCCGAATAACCAGCGAATTGACAGCCGCCCATCGCGAATCCAACCAGACGGTCAGCGCTCAAGCAACCGTGGAACTCCTGGAAGGCGAGATACCGGTCGGCCAATTCCCCCTGTTCATCCACAAGCAAACCAAAGAAGGGGCGGCCCCATTCATGCTAAAAAGAAATGTTTGGATAGAACCAGGTTTCTGCCCGCTGCTGGGCTCAGTGGAAATTCAAAACGATCTCGAACGGTTTCTTTTGGACGCCTTTCGCTTCAAAGGAGAACCGCTTAGCTGGGAAGAACTCAGGAAAAAAATCGGGCTCGAGATTTCCCCGCAACCGATTCCCGAAGGGATATACGCAGTCAAGGAAGGCGAAATTATCGAATCTCTTTATATTCAAGGAGATATTCAGAAACTGATTCTTTCCAGCAACGGCGATCGCCAGCAGATAGACTTCGTGATTCAAGGCCAGCGCTATACATTCAGTTACGTGCCTGGCCAACCCGATGCAGACGGCTGGGAACCGGCACTTCGGGGAAACTTTTTTTTTCATGAAAAAATCGTCATCAACGGCAATGTCTGGTCCTTGAGCCAAGACGGCAGCGGCGGCCTCCTCCCCACGTCAGGCCTTCAGATTCTGGCTTCGGGGAAAATAATCATTCAAACCAGCCTTACCACCCGAAACGTGCAGCTTAAAAAAATTAATTTTTCCAATCTAGCCCTGATCAGTTGCAGCCGCGATTTCCTAGGCAAACAACTCAGAGAGGC
Organism: Candidatus Aminicenantota bacterium; assembly: GCA_963759765.1. GTDB lineage: Bacteria > Acidobacteriota > Aminicenantia > UBA2199 > UBA2199 > CAVXAL01. The sequence goes on along the minus strand of CAVXAL010000002.1, from coordinate 380,728 downwards.
GGCTATCGTCATCCAAGCGGACACCGATGTGGAAATTCGTGCCGCCATGATCAGCGAGGGCACCTTCAGCAACCAGGGAAAACGGAGTACCATTCACGGCAGCCTGTTTGCCAATGACCTCGAAAACAGCGGCGCCATCACCATCCACTTCAGTCAAACGCCGTTAACCTCTGAAGGTTACCTGCGCACCCAACCGTTCAAGTGCCTGACGCATTTCTGCATTCCCTTTATCCAGGAGAACAACGATGAATAGGAGAGGCATCAGCGTGGTGGAGCTGCTGGTCAGTGTGACGCTGTTCTCGTTTTTAATCACCTTCGCCTTCCCTGGCATGAAGGCCCTGTTTAACCAACTGGAATTAACTCGCAATATCCGTACGGTCACCGCGGCGCTGCAACACGCACGCTATCAAGCCATCTTGCGCAACCAGCCGGTCAAGGTCGAATGCCAGGGTCTGCAGCTGCTGCTTAAAATCAAACAGCAAACCGGCTGGCAACCCCTGCAGCAATTCCTCTTGAGCGACAACGCCCATTTGTCAATGAACGCCTCACCGGTATTCTTTCCCAGCGGTTATGCCTCACCGCTCTGCACAGTTCAGCCTGCAGGTCAACAACCACCGCGTGAGAATCACCCTCTCCATCATGGGGCGAATCAAAGTGTACTCGGTTCCCTGACGCCCGCCGCTTCCCCTATAGCTTGTTCTTTACCGCGCGGACTTTCTGCTCCAGGCTGGCGTCTTTGTCGCGCCGCTCATCAATCACCAGTCGGGTGGAAACCCGCAAGGCGCCTTGACGGAAAGGCGCCTCATGCATGGCCCGCAGCGCTCGCAACACTTCTTCCAGCTCGCCTTCCAGTATGGTGGCCATCGGCGTCAATTGCGACTTTAGATTCGGGTAACTGTTTAACACCCGCTCCACTTCCGCCACGTAAACGCTCAGTGACGGACTGGCCGTGCCCAGTGGAACCACACTCACCTCGGCGATGACCTTGCCCATCACTCAATCCAGCCATTCCCCGGTCAAACGGTCAAGCAAATGCAGGTGGTGAATCGGACCGAATTTATCCAACGTAAAGGGGAACTTGTCCGAAGCCACGTTGCAGGCATTCCAGTTCCCGACAATCAGGATGGCCAACTTTTCCGGATGAATGTACTTGCGAGCCGCTTCCTGTACAGCGGCTTTGTCCACGGCCTGGATTCGCTGGCGGTAGGTGTTGTAGTAATCCAGCGGCTTCTGCTGCATTTCCAGATTGGCAAAATTGCGGACAATCGCGGCGGGGGTCGAAAAGAAGTCGGCGAAACTCTCCAGATAGAAATTCTTCGCCGTGTCCAATTCGCTGTCTTTGACAGGCTCCTGGCGAATGCGCTCCATTTCCCGGCGGATCAGTTCAATGGCATAACCGACGGTGGAGGATTTGGTTTGCACATACCCCGCAAACGTGCCGGGGAATCCCCAGTGGTAGGTAAAACGGCTGCCGGTGTTGTAGGCCAGCCCCTCATCGGAGCGCACCTTGGAGGTGATTCGCGAGGTAAAGCTGCCACCGCCCAGGATAAAATTCATCACTTGGACTTTGAAATAGTCGGGATCGGTATCCGCAATGCCCAGGTGGCCCATGCTGATGTATCCCTGGTTGATGTCTTTTTGAATGAAATACACGCCCGGTTCTACAACTGGAAATTGGCTGGGTAAGGAAGGCAGTTTCAGTGTCTGATTCCTTGCCGGATGTAACAACTTGTTGATTTTGTTTTTCAGAATGCTCTTGTCAAAATCCCCGGCCACGGTCAAAATCATGTTTTTTGGAAAAAAGTAACGGTGATGGGTTTCCAGCAGATCCTGACGGCCAAGGGCATCCACGCTCTTTTTCAAAGGCTGAACCGTCAGCGGGTGATCGCCGTAGAGCAAACGCTCATACTCTCTGGCCAAGACCGCGCTCGGAGAATCGTTGGCCTGTCTTAAATCCTCAACGATTCTGCCCTTGGCGAGCTTGAGACTCTCTTCGCGGAATGAGGGGTTGAGAAGCACATCAAAAAAGAGGGTTAACCCCTCGTCCAGGTCTTTGCTCAATACCGAAAGCGACAGAGTGGAAGTTCGTTCACTGACCATGAAGGTCAAGGTGGCGCCCAAAAAATCGATCCGCTCCTCGATCATACCCCCTTCTCTTTTGACGGTGCCGCCCTTGATCAGGGTGCCCTGAAGCAGCTGAGCCAGCCCGGCTTTTTCCTTGCCATCGTAAAGGGATCCGTAGTTGATCAAGGCGCTGATATTGACCAGCGGCAGGGAATGATCTTCGGCCATGTAGACGCGCAGCGCCTTGGCCAGTACGGTGCGGTAGGATAGAGGCTGGGGGGGTTGAAAGGCCAGGGGTGGAAACTTTAAATCCTGGGGTTTTTTCTCCTGGGCCAGGCCGGCGGCAAGGCTCAGCGTTATAAGCATCAGAACGAAAATAAAATTCTTTCTCATCGCATCCTCCTCGGGGACTATTTGCCCATCTTGCGTTTGTAAATGGCAATGGTGGCGTTGTCGCGCAGCAGATAGCGGTTGGCTGCCGCTTGGACTTCAGCGGCGTTCACCTTCTGCAGCTGCTCCAAATCCGTGAGCAGGCTTCGCCACCCCCGGTTCAGCTCGGCCCGGCCAAGACGCGAAGCGATGGCCATGGGCATCTGCAGGCTCATGATTAAACGGGCCTGCAGCTTGTTCTTGGCTTTTTCGAGTTCCGGCGCCGTGACGCCATCCTTCTTGACCTTGTCGATCTCGCTCCACAATTCACTTTCCAATTGCTCCGGGCTCACACCTTTGGCGCTCTTGGGAAAGGCATTGATTTCGAACGTTCCGACATACCACTGCGGATTGGTTGAGGCCGCTACCCGGGTGGCCAGGTCCTTTTCCTTGATCAGGCTTTTATACAAGCGGCCGGTTTCGCCGGACAGAATTTGTCCCAGGATGATCAGGGGATAGGTATCGGGATGGCCGTCGGCCGGCATATGGAAGAGCATGGAGATATTGGCCGCAGCCGGCCCCTCGCCGTAAAGCCGTTTTTCCGAAAACTGGGGAGGTTCGGCAGTACGAATGGGTTCATTGTCAGGCCCCTGGGGAATCGAACCGAAATAGGTCTCCGCCAGACGGATGATCTGCTCCGGCTGTATGTCACCGACATACACCGCCACAGCGTTATTTGGCACATAGTACCGGTCATGAAAATTTTGCAGATCCTGCTTGGTCATCCTTTTCAGGTCATCCATCCAGCCGATCACGTCCCAGTGATAGGGCGAGGCGGCAAAAAACGTGGCCCGCACCTGTTCATCAAACAGGTAATTCGGTCTGTTTTCACTTAGCCGCCTTTCTTCCATGACCACGTCTTTTTCTGAATAGAATTCCCGGAAATACGCATTGCGCATGCGGTCCGACTCGAGCAGCATCTGCAGTTCGACCTTGTTGGAGGGCAAAGTCACGTAGTAGCCGGTGACTTCATCGGAGGTCGAGGCGTTCAGTCCCGTTCCGCCGTTGCGCATGTATGTTTCCCAGAGGTCGTCTTTGATGATCAGCGCCTTTTCGTTATTGATCAGATCATCGGCTTCTTTCTGCCACTGGGCGATCTTCTCCTTGTCGCCGCCATTCCTCTGCCAATATTTTTCTCTGTAGATCCTCTCCATCAAGGCATCGATCTTCTGATCAAGCTCCCGGTCCTTATCAAAATCCTTGACACCCATCATCCGGGTTCCTTTGAACATCATGTGTTCATGGATATGGGCGACACCGGTGATGCCGGGCCGCTCGTTGATCGAGCCCACCTTGTAATACACATGGCACACCACCCGGGGAGCATCCCCTTTAACCAGCATCAGAATTTTCATGCCGTTGGCCAGGACATGCTCCCGGACATCCAGACGGATGGCGGCGGCAAAAACAAGGGCCGTTCCCAGCCCCAAAACAAATGCGACAACGATCCATTTTCTCATGGATAACACCTCCTTTGCGTGATGATCACAAATTTTAAAATTCAGCGTTTTTGGGCGTGCGGGGAAAGGGAATCACGTCACGGATATTTTCCATGGCGGTGAGATACATCAGCAACCGTTCAAACCCCAGGCCGAAACCGGCATGGGGCACACCGCCGTATTTACGCAAATCCAAGTACCACCAGTAATCCTCGGGGTTCAACCCCATGTCCCGGATGCGCCGCACCAGCACCTCCGGGCGCTCCTCCCGCTGGCTGCCGCCGATAATTTCACCCACCTCCGGCACCAGCAGGTCCATGGCGGCCACGGTGCGGTTGTCTTCGTTCAGGCGCATATAAAAAGCCTTGATCTCTTTGGGATAATCGGTCACGAAAACGGGTTTTTTAAAAATCTGTTCGCTGATGTAGCGTTCGTGCTCCGTTTGCAGGTCGTTGCCCCATTGCGGTGGAAAACCGAACTTTTCCGGTGCCTTCTCCAGCAGGCGGATGGCCTCGCTGTAGCTCACATGCTCAAACCGGGCGTCGACGATCTGCTGCAGGCGCTGTATGAGCCGTGTATCAATAAAGCGGTTCAAAAAAGCGTATTCCTCGGCCCCCCTTTCCAGGACATAACGGATAACGTATTTGAGCATCTCTTCGGCCAGCCGCATGTTGTCTTGCAAATCGGCAAAGGCAATTTCCGGCTCGATCATCCAAAATTCGGAGGCGTGTCGCTGGGTGTTGGAATTTTCCGCTCGAAAAGTCGGTCCGAAAGTATACACTTTGCCGAAGGCCATGCAGAAGGTTTCCACCTCAAGTTGCCCGCTGACGGTCAGGTTGGTCGGCCGGCCAAAAAAATCCTTGCTGAAATCGACTGCCTGCGCTTCGCTGCGGGGAATGTCGGTTAAATCCAAAGTGGTCACCCTGAACATCTGGCCAGCGCCTTCGGCATCGCTGCTGGTGATAATCGGTGTGTGCACATACACGAAATCCCGTTCCTGAAAAAACTGATGAATGGCCTGGGCCAGCAGGCTGCGGATGCGGAAAACCGCCATGAACGTGTTGGTGCGCGGCCGTAGATGGGCTATGGTTCTTAAAAATTCAAAGGAATGCTTCTTCTTCTGCAGCGGATAGTCCAGGCTGGAAAGACCAACCGCTTCGATATGGCTAGCTCGCAGTTCAAAGGGTTGCCCGGAAGCGGGAGAAGGGAGGATCTGCCCCTGCACCCGCACAGCCGAGCCGAGCAGAAAACGGATAACCTCGTTGAAATTGGCCAGCGATTCCTCGCAGACGATCTGCAGATTTTTAAAAAACGAGCCGTCATTGACTTCAATGAAACAGCGATTTTTCGAGCTGCGCAGGGTGCGGACCCAGCCATTAATCTGGACGGATTGATTCAGAAAAAACTCCGGCTGCTGAAAAATTTTCTTGATGGCAGTGTGCACCATGCGTTGACCTCAGAGGCCGCACCCCCATTGTACCTTAAAAACAAAACAGCGGCAATTGCCCGGCTGGCGCACTTTCCCTGGCGGCGAAATTAACATTTCTCAAGTTCTTTGAGCAATTCTTGCTTTTTCCCCCGCCGTTTCAATTTATTGGAGCTGTCGTGAATGCGGCCGACCATTTTAATCTTGTAATTTTTGAGCCGCGGCGTTTTTTTTAAAACGACATTCTTCTTTTTTTTTTGAGCCATGGCTCAATCCGCACATTCCTGCGCCACTCGGCGGAACGCTTCGGCCGGTTCGGGATGGTGGGTGATGGGTCTGCCGATCACCAAATAATCACTGCCGGCTGCGACGGCCTGTGCCGGCGTGCATATCCTTTTTTGATCGCCGGGTTCAAACCAGACTGGCCGGATGCCCGGTGTAACCAAGGTGATCGCCGAACCGAATTTTTTGCGCAACAGGCCCACGTCCTGGGGAGAGCTGACAAACCCCTTCAACCCCGCACCTACGCCCAGCTCGACCAGCCGCAAAACGGTTTCCGAAACGGTTTGGCAAATGCCGGTTTCGTGCAGATCGCCTTCGTTCAGAGAGGTGAGAACGGTAACCCCCAGCAGGATGACATCCGACCGCTGCTCCACCGCTTCCCGGGCACGGCAGATCATGTCGCGGCCGCCGGAGAGATGAAGAGTCAAAAAACGTGGAGAAAACCTCAGGGCTGCTTGGACGGCGCCGGAAACGGTATTGGGAATGTCATTGAATTTGAGATCAAGAAAAATATTTTTCCCACGAGCATGGAGCAGGGAAAGAATCCGTTCCCCGTAACCCATGTACGCCTGGAGACCAACCTTAAAAAAAAGCGCATCGGGAAGTTGGTCAACCAGGCGGGCGGCAGCCTCATAACTCTCCACGTCAAGGGCAATGATCAACCGATCGTTCATGTCTGCAACTTCCCCCGGATTTCATCCAGATGGGCAATGCCCAGCCGGCGCATCTCCGCTTCCAGTTCTCGCAGAATACGGGGGGCGGCCAGGGGATCAACGAAATTGATCGTCCCGATCTGGACAGCCGCGGCACCGACCAGGATATACTCCAACACATCTCTGCCGCTGGCAATGCCGCCCGCACCGATGACCGGAATTCGCACACTGCGGCACACTTCCCAGACCAACTTCAGAGCCAGGGGTTTAATGGCCGGTCCGGACAGACCGGCATAAAAATTGGCAAAAACCGGTTTCCGCTGGTCCAGGTCCACGGCCAGGGCCAGGAAAGTATTGACCAACGACAAGGCATCAGCGCCCGCCGTTTCCGCAGCCCGGGCAATAGTGGAAATATCGGCCACATTGGGTGACAGTTTGACGATCAGGGGTTTGCCGACTCCCCGTTTGATTTTCTTGACCAGGCGGTGGGTGTGGCGCTCATCCTGGGCCGGGCATTGGCCGCCTTGGCCAACATTGGGGCAGGAGATATTGAGCTCGAGCATGGCGACCTCTTTCTGGGTATCGAAGATCTGCGCCACTTCCAACAATTCCTCATCGCTCCCGCCGCACACATTGACGATAATCGGCGTGCGCGTCGTCTGCGCCAACTTGCCGATGGCGGCTTTCAATTTTTCCGAGCCCGGTCCGGCCAGGCCGATGGAATTCATCAGGCCCGCCGGCGTTTCATAGAGTCGCGGCGGGGGATTACCATCCCGCGGATCCCGGTATATTCCCTTCATCACCAAGGCGCCCAAAATATCCAGGTCGAAAAATTGCTGAAATTCCTCTCCGTAACCGAATGTCCCGGAGGCGGGGATCAGGGGATTCCGCAGGCGGATGAATCCCAGGTCCACGCTCAGATCTACCATTGAATTTGCCGCGCTGCAAAAACCGGCCCTTCGCTGCACACCTTGAGGTATAAACCATCGCTCCCCTTGACCACGCAACTGAGGCACACGCCGAATCCGCAGCCCATATAGGCTTCCAGCGACGCATAATGGGCGACGGACAGAGGGGCCATCAGCCGTTCAACGGAGCGCAGCAGGGCTTCCGGGCCACAAGAAAACACATAGCGGATACCCTGTTCCTTGACCATTTCCAGCACACCGTCGCTGGCCAAACCCCGTTCACCCTGGCTGCCGTCATCACTGTACAGCAACAAACGCTGCAAGGGGAATTGTTCGATCTCGGCAAGCAGGTGCAAGTCGGCCATCGTTTTGGCGCCGTAAATCAGCCAAACAGAATTGCTCCCGGAAAAACGGGAGGCATAGAAAAAGAGCGGCACGATCCCCCGGCCACCGGCCACCAGCAGGATGCGCTCTTGCTGGAGCTGGGGGAAAGCATTCCCCAGTGGCCCGAGAAGCGTGATCGAATCCCCCGCTCGAAAATTGGCCAGCAGGCGCGTCCCTTTGCCCACCAACTGGAAATAGAGCCAGAGATGAGGGGGAGCGACTTTCAAAATCCCCAAAGGCCTGCGCAGCAGCGGATCCCATCCGGTTGACACCCGGACCATCAGAAAATTTCCCGGTTGAGCCGCCTGAGCCATCGCGGCGGCACTGATTTTCATCCGGCAATACGTTTCACCCAGTCGCGTTACTTCTTCAACCAGCGCGCACGTTTCAATCACGCCCTCATTATCCCATGGCCTTCCGCCCAAGTAAATAGCGCAGGAATCGGCTAGGTGTACGGATCAACCCCCTTCCAACGTTTCCAGAAATGTTTGCGCATCTTGGGCAAACAGCGAATTCGGAAACTCGCCAATGATCCGCCTGAGACTGTTGCGGGCTTCGGAATTATGGCCGCTTTTCATCTGCATTTTAGCCAGGTTCAATAAGACATAATCTTTGCTCAGTTGGGTTTCGGCGGCGGATAATAGAAGGTTGAGAATATCTTGAGCTTCTTTGTCTTTACCCAGGGCGCTGAGTATTTCGGCCTCCAGCATGCGCTTCTGGTCGTTGATCAAGGGAATCCAGCTGTCAGAAAATTTGTTGAGGGCTTCATGCGCATGAGTGAATTCGCCTTTTTCATAGTACAGCTGGGCCACGAACAGAGGGGTGACAGCGGCAATCCCTCGCTGGGCGTTCAGCACCTTCAGCCGTTCGATTTTTTCATCCACGGTTAAACCCGTGTCATTCCGGACTTCCAAAGCCTGGGTCAGCAGCCTGTTTTCTTTGTCCCATGAGCTGGAGCGGATCAACAGCAGGGCCAGCACCAGGACCAAAACTCCCAACAGGGCACCACCCCCCCAGAGAATCTCACGGCGAAAACGCTTGAAGAACTGAATGGCGTTCTCCACCAAATCGACAAACGGATCGTCTTTGAGATGGACTCTTTCCTTCTTCTTCATGCGAACCTCAGTCCTGCGCCTGAGACGACTCGAACGTCCAGCCCTGGGATTAGGAATCCCATGCTCTATCCTTTGAGCTACAGGCGCAAGGAGGGAAAATATCATGTTTCCGGGGTTGTGTCAATTGACACGCTGTCGCCAAAGGTGCTACAGTAAAGGCGAATGGGGCTCTACCGCCAGGGCTTGGTTGACAACCGGAAATAAAGAAATGAAAGACAAAAAGCTAAAAGGGGCGAGGCTGATTATTGCCGCCCTTGCCCTGCTGTTCATTGTTTTCGTTATTTTCCGTGTTTTTTTTGAAGAGAGCAAAAACTTTTCACCACTCTATCTTAAAGGCAACACCCTGATCTTCAGCCTCTGGATCATTATCATCCTCTTCGGTCTGACCTTCCTGTTCATCCTGACCCGCAATATCCTCAAAATCTATTATGATAAAAGCCAAATCGGTCGCGGCTTCAAAACCCGCCTGGTCTTCTTTTTCATCGCCTTTTCCATCCTGCCCACGCTGCTCCTTTTCTTCTTTGCCAGCGAATTGATCAGCCGCAGCATTGAGCAATGGTTCAGGCCACCCGTTGAGACCATCATGACCAACGTGGAAACCGCCCGCAAGAACTATTACGCCGTGGTGCAGAACGACCTGATGCATTATTCCAGCGTGATCGCTGACATGATCCAGCAGAAACGGATGTATACCGATGAGAATAAAGTGTACTTGCAGGGTAAATTGAAAGAGAAAATGCTGGAATACAAGCTGGACGTGATCAATATCTACCGCAACCAGTCGGAGACGTTTTCCCTCATCAACCCCCGCATCCCCATGCAAGCGTACAAAAACTTGCCCCTGGATATCGTCTATCAGGGTCTGGGTGGGACCGGCGTTAACAAGGTGGATGCCATAATGAACGGGGAGCTGATCCGCAACGGTGTTTCCTTTGACATCAATCCCACAGAAAAAATGCTCATCTTCACCGGCAAGTATTTTCCGGAAAGCTACAGCGGTAGCCTGAAAACTCTCTCGGCCACGGTCAATCAATATTTCCAACTAAAGGAAATGAAAGACCCGGTCAAAAACACCTACATCCTCCTCTTTATGTTCATCACCATTTTGATCATTTTCGCCGCATCCTGGCTCGGATTTTATCTGGCCAAAGGCATTACCATCCCCATTGAAAAACTGGTCGCCGCCACCTCGGAAATCGCCAAAGGTAATCTCGATGTGCGGATCGACTACGCGGCTCGCGACGAATTTAATATCCTGATCAGCGAGTTTAACCGCATGGCCTTGGATTTGAAAGAAAAACAGGACAAGCTAAACCGCCGCACGATCGAACTCAAGCACCGGCGCAGCATCATCGAAACCATTCTCAAAAACATTACCTCCGGAGTCATTGCCCTGAACTCCAAAGGGGAAATTTTCTCCATTAATCCCGAGGCGGCCCGTACTCTCTCCCTCGAAACCAATAACATCCTCAAGACACATTATACCCAGGTCATTTCTGAAAGTGTCTACCCCGACATCCACGCATTGATCCGCAAAGCCTATGAAACCCGCTTCAAAATCAGAGAAAAAGAGATTGATATCAAACTCAAGGGGAAAATCCTCAACCTGGCGGTCAAGACAACCCAGCTGCGCAATCCAATCAATAACCGTTTCGCCGGGCTTCTGGTGGTGATCACCGATCTCACCGACCTGATCAAGGCCCAGCGCCTGTTGGTCTGGCGGGAAGTGGCCAAACGGATCGCCCACGAGATCAAAAACCCATTGACCCCCATCCAGATTTCCGCCCAACGCATCCAAAAAAGTTTCGATCAACCGGATCGCAAATTCCGCGGCATCGTCGAGGATAGCTTGAACATCATTCTCCAGGAACTGGACTCAATCAAGAAACTGGCAGATGAGTTTGCCAATTTTGCCCGGCTGCCTGAAATCAAATTCACCCAAGGCGATCTCAACCAGATTCTGGAAAAGATGATCTCGGTTTATTCCACGATATACCAACAGGTGAATTTCCAGATCAAACTCGATATCAACCTGCCGCCACTGGTCAAACTCGATCCGGAACAGATCAAACGAGTTTTCGTCAACCTGCTGGACAATGCCCTGGAGGCCCTGGACAAGAAAGGGGAAATTGAAATTAGTACCACCTACAATCAGGAGAACAAATTCATCACAGTGGAGATTGCCGACAACGGCCCTGGCATCAATGACGAGGACAAGCAGAAGCTATTCATCCCCTATTTTTCCAAAAAAAATTCGGGAAACGGGCTGGGCCTGGCTATTGCCCACAACATCATCGAAGAGCACAACGGCCTGATTACGGTGGTGGACAATCAGCCCCGCGGTGCCCGTTTTATTATTGAACTACCGGCTTAAGTCTCCGCCCCAACCAGCGGTTTCTTTTCAGGATTCTGTCCAGAGTTTCAGCAAGTGGACCAGCACCTCGGAGGCTTTCTGCATATCCTCCAGGGCGATCCATTCGGTGCGGGAATGGAAGTTGTTGCCTCCGGTAAACAGATTGGGGGTGGGCAATCCCATAAAGCAAAGCCGCGCGCCATCCGTACCGCCGCGAATGCGGGCCCGCTTGGGTTTGAGCCCGGCCAGCGCCACGGCCCGTTCAGCCTTTTTGAGCACCTGGGGATAGCGACTCAGCACCTGCTTCATGTTGCGGTAGGATTCGATCACTTTCCACTCAAACGCGGCGCCGGGGAATTGCCCCACCACGCGCTCGACAATCTCTTTGATCAGCGCCTCCTTTTTCTTCAATCCTTCTTCCATGAAATCACGGATAAGTAATTTGAGGGTGGCGCTTTCCACATTTCCCGCGAGGTGGTGGGGGTGGACATAACCTTGCCGGCGGGCAGTGGTCTCTGGAGACAGGCTCCGCCGGGGGAGCTTTTCGATGATGCGAGCAGCGATTTTAAGGGCGTTGACTAACTTGTTCTTGGCCATGCCGGGATGCACGTTGATGCCGGTGATCTTTATCTCCAGGGAATCGGCGCAAAATGTTTCATCCTCGATTTCACCCAACTTTTCACCATCCACGGTATAGCCGACATCGGCGGCGATCTCTGCCACCGAAATATGCTCCACTCCCCGGCCGACCTCCTCATCGGGCGTGAACATCACCCGCACGCGTGGCCGCGGCCAGGAGGGATTTTTCACCAACTGAGTCAGGGCGTCCATGATCTCGGCAATTCCGGCCTTGTCGTCAGCGCCCAACAGAGTCGAACCGTCCGAGGTGACAATGGTTTTGCCGATCTGCTCTTTGAGGTAGGAATTTTCTTCCACCCGCAAAACAAGTTTATCCTTTGCCGAAAGGCAAATATCGCGACCGTCATAATGCCGATGAATCTGGGGTTGGACTCTGGCTCCCGACACATCGGGCGAGGTATCCAGGTGGCCGATCAACGCCACGGTGGGCAGCGACTGCGGCCGATTGGCGGGCAGGGTGGCCAGCACGTACCCCCATTCGTTGACCTGCACATCGTCCAGGCCCAGCTCCGAGAGCTCTTCCTTTAATTTCTTAGCCAGATCGAGTTGCTTGGCAGTGGATGGATAAGTTTGTGAATCTTCACTGGATTGGGTGTCCAGGGTCACGTAGCTGATAAACCGCTCTAAAATGTCGGGATAACTCATCGTCACCTCCATTCCCATTATAAGTGATTGACCGGAGATAGGAAAATGTTTCTTTGCCCAGTAATCATCTTGACAAATAACTGTTTTTTTTTTATATTATAACTTAAATTTCAAGAAGAAAGGAGCGGCTTTGTGAAGCGAACATTTCAACCCAACAACCTGAAGAGAAAGAAAAACCATGGATTCCGGGCGCGCATGGAAACAAAGGGAGGAAGAGAAGTACTCGGACGGCGGCGACGGAAAGGAAGAAAACAGCTAACCGCCATTTAAATGCCTTTTCATCTCAAAACCCACCAGCGGATTAAAAAAGAAAGCGAGTTTCTTTATCTCCTCAAAAAAGCATCCCGACAGAAGCATGATTTTTTTTTTATACGCATTAAAAAACAACCTTCCCTACAGCCGTTTTGCGGTATCGGTCAGCGGTAAAATCGGAAATTCCACCCGGAGAAATTACATAAAAAGAAAGATGAAAGAGTGGTTTCGCTTATATCAATCCCGGCTGGACCAGCCCCATGACCTCTGGGTCTCAGTAAAAAGGAGTTTCGATCGCTCTCAGGCCGAACCGATCGGGCAGCTGTTCCAGGCTGCGCTGGACAAGATCAGCACGAAACAATGAAGACGGTTGTCTTGCGGATCATCTGGCTTTATAAAAAAACGGTTTCCCCCTTGTTGGGGAACCACTGCCGCTTTTTTCCGTCTTGCTCCGATTACACCTCCCAGGCCATCCGCAAACACGGACTCGGGAAGGGTATTTATTTGGGCGTTCGCCGCTTGGCCAAGTGCCACCCCCTGCATGCGGGCGGTTATGATCCGGTTCCAGATACGTTTGAGGTAAAAAAGCAATGGACACAAAAAAGTTAGTTTTGGCAGTCGTTCTTTCGGTTGCCGTGATCATGATTTACCAGTATTTTTTCGTCAAGCCACTGCCCAGACAAGCCCCCCAAACTGGGCAACCCACCAGCTCCCAACCAGCAGCTGAAAAAAAAGATGAACGCAGTGCCTCCAAACTCGATATCAGTGCCGTGCTTGAGGAAGAACCAGCTGGCACTGTACAGGAAAACGGCACTGCCGCTCCGATCACTGCCGATCAGGTTGAAAATCAGGAACGGGAAATCTCTGTGGAAACAGACCTTTTTACAGCTGTTTTTACCAACAAAGGTGCAGGATTGAAATCCTTTATCCTGAAGAAATACAATGATGATCAGAAAAAGCCCCTCAACCTCGTTTCCGACTTGAGCAGCAGCACCGGCATTTACCCCTTTTATTTTTCTCCCTTTGAGAAAGCCGCCGAACTGAAATTATTAAACGGCGAGAACTTCCTCTATCAGGGCGAACCAGTTATCAAACTCCTCCCGGGCCAGCGCCAGATGGTTACCTTCACATACGCCAACAAGGAAAAAAATCTTTACGCCCAAAAAACATTCGTGTTCACTGGCGGCTCCTATGTGGTTCAGCTGGAATGCCAGCTCTCTCAGGACGGGAAAAAAGAGAAACGATCCCACTGGTTTTCGGTCCCGATTTGGAAAACAACATCAGCAAGGAACGCACCCTGCTGATGAACCTCAAAATCGCGGCTTATAACGGCAGCGCGCTGCAATCCCTCGATTTTGTCAAGATTAAAACCCTGCCCACGGCCAATCCCACGGTGGAAAAAGCCCGCGGTGATCTGGGCAGCGGTTTTATCTGGGCTGCCTATGAGACCACCTATTTCGCAGCGATGTTCAAAACCAATTTCAAATCCCAACTGGGATACGAAATTATCAAAGAGAAGGCCGGCCCAAACGACATACGCCTCTATTCTTACTTTATTGTCCAGAACCCGAAAACAATCTACCTGGGCCCCAAAGAAGAAGGGACGCTGGCTGCCATCGCCAAAGATTTCCCCGACGCCAATAAAGTCATTGAATACGGCTGGTTTGGTTCGTTGGCCAAACTCATGCTCAAAGGCATCAAACTCATTCACAGCCTCATTCCCAACTATGGCTGGGCGATCATCTTTTTCACTCTCTTTCTGAAAATCATCCTTTTCCCGCTCACCTATTCGTCAAGCATTTCCATGGCCAAAATGCAAACCCTGCAGCCCAAATTGAAAGCCATACGCAAAAAATACAAGAACACCCGCGACCCGGAGCAACGACGACTGATGAACATGGAGGTCATGGCGCTTTATAAACAAGAGAAGGTGAATCCGGCCGGCGGCTGTTTGCCCATGCTTCTGCAACTGCCCATCCTCTGGGGGTTTTTCCAATTGCTGCGTGTTTCGATCAACGTCCGCCACGAGCCTTGGCTGCTCTGGATCACCGACCTTTCCAAAAAAGACCCGATTTATCTGTTGCCCATTTTGATGGGAGTCACTCAGTTGATCGTGCAAAAAATGACCCCCTCCGGCGGCGACGAAACCCAGAAGAAACTGATGTATATCATGCCGGTGCTGATGGTCGTCCTCTTTGCCTCATTCCCCAGCGGCTTAAACCTTTACTGGCTCTTCTCCAACGTCCTGCAGATCGGCCAGCAACAGATCATCAATGAAAAAATACACCACCAGAAAAAGGAAGAAGAAAAAGAGCGAAAGATCATAAAAAGAAAGAAAGGAGCCAAGGAGAAATGATCCAGAAAAAAGAGGTTGCCGCCAATTCGTTGAAGGAAGCCATTCAAAAAGCGGCCGAAGAATTCAGCATTGCCGAAGAGCAGGTGAAATACCGGATCATAACCGAAAAGACCAAATATTTCGGTCATAAACAACGCGAGATTTTCATTGAAGCCTGGATGTCAGACGGCAGCGAGCAACAGGAAATCCAGAATTTTCTTAATAAGCTGATTGAAAAAATGAAAATTGATCTGCGGTTTGAACTGGAAGACAATAAAAATTTTCACCGGGTGATCTTCTTCGGTAATGACTACCGCCTGATGCTCTACCAGAACGCGAACCTGCTCAATGCCGTTCAATACATCCTCAACCGTCTGTTCTCCGATACCATAGGCAAGAAAATTTTCTGTGAATGCGAAAACTACCGTAAGAAAAAAGAGATCGAATTGAGCGCCGTGGCCCACCGTTACGCCAAGCAGGTCCGACACAACGGCAAAGAAGTCAAACTGCCCGAAATGAATCCCTTCGAACGTCGAATCATTCATATGACCATCAACAAATACGCTGACCTGGAGTCCAAAAGCGATGGCGACGCTTTTCTCAAAGTGATCACCATCCGCAAGAAAAGCAATGGACGATGACACCATTGCCGCTCTATCCACCCCACCGGGGAAGGGCGGCATTGCCGTAATCCGCATTTCCGGTTCCCTGGCCAAAATCATCCTGCAGCAGGTCAGTGAACAGGTTACGCTTGCCCCCAAACCCCGCCGACTTTACCACGGTTATCTGGTTGCTGCCCGCAAGCGTATCGCTGAATGTTTGGCCGTTTATTTCCCCGCCCCCCGTTCGTACACCGGCGAAGAGGTGGTGGAAATTTCGTTGCCTTCGAATCCCTTCCTGATTGAAGAGGCGTTGCACCTTATTCTCCAGCAGGGAGACTCGCATGGCCCTGCCCGGTGAATTCACTTTCCGCGCTTACAAGAATGGCAAAATCGACCTCCTGCAGGCCGAAGCCCTCAACAGCCTGATTCAGGCCAACTCCAAATATCAAGCTCAAATGGCCTTCCACAACCTGGAAGGGAAGCTATCCCAGGAGGTCCAGGCCGTGCGCCAGTGTTTACTGGAACTGAGCGCGCAAGTGGAAACCGTCATTGATTTCCAGGAAGACCAGCAACTGGACCCCTTCCCGCGCCAAGACCAATTGGATAAGGCCATCGCCCGGCTGGATGCCATTTTGAGTAAAAACCGCTTCAACGAGGCACTCGCCCAAGGCCTGAACGTGGTCATTGCCGGCAAGGTCAACACCGGTAAATCAACTCTTTTTAACGCCTTGCTCATGGAAGAACGGGCGATCATTTCAGCGGTACCTGGGACCACCCGCGATTACCTAACCGAAAAAATCTACATCGCCGGTTATCCCGTGGAAGTAACCGACATGGCGGGCATTCAACAGCAAACCGGCAACGACATCGAGGGCCAAGGCATCCAACGCAGCCTGCATAAGATTGAGCAAAGCGATGCGGTTCTATTCGTCGTGGATGGTACCCAGGCTTTGGATCAATCGGACTTTGAGATATTCAATCTGATGGTATCCAAGAATAAATTGATCGTCATTAACAAGACCGATATCGCCACTCCGAGCCAAGTCGAAGCGATTGCTGGACTCTTTTCCACTGAGAACGTCTGCGCTGTATCGGCAAAAGAAAGGATCCACATCGACCAGATTTTGGTGTTCCTCAAAACATTGCTCGAGACCTACCATGAGCAAAGTGCGGATCTGGCTATCAATCTTCGTCAAAAAACCCTTTTGGAACGCTTGCGCCAGAGCATGCAACAGATCGCCGCCATGCTGCCGAGTCGCTGGCCACAAATAGAAATGACCGCCGAAGAGATCCGCCAAGCCCTGTCTCTCATCGGCGAGCTTTCCGGGGAAGTGACCCGCAACGACGTCCTGAAGGAAATTTTCAAGACGTTCTGCATCGGCAAATGAGAATCGTCATCATCGGCGCCGGTCACGCGGGGATAGAAGCTGCCCATGCCGTGGCACGGATGGGCGAAAAATCCATCCTGATCACCATGCATCTGGAAACCATCGGCCAGATGTCCTGCAACCCCTCCATCGGTGGTATCGCCAAAGGACACGTGGTCAAGGAGATCGATGCCTTGGCCGGTGTCATGCCTCGTGTGGCCGATCTGACCGGCATTCAGTTTAAAATTCTCAACCGCAGCAAAGGGCCAGCGGTCCGGGCATCGCGCAGCCAGAATGACAAAGCACTTTATCGCAACCGGATGAAAACCTGGTTGGAGCAAACTCCCAACCTTCAGGTCTACCAAGAGGTGGTCACCTCCATTCGAGTCGAAAACGGCAGAGCCTGCGGCGTGCAATTGCTCGGCGGGGAGAGTCTGGCTGCCGACGCCATCATCCTCAGCCCCGGTACATTTCTGAACGGCAAGATATTCATTGGCTCCAGCGTCTATGAAGCCGGCCGGGCCAACGAACCACCCGCCAACGATTTGGCCGCCGGACTTCGCCAACTAGGATTTCGGACCATCCGCTTGAAAACGGGAACACCCATGCGGCTCCATGCCGATACCATTGACTGGAACCGCTTCACCCCCCAGCCGGGCGATGAACCGCCCATCCCCTTTTCCCAGTTTACCCGCAGCAAAGTCAGAAACCGGGTTCTCTGTCACCTCGGCTATACCACCCCGGACGTGAAAAAAATCATCCAGGATCATTTGCACCTCTCGCCTCTTTATTCGGGAAAAATTTCAGGTGTTGGGCCCCGATATTGCCCGTCGATCGAGGACAAAATCGTCAAGTTCGCGGATAAAGAGAGACACCATTTCTTTCTGGAGCCGGAGGGGATCGACAACAGAGAAATTTATGCCAACGGACTCTCCTCTAGTCTGCCGGTCGAGGTCCAGCAAAAAATCCTTCGGGCCATTCCTGGCTTGCAGCAGGCCCGCATGACACGACCGGCCTACGCCATCGAATACGATGCCATCGACCCCACCCAGCCGACTCATTCCCTGGAGTCACGGGCCATCCAAAATCTGTTTTTCGCGGGTCAGATCAACGGCACATCGGGCTACGAGGAAGCCGCGGGTCAAGGAATCATGGCCGGGATCAACGCCGTTCTCAAGCTGCGAGAACAAGAACCGTTTGTGCTGCAGCGCCATGAAGCCTACATCGGCATCATGATTGATGACATCGTCAGCAAAGGAGTTGACGAACCATACCGGCTGTTCACCTCGCGGGCAGAATATCGTTTGCAACTGCGTGAAGACAACGCCTTTGAGCGATTGGGCGAATATGCCCTTCAATTCGGGCTTTTACCCCTTCAGGCATACCGCTGTCAGATACGAAAACTACGCCGGAGAAAACACACAATTGCAAAACTCAAAAAATTAAAAGCCAAAACTGAAAACGGCAACCAATCCCTCTACCAACTGTTGAAAATACCAACAATGACTATGGACAGTTTGGAAGAGTTGTACGGTCAATCGCTGCTGAGAAAGAAAACCCTGGCCGATATTTCCTATATCGAGGCCGAAGTGAAGTATGAGGGTTATATTGCCATACAGAAACGGGAAGTGCAAAGGTTGCGCCGAATGGAATCCCGGGCGATTCCCGCGGATTTCGACTACAGTCAGGTCCCCGGTCTCTCCATTGAGACCCGGCAAAAACTGAGCCGGCGGCAACCACTCAATTTCGGGGAAGCAGCCAAAATATCGGGCATCACGCCCGCCAGCCTGAGCGCCATCTCCATCTTCTTGACCATCAAAGCCAAAGAACCAGCGGCAACAAAACCATCGGAATCGCTGGCTCCGGCCACACCCGCGGACGATTTGCCTTCCCAATGAGTATAAAAAAAACCAAATCCCGAAAAACCAATGCAGCCCGGTTGCTTCCGAGGATTACCCCACGAAAACTAACTCCGCAGAGGAAAATCATAACAGCGGAAGACCTTTCCCGTATGCGTTTCGAAAAGAATTTTGTCTCCGCCATTCTGGAAACCTCAGGGGCTTTGATCGTGATTCTGGATCCGCAGGGCCGCATCCTTCGTCTCAACCGTGCAGCCGAAGAAATTAGCGGTTACTCCATTATGGAAGTGATCGGGCAATTCTCCTGGGAGCTATTTCTGATTCCCGAAGAAAGGGACAAAATTAAGAATTTTTTCAATGAGCATTTGCCCGGGAAATTGCCCAACCAATTTCAAAGCCACCTGAAAACCAGAAACGGGGCGCTTCTCACCATTCTCTGGTCGAATACGGCTTGGCCTGACGATAGGGGGCGACCCGAATATATCGTTGCATCGGGAATCGATATCACCGCTCTCAAAAAAGTCGAAGCCGAAAGGGAAAGACTGATTGACCAGCTGCAAGAAGCGCTCGCCAAGGTAAAAACCTTGAAGGGATTGCTGCCAATTTGCGCTAGCTGCAAGAAGATCCGCGACGACCAAGGATACTGGCGCATGGTCGAAGACTACATCCACAGCCATTCCGATGCTGAATTCAGCCACAGCCTATGCCCTGAATGTGCCAAAAAACTCTACGGCGACTATCATAAAAAAAAGTAGCCCCGCAGAATTTCTTCTTTGCCTACCGTCCACCCGCATGCGGAAATCCGGGCACACCCGCAGGTCGGGCGTGTCCGGCAGTCCCGCCAAACCTTGACAAAATTGGCTGGCAACGGCTATACTGAAAAAAGATGAAGCGGCTGAAACGGGAGAATCCCGACCATAACGAACTTCTTTTGAAAAACGAAATGGCGGGAATCCTCTTCCTGTTCCTGGCATTTTTTCTATTATTCAGCCTCATCAGCTACTCCCCTCTCGACCCTAGTTTTTTTCACACCAGTTTGGGAAAAACCATTCGTAACTTCGGGGGAAAACTGGGTGCGGAAATCGCCGCTTTCTTGTTCAATCTCTTCGGTTACGCCTCCTTTCTTTTCATCCTGGTTTTACTTTTTTTCACGGCCTTTTTTCTTTTCAACCGGAAAATCAAAAACATTCTGACCAAAAGCAGCGGTCTGTTCATGCTGCTGCTTTCCTTCTCGGCATTTCTAGCCAACATCACCCCCAAAGCGCAAATCGATCGAGTGGCAGTAAAAACCGGCGGTATCATCGGTTATTTCCTCAACCAATTCTTTGTCAACCAACTGAAGCCGTTTTTCTCCCTGCTGCTGTTTGTTTCGTTGATGCTGATCTCGGCAATTCTGATCGCCAAAATTTCCATCCGCAACCTCCTCGTATTTCTTTTTGCTATTTCCAAAAGACTTCTTCTCCGCTTCAAAGAAAGCGTGGGCCGATTGCGAGAAACCCAGCGCAAGAAAAAACGATCACGGCAAATTCAACAGAAATATTCCCAGCCGGAAGTGTCGCCGGCCAAGGAAAAAACGATCGGCCGGCCTCTGGAAGCCAAAGCTGAAAAAAAGAGCAGCGCCCGGCAGCCCAGCAAATTACCAGAAGAAACCTACCTCTTCTCTGAATTTGACAAGAAGGCGGTAAGGGACGAAACCTATACGCCACCGCCCTTGACCTATCTGGATGCACCAAGCGAAAAAAGTAAAATCGATATTAATGAACTTGAAGAAAAGAAACAGGAACTCGCCCAGCGCCTTCAGGAATTTCGCATCAACGGGGAGATCGTGGAATTTACACCCGGGCCGGTGATCACGACCTATGAATTTGTACCGGATGTGGGAGTTAAGGTGAAGGATGTGTCGAGCCTGACCGAAGATTTGGCCTTGGCGGTCAAGGCTCCTTACGTCCGCATCGAACGCATCCTAGGGAAAAAGGCCATCGGCATCGAAATACCCAATAAAAAAAGAGAAACAATCCACCTGCGCGAGATTCTTCGAGTCTCCTTTATACAAAAATTTCTCCTCGCCTTTGTCCCTGGCATTGGGCAAAACCACCAATGGTGAAATATTTGTCACCGACCTGCGGGACATGCCCCATCTGCTTATCGCCGGAGCCACAGGCAGCGGTAAAAGCGTAACCATCCACTCCATTATTTTGAGCATCTTGTATAAAGCATCGCCCCACAGTGTGAAATTCATCATGATCGATCCCAAGCGGATCGAATTGGCCATATACAATACCTTGCCGCATCTGCTGACCCCCGTGGTGGTCAATCCCAAACTGGCTAAAAATGCCTTGGACTGGGCGGTTTTCGAGATGGAGGCGAGGTATAAAAAACTGGCGACTCTGCAAGTGCGTAACATCGAACAGTACAACAAGAAGTTGGAACTGCTGCAGCAAACCGATGAGGAATCCCTGCAAGAGTTGGAGGACAAGGAGCCCATTCCTTACGTGGTTATCATTATCGATGAATTGGCGGATCTGATGATGGTTTCCGCCAGAGAAATAGAGGAAAATATCGCGCGTATCGCCCAGAAGGCTCGCGCGATTGGCATTCACCTGATTCTGGCCACCCAGCGGCCATCGATCGATGTGATCACCGGCACCATCAAGAATAATTTCCCCTCGCGTATCGCGCTGGCAGTGCCCTCCAAGCACGATTCGCGGACGATCATCGACCAGATGGGTGCAGAAAAGTTGCTGGGTAATGGAGACATGCTTTTTCTGCCTCCCAAAACCGCCTCTTTGATCCGCTTGCATGGCGCCTATGTTTCCGAGCAAGAGGCAATTCGCGTGGTCAATTACCTGGCCAAAATGGCCAAACCTGAATTCAATACCCAGATCATCCGCCAAACCCAGGTCAAAGAAGAGAAAGCGGAGGACGGAGAGTCGACGAGCTCTTCTTTTCGGCAGCGGAAGTCGTGATCACCACCGGCCAGGCGTCGGCCTCCCATTTGCAGCGGAAAATGAGCATCGGTTACGCGCGCGCCGGACGGCTGATGGATCAACTCCAGGAAAAGGGCGTTGTGTCGGCTCCCAACAATAAAAACCAGCGCGATATCCTGCTGAATCTGGATGAGTTAGCGAAGCTGGACAAAGGGTGAGAATCAGGCGTTTTTCAGCAGCTTGACCTGAAAAATGAAATTTTGTAAAGAGACGCGCGCGCCATCCTCGCCCCCGGTCTTGGACTCCAGGTCCAGCTTATAGATCAATTTCAGAATCTCGTTAATTTTGTACTCGGAAAAATTTCTTACCATTTGGATGAACTTGTTGAGAAAAAAAGGCTGCTGCTGCAGTACCTTGCCAATATCTTGAACCGAAAAATGGTGCTTGAGAAGGAATTGGGCTGTATAGATACGGTGGTAATGGGTGATCAGTGTCCCGATAATGAAGGAGGGTTTGATTCCGTTGATGAAAAGATACTTTAGGATGGAAAGATAGGTCGGCGTGTCTTCCTTCTCGATGGCCTCGGTGAGGTCCCAAATGGAATGAGAATTGACTCCGGTTATAATCTCGTCGACATCCTCGCTGTCCAGGCTCTTGCTGCGCGCTCCGGCCATTTCCAATTTGGGCAGTTGTTGAATGACCGAAATGAAATCATCCCCCTTGATTTCCAGCATCCGTTCAATGGCACTGCCGGTAATGGTGATTTTTTTCTCCTTCAGCTGTTTCTTGATCATATTTTTGATATCACTTTCCCCGACTTTGTCCAAATCGACCCATACCGCCTTTCCTGTTTGAAACAGCTTCAGGAATTTTTCCAGCCGGGTCTTGCGCAACTGCTTGTAATCGTCCCTCATGATATCCATGGAGACGAAGACAATCAGGCAAGCCCGGGGGTTGGGGTTCCCCAGGTATTGAATCAGCGACTCTTTGGCCAGACTTTTTTTGGGATCATCGATCGCCAACTCCGATTCGCGGCGGATAACGGCAATGAAGGTCTTTTGGGCTTCAAAAAAAAATCCCCGGCTTTTAATCTCATTGAGGATCTCTTCCCAGCTGCCGCCTTCTTCGTCGAAATAATAGCGTCGGTAGTCACACTCGGTTTTTCTCTTCAGAAAGGCCAGGCGGACGTTCTGGATGATCACTTCGCCAAGAAATTCATTAAAACCAAACAGCAGCAGAACGGCCGGCGGATCTTCTCCGGCATCCAGCTTGTTCCACAATTGAAAAAAGGAAGTCTCGGGCATTAAAAATTTTCCAGAATAGCGGATACAATGCTGGCCGCAAATTTGACCGCAATTTGGTTCAGACTCTCGGTTTCCTGAGAAAAGAAATCGGCCAGATCGGTTTCATACGTGTCACGAAACACCAGATTGGAACCCTCGAAAACCAGCCCTTTGGTTTTGCTATCAATCAGACGGACGCTGATCTCGATACGCAATTCATAAAGGTTGGCCGAAGCCCGATCCGCATAGGAGAGGGGGGTCACCGTAAAGTTTACAATCTGACCTTCCAGAACCAGGTCCGCTCGGGACACATCGACAACCAAAAGCAAGTGGCTGCGCCGGATAAATTCCTCACGCACGGCGCCAGTGACAAACTGTTCGGCCTGGTAGCGGGGGGTGTTATTCTTGAAATCGGGTATGGCAATGGTCCGGGCACCCATCGGCAGACTGTTTCCCGTCCCGGTCAAGTGATAGCCGCAGCCGCAAAATAAAGCGAGGACCAGACAAAGACAACACAAAAAAAATCTCATTTGACCACAATACTGAACATCTTGCCAGACACAAAAATGGTCTTGACCACCTGCTTGCCGGCAATGTACTGTTTGACGCGAGGGGATTGGAAGACCAAACGTTTGACGCTCTCCTCATCGGCAGTGGTACGAATCACCACCTTGTCGCGAATCTTGCCATTGATCTGCACCATGATGTTCACCTCGTCAGTGGTGGCAATGGTGGGATCGAACGCTGGCCACGGCGCCTTGTAAACGGAGCCGGGATGTCCCAACTGCTGCCAGAGTTCCTCGCCCACATGCGGTGCAAACGGCGCCATTAGCAAGGTCAGACTTTCAGCGAGCTCGGAGACGATCGAGAAATTGGCTCCTGCCGGGAGTACCTCCTTTTCTACCGGGGCAAAGGCGTATATCTCATTAAGGAGTTCCATGATGGCGGCAATGGCCGTATTGAATTGGAACCCCTCAATATCCGTGCCTACCTTGCGAATCGTCTGATGCAGCTTACAGCGAATCTGCCGTTCGGCAGGCAGCGGCATGGCCGGCAGCATCGTGCGCCAATTTTTCTGATACCCTGGCAACGCCGCCTGCAACCAACGCCAGACCCGGGAAACAAACCGATACGATCCCTGTATGCCCTCTTCAGTCCAGCGCACATCGTCCTCGTACGGCGCCACGAACATCTCGTATACGCGCAGGGAATCGACGCCGTACTTCTCGGCGATCTCATCGGGCGTGACCACATTGCCCTTGGATTTGGACATGCGCGCCCAGCGCCAGATAATCTGGTCCGTGGGGAAAGTCACGCGCTCGGCGGGTTTAAGCACGATCCAATCCACGATTTTCTCGTCGGCATCCGTGCCGCGGCTCTCGCCCGGCATACGCGGGCGGCGCCCCGGCGTCAGCGCCAGCAGCGACCCCTGGTTGTGCAGCGCGAGGAACGGCTCGTCGAAACCCAACAGCCCTTCGTCAAAAAACACCTTCGTCCAGAAACGGGCATACAGAAGATGCGAACGGGCATGTTCGATGCCTCCGGCATACACGTCAACCGGCAGCCAGTAGTCCAGAGCCTCGCGCGAAGCAAAAACACGGTCATTTCTGGGATCGGCGAAACGCAGGAAATACCAGGAAGAGCAAGCGTAACCACCCATCGTGTCCGTCTCGCGGCGCGCGGCGCTCTGGCACAAGCGGGCAGGAGGTGCGGACAAAATCAGCGATGGTGGCCAGCGGCGATTCGCCGGTGCCGGACGGATGGTAATTCTCTATTTCCGGCAGCAGCACCGGCAGTTGCTCCTCCGGGAACCGGCACTTCCCCGCAGCGTTCGCAGTGAACGATGGGGATAGGCGCACCCCAGTAACGCTGGCGTGAGATCAACCAATCGCGCAGCCGGTAAACAACGGCGAATTTGCCCAGGCCCTTTTCCTCCAGCCAGCGAGTGATGTCCTTCTTGAATGCGGCCGTTGGCAATCCGTTCCAGGGGCCCGAATTGACTGCAATACCCTCTTCCGGCTCCGCCGCCTCCAGGTTGTGCAACGTCCCGTCTCGGCTGACCACCTGGACGATGGGCAGTTTAAACTTTTTTGCGAATCCAAAATCTCGGCTATCGTGACCCGGCACGCACATGATAGCACCGGTGCCATACCCCACCATCACGTAATCCGCAATCCAGACCGGAATCTGTTGCTCGTTGATGGGGTTGATGGCATAGGCTCCGGTGAACACGCCGGTTTTGGCTCGTTCGATGTTCAGGCGGTCGATCTCGGATTCGGCCTGGGCCTTCCGGATATAGGCCTGCACCCGGGGCTTCCTGCCCGCCGCAGTAATTTGCAACACCAGCGGATGCTCGGGTGCCAGCACCATGAATGTGGCGCCGCATAGCGTGTCCGGCCGGGTTGTGAAAACCTCAACACAAAGATTACTGCCGGCGATTTTAAATTTTACCTCTGCGCCCTCGCTGCGCCCGATCCATTTGCGCTGCATTTCTTTCATACCCTCGGACCAGTTGAGCCGTTCGAGATCCTGGAGCAGCCGGTCGGCATAGGCGGTGATGCGGAAGAACCACTGCGGCATCGGCTTCTTCTCGACCGGCGTATCACAACGCCAGCAGCGTCCTTCCTTGACCTCTTCGTTGGCCAAACCTGTCTTGCAGGAGGGACACCAGTTGATGGGCGCCGTGGCGCGATAAGCCAGACCTTTTTTATACAAAAGCAGAAATATCCATTGGGTCCACTTGTAGTAATCGGGCAGACTGGAATTGATCTCGCGGTCCCAGTCGTAGCTGCAGCCCGCCTTGATCAACGTCCGTTTATAGGCGGCAGTATACTCCGGAACCATTTCGCGCGGATTGCGACCGCGCTGGATGGCTTCGTTTTCAGCCGGCTGTCCGAACGCATCCCAGCCCATGGGATGCAGCACATTGAATCCCTGCATGCTTTTGAAACGGCAAAAGGCGTCCATGGGCACATAGTTTTTCAGATGCCCGACATGCAGGCCCGACCCGGACGGGTAGGGAAACATCTCCAAACAATAGAATTTATTCTGGCCTTTGCCGATTTCGGAGCGGAAAATTTTCTGTTCCTCCCACTGGCGCTGCCATTTTTCTTCGATTTCCTTAAAGGGGTAGCTCATTGTTCCTTCAGCGAATCGCCCTATTATACCTGAATAAACTTGAGCAGACAACGTTCCGGACAATTCGGCCGCTGGCGGCAAGCAAAACAAAATGGCGGTAAAATGCGTATAATCCGGATTAGAGGGACTTATGAACAAAAAGAAAATCATCATTGCTCTGGCCGTTGGATTTCTGATCATCCTGATCGTCATACTAAACACCAAATCGACAAACGGCCGGGTTTCAGCCGTCACGGTGGAAAAAGTGCAAAAAAGAAATTTAACCGAGCAGGTTTCCGCTACCGGAGAAATCAAGCCGAAAAAGAACATCAACATCAGCACCGATGTGGCTGGGAAGATCCTCAAAATTACGGTCAAGGAGGGCGACCTGGTCAGCAAAGGTCAGCTGCTGCTCAAAATCGATTCAACCATATACGAAGCCAATGCCGAACGAGATAAAGAGATCATTGCCTCTGCCGAGGCCGACTTGATATCCCAGGAAGCCGGCCTGAAAAAAGCCCAACAATATTTACAGCGCCGCAAGCAACTCTTCGAAGAAGGGCTCATCCCCCGCGAGCAGTTCGAAGATGCCCTTAGCCAGGTGGAAGTATCCGAAGCAACCAAAAGCGCCAATTCGCACCGTATTGAACAGGCCAAGGCTTCCCTCAAGAGCAGCAGCGATGCCAGTAAAAAAACCTACCTGCTCTCGCCCATCGACGGTATCGTGACCAGTTTGAAAGTGGAAGAAGGCGAGGTGGCCATTATCGGTACCATGAACAACCCTGGCACCGTGTTGATGACCATTGCCGATCTGTCCGTTATGGAAGCGGAGGTGCTGGTCGATGAGACCGATGTGGTCAAGGTGAAAGTAGGCAAAAAAGCTGAAATCAGCGTAGATGCTCTGCCCGGGATCAAGCTTCCTGGAAAGGTCACCGAGGTGGGAAGTTCGGCCGTGGCCTCCAACTCAGCCACCTCTTCGTCCACGGCCGAATCCAAAGATTTTAAAACCGACATCACCCTGCTGAACCCTCCCAGTTCCCTGAAACCCGGCTTTTCGGCGACCGCAGACATCATCATCGAAGAAAAGCAGGGGGTGCTGGCTGTGCCCATCGCCTCGTTGGTGCTTCAGGAAATCACCGGCAAAGACAAAAAATCGGCCAATGCCGAAAAAGAGGGGGTCTTTGTTGCTCAAGGGGATACCTGTGTATTCAAAGAAGTTGGAAAAGGCATCGCCGGTGACATGTATGTGGAAATCACATCCGGCCTTAAAGAAAATGAAAAAGTGATCACCGGACCGTTCGCCACGCTGAAAAAACTGAAAAACGGGGATAAAATTAAAATCAGCGAAACCCGATGAATACCAAAAACATTATTGCTGCCCGTAACTTATCCAAAACTTACCAGGTAGGGAACGAAAAAATTGAAGCCCTTAAAAATGCCACCTTCTCTGTGCCCAAAGGTCAATTCGTAGCGATCATGGGGCAGTCCGGATCGGGGAAATCGACATTGATGAACCTGCTGGGTTGTTTGGATTCGCCGACCAGCGGGGAATATTATATTAACAACCAGTTGGTCAGTTCTCTTTCAGAGGACGACTTGGCCCACATCCGCAACAAGGAAATCGGCTTCATTTTCCAGGTGTTTCACCTGTTGGCGCGTTCCACTGCACTGCATAACGTGGAACTGCCCTTGATATACAGCGGCGTTAAAAAAGCAGCCCGCGTGGAACTGTCCAAGCAGGCGCTGGAAAACGTGGAGTTGACCGACCGCATGAGCCATCGTCCCAACGAACTCTCCGGAGGTCAAAAACAGCGGGTAGCCATCGCCCGCGCCCTGGTCAACCATCCATCCATTATTTTGGCCGACGAACCGACCGGCAATCTGGATTCCAAAACCGGCGAAGAAATCATGAATATCTTCCTTAACTTGAATAAAAAAGGTCATACCATCATCATGGTTACCCACAACCTGGAACTGGCGCACATGATGCAGCGGATATTGTATTTGAAGGACGGAGAAATCATCAAAGAGGATATTTTGCAGGAGGTTTCCCAATGAACAACTTGCTGGCCACCTTTTCAGGCGTGATTTTCAATCCCGGGCCGACTGTGGGTCGCTTGATGGAGAAAAAACAGTGGCAGGCCATTTTGATCCTGCTGTTGATTGCCAGCTCCATTTTCACTTACATCACCTATCCCGTCTCTAAAGTAGAGCAGGCAAAAATAGTCCGCAACTCCGAAATTGCCAGCCGGATTCCCGAAGAAAGGTTGGAAAATTTGGACAAGTTCACACCCGGACAGCGGCTGACCGGTTCTCTCTATCCGATAGCGATAACCGGTTTGGCTCTGGTGCTGGCATCATTTTTTGTTTATCTCTTCTTCAAAATTGGCGGGGTGGAAGGCTTGTATGTGAATTATTTCTCTGCGGTGGTAAACGCCTCCCTCATCGATCTGTTTTACGGTGGCCTATTGCGGACCTATTTGGTGGTAGCCAAAAAAAGCATTCTCATCTCCTTTGGACCGACGGTCTTTTTCCGCGGGCTAGATTTCCGCAGTCTCAGCTATATGATTCTTTCGCAGTTTGATTTATTCTCTCTTTGGTATCTGGCGGTTCTCATTCTGGGCATTGTCCATTTTGGTAAAATACCATTAAAAAAGGGGCTTTCTATCGGCATTCTGTATTTTCTATTCAAGGCGACCCTCTTGGTGGCATTCTCCTATATTTTTATGAAAATTACCGGTTTTTAAGTTTTGAAAGTAAACATCATGTATTGCAATTGGCGTCCCATTTAACTATAATTTTAGCAAATGAAGAGAGCCATTATCAGTTTATTTATCCTGCTGGCCATACCGCTAGGTGCAGAAATATACCAGTTGCAAATTGATGGGCCAATCGACCCCATTATGGCCGAGTATGTCAGCCAGTCCTTGAAAAAAATTCAAGCCGATCCGCAGGCCCATCTGGTCGTTATTCAGATCGATACACCGGGTGGGGACGACACCTCGATGCGTACAATCATCAAGGAAATACTCAACTCAAAGGTGCCGGTTGTCGTTTACGTCTGGCCGAACGGTGCCCGGGCCGCATCCGCCGGTTTCTTCATTACCATCGCAGCGGACGTCGCGGCTATGGCTCCCGGTACCAACATGGGCGCCGCCCATCCGGTTTCCCTCACCGGCAGCGACATCGAAAAAACAATGAAAGAAAAAATCACCAATGACGCTGCCTCCTACATCAAGGCCCTGGCCCGGAGTCGCAAACGGAATATGGAATGGGCCGAGAATGCCGTGCGCCAGAGCCAATCCTATACGGCCGAGGAATGTTTGAAAAATCAGCTGATCGAAGTGATCGCCGCGGACACGGACAATCTCCTTCGCCAGCTTGAGGGCCGGAAAATTCTTCGCGCCGATGGCAGCGAACAGACGCTTCGCTTCGCGGCCAATGAGCGAATCCAAGTCATGCCGATGAGCGCCCGGCAAAAATTCCTTAAAACCATCACCAATCCCAGTCTGGCATATTTTCTGCTCATTTTCGGGCTGATCGGCCTCTATATCGAATTCACTCATCCCGGTGTGGTTATTCCCGGTGTGCTGGGCGGCATATCTCTGCTGCTGGCGTTCCTGGCCTTCCAAATACTGCCCATCAACTATGTGGGATTGGGGTTGATCCTGCTGGCCGTGGGTTTTTTGATCGCCGAAATCAAAATCCAGGCATTCGGCCTGCTGGGGGTTGGCGGGATTATCTCGTTCATTTTGGGCTCCATGATGCTGATCAATTCACCCATCCCCGAAATGAGGCCGGCCCTGTCTCTCATCTTCATTCTGGCAACAGCCACCGGCTGTGTCTTCCTTTTCCTGACCTACAAAGTTGCCCAGGTCATGAAAAGAAAAACAGAAACTGGAAAAGAAGGCCTGGTGGGTGAAACCGGAATCGCCAAAACCGATATCCATTCCGAACGGGGAAAAGTTTTTATTCACGGCGAGTGGTGGAATGCGGTGGCGGATGAACCCATCCCAACCGGTTCCGCGGTGGTGGTGGAAGCCGTGACCAACTTGATTTTAAAAGTGAAAAAAACAGGAGGTTAAAATGCAACCCAATCCTTTCTTCAATCCGGTTGTGGTGATACTCGTTGTGCTGGTCTTCCTGCTTCTGAGCTGGATCAAAATACTGCGCGAATATGAGCGCGGGGTGATTTTCCGCTTGGGCAGGGTGTTGGCAAAACCCAAAGGACCCGGTTTGATCTTTGTACTTTCGCCGGTGGACAAAATGGTCCGTATCAGTTTGCGGACCATTGTCCTGGACGTCCCTCCTCAGGATATCATTACCCGGGACAATGTGTCAGTCAAAGTAAGTGCCGTTGTCTATTTCCGGGTGATTGACCCCACGAGAGCTGTGGTGGAAGTTCAGGACTACCTGTACGCCACTTCCCAGCTGTCGCAAACCACATTGCGCTCGGTGCTCGGTCAAGCGGAGCTGGACGAGCTGCTGGCTGCGCGTGACAAACTCAACATGACGCTGCAAGCCATCATTGACCAGCATACCGATCCCTGGGGAATCAAGGTCTCGATGGTTGAAATCAAACACGTTGATCTGCCCCAAGAGATGCAGCGGGCCATGGCCAAACAAGCGGAAGCGGAGCGAGAGAGACGGGCCAAAGTGATTCACGCCGAGGGCGAGTTTCAGGCTTCCGAAAAACTCCTGCAAGCGGCCAACATCATCTCGAAGAATCCCACCACCATCCAGTTGCGTTTCCTGCAGACTTTAATAGAAATTGGTTCCGAGAATTCCACCACCATTGTGTTCCCCGTGCCCATTGATATCCTCAAAGGCGTTTTCGACAAGAAATAAACAACCGGATGGAAAAGTCATACTTTGAAATCAAGATCACCTTTGTTCACATCGTGGTCCTGCTGATCGCAGTTGTGGCTATCGGTATTCTGCTCTTCTACATGGGCTACCGAGCCGGTTATAAAGTGGAGAAGACGCTTCCCGCCACTGGCGGCACGCCTCAACAGAAGGCCGAAAATGCGGCCACTCTGCCGGAAGAGTTGAAGATTGTCGATGAAAAGCAGGTGGCCGTCCCCAAAAACCCTCCCAGCCAAGGACAATCCATCGCCCAGGAGATGAAACTTCATCAATCGACCATACCGGCGAAAGCTGAAAAGGAAAAAAAGGAGGCGGCGACCCCAACCGCCCATTATCTCATCCAGGTGGGAGCCTTTGCCAGTTACGGGAACGCCAAAACCTATGCGGAAAAATTCCGGAACTTGGGCTATGCCACCGAGATAGCTTCTCCCGATGTCAAAACCAACAACAAACTGTATCGCGTGCGAATCGGCCATTTCACTGACTTGGAGCAGGCAAAGCGGGAAAAAGAAAAATTGGAAAAGATGGAGAAAAAGAAATTCTCAATCGCCCCATCGCGGTAAGATTCAAGCAGCCGCTTCTGCTGGCCGGCGCCGTTATCCTCTTTGCCATTTCGTTTCCACGGCCGCAACTGGGTGTAACGGGATTTATTTTTTTGGTTCCGCTTCTTTACCTTTGTGAAAACCAGAGTCCGGGAAAGTGCTTTGGGGTGCTTTTCCAATTCTCTTTTCTCTCTTATCTACTCCTGCTTTATTGGATTCCCCGGGTAATGGTCAAATACGGAGAGACCTCCTGGCTGCTGGGAATTGTCGGTTTGCTGGCTCTGGCCCTTTTTCTGGCTTTTTTCTCCGGATTAATAGGGCCGCTCATAAAATTGGCACTCGCCAGAGCCCAGCTGGCACTGTTTTTGATTCCTGCTCTCTGGGTCAGCAAAGACCTTGTCGTGGAAAAAATTTTCGGCGGTTTCCCCTGGTGCCTGGCCGGTTATTCCCAGTATCGGCATACCTATTTCAGCCAGGCTGGCCGAATGGGGAGGGATTCATCTGCTGACTTTTTTGCTTGTTTTTTTCAACCTGCTGGTTTATCGGCTATTGAGGCAGAGGAAGCAACGCTGGCTCTGGCTGTTGGTGGGAAGTCTCGTCATGGTTGAAATGACGGGATTTCTCCTCTTTAAAAACGCCAAGCAGGAAATGGACCGTATGCCCTGGCAGCGGGCCGGCATTCTCCAACCGAACATCACTCACGACATAACATTTGATTCCGCCTCCAGCAATAGCCAGTTAAAGGAGCTGTTTGAAATTTCCATCCGGCTCCAGTCTCAAGGAGCAGAATTCATTGTCTGGCCCGAATACACCGTACCCATTTATCCGTTGCAGACTCCATTCTTCCGAAAACAATTTTCCGAATTCTCCACCCGGCATCTGCCGCTTCTGGCCGGTTTCACGGATTTCCGCAGTTCAGAAGAAGTATACAATGCGGCCATACTTTTCGACGGCACTCGTCTCAGCCAATACAACAAGGTGCACCTCACTCCGTTCGGCGAATATGTCCTTTTCCGGAAAGCGCTTTTCTTCGTGAAAAAGATCACCGATGAAATCGGAGATTTTACTCCCGGACAACAGGTTGACACCCTTTCTCTCAACCGCCATCGGATTGCCACGCCAATCTGCTATGAGATTATTTACCCGGAACTGGTTCGTTTATTTGTGACCCGAGGCGCCGAGCTGATCGTTACCATCTCCAACGATTCCTGGTTCGGACAATCGTGGGCCCCCTTCCAGCATCTCTCGATGGCTGTCATCCGCGCCATTGAAAACCGGCGTTATGTACTGCGTTCCACATCCAATGGCATTTCGGCGACGATCGAGCCCACCGGGCAATTTCAGCATCGTTCGCCTCTGGCAGCCAGCGATTTTTTTATTTCTCGTTTCCACTATCTCAGCCGCCGTACCTTATTTAGCTCCAGTGGTTATCTTTTTCCTTACCTGGTGATGCTGGGTTGTGTGCTTTACTATGGGGGTAATTTGTTATATCGTGGCTGGCAACGCCTTCACCAACCACCCAAATCATAGAAAAAATCCCCGCTGGATCCAACCAGTTGATAGCGGTTGGGCGGAATGCGGACCTGTCGAGATATTCCCATGTAATAATACAGGTTAAAAAGGGGGATAAAGGGCAATTCATCGAGCCACAAGCGGTGCGCCTGGAGATAGATCCCCTTTCTTTTTACCTCATCCATTTCTTGCAAGCCACGCTGCAACAATTCATCCATATCCCGCCGGGAAAAGCGGGCATAGTTAAAGTCGGAATCGCTGGCCATGATATCCCTCAGGTTCCAGTCAATATCCAGCAGGAAACCGGAAACGGCCAGATCAAAGTTTCCCGTCTTAAGGAACTTGAGCATTGTCTGGTATTCAACGAATACGGGCTGTAAATGGATGTGAGCCGCTTTTAATTCTTCGCAGATGAAAAGGACCAGATTCCGCCGCAACCGCGACTCGCTGTTGGTCAGTATCCGCAGCCGATATTCTCTGGACAAAGGCTCAGTTTGAAAAGGGAGCGGCGGAGTCGCATTCGCCATCAGGAGAAATGGGGAATAGACCCGTTCGCCACGCTGGACCAGGTACCTGTCCAGGAACGATCCAGTCGCGAGCCGGTTGAAGATGAGTCGGCGTAAATTTTTATCCACTGCCGGATTGCCCAAATTGAATGTCAGGTAGGTGAAGCCAAATTTCTTGTATTTAAGCAAACGGAATCGTTCTTGCCAACGCTTGCTGGTTAAAAAAAATTGGGCATCTTCCGGATCAATTTCGGCCGCATCAATTTCTTTAGCGCGAAGCTTGAACGGTGCCAGGCGGTTATCCAGAAGAACCGAATATTCAATATTATCATAAGAACAATCATTCTGCCGGTACGGGTTTTTCTCGAGCTCCAGGCGCGACGGGGCAATGAGACGGGCGATCCGGAAGGGCCCAGAACCCAAAGGCGTACAGTTTTTAAAATTCGCCGGCAAGGCATCTTTAATCTCTCCGGCGCAGAGAACCTTAAATACCAGATAGTTTTTCCAAGGCGCGTACCTGTGCTTGAGGAACAGAGTCAAGCGATAGGGCCCGGTGACGCGAACCCGGCCAATGAATCCCAAATCGGCCTGATAAGGATAAGCAAATTCCGGATTTAGCAGCAGCTCAATCGTCGCTGCCACATCGGCACTGCGAACCTCCTGCCCGTGAGAAAAATGGAAACCCCTGCGCAACGAGAGAGAGATGGCCAGGGCCCTTTCATCAAAAGTATATTCTTCGACCAGCTCCGGCTTGAGATGACCCCACGCATCAAAGCAGAACAGAGACTGATACATTTTGTTCATCACTCCCTGAGATGTCTCATCGGTGGCATAGACCGGGTTCAATGAAACCGGGAATGACGATATGGCTATTCTCAGCGTCCCCTGAGCCAAAAGGACAAGGGCAAAACCTAGCAGGGTAAGTAACGGCACTGCACGCGTAATGATTTTTTTAACCATCTCCCACTCTCCCGAAACCAATATAGCTATTTTAAAAAACAAAGCGAAAAAAATCAAGCGGCAAACCGTTCAATCTATTCGGTTAAGCGGACCTCTTGGATCTCTGGAACTTCCTGTTTCAGTATTTGTTCGACATACCCTTTGATGGTAAACATGCTCATCGGGCAGCCGGTACAGGCCCCCCGCAACTTCACCCAAACGGCCTTTTCGTCTTCCCGCACATCAACCAGTTCGATATCACCACCGTCCCGTTGCAAGGCAGGTCGCACTTTTTCCAGGGCTTGAATGACTTTCTCCTTTAGATCCATACCATGCTCCTTAGTCACAGCGTACCATGGCCTGCAGCGATCGCTGCGCTTTTTCCCTAACCGTTTCAGGAATAATTATCTCATATTTTTCATCTTGCAGTGCATCATAAACATCCTGCAGGGATGTCTTTTTCATGTTTGAGCAGACCTTCGGTTGCATAGCCGAGAAAAATCGCCGCCCTTTATTTTCACGGCGTAACCGCTGCAACAGCCCCTCTTCGCTGAGAATAATAAACTCGGTTTTCGAGCTTCGAGCCACATATTCGATCATGCCGCTGGTGGAAAGGATTTCGTCGGCCAGAACGCCGACCTCCGGCCGGACCTCGGGATGAGCAAGAATCAGGGCCCGGGGTTGTCTGCGTTTCATTTCCATCACCTCGCTGACCTTGATCCGGTCGTGGACGTAACAGAACCCTTCAAATAGAATGACCTCTTTCTCGGGAACGCGGCTTTGCACAAAGGCTCCCAGATTTCGATCTGGCACGAAAATGATTCGGCGACTGTCGCAGTGGCGGACCACCGAGTCCGCATTGGCCGACGTGCAGCAGAGGTCACTTTCCGCCTTGATTTCCACGGTCGAGTTGACATAGGCAACCACCCGCGCATCGGGGTATTGCTTTTTGAGCTCACGCAATTCGTCCACAGTGATCATGTCTGCCATGGGGCAGCCGGCATCCAAGCGAGGCAACAGCACTTTTTTTGCAGGAGACAAAACTTTGGCGGTTTCTGCCATGAATTTTACTCCTGCAAAAACGATGACCTCGCGATCGAGCGCAAGCGCTTGGCGGCTCAATTCCAGCGAATCACCGACCACGTCGGCCAGCAGTTGCACCTCCTCCAGCTGATAGTTATGAGCCAGAATGGCGGCGTTCTTTTTCTTTTTCAATCTCGCGATTTTTTCTTTTATGTCTCCGCTCATGTTCCTCTTCCTCGCCTATTTTACCCGATTTGGAAGAATTCAGCAAACGTTAAATATTAATTATTTTAAAATTCTCTCACACCCAAACACCGGGAAGCGGTGTTCCGCAACGTCCGCACACGCCTTTGGCTAGATCGCCGATGGTCACGTGGTATCCATCCCGCCGGATCAGTCGTTCACGACAGTTGGAACAACGCGTGTCCGACCAGACCCCGGAAGTGACGTTGCCGGCATAAAGGTAAGTCAATCCCATGGCGGAAGCCATTTGCAGCGCCTGAAAAATGGATTCCTCGCTGGTGGCTGGAGCGTCGAGCAGGCGATGGTGGGGGAAAAAGCGGGAAACATGCCACGGCATATTCCGATCTGTTTCCCGTATGAAGCCTATGATTTGACGGATCTCATCTTCCGTGCTGTTTAGGCCTGGAATCAGCAATGTCGTCACTTCCACCCAGATTCCTTTCCGGCGCATAGCCCGAATCGTTTCAATAACTGGTTGCAGCCGGGCTGCGCATTGCCTTCGGTAAAAATCGTCGGAAAACGATTTCAAATCAATGTTGGCCGCATCCAGGTAAGGCGCCATCATCTCCAGTGCGTCCGGACTCATGTAGCCATTGCTGACCATCACGTTTTTTAAACCGCTGTCTTGAGCCAGTCGGGCCGTTTCGTACATCAATTCGAAAAATACCGTCGGTTCCGAATAGGTATAGGAAATGGAAGCGGCGTGTGCCCGTAAAGCTCTTTCCACAATCATTTGCGGAGCAATGGCTTGGCCCATAATCTCGGCTTCCTGTTCAACGGCTGAAAGAGAATAATTCTGACAAAAGGAGCAGGAAAAATTGCAACCCATGGCTGCAATGGAAAAAGAAGTTGACCCGGGGAGGAAATGATGCAGCGGTTTTTTCTCGATGGGATCCAGATTCATGGCCGCCAGCTTGTCATAATTTAACGAATACAAAAAACCGGCGATATTTTTGCGTACTCGACAGATGCCCAGCTGTCCCGGGCGAAGCCGACAGAAGTGCGCACACAGGCTGGCACTGCACTTGCTGTTGCTTCTGTTTTTTATAAAGCTGGGCCTCAATCATTTAATCGAGAGAAGTCAGATAATCCTCGCAACTCAGCGCCGCCTGAACTCCCATCCCGGCCGAAATAGCCACCTGCCGGCGGTTCCCTTTAATTACTTCACCGGCCACAAACAGCCCTTCGCTCGAGGTTTTCACTGAGATATCGGTAATCACATAGCCGTTTTCATCCAGCTGGACCAGGTTTCTGATCAAGTCGGTGTTGGGAATAGTTCCGATGGCCAGAAACGCACCGTCCAGAACCATGGTCTGAGTCTGCCCGGTTCGCTTGTTTTGAACCTCGATCGTTTCCAGCTTCTGCTGCCCGTTGAAACGAACGACCAAGGAATCCCAGAGCAGTCGAATTTTCAGGTTATTAAATGCCCGTTCCTGCAGAATTCGCTCGGCCCGCAATGCGTCCCGGCGGTGGATGAGCAACACCTCCGAAGCGAACTTGGTCAAGTACAATGCTTCCACCAGCGCTGTATCACCACCGCCAATGACCGCCACGCGGCGGTTGACGAAAAAAGGAGCGTCGCAGGTGGCGCATACCGAAACGCCTCGACCCAAAAGTTCACGTTCACCTGGGATGTTTAAAAACCGATGGTTAGAGCCCGCAGCAAAAATAACGGCCCGCGCTGAATAATGGCCGTCGCTGACATCCACCCGCCATAAATGGCCATCGCGTCTCAGTTGGACAGCCTCATCATTTTCCAGCACCACGCCGTATCGTTGAGCCTGGAGCGAGAATTGGTTGAGCAGATCCGCAGGAACCTGCGGATCCACAAACCCGGGGTAATTTTCAATTATATCGGCATTTACTATTTGTCCGCCGAAGACTCTTTTCTCTAAAATCAACGTTTTACGCAGCGCGCGCCCGCAATAGATAGCCGCCGCCAAACCGGCGGGCCCGCCACCGATGATAACAATCTCCCACTCTCTGTCCATTAAACAACCTCGCTCAAGGTCCTGGCAATCTGCTTGGATGTGACGGCTCCGATGATTTGCATCTTGACCTGGCCGTCTTTAAAGAAAAGCAAAGTCGGCAAGGAACGGATCAGATAACGGGAAGACACTTTGGGGCTTTCGTTAACATTGATTTTGAGCACCCGGACACTGTCCGGGTAACTGCGGGCGATCTCCTCCAATCCGGGTTCCATCAATTGACAAGGTGCGCAGGTGGGCGCCCAAAAATCGACAATGACTGTTTTGCTCTCGTGCAAAAACGACTCAAAATTGGAATCGTTGGCGGTTATGATTTCACCCATGGGGGATCTCCTGGGAAAGTAACTTCTTATATAAGAGCAAATATTCCCCTGCTGAACGCTTCCAAGAAAAATCAGTCTGCATACCGTTTTTTTGAATGGTTTCCCAAATCGGTTTCTCCTGAAACAAAACAAGAGCTTTCTGGATTGCAACCAGCGCTTCCGCAGGCTCCATGTTCCGGAATTTGAAACCCGTTCCCTTCCCGCTGGCAGGATCGAAATCACTCACCGTGTCCTCCAGCCCACCCACCGCGTGAACGACAGGCACCGTTCCATATCTCATGCTGTAGATTTGATTGAGCCCACAGGGTTCATAAACCGAAGGCATCAAAATGACATCTCCTGCGGCTTCCATGCGGTGGGCCAAGCGTTCATCAAAGTGATTAAAAAACAGCATCTTTTTCTTGAAGCGAAAAACCAATTTCTTCATTCCCTCTTCAAAATCCTCATCACCGGTTCCCAAACCTATGAAAAACAGATCGTGTTGAAGCAACGAGGGGAGTATGTCCAAGAGCAGAGCAATCCCTTTCTGGGCAACCAACCGACCGATAAATATAACCAGAGGCCATTTCGGATCCACCACGATCTTTAGTTTCTGAAATAACTTGACTTTGTTTTTTTGTTTTAACTTCAACGATCGGCGGGAATAGCGATAGGCGATGAAAGGATCCTTTTTCGGATTCCAGACTGCACCCTCAATGCCGTTAAGAATGCCGCTGAGTTTATCGCCGTGTTTCCGCAGCAGACCATCCAAGCCGAAACCCATGGCGCGGGTGAGTATCTCTTTGGCATAGGTCGGGCTCACCGTAACCAAGGCATCGGCAAAAATGATACCGGCTTTCAAGAAATTAAGTTGCCCGAAAAACTCGATATATTCCGGAGAGAAGAGAAAATCGGGCACCCCCAATTCGCGGAAGTGAAAACTGTCAAAGGTACCTTGATACGCCAGGTTGTGAATAGTAAAAACAAAAACAGCTTTTTTTAACGGCGCGTACTCCGGCACATATCGCACCAAAACCGGGATCAAGCCCGTTTGCCAGTCATTGAGATGGATGATATCCGCTTTAAGATTCAGCCGGACAGCCGCTAGCAAAACTGCTTTCTGGAAAAACAGATACCGATAAAAATTGTCTGGGTAATCGCCGGCCGAATTTCCATAGAGAAATTTCCGAGCGAAAAAAAGATCTTGCTCGATAAAAAAAACCGCCAGCCGGTTCTTCTTCGGTAGCCGGCGGATGGTAACCGGATATTTTTTCTCGCCCAGGGAAACTGAAAAAGTATCGATAACCGGAGCCGAAACGGCTGGCAAGGAATCCGACACATATAAGGGAAGAAACATAGAAACATGTTCGCGGGTGGCCAATTGCTGCGGCAAATAGCCGGCCACTTCTGCCAAACCCCCCGTTTTGGAAAAGGGTACGGCCTCTGGAGAGATAAATAAAATATTCACAGCCACCTTCCCGAGCAATTTTACAAAATAAACGCTAAATGTCAATAATAAAAAAAATATCACACAAAATATGGTGTGGCTCGGTCTGTCACAAAGAGAAAAAAAAGTTATTATTTCTTCTTAGAAAATAGAGAAAACAAGCTTTTCTTCTCTGTCGTTTTAGTCAACTCTTCCAGTCTCTTGCGTGCCAGAGAATGATCGGGATCGATTGAAAGGGCTTTGCGGAAAAAGCTCTCCGCCCTTTTTTCCATCTTTTCGGCCATGAAAAGCAGCCCCACTGCCACATGGGGCTCTGCGTTCCAAGGTTCCAATTCAATCGCTTTCATCAAATTTTTTTCAGAAACTCGACGCAGGTTGGGAACATTTGTTTGTGCTAAACCGAGCAGGAGATAGTAGGGCCCTTTGCCGTCGTAACGAACTGCCTCTTCCAACAGCGTGGCTGCTTCCCAAAACTTTTTCTGGTTGTACAGGGTCTTGGCCTTGCGGTACAGAATATTAGCTTTTTCTTGAAGATTCTCGCTAACCTTATCTTGGGGGGAAATCTCCTTATAGCCCTTGCTGTCGTATTCTCGTTTCTTATCCTCATTGTTCAGCACGTCGAAAGCCTTATTGACGCGGGCAAAAACAAAATTGGATTTTTCACGCAAATCAGGATCGGGCATGTTTCCTAACCGGTCGGGATGGAATTTTTTTGCATACTTATAATAAACTTCCTTGATCTCATTCGGGGAGGCCGTGTTTTTTAAGTTAAACAGCACGTAATAATCCAGCTCTTCCTTTTTCATCCTGTCGTACAATTTGATCAATTCTTCGACATTTTTGCTCATTTCGCTGTCCACGGCAAAATCCACAAAATCCACAATGTTGAGCAAGTACAGCAACATCAGTTTCCGCCATTGCTCCTCTTCCGGTTTATTGATCTTCAAAAAAATCTGTTCCATGGACATATTGCTGTGATTGGCCAACTCATTGTAAAACGCCACGTCCGTGGTTTCCAAATATTCATTCAACTCAGCGGGGATGGTCTTGCAGCGCGGCGCCTTATTCAGAAATTGATTTTTATACAGTGACAGGTTTTTGATCTTGCCGACACCTTCGGGAAAGACACTGGGCAAGTCTATTGTAAAACGGGAATCTTCTGGGATGGCAGGGAGCATTTCATTGAATTCCCACTCTCCGGAGGTTAAGGGAAATGTGGCCAAAATGATAGAGCGCAATTGGAAGATCAGCCCCAAAAAAAGATCCTTTTGGCTAAGAAAATTATTCTGGACCAGCACCTTGCCAATTTTTTCTTCTCGCCCTTCCATCAATTTGTGAATATCCCAAAATTGAGAACGGTTGATTTTGCCAATCTTGAAAAGGATTTCTCCAATTCTCTCATGAAGCACATTGGTTTTGGCAAATGTGAGGCGGCCTTCAAGAAAATACAAAACTCTTTCAAAATTCTCCCCGCGAATAATCAGCTCACCGCTCTTTTTACCAATGTATATTCTTTTGAGTTCAAGAGCGATCGGTTTCTCAATGACGCGATTGACCATGCATAACCCCACAGGCAAATTGTTTTTACACCAACAAAAAATTTTTGTCAACCCGCAGTGGCGGGGTGGGGGGTGATCGCGAGAATCCTTGAAATACAAGACAATTTTTGCTATCTTAACCCTCTGTCAAACGGGAGGCCAGATGTTTCGTGTGGTAGAAAAGGAGATTCTTTCTGAAAATGTAGTCAAATTGATCATTGAGGCGCATCCTATTGCCCAGAAGCGCAAGGCCGGCCAGTTTGTGATTGTTCGCTTGGGTGAAACGGGGGAAAGGATTCCTCTGACCATTGCCGATGGCGATACAAAAAAAGGTACAATTACCCTGGTTATTCAGAAAGTGGGGACGACCTCCCACAGAATCTCCAACCTGAAACCGGGAGATCAAATCACGGATGTGGTCGGGCCTCTCGGCCATCCCACCGAAGTGGAAAAAGTGGGTACTGTGCTTGCGGCCGGGGGCGGGGTGGGTATCGCTCCTCTTTATCCGATCGCCAAAGCCTTCAAAGAAGCAGGGAACAAACTGATCAGCATCTTGGCAGCCCGGAACCGGAGTTTGATCATCTTCGAAAAAGAGATGGGCCTGATTTCTGATGAATTGATCATTATGACTGACGATGGCTCTTACGGGGAAAAGGGGTTGGTGACTTCCGGCATCGAAGAAGTGTTGAACCGACCGGGCATCCAAATCCAGTTGGCTCTGGCCATTGGCCCGGCCATTATGATGAAGTTCGTCGCTCTGCTGACCAAGAAATACAACGTCCGCACCATTGCCAGCCTCAATACCATTATGGTCGACGGTACCGGCATGTGCGGCGCCTGTCGGGTATCGGTGGGTGGACGGACCAAATTCGTTTGCGTCGATGGCCCCGAGTTTGACGCCCATCAGATTGATTTCGATGAAATGCTGAAGCGATTAAACGCGTATAAACCTCAAGAACAACTTTCCTATTCCCACTACTTGCAGGATATGAGTTAGGACTGGAGGCGTTATGCCTGTAGACTACAAAGAACTAAAAAAAGATCGCGAACAGCCTTGGCGAACCGAGTTGCGTACTTTAGTGAACGCCAAACAGCGGACGGCTATTTCGCGCGTTAAAATGCCCGAACGCACACCCCAGGAGAGAATCAAGGGTTTCCATGAAGTAAATCTCGGTCTTTCGGCAGAGCAAGCCAAGCGCGAAGCTCAACGTTGCCTGGATTGCCCGACTCCCGGCTGCATATCCGGTTGCCCGGTCAACATCAACATCCCCGGCTTCATCAAGCAGATCGAAAAGGGCGATTTTCTCGCTTCCGCAAAAGTGCTGAAAGAGACCAATTCATTGCCCGCCGTATGCGGTCGAGTATGTCCGCAGGAAATTCAATGTGAACTCACCTGTATCTACACCCAGATGGACAAAGCCCCTGTGGCCATTGGTCACCTGGAAAGGTTTGCCTCGGATTATGAAAGGGAGTCGGGTGTTCTTTCTCTCCCGGATATCGCGCCGCCCAATGGCAAAAAAATCGCCGTGATCGGCTCCGGACCATCCGGACTGACTTTTGCCGGCGAAATGGCCAAATATGGTTATTCGGTATCCGTATTCGAAGCATTGCATGATTTGGGCGGCGTTTTGATCTACGGCATTCCCGAATTCAGACTCCCCAAGGACATCGTTCGCAATGAAATCCAATTTCTGGAAAAGATCGGAATCCGCTTTGTACGCAACACCATCGTCGGTAAAACGCTCACTATCGAAGACCTGAAGAAGGAAGCATACCAGGGTTTCTTTATCGGCAGCGGCGCCGGGCTTCCCAAATTCATGAACATCAAAGGGGAAAACCTCCTCGGTATCTATTCCTCCAACGAATACCTGACGCGCATCAACCTGATGAAAGCCTACAAGTTTCCCGAATACGATACGCCGATCGTCCGGGGCAATCATGTTGCCGTGATCGGCGGCGGCAACACGGCTATGGACTCAGTTAGAAACGCCTTGCGTCTGGGCGCTGAAAAAGCCATGATCGTATATCGCCGTTCGGAAGCCGAAATGCCGGCCCGTATCGAGGAAGTTCACCACGCCAAAGAAGAAGGGGTGGAATTTCTTACTCTGACCAATCCCATCGAATATCTGGGAGATTCCGAAGGACGGGTGCGCCAAATGCGTGTCCAAAAGATGGGGTTGGGCGCACCCGACGAATCGGGTCGCCGCCGTCCCGTACCCATCCCGGGATCCGAATATCTCATTGATGTGGACATCGTTGTGGTGGGAGTTGGCACCGATCCCAATCCCATCATCCCGCGCACGATTCCTGGGCTGGAAGTGAGCAAATTTGGAACTATCGTGGTGAATGAACGCACCATGCAAACCTCCATCCCGGAGGTTTTTGCCGGCGGCGATATCGTGCGCGGTGGCGCGACCGTTATTCTGGCAATGGGTGACGGCAAAGTGGCTGCCGAATCCATGCACAAATTCCAAACAGATAAGTGATTCACCCGACACGGGGTTTCCTCTGAGCTGCTGGCTTTCATCCCCTGGAATGAATGGCTGTCTCGCATTCTCTGTTTTATGGCATGCAGCACAGCCAGTTTGTTCAGCGCCCATTGGGGAGCAATAAAAATTTCCCTTTCTCGTTCGGCCGTCAAGCGATGAATGACAATAGACGGATCGAGATGTTCCAGCAACAGAACCAGCAACTCGACATACTCATCCAGGCGCAATAAGGGATATGGTGTTTGCAGGTGCCGCTGATAAAGCGGTGTGCCTTTCAGCACATGAAAAAGATGAAATTTAACTCCGGCCGGCCGCAAACGGTTCATTTCCCTAACCGTTGCCAGCATATCTTGCCTGGATTCTTCAGGAATACCCACGATCAGATGAACGATGACCGGTATCTGTATTTTTTTAAGTTTTAAGAATGTATCCAAGAATTGCGCATAGGTATGATTGCGGTTGAGAAAAAGTAAACTTCGAGAGTGTATGGATTGCAGGCCCAGTTCCACAGAAAGATATGTCCTTTGATTGAACTCTCCCAAAAGATCGTACACATCCTCGGCAATGCAATCGGGCCGGGTGCCGATAAACAGCCCGATGATATCTGGAAATTTAAAAATCGTTTCGTACTTTTCTCGCAATTCCGACAACGGGCCAGCGGTATTGGTATGGGCTTGAAAATAGGCGATGTAATTCTTTCCTTTATGAGTCTGTCGAAAAAGTTCAATCTGTTCCGAAATGCTCATTCCTCTCAAGCGCACGGAGGGACCGGAGCCATAGCGGTCGCAAAAAATACACCCGGCCTGAGAAATACGGCCATCTTTGTTGGGACAGGAAAAACCGGCATCCAAAGGAATTTTGGCGATTTTCTGATTGGGGAAACGTTTTTTTAGATAAGCAGAAAACGAGTAGTAGGGCTCATTCATACAGGATGGAATTAATACATTTAAGTAATTCTTCAAGATTGATGGGCTTCTCAAAGAAACCATCCAAGTAGTAATCTTCCATATCCTGGCCGACTTCTCCTTTTTTGTATATTCCCGATATCCCGATAACGGGAATAAAAAAATTATCCTTGATCAGTTGCGTCACTTCCACTCCATGGATTTTGGGCAGCAGCATATCGGTGATGATCAGATCAGGAATGTGCTTCTTGGCCAGATCCAGCGCCTGGGCACCATCGGTGGCCGTTATCAACCGAAAATTCTTTCTTTCCAAAAAATCCTTCAGGAGCTGGATTATTTCCTCTTCGTCATCCACAATTAAAATTAGTTTTTTTTCTGTCATGTTTTTCCCTTAAAAAAACTTTGCCATATTCAATTCCTGACCAGACCAAAAAAGTAAAACTGAGAATAATCAACCACTTCTTTAGAATAGTGAGG
The DNA here is from genome assembly GCA_963759765.1 of Candidatus Aminicenantota bacterium. Taxonomy (GTDB): domain Bacteria; phylum Acidobacteriota; class Aminicenantia; order UBA2199; family UBA2199; genus CAVXAL01. The sequence continues at coordinate 335,872 of CAVXAL010000002.1, read as the reverse complement.
TCAATACTCTCATGCAAATCCAGCAAAAAAATAAAGATTAAAAGGCTGAGCAACGCAAAGGTCACTTTACCCACAACCAAAGAAGAGCTGATGATCCGCTTCCCTTTGTAAAGGACAATACTCGCCAACAGAATCAGCAGATCCCGTAAAATAATGATAACTGCCAGCCAAACCGGGAAGTTCGCTTTAAAAGTCAAAGCCAGCAATAAAGAAAGTACCAAAATTTTATCCGCAACCGGATCAAGAATTTTCCCCCATTCACTTTCTTGGGCATAGCGGCGGGCAATAAACCCATCCAGAAAGTCAAGGGAAACAGTAAAAAAATAGAGAAAGATCATCCAAGGGAAAAGCCGGTCGTTGATATGCAGAACCAGCAAAAGCAAAAAAGGAATCAGCAACAAGCGCAGCAAGCTAATCACATTGGGCGCGGTAATCATTCTTTTCATTCTTTTGAAAGAAAAATATACCAAGTAAAAGGAAAAATCAACAAGGTATTGTCTTTCTCACTGGGTAATGTCTAAACCACCGGCCCGCTTATTTATTTTTCAGGTAGATATCCCCGTATAAACCATTGAGTATAATTTCCGGTTTCAGGTCGACCTGATGAACAGATTGCTCAGTCCCCTCTTTTAGAATACCCAAAGCCGCGGACGTCTCGTTGGTGATCTCGCCGTATTGGGTTTTTAAATTGAATGTGGGACGCATAGACGCAGGGAATTGCAATTTGATATCGCCATGCTGGCAATTGATGTTAATCCGCTCTTTCACCTCATTGACAGAGAGTTGAACCTGGCCGTGCCGGCAAAAAATGTCAACACTGCCACCGGAAAACTTTTCAACGTTTATATTAGCAAACGAGTTTTCGATTCCCAGCGAATCGGAATAAACATCGCTCATATCGATTTTGCAATACCGGGTTGCCAGGTTGACCTCGCCAGACACATGTTCGATGATGATGGCTTCGAAGGAATTGCTGACTTTCAAGCCAGCACTGACATTTTTGATATTCATCTTGCAATGCCGCGCTTCCACTTCAGCCGTTTGAACGTCATCAACAATCAAACGTCCATACTCCTGTTGCACATAGGCCTTGTCCGCGACTCCTTTGACTTCCGCGCTTCCATATTTTTCATGCAGTTCAAGCGTGGCCACATCTTCCACGTGAATATTGCCAAACTTGTTTTCGACTTTAGCCTGTTTGGCAACCTTCCGAAGCCACACTTCACCATAACGGCTCCGGATGTCCACCGTGGGCACATTGACCACAATTGTGTTGCCAAAATGCTCCTCCAGAACCAGTTCGCTGCCCACATTTTGAACCGCTACGTCGCCAAAGCGATTCAGCAACCGAAGCTTGATGTCCGGCGGTGCCTTGATCCTGAATAAAACCCGGACGCGGTTATAAGGAAAACGGTTGACAGAACTCACCGTTATTCGCAACTCGCGACCGACCGTTTCTTTATCGATGCGAATCCGCTGATGAATTGTTTCGGCTTCCTTCTTATTTTCATGATACACCCGGATGCTGGTCAGGACCCGTAGCTTCCCATCTTCCGCACTGTCAACCGTGATTTCACCGGCCAGGTTGTTTACGGTGAGTCCGTCGACATTTTGCAATACCTCCTCTGCCTGGTTGAATTCCACATAGCGGTCAGTGGACAAACGAATATTTCCGGATGACAGAGAAAGATCGCCAAACCACCGGAAGTCTGCATCCCGGATAGCGTAATACGCCAACCCAAAAAAAATCAGACCAACAGCCAACCAGATTTCTCTTTTTTTCATGCTTTGTTTTTGAAATGGTAATAAATGTTTTTAACGCCGATGTAGACCAGAATGAGGGGCCAATATTTGGTCATCACATGCCAGGCATCGATATGCCAGCCCAGGTTTTTTAACAGGAAGAGTATACCCACTAGCAAAATTAAAAATCCCCAAAATAGCGATTCTTTTTTACTGCTGGCCATGGTTAGTTTCCCCTTTTATAAAATAATTCAAAATAAACCTCACTCCAAAAGCGACCAACAGAAGCGGCCACAGCTTGCTGACTTGGCGATAGGTGAGCACAGAAAAATTAATCAACAGGAAGATGATGCCGAGGACCAACACCAATACAGCTGCGAAAAGGGATATATTCTCTGGAGATTTTTCGCCATCCTTATTCGACGTCGCTACCGGTATTTGGTTTAGGCGGCGAGCTTCATTGTAGCTGTCAACGATTTGATAAATATAAAATCCGCCCAACATCAAACCGAAGACGATACTGTCTGGATCCCTGGATTCGTCAGCCAAGATGATCAGAATGACAAACAGGAAGAAGTAGGCAATCCCCTTCAGCACATTGCCGTTGTAAAAAGCACCGCCGCTAGGAAAAATTGAAAGAAACGCTGCCAATGTGGGATTCTTCTCTTTTCGGCTTCTATTATCCTGAGGAATGTTTTCAGCCATGGGGCCCTCCTTGGTAGACACATGTCACCATGCTTAGCCTCTCTTGTCTCTTTCGCTCTTCACTTCAAGCGATTTTTTGTTGAAAAAAGTGAAAAAAAGTAGATCTTTCGATTCTTTGATTTTTTCAAACCAACCCCCTGTCCGGCCAACCAACCGCTCAATTTTAGAAACGAACGTGTGAACTTGGCGATTGGCCGGTGGATAAATATTGGTAAAATAAAACAAGTTTAAAAAAAGGATGATGGTGCCGATGGCGGCCGCGATCCATTTGGGAAAGAAGAGCAAGGGTTTCTTTTCCTGAAATACCTGATCGGCAATATTGTAGAGGCGGTTCTTGAGATAAAAAGGGACCTCCTCTTCCAACTCGGTTAACCGTGACAAGACGGTTTCCATTCTTTCCTTTAACTGTCGGCAATGAAAGCAAGATTGCACGTGTGTTTGCACCAGCTTTTGGGTTTCCGACTCCAAGTCGTTTTCCAGGTATGCCGAAAGAAGGCTTTCTGCTTCTTTACAGTTCATCGGGGTCATCTCCCTGGGTAACCAATTCAGTTAACTTCACGCGAGCGCGGTTGATTCTCGATTTGACGGTTCCTTGGGGAACCATGAATTTTTCCGAAATCTCTTGATAGGAAAAATTCAGGATGTCTCTCATGATCAAAAAAACCCGCAGCTCCGGTTCCAGCAACAATATCTTCTTGCGGAGTTGCTGAATTTGTGACTCCCGGATGGCTTCCTCTTCCGGCGTCATGGTATCGGAAGAGATCGTCTCATCCAGCTCCAACGCTTGCCTGTATTTTTTATTCTTTCTCCAAAAATCAATACAGTGATTGCGGGAAACAGCAAAAAGCCACGAGCTAAAACTCTTTTCATCGCGGTATTTGTCCAGGTTGTGATAGAGCTTAATAAAGATCTCTTGGGTGATATCGGCGGCCATATCGCGATCGGCAATAAAATTGAGGGCGATATTGAACACCTGCTTGGAATAGGCATCGATAATCATGTTCCAGGCCTCCGGGTCACCAACGCGGCATCTTTTGAGTACCACGGCAAAATCGGTTATTTCCATACACACCTTAAAACGAAATTCGCAATAGAAAAGTTCGCACCCATGATCTGCGTTTTCCCTCCTATCAGATCACCACGCGCGGGAGCAAGGGATTGATTCGAGCCAAAATTTCATAATTAATTGTTCCAGCCAATTCGGCCAATTTATCGGCGTCAATTTTGCTGCCATTTTCTTCGCCGATCAGGGCAACCCGATCGCCCGTTCGGATGCCGTTGATATGGGTGATTTCGGCCATCATCATGTTCATACAAATACGGCCACGGATCGGAGCGGATTGACCGCGGATAATAAGATACGACTGGTTTGACAATTTCCGGTCATAGCCATCGTAATACCCCACAGGCACAACGCCTATCTTGGCCGGTCTCAAGGTTTTGTAAGTTAATCCATAGCCAATCGAGGCTCCCTTCGATACATTCTTCACCTGGCCCATCTTCCCATACCAGTTGAGCACACGCTTCAACTGGATGCCAGTTGATTTTTTCGCCAAATAAGAAACGTATGTTTGTTTGGAGGGCCAATACCCATACGCAGAAATCCCCACCCGGACCATATCAAAATAGGTCTCGGGAAAAAGCAAGGCCGACGCCGAGCATGAGAAATGTTTAACGGGAATCGGTTTTTTTAATTTCCGCAAAACAGATTGGAACAATTGCAACTGGCAACGGGCATAATGGGACTCGGTGGTATCCTCGATGTTGGCGAAATGGGAATAGATGCCTTTGACATACAACTGCTTGAAAGGGAAATCGTTCAATAGGGCAATGGCTTTTTCTGGTTCCATTCCCAGTCGCCTTGTTCCTGTTTCGATTTTAATATGAATCGGATAGAGCCCTCCCCGGCATTGGGCAATGCGGTTGATCTGTTTTAAATGATCCAACGAAGGAGCAACCGTCTCAAATCCATTTTTAATCAATTCCTGCAATTCCTGGTGATCCGACCAGCCCATAACCAATATAGGTTTGCGGATTTCCAAATTCTTTAATAGTAGCGCCTCCTGAAGCGAATCCACCGCATAATAATCAATGAAAGAAAGTTTCCGCGTGATTTCAGCGATCTCCTTTAAACCATGGCCATACGCATTGGCCTTGACGACAAACATAAGTTTTTTTCTGGTTTTAGTTTTAAACAACCTCAGATTGTGAATCAAATGAGCTGAATTAAGCTCTATATGTGTTCTCATATAAAAAGCTTACACAATTTCAGGAGGAAATTCTACCTTCATTATTAACTTAAAAATTGAGCCTATCTTGGAAATCCGAGATAAATTTTTCTTTCAGGTGTTTCTTTTTAGATTGGTAATTAATATAACCAGAAAAAAGGGAGCGCCAAGAAACGAGGTGATGATTCCTACCGGAATCTCGACCGGGGCCAATAAGATCCGGGCCAGAGTATCAGCCAAAATGAGAAGTCCGCCTCCAACCACAATGGTCCAATATATTGAATCCATAAAATGTCCTTTACTCAGAAGCCGGGCTATATGCGGTACAATTAAAGCGATGAAGCCAATCGGCCCGGTCAAAGAAACAACGGTACCGACCACAAAAGAAGAAAAAAGAAAGAAAAACATCCGAAATTTTTTTACTTCAAGACCTTTACCCCAGGCAAATTCATCCCCAATGGCAAGCAAAACCAATTCTTTTCTAAAAAGATACAAAACAAACAGGAACGTAAACAATAAAATCAGCATCAATGCAACTTCTTTATATCCGGGAATCGTTATTCCGCCCATCAACCAGCGGAGAATAGAAAAGGTGTTGGCGAAATCAAATAAATATTGAATCAGGACAATCAGGGAGGAAAAAAATAGGCTAATCGCTACGCCACTCATTAACAGTGTGTAAATTGAGTAATTTTTCAAAATCCTGACAATCGCTGAAACCAACAAAATGGCAGTTAGGGCCCCTAAAAATCCAAAGAAAAACAGACTTTCCAAACCAAAAATTGAAAATGAAAATTTCAATTTCACAGCCAGAACCACCCCGGCAGCCGAACCTGCTGTCACGCCAAGTATATCAGGCGTAGCCAAGTTGTTTTTAAATAAAATCTGAAAAAGCCAGCCACTCAGTCCCAAAATGGCACCGCAAAGAAAACCCAGCAGTACGCGCGGGATTCGCAATTGCCAAAAAATAAAATGGGCATTCCCTCCATTAAACAGAGCATGCAGAGGAATCGGCACTGCGCCAATAAAAGGAAGTACCAGCAGCAATAAAAGAACCAGCAGCGCAAAAAAAATTAAAGATTTTTTATTCATTGATAAAAATAATCTCCCGATTTCCATGCCGCAGTTGCTGAAAAGAGACCTCGTATGTTGCACTTAGAATGGCCGGCGAGAAAATCTTTTCCCCGGCATAAATAACTTTCCCTTCTTTAAGCGCCAGGAGATGGCTTGCCCAAGGATAGAAATGTTCCACAAAGTGGGAAACCGCAACAATGGTTTTCCCTCGATATCTCAAATTGTCTAACAAGTGAATGAGCTGTCGCGAGGCTTTGGGGTCAAGAAAATTGAGCGGTTCATCGAGCAAAATAAAAGAAACGTCCTGAACCAGAGCCGAAGCCAATAAAACTTTCTTGCGTTCCCCGCTGCTCAGGGTTTGAATTTCCCTGTTTAGTACAGTTGCCAATCCCATCTGTCGAGCAATTTGCTCTACCCTTTCCTTATCATCCAGCGTGAATCGAGTAAAAAATCCGCGGTAAGGATATCGGCCTGCAAGAAGTAAATCCTGAACCAAAACAGGATAGCCGAACCCTTCCTCCTGGGGCAGGTAGGCAATATGCATGGCCAGTTCTTTTCTGTGATACGCTTTTATTTCTTTCCCTCTTAAAAAAATGTTCCCCCTGAATTCTCTGATAATCCCTGCCATAATCCGCAACAACGTGGTTTTTCCAGCTCCATTGGGACCAAAGACAAGCCAAAATTCTCCTTCGCCGATAGAAATGGAAATATCTTCTAATATTTTTCTTTTGCCGATTTGATAGGAAATACCGCTGGCGTCAATCATGGTAAAAGATCTCATATAATTCTTCGGCAATACGACCTGCACGGGGCCCAGGTCGCAGCCAGTAATTTTCCCGGATAAATTTGATTCTTTGTTTTCTCACAGCAAGAATCATCGGATAATCGGCCCAGATTTTTTTTATATGTTCCTCGCTGATTCCTTCAGAGAAAGCCGAGATTTCAAAAATAAATTCAGGATTGAGCGCGACAACCGACTCCACCGAAATATTCGGGTACAAAATATCTCCTTCATACGCATTGACACCTCCAGCAATTTCCAATATGTCATTTAAAAAATCACTTTTGCCTACAATAAACATATTGCGCAGTTGATCGGAGTTGCGCCCGGCAATCAACAGCGTCCGTACTTTTATTCTCGTGAACGTTTTTTGACGGATTTTTTCCAATTGATTATGAAGCTGCGAGACAAGCAACCTCCCCCGATTCTCTTCTCCCAGAGCGCAAGAAATAAGCTCAATAGATTTGAAAAGGTCGGCTAACCGCAGATGAGGAACCGTCACCAACCGGGCACGGCCTTGCATGAATTTGATTCGCCCCATATGCTCAGGGTAAAGGACTAGTATGTCGGGATGGAGCGCTACCAGTATTTCCAAATTCAAATCAAGGAACCCGCCAATCTTGGGTAGCCTTTGGGCAGGCGGCGGAAAATCGCAGAATGTGGTGTCGGCAACCAGCCGTTCACCCGCTCCCAGAGCATACACGATTTCAGTAAGAGCCGGTGCCAAGGTTATAATTCTTTCAGCATGCAGTGAAGCAAAAATATAACAAGTTAAAAAAATAACAAAAAAAACTTTAAATTTAAAATGCGGATGTCTGGCCATTTAGTTCATCCTGAATTTCAGACCCATCTGAATACGTCTCAACGGTGCGGTATAACCCAGGATCTCTTCAAAATGCCGATTGAACGCATTGCTAATTTTTATAAATAGTGAAATTCTCTGAAGCAAAAGATAAGTGAAGCCAATATCATATGTATTGAAGGAACTGTTTTCTCCAACAGAATATAACAGTTCGTTGTAATCCAGGCGTTTGCCCACATAGACCATGGCCAGCGAAAGAGACGCTTTTTTATATTGATACCAGGACATAAAGGAAACAGAATGCCTGGGTCTACGCAACAACGGCCGATTGTATTGCATATCCAGGGTGTGTAAATAAGTGTAAGCGGAAGAGAACGTAAAATGATCATTCCATATTAATCGGAGATTTAGCTCCAGCCCAGAAATCCGGGCTTGATTGATGTTAACGAATTTTTGAGTCAGCGGGCTGAAACCGATCAAGTCTTTATAGTGAGAAGAGAACCAAGCCGCACTCAGCAGCCAATGAGCGAGGAATAGATCCGAACCGATTTCCAGCGACTTTCCTTTTTCCGGCAACAACCCCGCATTTCCCCAGTAAGGATTCAGCATTTCAGGCAACGTGGGCGCGCGGAAGCTTTTAGAATAGGAAGCCCGTAACTTAAGCCAAGGCGTAATTTGCTGAGACAAACCCAATTGCGGTGAAAGAACCAATGGCTGTTCTTTATATTTATCCAACCGCAATGAAGCAGACAATAGTAACCGCCCCAGATCAACACCGAGGGAAGAGTAAACAGAAAAAAAATTGGTTTTTTCCCCCGTGAGCAAACTGCCACTGCTGTCACTGTTGGTCACATGTTGCAGGGAGAAATCCACTCCCGCTGTAAAATCCACATGGGAAAAAGGTTTGCTAAATATTTTGCTTTCCCATTCAAAAAAATGTGAACCATTTACAAAAGAAGTGTTCCAAATATCATCGGGGTCTGAGAATCGGTACTGATTGCTGTGAAAAGAAGCATTGCTCTCCAACCTGATATCTTTCCCGAAATTCAAACTAAGGGGGAAGGAAACCAGGTATCCGTCTTGGCTGTAGTGGCGTCGCGGACTGGGCTGCCCCAAATAGAAAGGAATCCCGCTGTTGGCCCATATGCCAAAAATATGAACCCCTGTTTTTATCCGATTCGTTTCATAATCCAAACCAGTAGAAAGCCCGCGATTTTTGAAACGGTCATTCTCTTGGCCATCGCTGTAATCCAAAAAGGAACCATTAAACGAGAAATTAAAAGCACCAAATCTTTTGTTCACGTGGGCATTGGCTTCATGGCTACCGTGGCTAGCTTCAGATAAAGAAAAGTCGGAACCGGATTTCCGCGAAATGAGGTTGATTACTCCACCCATGGCATTGGACCCATAGAGATTGCTTAAAGGCCCACGCACCACCTCCAGTTTCTCAATCAGTTGAGTCGAGATCAGGGAGAAATTTTCCCCCAGTGCCGACGAGGGATCAAACAATTTCACGCCATCAACCAGATAGAGCGTCTGGTTTACGGATGCCCCGCGCGAGTACACGTAAGCAAACTGGCCGGGGTGACCTGCATTGAGCACGAGAATACCCGGGGTTTGATTCAGAATCGTCTTCAAGCCTGCGTCACCAAAAATACCCAAATCCTCTGCGGAATAGATAGTGATACTTTGTTGTGCCCGCTTCAGGCTGACTTTGCCAACCACTTCAATTTTCTCTTCAACTTTAGGTTGTGGGGGTTCCTTTTCTTCTGGAAGACAAAAAATTGGAATCAGCGGAAGCAATAAAAAAAGAATCGCGAGCTTCATTGGCTCCTCTTTACATGAAGTCAAAACTTCCAATCATCCTCCATCCGCCCTCCGCGGACAGAGGCATTTTGGCTGAAGCCCAATAGGTCTTCCGACTTCTGGGGGCTCTAAAAAGCCTTCCCATCCCGATTGCGCAGGACAGTGGCTGCTGCTTTTAGGCCTTCGTCAGGAAAAAACTCATCCCAGGCACGGCAGCGGGGGCTGTGGGTTTTACCTCTTCCCTTGAATCGAGCCTCAGATGTCGCATATAACAAATTAATTTTTAATTGTCAAATCCCATCGGGAATTTTTTTCAATTCCATTCGGATTGCTTTTCAGAAACTAATGTGATAAGAATAAAATAAAAATGAAAAGATGTAATCACAAGTTGAAAACAAAAGAGAGTGAACATGAATTTCACTTTAATATCGGTTCTTTCGGATTAAATTCTTATTACGAAATCCGATGCTTATCAAAGAAATTTTAAACCGAAGATCTGTCCGTGATTACCTTGAGAAATCGGTGGAGAAGGAAAAGCTTGCTCGTATACTTGAAGCGGCCAGACTGGCGCCCACTGCGCGAAACCAACAAGATTGGTCAATTTTGGTGGTGGATGATCCAACAATAAAAAATGAACTGGTTGAACAATCTTCACCTCATCAGCCATTCCTAAAGCAAGCTTCAGCCATTCTGGTAGGTTGCGCGTTGAATCCGGGCTATGTGATGCGCTGCGGACATCCTGCTTTTCTCATTGACCTGGCTATTGTGTTGGACCATATTTCATTGCAGGCAGTACGGGAGGGACTCGGTACCTGCTGGATCGGTTCCTTCCAGCAAGATAAAGCCAAAGCCGTACTCCACATACCAGAGGAAGTGCAAATTGTGGAACTGATGGCCTTGGGTTATCCCAAAGAAAAAACACCGGCGAGAAAGCGAAAGTCTTTTTCTGAACTGTTCAAATGGAACCAATGGTAAAAAACCAGTCCACCAATCAAATAGCAGAAAATGTCTTTGTACTTCAGGATGAAGTATTTCCTCTCTATTTGGTTCGCAGTAAAAATAACATTCTGGTTGATTGCAGTATTCTGGCCAAAGTAGAAAACATCGAGGTTCAAATAAAGGAGATTCTCGGAGAAAGCAAAATCAATATAGTTTTATTGACCCACTCCCATTATGACCATACCGGATCTTGTTATTATCTGCAGCAACACCATCCATTCTCAATTTATTCTTCCAAAAGAACCAAGGAAATTTTGGAAAATTCCAAATCGGTTTCTTTTATTAATCGACTAAATCAGGAATTCATGAAAATGATGCGGGACAACAAGCCCAAACATTTTCAGACTCCCCAGTTCATGATAGCGGTGCGTGAAGGAGACATGATCTCCATCTCTGAATCGGAACATATCCAGGTCTATGAGACCCCCGGTCATACTCGCTGTTCCATTTCTTTTCTTCTGCAGCCCCAAGGTGTTTTATTCGTGGGCGATGCCGCCGGCGTCATGGAAAAAAACAGAAAAATCAAACCTCTGTTCCTATCAAGCTATCGGCAATACGAGGAATCGTTAAAAAAAATTTTAAGCCTGAATGCCGATATTCTTGCGCTGCCCCACAACACCTATATTGCAGGCAAAAAAAATGTGAAAGAGTTCCTGAATGCATCTCTGAACGAAACTCGCCTATTTAAGGAAGAACTGTTAGGCGCTTTAAAGAGTTCTACAAATCCCGAAAAAATCGCCGCTGATATCTTAGCCAGAGAATTTCCCCTGCCCACTGTCGCAGGTCCAAGAGAAGCCTTGATGATAAATCTCATCGCCATGGTTAACGCGGTGAAAAGAGAGTTCCGCAATAAAGAGAATTAAAAAGAAAATTTTATTTTTCTGCCCTTTTTTTTGCGGCCGCAATAAAAGAAACAAACAGAGGATGTGGCTGGAGAGGACGAGATTTAAATTCAGGATGGAACTGACAACCCAAAAACCAGGGATGTTCTTTCAGCTCAATTATTTCCACCAAGTTCCGTTCCATATTTTTGCCACTGATGCACATCCCGTTGTTTTCCAACGCTCCCTCAAATTCCGGATTGAATTCATATCTATGGCGGTGCCTTTCTATAACAACCTCTTGGCCATAAATTCGTTGAGCCAGGGAATCCTTTTGGAGCTGACAAGAATATGCGCCCAAACGCATGGTGTGCCCCATCTCTTCCACTTTGATTAATTCCCTCAATTTCACAAAAACCTTATGACGGGTCTTGGGATCAAATTCGGTAGAATGAGCGTCTTTTTCCCCTGACACATGGCGGATAAATTCGATTGAAGCAACTTGCATACCCAAGCAAATACCAAAATAGGGTACTCTATTCACTCGGGCATATTCGACAGCACGGATCATGCCTGCAATCCCCCTGTAGCCGAAGCCGCCGGGTACCAGAATACCGTTTGCATTCTTGAATACTTCATTTAAATCGTTCTCCAGCAAGGACTCGGCTTCAATCGGCTCAAGCCTAACCTTTAGGTTGTTGGCCACTCCTCCGTGATATAAAGCCTCAAAAAGGCTCTTATAGGAATCACCCAATTTTACATATTTTCCCACAATGGCAATGGTTACATCATCTTTGATTTCACTAGCCCGTTTTAACCAATTTTGCCAAGCGTGGAAATCGTTTTTCTGCGCTGTCAGATTCAATTTTTTTAAAACAATATCTCCCAGCCCCTCATTCTTGAAGATCATTGGGATTTCATAAATAGACTCTACATCAACCGCACTGACAACATCCTCAACGCGCAGATTGGTGAAAAGAGCGATTTTTTTCTTGATATCCTGCGGCAAGGGCCTTTCCGCCCGGCAAAGCAAAATATCCGGTTGAATCCCAATTTCACGTAGAGCTTTTACGCTGTGTTGGGTCGGCTTGGTTTTGAGTTCACCTGCTGTTTTAATATGTGGAACAAGGGTCAGATGAATATAAATAACTTGCTTATCTTCGAGTTCCAAACCCATCTGCCGGATGGCTTCCAAAAAAGGCTGGCTTTCAATATCCCCCACGGTTCCGCCGATTTCAACAATCACCACATCGTATTGACCATCCACCCCCTGAATGGCTTCTTTGATCTCATCAGTCACATGGGGAATAACTTGAACAGTTTTTCCCAAATAATCGCCGCGCCTCTCTTTTTGAATCACGCTGTCATAAATGCGACCAGCAGTCCAGTTGTTTCTTTGAGATGTGATGGAAGTGGTAAAGCGCTCATAATGCCCCAGATCCAAGTCTGTTTCTGCACCATCATCGGTGACAAAAACTTCACCGTGCTGAAAGGGACTCATGGTGCCAGGGTCTACATTCAAATAGGGATCCAATTTAATTAAAGTAACGCTAAAACCAAAAGATTCGAGGACATTACCTATGGAGGCAGCCGCCACTCCTTTGCCCAGCGAAGAGACAACTCCACCGGTTATGAAAATATATCGGGGCTTATTCATTCTAGCCTCTCAACATCCGTTCAATTCTTTCAATGTCCGCAGGAACATCGACACCGGCTGACAGATAATCAGTGATCAAAACATGAATTTTCACGCCAAGTTCAAGGAAACGAAGCTGCTCGAGGTTCTCCATTTTTTCAATATAACCGGGAACTGATTTCTGGAATAGTTCAAGTGCTTTGCGGGTATAACCATAAATCCCTACATGCTGATAAAATCCTTTAAAAAGAGGTTTCTCACAATAAGGAATCGGATTCCGCGAGAAATAAAGTGCATTGCTTGAACGGTCAATAACAACTTTGACTACCTGAGAGGAATTGAAGCCATCATAAGATTCATTCCAGCGGCACGCAGTAATCACCTCCTCGCCTTTACGTTTCTCCATAGCAGCAAATACCTTCTCGATTAACTTCTCTGAAATAAGTGGTTCATCCCCCTGAATGTTGATGGCTGCATCCCAATCGCTTTTCGCGATAACTTCCCAGATCCTATCTGTTCCAGAAGTAGCTAAGGGCGAAGTCAATTCCGCGTCTCCCCCAAAGCGTCGAACTTCATCCATTATGCGCTGGTCATCCGTGGCGACAACCATTTTTTTGAAACAACCGGATTTTTCAACTTGACGATAAACCCTCTCAATCATGGTTTTACCTAAAATGAGTGCCAACGGCTTACCGGGAAAACGAGAAGAAGAATAGCGGGCGGGTATGATCGCAAGGATTCTCATTTACCGCTTTTTTCTGGACTGCTCTGGCTTTTACTTTCCAATGCCTTCAGTTCCATTTGACAGGATCCTTGAAAAAATCCACCTTCTTCAATCATTAACTTCGGAGTAATAATGGTTCCCGTGACCCTGCCCTTGGAAAAAATTTCTATTCTATCTTTCGCTTTTAATACCCCCTTCACTCTGCCATTGATGGCTATATGTTGAACATCAATATCTGCCTCCACTTCTCCGCTCTCACCGATTATTAAACCATTGCCAGATAGAATTTTTCCTTTGAAAATGCCGTCAATTCTAAAATTTTCTTTGAATTTAATCTCCCCACTAAATTCCGTATCCCGATCCAGAAATCCGCTCATCTTGGGAGCCACTTCATTTTTTACCATTTCTTACTCCTTATTCAAGATCGAATTGATCCTATCGAATTCTTCAAGTGAATTGAAAAATATTTCTATTTTCCCTTTCCCAGATAAACTGCAAACCAGTTTTACTTTTGTAGAAAACAATTTTGTTAATTTGTTTTCAATTTTTATCAAATCGGGATCGCTGGGCTTACCAAGTTTCTTTTTTTCTTTTAAAAAAACTCTGACAAGCTTTTCCGCTTGCCTAACTGATAATTTTTTTTTAATAATCTGGGTAGCTGCACGTAAGATATGTTCATCGTTTTGCAGGGACAGCAGCGCCCTGGCATGCCCTTGATCCAGCTCACCATTAATTATATTTTTTTTCACCTGCTCGGGTAGCTTAAGTAAACGCAGAAAATTAGTAACTGTCACACGATTCAAACCCAATTTTTCAGCAACCTGTTGTTGGCTAAGATTTATCTTTTTAATTAGTATCTCAATGCCTTCGGCCACTTCAATGGCATTGAGATTCTCCCTCTGAATATTTTCTACTAAGGAATCCACAACTATTTCGTCATCGGAAACATCTCTGACCACCGCTTGGATTTTTCCCCACTTGAGTAATTGAGCGGCTCGCCACCTTCTTTCCCCGACAAGCAAATAATATTTCCCGCTTTTTTTGAAAACCACAACCGGCTGGATAATACCGGATTCTTTCATGGAATCAGCCAATTCTTGGATTTTTTCTTGACTAAAATTTTTCCTGGGTTGATGGGGATTGGGGTAAATATCTTCAACCGCAATTTCAATCAGCTGGTTTTGGGGAGCCGGCTCATTTGAAATTATCGCGGCAATTCCTTTGCCGAGCACATTCCTTTTCATTGATTCATCATCTCCTTTGCTAAAGACATATAAGCCTTGGCTCCGGCTGAACGAATATCATAAATTTGAATCGGTTTCCCGAAACTGGGAGCCTCCGAAAGCCTTACATTTCTTGGAATTATGGAATGATATACCTTTGATTTAAAAAATATTCTCAACTCCTCTTCAATTCGCCTAGATAAGTTCGTCCTCTCGTCGTACATCGTTAAAAGGACTCCCTTTATTTCCAAATGCCCATTAAAATGTTCTTTTATTCTCTGAATGGTGTTCATCAAATCCGACAAGCCTTCCAAAGCATAGTATTCCGCTTGAATCGGAATTAGCACATTGTCCGCTGCAGTCAAGGCATTGATTGTTAACAGTCCCAGCGAAGGAGGCAAATCAACGATAATGTAATCAAACCTGTGGAGAATGGGTTCCAAAGATCTTTTAAATGGAGGTGCCCCTCATCTTCAGACACAACTTCCAGCTCAAATCGAGCAAGATTGCGAGAGGATGTTATGATCTTTAAAAACTTTAATTCAGAATCTATGATCGTTTCCTCAACAAAACATTCACCCATCAAAAGAGTATAAATATTTTTTTTATCGTCATTTTTGTCAATTCCTAAACCCGTAGTGCTGTTTGCTTGAGGATCAAGATCAACCAAAAGAATGTTTTTTTCAGCAATAGCAATGGCAGCAGCTAAATTGATGGCAGTTGTAGTTTTCCCCACACCTCCTTTCTGATTAGCAATAGCAATTATTTCAGCCATAGTTTTTATGTTTCACGTGAAACATTTTCCAATTTAAAAATGATCAGATTGCTTCTTGAAGGGATATTATACTGGGTTTGTACAACGTTTTCTATATTTTTTGTCAATTTTTTCACTTTATCCACAGATGTAATCAAGGCCAGTTCGGACACCCTGCCTTTGTATACAAGGGAACAGAGATATTCGTTGTTGGGAAATCCTCTAGAAATCACACTCAATGGCCGAGATTTAAATTGATGAAAAAATTCTTGCACTGATCCTGATTTTATTTCAACATTATTTAAGTGCATATGAAACAATGTTTTCATTAAAAACATGGACTTTTTCTTCCTGCTTTCAATTAAAATTAGTTTTTTATTTGGGAAAGCAATAGCCAGAGGTATTCCCAGCAATCCGTTGCCACTTCCAATATCAGCGATAAGATCAGATTTAATATGCTTCGCAAGATATAGGGATTCGCCCATTAAATGCAAAAGATCATTTCGGTTTATTCTACGAGATACAAGATTGATTTTTCGATTAAATTCCAACAAAAAATCAGCAAACTTATTTAACTCTTTATTCACTATCACTTTGATCTGAAGGCTGATGTGGTATATTCTTCTTTGCTTTGCCCAAATTAAAAACAAAATAAACCACTGACAAAAGCCATACCAAAAGAACAAGTGGGGAATAACGGATGAAATCAAAAAATAGTAAAAAAGGAGTAAACAAAATAACTAAAATTAATAAAATTGCTCCGATTTTAGCTAATATTTTTCTCAATTTAAAAGTTAAAGTATAGTTCAAATTCTTTGGGGTGAGGTATCAATTCCACTTCTTTGATTTCCGTTTTTTTCAATTTAATCCACTGATTTATCAATTGATCATTAAAAACGTCAGCAGTTTTTAAGTATTCGTTATCTTTTTCTAGATTACCTAACGCATCGGACAAATTCCCTGGTAGTTCCCTTATTTTCCCTTTGTATGATTTCACTTCAGGAAAAACACCGTCAAATGGACCAAAATTGAATTTTTCGGGATTCATACTTTTTTGAATTCCATCAATCCCTGCCAGCAACATAGCCGAAAGAAAAAGATAGGGATTGCAAGATGCATCCCCCGGTCTATATTCAATCCTGGTCTCCTGTTCATCCACATAAGATGGAATCCGTATAGCGGCATTGCGGTTAGAAGTAGCAAATACAGCAGACACGGGGGCTTCAAAGCCCTTGATTAATCTTTTATATGAATTGGTTGAAGGATTGGAAAAAGCACAAAGTGAGGACGAGTGAAACAAGAGACCCGAGATGTAGTTAAAACCATATCGAGAAAGGTTACCGTATTTTCCTTTTTCAAAAAATATATTTCTTTTGTGGTCCAGAATAAATTGGTGAACGTGCCAGCCATTCCCTGATTTACCAAAAAAAGGTTTAGGCATGAAGGTCACAAAAAGGTCGTGTTTTTTGGCTAAATTAAAAAGAACATATTTTATTAAGAGGGATTGATCGGCTGTATTAGCCAGCGTTTCGAACTTGGTTTCAATCTCATGTTGGTTTACAGCCACTTCATGATGATGATATTTGATATTAATTCCCATATTTTGTAGGATAGAAACTGCCTCATTGCGGAAATCAATGTATTCATCATCTGGAGATGTCAAGTGATAGAAATTTCTTTTTTCATCAGAATCTTTTCTTAAAAAAAAATAATTTCCATCTTCGGTTACACCGTATTCCACTTCTTTAAAAATAAAAAATTCGAATTCAGGACCAAATAGCGCTTCATCGCCAATTTTCAATTTCAACAAAGATTGTTCGGCCTTTTCCGCGATATATCTTGGATCCGACGGAAAACGGGATCTTTTGCTGTCAGTCAAATGTATGTTTGCAAAAAATATGGCTGTTTTTTGCGCTCGGAATGGATCGATGATCATGGTATCTAAATCTGGGATCATTACCATATCGCTTTTTTCTGGCAGGGCATAACCATAAGAAGAAGCGTCAAATCCCGCACCGTTTTTCATCAAATTATCATCCAGCATGGCTGCTGGAAGTATAAGAGAATGAATTTTCCCTTTTAAATCTAAAATTTTTAAATCAAAAAATTCGACATTAAGCTCTTTAAATTTCTTTAAAACCAAGTTCAGACTTGCCTTTCCGCTCATGATTCGCATTTTAACAAAAAAAAATTCTTTGTCAATACTTGACACAAGCGGTTTGTTTTGTGTATAAAAACACCATACAATTTAATTAAAAAAAGAAATTGATTTTCCACAGTTGTGGAAATTTATGTGGAAAAGGAAAACGGATGAATCAATTAGATGAAATTAAAAAGCATTTAAAGGAAGTATTGGACGATCCAACATATAAAAAATGGGTAGATCCATTGAAGTATATCGGAGATCACGAACAAACCATTTTTATAGGCACTCCGGACAGCAAGAGTTGCAATTGGCTTAAACAAAACTTATTGGAATCGATAAACAAATTTACTCTGAATAAATTTAACGTTAAAATTAAACTTATTCCATTCGACGAAGATGAGGAATTCCCCATTGAAATATCCGGAAAAAAAATTCAACAGTTTCAAACATATTTGATTAAAAAATTCACATTCGATTCGTTTGTTCAATGCGATTCCAATCGAATCGCTTACTCTTTTGCCTACAGCGTCTCCGAGTTTCCTGGAAGATCGTACAATCCCCTCTATATTTATAGCGATGTGGGATTAGGTAAAACGCATTTGATGAACGCGGTGGGCAATCGGATTGTCGAGAACAACGCCAATTACAATGTCATTTATCTCACCTCACGCGATTTTATGATTGATTATGTGGAATATACTCGCCTCAACAAGCGTTCTGAATTCATTAGAAAATATACTTCTGCCGATGTTCTGCTCATTGACGACATTCAATTCATTACCAAGTGGGAAGGAACCAGCGAACAATTCTTCTATATTTTCAACAACCTGATTCAACAGGATAAACAAATTGTAATCTGTTCTGATAAACATCCGGACAATATTCCGGATCTTGAAAAAAGGATTAAGTCTCGTTTTCTGATGGGCGGCGTGGCTGATATTCTGGCCTACGATTTGGAAGATCGGATGGCCATTCTCAAGAAAAAAATCATGGAGGAAAAAAACAAAAACATTCATAACGAATTTATTGTCTCTGACGAAGTTGTATACTATATGGCTTCGGCAATAAAAGATAATATCCGAACACTGGAAGGAGCGCTTCAGCGGCTGCGGGGATATGCAGAACTTAAACATTCCGATGTTTTAACCACGCCCATTACTTTGGATTTTGCCAAAGAAGCATTGAAACCGTTTATCAATTTAGAAAAAAAATTCTTATCGATCGAAATCGTTCAAGAATTCGTTGCCGATAAATTTGAGATTAAAGTTGAAGATTTGAAATCCAAAAATAATTCTCCGAAAATTGCGCTTCCCAGGCAAGTGGCCATGTATTTAATAAAAAAACTGACCAAGTTTCCTCTGGCAGAAATCGGTGAAGCGTTTGGCGGTAAACATCACACCACCGTGATCCATTCGATTGAAAAGATTGAGCGGTTATTGGAAAGAGACGACGAGTTTTCCAGAAAAGTAAAATCCTATGTGGAATATTTCAAAGATTAATGAATTTCCTAATTATCAAAAGTTATGCACATCAGACAAAAACAATGGAATTGAATCCTTATGGTCTTATTGGTAAATTTTCACATTTGTAGGGGGCTTTATTTTTTTTTTATTATGTTATATTATAAAAAAATAAGGCAGGTAGATAATGAGAATTTTTGTGGAAAAATCATTACTTGAAAATGAGTTAAAAATTTTCCAGGGGATTTTTGAAAAAAAAGCCATTATGGAAATTTTACAGAATATCAAAATCAGTGCGTTTGCGGGGGGCGCACTGGAATTGATAGCCACCGATTTGGAGATCGGCCTGACTTCCACTATCCAGGTGAATGTTCAAAGCCCTGGCACCTTTACCGTTAATGGCCGTGACTTTTATGATCTAATATCCAAAATGCCAGAGGGTCATGTGGAAATTTCTGAGGACAATGATTTACAGATTGTGATTAACAACGAAAGCAAAACAAGCAAATACAAATTGATGGGGCTGCAATCATCCGATTATCCCGAATTACCCAAAAGTGATTTTACTCAATCCCTTAAGCTTTCACTTAAAGATTTTCATACTTTAATCAACAACAGCTACTATGTAATTTCACCCGAATTGAAATTCAATCTGGGCGGTGCCTTGTTAAGTTTTTCTAAAGATCGGGTGGAAATGGCGGCCACCGACGGTCACCGCTTGTCTTATAGCTTTTTAGAAGCAAACATGGACGTGGAGGCTCCTCTGGAGTATATCGTTTCTCGCAAAACGTTATTGGAAATCTTAAAAATAGGAAGCGATGGAGATGTGGATTTCAGTTACGATGGGAACAATCTTTTTTTCCGGCATAAAAATCGTGTCCTTTGTTCACGGATTATCGATCAAAAATTTCCCAATTATAAAGCGGTCATTCCCGAAAAGACCGAGCACAATGCCACAATCAACAGCAATGAACTGCTGCAAATTCTAAGGCGAATTTTGGTTTTCAAGACAAGAAACAACGGGGTGATCATCAAGTTTTTAAAAGGGAAATTGATTATGGAACGAACTACTCCCGAAAAAGGCGAAGGTTATGATGAGATTCTGATTGACTACAATGGGAAAAATATCACTGCCGGATTTAATGGCAATTTCATTCTCGATTTTTTAACCCATGCGAATGCCGCGAAAATAACTGTGGGAATGAACGATCACGAAAGTTCGTTCTTGTTCAAGCCCATTAACGGCAATGGGATAAATTTTATTTACATCGTTATGCCTCTGAATATCTAGAAATTTTAGTTGATTATTCGACAATTGTATCTGTCTTTTTTCCGAAACTTAAATTCTTTTAATGCCCAATTTTCTGATTTAAAAAATTTAATTTACGGAACCAATGGGAGTGGCAAAACCTCAGTTCTTGAATCTATTTATCTCCTGGGTTTTGGAAAATCTTTCTTAAATGTTACTAAAAAAGAGATGGTAAATGAACGGGAGTATGAATTTTTCGTCCGAGCAGTTTTACAAAACAAATTTAGCGAAAACACGGTGGCTGCTGTGTATCGAAACCATCTGCAATTCACCCTGAACGATCAGAAATGCACGGTCATCGAAAGCAACCGACACCTGTATCCTCTGTTTTTTTCTACTCACACTTATCTGGGACATATCGATTCTAGAACACAGGTTAGAAAAATGCTGGATCGCTTTATATTTGGTGTTTACGAACTTTACTTACACTATATTTTGCGGTATAATAAAGCGTTGAAACAAAAAAATCACCTCTTACAAAACTGGCAAAATCGATCCAGAGAAAAGCATTTGGAAAGCTGGAATCAGATCTTAACGGAAACGGGGGCAAAAATTATTTTGGAAAGAAAAGAATTTGTGGAAAAAATAAATCACTCACTTGCCGGCATATTTGGCAGCGATCTAGAGATCAAATACCGTCCCGTTACGGACACGGTCAGCGCGGATCTTGAGCCCACGCTCAGGGAAATCTTTGCAAAAACTCAAAGGCTTGAAATCGCCCAGAGAAGAACTCTTACAGGCCCTCAGCGCGACTCATACGAATTCTTAGTCAAGGGCAAAAAATTGAGCCTGTTTTCCTCCGGCGAAAAGAAGAAATATTTGTTAATGCTTTATATTGCTTTTATGGAATTATTTCGCCAAGAAAAAAACGATTACCCGGTTCTGCTGGTTGATGATTACGATTCCGCATTGGATGAACGAAATTTGGAATTTCTCTTTGACCATTATCCGCAGGTACAAATCATCGCCACGTCAGTGAACCGCAGCGAGAAGTTTGACCATTTTATCAGGCTGGGAAAGGAGAATTGATGCATGAATAAAACCGACGCCACATTCGAGGATAATAGCTATACAGCTGAAAATATAAAAGTGTTGGAAGGCCTGGAAGCCGTGCGCGTTCGTCCGGCCATGTATATTGGTAGCACCGGTTCCTCTGGACTTCACCATTTGGTATACGAGGTGGTGGATAATTCTGTGGATGAGGCCATGGCCGGTTTTTGCGATAAGATCGATGTCACTATCCATTTTGAAAATTCTGTAACAGTTAGCGACAACGGTAGGGGCATTCCCGTTGACATCCATAAGGAAGAGGGACGCCCGGCTGCCGAGGTGGTGATGACCACCTTGCATGCCGGCGGGAAATTTGACAAGGACAGCTACAAAATTTCCGGTGGCCTTCATGGTGTAGGTGTATCGGTGGTCAATGCTCTCTCTTCCAAGTTGGAACTGGAAATCAAGCGCGGGGGAATTATTTATTTTCAGAAATTTGAATATGGCAAGCCGACCACCGAGCTGAAAAAGATAGGCAAAACCGCCAAGCGGGGAACCAAAGTCGCTTTCTGGCCAGACGAGGATATCTTTGAAAGCACCGAATTCAACTACAGCATTCTGGCCCGGCGTTTAAAGGAACTGGCTTTTCTCAACCAAGGATTGACCATCTCGTTGACCGATGAGCGAGTCAACAAAAAGGAGTCGTTTTACTTTAAGGGTGGCATTGTCGAGTATGTTAAATATCTGGTTGACAACAAAGAAAAAATCCACAGCAAACCCATTTATCTGACTGCCAAAAAAGAAGACATGGAGATGGAAGTTGCCTTTCAGTACATTGAATCCTATAACGAGACGCTGCTCTCCTTTGTGAACAATATCAATACGGTGGAAGGGGGCACCCACTTGTCCGGATTCAAGTCGGGAATCACTCGCACCATCAACAATGTGGCCCAGTCTAATAACCTGAAAAAAGATTTCAAGGAAGGGTTCTCCGGTGATGATGTGCGCGAGGGCCTGGTGGCCGTGGTCTCCATCAGAATGCGCGAACCTCAGTTTGAGGGGCAGACCAAGGCCAAGCTCGGTAATTCCGATGTGAAAGGCATTGTGGAATCCTTTGTAAATGAAAAGCTTTCAGAATATTTCGAGCAGAATATCGGGGTGGCCAAGGATGTGATCAACAAGGTTCTCTTGGCGGCGCGGGCCCGGGAAGCGTCGCGCAAAGCCAAAGATCTGGTGCGCAAATCCAGTTTGCTGGAAAATACCACGCTGCCGGGTAAGCTGGCGGATTGCCAGTCGCGGGACCCGGAAGAGAGCGAGCTCTTTATTGTGGAGGGTGATTCGGCGGGCGGGTCGGCCAAGCAGGGCAGGGACCGGCGTTACCAAGCCATTTTGCCACTGAAGGGAAAAATTCTGAACGTCGAAAAAGCCACGACAACGAAAATGCTGGAGAACGATGAAATCAAAACCATCGTGGCCGCACTGGGGATGGGGATCGGCATAGACAAAGTGGACATCGAAAAGTTGCGTTATAACAAAATTATTATCATGACGGATGCCGATGTGGATGGTTCGCATATTCGCACGCTGTTGATGACGTTTTTCTACAGGCAGATGAAACCACTCATTGAGAAAGGGTCTCTTTATCTGGCGCAGCCACCACTCTATTTGGTGCGGAAAGGCCAGGGCAAGTTCTACCTGAAAAATGAGCGGGAACTGGAAAACTACCTATTCGGTCGAATTGGCGAAGATGTGCTTTTACTTCACGAGAAAAAACAGGAGAAAACACTGAAGGGCAGCGCACTGGTCAAGTTCATAAAGCTGCTGTATAAAAAAAATTCGCTGCTGGACAACCTGGAAAAACGGGGTATGCTGCGCCAGTTGACCGAGAAACTGATGGAATTGATCACCGATGAGAATACCTTGAAGAAAAAAACAGAGACCGATATTATAGCCCGCCAACTTCGCCAGACAGGGCTTTGCAAAACAGTGTCGGTCCGCGTGGACAAAGAGTATTCGAGCCATACGCTGGAGATTGAATTCGAAATGAACGGCATTCGCATGCAGAAGTCGATTGATTGGGAATTTCTTACCGGGCCCGAATTTGCCGAAGTTAAAGAAGCCCATGAAAAACTGAAGGAGTATCCGCCTCCGCCCTATCATCTTCAGATTGGCAAAGATGAGTTGACCGTGGACAAAGAGCAGGAGGTGATCCCGCTGCTTTTTGAAAAGGTGAAGCGGGGTCTAACCATCCAACGTTACAAGGGGTTGGGAGAGATGAATCCGAGCCAGCTCTGGGAGACCACAATGGACCCGCAGAACCGGGTGCTGCTGAAAGTGAATATCAACGATTTCCATGAAAGCGAGGAAATATTTGATACCTTGATGGGAAACGATTCCAACAAGCGCAAAGATTTTATATTGCAGAACGCCATGAATGTGAAAAACTTGGACATCTAAGGACCGGGGAATGGAAAAGGAAAAAGAGAAGGGAAAAGAGGCACCCGCCCATATCGAAGAGGTCACAATCGAAAATGAGATGCAGACCTCCTATCTCGACTATTCGATGAGCGTGATCATCGGTCGGGCCATTCCCGATATACGAGACGGGCTCAAACCCGTTCATCGCCGCACTCTGTATTCCATGCACCAAACCGGCTCGCACCACACTCAACCATACAAAAAGTCAGCCCGCATTGTTGGCGACGTGATGGGCAAATACCATCCGCATGGCGATGCGGCCATCTACGATACCTTGGTGCGCATGGCTCAAGATTTCTCGCTCCGCTATCCCCTGGTTGATGGGCAGGGCAACTTCGGTTCCATCGACGGTGACCCACCAGCGGCCATGCGTTACACCGAGGCCCGATTGCACAAGATCACCAACGATCTGCTCAATGATCTAGATAAAAATACGGTTGATTTTGTGCCCAATTATGATGGCTCTCTGAGCGAACCGGTCATCTTTCCGGCGTTGCTTCCCAATCTTTTGCTGAACGGTTCATCCGGTATTGCCGTGGGCATGGCCACCTCCATTCCCCCGCATAACCTGGGTGAACTGGTCGATGCGTTTATTTACGGGGTGGAAAATCCGGACGCCACCATCGCGGAATTGATGGAATATTTGCCAGGGCCCGATTTTCCCACCGGTGGCTTCGTGTTCGGGAAAAATGCGATTCAGACAGCATACGAGACCGGCCGGGGCAATATCGTCATCCGCGCCAAGGCGGTGGTGGAGACCGACAACAAAGGTAAACAGAAAATTGTTATCACCGAAATTCCCTATCAGACCAACAAAGCCAAAATCCTGGAATCGATCGCCGACCTGGTCAAGAGCAAAAAGATCGAAGGTATTTCCGACCTTCGGGACGAGTCGGACCGCGAAGGGCTGCGCGTGGTTATTGAAATCCGGAAGGATGAAATCCCGGAAGTGATTTTGAACCTGCTGTATAAACACACTCAACTCCAGGTGAGCTTTTCCCTGATCTTTCTGGCTATTGTCAATCAGCAGCCCAAAATCTTTAACCTGACTGACTACTTTAATTATTTTCTGGGTCACCGCAAAGAAATTGTTCGCCGGCGTTCACTTTTTGAACTGGACAAGGCTGAAAAACGGGCCCACATCATCGAAGGTTTGAAAATAGCTCTGGACAAACTGGATCTGGTGATCAAGATCATCCGCTCGTCGAAAAGTCGGCCGGAGGCCAAGGAGAATCTGATGGCCAAGCTGCCCCTGACGGCAGTGCAAACCGACGCCATTCTGGACATGCAGCTTTATCGGTTGACCGGACTGGAAATGGAGAAGCTGGAAAACGAGTATGTCGAGTTAATCAAGTTGATCAATTTCCTGAAGGAACTTCTCAGCAACGAACGAATGTTGATCAATGTGATAAAAGAAGAACTGCGCAAGTTGAAAAAAGAATTCGCCGACAAACGCCACACCACACTGGTGGAGCAAGAACTCTCGGAAATGAAAATCGAGGACTTGATTAAGGACGAGGATTTTGTCATCCTCTATACAGATAACGCCTACATCAAGCGCACCACACTGAGCTCCTACCGTAACCAGCACCGGGGCACCATGGGCAAGAGGGGGTTTGGCTTGAAGGAAGAGGATGCCATTTCCCGCGTCTATGTCGCCTCGGCCATAGACTACATCCTGGTTTTCACTGAAAAGGGACGCATGTTCTGGCTGAAAGTCTACGATATTCCCGAGGGTGACAGCACCGGCCGAGGCAAGCCGATAAACCGGCTATTCAATATTTCTACGGAAGAGAAAGTCTGCTCGGTGATCAATGTCAAGGAGTTTTCTGAAGATCGCTATGTTATGCTTTTTTCCCGCAAGGGGTATATCAAAAAAACCTCTTTGGCTGCTTTTTCGCGTCCTCGGGTCACGGGCATCATCGCCGCCGAAGTGGAAGAGAAGGATTTCCTATTTGAGGCGAAGATTACCACCGGTAAAAATGAGATCATTCTTGGTACCCGCTTGGGCAAGGCACTGAAATTCAATGAACAGGACATCCGCGAAATGGGGCGAACTGCTCGTGGCGTGATCGGCATGCGTTTAGAAAAAAACGATTTTCTGGTTGGCGCGGATGTGATTGGCGAGAATGACAAATACATCCTGACCGTTACCGAAACCGGAATTGGTAAAAAATCGGATCTTGCCCACTATCGCTTGCAGTCGCGTGGAGGCAAAGGGCTGATCAATATCAGGCTGTCGCCAAAGACCGGTAAGGTCATCGGCTTGGTTACCCTGGCCGATGACGACGAAATTATTCTTTCTTCGGAGAAAGGCAGCATCAACCGGCAGCTCTCCACCAATCTTCGTTCTCAGGGCCGAGCCACTCAGGGCGTTAAAGTGCTGCAGTTGCGGCCGGGCGATAGGTTCAAGGCCTTGGAGAAAGTCAAGAAAGAGCCCGAATAAGTGTTGGAGCTATAAGCTGCGAGTCCCGCTGGCAATGATGAGCATTTCCAAATTATTTTCAATTGCCTCGGTGAGCTGGTAAAGAGAGATCTCTTTGATTGCGGCCATTTTTTCAGCCACCAACTGGACATAGGCTGGAATATTAATTTTTCCTCTGTGCGGTTCGGGTGCCAGATAAGGAGAATCGGTTTCGCTGAACAAACGTTCCAAGGGAGTGAGGCGTACCACTTCGCCAAGCATCCCGGCATTTTTAAAAGTGATGATTCCAGAAAAAGAGAGATAATACCCACGGGCCAATATTTCGCGGCTTTCCTGCAAACTGCCGCTGTAGCAGTGGAAAACGACAGGCGAATCCATTTTTTCCCCAGCCAATATTTTTAGGATCTCGGATTCGGCTTTTCGTGAATGGATAATCACGGGTTTTTTCAGTTCTTTGGCCAAGGCCAATTGCCGTCTGAAGGTTGCCACTTGTTTCTCGGCAGAAGAATAATTGTAATGGAAATCCAGGCC
This sequence comes from Candidatus Aminicenantota bacterium, assembly GCA_963759765.1. Taxonomy (GTDB): domain Bacteria; phylum Acidobacteriota; class Aminicenantia; order UBA2199; family UBA2199; genus CAVXAL01. The sequence goes on along the minus strand of CAVXAL010000002.1, from coordinate 309,237 downwards.
AATTTCTCCGATCCCCCACACCTTGTTCTGTTTTAAAATTTCGAGAATGCTATTTTCGATGAAAGGGGTATAACGCTCAGCGGCATGCGGGTGAGCCCCGGCCACGGCCCATATCCCCGGGTAGGCGTCCAGCAGCTCCGCGCTTGTCTCGATGGAATTCTTTTCGAACGGATCGATAACCGTTACTATTTTTTTTAGGCCGTTTTGAAAACAGTGGTCGATCAATTGGGCCCGGCCCGTAGCGAAATTTTGGTCATCCAGGTGAGCGTGAAAATCGATAAAATGAGGTGATTTCATGGAATTAACCGCAACCATTATACAGGCCTTGACCGTTTTAGAAAACTGGTTACATTGGTTGACCATCCGGGTCAGTGGTCGTATAATTAAAAAAATCAACCGATGCTGGAATTAAGAAAACAGGCCGCTCAAAGTATCTTGACGCTTACCGAAGAGATCAATCACATCAAAGACATCGATTTTCTTCTCGAGCATGTGTTGCATGAAGCGCGGCGCTTTTCCACTGCCGATGCCGGCTCTATCTATCTGGCCGAGGGTAAAAAGCTTAGATTCTGTTATGTCCAGAATGATTCGTTGTTTAAAGACCATCGCGAGAAGCAGTATCTTTATTTAAATCAGGAAATCGATATAAACGAAAATTCGATGGCCGGCTATGTGGCTTTGACTAAAAAACCATTGGTCATTGACGATGCTTACAGGTTGGATCCGCGGCTCCCTTATCAGTTAAATCGATCGTTTGATCAAGCTTATGCCTACCGCACCTGTTCGGTGCTGACCATCCCGTTGATAACCAGCCATGAAAAACTGATTGGCGTGATGCAGATCCTTAATGCAACGGGCAAGGAGGGCCAGGTCGTTCCTTTTAGTGAGGAACAGAAAATCTTGGTCGCCCATTTTGCCAATCAGGCTGCTATCGCGATTGAAAAAGCCAAGATGACGCGCGAAATCATTCTGCGCATGATTCGCATGGCCGAGTTGCGTGACCCCAACGAGACCGGCGCCCATGTCAATCGGGTGGGTGCATTCGCGGTGGAGATCTACCAGCGCTGGGCCCAAAACTCCGGTGTCGAGACCACAGAGAGCAAGCGAGTAAAAGATGTTCTGCGCATAGCCGCCATGCTGCACGACGTGGGCAAGGTGGCCATATCCGATACGTTGCTGCATAAAAGTGGTAGATTGAATGAAGCGGAATATGCTCAAATCAAATGGCATACGGTGTACGGTGCACGACTGTTCACCGATTCCACTTCTGATTGGGATGATCTGGCCCGCGAAATAGCATTGAACCACCATGAAAAATGGGATGGCAGCGGGTATCCGGGAAAAATTGCCGACCTCCAGTGCGAAAGCTTTGAATTTGGGGAAGGCAAAAGGGGGCAGGAAATACCCTTTTTGGCCCGCATTGTCACTCTTGCCGATGTCTACGATTCCCTCACTTCACCGCGCAGTTATAAAGAGAGCTGGCCCGAGGAGCGTGCCCTGGAGTATATCCGCGAACAAAAAGGAAAGCTTTTTGACCCAGAACTAACTGAAGTATTTTTTTCTGTTCAAGATATAGTGCGTATCATTCGCCAGAAATTTTCCAATCCGGCATTGGCTTAATTCGTCACCGTTATTTTTCAAACAGCACGGCGCCGGAAAAAATTTATTGAGATGAGATTCTTTCGCTTTGAAAAGTGAATGCACCATTACGAAAATCAACGAAGACGTCCGAATCGGGTACAAGTTTTCCCTCGAGAACGAGCATGGACAAGCGGTCTTGTATTTCGTGCTCGATGGCACGGCGCAACGGGCGGGCACCCAGGGTGGGATGGAAGCCGATCTCGGCCAGTCTTTGCAGGGCGCGCTCGCTGGTCGTCAGCCGGATGTGGTTGGCAGACAGCAAAGTGGCCAGCCGATTGATCTGGATCTGGGCGATGCGGGAGATCAAATCTTTGGTTAAGGGCCGGAACACGATGATCTCGTCGATACGGTTGAGAAACTCAGGCTTGAACTGTTTAAATAGCAGACCCTGGATATCGTTTTTAATCTGCGCATAATTGCTTTTGGACTGGATGATCTCCGATCCCAGGTTGGAGGTCATGATGACGATCGTGTTGGCGAAATTAATGGTCTTGCCTTTGGCATCGGTTAGCCGGCCGTCGTCCAGAATCTGCAGCAGGATGTGGAATACGTCGGGGTGGGCCTTTTCGATTTCATCCAGCAGGATCAGGGAATAAGGCCGGCGTTTGATCGCTTCCGTCAGCTGCCCGCCTTCCTCATAGCCGACATAGCCAGGGGGGGCGCCGATCAGTTTAGCCACCGCATGTTTTTCCATGTATTCGGACATATCAATCCGCACCATAGCTTTTTCGTTGTTGAAAATAAACTCGCTCAGGGTTTTGGCCAATTCCGTCTTGCCCACACCGGTGGGGCCGAGAAAAATGAAAGAGCCCAGGGGCCGCTGCGGATCGTGGAGGCCGGCTCGAGAACGGCGGATCACCCGCGAGACCGCATCCACTGCCTCGTCCTGGCCGACCACACGTTGTTTCAAGATCTTCTCCATGTTCAGAAGCCGCTCCTTTTCGCCGCCGAGTAGCTTGCTGACCGGGATGCCAGTCCATTTCGATACCACATCGGCGATATCTTCTTCGCCGATCTCTTCGGGCAATATTTTTTTTTCCTGTTGCAACAGCTGCAACTGTTTTTGGGCGGTTTCCAGCTCCCGATTCTTTTCGGGAAGAAGACCGTATTGAATTTCCGAGGCCTGTTCGTAATTGTTGGTTCGCTCAGCCTCCTGCCGTTTTAACTTAAGTCGATCAATCTCTTCCTTGAGACTACGCCCCTTGCCGAGCAGCGTTTTTTCCTGGTTCCAGTGCGCTTTCAGGCGGTCCCGCTGCAGCTTGACACCTTCCAGCTCATTGACCAGCCGCTTCAACTTTGTTTGGCTGTCTCGGCTGTTTTCTTTTTTCAATGCCTGGCGCTCGATTTCCAACTGGCGAATACGGCGTTCCATTTCATCCAATTCCTCGGGCAGGGAATCCATCTCGATGCGCAAGCGAGAGGAGGCCTCATCAATCAGGTCAATGGCCTTGTCCGGAAGAAAACGGTCCGTGATGTAACGGTTAGAAAATGTGGCGGCGGCAATCAGGGCGGCGTCGGCTATCTTGATGCCATGGTGAATTTCGTATTTTTCTTTCAGGCCGCGAAGGATGGAGATGGTTTCTTCCACAGTCGGTTCCTTGATCAAAACAGGCTGAAAACGCCGCTCCAGGGCCGGATCTTTCTCAATATATTTTTTGTATTCGTTGATCGTGGTGGCGCCAATGGCGCGGAGTTCTCCTCGAGATAACGCCGGTTTGAGTAGGTTGGAGGCGTCCACAGCGCCTTCGGCAGCACCGGCGCCGACAATGGTGTGCAGCTCGTCGATGAACAGAATGATCTTGCCCAGGGAGTCGACAATCTCCCTGATGACCGCTTTCAGCCGCTCCTCGAACTCACCGCGGTATTTGGTCCCGGCCAGCAGCGCGCCGAGGTCCAGGGCAATAATCCGTTTTTCCTTCAGCAGTTCCGGAACATCACCCTGTACGATGCGCAGAGCCAGACCTTCGACAATGGCGGTCTTGCCCACACCGGCGTCGCCGATCAACACCGGGTTGTTTTTGGTCCGGCGTACCAACACCTGCATCAACCGCCGAATTTCTTCGTCGCGGCCGATCACCGGGTCCAGTTTGCCCTCTTTCGCCAGCTGGACTAGATCGCGACCATAGCGTTTAAGCGCTTGGGTTTTTTCTTCCGGGTGGGGATCGCTGATGGTTTGGCTGCCACGGATGTCCATCAGGGCTTTCAAAAACGTTTCGCTATTCACACCCGTTTGCCTCATGAGCTTGGCGCTGGCATCGTGAATATCCAGAATGGCCAGAAAAAGGTGTTCGGTGGAGACGTAATCGTCCTTGAATTGTTTGGTGAAATCGCCGGCTTTGGCCAACACCTTTTTGAATGTTTTGTCCAGGTACTGCTCGGCTCCCTCGGCTTGGGGCAGGCGTTGAAGCTCCTTTTCGATTCGCGCGAGCAAGATGGCGACATTGACGCCGATCTTTTTCAGTGTGTCGGGAACGATGTTTTCCGCATCGGAGATCAAAGCGCTGAGCAGGTGCAGCGGACTTACTTCTTGGTTACCCAGGGAACCGGCCAGCTTGACGCTGTTCTCAATGGCAGAATTGGCTTTTACTGTAAACGAATCGTTGTTCATAATCTTCTCCGTGGGTGGCCATTGTTTCTTTTTAGCCTGTCAACAACCGTTTTGACTTTTTGCAGAATCTTGCAGGCGGCAGACCAGAACACCGCCAGGGCTTTGGATGACAGCCATTTTGTCCAAACCGATAACGGCCAGCGGTTTTTCTTCCAGGGAAAAGACCAATGAATCCCGGGTGTCGATCACAATCGGCACACCGCTGCATACGTTGCCGTCTCTGTTTTTTTTGTTCATCTGAAATACGCCCATCCAGGAACCCACATCGTTCCAGTGGAAGCGAGCCGCAAACATCCGCACTTCCTTCATTTTCTCCAGCAGGACATAATCAATGGAATCAGGCCGCATGGATTTGAATATCCGTTGGTAAGTGTCGTTTTGATCGCGATGGGCTTCCAGCAAGAGGTACTGCCGGAAATAGTAGGGGGCATAGATTTGTAGGAACTCTTTGAAATGGCTCAGTTTGTATATAAACATCCCTGAGTTCCAGTAATAATTTCCCTGACGGATATAGGCCTGGGCGGTGTGGACATCGGGCTTCTCCTTGAACCGAACAACGGAATAAAAGCAAGACCCGGCCAGACGTTCGACTCTCTTTTTATCAAATTGAATGTAACCATAGCCGGTGTGGGGGTAATCGGGCTTGATGCCGGTCGTGACAATACAGCGGTGCCGGGCATAGAGCAAGCCGGCCTGAAGTTGCTGAGTGAATTTTTTTTCTTCGCGAATGCAATGGTCAGCGGGTATAACCAGCAGCCGTGCTTCGGGATCGCGGCGCCCGATCACCATGTTGGCCAGAATCAATGCCGGAGCGGTGTTGCGCGGCGCTGGTTCAGCGATGAAATTACTTTTGGAAAATCTCGGCAGACAGGCACGGATGGCGGGGAAATAGTTGGCGGCGGCAATGATGAATATGTTTTTTTCAGGAATGAATTGCCGCAGGCGTGAATAGGTTTGCGTCAGCAGGGGCTGGTCGCCAATAATTGCCAGGAACTGCTTGGGTTTTTCTTCGGTACTCCAAGGCCAGAAACGGGTTCCCTGCCCCCCGGCCAAGATCAATGCGTAATGGCTTTTCATTCGTAAAAATTAGCATAACTTTAGGTTATTGACAACGGGTTGGACGGCGCTAGGCGTGGGTGCTTTCCGGGCTGACGCTGCCGACTCAAGCCACTTTTCAGATTTTGAAATGGTTCTGAATAATTCGGAGAATCTGTGGGTAAAGGAAAGAATTTGCGGCGAGCACCGAGTCGTGTTGCACACCCAGGGGCAAACCGGCAAAGTTGCCGATCCGGCCCCCCGCTTCTTCGATCAGCACCTGGCCGGCGGCAAAGTCCCAGGGCTGAAGGAAAGCCTCCCAGAAGAAGTCGTAACGCCCGCAGGCGGTGTATGCCAAATCCAGTGCCGCTGAACCGCAACGACGGAGATCCTGAATATTTTTAAAGATCTCTTGAAAGGCTGAGAAATAGGGGCCCAAAAACTGGTGCATTTTGAAGGGAAATCCGGTGGCACCGTAGGTGTGACCCATCTCGGTTGTGGCACTGACCCGGATACGGTTGCCGTTGAAAAAACTCCCCTGCCCTTTCTGAGCATAGAACAGACTCATTGAGAATGGGATTGAGAATCAATCCGAAGGTGGGTACGTTTTTTTCTCTAAAACCAATGGAAACGGCAAAATGGGGGATACCCTGGATAAAGTTGGCTGTGCCGTCCAGGGGGTCGATAATCCAGATCGAATCTCTGTCGGTGTGGTACCGGCCGCCTTCCTCTGCCAGAATTTGATGGTCAGGAAAATGGCGGTGGATGATCGCGGAGATGGCGCATTCTGCTTCCTGATCCACGCGGGTAACAAAATCGTTTTTTCCTTTTGGCTTGATGTTCTGGTTTGTCAAACGGTTCTGATCATGGAAGCTCTCGGTGATGATTTTGCCCGCCGTATAGGCCGCCTCTCGGGCGGCGTCAAGAATATCCATGCGCCACCATCATTAACAGATTGCCCGGAACTTTTCAAGTTCATTGCAAACCTTGATGCAATTTAGTTGCCAATTCAGAAATGCCCATCAATACTATGTTTTTTTTTAAAGCGGATTATGAATGTGTAAAAAAATATATAAAAAATTATCTTTTTTTCTTGGAAACCATTTCCAGTAAAGCGTTTCCACGATTTGTTAATTTTCTTTACATTTTGCGCTATTTAAAAAACCCAATTAATTCAATAAATTATTGCTATACAATTAATTAATGTTAATATTTTTTACATATTCATTCAGTTTTTCACGCTCGGTATTTATTTTAACTTAATTTGTTATCAATATTTTTTGTTGACTTTTTTTATACAGACTGATATTGCAAAAGTTCAATTCTTTTTTATTCATGAAATAAATGAATAAGGAGGAAAATGATACTCGGGATTTTTGATTATCTGATCATTGGCGTCTATTTTTTGTTTGTTTTGGGGATCGGCTATTTTTTAAAAAATTCGATCAAGAACAGCGAAGACTTTTTCCTTTCCGGCCGTTCCATCTCGGCCTGGGTAACTGGCTTGGCTTTCATTGCCGCCAACCTGGGTGCCTTGGAAGTCATGGGCATGGTGGCCAATTCGGCCAAGTATGGGATTTTAACCGTGCATTTTTACTGGATTGGCGCTATCCCCGCCATGGTCTTCGTTGGGGTTTTTATGATGCCTTTCTATTATGGCTCCAAAGCCCGCTCGGTCCCGGAATATTTGAAGTTGCGTTTCGATGAAAAAACCAGAGGGCTGAATGCCATCTCTTTCGCCGTTCTGACTCTGCTGATGTCCGGTATCAACATGTATGCCATGGGTCTTATTTTCAATTTGCTGCTCGGCTGGTCTTTTCATTTCAGCATCCTGATAGCGGCCGGCATCGTCCTGCTCTATGTTTTTTTTGGCGGCCTCACTTCTTCTATTTACAACGAGGTGGTGCAGTTTTTCTTGATCGTATTCGGGTTGTTCCCTTTGGCCTATCTGGGATTGCGAGAGATAGGCGGTTGGTCGCAGCTGGTTGCCCGCCTGCCCCCGGGACTCACCCACAGCTGGAGCACCCTGACTTCGGCCGCTAAAAACCCGATGGGTATCGAGTGGTTCGGCATGATTTTCGGTCTGGGTTTCGTTCTTTCCTTTGGTTACTGGTGCACCGACTTTCTGGTTGTGCAACGGGCGCTGGCTTCCAAAAATATCAATGCCGCCCAGCGTACTCCCCTGATCGCCGCATTTCCCAAAATGGTCTTTCCGCTGTTCGTGGTGCTGCCCGGCCTGCTCGCCCTGATCAAGATTCCGGCCGCCACCCTGAAAGACAATTACAACATGGCCTTGCCCCTGCTGATGAAAGAGTATTTCCCCACCGGTCTGCTCGGCCTGGGGCTGACGGCACTGCTGGCCAGCTTCATGTCTGGCATGGCCGGCAATGTCACCGCCTTTAACACAGTTTGGACGTTCGATATTTACCAGAGTTACATCAAACCGGGCCAGAATGATCGGCACTATGTCTGGATGGGCAAGATGGCCACCGTTTTCGGCGTGCTGCTCAGCATTGGCCTGACCTATTTGGTGATGCTGTTCAACAATCTGATGGATTACATGCAGCTGCTCTTCTCCTTTTTCAATGCCCCACTCTTTGCCACCTTCCTGCTGGGCATGTTCTGGAAGCGAGCCACGTCCAACGGTGCGTTCTGGGGGCTGATTTCGGGAATCCTCGCTGCGGCCACCCATTATTTCCTAATTTTCAAGGCTGGCGTTGTCCATTACGGTTCGGAGATGACCGCCAATTTCTATGGAGCCATGGTGGCTTGGACGGTCTGCTTCCTGGTCACTGTGTTGGTCAGCCTCTTCACCGCCAAGCGTCCGGAGAGCGATCTGGTCGGTTTGGTTTATTCCCTGACTCCCAAACAGGACCGCCGCCATCTGCCTCTCTATCTACGTCCCGGGTTCCTGGCTTTGATCATTTTGGCCCTTTCCATCGCGCTCAACTTGATTTTCTGGTAGGAGGTCCGAGATGAAACTGGATGTCAAATTGCCCCTGGGCTTGATTTTTTCGCTCATTGGCTTGCTTCTCGTTTTGTCCGGTATTTTTTTGCGGGCCGGCGTGCTGGAGAAAATTGGATTCAATCTTAATCTGATTTGGGGTTTCTGCGTTCTTGCTTTCGGTCTGCTGATGTTGCTGCTTCATCGGTACCAGCGATAGATGCGGGATGAAAAAAATCAGACCGCCCATAAAAAATCCGGGGCTAAAGATAAGCGAATTGGCGGAAAGAGTCGAGCAAGCGTTCCGCCGGAAATTTTTACAAACCCCCCTGCTCGTACGGTCTCCCGGGAGGGTCAATTTGATCGGCGAACATACCGATTACAACGAGGGATTCGTGCTCCCGGCCGCTGTGGACAAAGCCATTTATTTTGCCCTTTCAGCCCATACCGGCAATCAGCTCCATTTTTTAGCTGCCGATCTTGGTCAGGAGTATGCGGGCAGCCTGGGCGCTTACGTGAAGTCCGATTTGGGCTGGCCCAACTATCTTCTGGGAGTGCTGGACCAGTTGCAGAAACGCGGCTGCAAGCTCCAGGGGTTCGCTTGCGTATTTGGCGGAGACATCCCTATTGGTTCGGGCCTCTCCTCATCCGCAGCTCTTGAAGCGGGCTTGGCTTTTGCCCTCAATGAGATGTTCCAGTTGGGGCTGGACCGCTTGGAGCTTGTCAAACTGGCCCAGAAGGCGGAAAACGAGTTTGTGGGCGTGCAATGCGGCATCATGGACCAGTTCATCAATATTTTCGGCAAGGCAGGGAAGGTGTTGAAACTGGATTGCCGCTCGCTGGGTTACGAATATTTTCCCTTTGAGCGCAGCGATCTGGCCATCGTGCTTTGCGATACCCAGGTGCATCGGCAACTGGCCAACTCCGAATACAATGTACGCCGCCAACAGTGCGAGGAAGGGGTGCGGGTGCTCCAGCGGCACACTGGCGGGGTTCGCAGTCTGCGCGATATTTCCTTGGCCATGCTGGAGGCGCACCGCACGGAGTTGACCCCTCTGGTTTATCGTCGCTGTCGCTATGTGCTGGAGGAAAACCAGCGGCTGGAGCAGGCTTGCCGGGATTTACTCAATAATGATTACCATGCCTTTGGCCAGCAGATGTTCGGCTCCCACAGGGGGCTGAGTGATGATTACCAGGTTAGTTGCCGTGAGGCTCGATGTGCTGGTCGATACGGCGGCGTCCATTCCCGGTGTTCTGGGTGCGCGCATGATGGGCGCCGGTTTTGGCGGCTGCACCATCAATCTGGTGGCTGCCTCTTGCCTGGAGGAGTTCCAGGCCAGAGTCCGGGAAGGTTATGAAAAGGCACTGGCCAGAACCATCCAGATATACATTTCCCGTATTGAAGGTGGCACAGAGATCATTCATTAATTAAGGAGCAGAACTCATTTGGCTGGCAGCGATTCTGCCGGGGAGGATTACTGATGCGTCTTAAATTTCTGCTTGCGAGTGCGGTTTTGTCTTTGACAATTTCCCTGAATGCAACGAATCGTATTCTGATCGGTGCGTTTGATCCGGTTCAATGGGCAGGTCTCACGTTAACCAGCGAGCAGCGGCAGGGATTCGGATTTTACCTGGAAATCGAAAAAAACGGCCAGCGTGCTTCCGGCTATGATGTTTTTCATATCATCAAAAAGGTCGGTCCCAATTCCGGAGATGGCCGTTATGCGCAACTGGTTATCGATCCTACCCTGCCCTTCGGCAAAGGGAATGACACGCCGATTTTGGATAAAAGCCTTCCCGGGGACACGGTGAGCTGGGAATGGTCGGCCGAGGGCGGGCAGGTGGTAGGCCGGGTGACGGTCAACGCCGATGTATTGGTCAGCATTCAATTTTATACGCCCTGGGATTATCCGGAAGTTCACTATCGCTTTGATCCGTCTGCTCAGCGCATCGTTGCCCGTAGCGGCCCGCTTTATTTCAGCTTTCGTTCCACACCGGTTGGCGAGATAGATTTCCAGAGTAAAACAGTCCGATTAAGATACCGACTCGCCCGGGGAACATCGATTTTATTCTCTGCCGTCAGTGGCACTCAGCTGTTCGAAAAGCCGTTCTCTTCCGGCCGTATACTCGACCGGCTGGAAGAGGCGGAGCGCCGTTACGAACAGAACCGGGTTCAGGTGCAAGGCGAGAATCAATCCCTGGTTGAAGCCATCAGCAACAACCTCCATTGGCTGGTGCTGCTGCAACCGGAAATCCCGGCCTTCTATACGCCGGCTGGACGGCGCTGGATCTTTCCGGCTCCCGGCGACCGCCGCGACCAGTGGACTATCTTCGAATGGGATTCATTTTTCAATGCCCTGCTGCTGGCTGTGGATTCACCCCAACTGGCTTCCGCGGCAGTATCTGCGGTGCTTCACACCCAATACGACAATGGCAATATTCCCAACTGGCGCAGCCGCTGGGCCGGTTCATCGGACCGAGCGCAACCGCCCGTAGGCGCCTTTGCCGTGCTCAAGATATACCAGCGCTTCAAGGATAAACGGTTGCTGGAATGGGCTTACCCGCCGTTGAAAAGATTCAACTTGTTCTGGACCGAGAAGACAGCGAGCGGCAGGCCGCGCCGCGACGGCAATGAAAATGGGCTTCTGGAATGGGGTTCGGACAAGGACCGGATTGCCCCCTGGACTCCGGAATGGGAAAAAAATGCGGATGGCCGCACCCGGGCAGCCTGGGAATCGGGACAAGACGATCTGCCCAACTACGACGGCGTCCCTTACAATGAAAACACCGGGACCCTGGAACTGGATTGCGTGGACTTGAATTCGCTTTTTGCACTGGATTGCGAATGCCTGTCCGCCATGGCGCGGATTCTAGGTAAAACCGAAGACGAGCGATTTTTTCAAGAACGCCACAACCGGATCCGCCGCCTGATGAATGAAAAAATGTGGAATGACGCTTCCGGCACTTACATGGACCTGCGCTGGAATGGCACATTTTCAGATAAACTGGCGGCTTCCAATTTTTATCCTTTGGTGGCCGGAATTCCCGATGCCCGGCGTGCCCAGCGGCTACTGGCCAATCTACTCGATCCTCAGCTGTTCTGGGGAGAATATGTGGTTCCCACCATCAACCGCCTGGATCCCGCCTTTGCCACCCAGCAGTACTGGCGGGGAACCATCTGGCCACCGATCAACTATCTGATTTACCAGGGGCTGCGCCGTTACCGTTTTTACCAACAGGCCGGGGAGCTTGCTGCCAAAAGCTTGCATTTGTTTTTACCAACCTGGGAACGGTTTCAACTGTGCCGGGAAAATTACGACTCGCGTACCGGCGAAGGGGGCGGGCAGCGCTACCAGAGCTGGGACCGCTGTTTGCCCTGACAGGCCTGGAAGAATTCATTGACTGGGACGCCCAGGGTAATCTCAAGATTGGTTCCTGGATTGCCGACCGCCCAGCAGTGCTGAAGAACATACGCGATGATCGCCACTCATACGAGGTGCGCCGCTCGTCAACAAAACTGGAACTGCTCAGAGATGAATGCCTGCTTTTTTCCGCTGATGCGCCCCTGATCCTGGATGGCTTCAAGATGGAACGAGGTTTTGCCTCGGCTCTCCTGCACACGCGGCAGCAGACGAATGTTCGTTTCTTCATGACAGGAAATAGATTTAAGATCCGCCTGGATGATAAGGAATATATTCACAGCCAACCCTTTCTGGCAGTGGCTGCTGGCGACCATTGGCTGCGCATCGAAACTCTGGAATAAAATCGTCAATCCCGCTACAATGGCCGTCATGGAATCCCAACGGTCCTTCGCTCTGGATGTGTTCCGAGGCATGACCATTGCGGCCATGATCCTGGTCAACAACCCCGGATCCTGGAGCCATGTCTACCCGCCCCTGCTTCATGCGGCCTGGCATGGCTGGACGCCGACCGACCTGATTTTCCCCTTCTTTCTTTTCATTGCCGGAATGGCTCTGGCCTTTTCTCTGGGTTCACATCTGGAGAAAGGCGAAAGCCGGAAAGCTTTGGTGGCCAAGATTGGGCGTCGCGCACTGATCCTTTTCGGGCTGGGACTTTTTCTGCAATTATTCCCTTTTTTCAATTTCTCCAATCTCCGTATTCCCGGTGTTCTGCAACGGATCGCTCTCTGCTACCTGTTTTCGGCACTGCTTTTTCTTAAACTGAAATGGAGGGGACTGGTCGCTGTCTCGCTGGTCGTCCTGATCGGCTACTGGTTGGCGCTGCTCTGGATTCCAGTACCTGGTTTCGGTGCTGGAAACCTGTCACCCGACGGGAATTTGGCTGCATACGTTGATCGGCTGGTGCTCAAAGGCACCCGTTTGTATCGGGGCACCTGGGATCCGGAGGGTGCGCTTTCCACTTTCCCGGCCGCAGTCACCATGATTCTGGGAATCCTGTCCGGGATTTTCCTGCGCAAGAATAGAGAGATGGCCAGCTCTAGAAAATGGAACCGGCTGATGTTGGCCGGTTTCCTGGGGATCATGCTTGGGCTTTTGTGGTCGCTGAACTTTCCCCTAAACAAGAATTTATGGACCAGTTCCTATGTGCTGTTTACCGCCGGCCTGGCGCTTCTCCTTTTTGCTTGCTGTTTCTGGATCTGTGACATTCAATGCTGGCGCGCTTGGGCAAAGTCTTTTCTCATTTTCGGCACCAACTCCATTGCCGTGTTTTTTCTTTCCGGGCTGCTAAGCAAAACGTTGATTCTGCTTAAGGTGGGCAACAATGGTTCCGTTTATTCCTGGATCTATCAACACTTTTTTGCCTCCTGGGCCGGTCTGCTGAACGGCTCGCTGTTTTTTGCTATAGCCTATGTCCTGTTCTGGCTGGCGATAATGGCTTTGTTCTACAGAAAAGGCATATTCGTCAAAATATAGGAGAGCTCATGAAACGTGCCCTGGGGTTGTTTTTTATTCTGCTGTGCGGGACTGTTTTTTTAAGCGCCCAGGAAGGCCTGATCCCGGCGTTCCGGCTTGAGCCCAATGAACTCGAACTGCAACGCCTGGCCCAGCCTCTCGCCCCTTTTGATAAAATCGGTCATAAGTTTGCCATTTTGGGTTTTGAAAGCGGAACCTTTGAAACTTGGGCGTACCCGCTGAAACTTTTCCGTAATTTTGAATTTTCTTTTTTGACCCGCAACTCGACCCGGCCGATTGCAGCCAAAGATATCGTCCGTTTTATTTCCGCCACTCCGGAAGCCACTGTCTTGACTTTCGTGCATCAATCCTTCACCGTCCGTGCCATTTTTCTTACTCCGCTCGAGGAAGCGGGAGCTCTGATTTTGCTGGCCGTGGACAGTACGGAACCTTTGACCATTGTCTGCGGCTTCATACCCGTGTTGCAGCCGATGTGGCCGGCCGGACTGGGAGGCCAGTATGCGTATTGGGACGAGAAGATCAGCGCTTATATCTTGGCGGAATCCTCGCGCAAGAATTATGGCCTGGTTGGCAGTCCGGCGGCTGAAGGCATTTCGTACACACCCGCCCACATGCTGGCCGATATGCCCAGCGAATTCAAAATTGAAATAAAGGACCCGGTGGCGGTCTCTGATAAATATATCCCGATTTATATGGCCGGTGGCAAAGGCAAACGGGAAGAGGTCATTCAGACCTATCAAAAAATTGCAGCCAACCCGTTTGCCTTTTATCGTAAAAATGTTGAATATTTCCGCAGCCTGCAAGCAAGAACATTGAGAGTGACCACTCCGGTCCAGGCCCTCAATCTGGCGTTGGCCTGGGCCAAAGTGTCCTATGACAGCCTGCTGGTGGAAAATCCCGATGTCGGGACCGGGCTGGTTGCTGGTTGGGGGTCGTCAGGAACAGGGGGGCGGCCGGGCTTCGGCTGGTTTTTCGGGACCGACGCCTATTTCAATTCTCTCTGCCTCAATGCTTATGGTGAATTCGCCAGTTCGAAAAAGGCTCTCCTGTTCACAAGAAAGTGGCAGAGGGAAGATGGCAAAATGGCCCATGAGCTCACTCAGTCCGCGGCTTACCTCAATTGGTTTGGAGACTATGGTTACGCATATATCCATGGCGACACGTCGCCCTATTACCTATGTGCGGCGTACGATTACTACCGGATGAGCGGCGATCGGCTGTTTATTCAGGAGTGCTGGGATTCATTGAAGAGGGCCTATCTCTGGTCTAAAGGTACGGATGCAAACGGCGACGGCCTGATGGATAATCGCCAGGCCGGATTGGGCGCTCTCGAGTTCGGCGCTCTCGCCGGGATTGAAACCGACATTTACCTGGCCGCGGTCTGGACCCAGGCTGCCCGCGCCATGCAGCTTCTGGCCGAAACGGTAGGTGATGTTGCTTTTTCCCACAGAGCCGCAGCCGATTTTCAAAAAGCCAGGGAGACGCTCAACGACAAGTTTTGGAACAACCCGGAAGGTTTTTTTGTTTACGCCTTCAACAACCGGGGTGAGCAGGTCGGCGAAATCACGCCCTGGCTGGCAACCCCGTTGTTTTGGCAGTTGACTGATTTTGCCAAGGGGACTGCCTCGCTCCAAAAACTGTGTGGTTCCGAAATGGCAACCGATTGGGGCGTGCGCAGTCTTTCCAGCAAGAGTCATTTTTATGAGCCTCTGAATTACAATTATGGAGTTGTCTGGCCCTTTTTGACCGGATATGTCACAACGGCCATGTACAAGCATCACCTGGGATTGCAGGCGTATCCCCTGTTGCTGGCCACAGCCCGGCACACCTTTGACAATGCGCTGGGTGCTGTGACCGAGTTGTTTTCCGGGAATCAGAACATTTGGCCTGCGGAAGCCGTTTCCCACCAGGGGTTTTCCACGGGCGGGCTGGTGCTGCCTCTGGTGCGCGGCCTGCTCGGGTTGGAAGGGAGCGCAACAAACAAAGAGGTCGAATTTTGCCCTTCGTTACCGGCAAATTGGCAGGAGATCAAAATCGAAAATTACCGTTTGGCTGATGCCTCTTTTTCTTTTAATTTCCGGCGCAGCAGCAACCGCCTGGAATTGCTTGTCCACAGTCAGGGTGCGGATGGGTTCCGATTACGGTTTGCGCCCTGCCTGGCTGTGGGCTGTGAAATTGAGCGGGTGCTCTTGGAGGGAGTTCCTCTGGCTTTTCGTTTACAAAAATTTCCACAGGAAGTTCAAGCGGTTGTGGCTGTCCCATTCAAGACCCCGTTTTTCAAATTGGAAATTGAATTCCGGCCTGTTACGGAAGTGGTGGCTCCGATCGTGGAGAGTAAAACCGGCGATCTGAATCAAGGATTGAAGATCGTCAAACTGAGAAAAGAGGATGAGCGCCTGATCTTGGATGTGGAAGGCTTGGCCGGCATGACCTATCAATTGAAAGTGACGAATCCCGATTCCATTTTGGCAGTTGAGGGAGCGGTCCTTCAAGGAGATACGCTTCTGCTCCGCTTCCCGGAAGGCAAAGGTCGCGATTTTCTCAGCCAGCGCCTGATGATTCGGGTCAAGAAGAGGCTCTAATTTTGTTGGGATTCGTGCTCGGGATCGTATTCGACATGGATAAGAATTAATCCTTTGGCCGGTGCGGTCTGTCCGGCACAGCGGCGATCACGGGCGGCAAAGATGGCGGGGATCTCCTCGGGCCGAATTTTGCCACGGCCGACATCGATCAATGTGCCCACGATGTTGCGCACCATGTAGCGCAAAAAACTCTTGCCCTGGACTGTAAAAACGACTTCCTCGTCCCTGACACGCATGGTGATTGCGCTGATCTCTCGGATCTTGCTGCGGTCGGTTTCGCCCGAGGTGAAAGAGGTGAAATCCTTCTGACCGTGGAAATGTCTGAGGGCGCGGCGCATGGCTCTCAGGTCAAGCGGATAGGGGACATGATGAGCGTAGCGTTTACTGAAAGGCGACTGGACTTGCCCGATAAAGAGCCAGTACTCGTAGGTTTTTCTCTGGGCTCCGAAACGGGCATTGAAAGATTTATTGGCCCGGGAGCAGTCAGCCACCCGGATGTCGTCCGGCAGCAGGGCATTCAGCGCTCTTTTCATTGAGTCCGGTTCGATAGCCATAGGTAAATGGAAATTGGCCACCAAGCCTTTGGCGTGCACGCCGGCATCGGTGCGGCTGCTGCCCGTCAGCAGGATCCGGCGCTTGGCAATCATCTTCAGCACTCGGCTGATCTCGGCCTGAATGGTCCTGTACTCGGGGCTCTGGGACTGCCAGCCGTGGTATTCGGTGCCATCGAAAAGAACGAGGATTCTATAATTATGGGTGGTCAAAATGGTCTTTGATATGGGCCATCGTTTCTTCGGGTGAAGCGAGCGGAATGACTCCTTTGATGGTCCAGGTGTTCAGTCCGAATACCGTACGCCGGAAAATTTGGGCGTAGGCGATTTCAGAAAGAGTGCCGAATTCGCCGGCGATGGCCACCAGAACGTCCGAATTGAGCACCACCAAAGCGTTGCGCAGGTATCCCAGGCCCGTGGGGATGGCGATATCGGTAAAGGGATTGGTCTCAGCGGCGGATTCGCCGGGAAGTATACCGATGACCAATCCTTTGGCGGAGTGGGCACCCCGCGCCGAAGCCTCCATCACGCCGCGCATGCCTCCGTTAACCAGGATGAAGCCGTTTTCGGCGATCAGTCGGCCCATGGCCTCCGCGATTTTCAGATCGGCTGCGGAGGCAGTGTTACCGCCGATGATGCCGACCCGTTTCCGTTGTTGCCAGTCTGAAGATTTGGCTGCCATGCAGCGCAGAGAAGTTTATACCGCCTTTTTCACCCTGCCGGAACGGATACAGGCAGTGCAGACCCGTAGGGTTTTGGTCTGGCCGTTGACATCGGCCTTAATTTTTTGCAGATTCGGCTCCCACCGGCGGTTGGTCAGTTTATGAGAATGGCTTATGTTATGCCCATATATCGGTCTTTTTCCGCATATGTCGCACACTTTTGACACGCTGGCCTCCTTTTTTGACTTGCCCATATTTTACAATTTTTTTCTGCTAAAAGCAATTGAGCGGAAAAAACGTTTAATTACACTTTTTCACCATGCAGGATTTCCTGCTTGTAGCCGGTTATGCGGATGGGATAGGGGGAATAGTTTCCGTCGAATTTTCTCTCAATTTCAGTCAAACCGTCCACTTCCGGTGCCTGCGAACGGATCCGCCCGATGGTTGAATTGTGGCGCCATGGCCCCAGCGGCAGGAACTCTTGAACCGTTTGAAGTAAATTCTGGTGATAGCGTTCCAGGTGGCGCTCGGCCAATTCCAGCAGCCTGTTTTTGCGTTCTTTGCTGACCTGGAGCCGGACCCGGTTCTTCAGCTCAAAGGCCGGTGTGTTTTCTTCAGCGGAGAAACTGAATACACCAATCCGTTCGATGGCAGCTTGCTCGATGAATTCCAACAGTTGGTTGAAATCCTTTTCATTTTCGGAAGGAAAGCCGACAATAAATGAGGAGCGGATCGTCGCCTGCTGTGGAAAAAGAGTGCGGATGCGCTGGATCAGTTCCAGGTTTTTCTGGAAGCCGCCACGGCGGCACATTTTTTTCAATATTTTGGGAGATACATGCTGAAAGGGCAAATCAAAATAGGGGAGAATGGAAGGAAAGGAGAAGGCCTCAAGGATGCGCTCATCGGTTTCTTCGGGCATGAGGTACAACACCCTCACCCAGGCAAATCCCAGCTTCGAAATGGCTTCCAGCAGTTCGGGGAGAGCGGAAACGGCCGACTGGTCTTTACCAAAATAGGTCGAATTTTGGGAGACCAGGTTGATTTCGCAAAAACCCATTTCCCTGTACCTTTTGGCCTCGGCCGCGACCGAAGTGACGGTCCGGGAGCGGTAGGGGCCGCGGATGGCCGGGATCGAGCAGAAACTGCAGGCCATGTTGCAGCCCTCCGATATCTTGATGAATGTGGAATTGGGCGTGGTGCTGATGATCCGCCGGTGTGTGTCGTTGTAGAGAAACAGATTACGGTTGGGATAGGGAGTGCGTTTTCCTGAACAAATCGCCGCAACCAGTATCCTCGATGTCCTTGACGCCCCAGAGGATGTGGACGTTTTTGAAGGTTTGACTCAGTTCTTTCATGTATCTCTGGGTCAGGCAGCCGAACACGGCGATATTTTTGTATTCGCCCTTTTCCCGTTTCTCCAGGGCGGAGATAATCTCGTCAATGCTTTCTTCTTTGGCCTCTTGGATGAAGCCGCAGGTGTTGATGATCAACCAGTCGGCGGGTTCATAGGTGGAGACGATGCGGATGCCTTTCTTCTCGAGCATGCCGCCCAGCACTTCGGAATCGACTACATTTTTAAAACAGCCCAGGCTGACCAGGGCCGCGGTGACCTCACGGCTTGGCTCGTTTTTTCTGACCATTCACTTTCGGTTGCTTTTTAGCCCCGGGCTTTTTTTCGTCGTCGATGCAACTGAAGCGAACCTGTTGGCCATCGCGGATGGAAGCGTTTTTCAGGTATACGAAAGGGCCGATGGCACAGTCGCGGCCGATCGTTGTGCCCGCAGCAATATACGTGGAAGGATAGATAACCGTATCCGGGCCGATGTCAACGTCGAATTCAATGGTCGTCGATTCTGGTTGGAGGATCGTCACCCCTCTGTCCAGAGACCATTTTTTGAGATTTTCTTCGTTGAACCTCTTTTGGGTTTCCTGCAGCTCCCAACGGTTGTTGATGCCGATGGAAATGAAATAGTCCTCGGCCGGTACCGCTGCCACCGTGAAGTTTTCCTGTTTCAGGATCTTGATGATGTCGGTCAGGTAATATTCTTTCTTGGCGTTGCGATTGCCGATCTGAAACAGCTGAGGGAAAACGACGCGGTTGTCGAACAGGTAGATGGAGGAGTTCACCTCGCGGATTTTCAGCTGGACGGGGGTGGCGTCGATTTCTTCCACCACTTCCAGCACCGTTCCTGACTTATCCCGAATCACCCGGCCGTACGGAGGCGGGGCCGAGGGGAAGATGGCGGAGATGAACGTACACGCCGCGGCATGTTGCCGGTGGGCCACGATCAAGCGCTTCAGTTCTCGGGCTGTGATATAAGGGTTATCGCCGACCAGTACCAGGAGGTCGCCGGCAAAATCCCGGATCTGTTCCTGGGCGCTGAGCAATGCATGGGCGGTGCCCAATTGTTCGGGTTGCAGGGCATAGGCTACGTTTTTTTTAACCAGGTGGCGGATCTCGCTTTCATTGTCGCCGACCACGATCACGATGTCGCTTTCACGGATACCGCATTCGTCCAGGCTATCCAGAAGGAAGTTGATGACAGCCTTGCCCAGGATGCGGTGCGCCATTTTGGAGTGCGCCGATTTCATGCGTGTCGATTTACCCGCAGCCAGAACCACCGCCTTGATCGCTTGGCTCATAGGCTGATTGTAGGGAGTTTGGCCGGTAAAGTCAATTTGCCCGGAGCCGCTTGTGATATAATGATTTATGCTGCTGGTGGACCTTTTTTATGCCTGCCTTCTTCTCTTTACATTTCCCCTGTGGTTGAAATATGTTTTCAACGCCGAATACCGCCGTGTGCTGCGTGGTCGCTGGCAGCCCGGGCATTTGCCTGCGGAGAGGGGAACCATCTGGATCCATGCGGTATCTGTGGGGGAGGTGCGGAGCCTGAAAGGATTCATCCTGCAACTGCAACAGAGTTTGGCCAGACGGGTGTTGTTGACCGTCACCACTCCGGCGGGTTTGGCATTCGCCCGCCGCCAGATGCCCGGGCTGGAGGTCTGGCCAGCCCCATTTGATTTTTCCTTCACCATTCGGCGTTTCATCAAGGCCATCCAGCCGGCGCTGGTTATTTTTAACGAACTGGAGTTATGGCCCAACTGGGTTTTTCTCCTGCACCGTCAAGGTGTTCCCATTTTGCTGATTAACGGTCGAATCACCGAGAAAGCATGGCACAGGTACCGGAAGTTCCGGCTGCTGGCCCGATTCTTTTTGCGGCGTCTCAACGGGTTTGTGGTGCAGTCAACCGTGTATGCGGATCGTTTTGAGCAGATTGGAGTCCCCCGGAGCAAAATGGTGGTCTGTGGCAACATCAAAGCCGATGAGGCCTGCAGCGGCCTGGAACAGCTGCCGCAAAAGATGGAGATTCTCCGGAACCTGGGCCTGGAGGGATTACGAAAAAAGGTCGTGGTCATCGCTTCCAGCCATGCGGCCGACGAACGGGTAGTCATTCCGGCTATTCCCCGGCTGCAACGCGAATTCTTTTTCATCCTTGTTCCCCGGCATCCGGAGCGGCTCCCGGATATTGAAAGGCATTTGGAGCATTTTGCCTTAAACTACCGGGTGTTTACCCGAAGAGAAAAAGAATCAAAAGACGAGGCTGTTTTGGTTTACGATCTTTTGGGATTTCTCTTCCATGTGCTGGCTGTAGCCGACGTGGTCTATATGGGCGGCACCCAACGCCTGCGCGTCGGCGGCCACAACCTTTATGAACCGGCGGTGCTGGGGAAAATGATCATCGGCGGCGCTCACTATCAGAGCTTTTCCGATATTGGCCAGGAACTGGAGCAGCTCGGTGCCTACCGGCGGGTCCATTCTTCAGACGAACTGGTGGATTTCTTGGTCCACATGGATCCAGTGGCCAAAGCTGACGCGGAGGCCGCCGCCCGGGCAGCGGTACTCAAACGAAGAGGTTCGGTGGCATGCGCCATCAGACAAGTTCAGCGCTTGTGCGGTTCTTGACGCCAGCGCTCAATCTCATCTCGCTGGTTTATAAATCGCTGGCCTTCTGGCAATGGAAAAGAAAATCACGCCAGCCGGAACGCTTCCCCGGACTTTTTATTATTTCGGTGGATAACCTTTCCTTCGGAGGTACGGGAAAAACGCCCTTGGTTATCGAACTCGGCCAGCGGTTGAAGCAACGGGGGCTTCCCTTTGCCATTGTAACTCGTGGTTATCGTTCGCGTTTGGAGAAATCGGGAGGCCGGGTGAGCATGGATCACGGTGTGGCCGACGTGGGCGATGAAGCCATACTCTTGAAAAAAAAATTTCCGGATCAGGAAGTGCTGGTGGGCAAGAACCGCAAAAGGTCGCTGCGGCTGTTGCAGGAGATCGGCGTCAAGATCGCTATCCTGGATGATGGGTTTCAGAGTGCCGATATTGCCAAGGATTTCCGTATTCTACTGATCAATCCCCGACAGCCCTATTTCTACTTGCGCCATTTCTACTCGTTGCGGAGGCACAGTGATTGCGTCCTGTTTTTGGCCGAAAATGAACCGGTTATGCCTTTGGCCCCCGCTACCTACCGTTTGCGCAACGAGACAGTGGTTAACCGCCGCGGGGTGGCCCTGGCCGAGGTGGATCTGCGCAACCTGAGTTTCGTCGTTTTTTCGGCGCTGGGCGACAACCGCCGCTTTCAGAATGATATGGCGTTCTTGAATATCAAAAAATTTGTCGCTTTTCGTGATCACCATCGCTTCCAACCCAGAGATGTGCGGCGAATGGAGCGGTTGCGGCTGGTTCGGGGAGCCACTGGCCTGCTCTGCAGTGAAAAGGACTTTGTCAAGCTGAATGAGCTGGGTCTGGAAGAAATCCCTTTATTTTATGTGCTGAATCGGATAGAATTCGGCGGGAGCTCTTCACCCGGATCATGGAGCATGCCGCAGCAAAAGGGATCGTTTAAACAGCATCTCGAAGACAGTCTGTTCCGGGGACTGATCCAGGCATTGGGAAAGACTCCGCGTTTGTTTTTACCGCTGACGCGGCGGTTGCTGATTTTTTTTTTAAAAAAGTTGGATCGCCGGCATGCGGCCATCATCCGGAGGAATTTGCAGATTGCTTTTCCCCGGCAATCCGAGAAAGAAAGAAAGGTACTGAGCGAAGCCGTGTATCGGCACTTTGTTACCATGTTTTTGGAGATTGCCCGCGGCTTTCAGCGCCGGGATTTTTCCGATGTTCTGGGCCGAGCTGAATTTCACGGGCAGGAGCACATCCACCGCGCCCTGCTGAAAGGTCGGGGCTTGATCCTGTTTTCGGCCCATCTGGGTAATTGGGAATGGATCCCCTTGATACTCTCCCGGCAGCTGGGGCGGAAAATCAACAGTATCGCTCGCCCCATGGACAATCCATTGATCGAGAAAAAAGTGAGGGAGTTTCGTGAACTGTGCGGCTCAAACGTGATCAGCAAGCAGGGATCGTTACGGCGGATTCTGGAACTGCTGGCGAAAAATGAAATCGTCCTTCTGCTGATCGACCAGAATGCCATTCTTCGTGAAAGCGTATTTGTGGATTTCTTCTCCCGCCCAGCCACGATGGTAACCATCGTTTCTCAAATCTTCCTGAGGAAAGGAATCCCGGTGCTTCCCCTCTTCCTCCATTACCAGGGTGAACGGCTGGTGCTGGAAGCCGGTGAGGCGCTGAGGTATGAGGCTTGCGGCAACGAGGAGCAGGATATCCGGCAACTGACTCAGGAACTGGCAGAACGGATTGAGAAGGAGATCCAGCGCCATCCCGAGCAGTGGTTCTGGTTTCATGACCGCTGGAGAACCCGGCCTCAAGGAGACGAATATGAGGAAAGAAGGGAGACATGCTGACCAGCTGAGATCCATCCGGATCGTCGCCGATTATATCCGGCAGGTGCCCGGATCGGTGCTTGTCGAACAGGGCCATACCCGAGTGGTTTGCACCGCGACCGTCGAGGATAAAGTTCCGCCGTTTTTAAAAAAAGAAGGTCAAGGCTGGATTACAGCCGAATACTCCATGTTACCCGCCGCCGCCGGGCGGCAACGGCTGGCACGGGAGCGTCAGAAAATCAACAACCGCAGCAGTGAGATCCAGCGTTTCATCGGGCGGGCCATCCGTAGCGCCCTCGATTTGCGTGGCCTTGGCGAACGGACCATCATCCTTGATGCCGATGTGATCCAGGCTGACGGTAGCACTCGTTGCGTAGCGGTGAACGGCTGCTTCGTGGCGTTGCTCCTGGCTTTAAAATTTCTGGTTTTTGAGCAAAAAATTCCCGATTTTCCCCGCTGGGAGTGGCTCGCCGCTGTTTCCCTGGGGATTAAAGAGGGGGAGATCCTGGCCGACCTCGACTATGAGGAAGACTCCGCGATCGATATGGACATCAGCCTGGTCTCCACGCGGCGCTCCGACCTGGTCGAGGTCCAGGCGTTTGCCGAAGCCCGGACTGTGCCTCAGAAACTGTTTCAGCGGGCGCTGGCCCTGGGCGTGGAGAAAAATCTGGAGATTATCCGCTTGGAACAGAAGCTGCTTGCTGAGGCCGGACTCCGTTGGGGGGGGATCCCCCCCCAAAACGTTAGCCGTTGTATTCCTTGAGGATTTTGATGTAGCTATCTTTTTTCAGTTGCTGGATGTAATCCTTCATCTTCTCGCCGCCGAGTTGTTCCCGCAAGCGGCGTTCGATATCCTCTCGCACCTCCCGGTATTCACGTAACCGGGGTTCGGTTCGCTCAACGAGTTGCAGGATATACCAGCCTTTATCTGTTTCGATCCAGCCGGAGCTCTCACCTTTTTTTAGTTTCAGGGCGGCTTCCTCCAATTCCTTGTTTAGTTCGCCTTTTTTAAACTTTCCCAAGAAAGCGCCGTTTTCTGCCCCTGGTAACTCGGAATATTTTTTGGCCACCGCCGCCCAGTCACTGCTTTTCAATTCGTTTGCGACCTGCTCCATCTTTTCTTTGGCTTTCTGTTCGTTTTTGTCATCTTTTTTAATGAAGACACAATTGAGCGAGATTTCCTGCGGTACGGTGAACTCCTCGGGATGTTTTCGGTAATAATCCATGATCTGTGAGTTGTCGATTTTGATTTTGGCTCCGACTTCATCATATTGCAGACGCATGAATTTCTGGCGATCTCGCAGTTGCTGCTTGAACGTATTGTACTCAATGCCGCTTTCCTTCAGCGCAGCCCGGAATTCATCGTCCGTGGTGATGTTGTTCTGTTTCTTGATTTCCTGGATGTAGCTTTCCACTTCGGCATCCACGTTGTAATTCTTTTCCTTGAGTTTGGATTGCACAAGTTTCTGCTCGATGAGCAAATTGAGCAGATTCTTCTTCATTCCGCTGATGGCTTCGGTCAGTTTTTCACCTTCGTATTGTTTCTGCAAATCTGCCAGCATGGCTTGTTCGAACGCTTTCAGTTCGGTGGCGGTGATAATCTGGTCGTTGACGATGGCATAGATTTCTTCAATAATCTCAGCGCGCAAAAGCCCCAGCGGAACCAGCATCAAAAATACCATGAACGCAATAACGGTCTGTCTCATTTTTTTTCTTCTCCAGCGGAAGGTAATTGATAAGCGAAAAATAGTTTGTCTTGATAGACCTGAATGTTTAACTCGCTCCTCAGTTGTTGAAGAAACAAGCTCTGGGCTTTGTGCAGATTTTCGGAGAGCAGTTTGTTGCGAATTTCGTTTTTGACTGTGATCAGTTCTTGGGTTCGTTCCGGCTTCTTTTGGGTTACCTTAAATATGTGATACCCGTAGGGAGATGTGACCACCGGGCTGATTTCATCGATTTTCAGGGAAAAAACCACATCTTCCATTTCTTTGGGCAGAACGCCTTTTTCAAAATAGCCCATGACCCCGCCCGACGAAGCTTCTGGCGAGATGGATTCTTTCTGGGCGATCTCTTCGAAGCGGGAAGGGGAGTTCAGCAATTCCCCCCTGAGACTGATTGCTTTTTCCTTGTCGGGCAGTAGGATCTGGTAGAGAAAAATTTCTTCGTTTTTCTTAAATTCGTCTTTATGAGTCTGGTGATAGCGAGCGATCTCCCCGTCGCTAACGTTAATGGACTTGTAGATATTAAGCATCAGGTATTTTTGCACCCGGAGCATATCCCGGATAAGCTTGAGATCAATACCCA
Organism: Candidatus Aminicenantota bacterium; assembly: GCA_963759765.1. GTDB lineage: Bacteria > Acidobacteriota > Aminicenantia > UBA2199 > UBA2199 > CAVXAL01. Next base: position 284,222 of record CAVXAL010000002.1, on the reverse strand, counting down.
GTTCCTGGGGATTGAGGTTCGAGCTCTTTAGGTAATTGGCTATTTCTTCGTCCGGTACATCCAGGCCCGCCTGTTCGGCCTTATACAGCACCAGTTGGTTTTCGATAAAAAGGTCGAACAGACGGGAGTAAAGATTCACATTGGTCTCTTTCCCGGCCATGTTGGAATACTGAAATTTGATATAAGCTCTGAGATCATTGTTGCTGAACGATTTGTCGTTGATGCGGAGAATCACCTGGTTATTGGCAGTGCCAGTGGAGCTGGTCGCTGCGGCAGGGGGCGGCGCCCGTTTGCTGGGCTTGCAGGAAATGATGCATAGAAGCGCCAGCGACCCGAAAAAAATTTTTTTATTCATTGGATTCCGTCGTCATTATATCCCAAGCGTTCGTGATTTGCAATTTTGGGGTACTGCGTTCTTTGCTTCGGGATAAGTCAAGCCGCACGGGTATTTCCTTTATTTGACAAGGGGGCGAAAGACCCATATAATCCAGCAATGCTGGAAAAATTTACCAGTTTCGTCCATGCCGGCAGCGTCGAACAGCGCTTGCTGGAAAAGATCGACTGGGCCAAGTTACCGGCTCACGTTGCCATCATTATGGATGGCAACGGTCGGTGGGCGAAGGAGAAAAACCTGTTGCGCAGTACCGGCCATCAGCGGGGGGCAGAGACAGCCCGGGAGATCACCGAGTGCGCCGCCCGTTTGGGCATTCCCTACTTGACCCTGTTCGCTTTTTCCAGCGAGAATTGGAAAAGACCGATCTCTGAAGTTCGTTTGTTGATGGACTTATTGCACGAGAATCTGGTCAAGCGCCAAGATCTTTTGAAAAAAAATGGAATCCGCTTGAATATCCTTGGCGAGTCCGGTCGCTTACCGAAAAAATTAAGGGACAAGCTGCAGGAGACCGTTGACCAGTCAGCAAAAAACAGGCGGATGAGACTGAACCTGGCCTTGAGCTATGGTAGTCGCAATGAATTGATCCTGGCGATTAGAAAAATCATCTCCAACCGCATCCCGGCCCGCCGGATCACGCCCCGCCTCTTGAGCCATTTCCTATACACAGCGGGCATGCCCGATCCGGACTTGCTGATCCGGACATCTGGCGAGTATCGGATTTCCAATTTCCTTCTATATCAAATTGCCTACACGGAACTCTATTTCACCGATACATTTTGGCCGGATTTCAAAACCAAAGAGTTTCTCACCGCTATCTTAGATTTTCAGGCCAGACAGCGGAGGTTCGGCAGCCTATGAAAGACCTGCTGCGGCGCCTACCCACCACCGGTTTTCTTATCGCTTTTGCTTTTCTGAGTATCCGTTTCCTGCCGCTGCTCTATTTTTCCGGATTGCTTTTTATAGTCATCAGCCTGGCGGTCTATGAGTTTATCCGCCTCGTCGAGCCACGTACCTTTTCCCTGGTTCTGGTTTTTTTTAACGGCCTGCTGGTGGCTGCTGCTTTTACCTTTTCCGGTTGTCCGCTACTGGTTGCATTGATGGCTGCCTTGATCGGTAACGGTCTCTTTTTCCTGTTGGCGCTGCGCCGATCGGAGCAGCTGCTGTATTTCGTGCGAGATATCGGTATCCACTTTCTGACCTTGGGTTACCTTTATTTGCCGCTCTATTTTCTACTGGAGCTGAAAAAGCTGGGTGGCAATTATCTCTTTTTCCTGATTGGGGTTATTGCCATCGGAGATTCCGGCGCTTATTTTGTAGGCAGTGCCATCGGCAAACATAAAATCTATCCGGTTGCCTCGCCCCGCAAATCGTGGGAAGGTCTGGGGGCAGCCGTGGTTTTTGCCGGTCTGGCCGGCGGGTTGTCGCCCCTGGTCTTCCCGGTATCAGTGACAGCACTGAAGGCCATCGGCAGCGGTGCCCTGATCGGGTTCGTTTCCCAACTCTCCGATCCGGTAGAGTCGCTTTTTAAGCGGGCCGCGAGCAAAAAAGATTCGGGGGGTGGCTGCCTGGCCACGGCGGTATCCTTGACCGACTGGACAGCTACATCTTTTGCGCGCCGGTTCTGTTTTACCTTATTGAAATATTTTGGAAATAACCGGCCGGGATGGTATTGGAGCGGATAGGGACCTCTAAAGGAAATGAAAAAAATAGTCCTGCTGGGTTCGACCGGGTCGATCGGTCGCAGCACAGTGGATGTGTTGCGCCAACACCGCGACAAGTTCCAGCTGCTGGGGCTTGCCGCCGGCAGCAATGTCGCTGTTCTGGAGCAGCAGATTCAAGAATTTAATCCAATGCTGGTCGCGGTTCGAGAGAAGAAGAGCGCCGAAAATTTGCGTTCGAATTTTCCCGGTAAAACCATCGTTTACGGCAGCGACGGACTAACGGAAATCGTTTCCCATCCGCTGGCCGAAGTGGTGGTGTCGGCAATCAGCGGAACCGATGCCATTGAGGCCAATGTGCAGGCCATCCGCCTGAAACGGCGGCTCTGTTTGGCCAACAAAGAGACGCTGGTTACGGCCGGGGAACTGGTCAACCGTGAACTGGAGCGCAGCGGAGCCGAGCTGATTCCCATCGACAGCGAACAGAGCGCCATTTTCCAATGCCTGGGACTGAATCGCCGCCAGGATATCCAACGCCTCATTCTCACGGCTTCCGGGGGTCCCTTTTGGGGTCGGGATAAAAAGGATTTCCCCCGCCTGAGACCCAAGGAGGCGCTGGCCCATCCGGTTTGGTCCATGGGCAAGAAGATCAGCGTCGATTCGGCCACCTTGATGAACAAGGCCCTGGAAATCATTGAGGCTTTTTACCTTTTCCGGGTCCGGCCGGAACAGATTGAAGTGGTCGTTCATCCCCAAAGTATTGTCCATTCCTTGGTTGAGTTTCTGGACGGTTCAGCCATCGCCCAGCTGAGCATGCCAGACATGAAAATCCCCATTCTCTATTCCCTCACCTATCCGCAACGATGCCCGAGCGGAGTGCAACCGCTCGATTTTTCTGTCCTGAAAAAACTGGAATTTTTACCGGTGGACCCGGAGAAGTTTCTTTCCATCCGCATGGCCTATGATGTGCTGGCAAAAGGCATGAATGCCGGCGCCGTTTTCAACACCGCCAATGAAGTGGCGGTGGAGTATTTTCTGAAAGAACAAATTAAATTCCAAGATATATTTGAGGTGGTGGCGGCAGTGCTGGACAGCGAGCGGTTCTATCCCTTGAACTCGTTGACGGATGTCCGGGAGACGATTGTTCAGACTCGGGCGCGGACGATCGCGTATATTGAAAGAGAGGTATGCCGATGCTAGGACTGGGCCGTCTGGTTTCCTTTTTGATCGTGCTGGGTATCAATGTGCTGGTGCACGAGTTTGGTCACTTTCTGGCTGCCCGGCTGATGAAGATCCGCGTGGAGGTATTCTCGTTCGGTTTCGGGAAAAGGTTGTTCGGAAAAAAAATAGGCCTGACCGATTTTCGGGTGAGTCTCATACCTCTGGGCGGGTATGTGCGACTGGCCGGTGAAGAGGATTACGATCCCCAGAATCCCAGATCCGACGAGTTCCATTCCAAGAACCGAGCCCAGAAATTCTTTACTCTGCTGATGGGCCCGGTAATGAACCTGATTCTGGCTCTGCTGCTGATTACCGTGATAAACATGACCGGCGTGGAGCTGGAGTCCTACAAATTGGACAAACCGCTGGTGGGCTATGTGGAGAAAGGATCTCCCGCAGAAAAAGCGGGATTGCGTAAAGGCGATCTGCTCCTCAGAATCAACCGCGAGAAGGTGAACACCTGGAGAGATGTGGAGATCCTCGTGGGCACCAATCCCCGGGAGAATTTGCACATTGAATTTCTGCGCAACGGTCAAGCGAGCCAGACCTTGCTGGCGGTTGGCTCGGTCAGTCAATACGAGGTGGGGTACGCGGGTTTTTACTGGAACCAGCTGGCCAGGATCGGGGACGTGTACGAGGGTTATCCCGCCCAAGGGGCTGGACTGCGCAGCGGCGACTTGGTGCTGGCCGTGGACGGGGTGGCGGTGGAGAACTACTTTGAGCTGAGGGACATCGTTCACCGCTCAGCCGGGAAAGCCCTGCGTTTCGATGTCCGCCGCAACGACCAGACCTTGCAGTTGACCGTAGTCCCCAAGAATGAGAAGGGAGTGGGCATTGTCGGCTTCAATCCCGCTTTCATCTTCTCCCGCTACCAATACGGGCTGGGCGAGGCATTTCAGCGGAGTATCGGCGAGTCGAGCCGGCTGGTGTTGCTGACCTTCAATGCTTTCAAAAAGATGATCATGGGGCGGCTGTCACCGAAAAACCTGTCCGGCCCCATCGAAATTGCCAAGTTCTCCCAGCAGGCTCTGGAAAGCGGCCTCTCCAATTTCTTCATGCTGATTGCCTTCATCTCACTGCAGCCTGGGGCTGGTTAACCTTTTCCCTGTTCCCGCACTGGATGGCGGGCATCTGATGATCTTGGCTGTGGAATCGGCCTTTCGCCGCGACCTGAATCAGAAATTGAAGGCCACGCTCATTTACATCGGTTTCTTCTTGCTGGTTTCTCTGATGGTTTTTGTGATTTTGAATGATATTGCCAAGACCCTACCCAATGGCTGGCGGAGTATTCTATTTTTTTTGAAATAGGCAGCACACCAGATCAGGAGAAGCGTGCGGGCAGCCAGCATCCTCAATGACGTGTTGGGGCCAGTCATGCGCGGTCCCTCCAGCTCTCATACGGCCGGCTCCTGGCACATCGCTCGTTTTGCCCGTTCACTTCTGGCCGCTGAGCCGCAAGCGGCTTCCTTCACCTTTGATCCCCAGGGATCGTATGCCCGGGTTTTCAGGCAGCAAGGTGTGGACCTGGCTTTGGCAGCCGGACTGATCGGTTTGGAGATGACCGATCAGCGCTTCCCGGCGGCGCTGACCGAAGCGGCCCGGCAGAAAGTGCGCATCGTTTTTGCCGTTTCTGCGCTGCGCGAGAGCCGGCATCCCAATACGCTGCACCTGGATTTGCACGGCCGCAACGGCACGCGCCTGCGGGCTGTCGCCTGCTCAACAGGCGGCGGCGCTTTTGTTTTTAAGCGGATTGAAGGCTGGCCAGTGAACCTGGACGGCAAAGCGCACCTGCTCCTTGGCCTGGGTACAAAACAGGCTGTTGCTCAGTTGCGGCGTTTGCTCAGGCAGTGCCTATCACAGCCCGCTTTGCTGCGGGTACAGAGACGGAGTGATGAAGCCCTGCTGTTGGCTGAATTTGTTGCACCGCTGCCGGCACCTGTTCGCCGGCGCTGTGCGGCGCTGCCCGGTATCCGCTGGCTGAGGAGTGTCGAGCCGATTTTTTATCCCCAGCAGGGGGAACCGTTGTTCGCCGGTGCCGGACAGCTGGTGGCGCTGGCCGAGCAAAAAGGCTGGTCTTTGGGGCAAGCCGGTTTGGCATACGAGTCAGCATTGCTGGGGGTTCCGGAAAAACGGATTCAGACCGAAATAGGGCGACGCTACGGGATCATGCGGCGGGCCGCGCAACGGGGACTGCGTGAGGAGGGTATTTCCCTGACCCTGCTGCAACCTTCAGCAGCTAAAGTGTGGAGAGCCAACCAGCGCGGGAATCTGGCAGCCGGAGGCATGCACGCCCGGGCGGCAGCGCGGGCGCTGGCGGTCATGCATGTGTCCAATTCTGGGGGCATCGTCTGTGCGGCACCGACGGGCGGCTCTGCCGGCACGCTGCCGGCTGTGATCATTACCTTGGCCGAAGAGATGCGCTTGGGCATGGATGGTATTCGGCGGGCACTCATGGCTGCGGGCGCCATTGGCCTGGTGGTGGCCCAGCGCTCGACGTTTGCCGCAGAGGTGGCGGGCTGCCAGGTGGAGATCGGGGCGGCCGGGGCTATGGCCGCTGCCGCAGTGGTTGAAGCGGCCGGAGGAACGGCTCGGCAGGCGTGTGCCGCTGCAGCGATCGCCTTCCAGAATACGATGGGATCGGTCTGCGATCTGGTGCAAGGCATGTGCGAAATCCCCTGCCACACGCGTAACGCCGTTGCCGCTGCGGCGGCATTCGTGTGCGCCGATCTGATCCTGGGTGGCTATGAAAACCCGATACCGTTGGATGATACCGTGGATGCGGTGCATGGAGTGGGTCGCATGCTGCCCCGCGAACTTCGCTGCACCGCGTTGGGCGGGCTGGCGCTAGCCCCCGCGGCACAGAAACTTCACCGTCTGAAATAAGTCTGGACTCGGCCCCTATTCTTCAGGCGTGACCTGCGGGTAATATTGGCGGATGAATTTTTCTTGGACGCTGAACGACCAGTGGACATCGCGGATGTAGGTAACCGCTTCCGTAATTTTCCCCTGTTCCAGCAGTTGCACCAGGCGGCCGTGTTCCAGGATGGATGACTCCTCCCACTGTTTGATCCATTTTTTCTGACGGGGGAAATCGTAGAGTCTTTTTTTGAGATTGTGGATGATCTTGCTCAGAGTTCTATTGCCACAGCGTGCGATGAAGATGTTGTGAAATTGCAGATTCTTTTCGTAAAAAAGGTTGAAGTTACCCTGTTGAATGGCCCGCTGCATCTGGCCGTTGAGTTCGCCCATACGCTTGATGTCTTTCTCAGTCAGTTGTGGATATGAGACGATCAGAGCCGAACTTTCCAATGCGCCAATCACCTGGTAATAGTTGCGGACATCTTCCAGGGTCAGGGCGTTGACGTAAATCCCCCGGCGCGGAGCAATCGTCACAAAGTCCTCCATCTCCAACTGAATCAGGGCGTCGCGCAGCGGTGTCTTGGATACTCCCAGTTTTTTGGCAAAAAGATCCATGCGAATGCTGGCTCCCGGCTTGAGGTTCAGCTGCTGGATCTGCTCGCGCAGGTAGTCGTAGAGCTGCTCTTTCAGAGATTTGGTGTTGATGACGGGCTTTTTGGCCATGGCTGCTATTCTGTATGCTCTATAGCACACGACCTTTTTTTTCACAAGCAGGGCAGGTGGAGGTTAAAAAATTAAATATTTTCGCCGGAAGTTGACAAAAAGACAGATATCTGATATATTAGACATTAGATAATATGAGTGAGCAGGCCGTGGGTAGACTGGGAACGATTTTCGATATTAAACGTTTTGCCCTCCACGACGGGCCCGGATCACGCACCACGGTTTTTTTCAAAGGCTGTCCCTTGCGCTGCTGGTGGTGCCACAATCCCGAAAGCCTTCAGGCCCGGCCGCAACTGGTTTACAACAGGAAAAAGTGCCTGCTCTGTGCCGATTGCGTGGCGGCCTGCGAGCCGCGGGCATTGCATCAGAGAAAGGACAGAATCGATCTGGAGCGAAACAGATGCAATCTCTGCCGTCGCTGTTTGGCAGTCTGTTCTGCAGAAGCGCTGGAGATCATTGGTCGCCAGGCGAGCGTGTCTGACGTGATGAGTGAAATCGAAAGGGACGTCCCTTTTTATGACCAATCGGGCGGGGGTGTTACCTTCTCTGGAGGTGAACCGCTGCAGCAGCCTGAATTTTTACAGGAACTCTTGGCTGCCTGCCGGCAGCGCTCCATTCCCACCGTCCTGGACACCTCGGGGTACGGTTCCCCCGATACGCTGCGGGCGATTTTTGACCAGGTCAATCACGTTCTCTACGATCTCAAGATCATGGACGACAGGCAACACCGTCGACATACCGGCGTTTCCAACCGTTTAATTCTGGAAAACCTGGAAATGATTTCACGACGGGCAGGGAAACAGCGGAAGATTGCGATCCGCATCCCTCTTATTCCCGGAATTACAGACAGCGATGAAAACATCGCGGCGATTTCCGATTTTCTCAGGCCGTTGAAAAATATAAAAGAGATTGGCCTCTTGAATTACCATCGCGGCGGACGGCAGAAATATGAAAAATTGGGACTTCCGGACAGATTGAAACAGGCCCAACCACTGGCCGATGAACGAGTGGCTGCTATCGGCCGCGTTTTAAGCCGCCGCGGCTTTCAAGTTTCCGTTGGAGGTTAGCCATGACCGAAAGGATCACGAAATTACGCGCGCAGAGCCTGAACGCCCGCCCCTATCTGTCGCCGGAGCGGGCGCTGCTGCTGACCCGTTTTTATCAGAGTGATGCCATCCACAACCAGTCCCTGCCGGTCCAGCGTACCCTGGCTTTCAAGTACCTGCTGGAGCACAAGACCATCTGCATCAACGAGGGTGAGCTGATCGTGGGTGAGCGGGGCGAGAAGCCCAAGGCCACGCCCACCTACCCGGAGTTGACCATCCACAGCTCCAAAGATTTAGAAATCCTCAACTCCCGGGCCAAGGTCTCCTTTGACGTGAGCCCGGAGACCAAGCGAATTTTCCAAGAACAGCTGATCCCTTTCTGGCAGGATCGCTCCATGCGCCAGCGTATCTTTTCTCAAATGACGCCGGAGTGGCGGGAAGCCTACAACAGCGGCATTTTTACCGAATTTATGGAACAGCGAGCGCCCGGGCACACGGTCTTGGATGGCAAAATCTACCGTAAAGGGTTTATGGATTTCAAAAAGGATATCCGCCAGAGCCTGGCTAAACTGGATTATGTCAACGATCCTCAGGCGTTTGATAAACAGGAAGAGCTGAAGGCCATGGAGATTGCCGTTGACGCGCTGATCTCTTTTGCCCGGCGTCATGCCCTCAAAGCCCGGCAGTTAGCCCGGGTCGAAAAAAAACCGGCCCGGCGCAGAGAGCTGCTGGAGATTGCCCATATCTGCACCCGGGTGCCGGCCCACGCGCCGGAGAATTTCTGGGAAGCCTTGCAGTATTACTGGTTTGTGCACCTGGGCGTGATCACCGAACTCAACACGTGGGACTCCTTCAACCCCGGACGCCTGGACCAGCATCTCCAACCCTTTTACCAGCAGGGGCTGCATGACGGTTCCCTGGACGAAGCAAAGGCCCGCGAACTGCTGCAGGCATTCTGGATCAAGTTCAACAACCAGCCGGCGCCGCCCAAAGTGGGGGTGACCGCCGAGGAGAGCAACACCTACACCGATTTCTGCCTGATCAACCTGGGCGGCGTGAGGGAGGACGGCTCGGACGCGGTCAACGAACTCTCCTACCTGATTTTGGATGTGATTGAGGAGATGCGTTTGCTGCAGCCCAGTTCCATGGTCCAGGTCTCCAAAAAAAATCCCGACCGCTTCCTCAAGCGGGCGCTCAAAATTATCCGTACCGGATACGGCCAGCCTTCCATTTTCAACACCGACACCATTGTTGAGGAGATGTTGCGCCAGGGGAAAGCACTGGCCGACGCCCGCAACGGCGGCGCTTCTGGCTGCGTGGAAACGGGGGCGTTCGGCAAGGAAAGCTATATACTTACCGGCTACTTCAATCTGCCCAAAGTGCTGGAGATTGCCCTGAACAACGGTCTGGATCCGCGCACGGGCAAGCGCCTCGGTTTGACCACCGGCCATCCGGAAAAATTCAAAACCTTTGACGAGCTTTTCCAGGCCTTTGAGAAACAGCTCAACCATTTTATCCAGATCAAAATCCGCGGCAACAACGTGATCGAGCGGCTCTACGCCCAGTACCTGCCCGCCCCATTCCTTTCGCTTCTGGTTGATGATTGCATTGCCACGGGGCGGGACTACCACGCGGGTGGTGCTCGTTACAACACCTCCTATATCCAGGGTGTGGGCCTGGGCAGCATCACCGATTCCCTGGCCTCGCTCAGGCATAATGTGTTCGCGGAGCATCGGGTTTCCATGAAAGAGATGTTGCAACTTCTGAAGAGCGATTATGCCGCTGGCGAAAAATGGCGGCAGCATTTCCTGAACCGAACTCCCAAATACGGCAATGACGATGAGCGGGCCGACGAGTTGATGCGGCAGGTGTTTGAGGCCTACTATTCGGCCATCAACGGCAAACCCAACACCAAAGGGGGCTTCTACCGCATCAACCTGCTGCCAACCACGTGCCACGTCTATTTCGGGCATGTGACCGGTGCCCTGCCCGACGGTCGCAAAGCCGGCGAGCCTCTGTCGGAAGGAGTTTCGCCGGTGCAGGGCGCAGACCGCAAAGGGCCCACCGCGGTGATCCGCTCGGTGGCCAAAATAGATCACGTGCGCACCGGCGGCACTTTGCTCAACCAGAAGTTCACTCCCCAATTGCTGGCCGACGAGGAGGGGATCAACCAGGTGGCTAACCTGATCCGCTCCTATTTCAAGCTGGATGGCCACCACATCCAGTTTAACGTGGTGACGGCCAAGACCTTGCGCGAAGCCCAGAGACATCCGGAAAAATTTCGTGACCTGATCGTGCGCGTGGCCGGATACAGCGACTATTACGTGGATCTGGGCAACGACCTGCAAGACGAGATCATCCGCCGGACCGAGCACGAAGGATTCTAAATCCATGGGGCAGCTGCTGGTTTTGGCAGACGACGACCTCCGGGCTGCCGCTCTGCCTGAAGAGATCGTGGCTGCCATGGAGGAAGCGTTTCGCATTTACAGTGCAGGAAAATACCAGATGCCCCAGCGTCTGCACCTGGAGCTGGGGGAAAACGTCCTGCTGCTCATGCCCAGTGCAGCTGCCGGCAGCTTGGGCACGAAGCTGGTCACCCTTTTTCCGGGAAATGCCGACCGCGGGTTGCCTCTGCTGCACGGGCTGATGGTGCTGACCGATGGTCAGACCGGAATACCCTTGGCTCTGCTTAACGGTCCGGTGCTCACCGCACTGCGAACCGGAGCGGTTGGAGCCCTCAGTCTTCGTTATCTATGCGACAGCCAGATGCAGCGGCTGGGGATCGTCGGTGCCGGCACTCAGGGATTTTACCAGGCCTGCATGGCCGCAGTGGTGCGGCCGCTGACCGACCTCTTCATTTATGACAGCCAGCCGGCAAAAATTACTGAATTTATTCAAAAACTGAATCTGCTGCGCCCGGACATCCGCTGCCACGCGGCTGCCTTTGTTGAGGATGTGCTTGTCAACTCACAGGCGGTCATCACGGCCACCACTTCCCGGATCCGGTCCTGCCCGAGCGGCCGGATCTTCTGCGGGGCAAGCATTACGTGGCGATCGGTTCTTACCAACCTGGGGCACGGGAACTGCCTGAAAGCCTGTTTTCGCTCTTGGACGCGGTCTTTGTGGATACGGAACACGCCTTGGAAGAGACGGGAGACCTGATCGTTCCGCTGCACCAGGGTTGGCTACGGCGGGAGCAGGTACGCTCATTCGGCCATTTTATTTCCGGAGAAAAAAAATCCCCGGCAACAATGACAACCACTCTGTTCAAGTGCGTGGGCATGGCCCTGCTTGACCTGTTTGCTGCCAGACTCCTTTATCAAAAGAGCTGCGAAAAAGGGTTGGGTCAGAGAATCTCTTTGTAGTAAAATCGACTCGAGGTACCCATGTCTGCAATAAAGTGGAAGCCACCTGCGAACGGGAACGTTATTCAGACATTGGATGTGCATGCCGCCGGAGAGCCTTTGCGTATCATCACATCCGGTTTAGGCAAAATTTCCGGGAAATCCATGCTGGCCAAGCGCCGTTTTGCCCAAAAACATCTGGATCAACTGCGCCGGGGCCTGATGTGGGAACCTCGGGGCCATGCGGACATGTACGGTGCCATCCTCACCGAACCGGCCAGTGCAGACGGCGATCTGGGCGTACTTTTCCTGCACAATAAGGGATTCAGCACCATGTGCGGACACGGGGTGATTGCCCTGGTCACGGCGGTTCTGGAAACCGGGCTTGTTAAGAAAAAGGAGAAAAATCCGGTTCTGCGCTTGGACACTCCTGCCGGCCGGGTAACCGCTACGGCCTGGCGCAAGCAGGGCCGCGTGGAGAGGGTCTCCTTTCTTAATGTGCCCTCGTTCGTCTATGCCCGGGATAAGTGGATTGATGTGGAGGGTATTGGACGAGTTTCCTGCGATGTGGCTTTTGGCGGGGCTTTTTATGCCTTCTGCCGCGCCGAAGACCTCGGTGTGGAACTGGAACCGCTTCATTTCCGGAAACTGATCGAGCTGGGCATGCGGGTCAAGCGAAAGGTTATGCAGGTGCTGCCTATCCGCCACCCCTTTGAAAAAGATCTGGGGTTCCTGTATGGCACGATTATAGTCGGACCAGCCGGAGATCGTCGCCATCACAGCCGCAACGTTTGTATTTTTGCCGAGGGCGAAGTGGATCGTTCGCCCACGGGTACTGGCATCAGCGCCCGGGCCGCTCTCCATTTTGCCCGTGGCGAGCTGGTTTTAGGCCAACCGTTCACAGTGGAGAGCCTGGTGGGAACCTGCTTTACCGGAAAAGCAGTGGCCAGGACCCGCTTCGGGCCATACGATGCGGTGGTGCCGGAAGTGTCCGGCAGCGCCCATATCATTGGTCTCAGCCAGTGGCTGTTTGATCCAAAGGATCCGTTGGGCAAGGGCTTTTTTCTGCGCTGAAAGCCCTTTTTCTACCTTTCATTTGTTTTTTTATTTTTCCTGTTCTATCATTTTTCCTGCTTTTCATGAAAGAGGAGTGCGGTCCATGCGCTTGACGGACAAGGAAAAGGCGATGCTCGACGGCGCCGAAGGCCCTGTGGTGGCCGAGGCCATGGATTATCTGGTGCAGTTCGGCGATGCGTTCGGAGCTGAAAAACTTGTGGATATTGTCTATTGTCATTACCCGGCAGAGATGGCCATTTACCAAGGCAGTGTGGAGGAAGCGGTCGAATATTCACGGCGCGGTGGAAAGGTGCGGGTGCCCACCACCAATTCCACCCTTTGCGCTGATCTGGAGAAACCGGAGATCACGGGCTGCCCGCAACCGCTGGTCGATTTGCAGAAACAGATCGAACCGGCACACCGCAGCCTGGGTATCCTCGAAACGTTCACCTGCACTCCCCAGCTGCTCGGCTTTGTGCCTCCCTTCGGCTCCTATATCGCCACCATCGAGAGCAGCGCCATCATTTACTACAATTCCGTGCTGGGCGCGCGGACCAATCGCGGCGGCCTGTTTACCCGTTACTCGGCCATTACCGGCAAATACCCGCTGATGGGGTACCTGCGTTCCGAAAAACGCAAGGGAACACACTATTTCAAGGTAGAGATTCCGCCCGAACGGCTGCAAACTTACGAGGCGTGGGGCGCCCTGGGTTTCCACATTGGCGCCATAGTGGGCAGCGATGTGCCGGTCATTGACGGTATCCGGCCGGATCGCCAGGAGTGGTTGCTGAACATGGGTGCCGCGCTGGCCACGTCGGGTTCGGTTACCCTTTTCCATGTGCCGGGCGTCACACCCGAAGCCCGGACTGTGAAAGAAGCCTTCCAGGGCAAGGTGCCCAAGCAGGTGATCCGGGTGACGGAAAAGGAGCTGGATGCGGTTTACGAGAAGCAGACAACCATCGCCCCAGGTGCGGCCATTGATTTTGTCAATCTGGGCTGCCCCCACTACAACCTGGAGCAGCTTCGGTTTGTGGCAGACAAACTGAAAAATAGAAAGGTCGCAGACGGCCTCCGTTTCTGGGTTTGCACCAGCCGCATGACCCGCAAACAAGCGGAGTATTCCGGATACGTCCAAGCGATCGAAGCGGCCGGGGCCAAGGTTGTCTGCGACACCTGCCCGGTGGAAAGCCACATGCGCCGGTCGACCTGCCGGGAATTCGGGCTGCATGTCCCCAATGTGGAGGCCATGGTGGCCGACAGCGGCAAGATGCTGCGTTACGTAGGTGACCTGATCGGCTGCAAAACAGCTCTGGCCAGCACCGAACGGTGCATTGAGACCGCCATCAGCGGGAGGTGGCAGTGATGGCCAAGACGTATAAAGTTCGCAATGTGGTGCGCGGCGTGGCCGAGGGCGAAGCCATTGTCTGCCCCGGAAGTTTTTCCTTTATGGGTGACGTGGACATGGACAACTCGGAAATCATCGCCGCCGACAATCCCAACCGAGGTCGAACTCTGAACGGCAAAATCTTGATTTACAAGGAAACCAAAGGCTCTTCTGGAGGCATGGTGGTGCTGATGACCCTGGTGAACAAAGGCATTGCGCCAAAGGGGCTGGTGACCCAGAAACCGGTGGATTACAATTTGGCCGAGGGTGCCATCCTCTGCAAGATTCCCTTTGCCTGCGAGCCGGACGGAGACGTGCTGAGCGGGATCCAGTCCGGTCAACGGGTACGCCTGGATGCCAATAGCGGGTTATTGGAAGTCTTGGACTAGAGGTTTTCACCGGTAGTACGAAAACCGAGGAGGTTCAGGGATGGGAGGACAAGAGCCAGTGGGCGGGGAAATGGAGATCATCCCCTATCAACGGATTCGCCTGAAAGATGGCGTGCACCTGTCTGCCCGCATCTGGAAACCGGCGGCTCAGAAAAAGAGGTTGCCGGCCATTCTGATGATGACCCCCTACATTGCCGATGAGGGGCAGCCTTATGCGACTTTTTTCACGCGTCATGAATACGTGTTCGTCTGCCTGGATTGCCGCGGCCGGGGAAATTCTGAAGGCGAGTTCCTTCCATTGGAACAGGACGGACCGGACGGAGCCCAGGTGGTGGAGTGGCTGGCGCGCCAGCCCTGGTGTGATGGCCGGGTGGCCATGATGGGCGGTTCTTACCGCGGCATGGTCCAGTGGCAGACGCTGAAATATCGGCCGCCCTCGCTCAAAACCATTGTACCCACGGCAGCGGTTGGACCGGGAATAGATTTCCCCCAGCCCAACAACATCTTTTACAGCTATGCGGCCCAATGGCTGGCTTTTGTCAGCGGCCGGACTGCCAACACGGCTCTGTTCGGCGATGCCCCCTACTGGTCGCAGAAAACAGCGCAATTACAGAAGGAACATCTGCCTTTTGCCCGCTTGGCCCAACTGGCGGGCAGCAACGATAAAATATTCTCCCGCTGGCTGGCCCATCCCCATTACAATGCGTATTGGCAGGGCCTGACCCTTTCGGCCGCAGACTACGGCAAGATCAACATCCCGGTCCTGACCATAACCGGTTTTTTTGACGATGACCAGCCCGGGGCGTTGGACTACTACCGCAAACACATGCAATATGGCAGAGCCGAAGCCGTGGCCCAACATCACGTGCTGATTGGTCCTTACAATCATGCCGGAACACGCCATCCCCAAAAAGAGCTGTGCGGCCTGACGTTTGGAGACAATTGTCTGCTTGATATGAAACAGGTGCATCTGGAATGGTTTGACTGGATTTTGAAAGGCAAGAAGAAGCCGGCGCTGTTCAAGAAAAAGATCTGTTACTATCTCATGGGCGCCAATGAGTGGCGCTGGGCGGAGCGGCTGGAAGCTCCAGCCAAGAACAGGATGAACTGGAACCTGTTCTCGGTGAATGGTCGGGCCGGGGACCTTTTTCATTCCGGCGACCTCCGCCTGGACGCTCCCGAAGCAGAACAAAAGCCCGATACCCTGCATCATGATCCGCTACGGGTGCCGGTGAAAGAAAGGTACTTCAGCGATTGCTTTCCCATTGTCGGCCCGGAGTGGGCGCAGGCCGAGGACGTCCTGATTTTCCATACGCCGCCATTGGGCACCGACCTGGAGCTTCGGGGTTATGCCCGTTTGCGGTTGTATATGGAAATGAATGTCCCGGATTGCGATTTTGAGGTCGGACTTTTCGAAGTGAAGCCGGGCGGCACCGTGGTTTTCTTGACGCTGGATTTCCTGCGCGCCCGTTACCGCCTTTCACTCACGCGGCCTGACTGTGTTAAACCCGGGGTCATCGAGCGCTATGATTTCCACAACTTTTACTATTTTGCCCGCCGCCTGGAAAAAGGGAGCCGCCTGCGGCTGGTTGTTTCCTGCATCAATTCCAGTTATTTTGAAAAGAACCACTGTTCTGGAAAAGAGGTTGCGACCGAAACAGCCAAGAACGTACGCCGGGCGCTCATCCGGCTCTACCATGACCGGCGCTATCCCAGTTGTCTGGAGCTCCCGGTCAACGTTTAGGCGCCAGTTTCTCCTTTAGCTTGCGATCGACGATTTCCGGGACCAGGGATTTAATCTCGCCACCCAGCTGGTAGATCTCTTTGACCAGACGGGAGCTGAGGAATGAATAGTTGATCGAGGGGACAAAAAAGATGGTCTCAAAGCGGGGTTCAATTTTGCGGTTCATCAGAGCCATTTGCAATTCGACTTCAAAATCGGAAATAGCACGCAAGCCACGGACAATAACGGTCCCTTCTTTTTTCTTCAGGTAATCGACCAGCAGTCCTTCAAAAAAATCAATTTCAATGGCTGGCTGGTCTGAAAAAACCCTCCGCAAAATATGCAGCCGTTCTGACAAATTAAAAAGATAGGTCTTGGTCGGGTTTTTCAGCGCCGCCACCACAATTTTGTCAAATATCTTCAATCCGCGCTGGATAATGTCGATGTGACCGTTGGTCAAAGGATCGTACGATCCCGGATAGATCGCGATTCTTTTTTTACTCATGCCTCCCTCCGATTGTATTCAGGATTTCTTCCACCTTTTTCTCCAGCTCTTCCAGGCTGGAATTATTCTGGACTAAGAAATCGTGCAGTTGCATGCATGCACCAACCTGCTGCCCTTCCGCCGGCTCACCGTCGCCCCATTCTCGTTCCAAACCGGACAGCAACTCCTGGGTACTGATCCGGTCGGTGTTGCGATCACGGTGCTGCAGCCGCTGCAGGATGATGGGAATTTCCGTTTCAATGCCGAAGAGAAGAAAGCGATTCAGCTTTTTGAGCTCGGCCACTTCTGCCGGATTGCGGATGCCGTCGATCACCCAATGGCTGACAGACGAACGGCGGATGATAGCGGCGACTTCTTTACCCAGGATTCCCGGTCCACCCTTTTGGCGCAAGCGGTTACCGATGTCCTGCATCTGTGCCCGGTTGATCGGCTCTGCTGTTTTTCCTGCTTCCCGGTAAACGATATCGGATAGGGAGATATAGCGGTAGCCCCGCCGTTGCAGGATGCGGGCCACTTCCCCCTTGCCGGAGCCCATGCGGCCGGTCAGGCCAATGCAGATTTTTTCTCTCATTGGGTGTTACGGCCGTATTTGAATCTGTCTTCGATGATGTCCTGGTTTTGCCAATCCTTGACCCAGTCGGCAACTGAAAAAACCTGGAGCTTTTCCGGACCGGGGCGGAAACCACCACCCGGTTCAGGCCGGCATTGATAATCATTTTCTTGCAGATGAAGCAAGGGAAAGCGAAGAAGACCTGGCCGCTGTCGGGTTCTTCACCGTAGATGAACATGTCGCCGCCCAGTACCGAGGCCCCGGCGCGGGCGGCGTTGATGATGGCGTTTTGCTCGGCATGAACGGAGCGGCAAAGCTCGTACTGCGTGCCGGAAGGGATTTTCAGCTTCTGGCGCAGGCAAAAACCGTGTTCCAATGAGCTTTTGGTGTTGCGCGGCGCTCCCACGTATCCGGCAGCGATAATCTGATCTTCTTTGACGATGATGGCGCCCAGCCGTACTTTCAGGCAGGTGGAACGGCTGGAAACCACCCGGGCAATGTTCAGATAATATTCTTCTTTTAGCGGCCGCGGATTCATAATTTTATCATACCCCAAGCGGTTGGGGTTTGGCAAGAATGCGGCTTCATGAAATTGACCGGCCGGCGTTTTTATGCTATATAAAGTTTCCGATCTGACACACGCGTGGAGTGAAAAATGGCCAAACAAACTGAAAAAGGAAGTTCTCAGCAATCGTATCGAATCGCCTGGCTGCCGGGCGACGGCATCGGCATGGAGGTACTCGAAGCGGCGCGCATCGTGCTTGACAAGCTGAAAGTCAATGCCGACTATATCCATGGCGACATCGGCTGGGAATTCTGGCGCACCCAGGGTGATGCCTTTCCCCAGCAGACCATCGATCTGCTGAAAAGTGTGGACGCTGCCATGTTCGGGGCCATCACCTCCAAGCCGGTCAAGGCGGCGGAGGCTGAGCTGGTTCCCGAACTCAAAGGCAAGGGGCTGGTTTATCGTTCGCCCATTGTGCGCATGCGCCAGCTCTTTGATCTTTACATCTGCCTGCGGCCCTGCAAAGCATATGTCGGCAACCTGCTCAATTTCAAAGAAAACATCGACCTGGTGGTGTTTCGGGAAAACACCGAGGATCTGTACGCCGGAGTGGAGTTCCAGCCGGTACCGGTTGAACTCGCCCGTACGCTGAACACGTTATCTAAATCCTATGCCCCGTTCAAGGAGTTGAAACCGGAGGATTACGCGATCTCCTGCAAAATCAACACCCGTAAAGGGTCCGAGCGGATCGTCAGGGCGGCATTTGAGTTTGCGCGTAAATTCAAACGCAAAAAGGTGACCGTCATCCACAAAGCCAATGTGGTGCGGGCCAGCGACGGCCTGTTTTTGGAGACGGCCAAAGAGATCGCCAAGCAGTATCCCGACATACCCATGGACGACGCCAATATCGATGCCATGTGCATGTGGCTACTGAAGAACCCCTTCAATTACGATGTGCTGGTGGCACCCAACCTGTATGGGGATATCATCTCGGATCTCTGTGCCCAGATGGTTGGGGGTCTTGGGTTCGGCTGCTCGGGCAACATCGGCGAGAAGCTGGCTGTGTTCGAGCCCACCCACGGGTCGGCGCCCAAGTATGCGGGGCAGTACAAGGTGAATCCAATTGCCACCATCCTGGCAGCCAAAATGATGCTCGACTGGCTGGGCGAGACCGCGAAGGGGACTTTGTTGGAAGCGGCCACGGCTCAGGTGATCCGCGCGGGCAAGGTGCGAACCTATGACATGGGCGGCAGCCACAAGACCCTAGAAATGGCCAAGGAGATCGCTGCCAGGCTGTGATAGCGACCTGCTGATGGAGCACACAAGGAGATAAAGATCGATGAAAAAAACAACCGTTCTGCGGAAAGCGATCATGGAGCGCCGGGCCGTGGTGGTACCGGGGTGCCACGACGCGTTCAGCGCCAAAATCATTGATAAGTGCGGATTTGAAGCCATTCAGATTTCAGGTTACGGCCTGGCCGGTTCGTTCCTGGGCAAGCCGGATGTGGGGCTGGTGCGAATGAAAGACGTCCTCGACATTTCCTGGAATATCGCCCAGGCGGTCTCGATCCCGGTGATGGCCGATGTCGACACCGGCGGTGGTAACGCGATCAATGCCGCTTGGGTGACGGAGCGGCTGATCGCCATGGGCCTGGCCGGCATGAACATCGAAGACCAGGTGTTTCCCAAACGCTGCGGCCATATGGCCGGCAAGGAAGTGATACCGGCTGAGGAAATGGCCGGTAAGATCCGGGCCTGCGCCAAGGTGCGGGATTCTCTGGACAAGGATTTCGTGATCAACGCCCGCACCGACGTGTTCGCCCTCGCGGGGCTGGAAGAGGCGGTTAGTCGCTGCAACTTGTACCTGGAGGCTGGTGCCGACTTGGCCTTTATTGACGGCATCAAGACCAAAGCCGATGTGGAAAAGGCGGTCAAGGCTCTGAAAGCGCCACTGTCGGTCAACCTGATGGATGCCATTTCCGGAATGAAGACCGAGCTGATTCCCATCCCCGAACTGGCCAAGATGGGTGTGGGGCGGGTCTCCATCCCGGTGGCCTCGATCATGGTCATGCACAAGGCGCTGCTCAATTTTTTCAGCGCGCTCAAAGCCTCACCCAGCGGTATCCTGCCCGGCCAAACCCAGTGGATCACCGCCTTTGAGGAGTACACCGATTTTGTCGGTCTGAAAGAATATAAAAAGTTGGAAGATCAATTTCTCCCGAAAGAGCGCCTGGACGTTAAATACCAGGGACAGAAAAAGATCGTCTGATGGACAGCATGTGAAGGAGGCAGGCAATGGGCATGACGATGGTTGAGAAGATTCTGGCCAGGGCCAGCGGCCTGAAGTCGGTCAAAGCCGGTGACGTGCTTGAGCCCGCTGTCGACTTGGCCATGTCCCATGAGAACGGGGCGCTGGTCATCAACCAGTTCAACGATATTTACAAGGACACGGGGCTGGAAGCCAAGGTTTGGGATGCGGACAAGATCGCCATCATTCTCGATCACCGGGTGCCAGCGGAAAGTTCCAAAACGGCCACAAACCAGAAGAAGATCCGCGAGTTCGTGGCCAAACAGGGAATTCGTAAATTTCATGACATCCGTGGCGACGAAGGTGGCATTTGCCACCAGATCCTTCCCGAATACGGTTATGTTCGGCCCGGTTATGTGGTGGTGGGCACCGACAGCCACACCACCAGTCATGGTGCACTGGGTGCCTTTTCCTTCGGTATCGGTGCCACCGAGATGGCCTCGGTTTGGACGCTGGGCACAGTGCTCAACGTCGAGGTGCCGGGCACCATCAAGGTGGTTGCCACCGGCCAGTTCCCAAAACATGTGGAGCCCAAGGATCTGATTCTGCACCTGATTGGGAATATTTCCGCCGAAGGGGCCAACTTTAAGGTCATTGAATTCCATGGCCCGGCCATCCGGAACATGTCCACCTCCGGCCGACTGGTCATTTGCAACATGTCTGTGGAGGCCGGTGCCACTTCGGGTTTGGTGCCGCCGGACCGAGAGACTCTGCGCTACCTGAAAAAGGAGGCCGGGGTCAAAGACCCGCTCGCCTGGGTCGTACCCGATGCGGATGCGGTTTACGATCAAGTGATCGAGATCGACGTGTCGCGGCTCGAACCGCAGATCGCTTTTCCGCACACGGTGGACAACGTCAAGCCGATCCAGCATGCCAAAGGGATCAAAGTCCAGCAAATCGTGATAGGCTCCTGCACCAACGGCCGGCTGGATGACCTGGCCACAGCAGCCGCTATCCTCAAAGGCCGGAAAGTGGCCAAGAGCGTGCGCATGCTCGTGTTTCCCGCCTCATACAGAATTTACCGGCAGGCGCTCCAGAAAGGCTATATCGAAGCGCTGGTCAAAGCCGGTGCCGTGGTGATGAACCCCGGCTGCGGCCCCTGCCTGGGTGTGCATCAGGGCGCTCTGGCCGACGGCGACAAGGCGTTGGCCACCACCAACCGCAATTTCAAGGGCCGGATGGGCAATCCCAACTCCGAAGTCTATCTCTGCTCGCCTTCTGTGGCCGCGGCTTCCGCCCTTACCGGTGAGATCACCGACCCTCGGGCGCTGGTGGCCGTGGCCAAGCCCGTAGCCAAATCGAAAAAAGTCAATACGGTCAAAAAAATGCGCAAGCCAAAGAAGATCAAGAAAGTTGTAAAAGCCAGGAAAGTGGCCAAGGCCAGCAGAAGACCAGCCAAACGCGCTCCAAAAAAACCGGTGAGAAAGTCGGTCAAAAGAACCCATCGAGGGAGGAAATAACCATGGCCAAAGTCGTTCTGAAACTGGGAGCGGATATCTCCACGGATATCATTTACCCCGGCCGCTTTATGGCCACCGTGCTGCCCACCGAGACTCCGCAGTATTGTTTTGCCGACACGGGGGAGTTTAATAAGAAGCTCAAGGCGAAGGAAATTGCGCCGGGCTCGGTGGTCGTGGCGGACAGAAACTTTGGCTGCGGTTCGTCTCGGGAACAAGCTGCCAGTTGCATCAAAGGGTGGGCCCTGAAAGTGATCGCCAAGGATTATGCACGGATTTTCATGCAGAACGCCATCAACCTGGGTCTGGATATGGTGATCTGTCCGACCCTTGAAGCTGACGAAGGCGACGAGGTGATGGTCGAGAGTGGCAAAGTCAGAAACCTGAGCAAAGGCAGGGACTTTGCCGTTGTACCGCTACCCAGAGCGCGACAGGCGATCATTGATGCCGGCGGTCTGATTCCTTTCACCCGCCAGCGGTTGCTGGAGAAAAAGGCCAAGAGCTGATAGCCATTTACTGAACTCATTTTCCCCGCCCCTCTCTGTATAAACGCCCGTTTCCCTTTCTGGGCAGGGTGTTTTCTGTTATAATGAATCCACAATGTTCAAGTTTATTCTTCGTAAAATTTTCGGAACTCAAAACGAACGGGAACTGAAACGGCTGAGGCCCATCGTCGATCAGATCAATGCGCTGGAGCCGAAGTTGCTCGGCCTCTCCGATGACCAGCTGCGCGAATTCACACCTCAATTGAAAGAGCGGCTGAAAAACGGCGAAACCCTGGATGACATCTTGGTCGAAGCCTTTGCCGTGGTGCGCGAGGCCGGTCGGCGCACCCTGAATATGCGTCACTTCGACGTCCAGCTGATGGGCGGCGTGGTCTTGCACCAGGGCAAAATCGCCGAGATGAAGACCGGTGAAGGCAAAACGCTGGTCGCCACCCTGCCCGCCTATCTGAACTCCCTGGCCGGTCAAGGCGTGCACGTGGTCACCGTCAACGATTATTTGGCGCGGCGTGATACCGAGTGGATGGGCCAGATCTATCAATTTCTGGGCCTGAGCGTGGGTGTCATCCAGCACGATATGGACGACCAGCAGCGCCAAGCAGCCTATCGCTGCGACATCACCTACGGCACCAATAACGAGTTCGGCTTTGATTATCTGCGCGACAACATGAAGTTCGATGTGGGAAGTCTGGTTCAGCGTGAATTCAATTACGCCATTGTGGACGAGGTTGATTCCATTCTGATTGACGAGGCGCGCACGCCGCTGATCATTTCCGGCCCGACCGAGGAGTCCACCGCATTATACTACCGGGTCAACGAATTTGTGGTGCGCATCAAGCGGAGAACGAATGCTATGTCCATGATGAGAAATCGAAGACGGTGGTGCTCAGTGAAAAAGGCATCGAGGAAGCCGAAAGTTTCTTCAACCTGGACAACCTCTATGACCTGAAGAATATGGATTTGCTTCATCAGATTTACCAGTCGCTGAAAGCCCACCTGATTTTCCGGCTGGATGTCGACTACCTGGTCAAAGACGGGCAGGTGCTCATCGTCGATGAGTTCACCGGCCGCATCATGCCCGGTCGTCGCTACTCCGACGGCTTGCACCAGGCGCTGGAAGCCAAGGAGAATGTGCAAGCATCGAACAGGAATACCAGACGCTGGCCACCATCACCTTTCAGAATTATTTCCGCATGTACCGAAAACTGGCCGGCATGACCGGCACGGCCATGACCGAAGCAGCAGGAATTCTCCACTATTTACCATTTGGATGCGGTCGAAATCCCCACCAACCGGACGCTGATCCGCACTGAATTCCCCGACATGATCTACGGCAGCAAGGAAGAAAAATGGGAAGCCGTGGTCCAGGAAATCAAGGTCTTAACGAACAAAGGCCAGCCGGTGTTGGTCGGAACCATTTCCATCGAAAATTCCGAGTTGCTTAGCCGGAGGCTGCAACGCGAAAAAATCCGCCATGTGGTGCTCAACGCCAAATACCACGACCGCGAAGCAGAAATCGTCGCCCAGGCCGGGCGGCTCAATTCGGTGACCATTGCCACCAACATGGCCGGCCGCGGCACCGACATCCTGCTCGGCGGCAATCCCGATTCCCTGCTGAGGGAAGAATTGAAAAAAAGGAGCTTCAGCCTCGGAAGCAACGGACAGCCCCGGTTCTTGGATAAAGCTCAAGACTGAAATCGAGCGAACAGGTTCACCGCGAACATGACGAGGTGATCGAACTCGGCTGGCCTGCATATTTTGGGAACCGAGCGGCACGAGGCTCGGCGCATCGACAACCAGTTGCGCGGCCGCTCCGGACGTCAAGGTGACCCCGGTTCCTCCCGTTTCTACATTTCTCTCGAAGACGACCTGATGAAAATCCTGGGTTCCGACCGCATCCGCGGCATGCTGGTGCGGGCCGGGATGAACAACGGCATTCCCATCGAAAATCGTCTGGTGTCTCGGGCCATCGAAAACGCTCAGAAACAAATCGAGGCACAAAATTTTTCCATCCGCAAACATCTGCTCGAATACGACGATGTCATGAACAAGCAACGCCAGCACATCTACGCGCTGCGCCGCGACATCCTGTTTCGGCAAGGATTTCAAAGACTATATTCGCCAACTGACCAGCGATATCTTCGAGGATATCTTCTCGTTTCACATTCCGGAAGACAAAGATCCGGAGCACTGGGACTTCGCTTCCCTGCAGAAAGAGATCCTGTCCCAGTTCGGGCTGGATATCCAACCGTTCATTTCGGACAAAGAGCAGGTGCTCTCCTGGCCGGATGCTGAAGGAAAAGATTTTTACTCATATCGGATGGGTGTACGAAGAAAAGGAGAAACTCGTCGGTGCGCAACAACTGCGCGAACTGGAGCGGATGATCATGCTTCAGGTCATCGACAGCCAGTGGAAAGACCACCTGCTCAACATCGACCATCTGAAAGAGGGCATCGGACTGCGGGGCTATGCCCAGAAAGATCCGCTGATCGAGTACAAAAAAGAGAGTTACGAATTATTTACGGCCCTCCAGAATCGTATCGATGAAGAGGTGATCCGTTTCCTGTTCTTGTTCCGGCCGGTTGCCCAGGAAGAGGTGAATAACTGGCGGGAAAAGAAAAAAGCCAAGCTCAATGCCCCGGCTTTCAAGATGCCAGGCAGGAAACACAACAAGAGGAGATGAATATGAAGGATAAAATCCTGCGTCAAGAGGGGCTTACCTTTGATGATGTGCTCCTGGTCCCCGCCTACTCCGAGGTGCTCCCCCACCAGGTAGACACGTCGGCGCAGTTTTCCCGCCACATCCGCCTGAAAATCCCGCTGGTATCGGCGGCCATGGATACGGTATCCGAATCGCGCATGGCCATTGCCATGGCCCAGCTGGGGGGCATTTCCATCATCCACAAAAACCTGTCCATCGGCGAGCAGGCCAATGAAGTGCGCAAAGTCAAGCGGTCCGAATCGGGGATGGTTGTCAATCCCATTACCCTCAAGCCGGGCAACACCATTGGCGAAGCTCTGCAACTGGTCAAGGAGAAGGGGATTTCCGGCTTGCCGATTGTTGATGAGGAGGGCAAGCTGGTCGGTATCTTGACCAACCGGGATCTGCGCTTTGCCAAAAATCTGAACGATAAAATATCGCTGGTCATGCGCTCCAAGGACTTGATTACGGCTCGGGAAAACATCACCATGGAGGAGGCCAAACATCTGCTACACGTCAACCGCATTGAAAAGCTGCCGGTTGTTGACAAGGAACGCCGGCTGTTGGGTCTGATTACATTCAAAGACATTCTGAAGGCCGAAAAATTTCCCACTGCCTCCAAAGACAGCCTGGGTCGCCTGCGGGTCGGGGCGGCGGTGGGCACCTCGGGGGAGACCCTGGAACGGGTGCAGGCCTTGGCCGAAGCCAAAACCGACGTCATCGTGGTTGACACCTCCCATGCCCATTCCCAGCGGGTGTTGCGGACCATTGAAAAAATCTGCCAAGAGGCCCATGCGGATATCGATATCGTAGCCGGGAATGTGGCCACAGCCGATGCGGCCCGTGCTCTTCTCAAACTCGGTGTGGACGCGATCAAGGTCGGCATCGGGCCCGGCTCCATCTGCACCACGCGAGTGGTCACCGGTGTGGGTCTGCCCCAAATCACGGCCATCCGAGAGGTGACCCGGGTGGTGGCCGATCGCGTGCCGGTCATTGCGGACGGCGGCCTAAAATTTTCAGGGGACATCACCAAAGCCTTGGCCGCCGGTGCCAACACGGTGATGCTTGGTTCGCTGCTGGCCGGTACCGATGAGAGCCCGGGCGAAATGGTCATTTTCCAGGGCCGTTCCTACAAGAAGTACCGGGGGATGGGTTCGCTCAGCGCTATGAAGGCGGGGAGCCGTGACCGCTATTTTCAGGACGATGAAACCTCTGAAGCCAAACTGGTACCCGAAGGCATCGAAGGTCGGGTGCCTTATCGGGGTTCGGTGATGAATCTGGTGCCGTTGCTCATCGGGGGCGTGCGTGCCGGCATGGGACTGACCGGTTGCCGGACCATCGAGGAACTGCGCAAGAAAACCCAGCTGATCCGCATCAGCGGTGCCGGTTTGCGTGAGAGCCATGTGCATGACGTGATCATCACCGAGGAAGCTCCCAATTACCGGCTGGAATAAAACGGATGGAGCCGATTGATTTTTGGAGTGGAAATTTTATAATGGGCATGGGGCAGGGGAAGAAACGAACATGTCCGAGGTGAGGATTCCCGATAAGCTGGCGTTAAAAAGGAAAGAGGTCATCCAGCTCAGCAAACTGGACGGTAAAGTCCTCGATTACTGGGAGAAGGAATTCGCCTTGTTTGCGCCGCTGCAAAATCAGAACGGCGAGAAGTTTTATACCCGCCAAGATGTCGAAATCATATTGAAACTCAAGCAGCTGCTGATCGTGGAAAAGGTGGACAAGCGCAAGGTCAAGGAGATGTTTGATCCGATCCCTGCTCCGCGGGCGACGTCGGATCGAGCGTCCGCTCTTCCGCAACCCGTGAACAAGGAAAAGCTGAAGAAGATCCGCGGCGGGCTTCGGGAAATATTGACATTGCTGGATAAAAATGGTAAATAGAGTGGAGAACCGGGGCGTAGCGCAGTCTGGTTAGCGTACACGCTTGGGGTGCGTGTGGTCGGTGGTTCGAATCCACTCGCCCCGACATGAAATCTTTCCGGATCAATGATGAAAACTATTTTACTGACCAATGACGACGGATTTTATTCACCGGGGATCGTTTCCCTGCGCGATCGGCTGGCCACCGCCTACCGCGTCTACGTGGTCGCCCCCGACCGGGAAAAGAGCGCGGTCAGCATGGCCCTGACCCTCAACCAGCCCCTGCGCATCTCATCCATGGGAGAGGATGTTTTTTCCGTCAACGGCACCACTGCCGATTGCGTCAATCTGGCCCTACGCAAAATCTTGCCTCAGGTGCCCGATTTCGTCGTCTCGGGTATGAACCTCGGTGAAAATCTTTCCGAGGATATTTTTTTCTCGGGTACCGTGGGGGGTGCGTTCTGCGGTTTTCTGTACGGGATTCCCGGGTTGGCCGTTTCCCTTATTGCCGGCTTGGGAAATTACCAAGAAAAACTATGCGATTTTGCTGCTGGGGCGGAGGTGACGACCCGAATCTTGGAGCACCTGTTGTGCTACACGCACGCCGACGTGGTCTACAATCTAAATATCCCCTTCCCCAACAATGGCCACGTCCAGATTACGACCCTCGGCCGCAAACGCTACACGCCGGATATCATCGAGCGTATTGATCCCCGCGGCCGCACCTATTACTGGATCGGCACCGGCGCGCCCGATTATTCTGATGACGAGGGGAGCGATGTCTGGGCGGTGCGCAACCGTTTCATTTCGTTGAGCGCCATCCGCTATGATTTCAATTCGCAGGGGGAGAGAAAACGGTTGGCTGCTTTTTTTAAGGACTGGTGAGCCGCTGACCAGCGGCGCTCACTGCTCGAGCAGTTGGCGCGCTTCTTCCCACTGGTCCTCGGGAACCAGAAGCTGGACTTTACCCAATCCGTTCATGGTGATTCCGAACAGATGGCGGGTGGAATCAAATTTCAAGTGTACCGAAATATTAAAACTCTCCAATTTGGATTTGATGATCTCCGCTTCCAGGGTTCTGTCAACCACAATCAGCTCTTTCAGTTTCTTTTCTTCAGCCATTGCGGACAGTCGGATTAAAAGCGAACCAGCGCACCGGCCCAGGTGAAGCCAGCGCCAAAGGCTGACATCAGCACGTGATGTCCGGGTTTGATTCGGCCTTGCCTTTTGGCCTGGTCCAGGGCGATGGGGATGGTGGCGGAAGAGATATTCGCGATCTTGTCGATGTTGATGAACGCTTTATCTTTGGGGATACCGGCCCGCTTGATGGTGGCATCGATGATGCGGATATTGGCCTGGTGAGGAATGAACAGGTCGACGTCTTCTCCCTTCAGCTGGGCCTGCTCCAGGGTCTTGAGGGCGGCCTCCTGCATGCGCAGCACTGCATGCTTGAATACCTCGTTGCCCTTCATGTGAATGGTGTGCAATTTTTTCTGTACTGTTTCCGGGCTGGCGGGCATGGCGCTGCCGCCGGCTGGCTGGATCAGCAGATCAGCCAGATTGCCGTCCGAACTCCAGTAAGTGGAAAGAATGCCCAGCTTCTTTTCCGTGGGCTGCAGGATGACCGCACCAGCCCCGTCGCCAAACAACACGCAGGTGTTGCGGTCTTCCCAGTTCATGATTTTGGTCATCAGTTCTGCCCCGATCAGCAGGACAGTCCGCACCGTTCCGGCCCGGATCAAACCATCGGCCACGATCAGGCCGTAGAGGAAACCCGAGCAAGCCGCACCCAGGTCGAATGAGGGAATGGGTTTCAAACCCAGCTTGCGCTGGGTCCAATTGGCGGTGGCAGGGAAGGCGGTATCCCCTGAGATGGTGGCCACGATGATCAGATCAATGTCGTGCTTTTTGATCCCGGCATCGGCGATGGCTTTTTGGGCTGCTTCGACGCAGAGATCGGAGGTGGCCTGATTGGCAGCGGCGATGTGTCTTTCCTTGATACCTGTTCGGGAGGTAATCCACTCGTCGGAGGTATCCACCAGCTTTTCCCAATCGGCATTGGTCAGGATCCGTTCAGGCAAATAGGATCCGGTTCCCACAATGGCTGTTCGTTTCATTAAATCTTTTCCCTAAAATAAATGAAGAAAATTTGCACGCCCAGCTCGCGGTTATCTTTATTGGCGGGATTGATTTTGGCGGGGACGTAGGTTCTGTCAGTCTCGATTCTGAGCGTAAATTCCTCGTTCGGCCCCATGGTCTCTGGCGTCAGTGTGTATTCTTTGGAGAACCTGTTCTCGCTGGGGATGAATTCGTCCAGAACGGTGTCGTTGACTTTGAACGTCACTTTTTGATCGGGGAGTGCGGTTTTCGCCACCCCGCCTTTGATGACCAGCGTGGAAAGTTTGTGAGGATTTTCGATGATGCATACGGCTTTCTGGGCTGTCCAGCGCCAGCTTTTTTCGAATACGTCTGCGCTGCGAAGGTCGCTTTCCGGTTCATTCCAACCTTCGTTGTAAATGATTTCCGGGGCATTGAAGGAAGCGGGCTGTATCTCGACCTTCTTCTCATAGAGCAGAATCGGATTCTCTTTGCTTTCGGGTGTCGGGTCATAAAGCCCGACGGAAATCTTGATCTCTTCATAACCTTCGAAATCAATATCAAATTCGTTTAAAAATTGAGGAATGAAAACGGCCCGGGTGTAACGGATCGTTTCCCCTTTCTGCCAGGCGGATGTTTTTTTATTGGGTTGGTGGTCGTCTTGAAAGAGCATTTCTTTGCGATTCGTTCTCCAAAAATGGACGAACACCTTGTAATCTTTATTTAGTTTTTGAAAGCTCCCTCTCAACGTGAATTCGTAGCTCATGTTGACAAATAGAAAATCGGTCAGCGTGGCTGGAGAAAAGTGGAGTTGCAGGGCAATGCCCTTGGTATTCCTCTGTCCTGGGCAGGAAACCAGGGTTAGCAGAGCAAGAAGAACAGTCAACGCGAGGCTCGTTTTCATGTTGTTCCAAGAAAAAAGTGATATAAATTTACCACATTTAGGGTAATGAATCAATGTCGCGAATCCGGGGAAATCTAGTTGTTCTTGTTTTTCCCGATATCTTCGAATTCAGCGTCAATGACTTCGCCTTCAGAGGCCGGCGGTTCGTTGCCCCCATTCTGGTTGCGCGGGCCATGGGCGGCATCTTTTTGACCGGCTTGGGGCCCGGCTGTTTTATACATCTCTGTTGAAAGTTTTGAAGTCAGCCGGTTGATATTGTCAATCTCGTTTAGGACACGTTGATTATCGTTACTGTCAACGGCTTCTTTGGCCTTTTTCACCGCTGTTTCAACCTCACCCAGCATGGAATTCGGAATCTTGTCTTTGTTTTCTTTGACCAATTTTTCCAGGGAATAGGCGATCTGGTCCAGTTTGTTGCGGTTTTCAATGGCTTCCTTCTTCTTGTGATCCTCTTCCCGATTTTTTTCCCCGTCCTTGACCATGTTGCGAATCTCTGTTTCGCTGAGGCCACTGGATGAGGTAATGGTGATGGCCTGCTGTTTACTGGTGGCCAGGTCCTTGGCGGAAACATTCAAGATACCGTTGGCATCGATGTCAAAAGTGACATCGATCTGAGGCACGCCCCGGGGCGCCGGAGGAATACCGGTCAAGTGGAATTTACCCAGGGTGCGGTTATCGCGGGCCATTTCCCGTTCACCCTGCACTACGTGGATCTCCACGCTGGATTGATTGTCCTCGGCGGTAGTGAAAATATCTGTTTTTTTTGTGGGGATGGTGGTGTTGCGTTCGATCAGTTTGTGGCTGATACCGCCCAAGGTTTCGATGCCCAGTGACAGGGGGGTTACATCCAGCAACAAAATATCTTTGGACTCGCCGGCCAAGACGCCGCCTTGTACAGCTGCTCCGGCAGCCACCACCTCATCGGGATTGACGCTTTTATTCCCCTCTTTGCCGAAAAATTTCTTGACCAGTTCCTGGATGTACGGCATGCGGGTCATTCCGCCCACCAGGATCACTTCTTTGATGTCCGAGACCGCTATGCCGGCATCCTGGACGGCCTGTTTGCAGGGTGGAAGAGAGTGTTCGATGATGTCACCGACGAGCTGTTCCAGCTTGGAGCGGTTCAGTTTCATCATGAGGTGCTTGGGACCGGAGGCATCGGCCGTAATGAAGGGGAGATTAATTTCCGTTTCCTGGGCAGTGGAAAGCTCAATTTTGGCCTTTTCCGCAGCTTCTTTCAATCTTTGCAGGGCCATTTTGTCTTTAGCCAGATTAATCCCCTGGTCCTTTTTGAACTCATCGATGATCCAATCCATCAGATGTTGATCGATGTTATCGCCGCCCAAGTGGGTATCGCCATTTGTGGCCTTGACTTCCACGATATTTTCCCCGATTTCCAGAATGGAGATGTCGAATGTGCCTCCTCCAAAATCATACACGGCTATTAACTGGTCTTGCTTTTTGTCCAGGCCGTAGGCAAGAGCCGCGGCAGTGGGTTCGTTGATGATGCGCTTCACCTCGAGTCCGGCGATTTTACCCGCATCCTTGGTGGCCTGGCGCTGGGCATCATTAAAATAGGCGGGGACCGTGATCACAGCTTCGCTCACTTTCTCACCCAGGTAATCCTCGGCCGCCTCCTTAAGTTTCTGCAGAATCAGGGCGGATATCTCTGGCGGTGAATACTGCTTGCTGCCGATATCCACGCGGGCGTCATCGTTAGGGCCCTTGGCCACTTTGTAAGGCACCATTTTGATTTCCTGGGTGACTTCGTTATAGCGCCGCCCCATAAATCGCTTGATAGAATAAACCGTGTGTTCCGGATTGGTTATGGACTGGCGTTTGGCAACCTGGCCGACCAACCGGCTACCGTCTTTGACAAAAGCGACAACCGAAGGTGTGGTTCTGCCACCCTCCGAATTGGTTATGATCTTTGCTTCGCCTTTTTCCATGATGGCCACAACGGAATTGGTTGTACCAAGGTCAATACCAATTATTTTCCCCATTTTGAACTCCTTTTAGCTCAATTTTTAATATAGTAATATAGTTCAATTTTCTTATTTTGTCAACAAGTTAATAATAAATTTATTAATTAATGTTGAGTGTGCTATTATAAATATTATAAAAAATCTGAATTTCTTAATTCAGGCTTTTTTTGCTGAAAATTCGACTTTTCTTATTGGTTAAGGGGGTCGGTTCAAAAAATTTTTTAAAAAAATTATGAAAAACTATTTACATGATACAATAATGGTGGTATAAAGATGAACTTTAAAATCCACAACAAGGAGGTAGGATGTAACCAAGAAAATGATGCAAAGTCTCGGCAATCACTTAATTGTTGAGCTGTATGATTGTGACATGGCCCTCATCAATGATGTTCGTTTCGTAGAACGGACATTGATGAATGCCGTAGAAATTTCTGGCGCCCACATGGTCCAGTCGGTCGTTCACGAGTTCAATCCCCATGGCGTCAGTGGAGTCATTGTGATTGAGGAG
The DNA here is from genome assembly GCA_963759765.1 of Candidatus Aminicenantota bacterium. Lineage (GTDB taxonomy): Bacteria > Acidobacteriota > Aminicenantia > UBA2199 > UBA2199 > CAVXAL01. Next base: position 252,526 of record CAVXAL010000002.1, on the reverse strand, counting down.
TCACATTTTTCAGTGCACACATGGCCCGAATACGGCTATGTGGCATTGGATATATTTACATGTGGCAGCAGTATCGACAGTTATTCGGCTTTGCATTATTTAAAGGATACTTTCAAGGCGAGAAGTTTTTCGGTCAGCGAGATCAAACGAGGGATCATTGATCTGCCGGTCAAGCTGCAACACAAACCGCTTGTCCGCATGGAGACAAGCTATGCGCAGAGAAACTCCCAGTAACTGCAACAACCTGAGGGAACGTTTCCTGAGTGAGGATGCCTGGGGGGTGCTGACCAGCCTCGATATCCATGGTTGCGATCCGGCTTTGATCCAGGATGCCGAAGCCATTAAACGTTTTGTTTGCGAATTGTGTGACCTGATCCAGATGAAACGCTTCGGTGAGACAATGGTCGTCGATTTTGGTGAAGACCCCCGGATAACCGGTTTCTCGATGACCCAGCTGATCGAAACCTCGTTGATTTCTGCGCATTTCGCCAACCAATCCAATGCGGTTTATCTGGATATCTTCAGCTGCAAATATTATGACCCCGAGGTGGCGGCCGAATTTGCCAAATCTTTTTTCAAGGGGAATGATTACCGGATCCACATTGCCCTGAGAAAATAATCCCAGCCGCAAGCCCATTCCCAGGAGAAGCCATGGAACGCTGGTTTGAAGAACAGCTGGAAGTCCAGGTAGGGCGAATTTTCAAAGTCAAATACAAAGAGCTTCTGGAGACAGCCCACTCCCCGTTTCAAAAAATCGCCGTGTATGACACGGTTCCGTTCGGGAAAATGTTGGTTCACGACGACGTGATCATGGTAACCGAAAAAGATGAAGCCAATTACCATGAAATGATTGCCCACGTGAGCCTGAATACCCATCCCCGGCCCGAGCGAGTCCTGGTGGTAGGCGGCGGCGACGGCGGCACCCTGAGGGAAGTATTGAAGCACCCGGAAGTGAAACAAGCCCACTGCTGCGAAATTGATGAAAAGGTGGTGGAGGTTTGCCGCCGCCATTTCCCCGGGCTTGCCCGTAGCTTCACTGATCCGCGGGTCGAGCTCTTTTTCGAAGACGGGGCGGCCTTTATCAAGAACAGGAAAAATTTCTATGATGTCATCATCGTGGACTCGTCCGACCCCATTGGCCCGGCCGAGGTCCTTTTTCGCCGCGAATTCTATCAGAATATGCACGCTGCCCTGCGCCCCGATGGCATCGCGATCACCCAGTCGGAATCGATCCACTACCACCCCCACATCATTGCCCAACTGGCCAATTTTTGCCAAGAGATTTATCCGCTTTATATGTATTACTATGCCCTGGTTCCCACCTACCCTTCCGGGCTGATTGGGTTCAGTTTTTGTTCAAAGAAATATCACCCGCTGAATGATCTGGATGAAAAACGGGCCAAGCGCCTGAAGGATCTGAGGTATTACAACCCGCCAATCCACCGGGCCAGTTTCGTCCTTCCGGAATTTGCTCGCGGCTTCCTGCCTTCGTCTCCGGGGTAGAATTTTCCTGCTGCCGATCGGATCGGATTACTTGCCGCGGAAATAGGCATCCACCAGGTCGTTAATCAAGGCGTTGTCTGCCACATGGGGCAGGGTGATATGGCCCCGGTCCCGGTTTTGAGTGTTCCACTCGTTGGCCACCTCCAGGGCATGTTCGTTGCGCGCCCAGGCGCGGCGGGCGATGCCGTTGATCACGTCCCATTCCATGGCCGAGCGGATAATCCGGTCTTTGAGCTTGCTGCCGTCGAGAACCAATCCGAAGCCACCATTGAGGGCTTTGCCCACACCGACACCGCCGCCGTTGGATAACACCACCATGGACATGCCGCGCACGGCATCGCCGGCGAAATTGTGTACGGCCATATCGGCAGTCACATTGCTGCCGTCGCGGACGTTGGCGGTTTCCCGGAACGGAGAATCGGTGCCGGACACATCGTGGTGGTCGCGCCCCAGCATCACCGGGCCGATCTCGCCCTCACGGATCATCTGGTTGAATTTCAAGGCGATGGACACCCGGCCCCGGGCATCGGCATACAGGCTGCGCGCCTGGGTGCCGACCACAAGCCGGTTCTTTTGGGCGTTTTTGATCCACTCGTAATTGTCCCGGTCCATGGGGCGGCGCTGGGGATCGATGCAGGACATGGCCGCCCGGTCGGTTTTTTTTAGGTCGGCAGTCTTACCGCTCAGGCAGACCCAGCGGAAAGGGCCATAGCCGTAATCAAAGCAGAGCGGCCCCATGATGTGTTCCACGTAGCTCGGGAAAACGAAACCTTCGCTGGTGTCCCGGTTGTTGGCCGTCACTTCGGTGGCGCCGGCATCGAAAACCGCCTTCAAAAAAGAGTTGCCATAGTCCCAAAAACGGGTCCCCCGGGCAGCCATGCGCCGGATCAAAGCGAATTGTCGGATCAGGGACGCGTTTACCTTCTGCCGGAAGAGCGCGGGATTTTCTTGGAGCAGTCGGCGTCCCTCTTCAAAACGGATGCCCGCGGGGGTATAGCCGCCTCTGTAGGCGTCGTGACAGGAGGTCTGATCGGAAGCCAGTTCAATGACCAGGTCGTGGCGAAGCACGTATTCCCAGAGATCCACAACGTTTCCGCTGTAGGCAATGGAAATCGGCTTCTTCTTTTTCCGGTGTTCCTCAATCCAGCGGGCGATCTCATCCAGGTTGCTTGAGATTTTGGAAACCCAGCCTTGTTGATAGCGGGTACGGATGCGGGAGTCATCCACTTCAGCGATCACCCCGATGCCTCCGGCAATTTCCACTGCCTTGGCCTGGGCGCCGCTCATGCCGCCGAGACCCGAGCTTAAATAGACGACTCCGGCCAAATCCTGAGTAGGCGGGATATTCAAATAGAGTCGGCCGGCGTTGAGCAAGGTGATATAGGTTCCGTGGACAATTCCCTGTGGCCCGATATACATCCAGCCCCCGGCGGTCATCTGGCCGTAGTTGGAGACGCCTTGGGATGCAGCTATCTGGAAGTCGTCGGGGTTGTCGAACATGCCGACCAGCATTCCATTGGTGGATATCACCCGTGGCGCAGCGGGTGACGTCGGGAAAAGGCCCAGTGGATGACCGGAATAGACGACCAGTGTCTGGCGGTCGTTCATTTCTTTCAAGTACTTTTTAACCAGCAGGTATTGCATCCAGTTCTGGAAAACCTGCCCGCTTTCGCCGTAGGTGACCAGCTCGTAGGGGTAGAGCGCCACATCAAAGTCCAGATTGTTGTCGATCATGACTTGGAAGGCGCGGCCTTCCAAGGTTTTTCCCGGGTAGCGATCCACGGGTTTGGCTTTAATGGGCCCGGCTGGACGGAAACGATAGCCGTAGATGCGGCCGCGGCTGACAAGCTCCGTCAGAAACTCTTGAGCGAGCAGGCGATGGAGGTTTTCCGGCAGGTAGCGCAGGGCGTTTTTCAACGCCACCTTCGTCTGCTCTCTGCTGAGGCGGAAACCCCGGTCGGGCGCCCGGCGAATGCCTGGAGAAAAATCTTTGGGGGGCGGCATTTCTGCTGGTAGCGACATCCGCAAAACCTGAGAATGGGTGGTGGCAGTACCCATGTTGTTCTCCGCCCGGCACTAACTATAGGTCAGGCAGGGGGCAAAGTCAAGCCTGGCCTGGCTGTTACAACCGCTGGAATGTTGCGGGTGCTGAACGCAGGATAGGCGAATAGCGTGGCAGGGACCTTTTCAACTGATCCGATTTGAGTTATAATGACAAGTGATGAGTCAAGCAGATTTTACAAATACTGCGGATATCATCCCTTGAAGGGAGAGAAAATCATTCCATGGATGTTCAGTGCAAACTGTGCGGCCAGGTTCAACCGTTCGACGCGGAATATCCTATTTGCCTAAAATGTGGAAACAAACTGGATCCCAGGGATAGTCGACTGATCAAAAACCTGCGCCGAGGTGTTGGTTTACAGGCCTTCGGCATTCTGGGTTTTCTCGGTTTTTTGGCGTTTTTTTTATTCTATTCCAAATATGTTGGTGGCTACGGTATGGCGGTCTCAACGCTTTTTTATTTTTGGGGGCTGTACAAGAGGCACCTGATTAAGAAGGAAGGCCAAACCAATGATCTCCGTTAAGGCGAATGTGGACAAGATACGTGAGGCCATTGACCGGGCGTGCCAGCGGGTAAACCGTGAGCCCTCCGACGTGCAGATCTTGGCGGCGTGCAAAGGTCAGGATGTGAGCAAAATAAGGGAGGCCATCGACTGCGGGATTAGCCTGTTGGGCGAAAACCGCATTCAAGAGGCGGAAAGCCATAAGCAGCAGTTAGCTGAGTACAATGTATCCTGGCATTATGTAGGCAATATCCAGAAGAACAAAGTTAACAAAATGCTGGCCCTCTTTGATTTGATCCAGTCGGTCGATGGACTCAAGACTCTGGAGCATATCCACAAACGCGTGGACCGAGACCGAGAGGTTTTTATTGAAATCAATATTGGCGAGGAAAAAAGCAAGTCCGGGTTCACGCTCGATGGCCTGCGCCGAGCGCTGGAGTACATTTCCAGATTGGAGCGAGTCCGGATCAGCGGACTGCTTACGATTCCGCCCTATACCGCTGATCCGGAAATGGCGCGTCCCTATTTTGCTCAGGTGCGCCAGTTCAAAAATGAACTCAATCGTCAGGGGATTCCCAACATTCGCTTGGCCCATCTGTCCATGGGGATGAGCCATGATTACGAAATTGCTGTGGAAGAGGGGGCCACCTTGGTTCGCATCGGAACGGCCCTGTTTGGAAAGAGGGCGGCATGAGCCGGTATGACCGGCGCAAGGAGGGAAAATGAAACTGACACCGCAAGACATTCTCAATCAGACCTTTGCTTCAAAAATCAAGGGGTTTGCCAAGGAGGAGGTGAAAGCGTTTTTGCTTCAGGTGGCGGAGGCGCTCGAGAGCGAGATCAGCGACAAGGAGGATTACCGGACCAAACTGGAAAAAGTTAAAGAGAGCCTCCAGAAGTTTGAAAAGCGAGAAGAGGTTCTGCGTGATACCCTGATCGCGGCCCAGAAATTTTCGACCGAGATTAAGACCAACGCCCAGAAAGAATCCGATCTGATCGTCAAGGAAGCCGAGATGAAATCCGATGAGATCATCAACCAAGCCCAGAACCGGCTGAAGCTGCTGCGCCAGGAGATTAAAAATTTGAGGTTTAAGAGAAAGGAAATTGAAAACGATATTATCAACATGCTGAATTCGCTCAAAGAATTGCTCGAAACCTATCACAAAGAAGATGAGGAATTTGACAAGATTGAATACCTGGGCAAATGACACGGCTGGTTCCTGTAAAAGTCAAACCCCGAAGCTCGCGGGCCGGGGTGCGGGTTGAGGGAGGCCAGCTGCTGGTTCGTGTCTTGGCACCGCCGGAAAAAAGCAAGGCCAACCGCGAAGTTGTGCGCCTGCTGGCCGAATTTTTCCATGTTCCCGCTACCCAGATCACCATTGTGGCGGGGACGTGTTCCCGCTTCAAATTTCTTCGTATCCCTGATACAATGGAAGTCCAGCGAATTCTAGGAGGAAAAGATGAGTGAGATCAGCAACAAGAAAGCCGCATTGAACAACGCCGTTTCTCAGATAGAAAAGCAATTCGGCAAAGGCGCGATCATGCAATTGGGAGGAAAGGAAGTGGTGCGTATTCCCACCATATCTTCAGGCTGTTTGCCCCTGGATATTGCCACGGGCGTCGGCGGCTATCCGCGTGGCCGGGTGTGTGAAATTTATGGCAACGAGGGTTCCGGGAAAACCACCCTGGCGCTGCATGGGATTGCCGAGGCCCAGAAGGCCGGCGGTTATGCTGCCTTCATCGATGCCGAACATGCTCTCGATCCAGCCTATGCGCAGAAACTGGGAGTGAACATCGATGAACTGTACATCGCCCAGCCCGATTACGGCGAGCAGGCACTTGAAATCGCTGAGATCTTGGTTCGTTCAGGTGGAGTGGATATCATCGTCGTGGACAGCGTGGCCGCGCTGGTACCCAAGGCCGAGCTGGAAGGGGATATGGGCGACGCCCATATGGGCTTGCAGGCCCGGCTGATGAGCCAGGCATTGAGGAAATTAACGGCCATCGTGTCCCGTTCCAAAACCACGTTTGTCTTTATCAACCAGATCCGGGAAAAAATTGGCATGTTCGTGGGCAATCCCGAAACCACCACCGGTGGACGAGCGCTGAAATTTTATAGTTCGCTGCGGCTTGAGGTGAAAAGGACCATGGCAATCAAGGAGGGCACCGACATCATCGGCGGCCGAATAAGGATCAAGGTGGTCAAAAACAAAATGGCTCCGCCCTTCAAAGAAGTGGAAGTCGATCTCTATTACGGGAAGGGAATTTCCAAAGAAAGCGATATCATCGACTTGGGCACCCAATTTGGCTTCATCAATAAAACCGGCGCTTGGTATTCCTATGGAGACAATCGCCTGGGTCAAGGAAAGGAAGCGGTGAAAAAAATGTTCGAGGAAAACCAGGCCCTGTTTGAAGAAGTTCGCAGCAAAATTCTGGAGAAAACCAACCTGTTGCCCAAGGCCAAAGAGAAAGATTGAGAAAATTTCGCTTTTCCCTCGTTTATATGTTGATCCTGTTCGCCAGTTCGCCCTTCCATTTGAGGTTGGAAGGGGTGGTTATGCGTTTCCCCGGCTTTCACCTGCTCAATTACCTGTTGCTGGGCATGCTGCTGGCCTTTATGGTCATCGCCTTGCTGAGAGCACTGGCCGGGAAAAAGGTGTTTGAACTTGCGGCTATTTTATTGGCGGCGGTCGCGCTGTTTTATTTTATTTTTCAACGAAGGATTTTCCTCAATCGCGTGCATCTGGCCCTTTTTCTGCACCTGGCAGAATTTTTTATCCTGGGCTTCCTGCTTTTCAAGGAAAACAAAAAAAGTTTTTCCGTTGTTCCCTTCCTGATTTTACTGCTGTCCGCCGTTGGTTTAGAGGCCATTCAAATCTGGCTCCCCGGCCGGGTATTTGACATTCAGGATCTTTGGCTGAATACCCTGGCCGCTCTGTGTGGATTCGTTTCTGCGCTCTGACTTCCATGACGCTGAAACGGTTGTTCCAGACTCCGTTGGCCCAGCTCTGGGCTGATGTTGGCGGATGGGAGAAAAAGCGGGATGCCATTCAGGCGAAATTGGAAGAACAGTTGATCCTGGCGGACGTGGACACCGCATTGGCCAAACGGCTGGCAAAAGAAGTTTTGAGCCACGCCGGAAATTCGGCCTTGGATAACGGAATCCTTTCTTTCCTGCAAGCCGAGATATTCCGGATTTTTGAACCTTTGCAGAAACGGATGTTGCGTATAGCCGAAAAAGCCGTTTGGGTGCTAGTGGGCGTAAATGGGTGTGGTAAAACCACCACGGCGGCTAAACTGGCCTATCACTATCAACGTCAGGGCAAGCGAGTCTTGCTCTCTGCCGCCGACACATTCCGTGCTGCCGGAGCGGCGCAGTTGGCCCTGTGGGGAGAACGCTTGGGGATTCCGGTTGTCGCGGGCGAACGGGGCGAAGATCCCGGAGCGGTGGTCTACCGCAGCATGCAGCGCTGGCAGAGCCAGGCGTACGAGCTGCTGCTCATCGATACGGCGGGTCGGATTCAGAGCAAAGATAACCTGATGCGCGAACTGGCCAAGCTGGTGAACGTCATTAAAAAAATTTCTCCGGCCCGCCCCGACGAAACCCTGCTGGTGTTGGATGCCGGCACCGGCCAACAGGCGTTGGCGCAGGCAGAGAAATTTAAAGAATTTTCCGGAATCAGCGGCATCGTTTTAGCCAAACTGGACGGAACGGCCAAAGGCGGGGCGGTCATCAGCATTGCCGATAAAATGAAACTTCCTGTTCGTTTTGTTGGAACGGGCGAAGAGCCAACGGCATTGGAAGAATTTGTGGTTGGCGATTTCCTCCGGGCCTTGCTGGCGCCTGCATGAACAAGCGGTTCACTCACGTGCCTGTCTGGTCCGAGAACGATCTGGGGTTTATGAAAATGGCCTTGCGTTTGGCCGAGAAGGGACGAGGACGTACCGAGCCCAACCCCCTGGTGGGTGCGGTGGTGGTTCAGCGGGGAGAGGTCCTGGCCACGGGATTTCATCGGGCATTTGGCCAGGGCCATGCCGAGCGCATGGCCTTGAAATCGGTGGACTCTCCCGGCACCACTCTCTACGTGAGTCTGGAACCATGCGGTCATGTTGGCAAGACCCCGCCCTGCGTGGATTTGATCGTCGCCAAAAAAGTCCAGCGGGTGGTCGTGGCCTTGCAAGATCCGAATCCGCTGGTCAATGGCCGGGGCCTGGCACTGCTGGGAAAAAAAGGTATTGAAACATCGGTGGGCCTCCTCGGCGCTTGGGCCGAATACCAGAATCGCCATTATCTGAAATTCATTACCCGGAAAATTCCTTACATCACCCTTCATGCCGGCATTTCCCTGGATGGCAAATTGACGGACAAACAGCGTCAGTCCCGCTGGATCACGGCAGCAGAAGCACGGCGGTTGTCTCACAGCTTGCGCGGAGAATTTTCGGCTATCCTGGTCGGTCGGCAGACCGTGCTGGACGATGACCCGCAACTGTCTCTACGCGAATCGGGTTGGGCGGGCAAGAAGCTGTTTCGGGTGGTCCTCGATTCCCAGAACACGTTGCCCGGCCATCTGCGAATTTTTAAAGACCAGGAGCGTTTTCCCTTGGTCATATTCAGTTCCGCTTGGGCGCGGTCCAAGAGGGTCAGAACCCCTTATCATTTTTTCATCCAGCCGGATCCGAACGGACTGGCGTTGCGCGATGTCTGTCGCCAGTTGGGCCGTCTGGGTATTGCGTCGCTGTTGGTGGAAGGCGGGGGGCAAGTCATTGATTCTTTCTTGCGGCAGCGTCTTTTTGATGAAGTGATCCTTTTTACGGCGGGCAAAATCGTGGGCGGCAAGGAGGCCGTGGCTTTGTTCGCGACCGGAGTGGAGCGATTAAACCGGTCCTTGGAATTGCCGGAACATGAGTTGTTGGAATTGGAATCGGGCTTCATTTGGCGGGGGTGGCGAAGATGTTTACCGGGATCATTTTAACCACAGCCAAACTGGTGGCCCTGGAAAGGAAAGCGGAACCGATACTGGTCGTGGATCTGGAGGCTGAAGGATAGGCTGGCCAGCGGCGACTCGCTGGCCCTGAATGGGGTTTGCCTCACGTTGGTAGCCGCCCGCGGGCGTCGCCATTCATTCAATCTTTCCGGAGAGACGCTGCGTCTGGCCAATTTCGCCGATCTGGCGCCGGGGGCTGCGCTCAACGTTGAATTGCCTCTGCGCGTGGATAGTTTGCTCAGCGGCCACTGGCTGAGCGGTCATATTGATGGCACCTGCCGCTTGCGTTCGCTCCGCCAAGAAGCGGGCCAGCGTCGGCTTACCTTCACCTATCAGAATCCCGCCTGGCGAAAATTCTTGATACCCAAAGGCTCGCTGGCTTTGAACGGGGTCAGCCTGACGGTGCAGGAAGTCGGGCCCTCCTTCTTTTCCGTGCTGCTCATACCGCTCAGCTGGGAAACGACCAATTTCCGCTGGTTGCGGGTTGGGGAGAGGGTCAATGTGGAACTTGATTTAGTCGCCAAATACCTTTATAATTTCACCATTCAAAAGTCGAGATAAGACGATGCTGCTATCAGTTCCCCAGGCGTTGGAACACCTGTCCCAAGGGAGAATGATCATTATCGTCGACGACGAAAATCGAGAAAACGAAGGCGATCTGATGCTGGCCTCCGAAAAGATTACACCCGAAAGCATCAACTTCATGGCCAAATTCGGGCGGGGATTGATCTGCGTATCCCTGACCGAAAAACGAAGCCAGGAACTGGATCTGCCTCTGATGGTCGATCGCAACACCTCTCACTTCCAGACACCTTTTACGGTATCGGTGGATGCCAAGAACGGCACCACCACCGGCATTTCCGCTTTTGATCGGGCCACCACGGTGCGCTGCCTGATCGATTCTCAAACCAAACCCGATGACCTGTCTCGGCCGGGACACATCTTTCCCCTGCGCGCCAAGGAGGGCGGGGTGCTGGTCCGTGCGGGCCAGACGGAGGCGTCGGTGGATCTGGCCCGTTTGGCCGGCCTCAATCCCTCCGGAACGATCTGCGAGATTATGAAAGAGGACGGCACCATGGCCCGTCTGCCCGATCTCCTGCAATTCTCAAAACAGTTCGACATTCCGATCATCACCATTGAAGAAATAATCAAATACCGGATTCAAACCGATTCGCTGGTTGAACTTGTGGCCGAGGCCCAGCTGCCAACTCCGTGGGGCCGTTTTGTTATCAAGATGTTCGTGGACAAGATCAACCAGGAAACCCATATCGCCCTGACCCAGGGTGATTTGGCCTCGGCGGAACCGGTCCTGGTCCGCGTTCATTCTCAATGCCTGACCGGCGACACCTTCGGGTCTCTCCGTTGTGATTGTGGAAACCAGCTGCAGCAGGCGATGCAAATGATCAGCCGCGAGCAGCGCGGCGTGATTCTTTATCTGCTGAACCAGGAAGGGCGCGGCATCGGGCTGCTCAACAAGATCAAGGCCTACAAACTTCAGGAGAATGGTCTTGACACCATTGAAGCCAATCTCAAGCTGGGGTTCAAAGCCGATCAGCGGGATTACGGCATCGGTGCTCAGATTTTGCGTTCGCTGGGGATGAAGAAACTGCGCATCATCACCAACAACCCCGCCAAGTATATCGCCCTGGCGGGCTACGGTCTGGAAATCGTGGAGCGCGTTCCTCTGGAGATCAGCCCGAACAAGGAAAACCTCAACTACATGAAGACCAAAAAAGAGAAGTTGGGGCACATCCTGCGTAAAATCTGATGGACAAGCTGCTGGCGGAATTTTTTACCTACAAACCGTCGGAGCAAGTCCACTTTTTGCGGGAGCCGCGCTTTGCCGAACTGGAGGAGAGCGTCCGCGTTGAGTTCCTGCAAAAGATACTCCTGGCCGAAAAAATATCGTCCAAAACCATGGCGGCCGCACTCAAAGAGTGCGGGTTCTCAAATTCCGGAACCGAAATTTTTATAAAAAATTTGCCAACCATCCCGACAGTTCGGTGGCCATGGCGGCCAAAAAGGCGATGACCGACACCGAGCGGCAAGGGGCCAGCGATTTTTTTCAGATGCGCGAGATGGTTAAAAAACAGAACCGGGAGAAGCGGTTGGAAGCCGTGCAGCAGGTCATGGCAGTCAAGGATCTGCCGGTTGAGGACTTGCTGATCTCGTTTCTGGCTGAAAATGATCTGAAAGTACGGGAGCTCATCATCCGGGACCTGTCGCAACGGCCCCAGGTCGATGAACAGAAACTGTGCCGCTTGCTGGCTCGTTCACCTTGGTTCATCAAATCGGCTTTTGTGGAGATTTTGGGTAACCGCCACAGTGAACTGCTGCTGGAAAAACTCGACGATTTGGTGCGGGATCCCAATGCCGAAGTTCGCCTGAAAGTGGTGGGCGCACTGGCTCGATTCAACCGGGAACGGGTGGAAACCTATCTCGTGCAACTGACCCACGATGCCCATGCCCAAGTACGCCGGGAAGCGCAGCAGACGCTCGCAAGAGTATAATTGATCTTATAAAATTTCCTTGTGCGGGTTTTCAAAATGGGGCAGGGGCCTTTTATTTGATCAGATTCATCCCGACGTCGATGGCCTTCAGATTCATATCGACGGCACCTTTGGGCGCCCATTTCTTGATGTGTTCCCGCATGTTCTCGTACTGGATTACCTGGGTCAGTTTCTGGGTAATTGCCAGGAGACCACCGAGGTCAGCACGACATTGCCCGCCTGTTTTTTGGTTTCATTGATGATCGGCACCTGGTAGATGCGCCAGTGGGCGGTCTGTCCCAGTTCGCGTATCAGATGGGAATCGACCACCACGATGGCATCGTCTTTGATGCGTTCCTTGTACAAATCGAAAGGCCGCTGGTCGGTACAGAGAAAGAAATCGATGGCTGTGGCGTGGGGGAAGATGACCCGCTGATCGGAGATGATCACATCGACCTTGGTGGGGCCGCCACGCACGGCCGCGGTGTAGGTGGGGCTTTCCAAGGCGAAGCGGTTCTCCTTTTCCACCGCGATATCGACCAGCAGCGCACCCGCGGTGATGATCCCCTGCCCGCCAACGGCCGCATAGCGGATTTCGTATTTCATCACGCATCCCCCTTGGCGGTACTCTGCTGGGCCGCCTTGACGATATGGTTGTAATACAGGTCGGTGTATTCCAGGCGCTGGGTATCCTCGACGAAAAGGCCCACCGGAAATTTTTGTTTTTTCTCTTCGGGAGGTAGTTTGGCGTATTCCTCCTTGCTCACCGTCTGCTCCTCGATGTATTTGGTCATGACCAGCGGGCTCTTCATTTTATTGCGCCGGCCCAAGTTGACGTGGCAGTTGGATAGGACCTCCACCACCGAAAAGCCTCGGTGCTGGAAGGACTTCTTGATCACCTGCTTGAGGGGAAGCAGGCGATTGACGGTTTCGCGGGCGACAAACGAAGCCTGGCAGGCGGTGAGAAGTTCGACGGCATCGAATTGGGGTTCGATGTTGCCGTAGGGGGTGGTTTCGGTGAAGAAATTCCTTGGGGTCAGGGGCGAAACCTGGCCGCCCGTCATGCCGTAGATGCCGTTGTTAATCAGGATCATCTTGATCCCGATGTTGCGCCGGGCGGCATGGATGAGATGGTTGCCGCCAATGGCCAGAGCGTCTCCATCCCCCGAGATAACCACCACGAGTTTCTCGGGGTGGGCCAACTTGATGCCGGTGGCAAAGGTCAGCGCCCGGCCGTGAGTGGTGTGCAGGGTGTTGGTGTTGAAATAGGTGGGCATACGGCCGGAGCAGCCGATGCCGGCGATGACAATCACCTCGTTGGGATCGACCCGCAGTTCGGCAAATGCCATGGCAATCGATTTCAGAATCACGCCGTCACCGCATCCCGGGCACCAGGGGGTGGGAAATGTCCGGTAGCGAATGTATTTTTCGTAATCCCTCATTTTAGAACTCCTTGAGTGCGTCGAGGACTTCGCCGGGTGTGAAGAGGTTACCGTTGGCCCGTAGCAGCGTTTTAAGGACGACGTCGCAAGGGGCCACCCGTTCCACTTCATATTTGCTCTGCCCCAGATTCATCTCCACGGTGAGCACCTTTTTAATCCGGGACATCTTTTCCTGCAGGGCTGCCCGCGGGAAGGGCCAGATGGTCAGGGCCTGGAACAGGCCGGCCTTGATTCCCTGCTGGCGGGCCAACCGCACGGCCGCCAAGGAGGAGCGCGCCGATACGCCAAAGCTAAAAATCATGATTTCAGCGTCGTCGAGGTGATATTCCTTGAAGCGGATGATATCGTCCAGGTTCTGGAGGATTTTCTGCATCCGCAGCCGTTGCATCTTATCCACGATTTTGGGTTCAAACGAGGGCCAGCCGTGGGCATCGTGTTCCAGGCTGTCGATGTGAATGGGATAACCGTGGAAGAAATCGATGCGCGGCGGACCTTCGCCGATTTGCCGATCGTAGATGTTGAGGTCCTGAATCGGATGGCTATTTTCCCAATAGACCTCGTAGGTACCCGGTTCGGGAATTTCGATATCTTCGTGAGCCTTGCCGAGCACTTCGTCCAGCAACAGAATCACCGGGTTCCAGAACCTTTCCGCGAGGTTGAAGGCGCGAACGGTTTCCTGAAAAATTTCCTCGGAGAAGGCGGGATAGAGAGCGATAATCGGGTGGTCGCCGTGGGTTCCCCAGCGGGACTGCATGATGTCGGCTTGGGAGGGTTTAGTGGGCATGCCGGTGGAAGGACCGCCGCGCATGACGTTAACGATGACCACCGGTACTTCGGCCATAACGGCCACGCCCAGTTGTTCCTGCATCAGAGAGAAGCCCGGGCCTGAGGTGGCGGTCAGCGCTTTCTTCCCGGCCAGCGAGGCGCCGATGCAGGCACCCAGGGAGGCGATTTCGTCCTCCATTTGGATAAAGATCCGCCCCATCTTCGGCATTTCCCGGGACATATAGTGCGCGATTTCCGAGGAGGGTGTGATGGGATAACCGGCAAAGAAATTGCAACCTGCCGCCAGGGCGGCTTTGGCGATGATGATATTGCCTTGCAAGACTTGGCGCTGGCTCATTGGGCACCTTCTTTCTTTTCATCTTCGTAATTGACGAAGATGGCGAAATCGGGGCATTGCGATTCGCACATCTTGCAGCCGATACAATAGTCTGGAGCGTCGATTTTAACGGATATCCCCCACTTGTTTCTAGGATCATCCTCCAGTTGCAAAGTACCGGTGGGGCAGATGTCCACGCACAACCCGCAGCCCTTGCAATAGAGCGGAACCAGGGTTATTTTATTTTTTTTAGGAGATGGTTTTTTTTTGCGGCGACGGACGAGAGCTTCTTCGTTGGCTTTCAGTTCCTCTTTTTCCATGGTGTACCTCGAACGGCTGTGACCGTTGTCTTTAAGGTTTGAATTTTAACATAATTCCCTGTTGCTGGGAACAGTTCATGTGCCTGACCGACACATGTTGGGTCAGGTCCTCAGGCTGAGAAAGAGGAGCAAAGAAAAAGAGATAAAAATGAGCAGTGGAGCGAAAGCGGAAAGCGCAGGAGATAGAACGCCCACCGAACCCAAGGAACTGAATATACCTAGTATGCCCCAATAGATGAGCGATATACCCACGGCTGCGCCGATACCGAACAGAGTGCCGCGGTTCCCCATCAGGAAGGAAAACGGAATGGCCAGTAAAGCCATAACCAGGGAAGATAAGGGATAAGCGTATTTATAAAAAAGCTGGGCTTCGTATCGGCGGGTGTCACTATGATTTTTGCGCAGGTAGGCAATGTAACGGTTCAGTTCAGAAATGCTCATGTGCGGGGAATAGCGGAACTGTTCGCGGAACATGGATTGGTTGCCATTGATTTTCAAGTTCAAAAAAGAGAATGCGTTAAAACGGTAAGGTGTAAGACCGGTGAATTCTCTCTCGAAACCGTTTGTCAACAGCAACTCACTGGGACCGAGCCAGCGGGCGGTTCGGGCCGAAATTCTCTTTTTGAGCAGGAAATCGTCACTTAGAAAGAAAGCGTTGAAGCCGCTCATGCGATTCTTCTCTTTTTCCCAAAAGGCATAATTGTAGACTTGTGCTTGCGGGCCTAGAACCCAGTGCTTCTCCTCATCGTCGGGCGAACGGCGATGGCGGATGATGTCGAGGTAGGTGCGGGCCCGGAGGCTGGCATCGGGAAGCCATTTTTCCTGAACGAGAAAACCGCCCAGAGAAAAGAGGGCGCCCAGCAGGAGGGCCGGGACGGCCAACCGGTACAGGCTGATGCCGCTCACCTGGGCGGCGATGACTTCGTTGTTCTTGCTCATCAGCGAAAAGGCGAGCAGAATGGCCGTCAACAGAGCAATCGGGAGCACATACAACAGATTCTCCGGCGTGGCATAATAATTGTATATCAGATTGTAGGAGAAGGGGACGCGATGCTCGATGATCTCGTCCATGAGGTCGACGATGGTCACGATGTAAAAGATCAACATCAGGGCGATGGTAACCAAAACGAATAACCCCAGAATCCTTTTCAAGATGTACGCGTCCAATATTTTAAAAATTTTTATCGGGTCTGGCTGGCGGCGTTGCCGCAGAGATGAATCGGCGCTGCCGCCGGATTTCCGTCGTTTCCAGAAAGACAGCAAATAGATCAACCGTTCCCAATGGATCTCTTTTCCCCGGGCTGAATAGCGGTAAAGAACGATACCGCAGCCAAGCAAAAACATGTTCGGGAGCCACATGCCCCAGAAAGGTGCGATCAAGCCTTTGAGAATCAGGTTGCGGAAGGCAGTGATCAGCACATAATAGATGAGTATCACTCCCAGAGAAACGGTGAAGCCACTGATTTTGCTCCCCTTTTTGGTGGAAATGCCCAGGGCCAGCCCCAGCAGGCCCAACGTCAAGCAGGTAAAGGGCAGAGCGAATTTATTGTGCAGTTCCAAGCGCAGTTGGATATCGCGGGGGTTTTCCCTTAATTTCTTCAGCAATTGGGGGATAATCAATTGCGTGCTACGGCGGGTTTGCTTGATGGGCAGGGCGTTGGATATCTTTTCACTCTTCTGGTCGAACAGGGTGATGGAATACTTTCCCGGGTCCCGTTTTTTGAAACTGTGAATCATGCCATTAAAGAGGACGATATGGCTTTCCTTGGATTGGGGGTCGTGTATGAATTTGCCGTTATTGGCAAGAATCAGCGTGTCGTCATCGGGGGATTTTTCCGAATAGAGGAAAACCTGCTGCCACTCATTGGCTTTGTTGATGTCTTGGAAAAAAAAGGTGTAGTAGGGTAGGTCCCGATCATAGACGACATGGGGTTTGACGTTGGCGATGTTTTGTGAGAGAACCACCTCGGTGAGCATGCGGCTCAGCCGAAAGTTGGCCTCCGGTGTCAGGTACATGATAAACCAGGATGTCAACAACCATGTGGTTACCGAAAAAACCATCACCGGTTTGAGAATGTGTCGGTTGTTGATGCCCAAGGTGCGGCAGGCGATGATTTCTGAATCCGAGCTCAGGCGGCTGAGGCCGGCCAGTACCCCCATCAAAGTGGCCATGGGAATGGTAAAAGACAGAATATCTGGAAGCAGGTAGAGCAGGATGAGGAGAATGGAGCTTCCCGACACGCCCTTGGAAATGAAAAGTTTGGAGAGAGTCACGATGCGGTCGATCAGCAAGGTGGAGGTATAGACCAGCAGACCCAGGCCGAAGGGAGAAGCGATTTCCTTTAAAAGGTAACGGTCGAAAGACTTGAACACCCGTGTATCTTAACACAGCCCCCGGCGCGTTTGCAAAAGATCGACGGTGGAGTTCAACGACTCAGGTGGATAGGCGCGGGGGTAAAGGAGAGAACAAAGATAGCCAGAGCCAGGCAGGCCCATACCATGCGTGCGCGGTCAATCCGTTCACCTTCTGGGATTGCGGGATGGCGGAAACCGAGCAGAGTTACGATCAGCGCCAGCAGGAGCCAGCCCTGCCAGAAAAAGATGCCCAACGCCAGCAGGCTCACCACGGCAGCAATTCCCACGTATTGCGAGCGCCTGCCAAACAGGGCGTACAGGATATGACCACCGTCCAGCTGGCCGATAGGAAACAGGTTTAAGGCAGTGGCCAGTAGGCCGAACCAACCGGCAAAGGCGATGGGGTGAAGCAAGATGTCATACGATCCGGCGCTGGGACCTTTGACCAGGCGGGTGATCAGGGAAAACAACAGCGGTTCCCCCAGGGAAATGAGCGCTGGCGAGGAATTTTTTAAAACCATTTTCGACTGGGTGATGCCGATGACGATCACAGGCAGGGCGGCGGCAAAACCGCAGACAGGCCCGGCGAACCCCACATCGAACAGAGATTTTTTGGAGGTAAAGCGCGTTCGGATTCTGATGAAAGCACCCAATGTCCCGATCGGCGTCGGTGCCGGGATGAAAAAAGGCAAGGTGGCCTGGATGCGGTGAACGTGACAAGCGAAAAGATGCCCCAGTTCGTGGGCCAACAGAATGAACAACAGAGAGAGGGAATAGGGCAAACCCCAGAGCAGTAGAGCCGGTCTGCGGCCAATGAGGCGCAAAAGGCCGACGTCTTTGGGAAGAAGAATGCTGTGAAAGGCAATGTGATACTGGGTGCCGATAAACAGGGTGAAAACAAAAGTAAGCAGGAAGAGCAGCAGATTCAGCCACTGGATTTTTTGCCCTCGGGGAATGGCAGGCTGGAAATGGGAAATGAACGGGTCTGGATCTCCGCTTAGCGAGTGAAAGGGGGCTGTGGATCGGTGGGAATCATTCGTTTCAGCCAACGGTCAGCCACACCCCTGTTCCCCTATCCCTCCATCCATGATAAAAACAAACGTCCGTGTTCTTTGGAAAAAAGGGATTTATTTAACGCAAGAATCGGTGGGGCACACCGAGGCACACTGGGGCTCGTCAAAGTAGTCCTTACACTCCACGCAGATATTGGGATCGATTACATAGATTTCATCGCCTTGGGAGATGGCATGAACAGGGCAAACCGCTTCACAGGCACCGCAATTGATGCAGGTATCGATAACGTGTAGAGCCATGACTTCCTCCTTAAAGGCAAAAGTGTAGTATTAAAACTCCAACTTGTCAACCTGTTCTGACGGCCAGCCCGTCACTCCAGAAGGGCAGAGGCAAAGACCAGAGTGACGTTCTGATTTTTTATCCAAGGCAGAGTATCGCGCAGCGCGCTGAGTGTGGTTTCGAAGGGGTGACCGATACCCAGAGCCTTGCCATTCCGTTGGGCAATGGCCACCAACTGCCTGAGCTGATTGATGGTATGGAAGTAGGACTGACGGTCATCGAGGAAGACGTCGCGAAACAGAGTCTTGATGTGGAGTTCCTTGGCTGTTTCGTAGGCCAGGGAGTCGCCGCTGGTGCGGGAATCGATGAAGAACAGGTTTGCTTTTTTCAGAGCGAGGAGCACCCGTTGTATCGCGTCCTTTTGAGAGGTCAGAAGCGAGCCCATGTGGTTGTTCACACCGCGGGCATAAGGCGTGATGGCTTTTGCCTCGCGGATCAAGCGGTCGATTTCCTCATCGCTGGATTCGCTGCTCAGCAACCGGTCGCGTGGGTAATGGTTGGTTGAGTTTTTGGATCGCATGGGCAGATGGATGATCTCTTCCAACCCGTAGCGATAAAGTTTCTGGCTTTCGCTGGCGGCGAACGGTGCGTCGGGGAGCACCGCGGCGGTCAAGGGCACGTGCAGATCTTTGAGAATATCGGAGATGGTGCTGTTGTAGCCGATATCATCGATGATAATGGCCAGCCGCGGGGTACCGGTGGCCTTCGGTTTGGCGGCTTTCGTCTCTGGCGTGAATTTCATTTCCGTTTCCGGCTGAAGGCGGACGCGGGTCAGCAGCAGAACGTGGGAGACCCGCCGTTTGAAGCGGATCTGATACAAGTCCATGGTCTGGTTCTCTTCATTCTGGGCTTCGCTGAGTTCCAATTGTCCCTGGTGTTGATCGACCAGTCGGGCCAGTTCGGAGGTCAGGTTCAGCAATTGGTTTTCCGGTAGGCTGATTTTGAAATGGCGAGCACCGCTGCGGTCGGTTATGCAATCGTATGCCAATTGATATTTTTGCAGCAGCCCCACCAGCTGTTTTTGGAATTCATCCTCCTGCTGGCTGCCCATCCCCAGCATATCGTTAAAAATCAGCGAGTGGCGACCCTGGCGGTAATCGTTGTACTCCAGAACGACCACCGTGCCAGCGGCAATAAAAAAGAATATAGAAAAAAGCAGCAGCGGTGGCCACGGGGCACCCTGCCTAAAAGCTCTACGTTTTGAGGTTTTCATCCGGCATCCGGGAGGTGGGATTCTATCATCTTTTGCGAAGCCACTTCAAGGGATCGGCGGGTTTCAGATTTTCCCGTATCTCGAAGTAGAGGGACTTTTCCGTGGTAGAGCCGGAGCTACCGACGCGGGCAATGATCTCGTTTTGCTGGACGAAATCTCCCTTCTTCTTGGTGAAACTGTCAAAGGTGTCGCAGTGACCGTAGAGGGTGTGGAAGTTCCGCGTATGCTGAATGATCAGCAGGTTGCCGTAACCCCGGAAATAGTCTGCGAATATGACTTCACCCGGCAACACGGCACGAATCTCCTCCTCTTGGCCGGGTTTAATTTCGATGCCGTTGTTGAAGGTATAGGTGTTGAAACGAGCGCTTTTCTGTTTCCCGTACAGGGCTATCACTTCGCCGGCGATCGGCCAGAGCAGTTTGCCTTTGTACAGACTGGGTGCCACCAGAACCGCCGTGGCAGGCAGACGTTTCTGATCCATCAGGCGATTCAAATCCTCCGCTTCCTGCTGCAGCTCTTCCAGCAACTGGGTTTGGGATTCTTTTTCTCGGTTGATACGGCTGATGAAACTGATTTTTTCTTGCTTCCAGCCGCTCAGGCGTTCGAGCGCAATGCTCTTTTCGCGCCTTAGAGCAGCCAGGTTCTGAAGCTGCGTTTGCAATTTTCTTTCGATACGGGCCAATTGCTGTTGATCGTGACGAATGGTGGCGATCTGTTCCATTTTGGCGTTGAGCAGCAGGTCGATCAGATGGAAATTACGGAAGAGTTGCTCAAAGCGCTCGATGGACAGAAAAATTTTCAAGGCGCCGGCTTCTCCCAACTTGTAGAGGATTCGCAACAGTCGCTGCAAATTCTCCCGGCCCCGTTCAATTTTTTTTTCCAAACGGTTTTTCTCGCGGTTGTTTTTATCCACTTGCCATTTCAGATCGGTCTGCATGAGGTCAAGGCGGTCGCGTTCGATCTTCGCCGTTTCAATCTGCAGCTCGATTTTTTCAATATCATTGAGCAATGAATTTTTTTCCTGGTTCAGTGTGGCCATTTTCTCTCTGATTTCATTGATGCGCAGTTCAATGGCTTTCAATTTTTCAGAAGTGGGTTGCGCCTGTGGGGGGCCCTGGCACAAGAGTGAAACGGTCAAGAGAGCCGGAACCCAATGAAGAAAAAGTCTCATTTTCTTAGGGAAGGTATCAACCCGGCTCTTGGTCATCGGTGGCCGCGTGGATGGAATTGACGATAGACCCGCAACAGGTCTTCGTGATTGAGGGTGGTGTACTTTTCGGTGGTGGACAGATTGGCATGGCCCAGCAATTCCTGAATGACGCGCAGGTTGGCTCCGCCCTGCAGCAGGTGGGTGGCGAAGGAGTGACGGAAGAGATGGGGATACACATGCTTGCCCGATTGCATCAGGCGCTTAAAGACGTTTTTCAGGATACGTTCAATGGAGCGTTCGCTGATTCGTTCTCCCCAGCGGTTAAGAAAAAGGTATTCGCCGGCATGGGGGAACTGTTGTCCGCGAGCGACCAGGTAGTGGTTGAGCAGCCGTAGTGCCGATTCATTGAAAGGAACGATGCGCTCCTTTTTGCCTTTCCCCATAACCCGTACCAGACGTTCGGCCCGATGAATGTCGGCCAGTTTGAGGTGGGTCAACTCGGACAGGCGCAGGCCAGTGGCATAGAGAAATTCAAACAGGGCCTTGTTACGCAAGCGCAGGAAATTGTCCTCGGGCAGGGTGTCCAGGAACTGGAGCATCTCGTTGACCGTGAGCACGTGCGGGATGGACTTGTCGCTCTTGGGAGAACGGATTCCTTCCCAGGGATTATGGGCCGCCAGACCCGATTCAACCAGGTATGCGTAAAACGACTTGACGGCGTAGATTTTCCTGGCCAGAGTCGCCTTTTTCCTGTTGCGTGAATGCAGGCTGGCCAAAAAATCACGGATCGCCGTCGTGCTCAACGGTTGCTGGCTTTGTTCCAGATAGCTCAGAAACTGCCGGATATCCTGACCGTAAGCCTTGACCGTCGCCGGCGAAAAGGCCTTGATTTCCTGCAGGTATTCGAGATACCTGTTCAGATGCCCAGCTGTTTTATCCATTGCCCGAGTTCCTCCAGTGCCCGCTCGGCTTTCAGTTCCTTTTTTCTTTTTTTGTTCCGGGTATCCACACCTCGGTCGGGGAGCAGTCCAAAGCTGAATTTGCTGGGACGAAAATCCTTCCAGCTGGCATTGGCGATGTGGTAAGCCAGGGCACCGCTGGCCGTGGTTTCCGGCAGTGGCGGTTGCGGTAACTCCCGCATCCGGCAGACGGCGAACAGACCGCAGAGCAGCCCGGAATTCACCGATTCCAGGTAGCCCTCCACTCCGGAAATCTGACCGCAGAAAAAAATGTCGGCTGAGTGCGCAGCTGGTAAAAACCGTTGAGGATCAGCGGGGCGTTGATATAGGTATTGCGGTGCATGCGGCCGAAGCGTTCAAACTCGGCGATTTCCAGTCCGGGCAACGTGCGGAAGATCCTTTTCTGGTCTGCCCATTTCAGTCGCGTCTGAAAGCCGACCAACTGGTAAAAATTCTTTTGCAGATCGTCACTGGCGAAGCTGCACCACGGCGCGGGGCATCTGACCGCTGACCGGATCGACCAGTCCGACCGGTTTCAAGGGGCCGAAAGGCCAAAGCTCGTTGCCCGCGGCGGGCGATCTCTTCGATCGGCAGGCAGGCGTCGAAGAACATGTTCTTTTCAAATTCCCTCATTTCCACCGGTCTCGCCTGGGTCAATTGCAAGACGAAGTCGTCGTATTGTGCTTGACTGAGGGGGATGTTGAAAAAATCGGCCTCCCCCTTGTCGTAGCGGGAGGCGGCGAACATCTTGTCGAAATCGATGCTCTCGGCCCGAATCAACGGACAGGTGGCGTCAAAAAAATAAAGGTTCTTGCGCATGGTCAGCGAACGAGGGCCTGGGCCAACGCCGGACTGGTCAGGGGCCCGCTGGCGATGAGCAGCGGCCCGTCAACGGCGGGATCTGCGTGACCTCCTGGCGGACGATGCTTACCCCGGGCAGGGCGGCCAACTCGGTGGTCAGTTTCTGCGGCCAGTTGCAGCCGGTCGACCGAAAGGCTGTTGCCGGCCGGCACCCGGAACCGGTCAGCCATTTTAAAAAGAAAGAGTCCAGTTTCCGCAGTTCTGCTTTCAGCAGCCCGGAGGCGGAATGGATTTCTTGGGAGCCCAGGGAATTGGAACAGACCATTTCGGCCAGAAACCCGCTGCTGGTGGGCTTCGGTCATCACCTGCGGCCGCATTTCATGACAGGTCGACCGCAATGCCCCGTTTGGCGATCTGGTAGGCGGCTTCGACCCCGGCCAGACCGCCGCCGATGATCGTGATCTTTTTTATTCACCTTTTGCGGCGCAATGTACGTGCACTCAGGGTAGCCGGAACAGCCGACGAATAACGGCGGGTCTTGCGCGAGAACTTTTGGTCAGGGGTTTGCCGCACTGCGGGCAGGCGCCGAGTTCTTCCTGGCGCTTTCCAATATGCTTGCAGGCGGGAAAGCCGGAGCAGCCGATGAAATACTGCCGGGTCTTTGGGCGAATAGCGCTTGACCAGCGGCTTGCCGCACTGGGGGCACGTCTTTTCCTGCGCTCTCGGCCTTGGCGATCTTTCCGTTCTCAGCGTCACCCGCTCCGTGTAGCTGCATTGCGGGTAACGGGAGCAGCCCACGAACCAGCCCTTGGTCTTGCGGGAATATTTCTTCATCAGGTCGCCGCCACATTCGGGGCATTTTTCACCGGTGAGCAGTTCCACCTTTTTGACCGTCCTTCACCTTTTGCCAGGTCCATTGCCAGTTTTTTGTAAAACTGGTCGATCCCGGTCCACCCAGTCGAGCTTGCCCTCGGCGACCAGGTCGAGCTCCTTTTCCAGGTCGGCAGTGAAATTGTAGTTCATGATGTCGTGGAAATTCTCTTCCAGGTAATCGACGACCTTGATGCCCAGATCGGTGGGCACGAATTTTTTCTCCTCGTTGTAAACGTATTCCCGTTTGTCCAGGGTTTCGATGATCTTGGCGTAGGTGGAAGGCCGGCCGATGCCCTTGTCTTCCAGCACCTTGACCAGCGACGCTTCGCTGTAACGGGCGGGCGGCTTGGTGAAATTCTGCTTCCCCTCGATGTTCAGCGCTTTCAGAACCTCTTTCTCCTTGAGAGGCGGTAGAATCACATCTGCTCGCTGTCGGTCCTCAGCAATGGCCAGGAAGCCCTTGAAGCGAATCACTTCGCCCTTGTTGACGAACAGGTAGGGGCCGTTGTTGACGTCGAACTGAGTTTCCTCGATCTCGGCTTCAGCCATCTGCGAGGCGAAGAAGCGCTCCCAGATCAGCTGGTAGATCTTGAACTGGGCCGGGCTCAGGTCGTCTTTGATCTCTTCGGGCCGATGAAAAGGGAAGGTGGGGCGGATGCACTCGTGGGCGTCCTGGATTTACCCTTGCTGCGAAACAGGTGGGGTTTGGCCGGGCAGAAATCGGCTCCATAGTGATCGGCGATATACTCGCTTGGACTGGCCTTGGGCTAGCTGCGCAATGCGGAACGAATCGGTGCGCATGTAGGTGATCAAACCAGTGGTTTCTCCGTTTTTCAGGCTGAGCCCCTCGTACAGCTGCTGGGCCAGCTGCATGGTCTTTTTTACCGGCAACTTGAAACGGCGGAAGGCCTCTTGCTGCAAGGTCGAGGTGATCAGCGGGGGCGGCGGTCTCCTATTTTTCAGCCTTTTCTTAATCTGAGAAAGGATAAAAGGGTGAGCCGTTAGTTCGGCGAGGATGCGGTCACACTGTTCGCGATGAGATATTTTGAGCGCTTTCCCGTTTTCTTTCTCCAGCTTGGCGATAAACGAAGGAGGCTGCGAGCCCTCGGCCAACAGTTCGATTTGCCAAAATTCTTCGGGTGTGAAGGCCTGAATTTCTTTTTCTCTTTCAACGATCAGTTTCAGTGCGATGGACTGGACCCGGCCGGCGGACAGGGGGCCGCCGATTTTGGCCTGGAGTACTGGCGATATTTTGTAGCCCGCCAGCCGGTCGAGCAGACGGCGCATCTGTTGGGAATCGACTTTGTTCATGTCGATGTCCTGGGGATGAGCGATCGCCTGCAGCAGGGCTGGCTTGGTGATCTCGTTGAAAAGGATGCGCTGGATTTCCGGGTTCTCGTCTTTCAGAAGTTCGCGCAGGTGAAAAGCGATTGCTTCTCCTTCGCGGTCCGGATCCGAGGCCAGATAGACCCGCGTGGCTTTGGCCGCCTGCTTTTTCAGCAGCTGAATGGTTTTCTTCTTTTCCGGCAGTTCAATGTAAAGGGGTTTGTAATTGTCTTTCAAATCAATGCCCAGCACCGTGGCCGGGAGGTCCCGCACATGTCCCAGTGAAGAACCGATCGTGTAATCGGGGCCGACGTATTTGGATATCGTATGAGACTTGGCTGGTGATTCCACGATGATCAGGGTTTTTTCAGCCATGGTACACCCGCTGGTACATGCCGCCTTGCTCGCAGATAACGTTTTTCAAAATCAGTCCCATGAGCAACGATATGATTTCCGGAGTCGAAAAATCGAGATTTTCGACAAAATAATCTAAACTTTTTACCTCATTTACCCCCAGCAAGTCAAGCACTTGCTTTTCTTTGGGTGAGAACGCCATGCTGGGTGGGGCTGCTTTCTTCAATTGGATTCCGAATTCATCGAGAATGTCTTGGCTGGCGGAGATCAACTTGGCCCCTTGTTGGATCAGGTAGTGGCATCCGGCACTAAGCGGGGAGTCAACGCGGCCGGGAACGGCCATGATGTCGCGTCCCTGTTCCAGAGCCAGGCGGGCGGTGATCAGCGAACCGCTGCGCATGGTTGCTTCGACAATGAGTACGGCTCGGCTGATGCCGGCGATCAAACGGTTGCGAATGGGGAAAAGAAAAGGGCGAGCCACGGTGTCCAGGGGGAATTCGGACATGATACCGCCCTGATCAATGATCGCCCGGATCAGCGCTCGATTGCCCTGAGGGTAAAGGTGCAAGAGCCCGCCGGCATTGATGCCGATGGTTCCGGTCTTTTCGGTCAGGGCGGCCTGGTGGGCCATAGAGTCGATTCCGTAGGCCATACCGGAGACGACAACCAAGCCGGCCCGGCAGACATCGGGCAGCAGGCGCTTGACCGTTTGCGCGCCGTAGGTGCTGGCGTGGCGCGAGCCCACCACGGCGATTTTAGTTTTGTTTAATACCTGGCGGTTTCCGGAAAAATAGATGAATTCCGGGGGATCGTAGATGTCGGACAGCAACGGAGGGTAATCCGCATCGTCCTTGAAGATCAGCGAAATCCCCTGACGGTGGGCCTTGGCCAGTTCGTGTTCGGCGGTTTCGTCCGGGCCGGCGCGGATGGCATGGATCTCCGCCTCCGTAAAGCCAAGCTTTGTTAACTGCCGGCCAGAGAGTTCGAAAAATTGTCCGCTGCCAATGTTGTTCTTGATCACCAGCCGCTTGGCCTTGGGATTGTTGAAAGTAACCAGATGGAAGGACAGCAGCCGTCGGCGCCGCTGGTCCAGTTCAGCCATTTCCCTCGAGTTTGCGCTTCAGGTTTTCCGATGCGACCAGCTTGATCACTTTGGTCGGTGGGATCAGCATCGCTTGGCGGGTGTTGGGATTGAGCACTTTCTTCTGTTTTTTACTTTTGATGATCAGGGTGCCAAATTTGGAAAGCACGATTTTCTCCCCCTGACTCAGGTTTTCGCTGACGGTCTCGATGAAGAGATCGACAAAATTGTAGGCCTCGTATTTTTTTATTGCCAATTTTTTGGCAATTTCTTCGGCCAAGTGTTTTTTGTTCATGGCGAGACCTCCTGTTTTTTGAGGGCTTAACATACCGTTAACAAAAAGTCAATCATTATCGGCCTTATCGGAAAATATGGCCACGTCCTGGGTCTGTTTTTGACTTTCCAGGCGTTGAGAATTTATAATGGCTCGTCAGTCCGGATTGAGACAACATGATGAAAACGGATGTCTATTTGTTACGGACCTCTGCCGCCGAAAGCGAGGAGCAGCTCAGCCAGCGACTGGGGCGAATTCTGGAAGCAGGCGATTGTTTTGCCTTTATCGAGCCGAATGATCTGGTGGCTATCAAAACCCATTTCGGCGAAGACGGAACCGAGGGTTATGTCCGGCCGGTCTACCTGCGGCGGGTGGGAGAACTGGTCAAGAAGAAGCAGGGTCTCCCCTTTCTTACCGAAACATCGACCCTCTATTCTGGAAGAAGGAGCAATGCGGTGGAGCACCTGGGCTTGGCCTATGCCCACGGCTTTGATTTTGCTGGCACGGGTATGCCCATCATCATGGCCGATGGTCTGTGGGGAGATGGGGAGACGGAAGTGGCCATAGCCGGGAAAATATACTCCCGTGTCAAGCTGGCTGAGGGGATTGTGAAAGCCCAGTCGTTGATCGCGGTGTCCCATTTTACTGGTCATGTCGCGACCGGTTTCGGGGGAGCACTGAAGAATTTGGGCATGGGCTGCGCCAGCCGCCGCGGCAAGCTCAACCAGCACTCGACGGCCAAGCCCAGTATCCGTCGCAAAAAGTGCACCGGTTGCGGAACCTGTCTGCCCTGGTGCCCGCGTCAGGCGATCGTTCTGGTCGATCGGGTGGCGCGGATCGACTCTCAACTCTGCATCGGTTGCGGCGAATGCCTGACCGTTTGTCGGGTTAATGCCATCGGCTTCAACTGGGTAGTCAGCTACGAACAACTCCAGAAAAAAATTGTCGAACATGCCTGGGGTGTGGCTGAAAGCAAGAAAGGCAAGGCGTTCTATCTCACCTTTTTAACCCGTGTCTCCCGCGATTGCGACTGCATGGGGCCGTACCGACAGATCGTCCCCGATATCGGCATTCTGCTGGCCGCCGATCCGGTGGCCATCGACGCTGCCGCCCTGGACCTGGTGGAACGGCAGCTGGGCCGACCGTTGTCCCAGGTCGCCTATGACATCCCCTGCCGGGTTCAGATCGAGTATGCTCGCGAAATCGGTTTTGGAAACTCGGAGTACAGCCTGTGTGAGGTTGATTGACGGGGGGAAATGGTTTATACTATGGTAAAAAATGAGAGCCAAAAGAGTTGAAAATTTTATTTTGATGTGCTATAAAAAAACCTATTGTTAAAAGGAGAATAAGATGAAGATCGAAAAAAGAAAAAAGGGGCAGGTCACGATTCTGGACCTCAAGGGCAAAATACTGTTTGGCGATGGTATTGATGAGCTGAGAACATCGATAAACACTGCTCTCAAAGAAAATGAAAAAAATTTGCTATTGAACTTTGCCGAGGTGCCCTATCTCGATTCGACCGGTTTAGGCGAAGTGGTCCGTTCCTACACCACCCTGAAAAAAGAGGGCGGGGCGGTCAAAATCGTGAACCTGACTAACAAGGTGAAGGACTTGCTGTCGGTAACCAAGCTCATCACCGTTTTTGAAACATTCACCAACGAAGACGAGGCCGTCAAGAGTTTTAAATAAAGGGTCCGTTCTCTCACTTTGTGATTTTTCGACGGGCGTGGGCGGTTGCTGTATCTGTAAGTTGCCTTTTTCTAACTGCTAGGGGAAACGAGGAATCGTGCGGGGCGTAAGAATCTGCAGCGACAAGGCCTATTGAATGTGTGGTATATGCGGATTCTATCAATTGCTTCCAGAGGCGGATAGAGCCGTTCTGAAGCGGATGAATGACCGGCTCATCCACCGCGGGCCCGACGACGAGGGGTATTTCAGCGATGACCGAGTGGGCCTGGCCACCCGGCGCCTGAGTATCATTGATCTTTCCACGGGGCATCAGCCACTGGCCTCTTTTTCCGGAAACTGCTGGATCGCTTACAACGGTGAAGTGTACAATTTCGGTTTCTGGCGCCAGCGCCTGGAGGAAGAGGGAATCGTTTTTCGTACCCGCAGTGACACCGAGGTGGTTGTCAACCTCTATGAGATGTGCGGACTCGATTTTGTCCAGCACCTGCGGGGAATGTTCGCCTTCGCGATTTATGACCGACCGCGGCAGCGTCTGGTTCTGGCGCGCGATCGCCTGGGTAAGAAACCTCTCTACTACTCCCTCCGGCCCCGAAGCGGGAACCTGGTTTTTGGGTCCGAGATCAAGGCTCTGCTGCAATACCCCGGGCTGGAGCGAGAAATCGATCTCGAAGCGTTGGATTGGTTTCTGACCCTGGAGTATATCCCCGCCCCTTTTTCCATATTCAAAAACATCCGTAAACTACCGGCCGGGCATATGCTCGTTTACGAAAAGGGCAATCTCGCTATCTCTCGCTACTGGGACGTGCAGCCTCAATACCGCCATCGACCGTTTCCCGAGCTGAGGGAAGAGTTCCTCAGTCTGTTCGAGGAGGCGGTACGCCTGCGGATGATCGCCGATGTCCCGCTCGGTGCGTTCCTTTCCGGCGGCCTTGATTCCAGTTCCATTGTGGCCATGATGGCCCGCCATGCCGACCGTCCTATCAAAACCTTTTCGATCGGATTTGAGGAGAGGTCCTACAGTGAACTGCCCTATTCGCGGTTGGTGGCAGAGCACTGTCACACCGAGCACCAGGCCAGAAACCTGGCTCCCGCTATCCAGGATCTGGTTTGGCGCATTTCCGGATTACTGGATGAACCCCTGGGTGATTTTTCAAACTTCCCCACCTATTTGGTTTCTCAAGCCGCCCGCGAACAGGTGGCCGTGGTTCTGTCGGGAGACGGCGGTGACGAAATTTTCGGAGGCTATGAACATTACCTGGCTCAAAAACTCGCCCAGCTTCTGGATCGCTCTCCGCTGCGACCCTGGTACCGGCTGCTGGCTCACACCGCGCACCTGTTCCCACCTTCCGAACTGAAAAAAGGTTGGCGCAACCGCATTCAGCGCTTCAGTGCTGGATTGACGCATTCGCCGATCAACCGCCATTTTCGCTGGTTGCTCTGGCTGTCCGACGCCCAGAAGCGGTTGCTCTACACTTCCTCGTTTCTGCGCCAGGATTTTCTGGCGCCCTTGCCCGAGCGTTCTCCTTTTGCCGGATTTTTCAATGATAGCCAGAAGTTTTGCGGTATAGATCGCGACCTTTATCTGGACTTGAAAACTTATTTGGTGGACGACATCATGGTCAAAGTGGACCGCATGAGCATGGCGGTATCTCTCGAAGTGCGGGCGCCCCTCCTCGATCAGCGGCTGGTGGAATTCGCTTTTTCCTTGCCCCCGGCACTCAAGGTCCGGGCCGGCGGGGGCAAGTGGTTTTTCAAGAAAGCCATGCAAGGCATCTTGCCCCCGGAGATCATTCATCGCCAAAAGGAGGGTTTCACCATCCCCCTCAAGAACTGGTTGAAAAATGAATTGCGGGGCCTGCTGCTCGACACTTTGTCCGAGAACAAAATCAACGGCCTGGGTTTATTCAACTATACTTATGTGCAGACACTGATTCGCGAACATCTGAATAACCGGCAGGATCATTCCCACCGTCTCTGGACACTGGTCCTTTTTCAATTGTGGCATGACCATTACATGCATAGCTGAGGGTTTATGCACCAGGCCAGGGGAGAGCAAGGAGAACTGGTGAAAAACGGGTTTCAGAAATTTTTTCTTTTCTTTGTCTCTATTCCTCTCTGGAGTCGGCTCTGGGGCTGGCTGACCCATATCCGCCGGCCCCGTTTCCTTGTGCGTTGGATGATCGGCCGGTTCAGCCGGCACTATGCCATCGCCATGGAGCAGTATGCGGGCGGACTGGATGATTACGGCTCACTGGCTGATTTTTTCGTCCGTCCGCTCAATCCGCGACTCCGGCCGTTGCGCCCCATTGCCGGCCACATCGTTTCACCGGCGGATGGCCGACTGAGCCAGCTGGAACGAATCGAACAGGATACGGCGACTCAGGTGAAGGGAAGCACCTACTCGCTCTCTTGCCTGCTCGGCCGGGACCTGGATTTTTCCCAGGGCTGGTATGTGGCCACCATTTACCTGGCTCCCGCCAACTATCATCGTTTTCATTTTCCCTCTTCCGGCGTGCTTCGCCGCTACCGACATATGGGGGGGCGCCTTTTCCCGGTCAATGCGTTTTCCGTCAACCGTGTCCAGCGGATTTATGCCCGCAACGAGCGTGTAGTCGCCGAAATCGAGGGAAACGGGGGGCCGCTTTTTTTTGTGGCTGTGGGCGCCACGTTCGTGGGTGGCATCCGCATGGCGTTCAGGCCTGGCCGCCGGGGCGGTTGGCAAGAGCTGAATCAAAGGGTGGCGCAGCTGGAGGAAATGGGGCGTTTTGACATGGGTTCGACTATTATTCTGGTGCTGCTGGCTGAGCGGGTAACCGGGGTGTGCGCCCAGCCGGGGCAGGTCATCCGGGTTGGCGATCCTCTTTTTCAGATCAAATGATTTTTTTTATCGTTGCGGTCCGCGCAGCAGACGAACGGGGAGCGTAATCAGCGCCCGGATCAGTTCCAGGACGGCATCAACCGCGATGCCGAGCAAACGGAAAGGCAACAGGAGCAGCCAGACGAGCGGATAGAGGATCAGGGCCAACAGCGCCAGGGGCCAACAAAAAAGCAGCAGGATGAGCCAGAGCAGAAATTTGACCACGGGTGATCTCCTTTTTCGCTTCTTTATCACAGGCGCATGCCGAGTGCAAGAAGGCGGGCTTGCGGTTCGATTTTTCCTTGCAAAATTTCGTGCCTTTTCCTATAATCATACTGACGATCGCGGCGATAAAACGGATGAAAGCGAGGACGCATGCCAGACCAAAGGATCACGGACACCATGGATCCAGAAAACGGTAAAACAGTCATTGCTGCCGGCACCCGGTTCAAAGGTAATGTTGCCGGCAGCGCGGATGTATATCTGGAAGGCGAGTGTGAAGGCCGAATTCAGTTACAGGCGCTGCTCCATATCGGCAAGCAAGCGGTCCTAAAAGGCCAGGTGCAGGCCACGCATGTGGTTGTCGAGGGCCAGGTGGAGGGCGATATCGCCGCAGAAGGTCGCATTGAGATCCGCACCACCGGCCGTATCCGCGGCAACTTGGTTTGCCAGTCCCTGGCCATTGCCGAGGGTGCTTTTTTTGAAGGGCAGGTGGCCCGGGCCGATGGCAAGACACTGGCTCCGACCTATTTCAGCGAGAAGCGCAAGGATCTTCAACCCCAATAGTCTCCCTCACCGCTCAGGCGGTTCGTTGTATTTTTCTGCGTTGACAATTCGTTAAATTTATTACACAATTGTTGCAGACCTTGAATGAGGGAGCGAGGCGCGACGATGGAAGATGAGAAAGGTGGAGATTCCGACATTAAAAAAAGCATCTCTGTCGGCGATGCCGTTCCCTTCAACGACTGCGAAATCATCAATACCTTTTATCTGGTTCGTCTCCCGGGCCATGAACCTGAGAAGTATCTGGTCGATCGAGAAGGGACCGTTTATCTGAAAAGCCGCGGCGAGGGCGCGGGGGAAGAGATCTTTCAAAAAGGGGAATCCGCAGACCAGCCGCTGCCAGCCGACATTGAAGCCCAGCCCCGGGGGGCCGAGGGCGGCGATCAGAGCGCGTTGCCGGTTTCGCCCGACAGTGCAGAATATCAACGAGCTGCGATGGTCGTCAGGAAGGTTTTAGACAGCGTGGAGCAACGCTGGAAAAACGAGTTCCGTCTCGCGGCACCCCGGCTGGTGGTGCTGTTTGCTCCCGGGCAGGCCGAACCGTTAGCCAAGTACCTGGCGCGAGAGCGGGGCGGACTGGCAGGTCTGCAGGCTTTCCTGATCCGTGAAATTTTTTCTTGCACCACGTATGCGGAACGCGGATTGGATATTCTGCCTTTTCTCATCCGTCTGATTGCGTTGAACGAGGAGGGCGTTGAAGAGGACAAATGGCTCAAACGACTTTCACCTCCTGAATACAAGCTGCTGTTAATCAATTTCTTGGATTTTTTCCGGCAAATGGGAGACAGCGAGGCCAAAAAAAAGATTTTCGATTTGGTCTATAAAAATTTTTTGGACTTGGACTTCAAGTGGTTGACCGAAGGGGGCAGCCCCACCGAGTTCGTTAGTTCGGAGTTTATCAAGGCCCTCCGCTCCCAGAGGGATTTCTTGAGCAACGAACTCAATCGCAATTATCTCGAAACCGTTTTTCAAAAGATAAAGAAGGTCTGGAAATTCTTGCCTTCCCAGCACATGCTTTCCTTCCTCAAGGCTCTGGCCATTTTGCGGTTGGTTGCCAACTCCACCAAAGAGCAGCGGGGCAAAGACGAGGCGGAGCGGGAGGCGCTGCTTCACGACATCGTCGCGTACTGATCGGACCGCAGTTTCGCGCTTGCCGGTTGGCGATTGCAAAAAGGCGGGGAACCTCGATCGCAAAATCGCTGTGCTTGCTTTATAATGGCTGCGATCGGCTGAGGAGTCATCCAGATGAACAAAAGAAAAGCAATAACGATGATTATCGCTTTCGGGGGTCTTCTGTTTATCGCTACATCCATTTGGGCGGTTGTACCGGTTTCCTCGACGGAGTATCTGAGGCATGCCCAGGCCAGCGCTGACTGGACCTGGCAACACTACGACGAGCTCATAAAAAAATGGCAGCAGGGATTTGATCCGGAAAACATTTTCGGCTACCGGCCGCCCGGCGGACTTCTGGAAATGGCCGTCATCGACAGCGAGAGGTTCGCTCGGGAGGGAAAAGAAGAATATGCCCGGCGGGCAAAAAAAGTGCTGCTGGGCTATGGCGATTTCCGTTCGCTCTATCCGGACGCTGCCTCACGTCGGCGGTCCGATTACAGCGAAGGAGTGCCGGCGCTGCCCGATTTTTTCACCGCTATGCGTTATATCCGCGCCTATGACACGCTGCGGCGCAGGGGCGCCCTGTCACCCGGAGAAAGCGAGAGGATCTCGGCCACCATCGCCCAGAGCATGAATTACCTGCTGCAGACGCAGGAATGGGGAGCCATGAACCGGGCGATGCTCCGCGCCGAGTCTCTGGCCTGGGCGGTGAAGGCGCTGCCGCTGCATCCGCAGCGCCCGGTGTGGGAGATGCTGCGTCAGTCCTTGGGTGGCGATAACTGGGGGCACTGGGAGATCGAGGACGCCACCATCTATCACGGCGTCTGGCTCTACTCGCTGCTGGGCTATGCCGATGCCCTGGGCCGCATGCGCGAGCTCTTCCAAACACCGGAGATATACTACTACGCCCAATATTTTCTGAACCTGCTCAGCCCGGATGGGGCAATCCCGGATTTTGGGGACGCCCACTGGCAGTCCAGTTGGGCCCACTTTCTGGTTTTTTTTGAAACCGCGGCCGCCCAATATCAAGATCCGCGGCTCAAATGGGCCGCAGCCACCATTGCCCGAAGATTCCTCGATCTCAAGCAGAATGAGAATGTCGGTCTCGGATATATGCTGCTCGACTGCGCCCGCTGGGGCAGCGACCGGGTATCTGCCCGCCCGCCCGACACCCTGTCGGCGGAGGTGATGGAGGACGTGCAGGGTAAGAAAATCGTATTTCGCGACGGCTGGAAGGAGGCTTCGACCTACCTGCTGCTCAATTACCGGGATGAAGGGGACGGCGGTCTGAATTTCCGCGACTACCTGCGCGACACGATCCCGGTCGAAGAGGAGAAAATGACCCACGGCCACGCGGACGAAAACAGCATTGTGCTGCTGATGTCCGACGGGTCGGTGCTTTTGCACGACGGCGGTTACCGCGATTACATGCCCAGCGGGCCCTTCGGGGCCTACCGCCAGGACTACTTTCACAACCGGCTCTGTGTGCGGCAGGAAAAAATCTGGATGGGCCAGGAGAAGGGCCAGTCCCGCTACGGCATCCGGGATGGTGTGCCGGGGCAGTCGGTCCTCGATTTTCTGCACAATGCCGGTTCCTACCGCCGCGTGCAGACCCAGAAACAGGATTTCCTCAGCCTGCCCGACATCGACTACAGCCGAACCCGGCTGATCGATGACTCTTTGGGATACGAGTGGGATCGGCTGATCACCTATCTGAAGGAACTGAACCTTTTTGCCGTGTTTGATATTTTTAAGGCCCGGCGGTCCGAGTTTTTCACCATGGCCAACCTCTGGCACACCCGACAGATCGCGGCCAGGGGCGAACACTGGTACGACACCCGCTATGACCGGATCGCCGATCAGCCGCTGCCGGACCGGCGGCGATTGCTCATCATTTTCCCCCATACGCATTTCCGGCTGGAAGGAGTGGAGCCGGAAAAACGCCATTTCCAGGACGAGTGGCTGATTCATCAGACCGGCGCCCAGCATTTCGAACTGGGCGCGACCACCGGGTTTGTTACTCTGCTCATCCCCCACGCCCCGGATGAACCGCCGACCGAGTGGGTCTCAGCGGTGCGGCCGCTGGTGGTGGAACCCCAGAACGCGGCCCTGGGTGTGGAGATCCGGCGCGGCGGGAGGGTATTTGTGATCGCCGCTAAAACCGATTTGCGCCGGGGAATGGACCGAGAATGGCGGAGACCCCGTTACACGTATGAAACCGGAAAGATCCGGGTGGGTGATTTTGAGACCGATGGAGATTTCCTGTTTGCCCGGCTCTTGGACGGGAAGTTAAATTATACGGTGGTGAATGTGACCAAGATGCTGTTCCGCAACCGAACCCTTTTGGCCGCCAAATCCAATAATTTCGGGCTGGCTTTTGACGGCAGCCCGGACAGCGCGGGCATCGGCAAGCTGCGTTACTGGCGGGAGGAAGTGGCCGTGAGCAAGGAATAATCGAGGAGGTCAGATGAAACGATTGTCAGGACTGGCAGCGGTGTGGCTGCTGCTCGGGGTTGTGGCACTGCTGCCGCAGGAAAACCAGACGAACCTGGACGGATTTCTTGTCCAGAACGGTATCACCAGCAGGAGCCTCGGTGTCAAGCCCGATGGGACATGGAGCCGGTTCCCGGACCCGGCCCGGATTCCCTATGTGTCGGCGGTGTTTATGCCGCTTTTCAGGGAACCTTTTAAAATATACGACTTGGCCGCCAATGCGGCGGTCATTAGCGAAAGCTATGCCAGTATGGATTTTTTCAACAAAATGCACACCTCCGTTTACCGCCTGTTTTATTATCTGGGGGTCGACCGGCTGGTCACGGGATTCCGGGTTTACGGCTTTCCGGTTCCGGATTTGTCCGCGGTCAAGGACCCGCTCCTGGAGGGCGTGCGGCGGATTTACGAGGTGAAAAAGAGGAATTTCACCTTCTACTCGATGGATAAAATCGCCGATTATCCCAGGCTGGATGCGGAACTGCAGGCCGCCGCCAAGGTGCTGCATCCCGATGTCCGGAAGATTGTTGCCGAGATGCTTTTTCAAATCGCCGACGCCTATTCTTGGTGGCTGCAGGCCATGAGGCATGTGGATATGCGGGAGGCGGTGCGGGTATTCGAATTGCGGGATTTGGTGGACACCCAGTTCGACGGCATGGAATACTTCCCAGAGATCGATGACATCATGGCCCAGATGGATTGGCACTCGTTTTACCGTTCTTCCCTACAACTTTCCTTTGCCTCGGAACGGCTGGTGTTCCAGCTGAAAGAGCTGCGTCAGCGCCAAGATATTCGCTGGAGCGAGCAGTGCGCAGACATCGAGACGCCAATGGGCAAGATCCTGATCCGGGGAAGCCGAGACGATACGCTGGAGGTTTCGCATGCGCTGCTGGTGATTGATTTGGGTGGCAACGATACCTATACCGGCAATCCCGGCGGCAATTCCGACCTGGAACACCCGTTCGGTATTCTACTTGACCTTTCCGGCAACGATACCTACCGTTGCACGAACGGTCTGCCTTCCCTGGGAGCCGCCGTGTTGGGCACAGGTATCCTGATCGATGTGGAAGGTGATGACCATTATGCGGCCGAGAGCCTTTCCCAGGGAGCCGGCCTGCTGGGAGCCGGGATCATGGCTGACTTTGCGGGTAATGATACTTACCAACTGAAATTCAGCGGCCAGGGCGCCGGCTATTTCGGGGCAGGGCTGCTCCTCGATTACAGCGGTCGGGATTCCTACCGGATCTGGGGCAACGGTCAGGGTCTTGGCGGGTGCGGGGGCGTCGGGGTTCTGCTGGATGTGAGTGGCGACGACACGTACTACGCCGAACCGGATGCCTCTGTCACCGGCCGGCCCGATTACCACTCTGCCGGTAAACTGTCCTATTCCTATGCTCAGGGAGCAGGCGTTGGCCGGCGCGGCGACGTTTCCGATGGCCACTCCTGGGCCGGCGGGCTGGGAATGCTGATTGACCTTGCGGGCAATGACCATTATACCTCGGCCAACTGGTCGATCGGCAGCGGCTACTGGTTTGGGATGGGGATACTATATGACCGGAAGGGCGACGACATCTACAAGGCATCGGTTTTTTCGCTGGCCTCAGGCGCCCATTTCGCCATCGGTGCCCTGCTTGACGAAGAGGGCAACGATTCGTATGAGGCTTACGGGGATTCGACGTCGAGCATGGCTTTCGGCCACGATTATACGGTTGCGCTCCTGCTCGACAAAAAGGGCAACGATACGTACTCTACCAGAAACAGCGGCTTCGGGATGGCGATCAACATGTCCCAGGCGTTTTTCTTTGACCTGGCGGGCGACGATGTCTACCGCAGCGCCAGCCGCAACGACGGTTTCGGCCAGATTCAGGAGATCCAACCGCCTTTCCCGATTTACAATATGTACTGGGCCTATTCCAGCCAGCTGGGGCTTTTTGTCGACGCCGGAGGTAACGACCGCTACCTGGTGGTTGAAAATGGCAAAGAGGTTCCCTCGGACCGGTTCCGAAACGGCGGCTCGTTCCGTTTCAAGGAACACCGTTGGGAATTCGGCATGAACCTGGGTCTATTTTTTGACGGCAAGCTTGAAACGGCCTCCTGGTTCCGCAACCGCTTCGCCGTATCGACGAATTGAGGATTTCAGGCGGAAAGCCTGGCTGTTTCTATAGAATGCACCGGCTGTGATGGCTCAGGCGAATTTTTTCGTAGACCGATTATCACTCGTTGTGATATACTGGGTGGCTTAATTTCACACACGAGGAGGAATTCGCGGATGTCGTTCATTGATGTGAAGGGCCAGAAACTGGAGCTGAATGAGGAAGGGTTTCTCAACGATCCTCAGCAATGGAATAAAGAAGTGGCAGAAGCGCTGGCCCGGAGCGAAGAGGGACTTGCCGGCCTCACAGACGAGCACTGGTCGATAATTCAGGTCATCCGCGACCATTACCAGAAGACCACCCTCGCACCTATGGTTCGTGCCATCTGCAAGGCCACGGGGTTCCCCTTGCGTCATATTTATGAATTGTTTCCCTCCGGACCGGCCAAGGGCGCCTGCAAAGTCGCCGGTCTGCCCAAACCCGACGGCTGCGTCTAAAAGGTCCAATGACCTGGTATGCGGTTCTGCGTTTCGGGGTTATCCTTGCGGCGCTTTTTTCACTTGGGGCGCTGGCCATGCTGGTGGCCAAAACCTTCGGCTTCGGTCGCCTGCCCCATCAGGCTGAACCCCGGCAGAGTGCCGTCAAGGGAATTGTGTATGCGTTTGGGCAGGGCATGCTGCCCTGGGAAAAAGAGAGTGCGGGTGGACACCCGGTCACTTTTTTTATGGGCGTTTTCTATCATCTGGGGATTTTTGCTTCGTTGTTTTATGTGCTCACGCTGGCCCTCGGTGTTTCGCTTCCTCCGCTTTTGCTCACCCTCTTTCGGCCGCTGTTCCTGGCTGCCACCTTGAGCGGCATCGGGCTGCTGATCAAGCGGTTTTCTTTTCCGTTCCTGCGGGCCCTCAGTTGCCCGGACGATTACGGTGCCAATCTGCTGGTTGACCTGTTTCTGATTTTGGCTCTGTTGAGCGCCGCGTCGTCCGGCTGGCATCCGGTTTTACTCGCCTTTTCCATCGTGCTTTTCATCTACCTTCCACTGGGAAAGATCCGCCACTGCTTTTTCTTCTTTTACACGCGCATCCTGTTTGGAATCTTTTTCGGCCGTCGCGGGGTTTTCCCCCATCCGCGCCGTGAGGCTTGATGATGGAACAGCAGAAAAACCCAGACGCCCTGGAACAGAAGATAGCGTCGCTGACGGCCGAAAATTTAGCGGCGGCCCTGGAGGCATTGCGCGGCAAGCTTGATTTCCGGGATGTGGCTTTCGCCCACTCCTGCGTGCGCTGCGGATTGTGTGCCGAATCCTGCCATTATTACTTGGCAAATCCCGAACTTCAGGCCCATCCGGCCTACAAGTTGAACCTGGTGTTGGCAGTTTTTAAAAAGTATTTTACCCAGGCAGGCCGGCGTGCTCCGCGCTGGAATGGGGCCCGGGATTTGAATCCCGAGATGGTCAGGGAGTGGCTGGACTCGCTGTTCGGCCGCTGCAGTTTGTGCGGCCGCTGCTTTCTCAATTGCACCGTGGGCATCTACATTCCGCGGTTAATCCGTACGGCGCGCGGTGTCCTGGCTGAACTGGAGCTGGTTCCCCCCTGATTTACAATCCACGGTCAATAAAGCGGTGGAAACCGGGAATAACATGGGCATCCTCCGACAGGAGTGGCTCGATACAGTGCACTGGCTGGAAGAAGAGCTGCAAATGGAAACGGGCGATCCGGCCGCACGTTTGCCTGTTGATCAGACAGGCGCCAAGCTATTCTACACTGTCAATCCGCGCGAACCCAAATTTTTCCCACTTTCACTTCTGGCCGCAGCCAAGGTCTTTTACGCCGCGGGCGAAAGCTGGACTTTTTCCAGTGACCATTACGATGTGACCAATTACGGCCTGTTCAGCGGCGATGATAAAAAGGCCGGTTTGATTTCCGGCCGGTTGTTCGAATCCATGAAAAAGCTGGGCAGCTCTATCCTGGTGCTCGGCGAGTGTGGCCATGGCTTCAACGCCAACCGCTGGGAGGCAGCCGAATGGCTGAACCGGGGTCATGGTTTTGAGGTGAAAAGCGTGCTGCAGGTAATCGCCGATTACATCCGGCAGGGGCGGATTCGGCTCGATCCAGCACGCAATGCCCTGCCGGTCACCTTGCACGATCCCTGCAACCTGGTACGGCTGGGCGGAATCGTCGAAGAACAGCGTTTCATTCTGCACCGGGCGGTCAGCCGTTTCGTGGAAATGCGTCCCAATCGGGAGAAAAACTACTGTTGCGGCGGCGGCGGTGGCCAGCTGTCTATGTCCCGGTTTGCCAAGCGGCGCCTGCAGGTGGGAAAAATAAAAGCGGAGCAAATTAAAAAAACCGGAGCCAAGATCGTGGTGGCACCCTGTCACAACTGCATCGATCAGCTCATCGAATTGAACAAAGAATACAAACTGGGTGTCGAGGTGAAGACCGTTTCGGAAATCGTGGCCAATGCCCTGGTTATCGAACCCGGGAGAACGGGAAAGAAATCCCGCTGAGTATGGATCTAATCACTGTCATTCCTGCTGAAACAGGCGGCCTGGTTATAGACGTGCGCGGGCACAGGCTGGTTTCGGACCACGCCGAACGCGACGGCGGAACCGACCGCGGCCCTTCCCCGGTCGAACTGTTAGCCGCCTCGCTGGGAAGCTGCATCGCCCTCATGGTCGTGGACTACTGCCGGCGACAGGGGTGCCGGGAGGGAGGGGTGAGGGTGAGCCTGACCTATGAACTGGCTGCGGACCCGAAGCGCATCGCCTCATTGGTGGTGGATATTGAGGTGCCGGCCGATCTCCCCGCGGAGAAGAAGGCCGCGGTTCGGCGCATCGCCGAGAAATGCCCGGTACATGCCACGCTGAGCCTTCCCCCGCGGATCGATATCGACGTCCTCTAAAAGCCGGATCTTACTTCTTTTTTTTCCGACCGGCCGCGATCTCGGATATCGCGCTCACGGCGTGCTCGATGTGTTCCTCGGTGTTGAAGGGCCCGATCCCGAAGCGTACGGCGCCGTGGATCTTGTCGATTCCGAGCTGTTCGTGAACCATGGGGGCGCAATGCAGACCGGTGCGCGAGGCGATGTTGTAGTCCACATCCAGGATGGTGCCGACGTCCTGGGCTTCCAGTCCCTCGATATTGAAAATCAGCACTGCGATATGGTCTTTCAGGTCTTCTTGGCAGTAGAGGATCACGCCGTCGATCGCGCGCAAACCGTCGCGCAGAAGGCGTAGCAGTTTCATCTCGTGCTCGAAGAGCTTCGCCAGACCCTGCTTCTCCACCCATTTAACGCCCGCATTCAATCCCGCAATGCCGGGGAGGTTGCCTGTTCCGTATTCGAGGCGGTAGGGATATTCGTCCAGGTGTGTGCGCACGGCCGAGCGCACTCCGGTGCCGCCGGCGCGGGTGTGGCGGATATCGATCTCGTCGCGGACGTAGAGACCGCCAATGCCCATTGGGCCCATCAGCGATTTGTGACCGGTGAACGCGATAATGTCAACCGCGAGAGCCTCGATGTCAATGGGAATCTTGCCGGCTGTCTGTGAGGCGTCGATTAACAGGGGGATGCCCTGTTTGCGGCAGAGGCGACCGATTTCTCCGACCGGTTGGATTGTACCGATAACGTTGGACCCGTGGTTGACGGCCACCAGGCGCGTGTTGGGCTTGAACCGCTTGCGAATGTCGTCTGGCTCCACGAAACCGGCCGGGTTGAATGGGACATAGTCGAACTCCACGCCGCTATCCTTGAACAGGTGGTACAAGGGGCGGAGCACCGAATTGTGCTCCAGTGTGGTGGTAATGGCATGATCGCCCTGTTTCAGCAGACCGAAAATGGCCAGGTTCAAGGCGTCCGTCGAATTGGCAGAGAAAATCAGCCGGTTGGAATCCCGGCCGTTGAAGAACCGGGTCAGAAGCTTGCGTGTCTCCTCCACGATCCCTCCGGCTGCGATGCACAAATCGTAACCGGAACGGCCGGGATTGACTCCGAAATTCCTGTAAAAGTAGTCCATAAAGGTGTAGACTTCCTCGGGTTTGGGAAAAGAGGTGGCGCCGTTATCCAGGTAAATCAGTTTGTCCATGTTCGGCCTCTATCGCTCTGAAAAAATGAAGGCACAATTGTATCTGCAATTCTCCGTTAAGTCAAACGGCAGGACCGGGACTGCTGGGTCTCCGGAGCTACTCGCTGATGGTGACCATTCGGATCGCG
This sequence comes from Candidatus Aminicenantota bacterium, assembly GCA_963759765.1. Classification (GTDB taxonomy): domain Bacteria; phylum Acidobacteriota; class Aminicenantia; order UBA2199; family UBA2199; genus CAVXAL01. Next base: position 211,148 of record CAVXAL010000002.1, on the reverse strand, counting down.
GCCCGTCCGAAAAATTGCGGGTGGTACATTCCCTGAACTTGGGTGGGCAACCAGGTGAAGGTGCCGCTGTACAACGCTTTGATGAAATAGACGATGCGGATTCTGCCGTTCAGGCTATAGGTATAAAAGACAATTCGTTCGGGGGCGTTTTCCTGGCGCAGCCAGGGCCGATAATGGGAATTGGCATTGTCATTGTTGAATTCTTGCAGGGTGCGGGTGGTGGCGATATCCTGGCGCATGACCTGGAAGCCGGCCGCCAGGGGTTCGTCAATCACTCCATAGGGGACCTCCTTGGCGCAATCGGCCAGAATTTCCACTTGGTAGATTTTCCCTTTGCCAAAGGTTGTGGCCAGCCGGCCATCCGCACCGTACACGTTCCGCTGGACCTGGATGCCGCGGTTCTTGGCCGGCGCCTGACGGAGCTTGTATTCCAGGACGGTGGTGAGCACTACCGGCTGGTCGGCCTGGACATGGACCGGGATGATCTGCTTGGACGACCCCAGTTGCTCGTCCTGCTGCAGCATGTCCTGCGCCTGGCTGAAGCGCTTTTCCGTTTTTTTGTCGCCCACAGTCAGCTCGGCGAATTGCGCCGTATCTTTTTCCAGGCGCCGGGCATATTCGTTCATGGCATAAAGAATCCAAAAGTTGGTCTGGGTCGTGTTCCAGTAGGCCGGATCGGTTTCGAGCAGCCAATGCATAATGCGCAGGGCCAGGGGATGGTTGCCCTGGGTTTCCAGCAGAGCTTGAAGGGCCATGGCGGTGGTGTAACGGGATGAGTAAAATGGGAATTCGCGGCTGTAGCCGAATCCCCGCTCGTCAAAATAAGCGAAGTCGGCTTCCACTTGCAGGTTGTTGTTCAATTCGCTGACCAGGGCCGCCTCGGTTGAACGGTCCGGCAGTTGGCTGTGGATGGCTCGCAGCAGGAAGAGGCGGGCAGAGAGGGGCAGCTGGGCCCTTTCGGCAAAGAGCTCCGCGATCACTTTTTTGTCGGCTTGCTGGTCCAGGCTGAGCACGAACTGGCGGAAGCTCTCATTGGTCTTGTCCGGGCGGACGGTTTTCAGGTAGCCGGCAATCTGCCGGACCAGAGTCGGTTCTGGCTCGAGTCCTTTTTTCCGGCACAACTGCAAGGCCCAATAGACGTAGGCGGTCAGGTAATCGGATACATACTCGCCGCCGCGGTAATAGGAAAGTCCGCCGTTGCCGGCCATGAATTCCGGAATACTCTCCAGGTAGCCACGGATGGCCTGGCGAATCTGCTCTTGATCCAGTCGGAGTTCCAGTTTTTGGATAAACGCCTCGTCCAGAACCAGGAAGGGCATGACTTTGGAGGTGCGCTGCTCCAGGCATTCGTAAGGATAGAAAATCAACTTTTCGGCGATACGGGCGGCGGGCCGGAGGATAGAGGGTGAAACCTGAATGCGCAAACGTGAATTCTCGGCTTCCGCTGGAGGCTGTATCTGCTTGCTCAGGCTGCGGCCGCTGTCGAAGTCGAGCAGCGATTCACTCAACAGGTTATCCAACACCTGGATTTTTTTAAGCAGGCCGTCGCGGTCTTGCGCTGAAAGGGCGTAGAATTTAAAAATGGCTTCGCCCGGTCGGTCGGTTAGGAAATCAAAATAGGCCATCTCGTTGTTGAGCGGTTTGAGGGTGAGTTGCTTTTCGGTTTCCGGACGGGCCAGCAGGTTTTCTACGGTTACCTTGACTCGCACAGCCTGGTTGCGGTCGCTGCGGTTGCTGACCTGCACGCCGGCCCGGAACATGTCCTGCTGCCGGGCAAACGCGGGCAGTGCCTCTTCCAGGAGCAGTTGTTTGCTGACCCGCAGCGGCTGCTCGGCCTGACCGAATTGATCCTCGCTGTAGGCCAGCGCCATCAGGCGGTAAGTGGATAGCTTGTCGGACGTATCAAATTCAACTTCAGCTTGGCCCTGTTCATTGCTTTCCAGGGTATTGAAAAAAAGCACCTCCTTGAAATCGGAGCGCAGAACAATTCCCGCCCAGTTCTTTTGTCCGGCTTGGCCCAGGGCTTGATCCTCGGCCTTTTTCTCCTTCATGGGGAACTGGCTGGGTCTTGCGCTGACCGGAGCCGGAGCCAGTCTTTCAGCCACCATGCCGCCCACTACCCCACCGCGCACCATCTCCTCATCGGTCAGACGCGGTTGGATGGTCGAGGGAATCAAAACCAGGTTGAGTTCGCTGAGTGCCTGTTGATTGTACTCGCTGCGGCTGACGTCCGTTTCCAGGGGATGGAAACCGCGAGTCTGGCAGCGGACATAAAACTTGCCACGCCCGACAGCGGCGAAACAATAATACCCCTCGGCCGACGTTCGTACCTGTTGCAGATTCTGGTGTTGTCGGTCTGCCAGTGTCAGCATGGCGTCGGCCAGAGGCGCCCCGTCGGGCTGCATCACCCGGCCAAAGATACCGCTCGTCGCCAGAGGGATATCCAGCAGGGGATGGGCGAAAGACCAGTGGGTAAAGGACTTGGAATACAGGGTGTGCACCAGAGGCTGCTCCCGGTAGGAATGCTGATAGTAGAAATAGTCAAACAGGTCGGGCAGTTGGTAACCGGAAAGCGTCAGATTGCCCTCATCCACGCAAGTGAGGAACAGCTTGGCTTTTTGCGGCCGTCCCTGGGCATCGCGGACCGTTATTTTTATTTTGGCGCGCGTGGCGGGTTTGATTTCAGCCGGGGCTAGCATCTGTATGGCGAGTCGTTTTTCCTCGTCCTGCACGCTGATGGCCACGGCGGCTTCTTGGGTCTGGTTCTGGGCATAGACTGCGTTGACGCAGATGCGGAAGTCGGGGAAATACTCTTTTTTCACCGTGATATCGAAAGGGGTGGTTTTGGCCAGGTCAATGACCCAGGCGTCCCGCACCTCGTGACTTTCCACAGTGACCAGAGCCCGACCGGCTGAGGGTGATTGGATATAGCAATGGATTTTTTCGCCGGGGGCATAGGTGTTCTTTTCGGTCTTGATTTCCAGCCGGACGTCGGACGCTCCATAGTTGTAATCCCAGACAAAAAAAGGCGCCGAGGTGGACACCACGCGGCCGTTCGGATCTCGGCTGTCAATGCGGATCAGGTAAAGGCCGGCGCCGGTGACCTGGAAGGTGTATTCGCTGCTTCCGGCAACAAATACATCCCGGCTTTCGCCAACCGCTTCGGCCCGCATTTGTCCCTGTTCGTAGTATTGCCGGTACAGAAAGACACGAACCTCATCGGAAACGGTATGACCCTGCGCATCGAGCAGGAGCAATCGGGCTTTCAGCGTATCCTTGAAGCGATTGTAGTAGGGAATCTGGATGCCGGTGATACGCTTGCCGGGGAAGTAAAGGGCGCTGGAGGTGACGCTGAATTCCTTGCCCTCTTTGGATTGGCCGACGGCGTTGAAAGTGAGCAAAGCCAGGTGGTTGATCATGGCAAAACGCTCCAGGGAGATGTTCAGCTGCGCCTGGCCGGAGAGGTTGAACGTCTCGTTCCCCTTCAGCGGCGGGTCGCTGTGGCGAAAAACCTCGTCCAGTCCGAACTGGAAGGGCTGCAGGTCCTGGCGGTTGAACAGATCGGCCAAAGAATAAGCCGGGGAAAATGAGACTTGGTATTCGAGGCTGTCTCCGGACATGGGGTTTCCAGACAAAAACGTTCCGCTCACCTTGGATTTGAATGGTTCATTGTAAAGATAAGTAGACTTTACGCCGGCGATGGAAATCTGGAAGGTGTTGGGCTGGTAATAGTCGATGCGCACCCGGTGGCGGTTCTCGTTTCCTTGTGCGGTCACGCGGAACTGGTACTCTCCTTTTTTGGCTCCCTTTTCCGTCACGTACGGTTGGTGAAACCCGCCCCAACTGTCCAGCTGCAGGGGCAAGGATTTGATTCGTTGGTCGTCCGGATCAAAGATTTCGAGTTGGGCGCTGTGTTCCTGGGGAGAACGGATGCGGCTGGCCTGAAATTCCTTGATCAGCCCGCTGATGTGCACGGTATCTCCGGGGAGATAAAAGTCACGGTCGCTGAAAATTTTTATCTGGGTCTCTTTTGGCTCCACATCGGGTAACCGCTCTTGAATTTTCAGGAAAGCCAAGTCGTCGCGGTGGCGGTTGCGGGCGCTGACCCATTGGCCAAAACGCAGGCCGCGATTCACCTGCAGCAGTCCCTGGCTGTCGGTCTGGCCAAGATCCAGGGAAACGGAATTGTCCCAGCAGAGGCGAAGCGGACTTTCGCTTATCGCCGCGCCGTTCTTGTTTCCGTAAACCCAGAACAGGGTTTGCCGGCTGCTTGTTTTAACGATGAAATCCATGTCGCGCAGATGGGTGACTTGCAGGTCTCCATAGCGCTGCTGGGGAAATTGATAAAGGTAATAATCATGGCAAAGGTTGAACGGTTCCGCGCGGTTGACCAGCAGGGCAAAGAAGCCGCGTCCGGCCGGTTGGCTTTTGCTTGCCGGGGTTTTCAACAGATCGGCCAAAGAATAATTCTTCGTTTGTTCTTCCTCTTGGGACAGAGAGAGATCAATGGACTTTTCGTTCAACAGCAGCCGGTCTCGGAAATTTTTTTGCTTGAGCACGCCGCTGCCGCCGGTTTCAATCTGGGCGAGGAATTCCTCGGCAAGCTGGAAAAGTTGCAGCTGGGCGCGGCGAATGCTGTGAGTGGAAATAGCCAGGTTGTTCCCCCCGATTTCTGAGCTGATAGAAGGCTGGCGGCTGGAGCAGACTTCGACGTCTGCGGTTGCTGTTTTCCCCAGCGATTCGTCGAATACATTTTTGATGGCGGGGTCAATTTCGATGCGCAGGCGGTTGCCCGATTGGAGTTTTTCTTTGCTTTCCAGAAAAAGGTCTGACTGGTTGTAGGTATAGAGTTCAAAATCGAGCGGTGTCTTTTCTCCTGCTTGCTGCCGGAAAACCCGGATATGCTCTTTCTGGATGTCCGGCAAGGGATTGCTGAAAGAGAGCACCACCTGCCCGCGGTCCACAAAGATCAACTGCCGCGTCTGGCCGCTGAAGCTGAAGCGAGGCGTGGTCGGGAAATCAACATAGAAGTCGCGATCGGTTCCCCAATTCCCCTCCGACCCGGGAAACCCGGCTTTCAGTTTGATCCGATAGAGCGACTGTCGTAGCAGCGGTTTCAACCATTGCAGGCGCACCTGATTGGATTCCACGGGCCAGAGTCTGAAGGGGACATCCTGTTGGTTCTCCAGGCGGGACACCTTCAAGAATTTACTCAGCTGGGCAGAAAGAACAGGCTGGGCGAAGCGGATGTAAAGATCATCTTGAACCCAGACGGGGGTGATCAATTTTTCCTGATTTGAAAATGATGAAAAATATCTGCCGCTGGCGGTTCTGAACTCGGTCGGGAAAGCCAGCGGAGTGGTAAACTCCCATTGCACGGTCTTTTTGATTTCTTGAGTGCCCAGGGACTTGATGCCTGAGGGGATGGTCACTCGGTAACGGGTGGAGTAGGCGAATCGTGTTTTGGGCTTGAAGGCCAGGGTTTTGGTGCCCCGCCAATAAAAATCGCCTGCCACGGCCGGGGCCAGCGAAACGATTTCGGCTCCCGGTCGGTTACCCCCGAGCGGCACCATGTCAGCAGAAAAGATGAGAATCAGTTCCCGGTGTTCAATATCGGCAACAGGCCCCGACAGATTGCCGCTGACCTGGAGCTCGTCCTCCGTTGTACGGATTGACGGAGGGGAAGAAAAGACGCAGAGACAAGTAATCAGTGCGGCCAGGATGACACGTTTCATATTCCCCTCCTCATCCGATTAGACGGCCAGCACCGGAAAATTTCATGATTGTTGCGTTTCCGGGACCTCATGCCCCGATTATGACGCAGGCGGACTTTTTTTACAATTAAGGAAAAAGACGCTGGGGGAAGGAAAAGGGCTAGCGGTAGCTGTAACTCTTGGCGAAATAGGCGGTGTTGTCGGGTTTGGAACCGTTGTTGTAAAGAAGCAACGCCAGGAACATGTTTCCCTTGGTTTTTTGGTAATAATGGCTGAGAATTTTCAAACCCAGTTCGACATTGTAGTCGACGTCAAAGATTCTATTCCCGTCGATATGGAGTTCATCTTTCCATACGGCATAGTTGACCTGCATGAGGCCGAACGCGCCGTGGCTGGAGACCGCATAGGCATTGAACCCGCTCTCCACCTGGATCAGGGCCATGATCAGGTAGGGGTTGAATCCAAAGCGGTTGCTTTTTTCGAAAACAGCGGCTGTGATTCTTGTGAACGCCGCATAGCGGAGACGGAAGATGTTTTCCTGGAAAAAGTAATAGTCGAGGCGTTCATGTCCCCGCCGATACAAGGTCAATTCGGCGCGCAATCCCTGGATGCACCGATTTTGCACGGCCACGGTCCTGCGATTTCTTGCCTGTTCGCTGAACCATAGACCGGTCAGCAGGACGATCAGGGCAGCGCAAACAAAAAACAGTAATCGCCAGCGCTCTGTCTTTTTTGGGGTATTCAAGGTTCCTCCGCTTTGATTGAGGCAATAAATATAGTATTATTTTAACAAAAAAAGCGCTGCCTGTCAATAAGCGGTCTTGCTCCCCGTAAATTTGTGGATGGGCGTAAAAGCGGGTTATTACCTGTCTACTTTGGGCCCATCGGGGGGTCTGAAGCGCAAGTTCAAAGGACAAGCGCCGGTAAAGGCGCTGATGAGGGTGATGATTCCCAGCAATCCCAGCCAGTTTTTGTAATAGATGCCGGCCGCGATAACGGCCAGAGAAAGTAGAATCCGAATCGTTTTGGCCACAATGGCGGGAGAGGGGTTTTTCCAACTCACAGCGCCATTGTACGGTGTTCTTTTTATTTTAACAAGAGAGCGTTGGGTTGACTCCGGATGTGGGCCGGGAGAGTCGGGCCGTGGGAGCAGTCGATTCCGGCTCAACAGGCGCGATGATGGCACCGAGATTTTTTAAGTTCGATAGCCTTGAGGAATTTCAAGCAGGTGGTCCAGGAAGAGAGCAAGGCGATGACCAGTCCGGCAAAACCGTCCAAGAAGCCGAGACGCCATAGATAATGGCGCAGGAACGAAATGGGTGGCAGCACCAGAGCGCGGAGCAAAAGCATTTTTTTGCCCTGGGTGACGATTTCCTCGGCCTGGAACGTGCTGTAACGGTTGACCCGAGCCAGGTGGTCCTCCAGGTTGCGGTAGGTGAAATGGAGGATATCGCCTGCCAGAATGCCGCACGAGCCAGAGAGCTCCAGCCGTTCGTGGACCCTCCCCTCCCAGCGGGCTTTCACCTTTTTGAACAGGCGCAGTTTTCTTTCCGGGTACCAGCCGGAGTGTTGGATCCAGCGTCCCAGGTAGTGGGTTTTGCGCCTGATCCGGTATCCGTCCACATCCGGTTCGGGTCCTGCCTTCCAGCGAGCGATGGACGCGCGCAGCTGTTCCGACAGGCGTTCGTCGGCATCCAGGTTGAGAATCCACTCGCCGCTGGCTTTGCTCATGGCCAGGTTCTTTTGGCTGCCGTAATCCTGGAAGGGATGCTGGATGATGGTGGCCCCGAATTCCTTGGCGATGCGCAGCGTGCCATCGCTCGAGAACGAATCACACACAATGATCTCGTCGACCAGGTCGCGGCTGCTCTCCAAAGCCGGCCGCAGACGCTCCTCCTCATTGTGGGTGATGATCACCAGGGAGAGTTTCATTTTCGCCAGAACGATAGCGGATTAAGGCGCGCTTGTCAACGCCGGGCGCTTCGGATTCAGCGGGTCAATGGCGGAAATGGCGCACGCTGGTAAAGAGAAGCGACAGGCCGTGTGCAGCGGCAGTGGCGATGACCTCGCCGTCCTTGACGGAGCCACCCGGTTCCACGATCACGGAAATTTTCTGGGCGGCAGCCAAATCAATGGAATCGGGGAAAGGGAAGAAAGCGTCGGAAAGCAGCACCGCCCCGGCCAGGGGGAAACGGCTTTTGCGAATGGCCAGCTCCACCGCGTCCACGCGGCTCATTTGGCCCGCGCCCACCCCCAGCAGTTGCTGTTGCTTGACGATGATAATGGCGTTGGATTTAACGTATTTGACAAGCTTCCAACCGAAAGCGACATCCGCCTGCTCGCTGGGGGTGAGCGGGCGTTCGGTTTTCAGCGCGAAGGAATCGCTGTTTTCGTTGCCCTGGTCGCGGGTCTGAAAAACGAAACCGCCGGGTATGGTTTTGACGTCATGAAGTTCACGATAGCCGAGGGGGGCCTGAATCAGCCGCAGGTTTTTTTTCTTTTTAAAGATCTTCAGGGCCTCCGCTGCAAATCCCGGGGCGATGACCACCTCCAGAAAAATGTCTTTCATCGTCTGGGCTGTTGCACCTTCCACAACGCGGTTAAAACCCACGATGCCGCCGAAGGCCGATTGGGGATCCCCGGCCAGGGCGTTATGAAACGCCTGTGGTTGGCTCTCGGCCAGCGCCGCCCCGCAGGGGTTCTGATGCTTGACAATGACCGCCAACGGCGGGCATTCCTGGAAATCGTTGAGCAGTTCGTAGCTCATGGACAGGTCCAGCAGGTTATTAAAAGAGAGTTCCTTGCCCTGCAGTTGGGCGATCTGCCAGAAAGGGGAGCGGCGGTCACGAATATATAAGGCGGCAAGCTGGTGGGGGTTTTCGCCGTAACGCAGCTGCAACACCTTGCGACCGGCGACGGTGTAATATGCGGCTGGCAGCGCCTGTTCGCTTCCCAGGAAACCGGCGATGAGGGCATCGTAGAAAGAGGTATAGGAGAAAGCCTTGAAAGCAAGCGCCTGTTTCTGTTCCAGTGGGATATCGCCGTCGCGCGCCAGGGCTTCGGCCACCGGGCGATAATCTTGCTCGTCGACCACCACCGTGGTGTAGCGAAAATTTTTTGCCGCCGCTCGCACCATGGCGGGACCGCCGACATCGATTTGCTCGACCATCTCCGCCTGACCCAGCTCCCCGGCTTAATGCTTCTTCAAAGGGATAGAAATTGACGATCACCAGGTCGAATTTTTCGGCCTGCAGTTCCTCCAGTTGCCGGAGATGGTCCTCGCGTCTTCTTGGCCAGGACGGGTGCCAAAGATCAACGGGTGCAGGGTCTTGACCCGGCCATCGAGGATCTCCGGGAAGCCCGTGATTTCCTTTATATCCCGGACCGCGATTCCCTTTTCTTTTAAAAACTTGGCCGTGCCGCCAGTGGAAATGATCTCCCAGCCGCGGGCGGTCAGGAGTGCGGCGATTTCATCCACGCCGGTTTTGTGGAAGACACTGATCAACGCCCGTTTCATAGGTCACCCCCTTGTTGGACATTCTTTTATTAGCCGAGAACGTTGTTTCTGTCAATACAAAAACCGCTTTCCCCGGGGTTTTCAGACCCGACGTTTTATGGTACAATAGCCGTCACGGGGTGTAGCGCAGACTGGCTAGCGCGTTCCGTTCGGGTCGGAAAGGCCGGAGGTTCAAATCCTCTCACCCCGATTTTCCCTCACTTTCCCTCGCGGCCGCTTGAATTGTGGCGGATTTTGTTATATAATACTTATTCGATCGTGACCTAATGGGGAGTCAATGGAAAACCTAAATGATTTACGTGGTTGTGCTTTATTTCGTGGTGCTTTCGATCCTGGCTGTGTTTCGGCGCCCACCGTTATTATATGGTCTATCTCTATTTGAAGAATAAAAAAGCAGTCTCAAAACCGAAGGGATATTTCTGAGACTTGCCGCGGGTCACCATCCAATTGCCGATGTACAACGAGATGTACGTGGCCGAGCGATTGATCGATGCGGTGGTGAAAATGGATTATCCCGCGCGAACTGCTGGAAATCCAGGTCCTGGACGATTCCACCGACGAGACCGTGCGCCATCGCCTCGCGGCGGGTTGATCTATTACCAGGAACAGGGACTGGACATCTCCTATCTGCATCGCGCCAGAACCGCAAGGGCTTTAAGGCCGGCGCCCTGGAAGAAGGGCATGAAAGTGGCCAAGGGCGAGTTCATTGCCATCTTTGATGCCGATTTTATCCCCCACAAGCATTTTCTAACGAATACTATCCATTTTTTCACCGCCCCCAATGTGGGCATGGTGCAGATGCGCTGGAGCCACCTGAACCGCAATTTTTCCCTGATCACCAACCTGCAGTCCATCTTTCTCGACGGCCATTTCGTCATCGAGCATACGGCCCGCAACCGCTCGGGTCGTTTCTTCAATTTCAACGGCACGGCCGGCATCTGGCGCAATGCAGCTATCGTCGATGGCGGAGGCTGGCAGCATGACACGCTGACCGAAGACCTGGACCTGAGCTACCGCGTACAGATGAAAGGCTGGAAATTCATTTACCTGCCCGAATTTTCCGTTCCGGCTGAGCTGCCGGTGGATATCGTCGCTTTCAAAACCCAGCAGCACCGCTGGGCCAAAGGTTCGATCCAAACGGCCAAAAAGATATTGCCGAGGATGTTCAGGTCCTCCTTGTCTCTGAAGGTGAAGGTGGAGGCGTTCTTCCACCTGGCGGCCAACATTGCCTATTTGCTGATGGTCCCGCTGTCGATTTCCATCCTCCCGGTGGTCATTCTGCGGCGGAACCTGAACTGGAACCAGTTGATCATTTATCGATGTACCGCTCTTCCTTTTGGCCACGGCATCGGTTTCGGCGTTTTACATCGTCTCCCAAAGGGAGCTCTATTCCAACTGGACCACCACCTTCAAATACCTGCCGTTGCTGATGGGACTGGGCATTGGCCTGTCGGTCAACAATTCCGTAGCCGTGCTGGAAGCGCTGGCCAACAAACAGTCGGAATTTGTCCGAACCCCCAAATTCGGCATTGAGGATAAAGGCGACAATTGGGCCACCAAATGCTATACGGGGAATAAAAGCCTGCTCATTCCCCTTATCGAGTTGGTGTTGGGAGTCTATTTCACCATCACGGTGGTCATCTGCATCATCGAAGGGATCTGGCTGACCTTGCCCTTTCTGGTCCTCTTCCAGTATGGGTATCTGTACATTTCCTTTCTCTCCTTTTCGACCATCCTCAAAAACAAGTTTCTCATAAAAAAAACCAGTGTCAGCCCCGTTCAGTAGGTTGATTCCCGGCGGCTGATCAGCGCCGGCATCGGCTGGAGTGGCCGCAGTGATGTTCAATGCCTATTTTGTTCGCTTGAGCCAGGCGCTGGGTAATGAGTTTTCCTGCAACGTGCTGATCGCCGGTACGAGCCTGCCTGCCACGTTCAAGCCGATCGCTCCCGACCTGTATATGATGTTCTTCAAGACACAAATGGAGTTGACTTTTTTACAGACCATTGCCCTGAAGCGCCACGCCCGGCAAGCGGAAGTCCTTTTGCCTGTGTTGACGAAGTACAACCAGAGGAAATTGAAGAAGTTCGGCCTCTTTTTGCCGATGGTCAGGGAAAAAGGATTCGCCGATATCCTCCTCGAACTCCTTCAGGTGGACCACTTCCTGGAGGTGGAAAGACTGCTCTCGTTTTTCTCGTTGCAGCGGGCCTGGATCACCGACCTGCTGGTGGAATTGGAAATTGCCGAAAAGGTGAAGGTGATTGATTTCGGACACCTGGCAGTTGTCGCTTTTGATCATTTCCGGCATGTCGTCGACGAATTGCAGACGCTGCTCGCAGAGGCGTATGAAAAAAGGGCCAAATCGTTGAAGTTAACTGACGTCGTCAGGCAAATCAAAATCCCTCAGGAATCTCTTTTTTTCAGATATCTGCTTCGTTTCATGCAACAGAAGTTTCCGCTCAAACTGACCCAGAACATCCTCGTTTTTCAAAAAATGCCGTTAAGTGAGAATGAAAAAACTCAGATGGATGAGATCGAGCGGATACTGCGCCATAACCATCTGCCTGTCTTCTCCTTGGAGCAGGTGCAGAAGCTGACATCCAATCCCCTCAATCAGGTCAACGATGTACTCTGGTGTATGCTCACCGAGGGCAAGATCATTCAATTGAACGTCCGCTACTTTGTCCTGGCCGAGGAGCTGGGGCGCATCCTCAATCGGCTGAAAAAATACAAGAGAAATTTTGGGGATTGGATTGATATTGCCGGTTTCCGTAGTTTGATCCCGCTCAGCCGCAAATACATCATCGTTCTGCTTGAATATCTGGATTCCCAGCGCGTGACCCAGCGGCAGGGGAATCGGCGAAAGATTCTTTTAAATGTCTGAGATTTTTTGAGGTTCGTTAATCCGTACTTTGGCGGCGTTCAAGAGTTCCTGAAAGCCTTTTTCCTGTTGTTCCGGAGGCATGCCTTTGGTTTTGACGTTGAAGTACAGGTGCTTGAGGATATCGAATGACTTGGGGGAGACTTTTTCGTCGTTGAGCTGGTAGGCTTCTGCAAAATAGTTAAGCGCGGCATCGAGATCTTGGTTTTTATTGGCAAGGATGCCCAGGAAGTGAGCCACATTCGCTTGTTTCTTGATGTTGTAAGAGGTTTTCAGGTAGTCCATGGTTTTGGCCATGTCTCCTTTTTTGTTATAGGTCATGCCGATCATGTTGGCCAGTGTGGCGGTGGGCTTGACTTCGAACAATGCCTCGTAAGCTTTAAGGGCCAAATCATCTTGCTGAAGTTTTTCAAGTTTGGCTGCTATGGCGGCTAAAATTTTTTGTGAGGCATCGGATTTATCAATGCGCAAGGCTTCCAGAGCCTTGTTGAGCTGGTCGCTGGCTGTTTTGATGTCGTTACCGTTGGTATCCAGGATTTTGACTTGCAGACGCAGGATGGGAGCAATGTATTTGAGTTCGAGAAGTTGCTTGGGCTGCTGCCCCTGCAGGGCATTGGCCGTCTCCAGGGTCAAGTTGGCGTAGTTTGTCGCCTTGGCCATATCGTTTTTGGTCACAAAATAGGCGTTGGCCAGTTGAAAGTAAAGGTTCAGCCGCTCGGACGTTTCCACTTCTTTGAAGGCCCCGGCTTTCTCACCATATTGAACGGCCTTGTCATACTGTTTTAACTGAAAAGCAGTGTCAGCCAGATGCAGATAAATCAAGCGCGTGATTTGATCGTCTTTATCGCCGTATTCGTTGTGAAATTCTTCCAATTTCTGCATCTTCACTTGCGGGTCTTTTTCAGTGATGATCTTCACCCATCTTTCCATTTGCTTCTTCTCCACCGCCAGCAGCAGGGTGAGCGCCAGGAACAACAGCGTAATCATTACCATTAAACGTTTCTTCATCGGAATCCTCCCGGAGAGAAGATGTGAGAATCTATTATAAATTGCCTTTTTGAAAAAAGTCAAGTCACTGCTGGCAAGCACCGATCTTTTATTTGACTCGTAGGAGGATACCGGTAAAATAGATATGTGCGTAAAATACCGCGGTTAGGGATTCTGCTTTTGGTTCTGGCACTGGGCCTGTCAGCAGAAAATTTTAATTTAAAATTTTTTGAGTTGCCCAACGGGTTGCGCGTCATTTTTTCAGCGGACGAGAATACACGAGCCGTGGCGATCTGCCTCTATTTTTTAACCGGCGTGCGTGATGATCCACAGGATATCCAGGGTGCTTCTTTTCTCTATCAGTATCTTCTGTTTCAAGGCACAGAAAATTTCGAACCCTTTGATCAGGTGCTGTTCGTCAACCGCAATGGTGGGCGCATCGGCGGCAGGGTCAACTACGATAACAGCTTTTTTTATCAAGTGCTCCCCGCCAGCCAGCCTCAACTCGACGCCGCCTTGCGCTACGAGAGCGAAAGGCTGAAGAGCCTCAAACTTCCAGACGCGGTGCTGGATGAGCAGAAAAATCAGGTTTTTAACCGCCTCAGCCACCTACTGGAAACCAATGCCAGCCAAAGAGCGTGGACCTGGGTGAACGGCCGCCTCCTGGAGGGTACCGCCTATGAGCACCCGCTCTACGGAGACCTGAACAAGATCCGCACCTTCAGCAACGATCGGATCAGGGAACTCTATCGAAATTTTCAACGGCTGTCGAATGTGGTATTGCTGGTGGCCGGCAGGTTTGATACCAGCGACTTGCGCAATGCCGTGGCCCGATATTTCCCTGAGATAGGGGTTCCTTCCAGGTCCAAGGTCAATTTTGCCGCTTCCGGGCAAGACCGCAATATATATCAATACAAAAACTGGCTTGTTCCCGGACTGGCACGGCCCTTTGTCGTCTATGGCTTCCAGGGGCCGGGGCGGCTGTCAGCCGACTATCTCCTGGTGGATTTTTTATACCATTATCTGCTGGGCGAAAAAATTTCCCGACTTGATTACATTTTGAACAAATTAAACAGAAGATTGAACCTGGATGTGGACATCTCTGGCAGCTACAGCGATTATTTTGAGGCCAATGCCCTGACGATCCAGTTAAGCTGCGGCAGCCGCGCCAATTTGGAAGCGGCCAAAGAGATCTTCCGACAACAACTGCTGGTGTTGCAAACCTATCCCCTGGACAATGCGGATATGAGGCAAGTCAAGACACAAATGGAGGTAGAATTTTTAAAAACCATGTCCTCGTTGGAAGGACGGTGCCAGCAGGTGGCTGAATTTTTCCATCTCTTCAATGACCTCGATTATGCCAACACCTACTTGGCGCGGCTGCATAAAATCAGTGCCAATGATATAATTCATACAGCCCAGAAATATCTGGGGCGTGATAACCAGGTCATTTTGAATGTCACGGCGGCCAAGTGAGACGATGATCAGCAACCCATTGAAATCGCTTGTCTTGCTTTTAAGTCTGCTGGTCCTGGTGTCGGGCCGCATGGCGGCCGAAGTCAAGCGCTATGATTTTTCCAGCGGCCGGGGCCTGAAAATGAAGATCATTCAGGACCCTTCCGTTTACTTGATTTACGCCGAAGTGTGCGTCTTTTTCGTGGGCGATTCGGCCTACCTCTCCTCTCCGGCCATTCCCCGTCTGACTCTCCTGAACATGTTCGGCGACAACTCCTCTGCGCTGGTCAGTGAATTGAACAAACTGGGTGCTGATTTCCAGGTTGAACAAAACCCCGAATATGCCAAGATCAGCGTCACCTTCCCACCCGAACGGCTGGATGGATTTGTCAGTTTTCTCAAAGAGCTTTACAGCTATGGCGGTTTGACCCTGAAGCGCTTTTTGGAAAGCAAAAAAGATTACCTGAAATTTCTGCAACAGGGCAGGGAATGGAAAAAAGACTTGGCCTTCCAGTTGGCTTACAGTCAGCTTTTTACCAATTCCCGCTTGGGCCGGACTCTGGTCACACTGCCGCAGATACGCACCACCAACCTGGCCCAGGTGCGTTCATTTTATGAAAAGAATTTCCGCCAGGATAAAAGTTTGCTGGTCATCAAGGGAAATTTCAATCCCTATTACTTGAAAATGCTGGTGGAAAGGGCATTGACCCTGTCTCTGAGGACTCCGGCCGGTGAAGCCGGCAGCGAGCCGGTCACGGAAAAGCCGGTTATCAACAACAGCCGCCGGGTTTTTCTGATCCCCGTCAACGACAACGAACCGCCACTGATCTTCTTTTTTGACATCGCTCCCGCCTTCAACGATTTTAATTTCATTCCTTTCTTTATTGTGAACTACACCCTGTTTCATTATCCCAATGGCCGGCTCTATCAATCGGAGCGCAACAGCGACATTTTCCTTTCACACAACTACCAAATGAGCAATGAGCTGTTCAACCACCGGGGGCTGGCTGTGCTTTGCAGCTCTGTCCGGGTCAATGCGATCGATATTGAAAGTGTGATCACACGGGTCGACCAGGAGAAGAAACGGCTGACCCTTCGTCCCCTGGAAAGAAACGAGCTTGGCAATGCCCTCAATTACCTCATCGGGAAGACAGAAGTCGACAGCGGCCAGCCGGGCCAGGAAGTGGATGTGGAGGTCAATGCCGCCATCAATCCCGGCGGCGAGGAGTATTACGCGCAATTCTCCTCTCCGGAGTTGTTTCAGAAGGTTAATTTGGAGAAGACGAACAATGTGGCCGAAGACTATTTCCTGATCAGGCAAAAAGCGGGCTTACACGAAAAAGGGCTGATCATCATCGTCGGCAACGCTGCCCAGGTGTTGGCCAGTCTGAAGACGTTGAAACCGGAAGTGGTTGATTTTTTTGGCATTTGAAATTACTGGGCAATTAATAATTTAAAAAATCTCTGAGGGTATTGCGATCCACAGTAACAATAGGTTTGGGGAGCGAGGCGGCGACCGGATTTGAACCGATGAATAGCGGTTTTGCAGACCGCTGCCTTGCCACTTGGCTACGCCGCCATGGAGCGGGAAACGGGATTTGAACCCGCAACATCAACCTTGG
Source organism: Candidatus Aminicenantota bacterium (assembly GCA_963759765.1). Taxonomy (GTDB): domain Bacteria; phylum Acidobacteriota; class Aminicenantia; order UBA2199; family UBA2199; genus CAVXAL01. Next base: position 194,974 of record CAVXAL010000002.1, on the reverse strand, counting down.
CAAGGTTGCGCTCTACCATTGAGCTATTCCCGCGCGAGTGCTACAGGATACTCAAAAAATCGTTTTTTGTCAAGTTCGGTCGTCGAGCTCCGGGCTCTCAGGAAAGGGCTTTTCGCGAATCCCGTGGGGTTGGGAAAAATGTCCATTACTTGCGGAGAATCAGGCCCAGCTCTTCCAGCTGCTTGGCTGAAACCTTGGTAGGCGAACCGGTCAACAGGCAGAGCGACGAGGTGGTCTTGGGGAAGGCGATCATTTCGCGGATCGATTCTTCGCCGGCGAGCAGCATTAAAATGCGGTCGAAACCCAAGGCGATGCCCAGGTGGGGCGGCGTGCCGAACTTCAGGGCTTGGATGAAGAAGCCGAACTTATCCTCGATCTCCTCGTCGCTCAGGCCGAGAAGCTGGAACACGCGGCGTTGCAGGTCGTGGATCGTGGATGCGCTGGCTCCCGCCGCCGATCTCCACTCCGTTGAGCACCACGTCGTAGGCCAGGGATCGAATGGCTAGAGGCTCTTTTTCCAGTCTGGCGATGTCCTGGGGATGGGGCGAAGTGAACGGATGATGGTTGGAGTCGAGCCGTTTTTCTTCCTCATTGAAGAAGAAAAGAGGAAAATCGGTTACCCAGAGGAATTCGTGACTGCCCGGCTTGATCCGATTCTTGCCCGCCTGCTCGCGCAGTTTGGAGGCCACCAGCAGGGAGCGGTCGGGGGTGTCGGCGACCAGAAGCACCAGGCTGTCCGGAGTCAGGCCGTTGGCCTTGAAGAACGACTCGATCGCCGGCGCTTCGATTTTCAAGGAAGACTTGAAACCGGACTCGTCTTTTTTCATCCAAATGGCGCCCTTGCCGCCCAGGTTCTTCACCATGCCGTCAAAGGCTCGTCCAGGGCTTTGCGGGAATAGGATAGGGACTGAGGCAACACCAGACCGCGACTTTTGCTGCCGGCGGCCAGGGCGTTGTTCAAGATGGTGGAGCCCAGTTCGCCGGCGCGCGGACGATAAAATCGTGGATTTTGTAGGGGATGCGCAGGTCGGGTTTGTTCGATGCCGTATTCTTCCATGGCTTCCCGGTAGGGAAGGCGCCGGAAGGGTCAGGGAAACCGGTGATGCCGCGCAGGGCGAAGAGTTCGCGCCAGCAGGCGCTTCGATGATGGCGAACAATTCGGCCGGTTCGGCGAAGCTCATCTCGATGTCGATCTGGGTGAATTCGGGCTGGCGGTCGGCGCGCAGGTCCTCGTCGCGGAAGCAGCGACATGATCTGGAAATAGCGCTCGAAGCCAGAGACCATCAGCAGCTGTTTGAACTGCTGCGGCGACTGGGGCAGGGCGAACATCTTGCCCTTGTATATCCGGGATGGGACCAGGTAATCGCGGGCGCCTTCGGGCGTGGCTTTGGACAGCATCGGAGTTTCGATGTCGATGAATCCCTGCTGGCCGAGATACTGGCGGGCTTTAGCAGGTTGACTTGGCTGCGCAGCTTGAAATTTCGTTGCATACCGCGGTTGCGCATGTCGATGTAGCGGTATCTTGAAGCGCAGATTCTTCGGAGACCGGGCCGCGGCTTTCCGGAAAAAACGGCGGAACTGCGGATTCGGCCAGGATGGTTATCTCTTCGGCGATGAGCTCCACTGTGCCGCTCGGCAGGTCGGGGTTGGGCTTGGCTGCGCTGAGCCACGGTTCCGCGCACTTGGAGGACCGTTTCCTTGCCGATCCGCTTGATCAGGTCATGATCCGGAAAATGTTCATTGACCACGATCTGCAGCACGCCTTCGCGGTCGCGCAGATCAATGAAGGTCATGCCCCCCAGTTCGCGCATGTTGTTCACCCAGCCATAGAGGGTGATGGTCTGCCCCACCTGGTTTTTGCCGATCTGCGCCGCAGTAATTCTCCCGTTTCAAAAGTTTTTTTTCAGCCATTCGTCCAGGTCCTTGCCGGCGATACTCACCTGTTCCTGGGTCTGTCATGTTTTTGATGGAGACCGCAGCCGCGGTGCATTTCTTCCTCGCCTAGGATCAGCGTATAGGTGGCGCCCAGGCGATCGGCCCGCTTGAACTGTTTTTTCAGGTTCTTGCACTGGTACTCCAGAGATGCGCTGTAACCCTGCTGCCAGCAGGAACGGGCCAGGCGCAGGCCGGTTCCAGCCAGTCGGCCTCCTGGTAAGCGACGAACAGGATTTTTTCCGATTGCGGCCAGATCCGTCCAGGTGCGAGATGATGCGCTCCATGCCAGCGGCAAAACCGATGCCGGGCATGTCGGGCCCGCCCAGCTCCTTGATCAGGTTGTCGTAGCGGCCGCCGCCGAGCAGGGCGTTCTGGGCCCCCAGCTGTCCGGAGGTGATCTCGAAGGCGGTCTTGGTGTAGTAGTCCAGGCCGCGCACCAGGCGCGGCTGTTGAGCGAATAGGGACGTTCATGCAGCTCAGCGTGTGCGCACCGCGGCGAAATGATCGCGGCAGGCGGAGCAGAGGTGGTCGCCGATCTGCGGGAAGGAGTCGGAGGCGGCGATGCAGGCGGTGCTGCTTGCAGTCGAAAATGCGCAGCGGGTTCTGCAGCGCGCGCTGGCGGCAGTCGCCGCAAAGCGTTTCGATCTCGGCGCTGGGCGGCTTGCTGAAGAAGGTTCAGGTAGGCCGGGCGGCATTGCGGGCAGCCGACCGAATTCAGATGCAGCGGCACCTGGTGCAAAGGCAGGCTGCGCAGAAAATCCATGGCCGAAAAGATGACTTCGGCGTCGACCTGCGGAGACTCGTCGCCCAGCACCTCCACGCCGAATTGATGGAACTGGCGGAAGCGTCCTTTTTGGGGTTTGTCGTAGCGGAACATGGGGCCGATATATAGAATTTCAGCGGCGTCAGCGCTTCCAGAAGGTTGTTTTCAATGGCCGCCCGCACCACCGAGGCCGTGTTTTCCGGCCGCAGGGTCAGGCTCCCGGTCGGACTTGTCACGAAAGGTGTACATCTCTTTCTGCACCACCTCGGTCTCGCTGCCGATGCTGCGGAGGAACAGTTCGCTGTGTTCGAAGACAGGGGTACGGATTTCTCGGTACAGAAAACGTTTGAAGTATTCCCGGATTTTTTCCTCCAGATACTGCCAGCGGAGAATGTCCGGATAAAAAATGTCTTGGGTGCCTTTGGGTGCTTGGAATTCGCTCATGTTCCTTTCGCGCGTTCGCCCTCAGCGGATAGGGCGTCCCGCAGCAGCCGATAAATGGTGGACAAGTCAGCCGAGAACACCCGGGTCTGTCCCACAACAGGCATAAAGTTGGCATCGCCCACCCAACGCGGAACCATGTGCCAATGATAGTGATCGGCCATGCCGGCACCGGCCGCCTTGCCGATATTCATGCCGATGTTAAAGCCTTCGGGATGAAGCGTCTGGCGCAGTGCCGCCAACGCCCGCTCAAGCAATTCGATTATTTCTACCTGATCGGCAGTTGGGAGCAGTTCGGGTGACGCCCGATGGAGGTTGGGCGCGATCAACAAATGCCCGGTGCTGTAAGGGTATTTATTGAGCATCAGGAAATGGTTGCGGCCGCGCCAGAGAACGAACGACTCTGCGTCGTCTTGCTTCAAGGCTTGGCAGAAGATGCATTCCCGCTCCTTGAGCAAGCCGGATATGAATTTCCAGCGCCAGGGGGCCGCCAGAAATTTCATTCTCTTCTTGTCCCCTGGCACGCGCAGGCGCCCCTACTTGCGCCGGTCGAGTTCATTCTGGAGCAGATCGCCGATGGTGGTGATCGAATCGTCGCCGGCTTTCATGTATTTTTCGATTTCTTCCCTTTCGTGAATGCGGTTCAAAGCCCTGAAACTTAAATAGATCTTCTTTTTTTCTGGCTCCAGGCGCACAATCAATGCTTCCTTTTGGTCCCCGGGTTTGTATTTGGCCTGGATGTCTTTCAGGGTGAGTTTATCTTCATTGATATCTCCCAGGCGAACGAATCCCTCAATGATCTTGCTGATCTCCACCGTGATGCCATTATCGGTTACCTTTTTGATGATGACCGGGATGATATTGCCCGCCTTGTGCTTGTGGAAGAAGCTGCTCCATTGGCTCTCGCTCAGCTGCTTGACTCCCAGCTGGACCTTGCAATTCCTGTCCAGCTCGTCGCTGATGATCATGGCTTCGATTTCTTCACCCTCCTTCATGAATTCATCCGGCGAGTCGATTTGGTAATAGCTGATATCGGAAATCTTGATCACGCCCTCCAGGTCGCCTTCCAGGCCAACGAAGACGCGCGATTTTAGGATTTTCTTGACTTTGCCCTTGACGATCTCACCGACGGCGTGTTTTTCAATGTATTTTTCTTCTAGGCGCATCTCCAGCTGCTTGAGACCCAGCTTGATCTTTTTTTCCTCCTTGTTGACCTCGATCACCTGGACCCAGAGCTTGTCGCCCACGGCCACGTATTCTTCCACGGAGTTGGGCCGCCCCTCCCAGGTCAAATCGGAGATGTGCAGCAGCCCCTCCATTCCCTCTTCCAGTTCGATGAAAGCGCCGAAACTGACGATTTTTACCACTTTGGCAATCAGGCGCTTGCCGACCGGATATTTCTCTCCGATGCTGAGCCAGGGATCGGGGAAGCGCTGTTTGATACCCAGGGAGATCTTGCCCTTCTCCTTGTCGATGTCCAGGACCTTGACTTCCATCTCGTCGCCCTTGCGCAATTTTTCACTGGGATGGTTGATCCTCCCGTAGGAGATGTTGTCTTTATGCACCAGCCCTTCCACTCCACCCAGATCGACGAAGGCGCCGTAGTCGACGACCGATGTGACCACGCCCTTGACCAGCTGGCCGGCCACCAAGGAGTCAAAAATTTTTTTGGTTTTTTCCTTCTTTTCCTCTTCCAAAAGAACCCGCCGGGAAAGTGTGCCGCTCATCTCCTTCTTGTTGAGTTTGGTCACCTTGAACATGAATTCCTTGCCCAGCATCTTCTTGGGAGTTTTCACCTTGTGCATGTCCACCTGGCTCATGGGCAGGAACATTTCCACGCCCATGTCGACGATGAACCCCTTCTCGTCAGGTGTCTGGCGCAGAATGCGGCCGAGCAGGGGGATGTTCTTCTTGAAGGCGCGATTGACTTTTTCCCAGCCTTCCAGCACATCCAGCGCTTCTTGGAAACCATGATGTATCCTTCTTTGCGGTTGCCAGTTCATGGGCAGGACGGTGATCGTGTCGCCCACCTTGTATTGCATTTTTCCTTCCCAGTCCAGCAGCTCCGGCGCGGTCGAGGATACCTTCGGTTTTCTGACCGATATCAATCACCACCCGCTCATTGTGGATGTCGATAATATGGCCTTCGACCGCTGAATGTCCGTCCAGGCTTTTCAAGCCGTAATCTTTGACCAGTTCTGAGAAATCCTCGCTGGGGGGGAATGGATCACATCTTTTTCATCCGCCATGGCGCTTCTCCTTTTCTATGGTGACTTGTTGCAACAGCTTCTTGACCTGAACGATCTCTTCCGGAGGGGTGGAAGCTCCGGCCGTGATGCCGATGCGGTTGAACGTTTTGAGACGCTTGAGCAAACGGGATTTCTTCAGGTCGTTGGGATTCTCGATGTGGATGGTGTTGCGGTTGCGATCTTTGGCGATATCGACCAGTTTGCAGGTATTGGAAGAGTTCCTGCTGCCGATGACCAGCATGCAATCGACGGCGGCGGCCAATTTGGCGGCAGCCCGCTGGCGGACCTTGGTGGCTTCGCAGATGGTGTTGAACACCTCCAATTTTTCGGTTTTTTCCATCAGGATGGAAATGATGGATTTGAACAGCTCGCCGTCCAGGGTGGTCTGGGCCACGACGCTGGCCGACGACGTACGGGGCAGTGCCCGGGCTTCGGCAATCGAGCTGACCACGGTGACGCGTCGGGCGTAACTCTTGGCGGCGGCGATTTCCGGATGGTTACGGTCGCCGACGATGATAACCTGGGCCGAGCGAGCGGCCAGTTTTTCAATGATACGGTGGATCCGCTTGACCAAGGGGCAGGTGGCGTCGAGGCACTCGGAACGCCGGCGCTGGAGGCGCTTCTCCGTGGTTCGGGGAATGCCATGGGTGCGGATGACCAGGGTTTTCTGCGGTTGGTGTGCGTTCAAGGAGCCGATGGTCTGGACTCCTTTTTGGGACAATCGCTTGAGTACCGCCTGGTTATGGATGAGTGGGCCGAAGGTCTGGATGCGTTTTCCTTCCTTTAGCAGTTGGTCGATTAATTTCAAAGCTCTTTTTACTCCAAAACAAAATCCGGCTTCTTCGGCGACGAAAATTTTCATTCCATTGAGTCGTTATCATATTATAGAAAGAGAATTTTGTCAACCGCAGACCGCTTTCCGGGGTCTCTGGCGGCGGTTAAATCATATTCTCCCTGTCGGCCACCAAGCGATAGATTTCTTGAGGGTGAGTGGCGATTTTTGCTTTTTCCACTAGGTCGGTTTGCATGACCAGCCGGGAGATGTGGGCCAGCGTCTTGAGGTGAAGGCCGACGTCTCGATCATCGCTCATGATCAGGAAAACCAGGAAGACCGGCTGACCGTCGGGTGCGTTGAAATCGAGTCCCTGGCGGATCAACACGACGAACACGGTGAAGTGGGAGAATTCTTTGGAAAATATATGGGGAGTAGCCGCCCCCTTGCCAATACCCGTGGATTGGATACTCTCGCGCTTGATAAATAGCCGTTTTACCGCCCTGGGATCACGAATGACCGATTGCTCTTTCAAGAATTGCGAAAATGTATGGTATAGATTGGCCGTGTCTTTGAAGCTTTCGGCAATGTAAATGTGACCTTCTTTCAGGTAGTCGGTGAGTTTCATCATAGGCTCCTTTGGATATCGTCGCTGGTGCCGAACTGCCTATCCGGCCCAGCCGATAGCAGAAACACGCTTTCCTCGCTTTCCCGGCGCAGCTGCAGGCGGTTTCCCCAAGGATCAATCAGGTCGTTTTCGCCTGCCAGATAGCGCGGGATCAGGTCTTGCAGCTTCTCCGGGTAGGAGTTTTGATCGGTGTAATACTGGCTGAGCGCAGAGGCCACGGTATCCAACTGGGCCTGAAGGGCCACTGTTTTGGCTTTGAGCATGGGATTGGGCCTCGACGCCGTTGCCACCTCCTTGCTGGTTTTGAGGGAATGGAGGAGGAGGACAATCAGTCCGGCGACGAGCAGAGTCAACAGCAGGTAGCGCATAGGGGCATTTTATAAAAGGCATAAAAAAATTACAAGCCAGCTCAAGTACCGGCCAGCCCACGGGCTTTAATGATTTTGAGCATGGCCCTGGCTTTGTCTGCCGCGTATTCGCACAGGCGGATTTCTTCCAGGCTGGTGGCCGTGGCCATACACTTGACGATCTCCGTGACGATGGTCCGCAGTGCAGGCTCGAGTGGGTAATTGAAGATACCGGTGGAAATGGCCGGAAGCGATAGCGAGCGGATGCCGAGCCGGTCGGCCAGTTCCAGAGCGGAGCGGACCGCAGCGGCCAGCAGCCGCTCTTCCCCATACTGGCCTCCCCGCCAGATAGGGCCGACCGCGTGGATGATGCAGCGGAAAGGTAATTGACCCGCCGTGGTGTGGGTGGCGCTGCCGGTGGCCACTGGCGCGCGGCGGTCGCTTTCTCGTTGAATCTGGGGGCCGCCGCTGCGGGCGATCAGGCCGGCCACTCCTCCGCCATGGGCCAGTCGTTCATTAGCCGGATTAACAATGGCTTCCACCGGCTCCTCGATGATCGAGTTTTGCACCAAGCGGAACAGTTTGCCGTTTATTATTTTTTCCCGTAGGACAATCATGGACTTCTCGCCCGAATGCAACTTCTTATCTCGTCCAAGCGTGCCTTGGCAGTTGGATCTGTTTTGAAGAACGCTTCAATCTGCTTGCAGGCATATTCAGTGCAATAGGCACAGTTTTCAAGCCCCTTCTGCCCTGCGCATTTCCTGATGGGACATTTCTTGCTTGCCAAGAATAGTCTTCTTCCTTCTGCCCGACAACCGTCGCAATCCGTGATGTCTTCCGGCCCATACTTCATTCCATATTGCTCTTTACACAGTTGGGCGATTTCAGCTCTCATTTTCGCCTGTCTTTCTTTATTCTCTATCCTTGTTGCCAAATAGATCGGGCATGTTTGGCAATGCAAACCGCAGTAAGCCATCGTTCCACTCATCTATTTCCTCCTGTACAGATTTATCTCGGCAAGAACGCCCCCCGTTCCAAATCGATGGCCTGGAGCATATAGCCGTCCTCCCCGACCCGGGCCTTTTGATAGAGGATTTCGATTTCGCCTTGCAGCCCGCAGTCGATGATCAGACGCACTCGGGTGGCGGGAAAGCGGGTAAGCATGGCCACATCGCCGTCGCTGTCTCCGGCAACCAGCAGCGGTTCTCGGCCGCAGAGGCGCAGGATGTTTTCTGCTTTTCCCTTTCCATAGTTGGCCAGCAGGCGTCGGTCCAAATGGGCGGTCAACAGGCCTTTTTTCACTTCCGTGGACATGCCGATCAGCCGGTCGACGGCATGGCCGGTGCGGTGCAGCACTCCCTCGACGATGACCGGCGCGGTGGCGGTTACCACAACAATGGTAAATCCCCGGCTCTTGAGAAAAGTCATCAGGTCTTTCATCTCGGGGTAGATCCGCACTCCCTCCAGCCAGCTGCAGGAAAGGGCATGGCTGAAATCCGTAACCGCGCGCCGGAGGATCCCTAAGCGGCGCAGCCTCTGGAAAAGGCGTCCGGCAATATGGCGAATCTCCTCCGGCCGGAATCCCTGCAGGAATCCGGTTAGCCAGGGATAGGCGTAGGGTGTTCCTTTGTTAACGGTATGCTCCAAGCCCTGCCAGAGGAGCAGCATGAGCAGGACAAAATCATGATAGGCAGGCTGGCGTCTGCAGCGGCTGTATGACAAGTCCCGTTTTTCCAACTGGCAGTAATTTTCCAAGATCCTCGCCTTGAGCACCGGTAAACTAAAGGTCTTGCCACCCAGAACCATCCGGCTGGACTTGCCGATCCGCTCGGGAAGCAGGGCAGCCAGCTGGCGGTTGCTCAGACGCAGGTCGAGATGGAGAATCTGGTGGCGGAAGAAGGAGTCACCGATGTCGCCGAACATGCAGGTGTTGTCCCAGTCGAATACAGCCAGGTCGCCCTGCCGGCCACTGGCAGCCAGGCGCTCGAGCCGCCGATGTATTTGCGGGTTCCAGTTCAGCCGTTTCAGGTTCATGCGTTTATGTTAGAGAAGTGGCCCTCTTTATGCAATCGGCTACCGCGTTGCGATTTTCTGGGATTCCGGTATAATGGGCAGCGAGGAGGCGTCATGAATTTTGTCGATGAACTATCGGTCCATTTCCTGCGGGTCGTGGAGGCGGCCGCAGTGGCCGCCGCCAAGACCATGGGCCAGGGCGATCGCAAGTTTTCCGATCTGAAAGCCGTGGAGGCGATGCGCCGGGAGCTGGACCTGATCGAACTCGAGGGCAGGGTGGTCATCGGCGAAGGCGAACGGGACGAAGCCCCCATGCTCTTCATCGGTGAGAAAGTGGGCAAGGAAAAAGCCGCGGGGAAACGCTATCCCAGAGTGGACATCGCCGTGGATCCCCTGGAAGGCACCAACCTCTGCGCCCATGGCGCGGAGAATGCCATTTCGGTGATCGCCGCCTCGGAGCCGGGGGGATTGCTGAACGCCCCGGACATATACATGAACAAGATCATTGTCGGGCCCTCCAACAAGGGCAATATTGATATCAATGCCCCCGTCAAGGAGAACCTGCGGCGGATCGCCAGCGGCCTGAACCGGGATATTGAAGACCTGGTGATTATCGTGCTCCAACGCGAACGGCACAACGACCTGATCCGCCAGATCCGCAAGGCCGGTGCACGCATCAAGCTGATCAGCGACGGCGACCTGAGTGCGGGCATTTCAGCGGCCATGCGCGGTACCGGCGTGCACGCGGTGATGGGCATCGGCGGGGCGCCCGAGGGAGTGCTGACGGCAGCCGCGATCAAATGTTTGAACGGCGACATGCAAACCAAGCTCTTTCCCTTCCGGGAGGGCGATGCCCAGCGCATCCGCAAGATGGGCATCCGCGGAGGGTTCGCCAAGGTCTACACGGCGGACGACCTGGCTCCCGGCAAGCGGCTGGTGTTTGCCGCCACCGGTGTCACCACCGGGGCTCTGCTCAAAGGGATTCGCTTTTTTGGCGGCGGGTACCGAGCCCATTCGGTGATCATGACCTACACACCGGAGCAGAAAACGGTCAAATTCATCGAAAACATCGCCATCGATAGTCCGGATGTAATCCCGGTCTCGCTGAATTAACGCGCTTGCCGGAATTCCGCGTCAGGGTCAGCAAAAAGATATTCACCGCCGCTGACTCGGGTTTCGCCGTATTCAAAGCGCAGGTGTTTGGCAGCCGAGAAACCCAGATCATTGTCGGCAATCTGGTCGGTGTCCATGAGGGCGACCTGTTGCAGGTCGAAGGCGAGGCGGTCGAACACCCTCGCTTCGGCCGGCAGTTCCGGGTACGGCGTTTCCAGACCCTGCTTCCCGAGGACCACGAGGGAATTGCCAAATATCTGAGCTCGGGCCGCATCAAAGGCATCGGCAGGAAGACGGCGCAAAAAATTGTCGATCGCTTCGGCAGCTTGACCTTCCAGGTGCTGGAGAATTCGCCGGAACAGCTGCTCCACATTCCCGGCTTGCGTCGGTCGGTGCTGGAAGAGGTGAAAAAAAGCGTGCGGGAGGGCCGCGCCGTTCGCGATTTGGCCATCAAGCTTTCACCTTTCGGTATCGGCAACGAGACGATTTTCAAGATTTTTAAGGCGTTCGGGGATGAGTCGCTGGCCGTGGTCGAGAAAAATCCCTACACTCTGATTGGCCGCATCCGCGGCATCGGCTTCAAGATCGCCGATGCCGTGGCGCGGGCCTTGGGCGGGGCTCCCGACGACCCCCAGCGTATCCGTGCCGGGATCCTCCATACCCGCGAGCAATGGGAATTTCAACGGGGCGATCTGGCGGTGCCGGAGAACGAATTGCTGGAGCAGGTGGCCGGCTTTCTGGACATTCCCGCGGCGGTGGTACGCCAGGGAATCGAGCAGCTGGAGCGCGAAGGAGTGTTGTGCCGGGAAATCGTGGCCGAACCCGTGATCAGCACGCCACTGAATTTGTTGGTAGAAAAATTCTCCGCCCAGCGGCTTGTCTTCATGCAGCGCCGTCCCCCGTTGTCTTTTCTGGAAATCAACTTTGAATCGATTTTTGAAAAGCTCTCCCTCGAACTCACCAGCGAGCAGAAGCAGGCGGTTCTGGAAGCCGCGCGCAACCGTATCGCCATTCTGAGCGGCGGACCGGGAACGGGCAAAACCACCATTATTCGTGCCCTCATGGAGGTGTTGAAACGAAACGGCAGGCATTTTTTAATCGCCGCGCCTACCGGCCGGGCGGCCAAGCGTATCGAGGAGAGCGCCCACACAGCGGCCGTCACCATTCATCGCTTGCTCAAATACAATCCCGAAACGGGTCAGTTCGCCCACCACCGGCAGAATCCTCTCAAAGCCGACACCCTGATCGTTGACGAATTTTCGATGGTGGACGCATTCCTTTTTTACTACCTGCTGCAGGCGCTGGGTGACGAGAGTCAGCTGATCATCATCGGCGACAAAGACCAATTGCCTTCTGTGGGACCGGGCAATGTGCTGCGTGATTTGATCCAGAGCGGACGCTTCCCGACCCATTACTTGCGGCAAAATTTCCGCCAGACAGCCGATAGCCTGATTGTCGAAAACGCCCACCGAGTCAACAGCGGATTGCTGCCGCTCATTCCCGCCTATTCGCCAGAACAAGATTTCGTTTTGGTCCGGTGACCAGCGAGGCCGAAGCCCTGAAAAAAATCGACTCGATCCTCCGTTACTACGCCGGCGAATACCCTTTCAATTCGTCCCAATTTCAGATCCTGGCGCCCATGTACCGGGGTGCGGCGGGTATCGACCAGATCAACGAGATGGTTCAGGAAACCTTCAACAGCGAACCCGTCGTCTTCCAGAGCGAACGCACGGTGTTCCGGCGACTGGATAAGGTGATGCAGACCAAGAACAATTACGACAGAGAGGTTTTCAACGGCGATCTGGGCGTGGTCGAGGATGGCGATACGCTAAAACGGATCCTGCGCGTCAACTTTGATGGCCGGCGCATTGAATACGCCTTTGACGAGTTGGAGGAGCTGACCCTGGCGTACGCGGTTTCCGTGCACAAGTCCCAGGGTTCGGAATACGACGTGGTGGTGCTGGCGTTGCTGCCCTCGCACGCCTCGATGCTCAGCCGGGAGTTGCTCTACACGGCGATCACCCGCGCCCGCAAACGTTTGCTGGTGATCTCGGATGAGACGACGGTGGCCCGAGCCGTCCGCAACAGCAGGCCGCAGGCCCGTCGGACCCTGCTGGGGTCGCGCCTGAAGGAATATTTCGAAAGCAGTTCTGCGACCCGCACTGACGCGGTCGACTGACCGGCTGCACGCAGGCCTGTGCTATAATCTGGAGAAATGAAAGAAAATGGCATCACCCCCATGCTCAAGCAGTATTTTGAGATAAAAAAAGAGTACCCGGATGCCATTCTTTTCTTCCGCATGGGGGATTTTTACGAGATGTTTTTTGATGACGCCCGGGTGGCCGCACCCATCCTGGAGGTGGTTCTAACCTCACGCAACAAGAACAAGGGGGATGCAGTCCCTCTCTGCGGCGTGCCTTATCACGCCATGGAGAACTATGCCGCCAAACTGCTCGCAAGGGCTTCAAGGTGGCCATCTGCGAACAGGTCGAAGACCCGGCCCTGGCCAAGGGGCTCGTGCGGCGCGAAGTCACCCATATGCTCACCCCGGCCACCGCTTTGGAAATCGAGAGTTTGGAGTCGGGCCAGGGCAACTTATATCGTTTCGTTGGCCGTCGATGACACCTCGCTGGCTTTGGCCGCCTTGGATCTGGCGGTCTCCGATTTTGAAGTAAAATCCTTCCCGCGGACAAATCTGGAAGGGTTCTTGAACGAACTTTTCCGTAAATGCCCGCGGGAGATCGTTTTGGCCAAACCGTTCGAGGCGGAGTTGCGGAGCCTGGAAAAACGGTTACCCGATTTCGCGCCCATCCTGGTCACAGTCTAAAAGCGAGGACGAGTTCAATGTACGCGGAGAGCGAGCATTGCTGAAGGAGCTAGTTCCGGGTGGAGACGATTGAGGGACTGGGGCTGGTCGGATACCCGGCCGCGGTGCGGGCGGCGGGGGCCCTGCATCCGCCACCTGCAGCTTATCCGCAAGACCGCATTGAAGAACCTATCGGTGCTGAGGTTTCACGCCGGCGGAAAACCACCTGATCCTGGATGCGGTCTCGTTCCGCAACCTGGAGATTGTCAGCAACCTGCGCACCGGCAGCGGCCATGGTTCCTTGCTGGAGGCAGTCGATTTCACGCTCACGGCCATGGGAAAGCGGTTGCTGAAGCGATGGCTCTCCTATCCCGCTGCTCGCAGATCGAAGAAATTGAGCGGCGGCAGGACGGGGTGGCGGAGTTCGCGCAGAACATGATCAGCCGCGCCGAGGTTCGCCGGACTCTGAAATGCCTGGCCGATCTGGCCAAACTGACCTCCAAAATTGCTCTCAACCTGGCCTCTCCCCACCACCTGCTCAATCTGAACGAGACCCTGCGCCAGATTCCCGTCATCAAGAAAGAGATCGAGAACCTGCAGGCGGCCATACTGAGAGAGATAACCGCTGGGCTCGACGAACTGGAGCCGGTGGTGGAGCGTCATCGAGCGGGCGATCGCTCGAAGATCCGGCTGTGGAAGTGGGCGGCGGCCAGGTGATTAAAGGTGGCTTTCACCTGGAGCTGGACGAGCTCCGTCGCATCAGCCGCAACGCCAAAGAAATCGTCAGTTCACTGGAAAAAAGCGAACGGCAGAAAACCGGCATCCCTTCGCTGAAGATCAAGCTACAACAAGGTGTTCGGTTACTTCATCGAGGTGACCAACACCCACCTGAAACTGGTACCGCCCCATTACATCCGCAAGCAGACACTGGTCAACGCCGAGCGTTTCCTGACCGCCGAGCTGAAGGAGCTGGAGGACAAGATCCTCAAAGCCGAAGAGAAGATCGTTGAAATCGAGAAAAGCCTCTATGCCGGCATTCTGGCCGAGATCCAGCGAATACGCCGGTCCGCTCAACCGCAACGCCGAGCTGATCGCCCTGGTGGACGTGCTGGCCGCGGGCGGCGAGCTCGCGCAGAGGCGCAATTATGTACGGCCGGAATTGGCGCAGACCGCCAGTCCGATCCAGGATGGCCGGCACCCGGTGCTGGAGGCTGGTGCGTGCAGCGCTTCATCCCCAACGATCTGCTCCTGAACGCGGATGCGGAGCAGATTCTGATCATCACCGGCCCCAACATGGGTGGCAAGTCCACCTATCTGCGTCAGAACGCCCTGATCGTTATTCTGGCCCAGGCCGGGCTATTTTGTGCCAGCCAAACAGGCGCAAATCGGCATTGTGCGACCGCATCTTCACGCGCATTGGCGCCGCCGATGCGTTGCTCGAGGGCAAATCCACCTTCTTGGTCGAGATGATCGAAGCGGCCATCATCCTGAACAACGCCACTTCTCGTTCGTTGATCCTGCTCGACGAGATCGGCCGCGGCACTTCGACTTACGACGGCCTCTCCATTGCCTGGGCGGTGATTGAGTTTTTGCATGACTTAAAGGAGCGACCGCGCACGCTGTTTGCCACCCATTACCACGAGTTGACCGAGCTGGCCGCAATATCCTGGAGCGGGTCAAGAATCTACCATATTTCCGTCAAAGAGTGGCAAGACAACGTGATCTTTCTGCACAAATGATGGCGGGTGCCACCGACCAGAGTTTCGGAATCCATGTGGCCAAGATCGCCGGCATTCCTGTTTCGGTCATTGACCGGGCCAAAGAGATTCTGCTCAACCTGGAAAAAAAGGAGTTGAATCGCCTGGTCAAGGAGCGGGTCAGCGGCCGTATCAAGAGAATCCCCGCAAACCAGAAGGAGCCTGTTTCCCGAGGACATGGAATTGAAAATCTGGGATGAAATCCGCAAGGGACTCCAAGAAACCGATATCTCCAGACTCACCCCGCTGGAAGCGCTCAATATACTCCATTTCTTGAAACACAAGAGTGAAAGCCTGGAATAACGGTAATTCCCGATTCACCGTGCTTTCAATTTGGCATTACGTGTACTATAATGAATCGTTGCTTTTTAAAGCGTTGAATTATCGGCAAAGTCGGCAAGTTTCAGCCGGAGGCGAAAGCTTAATTTTTTCTATTTCTGGATGAAAAAACATTTGACGGGAGAAACCGTTCTGGTGACCGGTATGGCCGGTTTTATTGGTCATGCCCTGGCCAAACGTTTGCTGGCCGAGGGTTTTCGCGTTGTCGGCGTGGACAATCTGAACGACTATTACGAAGTAGGTTTAAAACACGCCCGGCTGCGCGAGCTCGGCCTGACGCAGCCCGAACTGGACAGGGTAAGTTCCGGTGCGGACGAGCCAGCCAGAAACGGGGCTTTGATCTTTTACAAGTTTGACCTCAATGAGCAGGAAAAATTGCAAGGACTTTTCCGCTGCGAGCGGCCGGCCTTTGTGGTGCACCTGGCTGCCCAGGCCGGGGTGCGCTACTCCTTGAAGAATCCCCACGCTTATGTGCAGAGTAATATCTCTGGCTTTCTCCATATTTTGGAAGGGTGTCGCGCCTACCCGGTGCGCCATCTGGTTTATGCCTCCTCGTCCTCGGTGTACGGCGCCAACCGCACGCTGCCTTACTCGGTGCGGCATAACACCGATCACCCCCTTTCATTGTATGCGGCCAGCAAGAAGACCAACGAACTGATGGCCCACGCCTACTCCCATCTCTTCCATATCCCAACCACCGGACTGCGCTTCTTCACGGTCTACGGTCCTTGGGGCCGCCCGGATATGGCGCTGTTTCTTTTCACCCGCAAGATTCTGGCCGGCGAGCCCATTGAGGTATACAACAATGGCCGCATGAAACGCGACTTCACCTATATCGACGACACTGTGGAGGGCTTGCGCCGGGTGCTGGAAAAAATTCCTGCCCCCAACCCGGAGTGGAGCGGCGAGCCGCCCGATCCGGCTTCCTCGCCGGCTCCCTACCGGTTGTTCAATATCGGCAGCCACCGCGCAGTGGGACTGATCCGTTTGATTGAGATCATCGAACAGTGCCTGGACAAAAAGTCCATTAGGAAATTTCTGCCCCTGCAGCCGGGAGACGTCGAGGAGACCTGCGCCGAAATCGCGGACCTGCACGACCAGATCGGTTTTTATCCCCGGGTGCCGCTGGTTGATGGGGTGCGGCGCTTCATTGAATGGTTCCGCAATTACTACCGAGTATGAGACGGAAAGGAGCCCCCATGACATTCGTCAAGAACATTCTTTGCATCGGCGCCGGGTATGTGGGTGGACCGACTATGGCGGTGATCGCCGCCAAGTGCCCGCGCTACAAAGTGACGGTGGTCGACAGCAACGAGGCAAGGATCCGCCAATGGAATTCGCCGCGGCTGCCCATTTTCGAGCCCGGCCTGGATGATCTGGTGCGGGCGGTGCGCGGCAAGAACCTTTTCTTTTCGCCGGACATCGCTGCCGCCATCCGCGAGGCGGACATCATTTTCGTCTCGGTCAACACCCCGACCAAGACGTTCGGCCAGGGCGTCGGCATGGCGTCCGATCTGCAGTATTGGGAAAAAACCGCCTACCAGATCATCGAACATGCGCCAGGCCCGAAAGTCATCGTGGAAAAGAGCACCTTGCCGGTGCGCACGGCCGAAGCCATGGAACGCATCCTCAAGGCCAACAGCAAGGGTATCTCTTTCGAGGTGGTCTCCAATCCGGAATTCCTGGCCGAGGGCACGGCCATTCGCGACCTGCTGGAACCGGACCGGGTGCTGATCGGCTCGCTGCAAACCCCCTCCGGCTTGAAGGCCGCCCAGGCGATCGCCGACATTTTCGCCCATTGGGTTCCGCGAGATAAGATCATCACCACCAACCTCTGGTCGGCGGAGCTCTCCAAATTGGTGACCAACGCCTTCTTGGCCCAGCGCGTCTCCTCGATCAACTCCCTGAGCGCACTCTGTGAAAAGACCGATGCCGATATCACTGAAATCGCCTATGCCGTGGGCAGCGATAGCCGCATTGGCCGCCGCTACCTCGAGGCGGGCGTGGGGTTTGGCGGTTCCTGCTTCCGCAAGGATATTTTGAATCTGGTTTACATTGCCCGCAGTTACGGTCTGAACGAGGTGGCAGATTATTGGGAGATGGTGGTCAAGCTGAACGATTTCCAGCGGCAGCGATTCGTGCAGCGGATCATCAACGAGATGTTCAACACCCTGGTGGGCAAGAAAATCGCTCTCTTTGGCTTTTCCTTCAAAGCCAATACCGGGGACACGCGGGATTCCCCGGCCCTCTATGTGGCCCGGCAGTTGCTGGCCGAGAAGGCCCAATTGGCCATCACCGATCCGCAGGCGCTGGACAACGCGCGCAACGATCTGGCCGAGTACGCCGAGCAGGTCCTGTTCACGCCCGATCCATACGCGGCCGCCGCCGATGCCCACGCCATCGTGCTGGTCACGGGCTGGCCGAGTTTTCAGCAGCTCGATTACCAGAAAATTTTTCGGGGCATGAAAAAGCCGGCATTTCTCTTCGACGGCCGCAACATCTTGGACCATCCGCAATTATTTGCCATCGGTTTTAATGTTTACCCGTTGGGCAAACCCGCCTTGACCCACTTTGCCTAACATCCGCCATAGTCAAAATGATTTCGGCGAGCACAAAGGAGAAAACATGAAGGGCATCATCCTGGCCGGCGGCCACGGCTCGCGGCTCTACCCGGTTACCCGGGTGGTCTGCAAGCAGTTGCTGCCGCTGTACGACAAGCCGATGGTCTATTACCCCCTGTCGGTGCTGATGCTGGCCGACATTCGTGATATCTTGCTCATCTCCGCTCCACAGGACCTGCCCAGATTCAAGGAGCTGCTGGGCGACGGGCGGCAGCTGGGGCTGTCGTTGAGTTACGCGGTTCAGGATAAGCCGCGCGGTATTGCCGATGCCCTCCGCGTGGGTGAAAAATTTATCGGCCCTGACGCGCTCTGCTTGATCCTGGGAGACAACGTGTTCTACGGCCACGGATTGCCGCAGCTGCTCAAAAGCGCGGCGGCCCAGAAGGAAGGCGCCACCATTTTCGGCTATGCGGTCAAAGATCCCCAGCGCTACGGAGTGGTGGAATTGGACAGCCAGGGAAGGCCGCTCTCTATCGTTGAGAAGCCGGCCAAGCCCTGCTCCAATTATGCGGTGGTGGGAATCTACTTCTACGATAACCAGGCCGTGACCATGGCCAAGTCGTTGAAGCCCTCTGCCCGGGGAGAGCTCGAGATAACCGATATTAACCGGATGTATCTTGACAGGAAAAAGTTGTCGGTCAAAATCATGGGCCGGGGATTTGCCTGGCTGGATACCGGCACCCCGGAAGCCATGGCCGATGCCACTGTCTTTTTTAAAACGGTGGAGGAGCGCCAGGGGTTGAAAATCGCCTGCCTCGAGGAGATTGCTTTTAAGAGCGGCTGGATTGATCGGACGCAGCTGCGTCGGCTGGCCGAGGCGCAGAAGCCGAGCAGCTACAGCGATTACCTGCTGCAAGTCATTGCCGACAGCCAGGGTTAATGGGCGGACAAAACGGCTTTGCCCGCAGCAGGGAGGAAGGCGTCTGGCTGGTGGGAGAGCGAGGCCTGCTGGGACGGCAGCTGGCCACGGAAATGGGGAAATGCGGTTTGGCTTTTTGGGCCAGCGACAAGGAGGTTGATATCTCCAGTCCGGAACAGCTGGACGCGTTTGCCCGGGGTAAATCCATTCGCTGGATCGTCAATTGCGCTGCCTATACGGCAGTGGACCGGGCGGAAACGGAAAAGGCTGAAGCCTTCCGGGTGAATGCCCAAGGAGCAGGAAATCTGGCCGGCTTGTGCCGACGGATCGGCGCCCGGCTGATCCATTTCTCAAGCGACTACGTATTCTCCGGTAGCCAAGAGAGAGCGTACCGCGAGAGTTCCCGACCGCGGCCGCAAAATACTTATGGTTGCAGCAAGCTGGAGGGAGAAAAGCGGATCCGGGCTACGCGGGCGCTGCATTTCATCTTTCGCGTCAGACTGGCTTTACGGGATCCATGGCAGCAATTTTGTGCAAACGATGCTGAAGGTTTTCCGCGAATCGGGCCACGCGCAGGTGGTCGATGACCAGGTTGGTTCGCCCACTTATGCGGCTGAGCTGGCCGGCAACATTGTCCGGCTCCTGGGGAGCGGATCCACAGAGTACGGCTTGTATCATTACGCCGATGAAGGGCGTGTTTCCTGGTACGAATTTGCCTGCGCGATCGCCCAAAAGGCGTGCCAGCGGGGGATCGTTACCCGACCCGTTCATGTTCAAGCGGTGCACAGCGCTGCCTTTCTCCGGCCGGCTGCCCGGCCTGCGTTTTCGCTGCTGGAAACCAGCAAAGTCAGGGGAAAATTGGGTTTTTGCGTTTACCCCTGGCAGGATAATCTCGAAAAATATTTTGACGAACTCCAGGAAAGGGAGGGCGGGCGTTCATGAATATCCGCCGGATGCCGATTAGCGGTGGGTGTCAGTGTGGAGAAAAAAAATGAAGAGGAAAATACAACTGGTTGATATCCGGGCCCAGTATGAAGAGATTAAGGAAGATCTCTGGCGGGAGTGGGAGGCCATCCTCAGTTCCATGCAGTTGATGCTGGGGCCGAACATGAAGGCCTTTGAGCGGGAGTTTGCCCGTTACTGCGGCGTGGCTCACGCGGCGGCGGTGGATTCCGGAACCGGTGCCTTGCTGCTGGCCCTGCGCGCCTTGGAGATCGGGCCGGACGACGCGGTGATCACGCCTTCCTGGACTTTTTTCGCCACGCCCGAGTCGATCATCCTAAGCGGGGCGTTACCGGTGCTGCTGGATGCCGAGGAAAACAGCTTCTGCCTGGATCCACGGGCCGTGGGCGAATACATCGAAACCTGCTGCCGTTTTAATGGCGAGTACTTGGTTGACGCGGGAAGTAAAAAAAGAGTGCGGGCTGTCATCCCCGTCCACATGTTCGGCATGCCCGCGGCCATGAAAGAATTGCGCGAGATCGCCGGCCGGTATCGCCTGCTGCTTTTGGAGGATTGCGCCCAGGCGCACGGCGCTGAGTACGAGGGCCGAAAGGTGGGCGGCCTGGGCGATATGGCCGCGTTCAGCTTTTATTTTTCCAAGAATCTCAGCGCCTTGGGTGAAGCCGGCATCGTCTTGTCGGCGGACGGCGAGCGCATCGCCACGGTGGAACAGCTACGGATGCACGGCCAGAGCGACCGCTACCTTCACCAGCGGATCGGCTACAACGCCCGCATGGATGAACTGCAGGCTGCGGTGCTCCGTTTAAAATTGAAAAAGTTGGATGAGTGGAACCGTCGGCGCCGGCAAGCGGCGGCCTGGTATGATGAACGGCTGCAGGGCCTGCCCCTGGTGCTGCCGCAACATCTGGCCGGCCGCCAATCGGTGTACCACCTGTACGTGGTGCGCAGCGACCGGCGCGACCGGCTGGCCGAATTTCTTAGGGAGAAGGAGATCGCGGTCGGGATTCATTACCCGGTGCCTTGTCATCTGCAGCCGGCGCTGGCTCATTTGGGGCTTCGGCCGGGGTCCCTGCCGGTTACCGAACAGCTGGCCGTCGAGGTCCTCACCCTGCCGATGCACCCGCATCTGAGCGAGGAGGATGTCGATTGCATCTGCCGGGCCGTCCGCCGATTTTTTAAATGAGATAGAATTTTAATTGCGCCGTTTAAGCGCTTCTTTGATAAAGGGCAAAATGTCACCGTCCAGGACGCGCTGCGTATCGCCGCGCTCGATGCCGGTGCGGTGGTCCTTGATACTCTGGTAGGGATGCAGAACGTAAGAACGGATCTGATTGCCCCAGGCGATTTCGCCCTTGCTGTCCTCGATCTTGTCCTTCACCTGCAGCTGCTTCTTCAGCTCCAGGTCGAATAATCTCGATCGCAGCATTTTCATGGCCCGCTCCTTGTTCTGGTGCTGCGAGCGTTCGCTCTGGCACTGGGCCACGGTGTTGGTCGGCAGGTGGGTGATGCGCACGGCCGAGTCGGTGCGGTTGACGTGCTGCCCGCCCTTGCCCGACGAGCGATAGGTGTCGATGCGCAGGTCCTTGGGGTCGATATCGATGCGGATCGAGTCGTCGACTTCCGGGATAGACGAATACGGCGGCAAACGAGGTGTGCCGCCGCTTGTTGGCGTCGAACGGAGAGATGCGCACCAGGCGATGAACGCCGCTCTCCTCTTTCAGGTAGCCGTAGGCGAATTCGCCCTTCGCAGCGTACGGTGACGTTCTTGATGCCGGCTTCCTCGCCGGCCAGGATGTCGATGATTTCCGCTTTGAAACCCATGCGCTCGCAGAAGCGCAAGTACATGCGCAGCAGGATTTCCGCCCAGTCCTGGCTTTCGGTGCCGCCGGCCCCGGGATGGATGCTCAGCAAGGCGTTGTTCGCGTCGTTTTCACCATTGAGATAATGCTTGATTTCCGCCTCTTCAATGACTTGTTGAAACTTCAGAAATTTCTCTTGGAGTTCAGCCAGCAACGCCGGGTCTTCGTCGATCAACAGAAGATAGGTTTCGATCTCCTCAATGGATTTTTGAAAGTGATCGACGACATGCAGCTCCGCGCCGATGGCTTTTTTTTCTTTGAGCAGACGGGCCGCTTCCTGGGGATTGTTCCAAACTGAGGCGTCGGTCAACCTGGCTTCAAGCTGCTGCAGCTTTGCTGTTTTCTGCTCTATTTCAAAGAAACCCCCGGAGATCCCGGGCTTTCTGCTTCAGCGTGACAAAGGCGTTTTTGATCTCAACCAGTTCCATGCCCTGATTGTATTGCCTTTCGGCGTTGAGGTCAAGCCGCAACGTGGCCATTTACACCGGAACAAAGGGTTTGACTCGGCGGTACTTATTTGTTATAAAAAAACGGTTACACCATGAATGACCGCAGGCGCATCGCAGTGGACACGGGCGGCACCTTTACCGATTTCATTTATTTTGGCCCCCGCGGGGATTTGCGCGCTTTCAAAACCGATTCGGTCCCGGCAGCACCGGATCAAGCCATCTGCACTGGTTTTTTAAGTCACAAACTTCCTTTCTCTCTGACCCTGTTGCATGGCACCACGGTGGCCACCAACGCCATGCTGGAGGGCAAACTGCCGCGAGTGGCGTTGCTCATCACGCGCGGTTTCCGCGACATCATCGCCATTGGCCGGCAAACGCGACGGCGCCTTTACGATCTGACCCCGCCGGCCAAAACCGCCTGGATCCCGGCCGGACGGATATACGAGATCGGTGAACGGACTCGTGCCGACGGCAGCGTGGAGCAGAGAGTCCGCACCGGCGAGTTGTGTTCCCTGCTCCGGTGGTTGCAACGGTTGCGGGCGGAGGCGGTGGCGGTTTGCTTTCTGCACGCCTACAAGAATCCCGCCAATGAGCGGGCGGTGAAGAAGTTTCTGTTGGCCCAGGGATTCACCGCTGTCGCCCTCTCTTCCGAAGTGGTCAATGAGTATCGCGAGTACGAGCGGTTTTCCACCACCCTGATCAATACCCTGCTGCTGCCGGTCATGGCCACGTACCTGGGCCGGCTGGAGGCGACTTTTCGGCCCGAACGCATTCATATCATGCAGTCCAACGGAGGCATTATCTCCAATGTGGATGCGCGGAGGCTTCCGGTCAAGACCATCCTCTCCGGCCCGGCTGGAGGGGTGGTGGCCTCGGCCCGGTTGGGCAAATTGCTGGGCTGTCACCGCCTCATCAGCTTCGACATGGGCGGCACCTCAACCGATGTCTCCTTGATCGACGGCGCCATTCATTTTACCCCCCATTCGGAAATTTTGGACCAGCCGGTCAAAGTGTCGGCCATTGACATTCACACCGTCGGCGCCGGCGGTGGCTCCATCGCCCGTTTCGACGCGGCCGGTGTCCTGCGGGTCGGACCGGAGAGCGTGGGCGCGGATCCTGGCCCAATATTTTATGGCCGGGGGGAGCAAGTCAGCGTATCGGACGCCAATCTGGTGGCCGGGCGTTTGCAAACCGATTTTTTCGGGGGGCGCGCCATTCACCATCTGGAGGCTGGCCGGGCCCTGGAGCGACTGGCTCGACCGCATGGCCTGAGCCGCGACGAGCTGGTCGGTGGTATCCTGCAAGTGGTCAACTCCAATATGGAGCGGGCCATTAAGAAGATTTCCGTGGAACGGGGATACGATCTGCGCGAGTTTGTTCTGCTCTCCTTCGGCGGTGCCGGCGGCATGCATGCGCCTTATATGGCGCGTAATCTGGAGATGCAGGGAGTCATCGTTCCCTTTTATGCCGGGGTTTTTTCCGCTCTGGGCATCCTCACCTCGGACATCATTGCCGACCATTCCCTCACCTTGCTCCAGTGCGAACCGGAAAAGGCTGTTTTGGACGCGCAGGTCGCTGAACTCGTGCACCGCCATCGGGAAGATTTCAAAAAGGAAAACCAGATCGCGGGCCGGGTGGCCTGCTGGCCCAGCCTGGATGTCCGCTATCTTGGCCAGTCCTATGAGATCACGGTGCCCTATACCTCTGGCTGGCGCCAGGAATTCCACCGCCTTCACGAGCGGCTTTACGGTTCGAAAACGGAGGAGCGACCGCTCGAAGTGGTCCACGTACGCATTCGGTTGGTCAAGGAAAATCGGAGATTCCGGCTCAAACGTTGCGCAGCCGGGCGGGGAGATCCGCCGCTGGTGCGGCAGGAAAGCGTTTTTTGGGAGGAAGGTCGCCGTTTCTCGGCCATTTATTACTGGCCCCGGCTTCGTGCCGGGGATCGTATCCCGGGGCCGGCCGTGATCCTCAATGAAACCTGTACCGCGGTGGTTCCGCCCGGTTTCCGGGGCCGGGTCGATGCCTATCTGAATCTGCATATTTGCCATGAAAAGCGTCGTTGAAACCGAGATTTTCAAGAATCTCTTCGTGTCCATTTGCGAGGAGATGGGCATCAGCCTGATGAAAACCGCCTATTCCCCCAACATCAAGGAACGGCGGGACTACTCGACCGCCATCTTCGACCAGCGGGGTGAGACCATCGCCCAGGGGGACCATATGCCGGTGCACCTGGGGGCCATGCCGATTTCCGTGCGCACGGTGATTGCCGCGTTGCCTCTTGCCGAGGGAGATATGGTCATCCTCAATGACCCGTTTCGGGGAGGCACCCATCTTCCCGACTTGACCCTGATTATGCCGGTCTTTCACCGCTCCCGGCGGCCCCTGTTCTATGTGGCCAACCGGGCCCACCATTCGGATGTGGGCGGAATTTCCGCCGGTTCCATGCCCCTGGCCACCGAAATTTTCCAGGAAGGGTTGATCATCCCGCCGGTGAAAATCGTCGAGCGGGGCCGCCTCAATCAGGCCGTTTTCGACATGATCCTGGCCAATGTGCGCACGCCCGAAGAGCGTTCCGGCGATCTCCATTCCCAGATCGCGGCCAATCTCCTTGGCGGCGCGGCGCTGGTCCGGCTGTTGGGAAAATACGGCCCGCTGAAAGTCATGGCATTCGGCCACCGCTTGCAGGATTATACGGAACGAATCATGCGCGCCACCATCGCCCGCATCCCCGACGGTTGTTACCGGGCAGTGGATTATCTGGACGACGACGGCCAGGGCGAGAGGCGCATCCCCATCGCGGCGGCCGTTACCGTTTCCGGCAACCAAGCTCGGATCGATTTCTCCGCTTCAGGCGGTCAGGTGGGCGGCAACATCAACGCCAATTTTGCCATCACCTTTGCCGCCACCGTTTTTGTGTTCCGTTGCATTATCCCGGACGATGTACCTTACAACTGCGGTATTTACCGTCCCCTGGATATCCGTACCCGGCCGGGAACGGTGGTGGATGCGCGCTTCCCGGCCGCCGTGGCTGGCGGCAATGTCGAAACGTCGCAGCGCATCGTCGATGTGCTGCTGCGCGCCTTCCATCCCGTGCTGCCCGAAATCATCCCGGCCGCTTCCCAAGGCACGATGAACAATGTCTCCTTCGGCGGCAGTGTGGGGGGGAAAGGTTTTGCCTATTACGAAACCATTGGTGGGGGCATGGGCGCTTCGCTGCGGTGCGCGGGCCTGAGCGGCGTGCACTCGCACATGACCAACTCGCTGAACACGCCGATTGAAGCGCTGGAAAACTATTTGCCCGTGCGGCTCCACCGCTATGAACTGCGTCGCGGTTCCGGAGGCAGGGGACGACAGCGGGGGGGGGAAGGCATCAGGCGGGAATACGAATTTCTGAATCCCGTGCAGGTCGCCGTGTTATCGGAGCGCCGGCAGATCGGTCCCTACGGCTTGGCCGGTGGCGGCCCGGGGCGGAGAGGAGTCAACCGTGTGTACCGCAAGGGAAAGTGGCAGACCATGCCGGGCAAGTTTTCCATTCAACTGCAGCCCGGCGATCGCTTGCGCATCGAGACGCCAGGAGGCGGGGGGTACGGCCGTGCGCGCAAGCCCAAACGCTCACGGGTTGGGTCGGAGAAGAAAAGCGAATGAAACGGTTGCTGGGCTGGTGGTGGCAGGCGCCTCTTGCCTCCCGGCGCTCGCTGTTGGCCGCATCCCTGGGCTGGATGCTGGATTCTTTTGACGTCATGCTCTATTCTCTGGTCCTGACTCATTTGATGAAAGACCTGAGTCTGGGCAAGGCCGGTGCCGGATTCCTGGCATCGCTGACTCTGATTGCGTCGGCCCTGGGCGGGATGGTGTTTGGCCCGATCGCTGACCGTTACGGTCGGACGTTGGCTCTGCGGGCCAGCATTCTGTTGTATTCCCTGTTTACGGCTCTCTGCGGCCTGGCCCGTTCGGTCCCGCAACTGGCTGTTTTCCGGGTGTTTCTCGGTTTGGGCATGGGCGGCGAATGGGCCAGCGGTGCTGCTCTGGTTTCAGAGACTTGGCCGGCCGAGCACCGCGGCAAAGCGTTGGGTTTGGTGCAGAGTTTCTGGGCTGTCGGCTACGCCGCGGCAGCGCTGGTCAATTTTTTGGTGCTACCGCGCTGGGGCTGGCGGGCGGTTTTTTTTGTGGGCGCACTGCCGGCGCTCCTGATTTTTTGGGTGCAGGCAAAAGTACCTGAACCGGAAATCTGGGTGCGGCAGAAAGCCCGGCCGGTTCCTTCCCCAACGAGAGGGTTTTTGGCAATGCTGTCGGGCCGCCTGCTGGGTGTGACTGCGGCGCTGACCGTGATGAATGCCTTTACCATGTTTGCCTGGTGGGGATTCAATCTCTGGATACCCGGCTACCTTTCACTCACCGCTGGCCAGGGTGGCGTGGGGCTGGACACCCGGAAAATGTCGCTGCTGGTGGTGTTCATGCAAGCGGGCATGTGGCTGGGTTACCTGACCTTCGGTTATATTTGTGATCGTCTGGGCCGCAAAAAGACTTATATTGTCTACCTGCTGACAGCCGCCGCACTGGTTTCCCTCTATGCCACATCCCGCAAGCCGTTGGTGCTCTTTTTTCTGGGGCCGCTGGTGGCCTTCTTTGGCACCGGTTACTTTTCCGGATTCGGGGCAGTGACCGCCGAGTTGTATCCCACTGCCATCCGCGCCACCGCCCAAGGTTTCACCTACAATATCGGCCGGGTTGCTTCTGCCGTGGCGCCCCTGGCCGTTGGTGCCCTGGCCCAGAAACAGGGATTCGGAATCGCCTTTCTTTTGGCTGCCGCCGCTTTCTTGCTGGCGGCACTGATGTGGCGCTGGATTCCCGAAACCCGCGGTCGGGACTTGGAATGATTTGAGAGGTCCCATTTGCCAGGCGTCTCTTTTTGGAATATAATCTCTCCGCCTTCATTGTTCCGAAAATCATGATGACAAACGATCTGGAAAACATCACGGTTGTTCTGGTTGAACCCAAGAATCCCGGAAACATCGGTTCCGCGGCGCGGGCCATGAAGAATATGGGAATAGGGCGGCTGCGGCTGGTTCACCCCGTCGATTTCCGTCAGCACCCGGAGCAGAAGAAGATGGGGTATCGTTCTCAGGATGTTATCAGCGCTTCCCAGGAGTACGCAAACCTTTCAGCGGCGCTGACCGATCTCACTCTGGTCTTTCTGGCCACCGCTCGCCGGGGCAAGTGGAAAAAGGATTTCCTTTCACCTGCCGCTGCGGCACAGATGATCAGAGAACAGGCGGGAAGGGAGAAAATCGCCATCGTTTTCGGTCGCGAGGATAAAGGGGTGACCATCGATGAGTGTCAGCTGGCCAATTACTTCATCAAAATTCCCGCGGCCATCTCTTATCCTTCGTTGAACCTGGCCCAGGCCGTCATGGTGGTGGTCTACGAGATATTCAAGGCGTTTTCAGAGGGAGAAAAAGCGGTGCCTTTTCCCGTTAGAGCTGAGAAAAAAGCGTTCGAACGGCTGGTGGATAACGTCTGGCTGTTGATGAGGACCCTCGAGGTTCGGGAACCGGACAACGGTCTCTTTCACCGCTCGCTGCGCCGGGCGCTCAACCGCACCCACTGGACCAACGCCGATGTGGCCGTGTTTGATCGCTTCTGCAAGCAGATCCGCTGGTTTCTCCAGGCCCGCTGCGGTGTGCAGGTGGAGGAAAAAGAATGAGCCTGCGTTTCTTCAACACGTTGAGTCATTCCCTGGAGGAATTCCGGCCCGTGGCCGCTGGCAAAGTCGGTCTCTACACCTGCGGTCCCACGGTGTACGACTATTCCCATATCGGGAATTTCCGCTCCTATGTGTTTGAAGATCTGGTCAAGCGTTACCTCCTCTTCCGGGGCTTCCATGTCTTTCATGTGATGAATGTCACCGATATTGATGACAAGACCATTCGCAAAGCCCATGAGCTGAACGTCCCCCTGGCGGAAGTGGGGCGCACATACCTGGCCTCTTTCTTTGAGGACATCGCTCAGCTGAACATCGAGCGGGCCGACGTGTATCCCCGCGCCACCCAGCATATCGCCGAGATGATCGCCTTGATTGAGAGGCTTCTCCACAAAGGGTTGGCTTACATCAAAGACCATTCGGTCTATTTCAGCATCGGCCGTTTTGCCGACTATGGCCGGTTGGCCAATATCGAGAAAGATAACCTGCGTAGCGGCCTGCGGGTGGATCTGGACGAGTATGAGAAGGAGGAGGTTCAAGATTTCGTTCTCTGGAAGGCGCGCAAAGAAGGGGAACCTTTTTGGGAGTCTCCCTTTGGACCGGGCCGGCCGGGTTGGCATATCGAGTGTTCGGCCATGAGCATGAAATACCTGGGGGAGCAGTTCGACATTCACATGGGCGGTGTGGATAACATTTTTCCTCATCATGAAAACGAGATCGCCCAGTCGCAGGGTGCCACAGGAAAGAAATTTGTCAGTTATTGGTTGCATTGCCAGCATCTGGTAGTGGATAACAAAAAAATGTCTAAATCATTGGGTAATTTTTACACACTCCGTGATTTGGTACAAAAGGGCTTCGACCCCATGGTTATCCGTTACCTGCTTATTTCTACTCACTACCGCAAGCTGCTAAACTTCACTTTGCCAGGCTTGGAAATGGCCAAGCAGTCTCTTAATCGAATAAAGGATTTCCTTTTTACGCTGGAGCAACTCAATCCTCCTTCGGGTCAAACGCCGGCTTTTACCAAGGAAATTTCGGAATGTGAAGCCGGATTTATCCAAAATATGGATGACGATTTCAACATTTCCGGCGCCCTGGGAGTCATTTTTGATTTTATCCATCGCAACCATTTGCATTTGGATCGTTTGCAAAGGGGGGATGTGGAGAAAATCCGGGATTTTATCCGTCGTTTGGATGCAGTGCTGGGGGTATTGAAAGAAAAGAGCGGCGAAACCCTGGAAGCTGAAATATTGGCAAAAATCAGGTTGCGGGAAGAGGCCAGGGGGAGAAGAGATTTTCAACAAGCCGACTGCATCCGGTTGGAGTTGAAAGAGATGGGGATCCGATTAATCGACACCCCGGATGGCGTGAAATGGAAATGGGCGGATTAAGGTCTTTGGGCGTGCTCGCTCAGGAACATAGCGATGGGGCGCAAAGGGGTTGACAGTTTCAATTTGTTGAATAAAATATAGGTGTCATTGAGAGGATTCCTGGGCCATGGACAGAAGGAAGAATTATCGTTTTGATAAGCTGAAAGAAACGGTCGGTGAATTCTACAATCATGAAAATTTTCTGGTTAAAAACATCTCCCTGGAAGGAATCAACTTGATCAGCAATTTTCGGGCCGTGGTGGGTGCCAATTATGTCATTTATCTGGAGAACAACAACCAGAAACTGGGGTTTGAGATCCATGTGCTGCGGGCCGAGGTCCACGAGTTCAATCCTCTTGAAACTCAACTCTTCCTGCCGGGGATTCTCTATTCGATCGGTGCCCGTTTCGTCAACCTGGACGCCGCGCATAACAAATTTGTCATCGCCTTGCTGGAAACAAAATTCAGCAATCTGGAAACGACAGGGGGTGGCGATCCGGACGAATGGGAGTCTATTCTTCGAACACGCGCCTGATAGAGTCGATAATCTTCTGTAACAGGCTCTCTTTCTTCTCCACCACGGGTTTGATGGCGATTTTTTCCTTGCACTCTTTGATGCGGAATGCGATTTCCTGGCGGGCGGGATTCAATTTCTTGGCCTTCTCATAGGTTTCCAGCGCCATACTGAAACGGCCGGCCTTGAAAAAATTTTCTGCCGCGTAGAACCAGGCGTCGTCATTTTCCGATGAGGCGTTGATGACATCCTGAAAATATTTCTGGGCGGCGTAATAATTTTTTCGCTTCATCAGGATGATGCCCAGGTAAATCGTCAGGAGGGTATGTTTATTGTTGATTTTGGAAGCGGCGTTTAATTTTTCGCCAGCCAGGATATGGTTGTCCTTGCACAGCGCGTAGATGCCCTGATTGAAGAACATTTTAAACAACTGTTCGGGGGTGTGGATGCTCAGGTCCTGGGGGTTCTCCTCGCTGAAAAACGATTTTAGTATCTTCTGGTAGGCGTCCTGGTATTTCATGAATTCGTCGCGGAGGATTTCGTCGTCTATGATCACCCGTTGGAATTTATTTTGAAATGTCTTATCCAGATAGGCATTGCGGATGTCGACCAGCGATGCGTCGGCGCGGGCATTGAGCAGCCGATAATAAATGTCCAGATTCTCTTTGGCCGTCATTGCCATCATTGTATCATATTTCAAAAAGAGTGAAAATCTTTTGTCAATAGGTGGAACACTTCCAGAGTGTTTGTCCGGGTGTTTTGGGAAGAGCCGGAGGTGTCGATGGCGTAGTCGGACACCCGCAATTTTTCCTTAAACGGGAACTGGGCATGGATCTTTTTTTCCGCTTCCGCTTGGTCAATCGCGTCCCGCTCCATCAGCCGCCGCAACTGCTCCTCCGCCGAGCAGTAAACAACGACGAGCTTTTCCAATTCCCTGTAGGCTCCGGATTCGACCAGCAGCGCGGATTCGTAGATGAAGAATTCGTAATGGCTTGTGGCAGCAATCTGTTTGACCTTTTCTTTCCGGGCTTTGGCCACCAGGGGATGAACGAGGGAATTGACGAAGGCGCGTTTCTCGGGATCGGCAAAGAGGGTCTGGCTGAATTTTTCTTTGTTCAGGCTGCCGTCCTTGTCAAAGACGTCCTGGCCGAACACCGCCAGGATTTGCGGCCCGATGCTGGAGCTTTCGTCGAAAATGATTCCCTTGGCCAGCTCATCTGCCCGCAGGGTGTAACAGCCCAACTCGCGGAAGATGGCCAGCACCGCGCTTTTGCCGGTACAGATGCCTCCGGTTAAGCCCACAACCCTCATCGCGGTGCCAAGTTATTTTTTGATATTTTTCATGAAATCGGAGAAGTTAAAAATGGCATTCTGGTCGGTTATGATGGCCTGGATGTTGGGGGAGAGCAGCTTGATGTATTCGTACTGAACCAGGAGCGGATTCTCGGCCAGCGCCTTGCCCTTGAGGCGGAGGGCTTCGGCCTCGCCCTGGGCTTCGATGATTTTGCGCTGCTTTTCCAGTTCCTGTTTCTCCAGCACGTACTTCATCCGCTGGGCCTCCTGCTGGGCGATCTGCTTGTTTTCGATGGCTTTCTGGAAATCCGGTGAGAACTGCACGTTGCGCAGCAACACTTCGTCCAGGATGATATAATTTTTTCCCAGGCTCTCGTGCATCCGTTTTTCAATTTCGTTCTGGATGAGCAGGCGCTTGCCTGAATAGACGTCGGTTACCGCGTATTCGGAAACGATCAGCCGCACTATGGCGCGAACCTGCGGCCGCAGGACTTTGTTGATGTAGTCAATACCGATGGTTCGATGCAGCTGGACCAGATTGGCTATATCCGGGTGATAGCGGACCGATAGGTCCAGGAGGACAGTCTGGCCGTCGGCGGTCAACGCCTGCAGCGAATCGTCACCCTTGATTTCTCCCTCCAGCGGGGCAAGGCTCATGGTGTAGGTCCGCACCTTCACGTCATAAATCGTCGGCTCTTCGACCAAAGGGATCAGAAAATAGAATCCTTCGCTTTTGGTGACCCGCAGCTTGCCCGTGGCCTTGTTGAAAATGACGCCTCGTTCGCCAGGGTCAACGATGATGTAGATTTTGAAGAGGAATATCAGTAGAATAAGGACGATGAGAGTCAGCACGACGATTTTCCCGATGTTTTTAGTCATATTCCCTCCTTGCGTTTGGGGTAGCCGGTTTCCCGGGCCGTTTCAGTCTAATGCATCCTCGCCGGGTTGTCAATAACCGTGGCCGCCGCCAAAGAGAGCCGATGTCAACCTTTTGCCCTTCTTTGACGTTGTTAAGGTAGATGGCAGCAGGGAGGACCACGATGGTGAAACGGGCGTTGTTTTTATTTTTATTGTTGTTCATATTGGTCAGCCTGCAGGGGTGTTTGGATGTCTGCGTCGACCGTGGCATGGCGTTTCCCCGCTCTCAATTTGAGCAGGCCGAAAAGGTGTTGGCGCGGTTGCATGCGGAAAACCCCTTGCGCAAGGGAAAGGCGGACCACCTGCGGGTGGAGGATGCGCAAGCCAACACCCAGGTGTTGATCTGGCTGGAGTGACCCCCTCGCGAGGCGCATGAGAGAGTGGGCGAAGGAGACAGAGAATGCGGCCGAGTTGGATCGCCTGCTGGTCATCCGGGTCAAAAACAGGGACGAACAGGCCTTTGGCCAACTCGTCCAGCGTTACCAAAAGCAGGTTTTCAAATTTGCCTACGGTTTTTTCCAGAACCGCGATGACGCTCTGGAAATTGTTCAGGAAACATTTTTGCGCGTCTATGAGAAAATCGATCTGTTCCGAGAGGGGCGAAGTATCCAGGGCTGGATTCTCCGCCTGGCCCACAACCTCTGCATCGATTATTACCGCAAGTTCAAGAAGCGCCACCCGGTCGGCGGGCTGGACCAGATTCCTGAAAGCCAGTTCCTGCCTCCCTGGGTTGATGGACCGCAGATGGATTTTTCAGAATTCAGCCGGATCATGGCCGAGGCTTTGCACTGCCTGTCCCCCCATCAGCGGGCGGTGTTCGTCATGAAACAACAGCAGGGGATGACCGTGGCGGAAGTGGCGCGCAATCTGGGTGTGGCCACCGGTACGGTCAAGACATTGCACCATCGTGCCATAAAAAAAATCAAGCGGCAGGTAGGCGCTTTTTTCAAGGGGGCCCATGGTTAGCTGCAAGAAAATCAGGAAATGGCTGCCTTTGGAGCAGGCAGGGGGGGTGTCGCCGGAGCTCGGCCAGTTGCTCGAAGAGCATCTGCGCCTTTGCGCCGATTGCCGCCGCCGCTGGCGACTGGAGCATTTTATCCGGAGCCAGAGCGACGCGCTGGCAAGCGAGGCCGAAAGAGTCATGGCCGGAATCGACTGGCCGGAGGTAACGGCCCAAATCGTGCGCCGAGCCCGCCAGCGCGAGAAAAGTGGAGTGCGCCGCTTCCGCCTGCCGGTTATCCTTCCCCATTGGGCGCAAGCCGCAGCGGTCCTTGGCCTGCTGGCCGCAGGCGGGTTGCTGGGGTTGTGGCTGGCACACCGTCCCGCCGTGCAGTCGGAGAATGTGGTTCTGTCTGCCGAATCGCTCACCCGGCTCGAGACCCGCCTGGTTGGCGGACAGATCGCGGATTACCTCGACCAGAGCCAACTGCTGCTTGCCGACATGATGAAGCAGTGCCGCCAGAGCGGCATCAGTGATTGGGAAATGCAGATGCAGGCGGGCAAGATCAAGGAGCTGCTTCTGAAACGAAAGTATTTCAATCCGCAGTTGTCGCGCTTGGAATTTCAAAAGGCCAGGGGACTCTGCGATCAGATCGACTTCCTGTTTTATGATCTGGCCCAGATTCAGCGTCCCGATCGCTGCACGCAGATCACCCGCATCCAGGAACAGGTGCGGCGCGAGGACATGCTGCTTAAAATCCGCCTGCTGGCGGCAGAATTCCATTCCGAGTTTAAAGAGGTCTAAATGAGCAAGCGATTCGTCTGGGTTGTGTTCATCCTGACGCTGATGTCTGCCTGGCTGCAGGCGCAAAACGACCAGCAGCTTTATGAAAAGGCCAAGGTGTTGATCTTTGACAAGAAATGGCACGACGCGCTGGTTGTGCTGGAGGAAGGTGCGGCCAAGTACCCCCAAAGCAGCCTCTATTCTTCCTTCATTTTTTATAAAGGGAAATGCCTGGAGGAGCTCGGGCTGGCCCGAGAGGCGCTGCAAGCCTATGAACAGTATGTCCGCAGCGGCGACAATGAGAGCCTGAAAGAAGAAGCGCAGAGCTCGATCATCGATCTGGCTTTCAGCCTTTACCAGCGGGGCGAAACGGCGTACCTGGAGCGCCTGACCGCCTATTTAAAAGTCCCGACCAAGGCGTTGCAATATTACGCGGCCTACAAGCTGAGCTTCTTGGAGGACAAGAAGAAAGCCGCCTTGGCCCTGCCGGTGCTCAAGCGCTGGCTCACCAGCGAGTCCAATCCGGAGCTGCGCGATCGCGCCAAAATCGCCATTTTGCGCATCGATCCCGACGTGCTCAATGACCCCGCGCTGCAAACCCATGAGACGAGCGGCAGCATCCTGAAGATCCGAGTTGTCCCCAAGAACAAAAAGGAAGCCAGCGTGACGATCAACGTGCCTCTGGACCTGGCCGACCTGGCCCTGAAGGCTTTGAGCGATGAAACCCGGCAGGCCCTAAAAAAGGAAGGTTACGATGTGGATAAAATTCTTCGGCGGATATCCGAGAGGAAAGGCCTGATTTTACGGATTGACGCCGAGGATGCGCTGATCGAAATAATAGTTGAATAGGTCGCTTTCAGCAGTCGGGAATAGCTGAGTTGCCAAATTGTTGAAGGGAGGAGAAGAGAACCATTTCCTGCATTTTGGTGTATAATTGCTTTTCTTTTTTTGATTATCGGTGTTCTATTCTTATGGGAAAAAAGCAACCCGCTAGCGACGTGCGCCAAATGAGCCAGGGCTTCAAGAACAGGAGTAAATCGGCGGCCGGCCTGATGCTACTGGTGATCACCATTTGGGCCTTGAACCTCTCGCTGATCAAAATCTCGTTGGTTGAAATTGCGCCACTGCCCTTCAACGGCATCCGCTTGCTACTGGCTTCGCTGGTGTTGCTGATCGCCCTGGTTGTCATGGAGGGCAACCTGCGGATTGAGCGCCGTCACCTGCTGCGCATCCTGCTTTTGTCCCTTTCCGGCCATACCCTGTATCAGTACCTTTTTATCGAAGGTTTTGCCCTCACCACCGCTTCCAACAGCGCCCTTATTCTGGGAACCTCCCCGATTCTGATTTCCTTGATTTCTTCATTTAATAAACATGAACGCCTCCGCTGGTCGGGGTGGCTGGGCATTGTGCTGGGAGCCAGCGGTGCGTATCTGGTCATTACCGGTCGTGTGGGGGGAATGCATATGTCGCTGCGCACCTGGCGCGGAGATCTGCTGGTTTTCTTGGGGGTGGTGCTGTGGGCCCTGTACAGCGTATCGGCCCGGCCGCTACTCAAAATTTACTCGCCTCTGAAATTCACGGCCCTGACCATGGGCATCGGCTCTCTGGCCTTTTTCCCGCTGGCGCTGCGGCCGCTCTCCCATTTTTCCTTCCCAGGGATTTCCTTTAAGGCCTGGTTTTCTCTGGCCTTTTCCGGGGCCATGGCCCTGTCTCTGGCTTACGTCCTCTGGTTCGTTTCCATCAAATGGGTGGGCAACAGCCGGACCGCGGTCTTTTCCAATCTGCAACCGGTGCTGGCTATTCTTCTGGCCCATCTCCTTCTCAAAGAGGCGCTGACTTCCTCTCTGCTGGCCGGCACCAGCCTGATTCTTTGCGGAATCTATTTCACTCGACGCGGTCGAGAAGCGGCAGCGGTGTAGAGCTTGCGGCGATTCAGCCGGACGACGCTGCTTCCAGCATGATCTCCTGGATGCGGGCGACAGTTGCCTCCATATCCTGGAGCACTCCCTCGCGCAGCAACATGTTGTCGAGCAACTGCAGCGCCAGGTTCCTCAGCCGGGGGGCGTCCGGCGCTTTTTGGTGTGCCTCGACCATTCTTTGGATCAACGGGTGATCGGGATTGATTTCCAAAATCCCCTTGGAAAACTGGTAATGCTGGTCGACCATTTTCATGATTTTCTCAATCTGAACCGAAGGCGCGTCGGCCAGCGGTGCGAGCAGACAGGGACTGTCGACCAGGCGGCGCGAGATTCTCACAGCGGCGATGTGTTCACCGTAAATGGTTTTTAAATAGGAAAGGAAAAGGTCGACCTTTTTCAGATACTCCTGATCCTGTTCTTTCTTCTCGCGTTCGAGCTGGATGTCGGCCTTTTCTGCCAACTTGAAACTCCTTTTTTCATAGGTGCCCAGGTGCTCAACGGCCAGTTCGTCGAGGGGATCCAGGAGGTAAAGGACTTCCCACTTCTTGCGGCCGAAGGCTTCCAGGGCTGGATTGCGGCGAATAGACTCACTGTCGCTACCGCTGGCATAGTAGATTTCATTCTGTTCCTTGGGCATGCGCTGGACATAAGTTTTCAGATCGATCCACTCGCCTTTGGCGGTCTGGGAGGAGTGAAAAAAGAGGAGCGGGGCCAGTTTGTCGCGGTTTTCGTAGTCAGCCATAATCCCTTCCTTGAAGTGGCGGCTGAAATTTTTCCAGATGGCCATGAATTTATCGTGTTCCTTCTCCTTCAGCTGCTCCAGGTGTTCGAGTAACTTTTTCAGTATGTGTTTCCGGATTTTGTCGATGGTGCGGTTGCTCTGGATGGTCTCGCGTGAGATATTCAGGGGAATATCCTCGGAATCGACGACCCCTTTGACAAAACGCAGGTATTCGGGCAGCAGGTCCTGGGATGCTTTTTGGATGAGGATTTTTTTGGAATAGAGGTCGACACCGGGCTCGCTCTTAAAAATACCCCGTAGCTCCAGTGACGTTTTGGGGATGTAGAGCAAGGCCGTGAACTGCACAGGGGCATCCGAAGACAGGTGCAGGTGAGTTTCGGGTTCCTCCGGGGTGTTCTCCAGAAACTTGTAGAAATCGTTGTACTCCTTCTCGCTGAGCTGGGATTTGGGCTGGGTCCAGATGGCCTCCACGCGCGCGATCTTTTCGCTGTCTACATAAATAGGGAAAGGGACGAACTTGGAGTGTTTGAGGATGACGGTCTTGATCCGCTGTGCTTCCAGGTAGATTTTGTCCTCTTTTTTTAGGAACAGTTCAATACGCGTTCCCCGCGTCGCCTGGTCCGAATCCTCGATGGTATAAGTGTTTTCGCCTGCGGATTTCCAGAGAATAGCCCGGCTCCCTTTTTGATAGGACTTGGTATGGATGTGGATCTCCTTGGCCACCATGAAACTGGAGTAGAAGCCCACGCCGAATTTGCCGATCAAATCCACGCTGTCCTTGCGTGGGGACGCGGCGATTCGTTTCAGGAAATCGAGGGTGCCGGAATGGGCGATGGTGCCGATGTTCTGTATCAATTCTTCCCGCGTCATGCCGCTGCCGGTATCCTCGACAATGAGCGTGCCGTTCTTCTTGTCAAATGAGATGGCAATCTTCAGTTCCAGATCCTTGTCTTCGCCTTCGGGATTGGCCAGAAGCTCAAACTGGACCTTGTTCAGCGCATCGGTGGCGTTGGATAGCAATTCCCGGAGGAACACGTCCTTGTTTTTATAGAGCGAATACACCAGGATGTGCAACAGCTGCTGGACTTCGGATTGATATTCAAACGATGCTGCAGCGCTTTTTTTTTCACTTTCGGCCATGGTTCCTCCCGAGCGAATGTCAGCGCTATTATAACATCCCCCGCAAGGTTTCCGGCCCCTGGGCGGGGCGGTTGATTTATTTCCTTGATTCATTTAGAATAGGTCTCCTTTAAAAAGAAATTCAGCGATTTCATCTGAGGAGGAAGAATGGCGTTGCTCATAACCGGAAAAAACCTGACCATTGAAAACGTGTACCGGGTGGCGGTCAGGAATGAAAAAATTGAGCTTCATGCCGATGCCCTGGAACGCGTCAAAAAATGCCGGGCCTTTATTGAGAAAAGGATTGAGGCCCGCGAGATCATGTACGGCGTCAACACCGGAATCGGCGAGTTTTCCGAAGTGGTGCTGACCGACGAGCAGGTCAAGCAATTTCAGAAGTACTTGATTTACAACCATGCGGCCGGTATCGGCACGCCGGTTCCCAGCGAAGAAGTCCGGGCGGCACTGCTCAGCCGCGTCAACGTTCTGGCCAAAGGCTATTCCGGCTGCCGGCCGGAGATCGTGATGACCATGGTGGAGATGCTCAATAAAGGATTGACCCCGGTGGTCTGCAACAAGGGCAGCGTCGGTGCCTGCGGCGATCTGTCGCCGATGAGCCAGATGGCGCTGTTGCTGATGGGCGAAGGGGACGCCTTCTACAAGGGCGAGCGCCTGCGCGGCGATGTGGCCATGAAAAAGGCCGGCATCCCGGTGCCGGGGTTGCAAGCGCGGGACGGCCTGGCAGCCATCAACGGCAGCAACCTGATGGCGGGCATGGCCTGCCTGCAGATCTATGAGATTGAGAGGTTGCTCAAACAGGCTGAAATTGCGGCGGCCATGACCCTCGAGGCCTTGCTGGCCAACATGAAACCGTATGACACACGCTTGCACAAGCTGCGCGGTTTCCAGGGCGCGGTCACCTCGGCCGAGAACATCAAGAAGGTGATCGAGGGTTCGGACCTGCTGGGCAAGGTCAAGGTCAAGGTCCAAGACGCTTACAGCATGCGCTCCACTCCGCAGGTGCTGGGCGCGGCCCGCGATCAGCTCCGCTGGACTCGCGAGCAACTGGAAATAGAGTTAAACGGCGTTGGCGACAATCCGATTTTTCTGGCCGATGACCAGGTGGTGCTCACCGGCGCCAATTTCCAGGGGTCGCCGATCTGCGTCCCACTGGATATGCTCGGCGCCTGCGTGACCATGACCTGCGTCATTTCCGAGCGCCGTCTGAATCGCCTCCTGAATCCGGCCCTCAGCGTCGGGCTGCCGCCGTTCCTGACCAAGGGCGCCGGCATGTTTTCCGGCCTGATGCTTTCCCAGTATACGGCCGACATGCTGATCGTCGAGCAGCGCATCCTCTCCATGCCAGCTTCGATCCAGTCGATTTCTGCGGCCGCCGACCAGGAGGATTTTGTCAGCATGGGTATGAATTCGGCGTTAAAGACGCGCCAGATCATCGACAATGCCTACGGCGTTCTGGGGATCGAATTCATTGCCGCAGCCCAGGCTCTTGATTTCCGCGACTTCAAGCCCGGCAAAGGTACCCTGGCCGCCCAGGCCTCCGTGCGCAAGGTGGTCCGGCACCTTGAAGAGGACCGGCCGCTGTATCCGGATCACAACGCCATGATGGACGCGGTCCGCAGCCGCCAGATCCTCCACGACGTCGAGGCTGCGATCGGCGAGCTGAAAACCTACTAGAAGCTCAGCGTGAGCGTTCGTCGAGAAGCTATGGGGTGTATCATGCCATTAGAGGAAAACAAACGGCTTGTCCGTCGTTACTATGAAGAGATTGTCAACACGGGGAAGGTGGACTTGATCGAGAGGTTCATCGCGCCAGAGTATATCGAAGTCCACGACGGCAAGAGACACGTCATTGGTGTTGAGGGAGCCAAAGCACATATCCTTGGTGTTCGCCAGACTTACCCCGACCTCCATATTGCGATCGAACGACAAATAGCTGAAGGCGAATGGGTAGTCACGTGCATAACGGCAAGAGGAACTCATAAAGGATCGTGGCTTGGCATCAAACCAACCGGCAAGCCTGTGGCTTTCACCGGTGTGAACACTGACCGAGTTGTTGGTGGCCGGATTGTTGAGCATAGTGGTGCGGCCAACATGCTGGGC
The DNA here is from genome assembly GCA_963759765.1 of Candidatus Aminicenantota bacterium. Lineage (GTDB taxonomy): Bacteria > Acidobacteriota > Aminicenantia > UBA2199 > UBA2199 > CAVXAL01. Next base: position 155,637 of record CAVXAL010000002.1, on the reverse strand, counting down.
CCATTGCTGGAGATAGGAGCGATAAAGGTGGTAGGTCCTGATGAATAGTAGAAACCGCCGAGCAATCGGCTGCAGGCGACGGCGGACAAGCCCCCGCGCCTGAGCCGCACAGAATAAACATAAAAGAGAATGTTAGGCGCGCCACCTCATAGAAGGATGCAGAGGTTCTATCATTATCGGCTGTCATTAAATGTGCACAAGAAGGAAGTGAGGTTAAAAAACAATGAATGATCGGAGCAAAACTGCATGGATCTTAGGTACGGTTTCATTGATTATGTTCAGCCCATTGGCAATGGTCCTGGTTGGATATCAAATCCCCTTGTTTCAAAATCTCGGCTTTGAGAGAGATTCGTTAGCCTCACCAATATCGTGGATTCTCGCTACCATTGTAGGAATCGTATACATGTTCTACACAATGAGAGCCATCCCTTTTGTTGCAAGTATGCAGCGCGAAATCTCTCTGTTTAAGCTCCTTGGGATTCTCTCTGCAATTGTTGGCGGAATCGTCGAAGAGGTCTTTTTCCGACGTTGGGTCATGGATATGCTGATGTCTAGAGGATTCTCATCCATAACCCAGGTCATAATATCCGGAGTCGCATTTGGTTTGGCCCATGCCAGTTGGACACTCGTAAAGCGCGACTTCAAGTTCGCGCTTCCGGCAATCATATCGACATCAATTCTTGGGATCCTTCTGGCTGTCATCTATCTCACGGGTGGACGTAATTTGGGGCCCTGTATATTTGTCCACGTAATGATTAATATTGTTATCGAACCGTGGCTAATGTTGTCTGCAGTCTCAGGTAAGTGGCGCGCCTAACACCGGCTCCAGCGGGCAGTGGCTACGCCGCTCGAAACCGCAGTACTTTTCCAGAAGTGACGCGATGATGATAACGAGTCCCGTTGGTCCCGCCGCCGAGCTCAATCGTTGCAAATCAATGCCATTTTCAACGATTTGAGCTGGGTTTTTTCTTGACACAAAAAAATCCAACCCTATATTTGTGAAGTGAATAGAATAAACATAAAATAGAATGTTAGCCGTTTTGCACAGAACGAATAAATTTCGCAATATGTTGTTTGCAGAAGACCAAACGATACGAGAGGCAAATATGAAGAATTTTGTGAGACACCTTAGTTCCTTTATCGCGCCAATTGTTATGTGCTTTGTACTTCCTTTTTTGATTGTCCTGTTTGAACGTAAGTTATTGGTTCAACCAGTGATTACACCTTCGATCAGTCTATTGATAATCGGATTGGTTATTAGTGTTGTCGGCTTGATACTGCTAATCGTGACGATCAGAATGTTTATTATGATTGGCAATGGCACAATAATGCCTTGGGATCCAACCAAGAAGCTGATCATTGTGAGCCTCTATCGTCACGTCAGAAATCCAATGATTCTGAATATCATCATCATTCAGGTTGGCGAAGCCATATTGTTTGCCTCGTATGGAATTGCATTGTTGGCAATCTTGAACTTTGTTATAAACACAATTTACTTTATTTACTCGGAAGAGCCAGGATTGGAGAAGAGATTTGGAGAAGAGTATATTGAATACAAGAAAAATGTTCCAAGATGGATTCCAAGGCTGAAGCCATGGCAACCGACTGGAAAACACGAAATCACACCACATAGTCTGCGTAAACGGCATCTGACTCGTAATGATAAAACACGGCTAACACCGGGTTGCAACCGATTTGCTCCGCCGCCGCGCGGCTCCGCAAACGGCTGAATCCGACCGTTAAAATGACTTTTGATATTTTTGGATATCAGATTCAACTTTTTTGTTTCAAGTACTTATCCCGGCACTCCTCGGAGCAGAAGTAGCGCAGCTCGCCCTGGTGGTGGCAGGTCAGGGCTTGGCTTTCGGGGACAAAGGTGCCGCAGACCTCGTCCTTTTTCATTTCTTCGATCGGCGCAGAGGATGAGCGCTGGCGGGTTTTTGTGGAACGCAGGGAATTTTTCCAGAACAGCGCATAAAGGATATAACCCAGGGCCAGGAACAGCAGCAGGCGCAAGAACATTAACATCAGCGGCAGAGCAAAACGCTCATTTCATCAGCTCGGCTCGGGAAAATTCACGGTCGCTACGGAATTCCGACCAGTCGAAAGGATAGCGGTCGTCGAGCATGATCTCGCTCATGTACTTGCCGATGCCGGGCCCGAACATGAAACCATGGCCGCACATGCCGCTGGCCACATAGAAACCTTCGACGGCTGTCCGGTCCAGGATGGGACTGCCGTCCGGTGTCATCTCATAGCTGCCGCCCCAGTGGCGGATCACTCGGGCGCTGCGCAGTTCCGGGACCAGCCGGGCGGTGCGTCGTGACATCTCCACCAGGAATTCGAGCGAGGCCTCGGTGTGAATGCCCGGCTTGTTGGGATAGGGCGTGTAGCAGCCGATCACCTGGCCGTTGGTCCGCTGGTAAAAATAGCAGCCGTCGCTGCGGTAATCCACAATCATGGTGTCGAAGAGGTGGGGCAAGCGGCTGGTGATGAAGGCCTCATGCTCCTCGGGAAAGATCGGCAGATCAATGCCAGCCAGACGGGCGACTTCCTGAGCCCAGGGGCCGGCCGCGTTGAGAATCCGGGGGGCATAAAACGTGTCGCCGGAACCGGTTTTGACTCCCCGGACCCGCCCCTTTTCCAGAAGGATTTCGCGGACCTCGGTGTCGGGCAGCAGGCACGAGGGAGTTTTGCGTATTTCTTGGATATAACCCTTCAGCACTTTGAATGGGTATGCCTGGCCGTCTTCGGGGGAATAGACACCGCCCAGCAGCCCGTCGCGGTTGAGTGGGGGACGATCTGGCAACATTCGTTGACCGACAGGATGCGGACGTTCAAACCCAGTTTTTTCTGCAGAGGCAGGATTGCCTCAAAGCTGGCCAGGCGCTGCGGGTCGTGGGCCAGAAACAGGTAGCCACCTTCAAAATAATCTACCGAGAAGCCGAAATCCTGCTCCAGGCCGCGAAATTGCCGAACGCTCTCCTGCATCAGGCGGATCGCGCCGGCGCTGGAGAATTGCTGGCGGATGCCGCCAATGCAGCGGCCGGTGGAACCGGAACCGGGGTAGTTTTTTTCCAGAATCAGCACTTTCTGCTGCCGGCGGCTGAGATGGAAGGCGGTGGCCAGACCGCTGATACCACCCCCCACCACGATGACATCGTAGGTTTTTCCGGGCATTTAGCCGATGTTCTTCAGCGATCCGAGAATTTCCAGAGAGATAACGTGTTTTTGAATCTCGTTGGTTCCCTCGTATATTTGCAGCAACTTGGCGTCGCGCATCATTTTTTCCACCGGGTATTCCTTCATGTAGCCGTAGCCGCCGAAAATCTGCACGGCTTCGGTGGTCACCTTCATGGCCACATCCGTAGCCATGATCTTGGCCATGGCCGATTCCTTGCTGGCTTTCATTCCTTGATCCAGCATCCAGGCCGAACGGTAGACCAGCAGCCGGGCGGCGTCGATATCCATGGCCATCTCGGCCAATTTGAAGGCGTTGTGCTGGAAGGCGGCGATCGGCCGGCCGAACTGCACCCGGGTCTGGGCGTATTTGAGCGCCTCCTCGTAGGCGGCGCGGGCCACGCCGACACCACCCGCGCCCACCGCGGGGCGGGCGTAGTCCAGGGTTTTCATGGCAATAATGAAGCCCATCCCCTCGCGCTTGAGCAAATTCTTGGCCGGCACGTGGACGTCGTCGAAAAAAATTTCTGCCGTGTTGGATGCCCGGTGACCCATCTTGTTCTCGTGCTTGCCCACGCTGACTCCTTTGCTGTCCATGGGCACGATGAAGGCCGACAGGCCGCGGGCGCCGCGGCTCTTGTCGGTGGAAGCAAAAATGACTCCCAGCTTGGATACACCGGCATTGGTGATGAAGGTTTTCGAGCCGTTGAGGATGTAGGTGTCGCCTTTCTTGACCGCCACCGTCTGGACGGCCGAGTTGTCCGACCCGGCCTCCTTCTCGGTTAGGCCGAAACAGGCGAAGCTCATCTGCTTGGTCAGCGGCACGAGGAACTCCTGTTTCTGTTCAGCGGTGCCGAAAAGAACGATCGGGAGGGTGGCCAGGGTGTTGGCCATCATCGAGGTGTACATGCCGGCGCAGCCCCAGGCCAGTTCCTCGCAGACGATGGCATTGGTCAGGGTGGAAAAACCGGCGCCGTTGTATTCGCTGGGGATGCCCGAGGTTAAAAAACCGACGTCGAAGGCTTTCTGCATGATCTCGAAAGGGAACTCATTTTTTTCGTCGTACTCGCCGGCCTTAGGGCGCATCTCCCGTTCGGCGAATTTGTGGGTTTCCCTCTTTCAGTGCCAGTTGTTCCTCGTTCAATTGAAAATCCATGGCCTTCTCCCTAGATCTTGATGGTCTTGATTTCGTTCAGGACTTCCATGGCGCTCTGGAAGCGGTTCTCCCGCTTTTTCTCCATGCATTTTTCGATAATCGAGATGAGCTTGTCGGGAATATCGCCGCGGTATTTTTTGATGGACGGCACCGGCTCGAATAGGTGCTGATAGAAAATGTTTTCACCCTTGAAAGGCACGTGTCCGGTGATCAGGTGAAACAGGGTGGCTCCGGACGAATAGATATCCGTGCGATGGTCAACCGGGATACCCTGGATCTGTTCCGGAGACATGTAATAGGGTGTACCGGTGATAACTCCGGTTTCGCCTTTTTTCTGATCACCGAGGATGACCGCCAGACCGAAATCCATGATCTTGATTTCTTTATTGCGGGTGATCATGATGTTGTGCGGCTTGATATCGCGGTGGATGATGCCCTTGCGGTGGGAGTAGTCCAGCGCTTTAAAGAGCTTGATGGTAATGAACAGGAGCTGCGAAGGGGTGAACAGCTTCTTGGTTTTGATCAGGTTCATGAAGTTTTCCCCTTCGATGTACTCCATGGAGATGAAGTAGTCGTCCTTGATCTGGCCGACATCGTAGACGGTCACAATGTTGGCCTGGGAGAGAGAGGCGGTCGAGCGCGCCTCGGAGAAGAAGCGTTCCAGGTTGCGCCGGTCGGTGATCAGCGATTTGTTCAGGATCTTCAGGGCGACCACGCGCTTGAGCACGGTATCTTCGGCTTTGTAGACCACGCCCATGCCGCCCTCGCCGATCTTCTCGATGATCTTGTAGCGCTCGCTGGAGTCGTCGCGAATCAGTTCCATCTCCTTGTATTTCTCGATCAGGCCCTCGACTTCGCGTATTTTCTGGTGAACGTCTTTATAGGAATAGTCTTCGGTCAGGATCATCTGGTAGATTTCAAAGGCCTTCTTGAAGTTACCCGAATTCTCGTAGGCTTGGCCGAGGACGTAAAACCAGTCGATGTTCGACTTGTCGATTTGCTTGTTGCCCAGCAATTTGCCGATTTTTTCAATGACCAGCTGCGGTTTACGGTTTTTCAGGAATATTTCGGCCATGAGGGTGACACCAGTGTTAAAATCGGGCGACTGGACAGGAACCTGCTGGAGGTTGGCCAGGGCCCGGCGGTCGTCCTCGACCTTGATAAAAGAGATACCGGCCTTGAAATATTCCTGAGCGTTTTCGAACAGCTCGCCCGCTTTCTGGTATTTCTGATATTTGAAAGAGATTTCGGCGGCCATCCGCCATTCGCGGCCCATTTCGAACATCTTGGCCGCCTCCTCTTCGTTGCCGGCCTTGAGATAGTTATCGGCCGCGGCCAGAAAATTCTGGTTCATGAAGTAGCAGTGAGCTGCCTTGGCATACTGCTTATCCCACTCGAAGAGCTCGGCTGCCCGCGGGTAATCTTCGCCTTTGAGAAACCATTCGCCGGCTTCCAGGGTGTTGCCGCGGGCGAATTCCTCCTCCCCCCGCAGCTGGAAGGCGATTTTGGGTTGGCTCATCTTTTCGTAAATTTCGGCCGCCTTGAGCGGCATCTGCGCCTTTTCGTAATTTTTGGCCGCGTCCTCCAGCCGGTTCATTTTTAAAGCAAATTCCGCCGCTTTGTCGAATTTGTTGTATTTGATGAGGAGGTCGTAGGCTTTGTCCATTTCGTTTAATTTCGAGTAAAGTTCAACGCTTTTCAGCAGGTCCTGTTCCAGTTGTTTGGTATTTTGATAGCCCACCGACATGTCGGAGGAGGTGACGAACCATTTTTCAAAGTTTTGCGCGGCTTTTTTCAGGCTTCCCGCTTTCTCGTAGATATAGGCGGCTTTCTTGTAGAATCCCTTCTTCTCGTAAATCTGGGCGGCCTTCTCGTAGCGCTCGTAATTATAGTAAAGTTCGGCCGCCTCCTGGAATTTGTTGTTGTTCTCCAAAATGGCACCGGCTGCCTCCACATTCTTACGTTTTAGATAGAGGCGCACCAGCTGGTCCAGATTGCCACTCTTCTTGTAAGCTTCGATGGCCTCGCTTTCCTTGTTCAGTTTCTCCAGCAGCTCACCCAGGGCCTCGTATTCCTGACCTTCGTCATAGACACCCAGCGCCTTTTTGTATTCACCGATCATCTCGAAGGCTTTTCCGGATTTCAGAAACATGTTCTGTTTGTAAAGCCGGCTGGCCTCCCGTTGCAGGTAGGCCCGTTTGAAAAGAAGGTAAAAGAAGGCATCAAAAAAGGATTTGTCCTGGAAAGCGGATATCCGCGCCGATTTCAAAATGTGGTAGGCGATTCTCAGCAGCAGAAAGAGAGCGGCAAAAACCAGCAGGAGTCTGAACCAGAGTTGGTTCCATAAACTGGCTACGGTATCCATGATGATGAAGCCAAAGTATAGCAGACCCGCGGCTAAAAATCAATTGAAATTGACAAACACCTGGCCCGGCACTATAATAGGTCGGACTCGGCGGAGCATGCCATGAACAGCCAATTTAGCCAATTGAAGCGAATGGTTTCATTTTTTTCATTTTTATGGCCGGAATTTAACCTGGAGAAGCGCGAATTCAACAAGGAGAATGTGGACAAGGCCTTGCTCGGCCTGGTTTTTCTTCTCGACGCCCTATTCAAGAGTGAAAACGGTTCGCTGAAGAAAAATTTTCCTTTCCCCGCTGGCCGCTCCTTTTTTCCCGGGCAGGCGATTCCCTTGATGGAAAACGTCATCGCCTTCCTGCAATCTTTCAACACCCAGATTCTCAGTCTGAATAAAAACGAGCGACAGACCTTCACCTTCATTTTGGAGAACGTGATCGATTATTTCCGGGGAATGAGCCAGCAAGACGATGAGAAGAGCCTCCGAAATCTGTTTGTGGACTTCCGTTTCTGGATCGAGAACCTGTTCAAGATGTTTGACCAAAAGGTCACCGGCGCCATCGTGGCCAACAAGAAACTGGCCCTGAAGAATCTGTTCATCTCCGGCCATCCGCTGCAGGCGGAATTGCTCTATTCCAGTGCCCTGGTCAATTTCAGCCTGTTCCCCTTTATGATCCAGAAAGGGAACCAGAGCCTGTTCCTGGCTGGGCTCGATTCCCGTGAGTTGGTCTATGTGGACCCGCTCAGCGACGAGCAGATGCGAGCGGCCAGCAGCGAGGGGATCAAAAAACTGGGAGAATTCTGCTTGGCCAATTTCGCTTTTGGCGATTGGCAACTCCTCGATCCCCAGCTGCGGGAGCAGGACGATCCGTTCCTGGGCAAAGCCGAAGCCCTGGCTCTGGCCTTCCGGCACCACGAGCAAAGGTTGTTCGAGGAAAGCGCCTCGGTCCTGAACGAAGCCGGTTTCGAGGATTTCAACTGGCCGCTGCTGTATCTGCTGCAAATTAAGAATCTCTTCAATTTGGGCCGGATGCTCGAGGTCAAGCGGCTGCTGCAAAAATTTTTGATTTTCTATCCTTACTTTGCTGAAGGGCACGAACTGATGGGCGACGTGTACCAGAAAGAGGAGAATCTCGAACTGGCGCTGGGCTTCTATGAGAAGGCGCTGCTGATCAACCAGAACAAGGGACTTTCTGAAAAAATAAAGAGACTGCGGGAAACGATCGAGAAGAATAAAAATAAACCGGAAAGCCAGAAGAGCGACCTGTTCTACAACATCAGCGAGGCAGTTTTGCAGAGCGAGGAGCGGCTGATCCCCCGTCCCAAGGAACTGCGCCAGATGATGGAGTATCTTGATCTCGCCATCCAAACGCAACGTGCTGTTGATCGGCGACCGCGGCGTGGGCAAATCGGCGCTGATCCGCATCCTGGCCCAGAAGATCATCTTTGAAGAAGTTCCGGGCGCACTGCGCGAGAAAAAGCTCAAGGAAATCAATTTCGTTTCCCTGCTGACCGGTTCCAAATACCGCGGCCAGTTTGAGGAGAAGGTGCTCAAGCTGCTCCAGGAATTCCGCAACCAGAACGCCATCCTGGTGCTGGAGGATATCCACCTGATGATCTCCTCGGGTGCGGCCCGTGGCACGGCATTGGACCTGGTCAATATTCTCAAAGGCTTTCTGCGGGAAAATTCCCTTCAGGTGATTGCCACCACTGATTACGAGGAGTTTAAAAATACGCTCGAAAAGGACAATTCCCTGCTGGGCTACTTCCAGAAATTGACGCTGAACGAGATGGCCGGCGAGGACACCCAGAAAATTTTGAAAAACCTGGCCCAGAGTGCGGCCAGCCGCGAGCATTTGACGGTTTCTCCGGCGCTGCTGCAAAGCCTGGTGGAGAGCGCCAAGCGGGACATCCGAGAACGGAAACTGCCCGACTCGGCGGTCTTGCTCTTCGAGCGCTGCCTGGCCAAAGTCCAGCTGCGCAGCAGCGGGCAGGCGGGGCAGCAGGCGGTCGGAGAAAGCGACCTGGCCGAGGTGCTGGCCGACCTGCTTAACCTGCCGGAAAGCAGCGTGTCGGTGACGTTAAAGAGCCGGCTGCTCTCTTTGAAGAAGAACATCGGCGCGCGGATCATCGGCCAGGACGAAGCCTTGGATTGTTTGAACGCCAGCCTGGTCGCCTCGCTGCTGGGTTACGACGTGAAAAAAAATCGTCCCAACGGCGTGTTTCTCTTTATCGGCCCCACCGGGGTGGGAAAGACAGAGACCGGCATTGCCATCGGCGAGGCGTTGTACGGCAACCAGGATTATCTCATCCGCATCGACATGTCCGAGTATATGGAGAAATTCACCTATTCCCGCTTCGTGGGCGCCGCCCCGGGATACGTGGGCTACTACGATGCCAACCAGTTGACCGATAAAGTCCGCCAGAATCCCTTTTCCATCATCCTGCTCGATGAAATCGAGAAAGCCGATTCCCAGCTGCTGAACATCTTCCTGCAGGTGTTCGACGCCGGCCGGATGACCGATGCCCGGGGCAACGTGATCGATTTTTCCAAAACCACGATCGTCATGACCTCCAACATCGGCACCTCGCTGTTCTCCAAGGCCAGCCTGGGCTACCAGGGGAACTTGGAGGGCTCGGAGGTGTCGCGGGCCACGCTGATCAAATCGCTGAAGCGATTCTTTTCTCCGGAATTTCTCAACCGCATCGACGAGATCGTCGTCTTCCGGCACCTGGAAGAGGGCGCTGTGCTTCGCATTATCGACGTGCAGCTGCAGCAGGTTCGCCAGGACCTGGAGAAGCAGGGCAAGGAGCTTGTGGTCAAGCCCGAAGCCATTGCCTGGATCGCTCGCAAAGGCTACTCCCTGGAATACGGGGCGCGCCACCTGTCCCGCACGCTGAAGAAGGAACTGCTGGAAAAAATCGCCCCCCTGTCGCTGGAAAAGGAGTGGGAGGACGCCCGTTACGTGATTTGCTCCGCCGCCGCCGCGGGCATTGACATCACCCTGGAGCCGGGCCCTCCCGAGCTGTCCCAGGAGCGGCTGTTGGCCGCAGAATCGGCGCACCAAAAAGAGTGAAGCCCGCAGGTGCGGGCGGGTCTGCAAAATTTTTCAGGTCCAGCTTCATCACCCAGATGATGTCCGTTTCCCAGGTGGACGGATCGCTGTTGTCCAGAACCAGAGGCGGCTTGACCTGGCGCAGGACGACGCGGTCGGGGTATTCAATGATTTCGCTGAAAAGATAGAGCGTCAGGTACTTGTCGCTGAGCAGCTTGGTCTGCAGCATCGGCGGCAGCAGCACATGTTCGGGGAAGGCGAGGTTGGCCGCTTTCTCGACGAAAACCACATCCACCGAATAGGTCTGCGTGCTGTCTTTGATCCAGATTTCGGCATTCCAGTGCCGGCCGTCAATATTTTTACCCTTGTATTGAGCGGCAGGCAGGATGCTCCCCCAGACAAAAGTCAAAAACAGGAAAAGGCTGAAAACGCTGCGCATGGGCAATCCTTTGCCTGTACTATACAACAGCAGGAAGGCGAAGGCAATACAGAGGTCTCTTCATAGCTGGCCTTTTCTGCGATTCTGTATACCCTCTGCCAGCAGGTTCAAAGAGAGAATCAAGAACACCAGCAGGGCCCCCGGAACAATGACCAGATGCGGTTTGTCGAGAATGTGACTGCGGCCGGAGTCGATCAGCTGTCCCAGTGTGGGCAGGCTGGGGTCCATTCCCAGTCCGAGAAAATTGAGGCTGGACTCGGCCAGGATCACGCCGGGCAGGTGGAGGCACACCTGGACAACAATCAGCGGCATGAGCAGGGGCAGGAGATGGTGAAAGAGAATGCGGAAACCGGAAGCGTTATAGCCTTTGGCCGCCAAAATGAAATCCCTCCCTTTCAATTTGAGCACCTCGCCGCGTGCCAACCGGGCATATCCCATCCAGCCGCTGATGGTCAGGGCCAGGACAAGTCGGGAAAATCCCTGTCCCCAAAAGGCGACCAAGGCGATCGGCAGCAGAATGCCGGGGAAGGAAAGACAGATGTCGGCCAGCCGCATAATCAGCGAATCGCCGAGGCCTCCAGCCCAGCCGGCAAGAAGGCCAACACCAGTTCCCAGCAGACTGGAAAGCAGCGCCACGCTCAGACCGATGAGCAGGGAAACGGCTGTTGCCCATACCAGACTGGAAGCAAGGTCCCGGCCCAGTTCGTCGGTACCCAGAAGCGATTGGCTCCCTGGGCCTTCCAGGCGCCGGTCGAGCCGGAAACCGATGTCTATCCCGCTGTGCAGGGCCAAACCCGCCAGCAAGGCAGCCAACAGGCATAGCAAAACGATTCCGGCTTTGAGCTGGGGATTTTTCCTAGTTTTCATGGCGAATACGAATGCGGGGATCGACCAGCAGATAGGCAAGATCCACCAGGAAGTGGATCAACAAGTAAAGGGCACCGACCAGGGCCACCACGCCTTGGATCACCGGGTAATCGCGTCGGCGCACGGCCGAGAGCAACAGGACGCCGATGCCTGGCCAGGAAAATACGGTTTCGGTAACCATCACGCCGGAGAGGAGGGCGCCGATTTGCAGCCCGATCAGAGTCAGGATAGGCGGCCATGCATTGGGCAGCAGGTGGCGTCGGCAGATCGTTTGCGTATCCAATCCCTTGGCCCGTGCCAGCAGTGCATAGGGCTTTTGCATTTCCAGCTGCAGCGTGGTTTTAATCGTCCGAGTGAGCTGGGCGCTCAGTGGAACGGCCAACGTCAAGGTCGGCAGCACCAGGTGCAAGGCGCTGCGGTCTCCGGAAACGGGAAGAAGTTTCCAATGGACAGAAAAAACGAGCAGCAGCAGGAGACCCAGCAAAAAACCTGGAACAGCCATGCCGGCGGTGGTGGCGGCTGTGACCAGCATCTCCTCCCAGCGGTTGATCTTTCCTGCCGCTCGGATTCCCAGTGGGAACGAAACCAACAGAGCCAGCAACAGAGAGGATGATGCCAGCACCATGGTGTTGGGCAGGTAGTTGAGCATTTCTTGCAAGACCGGTTGCTGGCTGATGAGAGAGTGCCCCAAATCCAGCTGCAACAGGCGGCGGCAGTATTCGCCATATTGGTCGACAAGCGGTCGGTCCAAATGCAGCTGGCTGCGAAGCCTTTGCATGTCCTGGCTGTTGGCGCCTTCACCCAATATGACCAGAACGGGGTCGCCGGGAATCAGATGCAAGAGCAGGAAAGTCAGACTGGCCAGAGCCCACAGGGAAAGCAGCAGTTGGGCGGTCTGCTTAACTATCCGCTTCGTCATCGTTATGTAGCTGGTGCTTTTTGATCAGATTAAACAAATTCATGCGGCTAATCTGCAGGCGCTGAGCCGTCTGGCTTTTGTTCCAATGATGGGCTTTCAAGGAATTGCGAAGGAAGGACTTCTCGTAGGCTTCCTTGGCTTCTTTCAGATTCAGGGCCTTCTCCTGCGGGGGCGGGTAGCCGCCCATAGCCGGCAACTGGCCGAAGGTGATAAAGGCTTTGATTTTCGATTCCAGTTCACGGACATTTCCCGGGAAAGGGTGGTTGAGGAAGTGTGCGATCAGTTCCTGGAATTGGTCTTCTTCCAGAGCGGGGCTCTGATATTTATTGAAAAAGTGTTGGACCAGCAGGGGGATGTCACCGCAGCGCTCACGCAACGGCGGGAGGGACAGTGTCAAATCTTGGAGCCGGTAATACAGTTCTTCTCGGAAAAGATTCTTTTTAATCAGGGCCTGGAGATTTTTATTTGTGGCCGAAATCAGGCGGATGTTGACTTTGACGGTCCGGGTTTCGCCCAGGCGACGGATTTCTCTCTCTTGAAGCACGCGCAGGAGTTTGGCTTGCAGATTCAAAGGCAGATCGGCAATCTCATCCAGAAAGAGCGTCCCCTGATCGGCGGCTTCGATCAGGCCGATATGTGATTCCGTCGCCCCACTGAATGCTCCTTTTTTGTAGCCAAAGAGCTCGGCCTCCAATAGATTTTCGGGGATGGCAGCGGCGTTGACCGAGATGAACGGTTTGTTCGCCCGAGCGCTCAACAGGTGCACGGCTTTGGCCACCAGTTCTTTACCGCTGCCACTTTCCCCGCTGATCAGCAGGGAAAAATCCACCTGGCTCACCTTGCTGATCAGATCCTTTAGCTGCAAGATGGCCGGCGATTGGCCGACAATAAAAGAGAGTTGCTGGTGGATGGGGTGATCCCTTTCCAGGTATTGCTGGAAGAGGGCGGCAAACTTGGCCAGTGTGTCCCGGTGGCGGGCAAGAAAATCCTGGCGTTGGAAATCGGCGCTGGAGCTGGCCAACAGCAGAAAGGCGTTGCGCCCGTTGCCCATTTTCCAGGGAATGACTTTGGTAGCGGCATAAGAGTAAAAAATTTTTTCCTGGCTGGAAAAAATTTTACGAATATCGGCCAGCAGGTAATCGCAGACCGCTGGCGAACCAAGCGAGTGCTGGATAATCTCTTCGCTTAATTCGGGGAAAGCGGGAGGGCTGGAGAAAAAGTAAAGCCGGCGTTGCCCTTCGTAGACAGCCAGGCGGATCAGTTCGATGGAGGGATTTTTGTCGATTTCTTGAAGCAGGCTTTTGAAGAAGTCTTCCGGCATCTTCCACTGGCGTGCTTCGCTGACCAGCTTGGCACTGCGGAAAATATCCCGCGTGCTCTCTTGCTGGGTCAGATGGCTTTTGATGGCCAGCAGCGGATCGGAAATGCGCCGCTTGTTGTGAGTAAAAAAATCGAGAGTTTCCCGAAAGAGTTCTGTTTGCGCTGGCAAAAGAGAGCTGGCATTATCCAGCAGCTCGAAAAAAACATAATGGTATTCATAGTAGTGATAATTTTTTCGTTCGCCGGACATTTCCAAGGCGAGATCCTGCAATGCGGGGAGAAGTTGTTTGATTCGCCACCGGCGGGTCAACAAGAGCAGGGCGTCGAAGCGCAATTGTTTGCTGCCGATAAGAGAAATATCCTGGCAGTGCTGAGAGAAGCCTGGATCAGCGGGGTTGATCTGCAGCAGTCGCTGGAAAATCTGTTGATCGCGGTTCAGTTGTTTTTGTCGGCATGAGATATCGTCGAGGGCGTCGTCGCTGAGGAAAGCCATTTTATTTTTTAACAGCAAACACTCCAGCAGTCCATTGCGGTTTTGGGTCTGGCTGAAAAGATTGCCAGCCTTTTCCAGCCAGCGCTGGCTGGAGTTAAAATTGTGCCGCAGCCATTCCAAGAAGGCCAGGTTGAAATAGTCGATGGCCAAGGCTGAATGCACCTGGCGATCATCATCGTAGGCCAACACCCTCGTTAAAAGCGCTTCGGCTTCCCGCCACTGACCTTTCCAGATCAGGATATCAATCAGGTTGGATTGCACGAGAAGTTGGCCGTCGAGATGCTCTTCGGCGACGAATAGATAGTCGGCTTTGCGGTACCACATTTCCGCCCGCGGGGCATCGTCTTGGGTCAAATAGAGATTGCCCAGATCCACGGCAATCTGAGCTGAAAGCAAACCGAACTTCCTTGTTTTGCTGAAGATGAACATATCCTTGTAAAGTTGTTCGGCTTTTATTCTTTCTCCTTTCTCCCGCAACAGTTTGGCCCTCTGGGTCTCTATTTGGATATGTTCCAGCGGGTGTTTCTGGGAACTAAAAAATTGCAGAGCCCGCGACAGCAGTGTCTCGGCCTGCGCAAAATGTCCTCCGTAGATGTAACGGTCGACCAGCTGGATCATGCACAAATGTTGAAAATAATCGCTTTGGATTCGTTTGCGGAAACCGTCGGCTTGGCGGGCATGGCCAAATTTTTCAGCGTGGGAGAATTTCAGATAAAAGCATTCGGCGCGCAGGGCTGCCGGCAGGCGACGCAGTTTTTTCAACAAAGCGCCCAGTTGCCGGTAATCTTTTTCCAGCCTGGCAATCTCGGCCAGTTTCAACAAGCGAAAGGGCATCTCTTCGGGGTGCATTTTCAACAACAGACTTTTGGCCAGTTTGTAGTCGCCGCGGGAAAGCAGGATGTCGACCAGCTGCTGGAGCAACTCTGGCTCCTCCTCTATATATTCCGTGTGTTCGGCAATCAGCTTCCGCCAGGGAGCTGTTCGACGCTGTCCCCCTCGTAAACTCGATAGTGCTCAAACAGAAGCCGCACCTTGTCTGTTTGCCGGGTCAGCAGATAATATAGAAGTTGAATGGGCTTGGAATCGGTTTTTTTCAGCAACTCTTTCAGAATGGCGATGCGTTCATCGGGGGCTATATCTTTTGGTGCGGCCTCGGGGGTGCACGCGATGGTCTCGTTCCAGCGGTTGATCTTCAAGCAGCCTCTGGCGACCAACCCGGGTAACAGCCTGTTTTGCTCGGGCGTTAAAAGTCTCGGTAGTGCGGATTGGCTGAGGGGTTGAGGTGCGGTGGCGAACAGTTTCAGAATGCCTTTTTCCGCTGTAGTCAAGCAATCGCTGGGTGCGGGGGCAACTGTCAGGTGTCTCGTCAGGATGTTGGGGGATCCTCCCGGAGTTCCAGGTCGAAATCCAGGGACGCTTTCCCTCCCAGAACGACGATTGTCAAGTGGCCGATTTCCTCGCTGTCCAACAAGCAGTTGAGCAGTTCCTGATCTTCGTCGCTGTCCAGATTATCCAGCAACATAACGGTATGTTCAAAAGCCGATTGCTCTTGAAAACAGCGGAAGGCGTGGAGCAGCTGGGAGGCGCTTTGCTCCTGTGGGGGGCGAGCAAAGAGCCTATGTTCAAAATAACCTCGCAGTGGCATGCGGGCCAGATCGGCTTTCAGAATCAACACCTGCTCAGAATGCCAGGCCTGATACAGGCTGTTGAGGAGAGCTTCTTTCTGAATTTCGTTCTGGGTATGTATTCTGATTTTGATGTTGGTGGCGCTTCTTTCGCTGGCTGCTGGATGACCGTAGAGAATATGGGTAGAAAAATGACCGATCCAGTACAGGTAGCAATGATCGGCAGTGAATTCGTACCGGGTTTTGAGCTGCCGGTACAGCGCCTGAGCATGTTGCGGGCCGAATCGCTGCAAACAAGGAGATTCGCGAAAAAGTTCGAAAATATCAGCGGCAGTGAATGAAGATGCAAGCGGGGCAGACCAGCCAAATTGAGGGGTGCCCGATTCTTTGAGAGTCCAACATTTGAAATCGGGTTGCGGCAAACGCAGCTCTTGCAGCGCTTCCAGCAGGGCTATGGCTTGGATGAAGAGCCGCTCGCTGGTGCTGTCATCGGGGTGAGGGAATCGGTCGCCCGCAGGTTTCGGCAGCGGCTCCAGCAGCAGCTGGATATTCAACGGGTCATGAGAAAAGTAAATTACCTGCTGGAGCAGATTGGATCTGAGGCCGGCCATGGCCGCGGTCCGTTGCAGCGCCTCCGGACTGAAGGGAATTTTTCTTTTTACCAGGCGGGAATTGTTCCAGCGGTCCAGAACGGAGTCTCCCTGGAGTAAAAAACGTTCGAACGGACTGCCATCCGTGCCACTCATTTCTCACCACCTCCACGCGGGGCTATCCCCCTTTCCTTGGATATCCCCGGGCGCTCTATTTGTCTTTTATATCTTGGTACAGCTCTTTGATGTTCCGATAATTGGGATCCTTGCGCAGGATCTCGCTGGCCAGTTTTTTGGAGTAGAGGTAATCTTCCTTCAGCTTGGTGGAAAGCAGCAATTCGTATTTGATGGCCTTGTATTCTTCCTCTCTGCGGTCGGTACTTTCCAAGGCTTTTTCGAACCAGCTGATCGATTCGTCCAGCATCCCCTTTTCCCTGAAACAGATGCCCAGCAGTCCCGACGAATCAAAGAATTTCAGGGGATGCTTGGCCGAGATGAGGAATTCGTGAATCGCTTCTTCCAGAAGGCCCATCTCTTTGTAGGCGATGCCCAGGTTGTAGCGAGTCTCGTAGTCTTCATGACCGATTTTCTCGTCCACTCCTTTTTTAAACTCTTTGAAGATCTCCATCATGTTCTTCTCGATGGTGGAGGTGCGCTGCTTTTCCAGCTCTTCGATCCAGTAGCGGATGGCACTGAGTTCATCGGCGACGCGTTTTTCGCTTTCGAAATACTTCTCATCCTCAATGAAAACGCTGTCCTGCTTGAGCAGGTCTTCCTCGCTCTCGATGGCCAGGTCCAGTTCGTCAATGTCCTTGAAGGGCGATTCGCCCGGGGATTCCGGTTCTTCGATGGCCAGAATGTTGTTGATGTTCAACATGTCGTCGGCGGCACCGAGAAGATCATCTTCGGCTTTTTCGGGAATGATGGGCTCTTCTTCAACCCCGGCGAACGTCGAAGCCGCCGTTTCCGGCTCGGTCCTGTCCATCTCGATTTCCAGTTGAAAGCCCCCGCTGTCGGCGGGGATTTGCAGGTTCCAGGCCCGTGGCGAAGGGTTCTTCGGCCAGGGGCGAATCCTCAAACGAGGGGAGGAATTCGCTTGGCTTGGAAGAGCTTTTCATTTCGCTGACTTTGACCGTCTCGCGTTTGCGGGGCTGCTGGTCTTTCAGTTTTCTGACCCGTTCCAGGCGGGCGATGATTTCTTTGCTCTCCGGATATTCCCGTTTCAACCTTTCCAGGACTTTTTCGGCGTTATCGAAGTAGCCTTCGCTGATGTAAAAATCCAGTTCGACCAGTTGGGATGACAACCCTTTGGAATATTCTTTTTCGATTTTGGTCTGGACACCGACCACGCTGTCCTCGCCCTTGAGCAGGAAAATGTCCTCCTCCTCGGGTTTGTGGTCGCGGAGCATCGATCTCACCGCTTTCGGAGTGCTGGAGTTCGGAGATCTGCTCGATCATCTCCGCGTGATCGAAGTCGATTTCGATATTGGTTCTTTCGTGGCCGCTCAGGTCCAGCAGCCGGTCGTCATTGGGTTTTAGGCGGTCAGTTTATCAAAAAGGGCATTGTATTGCTCGTCCTTTTTTTCTTCTTTGTATATTTGCAGCAGTTCGATGCCTTCGTTAAGCAGGGCGTCGATATTGTTGGTCATCTGGTAAAAATCGAACAGTTTGAGGCGGATCTCCAGGTTGTGGGGGAAGGCATTTTTGGCGGTCAGCAGCAGGTTGGCCGCCTTGGCGTAATCCTTCTGTTGGATGGCCTGGCTGGCGTTCTTCAACTGAAAAGCGATGAATTCTTTTTCCTGTTTCTTTTCTTTTCCTTCGGCCTGGCCCTCGCCGGTGAGGCGGTTCAGCTGCTCCTGGTAGGCTGTAGGGGGAATCGGAAAGCTCGATCAGTTCCTTGAGAACGCCGATTTGCTCCTGCTTCATCTGTTTCTGTTCGTAGATCGGGAATCAGGGATTCGTAGATGGCGATCAGGCTGTTCGTTTTATCGGTCAATTTGAAAATCGCAGCCAATTTCTTCAGCGCCGGCAGATAGATGTTGTTCGAGGTGATGATAAAACGCAGCAGGGAGTTGGCGTCCTCGAATTTTTTTTCCTCGATGAATTTGTCCATGGTTGGCAGGAAAAGCTGGAATGCTTTGTCGATACTCTTCGCGCTGCAGGTAAACCTTACCCAGCTTCATGATCACTTCGGTTTCGTTGGAGTCGATCTCGGCGATTTTTTTGTAGATTTTTTCGGCTTCCTCGATGCAGTTGCTTTTGAAATAGAGCTCGCCGAGGATTTTCAGCAGGTTCAGGATGCTTGAATATCTCGTCGCCCAGGTTGCCAGCATCTGGATGGCCTTGTTGATCGTTGCCCTGGGTGATGCAGCAGGAAATCAGCTTTTCGAAGATCTTCAGATGTTCTGGACCTTGCGGATAGGTCTGCATCAGGAGCTCCTCTTCCGCCTGCGGGAACTCCTTTTTTTTGATCAGGATGTCGCTGGCGGTCAGGTACTCGTTGATCGCCTCTTCCTTCATGTCTTCGCGCAAATAGTTGTCCGCCAGCAGGATGCGCATTTTGATATTGCCGCGGTCAAATTCGAGAATCTTTTTGTAAATGCCCAGAGCCTTTTTCTGGTTGTTCTGCCGCTTGTATTCTTCGGCCATCTCCAGATAGATTTGCTTGGACTCGATGACCAGGCCCTGCTTGGCATAGAGATCGGCCAATTTGAAGGAGATCTCTTCGTTCTGGGGATCGATGCGGGTGATGCGCTTGTACATGGCGATGGCCGTGGTGAAAAATCCTTCCTTGAGGTAAAAGTCGGAGATCCATTCGAATTGGCTGATGGCTTCGGGGAGTCTTGTTCAGTTTGAGTTTCAGATCACCGATGATGCGACGGATTTCCAGATCATCGGGTTTGAATTCCAATATTTTCTGGTATTCCTTGATGGCTGCTTCGATCTTCCCCTGCTTGAACAGTTTTTCGGCCTGCTGCAAAATTTTCAATCGGTTTTCAGGGGGCATGATGGAATCTAAAACTCTCCCGGTGAAAGAGCGTCATTCCTTTCAATGATATCACATTTCTGTGCGTCTGGGTAGGATAACCCTTGTTTTGGCCCAGACCGTAGCCGGGGAAATAGCGATCCAGGGCCTCCAGCAGCTGGTCGCGGAACACCTTGGCGATGATCGAGGCCGCGGCAATGGACATGCACTTCTGATCACCACGGATCACCTTGCAGCCGCGGATACCCAAAAAACCGGGGTCCAGGCCATCGAGCAGGATGAAATCGGGGGGCAGCGGCAGATGGTGCAAAGCGGCGGCCATGGCCATTTGGGTGGCCTGGAGGATGTTGTGTCGATCGATCTCATCGTTCCAGCACCAGCCGATGGAACAGGCCCGGGCTTCGGTGTAGATGAATTCGGCCAGTTCCAACCTTTTTTTTGGACTTAATTTTTTGGAATCGTCAATCTCTGCATGCAAGCGCTGGGGATGAAGGATGACCGCACCGGCCACCACCGGACCGAACAGGGCGCCCCGCCCCACTTCGTCCATGCCGCAGATGCACGCGTAATGCGAGGCCAGGCTACTTTCGGTTTGGAAATCTGTCATTGCCTAAGTTCTTTTAAGCGTGACAGTTTTCCTTTGAGTTTTCTCAGGTAATAGAGTTTGGCCCGGCGGACCTTGGTATGTTTTTTAACTTCGATTTTCTGCAACAGCCTGGAGTATAGGGGGAAAATGCGTTCCACGGCAATGCCGTAGGAATTTTTCCTGACGGTGACGGTGCGGGAGACTCCCGAATTTTTCAAAGCAATCACCGTTCCCTCGTAAACCTGGGTCCTCTCCTTGCCTCCCTCGAGTACCCGGTAATATACTTTTACATCATCGCCGGGTTTGAGGACCGGGAGGGTGCTTTCTGTCTCGGGTTTGGCGGTAACGGCTTCGCGGTTTTCCGGCGCCTCTTTGGCGGCGTCAGCGCTTTTCGCTTTATCCTCTTTTTTTTGCTTGGCCATGGAATGCTCCTTGTGCGGAATCGGTTTAGCAAGAAGAAAGTATTTTACACTTTTTCTGGCTGTTTTTCAACCTTTTTTATTGGAGCTGGAGAAAATGGAAAAAACCTCACTGCGGAGGCGCAGAAAACGCGCCTCCGCAGTGAATGTGGTTTAAGCTATTTTTTTTAGAACTTGTACGTAAACGTGAGGTTGGGAACAAGAATCTTCATGCCGTAATCACCCGGCATTACAGCGTCCAGGCCGGCTGTCCGATCCCTGCCCTGGAGGTATTCGAAGGCGAAATCGAGGCCGATCTTGTTTCCGGAATAGCCGAACCCGCCGGTGATCACCCTGTAGCTGTGCTGGGGGATCAGGATGTTGAGGTAAGTATCGAGTGAGACGGTGGGATCGTAGTAATAGCCGGCCCGCAGCGCCCATTGGTTGTTGATCTTGTATTCAATGCCGGCGCGGTACTGGATCTTGTCTTTCCAGTTGAGCACGACGCTGGAGTCAAAGGCACTCTTAAGAAGGGCGCCGTAGGTTCCTTTCCTGGCGTTTTCCCACAAAACATCGCTGAATTCGATCGGGATGGTGTCCATTTTCTGCCAGTTGGTGAACTGGGCGTCCAGCGTGATGGTCAGCTTGTCGATCGGTTTGATGGCGATGCCACCTCCCAGCCACAGGGGCCAGGTGACTCTGCGGGTGGCTTGCGAGGAAGTGGAAATCCCAACAAAATAGGCGTTCGCCATTTCGGCTTCGCCGGCCAGCTTGACTTTCATCGGCGTCTTGAAGGTGATGCCGAAGCTGAGCTGCTTGAACGGTTTGAAGAGAGCGCCAAAGGTACCCCCGAACGCGAACCCGTTCAGATCTTCCTTGTACTGACCGAGGCGCGCGTTCTTGAGCTGCATCAGGCCGTAGTCGATATTGAGGGTGGCGCCGAACGAAATTTGATCGTTGACCTTGTAGGCGATCACCGGGGAGAGGCTGAGCACCGCCACAAAGCTCTTCCATTCGTAAGCCACACCGCCGGTCAGATTCTTGAGGTCTTCGCCGTTCCACACGGAACCGAGGCCGGAGGGGATATAGGCGGCAATGCCCAGGAAAAGCTTTTCCGAAATCGGCTTGTAGTAGGAGAGGGCGCCGGACGGGTACATCTTGTTATTGGATTTGGCGTCGACGCCGGCCAGGGAGAACTTGTAGGTTGCTTTCGGAAACAGGTCGGTAGCGAAAAAGGAGAAGGTGGGATTTTTGAATTGGGTGATTCCCGCCGGATTCCAGAACACGGCACTGGCATCATCGGCCAGGCCGATGAACGCGCCGCCCATGGCAATGGCCTTGCTGCCTTGGCCGTTCAGGTTCAAACCGTTGGCATGCAAGTTCACGCCCATGGTCACCATCAGGCCCAGGCTGAGAAACAGCAGTACACTTTTTTTGAGAAGTTTCATCGTTCCTCCCATCAACGTTTTATTGAAAAATAACATTAATATAGACAAATATAAAAGTCAACCCTGTAGCGGAGTGAACATCTGGATTCTCACTTCAAGATGGAGCCGATTGGTGTGTCCTCGGGCAGAAACGGTAGGTAGGGTCGACCGTCCGGACCGGCAGCGGCCAATATCATTCCTTGCGAGAGAACGCCGCGAACGGTCGCGGGCTGAAGGTTTTTTACAATGATGACTTTTTTACCCACCAGTGCCTCGGGTTTATATTGCTGGGCGATGCCGGCCACCAGGGTACGCACATCCTCACCGCAATCGACCTCCAGTTTCAGCAGTTTGTCAGTGTTTTCCACCTTTTCCGCTTTGCGTATCAAGGCGGTCACCATGGACACTTTCCTGAAATCGTCGATGGTAATCACGTCTTCCTCCTTTTCGCTGTTGTCTGCGAGAGCGCTCTGGGCTGGCGCTTCCATGTCGGCAAAGAAGTCCTGCAGCTCGACACGGGGGAAGAGCTGCTCCCCTTTGTTGATGATCAAGGCTTTGCTCAGCTTGAGCCAGCCCGGTTTGCTGCCGGGGTGATTGAATAGCGCCCGGATTTTTTCTGCGCTTTTCGGTAACACCGGTGCCAGCAGGGTATTGAGGGCGAGGATAGCCTGGATCAGGGTCTTCAGCACACCGGCCAGCTGGCCGCGGGAGGTCTCCTCTTTGGCCAGGCTCCAGGGCTGCACCTCGACGATATAGCGGTTGAGCCGGTTGATGTAAACAGAATATCTCTTCCAGTCCGCGGTTGAACTGATACTGGTCAAAATGTTCCAGTACACGCTTCTCCAGCGCGAGGTACTCTTCTTTTATTTGAGTTTCCCGTTTGCCGCATGTGGTTTTCTGCGGCAGGGAGCCGGCGAAATACTTTTCGATCATGCCCGTGGTGCGGGAGACCAGGTTGGCCCAGTCGTTGGTCAGGTCGCTGTTGACGCGCTGGATGAATCCCTCGTGGGAAAAGTTGCCGTCGGCGCCGATGGGCGCTTCGCGCATCAGGAAATAGCGGATGGCATCGGCGCTGAAATGCTTGAGCAGGATCTGCGGGTCGAGGACGTTGCCGCTCGACTTGGACATTTTCTTTTCGTCCTTCAGCCACCAGCCGTGGATCAATTCCTTTTGGGGCGGTTCGAGGCCGGCGGCCATCAGGAACGCCGGCCAGTAGACCGCGTGGAATTTCAGGATGTCTTTGGCCATGATGTGCAGGTCGGCCGGCCAGAAACGCTGGAATATCCGGTCTTCCTGCAGGTAGTGGACAGCGGTGAGGTAATTGCTCAGGGCGTCGAACCAGACATAGATGGTTTGGTTTTCGTCACCCGGGACCGGCACACCCCACTTGACCGTGGAGCGGGTGATGCTCAGGTCCTTCAGCCCCATTTTGACGAACGAGACCACCTCGTTCATCCGCGTTTTGGGGATGACGAAATCCGGATTTTTTTCATAGAATTCCAGCAGTTTTTCGCTGATAGGCGGAAAGTCTGAAAAAATAGCATTTTTCAGTGATCTTGCTCACCGTCTTGCCGCAGTCGCTGCAACTGCGCTCTTCGCTCTCTTCCACCCCATGGCCCCCGGTCACGTAGCTCTCGCAGGAGACGCAGTAGAAGCCTTCGTATTCGCCCGGGTAGATGTCCCCCTTCGCGCGAATGCGCTCAAAAATTTTCTTCACTCCCTGCACGTGGTAATCATCGGTGGTGCGGATGAAATGATCGTAGGAGATATCCAGCGTTTGCCACAATTGTTTGTGTCGTTCCACCACTTTGTCGGCCAACTGCTGTGGAGACAATCCCATCTGGGCGGCGCTCTTTTCGATTTTTTGGCCGTGTTCATCGGTGCCGGTCAATAGGAATGCATCGAAGCCGCGCAGCTGTTTGTAACGCTTGATCACGTCAGCCATGATCGTGGTGTAGGCGTGGCCCAGGTGGGGCATGTCGTTGACGTAGTAGATGGGGGTGGTCAAATAAAACTTGTTCTTCATGGGTTTCTCCTGCCCGCGTTCCCAGAAAACATTGTTATATCAAACCCCGACCGGCTGGCCTTGCAGAAACTGGATTTAGGGAACGACTTTGAAGGGTTTGGTGTCTTCCCTGCCCTCTTTTTTGGTCACGTCGGGAGATTCAGCGCTGGCCGGCTTGCTTTTTTGCTGGTCGTAAAGAATTTCCGAGTTCAGCATCTCTTCCATTTGGGCCAACCGGATTTCCAGTTTCTCTATTTCGGCCAGGTTCTCTTTGTCTATTTCCCGGTGGCCCTGTTCAATCAACTCCTGGCATTCGGCCTTCAGATCGGGTGACGTCTTGGGATTTTCGCTGAGGCTGCGCAGGGCATAAATGTAATTGATGATGCGATTTTTTTTCAGAATGATCTGCTTTTTTTGGAAGTCCTGCTCTCGGTATTTTTCCGATTCCTTCTTCAATCGCTCGATCTCTTCATCGGCCAGCAGGCCCGACTGGGTGACCAGCACTTCCTTTTTGTTTTTGGTTGAGAGGTCCATGGCCGTGACCTTGAGAATGCCGTTGATGTTGATGCTTAAGGTCACCTCGATGCGCGGTACGCCGCGGGGTGCCGGTTTGATGTCGAGCAGGGTGAATTTCCCCAAGGCACTTGTTTTCCTCGGCGATCTCTCGTTCACCTTGGTAGATGTTAATTTCCACCTCGGTCTGGTTGTCCTCCACCGTGGAGAAGACCAGGCTGCGGTTGACCGGGATGGTGGTGTTGGCTTTGATGATTTGGGTGAACACGCCGCCGTAGGTCTTGACACCCAGTGATAGTGGCGTGACATCCAGCAGCAGGATGTCTTTGCTTTCGCCCTTGATGATCGAGCCCTGCATCGCGGCACCCATGGCCACGATCTCGTCGGGGTTGACCTTGCGGTTGGGTTCCTTGCGGAATAACTCCTTGACCTTTTGCTGAACTAAAGGGATGCGGGTAGACCCGCCGACCAGCAGGAATTCGCTGATATCGCTCGATCTTCAGGTTGGAGTTGTGCAGGGCCCGCTCGCAGATCTCCAGGGTTTTTTCCACATTGGCTCTGATCAGGTTTTCGAATTCATTGCGGTGCAGATGGCGCATCAGGTGCAGCGGGCCGTCGGCGGATTCGGCGATGAAGGGCAGGTTGATCTCACACTCCTCGACAGCGGACAGTTCGATCTTGGCATTTTCTGCCGTCTCGCGGATGCGCTGCAATGCGGCCTTGTCCTTGGAAAGATCGATGTGATTCTCGTTGGCGAATTCCTGGATCAGTTTCTGGGTCAGGGAAATGTCGAAGTTGTTGCCTCCCAGGTGGGTGTTGCCGGCAGTGGCCAGCACCTTGATGACGCCGTTCTGCACTTCCAGAACGGAAATGTCGATGGTGCCGCCGCCGAAATCGTAGACGATGATCTTGGACTTTTTTCTTCAGGTCGATCGAATAGGCCAGCGATGCGGCGGTGGGTTCGTTGATGATGCGGATGACGTTCAGGCCGGCGATGGTACCGGCGTCCTTGGTGGCCTGGCGCTGGGAGTCGTTGAAATAGGCAGGAACAGTAACGATCACCCCTTCGATGGGGTCGTTCAGGTAACGGTCGGCCGCTTCCTTGAGCTTGAGCAGGATCATGGCCGAAATTTCCTCCGGCGAATAGATCTGGTTGTTGATTTCGATGCGCAGCAAGTCGTCGCCCTGTTTGATGATGTGGAAGGGGAACTCCTGCAGGTAAGGGGCCAACTTCGGAATATTTTTTCCCCATCAGGGTTTTGACCGAGGAGATGGTGTTGATCGGGTTGGTGATCATCTGGCTTTTGGCCGGCTGGCCGACCAGCCGTTCGCCGCGAGGCGTGAAGGCGACGATCGACGGCAGCAGGCGGTGGCCCTCCGGGGTGAGAATGATCTCCGGAGTGCTCCGTTCCAAATAGGCGATGGCGGACTTGGTTGTACCCAGGTCAATTCCTAAAATTTTACCCATTACTTTTTGATTAACATATTCAATTTTTTTTGTCAACATCTTATCTCTGCGGAGCGCACTTGACTTATGGGATTTTTTTGGTTATGATGCGCCTATTTCCAATGCCGGGATAGCTCAGTCGGTAGAGCGAGTGGACTGAAAATCCGCTGCGTCCGTGGTTCGATCCCGCGTCCCGGCATTTCACTTGACTTCCCCTCTTCTATTCGCTTACAATTTTTCAATGCAGCCTTGTCGTTGAATGCGACCGTTTACCGGTTCAGAACAGAAGATTGCTGTCTGGGGGGATCTGATCCTCGACGAATACGTGTTCACTTCGGCCGGCAGGGTTTCCCGCGAAGCACCGGTGCTGGTGACCGAATTCGATAAAAGGCGAGTTTCGCCTGGGTGGAGCCGGCAATGTGGTGATGAACCTGCAGGCCTTGGGCGCCCGGGTCGTACTGGTGGGTTTCTGCGGCAACGACGGGTCGGCGAGCCGGCTGCAGGGGCTGTTGCGGCGCAATGGGGTGAGCACGGAGGATTTGGTCCACTTGGCCGGCTACCCGACGCCGCTTAAAAGTCGGGTTTTATCGGGCGGAGAGAACACGCGCAAACAGCAGGTGCTACGGATTGATTACCTCCCACAGACGGACATCGGCAAGCCCGGCTATCGCCGCCTGGAACGCCTCTTGCTGCGGTTGCTGTCTGCGGTGGATGGCTTGGTGATTTCCGACTACCTGGCCCAAGCCGCACGGGGATCGGTTTACGAGGCACTGCGTCGGCGTTTTCCTCGGATGTTCATCTGCGCCGATTCCCGCAGCAACCTGCTGGATTTCCGAAAAGCAACGGTGGTCACACCCAACGAACCGGAAATCAAGGCACTTTTCTCCGGGAAGAGGTTTGCCGGTGAGGCTGATTTTTTAGAGGCCGGAGCCGAACTTCGCGATCGCTTGCAGGTGCAAGGCGTGGTGCTCAAACGGGGCCACCGGGGGATGCTGGTGTTTGAAAAGGGCCGCCGCTGCCAGCGGTTGTCCATTTACGGCACTTCCCAAATTGTGGATGAGACCGGTGCCGGCGATACCGTGTTGGCTGTGATCAGTTTGGGAGTTTTGGCCGGCGCCGGCTTGACGACGGCCGCCCGCTTGGCCACGATTGCCGGCGGCCTGGCGGTGATGAAGGAGGGCGCGGCGCCTGTGCCGGCGAGCCAGTTGGCAGATGCCTTGCGGGAAATTCCTTGAACTGGGGCGCTTGATCGGCGTCATTGCTGCAGAGAAAAGGATGGGCAGGAGTGTCGCTCTGGCCAACGGCGGTTTCGACCTGCTGCATATCGGGCATGTCCGCTATTTGCAGGCGGCCAAGATGCAGGCCGACATCCTGGTGGTGGCCCTAAACTCCGACCGCTCGCTCAAGAAGCTGAAGGGGGAGCGGCGGGCGCTCATTGATTTGGCAGGCCGGACGACGCTTATTGCGGCGTTGGAGTGTGTCGATTATTTGACCGCATTTGATGAGGAACGGGTGGATTGCGTGCTGCGGGCATTAAAGCCCGATGTCCACTGCAAGGGATCCGATTACACGGCGGAGACGGTGCCCGAAAAGGAAGTCGTGGCCGGGTACGGGGGGCGAGTGGCCATAGTTGGCGGTGATAAAGTGGAATCAAGTTCCTCGGTCATCGCCCGCATCCGGGCACTTTACAGCTAAATTGGAACGCCTTGCCGTCATTCGCCTGTCCGCGCTGGGGGACATCGTCCACACGATTCCGGTTCTGCCCCCGCTTCTGTCCCACTACCCCGGTGTGCGCATCAGCTGGTTTGCGGAACCGGCGGGCTCCTCGCTGCTGCAACACGTGAGCGGCATTTCCGAGATCGTTTCCGTGGATGTCAAGAGCGGCTCCCTGCGAGACAAATGGCGGGCGCTGCAGAGCTTGCGGCAGAGCCAGCGCCAGAGCTTTGACCTTATCCTGGATTTTCAAGGCTTGCTCAAATCGGCCCTGCTGGCTTTTCTGCTGCCGGGGCGGCGAGTTGGTTTCCATCGCCGCAACCTGCGCGAACCGCTGGCCTCGCTGTTTTATCAACAACAGGCATCCTATATCGCTGAAAGGAAACATGTCATCTATAAAAATTTGCACCTGCTTTCTTTGCTCGGTATCCGGGCCGACGAGGTCCGCTATCCACTGAAAGCCCTCCAACCCTCAGCCGCGTTGCAAATGTTCTGGTCTGCTGTGAGCTGGCGGCCGCAGCGGTGGCTGGCATTCAATGTCGGCGGTGGTTGGTCGACCAAGGTGCTTGCTCCGGCGCAGATCCGCGAAACGGTCCACTTGCTGCAGGCCGATTATCCCCTGTTGCTGCTCTGGGGAACCGATCAGGAAAGGCAACTGGCAGAAGAGATCAGCCGGCAGACCGGAGCGCCGCTGGTTCCCTTCCTCTCTTTTGCCGACCTGATCTGCCTGTTGCGCGAGACCCGTCTTCTGATTTCAGCTGACACGTTGGCCCTGCATCTGGCCGACATGGCGGGCATTCCCAGCGTGGCGGTGTTCGGCCCGACCGATCCGAGCCGCAACGGCTCGCTGCAGCCGGCGAGCGTGGCGCTCGTGGCCGACCTGCCCTGCCGATTCTGCTACCGCCGCAGCTGTGATACAATAGAGTGCATGAAACAAATCGCACCCCAGCGTATCGTCGCAGCAGTCCGAGCCATCGATGCTCAACGTCGTTGAAATTATTATCCGCTACCGTTCGTTGGTAGGGATCGCCTGCCTGGTGGTCGTTCTCTGGCTGGCCACTCCCACCACCATCTCGATTTTGATTGGTTTCTTTTTGATCATTCTGGGCATGTTTTTCCGCGCCTGGTCTGCCGGTTACCTCAACAAGGACAAGGAACTGGTCACCCAAGGCCCCTATGCCCTAACGCGTAATCCCATGTACTTCGGAAACCTGATTCTGGGGTCGGGGATCGCCGTGTCCAGCCACAACCTCTATACCTATCTGATTTTCGTAGTATATTACCTGTTTTTTTTCCCTTTTCTGATTTTCATCGAGCGCCGGCGCTTGCGGAGAAGATTTGTCGGGCAGTATGACGAATGGGCCAAGCAGGCCAATCTCTTTTTCCCCAAACTCAAGAAGATCGAACATTTCAATTTTAATATTGCCTATTACATGCAGAACCGGGAGTACCGCGTCCTCTATTTTTCACTTTTGGTCGTCGCTATTCTGGTTTTCAAATATCTGAAGGGAATATCCGCCAATTGAGCGGGCGGCCACGCCGGAGCAGTTTGATTTTTTCCCTTGATTTTGTTACCATATACCGATGAAAAAAATGAAGGTCGCCTTCCTCATGCTTGTCCTTCTCTTTTTTGCGGCGACCCTCATTTTGCTCAATCAATTCAATTTTTTATCCGAGCCGGCCTCCCAGCCCATTCTGGAGGGGCGGGGCGATCTTCAGATCACCAATATTTCCGGGGCGGGCAATGTGTTTACGGATGCGGCGAAGACCCAGGTGGTGGATCTCAAATCGCCGGGATTCAGCGGCGAAGCCCTGTTGAGTGCCGATGAGCAGACGGCGTTTGAATTCTTTTTCCAGGGGACACGAATTGTTGCATTGCCCGGCTCACAGATTCAGTACACCCCTCAGACCCGGGAGCTGGTGATCGATCGGGGTGAATTCTACTGGGAAAACCAACTGCCTAACCGCCGGGTGGAGATCGCCTTGATCCGCGCGGCCAATATCCTCTCCCTCTCTCTTGCCGGCCGCCTGCGCGTGCGGGGCAAAACCGTAGAGGTGTGGAATTATGCCGGTCAACTGGAATGCCGTTACGGTGGTGCGTTCCATCGTGTCAATCCACTGCAGCTGGCTGTTCTCGGTGAAAAAGAGAAGCCGCAGGTACAGGACATTCTCCCTGCGCCGCAGATGATTGCTCCAGAAAACGAGACGCACACCTTGCGCCAACCCAGCGATACCCTCTATCGCTTTCATTGGAAAACGGTGCCGGGCGCCAGCATGTACCTGTTTCGAATTTACACCTCGCCGTTGCGGGAAAGCATCTTGGCCACTCAGCAGGTCAGCGGCACCAGCGTCAGCCTGGATATCCTACCCTACAAGCAGGGGCGACTGTATTGGGACGTCTGCGCCTATGATCCGGAGCGAGACATCGAGTCGCAACCTTCCCAGGTCGGTTTGTTGCGCCTTTTGGGCGCCCTGCTCAGTCAGGACCTGCGTGTCGAGCCACCCAAGCTGGAAGTCACCTCGTTGTCGGTAAGCGGCAACATGGTTCTGATCAAAGGCAACGCCGACCCCAATGTCGAATTGTTTATTGACGGCATGTCGGTCCGAGTGGATGGTGATGGTAAATTCATTCACACCCTCTCCTACAAGACCATTGGTGTCAAGGAAATCGTTTTCCGAGCCGTGGCTCCTTCGGGGTTGGCCACCGTGGTCCGGAGGCAAGTCACGATTTTTGAAGAAATCAGCGAATGAGGCGGGTTCAGCGAGCCCGCCGGCGAATATGAAACGGAACGCAGCGCGCACGAGATGAAGGAGAGCGAGGATGGGACTGTTTTCGAAACTGTATGATTATTTTTCCGCTGACCTGGCCATTGATCTGGGTACGGCCAACACCCTGGTCTATGTCAAGGGTAAAGGGATCGTGATCCGTGAGCCTTCGATGGTGGCCGTGGATATGAAAACCGGGAAGATCCAGACCGTGGGATCGGAGGCCAAGGAGATGCTGGGCAGGACCCCGGCCAACATCGTGGCCATCCGACCAATGAAGGATGGTGTCATTGCCGATTTTGATATCACCGAAAGGATGCTGGAATACTTCATCAAAAAGACACGCAGCGGCACCCAGTTTCTCAAACCGCGCGTGGTCATCGGCGTTCCCTCGGAAATCACGCAGGTGGAGCGGCGGGCAGTCAAGGATGCGGCGCTGCGCGCCAAGGCTAATGAAGTCTTTCTCATTGAACAGGCGATGGCCTCGGCCATCGGCGCCAATCTACCGATCACCGAACCCGGTGGCAACATGATTGTGGATATCGGCGGTGGCACCACCGATGTGGCTGTCATCTCCCTCTCCGGCATTGTGGTCTCCAAGGCCATCCGCATCGCTTCCAACGAAATGGATGAAGGCATCATCCAGTACATCAAGAAGAAATATAACTTGTTGGTCGGCGAGCGCACCGCCGAACAGATCAAGATCCAGATTGGTTCGGCCTTTCCTCTGGATGAGCCCCAGGAGATGGAAGTCAAGGGGCGAGATCTGACCCACGGCATACCCAAAACCATTATTGTGAATGACAACGAGATCCGCGAGGCGTTGGAGGGGGTCATTCAAACTCTGGTGGAAGTGGTCAAGAACACCTTGGAAAAAACTCCCCCCGAGCTGGCGGCCGACATCGTCGACCGAGGGATCATTCTGTCCGGAGGCGGGTCGCTGCTCAAGAACCTGGACAAACGCTTTCGCGAGGAAACTTCCCTACCGGTGTTCATTGCCGAAGATCCGCTTTCGTGCGTCGTGCTCGGAGCCGGCAAGATTCTTGACAATCTCGACTTGCTCGAAAAGATCGGCTATGCCATTTAGTCCGGCAAGGCATGAACTCACCGCCGAGAGAAAAGCCATCGTGCTGGCGGTGGTTCTTTTTTTAAACCTGCTGCTCATTTCGTCGCAAATCATTTTGAAAAACCGCCGCTCGCTGCTGGGGACTGTTCTGGGCAACCTCATCAGCCCCGTCCAGATCGCCTGCCAGCAAACGTCTGATTTTTTCATCAACCAGCTGCGGCACTACCTGTTTTTGCGCCGGGCCTACCAGAAATACGTGGAGGTGAAAAGGGAAAATACGCGGTTGATCCTTGAGAATTTCCGGATGAAAAGCCAGCTCTGGCAGATGCGAGCGCTGGAGAGTGTCCGGGGTAAATTCAAAAATTACCGGCTGGTCAACGTGATTGCCGTTGATATCAACTTTCCTTTCAATACGCTGACTATCGATCAGGGGCAGCAGGCGGGGATCACCGAGAACCTGACCGTGGTCAACCTGGAAGGCGAGCTGGTCGGCTGCACAGTCAAACCGATTACGGCCTTTGCCGCTGCGGTGCGGCTGATCACCGCTTCCGGCACCGGCACCGGCGCCTATATGCAGAGCAATATGCTGGAGGGGGTTCTCAGCGGAAACGGCAGCGCTCTGTGCAGTTTCAAATATCTACTGGAAGGCAAACCGCTGCGCCTGGGTGATCGGGTCATCAGCTCGGGAACCGATCTGCTCTTTCTTCCCTATGTCCCCATCGGCCAGGTGCTGGAAATCCAGAAGGATTATTTGATGCAGAACGTCACGGTCAAACCCTTTTTTGTCAGCAAGCCCCTGAAACAACTGCTGGTCTTGACCAATGGCTAGGCGCTTGCGTTTCCTGTTGCTGATCGCACTGGTTGTGGCCCAGCTTGCCGTCTATCGCTATTACTGGCAATACCGTTTCGACGTTGATTTGTTCTACCTGATTGTCTTTTACGCCGCCATCAAAATGGGCTTCCTCGAGAGTTTAACCACGGCCGTGCTGATTGGTCTGGTCACCGATTTCTTGTCTGGGGGCGTCTTGGGCGTTTTTTCTTTTTCGCGTGTCGTGACTGTGTACCTGCTTAACTCCACGAGCCGTTATATCGATTTGCGCAAGAATCTGTTTGTCTTCCTGCTTATCTTTATTTCGCTGCTGGTGGCCAACGGCGTGGCCAGCCTCTTTTTCCATTTCATTTTCAAATACCGGGTGGTGTTCCAGCTGCTGGTCCTGCAGCCCCTGCTCACGGCGCTGATCGGTTCGCTGATCGTGGCCTCAGCCAAGACCAAGGCGCTGCTCCATGTTTATTGAACGGAAAAAGCTGACCGCTGCCGATGTCAAACGAGCGGCCGTAACCAGCACGGCGATTCTGCTGCTGATTTTTCTGAGCATTCTTTTCGCTTTCTGGAACATGCAGGTGCTGCACAGCGAATATTACCGGGACCTGGCTCTCAAGAACATGATCAAATCCGTGGATCTGCCTGCGCCCCGTGGGGTCATCCTCGATCGCCGCGGCCAGGTGCTGGCAGAAAACAAGCTCAATTTCACCCTTTACCTCATTCGCGAGAACATCCAGGACCTGGCACGAACCATCCGTCTGGCGGCTTTTTTGACCAGCCGGCCGGAATCTCACATCCGGGCCATCCTGAAACGCTATGAAAAGTATCCGCTGTTCTACACGATTCCTCTCAAGACCAATGTGCCGCTCAACCACGTGGTTTTTATCGAGAGCCGTCCGGATGAGTTTCGAGAATTCAAGATCGGGGTGCAACCGTTGCGCGCCTACCCCCGAGGGAACAGCGCAGCCCACGTGCTGGGGTACGTATCGGAAATTTCCGAGGAACAACTGCGGGAAATGGCTTTCGCCAACTACAAAATGGGCGATATCGTCGGTGCCAGCGGCGTGGAGAAGCAATACGAGGAGTTTCTCCAGGGCCGGAAGGGGTCGCAGACCCTGGTAAAGGACAACTTGGAGAAAGTGCAGCGCATCATTCCGAAAAAAACGCCGGAAATCGGCAGAACGGTCGCCTTGACTCTGGATCTGGAGCTGCAGCACTTCGCCGAAGGGCTCCTGGGCGAGCAGAAGGGCGTCATCGGTGTGGTGGACCTACGCGACGGGGGCATCCTGGCCCTGGTCAGCAAGCCCGATTTCAATCCGGAACGTTTTTCTCTTTCCCAGGAAATGGAATCGTGGCTGGCGCTGATCAACGATCCGGAAAAGCCCTTGCAGAACAAATTCCTGCAGGGCATCTATTCTCCCGGTTCGGTATTCAAGATCGTGATGGCCCTGGCTGCGTTGCAGGAGGGAGTCATCACGCCGGCAACGACCTTCACCTGCAGGGGCAGCATGTTCATTTATGACCGCGTGTTCGGCTGTTGGAACACGTCCGGCCACGGAACGGTGTCAATCTATCAGGCGCTGGAGAGATCCTGCAATATTTTCTTTTATAACCTGGGCCTGCGCCTGGATATCAACACCATCGCCCATTATGCCGGTTTGCTTGGCCTGGGTCAACCCTGCCTCATCGACCAACCGAATCAGAGCAATGGCCTAGTGCCCACACCGGAATGGAAACGCCGTGTCCTGCATCAGCCCTGGTTTCCCGGTGAGACCATATCCGTGGCCATCGGCCATGGCAGCCTATCGGTGACGCCGGCTCAGATTCTCAACCTGATCTGCACTGTGGCCCGGCGCGGCCAGCCCTTGCGTTTTCACCTGCTCGATCACGTGTCCCCACCCGGCCTTGTACGTGGATCAGACAATCCTCCGCTGCCGCGGTTGCCCATCGAAGAACGCCATTTTGAGACCGTCATTGAGGGTTTGTGGCGGGTGGTCAACGGCGAGGGAACCGGCGGAGCCGCGCGCATCACCGGTCTGGATATCTGCGGCAAAACCGGCACGGCGCAGATCATCACCAAGGAGAATCCCGACTACGACGAATTGATCAAGCAGAAGCGCTTCACGCCTCACTCGTGGTTTGCCGCCTTCGCTCCCCGCCAGCAACCGCGGCTGGCGCTGGTGGTGCTGGTTGAGAACGGCGGCGATGGCAGCCACGTGGCGGCGCCGCTGGCCGCCCGCATTTTCCACTGGTACTTTGACCATGAAGGACATCATTAAATTTTTTGACAAAACCACTTTTACCCTGATGGTCCTGCTCTCGGTCGTCGGCATCTTCTGCATTTACAGTGCCGGACACGCCAGCAACAGCAGCTACTATCTGCGGCAGCTCCTTTGGCTGTTTCTTTCCTTGCTGGCTTTCGCTCTCGTTTTTTCCCTTAAAATCGAAAATCTTTTCAGCCACAGCCTTCTCTTGCTGCTGCTGCTGAGCGGCTTGCTGGCTCTGCAAATTTTACTGGGTCACACCGTGGCGGGTACCAAGAGTTGGTTGCGGTTTGGCTTTTTCAACATTCAGGTATCCGAATTCGTCAAGGTCCCCTTGGCCCTTTATCTGGCTCGCCTGCTGACCCAATTCGACGTGATTGGCTGGAAGACCTTCGCCCGGCTGCTGCTGACCATCGGCATTCCTTTTGGACTGATCGTACTGCAACCAGACCTGGGGGTTTCTTTCATGTTTGCGTCGTTCATGCTGACCGCCTTGCTGCTCAAGCGCATCCGGGTGGTGGTGCTGCTGCTGTCGCTGCTGCTGCTGGTGGGAGGCGGTTTTGTCGGCTGGAAACATTTTCTCAAACCGTACCAGCGCACCCGCATCATTGCTTTTTTCAATCCCCAGAAGTACCGGGTCACGTCGGGTTACCATGTCATCCAGTCGAAGATCGCTATTGGTTCCGGGGGCCTGACCGGCAAGGGCTACCTGCGGGGATCGCAATCGCAATACCAGTTTCTGCCCACGCGGCACAACGATTTCATCGTCGCCGTCATCGGGGAAGAATTTGGTTTTCTCTGGATCAGTCTGCTGTTCTTCCTATACTTCCTCTTTTTTTACCGGCAGTTTCGCTTCAAGTTCCTCCACGACGAGGAATTTTACTATGTCTATCTTTTCAACGGCCTGATCCTGTTTCAGTTCTTGGTCAATGTGCTGGTGGCCATTGGTCTCTTCCCGGTGCTCGGCATCACCCTGCCCTTTGTCTCCTACGGCGGTTCGTCATTGCTTTCATTGTATATGGGTGAAGCTCTCATTTTCCGCATCAAAATCAACAACTACCTGACCGCATGACGCCGGACGAATTGCTGCTCGAATTGCAAAACCCCCAAGTGTACAGCGGCCGGGAAATCAATGCCGTGCATAAACCGTGGCGATCAGAGGATGTCCACATCTGCCTGGTTTTCCCCGACACCTATGAAATCGGCATGAGTCACGCCGGCATCAAGTATCCTCTACCACCAGCTCAACCGGATGGAAGGCGTGTATGCCGAGCGCAGTTTTTTACCGGAACGTGCCAATCTGAAGGTGTTCCAGCGCCACGGCTTCCCGCTGTTCTCATTGGAAAGCAAGATGCCGCTGCAGCGATTCGACCTGGTCGGCTTCTCGTTGCTCAGCGAACTGAACTTCACCAACGTGCTGCAGGTTCTGGACCTGGCGCTGCTGCCGTTGCAGGCAGCGGCTCGGCCAGCTGGTCCGCTGGTGGCTGCCGGTGGCATGGCAACGGTCAACCCCGAGCCTTTGGCCGATTTTATCGATTTTTTCGCCCTGGGCGACGGCGAGCTTATTTTCCCAGACCTTGTGCAGGTCCTGCGCCAGGCCCGCTGCGGCGGTTGGCCAAAAGAAAAAACGCTGCGCCATTTGGCCAGCCTGGAAAGCATTTATGTCCCGCGCTTGTACCCTCTTGAACCGCGCGGTTTTTTTCTTGTCCCCAACCTGGGGAAAAAGCGAGTGCGCAAACGGCTGCTGCCCGACCTTGGCCGGGCCAGGGACGAAGCGGCGGAGATCGTGCCCATCGGTCAAACGGTCTTCAACCGCCTGACCGTCGAGATCGCCCGCGGTTGCGGCCAGTGCTGCCGCTTCTGCCAGGCGCGCAGCTATTACGCCCCGTTCCGGCCCAAGGAGCCGGCCGCCACGCTGGAGTTCATTGGCCGGGCTCTGGGGGCGACCGGCTACGAGGCGTTTTCGCTTTCTTCCCTCTCTTCCGGCGATTACCCCTGGCTGGCCGATCTTTTGGAGCGGTTGCCGGCGCTGATGGCTCCCGGGATCTCCTTCTCCGTCCCCTCGCTGCGGCCGGCCACGTTGAGCCCGGAACTGCTGGCCACGCTGATGCGTTTTCGCCGCACCGGCCTGACCATCGTTGCCGAAGCGGGCAGCGAACGGCTGCGGCGGGTGATCAACAAGGACGTGGAGAACCGGGAGATTTTCCGGGCCGTGGAACTGGCCCTGGAGCACCGCTGGCAGCGGGTCAAGATGTACTTCATGCTGGGCCTGCCGACCGAGACCGACCGCGACATCGAGGAGTCTGATTTCCCTGCTCGAGCAGTTGAGCACCCAGGGGAAGCGGCTGAAGTTTCATGTCTCCTTTTCCTTTTTTGTACCCAAGCCGCATACGCCGTTGCAGTGGGCAGGCCGTGAGCCCCTCGCGTCTTTGCTGGAGAAAATGGCTTTGATCCGCCGCCGACTCAAACGCCACCGCCACTTGCGCCTTGATTTTCATTCGGTGCAGAGCGGGATTGTGGAAACCATCATGGCCCGGGGTGACCGCCGCGTGGCTGAACTGGTGCGGCGCGCCTATGCTCAGGGGGAGATTTTCAGCGCCTGGGACAGGGAGTTCCATTACGAGATTTGGGAAGAGCTGATTCGCGAACTGAACCTTTCCGGTTTTCTGGACGAATTCCCGGTTGCCACCGATTTCCCGTGGGATTTCGTCGACTTGGATTATCGCCCGGAGCACCTGCGCCAGGAGTACCTGAGAGCCCTGGCTGCTGAACCTACGCCCGCCTGCAGCCGGAACGATTGTGCCGGCTGCAATGGCTGTTTTTTCGGCAAGAGTCAGATAAGGGCAGCGCTCCCGCTGGCGCCCGCCTCGCAGCAAAAGGTGAATGAGCCTGAGTACGACCGGGTGCGGATTTTTTTTGAGAAAACCGGCGACTTCCGCACTTTTTCTCACCTGACGCTGATGGCTTACCTGGAGCGCCTGTTGCGCCAATCCGGCCTGAACTTTAAGACCACGGAAGGCTTTCATCCCCGGTTGCGCATGGCCTCGTTACCGCCGCTGCCTGTCTTTGCCAGCGGACTGGAGGAAGCGGTCGAGCTGTTTGTGGAGCGGGGTCACAGCGGAGATGACCTGCTGACCATGATCCGGCAGGCGGCCCCTGCATTTCCCTTCCGTCGGGTGGAAATCTGCAATCGCTGCTTGCCGCTGAACAGGGACCTGGGCTACGTCGAATACGAAATGACCCTGGCCGGCGACGGGTCGGCCATCGACCAAGTCCGCCGGCTGCTGCTGGAGGGCGAATCGCTGGCGTTTGTTGCGGACCGGCTGGAGTTGAACATTGATTACGGTCGCAACGGTCAGCAACGCTTTGCCCAGATGTACCGGCTGCTCGATCCCGAGCGCAAGCGGACCCAGCACCTGGTGCGCCGACGGCTCCATTTCCGTCATGCCCTTTAAAATAACTTCGCCAACCAACCCGCGGCTCAAGAGCCTGCTGCAGGAGGCCGATTCCCTGTATCTGTTTGAGGGCGAGAAGCTGGTGCAGGATATTCTGGACCGCGGTCTGGCGCTGGATAAATTGATCGTCGAGCAAGGCAGAGAAGAGAGCCTCGTCTTCCAGCCGGAACGGGTGGGAGAGTTTTGGCTGGTCGGCAAACGGGTGTTGGAAAAAATCTCGCGCTTGAAAGAGCCGCCAGCTTGCATCGCGGTGCTGAGCAAGGCGGGAAGGCGAATCAACTGGCCCGGAGAAAAAGTTGTGTTGGGGTTTGACCGAGTTCAGGATCCGGCCAACCTGGGCTCAGCTTTGCGTTGTGCTGCCGCTTTTTCTGCCGGCGCGGTCGCCCTGTGTGGCAGCAGCGTCAGGCCCAACAATCCCAAGCTGCTCCGCGCTGCCCAGACTGCGCTGTTTGATGTGCCGCTTCAGCCATTCGCTACACTGGCCGAGTTGCTGGAAACCGCGCGCCGCCACCGTTTTCAGATCCATATGACTTCCGGCCGTAGCGACATTCCGACCTTGGCCATCGATCGGATCTGCTTCCCTGCTCTGATCGTTTTCGGCAGCGAGGGCCAGGGCTTGCCCGAGGAGCTACTGCGTGAGTTCCCGGTCCTGCGCCTGCCCCAGAGCGATCAGGTGGATTCGCTCAATCTGGGTGTGGCCGCCTGTATCCTAATGTACGAGCTGCAAAAGCTAAGGAATGTCGGCCGATGAATAAAAAACGATTTTGACAGAGCGCCATCATGGCCGGGCCAATTTTTCTGGTTAGCGATTTTATGATACACACGAGGGGGTGTTGAATGGAGACGAGTCGAGCAACGAGAAGCGCCGGGTTAGGGAAAAAGGCTCAATTCAAAGAGCTGCAGAAAATCCCGGGTGTAGGACCGAGTATTGCCCAGATCTCTGGAATTTGAATATTTGTTCGGTTGCTGATCTGAAGGGTAAAAATCCGGAGAACCTGTATCGCCAGCTGGAACGCCAGACCGGCAGAAAACACGATCCCTGCCTGCTTTATGCTTTCCGCTGCGCCGTCTACTATGCTTCTGCCAAAAAACCGAATCCGGAAAAATTAAAATGGTGGAATTGGAAAAAGTAATATTACTCCCATAACCATGAAGAGAAATTAGCCATGGCTCGTGAATGGGAGAATCCGAATTACCGCAGGAAACGGAGCCCATGGCTTCTGCTTATTTTCCTGGTTGTTGCCCTGCTGGCTCTGTTTTTGATTCGACAGAACCGACGCCAACCGGAACCGCCGAAGCCAGTCGCTGTTCCGCAACCGAAGGTGGTTAGCGAAACGACAATCCCGGTGGCACATGAGGCACCGTTGCCGGGGACAGAGCCTGACGCAGAAGCGGTTGCGGAATCGACGATTGCACCGGAATTACCGCAACCGGGGGCCGAACCGGTGGATGGCCGGTTGCTGCGCCAGGCCAATGAGAGTTACCGGGACGGCCGGTACCAAGAAGCGGCAGATCTGTTCCTGCAATTGTCCAGGAGCCAAAGGAGCTACTTGGCTCAGGCCGGCGTTGCCTATTTCCGCCTCAACCGGCTGGAGGAGGCGCTGTACACGCTGGAGCAGGCGGCGGCGGACAATCCGCAGAATTTTTTGGCGCGCAAGTATCTGGCCCTGGCGTATGACAGGCAGGATAACCTGGACAAGAGCCTGGAGAACGCCCGCATCGGCCTGACGCTGAGTCCGGATCCGGAGCTGAAGACGCTCTACGAGCGGCTGCTGCGGGAAAAGCCGGTGCAGGAGAATTACGCAGACCTGCGCTCGGCTCATTTCAAGATCCTTTTCGACGGCCGGGAGCACCGCGAGCTGAAGCGCCCGGTTCTGGAAATTCTCAGGGACGCCTACGACTCCATCGGCAAGCGGCTTGGGCACTACCCCACCGATTCGGTCACTGTCATCCTCTACACCGAGCGGGATTTTTTCAATACCACGCTGGCACCGGGCTGGGCCGGGGGCCTGTTTGACGGCAAGATCCGCGTGCCGGTGCGCGGCGTGCAGGGTCGCGAGGCGGCATTGCGGCGTGTCCTTTTTCACGAGTACACCCATGCGCTGATTTACGGACTGACTCCCTTATGCCCGCTCTGGGTCGATGAAGGCCTGGCCATGCTGTTTACCGGCGAGCCGCTGGCCGCGATCGGTCAGCTTATTCCCCTGAGCCAGCTGGAAAAAGGATTTCCTTCCGGCGACACCAACTTGATCACATTGGCCTACCTGGAGAGCCACGCCGCCGTCGCCTATCTGGCTGATAAATACGGTCTCTACCGCTTCACGCATCTGCTCGAGCATCTGGGCCAGGGCGAAACCATGGAACAGGCGTTTAGCATTTCGTTTTCCATTCCTTATAGTCGCTTTTTGACCGAATGGGGCCAGGTGCGCCGATAAGCAATAAATCAAGTTGGCCTGAATACACACCCTAAAAAGGGGGCATGAATGAACGTTCGTTTATTCGTCGGGTGGCTGGTGCCGTTGCTTGCAGTTTCTGCTCTGGCTGGCCAGGGTGAAGACGGCTTCCGCTTTACCCAGGTTGATCAAGCCCGGAATGTGGCTATTGAGCTTTTTGACAACATCATCTATGTGCCGGTGCACATCAACGACCTTAGCTGCAGGTCGAGGCGATTCCCCCTTCCGGTTATGAAACCCCGATCGGTCAGCCTGGAGGTTCTGCTTTGGGCCGGCCTCTGTACCGATGAGGCGCTGGCTGCCGGTTGAATTCCGCATCCACCTTTGCAATAATAAATGGAGGAGAATCTTGAGCTATTTCTGGGGAAGCGTGGTCCGGGACCGGAGAGTCTGGCTGCCGCTTCTGTTCGTGGCTGTACTTTTATTGAATATCCTCGACATTCTCAGTTATTCATTCGCCGCGCCCGGGTATTTCAACCTCTGGGTCAACAAGGCCAGTGCCCTGCTGGCACTGGGAGGGCTCATTGGTTATGGTGCGTTTCTGCGGCGCCGTGAGACAAAGTTCAAACGGATCGATGCGATGCTACCCGATTTTATTACGGCCAGGAGAGCCGAAATCGAGCGACGCGTTTCCGAGGATCCGGGATTCCAGACCTTCTGTTTTGATTGTTGCCATTTC
This sequence comes from Candidatus Aminicenantota bacterium, assembly GCA_963759765.1. Lineage (GTDB taxonomy): Bacteria > Acidobacteriota > Aminicenantia > UBA2199 > UBA2199 > CAVXAL01. The sequence continues at coordinate 115,053 of CAVXAL010000002.1, read as the reverse complement.
GATTCTGTGCGGCGGGGCTGTCGGTTGCATTTGTTCGACTGCAACATGAAAGTCAAGTTGAAGCCGACCGACCGGACCGACTACTGCCTTTACTGGAACGCCGACCATCCGCTGCTCCTGACCAGCGTGGCCCGGCCGGACCGATTGGATCGCGAGTGATTTTGAATTCCACCAAAGAGGAGGATGTGCCATGAACAACGGAAACGTGTGGGGAACACTTGTGATATTGGGGCTGCTGTTCTTTTTGATACTCTTCTTTTCCGGGATCCGCATCATCCGGCCAACCCATCGCGGCCTCATCGAGCGTCTGGGCAAATACCGGCGCTTCGCCCAGCCCGGTTTCCACTGGATCATGCCGGTCATTGACCGGATGTTTCCCGTCAACACCACCGAGCAGATGGTCGATGCCTTGCCCCAGGAAATCATCACCAATGACAACCTCAACGCCCGGGTTGACGCCCAGGTCTACTTCAAAGTCAAACTTGATGAAGAGAATGTGAAAAGGTCGCAGTACAACGTCAACAATTACCAGTACCAGATCGTCAACCTGGCCCGCACCACCCTGCGCAACATCATCGGTACGTTGACCTTGAAATCGGCCAACTCGGAGCGAAGCAAGATCAATTCCGAGCTTCTCAAGACCCTCTGCCAGGAGACGGCCAATTGGGGAATCGACATCGTGCGCACCGAGCTCAAAGAAATCGACCCGCCCAAGGACGTCCAGGAGACCATGAACAAGGTGGTCAAGGCCGAAAACGAGAAGATCGCGGCCATTGATTTTGCGACCGCCACCGAGACCGCGGCCGACGGCCAGAAACGGGCCGAGATCAAGAAAGCCGAGGGGATCAGGCAGGGGTGCATCCTGATGGCCGAGGGCGAGGCCCAGGCCATCCGCCTGGTCAACGAGGCGGCCCAGCAGTATTTTGTCGGCAACGCCCAGCTGCTCAAGAAAATCCAGGCAGTGGAAACCTCTCTGAAGGATAACGCCAAGATCGTGGTTCCGCTGGGGACCGAGCTGGTCAATGTGATCGGCGAACTGGCCGGCGTGGTGCCGCTGAAACGCAAGGCGGACGATCAAGGATAACGCGTCGGTCAGCTGAGGAGGAACGATGGGCAAGCGACCGTGGAAGATCCGGGCTGTTGGCTTTTTTCTGGCGCTGGCCAGCGGGGTTGCGGCCATGGATATGCCGGGGCGGATGGCCGTCTACAACGTCAAGGATTTCGGGGCCAGCGGCCGCAGAGGCGACGCGGCCCGGTCGGCCCTTCAGCAGGCGATTGACTCTTGCGCGGCAGCCGGCGGCGGCATCGTTTACCTGCCGCCCGGGGAATACACCAGCGGCACCCTCCATCTGCGCAGCCGGGTGCGCCTGTTCCTTGAGGCTGGGGCCACGCTCTACTCCAGCAAAAACAAAACAGACTTCGACCAGGATGCTCTGCTCTTTGGCCAGGATGTGGAACAGGTCAGCATTGAAGGCCGCGGCACGATCAATGGCCTGGGCGCCTATGAATACCGGCCCAAGGGTGATTTCCACGATGATTTTATCTATCCCAATCAAGTCGAGATGGAAAAGCTTGGCAAGCCCCTGATCCGTTCGTTCCCCAAGACAGACCAGTTCGGCAAGCTCGTTCTCCTGCTGCGCTGCAAGGACGTTCGCATCACGGGCGTGAGCTTCATCAATTCGCCCTCCTGGACAATCCACCCCTACGGCTGCGAGCGGCTGGTCATTGACGGTGTCTATATTCGATCCAGCCTGAAGGATGGCGTATGGGCGGACGGTATCGATCCGGACGGCTGCCAGGATGTGCGGATTTCCAACTCGACGATTGAGACAGGCGACGATGCCCTGGTTTTTTATTCGATGAACTGGTTCGGTCCCGCCCTCCCCTGCGAGAATATCACCGTCACCAACTGCCGGCTCTCCTCGGCCTCCTCCGCCATCAAGTTCTGTGACGGCAACATGAACGCCATCCGCAATGTAACGATCTCAAACTGCGTCATCACCAACTCCAACCGGGGGATCGCGGTGATGAACTTCGACGGCGGTGTGGTGGAGAACGTGGTGCTGTCCAACCTGACGATCGACTGCGTCCGCTACGACTGGTTCTGGTGGGGAGACGGCGAGCCGTTCCATTTTAACGTCAAGAAGCGCAGCGAGGTGCATAAGAACTGGAAAAAGGAGGACGACCGGCCAGCCGGCACGATCCGCAACATTGTTATCAAAGACGTCATCGCTCACGGCCAGGGTGCGAGCGTTTGCAACGGTCACCCCGACAATTGGCTCGACGGCGTGACTATGGAGAATATCAAACTCTTCATCGCCCACAACCCTGCCTATCCCTACGACAAAGCGGTTCACGCCCTGACGTTCAAGTGGGCACAGCATCTCAGCTTGCGGAACGTCGAGATTATCTGGGACAAGCCGGAATCCGAGCAGTGGCGCAGTGCCCTGCTGTTGGAAAATGTGCGCGGGCTGGTGTTGGAGGGATTGCGGGCGCGCCAAGCCCTCATCGGCAGCACGGCACCGGCCGTTCTGTTCAATCGAGTCGAAGATGCTGTGATGAGCCACTGCTGCGCGCAAGTGGGCACGGGGATTTTCCTGTATATTCTTGGGCCCGATGCCCGGCATATTCTGCTGCACGGCAACGACTTCACCCGGGCCCAAGTCCCTTATCGTCTGGATGCCCATGTCCAGCGCAAGGAAGTGAGGGAAGATTAATTTTCATGTCGGGAATGATAAACGTTTACAGCCGCACGTTCCTGGTGCACGGCTATGAGGCCGATGGCAGTGGCCGGGCCAAGCCGCTGACGCTGCTCAACTATCTGCAGGAAAGCGCCGGCGACCACACCTCGACCCTAGGCATATCCATAAGTGACATGCAGGCGCGGAAGCTCACCTGGGTGCTCTTTCGTTACCGGCTGGAGATTGACCAATACCCGGCGGCCGGCGAACGCGTCGAGGTGCGCACCTGGCCCTCCCGCCATCAGGGATTGCGCGCCCTGCGCGAATTTGAAATGCGGGGGGATACGGGGCGGATGATCCTGCGCGCCAGCAGTACCTGGCTGCTGATCGGTCAGGATAACCGCCGGCCGCTGCGGCTCGATGAGCATCTGCCTTCCCTGCCGCTGATGGAGCGGCGGGCGCTGGACACAGACTTCCGTTCTCTGCCGGGGCTGGGTCAGGCGGATGGCGAAATCGTTTTCCGGGTCAATTACGCGGATCTGGACCGCAATCGGCATGTCAACAACGCCGTGATCATCAACTGGGCATTGGAGTCGGTGCCTGCCGCTATTCTGCAAACGGCTGCGGTTTCAGAAATCGCAGCCGATTTTCAGGGGGAGGCGTTTTTGGGTCAAGCGGTGGTCTGCCGCCGCCAGCAGCAGGCCGGCGCGGGTCCCCCCTGTTTCTTGCACCAGCTGCTGCGTGCCGATGACGGCCTGGAGCTGGCGCGGTTGAGCACCTGCTGGCGGGTTGCTTCCGGCGCTCCATCAAGATAAAATAGTAGCCGATGAATAAACGTCTCGTTATCCTTTCTGTTGCGTTGGGTCTCATGGTTGTTCTGGGTTTTGTTTATTGCCATCGCCGCGGTAGTGAATTGAAAACCATCGAGTATCCGGTCGGAGAAAAGGTTGCGCTGATACTGGAGGTGCCGCGTGAATGGCAAGTCAGTCAACGGTACATCGAGGGGGCGCCCGTTCCGGCCATGGAGTTCCGGCCGGCCAAAGGCAAGGGGTTTGCCCTGCAACTCAGTCCGATTTCGGCGCTGCTGCTGTCCTCCGGCTTCAATCAGCCGGAGAGCATGAAATTGGAGGCCGAAGGCATGGTTCAGTTGTTTCTGCCCGAGGCGGAGGAGAAATCTGTCCAACTGCAACCACTGGGCAGCCCTCGGCCCTCCGGGTATTACTTTCTGCTGACTGACAAAACCACCAAACCCGGTGAATTCAAGTACATGATCCGCGGTTTGCGCGGCTTGGAACAGCTACGGCTGAATTTCACCATCCTCTTCAACCGCCGCGACGATCCAGTGGTGGAAACGATTCTGGACGTCTTGCAGAGCGCCCGGCAGAAAAATCGCTAAGCCGCACTCCTGTCGGGTGTTGAGATACCCGGGCGAATAAAATGAAACGGCTGCTCCTGCACATCTGTTGCGGTCCCTGCTCGGTGACCGTGTTGGAAAAGTTGAGCCGGGAACATGCGGTGACCGGTTTTTTCTACAATCCCAACATTCAGCCGGCCGAAGAATACGCCTTCCGCCGCCGCCAGCTGGAGAAGTTGGCCGAAATCCTGCACTGGGACATCGTTTACGGGGAGTATGACTCCGCCCGCTGGCTGGCTGCGGTCAGAGGCCTGGAAACCGAGCCGGAAAAAGGCCGGCGCTGCACTGTCTGCTTCCGGTTCCGGCTGCGAGCGGCCTTTGCTTACGCCCGCGACCATGGCTTTGAGCTGGTGGCCTCCACCCTTTCGATCAGCCCTTACAAAGTCACGGCCCAGATCAACGCCGTCGGCAAAGAACTGGAAAAGGAGTTTGCCATCCCTTTCCTGGCCGAAAATTTCAAGAAGCAAGATGGTTTTCAGATCTGTCGCCGGCGGGCCGCCGAACTGGGCGTGCAACACCAGGACTACTGCGGCTGCCTGTTCTCCTGGCGGGAAAAAGAGAAGCGCCGGGAGCAGAAAAACAGCGGGGACGTCTGAGCAACGGACAGCCGGCCCTGGCGTCGCTGGGCCCGGCTGTGGCTGACCTCCGCGATTGCAATCGGCCGGCGGATATGGTAGATTAGGCCTGGATGAATCGGAATATCGTCAAGTTGGCGCGGATGGCCGGGATTCTGCTCGGTTATTTGGCCCTTTTTCTAGTCTCGGTTTTGCTGAGCATGAGTCTGCTCATCAAGCGAGAGGGAAATCGCCACGCCGGATTTGACGGCCAAGTCTCTGACCGACGCCTACGATATTGCTGCGCGCAACGGGATTTACCTGAAAAAAGTCACCGGCGATTTCGGTATCGGCTACGCACCGCGCACCGTGGTCGACCAGTTTCCCGACCCGGGCACCCATATCAAGCAAGGTTCGGCGGTCAAGATATTTGTCGCTTCCGATGTGGCGCAGGTGATTGTACCCGATCTGGTTGGCAAAGACCTGAAAGAGGCGGAGGATTTCCTGCGCCAGAACAAGCTGAAGCGGGGCCGCCTGGTGGCGCTGTCGGCGCGCGATGTGTTGCTGGATACGGTTGTCGCCCAGGGCAGATCAGCGGGAAGCAAAGTGCCCGAAGGCGCGGCCATCGACCTGCTGGTTTCTCGCGGTGCCGATCCCCCCTCCTATATCATGCCCGATCTCATCGGCAAGGAGGCGGCCAAAGTCTTGACCTTTTTCGAGAGCAAGGGTTTGAAGATATCCAAAATCGAGGAGATCCCCTATTTCGGCTTGAAAGCCGGCATCATTCTCAAACAGTTTCCCGCACCCGGATTTGAGATCGGCCCGCGCAACCTCATCGGCCTGCAGGTCAGCAAATGAATCCGGTTTTTCCTTCCATCCTCTCGAGCAATTTTTTCAACCTGGAAGAGCGGCTGCGCCGTTTCCAGAGCGGTGGTATCGGCTGCATCCACCTGGACATCATGGACGGCCATTTCGTTGAATCTATCTCCTTCGGCCCCGCCCTGTTGCGGGCGATCAAGGCGCAGTTTCCCTTCGAGGCCGACTGCCACTTGATGGTCAGCAACCCGGAGAAAATGATTCCCCAGTTCGTGGCTGCCGGGGCCGACTGGATATCGTTCCATCTGGAAGCCGTCCCGCAGGCCACCAAACTCATCCGGCAGATTCGCGAGCAGGGACGCCGGGCCGGACTCGTGTTGAATCCCAATACACCGCTGGCTCGCGTCTTCCCATACCTGGGCGAGCTGGATTACGTGATGCTGATGGGCGTCTATCCCGGTCGCGGCGGGCAGACCTTCATCGACGCCACTCTGGAACGCACCCGCGAGCTGAAGACCGAGATCCAGCGCCGGGAATCCCCCTGCCTGATTCAGTTGGACGGAGGCATCAACGGTCAAAATATCGTGCACCTGCGTGAGGCGGGCGGCGACCTGTTCGTGGTTGGAACGTATCTGTTTAATGCCGCCGATATCGAAGAACGGCTGCGCGATCTCTATCATATGTTGCAATGGGGTGACGCATGAATAAACGATGGTCCATTCTGCTGATTGTGTTGGTATTGCTGGCCGGCTGCCGGTCGAAAAAAAACGTGCTACTCAATCCGGCCGATCGGGGTTCGGACAAGCAAATGTACGAGAACGCCATCAACCGTATGAAGAAGGACCCGGAAAAGGCCCGGCTGCTGTTCAAGGAAATCATGCAGCTCTATCCGGAGAGTCTCTACGCCAGCAAGTCCAAGCTGGGCATCGCCGATTCCTACTTCCGGGAGAAGGACGCCGCCTCGCTGGTGATGGCCGCATCCGAGTATCAGGAGTTTGTCAACCTCTTCCCCTATTCGCCCGATGCGGTCTTTGCCAAATTCCAGATCGGCATGTGCTACTACAATCAGATGCGTAAACCGGAGCGGGACCAGACCAACACGGAAGCGACGATCAAAGCGTTTGAAGCCCTGATCCAGCAGTTTCCCGATACCCCCCAGGCCGAAGAGGCCAAGAAGAAGATCGCTGAGGCCCATGCCACTCTGGCCATGCACTACTACCGGGTCGGTTATTACAACTACAAATTGGACTCCTTTGATGGAGCGATCAACCGTTTCAAGCAGGTGATGGACGAGTATCCCAATTTCAAGAAAAACGACAAACTGTACTATTTCACCGGCAAGGCTTATTACGCCCTGCGCAACTACGATTCGGCCATCTCTTTTTTCCAGCGGATCATCGGCAGCTATCCCAAGTCCAAGTACGCCAAGTCTGCCCAGAAAATGATCCGGCGGATCCAAAGGCGGCAGAGCAAAGAAAAAGCGCGTCGTCCGGTCGCGGGTGTTAAAAAATAACAAGGGGATTCCCGACAAACCCGGGGTCTATCTCTTCAAATCGGCGGGGGGCAGAGTCCTCTATGTCGGCAAAGCGCTGAACCTGAGGAAGCGCACCGCCCAGTATTTCCAGAAGGGGGGCCACCCGCTGCTGGCCCACCTGCTGCAGCGTGCCGCCACCCTGGACTGCGTGGTCACGCGCGATGAGACGGACGCCCTGCTGCTGGAGTACAACCTGGTGCAGCAGTACCAGCCGCCTTTCAACATCCGCCTCAAGGACGACAAAACGTATCCCTTTATTGAAATCACCAGCGGCAATCCCTATCCCGGCGTGTTCTATGCGCGGCGGACGCCGCCCACCAGCTTTGCCCTTGGCCCCCTGGCCACGCCACGCAAAGCCAAAGAGCTCATCGACCTGCTGGCGCGCATTTTCAAAATCCGCCAATGTACGAATGCGGTTTTCAATCAGGGCGTCCCCTGCCTCTACTTTCATATCGACCGCTGCAGCGCTCCCTGCGCCGGCCGAATCCCAGCCGAGGTCTACCGCCAGCGGGCGGCGGAGGCGGTCGATCTGCTCAAAGGGGAAAAGGGTCTCCTGCTGCGCCGGCTGGAGATCCGGATGCGGCAGCTGGCCGGCGAATTGAAGTTCGAGGAAGCCCAGCAGGTTAAGGAGGACATCAGTTTGATCCGCGGCTTCACTCCCGAGTCCTATATCGCCAGCGGCCAGAAATCCGACTACGATGTGATCGCCGCGGCCAGCCAGGATCACGAGACGCAGATCGTCTTCTTTTCGGTCCTGAACGGGCGTGTGAGCCGCACCGAATACTTTTCCCTGCAGACGGTCAGCTCTCGCGCCGACGACGTGCTCAAGGAATTTATTCTTCGTTTCTACCGTGCCGGCCCCCTGCCGGCCGAGATCGTTGTCTCTTTCCCACCCGCTGACGCCGCGGAGCTGGAGGGACTCTTCTTGCGGCTGACGGGGCACCGGGTGCGCTTCCGCGTGCCGCAGCGAGGGAGCAAGAAAAAGCTTCTGGACCTGGCCGCTGAAAATTTGCAATGGCTGGTGACCAGAGACTGCTATGCCGGCCTGGCGCGCCGCTTGCAGAAACGCTTGCAGCTGCGCCGTTTACCCGAGCGCATCGAGGGATACGACATTTCCCACATTTCCGAAAGCGAGCGCGTGGGCGCCATGGTGGCCTTCGAGCGCGGGCAGCCGCAACCTCACCGCTATCGCAGCTACCTCATCCGCCGGGCAGCGGCCGGAGATACCGAGGCGCTGAAGGAGGTACTCTCCCGGCGGTTACGTGCTGCGGCGCCGCATGCCGACCTGTTGCTCATTGACGGCGGAAAGCCGCAACTGGCAGCCGCTCGTCAGGTGAAAGAGGAACTCGGGGTGGCCGTTGACCTGGTGGCTCTGGCCAAGGGAGAGGAGCGGCTCTATTTGGAGAACGGCGGTTCCCTGGTGTTGGCCCCCGGCACAGTCGAACGTCACCTCTTGCAGCAAATTCGCGATGAAGCGCACCGGCGGGCGCTCTCCCATCACCGCCGCCGCCGGGAAAAGCTCGACTGAGGCCGCTGCCCTCTATTTCTCCGCGGCACTCAGCAGGGTGTTGAAGATCAGCTTGTATGTGCCTTCGCTGTGGGTCCGGTGGACGAGATCGGGCCCGATGAGAATGATGCGGCCCGGCCCCTGGCGGAAATCGACGACCAGCGATTTGCGAGCCAGCAGCTGTTCACCCTCCAGCCAGCCGGAGAGCAGCAGGTCGCGGCCCGGGAAAACCACCGGTGTGCGTCGGTCCTGGGCGGCGCTGGCGGGCGTGACGGTCTCAAAACAGGGATGGTTGCGGAAGAAAATGGCAGCGGTCGGGCCCATCCCCGCCGTCAGCGGGGACTCTTTTAACTCCACCCGCAGGTAAGAGCCCGGGCAGTTCACCTTGCTGTTCTCGTCCATCACGTTGGTCACCGGGATTTTTAGCTTGTTGATGGCGTAGTCGCAGGACTCCTCCATGAAGACCAGCGTCTTGCCTTTTTTCAGAAATTCTTTGAGAACGGTCAGGCCTTTTTCGCCGATGCCGCCGGAATATTCCTTGGGCGGTAGGGTGAAATATTTTTCCCATTTCTTGGGGGGCTTGCCCGATTCGATTTCTGTTTCGCTGGCACCGGTGAAAAGCAGCAGGTCGTAGGTGCTCAACGAGTCCTTTTTCAGCACATCCGCCGGATGCAGGGTGTCATAAGGGACGCTGAACTCGTCGAACACGAAGCGCAACCAGCCCTCACTCATGTTGTGGGCCCAGTTCTGATAGAGGGCCGCGCGCAGCGGCCGCAGCGCCTTCCACCCACTCAGGTCAACGGTGGGACGCGTGGCCACGACCAGCGGGGTTTGGAGCTGGATGTCGCGCAGCGCGGCAGCGGCTTCGCTGGCGCGCGCGGCAAACGTGCCACGGGGGAATTCACCCGCCTGCGAATTGCGCCAGACCGTGATGCCTTTCTGCATCAGGGCGAAGGCCGCCTTGAAGGAATTGTTGAACTCGGAACTGAGCAGCACGTATTCGTCCAGCTTTTCCGGGAACTGGCCCCGCAGCAGCTCGGTTGCCTGCACCGGGGTCATTTCGGCCTTGAAGGGTTCATTGACGGCAAACGTCTTCACGCCCATGCCCAGGGGCAGGGTCCAGCCCGCCATGTCGTAGGGCGCGATCGGGATCCTCTTTGATGCTGCGGCGCATGTCCGGGTAGTGCTGGGTTTCAAAGATGTTTTTGACAAACGCGCGGTAGGGCTGGGCCAGGGGCACGATGAATGACTTCTTGTTGAACAGTTGCTCGCCGACTCTGATGGGATGGTCGAGCTGGAAGATCCGGATGCCCGACAGCTGCAGCACCCGCACCAGCTTTTCTGCGGTCAGGACGTCCGGCTGGTCGCGGGGGATGATGTAGGCGTAAGGCGCCTCGCTTTGGCCCAGCTGGATCTGGTCGCGGGCGATGCGGAAGGTGTTCAACAGCAGTTCGCGGCGCAGGCCGGAGGCCGCGCGCAGCGCGGAGAGCGTGGCCTGCAGATCATAGTCGATGATGTCGCGCAGCCGCCACCAGCCGCCCTTCCAGGGGTTGGGACTGAATATGCGTTCCTCGTTTTTCTGGCTTTCGCCGCCGGCGATCTCTTCGGGCTCGACATAAACCGGAGTGGCCAGATTGACCGAGGCGGCTTCAAACAGGATGCCGGGCACGTTGTGAAACCAGGCAATGTCGTCCAGTGCGCCGATCCACCAGCCGGTGAAAAACCCCCGCGAGGCCACTCCCCGCAGGTGCAGGTTTTCCAGGTCGTAGGCGATTCGAGAACCGATCAGATTGATCTCCCGCCAGACCAGGGGGTGCACGCCGGGGGTGGGCGGATCCTGGAAGGGGGGGATGAACAGCCGATCGCCGTCGCTGCCCATCTGGTGTTCATCGATCTGCAGCTGGGGAAACCATTTTTGATAAAGCTGCTCCATGATCAGCCGCGTTTCTTTCAAGCTGAGTCGGAACCAGTCGCGGTTGTTGTCGTGACCGGCGTACCAGTGGTAGAGATAGGGCAGAGAGCCGCCCTCGTACTCGCTTCCCTTGTTGCGGTTGTAGTATTCCACTTCCATGATCTGACCGTCGGGATTGGCGGAGGGGATGAGCATGAGAATGACGTTTTGCAGAATGTCCTTGACCTCCGGGCTCTCGCTGCTGGCCAGCAGATAGGCCAATTCCATGGCCATCTGGGTAGAGCCGATTTCATCGGCGTGCAGGTTGCAGGTGACGACCACGATGGCCTTGCCTTGGTCGGCCAGGGGTCCTGCCTCGCTGTCGGCCACCTCCGCCTGCGCCAGCTTGCGGGCGATGGTCAGGTAGCGGTCGACGTCTTTCAGATTTTCCGAAGCCGAGATGATGGCCATCACCATCTCGTGCTTGCGTGTTGTCTGGCCGAGCACCTGGTAGCGACCCGTTCCGACTGCGACGCCAGCTTTTGCAGATAGGCAGAGATCTGGCTGTAGTGGGCCAGGTTGCGGTCCGAGCCCAGTTTGAAACCGAGGAACTGGTCCGGGGTATGCAATGGCCAGAAGAGAATGATAGAACAGGGTAATGATGACCAAAAGCAGGGCCGCTTTCTTCATTGAGCCTCCTTGAAGAAGCGATTATAAGCGCATGAACTGCGTTTGGCAATCTGCCCAACGGGTTGACATTCGGGGGGGGCGAAACGTATAATGGCGCCAAAGCCGGAGTGGCGGAATTGGCAGACGCATCAGACTCAAAATCTGACGAAGAATTTACTTCGTAAGGGTTCGATTCCCTTCTCCGGCATGCCCTTCCTGTTGCTTGGGCCGCCGCTCAAACTCAGTGCAATTTCTTAAGGATTTCCCGCATGAACGCCGGCAGATCGGCCGGTTTCCGCGCCGTGATGAGGTTGCCGTCCACGACAACCTCCTGGTCGAGGTAGCGGGCGCCGGCGGCGATCAAATCGTCCTTCATGCCCTCGTAGCAGGTGAGCAGCCGATCCTTGACTATGAAAGCGGAGATCAGCACCCAGGCGCCGTGACAAATCGAGGCGACCGGCTTGCCCTGCTGATGCAGGCGGCGGACGAAAGCCACCGCCTCCCTGTCCATGCGCACGTGTTCGGCGCCCTTGATGCCTCCGGGAATGATCACCGCAGCATACTCGTCGGGGTTCAGGTCCGCCGTCTTCACCTGGACATCGGCGGGATAGCCGTGCTTGCTCCGTTTTTCCTGCAGGTCGGCAGCGGCGACCACCGTCTCCAGCCCCTCCTCGAGCAGGCGCAAGCGGGGATACCACAGCTCCAGATCTTCGTAGCCGTCGCCGGCCAGGATGACGATTTTCGTTTCCATGGTTGAATGGTAGACGCATTGTTCGGAGAAAGCAATGTCATGGGGCCGACCGTCACTATTTGGAGACAAATCTCCGGAAATTAACCAAGGAAAGTGAGGTGACCACCGCGGTGATGGCCGACAGGGCCAGAAGATCTTTCCAGAAAAAAGCCAGGCCGTTGCCCTTGAGGAAGATTTCCCGGATGATCTTCATCAGGTAGCGCAGTGGATTGATGTCGGATAGCAGGCGCAACGGCATGGGGATGTTTTCCACCGGAGTCAGGAAGCCGGACAGGATCAGGAAGCTCATCAGCGAGAACCAGCTGAAAAACATGGCTTGCGTCTGGGTGGAGGAGACGGTGGAGATCAGCAAACCGTAAGAGAGGATGGCCGACAGGTAAATAAGCGCCGCGGCAAACAAACTCAGGACGCTGCCCCGCAGGGGAATGCCAAACCAGAAAATGATCACCAGCAAGCCGAGGAGCATCTGCACGATGCCGATAATGGCCTGGGGCATGGCCTTGCCGATGAAGATTTCCAGAGGGCGCAGCCCTACGATGCGCAGGGTGTCGAGGGTTTGCTGCTCCTTCTCGCGCACCAGTGCCATGGATGTCAAGAAGAGGGTGATGATGGTGAGCAGCATGGCGACGATCGCCGGCCCCATGGTGTGGAGGGTGCGCAATTCGGGGTTGAAGCGGATGACCGTCTGGCCGCGGATGGGCAGCGGTTGGCCCCGACGTTCCAGGTCGTGGAGCACGTAATTGCTGATGATGCCGTTGAAATAGCCGGCGGCGATCTGGGAGGTGTTGGCGTCAATGCCGTCCATCTGGATCTGAATCTCCGGGTAGGGCAGCGGGCTGGCGGATCGGGCCGGTGGATCGCGCAGCAGAATGACCGCTCTGACCTCGCCCTTCTTCAGCCGCTGCAGGACATCGTCCGGCCGGCTGCTGATGCGTTTCACCCGGAGGAGGGGCGTGGCACTGAGGCGCTGGACGATCTGGCGGGCGGGCTGGCCGGCGGAGAGATTGATGATTTCAACGGGTACGTTTTTGATATCGGTGGTGATCACGTAACTGAGCAGGACAATCTGGATGAGCGGGGCGACGAAGATTAGAAAGATCAACTCTTTTTGGCGGAAAATTTCAATCAGCTCTTTTTTGATCAGGTAGTAGAGTTTCACCGCAGTGTCTCCCGCTGCCGCGAAAATTTCCGGCTGGCCGCGACCAGGAGCACCAGGCTGAGCAGGGCCAGCATGGCGCCTTCGAAGAGGAAATGCTTCAGCTCGGCGCCCTTGAGGATAATGCCGCGGATGATGCGCATGAAGTAGGTGGCCGGTACCACGTAGGAAAGGGCCCGTAAAACCGGCGCCAACGAATCGAGCGGAAAAATAAAACCGGAAAGCAGGAAGGAGGGGAGAACGGTCACCAGCAGGGTGGCGATCATGGCCGCCCGCTGGCTGGGCGCGGAGGTGGAGATGAGGATGCCCAGCGAGAGACCGCAGACGATATAGACCAGGGAAAAGCAGAGCAGGACCAGCAGGCTGCCGTGAATGGGGATGTGGAACCAGATGCGGGCAAAAATCAAGATCAGGCTGCCGTCGATCAAGGCGATCAGAATATAGGGAACGGTTTTGCCGATCACAATCTCCCCGGCGCGCAGGGGGGAGATGAAGAGCAGGTCGATCGAACCGGTTTCCCGCTCGCGCGACATGCTCAGCGAGGTGAGCATGGCCGAGATCATCAGCATCAGCACGGCGATCAGGCCGGAAACGAAGAATATGGCGCTCTTGGCCTCGGGGTTGAAATGGACCTGGGTGCGGATGGTCAGCAGCCGGTCGAGGTGTTTCAGCGCCAGGGTAAAATCGCTGAGCGCCTGTTCGTTGTACTGGTAGATCAGATTGGCCAGGTTGGAGTCGCTACCGTCGATCACCAGGCCCACCTCTGCCGTCTGGTGGCGGGTCAGCCGGCGCTCAAAGTCGGCGGGAATGACGACATACTCGTGGATGCGGCCTTCGCGCAGCAGTTTTTCCGCTGTCGCCAGCGAGTCCCGCGGACCGGCCGGAAGCGCGTGGGCAACCAGGTAGCGGTTGCGGCAGAATGAATCGAGCAGCTGGCGCGAGAGCGGGGTCTGGCAGAAATCGATCAGCACCGCGTCAATGCGTTTCAGGTCGTAGGATATCGAATGGCCGTAGATCAGGATCATCATGACCGGCATGATAAAAACGATGGTCAGACTGCGGGGATCGCGCAGGATATGGAAGAACTCTTTGCGGATGACCGCCCTAATGCGTGTCATGCCGGGCGATGGCCTCCTGAAAAAGTTCTTCGACGGTGGCGCTGCCCCAGCTTTGGCGCAGCCTTTCCGGTTCGCCCTCGAGGATGATGTCGCCGCGGTGGATGACCAGGAGCCGGTCGGCGTATTCGGCCTCATCCAGATTGTGGGTGGTGACCATAATGGTTTTGCCTGAATTTTTCAAACCGTAGATCTCAAGCCAGAACTGGCGGCGGACCTCCGGGTCCACTCCGGACGTCGGCTCGTCGAGCAGGATGATTTCCGGATCGCCCATCAGGCAGACGAACAGGGCGATCTTCTGGCGGATGCCGGGGGGCACGTCCTGGGTTTTTAGGCGCAGGTGTTCCGGTCTGATCTGGGCGGCGAGCCGCTGTTTCATTTCCCGGATGCGTCGCGGCCCCAGACCGCTGGCGCCGCCGAAAAATTCCACATTCTCCAGAGCATTGAGCAGGGGATAGAGGGAATACTTTTGCGACATGTAACCCAGCAGAGCCTGGGTCTGCCGCTGCTGGCGCGCCACGTCGAAGCCGCGGATGGTGATGCGGCCCGCGCTGGGCGGCAGCAGGCCCATGAGCATGCGGATGGTGGTGGTCTTGCCGGCGCCGTTCGGTCCCAAAAAGCCGAGGATCTCTCCCTGGCGGATGTCGAAATCGATGGAACGGACAGCCGTAAAGTTACCGTAGGTCTTGGTCAGCTGGCGGGCGCTGACCACAGCCGGCGCCGGATCAATCGGCTTGACGTTCATAGTAGATGTACATGTCCTCGAGGGTGGGCGACTCGAGGCGCAGGTGGCGGCAGGGAATGGGCGGGCGGGGCGGTTCCGCCGCCTGCTGCAGATAGCGGAGACGCTGGCCGCGCAGAAACAGCGCTGCCCCGGCGGGAAGGCCGCCGGCCTGCCATCGCTCGTAGGCGTCCAGGGGGCTGCCCTCCGGTTGGATGCTCCAGATGCGGGCGGGGAAATCACGCCGCAGCTCGTCGATCCGTTCGTGACGGAGGAGGCGGCCGTTTTTGATGAAGACAATGTAGTCGCCTTTTTCTGCCTCGTCGAGATAGGGGGTGGAGATGAGAATGGTTCGGCCCTCTTGCTTCAACTCTTCGATGATGGCGAAGAATTCGATGCGCGAGAGAGGGTCCACGCCGGTGGTCGGTTCATCGAGAATGATCAGTTGCGGGGAAGCCAGGAGAATGGTGGACAGGGCCAGTTTCTGCTTCATGCCGCCGGAAAGGGCGCCGGCCCGGCGGTTTTTAAAGGGCAGCATGCCGGTTTTTTCCAGCAGCCGTTTCTTCAGCTCTTCGCAGCGTTGGCGCGGGACCTGGTGGATGTCGGCGAAGAAGTTCAAGTTCTCCTCCACGGTCAGGTCGAGGTAGAGGGAGAAACGTTCCGGCATGTAGCCGCTGATGGCGGTAATGCGCCCGTGCTCGGTGCCGATGTCTTGGCCGTCTAGCAGGATGGTGCCGGAGTCACGGTGCACCAGGCCGACCAGGATCTTGGCCAGAGTCGATTTGCCCGCTCCGTCGGGGCCAGCCAGGATGGTAATGGCGGCCGGCGGAATCTGGAGCGAAACGTCGGCAAGGGCGTGGATGGAGCCGAAGGACTTGGACAGATGCTCGAGGCGGATCATGACCAGCCGTTTGCTACAGGGGCTAGCGCTAGCCCCTGGGCGATCCGTTGCGGTCCGCACGGGGGAAGTCTATTCATGGAAAAGCACGGTGACCGGCATGCCGACCTTGAGCCGCTGGCGGTTGTCGAAGACTTTGATTCTGACCTCGTAGAGCAGGGACTGGCGTTCTTTCTCGGAGATGATGTATTTGGGAGAAAATTCGGCCTTCTGACCAAAAAAAGAGATGGCGCCAGCAATCGGCTCGGCTGCTCCGTCCACCTGGATGTCGGCTTTTCCACCCAGCTTCAGGGAGGCGAGCTCCTTTTCCTCGATGAATACCTGCACAAACAGACTCTCCTGGTCCAGGATGTCGGCGATGGCCGCACCGGGAAGTACGTTTTCGCCCGGCCGGGCGAAGGTTTCCAGAACGACGCCATTGACTGGCGCCCGTAGGATGTGATCGTTTTCGTTCAGGCGCAGCGCCTGATGCTGGTTGGCCAGCGACTGCTTCTGAAGGGCCAAGGCGTGTAGCGTTTTTTCCAGGTCCAGGAAGGTGGTTTCTGCCTCTAGGGCTTGCAGACGCGTCTTTTCGACTTGTTCGCCGGCCACCGCCTGGGTTTGCTGCAGCCGCTCGAAACGCTGGCGCTGGCGGCGCCAGTAATCGGCGTTGGCCCGGGCCCAAGTAAGTTTTTGCCGGATGCGCTCCTCGCTGTTGGTCAAATCCTTTTCCTGGATATCCAGGCCGGCCAAGCTGGTGCGGACTTTGTCGCGGTTCAGCTCGGCCACCACTTCGCCCCGCCGAACCGAACTGCCTTCGCGGACATCCAGACGTTCCAATGTGCCGGCGGTCAGGGCCTTGAGGTTGGTCACCTCGCCATCCACCATGCCCGGCACGCGGATGCGGTGATCGGCCCGGGCGCACATCCACGCCGTTGCCGCCCACAGGACACAAAATACGATGCGTTTCATTGTTCCTCCAGCTGGCGACCCATCAGGGTGTTGATCTGGATGCGGATCAACTGCCGCTGAATCTGTAGCTCCTGGTCCTGGGCGGCGTAGCGCTCGGCATCCAACAAAGCCGCCAGATAATCGCGATGGTCAGTCTGGTTCTCCAGGTAAAGCTGTTCTTTGAGGCGGGCATTCTCGCCGGAGTACTCCCGCAGGCGCCGGGAATGCTCCAACTTGGACTCGATGCTCTGCTGCAGGCTGAACAACTGGCGCAGGTTCTGCTCCATTTCTTCGAGCAGGTCCCGGCGCTGGTTGGCGATTTTTTCCGCAGCGATGGCTGAAAGCCTCAGGTCGCGCCGGCTGCGGTTCCAGTTAAAGAGGGGCAGGTTGAGCGAGAGGCCGCCCTGGCCGTAGAACGACCAGCTGTTTTTGAAAAAATCGATCCCCGGTCGGCCGTAATGCAGTTCGGCAAATCCCAGCAGCTGCGGCCGGTAAGCGGCGGCAACGATCCGTTTTTGCGTTTCGGCCATTTGCCGTTGCTCGTCCAGGGCGAGCAGAGCGGGATGGCGCTCGCGCAAAAGCCGCAGCGCATCGTCCAGGCCCGACGCCTCCTCACTGTAGTTCTCGTCGATTTCGTCGGCGGCATAGCCGCTCAGCCGCTGAAAGTGAATAGCTTCGGCCGCCAGCAGCTGCTCCACGTCGCTGAGTGAAAGCTGCGTCTCCTCGATCTGGGTCTGGGTTTCCAGCAGATCGCTTTTGCGGATCAATTCTTCCGTCAAGAGGTTTTCCTGGCGTCGGCGATGGAGGTCCATCTTTTGCAGCAACAGCTCCAGGTAGCGTTTATGGGCGGCGAGCAGTCGGTAATTGAAATAGGAGATTTTGATCCGGCCGGCCACCTCCAGATGCTGGGCTTGGCTGCGCAGGGTTTCAGCGGTGGCGTTCAGCGTTTCGCGTTGGACGGTTTGGCTGAGCAGGCCGCCGGTAAATAGGGGTTGGCTTAGGGTGAGGCGCAGGTCGTAATTGTTCTTGGCTCCGGCCACGATGGTCCGGCCCGGAATAATGATTCCCGGTCCGGCATTGATGGTGGGGAACTCGATCTCCATCTGCTGGGACTTGTAGAGGTAGGAGAAGCCGGAATCCACGTTGAACCATTTGCGGTAGGAGGCGTTCTGGCGGTTGATCCGGGCGGTCTCGGTGTCCAGCTGCTGGTTTTGCAGTGCGGCGCTGAGCGCCAGCCCGCGGGTTACCGCCTGGCTCAATGGCACCTTGGCCCAGCCAGGAACGGCCGCCAGGCTCAGGAGCAGGCAAAAAATTGTTTTCATCTGAGCATGCCTCGCTTTAACAGACTGACGATACTGGTAATACGCTGCCGATAAAATTGCGTCTCGTTCTTGGCTTTCAGGCCGGAGATGGTTTCCACCACAGGACGGCCGATGAAAGAGAATATGGACAGCGCCACCATGTTCATCATGAAATGGAACGGATCGGCTTCGCGGATCAACCCCTGGCGATGCCATTCGCGCAACCGGGCGATCAGCGGCGGCGGGGCAGCCTGGGGCTGCTGGCGGACTGCGGCGTCCACCGCGCGGACGACATTCTGCGGATTCTGGATCAGGTCCAAGGCCATGATCTTGATGAAATGGGGATGGCGGCGTAAAAAATTGATGTACATGGCCGGGAAGGTTTCCACCAGCCGGGAAGGGGTCAGCTGCGGATCGGTGACCAGGGGGGCCATGGCGGCAAAGAAGAGCCCAAGCATGCGGCCTAGGACGGTGCGGTACAGATTCTCTTTGGAAGCAAAGTAGTAGAAGAGCATGGCCTTGTTGACCGCGGCTTGGCGGGCAATGCGCTCCATGCGGGCACCGGCGTAACCGTGGTTGGCGAACTCCAGTTCGGCAGCGGCCAGGATCCGCTCGCGGCTGGCGACGGTTTCAGCCATGATTTAACCAACCAATTGGTTTAACCATACGGTTAATATAGCAGGGCAATTCCAGGTTGTCAAGTTTCTGTCGGAAAACAGCCGCTCAGGCGATGACGGTCAGGGCCGCGGGAACGACTTCCAGGCGCAGATTTTGGAAAAGGCGGGGGAGCCGGCCGTGCGCAGCAACTCGCCGTCGATTTGCACGGCAAAGGGGCGTTCGGCGTGCACCTCGAAAAAACGGGACTGGCGCAAGGAGACCTCCCGCCGGTGCGTGTGCCGGCCGCGGGCTGCCTGCAGATTGATGGTGAACAGGCTGTGGAAGGAGCCGTGCCGGAGGAACAGTCCATCCAGCCGGCCGTCATCGCAGCGGGCCGCGGGCAGAGCCAGGCGGCCGGAGGCGTAGTAGCGAGTGTTGCTGAACACGGCGAGCGAGAAGGCTCCCCGCAGGCTGCCTTTCTCGTCGCGGATGGTCAACTGCAACGGCAGGTCGTCCGAGTGCAACGTCTGCCAGGTGGCCAGTGCGCCGGCAGCGGTTTGCCAATGGCAAAGTGGGGATTGGCGCTGTTTCTGGGCTTCCACGTGCTGGTTAACCAACACCCCCAGACCCAGGGAGGTCTGGCCGAGGTAGTACTGCAGGAATTCTCCCTCGCTGCTCACCGCCACCGCGTCCATCGGCCGCTGCCGGTTCTCGCGAATGGCCTGGCAGGATCTCCGCAACGTAGCGATATCCAGCTCCCGGCAGATGTCGTTGCAGGAACCCAGGGGAATCATGCCCAGCGGTCGGTGCAAACCCAGGCGCAACAGCTCATGGGCCACCATGGTATAGGTGGAATCCCCTCCGGCGGCCGCCAAGCGGGAGAAGCGGCGGCTGGCGCTGGGCACCATGCGCCTAAGATCGGATTCGTCCAGCGAGACCAGGAACTCAAAAGGGACGCCGTGCTTGTGAAGCTCTTTTTCCAGGCGGGTGATCTTCTGCGATGATTTTCCCCGGCGGGCGCCGGGATTGAAGAGAATAGCGATTTTGTCCGCAACGGGAGCTTTTTGTCTCAACCGGGTTCCTTTAAAAATCGAGCTCTTTCATCACGTGGGCGGCTCGGTTGACCAGGTCCGTGACCATTAAAACATAGCGGATGTCCACGTGGATGGAGCGGGTGATGGCCGGGTCGTAAAGGAAATCGCTGCTCAGCGATTCGTAGTTGCCGTCAAACAGCACGCCGACCAACTCGCCGCGGCCATTGAGCACCGGGCTGCCCGAGTTGCCCCCGGTCGAGTCGTTGCTGGTCAGGAAATTGACGGGCACATCGTGGAGGCGGGGATCGCTGTAGGGAGCGTATTGCCGGCTGCGGAAGAGGTTGACGAGCCGGCTATCCAGGTCGAAGGGAAACTGGCCGCTGTTCTTTTCGATCACGCCGGTGAGGGTGGTGAAGGGGTTGTACCAGACGGCGTCGCGGGGGCTGTAGCCTTTGACCTGGCCGTAGTTGAAACGAAGGGTGGCATTGGCGTCGGGATAGACGTTCCGGTCCGAACGGAACCGCATCATGGCCTCGGCGTAAAGCGGCTCCAGACTGCAGGGCTTCTCCGGCCAGCTCCTTGCCTTTGTCGTTCAGCCGGTCCAACTCGGGCTGCAGGAGGGCGGCCAGCTCGACAAAAGCGTCCCGCTGCTGACGCAGGGCTCTGCTTTCCATGTCCAGCATCTTCAGTCGCTGGGGCGCATCACCGAGACGGCTGTTGGTATAAAGACGGGCAACCCAGTTGGCGGTTTTCTCTTCCATAGTCTGGCCAGGGGCCGTGGCCACGCCTTGGCGCAGCACGGCCGACACGCCGGTCTCGGGCAGCTCCAGCATTTTTTTCAAAAAGTATGCGAACACGGCCTGATCGCTGGGAATGTCCAGAGAACTCTGAGCGATTTTCATGGAGGTCTTTTTTATCTCGATGTCCCGCTGCATGTACCCCGGTTCGCGGGCCATGTCTTTCTTGTTCTTTTCCCGCGACCACTTGTGGATGGTCAAGGCCCAGTCCAAGAAGCGGCTGCCCCGGCGCATCCAGCTCAGCAGGCTGGTTGCAGCCAGGTAATTTCTCCTCTCCTCCTGCAGGCGGCTCAGGTCGGTCAGCAGTTTGCCGTATTGGGCTTGCCATTTCGGGCGTGAATCGAGCCACGCCTGCAGTTGTTTTTCTTCTTCCAGTTTCTGCTGATAAAGTCCGCCGCGGCGCAGACCGGCAAGCATCCCCTCGTTGTTTTTAAAGGAATTGTAGAGTCCCTTGAGCACGCCCGCGTTTTTAATCTTGACCGCCTCGCTGCTTGCAGAGATCTTTTCCAGCAAAGCGATCCATCCCTTAAGCAGGTCGATGCGCTGGGGATAATTGAAATTGACTTCGTTGCCCACGGCGGCGGCGCAGTACCAGCGGTAGGTGCGGCCGGGAAAGCCCATGATCATGGTAAAATCGCCCTCGGCCAACGGCTGGCGGGCGATTTTCAGATAAACCTTGGGTTGGAAAGGAATGTTCTCCTTGGCGTAATCGGCCGGAAGTCCATCCCGGCCCACATAGGCGCGCAGGAAGGAGAAGTCACCGGTGTGGCGTGGCCACATCCAGTTGTCGATCTCGCCGCCGTATTCGCCGATGGAGCGGGGTGGCACGTAGACGATACGCACGTCGCGAATCTTGAAATAGGTGACCAAATAGAATTCCTTGCCGCCGTAGAACGAGGCGACGTCGCATTCCACACCCTTTTTCTTTTCACCTTCAGCCACCAGTTGCTTGGAGATCTTTTCCTGCAGTTGCTGGCGCAGGCGCGGAGCCAGCCCTTTTTTAAATACGGGATTAAAACGGGGGGTGACGTTGTCAAATCCGACCATCACCCGCGCCGTATAGCCGGGTGCCTGGATTTCCTTTTCCGGCGCGTCGGCCAGGAAACCGTCGCGGATATAGTTGTGTTCCGGTGTCGACTGGCGTTGCACGGCACCGAAGGCCACATGGTGGTTGGTGATGATCAAACCCTGGGCCGAGACAAAGGAACCTGTGGCGCCCAGGTTGACCACCGCTAGGGCCAGACCATGACCCTGACCGTCCCAAATATCCCCGGGCTGCAGGGTGCAGCCCAGCCGGCGCATCTCGGCCGCCATCTGCGGCGTGAGGCCGTTGATCAAGTACATGCCCTCTTCGGCGCACAGCAGTCCCGTGGCCAGAAACAGCACAACGACGCAGAACCCTTTTTTCATCAGGCACTCCTCCGCGATCAATGACCGGCTTCATTATAACCGCCGTCCAGGGCAAAAGCAATCACCGCCGGCAGAGGCGGATCATTGCAGAAGGTCGGGAGCCATGCGATAATTGCGGTTCGGACTGGAAAATGGATGGCAGCAAAGAGGTGCTGGAGCGGGAGCTGCTGGCCAAGGTGGAATCCCGCCGGCCGCTCGTTCGTGTGCAGGCGATCGGCCGCGAGGCATCGCAGCGACGTTTTTACCGCCTGGTTTACCGCCGGGGCAGCGAGGTGGCCATGGTCTACCCCCGGGCCAGTTCCGAAGAGATCGCCCGCATCGTCCGGCTGGCCGCGCTCTACCGCCAGCACGATTTGCCGGTGCCGCGGATCCACGAGGTCATCGACCAGCGGCTGGTGATCGAGGAGGATGTCGGCGGGCTGCTGTTGCAGCGGGGATTCCGCCTGGTGCTACCCGAGCAGAAAGAAAGACTGCTGCGCCAGGCGGCGCGCATCCTCTGCGGCCTGCGCCGGTTGCCTGCGCAGGCCACAGCTAGCCGCCTGGACCTAACCCGGCAGCGCGGGGAATTGAATTTTTTTCTGGAACATTTTGTCAACGGTTTGGCGCCGGTGCGAATGGAGCGGGGCAAGAAAAAGGAGCTGGCCGAGGCGCTGGGGCGGCTGCCGCTGCGGCTGCCGGAGCCGGCGGTTTTTGCCCACCGCGATTTCCATTCGCGCAACCTGCTGCTGCAGCGCGGACGGCTGGTCCTGGTTGATTTTCAGGACTCACTGGTCGCACCCTCGCTCTATGATCTGGCCTCGTTCGCTTTCGATTCCTATCTGGACCTGGGACCCTGGCGCGGGTTGCTGCTTCAGCAGCTGGAAAAGGCCGGCTGGCTGGGGTCCGAAGAGGAACTTCGCCTGACCGCCCTGCAGCGCAACATCAAGGCGCTGGGGACTTTCGCCTTTCAGGTACGGGTGCGGGGACACCGGGCCTACGGCCGATACATTCCCCGCACCCTGCGCCATATCTTGGGCCATCTGCAGAGACTGCCCGGCCCAGACTGGGAGCCGCTGCGGCGCTATTTTTCCGCCGTGGCAGTTGATTTTCGGGCCGTTTGAATTTATAATTAACAATATCCGTCAGAAGGAGCCCGAGTTCAATGAACCGCATCTATCTGGATAATAACGCCACGACCATCGTCGATCCGCTGGTCAAGGAGGCGATGGATCCGTTTTTCTCGCAGCTGTATGGCAATCCCAATTCGCTGCACGATTTCGGGACCAGGTTCATCCCTACATGCGCCTGGCCATGGACCGGCTCTATGCCGGCATCCACGCCGCGGATCAGGATGACATCATCATCAACTCCTGTGCCAGCGAGGGCAACAACACGGTGCTCAAGGGGGTCTATTTTGACCTGATCCGCAGCGGCAAAAAAAAACAGATCATCACCACTCCAGTCGAACACCCCTGCGTCAAGAACACCTGCGCCTTTCTGGAAAGCCTGGGCGTGGAGGTGCGCTACCTGCCGGTCAGCTGCGACGGCATCGTCGACGTTGAGGCGCTGCGCGACGCCATCGATCCCGAGCGCACGGCCTTGGTCTCGATCATGTGGGCCAACAACGAGACGGGTCTGATCTTCCCGATCAAGAAGCTGGCCGAACTGTGCCGCCAGCGGGGCGTGCTGTTCCACACCGACGCGGTGCAGGCCATCGGCAAGGTGGCGGTGGACGTGGCCGACGTGCCCGTCGATTTCTTAACCTTCAGCGCCCACAAATTCCACGGGCCCAAGGGCGTGGGCGGCCTCTACGTGCGCCGCGGTCTGAAACTGACGCCGCTGCTGCACGGGGGTGAGCAGATGGCCGGCCAGCGCGCCGGAACGATCAACGTGCCGGC
This sequence comes from Candidatus Aminicenantota bacterium, assembly GCA_963759765.1. GTDB lineage: Bacteria > Acidobacteriota > Aminicenantia > UBA2199 > UBA2199 > CAVXAL01. The sequence continues at coordinate 91,400 of CAVXAL010000002.1, read as the reverse complement.
GTTAATCGGCATGGGGCTGGCCATGGAGCTGGCGGTGCAGAATCTGAAGTTCGAAACCAGCCGCGTGCGCCACCTGCGCGACAGGCTCGAGGATGCCATTCTGGCCATCGCCGATACCGAGGTGGTCGGCCGCCGCGAGCTGCGCACCCCCAACACCATCCTGGCCAGCATCCGCGGCGTTGAGGGCGAAGCGATGATCTGGGACCTGAACCACCACGGCATCGCCGCCTCCACCGGCAGTGCCTGTGCCTCCGAGACCCTGGAGCCCAATCCCACGTTTATCGCCATGGGTCTGGGCGACGAACTGGCGCACACCGCCATCCGCCTCAGCCTTTCGCGCTTCACCACCGAGGCGGAAATCGATTACACCATTCAGGTGCTGAAGAGCTCGGTCGAACGGTTACGCGGCATTTCGTCCAGTTACAGTCAGCAAACAAAAAACAAATGAGTCGAGGATAAGCAGATGGCCAAAAACGATCTGATCGGCGGGGCGCTCTGGGAGCAATATTCCCGCAAAGTCAGCGAGCGCATGAACAACCCGCGACACCGCGGGGAAATCAGCAAGCCGGAGGCCAAGGCTCTGGGCGGAAAACTGGTCGTGGTCGACTGGGGCGCCGAGGCCTGCGGCGATGCCGTGCGGCTCTACTGGGTGGTCGACCCGAAAACCAGCAAGATCCTCGCTGCCAAATTCAAGAGCTTTGGCTGCGGCACGGCCATCGCCTCCTCGGACATGATGGCCGAGTTGTGCATCGGTCTCACGGTCGACGAGGTGGTCAAGATCACCAACATCGAGGTGGAAAAGGCCCTGCGCGACGAGGAAGAGACGCCGGCCATCCCGCCCCAGAAAATGCACTGCAGCGTCATGGCCTACGACGTGATCAAGAAGGCGGCGGCCACCTACAAGGGCGTGGACATGGCCAGCCTGGACGATGCACAACTGGTCTGCCAGTGCGCGCGGGTCAGCCTGGGCACCATCAAGGACGTCATCCGCATCAACGATCTGAAGACGGTCGAGGAGATCACGCGCTTCACCAAGGCCGGTGCTTTTTGCAAATCCTGCCTCCAGCCCGGAGGCCATGAGAAGCGGACCTATTACCTGGTGGATATCCTCAAGCAGGTGCGCGAGGAGATGGAGCGCGAAAAACAGAAACAGCGTATCGAGGCCAGGGATTTCCGCTCGATGACCGTGGTCCAGAAGCTGCGGGAACTGGAAAAGAAGCTGGACGCTTCCATCCGCCCCATGCTGGCCGCAGACGGCGGCAGCCTGGAGGTGGTCGACATCCAGGAGAGCGAGGGCCTGACCCATATTTTTGTCCGCTACCTGGGCGCCTGCCGTGGCTGCGCCTCCAGCGCCACCGGGACATTTTACGCCATTGAGAACCTGTTGCGCAAAGAACTCGACGATGCCATCCGCGTGCAGATCGTACCTTAAGGGATGAACCGAATTTCCCATTCTTGAGACGCGGCGCCTAATCTGTTAGTATCTTGGTTGGATGGAAAGCAAGATTCTCATACTTGATTTCGGGTCGCAATACACCCAGCTGATCGCCCGCCGGGTGCGCGAACTCGGCGTTTTTTCAGAAATCCTTCCGTTTTCGTTCCCCATCGATGTTTTGCGCCGCAGGCAGCCGGCTGCGCTGATTCTTTCAGGCGGCCCGGCCAGCACCACCGCTCCCGGCGCTCCCACCGTCTCGCAGGAGCTCTTTCACTTCGGTATACCCATCCTGGGCGTCTGTTACGGCATGCAACTGATGACCCGGTTGCTGGGCGGAACCGTGGGCCGCTCGACCCGGCGGGAGTATGGCCGGGCCGAGCTGAACATCGAAGCTCCGGATTCGCCGCTGCTGGCCGGGCTGCGCACGGGTTCGGTGGTCTGGATGAGCCACGGCGATTCGGTGCTCGAATGCGCTCCCGGTTTCCGGATCAGCGGCCGCAGCAGCGACGGTACGATCGCCGCCATCGAAGACCCGCAGCGGCGGCTCTTCGCCGTGCAGTTCCATCCCGAGGTGGCGCACAGCCCAGCAGGGCATGCTCCTTTTGGAAAATTTCGTGTCCGCCATTGCCGCCGCTCCCAAGACCTGGAGCATGGAAAGCTTTATCGATTCAACGATCCGCGACCTGCGGGAACGCTGCCGGGGAAAGAAGGTGGTGCTGGGGGTTACCGGCGGCGTCGATTCCACCAGCCTGGCCGTGCTGCTGCAGCGGGCGCTGGGCCAAGGTGTCACCTCCGGTCTTTGTCAACAACGGCCTGCTGCGGCTTGATGAAGCCGAGCAGGTGCTCTCCGCCTTGCGCGACGAATTGCATCTGCCCGTGACCTATTTGGATGCCATCCGAAGAATTTCTGAACAATCTCCGCGGCGTGGTCTCGCCGGAACGGAAACGGAAAATCATCGGCAAGACATTCATCGATGTGTTTTTACCGCGGCCTGGACGATTTCGACTTCCTGGCCCAGGGCACGCTCTACCCCGACGTGATCGAAACCAACCCGGTCCGCGGCCCGTCGCAGACGATCAAGACCCACCACAACCGCGTGCGCGAGGTGCGCCGGCTGGAAAAAGCAGGGCCGGATCATCGAGCCCTTCCGCTTCCTGTTCAAGGACGAGGTGCGCCAGGTGGCCCGTCTGCTGGCCATCCCGGCAGCCATCCTCCAGCGCCATCCCTTCCCGGGCCCCGGCCTGGCCGTGCGCATCCTGGGCGACGTCGACGCGCGAAAAACTGGACATTCTGAAGGATTGCCGACGACATCTTCATCCAGCGAGCTGAAAGCGAGCGGCTGGTACGACAGGGTCTGGCAGGCGTTCGCCGTGCTGCTGCCGGTCAAAAGCGTGGGCGTCATGGGCGATGAGCGCGCCTACGGCCAGGTCATCGCTCTGCGCGCGGTGACCAGCCTCGACGGCATGACCGCAGACTGGGCCTCGCTGCCTGCTGAAGTGCTGGACGCGGCGGCCAACCGCATCATCCGCCAGATCCGCCAGGTCAACCGCGTGGTTTACGACGTGACCTCCAAGCCCCCGGCCACCATCGAGTGGGAGTAATGCTCGTATTATGTGGAAAGCATAATATTCAGAAGCATAACAATATTGAATAAATTTTTTTCAATGTAAATATTAATAATTAGAAGTGAGATAGGAAAATATTTTTCGATTTAATGGTGTGCTATAATCGGGTTTGTCCGATATGAAAACCTTCATCCATCTGCACCTGCACTCCGAGTTCAGCCTGCTCGATTCCACCCTAAAAATTCCACAATCTGATAAAAAAGGCGACAGCATTCCAGATGCCGGCCGTGGCCCTGACCGACCACGGCGCCATCCTGGGAGCGGTCAACTTTTTCAAGAAGGCGCGCAAGGCCGACATCAAGCCGATCATCGGCGCCGAGCTCTACCTGGCGCCCGAGTCGCGCCTGGACAAGCGTGACCGCCGCGACGAGGACAGCAACTATTTCCATCTGCTGGTGCTGGTCAAGAACGAGCAGGGCTACCGCAACCTCTGCGAGCTGATCACCGCCTCCTTCCTGGAGGGCTTTTACCGCAAGCCGCGCATCGACAGAGGAGATTCTGGAGAAATACAAAGAAGGGTTGATCATCCTGACCTCCTGCCTCCACGGCGAGATCCCCTTTCAGCTGCTGCGCGGCCGCGAGGACAAAGCCTTGGAGGCGGCGCGCTGGTACCGCGAGATGTTCGGCGACGATTTTTTCGTCGAGATCCAGGACCACGGCCTGGCCGAGCAGCGGCAGGTCCTGCCCCTGCTGGTCGATGTCGCCCGCCGGCTCTCCCTGCCCCTGGTGGCCACCAACGACGTCCATTACCTGACTGCGCGAAGACGCCGACGCCCGCGACATTCTGATCTGCCTGCAGACCAACGACGTGCTGTCGCAACCCCGAGCGGCCGATGAAAAAGGAGACCGACCAGATGTACTTCAAATCCGGCCGCGGAGATGGAGGCGCGGTTCGCCGCCTACCCGGAGAGCATCGACAACACGCTTCGAAATCGCCGCCCGCTGCAACTTCGAATTCAAGCTGAAAAAATATTTCCTGCCCGAGTTCAAGGTGCCGGGCAAATACACCCTGGACGATTACTTCGAGAAAATCTGCCTGGAGGGCTTCGAGCGCCTCAAGCACCAGTATCTGGCCAAGGCCAAGCACCTGAAGCACACCGAGGAAGAGTACCTGCAGCGGCTGCGCTACGAAATCGAAAAGATCCGCGAGATGGGCTTTCCCGGCTATTTCCTCATCGTCTGGGATATCATCCGCATGCCAAGGAGAAGGGCATCCCGGTCGGGCCCGGGCCGCGGCTCGGTGGTCGGCAGCCTGGTGGCGTTTGTCATGGGCATCACCCAGATCGACCCGCTGGAGTACGACCTGATTTTCGAGCGCTTCCTCAACCCCGAGCGCATCAGCCTGCCCGACATCGACATCGATTTTGACGGCGAGCGGCGCGACGAGGTCATCGAATACATCCGCCAGAAGTACGGCGCGGACAACGTCGCCCAGATCGTCACCTTCGGGAGCATGAAGGCCAAGCTGGCCATCCGCGACATCGGCCGCGTGCTGGAAATCAACCCTTGCACTACGTCAACAGGCTGGCCAAGATGATCCCCGACGGCCCCAAGGTGGAGTTGAAGGACGTCATCGAATCAAACCCCGATCTGCAGAAGGAGATCAAGCACAAACCGGAGACCGGTCAGCTGATCAACTTTCGCGCTGCAAGCTGGAAAACAACGTCCGCCACACCTCGCATGCACGCCGCCGGCGTGGTCATCGCCCCGCGCAAGCTGACCGAGTTCATGCCGCTTTACAAGACCAAGGACGACATCACCACCCAGTTTGAGAAAGACGGAGGTGGAAGAACATCGGCCTACTGAAGATGGACATCCTGGGCCTGAAGACGCTGACCATCATCAAGAACATCCTGCGCGAGGTCCGGGAGGTGCGAGGGGGTTGACATCGATCTGGAGAACATCGACCTGGCTCGACGCCAAGACCTTCAAGGTTTTCCAGAAGGGCGACACCGACGGCATCTTCCAGTTCGAGAGCTCGGGCATGCGCGATTACCTGAAAAAATCCAAGCCCGGCCGCATCGAGGACCTGATCGTGCTCAACGCCCTCTACCGTCCCGGGCCGCTGCAATCGGGCATGGCCGACTTCTACGTCAACCGCAAGCTGGGCAAGGAAAAGGTGACCTACCTCTTGCCCGAGCTGGAAGAGATCCTGAAAGACACCTACGGCATCATTGTTTTCCAGGAGCAGGTCATGCAGATCTCGGTGCGCATCGCCGGCTTCTCCATGAGCGAGGCCGACGAGCTGCGCAAGATCATGGGCAAGAAGGAAGTAGAGCAAGATGCCCGCCCAGGAGAAAAAATTCATCGAGCGGGCGATCAAGAAAGGCTACGACAAGAAAAAAATCGAAGAACTGTTCAACCAGATGAAGACCTTTGCCGAATACGGCTTCAACAAGTCCCACTCCACCGCCTACGCCTATCTGGCCTACCAGACCGCCTTCCTCAAGGCCCACTACCCGGTTTATTTCATGTCGGCGCCACCTCAGCTCCGAATCGGAAAAGACCGCCACCACCTCCAAGATCATCCAGTACATCTCCGAGAGCAAGCAAGATGGGCATCGACATCCTGCCGCCCGACATCAACAAGAGCCACGAGAATTTCCACGTCGAATCGGCCCGCGCCATCCGTTTCGGCCTGATCGGCCTGAAAAACGTGGGCAGCACCGCCCTGCAGGTCATTCTCAAGACCCGACAGGAGAAGAGCGGGATTCAAGAGCTATGCAACGATTTCGTCAGCAGCGTCGACATGAGCAAGGTCAACAAGACGGTGCTGGAGAGCCTGATCAAGGCCGGCGCGCTGGATTGCTTCGGCCTACAAGCGCCGGGCACTGTTCGAAAGCGTGGGCGATGTCATGCACCAGGCCGCGTTGCGGGAAAAGCATCAGGAAAAAAATCAGCGCGCGCTCTTTTCTGCCAGCGAAGCGGCGACCATCACCATTCCCGACAGTTTCGCCAAGCTGGAGGAGTGGACGGAAACCGAAATGATCCAGGGCGAAAAGGAGATCGCCGGCATCTACGTCAGTCACAACCCCATGGAAAAATTCGCCGGCGAGATCACCAAGGTGTCCAATACCAGCGTGCTGGCCATCCTGAACAAGGAGTTCAGGGGCGACCTGGTCAAGCTGGGCGGGGTGGTGACCGAGTTCGTGGAGCGGAAATCGCGCAAAGGAGAGAGCTACGGCGAGACTTTTCTTCGAGGACCTGACCGGGCGCATCAAGGTTTCTGGCCTTCAAGGAGCGCTGGGAGAGCGTGGCCGGGACCTGAAGGCTGGACGCCCCCTATTACCTGGAGGGGCGCGTGCCCGATAAGCGAGGAAACCAATATCTATTTGGAAAACCTGACCGAGCTGGAGTCTTTGCTCAAGAAGAAGGCCCGCAAAATCCAGATTACCGTCGACTACAGCCAGATCGACGGCGAGTTCAACGAGAAGCTTCAGCAAAAACTGGAGCGCCATAACGCGACTCGGTGCCGTACATGATCGTCATTGTGCGCGCGGACGGCTACCGAGTGGTGATGAACTCGGAAGAGGGACACGGCCTGAAGGCCACCGCTTCGATGAAAAAGGATATTGAAAAGCTGACCGGAGAGAACAGCGTCGAAATTCTATTTTGAGGTCTCGATTTCGAGAACGTCGGGCAGAGAACGCACCCGGATGCCGCCGCGGCGGGCGGTGCTCAGCCAGCCGATTCCCAGGCGCTTCAGGTCGCTGATCACCCGCGGATGGGGCAGACCGAAGGGATTGGCGGCTGCCTCCGAGATGACGGCCAGTTTCGGCCGCACCGCAGCCAAAAAAGGAAGGCTGGAAGAACTGGCCGAGCCGTGATGCGCGATTTTCAAAACGTCGGCCCGCAGCCGTTGCGGTCCGGCTGTGAGCAACTCGTTTTCCACGCTTCGTTCGACATCGCCGGCAAACAGGAAGGCGTGGCTATCGTCAGCGATGCGCCACACCTGGGAGTGGTTGTTTTCGGAAAAGTCGGCGCGGATGTAGCGGAACGGGTGGAGCAGTTCGATGCGGCAGCCGGATGCCTCGTGCAGCCAACCGGCAGCGATGCGGCGCAGCAGCGTGGGCGGCCGGATTTCCTCCTGTAATTGGTGGAAATAGGGGTCTGCGGCGGCTTCCGAAGAGATCCACACCTCCCGGGGTTTGAGGGTCGGGAGAATTTCCAGGATGCCCCGGACATGGTCCGGGTGGAAATGCGTGATCGCCACCCAGCTGACCCGGATCCGGCTCTCGGCCAGGAAGGGCAGCAGATAGGCGCGGCCGACCTCAAACTCGCTGAAGGTGCTGCCGCCGCCGTCGATGAGCAGCGCCTGGCCTCCGGGAAAAACCGCCAGCGCCGCATCGCCGTGGCCCACGTCCAGGTAATAGGTTTCCAGTCGGGCCGGACGGTAGCGCTGCGGGGGCAGGGCCAGGAAGATCAGCAGACCGGCCAGCAGCAGGTAGAGCAGCGCCTGGACAACGGGTTTTGCTTTTTTCAGACCGAGCAGAAAAAAAATAGCGAAGATCAGGATGAGCAGCGGCAGCGGCGGTGCCGGACGCCAGATGCTCGCATCCAGGTGAACGGCCATTAGGCGGGTGACGGCGCCAAAGAGAGTCAGCACCGGGTCGGCCAGGAGCAGTAACCCCTGGCAGAGCGTTGAGGAGAGGAGGGCCAGAGGCAGCAGAAGCACGCTGGCGCCGGTGATCAAGGTAGTCAGCGGGATGAGCAGCAGTCCGGAAAAGAATCCGGAAAACGAATAACGGTTGAAGAAGAACAGTGACAGCGGCAGAGAAAAAAGCGTGCAGGACGTGTTGGCCACCAGCAGTTCCGCCAGAAAGTTTGGGATTTTTTTCAGGGCGGAGAGCCAGAGCCGGCGACCAATCACCAGAACAGCGGTCAGAGCGTAGGTCAGAACGAATCCCGGATCCAGGTATTGGGCGGGATTGGAAACCAGAATCAGAAATCCCGAGAAGGAAATGAGTGTGGAAACGGCCACATCCAGATAAAGTACTCGGGCCAGGAAAATCAGCAGCGCCATGAGCACGGCTCGCCAGGCGGAGATGTCGAATCCGGAGATCACCAGATACAGGAGGATGAGCAGAGCGGTGGCCAGATAGCGGCTGCGCAACGAGAACCTCAATCGCTTCAACAGGGCCAGGCTGAGCAGTGCCACCATGCCGATGTTGGCCCCGGATATGGCCAGCAAATGGAACACGCCGCTGCGAATCAACTCTTCCCGCCATGAGTCTGTCCAGGCGGCCGCGGTCCCCCAGCAGGGTGGCTTCCAGAAACACCCCGCGCTCGTCCAGCCGGCCGTTGGCACGAAAGCGCTTTTCGATTTCCGAACGGATGCGGTTGCGCCAGCTGCCGATCAGCCCCCAGAAAGGGTGACCGCGGCCTGTGCGGTTGACCAGCTGAACGGACTTGCTAATGCCACCGGCATGAATGGCGCGGACAAACATCGTGGTCTCGAGGGGATTGGGCCGGAAGTTGCGGATGAATTGGCGCGGGAAGATCCGGGCGGACATCTGGATGCGGTCGCCGCGATAGAGCCAGCGGCAGTCACTCATGACTTTGATCTGCAGGTTCAGGGTGTGGCGCAGCCGCTGGCGCGCGAATTCGAATTCCGTGGCCCGCACCTGCAGCAGGGAGGATTCGTTCTGGATCTCCGGGTAGTCCAGCAATGAACCCGAGAAAGAGAGGTAATCGGCTGGCAGCGGCGGTACATCCAGCGCCCGGGTGTACTGTTCTTCCTGGCGAATCAGCCCCCAGAGAACGAACAGCGCCAGCGCCGCTGCAATCAGGGCGTAACTGCTCCGGTATTTTTTCAGGTAAAAAAAGGCAAGGGCCAGAATGAAAGCGGACAGGTACAAGGGGGGCAGCAGGTCTGCGGCGATAACCGCCTGCGGGTGAAGGATCAGCAGCAGCAGGGTCAGCAGCAGGATGGGGGAAAACACATCTCTCATCGGCTTGGTTATACCACGGCCCCGGTGCGCCGGCAAACCCTTCGCCTCCGGGAATTGGCCGCGGCCGGTGGTTGCATTAGCCGCTTGTTTATATTATCATGGGAAAGGTTTTCCAGCAGAGTGAAGCAACCATGAAGCGTCGGGAATTCATAAAAACAGCCGCGGCCGTGTGGGCCAGCGCCCCTTACCTGAACCTGACCGCGGCCGCATCCACCTCCCGGAAGATGCTCGTCCTCGGCTGCGACGGCATGGATCCGGCCGTGGTCCGGCGGTTGTTCGAACAGGGAGAACTGCCCAACCTGCGCCGACTGGCCGAGCGTGGCACCTTCACCATGATGCGCACGACGCTCCCGCCTCAGAGCCCGGTGGCCTGGGGGAGCTTTATTTCCGGCGCCGACCCCGGTGTTTTCGGTATCTTTGATTTCATCCACCGCAACCCGGCCAACTATCTGCCCCAATTCTCGGAGAGCGAGACCGCACCGGCGCGTTGGCCGCTCCATCTGGGCAAATACCGCATCCCCCTCAAACCGGGGAAAGTCCTGCTCAAGCGGGAAGGCCGGGCGTTCTGGGATTACCTGCAGGAGCGCGATGTGGAGGCGACCATTTTCAAGGTGCCGACCAATTTTCCGCCATCCGCCAGCCGGCAGCGCACGCTTTCGGGCATGGGCACACCCGACATGCAGGGCGGTTACGGCATCTATACCCTGTACACTTCCGACGAGGCCGAATCCCAGAGGGACCTCTCGCCCCATCATGTGTACTATGCCTATATCAACGAGAGGGGCTTCATGGAAGGTCAGGTGGAGGGCCCACGCAACGATTTGGTCCAGGAAGGAGAGACCGTCACCGTGCCCTTCAACGTGTACGTGGACAGCGATCACCGCACCGTGCGCATCGACATCCAGGGACGGGAAATCCTGCTGGCCGAGAAGCGGCTTTCCGAATGGGTTGAGATCGACTTCCCTCTCGTTCCCCATCTGCAGAGTTTGAAAGGCATGGTGAAATTCTACTTGCTGGAGATGGCCCCGCGCTTTCGGCTCTACGTCTCGCCGGTCCATATTGATCCCCGTGACCCGGCCCTGCCCATCAGCACGCCGGCCCGCTACAGCCGGGAACTGGCCGAACGCACCGGGCTCTTCCACACCATCGGGTTGCCGGCCGATTTCAATGCCATCAAGACCGGCACCTTCTCCATGGAAAACTACATTGTCCAGTCCTTGTCGGTTTTCGAAGAGAGCCGCCGGCTGTTTGATTACGAACTGCAACGCTTCGTGGCAGGCAAGGGCGGCCTGCTGTTCTTCTATTTTTCTTCTTTGGACCAAGGCCAGCATATTTTCTGGGCACTCAACGACCGCCAGCATCCCTATTTCCATGAGGAGGAGCACCGGCGTTTCGGCGCCATTACCGATGAGTTTTACCGCATCTTTGACCGGGTGGTCGGCCGGGCCTTGAGCGTCTGCCCCGCCGAGATTCCCTTCCTGGTCATATCCGACCACGGGTTTGCGCCCTTCCGGCGCGAGGTCAATATCAACACCTGGTTGCTGGAACAGGGTTTGCTGCAATTGCGGCCGGGGGCCAGCGTGGAGGGCGCCGCTGTGTTTGAGGCGGCCGACTGGGGCCGCAGCCGAGCCTACGGCATGGGCCTGAACGGGCTCTACCTCAACCAGCAAGGCCGGGAAGCGCAGGGTATCGTCACCGCCGGCGAGCGCCGCGGCCTGCTGGAGCAGCTGAAAGGACAGCTGGAGAGCATCCGCGATCCGCAGACCGGAGAGACGGTGATCTCCAACGCCTACATCGCCGAGGATCATTACTCCAAGAATTTTATTCAGCGCGCGCCGGACATCATTCTGGGATTCAACCGCGGCTACCGCTGCTCCGACCGCTTCGGCGAGGGCGGGTTCGGCAGGAGCGTCGTGGCCGACAACCGCAACTGGTGGTCGGGAGACCACTGCATCGACCCCCAAAAAGTGCCGGCCTCGTTCCTGGCCAATTTCAAAATCAACCGCGCCATCCCCGATATGCGCGATCTGGCCCCGACCATCCTGGCCCATTTCGCCATCCCCACGCCGGCGGCGATGAGCGGCAAGCCGTTAATCTAGGAGCACGACATGTCGACCAAAGTCAAGATCAGCAAGGAAGCGGAACAGAAAGCCGACGAGATCATCCGCCACCAAGGCTATTCCTCCCTCGAGGAGTTGGTTGAGGATCTGATCGGCAAGGAATACGAAAAGATCAAGAATCCCGACGACAAGGATGAGATGGCCAGTAAGTTGAGCGGTCTGGGCTACATTTCCTGAAACGGTCGGACGCATGGCCGCGCGGCTGGACCATCTGTTGACCGCCTTTTTCGGCCTATGGCTTGAGCCGCTTTCCCGACTCCAGCCTTTCTGGGGGATCGCTGCTGCCAGCCTCCTGACGGCGTTGCTGGTGCTGAGCGTTTACCGCTGGGTCTCCTCGCCGCGCAAGATCAAGGACAGCAAGAACCGGATCAAAGCCCACATCCTGGCTATTCGCCTCTACCGGGATTCCGGCGGCGTGATCGCCCGCTCTTTCGCTCAGAGCCTCTGGCACACCCTGCGTTATTTCACCTTCAACCTCTCGCCGCTGCTGCTGACACTGCCGTTGCTGGCGGTGCTCTTTGTGCAGCTGGACATCCGTTTCGGCCTGCGGCCCTGGGCCCCGGGCGAAACGTTTGTTCTCAAGCTCAAATGCCGGGCGCCGCTGGCGCAGCTGACCGTGGAGCTGCAGCCCAGCAACCATTACCGGGCATTGATGCCCCCGGTCCACATCCGGGCGCTGAACGAGGTGGATTGGCAGTTGCAGGCGCTGCAGGCGGGATCGGTCGCTGTCTTGGTGAACGTCAACGGCAAAACCCTCAGCAAGAGTCTGGTCATCGGCCAGGCCTTCACCGCGCTTTCCGAGCAGCGGCTGGGTGCCTCGAGTTGGCGCCACTTGCTCAGGCCGGCTGAACCGCCCCTGGACGTTCGCCCGCCCCTGGCCGATATGGAACTCCGTTATCCGGCCCGGCGCATCCGTTGCCTGGGACTGTCCTGGCACTGGCTGGTTCTTTATCTGCTGCTGACGTTCCTGCTGGCCTGGTTCGGACGCAAGCGTTTCGGCGTGGAATTCTAAGCGCTGCGGCTACTCTTTGTGGAGCTGCAGCGGCACGTGGTCGGCCGCTAATTTGACCAGGCGGACAGCCGCCGTTTCAGTGAAATGATAGTGCTGGGACGCCTCTTCCACGACGATCGAGCGCTGGACCTCGCCGCCGTCGGTGCTGAGCAGAACCGTCAGGGGAAAGACGAAGGCGCTGCCATTCTGGAGGATGGTCAGGTCGGCTTCGTTGCCGGAAATTTTTACGCTGTAGGACACGTTGGGAAGCAGGCGCGAGTAGATCCAGCGGTCAAAAAATTTCAACAGCCGGGGCTCCTTCTGGCTCAACTGATTGATGAATTCCCGGCTGGTCACGCTGGTGTATCTGTTGTTTTCCAAAAATGTTCGTAGCCGTCGGCTCAGCTCCTCTCGGCCCAGCAGGTCTTCCAGCATGAGCATGACCAGGGCCGCCTTGTCGTAGATCACCGCCTGAAAAGCCTCGTACTCGTCGATGTTGGCGATGCGCTTGCCGTATATGATCGGGCCGGCATCGGCGTACTTGAGCACCCATTTGTTTTGGCGCTCGAGGATGTTCTGGAAACGCCCGGCCGACAGCGTCTGCCTCAGGTAGAGCAGGGTCGAATAGTGGGCCAGGCCCTCGGTCAGCCATTCGTCGCGGTAGCTGGCCCAGGAAACCAGGCCACCCCACCATTGGTGAGCCAGCTCGTGCATCAGGAAATCGCGGCGGTTGCCGCTGAGCACCACCGGCGTGTCCCGCCGGATGACGCGCATGGTGGTATCCATGATGCTGATGGTTGCTTCCATGATGTTGAAGATGACAAAACCGGTGTTGCTGATGCCGCCGTCCTGCCGCCAGCGGCGAATGAGCACATTGATCTCGGGCAGGGGCAAACGGCCGTAATAACCGGTCAGCAGGTCGGCCATCTCTTTGATCTCGGCCTCGGAGATCAGCGCCTGGAGGTGATAGTCCTTGGCGCAGAACACCTGAATGGGGGTTTGGCTGGCCACGTGCAGCACCTTCTTAAACGGGCCGCAGATCAGGGAGAGACCCTTGGTGCCCTCGCTTTGATAGGTGAAAGAGGTCCTCTCATGGATGGTTTCGCTTTCCACCAGGCTGCCGGAGGCCAGGCAGTTCAGGTGCGCCGGCAGGCTGATCTTGACTCTGCTTTTGAAGAATTCGGCACCCGGATTGGGATAAAAATTCTGATTGCGGGAAAGAAAGGTGAATTCGTCAATGTATCGTTCCAGGTTGTCTCTGAATTCGATGCGCACCAGGTCGGGATAGCTCTCGTCGCCCGCGATGCTGCCGCTGTAAAAAAAGGCCATCTTGTCGGTTTCCGGGCTGATGATATAGTAGAGGTCGTTCTTCTGGATCAGGTTCATCGACCGCGATTCCGAGGCCGAGCTGTCTCTGATTTTCAACTGGGGATTGAGGTTCAGCGTGCGCGAGCTGGCGCTGCTTCTGAAGGTGAGCGTGGATGTGCCGTAGAGAGAATTTTTCTCCGGATGGAGGAAAAGGAAGAGATTCATCTCCTGCAGTTGATCCAGTTTTTTTAGGCTGAGCTTGATCTCCTTGAGTGCGTTGTAACTGAGGATAATCTTGTCGTCGGCGGTTGTCCGCAGCTGGGTATCCGGGGACTGCTGGTCGTTGAAGTTGTAGATGTAATTGGATTTTTTGTCTTTTTCAAAAATAATGAGGTTGTCACGATCGGTCGGTGCCAGATGCCACTGCTCCTTGAACTCGGGCACCTCGATGCCGAAGTATTGCCGGTGGATGGCCAGCAGGGGTGCCAGCTCCAGCAGGTCGGGGTTGACCGTTTCACCGAGGATGTTGGCGCTGTTCAAAAAACTTTTGTCTTGGAGGATGAAAACGCCCTGAGTGCCGGCTTTGACGAAAGTGTCGCTCTTGAACAGACGGACCAGGGTCAGCCGTTCCTCTTCGTCTCCGGGCTTGATCCGGAACTGCCAATCGCCCAGAAACAGGAGTGGAGCCGGGGCGGGGAAGGGTTCATAGAGGGATCCCTTCTGGAAGAGAATCTCGGCATCGCCCAGCCGCAGGGAGAGATTTTCCACCGTGAATTTCTTGAAGGATTGAAAGAAATAGAGCGGCTTGACCTGCTTGCCGATGCTCAACTTGACCAGGCGCTGGTTATCGACGCTGTACATGATGCTGCCGATTTCGGCGTACTCTTTGAATTTGGCTTTGTAGAGCAGCTCGTTTTTATTGACCGACTGCAGATGCATAGCCGTGGCTTCTTTGAAATAGACCTCCAGGCTCTTGTAGGTGGCATCGCCGAACAGGGAGGGGAGTTCCGACCAGCGCTTGTTGCTGATCAGTTGAATCAGCTGCTCATTGGCCAGCAGCGGCGCGCCGAGTCCCCAGGCCAGAGCCAGGGCGATCAGAAACTTTTTCACCACGCGTATTACTATAATACAGCGAGCGATTTTTTTCTATGCCGGCGAACCGATTACTTGCTGACTCGTTCGATATAGGAACCGTCACGGGTATCGATCTTGATGATGTTGCCGGATTCAATGAAGGGGGGCACAGATACCTCCAGGCCATTTTCCAGCTTGGCCGGTTTGTAGGACGCCGCTACGGTCGAACCCTTCATGTATTTTTCCGTCTCCAGCACTTTCAATTCCATGGTCAGTGGCGGGATGATGTTGACCGGTTTGCCCTTGAAGAATTCCAGTTGGTACGTTTCGTTTTCTTTCAAGTAGGGGGCCGTATCGCCGACAAATTCTCTGTCCAGGCTGACCTGGTCGTAGGTCTCGTTGTCCATGAACATGTGGTGATCGCCGTCCTGATAGGAATAGGAGACGTTGCGTGTTTCCATGGTGACTTTTTCGACGCGGTCGGATGAACCGAAACGGAACTGGTAGCGGACCATATCGCTAAGGTTGCGCATCTTGGCGTGAATGGTGGATTTGTAGCGGCCCGGCGTGACGTGGTCCATTTCTTCGACGCGGAACAACTTGTCGTCCATGAGCAGGATCATGCCCTTGCGGATCTGGGTGGCATTAATCATCATATTGGCCTCCGCTGATGAAATCGTTGATTGGTCCGCGGTGGTCGCAGCGGATGTAGAGGATGTGGTTGCCGTTGCGGCGCAAAAAAAAGAAACCGGCCGGCGATTGACCGGCCTGAAAGGTCTTCTCCCCCGTGCGTCCGTCCTGGAAGTGGATCTGGTATTTTTTCTCCAGGAAGCGTCGGAAATCTTGCTGGAAGCGCGAGCCGTCGGCCTCGCTGTCCCAGATGGACTTCCAGACCAGCATCCAGAAATCGCCGCCTTTGAACACCACGAACCGGTCTCCGCCCCAGCCCGCGGCGATGTCGTTCACCTCGCTGCCACTTTTCAAAAGAATGTTGATATAGTACTCGCCCACTACCCCGGAATGGAAAAGTTGAGCCTGCCGGGGCTGGTAGGCGATGGACACAGCCTGCGGTGCTTCACGGTGCAGGTATTTGTCCGGGTGCAGGATCTGCTCGGAAGACTGCGGCGGCTGCTGCAGAATGCTGTTCAGGCCGCGCCACTTTTTTTTGCTGAAGACGGCGCAGCAGAACTTCAGCCCGGAGGTGTAGGGCATGAGCAGCTGGTATTTAACGATATCGGGCGCACCGCTCAGCGCGCTGCTGCCGGTCAGGCTGGACAACGACAGGATTGTGCCGGGATCGAAGGCGTCGCTGATCATTTCGGGATTGAAGCCCATGGCGCGAATCATTACAAAAGTGGCGTCGCCCTCCAGCGCCGCCAGCACGGCCAGGCGGCGGTCGTCGTAATCGGAATAGTCACCCAGCAGCGCTGCCACGTTGAAGTACTGGTCCTGAATGGCGTGCCGCAATTCGTGGACCAGGGCCAGCATGTTGATGGTGTCGATCTGGCGGAATTCTTCCAGGGCCAGGAGTTCTTTGGTTTTTTCGTTGTACAGGCCGCCCAGGTTTTCCAGGATGATGTTGCTGCGCAGGCTCTTCAGTTGCAGCGGCGAGTCGGTGAATCCCAGCAGCTGCAGGAATGCCTCTTCCTTGCGGGCCAGCTCATCGGGGTAATCGGCGGCAAAGAGTTGATCGAGATAGGTCCGGAGCTCGCTGCGGTTGAAATAGCGGACCGGTACGTCCCGTTTGAAGGGGAGTTTTCCAAGATCGACGACCGTCTTTTTCAACTCCTCGATGGTGGATTGGGCGGATAGGATGGCCCCGCAGAGTATAAGCGTCACAAGCAGCGTCGGTTTTTTTCTCATTTTGACTTCGGGTGGATAGCCGCAGCCTGTGTTTATACCATATCCGGTCGCCGCTGTAAATAAGTGGGGCAGCCGGTTTGTTGGCGGCTGGAACGGCTATTCGATTTTGCCGAAGCGGTTAAAAGGCCAGTAGCGGAAGAAGACCTTTCCCTGGATGTAGCGCAAGGGGACCGGTCCGAACAGGCGGGAATCCAGGCTGTCGGCGCGGTTGTCGCCCAAAACAAAATAATGGCCATGGGGGATGAGCAACGGGCTGAGATCGGAACGGCTGGATGCGGCAGCGGCTTGGGGCAGGAAGGGTTGCGCGAGCGCCTGGTCGTTGATGTAGACATTACCTTTGCGGATTTCGATGACTTCGCCGGGCAAGCCGATGATGCGTTTGAGCACCGATTGATCCGGCCGGTCCGGCTTGTAATGGACGATGATATCGAAACGATGCAGACTCTTTTCCCGGATGCCGAGTTTGGAAATGAAGACCCGGTCGCCGTCCCTAAGCAGAGTGTTCATCGAGGCGCCGCTGATGCGGTAGGCGGACACCACGTAATTGATCAGCAAGAAAGAGATCAGCGCGGCCAGCAGGATGTCGATGACGATATACTTGAAGAAGTGCTTGAATTTTTCCAGGGCCATGCTGCCTTCATTGTAGGGAAACGGACCGCCATAGTCAAGCCGCCCCTTGACGGTCAGGCGCATTCATCCTATAATTCCCTTTCCGTCTGGGCGATTAACTCAGCGGCTAGAGTACTACCTTCACACGGTAGGAGTCGCAGGTTCAAATCCTGCATCGCCCACCATTCCATTTTCAATAATTTGCGCCTTCGTTCGACGCCGTATGCGAGGAGGAGAAGCTGATTTTCATTTGTACGGTTCCCAAAAATGCTTATAATGCCATCATCTATTTGATAATAAGATTGTTACGGACATGTCTATTAAAGTCGATTAATATCAACTAAAATGAGAAGCGAATAAGTTAAATATTCCATTACAAACAAGAAATATGGGAAATTTTCAAGAAACCGGTACCCCAAAGCCCCTGAGGTCTAAAGCAACCGAAAAAGCGCGAAAAATTTGGGATTCTCTATGCTATGATTTTGAAAAGAATAAAATACCAATAGAATTTAACTTCAAAGAAAATGTAAAAGATATATTTCATAATGAATATGTCATTTCAAAAGCTCACTATATCCATCCTTATCCCGGAAAAATTTTTCCATACATTCCGGCCTTTCTCCTATCAGTTCCTCAATTGTGTCCTGCGAACGGAATAATTTTAGATCCTTTTTCTGGGAGCGGCACTATCTTACTTGAGTCCATTATTCATCCCTTGTACAAAAGAGATGCTTATGGCGTAGAAATAAATCCATTAGGAAGATTGATTTCTAAAGTGAAAACGACTCCTCTTCTTGAAGAGGGGATAGAAAAGCGCGCTAAATCCATCATAGACAAATTGAGATATAATGACTTATCTTTTACTAACAACTGTTTTTTTGAAAACATTTCTTTTTGGTTTTCTCCCCGCTCTATCAAGCGCTTATCTATTCTGGCTGTTCATATTAATGACCTAAAAGACGATGATTATAAAGATTTCTTCTACTTATGTTTCTCCTCAATTATAAGAAAAGTATCCTTTGCAGACCCGTTTATTCCCCCGCCAGTGAAACTTAATATCGGAAAATATAATAAATCACCGGATAAATTTAAGTTTCTCCAAGAGTATTCAAAAATTGCGCAAAACGCAAATATCAAGAGTCTTTTCAAGGATGCAATCTCACAAAACAAAGCAAAAATAATAAGTTTAAATAAGGTCTGGAATACTCATAATTCCATTTCGACCGCTTCGATCATTTGGGACGATGCGAAATCAATTCGGAGAGGGGAACTCGTCATAAAAGGACGTCTCCAAAAGAAAAATAGTCGACTACTAAAAAGTTGTAGTATTGATTTGATAATTACTTCGCCTCCATATTTAACCGCACAGAAATATATTAGAACCCAAAAATTAGAGATTCAGTGGCTCGATATGTTATCCAATGAAGCGAGATGTGATCTCCAAGAAAAAATCGTGGGTGCAGAGAGAGTGTCATGTAAAAGATTTAATAACAACGCATCCTTTGGGGTAAGTTCAATCGACACATTAATATCTTGGCTGACTTTGCGCTCAAAAGAAAGAGCTGCGGCAATATACTGCTATTTCGAAGATATGAAGAAAGCTCTTATTGAAATGCATCGCGTCCTTAAAAATCGAGCGTTTTGTATTATCGTCGTTGGAAACAATCACGTTTTAGGCAAATATATTGAAACACATAAGCTTTTAACAGATCTTGCCATAAACGTTGGCTTTAAGTTAAAAGTGATTTTAAAAGACATGATTCGAGGCAGAGGGATGATTACTAAAAGGCATAATTCTGGCGGTTTAATAAAAGAAGAATATGTAATAGTATTACAAAAAAGGTTTTGAAAATGATGCAAATTATTACTTCATGGAATTTGGGATCTCCGTATCGCTCAGCCAAGAAAATAATAGATGAAATTACTTTAAGAGGGTACGAGTCTGAAGAAGTCTTTCTTACTGGTGAGATTGCCGCAAGAATAAAAGAAAATAAGGTATCGCCGCTATCTGTCGGTGATATTGCTGATGCTAAATGTCCGACGCGACGCGATTTGTATTTTAAAAAAGGAATAAATAAGCCAAAAGGAATTAAAGAGACTCCGCGATGGGGTAGAAAAGCCGGTCAAATCATCGAGAAATATCTATATGAAAGCTTCGACGAATCTTGCAATGTAAAACGGACAAAAAGCTATCGAGGTATCCACCGAAGACTTGATATTTTCTCAAAAAAGTTCTTTTCAAATAACAATTCGACTTTTAGCGAATTAGAGAGGCTAAGGACTCGTCCCGAAGAAGATCCCACTTGGTTACTCAACTTGCTGAAAATAAATGGAAGAGCGGAGCTTGGACTAAGTTTTTTGCATAGTAAACTCATCAAATCTGGGGATAAGGAAATCGACATCCGAGATATTCAAACTAACAAAGCCAATTCACTGGAAATTAATCCAAATCCTTTGCAAATAGGAATTAATACGGGTAGTAGACCAGATTTTCGAGTTTCGAAATTGGGAATTATTGGCGATATAAAATCGGGGACAGGTGGCTTTCAGGATTATTATCTCCTAACATGCACGGGCTATGCGTTAGCTAATGAAAACGAGTTAGGGAAAAAGGGTGATATTAATTTTGGCATTATTTATCTTCTCCCCACAAGACACAGCGAAATTATCCGACCAATTTCCTTTGCTCAAATCTACATATTCCCAATTGATGATAAACTGAGACAATGGTTCATAGATACCAGGAATCATGCATATGAGGTAATATCTCAAAAGAGCATCCCGTCTTTCCCAGATATTAGCAAGACAAAAGAATGTGGTTTGCACTGCAAATATTTTGATTACTGCAAAAATCAAGGTCTTGTTTATGAATAAAATAGTCCTTCCTTTAATTAAAGAAAATAGAATCTCCAAACTAACCGATATTCTTAGTATTTTCGATGAATATCCATATAATCGAGAAAAGCAAAGCGAATGTATCCTAAAACTATATCCGAATAAAATTGCAAAAAGCGTTTTTAGAGGAATGGCGATTCCTTCTTTAAGATATCTGGGATTGATCGTAGGATATGACAATCTTATTAGACTCAGCGCTAATGGAAGAATTATCAGAGAAGCATATTTGAAAAGCGATCAAGAACTTCGTCGGGCCTGGAGGGCGATTATTTATGAGTTGGATAACAATAATTTCGGGTTTATGCGTGTTATTCGTAGCCAATCCGATTTAGGTATAATTAAGAATAAACTGGAGCCTTCGATCAAAGGTCCTAGTGAAAAACAGGTAATTGAGAGAATAAACCGCTGGCTTAGAATGTTATGTGACTCACGACTTATTATAGAGAAAGATGGCCAGATCATGTTGAATTATAAGACAATGGGAAAGGCCGCAGACGATATAAATGCCAATGATAAAAAGAAATTATTCATAGTATCTTCTCTTTGAAGGGTATAAATCCTTTTCATACCGAGATACTGCTGGAATAATCGATATAGCGGAATTGCGAGAATCTGTATCTAGATTATTTTATTGCAAGTACAAAAAATTACTTACTGAAGATCAATTTGACAAGCTACTTAGCACCTTTCCTTTAATAACAAAAAAATATATAATTTCATTAGGACATACAATGGGTGCTGAGGAAAAGCTATTCAAGCTAAAAGGAGAATATTATCGGACTCTAAGTATAAATATTTTAGATTAGAGGCGAATTATGGCTAAAACGAGTAGTTTTTTAAAAGAAGAATATGGGCTAAAGTCTGACAATATTTTTAAATCAAGAAGCGCAAAAGAAGATGATCTGAGGGCGTGGGTAAATAGAGAAAAAGAAATTAAACAATGGAATAAAGTAATTGAAAGCAGCGCTAAGGCTAATGATTCGAACTTTTTGGTTTTTATAATTGGTGAATATGGGATAGGGAAAACATTAGCCCTATTGAAAATAAGAGAGCAAGCTTTGGAAGAAGGTCTTTTTCCGATATATTTAAACTTTAAGTCGGAAGAGAAGTCCTCCAAACCTGGTTTAGATTTTATTCAAAGAATTTTTAAGGGAATTAATTTCGAAATTATTAAAATTAAAAAGAATGATATAGAATCACTTTTATCAGTATTTCCGGACGCGGGGAATGTTTTTGAAAAAATATTGGTCCGAAAACAAACTCAAATATGGGGCAAAACTTATAGAGATGACGCATCTCGGATTGCGATAGCATTTCTAAGAGGAGAGAAGAATCCAAACGTGAATGAGCTCAAGCAGTTAGGGGCGGTTAGGAAAATTACTTCCGTTGATATTGCAAAAGAATATTTAATAGGCCTTCTATATTTATTAAAGAAAGCCGGTTATCCTACTTTAGCTGTGATAATAGACGAATTTGAATATTTATTTAGTATTGTAACGAGTTCCCAGCAAGCAATATACCTAGCCGTCCTTCGCGCGCTTTATGATCTAAACACAGCTATTCCTAGAGAAATAAATGGTTGCTCAAACATAGCGTTTTTTATAGCATCATCTGAGGATGGATGGAGAAGACTTTTGGAACTAGCAAGAAAAGAAAGGGTAACAGGCGGGCCAATCGTACCTTTGAAACAAAGAATTAATAACACTATAACCTTGAAAGAATTGAGTAAAAAAAACACTAAGAAACTAATCGAGATAAGGCTAAGTTATAACAGAGTTGAAGGGAAATTTCAGGGGACTCCTTTAATTCCATATACGGATGATTTCGTGAACTATATTTACAAACTAACGTTAGGCAACCCTAGATTTGTTTTAGAACGTTGTGACCACGTTTTAGATTCTGGTTTGGAAAAAGGAATCCTTCACCTCACAGCTAAATTTGCGACTGAGGTCTTTAAGGAAAGAGGTTACTCATATTAATTTTCCAATTACCAACGACAATCCCCTCTTCTTTAGTATTTTTCGATGATCGGGATATTCATGCTTTTTCTTCGTTTTTTATATTAACCTGAGCTAGCACTTCTTTGCTGAACTTGGGGATGTGACCGCCGCTCGGTATACTTTTGACGCCTAGGTTCGTTCATATTTTTTGGTTCTGCATGCAATTCCTGCAGTTCCCTTCGATCTTCCGCTTGAGGGCCTCCTTTTTCCTACCAGGAATCGGTCCGGAATGGCGAGGCGGGCAAGCCCTGCCTGTTGACCAGATTGGGGATGGCCAGCTGGTGCCAGCCGAAACGCACGGCCCTGGGCAATGGGACCCGGGAGCTTTTTACGACCACCGTGTCGCCGGCAATCTCCGCTTCGGCCTTGTAAAAAATGTGATCGTCTCCGGCGATCTCGAACCACTTCAGCGGCTGACCGTCGTTGGTCATCAGGCCACCGCCGATGTAATCGAAAGCGATACGCACTTTGTCGCCTTCAACCATCATGGATTTGTACAGGGGGCCGGAAGGGACGAGTTCTTTTTCTCCATAGGTCCTGGCTCGCGCCCAGAGCGTCAGCCGGTTTCCCACCTCCTTCTTGTTCCGGGGATGGATGTCGTTGAGGTCCGTGATGTCGGTCACGACAACCATTCCGGTGTTGGCGAGGTGGAGGGTGTGCGCTTGAGCTTCCCAGATCAGCGGCAAGCGGACAAAATCGGGAATGTCGCTGCTTTTGACGTTCTGATCGTAGCCGTAATTGAAGGGCGCGAGTTGGACGTAGTAGAACGGGAAATCGCCCAGCTTCCAGACCTCGCGCCAGCCCCGGATCAATGCTGCCATCTTTTTCTCGTAGAACAGGCCGTCGTTGCGGTTGTTCTCGCCCTGGTACCAGATGGCGCCGCGGATGGCGAAGCCGATGAGCGGATGGATCATGCCGTTGTAAAGGGTGGTCGGCGCCTGGGGATTGTCGTACGGGTTGTACGGGAAAGGAGACTCGGGCTCCGGCGGGATCGGGGCTTTCGCGGCTATGGCCTTCCGGGTCTCGCGGGCCCACGCTTCCCAGGCCGGCAGCTCTCTTTCCAGCCTGAGCCGGAATTCATCGTACCTGGCCTCCTGTTTGGCGAGCAGGGGCTGCACATCGGGTATGGCTGCAAACCCGGCCGGCGGGGTCCAGGGTTCAATGTCCGTTCCACCCCAGGCCGACTCGATCAGCCCGATGGGCACGCCCAGTTTCTGGTGAAGGGCGAGGCCGAAATAATAAGCGACGGCGGAAAAAGGGCGGGCGGATTCGGGCGTGCAGGGCGACCATTTCGCATCCACGTCGTCTTTGGGCCTGTCGGCGGTATGCTTCGGTACCAGGAAGAGCCGGATGTGGGGATAGTCTGCCCGCAGGATTTCGGGGGTCGGGCTGGCTGCCCCCTCCAGCGCCCATTCCATGTTGGATTGCCCTGAGCACACCCAGACCTCCCCGACCAGGATGTCTTTGAGGACGATCCCCGGTCCCTTCTCGCCCCGAACGGTCATCTCCAGGGCGCTGTCTCCGGCCGACAGAGGGTCGAATACGACCTGCCATTTCCCATCGGCGGTTGCCCGGACTTTTTTCTCCTGCCCGGCCAGCAGGACCGTGACCGGCTCGTTGCGGCCGGCCCATCCCCAGATCGAAACGGGTTTGGCCTGCTGGAGCACCATGTGGTCTCCGAAGATGCGGGGCAGCTTCACTACCGGGAAAACCGCCGCCGGCGTGATGAGGAGGAATGCCACCAGCGGGATAACCCAGCGGGTGCTATGAAGGGATCGAACCTTTTGCATACTAGCGGAAATATGCTGTTTCATAAGATCTCTCATATTTCATGGCCATCGGGATGTCAAGGGAAATGGATTCATGCTAATTCATTTTCATTTTCTTCATTAATTCCTTGTAGAAAAAGTGGGGTGGAGGCTGAACTTGACTTTGCCTTTTTCTCGCGCTATAGAAGGGGTTTAAGAGAGGGCAGTAAAAGCTTCCGCAGGCATCGCTGATTCAGAGCCGTCGCTGTACCGGAAGGCAAGGAGGTGAGGCCGGTGATAATAAAAATCTTTATTGGCCTGGTTCTGGGCCTGGTCGTTCTTCAAGGACCGCTCCGGGGCAGCGGCGATCCGGCGCGTTCGCCGGAACGCAAGCAGCAGGAACAGTTCCTGCGCGAGCATTTCCTGCCGGGCGCCCCGCCTCCGTTTTCATTCGTTTTCGGCGGTCAGCCGTCAGCGGTTTTTCTGTCCCGCTGGAATTTCAAGCAGGATGTAAACATACTGGACGACCGGAGAACGGAACAGATCAGCACCTATACCGATCCCCAGACGGGCCTGGTGATCCGCTGCCTGTGCACGGTTTACAGTGATTACCCGGCCGTCGAATGGGTATTGAAAATAAAAAACACGTCAGCGGCCAAGACGCCGATCATCGAAAACATCCGGGCGATTGACAGCGCCTGGAATTTTCCGGCGCCGGGGAGTTTTATCCTCCATCGGGCGCTGGGCAGCGATTGCCAGCCGAATGACTTCGCGCCCGTTGATGAAAAGCTTGAGCCGGGCCGGGGAATTGATTTCGGTGCTCTGGAGGGCCGCTCTTCGGGCAGGGGGGCATTGCCGTTTTTCAACCTGGAGGCTCCCGGCGGCGGCATCGTCGTCGGCATCGGCTGGACGGGCCAGTGGCAGGCAGCGGTCCAGCGTGACCCGGGGGGCGTGATCCGCCTGGCGGCCGGCATGGCCAGGGGCCGTTTCACCCTTTATCCCGGTGAAGAGGTTCGCACTCCCAGCGTGGCGCTGCTGTTCTGGTCGGGCAACGACCGCCTGGCAGGCCACAACCTGTTTCGCCGCTTCGTCCTGAGGCATCACACCCCCCAGAAGCAGGGCCAGCCCGTGACCCTGCCCCTGGCCAGCAGTGCCGGCAACGGCGGGCCCTTTCCCTGCAATGAGAACAGCTGCACCACCGAGAGATATTCCATCGCCACGGCCTACCGTTATGAGCAGTTCGCCATCGCGCCCGAAGTCTGGTGGATTGATGCCGGCTGGTACGAGGGGTCGGAGTTCTCCTGGGCGCGCGGGGTCGGCAACTGGGTGGCGAACAAGAAAAATTTCCCCGATGGCCTGCGCCCGGTGGCGGACGCGGCCAGAAAACTGGGCATGGGCTTTTGCGTCTGGCTTGAGCCCGAACGGGTGTACAAGGGAACCCGGCTGGCCCGGGAACACCCCGAGTGGTTGCTCAGGCTGCCGGGTCTGGCCGAAAACGACGCCCTGTTCATCGACCCGGCCAAGAATTACCTGTTCAACCTGGGCAATCCCGAGGCCCGGCGCTGGCTGACCGATCTCGTTTCGGAAATCATCGACCGCGAAGGTATCACCGTCTATCGCCAGGATTTCAATTTTGACCCGCAGGAATATTGGCGGGCGGCAGACCTGCCGGAGCGGCAGGGCATCACCGAGATCAGGCACATTGAAGGGCTGTACGAATTCTGGGACGAGCTGCGCAGGCGGCACCCGGGACTGCTGATCGACAATTGCGCCAGCGGCGGCCGCCGGCTCGATCTGGAGACGATCTCGCGCAGCGTGCCGCTCTGGCGTTCCGATTATCCCTTTACCGAATTCAGCCAGAGCCAGACCTACGGCATCCATTTTTATCTTCCCTGCAACGGCACGGGAAACATCGTTGCCGATACCTATCAATTCCGCAGTTCGATCAGCAGTGCGCTGATCTACAACTGGAACCTGCTGGCCGGTTTCCCCCTGCAGCGGGCCCAGGATCTGCTGACCGAATACAAACGGCTGCGTCCCTTTTTTTACGGCGACTATTATCCGCTCACCGCTTACAGCGTGCAGACCGATTCCTGGCTGGCCTATCAATTCGACCGACCGGAATCCGGAGACGGCATGATCCTGGCGTTCCGGCGCACGGCCTGCCCGGCAGCGACCTGCCGTGTCGTGCTGAAAGGCTTGCGGCCGGATGCGACCTATGGCCTGGAATTCGAGGATTTCGGCATCAAAATTATTGCCAGCGGCAAGAAACTGATGAGCGAAGGCCTGGAATTGAAGATCCCGGAAGTGGCCGGCTCGCTGCTGGTAACTTACAAGCAAGAAAAATAATTCGCTGTTTCTGTCCTTTGCTTTTTTTGAAGATTGACAGATCTGTTCGCAAATATATAATCTGAGCAGCAGGGGAAAAGAATTCATGCTGTCGCGCAATGCCAATATGAATTTGTTGAGATTGAATGAAAGCCAGGGAGGGTAATATGAAAGCCGCCGGCAAGGGATTGGGAAGGATTGTGGGGATACTGATATTTGTATTCCCTGTGATTTTAATTTTGCTTGTGCCGCCTGCGACACGTGCGCAATCTGAATGTACGGATTGCCAGAGAACAGCGTACTTGAATAATGTGACCACGAACACGGCCGAGCCCAACTTCAGAACCATGGTGAAGTACCGGATGTGGGAGACACTGACCAGCGGCTGTTTCCATTTCCTGGCGGAAGGGAATTATATTCCCCAAAATTATCTGTCCTATTGCGAAACTGAAAAGCGGCCGCCTGAATACTATTTTGACGTCAATTATGTGGAAAATCTTCCCGGCCCGGTATTATCCAGGCTCAGCATTGACATGTACTTTGTCGGCCCTCCGCAGGAAAAAGTCATAAACTGGGCGACCGAGGGCGACAGGCCGGACCAGCATTTTATTCAATATCATGAGAACAAAATGTTCAAGATGGATTTTGGGATTAGCGACCCGCGGACTTCGGTTCTTCTAAGGTATCGGCCCATCGAGGAAAAGGTCCTCAAGGATTTTGAGAAACGGCCGACCCAGTGCCTGGTCAAGCCGGCAAAAAAGACCGTCAATCCCCTAGAGGAGATCGAGGTGGTGATCAGCGGCATCGAGGACGCCAAGGGTGAACGCTCGCGGGAATTCAACCGCCTGGTTGTGCAGGCCGTGGAGGGCAAGATCGTTGGCGGGGAATCGTTGCTGGTGGACCGGGATTTGAAGGCGTTCAAAGTTGGCCACAGCGATGTCACCTTTACTTACAGGGCGCCGTCTTCGCCCAAGACCGGCGAAGACACGATTTACGTTTACAATGCCTGCGACATCCTGCCCGAAGCAACCGTGCCCATGGCCAACACCAAGATGAAGGACAAGATCGCCGAGGAAAAGATCGAGATCCGTGAGTACGACGCCCTTCTGCAGGTGACCCGGCGTGACATGGAAAGGAAACTCTTTGAACTTGAGAACCCCAACGGCACCTCCTACCATAAAGAGGTGTGGGAGAATACGGCGGACGTGACAGTGACCGCGACTCTGGAACAGGATACGGTCATTCCCATGCCGATGCTGAACGAGATCGTTGAAAATTACCGTATCCGTTCCTTCTCGCTGGAAAGTTTTCAAAATCTTGCCCGCCACGATGACGAGGAGTGGTCGAAAGATAAAAACGGAATAATCGATTGGAATTTGACGAGGAACATAAAGGAAATCGGTCATGATGCGCGATTTTCTGATTATTACATGAATCTTCCCAAAAAACTTGTGGTCGTATTTGTGGATGCCAAAACCAAGAAAGCAAAAAAGGTGATCATCGGCGGGTTCCCTCTGGAATTTCAAAAAACCGTCAATGAGGATCTGATGGTTCGGGGAAAAGAACCCAGAAATGAACACAAGACGCGTTTTGAAAAAGGCGAGTTTGACCTCAAGCCTGTTGCGGATCAGGTCCTGAACCCGACCCTCGACGCGAACGCCCTGGGTGACTATTTTAAAGAGCTGTCCAAAACGACGGGTACTCAGATACCGCTACCCCCGCAAATGCAGGGACCCAAGCCCGAGCTGATTTTTCCCGAGTCTATTGTGAAATCGGGCGACAGGGAGACGACCCTGGGTGGAGACGGCAGGTACTTTAAGGAGCAGCGGGAAAAAGATACCTATACCCGAACTGAGCGCATCTACACGTGGCAGATGACGAGGAAGAAGAAAAAAAATTAAATGTTGGTTATAATATGGGACATGACAACGGGAAAGAGTTAAAAACCCCAGGGAGGGTCAAATGCCGATAAAGAAATTAAAGGAGTTTTTGGACAGCCAGAAGATCAAATACGTCAAGATCAGTCACTCCAAGGCCTACACCGCCATGGACATCGCCGAATCGGCGCACATTTCGGGGAAAGAACTGGCGAAAACCGTGATGGTCAAAATCGACGGCAAGATGGCCATGGCGGTTCTGCCGGCCTCTCAGAAAGTGGATTTCGCTCGTTTGCAGAAAGCGCTTAAAGCCAAGAAAGTCGAGCTCGCCGAGGAGGCTGATTTCAGGGACATGTTTCCCGAATGCGATATCGGCGCCATGCCGCCCTTCGGGAATCTATATGGCCTGGACGTGTTCGTGGCGGATAGTCTGGCCGAAGACGAAGAGATCGCCTTCAACGCCGGTTCGCACACCGAGCTGATCAAGCTGTCATACAAGGATTTCGAAAAACTGGTCAAGCCGAAGAGCGTGAAATTTTCCTCAGAACAATAAATCAGTAAGAATCAAGCAGATCCGGTTTAACTTTTTTCCTTTTTTGTCATCTCTTTCAATTCTTCCAGACCATGCAGCAAAGGGTGAAGGGAAACAGACTATTTTTTTCGGATCGTTTTGCCGAGCTTCTCGATGATGCGGTAGTGGGAAACGGTTTCGCCGATCATTCCGGCACCTCGAAATGCTCCCATTCGTACTTCGCATGCTCCATCAGCTTCTTGAACCGTTCCTCGACGCGGATATTGTCGAGGAAGGGATCACATTGCATGAACGGGTAGTTGATAAAGCCGCGATTGACCGCGTTCTCCAGCCAATCCAGCGCCTCCTCCCTGGCGCCGAGGAGGGCCAGAGTGGTGCCCACCCAATAGGACCATTCCAAGTCCCGCCAGCAGGTCTTGCGGAAATCGGGAGTGATCAGTCGCAGCGCGCTCTCCTTGTCCTTCAGGAGCGCATGCTTCAACAGGAAAGAGAATCGGATCAGCGCATTGCTTTTGCTATCCTTCCCCAGGCGATCGATGGCGGCGAGGGCTTCTTCGCGTTTGCCGTTGAGAGCGAGCGTGATTGAATACGATGTCTGCGCTAACGGGCTAGTTGGATCTGCTAGATAGAATAAGTGGGACTGTTCCAGCGCCTGCTCGAACCGACAATCATTCAGATAAGTAGATCCTCGTAGGTCACAGAGGCGCGGATTCAGGGGATCCTGGCGCTCCAAGCGTTCAAAAAAGACAATCGACCTTGAGGGCCTCCCTACGTAATTAAAGTAAGAAATTATTCCTTGTAGAGCCCTATACTCTTTTGGATTCACGGCCAGCGCCTTCTGAAGGTATCGGAATCCGTCCTGCAGATTCCTGGGATATTCTTCATATAAGGCGAGACTTCCGAGTACGCTGAAAGCGCTCGCCAGATCGGGTTGCAGCGCCAGGGCTTTTCGGGCATACTCCCTGGCTTTTTCCAGATAGTCCTCCTGCCGGATGCCAATATTGGAATACTCGGAGAATACGAGCGCCATTCCCGCATAAAGCTGGGCGTTGTCACCCACTATGTCCTTGGCGGCCTGGAGGTAGGCCAGGGCACTGTCAAGGGACTTTTCATCAAAGCGGTCTGAGGCGCGGACGGCCTTCAGGAACAAATCATACGCCTTGGTGTTATCCATGGGGTGTTCGGAGGATCTCATCAACTTCCCGGGACGTCAGCTTCAACTGCAGGGAATCGACGATGGCCGAAGAGATCTCGTCCTGGATCGCGAAGACATCCTCCAGCTTGCGGTCGTATTTCTCGGACCAGAGGTGATACCCGTCGGCGACGTTGATCGAGCTGCGCAGTGATGCGCAGCCGTTCGCCCGCTTTCTGGACACTTCCTTCCAGCACCGTCTCCACGTTGAGCTTGCTGCCCACCTCCCGGATGTCCGCGGTCTTTCCCTTGAAGAAGAAGGCCGAGGTCCGGGCCGGCACCCTCAGGGCCTGGATTTTGCTCAGGCGGTTGATGAGCTCCTCGGTCATGCCGTCGCAGAAGTATTCCTGGTCCTTCTGCGGGCTCATGTCAACGAAGGGAAGCACGGCGATCGATTGTCCTCCTGGAGGCGCAGGCTTCGGCTGCAGGAAGAGGTAGGCGAGGATCGCCAAGGCAACGACCGCGATTCCAGCTCCGGCGAGCAGAGTGAGCTTTGTGGCTTTCTTTTTCGTTTTCGCTGCAGGCGGATTCTCCAGCGGAACTGCGCGCATGTCGGCCATGACTTCATCCATGCGTTGGTAGCGCTTGGCCAGGTCTTTCTCCAGGCACCGGCCGATGATTTTCTCCAGCGCCGGCGGTGTCTCCGGTCTCAGGGATTTGACTGACCGGGGGCTCTCGTTCAGGATCGAATAGACCACCGCCTGGTCGTAGTCGCCGCCGAACGGCAGCCGTCCGGCGAGCATCTCGTAGAGGATGACCCCCAGAGACCAGATATCGGTTCTCTGGTCCACCTCCTTGCCCATGGCCTGCTCGGGCGACATGTAGGCCACGGTCCCCAGCGTGGTGCCGGTCCTGGTCAGCCGGGTCTGGCCCTTCAACTTGGCCAGGCCGAAATCCACGATTTTTGCCGATTCCTCATCGGTGAGCATCACGTTGGCCGGCTTCAAATCGCGGTGCACGATCCCCTTGGCGTGCGCCTTTTTCAACCCCTCGGCGATTTGGGTGGCAATGTCGATAACCTGGGTGACGGGTAGGGATAGGTCGCGACCTGTCCCTACAGAAATGACATCCTTCAGGGTCCGGCCTTCGGCATATTCCATGGCGATGAAGACCTGGCCCTCGTGTTCGCCGATCTCATAGACCGTGATGATGTGGGGGTGGTTAAGCGCGGCCGCGGCCCGGGCTTCGTGGAAAAAACGGTTCTTGGCTTGGGAATCGCGTGTCAGCTCGGCCGGAAGGAACTTCAAGGCGACTTGGCGCTTGAGCTTGGTGTCCTCGGCCTTGTAAACCACTCCCATGCCGCCTTCACCGAGCTTCTCGATGATGCGGTAATGGGAGACTGTCTGACCAATCATCTTTTTACCCTGACCCTGGTTGTCCCGAAAAAGGATAGTCGTTTACATGAATGTAGTCAAGTTTAATTGTTTCCGGGAAACGGGGACGATTCTATGGTTTTCAACTGTCGTTGACTCTTTGTTTTCCCTGTTGTATAAGGTCAAAGTGACCTGGAAAAAGAGACAGGGAGGCGGGAAATGAAAACAGGGCTGATCCTTTCCATTTCCTTGATCATCATCTGCTCCTCGAGCGGCGTTGCCCCCCTGTTGGCTCAGGAGAAACTCAAGGAGGAACCCGAACCTTCCTACCGGGAAGACGCCGTTTCGGTCCGGCGCCATCCGGAAGTGGACACGAATGTGAATCTGTATATCAACCACTGGCGGAACTCGCTCCCCACGGTGGGGCACGGCGGCCTGATCGAGCGCGACATCCTGACTCCAGGCGATCCCTATCATCCGACTCAAAAAGGCGCGGTATTAAAATATATCAAAGCTTACAGACGCGCCGAACTCCAGCCGCGCACGAACAGTGCTCCTTTCAAAAACGACAAAGAACAAGTCTTCTTTTATGTGATGTCCGGAACCGGGCGTGTGGAGGCGGGCGGCAAGAAGGCTGATCTTGAGGAAGGCAGCGGAGTCGCCATTCCGGCCGGTCTCGTTTACCGCTTCTTCAATCCCAAGGATGTCCCTCTGGAAATGATCCTGGTCGGGGAAGAGGTGACCGCCGGGTTCAAGCCCAACCAGGAAATGTCCGTGGGCAATTATCATGATTCCGAGCCAGCGGTCGGCCACCACTGGGCGCATATCGCCCGCGCCTTCAATTATGATGTTCCTCCGAAATTTTCCAATCCGATGGGTTTCGCTGTCGTTTCCATCGACAAATTCGACATCGCCCAGCCGCACACGCACGGGCCGGGCACCGAGGAGATCTGGTGCCAGGTGAAGGGGAAAAGTCTGCTCTTTTTCGGCAACCGGCTGCTCTGGCAGGAGCCGGGCGAAGCCTTTCTCGTGCCGCCCAACAACAGGGTGCCCCACTGCTCGATCAACCACACGGAAGAGCCCATGCTCTGGCTCTACTTCGGCAACCGCCATCCCGAGGATGAAAAAAAATGAAACCAGAAAAGAAGAACGCCTTACACCGCCGCGATTTTTTGAAGGGCGTCGGCTTGGGCGTGATGGGATTTTCCGCTTTTTCCGGGAGAAGTCCCGGCTCTCTTTGGGCCTTGCCAGGTTTCCCTATGATCAAAACAGGCCGGCTGTATCAACCAGCCGACCGGACGGCGCGGGTGAGCCTGGTCAAGGGGAATGACCGGCGCCAGATCGTGTATCAGTCGCTGAAGCTTATCGAGGACGAGATCCTCGGCTCGATCGGCGACAAGAAAATCATGATCAAGCCCAATGTGGTGACGCCGATCAACCCGCTGGGCTCGCTCCATGTGGATGCGGTGCGGGCTATTCTTGATTTTCTGACCCCGCACCACAGCCAGCAGATCATCATCGGCGAAGCGGCCACCATCAACACCTTGGCGGGCTTCAAGAACTACGGTTATGAAGCGCTGGAGAAGGAGTACAACGTCAAGCTGGTTGACCTCAACTTGACGCCCTATCAGTACCGCTATGTCATCGATAAAGAGAACAAGCCGATTCCCATCCGCATCATCTCCACTTTCCTTGATCCGGATCTCTACATCATTTCGGCGGCGCGCATGAAGACCCACAACATCGTGCTGGTCACCCTGTCGTTGAAAAATATCCTGCTGGGCTGCCCGCTCAACGAATACAACAAGAAGAACGACAAGGCACTGATGCATACCGACCGGAACACCACGGCCCATGACATCTGCCATTTCAATATGTTCCACCTGGCGCAGGAGGTGTTCCCCGACCTGGCCGTGATCGACGGTTTTGAGGCCATGGAAGGCAAGGGCCCCGCCTGGGGCACCCCGTTCGATTCCCGGGTGGCCATTGCCAGCCGCGATCCGGTGGCCGCCGACACTCTGGCCACCCAGGTCATGGGCTTTGATGTGAAGAAGGTTCAGTATCTGTCCTCCATGGCCGAAGCGGGCCTGGGCCAGGGCGATGTGAAAAAAATCCAGGTCCTCGGCACGCCGCTCGACCGGTGCCTGTACCGCTTCAAGGTCGATGAAAAAACGGCAGAGATTTATAAAATTTAACCGCGGGGTGAAGCAGATGAAAACACCGTTCGTGCTTTCCCAGCTTTTTGTTCTAATCGTAGCCCTGGGCTTTTTTTCTTTTATGATGGCCCAGCAGCAGAAGTTGAGCGAAGAGCCGGAACCCTCTTTTCGCGAGGACGCGCTCTCCAACCACCGCCACCCGGAAGTGGACACGGACGTGTTCCTCTACATCAACCACTGGCGCAATTCCCTGCCCTATGCGGGTCACGGCGGGCTGATCGAGCGCGACATTCTGACGCCCGGAGACCCCCTCCATCCGCCCCAAAAAGGCGCCGTGCTCAAGTACATCAAGGCTTACAAGCGCGCCGCGCTCCAGCCGCGCTCGAACACCCTGCCGACAAAAAATGACAGGGAACAGGTTTTTTTCTACGTGCTGTCCGGAAGCGGTCAGGTGCAGGCAGGCAGCAAGCGAGCCGAACTCGAAGAGGGCACGGCCCTGGTCATTCCCGCAGGCCTTGAATACCGATTGTTGAACCGCGGCGAAGAAACGCTGGAAATGATCCTGGTCAGCGAAGAGATAGGCCCCGGGTTTGTCCCGAACAAAGAAATCTCCGTGGGAAGTTACTATAATTCAGAGCCGAGCCTGGGCATGCACTGGGCGCACATCGGCCGCGGTTTCAGTTACGACGTGGCGCCGAAGTTCTTCAATCCCATGGGCTTCGCCGTTGTCTCCATCGATAAGTTCGACATTGCCCAGCCCCATGTGCACGGCCCCGGCTGCGAGGAGATCTGGTGCCAGTTGCAAGGAAGGAGCCTGCTCTTTTTCGGCAACCGGCTGCTCTGGCAGGAGCCGGGCGAAGCGTTCCTCATCCCGCCCAACAACAAGGTGCCTCACTGCTCGATCAATCACACCGGTGAACCCATGCTCTGGCTCTACCTGGGCAACCGCCACGATCGCCCGGCGAAGTGACGCCCGTGAAATTTTTCGAGGAGGAGTCCATGAAAGAAACGAAACGGATGATCCCGGGCAGGGGGGTTGCGTTCATTCTCGTTTTCTCTCTTCTCGGGACTGTGGCCTGCACGCAGCAGCCGGAGTGGAAGGCCAAGAACAACCGCATCATCAGAGAGCGGCAACTGGCGATCCGGACGCGGATCGATATCCCGGTATCGAGAATTGTGCCGAATCTTGAGCCCGGAGTGGTCGGCAATGTCGACAAGCTTCTGGCAACGGAAATAGCCCCGGGTGTCCGGGCCAAAATGTACTGGGGAAAAAGTGCTCTGGTGGCCTGGGTCACGCTGGCGCCCGGTGCCGAAATGGCAAGCGAAACCCTTCCCAGCGAAAGGCTGATGGTGGTACTGAAGGGCTCGGTCGACCAGCTGCTCAACGGAAGCCCCCAGACCATGCGGGCGCTTGCCCGCGAAGCGCCGGACGGAACGCATGGGCGAACGCCCAAAAATGAATTTGTCTATCTCGAGAAGGGGGCCCGCAATGGCCTCAAAGCCGGGATGGAAGGCGCGGAGATCGTCGAAGTTTACTGCCCGGCACGTCCGGACTATCTGAAAAAGGCGGGAGCCCAACTCCCGGCCAGACTCCCCGACGATGCATTTTCCGTCAGGCCGACCGTGGAGCCGAACCGCATCTATGATCTCAATGAGATCCAGTTCACCGAGTCGTCTCCGGGCGCCTATTCCCGCCTGATTGCCGGCCGCGGCATGCAGGCCAGCTTTTTGCGGATGAACCCGGGGGCGGTGTTCGCCCAGCACATCCATCCCGAAGAGCAGCTGATGATCGTGCTGCGCGGTTCCATTGATGAGATTATTATGGACGGTGTTGTCTCCATGGCCAAAGGTGATCTTCTGCTGCTGCCGGCCGACATGGTCCACGGCGGAACGGTCGGTGACCTCGGCTGCGACGTGCTCGATGTGTTCTGGCCGGTCCGGCCCGATTACACTCAAAAAATGGAGAACGCCCTGGCTGCCTTCCATGTCGTCATCCCCGCGGATGCCGCCGTGGAGCTCGTGACCGACGGCGCCCAACAGGGCCCCGGCCTGGTGTTCACCGAAGGGCCGAAGTGGCTCAACGGCAAACTCTATCTTTCGAGCATGTATTTTGACCAGCAATGGAACGGCGACCCGAGGCGCAGCGCGCTCGTGGAGATGGACCCGAGCGGCATCTACCGCTACATTTCGCACGGCCAGATGCAGACCAACGGGCTCATGCCCCTAGATGACGGCAACCTGGCAGTCTGCGACATGTTCGGCCACCGCGTTCTCGAGATGACTCCCAGAGGGAAAGTCGTCCGGACATTGGCCAGCACCTACGAGGGAAAACCGATTGACGGCCCCAACGACCTGGTCGCGGATGCCAAGGGCGGCATCTACTTCACCGATCCCCAGTTCACCCCGGACGCCACCAAGCACCAGCCGGGACGCGCCGTCTACTACATCACGCCGAAAGGAGGAGTGCTGCGGGTCATCGGCGTGAACCATTTCGCCATGCCCAATGGCATCCTGCTCAACCCGAACGGCAGAATCCTGTTGGTCAACAACACCTATGACAACGAATCGTTCTGGAACGTAGTCAGCGACAAGCTCAATTTCGTCTGGGCCTATGAGGTCAACGCCGACGGCACGGTGACGAGCGGCCGCCCGTTTGCCGAGCTGTTTCTCACCCCCGAAGTGCTGGACCGCAGGGGCAGGTCCAGCGGCGCAGACGGCATGACCATGGACGAGAGCGGCGGCATTTATGTCGCCACCTACATGGGCGTGCAGATGTTCAGCCCCCTGGGGGAGTTCATCGGCATCATCCATTATCCCACCTATCCGGTCAGCTGCTGTTTCGGCGGCGAGGACATGCAAACGCTCTTTGCCGTGAGCTACGACAGGGTCTATAAAATACGCACCAATGTCAAAGGATTGAAATATCCGCCCGGCGCCCGCAAAGCTCTGGCGGTAAAGAAAAGAGGCTAGGACCATGGCCAACAGAAGCTACGCACTGCAGCGGCGCGATTTTTTGAAAGGCATCGGGCTGGGCCTCATCGGCGCGGCCGCAGGGGGTGGAAGGAGTTCTCTCTGGGCCAGGCCCAACAGTGCGCCTCCTGTTCATCCATTCCCCAGCGGGCGGCTCTACACGAAGGTGACCGCCCCGGCACGGGTGAGCCTGGTCAAGGGCAATGACCGGCGCGAGATCGTGTTCCAGTCGCTGAAAAAAATCGAGGATGAAATCCTGGCCGCAATCGGGGACAAGCCCATCCTGCTCAAGCCGAATGTGGTGCTGGCCGACAACCCCCTGGCGGTCACCCACGTCAACACCCTGAGGGCCATCCTCGATTTTTTGGCTCCCCACTACCGGAAGCAGATTGTCATCGGCGAGGCCGGCGTGCACAACACTTTCGAGGGATACAGGAACTACGGCTACCTGGCCCTGGAGAAGGAATACAACGTCAAACTGGTCGACCTCAACCGGGACTCTTTCCAGTACCGCTACGTGTTCGGCAAGGAGAACCGGCCGGTGCCGATTCGCATCATTGCCACTTTCCTGGAACCGGGCCTTTTCATCATCTCGGCCGCTCCCATGAAGACCCATAATTACGTGCTGGTTACCCTTTCGCTCAAAAACGTGCTGCTGGCTTCACCGCTCAATGAATACGGCAAGCAAAACGACAAGGGATTCATGCACCTGGCGCCGCCGGCTGTCAACGACCTCTGCCACTACAACATGTTCCACATCGCCCGGGAAGTCTTTCCCGATCTGGCCGTCATCGACGGCTTCGAAGGGATGGAAGGCGACGGCCCGGCCTGGGGTACGGCAATCTCCTCCCGGGTGGCGCTGGCCAGCCTGGATCCGCTGGCCGCTGACATCACGGCCGCGCGGCTTATGGGTTTTGACCCGAAGCGGGTGAATTACCTGACGGCCATGGCCGAGGCTGGCATGGGCCAGGGCGAGATTGAAAAAATCCAGCTGCTCGGCGCTTCGTTTGAGCAGTGCTTCTGCAAGTACAAGCCCAACAAGAAGATGGCTGAACTTTACCAACTATGATCGGATCTGTCGTTATCTTGGCGCTGGCTTTTCTGGCCGTCTATTGTATGACCCGGGA
This sequence comes from Candidatus Aminicenantota bacterium, assembly GCA_963759765.1. GTDB lineage: Bacteria > Acidobacteriota > Aminicenantia > UBA2199 > UBA2199 > CAVXAL01. The sequence goes on along the minus strand of CAVXAL010000002.1, from coordinate 54,285 downwards.
GAAATGGCGGGGCTTTGCCTTCACCGTTTGGGTTCTTGCCTTTGTCGCCGCCGCGCTGGTTTATCCGACGGCGTTCCGAACCTGGTTTGGCACGGACCTGAAAATCCTCATCGTGCCCCTGATCCAGATCATCACCTTTGGCATGGGCACGACTCTGAATCTGAAGGATTTCCAGCGCGTGCTCGTCATGCCCTGGCCGGTTTTGGTCGGCATTGCCTTGCAGTTCACCATCATGCCCCTGGTGGGTTTTGGCATAGCCGTGCTTTTTGGTTTTGCTCCGGAAATCGCCGCCGGCATTGTTCTGATCGGCTCGGTTTCGAGCGGCGTGGCCTCTAACGTGATGACCTATCTGGCCGGGGGTGACGTGCCGCTGTCGGTGACGATCACCTCGTGTACCACGTTCATTTCGCCTCTGGCAACCCCTTTTTGGATGAAGGTTCTTGCCGGCCGGTTCATCCAGATTGACTTCGTCGAAATGATGTTTTCCATTTTCAACATGATCATCGTGCCCATCCTGGCCGGTCTGGTCGCCCACCAGATCCTTTACGGTCAGAAAAAATGGGCCGCCAGCGCCCGCGGGGTGGCGCTGGTTTCAGCATTGGCCTGCGGCCTGGCCCTGCTGATCATTTTTTCGCCTGCGGTCTGGTGGGGAAAGCTGGCTGTGTTAAAATCCGGAATTTTCATCGGTTGCGCGCTGGTGGGTCTGGTCTCCCTGACCAAGCTCGTGATCCGCCATTTGTTCAAAGGTCCGGAGCATTGGCTGGATAAAACGCTGCCGTTGGTTTCCATGACCAGCATCTGTTTGATCATCGCCGTTATTACCGCCCAGTCACGCGACCAGCTCCTGTCGGTGGGATTGCTGCTGATCGTGGCGGCTGTCCTGCACAACGGCATCGGTTATTTCCTCGGCTACTGGGGTGCCCGGCTGGCGCGCCTCAAGGAGAGCGCCTGCCGCGCCGTGGCCATGGAGGTGGGCATGCAGAACGGCGGCATGGCCTCGGGCCTGGCCATCGGTGTGCTGAAAAGCACCAGCGCGGCGCTGGCACCGGCGATTTTCGGTCCCTGGATGAACGTCTCGGGCTCGCTGCTGGCCTCCTGGTGGCGCCGCCGCCCCCCCCAGGACAGGGGACAGGATCGGCCTTGATGAAAAGCCATCTCTTTCATCCGCCCACGTTCGGATCTCCGGATCGTCTGTTGCTGGTTCCCTTTTTCCCCGACCGCCTCTGTTTTGAAGAGTTGCAGCGTGACAGCCGGCGCCATTTTAAATTCTTGCATGCCGATATCCTGCAATTTGGCGATTTCGCGCTGATCGGAAATTTTCTGGGTTATCCCGCTTTGCTGACTGTCCTGGAACACGTGCAGGATATTTGCAAAAAGGAGATTTTTTTCCTGGGCACGGCCGGCGTCATCGGCAGGTGGCTCGAACGGCCGCGGGCGCTGAATGTGGTTTCCCTGCGGGGCAGCGGGCTGCTCCGACACTTCGCTCCTGCGGGCCGCCTGGCGCTCAAACCTTTTCCAGGTGCCGGACTGAAAAAAGCCAACGGCGTGTCTGTCGATCTGTTGCAGAGGGAAACCCGCGCCTGGGTGCGCAGAGAAATGAAGCAGAAAGCCGCAGTGGTGGAAATGGAGCTTTTTCCCCTACGGGTATTTCTGGGCAAGCCTTTTTACGCCCTGGTGGTGGCAACCGATCAGGTCACGGGCGACGGCATCCGGCTGTTTGCGGATGAAGGGGCCGTCCGTAGCGAGTTCCGCCGCGGCCTGGCCATGATCCTGGAGAGGATCCGCCGTGCCAAAGGTCGTTCCGCGTAGATGCTGATACGGCAGCCGCTTTCCCCATCATGAGCAGACGGGCTCGCCTGGGACAAAATTTCCTGGTCAACCGGTCCTTGGCCCGTCGTATCGTATCGCTCTTGCTGCCGGTTTCGGGGCCGATTGTGGAGGTGGGGCCGGGGCGGGGAATCCTGACCGAACTCCTGGTGGCGGGTCGCCAGTCGCAGCCTCTGGTTCTGGTGGAGCTGGATCCTCGGCTCTGCGCCGACCTGGAGCGGCGCTTCGCAGGCCAGGCGCGGGTGATCTGCGGCGACATCCTGCGGCTTGATCCCGCACAATTCTTTGCCGGCGCTCCTTTCAGTCTGATCGGGAACTTGCCGTTTTATATTTCTCATCAAGTGCTCGACTGGGTCATTGCCCATCAGGCGCTGTTACGAAAAGCAGTGGTGATGCTGCAAAACGAATTTGTCGCCAAACTGCTGGCCACCCCCGGTTCACGCGAACGCCATGCCCAGTCGGTCATTTTCCAGTGCCTGTTCCGGGTGGCATCCTGTTTCAATGTTCATCCCGGCTCCTTTGCCCCGGCGCCCCGGGTCAGGGCGCAGGTCATCGAATTTGAGCCGCGGACAATTCCAGCGGATTTTGATTTTGATGCTTTTTACCGCTTCCTGATGATTGCCTTTGCCGGTCCGCGCAAGACCCTGATGAATAATTTGAATTCTGCCTGGCCTGCGCCTCTGCTGAGAGAAGCCATTGGTCGCTTGGGCCTGGATGCCCGCTGCCGGGCCTTTGAGCTTCTACCTGCAACTCTGCTGAGCCTGTTTGCCGAGCTGAAACAAGCGGGCCATTGACAGCCTTAAGCAAATCATTTACATATCATCCTTTCAGGGAATGACCATTGAAAAGTAAAATTCTTTTCGTGTTTATCTTCTTGTTTTTTATCCCGATGCTGCCGGCAGCGGAAGCGGGACGAGTGCCTCTGGGCCAGGCTTTGCCCCTCTGGTCGATTCTGCCTTTTGCCGGCATCCTGCTCTCGATCGCCCTTTTTCCGTTGCTGGCTTCTAAATTCTGGTCTGGCCATTTTGGGAAGGTGTCTCTCTTCTGGTCGCTGGTTTTTTTTATCCCGTTTCTGTTCTGGCGACCCGGGGAGGCGATCAGCGAGATGCTGCATACGGCTATTATTGATTATATCCCTTTCATCATCCTGCTCTGGGCGCTGTTTACCATTTCCGGCGGCATCCTGATACGCGGAACCCTGAAGGGCACGCCCGGGGTCAACCTGCTGATACTGCTTTGCGGCACCTGCCTCTCCTCTTGGATCGGGACCACCGGTTCGGCCATGCTGCTCATCCGGCCGCTGATCCGTGCCAACAAGCAACGCCACCACCAGGTCCATACAATCGTTTTTTTTATTTTCCTGGTTGCGAACATCAGCGGCGCCCTGACCCCCCTGGGCGATCCGCCGCTGTTTCTGGGATTCTTGCACAGCGTTCCCTTTTTCTGGACCTTTCACGTTTTTCCCCACATGGCTCTCGCCGCGGTCATTCTGCTGCTGATCTTTTTCCTTTTCGATACCTATTATTACCGCAAAGAGCAGGCTTGCGCTCCGGCTGCGGTCGAGAAAGAGGAACGGAAGCCGTTGCGGGTGGTCGGATTGGTCAATCTCTTCTTCCTGCTGGGGGTGATCGGCGGGGTGCTGCTCAGCGGTGTCTGGCATCCGGGCAAGCTCAATCTGCTGGGTGTGCAGGTGGGAATCGAGAGCCTGGTGCGCAACGGCATCCTGCTGCTGATGGGCTTTCTGTCGCTCACGATGACCCCGCGGCTGCACCGCCGGGAGCATGAATTTCACTGGCAGCCGCTGATCGAGGTGGCCATCCTCTTTGCCGGTATTTTCGTGACCATGATCCCGGCCATCGCCATTCTCAAGGCAGGCGACAAGGGCGCCATGGCCTTTTTCATGCGGTTGGTGCGCGAACCCGCCCACTATTTCTGGGCTGCCGGTTCGCTCTCCAGCTTCCTGGACAACGCTCCGACCTACCTGGCCTATTTCAGTGCCGCGCTGGGCAATTTTGTCCTGGGCAATCCCGTGTTCCTGGCTCGTTTCCCCAATTTTGTCGAGGCCGACGCCGTGCGCTTCCTGATCAGCCAGAAGCCGGCCGTGCTGGCTGCCATCTCGGCGGGCGCGGTGTTTATGGGCGCCAACACGTATATCGGCAACGCGCCCAACTTCATGATCAAATCGATTGCCGAGCATAACCACATTAAGATGCCCAGTTTTTTCGGCTACATCTTCAGGTACTCCGTCCCCCTCCTGATTCCGATTTTTATTCTGGTGACGATTATCTTTTTTTAGATTGCAAAATTGCGGGGTTTGCCGAATCAATCCCTGCCCCTGCCAGGAACAGGGCGTTGACAGCCCTGACCTTGCTGGCGGTGTCTTGCTGGAATTCGCGCACCATGGCCACGTTGCGGGCGCCGGCCGCTTTGACCTGAGCCATGTTTTGCAGGTTGATGCCGCCGATGGCTACCACCGGCAGGTGCACCGCGTCCCGCACCTGGCGCAGCGTGTCCAGCCCGATCGGGGGATAGTTCTCTTTGGTGGGGGTGGCAAATACCGGTCCGATGCCGATATAGTCGGAACCCTGCGACTCGGCCTGCAGCGCCTGCTCCAGGGAGTGAGTGGAAACGCCGATGAGAAATCCCGACGGCGCAAGGCTGCGGGCCCGGGCAACGGGGATGTCGCCCTGGCCCAGGTGCACGCCGTCCGCCCCTGCCAGCAGAGCGATGTCCGGGCGGTCATTGACGATCATCAGGCAGCCGTGGGCGCGGGTGATACGGCGGATTTCGCTTGCTGTGCGCAGCTGGGTATCGGCACTGGCGGTTTTTTCGCGGTACTGGAGGATGCGCGCTCCGGCCCGGCAGGCCTGCCGGGCGATTTCGACGTGATCATTGCTGGTGATCACATAGGCGCCGAAGACGGCAGGGAGCGCGGCCTGCCGACACCCGAGCTTTTCGATCAGCCGCCGGTGGCTGGCAAAGGCAATGGCCGGAAGCTGACGCTGGGGAAAATAGGCGACCGCTGCCGCGTCGTCGCCGGCCTGAAGCTCGCCGCCGGTTGTTTCCAGAGTATAGCCCAGCACCAGGACCGCTGGATGCGTGGGGCTGGAGCCGAGCTCAGCCCCGACCAGGCCGAGTATGCGGCCCTGCAGGCCGGTTTCTTCCTCCAGCTCGCGCAGCATCCCCTGTTCCGGCGTTTCGCCGATTTCGATGAAACCGCCGGGCAGGCACCAGAGGCCGCGGCCCGGCTCCACCGCGCGCTGGACCAGCAGGATGTCGCCGGTGCTGTTGCGCACCAGGGCGGCGGTGGCGGGAACGGGATTTTCGTAGGTGAAGGTGTGGCAGGCCGAGCAGTAGGGCCTGGCCACGTCGGCCTCGTTTCTGATTTCCAGGGGTCGACCGCAGGTCTGGCAAAAGGCCGGGGAGGCCATAGCTACGGTCGCAGGCGACGGAGAAGTTCCCGGGCCACCTTTTCGCCGGAGAGGAGCATGCCTCCGAATATCGGCCCCATGCGGGGGGCGCCCATGGCGGCATTGGCGGCCATGCCAGCCACCCAGACACCGGGAAAGATTTCCGTGGTATTCTCGATGGTCATTTCCTCGGCGCGCTCGGCCCACATCGACATTTCGCCCATGACTTTGCCCGAAGGCGTGTTCAGCGTGGCGTCCACTTTGCGGCTGATGATGTCGCAGACCTCGGCCGGATGGCCGCTGCCGTCGACCACGTAACGGGCGCGAACGGTCAGGGGGTCGACATGCAACTGCAGATGCTCGACCGGCGTCCACTGCAGCACCAGGCCGCAGACCCACTTCTTTCCTTTTTCTTCGCGGAACATCACGTCCACGACTTTGATCAGGTTGAATATGCGCGTGCCCGCCTGGCAGCAGCGCGAGATCAGGGTGGCCACGCATTCGACGCTGTCGGCGGTGTAGTAACCGGCCTGGTAGGGTTGATAACGGATGCCCAGCTTCTGCAGGATGGTCAGCGCCGACGGCTGGACGACAATCTCGTTGAACATCATGCCGCCGCCCCACATGCCACCGCCCGGCGCCAGCTTGGATTCGAACAGGGCGGCCTTGACGCCCGCCTCGCCCAGCAGGATGCCGCAGACCAGATTGGCGGGCCCGGCGCCCACCAAAGCCACGTCCAGCTCCAGGGCTTCCGATAATTTTTTAAAATAGGTATCGATGATGGCGCGGGATATCATGATGTCATCGAGTGGCATGGCAGACCTCGTTGCAGCCCACTAGTTTAAGCCAAGCGCGGCAAAAAGACAAGCCCGGCGTGGACGCTGACCTGCTGGACGCCCAGCTCCGGCGGCGGATTGCTTAATTTCTTCTTTTTTTTTATGATGGGGGCAGGAGTTACCATGATTGTCGAACTGGAGCGGTTGACCATTCGTCGGCTTTTGGAAAGAAGTTACCGGCTGTACAGCGGCTGTTCGGCCATCGCGTTTAGCGGTGATCAGCCGATCACCTACCACCAGTTGAAGGAAAAGGTGCAGCAGGTGGCTGCCGGCCTGCTGCGGCACGGCATCAAAAAGGGTGATCGGGTGGCCATCCTGGGCGAAAACAATCCCCATTGGGTGGTTGCCTACCTGGCCACGACCTATATCGGTGCCGTTGCCGTGCCGATTCTGCCCGGTTTCCCCGAAACCGACACGCGCCACATCATCCGCAATTCCGAATCCGTGGCCCTGTTCGTGGAGCAGAAGCAGCGGGCCAAAGTGGAGGGAATGGATGCCTCGGACCTGAGAATGATCTTCGCGCTTGAAAATTTCAACGCCGAAGAACTGGAGAAGCCGACCCGCCTGCTGGAAAAAACCCGGCAGCTTTTCAAGCGGGAAAAAGAACCGGAAACATCCGGCGCGGCTCTCCTCAGCCAGGCACCGGAACCGGAGGAGCAGGACCTGGCCGCCATCATCTACACTTCCGGCACGACCGGCCTCTCCAAAGGGGTCATGCTGACCCACGGCAACATCGTCTTCGATGTCAGCCACGCCATCGAGCGCTTCCCGATCAACTCCAGCGACCGCTTCCTCTCCATCCTGCCCCTGTCCCACACCTTCGAGGCCACCGGCGGCATGCTCTGCCCGCTGGCTGTGGGCGCCAGCGTCTTCTATCTGAAAGGCCTGCCCACCCCGCAAAAGCTGCTGGAAGCCATGCAGACGGTGCGACCCACGGCCGTGCTGGCCGTGCCCCTGGTCATCGACAAGATTTACCGCAAGAGCATCCTGCCCGAGATCCAGAAGAAGGCGCTGCTCAACCGTCTCTATGCCGTGGCCTTCTTCCGCAAGCAGCTGCACCGGCTGGCCGGCAAAAAGTTGCTGCAATCGTTCGGCGGCCGTCTGCGCTTCTTCATGTTCGGCGGCGCCGCGCTCAACGAGGACGTCGAAGTGTTCCTGCGCGACGCCGGCATCAGCTATTCGACCGGTTACGGCATGACCGAAACCTCTCCGATCATGACCATCAATCCCTTCGGCCGGGTCAAGGTCGGCTCCTGCGGCCAGCCCATCCCGGGCATCGAGATGAGCATCCACGAGCCGGACCCGGCCAGCGGCATCGGCGAGATCATCGTCCGCGGCCCGATCGTCATGTAGGGGTACTACAAGAACCCGCGAGGCCACGCGAGAAACCTTTCTGGAAGGGAATTGGCTGAAGACCGGCGATCTGGGCTATTTTGACGCCGAAGGCTACCTGTTCATCAAGGGGCGCTGCAAAAACGTGATCATCGGCCCCTCGGGTGAAAACATCTATCCGGAGATCATCGAGCAGAAACTGCTGCAGTCCTCCTACATCCAGCAGGCCGTGGTCTATGAAAGTGAGGGAAAGCTGCTGGCCAAGGCTTACCTGGATTATGACGTGCTGGACAGGGAGTTCGAGCGCAACAAGCTGGACGACGTCCGGGCCCGCAACTGACCGAGCACATCCTGGAGCAGGTGCGGGAGGAGACCAACCGGCAGCTCCCTGCGTTTTCTCAACTGCAGCGCATCCTGGAGTACCCGGAGCCGTTTGAAATGACTCCCACCAACAAGGTCAAGCGTTATCTGTATATTCCCGGCAAAACCGGATAGAATAATCTTTTTGAGGAGGCCGTATGGATATTTTTGAATTTGCCATGCAGATGGAAAAAGACGGTGAAACATACTACCGGCAGCTGGCCGCTGGGCAGGCGGACAAAGGTTTGCAGACGATCCTGGGCATGCTGGCCGATGACGAAGTCCGGCATTACCGGGTGCTGGTTGAGCTGCGCCAGAAGCACCATCCGGCCCTGGTCATGACCGACGTGTTGGCCAATGCCAAAAACGTTTTTCAGCAAATGAAGGGGGAGAAACGGCAATGGCCGGACCGTCCGGGCGCGGTCGAGGCCTACCGCAAGGCCCAGGAGATCGAAAAGAAAAGCATGGATTTTTACAGCACCAAGGCGGATGAAGTCAAGGAACCGTTCCAACGGGACATGCTCCTCAAGATCGCCGCCGAAGAGAAGCGCCACTATTTCCTGCTCGAGAACATTATCCAGTTCGTCTCTCGGCCAAAGACCTGGATTGAAAACGCGGAGTTCAATCATTTGGACGATTATTGATTTTTAAGATGAAGAGGGGATAATAGTTGACGGGCGCTCGCATGTGCGGATGCGCCTGAGTCTGGCAAAGGGGGGGGTGAAGTGAACGGGCCTTTCCGGCTGGAGAAATGGTATTTTGACCTTTTAACTCCCCAACAAGATTTTATTTTTCTTTACCTGGCCTGGCTGCGATTCCTGGGTATGGCTCGCGGGCAGCTGAACATCCATATCCTTTCCTCCCATGAGGAGGCGACCGCCCTCTCGTTTCCGATTCATGTGAAAGAGGAGTCGCGGGATGGGGAAAAACGGTCTCTGGTTTTTGAGTACGGCAAAATTGAAATTTCTCCAGAACAAGGGAATGTGGTGCTGCAGGTGCCGGGCCTAACCGCCACCTTAAGTTATCGCGCTTGCCCGGTCCAGAATTTTTCCGCTGCGGCACTGCGCATCGTGAAAAAAAAATCGCAAATCTGGTGGTATCCGCTGCAGTTGCAAAGCCGGGTTTCAGGTAAAATCAGCAGCGGCGAAAGGAGCTGGGAGCCCACGGCAGCGCCGGGATATTGCGATTATCTTTCAACCGCAGGTCTGGGGCCTCCCTGGGCCCTCAGACATTTGATGTGGGGAAGGCTTCATCAGGGGTCGCTGGCCCTGACTTACGCCTTCGTGCAGGAACAACATCCGGGAAAGACCTGGCCTCATTTGCTGCTTTCACTGGCCGGGAAATATAGAGTCATGGATGATTTCGCGATTCGTTGCACAGAGTACGCGTTGTCGGAAACGCTGGCTATCCGTTTTCCTCGCAGCTATGTCATTGTTGGAGAACAGGCGGGTGTGAAAATAAACCTGGCGGTGAAACATATCCGCATGCTGGTCGAGACCCCGTTTCTGGATTCTCCTACCCCGGGGAAACGTTTGCCAAAAGATTTGAGCCGGTGGATTCCTCTGCAACCCAAGGGAATCAAATTTCTGTCTCTGGGGAGCGGTGAGATCAGCTGGGACGGGCAGCCACAGCAACTGGGCGAGACAGTGTTCATCGATGAATATGTTATTTTTTGAAATGGAGGCCATAACCGGAGATGGCTGAATATGTCCTAGAAGTTGCCCATCTGGCCAAGTCCTTTGGTGCTCACGCCGTGTTGCGCGACGTGACTTTCAATCTCCGGCGCGGAGAAATGGTCGGAATCACCGGCGAAAACGGATCCGGGAAGAGCACCTTGCTCAAGATCCTGGTCGGGCTTTTGAAACCCTCGGCCGGCAACATAATGATCCGGGGGAGCTTGGGCTACTGCCCCCAAGAGCAGCTGATTTTCGATGCCTTGACCGTGAAAGAAAATTTTTCCTATTTTGCCTGCGCCTACGGGCTGACGGGGAAGCGCCCAGCGGCCTGGCGGGATACCCAAGAGGCCTTGCTCAAACGCTTCCGCTTCGGGCATGAAGAGGCCAAACTCGTGTCCCTGCTCAGCAGCGGAACGAGACAGAAGCTCAATTTATCGCTGGCTTTGCTCCATTCCCCCGACGTGCTCATTCTCGATGAGCCTTATTCTGGTTTTGACTGGGAAACCTATCTCAATTTCTGGGATGCTGCCGATCGCTTTCGCGTCGCCGGTAAAAGTGTCGTGATAGTTTCCCATTTGCTGTATGAGTCTTCCCGGTTGAATTGGATTTTTCAATTAAAGGACGGAATCCTGCGATGCGCCTGAGCCATCTGACCACCAGCTGGCGGATGACAGCGATGGAATTGCTGCGCAACCGCATGGCGATCATTCTCCTGTTTTTAATTCCCTCGCTTTTTTATCTGATCGTTGCGCTGACCACCCGGGAACGCGCCATCGCCTTCAAGCTAGCCGCTCTATCGAACGATGTCTGGATCACGGTCAGCGAAAAGAGAGAATCGTTGGTTTTCATTGGCCTGGCGGCCGTGGGACTGATCACCTCTTTTCTGGCTCTGAATCTGGTGCAGAAACACACCGCGGTCAACCGTCGCTTGATTCTCTGCGGTTACCACCCGGCCGAATTGATTGGAGCCAAACTCGCGGTTTTGTTGGTCCTGATCATTCTCATCGGCGCCTATGTGGCATTGCTGCTGCTGTTCTTCTTTCAGCCGCATCATTTTTTTCTTACCCTGGGGGCCTTCATGTTGGGGGGATACGTCTACGGCTGTTACGGTTTACTGATCGGCTCGATTTTTTCTCGCGACCTGGAAGGTATCCTTTTTATTGTCCTGCTGGCGAACATCGATGCCGGTTGGCTGCAGAATCCGGTCTACTATGCCGAAGCCCAGCACCGCTGGATCATCCGCTGTCTTCCCGCCTTTTTCCCATCCCAGGCTGCCATGATCTCGGCGTTCAGCGACCATCCCGTCTTTTCCGTGATGATCAAGAGCGTCATGTATGGCTCGCTCTTCCTCGGCGCCGCCCTGTTTATTTTTTGGCGGCGGATGAGGATGCAACGGTGATCGGCACGGAGTCCAAACAATGAGAAGAGGGATAAAATGGGGCAAGATTTTTTATGCGCTGGTTTTTATTGTGCTGCTGCCGCTGTTCCTTTGGATCTGGAGTATTTGCAGCCAACATAACGTGAGGTTACCCGTTTGGAATTTTACAGCGGCGGGTTGGGTCTTGCTCGCCGGGGGGGTCGGCTTGATGGCCTCCGGAATGGCGGCGCTGCTTCTATACGGCAACGGCCTGCCGATGAATGCCTATCCTCCTTCGCGTTACGTTTTTCGGGGTGTGTACCGGTTTCTGGCCCATCCCATTTATGCGGGTTTTTCCCTGGCCTGTATTGGCACGGCGATGCTGAGTCGCTCCGCCAGCGGTTTATGGCTGGTGTCGCCGACGGTTGTCCTGGGATGCGTGGCGTTGGTCCTGGGATATGAAAAGCCGGATTTGCTGAAGCGTTTCGGATCGGCCTTGCCTAAACCGCTGCTCCATCTTCCTGCCTCGCAAGAGACCACCCCAACCTGGAACGAGCGTCTGTCCGTTTATTTGCTGGTGTTGCTTCCCTGGCTCATCCTTTATGAAGCCGTGCGCCTGATCGGCCCTGCCCCGGATGCAGTCAGCACTTTTTTCCCTTTTGAACGCCGCCTGCCCGTCTGGGAATGGACGGAGATTTTTTATTTCAGCGTCTATCTCTTTGTGCTGCTGGCTCCGGCTCTGGCCAGGACCCGACGCGACCTGCGAGAATTTTCTCTCACGGGATTGCTGGCCACAGCCTTGATCTTCTTCGTTTTTCTGACTGTTCCTTTCAATGCCCCGCCCCGGCCGTTCGTCCCGCATACGTTTCTGGGGCATATGCTGGCCTGGGAGAGAAAAGCCGACACGGCCGCGGCGGCCTTCCCTTCCTTTCATGTGGTATGGGCCTGGCTGGCCGCACTGGTGTATGGCCGAAGATTTCCTTCCGCAAAGGCCGTGGTGTTGGTGTGGGCCGGCCTCATTTCCGCAAGCTGCCTGACTACCGGCATGCATTCCCTGGCTGATGTGCTGGCTGGATTCGTGGTGCTGATGTTGCTGAAGCGTGCGCCCTTTGTCTGGGAAGTTATCCGCCGCCGGGCAGAAAAAACCGCCAATTCTTGGAAAGAGTGGCGGAAAGGGCGCGCCCGAATCATCAACCATGGCCTGTATGCCGGAATCGGATCCTTTGTCGCTTTTTTCATCATTGGCACGCTGCTCGGTCCCCGGCATCTGGTTGCGGCTCTGATGGTGGCATTTTCCATACTGGTAACGGCCGGGCTGTGGGCGCAAATCATCGAGGGCTCTCCTGCCCTACTGCGGCCTTACGGATATTACGGTGGTATCGTGGGCGGGTTGCTGGGTTCCCTGCTGGCTCACTGGATTTCGGGCAGCGATTTTTGGCTAATGCTGGCGGCATTCGCCGTGGCCGGGCCTTGGGTGCAGGCGGCCGGCCGGATTCGTTGTCTGGTACAGGGTTGCTGTCACGGCCGCGAAGCGCCGCCGTCCGTGGGCATCCGTTATGTTCATCCCCGCTCGCGCGTCTGCTATTTGGCCCACCTTTCCGGAGTGCCGCTTCATCCCACACCCGTCTATTCCATCCTGTGGAATGGTGTCGTCGCCGCCAGTATGGCGCGCCTCTGGTTTCTCAGGGCCCCCTTGCCGCTGGTGGCGGGTCTTTACCTGATTCTCACCGGACTGGGCAGATTCGTGGAGGAGTCCTACCGGGGAGAACCGCAAACTCCGGTCATTGCCAGACTGCGTTTTTACCAGTGGGTGGCCGTGGCCAGCGTGCTGCTGGGTGCGGGCATGACCATGGTTCACCATGATGCGGCGGCGCCGGCGCCCTCTTTCCGTTGGCTTTCCCTGGCCGTGGCTTTCTTCTTTGGTCTGTGCGCCTGGCTGGCTCTCGGTGTTGATTTCCCCGATTCCAACAAGAGATTTGCCCGCCTGGTGTAGATTCATTGACTTTTATGCCCGGGCCATTTATATTGAACCATTGGGAAAATGATTCGCTCTGTTGATGAACAGCGGACCAAAATGGAGGAATAAGCGATGAGTAAAAACTATGTCGCCAAGGATTTTTCAAAGCTGTTGGAGACACCCGGTTTCAGCGACACCCTGCTCAACAACCATTTCAAGCTTTACCAGGGATACGTGAACAACACCAATTCCCTGCTGGATAAGCTGCATGCGCTTTTACTTGAGGGGAAAGAAAAAACGCCGGAATACGCCGAAATGGAACGACGGCTGGGCTGGGAATTCAACGGCATGCGTCTGCACGAGTACTATTTTGCGAATCTGGGCGGCAAACACCCCGCGGATAAAAAGGACCGGCTCTACCCGAAACTCGAAGCAGAATTCGGCGGTTTTGAGAACTGGGTCAGGGATTTCAAGGCCGTTGGTCTGATGCGCGGCATCGGCTGGGTGGTCCTTTACGAAGACGCCTTATCCGGGCGATTGCTGAACATGTGGATCAACGAACACGACGGGGGCCACGCTGCCGGCGGCAATCCCCTGCTGGTCATGGACGTTTTCGAGCATGCCTACATCACGGACTACCAGCTGGAACGGGCCAAATACATCGAGGCTTTCTTCAATGCCATCAACTGGGGGGAGGTTAACAAGCGGCTCAAGTAGCGGTCCGATAATTTTATTTTCCGTTCATGCCGGAACTTCCCGAAGTTGAAACGATTGTCCGTGAACTTCAGCACCTGGTCGGCAAAACGTTCCGCGGTTTTCGCCTGCACAACACGGGTAGCTTAAAAGGCCGGCTGGCTGATTTTTTCCGGGCATTGCAAAACCGGCGTCTGGAGGCCCTTTCCCGCCGCGGCAAGTATATCTGTTTTCACCTGGCGGGCGGTTTGACGTTCACCATTCATTTGCGCATGACCGGGAAGCTGCTCTGGACTCTGGGCGAAAAAGACAGACCGTATGTGCGGGCCGAATTCCGTTTTGACGACGGCAGCCAGCTTTTTTTTATCGATGTCCGCAAATTTGGTCGAATTGTCCTCTGGAACGGCCGCCGCGCTTTGTTGCCTCAACTCGGTCCCGAACCGCTGCAGGCCGCCGAGGTGCTGCAGGTCTTGGAAAAGTTGATAACTTCTCGTCCGATAAAAAGCGTTCTTCTGGATCAGACCGTACTGGCTGGTGTCGGCAACATTTATGCCGACGAGGGACTGTTCCGGGCTGGCGTTCATCCCCGGACGCCCGCTGGCCGGTTGTCGAGAGCCAAACGGGAGCGGCTGAGCCGCGCTTTACCACAGGTGCTGAATGCCGCCATTCAGCGCCGGGGAACCAGTCTCAGTGACTACCGCACCCCCGACAATCGGCGCGGGCAAAACCAGGAACATCTTCGGGTCTATGGCCGCGAGGGGCTGCCCTGCCCGCGCTGCGGCCGAATAATCAAGAAGGAGCGGCTCGTTGGCCGCAGCTTGCCATTATTGCCCTTCGTGCCAGCGGTGGCGGTCGCCGGCTTGAAAAAAGGCTGTGGGGTAATTACAATATCTTTTTTGAAAAGCGGGGCGAACATGAATCAGAAGTACTCGGGTTTGGGCCGGAAGAAAGCAACGTGTGCCATCTGGCTGGTCGTTTTGGCAATCATCCCCTTTGTACTCGGGGAAGGTCGGGTGGCGGCACAGGTGCGCGACACGGGTCTGGGGCCTGCGGCCCGGGTAAACCCGGTTCTCTACCGGCAGGGTGAAGTGCTGGTCAAGTTTCGAAAAGGCATCAGCAGCATCCGTCTGCGCCAGGAGCCCGGGCTCTCCGTTGTCAGGGATATCCTGGAGTTTCGGGTGCTCTCGCGGAGGTCCAACAAGACCTATGCCCTGTTGCGCTCGTTTTTGATGGGGACCGATCAACTCCTTGACTGGGTCGCCCGCATGCCCCAGGTGGAGGCGGTCTCGCCCAATTATGCCAAACGGTTGCTGCGTGTTCCCAACGATCCCAAATGGCCCAAACTTTGGGGGTTGCCCATCATCAAAGCCCCGGAGGCCTGGGACAGTAACGTGGGTTCTCCCGACGTGGCGGTCGGGGTCATCGATACCGGGGTGGATTATACCCACGAGGATCTGCTGGCCAACATCTGGGTCAACCCGGGCGAAGTTGCCAACAACGGGATTGACGATGACCACAACGGTTATGTGGATGACGTGAACGGCTATGACTTTGCCCATGACAGCAACGGCAGCAACAGTCCCGATCCGATGGACATTGACGGCCACGGCACCCACGTGGCCGGTATCATCGCCGCGGTGGGTGACAACGGCCTGGGAACGTGCGGGGTCGGCTGGGTAACCAAGATCGTGGCCATCAAGGCGTTTCGTCCGGACCTTTATATCTACGATTCCGACGAGATCGAAGCGATCGAGTATGCCATCGTTCTCAAAACATTCAACCATATCAACCTGGTCGCCGTAAATGCCTCGTTCGGGGGTTCGACATACAACAGCCTGGAGCAGGACGCCATTGGCGAGCTGGAAAAGGCGGGTATCATCTTTGTGGCTGCGGCGGGAAACGACGGCAGCAACAACGACACCACCCCCGAATATCCGGCCAGTTTTGGGCTGCCCAACATCATCGCCGTGGCGGCCAGCGATAGCAACGACCAACTCGCTTCCTTTTCCAATTATGGCGTTGGCTCGGTTGACCTGGCCGCTCCCGGCGTGCATATTCTTTCCACTTTCCCCATGGGCCAAGGCAGCGAAACGGCGTTGCTTTCGGGGGCCACCACCTACGAGACCGAACCCCTGGAGTATGCCGGCTGGACCCTGCCCGGGGGCATCACCGCCCATGCCTATCCCTGCGGCCGGGGAATCCAGGCCAGTGACTTTCCTCCGCAGGTCAACGGCAGCATCGCTCTGATCGAGCGCGGTGATATCACGTTTCATGACAAGGTACTCAACGCCCAGAACGCCGGTGCCATCGGCGCCATTATCTACAACAACGTCCCCGGCCTTTTCAGTGGCACCTTGCAGACGCCGGGTAGCTGGATTCCAGTGCTATCCCTTTCTCAGGCCGATGGCCAGCAGCTTGTGGCCATGGGCGCGCCGCTGGTGACCCTGATCCATGCCCAGGGCAACTACGAATACCTGGATGGCACCTCGATGGCCGCGCCCTTTGTGACGGGTGCGCTGGCCCTGCTGGCCGCCCAGTCACCCCAGGACAATTACCGGCAGCGCATCGGCCGTATTCTGGGCGGCGTAGACACACTGGCCAGCCTGAACGGCATGGTGGCCAGCGGCGGCCGCCTCAATGTCGCCCAATCGCTGGCCCTTGATATCGGTGTGGCTCTTTACGTCAGCCGTGAGCAGGCTAAGGGCTGGATCGTGCGCCGGGATTACGCGGTCGTCACCTTTTCTTTGGACCTGATGGCGCTGAGCCAGATTCCCGGCGGCAAGTTCCAGGTAATGCGCATGGCGCAGGGCGGGTCGTTTGCGGTGATCAAAGAGATCGCTGCCAGTGAGGGGAACAATGGCAACTTTTTCTTTGTGGATAAATATCTCGACCACGCTACCCGCTACACGTACCAGATCGTGGTGCGCAACAACCAGGGCGCGAAAGTCGGCGTTTCCAACGAGTTGACGATTTGAGGGAGGTGCGGGTGTCGTTCAAAATCAAAACACTGGTGGTGTTCGGACTGGTTTTGCCTGCCGGGCTGCTGGCGGCGGCCGCTCCCCGGGGATTCATCCATGTCAATCTCTCATATCACCGCTCGTTTGACAGCGGCTATACCGGCCTCTACGGCCCGGGCCATCTGCTTCCCGAAGTACGCCTGGGTTGGAGAGTCTTCCATGGTTTTTATGTCTGGGCCGGTTATGGCTTTCTTTCCAGCCGGGGGACCATCCCGGTGGTGGAAGCGCCGGCCCGGTCCGTTCAAAACTTTTTGCTGGCTGGACTCGGCTGGATGTCGCGGTTCAGGGGGCGGTTGCAGCTGAACCTCTTTCTGGGTGCGGCCGATGTGGTTTACCGGGAAGATACCATGGACATTGTTCTCAGGCACTCGGTCCTGGGCCTAAACACCGGCGGCGGTCTCTGTTATTTCCTGAACGACCGTCTGTTTTTCAGCCTGCAGGGTTCTTATATTTATGCCCAAGATCAGGTGGGGGATACGCTCACTACTCCCGGGGGCCTGAGCCTGGGCGCGGGCGTTGGCTTCAGGTTTTAATCGGTCCGATTCCAGGCCGGCGCTGGGTTTGACAGCAGACGTGTTGATATGTTAATATTTCTAAACAAGCCCCTCCTCGACCAGCGTGTCAGCTAGCCAGCGCTGCGGAAACGCCGAGCATCGGGGAGGTGATAAAAGGAGCAGCCATGAGTGCAAGAAAAACGACCATCGACGGCAATACCGCTGCGGCCCATGTGGCCTACGCCTTCTCCGAGGTGGCGGCTATCTACCCGATTACCCCCTCTTCGGTCATGGGCGAATTGACCGATGCCTGGTCCGCCCAGGGCCGCAAGAACATCTTCGGTCAGGAGGTCGAGGTGATCGAAATGCAGTCGGAGGGCGGCGCGGCCGGCGCCGTGCACGGCTCGCTTTCGGCCGGGTCCCTGTCCACCACCTTCACCGCCTCCCAGGGCCTGCTGCTGATGATCCCCAACATGCACAAGATCGCCGGTGAGATGCTGCCCACCGTGTTCCACGTGTCGGCACGCTCGCTGGCCTGCCAGTCGCTTTCCATCTTCGGCGACCACTCCGATGTCATGTCGGTGCGTAACACCGGCTTCGGCCTGATGGCCGCCGCTTCGGTGCAGGAGACCATGGACCTGGCCGCGGTGTCGCACCTGGCCACGCTGGAGGCATGGGTTCCTTTCCTCAATTTCTTCGACGGTTTCCGCACGTCACATGAGGTCAAAAAAGTGGAGATGATCGAATACGATACGCTGAAGGAGATGCTCGACATGAAGTTCGTCGAGGCCTTCCGCGCCCGTGCCTTGCGCCCCGAGAATCCCGTGCTTAAGGTCGGCCAACAGACCCCCGATGTTTACTTCCAGGGCCGCGAAACGGTCAATCGTTATTACGAGCAGACACCGGCCATCGTCCAGAAATACATGAACCTGCTGGCCCAGAAGACTGGCCGCGCCTATCACCTGTTCGACTACGTCGGTCACCCGCAGGCCGAAAAACTGATCGTGGCCATGGGTTCGGGCTGCGAGACAATCGAGGAGATGGTGGAGTACCTCAACCAGAAGGGCGCCAAAGTGGGAGCGATCAAGGTACGCCTCTACCGTCCATTTTCAGCCGCGGCTCTGGCCAAAGCCGTGCCGGCCACAGTCAAAAAGATCGCCGTGCTCGACCGCACCAAGGAACCGGGCGCCCTTGGCGAACCGCTTTACCTGGACGTGGTCACCGCGCTGAAGGACCGGCCGGTCACCATCGTCGGCGGCCGTTTCGGCCTGAGCTCCAAGGAGTTTACCCCAACGATGGTCAAGGCGGTTTTCGACCACCTGGACGGAGCATGCTTCCACGACTTTACGGTGGGCATCACCGACGATGTCAGCGGCAAATCGCTGCCGCTCAAGGAAGAGATCGACACCGAAAAAGAGGACGTGGTGCGCTGTATCTTTTGGGGCCTGGGTTCGGACGGGACCGTCGGTGCCAACAAGAACTCGATCAAGATCATCGGCGACCATACCGATCTGAATGCCCAGGGCTATTTCGCCTACGATTCGAAGAAGTCGGGCGGCATCACCATCTCCTACCTGCGCTTCGGCAAGAGCCCGATCAAGTCCCCCTACTTGCCCACCAAGGCCGATTTTGTCGCCCTGCACAACCCGGCCTATATCGGTCGCTACGACGTGCTGCGCGAAATCAAGGAGGGCGGAACGTTCTTGCTCAATTCCGATTGGGACAACGCCGAGGTCTTCGACCACCTGACTCGCGACATGCAGGAAACGATCATCCGCAAGAAGATCAAATTTTACAACATTGACGCGCTGAAGATCTCCGAGTCGGTCGGCTTGGGCAAGCGCATCAACACGGTGATGCAGGTGGCCTTCTTCAAGATCTCCGGCATCCTGCCCGAGAAGGAAGCCATCACGCTGATCAAGGACGCCATCAAAAAAAGCTTCGAGAAAAAGGGTGAAAACATCGTCAAAATGAACTGGGCGGCAGTGGACAAAACCAGCGAGGCGCTGCAACAGGTGAATGTGCCGACCACAGTCAAGGGGATCAAGAAGTCGTTCGTGGCGAAAAAACTGATCGACGGCGATGCGTCCTCCTTTGCCAAGAATGTCATCGAGAAGGTCATGCGGCTGCGCGGTGACGATATTCCGGTTTCGCAGATGCCCCTGGACGGCAAGGTGCCCACGGCCACGGCCAAGCTCGAGAAACGCGGCATTGCGCCCCAGGTCCCCCACTGGCTGCCCGAGAACTGCATCCAGTGCAACCAGTGCGCCATCGTCTGCCCCCACGCGGCCATCCGCGCCAAACAGATCGAGCCCGACCGGCTGAAGGGCGCACCGGCCGGTTTCCGGACGCTCCAATCGACGACGCGCAACGACAAGAATCTGCAATTCAAAATCCAGGTCTATATCGAAGACTGCACCGGCTGCGGTAACTGCATCCAGGTCTGCCCGGCGAAAATCAACGCCCTTGAATGGAAACCCATCGACGAGGAGCGCCAGGTCGGCGAGGTAGCCAAAACCCTCTTTTTTGATGCCCTGCCCGACAACCTCCTCGATGGCACCCAAATCAGCCAGGTCAAGGGCGTCGGTTTCCGCCAGCCGCTGTTTGAATTCTCCGGCGCCTGCGCCGGTTGCGGCGAGACGCCCTATGTCCAACTCGCCACGTCGCTCTTTGGTGAACGGATGATCATCGCCAATGCCACCGGTTGTTCCTCGATCTACAGCGGCACCTTCCCGACCACTCCCTATTGCGTGAGTAAAGAAGGTCGCGGCCCGGCCTGGGCCAACTCGCTGTTCGAGGACAATGCCGAATACGGTTTCGGCATGCGTCTGGCCGTGGACAGCAATCGCAAGCAGCTGCGCGCCGTCATCGACCAGCTGCTGACCGCCGGCGTCGGCGCTGAACTGGAAAAAGCCCTGAAACGCAATATCGAGCTCTGGGCGGTCAGCGGCGCTGAGGCCCAAGAGGCGGCCGGTCAGGCGCGCCGCCTGCTGCCCACGGCGCTCAAAGGGGCGCCGG
Source organism: Candidatus Aminicenantota bacterium (assembly GCA_963759765.1). GTDB lineage: Bacteria > Acidobacteriota > Aminicenantia > UBA2199 > UBA2199 > CAVXAL01. The sequence continues at coordinate 34,308 of CAVXAL010000002.1, read as the reverse complement.
CCAAGTTGCAGTCGCTGCTGCGCAAGGCGGTCGAGCTGCAGGATTATTTCGTCGACAAGTCGATCTGGTGCATTGGCGGCGACGGCTGGGCTTACGACATCGGTTTCGGCGGTCTGGACCACGTGCTGGCTGCGGGCCGCAACGTCAACGTGCTGGTGCTCGATACCGAGGTCTATTCGAACACCGGCGGCCAGGCTTCCAAGTCGACGCCGCTGGCCGCCGTGGCCCAGTTCGCTGCCGCGGGCAAGCGCACCGGCAAGAAGGACCTGGGTTTGATGGCCATGAGTTACGGGTACGTCTATGTGGCATCGGTGTCTCTGGGCGCCAACATGAACCAGTTGATCAAGGCCTTCCTCGAGGCCGAGGCCTACCCGGGGCCTTCGATGATCATCGCCTACTCGCCCTGCATCAACCACGGCATCGACATGGAGCACATGGTCGAGGAGGAGAAGCGGGCCGTACAGGCCGGCTACTGGCCGCTCTACCGCTACAATCCGCAGCTGGCCCAGGAAGGCAAAAACCCCTTCGTGTACGAATCCAAGGATCCGACGCTGGACATGATGGACTTCCTGGCCCAGGAGATCCGCTACTCCTCGCTGAAGATTCAGTTTCCTGAGATTGCCGACTGTCTTTACCAGCAAGCCGTGGCCCACAAGAAAATCAAACATGAGTACTACAAAAAGCTCAGCTCCCTGACTTAAGAATGGCCGTCGATATTCAGAAGATTGACCCGCTCAAGCCGCATGCCCGACTGCTCAAACATGCGGCCAGTGTGCTGCGCCAGGGTGGGCTGCTGGTCTATCCCACCGACACGATTTACGGTCTCGGCGCCGATCTATTTAACAAGAAGGCCTTGGAGTCGATTATCAAAATTAAGAAGAGTTCCAAGCACAAATTGCTCAGCTTCATCTGTCCCGATCTGAAACAGATAGCCGATTGGGCGTTCGTGCCCACCGCCGCTTACCGTATCATGCACCGGCTGACACCGGGCAAATACACCTTTATCCTGCGGGCCAGCCACCAGGTACCCAAACTACTGCTGCAGAAACGGCAAACGGTGGGCATCCGCATTCCCGATTCGCCGGTGGCCATTGGCCTGGCCCGTGAACTGGGCCATCCGCTGTTGAACACCAGCGTGCCCATGGGCGAGGATGGATTCTATTCCGATCCGCTGGAGATTGCCGAGAGGTTCAAACACGACATTGATCTGATCCTGGACGCGGGTATCTTGGCCAATGTGCCTTCGACGGTGGTCGATCTCAGTGGCGCAGCGCCGGTGGTCGTGCGCGAGGGATCGGGCGATGTCAGCCTGATCGGCACGCGCTAAGCCGGCTGTTATTTTTCCTGAATCCGGCCCTGGCTGTCGAGATAAAAGCGGTCTTTGAACATCTCGACGATCTTCAATTTATAATCTAAAAATTCCGCATCGTGGATGGCCTCGCGGGGGACCCGATTTTCCCCGCTGTAGAATTCCTCCTGAATGCCGTTTTCCCCCGGATAGTAGACGTACTTCTTTTCATTGAGCATATAGGCCCGCTCCTTGGCCCGGATCACCACATCGTGGAACTCTTTCTTCAGAATGACCTCGCCGTTGTCTGGATCGATTTCGAGCATTTTCAGGATGGGCGGGTAGGGAATGCGTATGCGGTCGCGGATATAGGGCGATTCCGGAGTGAACCAGATACAGGTTTCCATATAAGCGGGCAAGCCGGTGAAAGGCTGGCCGCGCAGATAGGGTAACAGGGAGTGCCCCTGGAAAGAGGGAAGGGGTGGCTGACCGAGCAGCTCCAGAATGGTGGGCGCGATATCGATGTCCCGCGTCGTGGGTGCGATTTGACGCCCGGCGAACGTTTCAAAGGGAGAATGGACGGCAAAGACCATGCGGTTGGAATAGGGGCCACGCAGATGGTCGCCGTGTCCGGTGCCATAACCGTTTTCATACAGGCTTTCGCCGTGGTCGGAGAGGAGGATGACGATGGTGTTGCGTTCGAGTTTGCAGGATTTGAGGAAGCGCAGTGTTTTGCCGACCTGGTCATCGAACATCTTGACCGAGCCGTCGTACAGGCCGTTGATCTGCTCCTTGTCCACAGCCGGCAGGTCGAATCCCGAATAGAGCTTCTGATTGTCCATTTTGCGGTACTTGTGCGGCCGGTTGTAACCCCGCTGGGTGTACAGTCTGTAATAGGGGTACTTGTTGGAGTAGGGAAAATGGCAGTTGGTGTAAAAGGCGAGAATGAAAAACGGCTTGCCGGCGTGCACCGACTGGCGGATGCGCTGCTGGGTGCCGTGAAGAATGTGGTAGGGGTCCAAATTAAGAGGCATCAGCCAGATTTCCGGAAAGAACAGGCGACCGGAGGGATTGAGTAAAAATCCCTGCAGGAAATAGTGGATTTCGATGCTGCGTTGTTTGAGGAGATTCTGGATGATGTTGTGTGGCACGTTCACATGGCGGAACCCGAACTGCAGCTGGGCGAAAACGTCGCCGCCGAAGTCGCTTACCACGGACGTTTCGTAGCCGGCCCGGGTCAGCGTCTCGACCAGGTTGGGCCAGCGCTGCCGGCTCTCAGCCGGCCGAGGGAACATGTAGCGTATGTCGTGCCGGGGCGGCCAGGTGGACGTCAAGATCGAGGTGAACGAGGAGTGGGTGCGGGCCAGTGAGGAGATGAGGTTCAGGCAGTTTCCCCCCGTGCCCAGCAGTTGGTCGATATGGGGCGTTGGGCGGAAGTAACCGTTGGCGGACAGCCGGTCGGGGCGCAGCGAATCCATGCCCAGGATCAAGACGTTGGGGGACGTCTGGGCGGTGGCCCTGGCCGGCAGCACGGGGATTTCAATCACAAACAGAAAGCAGAGAAGCAGGATGGCCAGTCCACCCCAGAGCCGTTTCTGCTTCCAGGCCACGGCCAGCAGGATGGCCACGAAGAGGATATAGATGGCGGCCATGGGGATGTAGTCGGTCAGGGCGATCTGGAAATATTTCAGCAAACCGCCGTGGTGATAGAGCTGGTCATCGAACAGTTGCGGAAACAGCTTGATGGCGCGGATCCAAAAGAAAAACCAGAAAAAGAGCTGGAACAGGAGAATGGCCATGATCTTCTGGATCCTCAGCAGCAGGGCGAACAGGCCGATGATGGCGGCGAATAAAAAGTAGAACAAGATGATCTTCAGATTGAATAAGATAATCGTCGGCAGGTAGCGCCCGACGAGAATTTTTTCCACCTCCCGATCACGCACCCCCATGTAACTGACCGAGAAATAAAGCAGGAACGAGAGGAGCGGCAGGGCCAGGGCGATGAGGGAAGCGATCAGCAGATTCTGTTTGACCGATTTGGGCATAAGAAACACTCATTATAAGAAATTTGCCTAGCGGCTGTCAATGTCGCTCACTGCCGTGTGCTATAATGAAAATGCGGATCGATTTCCTCATGGGCCAGAAAATCTTGATCACCGGTGCCAGCGGCTTCATCGGCAGTCACCTGGCCGAGACCCTGGCGGGTCAGGGTCACGACGTGACCTGCCTGCTGCGGCCGACCAGTCGTCGCGATTTTTTGGATGCCGGTAGGGTTCGCCTTGTGGTGGCGGATTTTTTTGACCGTTCCGCCCTGGCGGCCGCGGTGCGGGATGCCGACTATGTGTTTCATTTGGCCGGTGTCATCCGCGCCCGCGACTGGGCGGCTTATTACAACGGCAATGTCCGGGTCACCCGCTATCTTCTGGAAGCCTGTTTGCAAGCAGGGCAACGATTGCGTAAATTTGTTTTGGTTTCCAGCATCAGCGCGGTCGGCCCCTCAGTGGCGGGAACATTCCTTGACGAGGAGTCGCCCTGCCGCCCGGTGTCCGACTACGGGCGCAGCAAATGGCAGGCCGAACAACTGGCCTTGGAGATGCACCGTGAGCTGCCGCTGGTCATTGTCCGGCCGCCCAACGTGATCGGACCACGCCAGCAGGAGTTGTACCGTGTCATGCGGCTCATCCGCCGGCATCTGATCCCGAGCGTGGGAAACGGCGATCTGCAGACGAGCCTCTGCTATGTCGGTGACCTGGTCAACGCATTGGTGCGGGCTGCCGAAAGCGAGCGCGCCTGCGGACAAACTTATTTTGTGACCGATGGCCGGGCGTATGGCTGGGCCGAGGTCACGGCCGCTCTGGCCAGCGCCCTGGGCATCCGTGGCCCGACCGTGGCTATTCCTTACAGCCTGCAGTATGCGTTGGCCTGGCTGGTGGAGGGAGTGGCTGGCCTGACGGGTCGAGCTTCGCCGCTCAGCCGCGAGCAGATAAGGGCCAGCCGCAAGGAGTACTGGCTGTATGATAGCCGCAAGATCGCACGCGAGCTGGGTTTTGTCGCCGCTGTAGGGATGCCAGAGGCGATCCAGCTCACCGTGGAGTGGTATCGCCGGCGCAACATGATCTAAGCGAAAAAAAGTTTGACTTTGGCAGTCGCAGCAAATAGAATTCCAATTCTGGATGGCAATGAAACAAAACGATGCCAGTGGCAACGGTTCAATCTGGGCTGCGGTTCTCCCCGTTCGGACCTTACCGCTACGGGCGATCGATGCCCTGATCCTGCTGACCTTGTTGTTCTTCAACGTGTTGACCGTCGTCTATCGTTTGCGGCTTCCCCGTTGGCCGAGGCTGCTGGCGAGAAATACGGTGGTTGCCGTCGTTTACATTTTTTTGCTTTACCTGCTCCAACGAACCCACCGGCGCTTTTGGCATTTCCTGTTGCGTACCGCATCTGTGCAACTGCTGTTCGCCTATCTTTATGATACCGTGCAACCGCTGCAACTGCTCTTTACGTCTGCTTGGCACGACCCCCAGGTGCTGGCCTTGGAGGAGCGCTTTTTTAGCGTCCAGCCCACGGTGTGGTTGCAGCGCTTCGTTTCACCCGGCCTGACCGAGTGGCTGATGTTTAGCTATGTCATTTATGTGGTGATCTACCCTCTGCTCTGCGGCCTGATCTATTTTAAACGTGGCGCAGGCCAGATGGAGGATTACCTTTTTTCCCTGGGCCTGGCCAATGTATTCTGCGATCTTGGTTTCCTGCTCTTTCCGGTGGCCGGTCCGCTGCATGCCATTGCCGACCGTTTCGGGGTGCCCCTGCATGGCTACCTGTTCACCACGCTGGGTGAATACATCCGCAGCCATGTCCACGCCATCGGCCGGACCATTCCCAGCCCCCACTGCGCGGCGGCCACGGTGATGTGGATCATGGCCTGGCGTTACCACCGGCCCACCTTTTTTGTCCTCACGCCGGTCATTGTCTCGCTCTATGTCTCCACCGTCTACGGTCGTTACCATTATGTCTCCGATGCGCTGGCCGGGATTGCGATCGCTTTTCTGGCCGTGGTTCTGGCGCCGTTGCTGGCTCGCGGCTGGAGACGCCTGGTTACCCGCGCATGAGCAAGGTGTTTGTTACCGGTGCCAATGGGTTCATCGGCTCCAACCTCTGCCGTTATCTGCTCGATCAGGGATGGGATGTGGTTGGATTGGTGCGCCCGGGTTCCGATCTTCATTTCCTGGAAGGTCTGGATGTGCATCTGGTCCGGGGCGACCTGGCCGAACCGCAGCGCCTGGAAATCCCGCGGGATATCGATTACCTCGTGCATTCGGCCTCCATTGTGACCGACCTGGCCAACGAGGAACAGAGCCGGGCAAGGATTTATCAATTGACCGTGAACCTGGCGGAACGTCTGTGCCAATTGGGCATCCGGCCGAAGAAGCTGGTCTATATCTCCACCGCCTTGACCCTGGGATTCAATGGCCTGGATATTTCCGAGTCCCGGCCGGGGCAGTCGGCTCTTTACTTGCCCTATGTCCGCTTCAAGAAAAAATCGGAGGAGTTCCTGCTTGACCGGCAGCGTCAGGAGAGCCTGCCGGCGGTCGTGCTGCGGCCGGGAGATGTCTACGGACCCAACGACCGTACCTCCTGTGCGTTGATGTTGCGCACCTGCGAACGTCATATCCCGCTCATTGCCGGCCATGGCAATTGGCAGTTCCCTTTCTGTTATATCGACAACCTCTGCCAGGCAGTCCTCCGCGCATTCCAGAAACCGGGGAGCCAAGGCTGCGCCTACACCGTGACCAACCGCTTCCTGCCCACCTGGCGGGAATTCTTTTCCGGTCTGCAGGCCGGTATCGGCCGCAGACAGAGGCTCTACGTGCCGGTGGCTTTCGGCTATGGGGTGGCTTTTTTCCAGAGCCTGCTGAGCGCCGTTTTCCCTCCCTTTAAACAGGTCATCACCGCTTACCGAATCAAGCGCATCACCACGGCGACCACGTACGACATTTCCCGGACTTTCGCCGAACTGGATTACCAGCCCGACGAGGACCTGGGAAAACAGATAAGGGCCATTGTGGACTGGTACTGTCGCGAACGACGGGAAGGATACATCCGCTGATGTTAAAAACCGTGCTTTTCCTTTACCTGCCCGTGGCTTTCACCCTGCTGCTCACCATCTTCAATTACCGGGCATTCTTGAAGGTGTTCGACGATTTCTGGGCCTATCTGTTTTATTTTGGGGCTTTCTTTATTTTTTTCCTGGCCGTGCCCGTTTTGCTCATCCTGACACTTTCGTTGCGGCCGCCCACCGCTCTGCGCGGCCTGGGTTTCACGCTCGGCATTGTCCGCCACGGCTGGGGAATCCTGACAGCGGGCATCCCGCTGGCCGTCCTGATTGCTTATGTCGGCTCCCGAGATCCGGCCTTGCAGCAGCACTACCCCTTCTCGAAAACGGCCTGCGCCGACCCGCGGCGTTTCCTGCTTTTTGAACTCGCCTATGTTTTTTTCTACTATTTCCCCTGGGAATTCCTTTTCCGCGGTCTGCTCTTCTTCCCGGTGGTCGCCGCTCTCGGTCTGCCGGCCGCTCTGGCACTGCAAACCATTGTCTCCACTCTGCTGCATGTCGGCCATCCTGACAGTGAAATCTGGGCGGCGTTGGCTGCGGGCATTATTTTCGGCTTGATCGCTTACTGGACCGGATCCTTTCTCTATGCGCTGCTGCTCCATGCCCTGATCGGGGTAGGCAACGATTTCTTCCTGTATCGCCGTCAGGCGGGGCGGAGAGGTCTGAAAGCGGGCTGATGCGCATTCTGGTCACGGGTGCGAGCGGGTTTGTCGGCCGGGCGTTGATCCCGGAACTCTGCCGTCGCTTTGGCAGCGAGGCAGTGTCGGCGTTGCTCTTGCCCGGTGAAATCCCCCCCGCAGATTGGCAAAACCGGCTGCAAATATTTTCTGGCGATATCGCCGACCCGGAGGCGGTACAGCGGGCGTGCCGCGGTCATTCACACGTCGTGCATCTGGCCGGTCTGATCTCCTACTGGCGGGGCGACCGGCGGCACCTGTGGCGGGTCAACCGCGACGGGACCGCCTGCCTGGTGGCGGCCTGTCTGAACGCCGGTATCCAGCGGTTGGTTCACGTCTCCACCGTCGGCGCGGTGGGGTTTTATCCGCAGGGTCGGCCGGCCGATGAAATGACACCCTTCAACTGGTCCGAGGAGTTTTATTATATGACCAGCAAACACGAAGGGCAGCTCATCGTCGAGCAGGCCGCACGCCACCAGGGGCTTACGGCCGTCATCCTGAACCCGGCTTCGATCATCGGTCCCGGAGATCCCAACCCCAACAGCCCGCACAACCGGGTCTACAACTTGGTCTGGCACCACCGACTGCTCGGCTCGTTTCGAGGCGGCCTGGGCTTGGTCGACGTCCGCGACCTGGTGGCGGCCATCCTGCGGGCATTGGATCTGGGCCGCAGCGGTGAAAGGTACCTGATCGTCGGCGCCAACCTGACGTACCGGCAGGTGCTGCGGCTCATCGCTCGCCATGCCGGGAGGCGGGTCTGGATCGTCCCTTTGCCCGCTTTCCTGTTGGTTGCCGTCGGCGGGCTGCTGGAAGTGGTGAGCCGGATCAGCGGCCGGCGGCCGTTGCTCACCCGAGCCTACGGCCATTTAAGTGGCTGGCGCACCTTTTACGACAACAGCCGAAGCATCCGCGAGCTCTCGATGGCTTACACCGATGTGGAGACCACCCTGCGCGACGCCTGCCGCTATTACCGGGAACGGTTCCTGAAAAAGCCGCACTGAGCGCGGCTCTCACTTCTCTCGAATCATGCCCCGGCTGTCGAGATAAAAACGGGAAGGGAACATCTCGACGATTCTCACCTTGAAACTCAGGAAATCCGGGTCGCGGATATCCTCTTTCTTTAGCGGTTTCTCATCTAGGTAAAATTCTTCCTGATAACCGTCCGGGCCCGGCATGTAGATGTATTTTTTTCCATTCAGCTGCAAACTCCGGTGCTTGGCCTCGTTGACCCGCTGCTCATACTCCTGCTTCATGAAGATCTGACCCGTGCGCGGGTCGAAGGCGATCATGTCTTTCATGTCGGGGTAAGGCAGGCGCAGACGATCGGGAATGTAGGGAGCTCCCTGGGTGTGCCAGATGCCGGTCTCGGAGTAGGCGAAAAGTCCGGGCCAGACGCCGCCGCGCAGCGCGGGTAACAGGGATCGACCGTGAAACGAATAGGGGATGGGAATGGCCAGCATGTCCAAGAGGGTCGGAGCAATGTCGATGTCCCTGATGGTCTGAGAAATGATTTTCCCTCCAAAATTCTCGAAGGGTGAACGGATCCCCAACAGCATGTTGTTGTAAGGGCCGCGCAGGTGGTCGCCGTGCCCGCTGCCCAGGCTGTCCTCGAACAGATTTTCGCCGTGATCGGAAAGAACGATGATGATGGTGTTGCTGTCTAATCTGCCTTTCTTGAGGAAGTGCAGCAAATCCTGCAGGTTGTCGTCGAAATGGCGAGTCGCGCCGTCATAGAGGTCGACAATCTGCTGCCGGTCGGCGGCGCTGACACCCTCGCTCAGGAACGATTTGAGCATATCGCTGCTCAGGCAATACTTGTGTTTACCGCGGTAGCCAGGCTGGGTGTAGAATTGGTAGTACGGATAGGGCGCCACATAGGGGAAGTGATTGTTCGAACTGAAATAGATGATAAAAAAGGGCTGACCCCGCTGCACCGACTGGTTGATCAAGTTTTTGGTATTTTCGTTCACGAAATAGGAGTCAAGGTAATAAGGCAAACCGGCAAGTTCGGGGAACAGCCGGTGGCCCAGGGGATTGACCAGGAGGGCGAGCAGAAAGTGCTGGATTTCCAGGCTGCGCTGCTTGAGGAGTTCGGGTAACAGGAAGACGGGGACCCGTTGTTGTGCGAATCCATAATCGATACGCGAGAACATGTCGCCGGCGAAATCGCTGGCCACGGCTGTGAAATAGCCTTGGCGGTTGAACACGTCGGGCAGGGTCAGCCAAGCCTTGTGCAGCCGGTTCTGGGGCGGGTACATGGTGCGGATCATGTGCTCGGGAGAAAACTGCGAGGTAAGCAGCGAGGTCCAGAACGGGAAGGTGCGGGCCACCGAGCCTCTGGCGTTGAGGAAGCTGCAGCCCTGAGCCAGCAAACGGTCGATGGCCGGGGTGGGACGGTTGTAGCCGTTGAACGATACGCTTTGCGGCCGCAGCGAATCGGTGCCGATGATGAGCACATTGGGCCGACCGGCTGTTTTGACTTGCAACGGCGCCTCATGAAAACGGATCACGAAGAGGCCGCAGATAAATAGAATGAGCGTGCCGGCGGTTTTACGACGGTTCCGTACCCCCAGGCCGCCGATCAGCAGCACCAAAAACAAAATGGGCATTAGCGGAGGCATCCGGTCGGTCAGGAAGAGCTGAAACTCGCGGGCCAAACCCCCTTTATTGAACAGTTGCTCGAGGAAAAGCTGGGGGAACTGCTTGATGGCCCGCACCCAAAACATGCCCCAGACAAAGAGGGAAAACAGGGCGACATTCACCAGGCGGGATATTTTTAAAAAAAAAGAGAAGAGGCCGATGAGCAGGCCCAGTAGCAAATAGGCAGCCAGGATCTTGCAGTTGTATAAAACGATGAAAAATTTGTAGTTGGCGATAATCATCTGGACCAGGTTGCGATCGGTCACGCCCATGTACGAGATGGAAAAGTTACTGAAGATGGAGAAAAGAAAGAGGAATCCGGCAACGAACATCGAGGTCAGCAGATGGGATTTCAGTTGTTTCATGTTAAAAAGATTCACTATAACAAATTACGGGGAGTTGTCAATCGCCGCTTTGGCCGGAAATCCAGGGCTATCGACATTGACAGGCACAACGCGTGGTAGTATATAGACTCTCTCCGAATGGCGCTGACAAAACGGAGGGCGGAATGAAAAAGCTCCTTTTGCTGCTGCTGTCGTCTTGGCTTTGCGCCAGCGCAGTCCTGCTCTGCGGCTCTTCCTCGGGTATGGGTGAGCGAGCAGGTTCAGCTGCAGCCGAAAAGGAAAAACAGCCGGCGCCCCGCCGACGTAAAACCTGGCGCGCTTTTCTGGAGAACGCCACCCTTCTCACCGGTTCCACCATCGACTATTGGCGCACCTACAGCCATTTTGTGGAAGACTGGCAGTTCAAATTCACCTGGAAAGACCAGCGGCGGCGTTTCTTTACTTCGGAATCCCCTAAAATGGACTCCAACAGTTTCTGGTTCAACTGGTCACATGCCATGAGCGGTGCCGCCTATTACAATTTCGCCCGCGCCAACGGCCTGAACAGCCGGGTCTCCTTTTTGTTTTCCTATGGCATATCGGCTTTTTGGGAAACTGTCTCCGAGTGGCGCGAGATAATCTCTGTCAACGACATGACCTTCACTCCGCTCGGCGGCCCGGCCATCGGCGAACCCTTGTTCCAGATCGGTTCTTATTTCAGCCACCGGCAGGGTTTCTTTAACCGGCTGGCGGGATTCATTTTCAATCCGATTCTGGCTACCAACAACTGGTTTGACCGCAACAGCGGCCAGGCTTTTAACAGCGGCGCGGCAGCCGCCTGGCACCGCTTCAGCCTGTTTGTCGGCCTCAAAGAAGGCAAGGTTGCACCGACTGGAACCAGCGCGGTCTCGCCGTCCGCAGCCAGCTATCGCCAGTCCGACTGGGGATTGGACATGGAAACCAACACGGTTCCCGGTTACGGCGAAGCGCAAACGTTCCATCGTTTCCTGTCCGATACGATCTCCAGCCGCATGTTCCTCGATTTCAATTTCGGTTCGGCCGGTTTGGAGGAATTCCAGATTCGCACCTCGGCCGTGCTCTTCGGTTACGCTTGGCAATCCGTGCACGAGGGCAGCGACGGGACCCTGAGCGGCAGCAGTGGGTCGCTGGGGTACGGGTGCGTTTTTGATATGTTCAAAAAGCGGGCGGTGGCTTGGTATGATAGCAGCGCCGAGGTTCCCGGAGGGGGGCCCGCGCTCTCCGATGCGCGCTTCCCGCGTCCCACTCCCACCCAATTTACCGACAAGCTGGCGGTTGTCAGCGTGCTGGGCCCGGTGCTGCAACTCGGCTGGTTCGGCCCGCGCATTCACCTGCGCTGGACGACCGAGGCCTACGGCGATTTTGCCATGATCAATTCCCTGGCCTATAACCGCTTTACGGAAAATCACGACACCAGCGGCGTCAAGACAACGCTGCTCAACTGGGGCTATTATTACGGCCTGGGTATGACGCTGGCCTCCGATCTGGCAGCCGACTGGCGGCGGCTATATGCGCGCGGCTCTGTCCGTTACCAGTGGTACGATTCGATCCAGGGCCAGGACCGCTATCAATTTTTGGGAGTGGTGACCGACGATTTCAAGATCCATGACTCCCGCCTGGTCTGGCGGTTCAGCCTGGGTTACCACCTGCCCCGCACTCCCCTGGAACTGGTTTTGAATGCCGAGGGCGTCAGCCGCAGCGGCAGAATCCTCGAGGTTCGCGAGCATTACCGGGAACACAAGATCTTATTATCAACTGCATCTGCTCTTCTGATCTGCAATCCGAGATCAGAAGGTAATGGAGCATGGCGCCGCAACGTTTGACACCTGAGACAGGAGTATGGTAAAGTCCTTCATTCTGCCAGGGGGGAGAGCCGAGGAAGATGAATGAAAAAGCTCTTTTTTTTATTGCTGGCGGGGTGGCTGTGCGCCAGCCCGGTCTGGCTCTGCGGTGTTCCTGAGGAAACGAAAGACAAACCGGTTGCCGCCCCATCCGAAAAAGGTGAGCCGTCGCCTTCCCGCCACCGCAAAACCGGCCGGGCTTTTCTGGAAAATGGCTTTTTCATCACCCTCTCCTCAGTCGACTACTGGCGCAAGTACAGCCATTTTGTGGAAGACTGGCAGTTCAAGCTCAATTGGAAGGACCAGCGGCGAAAATTCTTTACCCGGGAATCGCCCAACATGGACTCCAACAGTTTCGCCACCAATTGGACGCACACGCCGGCCGGAGCCATTTATTATAATTTCGCGCGTGCCAACGGCCTGAACAGCCGAGTCTCTTTTCTTTTTTCCTTTGGTCTGTCCGCCTTCTGGGAGTCCATCACCGAGTGGCGCGAAATCATTTCAATCAACGACATGACCTTTACCTCTTTCGGCGGCCCGGCCATCGGCGAGCCCCTGTTCCAGCTCGGCTCTTATTTCAGCCGCCGCCGGGGATTTTTCAACCGGCTGGCCGCCACCATTTTCAATCCGGTTCTGGCCATCAACAACTGGCTCGACCGCAAGAGCGGGCCGGCTTTTAACAGCGGCCCGGATGCCGGCTGGCACCGCTTCAGCCTGTTTGCCGGGTACAAGAGCGGCAAGGTCTCTCCGGCTGGAACCAGCGCCGTGGCTCAGTCCGGAAGCCGTTACAACCAGTTCAACCTGGGGCTGGAAATGGAAACAAACTCGGTTCCCGGTTACGGTCAGGCGCAGACCTTCCGCCGCTTCCTGTCCGATACGCTCTCCAGCCGCTTGTTCGTGAATTTCAACTTCAGTTCGGCCGGATTGGAGGAGTTCCAGGTTCGTACCTCGGCCGTGCTCTTCGGGTACGGCTGGCAGTCCCTGCGCGAGGGTGCGGATGGTTCGCTGCGCGGCAGCAGCGGTTCGCTGGGTTACGGCTGCGCCTTTGACCTGTTTAAGAAACGGGCGGTCGCCTGGTACGATAGCGATGACGCCACGGAAACGGGGGGCCCGGCAGCTGGTGACGCTCGCTTCCCTCGGCCCACCCCCACCCGGTTTACCGACAAACTGGCCACGATCAGCCTGCTCGGCCCGGTGCTGCAGCTCAGTTGGTTCGGCCCGCGACTGCACGTGCGCTGGACAGCCGAGGCCTATGGCGATTTTGCCATGGTCAATGCCCTGGCCTATAACCGTTACTCGGAAAACCACGATACCGGCGGCGTCAAGACAACGCTGCTCAGCTGGGGCTACTATTACGCTTTGGGTATGACGCTGGGGACTGAGCTGGCCTTGGAGTGGCGCCCCTGGCGGCTGCTGGCTTGGATCCGCTACCAGTTCTGCGATTCGATTCAAGGTCATGACCGTTTCCAATACCAGGGCGTCGTGACCAACGACTTCAGGATTTATGACTCCCGCCTGGTCTGGCGCTTCAGCCTGGGCTACCGCCTGCCACGCACACCCCTCGAACTGGCTTTGACCGGCGAAGGCAATGGTCGCTTCGGCCGCATTCTCGATATTCGCGAGCATTATCAGGAAAACAAGATTTACTATCAGTTGCGTTTGCTTTTCTGACCTTATTACCCGGCACTTGAGGATGATTAACCCGAAATGCACGGGCAATGGAAATGAAGGCTACGGGATGAAGGGGTCGATTATTGCGCGGATAGAGGTTCCTTAAAGGTCTTGATGAAAAAAATCGTTTTTCTATTGCTGGCAGGCTGGCTGTGCGCCAGCCCTGTCCTGCTCTGCAACTCGGGAGAGGAAAAGAAAGACGAGTCAGTTCCGGCTCAAGCCAAAAAGGGTAAGCCGTCTGCACCGCCGCACCGCAGAACCTGGCGGGCTTTTCTGGAGGATGCCGCTCTCATCGCGGCCTCGACCATCGACTATTGGCGCACCTATGGCCATTTCAAGGAAGATTGGCAGTTCAATCTGACCTGGAAAGACCAGCGATACCGCTTCTTCACCTTGGCATCGCCCAAGATGGACTCCAACAGTTTCGAAACCAATTGGGGGCACAACCTGTCCGGTGCCGCCTATTATAATTTTGCCCGCGCCAATGGCCTGAACAGCCGAATTTCCACCCTCTTTTCTTTTGGTTTATCTGCGTTCTGGGAATCGTTCTCCGAGTGGCGCGAACTCATCGCGATCAATGATATGGCCTTCAGCACGTTTGGTGGGCCGGCCGTCGGCGAGCCTCTGTTTCAGGCCGGTTCCTATTTCAGCCATCGTCAGGGATGGCTCAACCAGGTTGTCGGATTTATTTTCAACCCGATTTTGACCTTCAACAACTGGGTGGACCGCAACAGCGGGCCGGCTTTTAACAGCGGCCCGGATACCTCCTGGCACCGCTTCAGCCTGTTTGCCGGCCTCAGGGAAGATAAGGTGACGCCGATCGGGACCCATGCGGTATCGCCCTCTGCAACCAGTTACCGCAAGCTCAACTTGGGATTGGACATGGAAATGAACACCATTCCCGGTTACGGCCAGGCGCGGGTGTTCCACCGCTTCCTGTCCGATACGCTCTCCAGCCGCTTGTTTGTGGATTTCAACTTCAGTGCGGCCGGCTTGGAGGAGTTCCAGGCTCGTACCTCGGCAGTACTCTTCGGTTACGGCTGGCAGTCCGTCAGGCAAAGCGCTGACGAGTCGCCCCGCGGATGCAGCGGGTCGTTGGGATACGGCAGCGCGTTTGGGTTGTTCAAAAAGCGGGCAGTCGTTTGGTACGACAGCAATGCCGGGATTTTCGGCGGGGGGCAGGCCCCTGTGGGCGAGGCGCGCTTTCTGCGCCCCACCCCCACGCGCTTCACCGACAAGCTGGCAGTCATCAGTGTGCTGGGCCCTGTGCTGCAGTTCAGCTGGTTCGGCCCGGGACTGCTTGTGCGCTGGACGACCGAAGCCTACGGTGATTTCGCCATGGTCAACGCCCTGGCCTATAACCGCTTTAGCGAGAACCACGACACCAGCGGTGTTAAAACGACGCTGCTCAACTGGGGCTACTACTACGGCCTGGGCATGACGCTGGCTTCTGAACTGGCAACCGATTGGCGCCGGTTGCGGTTGCGGGGTTCTGTCCGTTACCAGTGGTATGATTCGATCCAGGGCCAGGACCGCTATCAGTACGTGGGTCTGGTGACCAATGATTTCAAAGTCCGTGACACCTTCTTACTCTGGCGCTTCAGCCTGGGTTACCGCCTGCCTCGCACCCCGATTGAGTTGGTCTTGAATAGCGAAGGCATAGACCGCCGCGGCCGCATTCTCGATGTGAGCGACCGCTATCAGGAACACAAGATCTATTACCAAGTGCACCTGCTCTTTTAGAATTGACAAGCCAGCGCCGGGCCATTTGCCTTTTGCCTGTAAAACGGATACAATGGGCTTGGGACTTATGAGCAAAGCCAACATCATCACCATCATCCGCATCGTATTGGTGCCACTCTTCGTGGTCATCCTGCTCACCGAGATGAACCACAAGGAGTGGATTGCCTTTGCCATTTACGTCATAGCCGCTGTCACCGATTCCCTGGATGGCTACATCGCCCGGCGTTTCAAGGAGGTCACAGTCTGGGCAAGTTCCTCGATCCCCTGGCCGACAAGCTGCTGGTCACGTCGGCGCTGATCGCCCTGGTATACCTCGAGCGGGTGGAAACCTGGGCGGCCACGGTCATTATCCTGCGCGAACTCTTCATTTCTGCTTTCCGCTTTTACTTTCTGATCAGCAACGCCTCGTTTTCTGCTTCGATGCTGGCCAAATTGAAGACCGGCTTTCAGCTCGTTTCTGTGGGCGTCCTGATCATCTACCCCAAGCTGCCCTTTTCCGAATTGCTGCGAATCGTCGGCACGGTCGGCATTTACCTGGCGGTGATCCTGACCGTTTACAGCGGTGTGGATTACATAATTAAATACGGCAAAGTCATCAGAACCTGAGCATGCCCTACAGCAAGTATCCTCTGCTGGACAAGGCCAACCTGAAGACGATCTCCATCGGCCAGCGCTCCTCGCTGGTCAGCCATACCCAGTTCGCCAGGCCTTTCACTCCCGGCGCTGATTTCGACCATTTTTTGCAGTCGCTGCCCGACGTTCTGGCCGCCCGTCAGTTACGGGAACTGGTTGGCCGGTTGGTCGCCGCCCGCAAAGCGGAGAAACCGATCATGTGGGGTCTGGGCGGCCATCTGGTCAAGGTCGGGTTGTCGCCGCTACTGATCGACCTGATGGAGCGGGGCTGGATTTCGGCCATCGCCTGCAACGGCGCCTTTGTCATCCACGATTTCGAGATCGCCCTGGCCGGCCAGACCTCCGAGGATGTGGCCCTGCACCTGCACAGCGGCACCTACGGCAACACCCAGGAGACCGGTTTGTTTTTGAACCGCGCCCTGAAGGATGGGTTGGAGAAGAACATGGGCGCCGGTGAGGCGATCGGTGATTTCCTGCTCTCAGCCCGGCTCCCCCACGGCCGCTTGAGCGTACTGCAGCAAGCTTACCGGTTGAACATCCCGGTTACCGTGCATCCGGCTATCGGCACCGATTTTATCCATTTCCATCCCATGTTCAGCGGCGAGGTGACCGGCGCCCTGGCCGAGCGCGACTTCATCCTGTTCGCCTCCATCGTTTCGCGGCTGAGCGGGGGCGGGGTCTACCTGAATGTAGGTTCGGCCGTGATCCTGCCCGAGGTGTTTCTCAAGGCGGTGGCCTTCTGCACGGCACAGGGTATCCCCCTCAAGGAGTTCAGCACCGCGGTGTTCGACTTCGCTCGCCAGTATCGGCCCCTGGAAAACGTCTGCAAGCGTCCCGTGGCCGCCGGTGGCCAGGGTTACTATTTCGTTGGTCACCACGAACTGACCATCCCCCTGCTGGCCGCCGTCATCCTCAACTGGCACTGACGAAGGGGTCGATGAACCCGGCGCTTTTTCCCCTGGCCGATAAGCTGCGACCACAGCGGCTGGAAGATTTTGAGGGCCAGTTGCACCTGACCGGCCCGGGCAAGATCATCCGTTCCCTGCTGAAAAGCCGCAGCCTGATTTCCCTCGTCTTCTGGGGACCTCCCGGCACGGGCAAGACCACTCTGGCCCGCTTGCTGGTGCGAGATATCGGCTATCCGGCGCTGGAGTTTTCCGCCACCGAGTCGGGCATCGCCGAGGTCAAGACGGTGATGGGAAAATCGCTGCAGTTGAAGAAGCTGCACGGAAAACCTCTGGTCCTGTTCGTCGACGAAATCCATCACTTCAACCGCAACACCCAGGACGCCTTCCTGCCCTATGTCGAGCGCGGCGACATCATTCTGTTGGGCAGCACCATGGAAAACCCGGCTTACAAGATGAACCGCGCCCTGCTCTCGCGGCTGAAAATCCTCGAACTCTATCCCCTGCAGCCCGAAGAGCTGCGACATATCCTCGAGCGGGCTCAAACCTTCATCCGGGAACAGAGCGGTCGCCTGCTGACGTTGACGCCGGAGGCGGAAAACATTTTGCTCCTTTACAGCAACGGCGATTCCCGGCGGCTGCTCAATATCCTGGAGATCGCCCTGCAGACCGATGCCGGTAGCGGACCTCTGGGCGCTGCGGCGGTCAGCGACATCATCCAGAATAAAATTGCCGCATACGATCGTAGCGGCGATGAACGATACACGTATATTTCGGCCCTGCACAAGAGCATTCGCAACTCCGACGTGGATGCCGCGCTTTTCTGGCTCTACCGCATGCTTGAAGAAGGCGAGGATCCTCTCTACATTCTGCGACGCATGGTGCGCATGGCTGTCGAGGACATCGGCCTGGCCGATCCCGAGGCTCTCCACCTGGTACTGGCCGCCCGTCAGGCCTACGATTTTTTGGGTTCGCCCGAAGGCGACCTGTTCTTGGCCGAGGCGGCCGTCTATTTGGCGGCCGCGCCCAAGAGCAACTCCCTTTATCTGGCCGACGGCAAGATGAAGGAGCTCGCCAGCCGTTACCGCCAAGCGCCCGTACCCCTGCACATTGTCAATCCCGCCAACTTTCTGGCGGCACGCAAGGGCGCTGGCAAAGGTTATGTCTATGCCCACGACCTGGAGGAGAAGACATCGGATATGGAAACCCTGCCGCCCGAAGTCAAGGAGCGGGACTTTTTTCAGCCCCATGAGATCGGTTTTGAAAAGAAGATCAAGGAACGGCTGGATTACTGGCAAAAATTGAAAGCCAAACTGCGCGACAGGAAAAATCCGGGCAAATAGGCCTGCTTGCCAAAACAGGGCGGATTGTGCTACAACCGGAACATGAAAGTCCGTTTGCTGCCCCTGGCCCGTTCCACGCTGGACCTGCTCAGCGCGGCCGGTTTTAAGGGCAGCGGCTTCCTGCTGGGAAGCTCCATCGGCCGCCACCTGCTGGTGCGGCAGATCGTGCCCCTGCCCTTTTCCCGCCGCACCGCTAAAAAAATATACAGTCAGGTGCTGCAGCGAACCCGCTCAAACCTGCTCGGCGTCTGTTTTGTCAACTGCCCGCCTCTGCTGCTGGATTGTTTTCTTGAGGACCTGATCATGGTGCTGCGAGGCGGGCAGAACCGTTTTTTTCGCTACCACTTCGATTCCCGACTCAAACAAAAGGAACTGCAGCCGCTGGAGGGGGAGGAGGAATCATGTCGCTATTCAATGACTCCGAAAAAAAGGAACTGCTGAGTCTGGCGCGGCGCACCATCCACCAGCAGCTGGAAGGCAAGAGTGGGCCGGAGCCGCTGCCTGCCGATTCCCCATTTGCCGAAAAGCACGGGGTGTTCGTCACCCTGCACCGCGGCGACGAGCTGCGCGGCTGCATTGGCTATCCCCTGCCCATCAAACCGCTCTGGGAAGCCGTGCAGGACAACGCCCTGTCTGCCGCTTTCGAGGATCCGCGCTTCTGTCCTATGAATAAAGAGGAGTTGCCGCAAATCGATATTGAAATCTCGGTGCTTACGGTTCCCCAGGAGATAGAGCAAGTGAGCAAGATCCAGGTCGGCCGCGACGGCATTATCGTGAGTAAGGGTTTCAATCGCGGTCTGCTGCTGCCTCAGGTGCCGGTCGAGCAGGGTTGGAACCTCGAGCAGTACATATCCTACGGTTGCCGCAAGGCGGGGTTGCCGGCCGACGAATGGAAGAAGGGCGTGCGCATCGAGATTTTCCAGGCCGAAGTATTCGGCGAGAAAGAGCGGAAAGCGGAAGGTGGATGACCGCGACCACGACCATCCAGGTTCGCTCCAAACAGAAAATGGAACTTATTGACATTACTGGCCAGGCTCGGGCGTTTGTGCGCGAGAGCGGATGCCAAAGCGGCGCGCTCGTTCTCTTTGCGCCGCACACCACGGCCGGGTTGACCATCAACGAGAACGCCGACCCGTGCGTGCGCCATGATATCCAGGAGTTTTTGCGCACGCATTTTCCCGCAGAAAACTATTTCCAGCACGCCGAAGGCAACTCGCCGGCGCATATTCTTTCCACCCTGGTGGGCGCCTCACTGCAGCTGATCATCGAGGCGGGCGAGCTGCTGCTCGGCACCTGGCAGGCGCTCTACTTCTGCGAGTTCGACGGCCCGCGTTCCCGTCAGGTGCACATGAAAATTGTTCCAGGTTAGATTTGCCATTTGATTTTGGCTTGTTTAAGAAAACTACTTTGGGCAAGGAGGCCATTGCCAATGCCAGGTGAAGGGGTACCCATGTTTAAAAAAATAGTGTTTGGCGCTGTTGTCATGTTCCTGCTCAATGTCTTCTGCCTGGCTGAACATGAGGAGGGAGCGTTATGGCCGGAGAGCCAGCCCTATCAGACCGGCTACCTGAAGGTTTCGGATATTCATGAAATCTTTTACCAGCTGGGTGGAAATCCCAAGGGCCAGCCGGTCATGGTGCTGCACGGCGGGCCGGGCGGCGGTTGTTCAACGCAAGACTTCCGCTTTTTCAATCCGGAAAAATTTCAGGTCATTCTCCATGACCAGCGAGGCGCCAGCCGCAGCAAGCCGTATGCCGAACTCAGGCAAAACAGCACCTGGGATCTGGTCAAAGATATTGAAAAACTGCGCCGCCATTTCAATCTGGGCCAGGTAATCCTGTTCGGCGGTTCCTGGGGATCGACCCTGGCTCTGGCTTATGCCGAAACCTATCCCCAGCACGTGGCCGGCATGGTGCTGCGCGGCGTGTTCGCTGCCACCCGTGAGGAGCTCGATTACTACTACAATGGAGGAACGGCAAAGTTTTTCCCAGAGATTTATGAGGAACTGTGTGCGGTAGCCAGCGGCCCTGCCGCTGAGAGCATCGCGTCCCGGCTGGTTAAAAAACTGCAGTCACCCGACCGCGCCGTGCGCGAACGGACGGCTCGCGCCTGGGCCAGGTACGAGGGCAAGATCGCCTTTCTGGAAATGCCCGATTCGCGGCTCGACAAAGCATTGAACAGGTGGTCTCTCTACGGTTTTTCTCTGATTGAAAACTATTATCTGGCCCAGCGTTGCTTTTTAAAAGAGGGCCAGCTCTTGGATAATGCGGACAAGCTGGTCGGCATTCCGCTGGTCATCGTCAACGGTCGTTATGATGTCATCTGCCCGCCGATCACCGCCTACCGGCTCCACAAAAAATTGCCCGGCTCGAAGCTGGTCATTGTCGAGCGGGCCGGTCACTCGGCCAGCGAGCCGGGAATAACCGCTGAACTGGTAAAAGCAATGCGGGACTTTGAGAAATAACACGGATGGGACTCCCTGGTATTTCAGCATTATCCGGGATCATGTTCCCGTGATGGTCGCCTGTCGGGTTGCCGCAAGATGAACGAGAGGGCCAAGTGAGAAAATATCACCATATCGGCATACCGAATAGCCTGTCGCGAGCAGGGGAATACTATTTGGCAGAATCCAAGGTGCACGTGCTGGGCTTCGACACCAATGAGAGCCCCCATGAAGATTGAAGGCATCGGTTTCTCCGTTTTTTGTTGGAACCATATTCGCTCCGACGAACATCGCGGCCAAAGCGGCACGTCGTTCTGGCGCGTCCAGGAACAGGGAAATGTCCGCGTGCGGCTGGTCGAATATTCTCCCGGCTTCCGGGTTGATCACTGGTGTGCTCGCGGCCACGTGCTGCTGATTCTGGAAGGCGAACTAACCGTCCGGCTCAAAGACGCCAGGGAATTTCAGCTGACAGCGGGCAGCGGATTCATTGCCGGCGACGACGAGGCCAACCCGCACCTGGCCATTTCCGAGAAAGGGGCCAAGGTTTTAATCCTCGATTGACTCCAACCCGAAGGTGAAATAACCTGTCGGCTGGCTCCTGTCGAAAGAGGAAAGTGGAGCAGGGCTTAAAAAGGAGGCGGTGGATCGATGCGGTAGAGACAGCCCCAATCCAGGCGGTTCACCCAGTGAAAGTAATTGAAACGGGTAAGAAAAAGAGGCAAAGGGGAGTACAGCAAATGGACTCTGCCGGAAAACAGCTCCTCATCTTTCTTTTGCATCGGTAAAGAAATGACCAGATAAAGGGGGGTTGAGGATGTCTGCCAGCGGTTTTTGAATTCGCTGTAATCGGTGAGGCGGTGAAGGATGTATTCCCGCGGTTCTAGAAAACTCATTCGGTTGTGGCGCAATTCCAGGGGGTTGTAATTCTGCAGGCTGTACAATTCGCAGCGCGCCGGGAAATGGCGGTAAATATATTTTTGCAATCTCAGACTCAGGCGCAGGGGAAACACGCACAAGCCCATCAGGAAAACGAGATTGAGCACCACCAGAAATCTGGCGGCACCCGATTTGCGGCGCATCCAGAAAAAATCGGCGAAAGAAGATAGGCAGCCCGGTTTGGGTTTAAACGCCAGAAGTAAAATGGCGGCGGAAAAAGCAAAAAGGGGGAAAAGAAAACGGGCTTCCTTGTGGGCGATCAAGCTGTGCGCGAACACCATCGGCAGAGTGACCCAGGTAACGGGATGGGCGGGGCGGCGCAGCCAGCACAGCACCAGGGCGGCCATGATCAGCAACCCCAGCGGCGGAAGCATGGAGGGAATGAGATAAAAATAGGCGTAAAAGGGCGCAGTACTAAAAGAGGCGGCCTTGCCCTGGAGGAGGTTGATTTTGAAATAATTCCACGGGACCAGCACCCACTGCCCGTAGCCCCAGGCGTCGAGAGCCAGACCCGCGGCCAGAGAAACCAGCGATCCGCTTGCCAGAATGATCAGGTATTTTATTTTTATCCGAGCAATCCATCGCGCCCAGAGGACCAGCCCCAAAATGGAGAATGCGATCTGAAATCGGCATTCAAAGGATAATCCCAGGAATAATCCCGAAAGGAAAAGCCACGCTCCCTTGGCCTGAGATAGACTCTGATTTCCATTGGAATGGACGAAAAAATTGAGAAACGCGAATCCCAATAGCATGAAGGCAGCCGCAAGGGTTTCGGAGGAGGTCCGCACCAGCAGGTAGGGTAAAAAACAGAGGAAGGCGCTCAGTTTTAAAAATAGCAATTTTTCCTCGGCGGTGGCAAACCAGGAGCGAGCCGAAATGCAGAAGAGAGTCAACGCCAGCCAGCCGGTCAAACCCGTAAGGAGGCGGAAGAAGAACATCAACACAAAGGGATCGGTGATTCCCCAACCAACCAAGACGCGGGCCAGCGAATAATACAAGGTGGGCTGGAACCAAGGGCGCATCCGGTTATGGAATTCCCAGGTCATTTTCCCCGGTTCAGTCCTTCCCAGCTTGTAGCTGACAAATTCATTGATTTGAAAGTACTCGTCGGCCTGGTAAATCCCATCGCTGAAATAGGCTGTCACCACCACCACCAGCAGGGCAATTCCCATGAAAATTTTTAGATTTCTCGCCCAGCCTGGATCTTCTATGGTCGCTGTTCCTTTGAGCATCGTTTTTTCCTTTACGTATTCCAAAGTTGAATGCAGCGAGTTTTTCCCGATTCAAGGATATCATACAACAACCGGATCTATTTACAAAAGATACTATTTCTCTTAAACTTGTTCTAAAGTCACATAACCAGACAGTGAATGAGTGAATTAGTGAGTCTGCCCTACGAACTTTCGGTGATTGTTCCCACCTACAGCGAAGAAGAGAACATTTCGCTGTTGATCGGAGAGGTCGAGAAGGTGTTCCAGGAGTCCGGCATACATGGAGAATTGGTCATCGTGGACGACAACTCTCCCGATGGGACCGCGGCTGCGGCTCGCCAGCTAAACGAGGAATTCGGCAATATCCAGGTGCTGGTGCGCACCTGTGGTCGAGGATTGAGCGCCTCCATTATCGATGGGTTCAAGATCGCCCGGAGTGACCATTTCCTGGTCATGGACGCCGATCTGAGCCATCCGCCGGAAATCATTCCCCGGTTGTATGCCCCGCTGCAAAAGGGAGAAGCCCGACTGGTCTTCGGTTGCCGTTACATGAAGGGCGGAGGAATCGCCGATTGGACGTTGAAACGCCGGATCATTTCCCGGGGGGCGTCCTGCCTGGCCAAGGTGATCACCCGCATCAGGGACCCCATGTCGGGGCTTTTCTCCCTGCACCGCAGTGTCCTGGAAGGGATTGATTTTCACCCCAAAGGGTTCAAAATCGGCTTGGAGATTGTGGCCAGGGGGAATTACGATAGAATCGCAGAAATCCCCTATTTTTTTCGTGACCGCCGCTTTGGCAAAAGCAAACTCGACCGCCGCGTGATGAAGGATTTCCTCGAGCACCTGCTTCTCCTCCTTTTCGCCAAAAATAGTGTGTTCGTCGATTTTTTGAAATTTTCCTTGGTAGGCCTGACCGGCCTCGCGCTCAACCTCCTGGTGCTTTATTCCCTGGTGGAATGGTTTCCTTTCTGGAACCGTTTCGGCAATTGGGCAGTCCAAAAGAAAGTTCTGATCGCCGCAGTCGTGGCCTTTGGCCTGGCCGTGAGTTCCAATTATCTGTGGAACCGGTTTTGGACGTTCAAACGGCGAAAAGCGAACCTCTCGCCGCTTGCTTCGTATTCCTCTTTTGTCATCGTCTCGTTGGGGGGGCTGGCCATCAACATTTTCCTGCTTAAAATCCTCCACTACCAACTGGGCATGTGGTACATGACCGCCCAGGTAATTTCAATTTGCGCCGCTTCGTTGTGGAACTTCATCGGCAGCGAAATCTGGGCGTTTAAATCCAACCGCAGATGAGTCGACGGCAGGCACTCCTTGCGGTTTTGAAAAATTTCAATTTCATCCTGGGGTTTTATATTCTGGTCACCGTGGCGGTCAGCATCCAGAAATTCGTATTGAGCAATGCCAATAATTTTTTTGTTTTCAAATACTCCTTTTTCCATTTGCTGGACCAGAAGAATCTCTACATTCTGCATCTGAAAGATCACTTGGACCTGTACAAATACAGCCCCGCCTTTGCCCTGATGATTGCACCCATCGCCATCCTTCCCGACCTGCTGGGCGCCATAACCTGGAACCTCCTAAACCTCATTCCGCTCCTCTATGCCGTCCGCTGGTTGTCAATACCGGAAAAGTGGAAAGCGTTCGTGTACTGGATCATTTTTTTCGAGCTGCTGCTCTCGCTGCAGAATTTCCAGAGCAACGGTTTGACCGCGGCTTTCATTCTCCTGGGCATGATTTTATTGGAAAAGGGGAAACTCCTGTGGGCCGCTCTGTTCATCGCCCTGGCCGGTTTTATCAAAATTTTCGGGTTTGCCGCGGCCCTGCTGTTTGTTCTTTTTCCCAAAAAAACCAGAAGCATGCTTTTTTTTATTTTTTGGGTGGTCGTGCTTGCTTTTTTACCTCTGGCCTTGATCTCTTTCCCGCAATTGAAATTTTTATACGCCAGTTGGTACAAACTGTTGCGTTGGGATAATGCCGCCTCTAGCGGTCTTTCGCTGGCTGGTTTTTTCAAGGTCTACCTGGGCATCCACTGTTCCAACCTGGTCATCCAATTGGCCGGCATGGCCCTGCTCCTACTTCCCCTGCTCCGTTTTTCGTTGTATTCCAGCCAGCGCTTCCGCTATTCCCTCTTCTGTTCCATTTTGATCTGGACGATCATCTTCAACCACAAAGCCGAAATCCCCCACCTTCATCATCGCCCTGTTGGGTATCGCCGTCTGGTTCACATTTCAAGGAAAGACCCCTTTGGCCATTGCCGTTATGGCCGTTTCCTTCACGCTGGTTTCCCTCTTTTCCACTGACCTCGTTCCCCGGCCCATCCGCGATGCAGTGGTTGACCGCTACCTGCTTAAAGTCATTCCCTGCATCTTCGCCTGGTTCGTGATCCAGGGTCAATTGTTGTTTGGGAGAAAACCTTTTTGGGAAAGAGCCATGGAAGAGTAGCGGTGGGCCAGCGCCAGCCCCTCCCCAGTTAGAAACGCAGGGTAAACACGGTGCGCTCGCCGGGTCGGGAGTGGACCCAGAGGAAGCCCCGGTGCAGGCGCATCACCTGGCGCGAGAAGCTCAAGCCGATGCCCGAACCTTTTTTTTTGGTGGTGAAGAAAGGGATGAATATTTTTTCCAGCGCCTCGGCCTCAATGCCCGGCCCGTTGTCGCTGACCTGGATGATCACCCGGCCGCGCTCGTTGAGCAGGGCATTCAGGGCAATCTCTGGTCGTTCGTTTTTTTCCAGGGCTTGGGCGGCGTTGAGCAGCAGGTTGATCAAAACCTGTTCAATCAGCCCCGCATCGGCGGTAATCTCCAGACTTTCCGGGTCGATACTCGAGGAGAAGGTGATGTTCTGTCGTTCCAGTGTCGGCCGCATGAGGTTCTCCAGCCGCTGGAAAAGTTCGGCTACCGGCACAATGCGGAATTGCGGTTTGGGAATCAGGGTTAAATGGCGGTAAGCCTGAACGAACTGCATCAAGCCCTGGCTGCGCTTTTTGATGGTTTGCAGCGCGTGGCGGATGGGGCCAATGTTCTTACTTGCATCTTCCGCGCCGTCACTGTCCAGCAGGTCGCCGGCGGTGGAGGCCATGGAGGCGATGGGTGTGATCGAGTTCATGATCTCGTGGGTCAACACCCGCGTCAGGTTCTGCCAGGCCTCGGCCTCTTTTTCCTCCAGCTCGTTATGGATGTTTTGCAAAGAGACCAGGGTGTAGGTTTGATCCTGCAGCTTGAACTCGGTGGCGGTCAGTGAGAACTGAATGGTCTCTTCCTGGTCGGTGATTTTGACCAGGGTCTTTTCTCCCGCCGGCAACTGCCGCAGCGCCTCCAGCAGCGGCTGCATCTGCGGCGGCAGGGCCCGCACATTCTTGAGGTGGGGGATTTTCAGCATGCGTTTGGCGGCTGTGTTGATCATGTCGACACGGCCGTCGGACAGGAAGGCGATAAGGCCGATGCCCACGTGCTGAACGACCGTTTGCAGGTAGCGATGCTGGGCCTCTTTTTCACCGCGGCTCTGCACGAACTGGCGCATGATCTGGTTCAGTTTTACGTTCAGGTCCTGGAAAGGGCCGCCCAGCTGGTTCTGGCCAAATGACTGGGAGAAATCATTCAGATGGATGGCTTCGAAAAAACGGGTCAGCCTCCGGTTGGTCCCTTCCACGTAGCGGATCAAAGAGAAGATGAGGTAGAAGGCGGCCAGGGCCAGGATCGAGGCGAGCGGTCGCCAGCCGTCGCGGAATAAAGAATAAAAAAACGCGGCCAGCGCCCCGGCCAGCAAGGTGCTGCGCACCACGATTTGCAGGCGAAAATTGGCGAAAAAGGAGGTACGCCGCATCTCAGGACCCGGGCAGGCTCTTGTCGCTGATCAGCGCTCGGAAGCGGCTGCGGCTAAATGCCATACTTCTCCATGCGCCGGTAGAGCGAGGCGCGGGTCAGACCCAGCTCGCGTGCCGCTTCGCTGATGTTGCCGTGGTGTTTTTCCAGGGCTTTGTGGATGACGGTCTCCTCGACCGCATCGATATTCAGGTTCTTGACCACCATGGTTTCGCCTTCGACTGCAGCGCTGCTGA
This sequence comes from Candidatus Aminicenantota bacterium, assembly GCA_963759765.1. Classification (GTDB taxonomy): domain Bacteria; phylum Acidobacteriota; class Aminicenantia; order UBA2199; family UBA2199; genus CAVXAL01. The sequence continues at coordinate 7,444 of CAVXAL010000002.1, read as the reverse complement.
AGAAAAAATCGCCGGGCTGCAGCACCTCGGCCTCGCTCATGATCACCGCCCGTTCGATGGCGTGTTTCAATTCCCGGACGTTTCCCGGCCAGGGATATTTTTCGAATTTGCTGACGGTGGCCACGGCCAGTTTCTTCGGCGTTTTCAGGTATTTGCGGCAGTAGAGGACGAGAAAATAGTTGCTCAATGAAACGAGATCCTCAGGACGTTCGCGCAGCGGCGGAATGTGGATCTCGACCGTGTTGATCCGGTAGAGCAGGTCCTGGCGAAAGGTCTTCTGCTGTACCATTTCGTGCAGCGGCATGTTGCTGGCGCAGATCAGGCGGATGTCCACGGGGATGGGCCGGTTGTCGCCCAGCCGCGTCACCTGCCTGGTTTCGAGCACGCGCAGGATCTTGGCCTGCAGGGAGAGGGGGAGATTGCCGATCTCGTCGAGAAACAGGGTGCCGCCCGAGGCGATCTCGATGCGGCCCTTGCGGTCGCTGCGCGCGTCGGTGAAGGCCCCGCGCACGTGGCCGAAGAGTTCGCTTTCGAAAAGGGTTTCGCTCATCGCTCCCATGTCCACGGCCATGAAGACCTCGGCGGCGCGCGGCGAGCGGCGGTGCAGGGCGCGGGCGACCAGCTCCTTGCCGGTACCGTTCTCGCCCATGATCAGCACATTGGCATCTGTGGCCGCCACCTTCTCCACCATCTGCAGCACGTTCTGGATGGCGGCGGAGCCGCCGACAAAATCGTGGAAGGGCTGGTCCAGGTCGGCGCTGAGTTGCTGCTGGCGGGAGCGCAGGTTCTCGGCCTCGTTGCGCGAACGGCGCAGGTTCAGGGCGGTCGTTACCGTGGCCAAAAATTTTTCATTCTGCCAGGGTTTGAGGATAAAATCGGTGGCGCCCTCCTTGATGGCTCGCACGGCCAGGTCGACATCCCCATAAGCGGTGATCAGGATGACCACTGTCTGGGGATCACTGGCCAGGATCTGCCTGAGCCAATAAAAACCCTCCTGGCCGCTGATCCGGTCGCGGGTGAAATTCATGTCCAGCAGAATGACATCGAAGGTTTCGCTTTTTAAAAGCAGGGGCAGGCGGGCGGGATCCTGTTCGGCGCGGATTTTGTTCACGTGGCGGCTGAGCAGCAGTTGCGCCGCCTGCAGCACATCCTCGTCATCATCGATGATCAATACATGGCCGCGTGCGTCAGGCATGGTTTGTGGCTTCCGCTTTTCTGAAGCAATTTTGGAACTATTTTAACACAGGGCGGGGAAAATGAGAACGGATGAGGGTTCTGGGAAAGGGATGTTTCCGGGTATTTTGCCAGGTGTCCGTATTCGGACATCCCCTGTTTCAGGAACGGACACCTCTTGTGGTTGACGGAATTAGTTCTGGATAACCGCTCAAGAGAGATTAGCTGCAAAACCCTGATGGATAGATAATTTCCGGGTTTTGACGGATGGGATGTTTCCCCCATTGAATTTGGCATCGGAGTTGCTTCATTTTTCTTGAGGTAACCAATGGGAATGGATAAAGTCATTGAAAAGAAAAAATGGCCGGCCAAACGGATCATCAAGTATGCCGCCATTGCTATTTTTATTTTGCTGGTCGTATACCTCCTGCTTTTCCAGGTGGGACGCTCCACTCTCAATGTCCAGCGCGAACACCTAACCATTTCGAGCGTCTACCGCGGCCCGTTCCAAGAGTACATCCCGGTTACTGGTGAAATTTATCCCCTGACCACGATCTTTCTGGGTGCGGAGGAGGGAGGAATTGTGGAAAGAGTCTTCATCGAGGCCGGCACCCCGGTTAAGAAAGGCGACCCCATTCTCAAGCTCTCCAATACCCAGTTGTTAATGAATATCATGTGGCGTGAGGCTGAGCTCTCCCAGGAGATCAACAATTCGCGCAACACCCGTCTCGCTTTCGAGCAGAACCGCCTGGCCCTGAATAAGGAAATGGCGGAAATCGACACCCAGTTGCTTATATTGAAGCGGAAATTCGACCGCTACGATGTCCTTTACGCCGACAAGCTGATTTCCAGGCAGGAATACGAGGACACCCGGGATGATTATAACCTGTGGGTGCAGAAAAAGAAGCTCACCCTGGAGTCGCAGGAGAAGGCCCTGAATTATCAGCAACAGCAGATTGTGCAGCTGGACGAAACGGTCCGGCGCATGCAGGAGAACCTGGATATTGCCAGGCAAAAACTTGACAACCTGACCATCCGCGCTCCCATATCGGGCATGCTGACCTCGCTCAATGCCGAGCCGGGCCAATCCAAGTCACCGGCCGACCGGCTGGGTCAGATCGATGCGTTGGACGGGTTCAAGGTGAGAGCCGGCATCGACGAGTACTACATCGACCGCGTGAAAAAAGGTCAAAAGGGATCGTTTGAATTTTCCGGAGGCGTGTACCCCTTGACCACGAGCCGGGTCGTTCCGGAAGTGAAGGAGGGCAAGTTCCAGGTGGACATGCAGTTCGACGGCGTGCAGCCTCAGGGCCTGCGCCGCGGCCAGACCCTGCGCATCCAGCTGGTGCTCAGCGACATGTCCGAAGCCCTGCTCCTGCCCAGAGGCGGTTTCTTCCAGAAAACCGGCGGCAACTGGGTCTATCTGCTCGAGCCCGACGGTAAAACCGCGCTCAAGCGGGATGTCCGCCTGGGCCGGCAGAATCCGGATGTGTACGAAGTGCTGGAGGGTCTGAAAATAGGCGACCGCGTGATCACCTCGAGCTACGATACGTACGGCGACAACGAACGCCTGGTGCTGAAGTGAGTGCCGGCCATGCCTGCCGGTGTTGAAATAAATAACCGTGTCAAACAAGGAGACGACAATGATCGAAACACGTAACTTGGTGAAGGTCTACACCACGGAAGAGGTGGAGACGACCGCCCTGAACAGGGTCAATTTCACGGTCAGGGAAGGGGAGTTCGTGGCCATCATGGGGCCTTCGGGCTGCGGCAAGTCGACCCTGCTCAACATCCTCGGTCTGCTCGACAATCCCAGCACGGGCGAATACCACTTCCTGGGCCAGGAGGTGGCACGCTACTCGGAGCGGCAGCGCGCCCATCTGCGCAAAGCCAACATTGGCTTTGTGTTCCAGAGCTTCAACCTGATCGACGAGCTGACGGTCTACGAGAACATCGAACTGCCCCTGCTCTACCTCAAGGTCAGCCCGGCCGAGCGCAAGAAGCGGGTGCTGGGCGTGATGGAACGGATGCAGCTCGTCCCGCGCAAGAACCATTTCCCCCAACAGCTGTCGGGCGGACAGCAGCAGCGGGTGGCTGTGGCGCGGGCGCTGGTGGCCAATCCCAAATTGATTCTGGCCGATGAGCCGACCGGAAATCTGGATTCAGCCAATGGCGACGAAGTGATGAAGCTGCTGACGCAACTGCACGAGGAGGGGACGACCATCGTGATGGTGACGCATTCGCCGGCCTACGCCGAGTACGCCCAGCGCGTCGTGCATCTGTTCGACGGCCACATTGTCACCGAGAACATGCAGGGTAAATTCCGCGTCTGATCGCCCTCCCCGCACGGGATAAGAGAACGCCGATGCTGGGCAATTACCTGAAAGTGGCCTGGCGCCATATCATCCGCCACAAGGGCTATTCGCTGATCAACATTTTCGGCCTGGCCGTGGGCCTGGCCTGCGCCATCCTGATCCTGATGGTGATCCGCTTTGAAATGAGCTTCGACCGCTTCCATGCCCAGGCCGGCCGGATTTTCCGCTTCACCACGACCTATCAGGATGGAAGCCGAGTCCGCCACTCCCCTGATTTGCGGGCTCCTCTGGCCAACGTGCTGAAGCAGGAGTTTCCTGAAATCGCTCAAGCGGCTCGTCTCTTCACCTATTCCTACATGGAGAATATCCTCCTTTCCAATGGCCGGAAGAATTTCTATGAAACGCGTTTTTTCCTCGCCGATCCCTCTGTTTTCGCTGTCTTCTCGTTCCCCTTCCTCAAAGGCGATCCGGCCGCGGTGTTCTCAGCCGTTGATTCGGTGGTGATTACCGAGGAGACCGCCCACCGCTATTTCGGAAACGAGGATCCTCTGGGCAAAATCATTTCGGTCAAATTCCCCGCGACCCTTGACCTGAAAATCACCGGCGTGCTCAGGAATGTCCCAGCCAATTCCCATTTCCATTTTGATTTCCTGGCACCGCTGCGTTTGGGGGAAAACCTGTACTGGAAAAATTTTGAGGAGCGCACCCAGTTTTACACCTACATCCTCCTCAAACCCCATGTGTCAGCCGTTGCGTTGACCAGGAAAATGTCGGCCTTCGTCCAAACATACGGCGGGCCGCAATTCCATGGCGTCAGCCTCTCCCTGCAACCGCTGACCCGTATCCACCTCTATTCGAATTTGACTGATGAGATTGAAGTCAACGGCGACATCCAGACCGTTTATTTCCTCCTCAGTCTGGCCTTCTTCATTTTGCTCATTGCCTGCATCAACTTCGTCAACCTGAGTTCAGCCCGCTCCGCTCTGCGCGCCAAGGAGGTCTGCCTGCGCAAGGTGGTGGGCGCGGCGCGCAGCCAACTGCTCGGGCAGTTTTTATCCGAAGCCGTGCTTTTTTCCCTGCTGGCCTTCCCCTGCGCCCTGATTCTGGTCGAACTTCTCCTGCCCGCTTTTAACCGTTTGCTGGGAAAGTCATTCGGCTTGACCCTGTTCGAAAATGCGGGGTTTCTCGCCGCCATGTTTGGAATCGCACTGGTTGCCGGCTTTCTTTCGGGTATCTACCCGGCACTGATCCTGTCGGGCTTCCAGCCCGAACGCATCCTCAAGAGTGGAAAAAAAGAAAAGCGGCGCTCGCTGTTGCGCAACCTGCTCGTCGTGTTCCAGTATGCCGTGGCCGTGGTGTTTATAATCGGCACCCTGGTGGTCATCAAGCAGATGCACTTCGTCAAGACCCAGCGGCTGGGATACGAGAAGGAAAACATCGTGGTTATCCCTGTCCAGGACGAGGAGGCGAAGGAGAAGTACGATCTGGTCAAGGCCGAATTCCTCAAGGGAGCCGGGGTGGAACGCGTGGCCGGCTCCGAGTTCCTGCCGCTGGACATTCAACGCAAACAGCTGGTCTGGTGGGAAGGAGCCGTGCCCGACGAGGACCTGTTCATGAACTGGAACGGGGTTGATTTTGACTTTCTGGAAACCTACGGCATAGGAATGGCTGCGGGCCGGAGCTTTTATCCGGACCACCCCTCCGATACCCGGACCGCCTATGTCATCAACGAGACCGCTGCCCGGCAACTTGGCTGGAAAAACCCGGTGGGCAAAATCTTCAACTTGTCTAACAAAGATTTGATGCACGCCGAATTCGAGAAAGGGGTGATCATCGGCATGGTCCGCGATTTCTATTTTCACTCCCTGCGCCAGCGAATCGAGCCCCTGGCGCTGAAGATTTATAAGGGTCTTTTCAGGTTCATTTCGGTCAAGATCAGGCCGGGTCGGCAAACGGAAACCATCGCTTTCCTGAAGTCGGCCTGGGAGCGAGTCAATCCTTTCCGGCCCTTTGACTATTTCTTTTTCCGCGACAGGTTCGACTCCCAGTACCGCAGCGGGATTACGACTTCGGTAAACCGACTTGGGTCGTCCTTGCCCCTGACCTCGTCAATCGACCATAGGACGTCCTTGATGTCCTTCCGCCACGAGGCGGGACCGGAAACACGAGAGGATTCGAACTCGTATATCGCCCTCAGAGTGGCAAGCCATCCGTGCTTGGACCTCGGCAGAGTTATGCTGCCCGATTCCGATTGGATGGCGTTACTGCCCTGCCCTGACATAGTTGACCAGCCTGTCGAACACCACCTTCGCGTGGTCTGGCGTCAGCTTCAGCGTCCGCGTCTTCCAGTCCAACCTGTTGTCGAAGGAGATTTGCTTCGCCTCAGACTTCCAGGTCCACTCGAATACCTCAACATCGATTTGTAACATCGAACCATCTTCTGGTATCCTCCCTTCGACGTCTCGCAATGACTGGATGACCTTCTCCTTGTTGGTCTCCCATCCTTTCATGAATCCTAGCTTCACCAGGCCTCTGTCGAGCAAGATTGCGTGTCGCGGACAGAGATAGAGCGAGTTCGCAGGCTCGTACGCGTCTGACTTTCCTCTGAAAAGTCCGCCACGGCTGAGAATCATGCTCCGGATGGTCTCCGCAGTCTCCATGCCCCTGTCGTCCCTGGGGGTGACGTCTCCGCAAAGTTGGCACCCGGGATACCATGACGACAGCTTTTGGAGGGTGTCCCAATAGCCCGGTCTCTGACGCTGGGCTACGACGTCATATTCCAAGGCTTCCTTTCGTTCCTTGTAAGAGTCGATTAGAGCCTTTGCCATTGCATCCCTCTTAGCCGGGTCGAGCCCTTCTCCAATCGCCCAGGCCACGATGGCGTCGGCCGTGGCCTGATCGAGGGAATCGAGCTCCTCCGTAATCAAGAGGGCCACTCGCCCCCTTGCGACCGGCACCAACGCCGGGACGGTGAAACGGCCCTCGACGTCCCGCAGGGAATACCTCTGCATAGTCTTCCCGACCCTCCAGACTTCGAGACTGCGCATGCAGGAGAGTGTCCCCCAATCAGCAGGGTTGAACGTGACCCCGCGCGTGTAGACCTCGCTCAGCACAGCCTCCATTTCGATGGCCCTTCCTCCTGGTTGGAAGGGATTGTCCGGATACGAGACTCTCCCCTCGACGAGCTCTGCCTTCCAGGTCTCTGCGAGTGATTTTAGACCCTGATCTTGTCTGCCGTTCGCTCCTGTAATTACCTGAGGAATCGAAGGGAAGAGCGCAACAAGGGACTGGTTGCCCACGAAGGCGGCTCCGGGGTCCCCCAACGTTATCACACGTGAAGTGCTGATTGGCCAGGGGACGACGTCCATCTGTTCCGTCCAACCTCTGGCGTGCGCGACAGTCAGCAACCCAAGGACGACGGCTGCCTTCTTAGGCTCGAGCGTCGTCCCTTCCTTGAGGGTCCCCAGAAGCTTCCGCAGCATCTGCTCTGTCAGCTGCGAGGTCATTTGGGTCCCCAGGCGCCTCATGGCCGAAGGAAATCCGAGCGAGGTCGGGATGATGCACCATTCGCCCATGCTTACCGGGGTGTCGGTCAACCCTTCGTCGTCCAGGATAACACGGCCGGGGACGAACCAGGAACCGGCGGCGAACACTATCTTGTCCTCAGCGAACTCTGCGTCAGCGCCTTCGGGGATTTCGGCCTGGTGGTCCTCGAGCCATCTCCAAAGGGCCTCGTACTTGGGCTTCCAAACCGACCATGAAGAGGGCGTGACCCTCACCTTCTCCGAGATGTAAGCTATGGCACGGACGAGGTCCACCATCTGGACGACAGTCTTCGCTCCTATCGCATCGGCCAGCTCACGCACCGTACGCGCGTCGTCGGACGAGATAACAAGCAAACCCACCGATTCGAATGGCACTGGGAACCCTTCACGTTTTGCCAGTATCCTGATTCG
>CAVXAL010000001.1:0-3099 GCA_963759765.1 Candidatus Aminicenantota bacterium | reverse complement strand
CGTTGGTTTTTGAAGGGGTCGTCGGCCAAGCGCACGTTACCAGCACGCTGTGCAACGCGATAGCGTCGCATCGGCTTGCCCACGCGTACATTTTTAGCGGCGCTCGTGGCACCGGTAAGACTACCACCGCCCGCATCCTGGCGAAAGCCATTAATTGTTTCTCGCCGAAAGGGACGAATCCCTACAACGAGTGCGAAATCTGCAAGGAAATCACAGCAGGCCGCAGTCTTGACGTCATTGAGATTGATGGCGCCTCGAATCGCGGCGTGGAGGAAGATTCGCAACCTCCGGGTTTTTATCATGCTCCCCTCCGCTCACTCATATCTCAAACTCTCAACCGGATTGGCCCGGGCGGCGCGGAAGGACTGGAAAGCGACCGAGGCAACCGCGATGGCCAGAGAAAAAATTGAACCGAGCACAACGGTTTCCAGGCCAAACGAGGTCCGGTAGGCGAAGCTCTGCAGCCAGCGGCGCATGACCACATAGACCAGCGGCCAGGCGATCACATTGGCCAGCAGCGCACTGCGCAGGAATTCCCGGGAAATCAGCGAGACAATCTTCCCTTCCGAGGCACCGAGTACCTTGCGCATCCCGATCTCCTTGGTCCGGGTTGCAGCCGCAAACGAGGTCAGGCCGAAAAGCCCCAGCCCGGAAATAGCCACTGAAAGAACGGCGGCGAAGGCAAAAACCTTCTCGGCCCGGCGATCCTCTTCGTAGAGCTTATCGAACCGTTCGCTGACAAAATCGAAAGAAGAAATTCCATAAGGCGAGAAACGCCGCCAGGTTTCCCGGATAAAAGCCAGGGCTCCGGGAACGTCGCGGGGATTGATTTTCACCGCCAGCTCATTGCCATGAAGGTTTTCGCCGGTAATGAAATAGAACAAGAATGGATCTATCTTCTTGTGCAGGGAAGTGAAATGGACATTGGTGGCCACCCCGATCACGGTCCGCGGCCCCGGCAGAGCCGAAGAATCGCTGGACAGGCGCTGGCCGACCGCCTCTTTCCAGCCGAAAAGGCGGGCTGCCTCCTGGTTGATGATCACGGCGTTTTTATAATCACCGAGCCTCTGGCTGGAAAAAAACCGGCCTTCGGTCATCCTCATTCCCAAGGTCTGGAAGTAATCCTCGTCCACACCGATGGGGGTCACGTTAAATGAAGCACCCTCCGGCCCGCCCTCGGGGCGGACCACCGAGGGCCATGAGGACTCGAACCCGGGAGTATAGGAACAAATGGCTGCAGCGTCGATGCGGGAATCGCGAAGCAGTTCCTGCTTGAAAGTCCTGATTTCCTCCCCCATGTCGTAGACCGGAAGAACGAGCACGTTTTCCTTGTCGAAACCCAGCGGCCTGGAACGGACGTATCGGATCTGCTTGACAACAACCAGAGTAGCGCCAATGAACCAGACCGACACCGCAAACTGAAACATGACCAGGATATTGCGCAGCCGGCTGCTGCCCAGCCGCGTCGGCGCTTTCGACTTCAGAATCGCCGCCGGCCTGAACCGCGAGGCCAGCCAGGTGGGGTAGCTCCCCGAAAACAAACCGGCGAAGAGGGCGATGCCTAAAAGAATCAGATAAAAGAGGAAATTCTTCGAGTAATTGATATGCAGGTTCTTTTTGATCAGGGTGTTGAAGAAGGGCAGCAGCAGCTCGGCCAGGATCAGGGCCAAGATCAGGGCCAGGAAAGAGAGGAACAGCGATTCTCCGAGGAACTGCGCGGCGACCTGGCCGCGCCGGGCGCCGACCACCTGGCGCACTCCCACCTCCTTGACCCGTTGCAGGGAAAGGGCGGCGGCCAGGTTCATGTAATTGACCCCGGCCATGAGCAGTATAAACAGGGCCAGCAGCGACAGGAAATAGGAATATTTAATGTCGCTGTTCTGGTCGAACTCGGCAAACAGATTGGAGCCGAGGTGGATCGCAGCGAGGGGTTGGAGGAAATAAAGATTCTTCAAAGCCCTTTTCCCGAAATGCGTTTCATTAAACCGGGGAAGTTTCCTGGCCAGCTCCCTGGCCGAGGCCCCCCTTTTCAGCCGCAAATAGGTGGTGGCCAACACGAAATCCTTGGCAACGTCGACCCCAAACATTTCTTTCATGTCGACGAAAGGAACAACGGCACTGAATTTGAAGTGGGTGTTATCCGGAAGATTTCTCAGCACTCCACTGACCCTGAAATCAACCTTCTTCTCAAATGAAAGAGATTGCCCCAGCGGATCTTGGTCGCCAAAAAATTGGCGAGCCACCTCTTCGCTGATCACAATCGTGTGGGGCTCGCGCAGGACTGCGGCCCGGTCGCCGCGGAGCAGTGGAAAAGTGAAAAAGCTCAAAAAATTGGGGTCTGCACATATCATATCCACCTTGAACTTCTTGTCGCCGCAACTCAGTCTGGAGGAGCCACGGTCGACCAGGCGCACCGCCTCCTCCACTTCGGGCAGATCATGGGCAATAGCAGGAACAATATCCGAGCGGACAATCGAGTAGCCCCGGTCGCCGATGGGCAGCTTGAGGGTCACACCCAGGCGGAAGATTCGGTTCGCGTTTTCGTGAAACCGGTCGTAGCTCAGCTCGTGCTGAACGAAAAGGGCGATCAGAATGCAGCAGGCCATGCCCACGGCCAGGCCGAAAATGTTGATCAGCGAATAGCCCTTGTGGCGGATGATATTGCGCCAGGCCACCTTCAAGTAGTTTTTAAACAAATCGGCCCCCATCATTCATAGCGCAAACTCTCCACTGGGTTGGCCCGCGCGGCTTTGACAGCCTGATAGCTCACGGTGAACAGGGCGACGGCCAGGGCGACAAAGCCCGACAGCAGGAAAGGCCACATGCCAATGGGAACGCGGTAGGCGAACTCCTGCAGCCAGCGGCTCATGAGGAAATAGGCCACCGGCCAGGCCAGGATGTTGGCCGCCAGCACCCAGCGGCAGAATTCGCCGGAAAGCTCCCGGACAACCTCGGAGACGGTGGCGCCCAGCACCTTGCGAATGCCGATCTCTTTGGTGCGCTGCACCGCCATGAACGAGGCCAGGCCGAACAGGCCGAGTGAAGCGATAAAGATGGCCAGCAGCGCCGCCCAGCCGAGCAGCCGCAGCGTCCGCTCCT